>CAWEZC010000001.1:0-326129 GCA_963813495.1 uncultured Thermoleophilaceae bacterium
CCTCCAAGCAGCAGTGGTGGACACCAAGGTTCCGCTGCAGGCCGAGCTCGACGCGGCCGAGGTCAGACCCGACGATCGATGGTCCCGCGGCGAGTCTTTGGGAAACCGAGTGGGGTGTAGAGTCGCGCTGCATCGATGCCTCCCATCGACCGTTCGGAACTCTCGCGCGCGGCGCGCACGGCCGGCCAGGCGGTCGCGGATGACACCGCTCCAAAGCCCGGTCGACTGTGGGCGGAAGTGCTCGCAAAGGTGCCGCTCTTCGTCGGCGTGTCTGCGCGTCATGTTCGCAAGATCGCCGCTTTGGGGAGTGCCGTCAGTTTCAACGCGAAGACGCGCATCGTCAGCGCCGGTGACCCAGGGGACGCGTTCTACGTCCTGCTCGTGGGTCGAGCCGAGGTGCAGCGGGGTCGCGGGCGCCCCAAGATCGAGATCGGCCCGGGGGCTTACTTCGGCGAGATGGCGCTGTTAGATGGCGCGCCGCGGTCCGCGACCGTTGTCGCTAAGCGCGAGACCATCTGCCTGATGCTCGCCCGTAAACAGTTCGAGAAGGTGCTCAAGGACGAGCCCGCCGTCGCTTACGCGCTGCTTCGGACGCTCGCTGCCCGGCTGCGCGAGCTCGACGCCTCAGCGGCCGACTGACTCACGGCGTCGCCGGAGCGGTGGCTAAGACCTAGGGAGTGACGGCGGGGACGCGAGCCGATGTCAAGACTTCCAAGCGACGGGAGTGCGGGGGTCGGGAAGGTAGCCGCAATATGTGCCGGTGCGAATCGTTTGGTCGAGATGCTCGCCCAGCTGGGGATGGTGCTCTCGGAGCCGGGTAATCCCCTGCCGGATCGCACGCGTCACGCTGACTCGAGCCCGCTCGGGGGCTGACGCGGCTCGTCGGTCGCGGCCATGGAGGCCGACCGCGCGCGAGAGCTCTCGAAGGAGGAAGTCGCGTTCCGCGTCGGCCTGCGCCTCGCGCTCGGTGTCTCCGAAGGCGCGCGCCTGCTCGATGTCGTCCTCGATCTCGGCGAGGCGGCGGCGGTATGCGTCCTTGGCCCTCGCGTCGAGCATCTGCCCGGCATCCCCGGGACCTGCGTGGGTGAGGCGGGCCGCACGGCCGCTCCCGGCTTGGACCGCCTGCCCGCGTTCGGCGGCGACGAGGTCGAGCGCGGGGAACTCACGGCCAGGGGCGGCGAGCAAGCGTGCGAGGTACCGGACGCCCTTGAGGTCGCGCACGCGCACCGTGCGGCCCTCGAAGACCACCAACCAGTAGTCGCCCTCCCGGCGAAACACGTTGAGGTCGGTGGCGCTTGACTGCTCCGCTCGGCCGTCCCGCTCGGCCGGCACCGCGTCGTTGGCTGTGCGCTCGGCTTCGATCCGGGCGAGCACCGTACGGGCCGCTTCGAGCTCCAAGGCGGCCCGGTCCTGACTGCCGCTCGCGCGCAGGGCTGCGGCGAACACGGCGCGCGCCACCGCGGCCTCATACGGCGCCCCGACCTCGCTCCAAAGCTGCGCGGCTTCGGCGCAAAACCGCTCCGCGTCCGTCGCGTCGCCCTCCGCGAGCCGCAGCCTTCCCTGAGCGAGGGTTGCGCCGGCGACGAGCGCCTTGCTGTCGAACCGGGCGGCCACGCGAGACAACTCGTCCGCGGCCGAGCGCGCCCGAGCGATGCCGCCGGCAGCGATTTCGATCTCCACCTGCGCCTCCAGCAGGGGCGCCCGCTGCAAATCGGTGTCCGGCGGCCGCTCCTTGAATGGCACCCGCATCGGATGCTCAAGCGCATCCCGGATGGACACCGCTGCCGCGGCTGCATCGCCTTGGGCCAGCCGCACGAGCGCAAGGCCAGGCTGCGGATCCCAGCCGGCATGATGAGCGGCCAAAAAGGCTTCCTCGGCGCCTTCGATATCTCCCATGCGGAGTCGGATCCGCCCCAGCTCCGTCAGCGGCCATCCCATCTCGCGCCGCAAGTAAAGGCGCAGCTCCTCGCACGCGCCAAGAGCCTCGGTCTCCGCCTCGCTGCACGACCCACGCAGCCTGAGGACCTCCGCGCGGTGGACTCGGCAGCGCCCGTGGAGGCTCCCGATCGCGTTCGTCTTGCACCACCGCTCCATCGCCTCGGTCCATTCCTCAGCCACGTCGTACAGCGCGAGTCCCTGCAGGGCGCACACGAGCTCGCAGTAGACGACCCCGGTCGTGAGGGGATCGAGGTCCCCCGAGACCGTCGCCACCCCAGCTTCGTCGAGCAGCGCCAGGCCCTGCTCGACGTCACCGTCCAGGATCAGCAGCCGTGCCTCGGCCACCCGTCCGAGGGCGCACGCCGCCGGGTCACACCTCGAACCCAGCTCGATCGCACGCCGCGCCCACGGCCGAGCGCCGGGAAGGTCGCCGCTCAGCATCCGCTCATACGCGCGAACCACCGCAAGCCACGCGTTCGCCGGCGTCTCATCCCGGCCCTCCAGGAGCCGCTCGGCCCGTGCCAACCAGCCCCGCACCGGCGCCATCAGGGCGGTATCGAAGAGCAGGTGCATCGCAACGCGAACCGCGGCCCCTGCGGCCGCGTGCTCGTCGCCGGCCTCCACGCACAACGCGTAGGCGCGCTCCCACGCCTCGATCGTCACGTCGAGATGCCCCGCCGAGTAGGCGACCTCGCCAAGCACAGGTAGATCGCCGGAGCCCAGGAGACCGTCCGCGTCGGCCTTCATGAACAGCTCGAAGGCCGCCCGCCAGTTTCCTTGCGACGCAGCATCACGTGCGCGCTGGACGACGGTCTCACCGACAGCGCCGGTCATCGCACGCTGTAACCGTGGGAATTACCGCCGTAACGGTCTTGCTCACGCATCTGGGTTGCCGACCACAAACCCCCGCACCAACCGAGGAGGACCAATGCAGAGCGTAAAGGTCAACGGCGTAGAACTGGAATACGAGGTCACCGGAGCAGGCGAACCGGTGCTGCTGATCAGCCCCGTCATCGCGGACGGATTCCAGCCGCTGCTCGCAGAACCCGCGCTCGCCGACCGCTACCAGCTCATCCGTTACCACAAGCGTGGCTGGGTCGGAAGCACGCCCACCCCGCCGCCGGTCAGCATTGCCGACCACGCCGCCGACGCCGCGGCCCTGCTCGACCAACTAGGTCTGCGACCTTTCCACATCGCAGGCCACTCCAGCGGCGCAGCGGTCGCCGCGCAGCTGGCACTCGACCACCCCGAGCACGTGCACACCCTCATCCTGCTGGAGCCGTCGCTGATCTCGGTGCCCAGTCTCGAGGCCTTCTTCTCGCAGGTCGAGCCGGCGCTCGCGGCGTACGCGAGCGGCGACCACGAGGATGCGATGGCGATCTTCATGAGCGCCGTAAGCGGCCATGGGTGGGCCAGGGCCAAGGCCGTGCTCGAGGAGAGCGTCCCCGGCGCGCTGGAGCAGGCGATCAGGGACGCCGACGCCTTCTTCGGCATCGAGCTGCCCGCGCTGATCGAGTGGACATTCGGGGCTGAGCAGGCAGCCAGACTCGACCGGCCCGTCCTGTCCGTGGTCGGCAGCGAGACGCAGCCCGTGTGGGTGGAGGTCGCCGAGTTCCTCCGCTCCGCGCTGCCGCAGGTCGACGAATGCACGATCGACGGCGTGGGTCACTTGCTGCAGATCCAGCGTCCCGAGCCCGTCGCCTGCGCGATGGCGGAGTTTCTCGGGCGGTACCCCATTGGCGGCGTCGAACCGGAAGCGTTCGGAGGTCCATCACGGAGCCGTGAGGCGTCCGCGCTTCCGCGCTGACCTCCCGAAGCAGATGCATGGAATAAGCGGGCCCGACGGCGGATCTAGCAACGTGTTCAGGTTTTCATCGAGGAAGGATTCACGATGACGCGTCTCACTTCCGCGATCGCCGCGTTGTTGCTCGGGGTCGCGATCCTCGCATCCTCAGGGGCGTTCACCGGGGCCGCGGCAACAGCCGACTCCGCCCATGGCGTCGGCCACGCGGTCAGCTTCGAGCGGTTTCTGCAGCGCTACGAAGCCGCCAACTCGGCCTTCGTCAACGGCGACCCGTCGCCGTGGTTGGCGATCACCGCCGAGAAGGACCCGGCATCGATCTTCGGCGGATTCGGCGGTCTGGGAGACGCAGGCGCTGCCAACGCGCGCCAGCGCTACCTGCTCGCGGCGGGTGCGTTCCGCCCGAGCGGCGCCGAGGTCGAGTTCGACTACTTGGTCAAGGACGTGCGCGGCAAGCTGGCGTACACCGTGGCCATCGAGCGCGCCAACGTCCTCTACGCGGGGCAGACCGAGGCAGGGCCGCAGGTCCTGCGGGCGACGATGATCTTCCGCCTCGACAAGGGCTCCTGGAAGGCCGCCCACCGGCACGCGGACACGATGGTCGAGCTGCAGCTCCCAACATCCAGCGGCCCTGGTTGAGCCTGCCCGACCGGTTGTGGGCGCCGGCTGATCGCCGGAGCTACGCGATCGCCACAATGCCGGACGGACTGGTAGTCCAGCATGAGCCGAGCCGTCGAAGAGTCCAACCGTCGCATGCTGCGCGCGCGCGACGCGATGGATCGCGACTACGCGAAGCCGCTCGACATCCCGACTCTTGCGCGGATCGCCTACGTTTCCGAGGCGCACTTCATCCGGGTCTTTCGCACCACCTTCGGGGAGACCCCTCATCGCTATCTGCAGCGCCGCCGCGTTGAGCGGGCGATGTACCTGCTCCGGGAGAGCGATCGCAGCGTGACCGACATCTGCTTCGACGTGGGCTTCACGAGCCTGGGGACGTTCAGCCGGACCTTCGCGGAGATCGTGGGAGAGCCGCCGACGACCTACCGGTGGCGGGCGGCCGACCTCAGAGCCGTACCGGCGTGCTTCATGAAGGCCTGGACGAGACCGAGCAGTTTTGGAGAAGCGAGGCCAGGGCGAGAGGATTAGCCTCGCTCACATGGCAAACAAGATCACCCATACACACGTCTACGTGCTCGATCAGGACGAGGCGCTCGACTTCTACGTCGGCAAGCTCGGCTTCGAGCTGAACACCGACGCCGACCTCGGCTTCATGCGCTGGCTGACCGTCAACTTCCCCGGCCAAGAGCATCAGCTGTTGCTCGAGAAGCCCGGCCCGCCGGTGCACGACGAGGTAACGGCCGAGCAGATCCGCGAGCTGGTGACGAAGGGCGCACTGGGAATGGTGGCCATCATCTCGGTGGACGACGTCCATAAGACCTACACAGAGCTCGTGGCACAGGGAGTCGAGTTCACGGAGGAGCCCACCGAGCGCTTCTACGGCACCGACTGCGGCCTGCGGGACCCGTTCGGCAACCCGCTCCGGATCGGCACGCCCAAAGAGGGCCCGGTCGAGGTGCCCGATCCGAGCAGCTTTTCCGCGGCCGACGGGGCCTGATCCAAACCGTGTCGAGATCGGCGAAGCCCGCTCCGGCGGGCTTCGCCGTCGCCTCGGTCGGGACCGCCGGGTCGAGATACTGCCCGGGCGATGTCCGAGAAGAACCTCGAGGTTGTGCGCGACCAGTTCGCCGCTACGAACGAGCGGGACTTCCCGCGTGCGATGAGCCTGTATGCGGAGGATGTGGAGCTCGAGGTGCACCCCGACGCTTTCCTGGAGCACGGAACCTTCAGCGGCCGCCACGCCGTGGGACAGTGGTTTGCGAACTGGTTCACCACATTTGAGGCCGGCTATCGCTTCGACATCCAGGAGGCGCGGGATCTGGGTGATGTCGTACTGCTCGTCGCCGGCCACCAGGGGCGCGGACGAACCAGTGGAGTGGAAGTCCGCGGGCAGACGGCATACCTCTATCGGGTTCGCGGAGGCAAGATCGCTCGCGTCGAGCTGTATCGCAGCCGCGCGGAAGCCCTCGAAGCCGCCGGGCTGGGCGAATAGCTCCCCGCCGATCTTCAGGTCCCCGCCAGGCGCCGGGCGCAGGAGGCCGTGCCGAGCCATGTGTGCGGGTTGCGGTCCCAGCACCAGCCCAGCTTCGGGCGGCCCTCACTGATCCAGAACGCCGGGACCCGTTGATCGCCGCGTCGGGAGCCGGCCATGGAGAAGCCCCAGTTGCGCTCGATGACCTCGGGCTGCTGCAAGACGAGGGCAATGCCTTCCTCGAGGGTGAGCGGCGAGCGCTGGGCGTCGAGGATCGCGTACAGCGCGTCCTCGGGCCGGACGTTGCGAGACCCCGCACCTAGATCCACGTCGACTGCCAGGTAGGCCGGCGCATCGGGCAGATGCACAGCGTCGATCGGGACGAAGGTCTCGAGGTGGTCGGGCGTCATCTGTCCCAGCACCACCGAGCGTCCACGTCGTTCGATCTGTGCTGCGGCCGCGGCGACGGATACGACCTGCCGCGACGGCACGAGCACCGACCGCTCGACCGGGTCGCCCGGACGGGCAGCCTCCAGCGCGGCCCGCAATTCCGCCTCGTTGTCGACCAGGCGCCTCAGGAGCGCCTCCGCCTGCTCGTCGAAGGTCATCGTCTTCATCTCGACCATGGGAGGCAGCCTAGGTCGGCACTGTCGGTTCCCGCTTTCTTTGTCGGCGCGGTCGGTCAGATCTGACGGTCTCCAACTCGCGCAAAGTGCGACGAGCAGTAAGCGGGGTGCGTATACGTACGCTCGCGGCGACTCGCAATTCTCGCAATTTGCGGCCATTCACGATGGGCCTCTGGCGACCGACCTGGTGCTTCGAACCTAGATTGGGTTGTGCCTCGTCGGCGGACGTCTCCGACAATGCGATGAGAACGCGTGCGAGAAAAGGCAGCGGTACGAGCGGCGTCGCGACCGCCCGCGGCAGCGGCATGCCGCTGGCGGTGCTGGTCGCCACGATCACGGCCCTCGCGTTGCCGGCGGCACCCGTGTCCGCGCAGACCGGCCTGGAGAGCCCCGCAGCGGATCCACCCCCGCCGCTTTCCGCTCCGGAGGTTGCGAGTCCTGCGCCTGAGACGTCCACCGAGCTGCCGGCGGCAGTGCCCGACCCGCCCGCCCCGCCACCCGACCCGGTGCTGGAGCCGGCTCCTTCATCGGCGTCCGAGCCACCCACCCAGACGTCCGAACCGCCTGCCCCGACGCCTGAGGACGGGCCCGAACCGGCTCCCGATCCGGCCGTAGACTCCACCGCCCCGCCGACGCCGGAACCGGCCCCCGCACCGGTCCCGGAACCGGCTCCTTCACCGGTCCCGGAATCGGCCCCAGAGGCATCCGCGCCGCCGCCCGAGTCGGCTCCAGAGCCGACATCTGCGCCTCCCCAGGAGGTCGTCGAGCCCGTCGCGGAGCCGGTCTTCGAGCCCGTCGCGGAGCCGGTCTTCGAGCCCGTCGCGGAGCCGGTCTTCGAGCCCGTCGCGGAGCCGGTCTCCGAGCCCGTCGCGGAGCCGGTCTCCGAGCCCGTCGCGGAGCCGATCGAGCCCGTCGCGGAGCCGGTCTTCGAGCCCGTCGCGGAGCCGATCGAGCCCGTCGCGGAGCCGGTCTTCGAGCCCGTCGCGGCGCCGATCGAGCCCGTCGCGGAGCCGGTCTTCGAGCCCGTCGCGGAGCCGGTCTTCGAGCCCGTCGCGGAGCCGGTCTTCGAGCCCGTCGCGGAGCCGGTCTCCGAGCCGGTCTCGGAGCCCATAGCGGAGCCGGTCTCCGAGCCCGTCGCGGAGCCGGTCTCGTCGAGCTCACGTCGCGGAGCCGGTCTTCGAGCCCGGATCGCCCGGCAGCCGGTCTTCGAGCCGATCGCGGAGCCGGTCTTCGAGCCCGTCGCGGAGCCGGTCTTCGAGCCCGTCGCGGAGCCGGTCTTCGAGCCCGTCGCGGAGCCGGTCTTCGAGCCCGTCGCGGAGCCGGTCTCCGAGCCCGTCGCGGAGCCGGTCTCCGAGCCGGTCTCCGAGCCCATAGCGGAGCCGGTCTCCGAGCCCGTCCCGGAGCCGGTCGCCGAGCCCGTCGCGGCGCCGGTCGCCGAGCCGGTCTCCGAGCCCGTCGCGGAGCCGGTCGCCGAGCCCGTCCCGGCGCCGGTCGCCGAGCTCACGCCCGTACCGGTCCCCGAGCCCGCGCCGGCCGCGGCCCCGGAGCCCACAATGGAGACTCCGCCTGCGCCCGTCGTGGAGCCGACCGAAGGTCCGCCCGCGGTGGAGCCGACCCTCGAACTTCCGCCTGCGCTGCCCGCGGAGCCGATCCCCGCGCCGCCCGCGGAGTCGATGCCCGCGCCGCCCGCGGCGGCGCCCCCCGCGCTCCCAACCGAGACGGTCGCTGACCCGGCCCCCGAGCCGCTGGCGCCTGTGCCGCCCCCGTCGCCAGGCGCCACAAACGAGGTCGTCCAGCTTCCGACCGGGCCGCCCTCTCCGCCCCGGGCTTCAGAGCCACCCGCGTCTCAGGTGGAGCTCCCCGCGGCGAGCGAGTTGCCCGCGGCCCCCGCGCCGACGCGGGAGCCCGCTCTCGGGACCGCCCCGGTTTCGCCTGTGCTCGAGCTCCCTGATCCTGCGGCGAGCGCGCCGGTTGCTCCGAAAGACCCGCCTATGCCCGCCGAGGCGCTCCCCGAGCCTGTTCGCGACTCACCAGCTCGGGCGGAGACACCCGTTGAAGCGGCATTCCGCGAAGCCCTCACGCTGATGGACGGCCTGGGTGGGGTACCCGTCGCAATGGCGATGTTGGCCAAGGACGGTCAGGCGGTTCCTCCCGTGTCGCCATCGCGGACGGATGCCGGCCCGGTGACCCATGATCCGTCACCGGCTCCGTCTCCCGAGCCGCCTCCGCTGACCGGCAGCGCGCCTTCCGGAGCAGCGGGAGCCGCCTCCTCCGGCACCGGCTCTGCCGCCCTTTATGCACTGATGGTCGCTCTTGCCGCGGTTGCCGGGGCGCTCTGGGGCCGGTTGCAACTGGTTCCGGTTCACTGGCGCTCGGTGGCGCTCGTCTCACTGAACGAACGGCCCGGCTGAGGCCTCACAGCCCAGCCCGTCCGACTCGGGCGTCGTAGGCGCCCGGGCACACCGTTCGATTCAGGAGTAGGACGATGAAAACAAGACATCGCGTGAGCGTCACGTGGGCACTGGCGGCGAGCATCATGGCGTGCCTTGCCCTGCTCAGCCTGCCTTCCGCAACGATCGCGGCGGATCCCAGCGACTCCTCCGCCGACGTCGCGGACGGTGCAGCCGCACCGCTCGCTCGCGGATCCGGATATGGGCGGCCGCAGGGGGATCCGCGCGTGCGGGCGCTACAGCGCCGACTGCGTGCCCTCGGCCACCAGCCGGGACCCGTCGACGGCCTGTACGGCCGGTTGACGGAGGCGGCGGTCGAGCGCATGCAGCGCGACAGCGGCCTCGGGGTCGACGGCATCGTCGGACCGCAGACCCGTCGCGTCTTGAAGGCGGCGGCGCCGCCGCTCGTCCCAGGCGCCGGCTACGGGCAGCCCGGAGGCTCGCCTCGGGTGCGTGACCTTCAGCGATCGCTGCGTGCCCTCGGCCAGCGGCCGGGTTCGGTCGACGGCCTGTACGGCGGAGGTACGCAGGCTGCGATCGAGCGCTTCCAGCGCACGGCCGGACTATCTGCCAGCGGGGTCTTGTCGCCTGCGACCGCGGTGGCCCTCGCGCGGGCCGACGGCCGTCAGCAGCGAGGCGAGCGCGCGGCCGGCGAGGCTGTGGCTTCCCCGGCGGATGACCGGCCCCGTCGAGCTGACCGAGGCAACCCGGTCGGAGGCACGGATCAGGGCCGGACCCGAACCCGGATCGCTACCACCGATCGGACGGGGACGGAGGGCGCAGAGTCGATGCCTCCGGTGCTGTGGGCGCTGCTGGTGCTCGTCCTGGCGGCGATGGGCGGCCTGCTTGCGAGCTGGCTCAGGGGAAGGCATCGCAGGCCAAGGGCAAGCGGCGTGGCGGTCCCGGCTGGGCCTGGACCAATCCCGGCCGGCGGCAGCACGGCAGTGAGGCTGGGGACGGGGCCGACGGCTCCACCTAGCGCAGAGCAGGGCCGGCGGCGCACCGCGGCCGCTGCGATCGGCTATGTGAGCGTCCGCGAGCCCGAAGCGGGGGAGGAGCAGGAGCTCCGAGACCAGCTGTCCTCGATCGCTGCGGCTTGCCGTCGCCGCGGGCTGGTGCTGAAGGACGTCATCGGGGACCGCGAGCCGGTCAACGACGCTGGGGCAAGGCGTCCGGGCATGGAGGACGCGCTCCAGCGACTCGCGGCCGGGGAGGCGTCGTGTCTCGTGGTTTCGGAACTGGGGCGGCTGAGCAGCTCGGCTCTGGAGATCGGATACATCCTCGCGTCGCTTCAGCGCCGGAAGGCGCGGCTCGTGGCGGTAGGCGACAGGCTGGACACGGGCACGATGACCGGGGCTGGGGCCGCCGACAAGCTGGTCTCGCTGTGTACCGTCGACGGACGACACCATGCCCCGGTGCCCGAGCAACGTCCGAGCGAAGGGCCGAATGGCAACAGCGGGCCAGGGGCACATCACGTCCGCGAGTTGAAGGAGCGCATACGGGCGATGCGCGCGAGAGGGATGACCCTCCAGGCGATCGCCGATCAGTTGAACGCCGAGAACGTGCCGACGCTTCGTGGAGGGGCCACGTGGCGACCCTCCGGCGTCCAGGCGGCGGCCGGATACCGCCGGCCGGTCCCCGCCGACTCCCCGCAGGCCAACGGCGGCGAAGGGGAAGGCAACGACTCATTCGGGGCCAGGCGCCGCAGCTCTCGGCGACCTGCCTCGAGTCGCACGGGGAGGGCGGTCCGATGAGACGGAGACAGATCGCCGTGGGAGGGCGATGTCCCGCGCCGAGCAGGGGGCGGGAGGTCGGGCATGAAGCGGGAGACATGGTTGCCGGCCACGGCAGCCAGCGCCCAAACCGCGCGTTCCATCGTCCGCCAGGCGGCCGCCGAGGCCGGGCTCGAGGGCGAGGGCACGTGGGACCTGACGCTCGCCACGACCGAAGCGGTCAACAACGCCGTGCAACACGGGAAGGCCTGGCCGAACCACTGCGTCCTGTTCGTGACCGAGCCGTGCCCACGCGGTCTGCGGGTCGAGGTCTGCGACCTCGGGACCTTTGACAGTGCCCTCGAGCCCGCCCCACTGGAGGCGACGTCCGGGCGCGGCGTGCAGATCATCGCGGCGCTCGTCGACCGCCTGGAGGTGAGAAACGGAGACGGGTGCACGCGCGTCCGGTTCGAGAAGCACAGACGCCTGGCGTGCGCCGCAGGCGACCACGAGCTCCAACACTCGCTCCCACTCCGACCGGCCACCGGGATCGCGGCGCAAGCGGGGGGTGGGGCCTAGTTGGTCTCTGCCGCTCCTGCACTGCGCGACGCCGCGTGCTCGTCCAGCCCCGGCCGACCTCGAGCGGACCGAATTTGCCGAGGAGCAGGTCATTCACCGCGACGGGCGAGGAGCAGACGCCGGGGCGGTCGTGCTCAGCCTCCGCTGCCGGGCCGGCAGTACGGGGGCGCCTGCCCACGTACCGCTGTGCGTGCGTGCCTGGCAACCTGGTCTGTCACGTCCCTCCAGGTAGTTCGCCAGCCGTCCGGGACAACGGCCGGTCCCCTCCAGGAGAGCCGCTGGCGGGTAGTTGCGATCGGCCATAGGGTGGCCGTGTGATGATCCAGACCGCGAAGGTCTTCGCCGCGGCATGCGCGCTCGTGCTCTGCTTGGCCGGCGGTGCGCAGGCGGCCGTCTACACCGGCTCCGCGACAGATCCCCCCGGAGATCTGAGTCTCGAGGCGGGCGATGGCCTGCCCAGCCCGGCCGTGGACTTCACGAGCGTGAGCGTCAACTACGACGACGTTGCCGGCCGCGTCGATGTCGCCTACGCCTTCAACCAGCCTCCCGCGAGCTACCAGTCGGTCAACGCCGGCGTGGGGCTGGGCGCCGTTCAACCGGACGGCAGCTGCAGCACGCCGGTGCACCTCAGCCTCGGTTGGCGGCACCTCATCGGCGAGGCGGTTGAGGGCCAGGCCTCCATCGAGGCCGATTCGTCGAACTTCACCGGGGCCGTCTCGGGCAACATGTGGAGAGACTCGGACGTCTTCTCCTGGCAGGGCACGGCGCTGTTCAATTGGACGACGCCGCAGACGTGGAGCTTCGCCACGATTCATTCAACCCTCGTGGGCAAGCGCTACACCTGTGCCCGAGCCGTGACCTTTGTCTCCGGCGGTGGAATCGGTGGCGTGGGAATCGACTTCTTCGACGGCGACGTGTTCGAGTTGACGCCGGCGGACCCCGCGCCGGCACCGGCGCCGATCGACGGTGCTCCCGGCAAAAGCTCGCCCCCGCCGAGCCAATCGCAGCCGGTAAAGCCTGCGCCACTCACGGACCGGCAGGCGCGCAGAGTCGCCAAGAAGGCGCTGGCCGAGCTCTCCCCAAAGGCGTTTCGCAAGCGCGAGAGCTACACGGCCGAGTGCCGCAAGACCAGTGCGTCGCGTTGGAGCTGCGCGGTCCGCTGGCGTTACGGCCGCTTCGTCTACAGGGGCAGGATCAAGGTCGTTCTTCGCTCCGACGGCAGCATCGTGACTCGTGTCGCGCTGCGCAGGGATGCCGCGACGCTCCCGGCCCGGCGCTCGCTCGGGTAGGCATCAATCCGGCCGCGACAGCCAGGAGTCCTTCGCCCGCTGAGCGTCAGGGACCCACGACCACGGCGATCGGCACCAGCAGGTACTCCACGAAGAAGAGAGCCCACACGCGCATGTAGAAGCGGGTGAAGCCGGCCTGGTCGTGCAGGTCGACCCGCGCGGCAAGGAGCAACAGCACGGCCAGGCAGGCCAGGTGGCCCACCCCCAGGATCCAGGGGGAGGCGTCGTCGACCAGCAGCGGGCCGCCGATGGCCATGCCGAGGTAGCCCGCCACGAGCGCCGCCATGCCCATCCGGAACGCCGCCCGGGCGCCTAGCCTGACCGTGAAGGTGCCGATCCGAAAGCGCCGGTCGCCCTCTGCGTCGGGCACGTCCTTGAGCACCGCGATGGCGAACGAGAAGGGCAGCACGAACAACGTGAGCGCCACGATCGCATCGGGGACCGCGCTGAGCTCGGGCCGCCCTCCCAAGGAGGAGGCAAAGTGCAGGTAGACGCCCAGGTTGACCACCAGGGCGCGGACGAGGGAGATGCTTGCGGCGGCCAGCGCGGGGTAGCGCTTGAGCCGCAGCGGAGGAGCGGAATAGGCGGTGCCGATGGCCAGAGCGGCGCCCACCGCAAGTGTCTCGACCCAGCCCTGACTCAGCGCCAGGGCGAGGGCCAGCACGCCGCAGCCGACGACGATCCACCAGGCGGAGCGCACGCCCAGACGCCCCGCGGGAATCGGCAGCCAGGGCTTGTTGATGCGGTCGATCTCCACGTCCTCGCACTGATTGAGGCCGACTATGTAGAGGTTGACCGCGGCGCCCGCGAGCAGGGTCATCAGGAGATCGCCCAAGCCGTCGCCCACCGCCACGCCGGGCAGGGTCGACGCCGCGATCACATAGATCCCGACGATGCTGAAGCCGGTGACGATCAGGGTGTGCGGGCGCGAGAACCGCCACAGGGTGACCAGGGCGGCGAGCGGCGCGGCCGCGCCGGCCGTGCGGCTGCCGGCCTGAGCGGCGTCCACCGGTCAGCCGCCGCCGTGGGCGCGGCGCGCGCGCAGGTGCAGGAACACTCCGACCGGCACGAACACCGCCCCGGCCAGCGCGCCGACGGCAAAGCGCAGCAGGCGCCTCGCCGTCCATGGCTCGTCGACCCGCTCGGACGGGGCGGCCGAGGCGGACGGTGGCCCCTCCTCGGTGGCCCGGCCGGCGATCGCGACGCCATAGGCCGGCCGCGACGCGTCACCGTTCCAGGGCGCGCCGAGAAGCACCACCTCCACCTCCGCGAAGCCCGCCTGCTCGAACCAGCCGCGATAGTCGGCCTCGCTGGGGAACAGCATCCACGCGTCGGCCACGAGCCGAGCCCAGCGGTCGGCCGGCGGCAGAGGCCCCACTACGAGAGCGGTGCCGCCGGGAGCCACCACGCGGTGGGCCTCGGCGATGGCCCGCGCGGGATCGGGCCAGTACTCGATGCTGCCGCATGAGACGTAGCGGTCGAACGCGTCGTCGGCAAAGGGCAGGCTCTCGGCGTCACCGAGCAGCTTGCGGCAGGCGGCGAGCTGTGGCTTTCGCCGCGCCCGCCCCAGCTGGTCGGGGCTCTGGTCGAGCATGGTTACCGCCTCCGGCTGCACACGCTTGACCACCCCCTCCGTGGAGAAGCCCGTGCCCGCGCCCACGTCCAGGGTGCGCAGGCGCGGCTCGTCGAGGCGCGCCAGCTGAAGCGCCTCGTCGCGCAGGCGCGGCGTCCAGAACAGAGGGTTGATCCAGCGGTCGTACAGTGGGGAGACGAAGCGATAGAACCAGTAGGCCTCCTTCTTGTGCTGTATCAACCTCATGTGTGGCCTTCCTGGCTCGGGTACGCGTAGGACACTGAGATGGCTCTTCCGCGCCTCGATCACTGGCTCCCGGATCCGGCTGTCCGGACCCACCATCGTCGTGCAAGTCTGGTCGATCCCGACGAGCTTTGGCGCGCGGCGCTCGACGTACGGCTGTCCGACACCCTGGCACTGGGCCGCCTGATTCGCTGGCGGATCCCCGGCACCCCGCCCGACCAGTCCTTCGGGCGGCTGTTTCGCGGCTACCCCTTCACGGTTCTCGAGGAAGGAGCGCGGTCGATGGTCTCGGGCCTGTGCGGGCGGATATGGACCCTCCAGCGCGACTACCCTGCGCTCGCCGACTCCGCCGCTTTCCGCGACTGGGACGAGGAGGGCACCGTTCGTGTCCTGTTCGCCCATTGGATCGAGCCGATCGACTCGCAGCAGGCGGAACTGGTGACCGAGGCCCGCGTCGCTCCGGTCGACGCCGCCGGCGCTCGGAGGCTGCGCGCGCTATGGACCGCGGTGGGGCCGTTCGAACGGCTGGTGGGCTCCGAGGCGCTCAGTGCCGCGGTCAAGCGGGCGGAGGAGTCGGCGGCTCGTGGCTCCGACGACCGAGCTCGAGTCCGGCGAGCGGCGAATGCGCGTCGATGATGGTCCGCGACCCCTGGCGCAGGCGCAGCGAGATGCCCCCGGCCAGGAGCTGCCGGGAGCGCATCTCGACGTGAGGCGGCCCCGGCTCGGGCACCGGCAGCGTGTGCGGGAGGTTGCCGTCGGCGTCGCCCTCGAGCTCGAGCGCGTACCGGGCTGAGCGCATCCGCACCCGCCAGCCCAGGCGGCCCACCGACACGCGCGCGCGGGCGAAGGGCGGTCGCAGGGCGAGCACCCGCCCGCCGATGCGGGCGACCACGGCGGTGGGACCAGGGTCAGCGCCGAGCAGGGGCAGGCGTCCGCCGGCGAAGGCTACGCCCAGCTCACCGCCGGGGAAGGCGCCCGCCTGGCCCCACCACCAGCGCCCGGCAAAGCCAGGCCCCCAGTTCTTCTCCGCGTAGGCGCGGGCGCCGTCCAGGCTGATGCGCTGCCCGGCCACGCTGGCCTCGCCACTCACCTCGGCGTCCAGCAGCACCGGGTGCCAGTACTGGGCCAGACCGGGCACGAGGTGAGCCGCGCCGAGCGCCCCGAAGGCGCGCCGGGGCCACGCCATCACCGGCCGTAGCTCGGCTGCCACCCAGTTGTGCGCGTCGAGGTGCAGCCGCAGCTGGTGCACCGATCCGTCGAGCAGCGCGCCGGCCCTGAGACCGAAGCGGCGCGGATCACCGGCCGCGGGCGAGGTGATCGCGTGGCGCACCACGGCCCCCGGGTGCGCGGCCAGGCAGACCAGCGCCCAGCGTCCAGACGGGCCCCGGCAGACGCCGCACAGAACCACGAGGACGCGGCTCTGCTCGGAGTCCACGAGGCGCCAGTAGTAGCCCTCCATCCCCGCACCGTGATCGCGGCCCGGGTCGGCGAAGGGCGGATCGGCCCCGGCAAGCGGAGAGATCGTCAGCCGCTGCGGCGGGTGGCACGCACCGCCGTCCCGTAGGCGCAGATCTCAGTCCAGGTGCCACCGAGCTCCGAGGTGTCGAAGCGGAAGGCGACGATCGCGTCCGCGCCCTTCTGGTTGGCCTCCTCGATCAGCCGCTCGGTGGCGTGCTCACGGCCTTCGGCGAGCATCTTGGTCATCCCCTGAAGCTCCCCACCCACCAGGGACTTGAGCGAGGCCCCGATCTGCGAGCCGACGTTGCGCGAGCGGACGGTGAGCCCGAAGACCTCTCCCAGCACCTCGTCGATCTCGTAGCCGGGAAGGTCATTCATCGTGGTGATGAGCAAGGTGCCTCCTTCTTGTTTGGCGCCGTGGGATGTGCACGTTACGGCGCTTCTCCGATAGCGCGCTTCGCCGGCCGTGCGTGACCATGCTCACGGAATAGGCGGCCACCGGCGGCGGTCGAACCCCTCGAGATGTACGCCGCCACTCTCGATGCAGCCCCGCTCCGCACGCGACCCACGTCCGCTCCGGCTCCGCCGGAGGACCCGTCTCCGGCCCTGCGACTGCTGCTCGGCAGCGATGGGAGCGTCACCCGCCTGCTCGAATCATGGTTTGCGGCACCGGTGGCCGTCGAGACGCGCTCCAACATGGTGGTCCGCCTGCGCGAGCAGCCCGCCGAGCTCGAGCTCGAGCCGCGCCATCCCGTCCTGCGGCGGGCGGTGATCCTGAGCCTGGCCGGGAGCGGCCGGCCGCTGCTTCGCGCCAACGCCGCGCTCGCGCTCGGGCGGCTGGGCCGCCAATCGCAGAGCGCCTTGCTGGCCGGGCGTGAACCTATCGGGCGCCTGCTGGAGCGGGCCGATGTCGAGACGAGGCGCGAGCTGCTGACCCAGCGCGTGGATCGCTGCCGGACGGCGGACGCCGAGCTGCTCGAGATCGAACGCGACACGCCGGTCTACGAGCGTGGCTACGTGATCATCAGCGGCTCGCGCCCGCTCGCGCACGTGGTCGAGCGGATCCCGGCCACGCTCTTCGAGGACGAGTCGTGAACCTCCCGGTCGCCGGGGTGGGCGAGGACGGGTTCACGCTGATCGCGGGGCCCTGTGCCGTGGAGTCGCGCGAGCAGATTTTTGCCACCGCCGAGTGCGTGGCCGCCGCGGGAGCCACGATGCTGCGGGGTGGCGCCTACAAGCCGCGCACCAGCCCGCACAGCTTCCAGGGCCTCGGGCGTGTCGCGCTGAGGCTGCTCGAGGAGGCCCGGGAGCGGACCGGGCTGCCGGTGGTGACCGAGCTCACCGATGTGCGCGAGCTCGACGCGGTAGCCCAGGTGGCCGACCTGATCCAGGTCGGCGCGCGCAACATGCACAACTACGCGCTGCTGCGGGAGCTGGGGCACTGCGGGCGTCCGGTGCTGCTCAAGCGCGGGCCTGCCGCGACCATCGATGACCTACTGCTGGCGGCCGAGTACGTGCTCGTGGAGGGCAACGACGACGTGATCCTCTGCGAGCGCGGCATCCGCACGTTCGAGACGGCCTACCGCTTCACGCTGGACCTCGCGGCGGTGCCGGTGCTCAAGGAGCGCACCCACCTGCCTGTGATCGTCGACCCGAGCCACGCGGCCGGCCGCCGCGAGCTCGTCCGGCCACTCAGCCTGGCGTCGATCGCCGCCGGAGCGGACGGCCTGATGGTGGAGGTCCACCCGGACCCCGAGGCAGCGGTTTGCGACGGGCCCCAGTCCCTGAGCACGCTCGAGTTCTCGGACTACGCCGGCGAGATGCTTGCGCTGGCCCACACGTTGCGCCGCCCGGCGGAGCGGCCGGCGGAGCTGCCGCTCGCCCTTATCGCCTGAGCGGACCGGGCCAGGCCCAATGGCGGCGCGTCAGACCGAGCGCGGTGGGACGGCGGCCCCGGCCACCCGCCGCCGGCGGCCCTGGGGGACTCGGGAGTCCGCCTCCGTCTGGGGCAGCAGGGTCAGCGGGAGACCTCCAAGACGGAGGCGCAGCGCGGCCAGCCGCCGCATCGGCGCTCCGCCGGGAGCGAGCACGATGGCGTCGTACCGGCCGCTGCTCCAGGCATCCCGCAACGCGGCGCCGAGCCGCCGTTCAGTGGCCACAGTGGTCACCGAGAGCTGGCGAGGCATCGCCTCGACGGCTTGCGCGAGTGTGCGCAGCGCCTCGAGCCGGACCTCGTGCTGCAGGTGCATGTAGCTCACAGGGGCTCCTGTGACACAGGAGGTCACGCGCGGGAGTGCGAGCACCACGGTGAGGCAGCCATGCTCCGCCAACGCCATGCGAGCCGCCTGCGTCAGGGCGTGCGTCGACGCGGCGGTGCCGTCGTGGCCGACGAGGAGCCGCTGGGCCATGACCCCATCTTGCCGCAGTTGAGCCGTCGGCGCACGTGGTCGCGCTGCGCCAGATACTTCCCCGGGACGAGGACGAGGCGACAAGTGCCCGGTACGGTGACGTCACAGTGAGCAGCTGCGGACGCAGAGCAGCGCCGAGTCGCGCTCGGCCTAGGCCGTGCTGTTCACGCTGAAGACACTGGAGGGCATCCGCTCGGGTGAGGTGACTCTCGCCTTCCGGCGCTGGCGCCGGCCGACGGTCAAGGCAGGTCGGACCCTGCGCACCCGTGTCGGGGTCCTGGCCATCGACTCGATCGAGGTGATCGAGCAGTCGGCGCTGACCGAGGCCGACGCTCGTCGCGCGGGCGCGCCCGACCGCGCCACCCTGCTCGGCGCTCTGCCCGGCGAGGGCGCCCTGCACCGCATCGCCTTTCACCTGGCCGGCCCCGACCCGCGCGTCGCCCTGCGCGAGCGGGCCGACCTGTCCCAGGCCGAGCGCGCCGCGCTCGACGCCCGTCTGGCCCGCTTCGACGCGGCAAGCCGCCACGGTGCCTGGACGAGGGAGGTCCTCGAGCTGATCGCGCAGCAGCCGGGGACGCGGGCCCCCGACCTTGCCGCGCAGCGCGGGCTCGAGACGGTCCGATTCAAGGCAGACGTGCGCAAGCTGAAGGAGCTCGGCCTGACCGAGAGCCTCCAGGTGGGGTATCGCCTCTCGCCGCGCGGGCGCGCATATCTCGGGGACCCCGAGGCGCCTGAGTAGTGTCGGCGAGACCGTGACGCGCACCGCC
Source organism: uncultured Thermoleophilaceae bacterium (assembly GCA_963813495.1). Lineage (GTDB taxonomy): Bacteria > Actinomycetota > Thermoleophilia > Solirubrobacterales > Thermoleophilaceae > JACVRW01. The sequence goes on from CAWEZC010000001.1 coordinate 18,934, forward strand.
CTCGTGACCGGAGCGAACCGTGGCATCGGGCTGGAGGTCACGCGCCGGCTCGCCCGCGATGGCTTCACGACGATCCTCGCTGCGCGCGACCTCGACAAGGGCCGCGCGGCCGCGCAGCCGCTGGTGGCCGAGAGCCTGCCCGTGCAGGTGCTGGAGCTGGACGTCGCCGACCCGGACAGTGTCGGCGGGCTGCGAGCAGCGCTCGAGCGGCACCCCGGCCGCCTCGACGTGCTCGTCAACAATGCGGCGGCCCACTACGACCCGTGGCAGCGCGGCGTGGACGCCGACCTCGGCGTTGTGCAGGAAGCGCTCGAGACCAACCTGCTCGGCGCCTGGCGAACCACTCAGGCCTGCCTGCCGCTCCTGCGCCGGTCGGAGCATGGGCGCATCATCAATGTGTCGAGCGGTGCGGGTTCGCTCGCCGAGATGGGGGCGGGGACACCCGCCTACAGCGTCACCAAGGCGGCGCTCAATGCTCTGACCCGGGTGCTGGCGGCCGAGCTGCGACCCGACGGCATTCTCGTCAACTCGGTGTGCCCCGGATGGGTGGCCACCGACATGGGAGGCCCGGGGGGCAGGCCGGTGAGCGAGGGGGCGGCGAGCGTCACCTGGGCTGCGCTGCTGCCCGACGACGGGCCCACCGGCGGCTTCTTTCGCGATGGACGGCAACTCGATTGGTGACATGAAGGAGAGCAGCATGAAGATCGGAATCATCGGCAGCGGAAAGATCGGCGGGACGCTCACCAAGCTGTTCGCGCGTAGGGGACACGACGTGGCCGTATCCAACTCGCGCGGTCCCGAGACCCTCGCCGGTCTGGTCGACGAGGCGGGCGGCGGGGCCCGGGCGGCGACGGCCGGCGAGGCGTCCGAGTTCGGGGAGGTCGTGGTGGTGGCGGTGCCGCTGAAGGCCTACCGCGACCTGCCCGCCGATCGGCTCGCGGGCCGGATCGTGGTGGATGCCAACAACTACTACACCGAGCGCGACGGCACGATCTCCGCGCTGGACGACGACAGCACGACATCGACGGAGCTGCTGGCCCGGCACCTGCCCGAGTCCAGGGTGGTCAAGGCCTTCAACACCATGAACTTCCGGACGCTGGGCGAGGAGGGCCGCGCCGGCGCGCCGCGCGAGGAGCGCCTGGCGCTGTTCCTGGCCGGCGACGACGACGAGGCCAAGCGCACGGTGGCCGGCCTGATCGACGAGCTCGGGTTCGCGCCGGTGGACACCGGCGGGCTGGCCGACGGAGGCCGCCGCCAGCAGCCCGGTGCGCCGGTCTACGGCAAGGAGATGACACCCGAGGAGGCCGAAGCCGCCCTTCAGGGGTAGAGAGGCGTGGCCCGGAAGCGCTCCGCCAGCAGCCCGAAGGCCGGCTTGCGCTCGCCGTCGTAGCCGATCAGGCCCTTGTGGTGGCGCGTGTTGGGACGGAACTGGGGCGGGCGCGGTCCGGCGCCGCCCGTCCAGCCCGGGTAGATCTCGAACTCCCGCAGCGTCCAGTAGATCGCTCCGTCGAGCACGGGTGAGCGCTCGATCACGTCGAGCGTGCGGGCGGCATGGAAGACCTGGAAGGCGTAGCTCCCCTTCAGCTCGGGCGCTTCGCCGGCCAGCTCCGGTCGCGCCTCCGCGCCCCATTCCGTCATCACGATCGCCTGCCCCGGGTAATGGTCGCGCAGCTCGTAGATGTAGGGCTCGAGCAGGCTGAAGTCCTCCACCCAGCGGTACCAGCCGAAGTACTGGTTGAGGCCGATCAGGTCGAACTCGTGGTAGGTGAACTGCTCGGCGAAGCCCGGGCGGCCCTTGATGTCCACGGAGATCGGCAGTGTCGGGTCGAGCGCGCGTGCCTGCTCCTGCGCCGCGAGCAGGAAGCGCCGCGTGCCCCGCTTCTCGTCGGGAGTGAAGGTGAGCTCGTTGGCCACCGAGTGGGTGAGCACCGACGGGTGCGAGCGTGCGGCGGTTACTGTGCGCCGCACGGTGAGCAGGGCGCGCTCGCGTTCCCGGGGCCGCCAGAGCAGGTTGGCGCCGTGGTCGCGCTGCCAGATCGGCGCCTGGCTCCAGACCATGATCCCGGCGCGGTCGAAGCGCTCCAGCAGACGGTCGTTCATCAGGTAGTGCGCCCGCGTGATGTTGGCGCCCAGGTCCTGGAGATCGCGCACGATGCGGTCCATGTCGCGTCCCGTGAGAGCCGCTCCCGAGCCCGGCATGTCTTCGTGGATCGAGGCGCCGCGCAGCTGAACGCGGCGGTTGTTGAGCCTCAGATGACCACCCTTGACCTCGACCGAGCGCAGCCCCACCTGCCGGCGCTCGACCTGGACCACCCGGCCGCGCTCGCGCAGCGTCAGCCGGGCCGAGTAGAGCTTCGGAGCATCCGGCGACCACAGCTCCGGAGCCGGGACGCGCATCGCGAGCTGGAGGCGCTTGCTCCTCGAGCTCTGGCGCGGCAGGCGAAAGCTGCGGCGAGTGGCACGTCCCGACGGCGAACGCAGCTCGACTTCGAGGGTGGGCTCGATCGGGCGCGCGCCGCGGCGCTGGAGGAGGCCGTCGATCAGCAGCTCGGCCCTGCAGCCGCTGGCCGGGCCTCGGCACTTGACCCGCGAGAGCGTGCCCAGGTCCTCGACGCGAGCCGGTCCCGCGGGGATGAGGTGGACCGGGCGGACGATGCCGTTCCAGTTCCACCAGCCCTCGGGCAGGTCGGGGTTCTTGCGCCCGTCCACTACCACGCTGAGCTCGTTGAGCCTGCCCGGGCGCAGCCCGCGGGCCTCGACAGTGAAAGGCGTGTAGGGATCGACGTTGCGGCCTATGCGGCGGCCGTTGAGCAGCACGCCTGCGTTGCGCCGCACGCTGTCGAAGCGGATCAGCCAGCGAAAGCCGGGCCGCGTCTGCGGCCCGACGAAGCGCAGCCGGTACCGCCGCACCTGGCCCGGATAGAGGCCGGCCAGGGCACGGGTGTCGAACACGCTGGGCACCCGCGTGGCGCGCCACTCGCCCTGGGTCTGGGCCGCGCGGCCCGCCGGGGTGGCCGGTGCGCTCGGGGCCGCGTCCTCGGGGGCGGTCTCCTCGGGCGGGGCCTCCTGGGGCAGGGCCGGCGGGGCGGGCTCGACCCGCACCTCCCAGCCGCTGGTGAGGGGGCGGGCGCGCAGTGACGATGCCTCGGCTGCCGAGGCGACCGGCAGCGGTGCGGCGCTCAGCCCGGCCGCGAGGGCGAGCAGGCACAGGGCGAGAGCTGAACGGCGCTGCATGAGGCCGTCACGGTAGCCAGATGTAAAGGCGGCCGTGCCGGAGCCGTCTGTAACAGTTCCCGCCGTGCCGCCTGTCGCCGCCGGCGTCGAGTTCCTGGAGGAGCCTCTGGCCGTCTTCGGTGTGCTGCTGATGCTCGGCGCCCTCGTAGCGGGTCTCGCCCGGCGCAGCTTCCTCTCGCTGACGGCCGCCTTCGTGGTGGCCGGCTTCCTGCTCGGAGGGGGCGGCCTGGGTGTGCTCGATCTCGATCCCACCTCGTCCTTCGTACAGGGCGTGGCCGTGGTGGCGCTGATCCTGATCCTGTTCCGCGACGGGCTCGAGGTGGAGCAGGAGATGCTCCAGGACGCCTGGCACCTGCCCCTGCGCAAGCTCGCGCTGGCGATGCCGCTGACCTGCATCCTGATCGCCCTCGTCACGCACACCATCACCGACCTCGGCTGGGCTGAGTCCTTCCTGGTGGGCGCACTGCTGTCGCCCACCGATCCTGTGCTGTCGTCGGCGGTGGTCACCAACCCTCGTGTGCCCCGCATAGTCCGCCATTCGCTCAACCTGGAATCCGGGCTCAACGACGGCCTGGCCCTGCCCGCGGTGCTGGCCTTCGCGGCGGCGGCCTCCGCGGACCGGGAATTCGTCTGGTGGGAGTTCGTCCTCCAGGACGTGGGCTTCGGCCTCGCCACGGGCCTGGTGGTGGCGTTCCTGGCGGCACGCCTGATGCCGCGCAAGACGGCGCTCGGCTACGCGATCAGTCCGCACCAGAAGGCGCTGTATGCACTCGGCGTGGCCTTCGTCGCCTACGGGGTCGCCGTGCTGCCGCCGGAGGGCAACGGCTTCATCGCGGTGTTCGTGGCCGCGATCCTGCTCGGTATCATGCGGCCCGACATCGGCGAGTGTTTTGAGGCGCGCAGTGAGGACCTGATCGAGGTGGTCAAGCTCGGCGTCTTCCTCGTCTTCGGCGCCATCTTCACGTTCGACATCCTGTTCCAGGACGGCTGGGTGGCGCCTGCGATCGCCGCGTTCACGCTGCTGATCGCCCGCCCGCTATCGGTCTTCGCGGCACTGGCCGGCAGCACACAGGTGGACGCCTTCGAGAAGGCGTTCATGGCCTGGTTCGGGCCCAAGGGGGTGGCCACGATGACATTCGCCCTGTTCGTGCTCGGTTCGGGCGTGCCCGGCGGCGAGGCGATCGCGAGCATTGCGGCGCTCACCGTGTTCATCTCGATCATTGCGCACGGCCTGACCGACCAGCCGGGGGCGGAGCTGATCGGCCGCCACGAGGAACGCCGTAAGCAGCCATCGCCCGCGGGCGCTGCCCCGTAGCTGGGGTAGATTGCCATTCCATCCGCACCCGAACCGGAGGAGCCATGCAGACCTGGGACATCGCTTCGCTCGACGTGCAGCCGCATCAACCCGAGGTGCTGCGCTCCGACGAGGAGACTCGGGTGATCGCGATCAATCTGCCGGCGGGCGAGCGGCTCAACGAGCATCAGGTGCACGAGCGCGCCTGGGTGGTCGTAGCGGCCGGCGAGGTGGAGTTCGAACAGGGCGGCGAGACGGTCACCGGCGGCCCCGGCTTCCTGGTCCACTTCGACCCCAACGAGCGCCACGAGGTGCGCGCCGGCAGTGACTCGCGCCTGATCCTGCTGCTCTCGCCGTGGCCGGGCGAGGGGCACCCGAGCCGTCCGAGCCCATAGGCGCGGCCTGCCAGAATTGCCACAGATGGATCCGTCCCGCAAGCGCAAGGTCCGGCTCTGGGTGGCGCTCACCGCCGTCGTCGTGCTGGCCACCGCACTCATCTACACGAGCTTCAGCGCCTCGACCGAGGCCAGCAAGCCCAGCGAGATCCGGCCCGGGCAGTCGTATGAGCTGACCGGCAAGGTCGTAGACGACTCGGTGGCCCGAGGCTCCGACCAGCTGCGCTTCCGCATCCGCGACCGTGACGGAACCGAGTCGGTGCCCGTCGTCTACAGCGGCGTGGTGCCGGACCCGTTCCGGGAAGGACGCGAGGTGATCGTCTCGGGCGAGCTCAAGCAGGGCACGTTCGTGGCCGAGCGCGACTCGCTCATCACCAAGTGCCCGTCGAAGTTCACCAAGGAAGAGAACAACTCCTAACGTGGCGGGAGTAGGTTCCGCCGCCCTCACCGTCGGACTCCTGGCCGCCCTTTACGCGGTCGGCGCCTCGGTCTTCGGGGCATTGCGGGGACGGCGCGAGTGGGTCGATTCGGGCCGCCGGGCGATGTACTGCGTCGCCGCGCTCTGCGTGCTGGCCTTCGCGATCCTCGAGTCCGCCTTCCTGCGCTCAGACTTCTCGTTCCAGCTGGTGGCCGAGGGCTCCTCAACGGACACGCCCACCTTCTACAAGGTCACCGCGCTGTGGGCGACCCAAGACGGCTCACTGCTGTTGTGGGCGACCCTCCTGGGGTTGTTCTCGAGCGCCGTGCTGTTTCTCACGCGGCGCTCGCTGCGCGACATCACGCCCTGGGCCGCGGCTGTGCTCGGGGCCGTGGGCGCCTTCTTCCTGTTCCTGATGGTGGGCTGGGAGAACCCGTTCACCACGCTCGCCTCCCCTCCCGCCGAGGGCGCCGGACTCAACCCGTTGCTGCGCCACCCGGCGATGATGATCCATCCGCCGATGCTGTACACGGGCTACGTCGGCTTCTCGATCCCGTTCGCCTTCGCCATCGGCGCGCTGATCGCCCGCCACACGGGGGCGGACTGGATCCGCGCCACACGCCGCTTCGCGCTCGTGGCCTGGACCTTCCTGGGAACGGGCATCCTGCTGGGCGCGCTGTGGTCCTACTCCGAGCTCGGCTGGGGTGGCTACTGGGCCTGGGACCCTGTCGAGAACGCCTCGCTGATGCCCTGGCTCGTGGGCACCGCGTTCCTGCACTCGATCATGGTGCAGGAGAAGCGCGGGATGCTGAAGATCTGGAACGCGTCGCTGATCTGCGCCACGTTCGTGCTCGCGCTGCTCGGTACCTTCCTGGTGCGCAGCGGCATCCTTGACTCGATCCACGCCTTCGGCGCCTCCACGATCGGGGTGCAGTTCCTCGTGTTCATCGCGCTCGTCGTGGGGCTCTCGGTGGGTCTCATCCTGGCCCGGCTGCCCGACCTTCGCAGCGAGGCCAAGCTCGATTCGCTGCTGTCCCGCGAGGCCTTCTTCCTGCTCAACAACCTGGTGCTGGTCGGGCTCTGCCTGGTGATCCTGTGGGGCACGTTCTTCCCGCTGATCTCCGAGGCGCTCACGGGCACCGAGGAGACGGTCGGCCCGCCCTGGTTCGACCGCCTGACCATGCCGCTGGCGCTCGTGCTGGTGCTGCTCACGGGGGTCGGCCCGGTGCTGGCCTGGCGGCGCGTGACCCTGTCCTCGCTGCGCCGGGTCCTGCTCGTGCCCCTGGTGGCCACGGCGGTGGCGCTGGCCGGCCTGCTGGCGCTCACCGACGCCGCTGACAGCCCGCCCTCGCTCGTGATGTTCTGCTTCGTGGCCTTCGTGCTGGCCGTGATCGGCCAGGAGTTCTGGCGCGGCGCCGCGGCGCGCCGGACGATGACCGGCGAGGCCTGGCCGCGGGCGCTCGCGCAGCTCACCGGGCGCAACCGCCGCCGCTACGGCGGCTACCTGGTTCACGCGGGCATCGCCGTGATGTTCCTCGGCATAGCCGCCTCCTCGGCCTTCATCGAGCAGCGCGACGTGCGCCTGTCGCCGGGCGAATCCTTTCGCTTCGACGATTACGAGGTGACCTACCGGGCGCCCACCGCCAAGCTCGGCGGCGACGACTCCGGCACCGGCGCTCCCATCTCCTTCGGCGCGGTGATCGACGTGCGCAAGGGCGACGAGAGCTTCACCCTTCGCCCGGCGCGCAACTTCTACTCCAGCGGCGATCCGTCGCTGGGCACGATCTCGCGCTTCTTCGAGGGAGAGGCCACCAGCGAGGTGGATGTCCGCTGGGGGCTTCGCCGGGACTTCTGGCTGGCGGTACGGCCTGACATCGCCTCGCTCGAGAAGCCCATCCGCGCGGCCGACGCCCAGTTCGCCAACGCCTCCGGGAACGTGCAGGCGCTCATCATCGCCGCCCTGGCCGAGCGCTACCGCAAGGACCCGCCCGCCGCCACCTTCCGTGCCATCGCCTCGCCGCTCGTGGCCTGGATCTGGATCGGCGGGGCGATCGCCCTGCTCGGGGCGCTGGTGGCGGCCTGGCCCTCGCCCGAGGCGCGGCTGCGGCGCGTGCGCTCGCTCTATGCCGCCCGCCTGGGCAAAGAGCTCTCGCGCGCGTAGTGGAGTACGCAATCGCCCTGCTCGTCCTGGCCGCCCTCGTTACGCTCGCCGTGGCACGACCCCTGCGTGAGCGCGGCCCCGAGGAACAGCCCGACGAGATCCGGATCGAGGAGCTCGAGGCAGCCAAGGAGGCCAAGTACCGCGAGATCCGGGACGCCGAGCTCGATCACCGGATGGGGAAGACCGGTCGCAGCGACTGGCGCGCGGTGGACCGCCAGCTGCGCGCGGAGGCGATCGAGATCCTGCGCGAGCTCGACCGGCTCGAGGGCCGCCCGCTCGATGCGCGCTAGCGACGCCCCATGGCTCGCTCGCTAGGCTTCGGCGCCGATGGAAGCGATTCTCTACGGCGTCCAGGTGATCCTCGCTGTGATGGTCATCGTGCTCGTCCTGATGCACTCGGGCAAGGACTCGGGACTCTCCGGAGCCTTCGGCGTGGGCACGGGTGCGGGCCCCTTCGGCGGTGGCTCGCTGGTGGAGCGCAACCTAAACCGCTGGACGATCGGCTTCGCCCTGCTGTTCGTGGCGAACGTGATCGTGCTCCTCAAGATCTGATCCGGGCTCATCTGAGCGGGGCGCCTGCGGGGTACAGTGGGCAAAGGACTCGGACTCGTGTGGGGGACGTCCAATGAGCATTGCCCGCCGTTTGCAGCGCACCGACCGCCTTGCCGGTCTGGCGGATGCGGTTCTGGATGGCCTCGAGAGCTTCGGATCCGTCGGCCTGGGCGTGTTCGACTCCGAGCTGCGCTTCGTTCATATCAACCGGGCGATGGCGGCGCTCAACGGGCGTCCGGTGCGCGACCACATCGGGCGCACCATCCTGGAGATCCTCCCTTCCACCGGCGACCAGCTCGCCGAGATCATGCGCGGAGTGCTCAAAGGTGAAGCGCTCCTCGACGTAGTCATCACCGCGCCGGCGCCCGACGGCCGGACCTTTCGCGCGAGCTACCTCCCGCTCCTCGGCGCCGGGGAGCCGCTGGTGGCCGCCGTGGTGGTGGAGACCACCGCACAGGGGGCCGACGCCGTGGCGCTACACATCAACGAACAGCGCCTGCGGCTCGCCCTGGAGGGCACCAACACGGGCATCTGGGAGTGGAACGTGCGCACGAACGGGCTGCGCTGGTCGGACGGCCTGGGGCCGATGTTCGGGCTCGACCGCGGCGAGCGGCCGGCCGACACCGAGGCCTTTCTGGAGCTCGTCCATCCCGATGACCGGGCCGAGGTCCGCAAGCGGTCCGTCCAAGCCGTCAAGGAAGGCCGCGGTTCCAGCTATGAGTTCCGCGCGCTGCGTCCAGACGGCGAGCTGCGCTGGATCGAGGCCCGCACCCACTTGATCAGCGGCGACGGGGGCGCCCCGCTCGCCCTGCTCGGGATCAACAGCGACGTGACCGAGCGCCGCAGGCGCCAGCAGGCGGCGGAGTTCCTCGCCGACGCCAGCCTCGTACTGTCGCGTCCGCTCGAGGCCCGTGAGACCCTGCGTGAGCTGGCCCGGCTGGCGGTTCCCGTGCTGGGCGACTGGACGACCGTGCATCTCGCGCGCGAGGACGGCTCCATCGACGCGCTGGGCGTCTGGCACACCGATTCGGCCCGCGTGGCCGAGGCGTGGGAGCTGACCCAGCGCTGGCCGGTCGATGCGGCCGGCGTCAGCGGCGTGGGTGAGGTGATCAGCACGGGGCGCCCGCAGCTGATGCCGGACGTGGGGGAGAGGGAGCTGATCGCCACGGCGCGCGACGCGGAGCACCTTGCGGCGCTGCGCCGGCTCGGACTGTGCTCGGCGATGATCGTGCCGCTTGTGGCGCGCGGCCAGACGCTCGGTGCGATGAGCTTCGGCTACTCCGAGTCCGGCCGCCGCCATACCCCAGGGGACCTCCGCCTCGCCCAGGACCTCGGCCGCCGTGCCGGTCTCGCCCTCGACAACGCGCGGCTGTACGAGGGTCAGCTCGACGTGGCGCTGACCCTGCAGCGCAGCCTCTTGCCACGCTCGTTGCCCGAGCCCGCCGGCCTTGAGCTCGGCGCGGCCTACCTGGCCGCGGGCCACCACACCGAGGCGGGTGGGGACTGGTACGAGGTGGTGGTGCTGCCCGACGGCGGGGTCGGGCTCGTGGTGGGCGACGTGGTGGGCCACGGGATCGACGCCGCCGCCGTGATGGGTCAGCTGCGCAGCGCCTCGCGCGCCTATGCACTCGAGTGCCTCGGTCCCGCGGAGCTGCTCGGCCGGCTGAGCCGCTTCGCCCAGACTGTCGAGGGCGCCCTCTACGCGACGGCGGTGTACGTGGTGATCGATCGCGACAGGGCGCGCGCTCGCTATGCCGGCGCGGGCCACCCGCCCGGGTTGCTGCTGGCACCGGGGCAGGCGCCGCGCTTTCTGGCCGAGCGACTCGGACCGGTACTCGGCGGGGTGCCCGACGAGCGCTTCGAGGACGGTGAGTTCGCGCTGGAGCCCGGGGCGAGCCTCCTGCTGTTCTCGGATGGAGCGGTGGAGCGGCGCGGGGAGATAATCGACAGCGGGCTCGCCCGGCTGGCCGCGGTCGCGGCCGAGGAGGCCCGCGGCCCGCAGCAGCTCTGCGACGCCTTGCCGGGGCGGCTGTTCGGCGACGACGCCCCGCGCGATGACGTGGTGTTCCTGGCCGCGCGCAGGCCCGCCTAGCCGGCGGCGTCGGTGAAGCGAGCGGCCCGGACGCGCAGCGCCGGGCATACCGTCCCGGCGGCGAAGCGCCGCCCGTAGAACTCGCCGTCGCTCGTGAGCTGCTGGCGGCTCGTGAGCGCCTGCACGCCGGAGAACATCGACAGCAGGCTCTCGGTGAGTCGCAGGTCGCGCAGCGGGGCCGCGATGCGCCCGTCTTCGATGAGGAAGGTCCCATCGCGTGTCACGGCGGTGACCAGCGCCTCCTTGGGCCGGACCACGTTCTCGTACCAGAGGCGGGTCACGTAGATGCCGCGCTCCACCGGAGCGCACAGCTCTTGCTCGTTTTCGGCGCCGCCGCCCGCGAGGACGAGGTTGGTGGGGTGAGGGCCGAAGGAGTCGCCCCCCGGTGCCAGCGCGTGCCCGGTGGACTGAGTGCCGCCCAGCGCCGCGCTGCGCGTGTCGTGCACCACCCGGTGGGCCACGCCGTCCTGGATAAGCGGCAGCGGACGCTTGATGGTGCCCTCGGCATCGAAGGCGCGCGGGAGGCCGGCGGCAAAGCGCGGCGAGTCGGCGAGATTGATCGCCGGCGCGGCCACGCGCCGGCCCAGCCGGCCGTCGAGTGCGCCTCTGCCCTCCACGTGGGCCAGTCCGTTGAAGGCGGTGGCGGCGAGCAGGTCGAGCAGCGTGCCCACCGCGTGGGGCCCGAACACCACCGGATACTCGCCGGGTGCCAGCTCGGCCGGCTCGTCGGTGACGGCGGCCTTGGCGGCGGCGCGTGACGCCAAAGTCCCAGCCTCGAGGTCGCGCGCGGCCACCGAGGTCCCCGCGGCGTAGCCGCTGCGGCCGCCGGGCGCCAGGCAGACGACCTTCATGAAGGCGTCGGTCGTGCGGTCGGCCTCGGCGCCCGCGGGCGTGGCCACCGCGCGTTCGTCCTCGCCGGCCGCCCAGATTCCGTGGGCTTCGACTCCGGCGTTGCCGGCTTCCCGGAAGGCCGTCCGGAGAACCTTCGCGCCAACGCGCGGGTCGAGGTCGGCGGTCTCCGCGTCGTAGCCGTGGTGAGCCGGAGGCTCGGTGGGGTCGGGAAAGCCGGGGAACGACCCCCGCCCCGAGGCGTCGGCGGCAGCCGTGGCCGCGGCGGTGGCGCGGCGAGCGCAGGCCACCAGCGAGTCCTCGTCGATGCCGTTGGTGGACGCGCGTCCGACGTGACCCGAGCGCAGCACGGCGATCTCCACGGTCAGGTCCTCCACCGACGTGGCCTGAGTGGGGGCGTTGGCGGCGAAGCGCATCATCAGCGAGCGCTCACGCGCCACCAGGGCCAGGCTGTCGGGGCCCGCATGGTGCACCGCGTGACCGGCGATCTCGACGGTGTTCACGCGACGCCGACCTCGACGCCCCGAAAGCGCGCGGGGGCCGAGCCGTGCGAGACCCGCATCACCTGACCCGGCTCGCCCTTGCCGCAATCGAGCAGCGACACGAGTCCCCACTCCGACTCCGAGCAGACGGCGTCGCAGCCCTGCCAGAACTGCGGAGTGACGCCGGCATAGCTCGGGTTGCGCAGCATGCGGCCGCGCCGGCCACGGCGGATCTCCCACGCTGCCTCGCCCTCGAACTGGAAATGCAGCCGGCGGTCGTCGATGGACCAGGAGCGATTGGTCTCGACCAGGATGCCGTCCTCGGTGTCGGCGATCAGATCGTCGAGCGTGCCCGCGTCGCCTGGCTCGAGGTTCACATTGGTCATCCGCACGATCGGCTGGCGGGCGAAGCCGTCGGCGCGCATGCAGCCGGCGGAGCGCTCCAGCCCGATCTCGGCGGCCGTCTCTCGGGAGGAGAGAAAGCCGGCCAGCACCCCGTCGCTCACGATCTTCACGCGTTGGCCCTCCACGCCCTCGTCGTCCCAGCGGTAGCTGCCGAGCCCGCCGGCATTGGTGGCGTCGGCGACGACGTTGACGTGCTTGGAGCCGAGGCGAAACGATCCGACGCCATCCGCCGGCACGAAGCTGGTGCCGGCGTAGGAGGCCTCGCGCCCCAGGACGCGGTCGAGCTCCACGGCGTGCCCCACGGACTCGTGAATCTGGAGACCGAGCTGCTCGCGCGCGAGTATCAGCGTGGTGCGCGAGGGCGGGCAGGGCGGGGCGGCCAGCAGGGCGGCGGCTTCCTCGGCCACGCGTGGTGCGGCGCCCACCAGGTCGAGTGCGAGGAACTGCTCGTAGCCTCCGCGGGTTACCTGCCCACCGTGCGAGGCTGGAAAGGAGCGCACCTGGCTGTCGTCGGGCCCGACGGCCACGGCTGCGATCCCACCGCCGCACTCGCTGATGTGCTGCTCACAGAGCGCGCCCTCGCTGGAGGCGAACAGCTTGGTCAGGCTCAGCGCCTGGAAGCTGGTCAGAGCAACGCCGACCTGGAGCTCAGCCCGCAGGAGGGCGTCGGCCTCCGTGAGCCGCTCCAGCTTCTCCTCCAGCGGAACCTCGAAAGGATCGCGCTCGGCGGGGCTCTCCCAGCTGCCCTGGGCAGGGGGTTCGGGGGCCAGCGGCACAGCCTTCGAGGCCGACGGCTGGGCCCGGGCTATCGCCAGCGCGCGCCTCAGGGCGGCCTCCGCGTGGCGGCGGTCGGTCTCGCGCGTGGCGGCAAAGCCCCAGGCGCCTCCCACGCGCACCCGCACACCGATGCCCTCGCTTTGCGAGCTGTCGAGCCCGGCCAGCTCGCCGTTGCGGGTGGCCACTCCCTCGGCCCGCGTGCTCACGTAGCGCGCGTCCGCGTATTCGGCCTTCGAGGCGGCCGAGTCCATCAGCTGACGGAGCAGGTCGTGCACCCCGCGAGCCTACCCCGGAGAATCCGGGATCCGCCATCGATCCTCAGCGGCCAGGCTGCTCGGCGCCTTGCGCCCGCTTCACGAACAGCGTCACCAGGGTCTCGCCCTGACGCCGGGCGATGTCGACGGCATCGCAGGTGAGCCGGGCAATCGGCAGGCCCCAGCCGCCGGCGGCGGCATCGTCGGGGGGCACCCAGCCGGTCAGCGGGTCCGCCACACCGGGGCCGGCGTCCGAGACCTGGCAGATCAGCTCGCCGCCCTCGCCCCAGAGCCGGCAGCGCACGGGCGGAGCTCCGTGCAGCTCGGCGTTGGTCGCGATCTCCTGCACCGCCAGCACCACGTCGTCGATGCGCTCTGCGGGTACCTCGAGGCGCCGGGCGTGCCGGTCTACCGCCGCGCGCAGCTCGGTCCAGGAAAGCGGCAGCTCGACCGCCGAGTCAGGGGCTGTCGGCGGCGGCCCGGGAGCGTACTCCCGTGTGGGCACGAACTCCGGAGAGGAGACCGCGGCTCCGTCCTCGATCCTCGCGGGATGGGTGCAGGCTGCGTGGCCGAGAACGGAGCCGGGGACCAAAAGGGCGTCGTAGAGGCAAACGAGGCGTAGCCGCGCCTCGTCCAGCGCAAGGTTGACCACCGACTCGAAGGCGGCCCACTCGCGGGCCGAGGCCGCCGAGCCATCCCAAGCCGGCTCGTGCAGGACGCGCAGCACCCCGCCCGGAGGCGCATCGGCGGTCAGGCGGTGCAGCTCCTGCAGCCGCTCGTAGGGCCGTGGGCACCAGGCGTCCGAAGCGTGCCTCTCCACGAGTCCGGCGTCCGGGCCCAGGGTCTGGCTCAGCACGTCGAGGCTCGGACGCGATGCGACGATGAGCACGGGGTCGCCGACCTCGAGCCCGCCGCGCAGGAACGCCGCCGCGGCGCTCACCAGCTGGTCCCGGGAGCGATAGATCAGCGCCTGATGCGTGAGCGCCTCGGACGCGGGCGGGGTCTCTCCCGAGCCTCCCGCCGCGATCCCGGGGGCCGTCGGCACCGCTGCTAGCGCCCCGCGGCGAGGCGCCGGCCCAGGAAGGCGAAGCGCGCGCCGGCGGGGCGCGGCAGCAGCGCGGGCAGGCGGCGCCTGCGACGGCGCCCAGCGACTCGCCGTGGCTGGCGCTCCATGCGCCGATAGCTGCTCTCACCCGAATGGAACTGCTGTGCGGCATAGGCCAGGGGCAGGGCGGAATTCATGCGAGACCTCCAGGGGGTGTACAGGGGGTGTACGCCAGGAAGCGTCCCGCTTTGGGGAGCCGGTGTGTGAGGGGTACGTCACAGAGCGCACTAGCCGCCGGTGGCGACCGGGGCACCGCGCGGGCTAAGGCACGTTGGGGTTGACGTCCGGATCCGGCGCCGGCTGATCGTCGTGCACGCCGTGCTCGAGGTGAGGCGGCTCGGGGTTCGGGCCGTCGAACTCGTTGGGGGGATCGGGCACCTCGCTGTCGGCCAACGGGCGATCGACGCCCGCCCGCCTCAGCCGCAGCGATTTCCAGCACTCGTCGAGCTCCCGCTGCACCGAATGCAGCCGCTGGTGCTCGGTGTCGGTGAGGCCGCCGGATTCGCTGGCCCGCCAGAGGTGGTGCTCCTCTTCCACGAGGCTTTCTATGCGGTTGAGGACCGGCTGTTCATCCATGGTCGACGAGCCTAGCTCGTAGCGCCAGCTCGAGCTCGAAGCGCGCCTCCGGATCGTCGAGCTGGTCGCCCAGTAGCTCGCGCAGGCGCGCGAGCCGGTAGCGAGCCGTCTGCGGGTGCACGTTCAGCGACGCGGCCATGGCGGCGGCGTTGCCCTGCCGGCGCACGTAGGCCAATGCGGTCTCCTCCATCCGGGTGCGGGCCTTGGGGGTGAGCTCCTCGAAGGCGGCCAGCCGTCGCCGCGCGATCCGCTCCACCAGGCGCGGATTCTCGTAGAGCAGGAGATCGCTGAGGCGGTCGTCGGCCCGCACCGGACCACCGGCCTCGATCGCCCGGTCCCCGAAGGCGCGCAGCGCGCTGCGCGCAAGCGCCCACGATTCGGCCAGCTCGTCCAGCGGCCCGCCGGGACCCAGCGCGGCGCCGGTGCCTTCGGCGGCCTTGATGATCTGCGCGACGCGCCCCGGCCCGTCCGGGTCGGGCAGCACGGCACAGCCGAGGTTGCTCACGGAGGCGCTCAACGCATCCGGCGGCAGGCGCCGGGCGACCCGGTCGAGAGCTTCCTGGGGGCAGGCCAGTGCGGCAGCGCTGCGGGGCAGCCGCCAGCCCGCGCGCTGCGCCGCGGCTCGCAGCTCGGCGTCCTCGGCCGGCGGTGTCTCGCGCAGCAGGAGCGCGATCAGCTCACGGCGGCGGCGCTGGCGCTCCCCCTCGCGTTCCGAGCGCGCCTCGGCGTAGCCCTCCACCGAGTCGGCGGACAGCTCCTCGATGTACGCGAAGATCGATTCGGCCAGCGTGCTCAGCACCTCCGCATCGAGCTCGGCCCGGCGGCCGGCGTCGGCCAGGCGGCGCCACGCCACGCGCGCGCCGACCCGGTACGCCGACTGGAGCGCATCGAGGGTTCGGCCCTGGCGCAGCTCGCCGCGCCCGAGGGTCACGTACACGTCGCGCCCTGGCTCGCGCCCGGCGTCGGGGTCGCGAATCAGGGCCACGAACTGGCGCAGCGCCTCGGTGACGCCGGTGCGTACCCCGCGCCCGAAGGCCCCCTCGAAGGGACGGGCGTACTCGGGCACCTCGCGCGCGATCGTGGTCAGGATCGCGGTCGTCACGTCCGACAGCTCGGGCTCGATCACGTCGGCCACCTCGGCGGGGAGGTTTCGCCACGGCTCGGTGTTGGCAGTTCTTGTCACTCAAGTGCGCAAAACAACCGGGAAAGCTGCGTCCGAAACCCTAGTACACACGAGGGTTCCTACATATCGTCCATTCAATGACCCGGATCGAGAAGCAAGTCAACCTCGGGGCCGTCGTGCTGCCCTTCGCCGCCACCCTTGCCGCCATCGTGCTGCTCTGGAACAGCGCGGTCTCAGCCACGGACCTCGCCATTCTGGCCGTCATGTACGTGCTCACCGGCCTCGGTGTCACGGTCGGCTTCCATCGCCTGCTGACCCATCGCTCGTTCCAGGTCGCCAAGCCGGTCGAGTACACCTTCGCGGTGCTCGGCTCGATGGCCGTGCAGGGCCCCGTGATCAACTGGGTCGCCGACCACCGCAAGCATCACGCGCACGCCGACGAGGAGGGCGACCCGCACAGCCCTCATGTCGGGCACGGCGACGGGCCCTCAGGGGTTCTGCGGGGGCTCTGGCACGCCCACGTCGGCTGGCTGCTCGAGCATCAGGGTCAGGCCGGCCGCAAGTACGCCCGCGACCTCGCCGAGGACCGCGGAATGCGCCTCATCAACCGGCGCTTCCCAGCGCTGGTGCTGCTCAGCCTGCTCGTTCCCGCGCTCGCCGGATGGGCGCTCACCGGCACGCTCGCCGGGGCCGCCACCGGCCTCCTGTGGGGCGGGCTCGTGCGCATCTTCCTGGTCCATCACGTGACCTGGAGCGTCAACTCGGTGTGCCATTTCCTCGGTAACCGGCGCTTTGAGACCGACGATCAGTCGACGAACGTCTTTTGGCTGGCGCTGCCCTCCTTCGGCGAGTCCTGGCACCACAACCATCATGCCTTCCCGCGCTCGGCCGCCCACGGCCTGCGCCGCTGGGAGCTCGATCCCTCCGCGCTCGTGATCACGGCACTGGAGAAGCTGGGAGTGGCCAGGAACGTGGTGCGCATCTCGCCGGAGCGCCAGGACGAGCGCGAGCGCGGGGCCGCACCGCAGCGCCGGGCGGCACCGGTGGAGAGCGGCGTCTCCTGAGGCGTCAGGACTCGGGACGAACCCCGGCACGGCTCGCAGCCGTCGCCTTGCGGCCGGCGGCGGGAACGATGCGCGCCACGGCGCCGAGACCGGTCGCCGGCATGTTGTGGTAGATGCATTCGTAGCCGCCCGGGGGGACCAAATAGGTCTCGTGCCAGATGCCGACGTCGCCGCTTGACCCAACCCGCTTGTTGAAATCCACCCAGGCGGGCCAATGGGCGGCGTCGCGGTTGCGCGCATAGCTTTCCAGCTGCTCGAAGGAGCGCCAGTACTGGACCAGCGTCGGTTGGCGCAGCCCGCCGAAGTAACTGCTGGCACCCAGGAAGCCGGATTCGGGCCTCTGCTCGAGCTCACGGATCATCCTCGACATCGCGGAGGGGATGGGCGCCCACTTCCATACCTCCAGAGCTTGTTGATCCGCATGCCGATCAGGAAGACGACGAAGCGACCCTCGATCTCGGCCGTCACCCGCCGGCGAATGATCTCGCCCCTGCGATGCCCTTTCGACTCGACCGTCTCCGTATACACGATCGGCTGTCCGTGGGACAAGGGTTCCGCTGGACGGCGCCTGCTGCGCCCTCCTCACCGCCCGGAAGAGCTCGCGCCTTGCGCGGCCCTCCGATGCGCCCAGGGAGATTCGAACTCCCACGGCCCAAATGGGCCACAAGGCCCTCAACCTTGCGCGTCTACCAGTTCCGCCACAGGCGCGTAGGGCGCTGAGTATAGAGCCGGCCCTGCCGTTTCCCGCCCGGCGCTTGATGCCGTCCGATAGCCGGGGTAGTCTGCGAACACATGTTCGGATCAGGCAATCGAGACGGCTTCGCAGGGGGGCTTTGATGGTCGAGCTGAACCTCACCAAACGTCAGCAGGAGATCTTCGACTTCGTCAAGAGCTATCGCGCGGACCATGGCTACCCGCCCACCGTCCGCGACATCGGCAAGGCGATTGGGCTCACGTCCTCGTCCACGGTGCATGCACACCTGGCCAACCTCGAGAAGCTCGGGCTGCTGCGCCGCGATCCCACCAAGCCGCGGGCCATAGAGGTGCTGGTGGACAGGGCCAGGTCCGCTGTCACGTCAACCGGCCTGCCGCTGGTCGGGCAGGTGGCCGCCGGCCAGCCTCTGCTGGCCGAGCAGAACATCGAGGAGTACGTCACGGTGCCGCCGATCGCGGGCGGCGACGAGGGCGAGTTCGTGCTGCGCGTGAAGGGCGACTCGATGATCAACGCCGGGATCTTCGAGGGCGACTACGTCGTCGTTCGCCCGCAGGAGACGGCCACTGACGGCGAGATCGTCGTCGCGCTGGTGGGGGAGGAGGCAACGGTCAAGCGCTTCTACAGGGAGAAGGACCACGTTCGCCTGCAGCCCGAGAACGACGCACTCGAGCCCATCCTCAGCCGCGACGTGAAGCTGCTCGGCCGCGTGGTGGGCGTCTGCCGGAGGATGGCATGACCAGCGCACTGCTCGAACGCCCGGTCCGGCCGGCGGGGGAGACTGCAAAGCGGGGTCGATCGCCGGGCGGCGGGATGACGCTGGAGGAGCGGCTGCAGGGGGTCTGGCGCTCGCTTCACGCCGACGGCGCCGCCGAGTGCCCGCTGTGCCGCGCGCGAATGACGCGCGTGGCCGGGGGCGGCGAATGCGGGAGCTGCGGGACCCGGCTCGGCTGAGGTGAAGCGAAGCGTCAGGGCTGCGCGGTCCGGATCGGGGCCGCGCAGCCCCTTCGCTTCGTAGGTCGCGCCCGGAGGGAGGTAGGCGCTACCAGATGTAGGTCTCGATGATCTTCGACACTTGGTCCGCGGGCACCCGGCTGACCGTGACCTCCCAGGTCCGGCCGTCGATCGAGTTGCCCGCCGTGGCCGGGAAGCCCGCTTCGGTGAGCAGGCGGCGCACCACCACGGCACGCAGGATGCATTGGCGTCCCTGCCAGCGCACGGCGATTCCGAAGGAGCCGTCGTCGCTGGGCCACACCGTGAGCCTGTCGGGGCGGATGGGAGCGAACGAGCCGGTGCCGGACGCGGGGGCGACGTCGCGGCCGAGCTCGTAGTCGCTTACTGCGATAGCGGGAGCAGCCGGCTCGGCCGGGTGCGAACCGAGGTTCTCTATGGCGGGAGCAGCCGGCTCGGCCGGGTGCGAAGCGACGTTCTCTAGGGCCTGAGGGGGCGGCATCTCGTTCCTTGATCTCCTGAGTCCGTGAGGGTCGGAGTGTTCTTCGCACGATCTGGCTGATCGGACGACTCCATTCGCCCGTCGCCGACCACTTTCCGGTTTTCGCGGCGGTCTGTGTGAGTCGTTGGTCACAGAACCCGTGATGTCACGGGTCGACGCCGCGTGCATGCGCCCCTACCATTGACGTGCCGGCCAAGCAGCCGCGGGGAGGTCGGAGAGACAACCGGCCCCTCGAGGAAAGTCCGGACACCGCAGGGCAGGGTGGTCGGGGGACCGACCCGGGGAAACCCGCGGGAAAGTGCCACAGAAACAAACCGCCCAAGCGCCGGGCCGCACGTGAGCCCGGTGCCGGCAAGGGTGAAAAGGTGCGGTAAGAGCGCACCGGCGTCGCGGCGACGCGGCGGCCAGGCAAACCCCACCCGGTGCAAGGCCAAGCAGGAGCGTCGACGCTGCCCGCCGAGCTCCAGGTAGGCCGCAGGGCCGTAAGGCTCCGTCCGGCGGCGGACCCTCTGGGACCGTCCGGCGGGCGAGATGGATGGCTGCTCACGACAGGATCCGGCTTAACGGTCGGCTACGGAAAGGACCCCCGATCGGGGGTCCTTTCTACATTCGGGTTTGCGCCCCTCAGAAAGCGGCTAGGAACGAGAGGGGCGCACATGACGCAGACTGCAACAAAGACACGGACGTCGCGCGCAGCCGCTGACGCGTACTGCCCGCATTGCCACCTGCTGCTCGACAAGCGGGTCGGCCGGGATTGGCCCAAGGATCCGACGCGCTGTCCCCATTGCCGCCTGCTCGTCGGGGCAGGCCGGGCACGGGCGGAGCCGTCCTCGGAGCCCGGTGCGCGGGGCAGCGCGGCAGGCGTATTCGCTCACGAAGCCAAGCGCTCGGGCATAGACAGAACCGTGAGCAACGACGAGATCTGCCTCGCGATCCGCCAGGTGGCCGGTACGGTTGGAGCACGCCCGGAGCGGCTGCTCATGGTCGACTACCAGCAGCAGAGCGCCGACGACGAGGACCTGCCCGGGCTCGATCAGGTCTTCGCCGCCTACGGCAGCTGGAAGCGCGCCCGGCGGGCCGCGGCAGCCGCCGCGTAGTTCGCCCGCGCCAGCCTGGAAGCCCCGTCGAGCGAGGCCGGTAAAGTCCCGCGCCGATGGAAGTCCTGTTCATTCTGGCCCCCTTCGTCCTGTTGGGTCTGGGGGTCGCCTTTATCGCCTTCTCGGGAGGCCCGGCGGCGGCTCGAGAGGCTTACCTGACTCGCGGGGGCAAGCTCTTCACCTTCACCATCGTGCTCGCCTATCTCTTGCTCGGCGTGGCGGTGCCGGCCGTCGTGATCGCCAATCGCGGCGAGGCCGAGGGCGGCGTGGGCAGCCTGCGCACGGAGGAGATCACGACGAGCGAGGAGCGCGGCAAGGAGCTCTTCGTGCAGAGCTGCAAGAGCTGCCACAACCTCGACGCGGTCAACGCACAGGGCGTGACGGGACCGGACCTCGACGAGCTGGGCGGCGTGACCAAGGAGCGCGTGCTCAACGCGATCAGACGTGGCGGCAGCGGCCAGGACCAGATGCCGGCCAACATCTATGAGGGACAGGACGCGGAGGACGTGGCCGCATACGTGTCGAAGGTCGCCGGTCAGTAGCGCAGAAACGTCGCGCTGCGCCGCGGAAATCCTCCCGTTGACAGATCTCTTGCAAAACGTCCGGAAGCTGCGGGCTCTTCCGTCCGGCCCATATTGTCTGCTGCTAGCATGGCCGCGTCCATCCAAGCCGAGGTCCCAAGCGGAATTTGGGGCGTGGGGGACCCGTTGGCCGCATGGCCGGGGGCGAGTCGCGGAGGTCCGCGTAGCGCAGCTCTTTCAGCGCGAGCCCGTCAGCTAACCCCGCAGGCGAACCGAAAGAGAGCCGATGCCGACAGCCGGTGCCCGCGTCCTGCCTGAGGATGACCAGCAAGACATGAGCCGCGAGGCCGTGCTCCTCCAGTGGGAGCGCAAGATCGAGGCTGCAGAGCGTCGTCCGGGCCGGAGCGAGGGAGAGGATGCGGCCTCGGGCGAGGAGGGCACCGTCGAGGAGTTGCGCCCGAACGAGGACGCCACCCATCGTGGGCCGCGGCGCTTCGAGCGCAGCACGCCGGCTCCCGCCCCCGCTGCCGTGACCGCGGTGGGCCAGGCCGAGCGGCGCACGATCACGATCACCGGCCGTCCCACGCCCGCACGGCGCCGGCCCTCGGTGATGGACAGCCAGATGGCCCAGCCGGACCGGATCGCCCTGTGGGCGTTCCTGCTGGGCCTTTTCCTGGTGGCCGTGGCCGCCGGGACCGCGCACGCCTGAGCCGGCAGGTCTGATCCGGAGCCGCCGGCCGGATGGCCGTTGAGCCCTCCGCGCTTGCCGATCCCGGGTGGCTGTTCGCCCGACCGGGCGCTCAGCCACGCATCCGGGTGTGGCCCTCTTCCGTACTCGGATTGGAGTGGAAAGCACTCCATTTCCCCACTACACTTACCGCAGGTAAGTCGTACGCAGAAAGAGAAGCGCATGAAGACGAAGGAGAGCAGGTTCCAGGTCCACGACGAGCTCACCGCTCCCGAGCGCAGCGTTCCGATTCTCAAGGGTGCGCTGTCGGGCGGTGGCCAGCTCCCGAACTTCATCGGCGTGCTCGCGGGATCGCCCGCCGTGCTGCGCGGCTACGCGCGGCTGCGCTCCGAGCTCCGTCACGGCGCGCTGCCCTACGCGACTCAGCAGCGCATCGCGCTGGCGGTCGCCGAGCATCAGCAGAGCGAGTACGCGCTGTCGACGCTTCAGCGAACCGCTCGGGACGCCGGCCTGGGCCTCGATGAGATCGCCCTCGCCCGCGAGTTCGACTCGCGCGACGAGAAGGTCTCGGTCCTGATGCGCTACGTCAAGTCGCTCATGCAGACGGAGGGCTCGCCGCCGCGTCACGTGCTCGAGGAGACGCGCGAGGCAGGCTGGGACGACGAGCAGATCCTCGAGGCGGTCGCCCACGTGGCGCTGGCGACCTTCGGGAACCTGGTCACCCGCGCAGGCGATGTGCCCAAGGACGGTTCGAGCGAAGAGTCACGCCTGCTCCAGGCCGCGTAGGTTCTCGGGCCGTGGCGCAGAGGACTACGATGTATTCCATGGCCTCAGAGCGGGTCGTGGTGCTGCACCGCGACACATGCTGCCAGCACTATCACCACGCCGTCGAGCTGGTGGGCAAGCGCTGGACCGGGGCCATCCTCTTCGTGCTCATGGATGGGCCCGCCCGCTTCTCGGAGGTCAAGCAGCTCGTGCCCGACCTCTCCGATCGGCTCCTCTCCGAGAGGATGAAGGAGCTCGAGGCCGAGGGCATCGTCGAGCGCCGCGTGATCGACGAGATGCCGGTCAAGGTGGAGTACGCGCTGACCGAGAAGGGCGAGGCTCTCAAGCCGGCGGTCCGTGCACTGAAGCTCTGGGCGCGCGCCTGGGCGTAGACGCGTAGCCTACGCGCCTCCCGAACGCCGCCGCACGCCACCCAGAAGGAGCCGCATGGCCGACCAGCCGCAGACCGCTGACGATGTAAAAGCACTCGTCGAGGACAGCGACATTCGCTTCGTCCGCCTCTGGTTCACGGACATTCTCGGCCAGCTCAAGAGCTTCTCGATCAACGCCGCGGAGCTGGAGGACGCCTTCGAGGGCGGCATGGGCTTCGACGGCTCGTCGGTCACGGGCTTCAACGCGATCGAGGAATCGGACATGATCGCCATGCCGGACGCCACCACGTTCGCGGTGGTCCCGTGGCGCCCAGAGGACAAGGGCGTGGCTCGCATGTTCTGTGACGTCGTCACGCCCAGCCGCGAGCCCTACGAGGGCGACCCGCGCCATGTGCTGCGACGCACGCTCGAGCGCGCCGAGCAGATGGGCTTCTCGAACTTCTACGTGGGACCCGAGCTCGAGTTCTTCTACTTCCGCAGCGCCAAGCCCGCCGACCACGTGCCCGAGATCCTCGACGAGGGCGGGTACTTCGATCTGACCACGCTCGATGCGGGCTCCGACGTCCGCCGCGAGACCGTGCTCGCGCTCGAGCAGCTCGGCATCCACGTGGAGTACACCCACCACGAGGTCGGCCCCTCCCAGCACGAGATCGACATGCGCTACGCCGATGCCCTCAAGATGGCCGACGACTGCATGACCTACCGCATCACGGTCAAGGAGTACGCCATGAAGTACGGCTGGCACGCCACCTTCATGCCCAAGCCGCTGTTCGGGGAGAACGGCTCGGGAATGCACACCCACCAGTCGTTGTTCAGCGACGGCAGGAACGCCTTCTACGACGAGAACGATCAGTACTTCCTCTCCGACGTGGGCAAGGCGTTCATCGCCGGCCAGCTCAAGCATGCGCGCGAGATCTGCTCGGTGTTCGCGCAGTGGGTCAACTCCTACAAGCGGCTCGTGCCCGGGTTCGAAGCGCCGGTCTACTGCGCCTGGTCGCGCCGCAACCGCTCTGCCCTGGTGCGCGTGCCGCTCTACCACCCGGGCAAGGAGAAGGCGACACGCATGGAGCTGCGCTGTCCCGACCCCGCCTGCAACCCCTATTTGACCTTCGCCATCCTGCTGGCGGCCGGGCTCGAGGGAATCGAGAAGGGCTACGAGCTGCCCGAGCCGATGGAGAAGAACCTGTACCACATCAGTCCGGAGGAGCGGCGCAGGCTGGGCATCGAGCAGCTTCCCGAGACGCTGGGGGAGGCCATCGAGATCACGGCCGAGTCCGAGCTGGTGCTACGCACGTTCGGCGAGCACATCTTCAACCGCTACATCGAGATCAAGCGTCAGGAGTGGGAGGACTATCGGGTACAGGTAACCGAGTGGGAGCTCGACCGCTACCTCTCAATTCTGTAGCCCGCTCGGCCACCTGCTCGGCGGCGGCCTCCAGGAAGCGAACGCAGGCCTCGCGCTCGGCGTCGGTCATCTTCCCCGCTGCGGCCGCCAGGCGCTCGGCCATCGGCATGTAGATACGCTCGCCCGCGTTCATGGTGCCGGCGGCGCGGCGTACGATCACCGAGCGACGGTCGCTGGGGTGAGGCTCGCGGCGAACCCAGCCGAGCCGCTCGAGCCGGTCCAGCAGCGCGGTGACGGCCCCTGAGCTAAGGGCCATGCGGTCACCCAGGTGCCCGGGCGTGATCGAGCCGGCTGCTTGGATGTGGTCCATGGCCTTGAACTCCGCCGACCCGACACCGAGGCGGCGCGCCACGATCGCGTCAAACCGGTCATTCTCCAACCCGAAGCGACGCAGCGCCGTAAGCAGTTCAGCGGGAGTGGCCACGTCGCAAAATCTTAACGGCTAAATATCTTGACAATCAAGATACGTCTCGATAGAGGTACACCCCCATGAACTCGGAACGCCGCTCGATCTTCACTCTGGCCGCCGGCCGCCGCGCCAAATGGGTGGTGCTCGGAATCTGGCTGCTCGGGATGTTCATCTCCTTCGGGGCGAACCTGCCGGGCAAGTTCACCGATGCGGAGGACAACGAGTCCACCTCGTTCCTGCCCGGCGACGCCGAGTCGACGAAGGTCCTGAGCGCCGCCGAGGAGCTCCAGGGCGGGGAGCTGGCACCCGCGGTCATCCTCTATCGGCGCGAGAGCGGGCTCACTCCCGCAGACCGCCAGAAGATCATCTCCGACGTCGGCCGCCTCACCGAGGAGCGCTTCCCCGCCGTGGTGGCCGACGGCGCGACAGCCGCGTCGGGCGGCAAGGAGGGCGGCGCCGACTCCGCCGGCGGTGGAGGCCAGGCGCCCGCCGGCGGTGCCCAGCCCGAAGGCTGCGCGGGGCCCACCACGCCGATCCCGGGGCAGCCCGGGGACTACTCGCCGTTCGTCGGCCCGATCTGCTCCGAGGACGGCAAGGCGGCGATCATCACCGCCTACCTGAAGGGCGACGGCGAGGCGGACAGCCTGCTCGACCCCGTCCAGTTCTGGCGCGACACGGTCTCCGATCCGGGTGGCGGACTCGAGGTGAAGCTCACCGGCGGCGCGGGCTATGCCGCCGACGCCATCGAGGTCTTCGAGGGCATCAACGGGACCCTGCTGCTGGCGGCCCTGTCGCTGGTGATCGTCCTGCTGATCCTGATCTACCGCTCGCCGATCTTCCTGTTCATCCCGCTGCTGGCGGTCATCTTCGCCGAGCTGCTCGCGCGCTCCATCGGCTACGGCATATCCGAGCTGGGCGTGATCATCAACGGCCAGTCGAGCTCGATCATGTCCGTGCTGGTGCTCGGCGCCGGCACCGACTACGCGCTGCTGATCGTGTCGCGCTACCGCGAGGAGCTCCACCACACCCTGGACCGCCACGAGGCCATGGCGGCCGCGATGCGCTCCGCCGGCCCCGCCGTGTTCGCCTCGGCGGCCACGGTCATCGCGGCCCTGCTCTGCCTCACGATCGCCAAGGTCAACGGCACCGCAGGCCTCGGGCCGATCGGCGCCCTCGGCGTGGGCTGCGCTGCCATCTCGATGCTGACGCTGCTGCCGGCGCTGCTGACCATCTACGGACGGCGGGCCTTCTGGCCCTTCGTGCCGCACACCGAGACCTGGACGGTGCCGGACAACGTGGGCCAGAGCGGGCTCGGCAAGCGCATCATCGAGGGCTCGAGCTTCACGGCCCTGGTGCCGGTCGCGTTCGCCTGCCTGCTGTTCCCGTTCTTCATCATCGGCTGGCTGATCAAGACCGTGGTCTTCCTCGTCACGCTCGGCAAGGTGCGCATCCCCAACCTGGCTCTCGACCCGGTTGACCGCGCGATCTTCAAGCCTTACGAGGTACGGCGCACCAAGCACGAGAAGGTGGCCGACGCCACCCATGGCTTCTGGAAGCGGGTGGGCGACCGGGTGGCGGCGCAACCCGCGCGGGTCATGATCAGCTCGCTCGTGGTGCTGCTCGTGATGTGCGCCGGGCTGGCCTTCTTCTCCACCGACCTGACCACCAATGACAGCTACCGCACCTCAGTCGAGTCGGTCGAGGGGCAGGACCTGCTGGCCAAGAGCTTCCCGGCCGGGGCCAGCGCGCCCGCCGACGTGATCGTGCCCCCCGGCGGTGACGTGCAGGCGGTGACCGCTGCGCTGGAGGACACGGACGGAATCGAGGCGGTGTCGCCGCCCGTGGCCGAGGGCGAGCAGGGCACGCTCGTCCAGGCCACACTGATTCCGAGGCCCTACTCCACCGCGGCCTTCGACCTGATCGAACCGATCAGGGATGCCGCCTCGGGCGCAGTGGAGGGCACCGTGGTGGGCGGACCGAGTGCCGTGGAGTTCGACGTGCGCGAGGCCGCCGCCTGGGACTCCATCGTGATCCCGCCGATCGTGCTCATCGTGGTGTTCCTGATCCTCGTCCTGCTCCTACGGGCCGTGGTGGCGCCACTCATCCTGATCGCCACGGTGATCCTGAGCTTCCTGGCCGCACTCGGCGTCGGCTACCTGGTCTTCGACCTGGTCTTCGACTTCCCCGGATCGGACCCGTCGCTGCCGCTGTTCGCCTTCGTGTTCCTGGTGGCCCTGGGCGTGGACTACAACATTTTCCTGATGGCCCGTGCCCGGGAGGAGACGCTCAAGCATGGCACCCGCGAGGGGATGCTGCGCGCGCTGGCCGTAACCGGCGGGGTGATCACCAGCGCCGGCATCGTGCTGGCCGGCACCTTCTCGGTGCTGGCGGTGCTGCCGCTCGTGTTCCTGACGGAAATCGGCTTCGTGGTGGCCTTCGGGGTGCTGCTCGACACCTTCCTGGTGCGCAGCGTGCTCGTCCCGTCAATCGTGTTCAAGCTGGGGCCGAAGATCTGGTGGCCCTCGCAGCTGGCGAAGACCGACGGCGCGGGCGACGAGCGCGAGCGGACGCTCGTCACCTCGTAGTCCTCTAGGGACTGCGGAGGGCCTCGGCGCTGAGGCGCCGGGCCTGGCGCAGCGAGACGGGGTCGAGCCTCGCCGCCACATCGCACGCGCTGTGGCGGCAGGGCTCGCCGCCGGCGCCCACCCCGAGCTTGGCGGCGGGCAGCCCGCTCAGCTCGAACTCGCGGTGGTCGGAGTTGCCGCTGCCCTCGTCGCGCACCCAGCGCACCGGCACCCGGGCTCGCCGTGCGGCGGCCAGGAGGGCGCCCTCCACCCGGCGGCGCGGGCCGGTGACGGGCGAGCGTAGCCAGAAGGGCCGGTCACGACCCACCTCGTCGAGCGACAGCGCCCAGTCGAGCCGGCGCTCGCCGCCGCGCGCACGGGCGCGGCGGGCCAGGGCCAGCGCGCCGAGATGGTCGGGTGAGCCGGTGTAGACGCGTTCCTCGGCCCCGGTGGCCACGAGCCAGACGTCGCAGGCCGGGTCGATCCCAAGCAGCCGGCCCGCCAGCTCGACGATCACGCCCACGCCGGAGGCGTTGTCGTTGGCGCCGGGCGCGCCGGGAGGGGAGTCCGCGTGTGCCATGACGATGCGCAGGCAGCTGCGGGGGCCGTCGAATACGCCGATCACGTTGCGTGAGTGGCCCCGTCCCGGCACCTCGAAAGGCTGGATCGCGACGCGCAGGCCGGCCCCTGCGAACTCGCGCGCGACCAGGCGTTGGGCGCGCGCCTCCGCTGGGCTCGCCGCAGGGCGCGGGCCCCACGAGGAGAGCCGCGCGGCCATGGCCCGAGCGTCCGGGCGCTCGAGCGTCTGCGCCGCCGGCGCGCCCAGCCCTGCCGCGGCGGCGAGAAGCCCCGTGATCGCCGGCAGCGCCCCCGCGCTTCTCACCCGAGCAGACGCTCGAGTTCCTCGGGCTCGGTGACCGGGGCGCGGCAGGCGAAGTGCTCGCACACGTAGGCGGCCGCCCGGCCGCCCAGCGGCTCGCGGCCCTGGAGCAGCGGTACTCCGTGGGGCTCCCCGCCGGCCAAGACGAGATGCGGCCGGAACGCCTCTCGGACCACCCGCTCCAGCGGATCGAGCTCCTCGCCCACCAGCGCCACCTCCTTGACCGCAGCGAGGTGAAAGTCGAGCGCCTGGAGCAGATGCCCAAAGGCCTGGGGATGCTTGGGGGCCAGCTCGTGAAGGAGTCGCAGCACGGACACTCCGCGCTCCTCGTAGGAGTGCTCGCCGGTGAGCGCGGCCAGGCGCAGGAGGCCGTACGCGGCACTCGAGTTGCCGGAGGGGATCGGGTGGTCCTCTAGGTCCTTGCGCCGGGCGACGAGCCGTTCGTGGTCAGTCGAGGTCTCGAAGAAGCCGCCGTTCTCGTCATCGGCGAAGCGAGCGATCATGGTGTCGGCCAGCACGCGCGCCTCTCCGAACCAGCGCGGCTCGAAGCTCGCCTCATAGAGCGTGAGCAGGGCCTCGAGCAGGAAGGCGTGGTCCTCCAGGTAGGCGTTCAGCTTGCCCTCGCCGTCCTTCCACGAGCGCAACAGCCGGCCCTGGTCGTCGCGCAGCTCGCGCAGCACGAAGTCGGCCGCCGTGCGGGCAGCGTCGAGGTAGTCGGGCCGCTCGAGCACGGCGCCCGCCTCGGCCAGGGCGGAGATCAACAGCGCGTTCCAGGCGGTGAGGCGCTTGTCGTCGAGGCCGGGCCACACGCGTTGTGAGCGCACGTCGTACAGGCGGCGGCGCCACTCCTCGCGGCGCTCGGGCCGGCCCGGGCCGCGCACGGGGATGTTGCGGCCTTCGAAGTTGCCGCGGTCGGTCGCCCCGAACCAGGCGATCGCCTCGTCGGCATCGGGCTCGCCGGCCAGCGCCTCGCGCAGCTCGTCGACGGTCCACACGTAGAACCGGCCCTCCTCGCCCTCGGAGTCCGCGTCGAGTGCGGAGTAGAAGCCGCCCTCGGGACCGCGCATCTCCTTCAGCGCCCAGTCGAGCGTCTCTTCGGCGACCTCGCGGAACAGGTCGTTGCGCGTGACGAGCCAGCCGTGCAGGTAGGCACGCGCCAGCAGAGCGTTGTCGTAGAGCATCTTCTCGAAGTGCGGTACGAGCCAGAAGGGGTCGACGGAATAGCGCGCAAAGCCGCCGCCCACCTGGTCGTACATTCCTCCGGAGGCCATGTTCTGAAGGGTGTGAGCGGCCATCTCGGTCTCGCCGCGGCGCAGCAGGAACTCGATCGTCGAGGCCGGAGGGAACTTGGGCGCGCTGCCGAAGCCGCCGTGGGCCGGGTCGTAGCTCGCGCGCAGGTTCTCCACCGCCAGGTCGAGCTCGGCGGGATCGAGCGGCTGCTCCGACGGCGACAGGAGCGCGCCTCCGCGCAGCCGCTCGGCTACGCGGCCGGCGCCGGCGCGGATCTCGTCGCGGCGCTCGTCCCAGGCCTCGGCGACGGCCTCGAGCACCTGCCGCCAGCTCGGCATTCCCGAGCGAGGCTCGGGCGGGAAGTAGGTCCCGGCGTAGAAGGGGACCTGATCCGGGGTCAGGAACACGTTGAGCGGCCAGCCGCCGGACCCCGTCATCGCCTGGCAGGCCTCCATGTAGATCGAGTCGAGGTCTGGCCTTTCCTCGCGGTCGAGCTTGATGGGCACGAACCGCTCGTTCATGAGGGCGGCCGTCTGCTCGTCCTCGAAGGACTCCCGCTCCATCACATGACACCAGTGGCAGGCGGAGTATCCGATTGAAAGGAGCAGGGGCCGGTCCTCCTCGCGTGCGCGCGCCAGCGCCTCCTCACCCCAAGGGAACCAGTCCACTGGGTTGTCCTTGTGCTGAAGCAGGTACGGCGAGGTCTCGCGTGCCAGGCGGTTGGCCATCCACCTGAGGCTACCCGGGCCGCTCACCGCCAATCCGTATTACACAGATCAAGTGTACGGCTTACACAGACAATGTGTAGATGGGCTATGATCTCCCATCATGCGCCAGGCCAGCGGCGACCTCTTCCCGAGCGATTCTCCCATCCCGGCCAGTCAGCTGATCGGCCGTCGCGACGACGTCAAGGAGATTGCCACCCGTCTCGAGGCGGGCACCCATCTGATCGTGGCCGGCCCGCGCCGCACGGGCAAGACCAGTGTCTGCGAGGCCGCCCTGGGGCGGGCGCGCCGCCGCGGGGCCTACACGGCCAAGGTCGACCTGTTCCGCGTATCCGATGCGGCCGAGCTGGCCGAGGCGGTGGCCGGCGCGGTGATCGCCAACCGTTCCGCTGCCCACCGGGCGCTACGCCGGGCGCGCAGCGCGGGCCGGGCGGCGCTCTCGGCGGCCCAGGGCCGCGCCGTGCTGCGCATGGTGGGCGAGTTGGGGGAGGGCGTGGAGATCGCACTGACTCCGGGCCTCGCCGCCCAGGATCCCGAGCGGGCGCTCGACCTCGCGCTGGAGCTGCCCGACCGCGTGGCGAGCGTCGACGGCAGGCGTCTGCTGCTGTTCTTCGACGAGATCCAGGAGGTGGCCTCGGCCCGTCGCCCCTACGGCGACCCGGACGCCGTGACCAACCGGATGCGCGCGATCTTCCAGCGCTCGTCCTCGGTCAGCTATCTGTTTGCCGGGAGCATCGAGCACGTGGTGCGCGACCTGTTCGCGCCGTCGCGCCGCGCCTTCAGCGGCTTCGGCAGCTTCTATTCGCTGCGGCCGATCACCGAGACGGAGTGGCGCCGCGGGCTCGGCGAGCGCTTCGCGGCCGATGACTGCACGGTCGCTGCGCCGGCACTCGAGCGGATCGTGGAGCTAGGCGGAGGGCACCCCCGGGCCACCATGAGAATCGCCCAGCAGACCCATCTCGTGTCGATCGAGCTCGAGACTCGGGCGATCGACCTCGACCTCGTTCGGCTGGGCTTCGAACGCGCGCTCGAAGGTGATCGCCCGACGATGGAGCAGGTGGTGGAGCGGATCCGTCTGCTGCACAAGTACGGCCTCGCCGTGGCGCGCGCGCTGGCCGAGGGGGAGTCGCCGCCGCGGCGCATCCACCCAGGAGTGCGCGACCGGGTGCTGAAGCTGCTGCGCGACAGCGGCATCGTCGAGCACGAGGCACGCGGGCGCTGGCTGATCATCGATCCGCTGTTGCGCCACTACCTGGCGTCGCTGGACCCGTTCGCCTAGGCCGCGGGAACGGACTCGGCCCAGTCCCGCAGCCGGCCCGACAGCTCCGGCGCCGCGGCACCCACCTCGACCACCTCGTCGACCGAGATGTTCGCCCGCCGGGCCGCAGCCTCGATCTCCTTGGGGGAGGGCGCCTCGTAGAGGCAGTAGGTGCGCCGCCGGTCCGCGCTCAGGAACGAGAACAGCCAGCGGACGCCTTCGTCGGCGTTGATCTCCTCGATCAGCGTGACGTCCTCGCCCGTGAGGTCGAGCTGGTCGGCGAAGGTGCGCTCGATCATGTAAAGGGGCATGACGGCAAGCGTAGCCCTCAGGACGGCGCGAGTCCATGCCGGTGCGCGTAGGAGGCGGCCTCGGTGCGATTGGCGCAGTTCGTCTTGCGCAGGATGCTGCGCACGTGGTTCGCCGCCGTGTGCTCGCTGATCGAGAGCGTCTGCCCGATCGCCCGGTTGCTAAGCCCCTGGGCCACGAGGCCCAGGATCTGGGCCTCGCGCGGGGAGAGCTCGTCCGGGAGGCCGGCCGGAGCGCAGGGCGCCCCGAGTGAGCGAACCCTGGCCACGATCCCCGCCATGCCGATCTGCTCGGCCAGCGCGGCCGCCTCGCCGAGTAGCGCCTCGGCCTGGGCCCGGTCTCCTCCGTCCGCCAGGAGGAAGCGTCCGTACGCGTACGCAGTACGCGCTACCCAGGTCGACGCGCCCATGCGCCGGTTGAGCTGCAGCGCGCGCTCGAAGTGCTCCTGAGCGGCCCCGGACTCGCCGAGCGTGGCGGCGAGCATGCCCAGGTAGCGGTCGGTGGCCCCGTAACAGGAGACGAGGTGGCCGATCATCACGTTCGTGCCGCCGAGTGGCTCGAGCTCCGGGTACACCAGCGCCGCCACGCTCTCGTCGCCGAGCTCCCAGCACGCGTCGGTCAGGTAGGTGAGCGCGGCCAGCCAGAGGGACTCGCGGAACGGATCGAGACCGTCCGCGACCAGCCGGGCCAGCTCGCGCCTCGCCTCCTCCTCCATTCCGAGCTCGGCGAGCATCGCCACGAGGCCGGGCTGCCAGGGCCCGTCGCGCCGGGCGTCAGCGGCCAGGATCCTGATCAGCGGGGCGAGCTCGGCCAGGCGTCCGAGCTCGCGGCGGACGCTGAACATCTGGATGCCGTACACGCCCGACGCGTCGCGGCCGGTCAGCAGCCGGCTCCATTCATGCGAGCGCCGGGCCAGTTCCTCGGCCTCCACCAGGCGCCCGTCGCACAGCGCGATGGCCGAGCCGTAGTGCTCGGCCACGTGCAGCATGAAGGGTTGCGCGGTCTTTTCGGCGGTTTCGCGCAACAACGGAATCGCGGCCCGTGCGGACTGGAGGTCGCCCAGGGCGACGAAGGCCGGGACACGCCAGGCCATCGCCTCGGAGCGGATCTCGGTGTTGCCCAGCTCCTCGCCGAGCTCGGTGGCCTCGGTGAGCATGTCGAGTATCGACTCGATCGAAGTGATCCCGCGCGACCAGTAGGAGCGCATGAGGACGGTGGCCAGTCCGGCGCTGTCGCCCAGCTCTCGCGCCATCGAGATCGCGCTCGCGCGGACCACCGCACCACGTTCATGCTCGCCTCGGAAGTCAAGGGCGCGCGCCAGCCCGGCGAGCAGCCCTACTCTGAGCCTCGAGCCCTCGGCGGGGAGTAGCGCCGCGGCTTCCTCCAGCAGCTCGGCAGCGCCCTCCTCCGCCATGCCGGGTCGCCAGCACGCCTCCTCGTAGCCGGTCGCAGCGCGCGCCAGCACCTGCGCGTCGCCCTGCGCGCGGGCGATATCGCCCGCCGCACGAAACGCCTCGAGCGCATCGACCGCCTTGCCGCCGCGATGGCAGGCGGTGCCGAGATCGAGGAAGAGCTGCGCGCGTTCGGCCGGGCTCTCGATGCCGAGCTCCAATGTGGTTCGCAGGCGCCCCGCCGCCTCGTCGAAGGCCAGCGCCCCCATGGCCGCGCGCGCCGCCAGCACGTTGTACTCGACCGCCCGCTCGGTGTCGCCGAAGGGCGCGGCCGAGGCAAAGTGGTGGGCGAGGTCGGCGAGCACGCGGCCGGAGCGAGACCCGGTGGCCTGCAGTGCCTCGCCGACCTGAAGGTGAAGCTCCGCACGCCGCACCGACGAGAGACGGTCGTAGAGCGCGCGCCGCATGAGCTCGTGGGTGAAGTGCCAGGCCAAGCCCGGCGCCGGCGATTCCTCGATCATCCCGCTGCGGACCGCCTCGTCCAGCGCCGCGAGGAGCTCGCGTTCCCCGACTCCGGCGGCACGGCGGACGACGTCGAGCTCGAACTCCGCACCTGCCGTGGCGGCGAGCTCGAGCAGATCCGCTGTAGCCGGCGCCAGGCGTGCGAGACGCTGGCTTACCACCTCGCGCACGCTCTCGGGGCTGGCCAGCTCGGCGGGCGAGCGCATCACTCGCACCTCGCCGTCGGCCAGCTCGACGGCCCCGGTTTCGACGAGGGCGCGCCAGAGCTCGCACACCAGGAAAGCGTTGCCGTCCGTCAGGTCGCGGATCGAGTGGGCCATCTCGCGCAGCTCGGGGCCGAGCTCACCGCCTCCGGCGCGCCGGACGAACTCGCTGACCTCGTCACCCGAGAGGCCGGCCACGCGCAGGCGAACGACGTCGTAACGCCGCAGGTCGGCGAGCGTCTCCGAGAGCTGGTCGGGAACGTCGGCCTCGGTGTCCCTGAAGGTGGCGAGGAGGAGCACGCGTGCGTTTCCGCCTGCGCGAGCGAGATGGCGCAGGAGGAGGAGCGTCGGGACGTCCGCCCAGTGGCCGTCCTCGAGTACCAGCAGGGCGGGGCGCCGCCGGGTCACACCGGTGAGCAGATCGGCCACGGCGGTGTGGAGCCGGTGGCGCTCGGTGTCCGGATCGGCGTCCACGGCGGGCGGGAGTCCAGCAACGCGCGACTCCAGGTCGGGCAGCAGCCGGGTGAGCTCGCCGCCCCCGGGGCCGAGCGACGCCCGCAGCTCGTCGGGCTCGATGGCTCGCGCGAGCTGGTCGAGGACCTCGACGAAGGGGCCGTAGGGGGTGGGAACCACCGCGTCGCACGCGCCGTAGAGCACGAGCGCGCCGTCGCTCGCCGCCTCGCCGGCGAACTCTCGGACGAGGCGGCTCTTGCCCGAGCCGGGCTCGCCGCCGATCAGGACGACGCGCCGGCCCTCGCCCTCCGCACTTGGTAGGAGGGTGCGCAGCCGCTCCAGCTCGGCCACCCGCCCGACGAACGGAGAGGCCGAGGCGAGCGGGAGCAGGGCGGAAAGGGCGTTCTCACCGCGGGCCACGTGCGCACGATAGTCAGATCTGACCATTGGCGTCTGGAATCGCCTTCGCGAACGCGAATACAAGTCGGTCAGGTCAGGTCATGACAGCAGAGCGCGCCTCCCTACATGCTCCAGAGCGAATCGGACCGCTGACGACCAGGAGGACTTGAATGAGCATTGCCACCGCCCCCGCACGCGCCGCGCGCCAGGAGCTGACGGACTTCGCCGGCCGCCTGATCGGGCCGGAAGACGGCGACTACGACGAGGCGCGTGCCGTCTACAACGCCATGATCCAGCGGCAGCCGGGCTTGCTCGCCCGCTGCGCCGGGCCCGCGGACGTGGCCAAGACGATCGCCTTCGCGCGTGCCCACGAGCTGCCCCTGGCCGTGCGCGGAGGTGGCCACAACGGCGCGGGGCTGGGGACATGCGACAACGGCGTGGTCATCGACCTGTCGTTGATGCGCGACATCGAGGTCGACCCCCAGGCTCGGACAGTGCGGGTCGGCGGCGGTTGCACCTGGGGCGAGGTCGACAGGGCTACGAACGAGCACGGGCTCGCAACGCCCAGCGGGATCATCTCGACCACCGGGGTCGGCGGCCTGACGCTCGGCGGAGGGCTCGGCCACCTGACTCGCAAGCACGGGCTGGCGATCGACAACCTGCTCGAGGCGGAGCTCGTGCTGGCCAGCGGCAAGCGCGTCCGCGCGAGCAGCGACGAGAACCCCGACCTCTACTGGGCGATCCGCGGCGGCGGTGGCAACTTCGGCGTCGTCACCTCCTTCCTGTTCCGGCTGCACGACGTGGACACCGTCGTCGGCGGGCCCACCTTCTGGCCCGTGGAAGACGCCGCGGAGGTGCTCTCGGTCTACCGGGAGTTCCTCCCGGCGGCACCACGCGACCTGAACGGCTTCTTCGCCTTCCACACCGTGCCCCCGGGACCGCCGTTCCCGGAGGAGATCCACCTGCGTGAGGTGTGCGGCGTGGTCTGGTGCCACCTCGGGACCGAGGAGCAGGCGGCCGAGGCCATGGCTCCCATGCTTGACGCGCTGCCGGAACCGCTCATGCACGGCCCGCATTCGATGCCCCACCCGGACCTGCAGAGCGCGTTCGACGCTCTCTACCCCGCCGGAGACCAGTGGTACTGGCGGGCGGACTTCGTCAAGGAGATCCCCGACGAGGCCGTCGACATCCACGCCCGCTTCGGCGCCGACATGCCGACCATGAAGTCGACGATGCACATGTACCCGATCGATGGGGCCGCCCACGACGTCGGCTCCGCCGATACGGCCTGGAGCTACCGCGACGCCAAATGGGGCTCGGTCTTCGCGGGCGTCGACCCCGACCCGGCCAACCTGGACCCGATCCGGCGCTGGAGCATCGACTACCACGAGGCGCTGCATCCCTATTCGGCCGGCGGCGCCTACGTGAACATGATGATGGACGAGGGCCAGGAGCGGGTGCGGGCGAGCTACCGCGACAACTACGACCGGCTGGCCCAGGTCAAGGGGACGTACGACCCGGACAACGTGTTCTGCATCAACCAGAACATCCAGCCGGAGTCGAACTGACCGTCACCCCGCATGAGACTCGAATGAGACCGCCTTGATACTGACGTAGGGCCCGTTCGGTCCTACGGTGCTCCAATTCGCTTCTCCATCCTCGGGATGGCCCTGGCGTTGGCGCTCGTGGGGCTCGGTGCACTGGCCGGCAGCGGGCGCTCGGCCACCGTCGCGGCCCACGGCGTGCTTGCGGGCTCAGGCACGACCCACATCCTCACCGTTCGCAACACCGGAGACGTGCGGCTCACTCGGATGATCTTCCGGGTGGTCTCCGGCGTCGCGATCACCGGAGCAGAGGGGCCCGGCCGCCTCCACCCCGGAGACCTTTGCCCGTGAGGGCTTCGCTCTGGTCCCGGGTGCCGCCCGATCCACCCCCGCCACCAGGGAGCACCGCCCCGCCGGTGTTCGACGAGCGCGACCATTCCGTGCTTCATCCCACCGAGCAAGACCCGCTGGTACTCGACGAACTTCAAGCCGGGGTCGTACGCCCGGGCGGGGAGCTGAGTCAGCGGCGCAGCTCGGCGCGCTTGATCTTGCCGCTCGGTGTCTTGGGCAGCTCGGCGGCGAAGTCCACGATGCGCGGGTACTTGTAGGGCGCCGTCTCCTCCTTGACGTGGTCCTGGAGCGCGCGCGCCAGGTCGTCGCCGGGGGCATAGCCCTCGCGCAGCACCACCACAGCACGCACCGCCTGGCCGCGCACCTCATCGGGCGCGGCCACGGCGGCGGCTTCGGCCACCGCGGGGTGCGAGACCAGCGCCGACTCCACTTCGAAGGGCCCGATCCGGTATCCGGCCGAGATGATCACGTCGTCGGAGCGGCCCTCGAACCACAGGTAGCCGTCCTCGTCCTGGCTGACCCGGTCGCCGGTGTGCCAGGGCCGGTCGCGCGGTCCGTCGAGGAAGAAGGTGGGAACGGTGACCGGGTCGATCACGAGCTCGCCCTCCTCGATCCAGGCGCTGAAGCCGGGTAGCGGTCGGCCCATCGAGCCGGGGCGCACCGGCGGGCCGATCGGCATCCCCGTGAGGTGCCCGGTCTCGGTCTGACCGTAGCCGTCGTGGATGGCCACGCCGGCCTCGGACTGCCAGGCGCGCACCACCTCGGGATTGAGCGGCTCGCCGGCCGCACAGGCGTGGCGCAGGGACGGCAGCCGCCGCAGCTCCGCGCGCTTGGCGATCGCGCGGTATTCGGTCGGTGACATGCAGAGCACGGAGACACGCTCGCGCTCGAGCAGCTCGAGTCGCTGCTCGGGGTCGAAGCGGGCGTCGTGGAGCAGGGCGGTGGCTCCGCGCAGCCAGGCGGCCACGAAGGCGTTGCGTGCCGACAGGGACCAGCCAGTGGCGGCGGTGCACCAGCACAGATCGCCCTCGCCGGCGCCGTACCAATGCTCGGCCTGGACGTGCTGCCCGGCCAGGTAGCCGTGGCCGTGCCGCACCGGCTTGGGCTTGCCCGCGGTGCCCGAGGTGAAGACGATCAGCGCTGGGTCGCCGGGGCTAACCTCGGCGCAGGGGGGCGCGGGCTCGGCTTCCAGCAGCGCGACGTCGGGCACGCCGAGCAGCGGTCCGTCGTACCCGGCCGCGGCGATCAGGTCGGCGTTGCGTTCGTCGGCCACCACCGCCGCGGGGTCGAGCAGGTCCATCCGCGCGCGCAGGTCGGCGGGGCGGAGCTGCTCGGCACAGGGCTGCACCACCGCCCCGAGTCGCCAGGCCGCCAGCATCGCGTCCACCCATTCGGGCCGGTTGCCCACGACGGTCATCACCACGTCGCCCCGGCCAACCCCGCGAGCGGACAGGGCGGCCGCCATCCGCCGCGCGCGCTCGGCGATCTCGCCGAAGCTCAGTTCACTGCGCTCGCCCTCACGCGAGATATGGACGAGCGCCGGCCGCGACGGATCGGCCGCGTCGACCACCGCGCTCACGAAGCTCATTTCGGCGGCGTCCAGCGCTCACCCCGGCTGAGCTGCTCGAGCCCGAGCCACGCGAAGCCCATGACCGTCTCCACGATCTGCTCACGCGGGATCTCGAGGTGATCGGCCCACCAGTTGGCCACCGACTGCACCGAGCCCACCAGCATTTGGGCCAGCAGGCGGATTGCGCGCTCGCTGTCGTCCCGGTCGATAGCCCGGGCGCCGGGATCCTGGGCGATCAGGGCGGCCACGAGGCCTGTCACCTGCTCGAGGATGCGGTCGAGCACGGCCGCTGTTTCCGGGTCGGCCCCGTCACGGAAGAGGATGCGCCAGGCGTCGGGGCGCTCCTCGACGAAGGCGAAGAACGCGTCCAGCCCGGTGGCCAGCCGGGCGGCACCGGCCTCCACCTCAACGCTCTCTATCGCCACGGCGAGCCGCTCGAAAAGCTCGCCGGCGTTGCGTTCCAGGAGGTCGGCGTAGAGGCCCTGTTTGGAGTCGAAGTGCTCGTAGATCAGGGCTTTGGAGATGCCGGCCTCGCGTGCGATGTCGTCGATCGACGAGGGGTGGTAGCCGCGCGCCGAGAACACGGCGAGCGCGGCGTCGAGGATGCCGGCGCGGCGTTCCTCGGCGGTTAGGCGCCGGCGGGGCGGGGCGTTCATGGCTGCTTCTTCGCGCGTCTCTGCCGAGGGCTTGTGTGAGCAATGTCACAGATCACTGACTGACCGTTCAGTTAGTTTAACCGCCAGAACGGGAACCACCCGTTTGAGCAGGTCTTCGAGCCAGGGAGCTTAAGCGGATGCGGGGCCCAGTTCTTCTTGCACAGGCAACCGGCGACGAGCCTGCCGGCGGCGCCGCAGCGCTGGAGGCGCTGGGCGCAACCGCGGGCGCGCTGGCGGCCACCGCGCTGGTGGTGGTCCTGATCGCCGGCCATCGCAGTGGGCGTACCGCCGTCCTCGGACGCGCGGCGGCGTTCGCCGAGCGCCAGACGGGCCTGCCGGGCTGGGCCGCGCTGCCGACGATGTTGGTCAGCGCTTCGCTGCTCGTCGCCGTGCTCGGCATGTACTGGGACATCTCCCTGCACATCGACAACGGTCGCGACGCGGGTCCGCTGGCCAATCCCGCTCACTACCTCATTCTCGTGGGGCTGTACGGAACGCTTGCGGCCGGCGCGCTCTCGATCGCGTTGGCGGGACGCGAGCGCCCCTGCCCGACCGCCATCCGTCTGGGCGGTGACTGGTGGGCGCCGGCGGGCGGCCTGATGATCGCCGCCTGCGGCGCGTTCGCGCTCACGGGCTTCCCGCTGGACGACATGTGGCACCGCATCTTCGGCCAGGACGTGACGCTCTGGGGGCCCACCCACCTCATGCTGATCGGAGGAGGATCGCTGACCACCCTCGGAAGCATCGTGCTGATGTCCGAGGCGATCGCCGGCGTCGGGCGCGATCCGGAGCGCGACCGGCCGCCCGCTGCCGTGTACAAGCTGCGGGGTGCGCTCCTGGTAGGTGGTCTGATGGTGGCCCTCTCGACCTTCCAGGGCGAGTTCGACTTCGGAGTGCCCCAGTTCCGGCTCGTGCTGCACCCGGTGCTGATCATGCTGGCCGCCGGGGTCGGGCTGGTGGCCGCGCGCATCTACCTCGGGCGGGGCGGCGCGCTGCTGGCCGTCCTGGGATTCGTGCTGATCCGCGGCTTCCTCGCACTCATGGTCGGTGGCGTGTTCGATCAGACCATGCCGCAGTTCCCCCTCTACCTGGTGGAGGCGCTGCTGGTGGAGGCGGTGTTCGCCCGCTCGGCTGGGCGCAGCCCGGTAGCCGTGGGGGCGCTGGCCGGGACGCTGATCGGAAGCGTCGGCCTGGCGGCCGAGTGGGCGTGGAGCCACATCTGGATGCCGATCCCCTGGAGCTCGGCCCTGCTCCCGGAGGCCGCGCTGGCGGGGTTGATCGCCGCGGTGGCGGCGGGCGCTGTGGGTGGGTTCGTGGGTGGAGCGCTGAACGGGCCGGGACTGGCGCGTTCGGCTGAAGTCGTCCGTGCCCTGCCCGCTCGGCTGAGCTTTGCCGACAGGCGCGCCGCGCTGGCCGGCGCAGTGGTGCTCGCCGCCGTGGTGGCCTGGGGCGTGCCCCTCTCCGACGACGGTCCCCGGGCCGCGACGATCGCTCTGCGCGAGGTCGAGACAGGACCGCAGCGAGCCGTCGCCGCCACGGTCAGGATCGAGCCGCGCGGCGCCCTCGAGGCCGAGCCCGAGTTCATCAACATCACCGCGTGGCAGGGCGGCGCCCGCCGGCTCGATCCACTCGAGCGCACGGGACCGGGTGAGTACCGCACGACCAGGGCGATTCCGGTCTACGGCAGCTGGAAGACCAACCTGCGCCTGCACCAGGGCCGCTCGCTCGTATCGGTGCCGATCTACCTGCCCCGAGACCAAGCCATACCGGCCGCCGAGGTGCCGGCTTCCGCCCGCTTCACCCGTCGCTTCCAGCCCGACATCGAGCTGCTGCAGCGCGAGCGCAAGCCCGACGTGCCGGCCGCTCTCGGCGCCGGGGCCTACCTGACCGTGCTGGCGGTCGTCCTGTCGCTGTTCTGCCTGCTGGCTTGGGCGCTGCTACGCGTGGATGGCGGCGGCCCGTCCGAGCGGCGGCCGGCCGCGGGCGTTCGCTCGGCGCGCACCGGCGGCGTCAGCGCTTCCTGACCCGGTCCTTCTTGACCCGCACCAGCGTCGCCCGGCTGGGGGCCAGGCGAGCGACATTCCCCTTGCGGTCGGTCGCACGCACGAGCACGCGGAACGTGCCCGGCGGAAGCTGGCCTCTCAGGCGGACGCTCCAGCGGACCCCGCCCTTCACCCGCTCGAGGCTGGCCGTCATCCAGCGCGGCCGGTCGCACCTGCGCCGTCCGCTGCTCATCTGCCGTTGGCCGCGGAGCCACCAGCTGCAGCCTCCGCGGGGAAGGCGGCGCCTCACGGCGACCTGAACCTTGCGCACCCCGCTGGAGTCAGTGGCGGTTCCCGAGATGCGCCCGCGCCGGGGGCGGATCGACCTCAGACGAAGCCGCGGCCCTTTCCGGTCGATCGCTGTGGGAGCAACGACCGGCACCGGCGGCGGAGCCGGCGCGGGCGTGGAGTACACGATGCGGGTGATCGTGCCCAGGCCTGACTTTTGGAAGTCGACTGGATTGACGGAGACCAGGTCACCGTTGGGCGCGGTTTCGAGTGCGACGCCGCCCCATTCGGTGGCGAAGGCCTGTTCGGTGAATCCGCCCCCGGCGTGGGGCACGAGACGCTTGATGAAGCGTCCGGTGAAGTCGCCGAAGAAGATCGAACCGACGTACTCCGGTGGGTAGCGTCCGCCGGTATAGGTCGGACCGCCGACGATGGAGTTGGTGGTGAGGTGCTGGTAGTCGTAGAGCGGCGGGGCCTGCGGCTCCAGAAGGCCGGTGCACTCGGAGCGGGTCGCGTACCCGGGCGTCGGGATGGAGCCCTCAAAGCATGGCCAGCCATAGCTCTTGCCGCCAAGGTCGTCGACCAGGTCGATCTCCTCGCGCGTCGTCCAGCCCACGTCGCCGACCACCAGCCCGCCGCCGGGTCGCAGCGAAAAGCGGAACGGATTGCGAAAGCCCTTCGCGTGGACCTTGGCGCAGGTACGGGCCAGGACGTCATCCCCGGGCGTGCCAGTGCAAAACGGATGCCCTGGGAGCCCCATCCCGTTCCGGTCGATGTGCAGGATCTTTCCAGCCAGGCTGTCCTCATCCAGCGTCCTCATCGGCGGGTCGGGCTGGTTCTCCGTAAAGCCATCTCCGGTTCCAACCCAGAGCGTGCCGTCGACGGGATCAGAACGAACGGTCCCGATCGTATGCGTCCTGCCCTCCGACGGAATGCAATCCGCGGTGTTGTCGGGGGCCGGAGCGGGGCAGAAGTCCGTGGGGCCGCCGGGTTCCGGTGAGTCCGTTCCAAGGATGACGGTGCCCGCGCTCACCGGCGTGGCACCGGTCGCGGGATCCGAAGCCCCGACCTGTACCCGGCGCAGCTGCGAGACCATGGGGCCCACGGACTCTTCCTCCGGTGGGGGGCCGGGATCAGGCGGATCGACGTCATAGGTATAGAGCAGGTAGAGGTACGGGTGCGTCGCGAACTCCGCGTCGACGGCCAAGCCGAGCAAGCCCCGATCCGCCCGTCCGTTGACGAGCGCCGAGAAATCCCTGATCGCAACCGCGTTTCGCGACCCCGGCAGCACCACCCTCAGCAGGCCGTCCTTCTGAATCACGAACATCCGCCCGTCCGGCGCCCAGGCCACCTCCATCGGGCGGGTCAGGCCGGAGGCGAGCACCTCCTCGCTGAAGCCGGGCGGGTAGCCGGCCGCGGCTGCGGGCATGGCTACGCCGAGCAGCAGGGCCGCCGAGATGGTAAGCGTGAGTAGAGGTCGAAATGGCACAGTCGCCGGGGGTACCAACAACCTAGGGCGTGTGGCCGATCTTCGCCAATGCTGCGAACGCCGGCTGTAAAGGAGCTGGGGGCGCCGGGGCGAACTTGTTTGAAACGGCACTTAACTGGAGACGGACTTCTCCGAATCATCTGGTAGCTTCTTCGCCACGCCGAATCCGCAGACATGCGGAGCGGGGGAACCAAGGTGGCCTCGGCCACTGGGGCGAACTCCCTGAAGTTCCAGGGAGCGCGCGAGCTCTTTCAGCGCGAGCCCGTCAGCTAACCCCGTAGGCGTTCGAGAGAGAATGCCTTCGACTTCACGCAAAATGCTCGTGCGCGCCGTGACGGTGTTCGCATGCCTCACGGGAGCCACCGCGCTCGCGCCGGCCGCCGGCGCGGAGGTGTCGAGCTCGAGTGGCGGCGGTGCGACGTTCACGCCGCCACCGCCCCCGCCCGAGAAGGCCACGCTGGTCAACGGACGGCTGATCGCACCCGCCTCGGCGCCCGTGCGCGTGGCGCGCGCCATCGAGGCCGCCAACCGGATCGTGGAGAAGCCCTACCGCTACGGCGGCGGGCACCAGCTCTACCGCAAGGGCCGTCTCGACTCGGGCTACGACTGCTCGGGCGCCGTCTCCTACGCGCTCTACGGCGGACGCTTCCTGCGCTCGCCGCTCCCGAGCGGCGCCCTCATGAACTGGGGTGAGGAGGGCACCGGCCGCTGGATAACCGTCTACGCGCACGGTGGCCACGCCTACGTCGTG
Organism: uncultured Thermoleophilaceae bacterium; assembly: GCA_963813495.1. Classification (GTDB taxonomy): domain Bacteria; phylum Actinomycetota; class Thermoleophilia; order Solirubrobacterales; family Thermoleophilaceae; genus JACVRW01. The sequence goes on from CAWEZC010000001.1 coordinate 61,722, forward strand.
ATCGCGGGCTTCCGCTTCGACACCTCGATGCGCGACCGCGATGCACCGGGGCCGGGCACCGGACCCCGCTGGAGCCGGACGCTGCGCACGTCGAGCTCCTTCGTGGCGCGGCACCCCGCGAACTACTAGCCCGGCCTGCCCGAAGGCCCGGCGTGCCGGCACGGCGCCGCTGGGAACACGCGGCGGGATATCCTTGGTTGACTCGCGAGTCAACGACACCGGAGCAGGCCTGAAACCATGGCAGTAGCGACGATCCCCTTCACCGAGAAGACCGACGAGCAGAAGGCCATCACCGAGATGGTCCGCCAGTTCGTGGACAATGAGGTCCTGCCGATCGCCGAGGAGCACGACCACGAGGACAAGTTTCCCGAGGCCGTTGTCGAGCAGATGAAGGAGCTCGGCCTGTTCGGTGTGACGATTCCCGAGGAGTACGGCGGGATGGGGCTCGACCTCACCACTTACACGATGATCGTCGAGGAGCTGAGCCGCGGCTGGATCTCGGTCTCGGGCATCGTCAACACGCACTTCATCGGCTCCTACCTGCTGATGAAGTTCGGCACCGACGAGCAGAAGGAGTACTTCCTGCCGAAGATGGCCACCGGCGAGATCCGCGCCGCCTTCTCTCTGTCCGAGCCCGAGTGCGGTTCGGACGTCCAGGGCATCAAGGCCACGGCCAAGAAGACCGAGGACGGCGACTGGGAGCTCAACGGCCAGAAGATGTGGGTGACCAACGGGCTGCGCTCCGCCGTGGTTTTCGTGCTCATGAAGAGCGACCCCAAGGCCGAGCCGGCGCACACCGGGATGACCTGCTTCATCACCGAGAAGACCCCCGGCGAGGAGCACAACGACGGTCTCACCGTGCCGCCGCAGATCAAGAAGATGGGCTACAAGGGCGTCGAGTCCACCGAGCTGGTGTACGACGGCTTTCGCTGTCCGCCCGAGCGCATCCTCGGCGGCGAGGAGGCCGGCCTCGGCAAGGGCTTCGGGCAGATGATGGATGCGCTCGAGGTGGGTCGCGTGAACGTGGCCGCCCGCGGCGTGGGTATCGCCCAGCGGGCGCTCGAGCTCGCTCTGAAGTACTCGCAGGAGCGCAAGGCCTTCGGCCGCGCCATCGCCAAGCACCAGGCCATCCAGTTCAAGCTGGCGGACATGGCCACCAAGATCGAGGCCGCCCGCCTGCTCACGCTCAAGGCGGCGCGCATGAAGGATGCCGGTGACCGCTCCGACCTCGAGGCCGGCATGGCCAAGCTGTTCGCCTCCGAGACGGGCAAGGAGGTCGTGGAGGAGTCCTTCCGCATCCACGGCGGCTACGGCTACTCGAAGGAGTACGAGATCGAGCGGCTCTACCGCGACGCGCCGCTGCTCCTGATCGGCGAGGGCACGTCAGAGATCCAGCGCATGGTGATCGGCAAGAAGCTGCTCGAGCGCAACAAGATCTGAGTCTCTCTCGACTAACCTCCGGGACGTGTCAGCCGGAGACACCAGGACTCTCATCACGCAGGCCGTGGAGCGCCTCCAGGAGCAGGTGCCGTCGCTGAAGCAGGTCAAGCTGGTGGTGCGTCTCGAGCTGCGCGCCCGCGGGGCCGACGTACCGATCTGGCGGGTCGAAGTACCGGGACCGGTGGTGACCCGCGACCCCGCGGGCGACGCGCGCATCGACGTGTCGGTCAACCGCCCGCAGTTCAACGAGCTCGCGGCCGAGGGCACCCTGCGCGAGTGGGTTGAGGCCTACGAGCACGGCCATGTGCGGGTGACGGGGGACGCCGCCGTGACCAAGCTGCTCGGCAATGTCATCCAGCGCCAGCTGGCGCGCGCTTAGAAGGAGCTCGGCCGCTCAGCCGGCCGGCGGGCGCTCCAGCGCCGCGCCGCCGTCGTAGAGCTTCACCACTCGCAGCGCGCCGGGGGGCGCGGCGTCGAGGCAGAGCTCGCAGAGCACACACTCGTCCAGGTTCTCGCGCCGGATCTCGACGCCGCTGTCCCCCGCGGCGAAGATGTCGACCGGGCAGGCCTCCTCGAGTCTGCGCGCCAGCTCGGCGTCGGCCCGAACGGAGTCGGCCACCTCCACACCGATGAAGATGCCGTGCCGCTCGCCGGCCTCCGCGCTCACGCCGTCACCCCCAGCCGCGCCTTGACGAGCCCGGGGATCTCGGCGATCTCCTCCGCCACCACGATCCCCGCGGCGCCGAGCCGGGCGATCTTCTCGGCCGCGGTGTCCTCCTTGCCTTCGACGATCGTGCCGGCGTGGCCGAAGCTCATGCCAGGCATCTCGTCCATGAAGCGGCCGGCCATGAAGGCCACGATGGGCAGACGCGAGTCGTGTTCGGTCACCCAGGCTGCGAGCTCCGCCTCCATGCGACCGCCGGGCTCGGTGTAGATCACGATCGCCTGAGTCTGCTCGTCGGCCTCGAACAGGGGCATCAGCTCGGCGTAGCTCGAACCGATGATGGCGTCGCCGCCGATCGAGACGGCGGTGGACTGGCCCAGTCCGGCTGCGGTGAGGGTGGACGACATCTCGGTGGTCATGCCGCCGGAGCGCGAGATCACGCCCACCGGGCCTGGGGAGTAGGCCTTGGCCGCATCCTTGGCCGGTCCGCCGATGCCACCCATCTTGATCACCTCAGGCACGATGATGCCAAGGCAGTTGGGGCCGATGATGCGGGCGCCGTGCCGGCCGGCCAGCTCCACCATCTGGGCCACGTCGCCGCGCGGGATGCGCTCGGTGACGATCACCACGAGCTCCACGCCGTTCTCGATCGCCTCGAACACCGCGTCCTTGGTGAAGGCGGGCGGCACGGTCACAACCGAGCCGTCGATCGGGCCGCCGTGGTGCTCGACCGCTTGGGCGACCGTGTCGAACACGGGCACGCCGTGCACGTCGCGTCCCTTGCGACCGGGCGTGACGCCGCCCACGATGCGGGCGCCGGTGCCGTAGTCGAGGCACTCGCGGGTCAGGTTGACCGCCTCGCGGCCGGTGATGCCCTGGACGATGAAGGTCGTCTCGCTGCCGATGAGGATGCTCACGCCGCCACGCCCATGACTACCCCCGCGGGGCATCCAGCCCCGCGGCTTGAGATCCAGGGCCGGCCTCCGGCCGTGTTTCAGTGGGCGGGCTCTGCCCGCCCTTCTCCACCGCCCGCCGGGCTGCTTCGTGCATGGACACGCTGCGGTCGCAGTACTCCACGCCGTACCGCTCGAGGATCTTGAAGCCCTCCTCCTCCCAGGCGCCCGGGATGCGGAAGATGGCGATCTTCTCGGCCGGGTCGTAGCCCAGCTCGAGGCAGGCCTTGATCACGCCGCGGGCCACGATGTCGACCCGCGTGTTGGACACGATCGACATCATCACCGCGATCTTGTCCACGCCCGGCTTCTGCAGTACGAGCTTGGCCAGCCCGGCCGCCTTGCGCACCGACGGGTTTCCACCGATCTCGCAGTAGTTGGCCGGGCGCCCGCCGTGCGCCCGGACGGCGTCGAAGAGGGTCAGCGAGCCGCCGCCGGCACCGATCACGAGCCCGAGGTCGCCGTCGAACTCGGTCACGTTGCCGGCCACGCCGCGATGGTCCATGGCGTCGACCTCCTCACCGGCCAGCTCGAACTCGGTGGGCTCACGCGCCTCGCGGGTCTCTTCGGGAGCGACTCCCAGCTCGGCCAGCAGGGCCTTCTGGCGGGGACGGCCCTCGTTCTCCATGTCCATGTGCGCGTCGAGGGCGATGAAGGAGCCGTCCTCGAGCTCGCCGAGCGGGTTGATCTCGGCCAGCGTCATGTCGTACTCGGTGAACAGGCGCGCCAGGCGGGTGAGGATCGGGGTGATGCGGGTGAGCTGGCGCCCGGTGACGCCGGTGGAGGCGATCGTCTCCTTGGCCATGAAGTCGCTCAGTGGCTGGAGCGTGGAGAAGTGCCGGCGCCCCACCTTGTCGGGCTGCTCCTCGGCGACCTGCTCGATGTCGATTCCGCCCACCGGCGAGAAGATCATCACCGGCCGCTTGCGCAGCCCGTCCCAGACCACTCCCGCGTAGTACTCCTGCTTGACCTCGGCCTTCGGGTCGACCAGCACGCCGCGCGGCATGTGGCCGCCGATCTCGAGCAGCAGGATGGCGCTGGCGTGCTCGGCGGCCTCGTCCGGCGACTCGGCGAACTTCACGCCGCCGGCCTTCATGCGCCCACCGGTCAGGACCTGCGACTTGACCACGGTCGGGCCGCCGATCCGATGCGCGATCTCCCGCGCCTCCTGGGCGGTGGTGGCGAAGCCGAAGTCGGTGACGGGGATGCCCGCGCGCTTGACGATCTCGCGGGCCTCGTATTCGAAGAACCTCATTGGGGGGCGGGAACCCTAGCGAGCGGGCCCCGCGAAAGGGGTGTGCGCCGATTGAAAGCGATCAGAAAGCAAGTGCGGTCAGCCTCCCCACATGCCCACAGGACCACTTCTGGCCACGCTTGCCTCGCGGGCGCTCGACCGCACCCCGCCACCGCGCTCACGACGGCGCCGGCTCGGCCGCTCCGCGCGGGCGCTGGGCGAGGAGCCTGTCACGGATCACGCCTCGGCGGCGGCCTCCCGCTCGCCGGCTGCGCCGCCCGGCCGTCGGCCGTTAGGCCGCCGCGGCCCGGTCCACGCTGAACGGCAGCTGGGGCCAGATGCGCGGGTCGCTCGCCGGGTGGTACTCGTCGAGTTCCGGCGCGTACTGGTAGCGCGCCCGGGGTCCCGCCTCCACGATCTCGGCCAGGGCGTCGACCAGCCGCTCGACATCCTCGCACGTGCTGCCCAGGCCGATGCTGGCCCGAACGGCCCCGGGCCGGGCCGGATATGAGCCCGAGCGCAGATCGGAGACCACCTGTTCCACGGCAGCGTCGGAGATGCCGAGCAGCCGCGCGATGAGCGGCTGCGCGCAGAAGCAGCCACTGCGGACGCTGATCGCGAACTCGGCGCTCAGCACGGCGGCCAGCAGTGGATGCGGATAGTCCGGGTGATCGAAGGCGGCGACCCCGACGGCATCCACCGAGCCCGGCGGCCAGAGGGAGAGCGTGCGCAGTCCCGGCACCGTCGACAGTCCCGTCCGCAGGTGTGCGGTGAGCTCCCGCTCGTACTCGGCGACGACGGCCATGCCGAGCTCCAGCAGGCGCCGGCAGGCCACTCCGAGGGCCACCACTCCGACCACGTTCGGCGATCCAGCCTCGTAGCGCTCGGGGGCGTCCGCCCAGAGGACGTCGTCGAGCGTTACCGCCTTGATCGCGCCGCCACCCAGCAGCAGAGGCTTCTGGTCACCCATGCAGGCGGCGTTGCCGATCAGCGCGCCGGCCCCGAGCGGGGCATAGAGCTTGTGCCCGGACAGAGCCAGGAGATCGATCCCCGTGCCGGCCATGTCGATGGGACGGTGCGGGGCGAGCTGGGCGGCGTCGACGAACAGCCGGGCGCCGTAGCGGTGCGCGAGCTCCGCGAGCCGGGCGACGGGCCACACCTCTCCGGTCACGTTGGACGCTCCCGTGACCGCCACCAGATCTATTTGCGTATCCGCGGAGGCGAGCGCCTCCTCGCAGGCGGCGCAGAGCTCTTCCGCTGATCGGCTGAACGGCAGCACCTCCACGCGGTGGCGCCGCCAGGGCAGCATGTTGGAGTGGTGCTCGACCGGCGTGGTGAGCACGCGCGTGCCCGCGGGCAGGGCGCCCGACAGGAGGTTGATCGCCTCGGTCGTGTTGCGCACGAAGACCACGGCGTCATCGGGGCGGGCGCCCACGAATCGAGCCACCTGGTCTCGGGCGCCCTCGAACGCGGCGGTAGCGATCTGCGACTTGAGACCGCTGCCCCGGTGCACGCTGCCGTACCAGGGCATGAACGTCTCCACTGCCTCCCAGACCTCCTGCATCACGGGCGTGCTGGCCGCGTTGTCAAGGTTCACGTAACGCCGGGCCCGGCCGTCGAGGCACGGGACCTCGGTGTCGGACCCGAGCAGACGCACGAGGGGGCGCGCCGCGGCCGGTGCCCGGCGGCCTATGCGGCTCGGACTGTGGTGACGCTCGAGCACGTGGCGAGCGGCGGGTCGAGTTCGTGACAGAGGATCGCCCTCTCTAGAGCCCGCAACTCCGATGACGGCTCCAGGCCGAGATCGTCCACGAGCGCGCGCCGGGCGGCGCGGTATTCGGCCAGCGCCTCCGCCTGACGGCCGGCGCGGTAGAGGGCGAGCATGAGCTGGCCGCGCAGTCGCTCCCGCAGGGGGTGCTGCTGCACGAGGGCCTCGAGCTCCCCGGTGAGCTCCGCGTGACGACCGCAGGCGAGGTCGGCGTCGACCCGCTCACTGAGGCAGGTGAGGCGCAGGTCGTCGAGCCGCGCGATCTCCGGCTGGGCGAAGCCGTCCTCGCCCACGTCGACCAGCGGCGGACCCCGCCAGAGTCCAAGCGCCTCACGCAACGTCTCGGCCGCCTGCCAGGGCGCTCCCCGCGCCAACTCCTCAGCACCTCGCAAGCGGCCATCCTCGAAACGGTCGGCATCGACCGACCCCCGCGGCACACGCAGGGCGTAGCCGCCTCCCTCTGAGACGAGGGCGCCCTCGCCCACGGCCGCACGCAGTCTGGACGCCACCACGTGGACGACGTTCTTCGCGTTTCTCAGGTCCGCACTACCCCAGAGCTCGTCCACGATTCGGTCGACGTGCACCGTCGCGTCGCGGTGCACGAGGAGCAGCGAGAGGAACGAGAGGACCCGGCCGCGCGGGACGAGCGCCCTCTGACCGGCTTCCAGATGAACCTGGACCGGCCCGAGAATGCGGAAATTCATCGTTCACCAAGCTAAGGAACGCGGGGCGAGTTCCGCTACGTGGACCCTCCGTAGACTTTCACCGGGCGGCCGGCGCCCGTACGACCTTCTTCACGGCGAGCCCGGGAGCGAGACATGGAAAGTCCGACGGCTGCACGGAGCCGGACGACGGATCTCAAGATGCGGACCGACCTGCTCGAGCGCGGGGCCGATCTGGAGCAGATCGGCGCTTCGCTCCGCAGCGCGGCGGCCGGCTCGGGGGGCTCGTGGTGATCGAGGGAGCGGCCGGGATCGGCAAGACGTCGCTGCTCGGGGAGGCCGCGGAACGGGCCGAGGCAGAGCGCATGGCCGTTCTTCGCGCGCGCGGCAGCGTGATGGAGAGCGAGTTCGCGCTCGGCGTGGTGGTCCAGCTGCTCGCACCGAGCATCGAGCCGCTCTCAGTACGCGAGCGTGAACTGGCCTTCGCAGGCGCAGCAGGGCTGGCGCGCCCGTTGTTCGAAGAGGTTCCCGACCGAGCAGCCGCGGATGATCGCCTGTTCGCACGATTCCACGGCCTGCACTGGCTCTGCGCGAGGCTGGCCGAGGAGCGACCGCTCGTCCTGTTGGTCGACGATGCGCACTGGGCCGACGAGCAGTCGCTTCGGTTCCTGGCCTACCTCGAGGCGAGGATCGAGGAGATCCCGGCATGCGCGATCCTCACGGTGCGGAGGGGTGAGGTCGCCGCCGCGCCAGAAGCCCTGTCAAGACTGATGGAGCGCGATCCGCTGAAGCTCGTCCGGCCGAGCCCGCTCAGCCCAGCGGCGATCGGCGAGCTGGTGCGCGGCAGGCTAGGCGCCCAGACGGCGGATGAAGTCTGCGCCGAATGCGCGCGAACGACCGGCGGCAACCCGCTGCTCGCGCGCCAGCTCATCGCTGCGCTCGTGGAGGAGGTCGGAGAGCGCCCCAACCTGGACGTCGGCGCAATCTCCGCCATGGGCCCGCCCTCGGTGGCCCGCTTCGTAGCCGTCCGGCTGCGACCACGCTCGCCAACGGTCGAGGCCGTGGCCCAAGCGCTGGCGATTCTCGGCGACGATGCTTCACTGGCCGACATCGCGAAGGTCGCGGGAGTCGACCGCCGGGCCGCGGCGGACGCGGTCGACACGCTGATCGAAGCCGATCTCCTGTGTCCGGGCCTTCCGCCGAGGTTCGTCCACCCGATCATCCAGCAGGCGCTCCAGGACTCGCTCCCGCCGGCGGAGCGGGTGCAGCTACATCTGGCCGCTGCTCGTGAGCTGGCGCGGGACCCGGATCGGTGTGAGCGCGTGGCTGCCCATCTGCTGGCAGCCGCCCCCGCCGGCCCCGTGGGTGAGCGCTGGGCATTCGATGCGCTGATCGACTCCGCGCGGCTGGCCGGCAACCGGGGCTCTGCGGACCAGGCCGTGCGGTTCCTGCGCCGGGCGCTCGAAGAGAAGGCCCCGACCTCGCTGCGGCGGTCGGTCCTGCTCGACCTGGGCGCGGCCGAGTCGGCCGCTCGCATGCCCGAGGCGGCCGGGCGGATGGAGCAGGCGCAACGCCTGTCGAGTAGTCCGACCGAGCGCGCACAAGCAGGGCTCGGCCTCTCCATGGCGCGCTTCCTGGCCGCGGAGCTGCCCGAAGCGATCGCCGCCTGCGAGGTGATCCTCGAGGCAGCCGACGACCTCGATCGGGAGCTCCGCTTGGGGCTGGAGTTTCAGGCAGCCGCCACTCGCCTGGTGGGCGGGCTTCCCAGCGCCGAGACGTTCGGGCGGCTGCTGGCCCTCGAGCAGGAGGTGAGCCGCGGCGAGACGGCGGCCGAGCGCAGCCTGCTCGCCATGATCGCGGTCGTCTTCGCGTCGACCACCGCCCGCAACTCGGTCGAGGTCGCGGCGCTCGCCGAGACGGCGTGGGGAGATGGGCAGCTCCTGGTCGAGGTCCGCTCCGAGCACCCCGCGCTGGCAGCCCCGGCCACGTCGATCGCACTGACGGCCGCCTCCGTCGCGATCGCGCTCGCGGGGAAGCTGACCCGGGCGATCGAGGTGTGGAGCGCGGGCGTCGAGGAGGGACAGGCCCGGAGCTCGATGCTCCTCTACTCCAACTCGCTCGGCCTGCGAGCCTCGGGCAGGGTCTGGAGCGGGGATGTCGGCGCCGCCGAGGCCGACGCCGTCGCGGCCCTGGCGCTGCTTCCCGGCGACGACCCGATCGTCCTACCGGCCGTGCTCTCGGCGCTCACTGACGTCCACATCGAGCGCGGCACGCTCGAGCAGGCGGTGACGTTCCTGCGCGAGGCGTGGCCGGCCGGCGAGCTCCCACAGACGCTGAGCATCTGCCAAGCGCTGGCCTCCCGCGGCCGGCTCGCCCTGCGGCTCGGGGATGCCCGCGCCGCGCTGGACGATCTCGAGGACGCCGGCCGGCGAGCGCTGGCGATCGCCTACGTGAATCCGATGGCGCTGATGTGGCGCAGCTACGCGGCGCTTGCCGCGGCGCGCCTCGGTGAGCGCGACCGGGCCGATGAGCTGATCGAGGAGGACCTCGGGATCGCACGCAGGTTCGGCGCGCCGGAGCCGATCGGCGAAGCCCTCCGGGTGCAAGCGCTGCTGGCCCCGAGTGCGGAGATGGCCGAGCGGGCGCGCGAGGCGGTGAACGTCCTCGCCGGCTCCGAACTGCGGGTGGCGCACGCACGGGCGCTGATCGACCTTGGCGCCGCGCTGAGGCGGGGCGGCCATCGCCGCGACGCCCGCGAGCCGCTGCGCGAAGGGCTGGCGCTTGCCAACCGCTGCGGATCGGTGGTCGAGACCGATCGGGCGATGCACGAGCTGCGGGCCACGGGAGCCCGCCCCCGCCGGCCGGCCGTCACCGGCGTTGACGCGCTCTCGCCCCAGGAGCGCCGGGTCACGGCGATGGCCACCGAGGGGCTCGGCAACCGCGAGATCGCCGAGGCTCTCTTCCTGACCCGCCGGACAGTCGAAATGCACCTCACGGGCGCCTACCGCAAGCTGGGCGTGGCCTCGCGCGCGGAGCTGCCGGATGCGCTCGAGGCCGGCGGGCGTCAGGCGCCGGCCGGTTGAAGCTCGTAGGCCTCGGCGAGCTCGGGGTCCTTGCGCGCCAGCATCTCGGCCAGGTCGACCATCACCTTGCACTGCTTCCAGGTGGCGTCGTCCTGCATCTTGCCGTCGATCATGTGGACGCCGCGGCCGTCGGGGATCGCCTCGATCACCTTCTTCGCGAACCTGACTTCGTCGGGATCGGGGGAGAAGACCTTCTTGGCGATGCCGATCTGCACCGGGTGCAGCGACCACGCGCCGACGCAGCCGAGCAGGAAGGCGGCCCGGAATTGCGCCTCGCAGCCCTGGACGTCGCGGATGTCGCCGTACGGGCCGTAGAAGGGCAGGATCCCGGCACCGGCGCACGCGTCCACCATGCGCGCGATCGAGTAGTGCCAGGGGTCCTGCTGCGCAGTGGCGCGCGGGGCCTCGGGATCATCGGCGTCGGGATCCTCGATCACCCGGTAGCCGGGGTGGCCGCCACCGACCCGGGTGGTCTTCATGCGCCGGTTGGCCGCGAGGTCGGCGGGCCCGAAGCTCATGCCCTGCATGCGCGGGCTGGCGGTGGCGATCTCCTCCAGGTTCGTCACGCCCTGTGCCGTCTCGAGGATGGCGTGCACCAGGATCGGGCGCTCGAGCCCCGCCTTGGCCTCGAGCTGCGCCAGCATGCGGTCGACGTAGTGGATGTCCCAGGGGCCCTCCACCTTGGGCACCATCACCACGTCGATGCGGTCGCCGATCTCACCCACGATCTGGGTCAGGTCGTCGAGCACCCAGGGGCTCTCGAGGGCGTTGATGCGCGTCCACAGGGAGGTCTCGCCCAGGTCCATCTCGCGGCCGACGCGGATCAGCCCCTCGCGTGCCGCCTCCTTGCGGTCGACCGGGACGGCGTCCTCGAGGTTGCCGAGCAGGATGTCGACCTGCGCGGAGATGTCGGGCGCCTTGGCCACCATCTTCTCGTTGGAGAAGTCGAGGAAGTGGATCATCCTCGAGGGCCTGAAGGGAATCTCCGCCAGCGGGGCGGGCGCGCCGATGGCCAGGGGCTTCAGGAAGTCTCTCGGGTTGCGCATGCGCAAGGGCAATCTAGCGCGCCGGATAGGATTCGACCTCTTTTGACTGACCAGTCAACCAACGCAGCAGAGGAGCCGATGATCGAGACCAAGCAGGCTGAGCGCGAGGCCTCAGGGGCGCGTCCCTACGGCCGCTACCTGGAGGACTTCGAGGTCGGCGCGGTGTACAAGCACTGGCCGGCCAAGACGGTGACCGAAGCGGACGACCACCTGTTCTGCCTGCTCACCATGAACCATCACCCGCTGCACATCAACGACGTGTACGCGGCCGAGTCGCAGCAGGGCCGCAACGTGGTGGTGGGGCCGCTCGTGTACTCGCTGGCGCTCGGCATGTCGGTGGCCGACGTGTCCGGCAAGGCGATCGCCAACCTGGCCACCGAGGAGCTCTCGCATCCCGCGCCGGTGTTCCACGGCGACACGCTGTTCGCGGAGTCGGAGGTGCTCGACGTGCGCCCCTCGCAGTCCAAGTCCGACCGCGGCGTGGTCAAGGTGCACACGCGGGTGTTCAAGCAGGACGGCACCCTGGTCGCCGAGTTCAAGCGGGCCGTTCTGGTGCCGCGCCGGACCGACGTGGCCTAGCGGCTAGCCGCCGAGCTGGGCGACCCAGGCGGTGGTGCGGGAGCCGCGATAACGGCCGCTGAGCTGGGCTACTCCGAGGAACCGGAAGGAGCGGCTCATCAGCACCGAGCGGTGACCCGCTGAGCGCATCCATGCCCTGAAGGTGGCCTCCACACGCGGGCGCCGGCCGGAGTGCCAGGCCAGGGTCTCGCCGAGCGAGCGGTAGTTGCCCTGCACCTGGATGGAGGGCTGGTGGGCGAGGATGTCGTTGCCGAGCATCCAGCGTGCCTGGCGCAGTGCCGAGCGGGTGAGCTGGGACGAGCCTCGCAGCGGTGGCAGATCCTGCGCGGCGCGCTCGTGGTTGACCCGCTCGAGCATCGCCGCGCTCTCTGCGGGCAGGGCGGCGTCGTCCTGACCGGCGGCCACCGGTGCCGCGAACAGCACCAGCGCCATCATCAGCGCTCCTGCACCTGCACGTGCGTGACCCAAGCCGACTCTCCTTCCTCGGCCTACGGGGTTAGCTGACGGGCTCGCGCAGAAAGAGAGATAACGCGCTACGGGGCCGACCTGCGTCGACTCCGATTCGCCCCAGCGGCCCCTGTTGCGGCGCCGCCAATGGTTCCCCCGCTCGCTCGCCGACGGTTCCGGAAAGCGACTCGGCACATATTCGGCCGGTGATGCTAGCGCGATTCCGGGCGGAAATATGTCCGAGGCGTGTGCACCGGCGACAAAAGGACTCGACCTGAGTACGTTGTGGGGTATGCGCGTGACGGTTACAGGAGGCGCGGGGTACGTCGGTGCCCTGCTTGTGAAGGAACTGCAGTCGGGGGGGCACGACGTGACCATTCTCGACTCGCTGCTGCATCGCCAGGACGGCGTGGCGGCCGATCTCGAGCAGGCGGGAGCGCGTCTGGTGGACGGCGACGTCCGCGACGCCTCCGTCCGCGAGGAGGCTCTGAACGGCGCCGAGGGCGTGGTCCATCTCGCCGCGATCGTCGGCGACCCGGCCTGCAAGCGCGACCCGGAGCTGTCGCACCAGGTCAACGTGGAGGGAGCCCGCTCGGTGGTGGAGGACGCACGCCGGCTGGGCGCGGAACGCCTCGTGTTCGCGTCCACCTGCTCCAACTACGGCCGCATGGACGATCCCACCGTACCGATCGACGAGAACGGCACGCTCGCCCCGGTATCGCTCTACGCCGAGCAGAAGGTGGAGATCGAGAAGGGGCTGCTGGCCCTGGACGATCCCGCCTTCGCAGCCACCTGCCTGCGCTTTGCCACCGTCTACGGCGCGGCACCGAGGATGCGCTTCGACCTGACCGTGAACGAGTTCACACGGGATCTATGGGCGGGTCGCGATCTGGAGGTGTTCGGGGAGCAGTTCTGGCGCCCCTACGTGCACGCCGCCGACGCCGCCCGGGCCACGCGCATTGTGCTCGAGGCCCCGGCCGAGCAGGTGAGCGGCAACGTGTTCAACGTGGGCCACTCCGACGAGAACTACCGCAAGCTCGACCTCGTGGAGATCATCACCGGCCGCCTGGGCCGCGGCGAGGTGAGCTACGTGCAGCGCGACGAGGACCCGCGCGACTACAAGGTGAGCTTCGAGAAGATCCGCCGCGAGCTCGGCTTCGAGCCGCTCATGCGCGTCCCGGACGGCGTGGATGAGGTGATAGCCGGTCTCGAGGAGGAGCGCTTCGGGGACGCGTATGACCCGCGCCACTCGAACCTGACCTCGGGCGAGCCCAGCAGGAAGACGGCCTGATGGCCGACGCGATGGTGCCTCTCTTCGACATCCGGCTGACGGATGCCGACGTTGCCGCCGTGGAGGAGACGCTGCGCTCGGGCTGGCTCACGATGGGGCCGCGCACGAGTGAGTTCGAGGAGCGCTTCGCCGAGCATCTCGGCGTCAAGCACGCGCTCGCCCTGTCCAGCTGCACCTCCGCGCTGCACCTGGCCTACCTGGCCGCCGGGGTGGGCCCCGGCGACGAGGTGATCGCGCCCGGCATCACCTTCGTGGCCAGCGCCGCGGGCGCCCGCTACTGCGGCGCCACGCCGGTTCTGGCGGACGTGATCGGCCCGCACGACCTCTCGCTCGATCCCGAGGACGCCGAGCGCCGCATCACGGCGCGCACCAAGGCGGTCTGCCTCGTTCACTACGGCGGCTACGCCGGACCCGTCGAGGAGCTGCGGCGCCTGTGCGAGGAGCGTGGTGTGGCCCTGATCGAGGACGCCGCCCACAGCCCGAGCGCCACCCCGGCCGGAGACGAGCGCAAGCTAGGCGCCTGGGGCCTGGCGGGCTGCTTCAGCTTCTTCTCCAACAAGGTGCTCTCCTGCGGGGAGGGCGGCCTGCTGGCCACCGACGACGACGAGGTCGCGGCGACCGTGAAGAGCCTGCGCTCGCACGCCATGACCACCGGCACCTATGACCGCCACCGCGGGCACCAGCTCAGCTATGACGTGGTCGGCCTTGGTTACAACTACCGCCTCGACGAGCCGCGCGCCGCCCTGCTCATCTCGCGCCTAGCCGGCCTCGAGGAGGACATCGGCCGGCGCCGCGCGCTCACGCACCGCTACCGCCGCCTGCTCGACGGCGTCGACGGGGTGACCATCCCGTACAGCGACGCCGAGGTCGACACGAGCTCGTGCTACGTGATGCCGCTGCTGCTGGACGACCTGGAGTTGCAGGGGCCCCTGCGCGAGCTGATGCGCGAGCGCTGGAACGTCCAGACCAGCCTGCTTTACCCCTCGATCAGCGAGTTCAGCGCGTACAGGGAGTCCGCAGGCTCCCTGCCCCGCAGCGAGCGGATCGCCCGCACCCAGCTCACGATCCCGCTCTATCCCCACCTCAGCGAGTCCGACCAGGACCGCGTGGTCACCGCCGTGGTGGAAGGCCTCGCTCAGGTGCGCGAGCGCCTCGCGCCGGTACGGGCGTCGTAGGTCAGGTCTTCTTCAGCGCGATCGTCGAAACCTGCACCGGGTTGTCGGCCTGGCGCCGGCGAAGCATGTACCAGCGCAGCACCCGGAACGCACCGGGCGTATAGAGGAAAGCCGCCTTGATCGCGTTGCGCAGCTTCGACCTGCCCTTCATCCGGAACCGCTTGCGGGTGAACACGGTCTCGGGCATCCATTCGCGGTCGCAGTACACGACCTTCATGCCCAGGGACTCGGCGTACCTGTCGATCGTTCGCTCCCCGAGGAAGAACAGATGCTCGCCCAGCTCCCACGAGGGCTGGTGGTGGGGCTGCACACCACTCCCCACCTCACTGGTGTGCAACACCAGCACGCCGTCCCGCCGGAGCGCGCGCACGATGACGGACAGAGTCTCGCGCGGGCTCGTGAGATGTGAGAAGACGTCGATCATCGTCGCTGCTGCCAGAGACCCGGGCTCGAGGCCCAGCTCCTCGACGCGCCGGTCGTGCACGGCCGCCTCGGTCCTCGTGCGGGCCAGTGCGCGCCGGTCGTCCCCTAGCTCGATCCCCTCGATCTCGACCCCGTGCTCCTGAGCCAGGCGCATGAGCGTCCCCGTCCCACAGCCGATGTCCAGCCACCGCCCCGGGGGTGCGTGCCGCTCCGCGAGCTCTACGTAGTCCCGGAAGCGCTCCTCGCATTGCTGCTCGAAGGCCAGCTGCAGCTCCGCCGAAGTGACCTGCTCGTCCCGGCGAAAACGCCCCTGTCGAACCTCGGCCGTGCGCTCCTCACGCGACGGCAGCGGGGACACGTAGTGAAGTCCGCAATGCTCACAGCGCCCGAGGTGGACGCCTGAGAGGGTGAAGAGCTCTCGCCAAGCTCGTTGGCCGCAGCAATCGCACGGAGGCACCCCGTGGAAGGCCATGGCAGGGGCTAGCCGCTTCCCCCGAACACCCGTGCGTCCCAGAAGGAGATGCCGTACTGGGAGGACCTGGTGACGCCCAGCACGCGCACGTAGCGGGCGTTGCGGGCGGTGAAGGTCGTCGTCTTCAGTCCCTTGGCGTTGATCGTGACGTCGGCGGCTTCGGTGAAGTTGGTGCCGTCGGTGGAGGTGAGGATCTTATAGCGGCTGGCGTAGGCGTCCTCCCAGTTGAGCTCGACCTTGTCGATCGAGACCGCGCTGCCGAGGTCGACCTGCCACCACTGGTTGTCGGTGAAGCCCGAGCTCCAGCGCGTCGTGGAGTTGTTGTCCACGGCCATCGCGGGAGCGAGGGTCGCCTTCTCCGTGCTCGAGGCGCTGGCCGGCTTGCCTTGAGCGAGGTCCGCGCCGGGCGGCGGCGGCGGAGGCGGCGGTGGCGGCGGCGGGGGCGGCGGTGTTCCACCGGCGGCGTAGACCCGTGCGTCCCAGAAGGAGATGCCGTACTGGGAGGACCTGGTGACGCCCAGCACGCGCACGTAGCGGGCGTTGCGGGCGGTGAAGGTCGTCGTCTTCAGTCCCTTGGCGTTGATCGTGACGTCGGCGGCTTCGGTGAAGTTGGTGCCGTCGGTGGAGGTGAGGATCTTGTAGCGGCTGGCGTAGGCGTCCTCCCAGTTGAGCTCGACCTTGTCGATCGAGACCGCGCTGCCGAGGTCGACCTGCCACCACTGGTTGTCGGTGAAGCCCGAGCTCCAGCGCGTCGCCGTGCTGCCGTCTACGGCCTTGCCCGCCTCGAGTCCGGCCTTCTCGACACTCGAGGCGCTGGCCGGCTTGCCCTGCGCCAGGTCCGAGCTGGGCGGCGGCGGAGGCGGAGGCGGAGGTGGCGGTGGCGGCGGCGGCGGCGGCCCGCCGTCGGGCGGGCCGTACACGCGCGCATCCCAGAAGGAGATGCCGTACTGCGTGGCGCGGGTGACGCCCAGTACGCGCACGTAGCGTGCGCTGCGCTCACTGAAGCTGGTGGCCTTCAGTCCCTTGGCGTTGATCGTGACGTCGGCGGCTTCAGTGAAGTTGGTGCCGTCGGTCGAGGTGAGGATCTTGTAGCGGCTGGCGTAGGCGTCCTCCCAGTTGAGCTCGACCTTGTTCACCGCGCGGGCGCTGCCCAGGTCGACCTGCCACCACTGGTTGTCGGTGGGGGCCGAGCTCCAGCGGGTGGCCGAGTTGCTGTCGACCGCCTTGCCCGCTTCGAGCCCCGCCTTCTCCACGCTCGACGCCGAGGCCGGCCGGCCGGCCGCCTTCTCCTCGCTCGCGGGAGTGCTGCCGGCGGTGACGCGGACGAACTTCGCCACCGAGGGCACGCCCTGGTCGTTGACCAGGAAGAGCATGTACTGGCCCGGAGGAGTGATGTCGGGGCTGGCAGGCGCCGTCAGCCGGACGCCGCCGCTGCGCTGGGCCACCGTGAGGGCCTGCGCGCGCTGGTTCATGTCGACAGCGTGCGTGACCGCGCCAGGGGCGATCAACATGGCCTTGGTCACGTTGCCGCTCGGAGTATCGACGTCGAAGCTGGTGCCCGTCTGGACCGTCGCGGGGGCGGTGCTGATCGTCGGGCGCGGACCCTTGAACAGATACGGCGGCTCGTAGATCTCGGCGGTGTCGCGGTCGAGACCACCATTCACATCGTCGCCCGCGGAGATCACCCGGCCGTCGGGCAGGAGCAGCGCCGTGGAGTGGTAGGTGCGCTTCTCGGCCTGCGCCGGCCCGAGTCGCCACTGACCGGTCGCGGGGTCCCACAGCTCGATCTGCTTCTGGGCCTCGTCTCCCTGCCATTGGTCGCCGTTGCGAATTCCCACGCCACCGCCGACGGTGACCATCGACCCGTCGGGCAGCAGCACTGTGTTGTGATGGCCGCGGCCGACGTTCATCGAGCTCTTGGCCTGCCAGCCCGCGCCCGCGTTGGCCTCATCGAAGACCATGGTCGTCGGCACGGCGAGGTCGGTCACGGTGGAGGTGATAGCGGGCGGCTTGGAGCCGCCCAGCTGCATCACCTTGGTCGAGCCAGCGCTATCGCCGGGCAGGGGCACGGCCGTGCCCCAGAGCCGGTCGGTGGGGAGGTTGGGCGCGTCGCTCCAGGCGAGGCTGCTGCCGGGGTTGGTGAGGAACCACGAATCTTCGGGAAAGGGTCCGGACGCGAGCACGCGGCCGCTGGGCATGGCGAACATGTGGGGGTAGAAAGCACCCCTCGGAGGAGCTCCGGCGCTGCCGCGCACCCCGAGCAGGCTGAGCGTACCGCGCCCGTTCATGTCGGCCGACGGGGTGAACAGCTCGACGTCGTTGTTGTGGCTGTTGCCCGCGCCACTCGAGTCCAGCCCCTCCGTGATCACAATGCGTCCGTCCGCCAGCCGCACGCCGGTCGGGTACCAGCGCCCGCCGCGCATGTCGGGCTGCTCGGTCCAGGTCTCGTTGTAGGGGTTGAACGTGTAGACCTTGTTCAGGCCCTTGAAGTCGATGGAGCCTTCCGAGAAACGCAGGTTCCCGCCGAACACCACGAGCCGGCCGTCCGCCGTGAAGGTCTGCCCGGCGCACCAGATATTCGCCGGCTTGAGCTGGCCGTCCGCCGGGTCGCGCCACAGCGGCGGATCGACGCGCTTTGTCTGACCGGTGGCCGGATCCCACAACCAGGCCCGCGACTCGTTGGGGTCCACCACGCCGCTGCCGCCGTGACGGGGCGCCGGATTCTTCGGATAGGAGAACCACATCACCTTGCCTGTGGGCAGCAGAGCGGAGTGGATGGCCATCACCGGAATGTCGAATGGGGCGGACCAGCGGCCGTCCTGCTCCGGCGGCCCCACCGCCGCCGCGCGGGCTACGGGGCCGTCGTCGGGGGGTTCTTCCACGGGCAGCTCGCCGTCGCGCTTCGCGCTGCGGACGAGGGCGTGCTGGCGGGCGTGCTCGGGGCCCAGTACCGCGGTCTCGAACTTGCGCAGTTCGCGCTCGCTCACGCCGGGGACGCCCAGATCGCCGCTGTGGGCGTGAGGCTTTCCGGCCTGCGACGGGGCGGGCGAAGCAAAGGGCTTACCCGCGACGGTGGCCACCTCGGCACCGCCCACCGGGGTGGTGGTCCCAGGCCGGGAGTCCCCGCCGTCGGAGGTCATCAGGGCGAGGGGCGCGCAGGCGAGAGCTGCGAAAGTCGCCGCGAGCAGCACCGAGCGAGGGCGCGGGCGAGGAGAACCGGAGGGCACGTTTGACCCTAACCCGGTTCTTCCAGAGGGGCAAGCACGGCCTCTGCAAGTCCCGGTGCAGGAGCGTCCAGGATTCGTCTAGCGCCAAGTGGGTATGTAAGGTCTTGCCGTCGGGGGACGACAGCGATCGTCACACCTGCAATCTGGGTCTGATCGCGACAAAGGCAAATCCACCGTGAGGTGGAGACGCAAAGCTACGGAGCTCTAGTTGAGCCAGCCGGGCTGCCGAAAGGTCAGCGACGGGACCCGTATCAAGAAAGGGAACCGTCCTGCACCCGGATTTCGTTTCGCGCCGTATCCTCTATCCACTCGTCCCAGCGCTGGCGCTGGTGCTCGTGGTCCTTTGTCTGCTCGCCTTGCCGGGCAGCGCGCTGGCCGCACGCCAGGTGCCGGTGGGCCTCGCCAATACGAACGATCAGAACCTGCGCGACTCGCGCTGGCTCTACGCGATCCGCTTCGTTGTCGACGAGGACACCAAGCTGTACCGCTTCTTTAGCCAGATGAAGGCCAAGGGCGCGAGCTGGGATGAGCACTCCGGGTCCAAGTGCTCCTCATACGGGGCCGGCTGCTATGGCGCCGGGGACGGGGGCAGGATCCAGGCGCGACTGGTGCCGGTCAGGCCGGACGGCACGCCCGACCTCTCGAGGGTGCTGGCGCAGGAGACCGTCGATCCCCGTACCCGCTACGCGGAGACCAAGGCGGCCTATTCGATCAAGCTGATCAGCCTGTTCTGGTACTTCAACATGGGCGGCGTCGCGCTGAAGGCGGGCACGCCCTACGCGATGGTCTACCGGAACGTCCATGGCGACCCCGCACACAACTTCACGTCGACGAACTCGCCGACCGTGAAGGAATCCGAGGCCGGCCCCAACGGGCGCAACAACCTCGATCCCAACGCAGCGGGAGCGATCGCCGGACTCGATCCGCGCGAGGCGGTGGCGTGGTCTACCGACGACGGCCGGACGTGGAAGTGGGGTCGCCAGGTCGGGCCCTACCAGGGTGATGCGAGCTCCGACAACGGGACGCGGCTTCCCCATTACGCCTGGCAGGCCTCGCCCACATCGAAGCCGGAGTCCAATCAGCCCTACACGGCCTACCTGGGAACTTGTTCCGCCTGCACGCTGCGGCTGAGCGGAGCGCCGCGCGCGGTGGTGCTGACCGAGGCCGGCGGCTACGCCCCGGTGGGCAGGTCGGTGGGCACGGTCACCGTGCGCAACCTGCGCACCGGCCAGACGGGCCGGACCGGCCCGCTCGGCGCGGGGATCGTCAAGGGCGCCCTCAGCAGCCCGGTCGCCATCGCGGCGGGCGACAGCTACGAGATCACCCAGACGGGCACGGTATACCGGGCGGAGGCCGACGATTACCTGGTGCAGATCCTCGATCTCGGCACCGGTGACTTCGCCTTCAACACCGCCGGCCAGGGTCCCGATCGGGCCCAGGTATTCGCGCTCCCGCATCCGTGGTTCAAGCCGACGCCGGCGGCGGTGGGGCCGCGGCAGGGAGTGGCCCTGCGCCGACCCGGGCGCCGGCGCGCGCGCAAGCTGCGGGTCGGCCTGCGCCATGCCTCCCTCAGCCGCAATGCCCGGCGTGTGAGCGCGGCGCGCAAGGGCCCTCCGCGCAAGCTCGTCCGCCGAGTGAGCGTCGAGGGCCGGGTGCGCGGTGGACGCGTGCGCAGCCGGCCGCGGGTTGCCCTGCAGCGCAAGCGGCCCAAGGGCTGGAAGACCGTGCGCCGGGGCCGGCTGCGCCGCAACGGCAGCTACTCGCTGCGTGGCCGAGTGACGATGCGCCGCAGCGCGGGCCGGGTGAAGGTGCGCGTGGTGGTGGCGCGCGTGGGCAAGTCGCGCGTGCTGCGCGCGCGGGTGCCCGGCTAAATCGTCAGGTGCCGCCCCGCTGGAACAGGCGCTCGCGCAGCAACACGACCCACCCCGCCCGGCGCTGCACCAGCACGCCGAAGTAGAGGGCGCCCAGCACCAGCTGGAGCGCGATCAGCAGCGCGAGCTCGGCGCCAGAGTCCTCCACCAGGGGCCGGGCCGCCAGACCGAGGGCGCCGGTGAGCAGTCCCAGGGGCAGAGCCACCTGCAGCATGTAGGCGGACAGCGAGAGTCCGAAGAAGCGGTGCACCGTCAGGAAGGTGAGCGCCCCCTGCGTAGTCACTCCGGCCGAGAAGGCCCACGCCACGCAGAACACCGGACTGGCCACGTCGAGGGCGAGGAAGCCGGCGGCGACTGCGCCGAACACCGCAAGGGCGATCAGGTTGTTGCGCGAGTTGAAGGAGCGCACCTCGACGGCGTCGAGGGTGCTGCGCAGCATGAGGTAGACCACGAACAGCGCCGCGGGGGTGACCGTCACCGTGACCACCGAACCGGCGTCGTCGAAGTTCGAGCCCAGCCATATCCGGACCCCGATGTCGGCATAGATCACGGCCTGAAGGCTCAGGAAGATCGCGAAGTGAGCCGCCAGGGCCGCCAGCTGCCCGACGAAACCCGCCGCCCGCTCGCGGTCGCTCGCCCACAGCCGCGTCAGCGAGGGCAGCAGCACGAGGCCGAGCGGCAGAACGGCCAGCGACAGGACGCTCAGCACCTGCTGCCCCGCACTCAGGTAGGCCACGTCGGTCAGCGAGGCCACGTGGGCGCCCAGCACCGGGACCAGAACGAACAACGCGAGCTGGGCCAGCTCGCCCGGCACCCGCCGGTAGCCGTAGTTCCAGAGCGACGCTCCGGCCGCCGGCGTGCGAGCGCGGCGGTGGCTGGCGAGCGAGCGCGCGAGCGGTGGCACGACGACCAACAGCGAGAGCAACGCCAGCGCCACCGCGATGTAGGCGATCAGCGTGTCCACGGGCTCGCCTGAGAACGCGAGCACGATCAGTGGCGGCGGCAGCGCGAAGGCCCCCACCTGCAAGAGGCTCGCCGCCCCGATCCTCAGCAGGCCGCGCAGGTAGCCGTAGGCCAGCTGAAACACGGTGGTGGCCGTCAGCAGGCCGACGAAGGGTCCAACCAGATTCTCCCGGGACGAGCTGCCGAAGAAGAGCTCGGCGGTGGCGCCGGGCGCGACCAGTGCCAGCGCCGCGGCGGCCAGGGTGGCGCCTCCGCAGATGCCCACGGCCGCCAGCAGGTAGGCCTCCGGGCGAGGGCTGCCGTCCTCGGCGGGCAGGGACAGATACCGGGGCAGGCCGCCCATCAGGCCCACGGTCACGATCGGAAAGATGAAGCCCACGGACTGCTTGACCAGCGAATACGAGGCAAAGCCGTCCGTGCCCTTGCGCTCAGCCAGGAGGCGGTAGAGGAGGAGGCTCAGAGCGGCGAACGCCACCTGAGCCAGCAGGGTGATTCCGACGTCCCGGAAGAAGGGGTGAAGCCGCCGCCCGCGCCCGCCCGCCCCGATAGACTGGCCGCCGTCTTGCTGGTCGGGCCTCACATCCACATCCTGCCTGGTCGATCGGCTTGAGAGTTGGGATAGGCCCGTTTGCCGAGGCCCCGAGCGGTCTCGCGGTGGCCACGGTCGACACGGCGCTGGCGCTGGTCGCCGCCGGCGTGGACGTGACGTTGTTCGCCGACGGCCGGGCTCGGCTGCCCGCGCACGCCGAGCCACTGGGCGACCGGGTGGTCAGGCTCGATCCGCTCCCCGCGGCGGTGGAGCACCCACGCGTGGCCGCGCTCGCCTTCCTGCCCACCAAGCTCGCGCTGTCTCGGCGTTGGGCACGGGCCCTCGAGCTCCATCCCGTGGACGTCGTTCATGCCTTCAGCCCCGGCACCGCCGCTGCGCTGCCCGGTACGCCACCCGTGCTGGTCCAGGCCTGGTTTCACCCGCCCACGCTGAGAGGGCGGCTTCACACGATGCTCGAGTTCGCGCGCCGCTTCCCGCCCATGTACGCCGCGCACGCGGCCGTGGAGGTGCAGTCGCACGCGGCCGACATGCTCGGTTACCGGCAGGCCCGGCTCGTGCTGGCCAACACCGGCTCGGCGGAGCGCGGCTTCGCACAACGGGGAATAGCCGTGCGCCAGATCCCGCCCTGCATCGCGCTCCCCGCCGAGCCGCCGGCCCGCGAGCCCGGCGAGCGCTTCCGCGTGACGTTCTGTGGGCACCCCCTCGACCGTCCCCGCAAGGGCCTGCGCTACCTGCTCGAAGCGCTCCCCCTGCTGCAGGGAGAGCCGGTCGAGGTGACCCTCGTGGGCGGGCCGAGCTCCGAGCTCGAGGCGCCCATCGAGGCCGCACGGGCGGCGGGCGTGGAGGTGGACCTGCTGGGGCATGTACCGCGTGAGCAGTACCTGGATCAACTCGCGCGCCGCACCGACCTGCTCGCCTTCACCAGCCTCTACGAAGAGTGGGGCTACGCGCTCTTCGAGGCCTTCAGCCAAGGCGTGCCCGCCCTCGCCTTCGACCTGTATCCGTTCTTCGAGATTCTCGACGAGGACACCGGCCTGCTGGTGGCGCCGCGCGACGCCGGGGCCGTGGCCGCCGGCATCGAGCGTGCGCGCGCCGGCGGCTTGCCCGGGCCGGCCACGGTGCTGGACTCGGCCCGGGCGCGTTTCGGCGCCGATGCGATTGTGCAGCGGTTGATCCCGGTCTACGAGGAGCTGGCCGGCGGACGGACTCCGTCCTGAGCGAACGCTCAGGCCTCCGTGCGGACCCGCCGGATGCCCTCCTGCACGCCTACCTTTGGAGTCCAGCCGAGCTGCTCCTCCGCCCGACTCGACTCGAACTCGACCCGCGCGAGCGCTGACTGCAGCCGGTACAGCGCCACCGGCGACTGCACGCCGAGCGCCCCGAGCGGGTACTCGCTCAGCTTGCCCAGCGTGAACACCAGCCCTCGCGGCACCCGCATGGTCTTGTCGCCGCCGTCGGCCAGCTCCAGCACCTCCTCCTGCGTCAGGCGCTGCGGGTCGATCAGCTGGATGACCTCACCGCCGACGAGCTCACGGTCGACGGCGGCCATGATCGCGTCCACGGCGTCGTCCATGTAAACGAGCGGGAGCGCCAGGGTGCCGTCGCCGAGGATCAGCCAGCGGCTGCCCGCACGGCGCGCCACCGAGCCGTTGAGGAGCGGGATGCCGCCCCCGAAGAGCTGGCCCGGCCGCAGGATCACTGCGGGCAGGCCGTCCGCCGCCGCCGCGCTGACGAGCTTCTCGGCCTCGAGCTTGGCCCGCGTGTAGGCGCCGCGCTCCTCGGCCCGCGGCTCGAACGGTGCGTTCTCGTCGAGCGGGCGTGAGGTGGCGCCGGCCCAGTCCACCACCGACATGGAGCTGATGTGCACGAGCTGGCGGACGTTGTGGCGCTTGCAGGAGTCGACCACGTTGCCGGTGCCGACCACGGTGCTGCCCAGGTGCTCCGGCCAGCCTCCGGCCATCGCTGCGCCCAGGTGGATCACCCGCTCGACGCCGTCCACCGCGCGGTCCACGGCGTCGGGGTCGCCGAGCTGGCCGAAGGAGTAATCGACGCCCTCTACCGGCTCATCGGGAATGCGGCGCACGAGTGCGCGCACGGTCTTGCCCTCCTCGAGCAGCCGCTTGACAACCGCCGAGCCGAACTTGCCCGACGCGCCCGTGACGAGGAAGTCGGCCGTGGGGGCGACGCTGAAGCGAGCCAGGCGCGCCGCCTGGTCCTCCTCGGCCTCGACGGCAACCTTCTCGACCCAGTGCACCACCTCGGCCGCCTCCTCCACGGAGACGGGCGGCGGCTGGCCCTCGGCCAGACGGGCGTAGAAGTCCTTGACGAGGTCGCGCAGACCCTGGAAGGCCTGAATCTCCTTGCGCACGAACTTCCACGCTCCCACCGGCACCTCCACCAGCGGCCTCAGAGACTCGGCGTAGGCGTTCATCACGCGCTCAGCCGCCTTCGGCAGTGGCGTGGAGCTGCGCCGGCCCTGGTACATCGCGAACAGGTCCACGCGGATCTGGCCGCTCGTGCCCTGAACGATCATTTGGCTCTGCATCGGCTTCGAGTTCCAGGACAGCTGGAACTGGGCGAAGCCGCTGCCGGCCCGGACCAGGGCACGCCACTCGTCGAAGGCCAGGTTGGGATCGCCGCCCAGGCTGCGCCACTCCGCGTCCACGTCCTCGATCGGGCCGAGCAGCGTCTGGATCAGGTACAGGCAGTGCACCGCGACGTCGCGCCACGGGTAGGCCGCATCGCGCAGGTGCGGAGCGAGGGGGCCGCCCTCGTAGGGCGGGTACTCGGAGCTGCGGAAGATGTCGACGCCGATCACGTCGCCGATGGCGCCGGAGCGAACCTGCTCCAGCAGGCGCACGATCTGCGGGTCGTAGAGCAGCGAGTGGTCCACACTTGCGATCAGGCCCTTCTCGCGGGCCAGCGCGTCGATGCGGCGCGCGTCCTCCACGCTCTCGGCCACCGGCTTCTCCACGAGCACGTGGCAGCCGCGCTCGAGCGCCTCGATCGCCACCTTCGCGTGGGCACTCGGAGGCGTCAGGACGTGGATCACGTTGGCACCCGCCTCCACCAGCGCCTCCAGCGACTCGAAGGCCTTGGTGTCCCACTCGGCGGCGGCCTCCTTGGCCCGCGCCTGATCGAGATCAGTGAGCCCCACCAGCTCCACGTTCGGGAGCGACCGCACCGCGGCCACGTGGAACTCGCAGATGTGCCCCGCCCCGACCATGCCGGCGCGAAGCTGCTGTCCTGTCATTACGTCCTTGCCTCCATGATTGCCTTGTCAGTCCGCCGGCGGGTTGCCACCTCGTCGACGATCCTTTCGATGTCAGCCACTCGCGCCGGCCAGCTCTCGCTCTCCATCGAGCGTGAGCGCTCCCGGCGGAGCTCGGGCGAGTCGCCCTCGAGCGCGGCCTCTATCGCGCTCACGAATCCGTCCGGATCCGCGGCCACTGAGCACCAACGTTCGTACTGGTGCATTTCCTGCAAAGAAGTTGTCACCACCGGCAGACCCGCCGACAGATACTCGCGCAGCTTGAGCGGATTGCGGAAGACCAGCTGGTCGGAGACCTTGTAGGGGATGATCCCCACGTCGAAGCCACGCAGGTAGTCCGGGAGCTGCTCGTAGGGTCGCGCGCCGAGCACGTGCACGTTCGGAAACCGCGCCAGCGGCTCCATGTCCACCAGCAGGCGGCCGACCAGCACGACGCTCCAGTCCGGATGACGGCGCGCGATCTCGCCGATCAGGTCGAGGTCGACCCAGTCCTGCAGGGTGCCCACGAAGCCGATCACGGGCTTGGGCAGGTCCTCGAGGTCGGCCGGGAGGGGCGCCGAAGCGTCGAGCGCACGGGCGAACATGGGGTGATCCACGCCGTGCAGGGCCACATGCGTATCTGGGTTGAGCTCGCGCTTGCGACGGGCGAGCGGCTCGTTCACCGCGAACACGCAGTCCACGCGCTCGAGCAGCTTGCGCTCGGTGTCGACCATCCCGTTTGTGTCGATGTAGGAGAACATCGACCACTCGTCGACGCAGTAGTAGACGTCGAGTGACTCGCCGAGCGTGCCGATGTAGTCCGGCACGCTGGGGAGGAAGGTCCAGAGCTGGTACTCGCCCAGGCGCAGCCGCCGGCGCAGCGCCCACACCGTGGCGCGCAGAATCGCGCGGTTGAGGCTCTGGGCGATGCGGCTGTGCGGCAGCGGCAACACCAGCGGGGTGAACACCCAGAGGTCGTTCTCCACGTTGACCGGCCCGCGCGCGAACTCGCGCAGCTTGTGCAGGACCCGGCCGAGGTCGCGCCCCGTGGACAGGTTGGGGGTCCGAGTCGCAACCGAGTTGAGCCACAGCACGCGTCGCGTCTTGGCGAGCTCGCGGAGCACGTGGTGGTTCGACGTCGGAGCGTCGTCCCAGTCCTTGGAGAAGGAGATGATCGGGGAGGCCATGGGGGGTATGCGTGTCCGGGCCCGGGCGAATCCCGGGGCCGGCTCACTGAGGCTAGCGGGACTTCTCGCCGCGTCCGCCGGTAAGCCACGTTCCCGCGCGTGCCAATATGCCCGCCTTGGCGCCCATCCGCACCACCATCGTCGGGCTCGGGGGGATCTCCCTCGAGCATCTGACCAAGCTCCGGCGCCTGAGCTCCGCGGAGGTGGTGGGCGTATGCGATCTCTCGGAGACGCTCGTGCAGGCGGTGGCCGAGCGCTTTGGCGTACCGGGGACCTACACGAGCTACGAAGGGATGCTCGAGGAGCAGCGGCCCCAGGCGGTGCACGTTCTCACCCCGCCCCAGACCCATCGGGGCCTGGTCCTGCAAGCGCTCGACGCCGGCGCTCACGTGATGGTGGAAAAGCCGGCCGCGCCCACCTGGGCCGACTACGCGGAGATGCGCGACCGGGCGCTCGAGCGCGGGCTGCTGCTGGTGGAGAACCTCAACTACCGCACCATGCCGGCAATGAACAGCATCCTGGCCGAGCGCGACGCGGGCGGGCTCGGCGACGTGGTCAACGTCGACGTGAGCATGGGGGTGGGGGTGGCGGACCCGGGCAGCCCCTACCTCGACCGCGACGCCGTGCATTTCGCGCACGGGCTTCCCGGAGGGGCGCTGCAGAACTTCGTGAGCCATCCGGCATCGATCGCCGTCGCCCTGGTGGGGGCGCCGCGGCACACACGCGTCTCTCAGCGGCGGCTCAACCCGGACTCGCCGGGAGCGGACGAGCTCAGAGCCATTGTCGATGCCGAGCGCGGCTCGGCCACCATCACGGTGACCGGCCACGGCAAGCCACCCAGCCTGACGGTCCGGGTCCAGGGCAGCAAGGCCACGGTGGCGGCTGACGTATTGACCGGGCGCTTCGAGATCGAGCGAGCCGGCTCGCCCCTGACGCGCATCGCCGGCGGGGTGCGCAACGCGGCTGCCCAGCTGACGGCCACGCTGGCCCTTGTGACCCGAACGGCCAGCGGGCGCAACTACCTCTACGTGGGCTTCGAGGATCTGCTGGCCGGCTTCTATGAGGCGATGGCGAGCGGCGCCCAGCTGCCGATCCCTCCTTCCGAGATGGATGCGACCAACCGCCTCGTCGCTGATCTCTTCGACCCGGCCAACCAGCTGTGAGGGCGCTCGTCACGGGTGCGTCGGGCTTCCTCGGCCGCTACCTCGTGGACGAGCTCCAGCGGCGGGGCGACCGGCCGCTCGCGCTGGCTCGCCCCGGCAGCGCCACCGGGGACGCTCTCGAAGCGGCCGGACACGACGTCGAGCGGCTGGACCTGCGCCAACCGGGCGACCGGCTGGCCGCCCTGCTGGCCGACGCCGACGTGATCTATCACCTCGCCGCCGGCGTGGCCGGAGGCTGGCGCGCGACGTTCGACACCAACGTCACGGCCACCGAGAACCTGGTCGAGGCGATCCGCACTGCCGACTTTCGCGGCCGCTTCGTACACGTGAGCTCGTTCTCCGTCTACGGGCTCAACCAGCTGGCGCCCGGATCGCTCGTGGACGAGTCAACCCCCGTCGAGCCGGAGCCGTGGAGGCGCGACGACTATGCCTGGACGAAGGCGCTCCAGGAGCGTGTAGTGCGGCGCCTGGAAGGGATGGGGCCGGAGCTGGTGCTGGTACGGCCGGGCACGATCTACGGCAAGGAGCGCCGCTTCCATTTTCGCCTGGGCCGCCCGCTGGGCGACGACGCCCTCTTGCTCCTGGGCGGGCGAAATCGCCTGCCGCTCACCTACGTTGAGAACACGGTGTCCTTGATCGCCGAGTGCGGCCGGCACCCCGACGCCCCCGGGCAGGTGTTCAACGCGGTGGATACCGGAGACGTGACCCAGCTCGCCTACGTGCGGCGCTGGCGTCAGGGTCCACACGGGCCGAGCCGGGTGATTCCGTTCCCGCTGTTCATCCTGCGCCTGGCCGGCCGTGCGCTCGTGCGGGCCCGAAGCCGCACCAACGGCCGGCTCTCGCCACCCGCCTTCCTCGACCCCTACATCATGGAGCCGACGCTACGGCGCCTGCGCTGGGCGCCATCGCGCGCCGAGGACGCGCTCGGCTGGCAGCCGCCCGTGCCCCTCGAGGAGGCGTTCCGCCGGACCTTCAGCTGAGCGGCTCGGCCGCCGTTGCCGGCTCGTCAGCCTCGGTGATCTCGGGGTAGAGCATGTGCTTCAGCTCCTCGTACTCCCGGATCGCCTGCTCGTAGTCCTCGTGGCGGCCGATGTCCAGCCAATAGCCGTCGTAGAGATAGTGGCCGACGGCCTCGCCGGCGCCGAGCAGGCGCAGCACGAGGTCAGGGACGTCGAGATGGACGTCCTTCTCGACGAAGTCGAGCACCCGGGGCTCGAGCACGTAGACACCCATGCTGACGGTATAGGGAATCTCGGGCTTCTCCTCGTAGCCGGTGACGCGGCGCGTCTGGCCGGCCATGCCGTTCTCGTGGATCACTCCGTAGTCCGTGCGCACCACCCGCCGGTGGGTGGCGATGGTGAGGAGGTTCCCTGCCTCCCGGTGAATCCGGTAGAGCTCCCCGTAGTCGAGTGCGGTGAGGACGTCGCCGTTCATAGCCAGGAAGGTGTCGTCGAGGCCATCGATGTCGCCCAGGGCGCCGGCGGTGCCGAGCGGCTCGGTCTCCTCGTGGTACTCGATCGAGACTCCATGCTTCGAGCCGTCGGCGAACACGGCCTGTATCAGGTGGGCCAGGTAGCCCACGGCGAAAGTCAGATCCGTGAAGCCGTACGCCCGCAGCTGGCGGACGACGACGTCGAGGATCGCGCGGTCGCCGACGGGCAGCAACGGCTTGGGGAGAACGGTGGTGTAGGGGCCCAGCCGGGAGCCCTTACCTCCGGCGAGGAGCACTGCCTTCTTGTCCATGTTTGTACCTTCGGCTTAAAGCGTGGGGGGCTTGAGTGCGAAAGAGCCGAGGCGGGGGGCTAGCGCTTGCGCAGATTCATCTTTCCGGAGTTCCGGTGCACTGCCACCTGCCGGCGCATCAGCACCGCGGCCGCGGTCCAGAACAGGATACGAACGTTGAACCAGAAGCTGCGCCGGTTCGCGTACATGGTGTCCAGCCCGACCTTCTGCGGGAGGATCGCGCTGACGTAGTGATCGATCGGATCCTCGTCGTCGAGGATCGCGCTCTCCTCCGCAAAGGCGATCTGGGAGAGGCCGGTGATTCCCGGGCGGACCGTGAGGATGCCGGCGTAGTCGTCGGCATGCAGGGCGATGAACTCAGGACTCTCGGGACGCGGGCCGACGAGGCTCATCTCGCCCTTGAGCACGTGCCACAGCTGGGGAACCTCGTCGATCTTCAGCTTCGCCAGCAGGCGGCCGATGCGCGTGAAGCGCTCGTCGTCGTCCATCGTGAGCGAGGGGCCACGGGCGTCGTCGCGCATCTTTCGGAACTTGAGCATGAGCAGGCGCCGGCCCATGAAGCCCGTGCGCTCCGAGCGAAAGAACGCCGGTCCTGGCGAGTCCAGGCGCACAGCAAGCGCCGCCGCGACGATCAGCGGCAGCAGCAGGAGCAGCAAGGCGCCCGCGACCGCGGCGTCCAGCGCCCGGATCAATGCGGCGTCGACTCGGCTGCGGGTGCTCGGCCGTTGGCGAACGAGGGCATTCGCCGCGACGGTGGAGGTGGTCACTGTCTACGAATCCTTTCGGGGGTCGCTCAGAGTGCCGTCTGCCTCGGACGACCCGAGCGATCGGGCGCTCCGGCCCTTGCGTATCGGGACGGCGATCCGGGATGGAGGCTTCGCGGCAGGTGCTGAAAGGGCATGGGTCAGGGAGTTGTGTTGTGGTGGTCGTGTGGCCGGGCCAGGGCCGTTCGGTTGTACGTAAACGGCTGAATTCGAATCTACACCCGGTCCTCCGATCTCGCCAATCGCTCTTTCGCCGGTTGGCGGGATCGTCCTCATTCGCGGGCGTCGCGCTTCCGATTTGGCTGCTTAGAGGCTGTTTCTTGCGAGTCGTGGCCGATGTGAAGATTCCTTATCCGCTGGGAGCGCGGGAAGCCAGGCTGAAAAAGGTCGCGCGCGATCGAGGGATCGCATGTATAGGTGGAATGGATGCGCGATTTCACCAAAGCGGCGGCGGCGAGCCTTGCCTTGCTCGCCGGGCCGGCGGCTCTGACTGCCGTTTCGTTGTCCTCTTCGGACGATCCCGGTGCGACCGCTGCTGCCCGCGCTGACGTCTCGGCCGCCGCGCCCCACAGGCCTGCGGCGAACGTCGAGAAGGCGAGCAGCCCGGCGGCTGCCAAGGACGCGCCGGCACCCGCACCGGAGGCCTCAGACGCCTCCGTGACCACCCATACCCACAGCGGCAGCCTCGGCGTGCCCGGGATGAGCGAGCCCGAGTTGCGCGAGTTCGAGACCCGGGTGCTGGGGCCGGAGCACGCGCTCGAGCATGCGCAGGTGAGGAAGGCCGAGCGCGGCGGCGAGTTGCCTGCAGCAGCCGAGGCAGACCAGGACGACGACGGGCCCGTGGCCCGTGCGGCCGCCGAGGGTCCCGCCGACGTCGGGGCCTGGACCACGGCACCGTTCCAGATCCCCGTGATGGCCATCCACGCCGCGCTGTTGCCCACGGGCAAGGTGATGTGGTTCTCCTATCCCCGCAATCCGAGCCGCGACCCCGCCGGTTCCGACGTGCCCAACACTGCCCAGGCCTGGCTGTGGGATCCGGCGACCGGACAGACCAAGCGCGTCGACCCGCCACTCTGGCGTGATCCCAAGGACGGTCAGCTCAAGCCGGCCAACATCTGGTGCGCCGGGCAGACCTTCACCAAGGACGGCCGCCTGGTCGTCTTCGGCGGCAACCTGGACTACTCCCGCGCCGGAGGCGTCGACTTCAAGGGCCTGAACAAGGTCTACACCTTCAACCCCTTCAACGAAACGTGGACCGAGCAGCCCGATATGCGCCACGGACGCTGGTATCCCACCGGCGTGCGCCTGCCCGACGGGCGCATTCCGATCAAGCAGGGGTTGGACGAGACGGGCCTGGATCCCGGCAACACCGGTGACAACGAGAACGAGGAGATCGAGATCTTCACGCCGTCACCAGACCTGAACGGTCGCGGGACGATGCAGTACCTGGCCAGCACCGGGGGCTCTGGGGCGCCGCCCGACGGCGACTACTACCCGCACATGTTTCTGATGCCGTCGGGCAAGACGCTGATCGCCGGGCCGGACCCGGGTGACAGCTGGCTCATGAGGGACCCCGGTCCGACCAACATCTTCGCCTGGGACGACATCCCGAACCTGCCCGGCGGCGATCGCGTGTGGGGCACCGGCGTTCTGGTCCCCAATCGGACTCCCGGCTCCGCATCTACGAAGGCGATGCTCATCGGTGGCTCGCGCTCGAGCAGCCCGCCGGACGGAGAGGCCGTCGGCAGCTCGGACGTCTGGGACGAGGCCGTCGGAGGCGGCTGGCAGAGCGGCGCGTCGCTGAACATCGGGCGCGGCCACGCCAATACCAAGCTGCTGCCGGACGGGTCCATGGTCGAGATCGGCGGCGGGGTGGGAATCGACGATGTCGGCAACCAATGGGCCGCCAACGACAACCAGAGGCAGGTCGAGGTCTGGAACGGGAGCGGCTGGACGCTCGGGCCCCCGCAGGCGGAGAGCCGGGCCTACCACTCCACCGCGCTTCTGTTGCCGGATGGCAGGGTGGTCTCGGCCGGCGACGATGCCAACGGCGGTTTCAACACCGACAGTGCCGAGATCTACAGCCCGCCATACCTGTTCAAGGGGCCGCGTCCTGCCATCACCTCGGCGCCCTCCTGCGTCCGGCTGGGCCAGGCCTTCGGGGTCGGCGCCGTCGGCGGGGTGTCGCGCGCTACCTTCGTCGCGCCGGGGGCCACGACGCACGCCAACGACATGAATCAGCGCTTCATCGAGCTGTCCGTGGCCGCCAGTGGCGGAGGGGCCACTGTCCAGGTGCCGGGGAGCGCGACGGTTGCCGTGCCCGGCTACTACATGTTCTTCGTGCTCAACGCCCAGGGCGTCCCGTCTGTGGCCAAGTGGATCCGCGTGCTGGGTCCCCAGGATGCGGATTGCCCGCCCGACCCGGTCCCCGGCACCCCCGGCGGTAATTCCGGCGGCGGGAGCAGCACCGACGAGACCGCTCCCAAGGTCCGCCTGAGCAGGCTGTCGAGCGCGAAGCTGGCCACGGTGCTCAAGCGTGGCCTGAAGATCGGCGTGCGCAGCTCGGAACGCTCAACCGTCAAGCTCAGCCTGATGCTTAATGGCCGGCAGGCCAAGCGGGTCCGGC
The DNA here is from genome assembly GCA_963813495.1 of uncultured Thermoleophilaceae bacterium. Taxonomy (GTDB): domain Bacteria; phylum Actinomycetota; class Thermoleophilia; order Solirubrobacterales; family Thermoleophilaceae; genus JACVRW01. Next base: position 94,303 of record CAWEZC010000001.1, read on the forward strand.
TGTCGCGGCGCCCGAACGCCAAGCAGATTGCGGCCAAGAGGCTGAGCTTCGCTGAGGCCGGTCTCAAGAAGGTGACGTTGAAGCTCAACAGGAAGGCCGGCCGGCGACTGGCGAACTCGCGCCTGCCCAAGGTCAAGCTGACGCTCAACGCCACCGCCACGGACAAGGCGGGCAACTCGCGCAGGGCCAAGCTGACGCTCAGCCTCCGCCGCGGCACCTAATTCCGCCTCGACCGAATGGCCACTTCCCGCAAGAAGCCGGCCACGAAGCGCGTTTTCACAAAGCCGTCACAACCACCACCAACGAAAGAGACCGATCGATGCAGCGCTGGTTCGTTTTTCTAGTCACCGGACTCACTGCCCTGGCCGCACCTACCGCCGTTTCGGCCGCTGCGCCGGGCGAGCGCGCTTCTGCCGCCGCAGCCGGCCCGGTGATCTCGTCGGTCTCACCGAAGACGCTGGCCAGCGGCCAGCGCACGACCATCAAGGGCCGCCGCTTCGTCACCGGCAAGCGCCGCAACACGGTCGTGTTCCTGGGCCGGCGCGGTAAGCGCGACGACGTCCGCGTCAAGGCGACGGCCACGACGACGCGCAAGATCGTGCTGAAGGCGCCACGGGTCCGGCTGACGGCGGCGAACGCACGCGCCAGTGCCGCAACGCAGGCCGTGAGCGGCCCGCTCCAGGTGATCAACGCCCTCGGCAAGAGCAAGCCGTCCAGGGCGAAGGTGACCTTCGACCAGGACAAGGACGGCCTCTCCAACGAGCGCGAGATCCAGCTCGGCACCAACCCACGCAAGGCGGACACCGACGGCGACGGCGTGCGCGACGGGGTTGACTCCGATCCTCTGCATGCGCCCGGCGACGGCAGCGGGATCCCTGGCGGGGGTCAAGGCGGTCCGCCGCCCATCCCCACCGACTGCCCGGCTGCGGGCGTGGCCGCCGCCGGCGCGGGACCCGCGTCGAGCTTCGGCCTGGGCAACGTGCTATCCGAGGCTCGCTCGCTCGTCTCCCATAGCGCTGTCGTCGGCGCCACCAAGTACTGCCTGTACCGCAAGACGGCCACCACCGCCTACCGGCTTGTCGGAAGCGGCCCCGGCCCGGACGCGGGCGTGATCACCGACGGCGGCTCACCCACTCGCAACGACGACTACCAGTTCCGCACGGATGCCCTGACGGCTACGGGTGTGGTGGCGGGTTCGAACAGCCTCAACGCCCGCGGCGCGACGGTCATCCCCGGCGCGACCGGCTGGGCGGGGCTCAACCAAACGTGCGCCACATGTGGCGGAGCGGGCGTCCTGGCTCCCTCCCTGGAGCTGTCCGCCTCAAGTTTCGGGCAGGCCGGCGAGGTGGGTTCGATCGCCGTTTTCGAGCGCCGGCTCGAGCTAAATCCGGCCGGCGAGTGGTTTGCCCGCCCACTGAATCTGCCGACACCGGTCGGCGGCGGATACGTCAGCGCCAGTCTCACCATCTCCGCGGTGCACCCGGCGACCGCCCCCGGTGGCGTCGTGACGGGACCCGGGCAGGCGTACATCAACGTCGAGCTGCGCCGCGAGTCCAGCGGTAACTACCGGGTCAGGGCCAGCTCGAGCAACGGCAGCCTGACGGAGTCGGTCGACCTTCGGACCTTCGAGGTGCCCGAAGCCCTGATCACCAACGTCTACTTGACCGTCGACCCGCTTCCGGACAACAAGTATCAGGTTCGCTTCAAGTCGGATCGCAACCCTTCGACGGCCCCACCCGACGACACGCCTGATGACATCGTGCTCGTCGCGTCGGCCGACATACCGACCGGCCTGAGTACCGCCTGGCTCTCGCTGCGCGGGCAGGCGAGCGGGGGACCGTCTGTCCTCGCCCGCTTCGATCAGGTCGACCTCAGCGGGCAGCCGGGCGGCGACGTCGTCGAGGACTTCGGCGGGCCGCTGCCGCCTCCGCCGCCCCCGGAGGCGCCGCTCCTGACCCCCTGAGCCTCAGGACCGGCCGGCCGGGTCAGTCACCCGCCTGACCCGGCCTACCGCCGCCGCCGTGCAGATCACGTATAAGGAAGTTGAGATGACCACCGCGGCACGCGCGCCCGAACCGGCGCCGGCGCCCGGCGAGCCCCCCGCGGGCTCGCCGTTGCGCGGGCGCATCAGCAGCGCGGCTCCGTTCCTGCCCGCCGTGCCGGTGGTCTTGGCCTGGGTCTTGTGGGGTCATTTCGACGGCGGCTACTTCGCGCGAACCTGGTACCCCTGCGCGCTCGGTGCGCTGGTGCTGCTGGCGGCGCTGGTGGTGGCCAAGGGCCGGATGCTGCCCGCGTCGCCTCCCGTGGCCGTCGCGCTCGGGCTGTTCGGCGCGCTGGTGGCGTGGACCTACCTGTCGCTGCTCTGGAGCACCGCTCCGGGCGACGGGCTGGCCTCCTCCAACAAGCTGCTCCTCTATCTGATCTCGGCCTGGATCCTCGCCCTGCTGCCCTGGACCACCCGGGCGGCCGGGGTGATGCTCGGACTCTGGGTGGCGGGAACCACCGGCGTCTGCGTGATCAGCCTGCTCTCGGCGCAGGGTGCCGAGCAGGTCGGCGACTTCTTCATCGACGGGCGCTACCTCGATCCGATCGGCTACGCCAACGGCGTCTCCGCGCTTCCGGCCATGGCTCTGTTCCCGGCCTTCGTCCTGGCCTGCAGCCGGTCGACGCCTGCACCGCTGCGGCCGCTGTTCCTGGCGGCGTCGGTGCTACTCCTCGAGTTCTCCCTGCTGCCGCAGAGCCGGGGTTCGCTGATCGGTCTGATCGTGGCCGTGCCGCTGTTCGCGCTGCTCGCGTCCGAACGGTTGCGCTTGATCCTGCCCGCGCTGGTCGTGGCCGGCTGCGCTGCCGTCGCCTTCGGCTCGCTCTACGACGTCTACGACACCGCGACTCTGGCCACCCAGGACGGGGCGGTCAACCCACCGTCCGTGGGCCCGGTGCTCGACAGCGCCGTCAACATGATCTGGCTCACCACGCTGCTGGCCGTCGCAGCGGGAGTTCTGTTCGTCGTGCTGGACCGGGTCGTGCGGCCGGGACCGCTGGCCGTGCAGCGCACACGCCGCGGCGTGGCCGCCGCGATGGTTCTGGGCGCAGTAGTGGCGGCCGCCGTGGTGCTCGCCAACGCCGGCACGCTCCGTGACGAGGCCGACGAGGCCTGGGAAACCTTCAAGTCGGGCAAGGACACGCCGGCCCAGCAGGGGGCACGCCTGACCACCGCTTACGCCGACCAGCGCTACGACTACTGGAGCGTGGCCGTCGACATCTTCGAAGAGCGGCCGCTGGTTGGCATCGGCGCAGGAGGCTTCGAGAGCCGCTACACGCGGGATCGCGATGCCGGCAAGCCGTCGCGCTACGTGCATGACTTCGGGCTGCGCGTGCTCAGCGAACTGGGACTGATCGGCTTCCTGCTGTTCCTGGGCTTTGTCGTAGCGGGCCCGGGCCGGGCGGGATGGTTGCGGCGAAACCTGAGTGCCGCGCCCGCCGGGCTGGTGGCGGCGATGGTGTGCGGGTCGGTCTACTTCTTCGTCCACTCGTCCTTCGACTGGATCGAGGAGTTCCCCGCGCTCGCCTCTCCGGCGTTCGCTCTGCCCCTGGTGGCGCTGGCCTTGGCGGCGCCCGCCCGTGTCGGCCGGCCGTCGCGTCGAAGCGGCGCTCGCTCATTCGCGGCGGGCGCGGCCGGCCTGGTGGCGCTCGCCGCCGCCGGCCTGGCGCTGGCGCCCGCCTACCTGGCCAGCCGCTACGAGGACCGAGCGACGCGCATCTGGACCGCGAACCCCTCGGCGGCCTTCGCCGACCTGGACCGGGCCTCTGACCTGAGCCCGCTCTCCCCGCGCCCGGACCTCAGGGCCGGAACCCTGGCGGTCGACCTGGGCCGGCTGGACGAGGCCAAGGCGAGCTTCGAGCGCTCGCTCGAGCGTGAGGACAATTGGTACGCCCACTTCGAGCTCGCACTCATCGCATCTAGCGAAAAACGCCGCCGCGAAGCGCGGCGCGAGATCGCAAACGCACTTACGCTCAACGACGAGGATGCTTTCGTATCCGAGGCCGCTCGTAGGATCCGCGCAGGTCGGAGGCTCAATCCGGCGAAGTTCAACAACGAGATCGCCGAACTGAATCGGGATCGCTTTACAAGGCCAAGAAACTGACCTACTGTGGACTCACGGGCTCTGACCGGCGTTTTGCGGGTCAGAAAAGGGATCCGGCCGACACGAAGGTCGGGCGGATAAGCACACAAGGAGACTTTCACCGATGAGGAAGATCACTCGCGTTCTGGTTTGCGCCTTCGCCGTCCTGGCTCTGGCTGCCGGGCCTGCGTACGCGCAGACCGCCACGGAGGACGCCTACAACGGGCTCGCCGGCGCTCAGCAGGGCGGAGGCGACGACGGTCCTGTCGCCACGACCGGCGACACCGGTTCGCTGCCCTTCACGGGCCTCGAGCTGAGCCTCGTCGCCCTCGCCGGTGCCGGCCTGGTCGGCGCTGGGTTTGCCGTGCGGCGCGTTTCGCGCCCGCGGGAGAGCCACACCTAGGCCCTGCCAGCAGACGAAGGACTCAGAGCAGGCGCGGAGGGTCTCCGCGCCTGCTCTTATGCTTGACGGGTCCGTTCGGCGGGGCTGAGACCGGCGCATGAGCACAAAGGCTGTTCAACTCGGGGTGTCCGGGGGCCGAGTGCCCCTCTGGCCTGCTGTACTCGCGGGCGCGACCGCCGTGGTCGCCGCGCTGGCCGCCGTCACCCTCGGGCCGGTGGCGCTCGGGCTCCCGGTCGCGCTGGCGCTGGTGGTCCTGTTCGTGCGCTATCCGCCGGCGCTGCTCGTCACCTACGTGTACGTGGGTGTCTTCAAGGGCCAGCCCGTGCTGGCCGATCTGCCCTTCGACGTCACGATCGTGATGGGTCTCCTGCTCGTGGGCATCTCTCTACATCGCCTGCTCGAGGGTCGCGCCCGTCCCGTGCCGGTGGGCTACCTCGCGCTCCTCGTCCTGATCGCTGCCATGCTGGCCGTCAGCCTGGCCTGGACTCCGATGCCCGAGTACGGCACGGAGAAGGTCCTAAGGTTCGTGAGCCTCACCGCGATCGCGGCGCTCGCGCCCTTCTTCATCTTCGAGGACCGGCGCGACCTGCAGGTCCTGTTGTGGGCGACGGTGGGACTGGCCCTTCTGGGTGCGGGCGTGTCCCTCCTCGACCCGGGGGGTGCGGAGAGCGGGCGGATCGAGTTCGGCGGAAACGAGAACACGATCTTCACCTCGCGGCTGCTCTGCGCCGGCGCGCTCGTGCTGCTGGTTGCCCCTGCCTTCGGCCTGTCCCGGCGGCTGCGCCTAGTGGCGCCACTGCTGGGCGTCGGCCTCGCGGTCGTGGCGCTCGGAGTGGGGTCACGCGGGCCCGTGGTCAGCCTTGCGCTGGCGCTTGTCTGCGTGGCGGCGGCCTCGGTCGTGAAGAGCCCGCGCCAACTGGTGTCCGTCGTCCTGATCGTGGCCGTGGGCATCGCGATCTTCCCGCTCATCTCGCTGCCGGAGACCTCGCGCGAGCGCTTCCAGGAGACCGTGGACAACCCAGTGGGGACGCTCGAGGAGGACGGCCGCTCGCGTCTGTACGACAAGGCGATCGAGCTAACCGAGGCGAATCCGGTGCTCGGCTTCGGCAGCGGGGGCTTCTTTCTCTACAGCTACGTCCTCCTCGATCAGGAGGAGAAATACCCACACAACATCTTCCTCGAGCTGTCCGCCGAGGTCGGGCTGGGGCCGGCGCTGGCGCTCGCGCTGGCCGTGCTCTACGTGCTGGTGATGCTGGGGCGCCGCGCGTGGACCGCCGAGAGCGAGGCCGACAGGCGCCTCATGTTCGTCCTGGGAGGTCTGTTCCTGCTCAACCTGTTCGCCGTCCAGTTCTCCGGCGACGTCAACGACAACCGGGTGTTCTGGGCAACCCTCGGCGTGGCGTGGCTTCTGGCGAGCCACGGGATGCCGGAAAAGGGCCGCGGACCGTGGCTCACGCTGCGCCGAGACCGCCGCGAGACGGCGCGTGCCTCAAGGTCCGCGCCCGGGTACCGATGAGGTTCAAGTGACGCCCCCTCACACAAGCAAGGAAGCTGTTATGTCCCCCGCCGCCCACGACCTTCCGCCCACGGTGGACGTCGTCGTCTCGACCTTCAACGAGAAGGACTACCTCGCGCGCTGTCTCGATGCGGTGCTCGGTCAGGACTACCCGTCCGACCGGTTCCGGGTGCTGCTCATCGACGGCGGATCCACCGACGGCACGCTCGAGCTCGCACGCCGCTACGCGGCCGAGGACGATCGGCTGGAGGTGATCGCCGACGGCCGGCGGCGCAACCTGCCCGAGTCCCTCAACCTCGCGCGCGATGTGGCCACGGCCGAGCTGGTGGCCAAGATCGACGCCCATGGCTATCCCGAGCCTGACTTCCTGCGGTTCGCAGCCGAGGGATTTTCAGCCGGTGGGGAGCGCGTGGCTTGCGTGGGCGGGCGCCCCGTCCAGGAGGGCGAGACCCGCTTCGGCCGCGCGGTGGCCCTGGCGCGCACGTCGCGCTTCGGCGTCGGCGGCAGCGAGTACGCCGGGGAGAGCGAGCGCGCCGCGGTGGACACCGTGCAGTGCGGGGTCTACCGGCGCTCGGTGCTCGACGAGGTCGGGTGGTTCGATCCGGTCATGAACTACGGCGAGGACGAGGAGATCAACTGGCGCATACGGCGCGCCGGTTACGAGATCCTGCTCGACGGGCGCATCGTCTTCCATTACGTGACCCGGCCCTCCTGGCGCAGCGCCTACCGCCAGTACCGCAACTACGGAGAGGCTCGCGTTCGCGTGGTGCGCGAGCATCCGGACTTCCTGCGCGTCCACCACCTCGCGCCGGCCGCCCTGGTGGCCTCGGGAGGGGTGCTTGCCGCTGCGGCCCCGTTCTCGCGCCCCGCCCGCCGCGGAGCCGCGCTGCTGGGCGGCGCCTATGCCTTCGGTGCGGGAGTCGCCGCACTCGCTGCCGTTCGCGGCAGCGACGGCGAGCTCGCCCCCTCCGTCGCGGGCTGCTTCGCCGCGCTGCACCTCGGTTACGGCGTCGGCATGCTGCGGGGGATTGCCCGCGTGGCCGCCGAAGAAGCTCGCTCTGGCCCTGACAGCCCCCTATCCTCCGTGAAGTCGTGAAGAACCAGAGTCAATTCGACCTGGCTACGGTCCTGGGGACCATCCGACGGCGGATCAAGTTGGTGCTCGCGGTGGCCATCGCCGCGGCTGCGCTGGCCACGGGACTCTCCCTCCTGCAGGACGACCGCTACGAGGCGAGCGCCGACCTCCAGTTCAGCCAGGAGGAGAGCGCACCCTCGGTCGACCCCGCCGAGCCGCCTGCGGACCCCACCGAGTCGCCCGAGCGGATCGCCGCGACCAACCTGGCCCTCGCCTCGCTGGACACCGTCGGCGTGCGGGCGCGCGAGCGCCTCAACAGCCCCCTCTCGATCGAGGGGTTCCGCGACACCGTGACGCTCGAGCCGCAGGGCCAGGCCGACATCGTGCGGGTGACCGCCGAGGCGGGTAGCGCGCGCGGCGCCGCCCGCGTGGCGAACGCCTATGCCGATGAGGTCGTCGCCGTCGGCCGCGAGAAGTCGCAGGAGGAGGTCCAGCGGGTCATCGACGCGATCGACGCGCAGCTCGCCGGGGTCGACGAGGGCAGCCCGGCCGCGGAGTCGCTGGAGAACCGCAAGCGGCAGCTCGAGGTCGAGAAGACCGTCCGCACCGGTGACGTCCAGGTGGTCCAGGAGGCTCTTCCGCCGCCCTCCCCGAGTTCGCCCAAGCCGGTGCGAAACGGCGTGATCGGCGGCTTCTTGGGCCTCATCCTCGGCATCGTGCTGGCGCTGGTGCTTCAGCGCCTCGATCGCCGCGTCGACGACGAAGAGGAGCTAGGCGAGATCGTCGGTGCGCCCGTGATCGCTCGCGTGCCGGTCGAGCGCGACTCGGTCTGGGAGCGCGAGTTGTTCATCGAGTCCTTCCAGTTCCTGCGCGCGAACCTGCAGCTGCAGGACCCGGATTCCGAGATCAGGACGATCGCGATCACGAGCGCGCTGCCCGGCAACGGCAAGAGCACCGTCGCCGGTTGCCTCGCCGACGCCTTCGCTCTGAGCGGGTCCGAGGTGATCGTGGTCGACTGCGACCTGCGCCGCCCCACCCTCCACGAGTACTTCAAGGTGGAGGCCCACCAGGGGCTGACCACCGCCCTCGTGGGGCTGCGCGATCCCGTCGAGCTGCTTCAGCAGACCGATACCCCCGGGGTGCGCCTGCTGCCCGCCGGGCCGCTGATGCCCATCCCTGCGTCGGTGCTCGCCGGCAACAAGGGCATGGGCAAGATCCTCGACCGGCTGCGCGGCGCGGCGGACTACGTGATCGTCGACACCTCGCCGGTGACCATCGGTGCCGATGCCTCGACGATCGCCTCGGCGGTGGACGCGACCGTGATGGTCGTGGACATCGCAACGGTTCCACGCGACGTGCTGGCGGCGGCCGTCCAGCAGTTGCGCAGCGCACGGGCGAACATCGTCGGCATGGTGATCAACCGCGCCGAGCTGATGCTGCAGGACTCGGCCTACCGCGGCTACTACGGTGCCAGCGGACGCGCGCTGTTCGCCGAGGAGTCGGGCCTCCGGGAGACCGAGGCCTTCCCGCAGCCGCTCAGCCCCGAGCCCGAGCCCGAGAGCCGGGAGAACGGCGACGTCGCCGAACCACCGGCCCGGGCGAGCGGGCGTCAGGCTGGGCCTCAGTCCTGAGGGATGCTCGGGAAGATCATCTACTGGCTGGCCGTGCTCGCCATCTCGGTCGCGCTCGTGATCGGCCTGATTCTGTTCTTCGAGTCGCGGGACAAGTCCTCGATCGAGAGCGGCAGCCTCAGCGCTTTCAGGCTTGACTGACCCGCGGCGGCAGGCGCCGGGCCAGGCGCGCGAAGACCACCACGCGCTGGGCGGCGCTGTAGAGCGGGTGACACGCGGTCAGCACGAGCTGCTGATAGCCCACGGAGTCGAGGACCGAGAAATCCGAGTCGTCCACGACCTTGGTGCGCGTCGTGCGGTACACGAAGCGCCCGTCGGGCATGTCGACGATGATCCGGTCCCCGCGCTCGAGCTGGTCGATGTTGCGAAACGGGGCGCCGTAGGTGGTGCGGTGCCCGGCGATCGCCGTGGTTCCCGGCTCGCCCGGCAGCGGAGTCTCGGGGTAGTGGCCGGGGCCCTTGCGCAGGGTGTCCACGTCGGTGCCCTCCACGACGTAGTCGTCCACGCCGATCGCCGGAATCTCGAGCTTCGCGATCGCGTCCCCCTCGAGCGGCGTCCGTCGCAGCACCCGCTGCGGAGGGTCGACGAGCGCCTCCTTGAGCTTCGTCTGCTCGCGCTCGGCCGTGAAACCCGAAACAGGCTCCTCCCAGACCAGCGTGGTACCGGCGTCGATGAGGAGGAGCACGCCGCTCACGATCATCACCGACGCCGCGAAACGCAGCACGGCGCGCATGCCGAGCAGTTTAGGGGGCGCCGGGATACGCTTTGGAGACCGCAAGAGATAAGGAGATCCTGACCCCCGTGACCCCCACCACCACCTCCATCACCACCCACGAGAAGCTTCTCGCCTGGGTCGAGGACGCCGCTGAGATCACCCAGCCGGACTCGGTCCATTGGTGCGACGGCTCCGCCGAGGAGTACGACCGGCTGTGCGGCACGCTGGTCGAGGCCGGCACCTTCGAGAAGCTCGCCGAGGCCAAGCGCCCCAATTCCTATCTGGCGCGCTCGGACGCCGGTGACGTGGCGCGGGTGGAGGATCGGACGTTCATCTGCTCAAAGCGCGAGGAGGATGCCGGGCCGACCAACAACTGGCGTGCTCCGGACGAGATGCGGGACACGCTGCGGGGCCTGTTCGCCGGGTCGATGCGCGGACGCACCATGTACGTCGTGCCCTTCTCGATGGGTCCGCTGGGGTCGCCCATCGCGCATATCGGGGTCCAGCTGACGGACTCGGCCTACGTCGCCGTGTCGATGCGCATCATGACTCGCATGGGCAAGCCCGCACTCGACGTGCTGGGCGACGACGGCGAGTTCGTGCCCTGCCTGCACTCGGTGGGAATGCCGCTCGAGGAGGGTCAGGAGGACGTGCCCTGGCCCTGCGACGCGGACAACAAGTACATCGTTCACTTTCCGGAGTCGCGCGAGATCTGGTCCTACGGATCCGGCTACGGCGGCAACGCGCTGCTGGGCAAGAAGTGCTTCGCCCTGCGCATTGCGTCGGTGATGGCGCGTGACGAGGGCTGGCTCGCCGAGCACATGCTGATCCTGAAGCTGACCTCCCCGGAGGGGCGGGTCAAGCACGTGGCCGGCGCCTTTCCCTCCGCCTGCGGCAAGACCAACCTGGCGATGCTGATCCCCACCCTGGAGGGCTGGACGGTCGAGACCGTGGGCGACGACATCGCGTGGATGAAGTTCAAGGACGACGGTCGCCTGTACGCCATCAACCCGGAGGCGGGCTTCTTCGGCGTGGCGCCGGGCACGGGCGAAAAGACCAATCCGAACGCCATCGCGACGGTCAGAGAGAACACGGTGTTCACCAACTGCGCGCTCACCGACGACGGCGACGTGTGGTGGGAGGGCATGACCGAGGAGCCGCCGGCGCACGCGATCGACTGGCACGGCAACGACTGGACTCCCGCCAGCGAGGAGCCCGCGGGCCATCCCAACGCTCGCTTCACCACGCCGGCGGCACAGTGTCCCTCGATCGCGCCCAACTGGGAGGACCCCGAGGGCGTGCCGATCGACGCGATGCTGTTCGGCGGGCGCCGCGCCACGGTCGTGCCGCTCGTGGCCGAGGCCTTCGACTGGGACCACGGCGTCTTCCTGGGCTCGATCATGGGCTCCGAGAAGACCGCCGCGGCGGGGGGCACGGTGGGCGAGCTGCGTTTCGATCCCTTCGCGATGCTGCCGTTCTGCGGCTACCACATGGCGCACTACTTCGGCCATTGGCTGCGCATCGGGCGCCGGGAGGGCGCCGTCCTGCCGAGGATCTTCATGGTCAACTGGTTCCGCAAGGACGACGCCGGCAACTTCATCTGGCCCGGCTTTGGTGAGAACAGCCGCGTGCTGGCGTGGATCTTCCGCCGCTGCGACGGCGAGGCTGACGCCGAAGAGACGCCGATCGGCCTGGTGCCGGCGGCCGGCGCATTGGAAGCCGACGGTCTCGGCCTCTCGGAGGACGCGCTGGCGCAGCTGCTCCGGGTCGATCCGGAGGAGTGGAAGATCCAGCTCCCGCAGCTCCAGCAGCACTATGCGACCTTCGGGGAAGCGCTGCCCGCCGAACTGCGCGAGCAGGTCGACCGGCTCGAGCAACGGTTGGACGCTCCGCCCGAATCGCTATAACTGTCCGTCGCCGCCCGCCCGGACGGGGGTGCCAGGGGGACCCACATGAGAAGCCGATCGCTCACACTGGGCGCGGCGCTGCTTGCAGTGGCCGTGCTCCTCACGACGATGTCCACCGACGCCGCGGCGCCGGCCGGGCCCGCTGCGACGGACGCCAAGCGCAGGCCGACGAACCGCCAAATCCCCGTGGGGGTGGGCTGGGTCAACAACCAGGTGCTCCGCAGTCGCAAGTGGGTCTACGCGATCCGCTTCGTGCTCGACCGCAATACGCGGATGTGGCGTTTCTTCTCGGGCTTCAACCTCGAGGGCCTGTCTGCGGTGGGGGGACGCAGCGGCTATACCGACGGCACGGGCGGGCGCATCCGGGCCAGCCTGGTGGCGGTGGACGAACGGGGGCGGCCGGACATGAAGCGGGTGCTGGCCAGCGAGACCGTCGCGCCGGCAGAGCGCTATGAGCAGACGCGAGCCGCCTACGGGATCCGCCTGCGCACCTACATGCTCCATTTCAACATGCGCGGCGTGAAGCTCAAGGCGGGGCGGATGTACGCGATGACCTACCGCAACGTGGCCCGCCGGCCCAAGGACAACTGGTTCTCCACCAACTCGCCGACGGTCAAGGCCTCCGAGGCCGGCCCCAACGGGCGGAACACGCTCGATCCCCGGGCGAGGGGAGCCATCGCGGGCCTGGATCCGCGCGAGGCCGTGGCCTGGTCGACCAATCGCGGACGGCGCTGGGTGTGGGGGCGCAAGGTGGGGCGCGGCAACATCTACGGCGCCTACGAGGGCTCGCGCACCAACGACGGCGGCACGCGCCTGCCCTGGTATGGCTGGCAGTCCGGCTCGCGCAAGCGTCCGAAGTCCAATCAGCCCTACCACGCCTACCGCGGGGCGGGCAGCTACACGGTCACCTCGCCCCGGGTGCCGCGCAGGGTCAGGCTCACCGAGGCCGGCGGCTATGCCCCGGTGGGCAGCCGGGTCGGCGCGGTCACCGTGACCAATACGCGCACCGGCAAGAGCGGCCGTACCGGCTATCTGGGCGGCGGGATCGCCAGCGGGCCTCTGCGTCCGCCGGTGCGCCTGCGCCGCGGCGACAGCTACACCCTGTCCAACTCGGGCACGGTGCTGAAGGCCGAGGGGGACCTCTTCCTCAGGGAGATCTTCGGGCTGCGCGGGCGCTTTGCGTTCCGTACCGACGACAACGGCGACGACCGGGCCGAGCTGTTCGCCCTGCCGCACCCCTGGTTTCGCTGAGAACCGTCCTGGCGCGGGTACGCTTGCGCCCATGAGCATCACGGACACCAGGACCATCGGATCGATCGTCGGTGGGGAGACCCGCACGGACGGCGGGCGCATCGAGTCGCGCAACCCCGCCAACCTCGGCGACCTCATCTGCGAGGCCGCGCTGGGCGACGCCGAGACCTTCGTCGGGGCCTGTCGCAGCGCGCGCGAGGCGCAGCGTGCCTGGGCCGCGGTGCCCGCGCCGGTACGAGGCAAGGCGATCCAGCAGATCGGCCGCCTCGTGGAGGAGAACAAGGAGGCGCTGGCCCGCCTGGTCACCCGCGAGATCGGGAAGCCCTATCCGGAGTCGCTGGGCGAGGTGCAGGAGATCGTCGACACGTGTGACTTCTTCCTGGGCGAGGGACGCCGCCTCTATGGGCAGACGGTTCCGTCGGAGATGCCCGACAAGCAGCTGTTCACGTTCCGCAATCCGGTCGGGGTGGCGGCGATCATCACGGCGGGCAACTTCCCCGTGGCCGTGCCCTCCTGGTACCTCGTGCCGGCGATCCTGTGCGGCAACGCCGTGGTCTGGAAGCCGGCCGAGTACGCACCGGCCCTGGGCGACGCGCTGGGTCAGCTGTTCATCAAGGGCGGGCTGCCCGACGGCGTGCTCAACGTCGTCCAGTGCGACGGCCCCACCGCGTTCGCCGGCCTGGAGCGTGCCCTCGAGGAGAACCTGGTGGACAAAGTCGGCTTCACCGGCTCGTCGGCGGTGGGTGCGGAGATCGGTGCTCTGTGCGGGCGCCACGTGCAGTCGCCCTGCCTCGAGCTCGGGGGCAAGAACCCGCTCGTGGTGATGCCGGACGCCGAGCTCGAACTCGCGGTCGAGGGTGCCCTCTTCAGCGGCTTCGGCACGGCCGGCCAGCGCTGTACCTCGCTCGGCACGGTGGTCGTTCACGACTCGATCCACGACGAGTTCATGACCCGCTTCACGCGCGCCGTCGAGGACGCGGTGGTGGGCGATCCCACCGAGGATGTGCTTTACGGGCCGATGATCCATGAGCGCTTCGCCGAGCGCTTCGAGGACTGGCTCGGCCTGATTCGCGACCACCACACGGTGTCGGGTTCGACGGGCACAGGGCGCATCACGAGCGACAACCCGCGCGCCGGCTTCGTGGGTGACCCGGACGCCGGCATCTACTGCCACCCGACGATCGTCGACGGCGTGACGGCCGCGGACGACATCTACTCCACCGAGACCTTCGGCCCGATCGTGGGGGTCGCGGGCTTCGGCGACTTCGACGAGGCGATCGGGCTGGCCAACGGCCACGGCTACGGGCTGTCGGCGGCGATCTACACCACCGATGCCAAGTGGGGCTTCCGCTTCCGCGAGCGCGTGAGCGCCGGGATGGTCTCGGTGAACAACTCAACCAGTGGCGCCGAGGCCCACCTGCCCTTCGGGGGCAACGGCAAGTCGGGCAACGGCAGCCGCCAGTCCGGTATCTGGGTCCTCGACCAGTTCACCCGCTGGCAGTCGATGAACTGGGACTACGCGGGCAAGCTGCAGAAGGCCCAGATGGACGTGGCCGAGCTCACGGGCGACGCCGGCTACCGGCTCAGCTGGGACTAGGGGCGCCCCGCACCGCATCCTGAGCCTTCTCGCGCTCGACCCCGCTGGCTCTCAGCAGGTCCACGGCCAGCAGGCGGATCTGGCCCACGATGTGGAGCGCGGACAGGTTGCCGGTCTCCTCGATGACCGCGTTGGCAGTCGCGGCGGCGTGAACGGTGAGCTCCCGCACCGGCCTCGTCTCGCCTTCGTCGAGCACACCGCGCAAGGTGCGGGTGGCCTCGGCCAGCTCCTCAATGGCCGCTCCCACCTCGGGTGGGGTGGCGTCCCCGATCGCGATCGCGCGGCCCACGCCGCGCGCCAGCGAGCGGGCGTCGCCGATGGCCAGGCGCAGGTGGCGAGCGAGCTCGGACAGCTCCGCCAGTGCGTCGAGCGCCTCGCGCCGGCCGATCGACATCCGCGCGCCGGCCGAGGCCTCCACCAGGGCGTCCTCGAGTTCGTCGTGCACCGCTCGCAGCTGCGATACGGCGATGATGGCCCGGTCGGCCTCGGCCGCGTCGCGCTTATCGACTGCGCACGCGATGTGGTCGAGGGCTCCGGCCAGACCGTCGATCACGGGGCCCGCGCCGCCGCGGACCATCCTCATCGGGTTCCCGGGCAGGAACAGCGAACCGACCACGAGCGCGGTGGCCGCGCCCACCAGGGCGTCGATCGCGCGGGTGAAGTCGAAGTTGCTGTCCGGCGGCTGGAGGGTGGCCACCAGCACGGCCGAAGCAGCGGCCTGGGAGGCCAGCAAGGGGCCCCCGCCCACGAGCGTGGCGGCGAACATGGCCAGGGCCACCACCACGCCGATCTGCCAGGTACCCGTGCCGATGGCCACCACCAGCAGGTCGGCGATGGCGATGCCCACGGCCACGCCGATTGCGAGCTCCACCGCCCGCCGCCGGCGCTCGCCCACGGTCAGGCCGAGCGTGACCACGGCCGAGATGGGCGCGAAGAAGGGAGCCGAGTGCCCCACGAGCTCGGTGGCGATGAGCCACGCCGCCGAGGCCGCCACGGCGCTCTGGAGTATCGGGCGCGCCGCGCTGATGGCCCGCCGCCGGCGGACGCGCAGGCCCACCCGCGAGGCCTCGGCCGCCTCCTCGAACAGCTCGCTGCGCGCGGGCTGACGGGTCAGGTCGGCAGCCCGCCGGGAGGCCCCGGCGATGCGCTCGGCCGAGGCGGCGCGGCGCCCGCGGGGCGGCCGGCCCTCGGAGCTCACCGCCGGTACCAGCGGGGCGACACGTTGGGCGGTGGGCCCAATGCCGCCCGCGCCACGAGCAGCGTCGGCTCCTGGAGCGCGACGTGGCCCTTCAGGGCCATCGCGAAGTGCTCGCCGAGGCCGTCGACGCTGTCGGCCCTGACCCCGAACGCAGCCGCCATGGCCACGAAGTCCGGGTTCACGAGATCGACGCCCTCGCGCGGATCTCCGTGCCGGTCCTGATCGAAGCGGATCATCCCGTAGCCGCCGTCGTCCACGATCACGGCGGTGAGCGGAATCCGCTCCTGGCGGGCGGCCGCCAGTTCCCCGCAGGCGTAGAGAAAGCCGCCGTCGCCGGAGATGCTCACCGCCGGGCCCGTTCCTGCCAGCGCCGCGCCGAGTCCCTGGGGAAACGCGCAGCCGAGCGTGCCCCAGCCGAGCGGGTAGGACAGCTTCCGCGGGGCGGGCGTGCGATGAAAGCCCCCGAGCCAGTAGCCGGGAATGCACATGTCGCTGACCACGACGGCGTCGGCGGGCAGCGCCTCCTCCACCGCGGCCAGGAAGGCACTCGCCTCGGGATCGGAGGCGGTCAGGCCCGTGCGCACCCCGGCGTTGAGGGCCTGCAGCCGCCGTGCCAGGGACTCGATCCCGCCGCGCTCCGAGAGCCGGCCGGCGAGGGCGCCGGCGCCCTCCGCGGCGTCGGCCTCCAGGAGCACGTCGGGCCGGTAGTTCTTCGCGGCGTCGGCAGGGTCGACGTTGATCGCCACCAGGTGTGGCGGCTGAGGCTGCTTCCAGGCCTGGGTCATCATCGCGTCGAAGTCGGTTCCCACCGCCACCACGAGGTCGGCCTGGTCCCAGAGGGCGCCCACCTCGGGGACGTGTGGAGATGCCTCCACCAGGCACGCGTGCCCGGGCGCCACCAGGCCGCGCGCCGAGTAGGTGAGGATGAGCGGCGCCACGAGCCGCTCGGCCAGGCGGGCCACCTGGGCCCCGGCACCGGACTGAAGCGCCCCGCCACCGGCCCAGACGAGCGGGCGCCGCGACTTCTCGAGGAGCTCGACCGCCCGCTCGAGCTGCCTTTCCTCCGCTCGCGCCGTGGCGGCCGGGGACGAGGGGAACCGGCTCGCGGGGCCGTCGGCAGCGGGGCCCACGTCGGCGGACAGCAGATCGGTGGGCATCTCCACGTAGACCGGCCGTGCCGGTGCTGCCAGCGCCTGCTGGAGGGCGTACGCCACCGCCGGGCCGACCTCCTCGGCCGAGCGCACGCAGATGGTCTCTTTGACGACCGGAGCGAACATCGCCGCCTGGTCGGTGGCCTCGTGCAGCACGCCCCGCCACACACCGGGCCGCCGGGCGTGGGTGGGAATGTCGGTGGCGAGCACCACGATCGGCTGGCGCGAGGCCCAGGCTTCGCCGACGGCCGCCAGCGTGTTGGCCGCGCCGGGGCCGGTGGTGGTCAGGGCGACGCCGACGCGGCCGCTCGCGCGAGCATAGCCGTCGGCCGCGTAGGCCGCGGTCTGCTCGTGGCGGACGCCCACGAGCCGGATCGGCGACCCGTTCAGCTCACGCCACAGGGCGAGGTTGTGCACACCGGGCAGCCCGAAGGCGATCTCCACGCCGGCCTGCTCGAGCGCGGCGACCGCGCTGCCCGCCCCTGTCAGGATGCCGCTCGATGGAGCGCTCATCACAGCACCCCCGAGCTGCCTGCCCGCTGGCCGGCGTGCGTGTGGCGGACCTCTCGCGCGTGCTGGCCGGCCCCTACTGCACGATGGTGCTGGCCGACCTGGGCGCGGACGTGATCAAGGTCGAGCGCCCGCAGGGCGGGGACGAGACGCGCGGCTGGGGCCCTCCCTTCGCAGGGGGCGAGGCTGCCTACTACCTGTCGGTCAACCGGGGCAAGCGCAGCTGCGCGCTCGACCTCGCCCACGACGACGGCCGCGCGCTCGCGCTGGAGTTGTGCGCCGGCGCCGATGTGGTGATCGAGAACTTCAAGGTCGGCGGCGCCGAGCGGCTCGGCGTCGGCTACGAGCAGGTGCGCGAGCGAAACCCGACCGTGGTCTACTGCTCGATCACGGGCTTCGGCTCGGAGCGCGAGCCGGCGGGACGGCCGGGCTATGACTTTGTGGCGCAGGCCGAGAGCGGGCTGATGTCGGTCACCGGCCCGGAGGGCGGACCGCCCTACAAGGTCGGCGTGGCCCTCGTCGACGTGCTGGCCGGACTGCACGCCAGCGCCGCGATCCTCGCCGGCCTGCACGGGGGGGAGGGGGCCCGCATCGAGGTCCCCCTGCTCGACAGCGGGCTGGCCGGGCTGGTCAACGTGGCGCAGAACGCGCTGGTCACGGGACGAGAGCCGGAGCGGCATGGGAACGCGCACCCGAACATCGTGCCGTACCAGGACTTCGGAACGGCCTCCGGCCGGATCGCCGTGGCCGCCGCGAACGACGGGCTGTTCCGGTCCCTGTGTGCCGCCTTGGGTCTCGGCGGGCTGCCGGAGGACCCGCGCTTTGCCACCAACGCGGCGCGGGTCGAGCACCGGGCGCAGCTGATCCCGGTCCTCCAGGCGCGCTTTGCCGAGCGCGCTGCCGAGGACTGGCTGGCGGCGCTGGAGGCCGCCGGCGTGCCGTCGGGCAAGGTGCGCTCGGTGCCCGACGCGCTGGCGGCAGCGGCGGAAGCGGGGCGACCGGCAACGCTGGAGGTCGACCACCCCAGCGCCGGTGTCCTCGAGCTCGTGGCCTCGCCGATCTGGGGCCCCACCGATCCGGCCGCCGCCACGGCGCCGCCGCTGCTGGGTCAGCACACCGCCGAGGTCCTGCGCGAGCTCGGCCGCGATGACGAGGAGATCGCCGCGCTGCACGAGCGGGGTGTGGCCCTGCAGGCGCAGAGCTAGATCAATGCGGCTCGTCCGACGAGGACGCCGGCGGCCGCGACTCCTCGGCCAGCGAGGTGATCGTGAGCGCCCCGCGCGAGGCCTGCTCCATCACGTCGGTCGCCTCGTCCGAGGAACGCGCGTAGAGCTCCACCAGCATGTGGATGACGATGCGGTCCTCGTCGTGCTTGTGGAACCGCACGTGGGTGAAGAACTCGCGCGTGCCGTAATCACCGAACGCCGCGAAGGCCAGCGACTCGGCGGCCTCGGGCCCCGAGCAGGACTCAACCTGGTCCGCGTCGACCGTGACCGTGCACGAGGCCACCCAGGGTGTCCCGGTGACCATGCGCTCCCAACGATCCTCCACCGGCTCGATGCGCGAGATCCGGCGCCCGTCCTCCTCGTAGAAGGTCAGACTCAGGTGGGGCTGGTCGTGCAGGCAGTCGAGGCACTGGACCACGGCCTCCTGGACCTCCTCGACGGGGTCGATGGCCTCGCCGGTGTCGGCGTCGACCTTCAAGATGCCTTCGTAGTGCAGCTGAACCTCGAGGTTCTGCGACCAGCAGCGGTAGCAGCGAAGCCAGCTCGATTGCGTGCCCAGAGACTCGGGCGCCGATCCCTCCATGCCTCCATTATGGCCGTCGCGCTCGTTCTCGCTGCAACGGGCTGCTCGCTGGGGGGCGATGAGGAGGCTCAGCCCGCCTCCGGCGCGCCCGTCGAGGTGGCCGAGCTGGTCGACCGCCTCGAGCGCGCGACCGCCGAGGGTGACTACGCCACGCTCTGCGGCGAGCTGTTCACCAAGGACGCGCGCGAGCGGGCCGGGGGGCCCGACTGCGCGCGGCTGACCCGCTCGGCGGGCGGGGAGGTGCGCCGCCCCAGTATCGAGATCCTGAGCATCGAGGTGGCGGGCGGGCGCGCCACGGTGGCGATCCGCACGCGGGCGCAGGGACAGGCGGCGGTGGACGAGACCCTGCAGCTGCGGCGTGAGGGCCGGAAGTGGCGGATCGAGGCTCTGGACAGCTAGCGCGCGTCTAGCGCAGGGACCCGGCGAGGACTTCCAGCGTGGTGTCGAAGTCTGTCTTCGCGATGCCACCGACCGCCGGCGAGGTGGCGCCACAGTCCCGGTAGCGGCGAACCGACTCAGCGGCCTCCTCCGGGCTGCCGATGGCGGCCAGGAGGCCGAGGTACTCGTCCGAGATCGCGGCCGTCGCGGCGTCGGGACCGCCCTCCTGCATGCCGCGGTCGAAGCCCTCGACGTCGGCCTCGAAGCCCGAGCGCTCGATCATCGTGCGGTAGAAGGGCAGCGAGAAGTAGGGAAGCAGCTCGGCCCGCAGGCGGCCGCGGGCCTCGTCCGCGTCGCCGGTGACGGCCGAGGGCACGGCGGCGACGATGTCGAAGCCGTCGAGGCTCTTGCCCGCCTTCTCGCGCCCCTCGCTGACCGCGGGCACCACGACGTCGCGGATGTAGTGCGGGTTGCAGAGCCACAGGATCACGCCGTCGGCCAGCTCGCCCGCCAGCCGCAGCATGCCGGGGGAGAGGCCGGCCACGTAGACCGGCAGGTCGGCCCGGGCGCCGTAGCCGATGAAGTGGAAGCCGGTGGAGAAGCGCTCGCCGGGCGGCGGGTCCTCGCCGGCGAAGATCGCGCGCAGGCTCTGCACGTACTCGCGCATCTCGCGTACCGGCTTGTCGATCGTCTGGCCGTACCAGCCCTCCACCACGGGCCGGTGCGACACGCCGAGCCCGGCCAGGGCGCGCCCGCCGGAAAACTCGTCGAGGGTGGCGAAGGACTGCGCCGTGGCCACCGGAGTGCGTGAATAGATCGGCATCACGCCCGTGCCCAGGCGGATGCGCTCGGTGCGCGAGGCGTATGCCATCAGCAGGGTGACGGAGTCGCGGGCGGCTATATGGGTCACGTAGACCGATTCGTAGCCCAGCTCCTCCGCCTTGCGAGCACGCTGCACGGCCGTCTCGAGCGAGCGTCCTGCGCCGATGAACGAGCCGAGGGCCAAGGCGGGCGCAAGCCTACCCGGGCGTGCCGTAGGGTGCCCGCCCGTGATCGGAGCGGTGCTGGCGGGCGGCAGCGGGACGCGCCTGGGGCGCGGCTCCAAGGCGGGCGCGACGCTGGCGGGCCGGCCCCTCGTGTCCTACCCCGTGACGGCGCTGGCCGAGGTGTGCGAGCGAATCGCGATCGTCTGCAAGCGCTCCACCGACCTCCCCGACCTCCCCGACCTCCCGCAGGCCGAGCGCTGGGACGAGCCCGACGAGCCGCGCCATCCTCTGACCGGCATCATCCACGCCCTCGAGGCTGCTGACGCGCCGGTGCTGGTCTGCGCGGCCGACATGCCCTTCGTGACCGCGGACGCCTGCCGGACGTTGCTGGGCGCGGCGGGAGCGGCTCCCGTGGTGGTGGCCACGGCGGGCGGGCGGCTGCAGCCCACCTTCGGCCTCTACGCGCCCGCGGCCCTCGATGCCCTGCGAGGGGCGCCCGGCGATGCCCCGCTGACTGCCACGGTGGAGGCGCTCGAGCCCACCCGCGTGGCGCTCCCTGCCGCCCTGATGCAAAGCATCAACACGCCCGAGGAATTGGCCGAGGCCGAGACGTTGCTGGCGGCCGGCTAGAGGTCCTCAGAGCGCCGGGTGCACGCTCGTGAACCAGACCGACAGGAGCGCAACCGCGGGCACGGCGAAATTGAGGGCATCGCGACAACGGCCGCGGTCGTCCAGCCACCACGCC
Source organism: uncultured Thermoleophilaceae bacterium (assembly GCA_963813495.1). Taxonomy (GTDB): domain Bacteria; phylum Actinomycetota; class Thermoleophilia; order Solirubrobacterales; family Thermoleophilaceae; genus JACVRW01. The sequence goes on from CAWEZC010000001.1 coordinate 115,299, forward strand.
ATCCAGAACAGCACCAGCCCCGCGAGCACGAGGCCGAACTGGCCCAGCTCGAACCACCAGCCCTGGGTGCGCGCCACGCGCGCTGCCGACCCGGCCCAGGCCAGCGTCCCGAAGAACGCCACGTTGAAGAGGAGGATCCGGTTGATCTCCGTGGGCGTTCGGCGCACCCCCATGGCTCGGCCAGTGTGACAAACGAGGCCTCAGGCGGCGCTGTTGGAGCCCTCCCGCAACGCCCGGGCAGATGCCGGTGAGCCGGCCACCGCGCGTACCTCGATCGTGCCCCAGTGGATGATCGGCATGCGCGCGGCCCAGGCCAGGGCCGTGTCCCGGTCGGGGACGTCGATCAGGTAGTAGCCGAGCAGGACCTCCTTGGTCTCGGCGAAGGGCCCGTCGGTCACGAGCTCGTCCCCGGCTCGGTGGCGCACCGAGACCGCCTCGCCCACCGGTACGAGGCCGTCTCCCTCCAGCAGGATCCCGGCCTCGCCCAGGGCCTGCGTGGTCTCCGGCCATTCGGCGAAGGCGCCCTCCGGCGATGGCTGGCCGGCCTCCGGGGCGGCCGGGTCGCCGTAGACGAGAAGCATGTACTGCATGGGTCACTCCCTTGGTCGTGTAGCCGTAAGACGAACGGCGGGGCGGCCGATCGACAGCATCGGTTATGCGCGCACCAGAAGTACGACCAGCACGATGGTGAAGGCGATCGTGCCCACCCCGAGCGCCACGCCCAGGTTGGCCGCCCCCGCCAGCTCGGCCACGAGGGTGGTGAACGCCAGCGCGCCCGCGAGCACGGCGGCCTGGGCCCCGAAGCTGTTCATGCTTGCGCCTCCAGCGCCGCGACGAGCTCGTTCACGCTCGCCCCGGGCGGCTGCTCGGCCAGGGCCCGTTCGGCGCGGCGGCGCCCGCCCAGGGCACGCAGGCCGCTGTCGCCGTGCTCGGCGGCGAACTCGCGTAGCGCCGAGGCACGGCGGGCACGCAGCCGCCGCTCAGGCAGGTCGAGGCCCCGCTGGTGGGCGTCCAGGGCCGCCACGAGCTCCTCGATCCCGCTGGGCGGCGTCACCGACGAGACCGCCAGCACGGGCACCTGCGACGAGCCCACGGCGGTCAGGGCCGAAGCCAGATCGCGCCGCGAGCGCACCGCGGCGTCGCCGAGGTCGGCCTTGGTCACCACCAGCACGTCCGGCACCTCCATGATCCCCGCCTTGAGGAATTGAAGGACGTCGCCGGAGCCGGGCTGCACCACTACGGCGATCGTGTCACACACGTCCTCGACATCGGTCTCCGATTGGCCGACCCCCACCGTCTCGATGACCACCACGTCGTAGGCCGGTGCGAGGGCGTCCACCGCTTCGCGGGTGGCGGCGGCGAGGCCTCCCAGCCGGTTGCCGGCGGCCGTCGAGCGGATCAGCACGGCGTCGTCGCGAGGGTCGTGCTCGATCCGAACACGGTCGCCGAGCAGCGCGCCACCGGAGCGCTTGGACGACGGGTCCACGGCGAGCACGGCCACGCTGCGGCCGTGGCGGCGCCAGTGGGCCACGAGCTCCGACAACAGCGACGACTTGCCCGCGCCGGGCGGCCCGGTGACCCCGAGGATCTCCGCAGGGGCCTCCTTGCCCAGCGCGCCCGGCGAGACCTCGGCCAGCAGCGCCGCGCTCGCCTCGCGGTCGGCCCGGTTCTCGATCACGTTCAGCGCAGCCGGCGCCGCCGAGCGGTCGCGCTCGCGCAGCCGCCGGCCCAGCTCTGCCGGATCGACGGCCAACGCCCTCAGGCCGCGGCTGAGACCCCGTGGTGCTCGACCACGAGATCCACGATGTCGCCCATGATGCGGCTCACCTCGAAGTCCTTCGGGGTGTAGACGCGGGCCACCCCGGCCTCGAGCAACGCCGCCTCGTCGGCCGGCGGGATGATGCCGCCCACCACTACGGGCACGTCGGAGCCCGCCTCGCGCAGCTCGCGCAGAACCGAGGGGATCAGCTCCGCGTGGGAGCCCGAGAGGATCGACAGGCCCACCACGTGCACGCCCTCGTCGACCGCCGTGCGCGCGATGCGGGCGGGGGTGAGGCGGATGCCCTCGTAGACCACGTCCATACCGGCATCCCGGGCGCGCACGGCGATCTGCTCGGCTCCGTTCGAGTGGCCGTCGAGCCCCGGCTTGCCCACCAGGATCTTGATGCGCCGACCCAGCTCCTCGGACACCCGCTCCACGCGCTCGCGCAGCTCACCCAGGGCATCGTCGGGCGGCGCGGCCGCCGCGTCGCCCACGCCCGTGGGGCCGCGGTAGTCGCCGAACGTCTCCCGCAGCGCCGCCGCCCACTCGCCGGTGGTGGCCCCAGCCTTCGCGGCGGCCAGGGTGGCGGCCATGATGTTCACCTCGGGATCGGCCGCGGCGGCTCGCAGCTCGGCCAGTGCCGCCTCGACCTCGGCCCCGTCGCGCGCCGCGCGCCAGGCGCCGATCGCCTCGACCGCGCCCCGCTCGACATCGGGGTCAACGCGCAGGATGCCTCCGTCCTCGCCGTCCTGAAGCGGCGAGCGCTCGGCCTCGGTGTAGGCGTTCTGGCCCACGACCTTGAGCTCGCCCGTCTCGATCCGGCGCACGCGCTCGCGGTGCGACTCCACCAGCTGCGTCTTCATGTAGGGGACCGCCGCCACCGCACCGCCCTGCTCGGCCACCACCGCCATCTCCTCGCGGGCGCCGGCGGTCAGCTCGTCCACCAGGCCGTCCATCACCTTCGAGCCCTCGAAGATGTCGGGGTACTCGAGCAGGTCGGTTTCGTGAGCGAGGATCTGCTGGATGCGCAGCGACCACTGCTGGTCCCAGGAGCGGGGGAGGCCGAGCGCCTCGTTCCAGGCGGGCAGCTGCAGAGCACGCGCCCGCGCGTCGCGGCCCATGGTCACGGCCAGCGCCTCGATCACGATGCGGATGATGTTGTTCTCGGGCTGGGCCTCGGTCAGCCCCAGCGAGTTGACCTGCACGCCGTAGCGAAAACGCAGCAGCCGCTCGTCGTCGACGCCGTAGCGTTCACGGCCGATCTCTTCCCAGAGGCGGCTCATGGCGCGTAGCTTGGCGTGCTCCTCGATGAAGCGGATGCCGGCGTTGACGAAGAACGAGATGCGGCCGAAGACGCGCGGGAAGGTCTCCTCGGGCACCAGCGGGCGCACGCGATCGAGCACCGCCTGGGCCGTGGCCATCGAAAAGGCGATCTCCTGCACCGGCGTGGCCCCGGCCTCCTGGAGGTGGTAGGAGCAGATGTTGACCGGGTTCCAGCGCGGGACCTCGTCGACCGTGAAGGCGATCGTGTCCGCGATCAGTCGCATCGAGGGCTCGGGGGGGAAGGCGTACGTCCCGCGCGACAGGAACTCCTTGATGATGTCGTTCTGCGTGGTGCCCTGAAGCGACTGGCGCCCGACCCCGTTTTCCTCCGCGACCGTCATGTAGAGCGCCAGCAGCCAGGCGGCGGTGGCGTTGATGGTCATCGACGTGTTCATCTCGTCCAGCGGGATGCCGTCGAGCAGGGTGTGCATGTCGCCCTTGTGGGCGATCGACACGCCGACCTTGCCGACCTCGCCGCGGGCGAGCTCGTGGTCGGGGTCGTAGCCGGTCTGCGTGGGCAGGTCGAAGGCCACCGAGAGCCCGGTCTGGCCCTTGGCGAGGTTGCGCCGGTAGAGCTCGTTCGACTCCCGGGCAGTCGAATGCCCTGCGTAGGTGCGCATCACCCACGGCAGGTCGCGCTCGGGCAGGCGGTGCTCGGTCATCGGCACTGATTCTACGGGCGGGGAGGCGCTACGGTGGGGCCCGGTGAGCCGGGCGATAGATGTCATGCACCTGGGCCGGGACCGGGTGATCTGCGCGTTCGAGGTCGACGGCCTGATCGTCGATCCCGGTCCGGCGTCCTGCCTCGACACTCTGATCGACCGCCTCGGCCCGGTCGAGCCGCGCGCATTGCTGCTCACCCACATCCACCTCGACCACGCCGGCGCCAGCGGTGTCCTGTGCCGCCGCTATCCGAACCTGAAGGTCTACGTGCACGAACGCGGTGCGCCCCACCTGGTCGATCCGTCCAAGCTGGTGGCCAGCGCCACGCGCCTCTACGGGGATGCCATGGACGAGCTCTGGGGCGAGATGGCGCCGGTGCCCGGGGAGCGGATCACCGCGCTGGCGGGCGGCGAGATCGTGGAGGGCTTTCGGGTGGCCTACACGCCCGGCCACGCCTCCCACCACGTCTGTTACCTGCACGAGGACTCGGGCGACGCCTACGTAGGCGACATGGCCGGCGTGCGCATCCCGCCCAACACTGACACCGTCGCGCCCACGCCTCCGCCCGACATCGACATCGAGGCGTGGCTCGACTCCCTGCACACGCTCGCCAGCTGGAACCCGCAGAGTCTCGCCCTCACCCACTTCGGCCAGGTCACGGACGTCGCCGAGCAGCTGCACCGGATCCGCTACGCGCTCTCCGAGGCGGCCGACTCCGCCCGCCTCGACGGGGAGGAGCGCTTCATCGCCCGGCTCGAGGACAAGCTGGCGGCGGCCACCGATCCCGCGACCGTCGAGACCTACGAGCAGGCCGCGCCGCCCGACCAGCTCTACGCGGGGCTCGAGCGCTACTGGCGCAAGAAGGCCGAGCCCGCGTGAGCGAGGGCGGCACGATCGAGCTGCCGCGCACCGGTGGTCCGGGCAGCGGCCTCGAGGACAACTGGCGCGTGATCGTGCTCAACGACAACCACAACACCTTCGAGGGCGTGGCCTTCACGTTGTCGTCGACCCTTCCCGGGGTGAGCTACGACCACGGCATGTCGATGGCCAACACGATCCACAACCAGGGCCGGGCCATCGTCTGGACGGGCGCGCGCGAGCCCGCTGAGCACTACTGGGAGCTGCTCAAGGAATCCGGGCTCACGATGGCGCCGCTGGAGCAGGGCTAGGCTCCACCGCTTCGCCGGCGCCCACGACCTCCCAGTAGGTGGGCAGCAGTGGCACCTGGTAGTAGCCCGAGAGCTCGACGCGCTTGTTGGCGATCTCCTCGGAGTACCAGTAGCGCTCGAAGTGCTGCTTGGACGGGAACTGCGCCGTCTGCAGGAAGTCGAGCCGGCCGTCCTTGTTGCGCGTGAACGACCACCGCGTGGCGCCATAGTCGAGCGCGGCCTCGGCTGCCGGCAGCCAGCCCTCGGCGAACTTGTCGCCGCGAAACGGGTTGATCGGCCAGTTGATGTGCACTTCGATCATGCGCCCACCTCCGCGTGGATCGCCCCGGGGTGGCCCTCTTCGGTGCGTCCCTCGCCCTGTTCGGCTCCTACCAGGATCGAGATCTTGCCGAGATGCTGGTTGTCGCGCATCAGCTGATGCGCCTCGGGCACGCCTTCGAAGCCGAGCGTGCGCCACAGGACGGGCCGGATCTGCCCGGAGTCGATGAGCTGGTTGGCCTTGGTGGCCTCGTAGGCGTTGGCGAAGTGCGAGCCGATGATCTGCTTCTGGCGCATCCACAGGTAGCGCACGTCGAAGTCGAGGTCGAAGCCCGTGGTGCCGGCGCAGATCACCACTTTGCCGAACGGCTTGACCGTGAACACCGAGGTGGGGAAGGTGGCCTTGCCCACGTGCTCGAAGACGATGTCGGGCTGGTCGCCGAGGATCTCCTTGACGCGCTTGGCAAAGGCGCGCGACACCTTGAAGCGCTCCTTCTCCTCGTCGGGGCTCTCGCCGCCCTTGCGCATCATCCCGGCGAACTCGCTGCGATCGATGTAGTCCACCGCTCCCAGCTGCTTGACCAGCTCGCCCTTCTCGGCACTCGAGACCACCCCCACGGCCTGGGCTCCCGCGAGCCGGCAGATCTGCGTGGCGAACACGCCCAGGCCGCCGGCGGCGCCCCAGATCAGCACACGGTCGCCGGCCTGGATGTCGCACTGGGTGATCAGCATGCGGTAGGCAGTGAAGTAGACGAGGCCGTAGGAGGCGGCCTCGTCCCAGGTGAGCCCCTTGGGCTTGGGCAGCAGCTGCTGGGCCTGCACCTTCGTGAACTGGGCGAACGAGCCCCAGGTGGTCTCGTAGCCCCAGATCTTCTGGCTCGGCGCGGCGAGCGGATCGAGCCCGTGCACCTCGGGGTCCTCGTAGGACGCCATGTTGCAGTGCAGGACGACCTCGTCGCCGGGCTTCCAGCGCGTCACCCCCGGCCCGACCTTCCAGACCACCCCGGAGGCGTCTGAGCCGCCGATGTGGTGGCCGTATTCGGGGTGATCGCCGTAGCGCATCACGGACACCGGCTGGCCCAGCGCGGCCCAGACGTTGTTGTAGTTGACGCCCGCCGCCATCACGCGCACGATCACCTCGAGGGCGCCCGGCTCGGGCACCTCGATCTCCTCGAGCTGAAAGGCGTCGCGCGGCTCGCCCAGGCGCTCCTCGCGAATCACCCAGGCGGCCATGGTCTCCGGCAGCGTGCCGGGTTTCACGTCCAGCTCTGACACCTTGCTCACATCGACGGCCATGACGGTTTCAGTTCCTCCGCGGTCTGCCTAAGGGAGCCGGGAGGTTACTCGCGCGTCTGCGTTTCGTGACGCTGATGACCCCGCGCGTGCGCCGCGGCGGCGGATGCTCGGGGGGTGATGACGGGGGTCCCTGACGAAACGACGAAATCCGGGACGCATCGTCAGGAACCCCCGATGGATGTCGAGCTTTCCGCCCTCGCCGACCGCCAGCACGGGGTTGTTTCCCTTCCCCAGTTGACGGAGCTCGGGCTGAGCCCGACCGCCGTTCGCAGCCGGGTGCAGGTGGGCCGCCTCCACCGAAAGCACCGTGGCGTCTACGCCGTCGGCCGCGCCCGCCTTACCCGCGAGGGTCGTTGGATGGCCGCGGTGCTCGCGTACGGGCCGAAGGCGGTCCTCTCCCACCGCTCGGCGGCAGCGCACTGGGGACTCCTCCAGGACGGCCGCGCCACCATCGACATCACGGTCCCGGTCGGGTCAATCCGCTCGCGCCCCGGGATAGCCGCTCACGTGAGCTCGAGGCTGTACGGAGCGCAAGTCTGCGTGGTCGATTCGATTCCCTCCACAACCGTGGCCCGCGTGCTGCTCGACCTGGCCGGCGAGGCCGGCGCCGAGGCGTTGAAGCGAGCCATCGGACAGGCCGAGACGAAGGGCTTGTTCCATCTGGAGGCCGTCCACAGCGTGCTCGAGCTGGCCGACGGCCGGCGCGGTGCGAGCGTGCTTCGTGGGGTGCTGGCCGAGCTTGCCGCACTCGGCCGCCCGGCCGGGCTCACGGAAAGCGAGCTGGAGGACCGTTTCGGTGCTCTGTGTCGCGCCGCTGCTCTTCCCGCGCCGGAGGCCGCGACCTGGCTGACACTGAGCGATGGCAGTTCGATAAAGGTTGACTTCCTATGGCGCCGCGAGCGCGTTGTCGTCGAGTGTGACGGCTACCGCTTCCACCGCGGGCGCGTGGCTTTCGAGCGCGACCGCCGCCGCGACGCCCAGCTGGCCTTGCTGGGAATCGAGACGCTGCGCTTCACCTGGGGGCAGGTCACGGTCGAGCCAGAGCAAGTGGTCCGCGTGGTGGCTGCAGTGCTGGCCCGCCGCCGGGGCGACACTCGCGCGGAGGACGCGTGACCGGATAGCGCTAGCTCTGCGCCGCCACCTCGGCCGCGGCCTCGGGCCGCCGCGCCGGGTCGGGCTGCCCCGCCCTCTTGGGCGCGATCGTGAAGAACGCGATCACCACGCCGGCGGCGGCCATGCCGGCCGACAGCCACATTCCGCTCGAGAGCGCGTGGATGAAAGCGTTCTGGGCTGCCTCGGCCACCTGCGGGCTGAAGCCGCCGCCGTTGGCACCCGAGCCCAGGTTCTCGACTATGCGCTCGCGCGCCGCCGCGCTCACGTCGAGACCGGCGAGGTTCTTCTCGAGCTCGTTGCGCGAGAGGTACTGGAACAGCGCGCCGATCGCGGCCACCCCGAAGGTGCCGCCCACCATTCGGCTCATCGAGAGGATCCCCGAGGCCACGCCGGCCTTCTCTGGGCTGACCGAGTTCATCGCCGCCGTCGACATGGGTGACATCACGAGCGCCATCCCAACACCCATCACGATGAACGACGGGAGGAGCAGGGCGTATCCGGTGTCGACGGCGATGCGCGTCTGCAGGAAGAGGGCTACCGCGGTGAGACTCAGGCCGCTCACCATCAGCGGCCGCGGTCCCACCCGGTCGGTGAGGCGACCCGCGAGCGGCGCCACCAGCACGATCATCAGTGTCGAGGGGAGGAAGCGCACCCCGGCCTCCACCGCCGAGTAGCCGAGGATGTTCTGCATGTAGAGCGCGATGAAGAAGAACACCGCGAGCATCGAGAACGAGATGATGAAGGCGACCAGGTTCGCGCCCACGAACGTCTTCGAGCGGAAGAAGGAAAAGTCCACCATAGGCTCGCGCACGTGCTGCTCGAGGACCACGAAGCCCAGCAGCGAGACCACGGCGAGCACGAGCAGGGTCACTACGGCCGGAGAGCCCCAGCCCCACGAGTTGCCCTCGACGAGCGCGAGCACGAGTGCGGTGAGGCCGGTCGAGAGGGCAACGATGCCCGGCAGGTCGACCCGGTGGGTGGTGCCCTCGTCGCGGGACTCGAGTGTCGCGAACAGCGTGACCGCCACGGCGCCGGCGGCCACTGGCAGGTTGAGGAAGAAGATCGCTCGCCAGGAGACGTACTCGGCGAGGGCGCCGCCTACCACCGGCCCGATGGCCAGGGCCAGCGCGGAAACGCCCGCCCAGGTGCCGATCGCCTTTCCGCGCTCCTCCGCCGGGAAGGCGTTGGTGATGATCGACAGCGTCGCCGGCATCATGAACGCGGCTCCGATGCCCTGTATCGCGCGGCCCGCGACGAGCCAGGCCTGGTCGGGCGCCAGTCCGATCGCGGCGCTCGAGAGGGAGAAAACCACCACGCCGAACAGGAACATGCGCCGGCGGCCGAAGATGTCGCCCAGCCGCCCGCCCGTGACCAGAAGGACGGCGAAGGTGAGCGTGTAGGCGTTGACCGTCCACTCGAGGCCGGAGAGGCTGGCGCCGAGGTCGTCCTGGATGGACGGCAGCGCCACGTTCACGACGGTGTTGTCGAGCATGATCATGAACAACGCGAAGCACATCGCCGCCAGGGTCCACCAGCGACGATTGCCCTCGTTGAGGCGCATGCGATCGGTCACAGCTCCATCCTTCTGACGACGGGCGCGAGCGCGTCGGCCAGCGCCTTCTGCTCGGCCGGCTCGAGGTCCGCCACGAAGGTTCTGATGCCGGCCATTCGCAGCGCCAGCAGGCGCTCGGAGGTCTGCCGGCCGCGGGCCGTGACGGTCACGAGCTTGGAGCGGCGGTCACGAGGGTCCTCCTCGCGCTTGACGTCACCACGCCGGACGAGTGCATCCACGGTGCGGCTGATCGCCGGGAGGGAGAGCCCGAGCCCCTCCGAGACGGCGCCCAGCGACTGCGGGGCATCGGCGTCGTAGAGCACCTGCAGGCACTTGACCTGGGTGATCGAGAGGCCCGCCTTCTCAATGGCCGCGAAGAGATCGCGGTGAGTGGAGGACAGTAGCCTCCCCACGAACGCACCGAGGTCGCGGGCGAGCGCTTCGGGGGCGATTTCCGATACAGATGCTTGCACGCAAGCAAGTATTGCAGGCACGCAGCGATCCGCCAAGGGGGTGGATCGTCACGTAGGATCGCGGCGCGAAGGCCACTCTGTTCGGCGTGCCCTCGTCGCACCCCACGCTCATGGTGGCCGGTCTGCACCGCGGCGCGATCCGCCTGCTGGCTTTCAGGGGATGACGGTTCCTGCCGCGACCGCTCCACGCTCGTGACCTACCTGGAGGGCGCAAAGACGGGATACCTGCCTCACTCGGCGCGCGCGTCGCGCCGCCGGTCATCAGCATGGCCTGGCGCCTCAACCGGGCCACCGACGCAGCCGTGCGCCGGGACCTCGCGGCGCTGCCCGGTCTGGCCGGCCACGTCGACCGGCTGATCGCTGACGGCGTGATCGGCGGTGAGCAACGCAACGTGGCCGACTTTCAGATAGCCACCAGCATGAGCCTGCTGCTCACGATGGAGGACGTGCGCCCGTCTTGGAGGGGCGCCCCGCCGAGGATCATGCGGATGCGGTCGTGACCGACCAGCGCGGTCACCTGCCGCGGACATTTCCCGTGGATTGGCTGCCGCCCGTCCCCGCCCGCGCCTGAGAGCGGGCGATTTCGCCCGTTCCGTCAGGTCGTGCCCCTACCGTGCGACTGAGAGATCAATGGAAGCGGCAACCCCCCTCAGGCAGCCCCATGTGCGGGTCATCGGCGATCGTCTGGCCATAGACGGCCTGCTGGTCGACGACGAATGCGCCGTCCGGCTGGTCGGTGAGCGCGAGCAGAACGGCGAGGATCCGGCCAAGCTGGTCCGGGATGCGGTCGAGATCGGTGCCCGCGTGCTCGACCGTGAGCAGGCGGGCGCGAACGCGGAGTTCGTCAAGACGGAGTTCGAGCGGGCCGCGACCCAGCTCAACTCGGAGTTCACCGAGAGGGCCCGCGCCGTGGCCGAGTACATGAATCAGCAGGTCGACAAGGTCTTCGGCCCGGAGAACGGCCAGCTCGCCAAGGACCTGGAGACCCTGTTCTCGGACGGCTCCTCGGTCTCGGTGCAGAACCGCGTGCGCGAGCTCGTGGCCGAGACCATGACGCGCTCGCGCGAGGACCTGATGCGCCAGTTCTCCTCCGCCGACGGCTCGAACCCCTTGGCCGACTTCAAGGCCGGCACGATCCGCGTGCTCAAGGCGACCGAGCAGCGCCAGTACGAGACCCAGCAGGCGCTGCTGCGCCAGATGGGCGATCTGGAGAAGCAGATGCAGGCGCTGCGGCTCGAGAAGGAGAAGCTCGAGGAGGTCGAGGCCGAGCGTGAGAGGGGGACCGCCAAGGGCCGCACCTTCGAGGAGGGCGTTGCCGACGCCGTGGACGACATCGCCGGGGCACAGGGCGACGTCGCGCAGGCCGTGGGAGACGTGCGCGAGGCCACCGGGAAGGTCGGCGACGTGGTGGTGGGCATCGATGCCTGCAACGGACCGGCGCGCGGGCGGATCGTGTTCGAGGCCAAGGACAGCAAGCTCTCGCAGCCGCGCGCCATGGCCGAGCTCGACCAGGCGATGTCCGAGCGCAGCGCCGACTTCGCCGTGCTCGTCGTGCCCGCGGAGCAGGAGGTGCCGGCCCGGCTGCAGGCCCTGCGCGAGTACAACGGCGACAAGCTGATCGTGGCGCTCGACCCGGAGGCGGGCACGCTGCCGCTCGAGCTGGCCTACCGGCTGGCGCGCGCCCGGGTGCTGATGAAGCGCTCCGACGGCGACGGCATCGACGCCGGCGCCCTGCGCGACACCGTGGAGCGCAGCCTGGCCGCCCTGGCCGAGGAGCGCAAGATCAAGCAGCAGCTCACAGGAGCCAAGACCACCATCGACAAGGCCTACGAGCTCGTCGAAACCATGGCCGCTCGGGTGCGCGGCCATCTGCAGGAGATCGACACGCTGGTGCGCCCGGCCGAGGACGACGGGGATCCGAGGCCGCCGGCCGGTGAGACCGAGAGCCGCGCCGCGGACGCCGAGGGTCTCCCGGCCGACGCCGATCAGTTGGCGCTGTAGGGCTCGCCGGCGCGGCCGTCAGGGCAGGAGGAGGTCGCCGTTCGAGTCGGGCCGTTCTTCGCCGATCTCGAGCACCGCAGGCGTGATCTCCTGGGCCACCGCCGTCTCGGAGCCCGCGCTCACCTCATAGCTCCCCGGGGCGAGCGTGTTCTGGAGCGTCGCGGTATCGCCCGGGTTCACGACCCCGGTGCGTCGCAGCAGCGACTCGCCCTCGAGAATCACCGTGTGCGGCTCCTCGGTCTGGTTGGAGACCGTGATCAGCACCGGGCCCGCGCCGAGGCGGCCGGGCGCGACCGTGACCTTGTCCTGCTGTATCACTCCGGTGAGCTCCACGCGCACGGGCGGCCGCGGATCGTTGGCGAAGTCCTCGTCGCCACAGCCGGCCAGCAGAACCGCGGCGATGGCGGCGCCGGCGACGCCCCGTGCTCTGCTCGACCTCACGGCGGAGAACTTAACCGAACCAGACGGACCCACGCGCGAGCAGCAGGTCGTCGAGCTCTTCCTGGATGTGAAGCCTGATGCGCTCCGCGAGCCGCTGCACGAGTGCGACGTCGTCGGCGTCGTCGGGTCCGTAGGGCGTGAGGTCCACCGGTTCGAGGAAGCGGATGGTGAACTTGGCCGGCAGGTACATCAGCGCCGCCGCGAGCCCGAACTGCGGAAAGGCGTGGTTGACGGGAAAGTAGATCAGCCCGGTCAGCCGCTGCAGCAACGGCACGTGGGCGAAGATCGGCATGGCCTCCTCGGCGCCGACGACCGCCACGGGCACTATCGGGACGCCGGCCCGGATGGCCGTGCGCACGAAGCCGCCGCGCCCGAAGCGCCGCAGCCGGTACCGCTGCCAGTAGAGCTTGCGGCTGCCCTTCTGGCCCTCGGGGAACACGAGGGCGAGCCGCTGCTCGTCGCCCAGCAGGCGCTGGGCATTGGCGGGATGCGCGCCCACGAGGCCGATCTTGTTGGCCAGCAGCCCGACTCCGGGGTAGCCCTTGAACCAGTGCTCGCCGAGCATGTAGACGGGCCGTGGGCGAGGGTGCTCGTGGCGGATGGCCTGCATGATCATCGGCGCGTCCGGTGGGAGCGCGCCGGAGTGGTTGGAGACGATCAGCGCGCCGCCCTCCGAGGGCACGTTCTCGATGCCCTCCACCTCCACGCGAAACCAGTGCCGGTAGTAGAAGTCGAGCAGCGGCTCGACCAGGTCGAAGACCCGCTGGGAGCGCCCCCAGTCGTCGAGCTCCCGGCCCGGCTCGGCCGAGGGCACCAGTTCGCGCAGGTCGCGCAGGTCGTGCTGCTCCGCCGGAGCCCTCCCGGCTTCGGTGGGCAGGTCGAGCTCGCCGGCGCGGGCGTCCCACTCGACCGCTTGCGCGCGCGGCTCCTCGCGACCGGCCTCCACCACCAGCGGACCGCCGAACAGCGGGCTGTCGCCGGCCAGGCCGCGCCGGCTCGAGGGCGTGCGGCGCGGGGCCTCGTGATCAGTCACGCGTGAACGGTAGCCCGACGAGCTCGGCATCGGCACCGTTCACGGCCAGCGTGGCTCCCGGCTCGGCCTCGCGGCGCACGAGCGCGAGCGCGATCGGTCCCAGGCGGGGGGAGACGCAGGCGGAGCCCAGGCGTCCGACCACACGGTCGCCGAGCAGCACCTCGTCACCGCGCTGGGCCGGCTCGGAGAGGCGCAGCCCGCGCAGATGGCGGTTGGGCTTGCCCCTCCAGTGCAGGCGGGCGACCGTCTCCTGGCCCACGTAGCAACCCTTGGTGAAGCTCACTGCCCGCTCGTTGATCCCGGCCTCCTGGGGCATGGTCTCGGCGTCCATGTCGAAGCCGAGCCGCGGGCGGCCGGACTCGATGCGCACGCACTCGGCGGCCTCCTCGGAGACGGGCTCGACGCCGAGGCGCTCGCGCCAGTCGTCCGCCTGAGCGGTGCTGCAGAGCAGATCGAGGCCGAGGTCGGTGCGCACCCAAAGTCCCGAGCCGGTATCGACAACCGAATGCTCGGCGGCGGCCGGGGCAGGATCCGCCAGCGCCTCCGCACCCGGGCCGATCAGGGAGAGGATCGCGTGGTCCTCGGTCAGGTCCTCGAACTCCACGTCGCGCCCGAGCGAGTAGGTCTGCAGCATGTGGCGCAGCACCGCGTGGCCGATGGCCTCGGTGTCGAGCCAGAAGAAGTCGTCGCCGCGGACGATGCGCAGGTCCGAGCGCAGCTTCCCCTTGGCGTTGAGAATCGTGGCGTAACAGCCGCTCCCCGGGGGCAGCCCCTCCACGTCGTTGGAGACCTGCCCCTGCAGGAAATCGGCTGCCTCACCGCCACGTACGACGAACTTGGCGCGGGCCGACCGGTCGACCAGGCCCACCGCCTCGGTGAGCAGCTCGTAGTCACTTGTCGCGATCACAAGGACAGTGTACTTTTAGACACGCCTAAACCTGATGTTCAGACTGGGCGAACTATGAAGCTCGGATCGAGCAAACTTTCTCGCCGCCGCCTGCTCGGCGGCGCTGCCGCCGCCGGAGCCACGCTCCCGGTGCTGCACGAGCTCGTTCCCCATCGTGGTCTGCACGACAGTGGCGCCTCCGCAGCCGAGCGGCACGTCCAGCACCGCTCCGCCATCCACCGCGCCTCCGATCACCTGGGCGCGAAGGGGCGCGTGCACCCGGCGGTCAATGGTTTCGATCCGCAGGAGATCCTGCGCGACTTCGATGAGGGGCGCGTGGTGGGCGGCGTGCGCGAGTGGGAGATCGTCGCGCAGGAGAAGGAGATCGAGGTGGCGCCGGGCGTCAAGTACCTGGCCTGGGCCTACAACGGACGCGTGCCCGGTCCCACGCTGCGCGCGCGCGAGGGGGAGCGGCTGCGCGTCCGCTTCGTCAACGGCGGAACGCACCCGCACACGATGCACTTCCACGGCGTGCACCGCGACATCATGGACGGGATCCCCGGCGTTGGCGCCGGCAACATCGCCCCGGGCCGCAGCACGGTCTACGAGTTCGACGCCACCCCGTTCGGGCTGCACCTCTACCACTGCCACTCCTCGCCGCTGGCCGAGCACATCGCCAAGGGGCTCTACGGCGCCTTCATCATCGACCCCAAGGACGGCCGGCCGCCGGCCGACGAGCTCGTGATGGTGATGAACGGGTTCGACACCAACTTCGATCGCGCCAACGACGTCTACGCCGTCAACACCGTCGCCTTCGAGTACATGCACCGGCCCGTCCAGGTCAAGCGCGGTGAGCTGGTGCGGATCTACCTCGTGAACATCCTCGAGTACGACTTCGTCAACTCGTTCCACATCCACGCCAACTTCTTCGACTACTACCCGACCGGCACCCGCCTCGAGCCGCGCGACTTCACCGACACCGTCGTCCAGGGCCAGGGCGAGCGCGGCATCCTCGAGCTGCGCTTCCCCTACACGGGCAAGTACATGTTCCACGCCCACGTATCCGAGTTCGCGGAGCTCGGCTGGATGGGCTTCTTCGAGGTCAGCGAATGACGCGGATGACCGGCGGATACCTGCGTCCTCGGCCCTCGGCGTGCTCAGCACGCCTTCGGACCTGCGTCCTTGATCTCCTTGGCCCCCGCGCCTCGCTGACCTCGAAGGCGAGTTCGAGGTGAGCGAATGACGCGGATGACCGGCGGATACCTGCGTCCTCGGCCCTCGGCGTGCTCAGCACGCCTTCGGACCTGCGTCCTTGATCTCCTTGGCCCCCGCGCCCTCGCTGACCTCGAAGGCGAGTTCGAGGTGAGCGACTGATGGAGGCCGCCAGCCTCACTCGCCGCAGGCCCGGTTGGCTCGCCGGCCTCGCTCCGCTGATCGTCCTGGCGCTGGCGATCGGGCTGTTCGTCGCCCTCGATGCGCCCGGGCTCGACCGCATCGGCGTTCCCGAGGAGAACCTGGCGGTCGAGCGGGCGGTGCTGGAGCCGGGCCAGATCGAGTTGCACGTGCGCAACGACGGCGCCGACCCCGTCGAGGTGCGCCAGGTGATCGTCAACGACGCCTTCGTCGACTTCACCCAGTCCGACGACGAGATCGGGCGCCTGGGCGCCTCCACGATCGACGTGCAGTACCCGTGGCTCGAGGGCCAGGCCTATGAGGTCGTGATGCTCACCGCCACCGGGGCGACGATCGCCCACACCATCGAGTCGGCCGTCGAGACGCCGCAGGCGGATCTCGGCTTCTACGGTCTCATGGCGTTGATCGGCCTCTACGTGGGCGTGATCCCCGTGGCCATCGGGATGCTGTGGCTGCCGTGGGTGCGGGGGGTCGATCGCCGCTGGATGCAGTTCCTGCTCGCCTTCACGATCGGGCTGCTCGCCTTCCTGGGCATCGAGGCCCTTCTGGAGGGCACCGAGCTGGCCGGCGCGGGGCCCGCCTCCTTCGGGGGTGCGGCGCTCGTCTGGCTGGGGGCCGCGGGGGCCTACCTGGGCCTGGCTGCCACGGACGGCTGGCTCAAGAACAGGAAGCGCAAGGACCCGGAAGCGGATAGCGGCGAGACCGGGATGGGAAGCGGCGCCGCGTATCGAGCGGCCTTCCTCGTCGCGCTGGGCATCGGGCTGCACAACCTGGGGGAGGGCCTGGCCATCGGTTCGGCCTACGCGATCGGGTCGCTCGCCCTGGGCGCGACGCTGGTCGTGGGCTTCGCCATCCACAACACCACCGAGGGATTGGCCATCGTGGCGCCGGTGGCCCGCGCGGGCCGGGTGCGCATGCAGCGCCTGCTGCTCCTCGGCGTGCTGGCAGGCGCTCCCGCCGTTCTCGGGGCCTGGGTCGGCGCCTCGGCCTTCCACCCCAGCCTCGCAGCCCTCATGTTCGGCGTCGGCGCCGGCGCCATCGCTCAGGTGGTCGTGCAGATCGCACCCGCCGTGCGCGACGAGAGCGGCCGCTTCCTTCACCCGCTCGCCTCCGTCGGCCTGCTCACGGGGCTGCTCGTGATGTACGTCACCGGTCTGCTGATCTCGATTTGATGGCGGCCAAGACGGACACCAGCGAGATCACCGGGGCCGTCCAGGACTACGCCAAGGCGATCTGGTCGCTGGCGCAGCGCAGCCGCGAGCCGGTCTCCACATCGGCGATCGCCGACCGGCTGGGCGTGTCGCCGGCATCGGCGTCGGCGATGGTCAAGCGGCTCGAGGCGATGGGGCTCGTCTCGCGGGAGCCCTACCACGGCGTACGCCTCACGCGGCCGGGCGAGCGCGTGGCACTGGCGGTACTGCGCCATCACCGCCTGCTCGAGCTCTACCTCGCCGAGGCCCTCGACATGCCCTGGGACCAGGTCCACGACGAGGCCGAGCGCCTCGAGCACGCGATCTCACCCGAGCTCTCCGAGCTGATTGCGGTCAAGCTCGGGAACCCGACCCACGATCCACACGGTGACCCGATCCCCACCGCCAACGGCGAGATCGACGAGTCGCCGACTCGAGCCCTGGCCGACCTAGGACCGGGGGAGCGGGGCGTGTTCACGCGGGTGTCGGACTCGAACTCGGAAATGCTGCGCTACCTGTCTGAGCGGGGCATCGCCCCCGGCGACGAGCTCGAGCTGATCGGTCGCGAGCCCTTCGGCGGGCCGCTTTTGGTGCGCTCCGGGGGACGCGCCCACGCCTTCGGCGACCAGCTGGCGCGCGCCATACGCGTGGTCACCACCAAGTAGCCTTCCGCGCGCATGCCGCTCGCCGACGACTTCCAGGCCGTGGTCGACTCGCTGCCACCCGACTGGACCCAGCTGGAGCTCGACATGCGCATCTTCGACGAGGACCGCTACGTCGAGACGGCATCGCTGATCGTGCAGATCAACGCCCTGCCCTACTCCGAGCACGATTGGCACTGGCGCGTCCGCGTGGCGCACGAGTTCGGGCACGCCGCGGCCCCGGAGACGGTGCAGGGCACGCTGGCGCTGCTCGACGATCTGGGCATCGCGGGTGAGCTGGCGGTGCGCGAAGCCCGCTCCGGGCGCGTCGAGGTGGTCCAGATGTGGGGCCGCCCAGAGTCGGTGCGCCAGGAGTTCCGCAAGCGACGCGACCAGTAGCGGCGTGGCGCGCGTGGCCCTCCTCTGTCCCGACCTCCTGTTCGGCTCCAAGCTGCAGGGAGCCCTCCGGGCGGCTGGTCACGAGCCGGTCGCGCCGGGCGACGCCGCCGCCCTGATGGTGGTCGATCTGACCGTCGAGCCTGACGCGCGCATCGAGCAGTCGGGCAGCTCGGGACTGCCGCGCCTCGGCTTCTACTCGCACGTGGAGCACGACGTCCGGCTGCGAGCCGAGGCGGCCGGCTTCGACCGCGTGGTGCCGCGCTCGCGCATGGCCCGCGAGGCCGCCGCGCTGGTCGACGCGATGCTAGCCGGCCGGACCTAGGGCAGCGCGAAGGCCTCGTCCACCACCGGCTCGGTGGCGAGGATCCCGAAACGAAACGCGAACGCGGCCCAGCCCTCGAGCGCGCGCCGGTCCAGCCGAAGCGGCGGGCGCAGGGCCGGGGCGACTGCGGCGAGCTCGGCCCGCACCAGCGACTCGTCCGCTCCGGAGGCCCGCGCGACCTCGTCTACCGCAGCCTCCCGGTCCCGAAGCGCGCGGCGCGTCCCGGCGGCGAGGGCGACCAGCACGTCGTCCACGAGAGCGCGCTGCTCCTCCAGCGTCTCGCGCTCCACCGCGAGGACGAGCTCCGGGTAGCGCGGCGCGCCGAACTCGTCCACGCGGAACTCGCGGGTGCGCACGCCGCGTTGGCGCAGCGCCACGCCCTCCACGTTCCAGAAGGAGACCACCGCATCCACGCGGCCGGCAATCAGGCTCGGGACGGCGGCGAAGCCGATGGTGATGGTGTCGACGCGCTCGGGATCGCCCCCGTCGTTCTCCACCACCGCGCGCAGCACGGCCTCGTCGGAAGGCAACCCGGTCACACCGACGCGGCGGCCCTCCAGGTCGCGCGGCCGCCGGACCTCGCCCGCGCGGGCGATCACCGCCGCCAGCGGGCGCTGGACGAGAGCGCCGACTCCCACGACGTCGCGGCCCTGCTCGCGCGCGAGGCCGAGGTCGTGGATGTCCACTACGGCCATGTCCGCACGCCCGGCTGCCAGCAGCTTGAGCGAGTCGGTCGACGAGGAGGGGACGCGGACCTCGAGGTCGATGCCGCCGGGGCCCGCTGCGCCCCGGCTCTGCGCGGCGTAGATCCCGGAATGCACGGCGTTCGGCTGGAAATCGAGGGCCAGGGTGGCCTCGCGCCTCCCCTCGTCAGCCCCGCCACAGGCGGCCCCGAAAGCCGGCAGGAGCAGGAGCATCAGCGCCAGGCGCGGGGGGCGAAGCACGGCGGCAAGCCTAGGGGCACCGACCGGAGCCGAACCTGCACCGGCGCGCCAGTGCAGCATCGTGGCCGGCCGCGCCTAGGCCGGAGGCCGCCGCGACCTAGACTTGCGTAGATGCGGCGGGTCACCTTCTCGCGGAACTTCACGCTGTCCCTCTCGCGCACGTGCCGCTGCTATTGCAAGTACTGCGCGTTCGCCACGCACCGGGCTCATCTCCATTCGCCCGCGGAGGTGGACAAGATCCTCGACGACGCGGCGCGGCGCGGCGCCAAGGAGCTGCTCGTGCTCACCGGCGAGAAGCCCGAGGTCAACCCGCAGGTGGCGGCTCTGCTGAGCGAGTACGGGCATGCGGACTTCACCTCATATGTGGCCTGGGCGTGCGAGCGCGCACTCGAGCGCGGCATGCTGCCGCACACCAACCTCGGCGCGCTCTCGCACGAGGACCTGGCGCGCCTGCGCGAGGTCACGGCCTCACAGGGCCTTATGCTCGAGTCGGTCAATCCCGACCTCGTCGTCCACCAGGGCTCGCCTACGAAGCATCCCGCGGTTCGCCTGGAGACGATCCGCGCCGCGGGCGAGCTGCGCATCCCCTTTACCACCGGCATCCTCGTGGGAATCGGCGAGGCGCCCGAGGAGCGGGTCGCCGCCCTTGCGGCGCTGGCCGAGCTGCACGCGGAGTACGGCCACCTGCAGGAGGTGATCCTGCAGAACTTCGTAGCCCATCCGCGTTACTACGGGGCCGAGCCGGCGCAGATCGCCGACGAGGCGCAGCGCTCTCAGACGCACGGGGAGGAGCGCGAGCCTCCGGGCTGGGCCGATCCGATCTCCCTCGACGATATGCGCCTGCTGGTCCGCGAGTGCCTGCGCCTGATGCCCGACGTGGGCGTCCAGATCCCGCCGAACCTGTCGGACTGGTGGCTGCCGCTGGTGGAGGAGGGTGCCACCGACCTCGGTGGCCTGTCGGCCAACGGCGATCACATCTCGCCCGAACATCCCTTCCCGTCGGTGCACCGGATGCGCAAGCAGCTCGCCCCGCGCGGATACGCGCTCACCGAGCGGCTCTGCGTCTATCCGCAGTACATGGACGCCGACTGGCTCGAGCAGGGCGTGCTCGACGTGATCAAGACGGCCTTCTGGAGCTTCATTCCGCGCCGCGGCTCGGGCCGTCGCGAGGATCGCCCGATTCGAGGCGACCTGGTGGCGGGTGCTGTGGAGCGGGCGCGCGACGGCTGCGCGCTGTCCGAGGAGGAGCTGACCGCTCTGTTCGGCGAGACCCGTCCCGAGGCGATCGAGGACATGCGCCAGGCGGCCGACGAGCTGCGCTCGGAGCTCGCCGGTGAGACCGTGACCTTCGTGGTCAATCGCAACATCAACGTTTCCAACATCTGCACGGTCGGCTGCGCCTTCTGCGGCTTCGGGCAGGGCCGGCGATCGCCGGATGCCTACGAGCACTCGGAGGAGGAGTTTCGCCGTCGGGTGCTGGATGCCGTCGAGTTCGGGGCGACCGAAATCTGCATGCAATCGGGCATCCATCCCGACTGGACCATTGAGGACTACGAGAAGTGGCTGCGCGTGGCCAAGGACACGGCCCCGCAGCTCCACCTGCACGCCTACTCGCCGATGGAGCTCGATCACATGGCGGGCGGACTGCCGCTCGACGTGCTGTTCGCGCGCCTGCGCGAGGCGGGCCTGGACTCGGTGCCGGGCACGGCGGCCGAGGTGCTCCACGACGGCGTGCGCCAGCGCATCTCACCCAACAAGCTGCCGGTGGGCCGCTGGGTCGAGATCGTCGAGGCCGCACACGGGGCCGGCGTGCGCACCACGGTGACGGTCATGTTCGGCCACATCGAGGAGCCCTGGGAGCTGGCCGAGCACATGCGCGTGGTGCGTGAGCTGCAGGAGCGCACCGGCGGCTTCACCGAGTTCGTGCCGCTCTCCTTCATCCCCTTCCACACGCTGCTGGGCCGTACGCACGGCATCGAGGAGATCTCACGCGAGGAGAACCTCAAGCACACCGCCGCCTTCCGGCTGGCGCTGGGGCGGACGATCCCCAGCCTCCAGGCGAGCTGGGTCAAGATGGGGCTCGACGCCGCCACCGAGGCGCTGCGCTGGGGCGTGAACGACCTCGGCGGGACGCTCATGGAGGAGTCGATCTCGCGCATGGCGGGCTCGTACCACGGGGTCATGCTGGAGCCGCGCGACCTGATCGCGGCCGCTCACGCGGCGGGCCGCCCGGCGGCGGAACGCGACACGCTCTACGGCATCCGCCGCCGCTACGAGCTGCCGCTGGCGGCCTAGTCGGCGAGCCCGCCGCCGGTCACATCCCTTTCACGCTGTATTTGCACTGTCTTCACCGGGCGCGCAGCGGCTGCTTGCCAGACTGATCGGGCATGGCCGCCCTCCGCCGCCGCGAGCTGATCGGGATGGGACTCGGGGGCGTGGCCGCCGTTTCGCTGGGCGCCGCTTTCTGGGATGAGCTGTTCGGCACGGCCGAGAGCGCGCCACTCGCGCGCGGGCCGGGCTACGGGCCGCTGGGCCCTCCTGACGCGAACGGCATCCGGTTGCCCGACGGCTTTCGCTCGCGGCTCGTTGCCCGCGGCGACACGCCGGTGGGCGACCGCGGCTACCGCTGGCACCGGGCCTCGGACGGGATGGCCGCCTTCCCGCGCGAGGACGGCGGCTTCGTGCTTGTCTCCAACTGCGAGGACTACGTCGGGGGCGCCTCCGCGCTGCGCTTCGATCGCCGCGGCAATGTGTTGGACGCGTACCGGATCCTCGACGGCACCACTCAGAACTGCTCGGGCGGCGGCACGCCGTGGGGCACGTGGCTGTCGTGCGAGGAGGTCGAGGAGGGCCGTGTCTGGGAGTGCGATCCCGAGGGGCGCCGCAAGGCCGTGCCCCATCCCGCCATGGGCGTGTTCAAGCACGAGGCGGCCGCGGTGGACGCCCGCGCCCGCCAGGTCTATCTCACGGAGGACCTGGTGGACGGCGGCCTCTACCGCTACACCCCCGAGCGCTGGCCCGACCTGTCGGCCGGGCGGCTCGAGATCGCCCGGGTGGACCGCGCCGGGGGGGTCGACTGGGTCAGGGTCCCCGATCCCCTGGCTCGCCGGGAACGCACGCGGCGGCAGGTGCCGGGCAGCGAGCGATTCATGCGCGGCGAGGGCATCTGGCTCGACGGCCACACGCTCTACGTGACCACCACCGCCGACCATCGGGTGCACGCCTACGACACCCGCCGGGAGTCGATCGAGGTCGTCTACGACGGTCTGGCCTCGCGCAGCGCCCCGCTGCTGCGGGTGGACCAGCTCACCGGATCGCGGGCGGGAGAGGTGTTCGTCTGCGAGGACCTCGCCACCGACGAGATCGACATGGGCGTGATCACGCCGGAGCGCAAGGTCTCGAAGTTCCTCTCGGTCACGGGCCCGCAGCATGCGCGCTCCGAGCTCACGGGCGTGACCTTCGACCCGTCCGGCCGGAGCATGTTCTTCTCGTCGCAGAGGGCGTTTCCCGAGAGCGACGAGCTGCCCGGGCCCGGTGCGATCTACGAGGTCACCGGACCGTTCAAGCGCAGCAGGGCCTGATCAGGCGCCGACCCAGCGGATCCGAGCGCCGGTGATGCTGGGCGTGGAGCGGCGCACGGAGCGCGCCTGGTCGCGCTCGGATGCCGGTGCCAACTCGAAGTCCTCGAGGCGCCGGGAGACCTCGGCGCGCTGACGGTCGAGCTCGAGCAGCCGTTGCTGCAATCGGTCGCGGACCTCCTCGAGCTCGGCCGCTGAGAGCAGGCCCGCTCCCATCGACGGCGGAGTTCGCAGGCCGTCGGCTTCGGTGGGGAGTGGCGGCAACCTCACCAGCGCCGCTTCGAGCTGGGCGATCTGGTGCCGAAGCTCGCGGCGAGCCGCCACCTCGGTTCCGCGCCGGGCCACGAACGTGCCGCGACCGTGCTCGGTCTGCACCAGGCCCTCGTTCTCCAGCCTCAGGTAGACCGAGCGGACGGTGTTGACGTTTACCTCGGCCGCCGCGGCCAGGTCGCGGAGACTCGGCAGCTGATCGCCTGGCGCCAGCTGCCGCGACCCGATCAGAGCTCGGAGCTTGCCCGCCAGCTGAACGCCGAGGGGTAGATCGGCATCGCGAGCCAGCCGGAAGTCAGCTCGATCCCCCTGCATGCGCAGCATGATACCGAACTGTTCGTGTGTTACAGCACAGTCTGGTCGGAGCTTGCCTTCACGACCCCAACTGTGATAGCACAGTGAGATGGCGCGGCGCCCCGAGCTGATTCACCGGCACCTCCTGGCCGCCGCGGTGGTCATCGGCAGTGGATTGCTCTGGCTCGCGATACCCGTGGCTGGCTTCCTCCTCGCCGGTCGCATCACCGAGAACGCCACGCACTCCGTGCTCATCGCTCTCGTGGTGGCGCCGCTCGCGATGATCGGGTTCGGGTGGCTGCTCGGGCGCGTCAACGCGCAGTACGAGGCCCTCGACGACCGGCGGGGCGGGCCGCGCGGCCCGCCCGCGTGGCGGGCGAGCCTGGGGGAGGAGCGCCGCAGCGCCCAGCGTCGACGCGGCGGGCGGCCTCTCATGGAGGTCGCCATGACGGTGTCGGCCATCACCGCCATGGTCGCGCTGCTGGTCTGGTTCTTCGTCTTTGCCGAGCTCCGGCTCGGCCCAATGCAATGACTCCTGCCGCACGGGCATGGATCACGTCGTTCGGGGAGATCGCCAAGTTCATGGCCCTCGTGGCGGGCGACGTCCTCTCCGGCCGGGTGTTCCGCTTCTTTGGGGAGGCGCTGCGCCAAGCCGGCATCCTGATCCTGGGCTCCGCTCTCGTGATCTGCGGCACCGCCTTCATCCTCGGGCTCCAGTGCGGCATCGAGGGGGCCTACTTCAGCCGCTCCACCGGCACGCCGGCGTACGCCGGCGTGTTCAGTGCGTGGTGCGACCTGCGCGAGATCTTGCCCTACGCCTTCGGCTACATGATGGCGGCCAAGGTGGGCACCGGCCTCGTGGCCGAGATCGGCGCGATGCGCATCTCGGACGAGATCGACGCGCTCGAGGTGATGGGCATCAACTCGCTCGTCTTTCTCTGCGCCACCCGGCTGCTCGCCTGTTGGCTGGTGATTCCGTTCGTATACCTGACCGCGGTCGGCGCCGGCTTCTTCGCGAGCTACCTGGCGGTGGTGCAGCAGGTCGGCGAGGTCAGCTCGGGAGGGTTCTTCCTGATCTTCTGGATGTTCCAGAACCCTCCGGACCTCATCTACAGCGCGCTCAAGGCCGTGGCCATGGCCACCGTGATCGTCCTCGTCGGCTGCTACTACGGCTACACCGCCAGCGGCGGGCCTGTCGGCGTGGGAACGGCGACGGCGAAGTCGATGGTGCTGAACACCGTGCTGGTCCATCTGATCGGAATGGTCGGGACGCAGATCTTCTGGGGCTCGAACCCACGGGCGCCCATCGGGGGCTAGTCTCATCCGGCAGCCCGTCGAAGGAGACTCCCATGGAAGCCAGCACCGCCACGCGCCTGCTCGACAACTACGTCGCGGGGGCCTGGACGCCCGCCGCGCCCGGTGGCCAGGCGCTCGACGTGACCAATCCCGCGTCGGGTGAGGTGCTCGCGCGGGTGCCGCTGTCGTCGGCCGCGGATCTCGATGCGGCGGTGCACGCAGCGCGCGAGGCGCTGCCGCTGTGGCGCGATGTGTCGGTGATCGAGCGCGGCCGGCGCCTGTTTGCGCTACGCGAGGGTCTGAACGCACGGCGCGAGGATTTGGCGCGTTCGGTGACTACGGAGATGGGCAAGACGATCGGGGATGCGCGCGCCGAGGTGGCGCGCATGATCGAGATGGTGGAGGCGGCCTGCGCGGTGCCGACCACCATGCAGGGGCGGGTGCTGGAGGATGTGTCGCGCGGCATCGACGCGGAAACGATCCGCCAGCCGGTGGGGGTGTGTGCGGCGATCGTGCCGTTCAACTTCCCGGCGATGGTGCCGTTCTGGTTCCTGCCCTTCGCGATCGCCTGCGGGAACACCTTCATCCTCAAGCCCTCCGAGCAGGTGCCGCTGACCCAGCAGATCGCCTTCGAGGTGCTGGACGGGCTCGAGCTTCCTCCGGGAGTGGTCAACCTGGTCAACGGCGGGCGCGAGATCGTGGAGGGGATCCTCGACCACCCGGGGATCGACGCGGTCTCCTTCGTGGGCTCGGCTCCGGTGGCGCGAATCGTCTACGAGCGCTCGGCCCAGGCGGGCAAGCGCGTGCAGGCCCTGGGCGGGGCCAAGAACCACATGGTGGTTATGCCAGACGCCGTGCTCGACAAGACCGTGCAGGGCATCATCGGCTCGGCCTTCGGAGCCGCCGGCCAGCGCTGCATGGCCGGCTCGGTGGTGGTGACCGTGGGCGAGGCGCACGAGCGGCTGCTGCCCGCGTTGCGCGAGGCCACCGAGAACATCCGCGTAGGCGACGGGATCGAGGAGGACTCCGAGCTCGGGCCGGTGGTATCCGAGACCGCGCGCGAACGCATTCTGGCCATGATCGAGCGTGGTGTGGAGGAGGGTGCCGAGCTGGTCGTCGACGGCCGCGAGGCCGGCGACGGGGTGGGCTGTTACGTGGGCGCCACGATCCTCGACGGCGCCACTCCGGAGATGGACATCGTGCGGGAGGAGATCTTCGGTCCCGTGCTCTCGCTGGTGCACGTGGACACGCTCGACGACGCGATCGAGACCATCGCCCAGAGCCGCTTTGGCAACGGCGTCTCGATCTTCACCGAGTCCGGAGCCGCGGTACGCCGCTTCAAGCACGACGTCGACGCGGGGATGGTCGGCGTCAACATCGGCGTGGCCGCCCCTGTGGCCTTCTTTCCCTTCTCGGGCTGGAAGGACAGCTTCCTCGGCGACCTGCACGCCCACGGCCCCGACGCGGTCGAGTTCTACACCAAGAAGAAGACCATCACGAGCCGCTTCTACTCCAGCGGCGAGAGCGGCAGCTACTTCGTCGAAAGCTAGGGGCTAGCGGAAGAGGTCCTGCGCGGACGGGCGCCGCAGCGCCGCCGCGCCAGGCCCGTCGCCGGCGCTCACGTAGCGCTCCAGGCCGCGAACCAGCACCGCCGGCTGGCGCGAGTCCTTGGCACGCGCCAGGTCGGCCGCTCCCGCCGCGGCGTCGGCGACGGCGATCGTGGTCACACGCAGCTCGCGCCCGAAGGCGTCGGCGCGTCCCCGCCATTCCTCGAGTGCCGCGAGGCCGGCGATGCCGATGGCCACGTCGGTCTGACCGATGCGCCAGGCCCGGCCGAACGAGTCGGTCACCACCACCGCGGGCCGGACCCCACGCGCGCGCCCGATCCCCTCACGCAGCCGGCGCGCCGAAGCGTCGGGGTCCTCGGGCAGCAGGACGATCTCCCCGCCCACCGATGCGTTCGACTGGTCGATGCCGGCGTTGGCGCATACGAAGCCGTGCCGGGTCAAACTTATGAACACGCCGTCGACGGCCCGCAGCAGCTCGGCCGACTCGTCGAGTACCGCCTGGACGAGCCGCGCGTCCTTGCCGTGCTCGGCGGCGAGCTCGCGCGCCTGGCGGCCGGGATCGATGTGCGCCAGGATGCGTGTTCTCCCCTCGGACTTGGAGACGACCTTGTGCGCGATCACCAGTACGTCGCCCTCGGCCAGATCGGGCGGCGCGGCGGCGGCCACGAGTCCGGCGATGTCATCCCCGTAGCCGATCCCGGGCAGCGGGGGGAGGGCGGTGACGGTGAGCGTGCTCAGGCGGCCGGGGCCGGCGCCACCCGGGTGGCCGAGGCGCGGGCGCGCGAGCGGTCGAGCTGGCGCAGCGCGCCGCGGGTCGAAGGAGCGCTGCCACGTCGCGCCTCGAGTGCGCCGGCCAGCTCGGCGAGGTCCTCGGGGGTGTCCACGTCGAGCATCAGCGTGGCGAGCCTTTCCACCACGGGCTCCGCGCCGGCCGCGCGCCCCGCCGCCACGTGGCGCTCGAAGCTGTCCGGTCCGAAGCTGGGCTCGATCGCATCGGGAGGCGCGATCAGCAGCGCGTTGGTGCCCGAGCCGTGGCGGTCGGGCACGATGGCCAGCGTGCCCTCCTGTGCGAGCAGAGCGGCCACCTCTGCGGGATCGAGCAGCGGGGTGTCGCCGGGCACCAGCAGCACGCGCTCGTAGCCGGCGGCGAGCGCGTAACGAATCCCGATCGCGGCCGCCTGGGACTGGCCCTGCTGGTCGGGGTCGCCAAGGACCTGAATCCGCTCGCCGAGGGCGACGGCCTCGGCCACACGGTCGGCGGTGACGACGGCGACGGCATCGAGACCCTGGACGTGGCGCAGCGAGCTGAGCACGTCCGAGAACATCGCCTGGGCCAGCGCCTGGCGCGAGCCCGCGCCGAGCAGGCCGGCGAGACGCTGCTTGGCCGCGGTGAAGCTCTTGACCGGGAGGATGGCGATGGTTCTCATCAGGCCGCCAGAAGACTCGATCCACAGTAGCGCGGTGCCGTGTCCGGCCTCTGCGCGCTAGGCGAGCTTCGCCGCAAAGTCGAGGGTCTTCGTCGCCACCGCCACACGCTTCTCGGCGGTGTCCATCAGCGTGTCCATGACCACTGCGGGGAGGCCCTCCACCGGCTCGTCGGCCACGATCCCGTCGAGGATCTCGCCGTAGGCTGCGGCGACGCCCCGTGCGCTGGGCTGGATACCGGCGTAGGCGCAGAAGTCGTCCGTGGGCCCCTTGAGCGTGCGACCCCCCACGAACGGGCTCACGGCCACCACCGGGGCACCCGCCTCACTCAGCGCCTCCCGCATTCCCGGGACGGCCAGAATCGGCCCGATCGAGATCACCGGGTTGGACGGCCCGATCACGATCGCGTCGGCACGCCGCAGGGCGTCGAGGACCGCCTCGCTGGGTCGCGCGCTCTCGACGCCGCGCAGCTCTACAGCATCCACCGGTCCGCGCGCTCCCTCGACGATCATGAACTCCTGGAAGGGCAGCGTGCGACCTTGCGCGCCCACCCACGTCGCCACGGGCTCGTCCGACATGGGCAGCACCCGGGCGCTCAGTCCGAGGGCCTCCGACACCCCCCGCTGCGCCTCGGTGAGCGGCCGCCCCGCCCGCAGGCGCTCGGTGCGCACGAGGCACATCGCGAGGTCGCGGTCGCCCAGCCGGAACCAGTGCGGCCGGCCGGAGGCCTCGAGCGCCTCCATGACCTTCCAGGTGTCGTCGCGCAGGCCCCAGCCGCGCTCGTCGATCGCGTCGGCCAGCCAGTAGCTCACGAGATCGGGGTCGGGGGAGACGTGCACGCCGTAGACCTCCACGTCGTCGGCCGTGTTGGCGATCACCGCAAGTTCGCCGGCCACCTCGGCGAGCCCGCGTGCCAGCTTGGCGCCGCCCGTTCCGCCGGACAGCAGGGCTACCAGCGTGGTTCTCCGAGACCCGTCAGCTTGATGCCGGCGTGCGTCTTGTTGCGCGCGTTGACCGAGATCAGGAGTGGCGTGATGGCCTCGATGTGGCGGGCCTGCTCGAGCCTGCCGGCGTCCACGGGCCGCAGGCCGGGAATCCGGCGCACGATCTCGGCCGCACGCAGCTTGGCCGCCTTGGAGTCGCCGGCGATCAGTACGTCCTCGTCGAGCTCCCGCTCTAGGTCGCCCAGAATCGGGGCGCTGACTGTGTGGAGCGCGGCGACCACGTCGACCCCGTCGGGCGCCATCTCCTGACTCTGCTCGGCGGCCGAGCCCTGTGGCACGCCGAGGAGGCGCGTGGCTTTGCCGGACACCGCGGCGGCTAGAGGCACGGTGGCGTCGACAAGCGTCTGGCCCGGCTCGAGCACCTGCTTGAGGTTGGTGAGCGTCTCCGACTGCGAGCGGAAGGGCACGCACAGGATCACCACCGGTCCCTGCGTGGCCGCCTCCTCGTTGACCAGCCCGCGGGCGTTCTCGCCGATGCGCGCCGCCGCCTCCTCGGCCCTGCCGGCGTCACGCGAGCCGATCACCACGGGCACGCCCTGGCCGGCGAGGCGGGCGGCGAGGGCAAAGCCGATCGCTCCGGTCCCCCCGATGATCGGGACGCTGTCCACGGACCGGCCACCCTAACGAACGGGTACGCTGCCGCGCGGCTTGAGACTCGCGGAACGGACAGCCCTCGTCACGGGCGGCGCATCGGGCATCGGGGCGGCCACCGTGCGCCGGCTCGCGGCCGAGGGCGCGCGCGTGGCGGTGACCGACGTGAACCTCGACGGCGCACGCGCCGTGGCCGGCGAGATCGACGGGGCCGCGTTCGAGCTCGACGTCCGCTCGCCCGAATCGGTCCGCGCGGCGGTCGAGGGAGCTGAGGGCGAGCTCGGTCCGGTGGACATTCTCGTCAACAACGCCGGATACGACGAGTGGAGCTTCTTCACCGACACCGACCCGGAGCTGTGGGCACGGGTGCTGGCCGTGAACCTGGTGGGTGTGCTCGCCTGCACCCACGCCGTGCTGCCCGGCATGCAGCAGCGCCGCCGCGGCCGCATCGTCAACGTGTCCTCGGAGGCGGGCCGGGTGGGCTCCAGTGGCTCCGCCGTCTACTCGGCGGCCAAGGGCGGTGTGCTCGGCTTCACCAAGGCGATCGCAATCGAGAACGGGCGTTACGGGATCACCGCCAACGCCGTGGCTCCCGGGCCGATCGAGACGCCGTTGCTGATGGCCGCGCCCGAGGCGCTCGGAGACCTCGGCAAGCGGCTCGTGGACAACATGATCGGCTCCACGAACCTGCGCCGCCTGGGCCAGCCCGAGGAGGTGGCGGCGGTGATCGCCTTCCTGGCCTCCGACGACTCGTCCTACGTGACGGGGCAGTCGCTCGGCGTCAGCGGCGGGCTTGCCAGAATCTGAGCGTGCCCGGCATCCCTGAGCAGGTCCGCATCCGTGAAGTCGGGCCGCGCGACGGCTTTCAGAACGAGCCCGAGGTGATCGCCACCGACGACAAGGTGCGTCTGGTCGAGCAGCTCGCCCGCACCGGAGTGCGCCGCCTCGAGGTCACGAGCTTCGTGCGGGCGGACGTGATCCCCCAGCTGGCCGACGGCGCCGACCTGCTGCGGCGCGCCGAGATACCGGACGACGTGGCCGTGACCGTGCTGATTCCCAATGAGCGTGGCCTCGACAACGCGCTCGAGGTGCGTGACCGCTTCAGCGAGGTCAACTTGTTCCTGTCCGCCTCGGAGACTCACAACCGACAGAACGTGAACCGCTCGATCGAGGAGTCGCTCGCCGGCCTCGAGCGGGTCGTGCGGCGCGCCCGCGGCGAGGGTCTGCGTTGCGAGGGCGTGATCTCGGTGGCCTTCGGCTGCCCCTACGAGGGCGCGGTGCCGCGCGAGCGCGTGCTGTCGATCGCGCGTCGCCTCGTGGACGCCGGTTGCGAGGAGATCGCGTTCGGCGACACCACCGGCATGGCCAACCCCGCCCAGGTGCGGCGCTTCTTCGAGGGCATCGAGCTCGGCGCCGAGCTCACGGCGCACTTTCACAACACTCGCGGTCAGGGCCTCGCCAACGTGGTGGCGGCACTCGATGCCGGGGTGCGTTCGTTCGAGTCCTCCTTCGGCGAGCTCGGTGGCTGTCCGGTGCCCCCGGGGGCCACGGGCAACATCGCCAGCGAGGACCTCGTGTCGATGCTGCACGAGATGGGCTACGCCACCGGCATCGATCTCGAGCGCCTCGTGGCCTGCGCCCGCGAGGCTCAGCGCGTGCTCGGCCGCCCCCTGGGCAGCCACGTGCTCACCGCGGGGCCGGTTCGATGGAGCCGCTCGGCATAAGCCTGGCCGTCCCCGGGTAGCGCTCCTCACATGTCGACGCCGACTGAGGAACGGCGCGGCGAGCGAGAGGAGGAGATCCGCGAGGTCCGCGACGTCGGCCGCGGTGGCACCTACCGCACGCTCGACGAGCAGAGCGAATCCGGGCGGCTCTCGCCCGCCGAGGAGCGCTTCGAGCGCCGGCGGCGGACGATCGGCCTGTTTCTCGGGCCGGTCGCGTTCTTCGTCGTCCTACTGATCCCGTTCGAGCTCGACGGCAATCAGCACCGTCTGGCGGCGATTCTGGCCCTGGTCGTCGTCTGGTGGGTCACCGAAGCGATCCCGATACCGGTCACGGCGATTCTCGGTGTGGCGCTCGTGGCCCTGCTGGAGGCCACCCCGCCGCCGCCCGAGGGCGACGCCGCCACCGATGTCGTCTTCTCGGCCTTCGCCGACGACACGGTCTTCCTGTTCATCGGCAGCTTCATCATCGCGGAGGCCATGGTCGTCCACGGGCTGCACCGGCGACTGGCCTTCCGGGTGCTCTCCATGCGGGCGGTGGGCGGCTCGACCTACCGGATCATCCTCGCCTTCGGCCTGATCGGGGCGATCACGTCGCCGGTCATGTCGAATACCGCCGCGGCGGCGATGATGCTGCCGATCGCGCTCGGGGTGATGGGCGTGGTGGGCGGAATGGTCACGCGCCAGCTGGACGGAAACCGCGACGTCGAGCGCCTGCGCTTCGGCGCGGCGCTCATGCTCGTGATCACCTACGGGATCACGGTCGGCGGGTTGCTGCTGCCGATCGGCAGCCCCCCCAACCTGATCGGCCGCGAGCTGCTCGAGGCCGAGACCGGCGAGCCGATCACGTTCCTCGAGTGGTTCGTGATGGCGTTGCCCATCGTGGTGGTGATGTTCGTCGCGGTGGTGGTGATCGTGACGCTCATGAACCGGCCGGAGGTGCGCCACGTCGACGGTGTCGAGGACTACGTGGCCGAGGAGCGCCGCAAGCTCGGCAAGCTCACGCGGGGGGAGAAGAACACGCTGCTGGTGTTCGCCTTCGCCCTGATCGGCTGGTTCCTTCCCGGCGTGGTCGGGCTGATCGCCGGGGACGACTCGGACGCCTATGTGCAGGTGGGGGAGGCGGCCAACGAGGGCATCGTGGCCATCGTCGCGGCGGCCCTGCTGTTCGTCCTCCCGGTCGACTGGAAGCAGCGCAAGTTCACCCTCAACTGGAATCAGGCCGCGCGTATCGACTGGGGCACCGTGCTGCTGTTCGGCGGCGGCATCGTGCTCGGCGCGATGCTCTCCGAGACCGGCCTGGCCGAGCGCATCGGCACCTCGATCTCCGACACGCTCGGCGTGTCGAGCGTGTTCGGCATCACCGTGGTGATCGTGATCATCGCCGTGCTTATCTCCGAGACCACCAGCAACACGGCCAGTGCGGCGATCGTGGTTCCGATCGCGATCTCGATCGCCGCCGCCGCCGACGTCGACCCGACGATCCCCGCCCTGGCGGCGATCTTCGGGGCAAACTACGGGTTCATGCTGCCGGTCTCCACGCCGCCCAACGCGATCGTCTATTCCTCCGGGTTGCTCCCGATCACGCGAATGCTGAAGGCGGGAATCGTCTTCGACATCATCGGTGCGGTGCTGTGCATCGTGGGCGTGACCGTGATGGCCAACCTGGTGGGGCTGGCGTAGCGCTCCTCCGCCCGTCGCTGCTGGCGGTGGCGGCCGGAACGGCCGCCGTGCTGCCCGGGTTCCTGGTCGGAGCCCTCGCGCTCCAGATCCGTGGCGACCTCGACACGAGCGTCTCCGCCGTGGCGGCGGGAGTGACGGTGTTCTTCCTCGCCGGGGCGGTGGCGGCGGGACCCGGCGGCCGGCTGTCCGAGCGGATCGGCGCCCTGCGCTCGATGTCGGGAGCGGCCCTGGTCAGCTCGGCGTGCCTGCTCGGAGCGGCGCTCTTCGCCGAATCGCTGATCGCGCTGTTCGCGTTCCTTGGTCTCGCGGGACTGGCCAACGCGGTCGCCCAGCCGGCCATAAACCTGTTCATGGCCGAGCAGGTGCCCGTCGAGCGCCAGGGGCTCGCCTTCGGGATCAAGCAATCGGCCATTCCCTCCGCCGTGCTGGTGAGCGGCCTGGCGCTGCCGCTGCTGGCAATCCCTTTCGGCTGGCGTGCGACCTTCGCCGTCTGCTCGCTGGGCCCGCTTGCCGTGGCCCTGCTGCTGGCGCGGCAGGCGTCGGCACTGCGTCCGGCGCTGGACCGCGAGCGTGCCCCGAGGCCGTCCCGCGCGCTCGTTCTGATCGCCGTGGGGGCGGCGCTGGGGAGCGCCGGACCCTGCGCGCTGAGTGCCTATCTGGTGGCCTCGGCGGTCGACGCGGGGATCGCGGAGGGCGCCGCCGGCGTGCTGGCGGCCGTGGGCAGCGCCGCTTCGCTGGGCGTCCGGCTGGCGGTGGGGGTACGGGCCGACAGGCGTTCCGACTACGGCTTCCGGGCGGTCACCACCCTGCTCGTCCTCGGCTCGCTGGGCTTCGTCCTGCTCGCGACCGGTCTGGCCGCCCCGTTCGTGGTGGGCGCCATCCTGGCCTTCGCGCTGGGCTGGGGCTGGCCGGGCCTGTTCAACATGGCCGTCGTCCATCTGCACCGCGAGGCTCCGGGCGCGGCCACCGGGGTGAGCCAGACCGGCATCTATGTGGGGGCGGCCGGCGGGCCCGCCGCCTTCGGGGCGCTCTACTCGGAGGCCGGCTACACCACGGCCTGGCTCGCGGCGGCGGGGGTGGCGCTGGCTGCAGCGCTGATGCTGACTCTGGCGGGCCGAACGGCCGAGCTGGCCACCTAGAACATTCGGCCAATCGGGTGCTCGGGCACGGTTCTCAGGATTGAACCTAATCACGTTGGGGTATACCCCATCTTGCCGCCGGGGCCGGTTTTCGGCATATGGGTTCCCCCGACCCAGCCTCGGCAATTGCGCACGGGCCCGGATCTCTGATCCGGGCCCGTTGCGTTCAGGGGCTCGGGGGCTCGCTCAGCGGCCGGCGAACTCCGGAATGCGCTTCTCGAAGAAGGCGCGTGCGCCCTCGGCGAAGTCCTCGCTGGCGGCCAGCCGTTCCTGTGCCGTGACCTCGAGCTCGAGCGTGGCGGCGAGCGCCGGCTTGGCCGCGGTGTCCATCACGCGCTTGGCCAGCCCGACCGCGCGGGGTGCGCACGCCAGCAGCTCTTCGGCGAAGGCGCCCGTGAGCTCGTCGAGCGAGGCCGCGGGAGCGATCCGGTTGGCGAAGCCGATCCGGTGAGCCTCGCGGCCGTCGATGACCTTGCCGGTCATGATCAGCTCCTTGGCGTTGCCGAGGCCCACGACGGCGGGGAGGCGCGAGCAGCCGCCGACATCCGGCAGCAGGCCGATCCGCACCTCCATGATCCCGGCCACGGCGTCCTCGGCCATCGTCCGGAAGTCGCAGGCCAGCGCCAGCTCGAATGCGCCACCGAGCGCCGCCCCGTGGATCTGGCAGATCGTCGGCTTCGGCATCTCCTCGAGCAGGTTCCAGTAGCGCAGGATGGGGCCACGGAAGCGGCGTAAATTCTCGGGGCTCTCGGACAGGTCTCGCAGATCGCCCACGTCCATACCCGACGAGAACAGCGGCCCCTCGCCGCGCACGACTACCACGCGGACCGAGTCGTCTGCGGCGGCCTGTTCGATGGCGGCACCGAGCGCGGCGATCAGCTCCCCGTTCATCGCGTTGCGCTTTTCGGGACGGTTGAGGACGAGGTGACGCACCCCGCCGCGGTGCTCTGTGCCTACTAGTGCCATGCGCGGCACCCTACCGGGGGTCAGCGAGCGTCAGCTCCACGTTTCCGGCATCTCGTCGGCCGGCTGGGCGTCGGTCAGGTGCGCGAAGAACGCCGGCGAGCGACGGCGGTCGCCGTCACCCGCAGTGGCTCCGAGTCCCTGCGCGGCACGGACGGTGTAGGGGCGCCCGGGCACTTCCACCGGCTCGCCAAGGGCACCGCCGGCTCTCCAGGGCGATGCCTCCGCCGAGCGCGGCGGCCGGGACGAGCAGGAGACAGCACTGGAACCTCATGGCGTTGTCGCGCCCGCCCGTGAGCCTGCTGTGAGCAGTCATGAGGTTGCTCTCACGCAGGAACGCGTGCAGGCCCGGCTCGAGCGCAGGATTCACCTGTGCGCGCGCGAAGCCGCCAGGGTGTCCACCCTTCCCACAGCGCCGGACGAAGCGCCCGCGCAGCGCGCGCCGCGCGCCGTGGTCGGCGCGCTGATCGGGGCGGAGCTGGGCGCCGCGACCGGACTTCTGTTCATGGGCCACGTGCCGCTGGCGCCACTCGGCTTTGCCGCCGCGGGCGCGATGGCCGGTCCCTTCGCCGCAAAGGGAGCGGGGAGCCTGCGCACGCTGCTCGTCGGCCGCTGGTTGCGCGCCCAGGTCAGACGGGCGCACCGCCCGGCCCCTGAGACGGCCAAGCGGTAGTCCATCCTGCACACCGTCTCGATCGAGCCGGGACCGAGCTTCTTGCGCAGGTAGCCGCGCCTCGAGCATGGTGGATTCACGCGCGGTGAGGTCGACCGTGCGGCCCTCGGTGCTCGCCGCTTGCTCCGGCCGGTGTTCGAGTCGTCGTTGCGGCCCGCACGTGCGGCCGGCATCGAGGCACTGAATGCCTGACTTGTCGGCCATTGTCGTTCTCCTTCTTGGTTCGAGTGACGACAGATAAGGTCCCCCGCCGGGCGTGAACCGTCCATGCGCCCCTCGTGAGAGAACTCCCATGAACCCGTCGCAGCCATGACGAACCTCAGAGAAGCCCTGGAGCGTGCTCGAGGCGGCGGTCCCGAGCGCCACCACGACAAGTCACGCGATCAGGGCAAGCTGCCGGTGCGCGAGCGCGTGGCGCGGCTGCTGGATGCCGGCTCGTTCATCGAGGACGCGCTGCTCGCCAACTGGGAACAGGAGGGCTTCGGCGCCGACGGCGTGGTCACGGGGATGGGGACGATCGCCGGGCGCCCGGTGGCGCTGATGGCCAACGATCCGACCGTCAAGGCAGGCTCCTGGGGCCCCAAGACAGTCGAGAAGATCATCCGCATCCAGGAGCAGGCGCTCGAGCACATGGCGCCGATGATCTACCTCGTCGACTCGGCGGGCGCCCGGATCACCGACCAGGTTCAGATGTTTCCCGGCCGCCGCGGTGCCGGGCGCATCTTCCATACCGAGGTGAAGCTGTCCGGGGTGGTGCCCCAGGTGTGCGTGCTGTTCGGCCCCAGCGCGGCCGGCGGCGCCTACATCCCGGCCTTCTGCGATGTGGTGATCATGCGCGACGGCAACGCCTCGATGTATCTCGGTTCGCCGCGCATGGCGGAGATGGTGATCGGTGAGACCGTGACGCTCGAGGAGATGGGCGGCGCCCGCATGCACACCGGTGTGTCGGGCTGCGGCCACTTCCTGGTCGACAGTGACGAGGAGGGCATCGACGTCGCCCAGCGCTACCTCTCCTACTTCCCGGCGAACTGGCGCGACGCCCCGCCGGTAACGGTGGGCAGCGAGCCCGCGGCCGGGGTCCCCGAGATCCCGCGCGACGAGAACAAGCCTTTCGACATGCGGGGCCTGATCGACGCGCTCGTGGACGCCGACTCGTTCCTCGAGGTCCAGAAGCGCTGGGCAAAGGAGCTGATCGTGGGTTACGCCCGGCTCGACGGCCGGGCGCTCGGGGTCGTGGCCAACCAGCCCAGGCAGAAGGGCGGAGTCCTGTTCGTCGATTCCTCCGACAAGGCCGCACGCTTCATCTGGACCTGCAATGCATTCAACGTCCCGCTGCTGTTTCTGGCTGACGTCCCGGGATTCATGATCGGGACGCAGGTGGAGCGCCAGGGCATCATCCGGGCCGGAGCCAAGATGATCTCCGCAGTGTCCGAGGCGACCGTGCCGAAGATCTCGGTGATCGTGCGCAAGGCCTACGGCGCAGGGCTCTACGCGATGGCCGGGCCGGCCTTCGAGCCCGATGCCTGCATTGCGCTGCCCGAGGCCAAGATCGCGGTGATGGGCCCACAGGCGGCGATCAACGCGGTCTTCTACAACCAACTCCAGGCGATAGAGGACGACGAGGAGCGCGCGCGCCGCACCGAGGAGCTGCGGGCCGAGTACAAGGAGGAGATCGACATCCTCCACCTCGCCTCCGAGCTCGTGATCGACGCGGTCGTCCAGCCCGACGACCTGCGCAGCGAGCTGACCAGGCGGTTCGCCGCCTACGCGTCCCGCGACCGGACCCGGCCGGCGAAGCGAAACCCCGTAACCCCGGTCTAGGAAGTCCGTAGGGCCGAGCCCGCCGCGGCTCGCCGGCTCCGCGCGACCACGCGTGGAACGTTCTGCATGACATACATGCGAAATGTTCCGAGCGTCGCGGGCCGGGGAGCCGGCCTAGCTTCCTGGAGGCGGCGCCGCCGACATCAGCTCGACCCGATGCCCACCCGGCGCACGCACGAAACTCCGCGGAACGCCCCATTGCTGCTCGCGGTCGTCGACCTCGAAGCCCGCGTCGCGCAGGCGAGCGACGAGCGCCGCGTAGTCGTCCACCACCACCGCGGCGTGCCCCCGGGGCGGGACCGCCGGCGAGTCGTCCCAGAGCAGGTGAACCTGCGTGCCGTCCCGTTCGAGCCAGGCGCTGATCCGGGGCAGCGTGCCGGGTGGCTTCACGGGGGTGAAGCCGAGCATCCCCCAGAAGCTCTCAGCCGCCTCGCGGTCCTCGCGACGCATCTCCAATGTCACGTGCTGCAGCACCGCGAGAGACCGTAGCGCGGCCCCGCGTAGACTCGAAAAAGTGACCCCCTCTCAACCCGCTCCATCCCCGTATCGCTGGGTGGTGCTGGCGGTGGGGGCGGGTGCCACGGCCGCGCTCTCCGCGGTTCAGGGCGGCCTCCCGGCGCTGGGCCCGGCGATCCAGGACACCTTCGGGCTCACGCTCGTGGAGGTCACCGCCGTCTTCACCGCTTTCGCGCTGGGCACGGTCGTCACGCTGCTCCTGTGGGGGATGCTTGCGGACCGAGTGGGCGAACGCGCGGTGATCGCGGTCGGCCTGAGCCTCGGGGCGATAATGATGGCCGCCGTAGCGGCCTCCGACGGCTACGAGGCCTTCCTCGGCGGCACGGCGCTTGCCGGCGCGCTCGGGTCGAGTGCCATCGCGGCCAGCGGGCGGGCGGTGTTCAGCTGGTTCCCGCGGGACGAGCGCGGGCTGGCGCTGGGCCTGCGCCAGACCGCCGTGCCCGCGGGTGCGGCGCTCGCCTCGCTGACCCTGCCCCCGCTGGCGGCGGCGGTGTCGCTCGACGCCGCGCTCTACGTGCTGGCCGGCGCCATGCTGGCGGCGGCCGTGGCCAGCGGGATCTGGCTGCGCGAGGGACCGCGGCGCGAGTCAGCGGCCGCCCCTGCTCCCGACGCCCACCGCGATCCCCGCATCTGGCGCCTGAGCGCGGCCTCGTCGCTGATGATCGTCGGCCAGGTGGGAGTCACCTCATTGCTGGTGCTCTACCTGTTCGGAGAGCGCGGCTGGTCGGCCGCGACCGCGGCGCTGGCACTGGCCGGGGTGCAGGTGGGCGCCGCCGTTGCCCGCGTCGCCGCCGGTCGCTGGTCGGACGTCCGTGACGAGCGGATCGAGCCCTTCCGCCGCCTCGCCG
The DNA here is from genome assembly GCA_963813495.1 of uncultured Thermoleophilaceae bacterium. GTDB lineage: Bacteria > Actinomycetota > Thermoleophilia > Solirubrobacterales > Thermoleophilaceae > JACVRW01. Next base: position 153,568 of record CAWEZC010000001.1, read on the forward strand.
CCACCGCCGGCGTGCTGCTGCTGGCCGCGGCCGCCCTGGTGCCGGCGCCGGCGGCGATCGCCGTACCCGTCTTGATGGCCGGCGGCGTGGCCGCGATGAGCTGGAACGGGCTGTCCTTCACCGCCGCCGCGGAGATCTCGGGGCGCCGCCAGGCCGGTGCCGCGATGGGCATCCAGAACACGGCCATGCGAATAGTGGCCGCGGCGGTGCCGGTGGGCTTGGGCGCGCTGGCCGCCGGTGTCTCGTGGGCCCTGGCCTTCGCCGTGATGGGTGCCACCCCGCTGATAGCCCGCGCTCTGCTCGGCCCGCTGCGCGACGACGAAGACGCCCGCCGTGAGGATCGCTTCGCGCGTCAGGCCGCAAGCGCCTGAGCATGGGAGCGGCCCAGGGATCTTCCCGCGCACGTACGCGCGGCGCCTACCCGAGGCAACTTCAAGCCCAACGAGCCCGGCCATAGAATCGGCCCGGCATGCGCGAGGGAGATCTGCTCTGGGAGCCGCACGGCTCCTCCCACCTGGCCACCTACATGGAGGAGCGCGGCTTCTCCGACTACGCCGAGCTGTGGCGCTGGTCGGTCGAGGACCTGGAGGGCTTCTGGGGCTCGCTGTGGGAGCGCTTCGAGCTGGGGCCGGCGCCGCAGCGCGTGCTGGGTAGTCGCGAGATGCCCGGCGCTGAGTGGTTTCCGGGCACGCGGCTGAACTATGCGGAGCACCTCTTTCGGCGCGCCCGCCCGGGCCGGACGGCGATCGTTCACGCCACCGAGTCGAGCCCGCTGGCCGAGCTCTCGTGGGACGAGCTGCGCGAGCAGACGGCGCGCTGTGCGGCGGGCCTGCGGCGGTTGGGGGTGGGGCCGGGCGACCGCGTGGCGGCCTACCTGCCCAACGTTCCCGAGACGGTGGTGGCCTTCCTGGCCTGCGCGAGCATCGGAGCGGTGTGGTCGAGCTGTGCGCCCGAGTTCGGGGTGCCGACGGTGGTCGACCGCTTCGCCCAGATCGAGCCCAAGGTCCTGCTCGCCACCGACGGCTACCGGTATGGCGGAAAGGATTTCGACCGGCGCGACCGCGTCCGCGAGATCGAGGCCGCGATCCCGTCGCTCGAGCACACCGTGATGGTCCCCTCCGGCTGGGACGAGCTGCTGGCCGAGCCCGCCGAGCTGCGGTTCGAATCGCTCCCCTTCGATCACCCGCTGTGGGTGCTCTACTCGTCGGGCACGACGGGCCTGCCGAAGGCCATCGTGCAGGGGCAGGGCGGCATCTTGCTCGAGCACCTGAAAAAGGCGCACCTCCACAGCGACCTGTCCGAGCATGATCGCTTCTTCTGGTTCACCACCACCGGCTGGATGATGTGGAACTTCCTGGTCGGGGGCATGCTTTCCGGGGCCGCGATCGTCCTCTACGACGGGCAGCCCGATCCTCGCCGCCTGTGGGATTTCGCCGCCGAGGCCGACGTGACGAGCTTCGGCACGAGCGCCGGCTTCGTCGGGGCGTCGATGAAGGCGGGAGTCGAGCCGCCGCGGCCGCAGCGCCTGCGCAGCATCGGCTCGACCGGTTCGCCGCTGCCGGTGGAGGGGTTCGAGTGGATCTATCGCCATTTCCCCGATGTCTGGCTCTACTCGACGAGTGGCGGAACCGACCTGTGCACTGCTTTCGTCGGGGCCTGCCCGGTGGTGCCGGTGTATGCCGGCGAGCTGCAGGCGCGGGCCCTCGGGGCGGCCGTGGAGGCGTTCTCGGAGGACGGCCGCCCATTGGTCGGAGAGGTGGGCGAACTCGTGATCACACAGCCGATGCCTTCGATGCCGCTCTACTTCTGGAACGACCCGGGCGGCGAGCGCTATCGCCAGAGCTACTTCGAGATGTATCCCGGCATCTGGCGTCACGGCGACTGGATCAAGGTCACCGAGCGCGGCAGTGCGGTGATCTACGGCCGTTCGGACTCGACCATCAACCGCGGCGGCGTGCGCATGGGCACCAGCGAGATCTACAGCGCCGTGGAGGGCGTTCCCGAGGTGCTCGACTCGCTGGTGGTGGACGTGAACGAGCAGATGTTGCTCTATGTGGTGCTGCGCGACGGGACCGACCTCAGCGACGAGCTCCAGGCCGAGATCCGGCGCCGTATCCGCGAGCACTGCTCGCCGCGACATCTGCCTGACTCCATCGAGCAGATCCCGGACGTGCCGCGCACGCTCTCCAACAAGAAGCTCGAGGTGCCGGTCAAGAAGATACTGCTCGGCGCCGACCCCGCCGGCGCCGCCAGCCGCGACTCGCTGGCCAACCCCGCGGCGCTCGACTGGTTCGCCGAACGCGCCGGCGCCGCGGCTACTCGGCCTCGCTGAGCACGCCGCCGATCTCGGCGTCGAGTCGCCGGATGAGCTCGAGGCAGAATGCCTCGGCCCTGTCGAGGGCGTGCTCGTCGAGCCGTCTCGAGGCGAAGCCGCGATCGTCGCGACAGCTGATCGTGATCGAGGGCAGCCCGGCCGAGCGGACGGCGTAGCCGTCGCTCGCTTCGCGGTTGACCAGAGGCACGGCCCGCGGGTCGTCCCCGGAGTCCTCGGCAACCTCTCGGGCCAACTCGACGATCTGCACGTGCGAGCGGACGGTGAACACCGGCCCCTCACGCCGCGTGTAGGCGACCGCCCCGTCACCGACGCTGTCGAGATTGAGGACGACGGTGCGCTCGCGGCCCAGCTCGGCCGAGTGCTCGAGCAAGAAGGCGCGCATGCCCTGTGCGACCGCCTTCTGCGACCCGGTGAACAGCACGTGCACGCCGAAGTGTTCGGGGGCCGCCCGCTCGGCGAGAGCGAGGACCAGGGCCACTCCGGAGGCATTGTCGTTCTCGCCTGACTGGGCCTCCGACAGGGCCATGCCCAGCAGCAGTGCCACGGCGACGATGAGGCCGACGGTGGCGACGAACTGCAGGGCGTCGAGGGCCGGTCCCGAGATCCCGGCCAGGCGCAGCAGGCTGAACAGCGCCACGGCCGCGAGCGACCAGAACAGGATGGCGGTGGGGGAGAGGGGACGGTGCAGGGCGCTCCCGAGGGCCGCGAAGCGCCGCCGAAGGCCGTCCCCGGAGGCCAGGCCGCCAGGCCCGCTGTCGCAGTGCGCCACCAGCAGCAGGGCCCCCGGCCGGCCGCGGTCACCCCACGAGACGACGTTGTGGGACTCGCTTCGACCGAGCAGCCGGCGCGTGGTGGTGAGCACCCCGGTGGCGTCCAGCAAGGTGAGCAGCGCGGCCATGAGGGCCAGTCCCAGCCCCACTTCGGGAGACGACAGGGACACCAGGCTCGCCGCGATGCCGAGCAGGGCGTGAAGGGCATACGCGAGTGGCCAGCGCGGCCACACCGGGAAGGGCTCTCGCCGGGCGCGGCGCCCGAGCGCGCGCAGACGGCCGGTCAGGTGTACGGCTGCCTCTTGCTCGGCGCCCGACCCCGGGGCCCTGGGGCCCACGCCGTCAACGAGCGCTTCGGCCTCGGCGAAGGTGTCGACCGTCATCGCGGCTGGCAGTATGCCCGCCGTGGACCCGCGTAGAACCGGGGCGCTCTTGGCCGGCGCGGGTGGCGCCCTGCTTGCAGCGAGCATGTTCCTCCCCTGGTTCGGCCTCGACGTGCGCGTCGAGCTGCCCGGGGACCTCGGGACGATCACCACGGAGAACGAGCGGCTGAACGCCTGGGAGGCGTTCGCCGCGATAGATCTCCTGCTCTTCGTGTCCGCCGTGCTCGGACTTGCCCTCGCCGCCCGGGCGCTCCTCTCTGATCTCGTTCCGCGCAACACCCTGCTGCCCACCGCCGTGGCGGTCGCCGGCGCACTGTCCGCTCTGCTGATCGTCTACCGCCTTCTGGATCCACCTTCGTTCGACGTGACCGTCGATCAGGTGGACGTGAGCATCGGGCGCCGCCTCGGAGCGTTCTTCGCCCTGCTGGGAGCGGCGGGACTGGCGCTCGGTGCCCAGCGTGCCCTGGCGGAGGCCGCGCCGGCGCCGCCGGAGCAGGCGCCGCGAGCGCTCGACGGCTTCGAGGGCTGGTTGACCATCGACCAGATGCGAAACGGCGGCATCACCGACGTTCCCACCCAGGCGGGCGTATACACGGTCCTGCGGGAGACGGCGGCGGCGCCGAGCTTCCTCGCCGGCAGCCCCGGCGCGCCGGTCAAGGGCCGCGACCCCACCGTCACGCTCTCCTCGCTGGAGGCCAACTGGGTGGAGGGAGCGCAAATCCTCTACATCGGCCGCGCCGGGGCCCTGCGACGCCGGTTGCGCGAACTGGTGCGCTTCGGAGCCGGGAGCCCGACCTCTAACTGGGGCGGACGCCTGCTCTGGCAGCTCTCCGACGCTCCCGACCTGGTGGTGGCCTGGAGGCTCACCGGCGACGATCCGCCCAAAGCCGCGGAAGCGGCCCTACTGGCCGATTTTCGGGCACGCCACGGAAAGCCCCCGTTCGCGAACGACCCGCACCGGCTTGGACGCTAGCCCCGGCCGGCACGGCGGTAAGTGCCCGGGGTGGGACTCGAACCCACAAGCCCTTTCGGGCAATCGATTTTGAGCCGATCGCGTATGCCAATTCCGCCACCCGGGCAGGCGTGGCTCAATCGTAGGCGGACTGGTGCCCCGAGGCCGCTTAGGCCGGCTGGACCTGGCTGCTCGGCGTGTCGCCGCCGCTGCCCCGCTGCGCCTCGTCGCGCGTGACCTCCACCTCGACGTTCCACTGTTGCTGGAAGCCGCGCATAGCGAAGGCGATCAGGAGCAGCTGAACCGGTACGAGGATGATCGTCAGCAGGCCAAGGATCGAGGGCTCCAGCGTGGTGCTCTCGAACCCGGCCTTGTCGCGATCGAACCAGGCCGGACCGGCCACCGCCGCGATCACGGCGAACAGGATGGCCAGAGCCGCCGCCACCGGCAGCACGCCGCGATTCCAGCGCATGACGTAGTAGGCCATCACCAGGTAGACGATGACGTAGCCGATCGAGATGATCTGGGCGCCCTGAAGCTTCGACCAGCCGCCGACCATGACGATGAGGATCAGTGCGGCGCTGACGACGAGAAGCAGGATCACAGCGGCCCTCGTCGCCTTGGATTCGGTCTTGTCCCGATTGGGATGGACCACAACCGTGTCGGCCATTCGGAGACACCCTAACCTGTGCCGGGTCTGATTGCGCCGTGCGCGAGCGGGCGTGGCGGAACTGGTAGACGCGCGAGGTTTAGGTCCTCGTGGTCGAGAGACCGTGGGGGTTCGAGTCCCTCCGCCCGCATCGATGTGCGCCGCTACGATCTCAGCCCGGGGGCAGTAGCTCAGCTGGTGGTAGCGTCGGTCTCCAAAACCGAAGGTCCCAGGTTCGAGTCCTGGCTGCCCCGCCTTCACGCGCGTTAGGTTTCCTCGGCGCACCACCACCCGGGGAGGAGAACCCGAATGCCGTCAGTCGAGACCGTGCACGGCCCCATCGACGTCGACGCACTGGGCAGGACGCTCATCCACGAGCACTTCCGCACCACGGATGAAGCCACGCGCTTCCAGTTCCCGCACCTCTATGACGAGGACGCCGAGTGGGATGCCGCCACGGCCGACGCCAACGGAGTCAAGGGTCATGGGATCAGGACGGTCGTCGACCCGGGGGCGATGTTCCTACACCGGGATGCCGCCTTCAGCAAGCGCGTGGCCGACGAGAGCGGGAGTGCAGGTGGTGCTGGCCACCGGGATCTACACCTACGACCACCTTCCCCAGGCGCTTCTCAGCCGCGACGAGGACCAGCTCGCGGACATCTTCGTGTACGAGATCGAGAACGGGATCCAGGGCACGGGCATCAAGCCGGCCTTCATCAAGTGCGCCGCCGACGAGCCCGGCGTCACGCCCAACGTCGAGAAGGTGCATCGCGCGGCCGCACGAGCGAGCAACCGCACCGGCAAGCCGATCATGGCCCACTCGCGGCCGGCGAGCGGCACAGGGCCTGAGCAGATGCGCATCTTCGCCGAGGAGGGCGTCGATCCGTCGAAGGTCCAGGTGGCCCACACCGGCGACACCGACGACCTCGAGTACATCGAGCGGCTCCTCGAGACCGGCTGCTGGATCGGGCTCGATCGCTACGGGATCGACATCTACCTGCCGACGCACAAGCGCAACGTCACCACCCTCGCGCTGCTAGAGCGAGGCTACGCCGACCGCATGTTCATCTCCCAGGACTACTGCTCGACGATCGACTGGTTCCCAGTCGAGATCCAGCAGTACCTGAAGGCCAACGAGGTCCCGGACTGGAGCATGACGTTCCTGTTCGAGACGGTCATCCCCGAGCTCAAGGAACGGGGCATGACCGACGGGCAGCTCGACCAGATGATGGTCGAGAACCCCAAGGCCTGGCTAGGATCCTGAGGAGTTCAGGCGCGGGCGTGGTGTAATGGCTGCACAAGAGCCTTCCAAGCTCTTAGTACGGGTTCGATCCCCGTCGCCCGCTTCGGCCCCGGCTTCCCGGCTTGACGGCCCGGAGCGCCTCGTCGGTGCTTCGGTACTCCTCCACGCGAACGATCCGGCGATCGTTGACGAGGACGGCGTAGGTCTCCCTGACCTCCACCTCGATCCCGCTGCTCTTTCCGCGCATCCGGCTGCTCCAGGGGACGATGATCCAGTCCCCGTGGTCGACGTACTCGCCGAACTCCATCAACCCGTCGAAACGGCCCTCCCAGAGCTCCGCCAGCGAGGCGACGAACCTGTCCAGGCCATCGCGGCCACGATAGGTCTGAGAATCCGGCTCGTCGGCTGCGGTGCTCCATTCGGAGTCAGGCGCGTGGGCTGCGAAGGCAGCCTCGAAGTCGCCTCGCGCGAACGCCTCGAGGCTCCGACGCACGATCTCGACGTTCTCGCGGGACATTGTCTTCGGCCAAGGTCACGCTATCGTGCCTCCCTGACGGGGCGTGGCGCAGCTTGGTAGCGCATTCGGCTGGGGGCCGAAAGGTCGCTGGTTCAAATCCAGTCGCCCCGATTTTCCCCGCAAAACAAGGTGTTTTGCGGATTGACGAATCGCCGGCCGGTACTAGGCTGGGGGTGAGCGTTCAGGCACGAGACCCCCAGCCGAGTTCAGGAAGGTCCCGTCCGAGGGCCCAATTTATTCTCGGCTGGGGTATCGAGCGGATCGCCCCTACTCCATAGCGCAACTTTCTCGAGGCGACGACCGGCCGTCGCGGGCGCTCGCGGGGCTGCTGGTCGCCGTCGCACTCGTCGGGCTCGTCGTCTGCCTCGTCACCCCCGACAGTGCCCGAGCAAAACTTCTCTGTCTGCGGGCTGCGGGTCGGTTACGATCGGTAAATCCCATGGAAAGCCGTGTCCCTGGCCCGGGCAGGCATTCCGGCCTGCGGGGTCGGGGCAGCGAGTGCGCGCTGCTGGACGAATTGGTCGCGGCGGTGAGCCGCAGCGAGAGCCGGTCGCTGGTGCTGAAAGGCGAGGCTGGGATCGGGAAGACGGCGCTGTTGGACTATCTGATTGCGTCGGCATCCGACCTGACCGTCGTACGGGCGGTGGGCGTGCAGTCGGACATGGAGCTGGCCTTCGCCAGTCTGCATCAGCTGTGCGGGCCGCTGCTCGACACGCTCGAGACACTCCCGGCACCGCAACGGGACGCGATGGAGATCGTGTTCGGGCTGAGCGCCGGTGAACCTCCGGATCGGTTTCTCGTCGGGCTGGCGGTGTTGAGCCTGCTTTCGGAGGCGGCGGACCACCGTCCGCTGCTGTGTGTCGTTGATGATGCGCAGTGGCTGGATCGGGCCTCGGCGCTGACTTTGGCGTTTGTTGCGCGTCGCCTGCTTGCGGAGCCGGTGGGGCTGGTTTTCGCCGCGCGCGAACCGGGCGAGGAGCTGCGAAACGTCTCCGAGGTAGAGGTGAGGGGCGTGCTCAACGGCGACGCCCGCGCCCTGCTGACCTCCGCCGTGCGATTCAAGTTGGATGAGCGAGTCCGCGACCGGATCATCGCCGAGACGCGTGGGAACCCGCTGGCGTTGCTAGAGCTGCCGCGGGGCTTGACGGCAAGGCAGCTCGCGGGCGGCTTCGGCCTGGTCGAGGCGCAGGGGCTCGCAGGGCGAATCGAGGAAAGTTTTGTTCGTCGGGTTGAGACGCTCTCCGACGACGCGCGACGTCTGCTGCTGATCGCGGCGGCTGAGCCGGTCGGCGATCCGCTGCTGCTGCTGGCTGCATCCGAGCGACTCGGGATTGCGCTCTCCGACACGGACGCGGAGACGGACGCGCTGCTCGCGCTCGGAGAGCGCGTGACCTTCCGTCATCCGCTGGTGCGCTCCGCCGTCTACCGAACAGCGACCAGAGAGCAACGCCGGGAGGTCCATCTGGCCCTGGCAGAGGCGACCGACCGTACCGTCGACCCCGACCGTCGCGCGTGGCATCTGGCGATAGCCGCGGCGGGGCCCGACGAGCCGGTCGCCGCGGAGCTCGAGCATTCCGCCAGGCGCGCGCAGGCGCGCGGCGGCCTGGCCGCGGCAGCCGCGTTCCTGCGTCGCTCTGTCGTTCTGTCGGGCGATTCCGAGCAGCGGGTGCGGCGTGCGCTTGCTGCTGCCGAAGCGAGCTTGCATGCCGGGATGTTTGAGGGCGCGCTCGAGCTTCTGGCAGTGGCCGAGGCCTCCACGCCGGACGAGCTTCAGGCGGCGCGCGTGGAGCTGCTCCGTGGTGAGATCGCGTTCGCGTCGAGCATGGGGCCCACTGCGCCGCCATTGCTCTTGAAAGCTGCCCAACGTCTTGAGCGGCTCGACCCTGAGCTTGCGCGCGACACCTACCTCGACGCGTGGGGTGCTGCGTTCTTCGCCGGCCGCTTGGCCTCCGCCGGCAGCCTGGTCGAGGTATCCCGTGCTGCCAAATCGGCTCTGCGGTCGACCCGCCCGCTCCGTGCATCCGATCTGATGCTCGATGGCCTCAGCACGCTCGTCACGGAAGGACGTGCGGCGGCCGCGCCACTGCTGAGGCGCGCAATGGCCGCGTTTGCGGACGAAGCGTCACCGGGCCAGGAGAACTTCCGTTGGGGCTGGCTGACGACAATCTCGGCCAAGCTCATCTTCGATGAGGACAGCTGGCATACCGTCAGCGCGCGCTATCTCAGGGAGGGCCGCGACGCGGGTGCGCTGGCCCGGCTGCCGATCGACCTGACCGACTGGGCCTTCTTCGCCACGTGGTGCGGCGACTTTGGCGGTGCCGCCGTCGCGATCGCAGAGCTCGAGGCGATCACGAAGGCGACTGGGACCGACTTTGCACCCTATGCCCAGCTCTTGCTCGCCGCGTTTCGAGGCCAAACGGACGCCTTGCCATTGATCGAGTCCACGATCCGTGACGCCGGGACAAGCGGTCAAGAACTCGGCGTCCAGTGGGCCGAGTGGGTAAGCGCCATCCTTTTCAACGGGCTGGCCCGCTACGACCGGGCGCTCGCCTCGGCGCAACGAGCGGCCGACGAGACACCGCAGCTCCAGTTCTCCCCGTGGGCATCGACCGAGCTGGTCGAGGCGGCGGTCCGCTCCTCGAGGCCCGAGGTCGCGTCCGGTGCGCTCGACGCCGTGATGTCGGCCACCGCGCCCTGCAAGACCGACTGGAGCCTCGGAATCCAAGCGCGCTGCCGGGCACTCGTGAGCGAAGGTGAGAGTGCCGAGCGCCTGCATCGCGAGGCGATCGAGCGGTTGAGCCGCACCCGGCTGCGCCCCGAGCTCGCCCGGGCCCATCTGCTCTACGGGGAGTGGTTGCGCCGCGAGAACCGCCGGGCCGATGCGCGCGAGCAGCTACGCACCGCCCACGAAATGCTCGTCACGATCGGGATGGAGGCGTTTGCCGAGCGCGCACGTACAGAGCTGCTCGCTACGGGCGAGAAGGTGCGCAAGCGGACGGTCGAGACGCGCGACGACCTGACGGCGCAGGAACGCCAGATTGCGGGCCTGGCGCGCGATGGGCTTACAAATCCGGAGATCGGTGCGCGACTGTTTCTCAGCCCGCGGACCGTTGAGTGGCATCTGCACAACGTGTTCACCAAGCTCGACATCCACTCCCGCCGAGAGCTAGCTGACGCACTGCCTGGCTCCGACTCTCACCTCGTCCCGGCCTGATCTGGAGCTCCGGCTGCTGCTGACCGGCCGAGCCGATCCCGCCCACCGCGGAAGCGCTGGGTGGGATGCGGCTCGAAGTGGGGTTCGTACTGCTGCCGATGCACGAGTTCCTCGGTGCCGCAGACGCGGCAGACCAGAAGGAAGCTGAGCAGCTGCTGGTCGCGGTCGTACGGCCTGGCCCGAGTGGTCGGACGTGCTCACGGCGCGTCCCTGAACGGATGGCGTAACGCGTCGCCGGCGTTCTCGCCTGGGACGGGGAACACGTCCGCTTACTGGGATAGACCCGCGGTGCACACTGGTGGGACGTCGCGGTGCAGCCACCGCGGGCCGGTGCAGAGCCAAGGGAGACCCAGGGGCAGCCCAGGTAGCAGACCCAGGGCCTTCGACGGGCGCGACGTGCCCGCAACGCGATCAGGCTACGGCCGTCACCGATCACGTCCCCACAAGGAGGACCCACATGTCTGTCATGGCCGAAAAGTCAGCGGACGGCACTGCGATCCGGCCGTTTACGATCGAGACCCCCGAGTCGGATCTCGATGACCTGGGTGCGCGCATCGTCGCCACTCGCTTCCCAGAAAAGGAAACCGTCGACGACATCTCGCAGGGCCCACAGCTCGCGATGATGCAGGCGCTCGCGCGCTACTGGGCGGAGGAGTACGACTGGAGCAAGTGCGAGGAGAAGCTGAACGCCCTAGAGCACTTCATCACCGAGATCGATGGGCTGGACATCCACTTCATCCACGTTCGCTCGGAGCATGACGACGCGTTGCCGCTCGTCGTCACGCACGGGTGGCCCGGCTCGGTTATCGAGCAGCTGAAGATCATCGATCCACTTACCAATCCGATCGCGCACGGCGCGAGCGCATCGGACGCGTTTCATCTGGTGATCCCGTCGATGCCGGGCTACGGGTTCTCAGGTAAGCCGGCCGAGACCGGCTGGGGCCCTGAGCGCATCGCTCGTGCCTACGCCGAGTTGATGAAGCGCCTGGGATACGACCGCTACGTCGCCACGGGCGGCGATTGGGGTGCGGAAATCGTTGAGCGGATGGGTGTACAGGCGCCGCGGGGGTTGCTCGGCATCCACACCAACTTCGCTGGTGCCGTTCGACCCAACGTCTCAGCGGCGGTTCAGGCCGGCGACCCCTCCGGTCTCGATGACGAGGAAACCCGCATCTTCGACGAGCTGCTGCTCTTTTTCGCGACGGACGCGGGCTATGCAATCGAGAGCGCGACGCACCCGCAGGCGCTGTACGGAATTGCGGATTCACCCATCGGCCTCGCCGCCTGGATGATCGACCACGACGCGACCAGCATGGCGATGATCTCTCGCGTCTTTGTCGACGGGGCCCAGGAAGGCCTGACCCGAGACGACGTGCTCGACAACATCACCCACTACTGGTTGACGAATACGGGGGTATCTGCGGCACGCCTCTATTGGGAAGACAGGGCTAACTTCTTCGACCCGAAGGGCTGGCCGACCGCCGACGCTCGGGCGATCGTGGAGGTCCCGGTGGCCGTGAGCGTCTTCCCTGACGAGATCTACACGCCGTCGCGGAGTTGGGCGGAGGAGGCCTACCCCAAGCTCATCCATTACAACAAGCTCGACAAGGGCGGGCACTTCGCCGCCTGGGAGCAGCCCGAGCTCCTGTCAGAAGAGGTCCGCACCGGCTTCCGGAAGCTCCGCTAGGTGACCGTATTCCGTCGTCTGCGCATCCCTTGACTCGACGGGCGACCGAGTGGCTCAACTCTGAGCCACTCGGCCCCGCCGAGTTGCAGGGCCGCCCAGGGTCGGAGGACTGACATGGACATCGCTTCCCTCGCAGATCTGCTGCACGAAACGTCTGAGCGTCACGGCGCATTTGAGGCGGTCGCCCCACCACATGACTGGTGGGACTGGTACGCCGCGTACATGGATGCTCGCCAGAGTGGGAGCTCTCCGGACGAGGCCTCCGCGGCCGCCGGCCGCTACATGGCCGAGGCCAAAGGCATCGTCGTAGCACCCGACGGGTGAGCCCGGATGGCCCGGACGGGCCAAGCAGTCTGGACCGGCTCGCTCGGCGCTAAGAGCGGTATGACGGGCGCGATGGGCTCAGCGACGAGCTGGATGGCCGGCTCGGAGCGATGGCGACAAGACGCTCGGGAGTCTCATCGACCTGTTCGAGGAGCGGAGCTTCGCCGTGCTGTTCCTCTTCCTTCTGGCGCCGTCGGCCCTCCCATTGCCCACCGGTGGCCTAACACAGGTCCTCGAGGCGATCGCGATGCTGCTGGCGCTCCAACTGATCGCGAACCGCGATTGCGTCTGGCTGCCGCGGCGCTGGGAGGCAGTGGACCTTGGGGGCGACAAGCAAGCACGAACTTCAAATTGATCCCGGTCACGCTCCGTCCGTTTGGACGGGACATCGTTTCGATTGAGGAGGCTGAGCAGCGGGGCCTCGAGCAGCAAGTCACCGTGCCTGCGAGCGCGCCCTAGCCTGGACTCGCAGCGGCAGAGGCCCGCCCGAGCGATGTAGGCGCCGCGCTGATGCTTTCGCGTGAAAGCAGCAGCACCTGACTGTAGGGAGGTAGGCCCCTAAATTCTTCTGCCTGAACAAGAGGGCCCTTAGTCCGACAGCCCCACGGCTTCGCGGGCCTCTTCTCTACTGAGGAATACGCGTATCCGGGCAATCTTGCCGCCACGCATCTCGAACACCGCGAAGGTCATCCATTCGATTGGCACCCCGCTGGCCTCTCCGAGCCCTCTCGACGCCAGTTCGCAGAGCAGGAAGTCACCACTCGGTATGACGCGCCGGGGCTCGAAACCTGCCCCGGCCACGCCGCGCAAATTTCCCATCCACTCTCGGATGCCGTCGTGCCCGCGATAGCCCATGACGGGACTGTCGGGCATCTCCAGCGGCTCCTTGATCTCGCAGCCCTCGTCAAACGCCGCGATCACGGTGTCCACATCGTCGCGGTTGAAAGCGTCAAGCATGCTCCGCACCACCTCGACGTTCTCATGCGACATCCCCGCCCAGTATCCATGCTTCTCTGAAAGGGGAGAAAATCGGGCCCTTGCCGAGCTAGTAGGTCAGCGGCTTCTCTTGCGTGGCATTCCGCGCCGAGACATGCCAACTTCTCAGGGCGCGACGCGTTGCTGAGGAGAGGGGCGGCGCTGCGCCGCTTGGGGTGTGTGCGTGGTGGCGTGGCGTCCGTCCCTCGTGGCCGCCGCCTCGCTTGTCTGCACTTCAACGATGCTCCTGCAACGGCCGGTGAAGTGGAGCGGGCGGGACAGGTAGAGCGTCTTTCGCTCTCTACCCGCCCGCCCGCGACGGGGGCGGCGTGCGGTGTGCCGCGTCCCGGCCCGCAGACCCGTGCCTCTCGGGTGCCCCAGGTCGCCGGGGGACTCCTGGGGGCGCTCGCGGGACTAGATGGATCCCCGGCGTGGGTGGACATAAACAACCTTCGACACCCTCCACCCTTGCGCGTCCCGGGCCTTACAGCCTGGTTGCGACGCCCATCCGGCCCGCTCCCGTGGTTGTGGGGGGACCGGGGTCTGCCGCCGCCGTCGAAGAACCGGGAGGGGGCCGGCGGGCGGCCCCCTCCCTTGGCTCGAACGGTTCTAGGCGTTGCTGAGCTCGCGCTCGGTGGCCTGGAGCACGCCGGCGCGGTTCTTGTGCTTGCGCTCGTAGCTGCGGACGGCCTTGTTGCGGGTGTCGTCTCCCTCGGAGAGCACGGCACGCACTTCTTCCACAGCTAGCTCGTCGTAGCCGGGCCAGGGCTCGTCGCCCTGGAGCGAGTCGATTCGGCTGGTGACCGTGGAGCGATTCTGGTGCTTGCGCTCATAGGCGTTGACCTTGGCCAGGTCGATCTGGGAGAGCTCGGCCAGCTTGTCCTGGACCTCGTCGGCGCTGAGCGAGTCGTACCTCGCGATCGCCAGGTCAGACTCAGACGCCGCCGCGCCCTTGACGGTGCCTTCGGCACGCGCCACGCCCGGCACCTTGCGGGCCTGACGGGCGGTGCGCTTGGCCTGTCCCGCGCTCTTGCGGGCCGTGCGCTTGGCCGCTCCGCCTGCCTCGCGCACCGCATCGGCTGCGCCGGTGTCGGTCACGTCGTACGAGCCCTCACCGTCGAACTCGGCGCGGGCCAGGGCGTCGGTCAGCCGAGGGATCTCCTTGAGGAGACGGTCGAGCATCTTCTGCTCCTCGCCCATGATCGATTTCGCGAGCCGCTCGGTCTCGCTGTCGCCCGTGGTGCGGGCCAGCTGCGCCAGTGCGGTGTAGGTGGCGATCTCTAGCGCCTCGGCGGCGCAGGAGTCCTTGGCGTTCTTGAGCACCTTCTCCTCGCCACCGCTTCCGCGGACCAGATCGAACGGGGTCTTGGTCAGCGCCACGGCCTGCCCGACAACGGACTGGACGGCGCCCAGTCCCGCCTGTAGCGGGTTGTTGCCCTGACCGAGCTCGCGCAGGCGGTCTTCGAGGCGAGCGGCGTGGCGGCGGGTCTGGTCGAGGTGGGTTTCCAGCCCGTTGCGATAGCGGCCCTTGGGGGTCATCGCGATCTGGGCCTGCAATTGGCGCGTCAGGGCCTGCTCTGAGCCATGCGCTTCGTTGAGGTACTGGACGATCTTCTGCTGCTGCTTACTCAATGTGACTCCAATCAGAGATGCTCGTAGATTCCGGTTCCGCTGCGGCCCTGCGTCAGAGGATGCGAATCAGGATGTTGATCAGCACCGTCAGGACGATCGAGAGCAGGAGGGACGTCACCAGGCAGCCGGGCATGAAGCGGACCTGCGACTGCCTGCCCGGCCGCTTGGTGAAGAGGAACATCGACTACCGATCGACGCCGGTGTCGAGGCGGCCGTTCCGCTCCTGGTCGGACGCGTCGGGCGTGTAGGGCTCGAGGCTGCCGGACTTGGCCAGGCCACGCGAGATGAAGTAGCCCGCGCCGAGAATCGAGACGTACAGCCATGCCTGGCGGGCGATGAACTCGTCCGTGCCGTTGTCGCCACCATTGATGACGGCCGCACTGACCAAGATGGCCACGATCAGGCCAACCATCGCCCAGAACTCGGTGGTCTTAAACGCCTGCTTGGTCTCGGTCGCCAGCCGACGAGCGACCCTCCCGACCGACGACCCATTTCCATCCGCGCGCACGCTGCCGCGGGTTACGTCTGTTGCTGCCATCAGAAAACTCCTTGGGGGGTAGTCGCCGGCGACACCCCGCAGGTGCGAGGCGACCGGCGTGGTTTGAGGAGGCAGAGCGCGCCGTTGCTAATGAAGGCTCGTGCCTACTGTCGTCATTTACCCGCAGGGAGGGACGCGCAAAACTTTGGGGCAATCGCCACACTCTTTCCAGCGCCGAAGAGGTGACAGGGCCTTGGACCGGTTTGCGGGGCGAGCCTTGCCCCGCCGCGTCGAACCGCCGCCTTGACGTGGCGTGACCCGCCCTCTACCCGGCGGGCGGGCGAAGACTTGCGGGTGGGGCCCTTGGAGGATCGGCCGCGCGTTCTGTCCGGGCGGCGCTTCGCACTAACAGCCGCCCCGCTTGCCCGTCCCGGTGAAGGTCCGAAGCAGCGGTGCGACCATTGGTGTGTCGAGACATACGTCTCTTCTCGGCCTCTGTACCCGCCGCCCGGGACCTCAACCGCCGTGGCCACACCTCTGTCCTGGCGCTAGACTGGTCTGTCTACAGCGTTCGCCTGGTTCTCCGGTCTCTTTCTCTCGCGCGCGCGCCTCACTAACACAGAGACTCGAGACGACGCAGTTGATGAGTCAGGACACGCGGATGCCCGAGCAGACCGCTGCCGAGCGGCGAGGGCTGCAGACGGCTGAGCTTTCGAACGCGATGGTGCGGCTCGACAAGCACCAGCTCGGCCGAGGACCGACCAAGGCCCATGCGGTCTTCGCCACCCCCGACCTTCTGATCTGCACGCTGGAGGACACCCTCACCCCGGCCGAGCGCAACATGGTCGCGCTGGGAGAACATCAGCGAGTGCGCGACATCCGCAACTTCTTCCAGCACGCCAGTGAGAGAAGCTTCGTCGAGACCGTCGAGCAGATCACCGGCCGCACGGTACGCGCCTTCGTCAGCGGCACCGACCCCGAGCACGACGTGTCGTCCGAGGTCTTCTACCTCCGCCCCCACGTCACCTCCTCCAACGGCGATCGGGGCTTTTAGGGGCACTCCCTCGGACGCGTCGGACCCAATGGGGAGCGGCACAAGACCGCTACGCGTCGCCCCGCGAAACCCCACAAGCCCTGAGGGAGTCCGAACACTCGTCTGGGTCAGAGGTACGGCGCTGCGCCCCCTCGGGGTATTGGCGGCATGGCTACTCCGGCGGTCCCACCGCTTCGAGGGCCTCCTCCTTGGTCCCGTATTCCCTGACGTGGCGGATCCTGCCCTCGCGCACTGTGAACACCCACGTCTCCTCGCGTTCGGCAAAAGCGGCCCCGCTTCCTATGCCCACTCCGCCCCAGCGGAGGGGCACGACGACGTGGCTCCCGACGTGGATGTAGTCGAGAGGCCGGTACCAGGTCTCCTCGACCGCTTCATCGAAGGCATCAGACCACCGGCGCATCCCTTCGTAGCCCGTGTAGATGCCGGCGTCCGGAAAGTCCGAGCGAACCTCCCAGACGATGTCGGGACCGACGAGTTCGAAGAGCGCGTCCCAGTCGTTCTCCCGTTCAGAGAACAATTCGAACATACGGCAGAGAAGCTCCACGTCCGCCTGCGACATCGCCCGCCCAGTATCCCCCGCGGTCTACCCTCCGCATAGCGCGAACGCGAACAGAGGAGAGCGAGGATGCTGACACGTAAAGCTGAAACCCAGTCGCGGTGGCTGGACATCCTGCCGGTGCGAGTCACCGCCCTCGACGCACGCGGACCTGGGCTCCGCGGACCTACGGCGATAGCCGCTTTGGCGGTCGGTGCGAGCGCGCTTGGCGCGGTGGCGATCGGTCGGCTCGCGATCGGCCGGGCAGCTATCAAGCGACTCGAGATCGATGAGCTCGAGGTCCGACATCTGCGAGTCGGCGATCTGGAGGTCGTCAGCGAGCGGTCCCGTCAGTCGGGCACTGCCGGTGAGGTGCCTGGCGCCGCCTCGTAAGCAACCCTGGCACGACGCGACGAAGCCCACGAAGGACGAATCGACCGCGGCACAGCCGACCAGTTTGGGGCCGATCCAGGCGATGCCAAGTGGCGAGCGCAGCGCGCCGAGTCGGGAAGGTCGTCGCCTACCCGCCGCTAGTGGAACTGAGTGCGGAACAGCGCCGCGAGTTCCACGAGGCGCTCCTCGAGGCGGACGACTTCGACGAGCTGTCTGGGAAATGGCAGCCGCGATCCTGGAGGCAGAACAGAATCGGCCCAGGTTGCATGTCGTCACCCGCGACTAAGACCCGCTTGTCGTTGCCGTGGCGGCCCGGCGGGAGCGGCCAACGTCGCTACCCCGCGCCCCGCCGAACCGCTCTAGTGCTCGCAGCCGAGCCCGGCGCCGTTGCTGTGTGGGCCGTTTGGGTTCGCTCCCGGTGACTGACAGGGCCGTTGACGTAGTCGAAGCGGCCTGGCGACGGGCCCGGCGGTGACGGTGCTGCCTTATACCAGCGGGTCGCGGCGCTCCTCGTAGACCACCCTCTGATCGGTCGGGCCGACACGCCGCCGACCGGAAGCCATGAGGAACAAGCCGATTACCAGGCCAAGAGCCCCGGCGACCATGAGGATGACTCCCACGGTCTGGATCTCGACACCGGCCACCGTGGCTGTCACGGCGTACTTGAGGATCGCGCCGAGCGCGATCAGGAATAGCGACGCTCCGATAGTCATGCACCAAAGGGTGCCCGCCCACCGCGAGCGTTGAACTCAAACAGTCGTCCATGCGACCTTTGTCCACCCCGGCGGGGCAGCCGCTGTGCGAAGGGCCCTATTCAGCGCTTGAGCGTCACGGAGCGCCGCAGCGTGGCGGTGTTGTCCGAGCGGTCCTGGGCCGCGATCACGAGCGCGAGCTTCACCTGCTGGGCTCGAAGGAGTCGCCGCTTCGCCCTCCTTATGAACCGTAGGACGAGGGTCGTCCTACCGGCCTTTGGCAGGTCGGCCGCGCCGCGCGCCACGACTACCCGGGCGGACCCCAGCCTCAGCCGGCGGGCGACTCGGCGCGAGAGCTCAGCGCGTGCCTTGAACTCTGTCGCCTCGTTCGAGGTCACCTTCACGCGCAGTCCGCGCATGAGCGCGGCGCCCAGCGGCGGTGTCCTGCCCAAGGTCGCGCCGGCCCGCGGCGCTGCTGAGTCGCCAGCCGGAGGCGGCGGCGGTGGAGCAGACCGAGGGGACGGGGCAGAGGGAGGGAGTGGAGTGGGTGGAGGCGGTAGTGGCAGGGGGTGCCGTGGCTTCGTGGCAGATACGAAGGTGAGGTCGTCGTTGTCCGCGTCGCGGGCGAAGGCGACAACCGTGCCCGCCGTAGTGCCCAATTCTTGGGCGGTGACATAGATATGCGCGCCGTCGGGCGAGGCCGCCAGACCCTTCGGAGCGCGCATCTCGCGAATGCCTTCGTAGACGGTGGCTGCCGCCCCGTCGACGCCGGTCGAGGTGGTGGGGACCTGCCATAGAGCATGCTCGCTTGCCACGAGCGTGTAGACCACGCCGTCTTCGACGGGAAGCAAGGTCTGAGCCCCAAACGAGAAACCGAAGCCGCTCGGGACGAAGGAATCGGGCAACGCGGCGAGCGATCCGTCGGCCCCATCCCGGGCAAAGACCACAAAGCCACCCTGACCGGCATAGAGACGCTGGCCATTCGGTGAGAGCGCGATGCTGCCTGGACTGCCGAATCCGGGCATGGCCTCGACATCGGCGAACGCGAGCGCACCCGTACTGGTGTCGCGACTGAAGATGGCAATTTCGGCGGGGCTCTCCTGACTGCCGCCTACATAGACGAACTCGCCATCTGGCGAGATCGCCAGCCCCGAAGCTCCGCGCAAGCCGTCGACGCCGCCGATACCGTCGGTGAAACTGGCCTGGAAGGTCAGCGCGCCCGTCGAAGGATCGCGCTGGAAAGCCAGCAGACTGTCATCCATGCTGTTGGTCAGGTACACGTTCTTTGCATCCGCAGAGACGACGAGTGCGTGAACCATTCCAGCGAGATTCTGTTGGACCACGCCCTGAAGCCCGAAGCCGCCGGCGACGCGGCGCGCGCTCGCCAGCGAGCCGCTGCCGGGGCCGCCTCCGAGCGGCCAGTAGAACGAGGCTGCGTCCGGTGATACCGCCAGCGGCGGAGACAAGAGGCCCCCGCCCGACTGAAAGAAGCCGCCTTGATCGGACAGCCTGCCACTGGCTGGATCACGACCCAGCGCCTTGAATCCGTTTCCAAAAAAAAGCCCGGGAAAGCCAAAGCTGTTCAAGCTGCCGGAGACGAAGACCTGACTTCCGTCAGCTGCGACCGCGATCCCACCCGCGCCTTCCAGCTGCCCAGTTTGGGCGCTTGCTCCCCCAACCAGCGACAAGCCGGTCGTGACAACCGTAAAGCCGATGGCGAGAGTCCGTCGCACTGATTCGCGGCCCTCCTGGGTCGAAGACCGGGGGGTGAGCACCCCAGGCTCCGGTACTGCGAGGCCTACCATCCCGCGCCCCGGGGAAGCAATCGAACATTCGTTGAGCTCGTAGCTAAAGCCCGCGCGGTGCATTCGGTTCCGAGGAGCGCGCGACGCCGCTCTTCTTCGTAGGCGTGACGCGCGCCTACGTGAGCAACCCGGCCCGCCGACCGCCGAGGCAACGGCCGGATTTCCGGATAGCCTCGACCCGACGTGGGCCAGGAGGTTGCTCCCAGAGTCTTCAGCCGAGAGGACCGGCAGCGCTACCGGACCAAGGTGCGGTCGTGTCTCGACGTCTTCGCGCGCATGCTCTCCGAGGCCGCCTTCGACGCCGAGCGGCGCTCGTTCGGGCTCGAGATCGAGCTAAACCTGACCGACGACGGGGGCGACCCCGCGATGTGCAACGCGCCGGTGCTGGAGGCGATCGCCGACGCCGCCTTCCAGACTGAGCTCGGCCAGTTCAACGTCGAGATCAACATCCCGCCGCGCCTGCTGGAGGGCGGCGTCTTCTCCGAGCTCGAGCACGAAATCCGGCGTAGCCTCAACCATGCCGAGGAGCGCGCTCGCGGCGTTGGGGCCCACATGATGCTGATCGGGATCCTGCCCACGATCGACGAGGCGCACCTCAACGCCGACGCGTTCTCGGAGAGCCCGCGCTACAAACTGCTCAACGAGCAGATCTTCGCCGCCCGCGGTGAGGACCTGGAGATCTCTATCAGCGGAGTGGAGCGGCTCTCGACCTTCGCCGACACGATCGCCCCCGAGGCGGCCTGCACGAGCGTGCAGCTCCACCAGCAGGTCGAGCCCGACGCCTTCGCGGCGCACTGGAACGCAGCTCAGGCCATCGCCGGCGTGCAAGTGGCCGTTGCCGCCAACTCGCCGTTCTTCTTCGGCAAAGAGCTGTGGCGCGAAACCCGGATCGCGCTCTTCGAACAGGCGACCGACACGCGCCCCGAGGAGCTCAAGGCCCAGGGCGTGCGGCCGCGCGTGTGGTTCGGCGAGCGCTGGATCACCTCGATCTTCGACCTGTTCGAGGAGAACGTCCGCTACTTCCCGGCCCTCCTCCCGGTGTGTGAGGACGAGGATCCGGTAGAGACGCTCCAGCGGGGTGACGTGCCCGACCTGGCTGAGCTGCGCCTCCACAACGGCACGATCTACCGCTGGAACCGGCCCATCTACGACGTCGTCCGGGGGCGTCCCCACGTGCGCGTGGAGAACCGCCTGCTGCCTGCCGGCCCCACGGTGGTCGACATCCTCGCCAACGCGGCCTTCTACTACGGCCTGATCAAGGCGCTCACCGAGGACGAGCGGCCCGTGTGGTCGCGCATGTCGTTCTCGGCCGCCGAGGAGAACCTGCACCTCGGCGCCCGCGACGGCATCGACGCACGCGTCTACTGGCCCGGGGTGGGGGACGTGCCGGTGGCGGAGCTCGTGCTGCGCCGCCTGCTGCCGCTGGCGCACGAGGGACTCGAGCGGGCGGGGGTGGAGGCGGCCGACCGCGACCGCCTGCTGGGCATCATCGAGCGCCGTTGCGTGGAGCTCTCGAACGGCGCCACCTGGCAGAGCGCCGCCTTCCACCGCCTCTACGACGACCAGGGTCTCGAGCGGGGCGAGGCCCTGCGCCGGCTGACCGTGAGCTATCGCGATCTGATGCACTCCAACGAGCCCGTGCACACCTGGCCGCTGCCCTGACTCGAGCGCGGGGGGCCCGGTGCGGTTAGGCTGGCGCCGATGGGCTGCCTCCTCGCTCTGCTCGCCGGCTTCTTCCCGCGCTTCGTGCTCGTCCTGGTGTGGATCTTCACCAACGAGGTCGACCAGGCCTACGACAGCTTCTGGCTACCGCTCGCCGGGCTGATCTTCCTGCCCCTCACCACGCTCGTCTACGCCCTCACTTGGGCGCCGGTCGTGGGGCCGGAGGGCTTCGACTGGTTCCTGATCATCTTCGCCTTCGTGCTCGACCTCTCGAGCTACGGCGGCGGGGCTCGCGCCCGCTCGCACTCTTCCCAGGGCTGACCGGCATGGAGATCGTCCTGGTGCGGCACAGCGAGACCGAATGGAGCCGGGACATGCGACACACCGGTCGCACCGACATCCCGCTGACCGAGCGAGGGCGCGAGGAGGCACGGATGCTTAGGGAGGCACTCCGCGAGTGGAGCTTCGGGCGTGTGCTGGTGAGCCCGCTGAGCCGGGCCGTCGAAACCTGCGAGCTGGCCGGCCTGGACGAGGCTGCGGAGATCTGCCCGGCGCTGCTCGAGTGGGACTACGGCGAGTACGAGGGCATCACGACCGCGGAAATCCGCGCTCGTCGGGCCGGCTGGTATCTATGGCGCGACGGCTGTCCGGGCGGCGAGACCGCGACTGACGTGGGCGCCCGGGTGGATCCGCTGGTGACACAGCTCAAGGAGGCGGAAGGTGACGTGGCGCTGTTCGCGCACGGCCACCTGCTGCGAGTGCTGAGCGCCCGCTGGCTCGGACTGCCTCCCGAGGACGGCGCCCTGTTCGCGCTCTCGACGGCGACGCTGTCCGCGCTGGGCTTCGAGCGCGAGACCGCGGTGATCAGGCGGTGGAACGCTCCGGTTCGGGCTGAGGCCCCCGCCACCGCTCCCAGCGGGAGTCCGGCCGCGGCTTCATGAGCGCGCCGAGCAGGGCCAGGAGCGGTATGAACAGGCCCGCTATGCCGAGCAGCAACCGGCCCTTGAGCAGCGTGATCGCGGCCAGGCAGACCCCGACGAGCTGGAGCCCGGTCAGCAGCGCGGCGCTCTCGTTGCCCTCGAAGCTCTTGCCGCCTACGCCCACGGCCGACAGGAGCGCCTCGCGGAGGTCGATCCAGAACTGCAGGCCCAGCAGTGTGATGCCGAGCAGCGCCGTGGCGACTATGACGGCGTCGATCGACTGGCGCCCCTTCTCCGACCAGTAGACGTCCTTCAGGTTCAGCCACAGGGCGAACTCGTCGAGAGTGAGCCCCATGCCGATTCCGAACCCGATCGCCACCAGCGCGTAGAGCGTGTCGCCGAGATCCACGGCCATCCCCAGGTAGCCCATCGTCATCAGCAGCAGGATGCCCCAGAACATGTGGTGGATATGGGTGCCGCCCTTGGTCTCGACGTTTCCCGGCCACCAGCTCACCTGTGCCTTGATCATGTGGGCGCTCGTGCGGATGAAGCCGAACGAGCAGACGAAGGCCAGCAGGATCAGGAAGTGGATCTCCTTCCCGGTGGCCTGGATGTGCGCCTCGTAGGCGCCTGAGATGTCGGACCAGAGAGCTTCCACTCGCGTGCGGTGATAGGAAGTGCCGAATGGAGTATGCCGCGACTCTGGCTCCGTCGAGCTTCCTGCAACGTGTCTTTGCATGGATGTTCGCCGGCCTACTGGTAACCGCCGCCGCCGCCGCGGCAATCGGAACGAGCGATGCGCTGCTCACCGACATCACCGCCAATCCGATCCTCCTGATCGTGCTCTTCGTTGCCCAGCTCGGCCTCGTGATCGCCATCTCGGCGCGTGCCGACCGAATGTCGCCGGCCCTCGCCACGGGCCTCTTCCTCCTCTACTCGGCCACCAACGGCGTGATCTTCGCGCTGATCTTCGAGCTCTACACGGCCCAGTCGATCTTCACAGCGTTCCTGGTCACGGCCGGCATGTTCGGCGCGATGGCCTTGTACGGCTACGTGACCAAGACGGACCTCTCCCGGCTGGGCGCGATCCTGTTCATGGCGCTGATCGGCCTGATCCTGGCCACGATCGTGAACATCTTCGTGGCCAACGAGGCGCTCTACTGGATCACCACCTACGCAGGGGTCGCGATCTTCGCGGGGTTGACCGCCCACGACGTGCAGAAGATCAAGCGCTACGAGGGCGGCCAGGGCGACGCGATTCGCGGAGCGCTGTCGCTGTACCTTGACTTCATCAACCTGTTCCTCTTCCTGCTGCGGATCTTCGGGCAGAGTCGGAGCTGATGATCGACGGCGCCCTCGGCGGTCCCGGGGAGCAGGAGTACCTGCTCCAGGCCCGCCAGATGCAGGCGCTGTCGCTGGCCGTGCACATCCCGCTCGTCTGCTTCGGCATCGCCTTCCCGGCCATGGTGGTCTTCCTCGAGGGGCTGTGGCTGCGGACCGGCGACCCGATCTACAAGGCGATGGCCAAGCGCTGGGCGCGGGCCATGCTGATCCTGTTCGCGATCGGGGTGGTCACCGGCACCATCCTGTCCTTCGAGCTCGGCCTGCTGTGGCCCGAGTTCATGGCCACCTTCGGGGACGTCTTCGGCCTCGCCTTCGGACTCGAGGGCTTCTCGTTCTTCGTCGAGGCCATCTTCATCGCGATCTACGTCTACGGCTGGGACCGGCTGTCGCCGCGCGTGCACATCCTGGCCGGCATTCCGATCATCATCGCCGGGTTCACGGGCTCGTTGTTCGTGATCTCGGTCAACGGCTGGATGAACGACCCGGTGGGGTTCGACGTCAGGGGCGGCGAGGTGGTCGACGTCAAGCCCTTCGAGGCGCTCTTCAACTCCAACATGTGGCACGAGCTGGTGCACATGTACTTCGCAGGCTTCATCGTCACCGGCTTCCTGATCGCCGCCGTGTACGCGGCCGGCTGGCTGCGCGGCAACCGCGAGCGCCGCCACCGCGTGGGCCTGGTGGTGGCGCTGAGCTTCGCCGCCCTGGCGGCTCCGGCGCAGCTGCTCGTGGGCGACTGGGCCGCTCGCACCGTGGCCGACAACCAGCCCACCAAGCTCGCGGTTTTCGAGGGCTTGGGCCAGACCGAGAAGGGCGCGCCCCTGCACATCCTCGGCATCTACGAGGACGGCGAGGTCAAGTACGGGATCGCCTTCCCCAAGCTGCTTTCGCTGCTGGCCTACCACGACCCCAACGCGACCGTTCAGGGCCTCGACGCCGCCGGGCCCGACGGGATACCCACCAACCGGGCCATCAACCTGGTGCGCCTGGCCTTCCAGTCGATGGTCTTCATCGGCATGGGTCTCGCAGCGCTGAGCGCCTTCTACCTGTTCATCGCCTGGCGCAAGCGCCGGCTGCCCACGTCGCCTTGGTTCATGCGTGCTTTGGTGGCCGCCGGCCCGCTCGCCGTGGTGGCCCTGATCTGCGGCTGGATCACCACCGAGGTGGGGCGCCAGCCTTGGATCGTCTACGAGGTGATGCGCACCGAGGACGCGGTCACCGGGGCGGGCGGGATACCTGTGGGCTACGCGACGCTCGTGGTCGTCTACATCGGCCTCGCCGTGATTGCGGCAGTGATGCTGCGGCGCCTGGCGCGCAAGCCGATGGAGGTGTGACCCGGTGCTGGCCGACCTCGTGGCTCTTCTGATCGCCCTGGGCATCACGGCGTACACGGTGCTGGGAGGAGCGGACTTCGGCACCGGCATCTGGGACCTCACCGCCCGCGACGAGGCTCTGCGGGCACGCATCAAGAACTCCATGGCACCGGTCTGGGAGGCCAACCACGTCTGGCTGATCTTCATCCTCGTGGTGATGTGGACGGGCTTTCCCGAGGCCTTCGGGTCGATCACCTCGACGCTCGCGATTCCGCTCTTCGCGGCCGCGGTCGGCATCATCCTGCGCGGTGCTGCCTTCGCGCTGCGCGGCGAGGCGGCCAGCATCTACGAGCAGCGCGGCCTCGGGGCGGTGTTCGCCCTGTCTTCGATTCTCGTGCCCTTCTTCCTGGGCGCGGCGGTGGGCGGCGTGGCCTCGGGTCGGGTGCCGGTGGGCAACGCCGCGGGCGACGAGCTCACGAGCTGGGCCAACGAGACCTCGCTGATGGTGGGCCTGCTGGCGGTGGCCACGGGGGCGCACATCGCCGCCGTCTTCCTGGGCGCGGACGCCCACCGCGCGGGACAAGCGCAGCTCGTGTCCGTTCTCCGCACGCGGGCCCTGGGCTCGGGGCTGGTGGCCGGAGCCCTCGCCCTGGCCGGCCTGCTCGTCGTGCGCTCCGACGTGCCCGACCTCTACGACGGCCTCACCTCCGGCGCCGGCCTCGTCTGCGTGCTCGCCTCCGGCGCCGCCGGACTCGCCACGCTGGCTCTCGAATGGCGCTCGCGTTTCGCGGCGGCGCGCTGGACGGTCGCGCTGGCGGTGGGAGCCATCGTGGCCGGCTGGGCGGTGGCCCAGGAGCCCTACTTCCTGCCCCCCGAGCTCACCGTGGCGGAGGCCGCCGCTCCGGATGCGACGCTGGCGGCGCTGCTCGGGGCCGTGGGCGTGGGCCTGCTGATCCTGGTTCCCTCGCTCACCTGGCTGTTTCGCCTGGCGCTGCGCGGGCAGCTCGACAAGAGCTCCAACCTATGACTCGCACCTTGATCCTGTTCGGGCTCGGCAGCGCGCTCCTGTTTCCCTTCGACAGCACGATCACCCTGCTGCTGGGCGTGCTCTTGCTGGCCGCCTCGGTGATCTCCGGAGTCTTCGCTGTGGCCAGCCCGGCGTTTCTCGACGGTGACGAGCCGGCCGAGCCGGCCGAGCCGGGCTAGCGTCCCAGCCAGGCCACCAGCGCCTCGAGGTCCGTCCCCACGCGCTCGGGGGCGCTGCCGCGCTCGAAGGCCGGGAAGCGCTCCGCCGCCGCCAGCACTCCGTTGACCGCGACGGTGTAGGCGCCGCTCGGCTCAATCGAGTCGAGGCCGCTCTCGTAGAGCTCCACCGGTCCCTGCCCGTGCCAGGCCTCGAGGATGTCCGCGCCGCGCATGCGCATTCGCAGCACCGGGTGCTCGTAGGCATGAACGAGAAAGGCCTCCGCATAGGTCACGGGGCCGGCGGCGAGGCCCGGCCTGCGCGTGTTGCCCGCGTTGACGAAGGCCACGTCGGCGCCCGCGAACGCGCGCTGGGCGTCGGCCACCAGCTCGGACAGCTCGCCGGAGTCGAGATCCTCGGGGAGCTCACCCACCACGCGCTCGCCGATCGGCGCGACCCGTCGCGGAGTAGCCCGCCACCAGCTCCGCGAGCCCGGGGTCGGGGGCGATGCCCGCGTGGGTGGTCGCCGGCAGCCGCGCCGACTTGCGCACCACCTCGCCGGTCACGCGGTCGACCCCGATCAGCACGCGGTCGTAGCCGGTCCCGTAGGCCAGCGACTCGACCACGAGCTTGCCCTCGACGGTGAAGTTGAGCCGCGAGTGGGTGTGTCCGGCCACGACCACGTCGACAGCGTCGTCCATGTCGGCGGTCTCGTCGGCGATCTCCCCGGCCGCGGAGGGGCCCTTCTGGAAGGCCCCCGAGTGGGCGAGCACCACGATCGCCTCGACGCCGCGAGAGCGCAGCTCGGGGACCCAGCGGTTGACCGTCTCGGAGACGTCGAGAAAGCGGTGCTCGTGCTTGAACTCGGGCAGCAGCCAGCGCGGCGTCTCGTCGGTGGTGACGCCGATGAAGCCCACCCGCACCCCGCCTCGGGTAACGATCTTGTAGGGCGGGAGCAGCGTCTCGCCGGTCTCGGGGATGACGGTGTTGGCCGCCAGCCAGCCGTAGCGCGAGCCCTCCAGCACGCGCATCAGCTCGTCGCCGCCCTCGTCGAATTCGTGGTTGCCCACGGCGCCGACGTCGAAGCCCATCATGTTGGTGGCCTCGATTGCCGGCTCGTCCTGGAAGCGGCTGGAGGCGAGCGGGGAGGCGCCGATCATGTCGCCGGCGTGCACGGTGATCGTGCGGCCGGGGTGCGAGCGGGCGGCTCGCGCGAGATGCGCTCCCAGCCAGGCCGCGCCGCCGACGCCCGGTTGTGGCGGCTCGAGGTGCCCGTGGAAGTCGTTGACGCCGAGCAGTTGCAGGTCGACCACGCGCTTCGGCGGAGCGGGGGAGGGCTCGTCGGCGCCGGCGTTCAGGCCCAGCAGCGCCACCAGCAGGACAGCGACGAAGGCGGCCGCGCCCGGGGCCAGTTGGCGGCGGTCGAGCGATCTCATGGGCGCTCAAGTTATGGCCGCTTTGCAGGGGTTTTGTCACCGACTCATGTCAATGGAGTGAAGTGCGTGTGAAGGCGGCTCAGTCGCCCCGCACGATCGGCCGGCCGAGCCGGCCCCACAGCGGCACGCCGCCGTCCACGACGTGAATGACCTCGCGCGCGCCATAGGCGGCCAGCAGGCTGGCCGCGGTCGCGCTGCGCTGGCCCGACGCGCAGACGGCCGCCACCGGCTGCTCGGGGTCGAGGCCCTCGGGCAGGGAGTGGATGTCGTGGTAGGGCAGGTGCAGCGACCCCGGGATATGGCCCTCCCGCCACTCGCTCAGCTCGCGAACATCGACGATCTGCGGGGCCCGAGCGCCGTCGCCCGCAGCGCGGGCGGCCAGCTGCTCGACCGTCCAGCGGGCGATCGTGCTCACCTCCCGGCGCTCGAGGCGCCAGCTGGTCATCCCGCCGGCAAGCACACCGCTCAGGGTGCGGACGCCGACCGCCGTGGCCAGCAGCGCCGCACCGCTCGCGTCATCGTCGTCGCGACCCACCAGCACGATCTCCTGCCGGGGATCGGCCACCCAGGAGAGCTTGGTCCCGAAGCCCTGGCGCAGCATCGTGATGCAGACCGCCCCGGGGATATGGGCCTCGTCGAACTGGAGGTCGGTGCGGACGTCGACGATCATGGCGCCCTCGGCTCGCTGCTGCTCGACCTGGCGGGGGGTGAAGGGCATGAGCTCGACGCCGGCCACCAGCGGCGGCCCGCGGTTGAGGTCCACCACCGCCTGGAAGTTGGGAGGCTGAGGGCCGAGACCCGCCAGCGCGGCCTCCACGAAGGCGTCCTCGTCGGAGTCCTGGAGCAGCGGGCTGTGCCGTCGCTCGTAGCCGATCGTCGAGGAGACCTTCATGTCCATGCCCGGGCCGCCGCAGAGCGAGCCGCCGAGGTGGCCGGGCCACACCTCGGTCTCCGGCGCCAGCGTGAGGAGGCGATCGTGCAGGCTGCGGAAGACCAGGCGGGCACCCTCCTCGCGTTCGACGGCAAGGTCGGGACGCGCCACGTCGCCCACGAACAGGCTGTCCCCGCTGAGCAGCGCCCAAGGTTCCTCACCGCGCGCGGTGTCGATGAGCGCGAAGGCAGTGTGCTCGGGCCGGTGCCCGGGCGTGTGCATCGCGCGGACGGTCAGCGAGCCGAGCTCGAGCTCCCAGCCGTCGTCGAAGGGCTCGTGCTCGTAGCCGGCCTCCGCTGCGCGATGGATGTTGATCGTCGCCCCCGTGGCGGCGGCGAGACGGCCGTGGCCGGATACGTGGTCGGCGTGGTTGTGGGTCTCGAGCACGTGAGCGATTTCGACGCCGAGATAGCGGGCCAGCTCGAGGTACTCACCGATCTCGAAGCGAGGGTCGACGACGGCGGCGACTCCAGCCGCGTGATCGCCGACGAGGTAGGACGCGCAGCCCAGGTCGTCGTGAGTGATCTGCCTGAAGATCACGTGCGCATCCTTTCAGTGATTGCCAGCCGGGCCAACGGGTAAAAAGGCGACACAGGGGTACCCACCACGGGGGACATGTCGATGCTGGAAGGAAAGCAACTGAGCGAGCGCGTCTGTGATGACGCGGTAGCGCCGCTGGAGTGCGACGTGCCGGCGGAGATGTCTCTTGGTGAGTGGAGCCAGACTCGCCGAGGCGGGCCTCCACCCCCGAAACGCTGGTGGCGAGCCCTGCGCCGCTCACCGCGGCTGCCGGGAAAGCCGGGCGGCGAGAGCCTCACCCGGCGGTCGTCCTGACCGCGAGCGAGAATCATTCTCACTAAAATGCCGGGCCATGAGCGCACGTCTCCCCGCGTACGTGCTCGTCGCCGCGATCGCGGGCGTCCTCGCGGGCGTCGGCTGCGGGAGCGACCAGAGCAGCGCCTCGTCGGCTGAGACCGGCGCCGTGGCCACCACCACGCAGGTGGCGGACCTGGTCCGTGCGGTGGGCGGCGACCGGGTGGACGTCGAGCAGATCCTCCCCGTCGGGGCCGACCCTCACGACTACGAACCGCGGCCCAGCGACGCGGCCGCGCTGGCCGACGCTCCCGTGGTGTTCAAGTCGGGCGGCGACCTCGACGCCTGGCTCGACGACCTGACCGACAGTGCGGGCGGCGACGCCCAGGAGGTGTCCCTGATCGACTCGGTGACGACGATCGAGGGCGAGGGGGATACCGACCCACACTGGTGGCAGGACCCGCGCAACGCCATTTTGGCCGTGGCCGCCATCCGCGCCGCACTGGACGAGGCCGACCCCGCCGGTCGCAGCATGTACGAGCGCAACGCCGCCGCCTACACGAAGCGGCTCGAGCGGCTCGATGCGCAGGTCGCCCGCTGCGTCGAGCGCGTGCCGGCCAACAAGCGCAAGCTCGTGACGACGCACGACTCGCTGGGCTACTTCGCCCGCCGCTACGGCATCGAGGTGATCGGTTCGGTGATCCCCTCGCTGTCGACCCAGGCCCAGCCCTCCGCCCGGGACATCGGCGAACTGGTCGAGCAGATCAAGGACGAGGGGGTGGAAGCGGTCTTCCCCGAGTCGAGCATCAATCAGCGCCTCGAGGCGGCGCTGTCACGTGAGGCGGGCGTCGATGTCGGAGCACCGTTGTGGAGCGACTCGCTCGGCGAGCCGGGCTCGAGCGGCGGCACCTATCTCGAGTCGATCGCGGCGAACACGACCGCCCTCGTGAAGGGCATGAGTGGCGGTCGTGTGCGCTGCCGGCCGGCAGTCTGAGCGGCTGGCGGCCTCTGGTGGCTACGCCTGTGCGGCCACCTGTTCCGGCGACGCCGACGATCCATGCGGCGATCGTCAGCCAGTGATGGCGGGAGCAGAACCTCCCGAGCCGGTATAGGGGCCAGTCACCGCCCGGCCAGCCGTACTCCTAGCGGGCGACGCCGGGCAACTTCGTTTAGGCCGAGGCGCGGCAGTCGGGGCACTTGCCGCGCAAGGTGACGTCATGTGCGCCGACCGAGTACTCCACGCGCCCCGCCAGGCGCTCGATCGCCCGCTCGAGCTCGGGGTCCTCAAAGGCTTTGGTCTGCCCGCAGCTGTCGCAGACGAGATGGTGGTGATGCTCGCCGTCCGGGTGCACCGGTTCGTAGCGCGCCACGGCCTCGCCGACGTCGACCCGCCGGACCAGCCTCATGTCATCGAGGAGCTGGAGCGCGCGATAGATGCTGGCCACGCCCACCCCCTCGCCGCGCTCGCGCAGCCGGTCGGAGATCTCCTGGGCGGTCACGCTGCAGCCGAGCTCATCGAGCGCGGTGACCACGGCGGCGCGCGGGGCGCTCACGCGGTAGCCGCCGCTCGCCAGGATCTCGTGTGCGTGTCCCACCCAGTCGGTCATTCCAGGCCAAGGATAGGGTCCACCGCCCATGCCCGAGCTTCACCGTACGCCGGACGAGCGCTTCGAGAACCTGCCCGGCTACGACTTCGCGCCGAACTGGCACGACGCTGATGGCCTGCGTATGCACTACGTCGACGAGGGGACGGGTCCACCGCTGGTGTGCTTCCATGGGGAGCCGACCTGGGCCTACCTGTACCGGACGATGCTGCCGCCCCTCGCGGACGCCGGGCAGCGGGTGATCTGTCCCGACCTGCCCGGCTTCGGCCGCTCCGACAAGCCCACCGACCGGCGTTGGTACTCGTACGACCGCCATGTCGAGCACGTGTCGGGCATGCTCGGCGCCCTCGACCTGAACGGGGTCACCGCGGTCGTGCAGGACTGGGGCGGCCCGATCGGCCTGCGCTGGGCCGTGGAGAACGCCGATCGTGTGGCGCGCCTGGTGATCCTCAATACCGGCCTGTTCACCGGACGAGTGTCCAAGGGCTTCATGGCCTGGCGTGACTTCGCCGAACGGACTCCGGACCTTCCCGTGGGCTTCGTGATCCAGAGCGGGACCACCACCGACCTGCCCGCCGAGGTCGTAGCCGCCTATGAGGCTCCCTTCCCGGACGTGGAGTCGAAGGCGGGCGCGGCCCAGTTTCCACTGCTGGTTCCGACCGCCGACGGCCAGCCCGGAGCGGAGGCCATGCGCGAGGTGGCCGACGCGCTCTCGCGCTGGGAGAAGCCGGTGCTCCTCGCCTTCTCGGACTCCGATCCGGTCTTTCCGTACCCGCGCGCGGGAGAGTTCTTCTCCCGGCTGATCCCGGGCGCGCCCGAGCAGGTGCGCATCGAGGGCGCTGCGCACTTTCTCCAGGAGGACCGCGGCGAGCTGATCGCCGAGGAGATCGTGCGCTTCCTGAACGTTCGCTGAGCGCGCCGCGAGGCGCTCCGGCGCCCCGGATCGGGGCGTGCCGGAGCGTTGCTCGGCCGGCGTTGCGCTGCCTACTGGCCGGCGGCGCTGTGGCGCTCGGCGACCTTCGCCCAGTCGACGGTGTTCCACCACGCGTCTAGATAGTCAGGGCGCTTGTTCTGGTACTTGAGGTAGTAGGCGTGCTCCCAGACGTCGACTCCAACAAGCGGCGTCTGGCCGTCGGTGATCGGGTTGTCCTGGTTGGCGGTGGAGACCACAGCCAGCCCGGAGCCGTCATGCACGAGCCAGGCCCAGCCCGAGCCGAACTGGTTGACGCCCGCGTCCTTCAGCTTGCCCTGGAAGTCGCCGAACGATCCGAACGCCGCCTCGATCGCCGCGGCCAGGTCGCCATCGGGCTCGCCGCCGCCGTCGGGTGACATGGACTCCCAGAAGAGAGAGTGGTTGAGATGGCCGCCACCGTTGTTGCGAACGGCGGTGCGCTTGTCCTCGGGGAGCTGCGACAGGTTGGCCACGACCTCCTCGATCGGCCTGTCGGCCCACTCTGTGCCCTCCAGCGCAGCGTTGGCCTTGTCCACGTAGGCCTGATGGTGCTTGTCGTGGTGCACGCGCATGGTGGCCTCGTCGATATGAGGCTCGAGCGCGGCGTAGTCATAGGGAAGAGGGGGTACCTCGTACGGCATGTCTCTCCTTTCGGGGGGATGCGGCTCGGGTAGGACTCTATGCGGTGCTGCTCGTCAGCTGGAATGTCGCCGGCCGGGCGCGCCGGGTGGAGGAGCAGGGGCGCTTGGTTCTCGCTCTCGCGCCCGACGTGGTGTGCCTGCAGGAGGTCACTCCGGCCAGCGCCGACGCGTGGGTCGAGCTGCTGGAATCAGCCGGGATGGAGGTGCGGGTGACGGCGCTGCCGCAGGCGCGCGAGTCGAGCCGCCCGCTCGCCGTGTTGACCGCCGCATGCGCGCCGCTCGAGCCGCTGCCGGTGGAGGGCGTGCCGTGGTCCGAGCGGGTGCTCGCCACGCGAACCGCCGAGGGCCTCGAGATCGTCAACGTGCACTCGCCCGTGAGCCAGAAGCCCGGGCTGGCCAAGGTGCTGACCCACGAGGCGGTGTTCCGGCACCTGGCTCTGGGCAGCGGTCCGCGGCTCGTGTGCGGCGACCTCAACACACCCCGACGCGAGCATCCCGACGGCACCATCTGGACATTCGCCCGCAGCAACCGCGGCGTGCTGCGCCCGGAGCGCGGCCGGCGCTGGGACGCGGCGGAGACCGCACTGATCCGCGGCCTCGCGCGCCGCGGCTTTCGCGACGCCTTCCGGGAGCTGAACGGCTTCGCCGAGAAGCACCCGAGCTGGGAATGGCCGCGCACGGGAGGCGGCTATCGCCTGGACCACCTGATCGTGTCGGCGGAGATCGAGGTGGCGTCCTGCGGCTACCGCCACGACTGGCGCAAGGAGCTCGGGCTGTCAGACCACTCTGCGCTGGTGGCGGAGCTCGCGCCGTCTCGCGCTTCCAAGTGATGCGGCTGAGAGGACTCGAACCTCCACGGGGTTGCCCCCACGGCGACCTGAACGCCGCGCGTCTGCCAATTCCGCCACAGCCGCCTGTGCGACGGGAAGGGTAGCGCCCGCGCGGAGCGCGACCCCTGCCGGCTCAGGCCTGGGAGCGGCGGCGCTGCGGCGTTCCGAACACGTAGTCCCAGAAGGGGGCGCTCACGCCGAAGCCGCGGGTGTCGTCCTGGAAGTGATGACGCATGTGCAGCTCGCGCATCAGCTTGCCCAGCCGGGTGCGCGGGTGGTGGTGGTGCACGTGGTAGTGCGTCATGTCGTACATCAGGTAGCCCGCCAGGAAGCCGGCCGTGAACACATTCGCCCACGGGTTGCCGAGCGCGAGCACGAACAGCCCGTAGAACGCGAGCGCAAGCGGAATGCTCACCGAAGGCGGCATCACGAGCCGCAACGGATCGTTGGGGTGATCGTGATGGACGCCGTGGATGATCCAGTGCAACCGCGCGCCCAGGCCCTCCTCGGGCTCGAAGTGGAAGACGAGCCGATGCATCCAGTACTCGGTGAGGGTCCAGAAGACGTAGCCGCCGAGCACGAGCGCGACGACCTCGATCGTCGTGGGTTCGCCCCGGGCGCCCACCGTGAAGGCAACGACGATCGCGGGTACGAAGATCAGCAGCGGGACCATCGGGTGAACGCGCGACAGCCGGTCCAGCAGGTCCGACTCGAACATGCGTGGCGAGGCCTTGAGAGCTTCTGTCCTGCGCCCGTCCACTCCTCGAATTTACCGCACGACCCCCCTGTGGGGAAGCTCGGACTTCGGGTCGCCTAACTCGGGGACCAGAGCTCTCGCCACGAAGCCATCAGGAACTCGAGGCCCACAGCCGCCGTGGCGCCATAGACCACAACCTCGATGGGGGTCGCCTCGCCGGTGAAGATCCGTCCCAGCAGATAACAGGTGACAGCTGCCATGAACAGCAGCCTCCCCAGGGCCTCCATGCCAGGAGTGTCGGCCGAGAGCCCTGTGGCCCTGTGACGGCTCGGTGAAAGAGAGGTGAAGCTGCGGTTACCGGCAGGGTCCGTTAGGAGGCGCTGGCCGTGGCGAGCGCGGTCATGAGGCTCACGGCCTCGGACCGCGCGATGTCGCTGCCGCGCACGAGCGACTGCCAGGTGGCGAATTCGACGGCGTGACGGATCGAGGCTTCGAGGACGCGCTTGCGGCGCCCGCGGAGGCCCCAGCCGGCAGACAGGGTGCCCGCACAGCGGCCGACGTAGTCGTAGAACGGCTGGACGGCGGGCCCGATCGCTTCGACCAGCTCACGGTCGCGCAGGATGCGGGTCCACATCTCACCGGTCTGCTCGTACCATCCGTAGAGCTCGTCGAGGCCCGTGGCCAGGCGTTCGCGCGGGTCGTCGATGCGGCTCCAGGCGTCGGTGTCCGGCCACGGGTGGAGAGCGGCGAAGTGGCCCGAGCACGAGGCGAACAGTTCGGCATCGGTGGGGAAGTGGCGGTAGACCGTGTGGCGCTGGACGCCTGCCCGCTCGGCTACCGCTGTCACCGTCGTGCGAGCGGGGCCGACGCTCCCGTGCAGCTCCATCGCGGCCTCGGTGATCCGTTGGCGCGTCGCCTCCATCGCATCGGCGCGTTGCTTGAGCTCGTACTTGCGGGGCATGTCGGTTTCAGGATACACAAATGTGCACCGAACCCTTGACAGCGATGACCCACCGGTGTACGTTCCCATTTCAGAACACATTACTGTTTCCTCAAAAGGAGGTCCACCAACATGCTCACCGTCAACACCACCACGCTGAATCTGGTGGAGACCTGGCTCGACAGCGATGCCGAGCACGCTCGCGTGAACGTCAACTTCCCGCTCAACAGGGCGGCGGGCACCGAGGGCGGGGCCGTCGTCTACTTCGAGATCGAGCCGGGCAACGGCGTCGGCCGCCACACCGACAGCCCTGAGGAGATCCTCTACATCGTTGCCGGCACCGCCGAGGCCGAGGTCGGCGACGAGCGCGGCGTCGTGACCGCCGGCGACCTCGCGGTCATCCCGGCGATGGTTCCGCACGCCGTGAGGAACATCGGCACCGACACCCTGAAGGTCGTCGGCTTCTTCTCGGAGCCCGACGTGACTTCGACGTTCGACGAGCCGGTCCAGCCAATCGGCGAATCGGTCCTGACGATGGAGCCGATCCCGGTCGCCGCCTGAGCGTTGGGGGCCAAGCGCGTGGAGGCCGGCCGTTGCGCCGGCCTCCGTCGTTTCCGGGCCAGGGCTCGAGCGGCTCGGCCGTGACGGAAGTGACGCCGCAGCCCTAGTCCTGGTCGAACGAGCTCTGGTTTCGCAGCCTCGCGGCTTCGAGGGCTTCGGACTGCTCCGTGAACTGATCCATGCGGACGATCTTGCCGTCGCGGAGCGTGAAGACGTCGTAGAGGCGGGCGTCGACCTCAATTCCGCTTGCCCGGCCGCGCGCTCGGAAGCGAACGGTCGCGACAACGCGGTCACCTTGGTCGACGAGCTCCTCGGGAATCACCTCGTAGTCGTCCCATTCGCTCTTCCAACGCTCTGTGCTGGCCCGCACCGCTTCCGGCCCCCGCGCCGACGACTCCTCGACTGGATTCCAAACGATGCAGGGATCGACGTACGCCAGCGACTCGTCAAGGTCGACGACCAGGAATCTGCGGACGATCTCAACGTTCTGCGGCGACATCACCTACTCCCGCAGGCCCACGGCTTCGAGAGCTTCCTGGACACTCACGAAGGCACGCGTTCTGATGATCCTGCCCTCCTGGAGGGTGACCAGCACGCCGAACGGCTCATCAACAGGGATCGCACTGTGCTTCCCGCGTGCAACCAAGCGCCCCTCTACGACTACCGAGTCACCGCCCGCGTCGATCAGGTCGCGAAGCTCGTGCCTCCATTCGTCCCATGCGCCGTCCTGTTCGGCCAAGGACTCTTGGAATCCACTCGCACCCCGATAGGCGGTGTTGTTGACCCCTCCCCAGTCGCTTACGAGGACGTGATCTGGGTGGTACAGCGCACTGACGACGGACCAGTCCGGCGGCTTGCTCGTTGCAGCCGCCCATGCCCGCCGCACGATCTCCACGTTCTCCTGCGACACCGCCTACTCCTCCAGCCCCACGGCTTCGAGGGCCATGCTCTGGTCTGTCCAGAACCGCTGCCGAGTGGCGAAGCCATCCAGGATCTTCATCACAGCGCCAAAGGAAGTGGTTACGGCCGCGCCGCTCCCTCTGCCTTCTACATTGAGGCGCCCGAGAACCAGAACTTCGGTAGAGCCGAGCTCGCGCACCTCGTCAATTTCGAAACGGGCAACTCCGAACGAGTCGCGAATCGCTTTGAACAGCTCAAGCACCTCCTCCCGCCCGTGGTAGACGCCCTCGAGCGGGGTTCCGAGCCCGACGTTGTGGTGCCACTCGACGTCGTGGGCGAGAAGGCGAGCCACCTCGTCGTCAGCTCCTTGGGTCCAGAGTTCCCAAGTCCGTTGAACGATCTCCAGGTTCTCCTGCGGCATCGGCTATTGCCCCGAGTCTCGTCGCGACAGCCAGCCCAGCAGCCCACCGAGCGCCAACCCCACCTCAGGAGCGAGAGGCACGTCAGTGCTCACGCTCACGAGAACACCGAGAGCCAGTCCGATGAGAGCCCCGAGCGCGATCGTGGCTCCGACGCTCATACCGGGGTCACGCTGCTTGGTCGTGCTGCGACACCATCCGCCCAGTATCCCTCGCTTCTCCCGGAAGCGGGACCGGGATCAGCGAGCGCGCCGCCGCTGATCCTCCCGAAGGCCGCGCGGGTCAAGGGTTCGTCGCGTGCGGCGGCTGCCTGGCAGGATCCTCGCCATGGACGCGGAAGCGCGCGTCTGCCCGTTTTGCGGCAGTCGACCCGGGGTCGGGATGTTCTGCGAGGCGTGTGGGCGCAATCTCCAGGCGGTCGAGCGGTTGCCCACCCATGCGGAATGGGAGGACGAGGGGCTTGGGGAGCGGCCGGCGAGCGCGGCGGGAATGCGCCCACTGGCCGAGCGCTGCGCCGACGCGACTGCCGCCTTCCTTGCGGCGATGCGCACGGCCGGCAACCCCGGTGTCGTCCAAACGCCCATGTCGAAGCGGTCGGCCTTTCGGCGGCGGGGCTCGGCCAGCGGGTGGGTGCTGCGCCCGGTCGACCGGGAGGACTTCGAGAAGCCGCGTCGCTACGAGCCGGGGCTGGTGTTGACAGTGGAGGGCCACTTTCACCGCCTCCACAGCGAGCTCCGGGGCTGGGGCCAGCGCGACTTTCCCTATTACGAGCACACCGTCGAGCCCGACGCGATCGAGATGCCGGTGACAGAGCAGCTGATCGGCGAGCTCGCCGCCGTGCTCAGGTCTCAAGGCCTCGGCGACACGGACCCATCAGTGGACGAGCGGCACGAGTAACACGCACGCCGAGCCGGGTGACGCAGAGGGTAGGCAGCAGCCGTTTGGACTACTTCTCAACGCCGTCCAGCTAGTACGGGCTGGTCCATGTTCGCGCGACGCCCGCTGCGCGTGCGGAAGGCTCGGAGGGAGTACCGAGGCGCGGCTCGGCATGCGCCGGCCTTGGTCTCGAAGCCGGCCTCGACGAGTAGCTCCGCCCGGCCGTCCGGTCGTCGCGCATCGGCATGGCCCGCCATCGGTCACATCTCCGCACCGCCGGGTGTCAAACGAGTAACAACTCAAATCTTCCGGCGCCGAGCCAACGGCCCTGGGAAAGGAAAGAACGATGCCGACGGAAAGCAAAACTCAGAAGATCGCGGTCACGGGGGCGACCGGCCGGGTCGGATCGCACCTAGTCGAGATCCTCGCGCAGCGCGGACACGATGTGGTCTCGATCGCGCGCTCCAAGGGTGTCGACGTGGTCAGCGGCGAGGGTCTCGACGAGGCGCTCGCGGGGGCCGAGACCATCATCGACACGGCGACCGGCCCCTCACCCGACCAGGAGGAGGCGACGGCATTCTTCACCGGCTCGGCGCGGAACCTGCAGCGAGCCGGCGCTGCAGCCGGGGCGAAGCGGATTGTCGTCGTCTCGATCATCGGCATCGAGAAGTTCCAGGGCGGCTACAACGCGGCGAAGCTGGCGCAGGAGCAGGCGCTGCTCGAAGGCCCGCTCCCGGTCCGCATCGTACGCGCGGCCCAGTTCCACGAGTTCGTCGATCAGTTGGTCGGGTGGACGATCCAGGATGGCGTCGCCTACCTGCCCGAGATGCGAACGCAGCTCGTGGCCGCCCGCGCCGTCGCCGAAACCCTCGCCGACGCGGCCGAGGAACCGCACGTCCAGAACGGCAAGATCACCGAGATCGGCGGCCCGCAGGAGGAGCGTCTCGCCGATGCGGCCGCCGCGCTGTTCGCCAGCCGAGGTGACTCGTTCGAGATCCGCGAGGGCCGCCGGCCCGGCGACCCGGACGCCGCGGCCTATGCGGAGGGCGCCGCGTTGCCCAACCCGGGCGCGAAGCTCGCCGGCCCCAGCTTCCGAGAGTGGCTCGCGGCCTAGGCATCATCCGTCGGCTGCCAGATAGATGTCGAGCGCCGTCGCCACCCGCTGGCCGTCGTCGGGAAAGAGCTTGCCGTGGCTGGCGCATGTGTGGACGGCACGTGCGTCGAGCCCGGCGGCTTTTCAGGCCTTGCGCGCCCGCCGCCGCGACGTGGTGCGGTCGAAGGCATCGCGATTCCGTATGTGATGACTTTCCCAGTCGCGCGGCCGGGGCAGAGGTACAACCAGACGATCCCCCACCGGCCTCGCCGCCCGCCCGACTCGCAACCCGGCGAGGCAACCCAAGGAGTTGATCCCATGGAGCACGCAGGGAGCCTGCCTGCGCCGCGGTCGCAGCGGACACTCGTGGCCTCGCTGGTGGCGCTCGTGATCGGCGCGGCGGCGGCAACCGGCATCTGGGCGCTGGCCGATGACGACGGCAGCGCGACCGCCAGCGGGGCCTCGGGCCCGCCCGCCGCAGCCGATACTCCCGGGAGCCAGTACGGCACCTCGCAGTACCGCCTCACCAATCCCCCGCAGCCGGTGCCTCATACAGGCAACCCGTACGACTCGAACTACCGCTACCCGCACCCGTAGGCCCCGAGCGCCACGGTTCGCGCGACGGATGAAGTCGCGCGAGGCCTGGCGGGCCGGGCACGGGTGGCCGTGCATCTCAGTCCAATCTGGCCTGTAGAACGCGCAAACCCGCTCTGTGAGCGGGCTCGCGTAGTACCGCCACGGGGATTCGAACCCCGGAAGGATTCCCGCTACCCGACCCATGCAGGTGGCGCTGAACGGCGAAGGGCGCCCCGCAACGCGCCCCCCACTGACGGCCCCTCATGCTCCCCAGGCCGCAACCAGGGGGTTGCACAAACGATAGCGCGGACGCCCGGTAGCCTGGACAGAAGCGCGTTGAGGTTCCGCGCAGCCCAAACCAGCCTCCGCAACGGCGCTCTCCCTACGTCTCGAGCAGTAGCTCGTGAGCGAAATGGACCGAGCCCCTCGGCAGCCCTGCCCCGCGAAAGCGGGGATCAAGTGGGACCGAGGCGGCCAGACCACTCACGGGACGGAGACGGAGCGAGGGGAGAGAGGCCCGACAACGGAGCCAGCCACGTAGCCGAGCTGGCAGGACCCAAGTACCGCGTAGTAGGTGCGGAGGATGTACCGGAGGAGATCGTTCCGGGACAGACGTTGCGTACCGAAGCGGGACAGCCCATAAGCGCCCCTCGGACTCACCCGAACGGCAGCTTTGAAGGGGCAAGGCGCTCGCCTCTTCAGGGGAGCCCTGCCCTTCGCAACCCCTGGATCTACCCACCGGCAGTGAGCTAAACGACGAAGACGAGAGGAAACGATGGAAGCGAAACCGACCAAGAGAATCGCGGTGTCGACTTGTGGTGAGTGGCAGATGCTGCTGTCACGGTTCTACACCAACTGCAGAGCGCCAGGCTGTGGCCGCAAGATCGTGAAGGGCCAGCGGATGGCGTGGAAGCGCGAGACGCGAGAGGTCCGCTGTACTCGCTGCGTCGGGGGTATCGGCTTCGAGTCGACCCGCTACGGGCAGCGGCGCCGCAAGGCCAACCAGTCGCGGCAGCGGGACATCGACGAGAGGAAGGCAGCATGAAGTCGATGGTCTACGCCTGCGACCGCTGCGGCGGCAGGGTTGAGTTCGTCGAGGAGATAATGGGTTGTCGCCGATTGGGGCGCCGTGTCGACGAATCGGTTCGGCGAGCCGCCGGCCGGTGGTCCCGATTCGCTGACGATGAGACGGTGAGCGACGTTTGCCCGGGCTCCACGACAGACGAGGAGCGCGGCCGGATTCCGCGAGGCCGCGTCGGCTGTGCTCATCCCGTGAAGTCGCTAGGCCGCAAACTCCAGCTGCTCGTCGGTGCTCCAGTCGTCCTCGAGGACAACTGGCAGGCGCGGCACCTGGCGGGGACCGACCTTGCCTCCGTCGAGTACCTGGGTTGCGCTGCTCGCGCACGCTTTCGAGCAGAACTCGCGCGACGCTTCGACCATCTGGGCCGCAACGTGGTGGCGGCACCCGCAGGCACGGTGCCCAACTCCGACGTGAAGCTGACGGCCGACGAACGGGACACGCTTTGTGCAACCCGCACCCGCCAAGCCGGATGGCTGGCTGAATCCAGGGCCGTTTGGCTTCAGCTCGGAGAACACGATGGTCGCCTTCACAATCGAGCACGGCTAGACCGAATGAGCGAGCGCGAGGACAACCCGGAAGCCCAACCCCACCACGGTGGACGAGGAGGCCCCGGCGAGGATCCGAACGCTCATGAAGGGGGAAGGGGGCGCTCGACATCACCAGGCCCCTCAACCCCGTTCACCCCGCAGTGAACATTTCTCCCCCCGATGGTTTTCGCCTGAAGGCGTTCCTTCCCCCCGGGGTGAGTGATGCAGCGTAAGTACGACCGCCACCACCGCAGGGTCCGGGCGAAATATGCGGCGTCCGTGGCGTCCGGCGGGGCGGTGTGCGCGCGGTGTCACAAGCCGATCCGCCCCGGCGAGCCGTGGGATTTGGATCACGACGACACGGACCCGCTGCAGCGGCGCTACTTGGGTCCGTCGCACCGTGGGTGCAACCGGGCCGAGCCGTTTCGCCGGCTGCAACGCCAGGCGAATGGGGCCGCGGCCCCGCCGGTCGACCGTTTCGACGGTCTACCGGACCCGACCCCGACCGACGCCGTGACGCGCTGGTCTCGCCACTGGGTTGGCGGTTTCAACCCCCGTTGCCCGGCCTGCCGGGAGCGTGGCGCGGCTTGCGACGACGCGCAGCCCGAGGCTGGTGGGGCTGCCTGATGGGCTTCGACGACGCACGAGGTCGACGGCATCAGTCTCTCGCCGCTCTCGCTTTTCGTCCAACTCAGCACGGCCGCAGCGGTCGCCTTGACTGCTGCTTTTGCCTCAAAGCAGCAGCTACGGGTCGCTGCACGACAAGCGAGCGGCCGCGCCCCGATTCGACCTTGCCGCTCCTTGATGGAAGGAGTAGCGTCGCACGAACCCACTCAGAGGAGATTCCGAAATGGCTGCCAACCTTGCCGTCCTGCGTGCCGCCGTCGACGCGTGGAATGCGCATGACCGGGACCGGTACGTGGCCGGCTACCTCCCGGACGTGAAGCTCCACGGCTTCCCGGAGGGAGTCGACGATGCGGCCACCCTCGGTGACTTCTTCGCCGGGTTCTGGGAGGCCGTCCCGGACGCCCGACTCGCGCTCGGCGACGCGTTCGAGGCCGGCGACCAGGCCGCGGCGCGCCTGACCATCACTGGAACCCACGAGGGCGAACTCATGGGCGTCGCGGCGAGCCACCGCTCGATCTCAGTGGAAGTCATCACGATCCTGCGCTTCGGGGGCGACGGGCGGATCGCCGAGCGTTGGAACGTCGCCGACTTCCTGTCGATGCTGCAGCAGATCGGCGCCATCCCCGCTGCCGCTTAGAGGGAGCGGGACCCAGGCTCTCGGCGGGAGAGGGCGTAGACTCGCTCGTAATGCTTCGCAAGGCTAAGACGTGGCTGGTCAAGGTAATGCCGTTCCTGGCTCGCTGGGGGTCGAACACGACCCCAAACCCGTAGGGGACGCGACTCGGGCAGCGTCGGCGCAGAGTGCGAGGCTCCCACCCTGGCCCGACGATGCGGCACCGGCTCTGAGTCCAAGTAGCCGAGCGCGCACTGCTCCTTTCCATGGTGGCTGTCGGATA
Organism: uncultured Thermoleophilaceae bacterium; assembly: GCA_963813495.1. GTDB lineage: Bacteria > Actinomycetota > Thermoleophilia > Solirubrobacterales > Thermoleophilaceae > JACVRW01. Next base: position 196,025 of record CAWEZC010000001.1, read on the forward strand.
AAGCCGTGCGAGAAAACGCGCAGCACGCTTGCGGAGATTCACTTCAGAGCCGCCGTGCACGACGTCCTCGCAACGAATCGCCTGCCTGGGACGGACGAGATGGCCGTTTTCGAAACCCACCCTTACAAGCGATCCAGCGTGCTCGGCTGGGGTTTTCCCGACAGCCACCATGCAACGCAGCACTTCCGCGCCTCGTCCGAGGCGATAGTGGGCTCCGCGTCACCTGCGCTGCTGCTTTTGCCTCGATGCGGCACTCCTGCCCGCCGCGATCCCGGCTTCGCTCGCGCTAGCACTATTCGTTCGGAGCGAGCGAAACGAGACGCCCGCTCTTCTTTGGGATACGGAAACTGAGCGTTGCCCCTCGGTCCGTTCCCTGGCGTTCGCTTGCGATCGAGACTAGTGTGGACCGACTGGCCTGAGTGCGCTGATTCTGCGCGCACTATTCAAAGGAGACCCGCCACCATGAGGGATGCCATCGCGACCAAGGGGTCAAGGCGACTGGTGCTCGTTGCGGTTGGGCTGCTCGCGGCGGCCGCCGTGCTCCCCCTGCTCGTGCCGCCGAGTGCGGTGGCGTGGGACTTGCTGGCTTTGGAGGCCACGGAGATCAGCTCCGCGAAGGTCTGTGGGGCGAGCGAGTGCAGGGAGCTCTCCGATCCGGAGGCGGCGACGGCGCTCGCGGTCGGCCCCCGCCCCCGGGGTACGGACGCCCCTGAGCGCGGGCTGCCCTGGTACAAGAGCACGCTCACGATCCGCGCCGAGGTGCGCGGCGAGGTGTTCACCGGCCCCGTCTCCGTCACCGTGGTGCCCTCCGCCGGGCTGATGCGCGCGGAGGACGGGTTTACCTGGGTAACCCTGCCCAGCGAGAGCAAACAGGCCTACACGAAGCTCACAGCCGGGCTTACGCCCCGCCCGGCGAGGACGCTTCCGGGCGTAGGCGAGGACGCCAAGTACCCGGCCGCCCGCGTCGACGAGGTCGTCGACCCGAGCGCGGCCACCCCGGCGCCGGCGAGCGACGGCTCGAACGTTTGGATCGTCGCGCTGGCCGGCGGCGTGCTAGCGGCGCTCATGGCGGGGTTGCTGCTCAGGATCCGCCACCGCCGCGCGTCGACGCCGCCAGCGGCGCCCGAGGCACCGGCGTAGGGACGGTCGGGTCGGCCCAAGACGTCCGGCAGGGGCCAGGACACTCCGGGATTCGACGGGTCGGGGGGCTGGTCCGGCTCCCGCTAGGCCACGAACGAGGGCAACCGAAGCTGTTGCTTTCGCCTGTTTGCACAAGTCGACGTCGCAGCCACGCAGACTGCTCCTATCCATGCAAAGCAACAGTCGAGCTCGATCGAACATTCCAGGGGGGCCTAGGCTCTGCGAACGGCGAGCGTCGCACTGAGCCGCCGGGTTGAGAAGGTCGTCGGCTACCCGCCGCTCTTGGAGATGGGCGGCGAACAGCGCCGCGAGTTCCATGCGGCGCTGCTCGACGCGGAAGCCCTTGAGGATCTGCGGGTAGGTGGCAGGCGGCGATCCGCGCTCAAGCCCGGCCACTAGCAAGCCGCCCGAAAGACACCGCGCCAGGGCGGCCGATGCCGTCCGCGGCTTTCCCGAGAATGCAGGTGGATGGCTACACGAAGTAAGCGGCCGCCCAAGGCCTACAACTGGTACGAGCGGATTGCCTGGCGGGTGGGTCGTGCCGCCGCCGAGGGCTTTATGAGGACGATCCAGAAGTACCTTTGACCTGTGGAATGGCCGGGGACAGCCCTCCTCCCAGATCGGGGCGGCGAGGGCAACTACTCCCGCAGCCCCACGGCTTCGAGGGCTTCTCGCGCGTCGGTCAGCACATACCGAACGATCTTGCCGCCTCGCAGTGTGAAGATGCCCCCGGTGAGCGCATCTACAGCCGCGCCGCTGGCTTGCCCCCGAGCCCGAAGGTGAGTTAACGCGACGACCTGATCGCCTGCATCGATGATCCTGTTGAGCCGGACCTCGAAGGTCTCAAAGGCGTCTGTGAAGCCGGTCCAAGCATGGAGCGCGTCTGCCCCGACGCGGTAGTGGTCGGCTTCCGGAAACCAGGAAGCGCTGAAAACGGCCTCGCACTGGTCGTCGAAGATGTCCCTTCCCCAGCGCCAGTCTCCTTGCTCCCAGTGTTTGATGAGCCGCTGCACGACCTCGACGTTCTCCTGCGACATCGCCTACTCCGGCAGCCCGACGGCTTCGAGAATTTTGAAAGGTCCGAGTCAGTGAGTCGCGGGAGCGATAAGGAACGCGACCTCGAAGACTTCACCACCGGGGTGCAACTCGGAAACGGTGCAGGTAATTGTTTGACCTTCGGGAACGTGACCCGGCGGCCCCACGAAGACGTGGGTGCTCTCAAGGTCCATCCCGGCCGCAGCGTGGTCCGGGGACGTAACGATGACCGGGGAAAGTCCAGGGCAGTCGACCTGGTAAAGCGGCTTCGGCGGGTCACCGAGCGCCGCTGGAGCGGCCGCGAGAACCAGGCCCGCCACGCACACAGAGATGATGGCGGCGCGTCGCATGTAGGCCTCCATTGTTGGAGATTGCGTTGCTTCGATGCTCTCACCGTCGTCACCCCGGGTCAACGATGGGACGAGGACGCTTGCGGTACGCGATCGGCTGGGAGGCGAGGGTCGCGCAGCCCCCAGCCGCGGGCTAGCGACCGCCCGATGACGCGGCATAAGGAAAGCCTCGGAAAAACGGCCCAAAATGAGCCCAAATGAGCCCGCTGACGACCTTGACGCCGAGTTGCGTGGCTGGCGCGTTCGAAACCGCGCTCGGGCCGGGGCGCGCAGGCGAAGGCGTCGGCGTTGCGCACGGTTGAGCGGTTGGAGCGTGCTCGGCGGTTGGAGCGTGTTCTGAAGGAGGCGTCAGCGCCGAGGGCGCGTGGACGACGGCGAGGCGGGGACTACTGACGTGCTCCCAACCATCGCCGATCATCTCGACACGAGGCTTTCCTGGACGACCGTCGGGCGCTCACTGCTCAAGGCACGACACGAGGATCCGCTCACCGTGTTGTCGTATCCAAGCGGCGAGGCGACCGTGGCGTTTGCCGACTTCGTCCGGCGCCGGGACGCCCTACTCGCATTTTCGGAGGCGGTGTTCGGGACAGGGTGGGCCGACGTCTTTCGCACGCCGGGCACGGCGGCGCTCGTCGGGGCTGATGTTGCCACCAAGGGGCCGCTGGGACGTTCGGATTGGCAGGTCGAGCTCGACAACGAGTCCCTCTTTCGCTCAGTCGACCCGCGAGGGACAACCCTGCCCGTGTTCGTCACCGGCCGGCTCTCAGGCACGGGCCCCGAGCGCCAGCTCGCGATTTCGGTCAACGGGCGAGTGCAGGCGCTGACGCGCAGCTACCGCGACGGCGACGATCGTCGATTCGGAGCGCTCCTTTCGCCCCGCGCCTTTCGCCGCGGCGAAAACGCGGTGGAGGTGCTCGAGGTTCGGCGCGGCGGTGAGGACGTACAACTGGCTCGCCTGCGACGAGACGCCGACTTCTCGGACGCGCGTCTGAGTGAGGAGAATGTCGAAACCGCGACTACTGCTGGTCAGAAAGGGCGCCGGATACCCATCGACCCGAAGGCCGCAGCAGTAGTCGGAACTCGTCGCCGTGCTCGGTACGGCTATCGCCGGCTGTCGCGCCAAGGAGGGTGCCGCACATCTCCGGGTGCTCCTAATGCCTCAAAGGAGCAGTGATCGAACGTCGGTCCGATCCAGTCGTCGCGCTGCCCGGATTCGCGCAATTGCGACACTCCGCGCTTCACGCTCGAGGCGGTTGGTATCACGCGATTGCGGAAAGCGAAGGCCTGAGAAGGTAGCGGGCGCGGCCGGTCAGAGCACCCATGCTCTGCCTATGCGACGACGGCACCAGAACGGCATGGCCGCGCGAATGCTTCTTGTCCGTTGCGATAGCGGCCGCCGCGGCTACCGGCATCTCACGTTCACGCACTGGCACGGATCTCCGTTCCCGCTGGCCCGGTTTCCGCCGCCGTCGCTGACGCCTTCGACGGCCTCGATGCCGAGGTCGTCATTGCCTACGGCCCGGTTCCTGACGAGTTTCGTCGAGCTGCTCTCGACGTCGAACCCGTCGTCTCCCGACCGCCTTGCGAGATTGCCTTTGAGGAGGCTGTGGTGGTCCTTGCTTCTGACCTTGAACCCATCCTCGCCGCTCCTCCTGACCACATTTCGGCGAACGACGTTGTCGACGCCGCCGATCGGAGGCTCGTTGAGTCCGAGGTAGATGCCGCTCTGTCGAGCGTCGAGAATGACGTTGAGCGCAACCAGATTGCCGCGTGCGTTCTCGATCGCGATGCCGTCTCCGTCTCGCGAGAGGCGGTTGCGGGCGATCACGTTTCGGTTGCCCCTGCCGAGGAGGACGCCGGCTGCGTTTCGAACGAAGCGGTTGCGTCGTACCTGGTTGCGGTCCGCCCGGTCCGCCCTCCTTTCGCCCCCGAGAAAGATCCCGGGCGAGGAGTGCGAGATCAGGTTCCCCTTGATCAAATTGTCGGTGGAAGCTTGGACGTGGATGCCGGGCCCGGGGTTGCGCCGGAATTCGTTGTCGACGATCTGAACGTCATGCGACTCGAACAACCCCATCCCGTCGCCGTCGGGAGCGATGTTGCGGCTTCCCGAGCTGTCGCGGACCAGGATTTGCGCCGACCTGAAGACCACGAAGCCGAAGAAGGTGTTTTGAGACGAGGAGATGTTCAGCACGCGGTTCTCGCGTGCCCTGCCGACGAGTACGCCGCTTGCGAAATGCCCCACCGAGCCGTTTCGCACCGTGACGCCATCGTGCCCGTCGTTGGCAACACCGACGTCGCAAATCTGCCGGCGCGGGCATCGCCTGACCAGCTTGCCGTCGCCGGAGATCGTGTGTCCGTTCAGGTCGAGCGTGATGCCGTCCGCGCCGATCACGATGCCGTTGTTCGGGCAGTTCGAGAGGTCGCGGTCGAGCGTCGTGTCGACCGTGATCGTGTCGCCGCAGCTAAGCGGAGCAGTCTGCGCCAAGACACCGCCACCTGCGGCGGACGCCAGCGGAAAGGCGAGGAGACAGATGGCCAGCGCGATTCTTCGCATCTCGGGATCCTTTCCAGGGCCAGTTGAGGATGTCTCGCCGACAGCGGAGAGCCCCGATCACGGGCCACCCTAACTGGGGACAACGAATCTCGCCATACCCAGCCCTACCGCAGTTGCGGGATTTGCCGCGCTGACACGCCCGCCGCGCCGAGCACCCATCGCTTCACCTGATTGCGACGCTCTTGAGTGTCAGCCAGGCTGACACTCCCAGCGGAGCACCAGCGGGAGCGCGACGCGGCTCGACTCCGTGGACGCAGTGCAAGGCACCGCGTCGGCGACCGTCAAGTCCGGAGAGGACGGAGCTTCCAACATCGTCGCTTGCGCAGTGCGCGAGGAGGAGTAGCCCGGGCGGCGAGCGAGCCCCCCGGTGACGGCGCTACCGCTTTGAGGCATTGGGCACTCGCGCAAGGGCCAAGCTCGACTACCGCCTTCGCGTGGAAGGAGCGGCGCGGTGCGGACCGGGGTCGCGCTGCTGCTTTCGCCTGCTTGCACAAGTCGACGTCGCGGCCGAGAAGACTGCTGGGATCCATGCGAAGCAACAGTCCGACCAGCGATGTAATTGATCGCGAGCACCTTTCGGGCGTAGTATGGGTTTCTGGGTCGGGTGGCCTCTGAAGAGGGAACGTGGGTATGACAACCAGAGGGCAAGGCAAGCTCGGTTCGCTGGGTTGGCTTGCGCTCGCTACTGGGTTCTTGCTCGCGATCGGGGTTGGGGATGCGCGGGCTGCGTTCCCTGGGGCGAACGGTCGGGTCGCCTTCGTCGTGGAGAAGTGGCGGCTGCCGGATCCGTGTCTGCCGATGCCACATGGGTGCGAGCCCGAGCTGTTCTCGTCGAGCATCGAGACGGTGCTGCCGAGCGGCCGTGGACGGCGCGTCCTGGGCGCGTTTCCGGTTGGGCAGGGAGTTGGCGAGTCCGGGCCGGTCTGGTCGCCGCGCGGCAGGTCGCTGACCTTCCAGCAGGGGAGCCGGCTCGCGATCATTCGCGCCAACGGCACGGGGTTGCGGCTATTGCCGCAGCTGACCAACGGCGATGGCGAGCCTACCTGGTCGCCCGACGGGCGGCGGCTTGCTTTCCTAGGCCACAGCCTCTGCTGCAACTGGCTCTACACCGTGCGCCGCGATGGGACGGCCCTCCGCCGGGTTATAGCCCAGGAGGTTCGCTGGCCCGCCTGGTCGACGACAGGCACGATCGCGTTCGTCAACTACGACGACCGGGGCGGCAGATCTGTCGGCCTCAAGGACGGGACATACACGATCAGACCCGACGGTTCGCGGCTGCGGCGGCTGTTTGGCCGCTACTGGGGAACAGGCCAACAGCCCGACTGGTCGCCCGATGGGAGCCGGATCGCATTCGTTGCACGCCGGCACATCTTCACCATGAGCGCAGAGGGTCGACGGCTGCGGCGGTTGACCGACTACTTCGGCGACAGCGACCCGGCGTGGTCGCCGGACGGCAAGTACATCGCCTTCATCCGCGACTACGACCTCTACATAATGCGCGCCGACGGACGCGGGCAACGACGAGTAGTCGACGGACCGGACCAAGGGCTCGACTACCCAGGCCCCTGGGCCGAGGTGAGCGCACCAACTTGGCAGCCGCTCCCCCGCTGAGTCGCCACGACAGACAGCGCGAACCTGCGGGCTGGAGCGTCGGGAGGGATGGCTACCGCTTGACGCGAAAGTCACCAGCGCGCCGCCTCAAGATCCACTCTGTCGGCCACTGCCCCCTTTCCATGCAGGCCGGGAGCCAGCCCGCTCACTCCCGCTTTTCGTCCAAGGCGGCGGTTGCGGTCGCAGACGCCTAACGGCACCGCCCGTCGACCAAATGAAGGGGACCCTCATCAACGAGGGTCCCCTTTGATGTCTCCCGACTCGGGTTCGCTAGTAGCTGATCGTGCCGCTCAGCGAGAACGTGGTGGCGAAGGTCGCCGTCGTGGCGCTCATGGAAATCGGCGTCTGGGTGAACGGGCCGCTGACACTTCCGCTGGCGCCCGTAAAGCGCCCCGTGCCGCCGGTAATCGTGGTGGCCGTCGTGCCTGTGGAGCCTCCCGAAGCGACGTTCGTCCCACTGCCGCTGAAATCGCCAAACAGCTGGTCGCCGTTCGCGGCGGTGAGGGTGAGGGGACCGGCGACGGTAAAGGTGCTCGGGCCGGTGGGTGTGAGCACTCCGTCGATGTGAACAGTTGTCTGCCCCAGGTGGCTCACGGTCCCCGTTCCATCGGTGACGAAAGCCAGGGTCCCGAGGTCAACGACGGTGGTTCCCGAGCCATTGCCTTGGATCGGACGATCCGTGCCACCCGCCTTGCCCAGGGCCGTAGCGGGGGCCAAGACGCCGAGCGCGAGAACGAGGCCGGCGATCATGATCGCTTTTCGCATGGCTACCACTCCCTTCGGCCTCAGCCGAGGCCCATTGTTCTCTGGGTGGAGGCCGGGAGGGCGGACGAAGCAATTAGCTGGGCCGGTCAAGCCGGCTCCATCCTTTGCAGGCCAAAGCTACTCCTCTCGACACGGAGCCGCGCAACGAATGTTTGCCCGGGGTATCCGTCGGCGTGGAGACCGCCGCTTTTCATGCAAAGCAGGAGCAGCGGAGGTCGAAAGTGCGGATGACAACCGCGAGCATCCATGGCCCCGGCTCCTGCTTTCGTCCAACGGAGGAGCCGACCGCTTGACGTGCCGGCTGGCCCGCGCTGCTCGTTCAGGCGAAAGGAGAAGTGCCTCCACGAACCGGTCGACAGCTTCGCGCGCCGCTCCTACCACGCGAAAGGGGAAGCCGTTCCATGGCTCAGGCGCAGTACGCACGGGAGCCGCGCCGATAAGAGCCAGCCGGTGGGTTTCAACTCGCCGTGCCCCCGGTTGGCCCGACCGGGTCTTTGCCTCTTGGGCAGGCCGCCAGCGCCTCGACACCACGGCCCGATGCGGCAAAGCAGTTTCCGCCGCTGACGTTAAGCGCTCTAGGGCTCACGCTCCAGGGATGCCCGGTCCTAGGCGAGCGTCGGATCCCTGGAGAGTTCCAGGACTCGCCGCGCGAGCGCCCGCAGGACCTTGTGCTCAACGCTCGGGTTCTCCTCGAGCATCTGCTTGAAGTCCTTGGGCGTGAGCACGAAGAAGCGCAGCGGCGTCTTCGCCGTGACCGTGGCAGTACGCGGCGTCGGCTCGAGCAGCGAGATCTCCCCGACGAAGTCGCCCGCGCCTAGCGTTGCCACGCGCCTCCCCTTCCTGGCGACATCGACCTCGCCCTGAACGAGCACGAAGAACTCCCGCCCTCGGTCGCCTTCCTCGCAGAGCACCCTGCCGGCCGGAACTTCTACATCGTCGCTCAATCGGGCGAGCTGGATGAGCTCCTTACGCGAAAGACCCGCGAAGAGAGGTGCGCGTTTGAGCGACTCGACCTTCTTGTCCTGGCTGAACAGCTTCATGTGCGCGCGTACCCTAGTCGAGCCCGGTCGCCCAGTCGATTCCCGAGCGCTTGGCACCTGCCGCGCGGCTGCGCCGTGTACTTCCGACACGTTCTCCCAGGGGCTGCTTGGTGGGACCGCATCCACAGTCAGCCCTAGCGGGTTGCGCATTTCCCCTCGATGGCACAGCACGCGAGCCTCCGCACCGTCGCCCGCCGGCATTGGAGATGGCGACTGGCCCGCACCAGCGTCAGCGGCAGATCACCCTCGAGGACAGGCGACAGCGACAGCGGACCGAACGAGACCTCTACCTCGAACGGACGCCAACCCTCGGCCGGCGACCAGCGGCTCGCACCTCAGACCAAGTCCGAGCCTGTTTTCCTGCCGTCGGTCGCTAGCGCTTTGCGCGAAGAAGGGCAGCGAGACGAGCCCACGGTTGCATGGGGTTAACCGTTCCGTCAGAGTCGGCCGGCAGCGACCCCGAGGGTGGGACGAACCACCGCGGGGCCAGAACCCCAGAAGGAGGACTTGGGATGCCGACAGTGATTGCGTACCACGAGATCGATGACCGCGACCATTGGCTCGCCTCACCGAAGCGGGAGGAGTTTTTCGGCCCCCTCGGCATCAGCATCCGAACGTTCCTCGACCCGGAGAACCCGAGTCGCGCGGCGGTGCTCGCCGACGTTCCCGACATGGCGGCGTTTCAGACCGCGATGCAGTCCCAGGAAGCCGCCGATGCGATGGCGCATGACGGCGTTCGGGCCGACACCCTGATCGTGCTAGTCGAGGCGTAGCGCTCGACACTCCTACTTTCAGGCGAAGGAGCCTTCGCTGCTCGAGTGCCGCTTGGCGCGACTAGCGGCGCTGCGATCGGCTTTCGATCAGAGTCGGAGCGATGTGCTGACCGGGATCATCGGGGCGCGGCGGGCGTGGACGGTTTCGATGATCTCGGCGTTGTCGATGCCCTGCAGGTAGATCGAAGTGATGCCGAGATTGCTGTGGCCCAGCTGACGCTGGATGACGATCAGCGGCACGCCTTCGCGAGCGAGTTCGACGGCATGAGCGTGCCGGAGTTGGTGCGGCGCGAAGCGCCGCCGGACCCCGGCGGCGACGGCGGTCCGGCGCAGCTCCGCTCGGGCGGCCGCACTGGCCCAGTGCCGCCCTCGCGTTGGTCCGTTGATGACGCATAACAGCGGACCGACCGGAAGTTTGACTCGCAGCTCAAGCCACGGGCGAAGCTCCTCCCAGGCCCATTCATCCATGCCGACCTCGCGGCGTCGTCCGCCCTTGCCGTGGCGGACGAGCAACGCGCCGCGGCGGTGATCGAGATCGGCTTCAGCGAGGCTGAGGGCTTCCTGGATGCGTAGCCCGGCGCGCCACAAGATCACGATCAGGCCGCGCAGGCGGCGAGCGTGGGCGCCGTGGCCAGCGGTGCGCATGACGGCGACGATCTCCTCAACCTTCGGTGGGTCCGCGGGGTAGCGCAGGCCCTTGTTGCGCGGCGGGCGACCGGTGTGGAACCCCCGCATAGTCGCCGGTGAGCGACGTCGACCAGCGCGATCGAGCAACAGCTGTGACATGACCCCTCCTCGGGCTCGTAGAACGAACCCGAGGATCGGGCCAAACAGCGGCGGGGCAACGGCACGGCGACGCCAGCTTGGCGACCGCTCCCGCTCCCAGGACCAAGCGCAAGCGGTCGAAGGCCATCGCGCTGCCCGGCTTCGTCCGAAGCGGAACTTTCTAAGCCGTGATCTCGCGGTTGGCAGCTTCCACACCCGTGCGCGGGAAGGGGGGCTTGCTGCCCTCCGGATAGTCCGGAAAGCGCTGGAAATAGTCCTGATTCTCGGCCGGGTCCTCCCAGAAGCGGCCAGCCTCGCTGATCTCAGTCACGGTCTTGCCGAGCCAGTGGCCCGAGGCGTCGACGTCGGCGATCGTCTCCTCGGCCACCCCGCGCTGCTCCTCGCTCGTATGGAAGATCTCTGAGCGGTAGATGGAGCCGATGAGATCTTCGCCAAGGTCGGCCCGGTGGACCTGGAAGAAGTATTCGAGTAGGTCCCGATAGGAGAGCCGCTCTGGATCAAAGACGACCTCGACCGCCTCGGCATGACCCTGAGGGTTCTCCTCGGTCGGGTTGTCGCCCTCGCCGCCGGTCCATCCCACACGCGTTGAGATGACCCCGTCGGGGTGGCGCAGCAGTTGCTGCATGATCCAGGAGCAGCCTCCCGCGAGAATCGCGGTCTCGCTGTCGTCGCTCATGGTCTTCCTTCCTTCGAAGTCCTGTCGAGCCTAGTCGTCGGAAGGGCAGCGATCAAACGGACATTCCCGCCGGAGGTCCCGACTTCCGGCTTCCATGCGAGGGAGCACTCCGGCCTCGAGTTGCGCTTTGCGCGAAAGGGAGCAACGCGGCCATCCAGATCCACGGCCGGCCTGGCTGCTCCTTTCCATGCAAAGCAGGAGCAGGGGGTCGAAAGTACGGATGACCACCGTCCTGCACGGACACCTAGACCTACCCCTCCGCGTGTGGTAGGCCAGCACCTGTCCAACGGAAGGAGCACCATGAGGAAGCTTGTCGTCGCACTCGCAGTCGGTGCGATTGGCGTTGGCGTAGCCGTGCCTTCGGCGGCGGCTCAGCCCACAGGCGGACCCGGCGAGCCGACCTGCCAGGCAGAGGTCATCTCCAACGCCGTACAGGAATTTGGCGGCAGGCGCGCGGCGGCCGAGTTCTTCTTCGGCGACTACCCCAAGGCCGTCCAGGACGCCGAGCGGGCCGTGCAGGACTTCTGCGCCAGCTAGCAGGCGGATGGTTTTGCCCCGCCCGTATCGGCTGAGGGATCAATAGTGCGGATCACTACCGCGAGGAGCCACGCCCCGCGGCTACTGCTTTTCGTCCAACTCGATAGCCGGTCCGTCGGACCGCCGCTATCGCATCTGCCTCGATGCGATGCGAGCGCCAGGCTCGTCCAGACTCCTCCGCGGCGTCCCAAAGGCGAGTCTGGCCGACGTACATCCATCTGGCCGTCCAGTTGGAGGGTGGAGATCGCCACTGTCGTCGCGGTAAGAACCTCGCCGAGCTTGTAATCGCTGCCCGTTCCTGCGACGGTGGCCAAACCTGACGCCATGCGGCTTCTCTGCGTCTATCCCGTGATCGTCGGGGCGCTGGGCCTCGTCGGATGTGGCGATGAGCAGTCTGCGCGACCACCGAGTGAGGGGAACTCAAAGGCGGCAGCCATCACCTTCGCGCTGCACGAGGAGAATCACTCGGGCCGCAACGGCGAGGCGACCCTGGAGGCGACCGAGGCGACCGCCTCGGTGCCGGGTGCCGCCAACCGCGAGGGGATGCGGGTGAAGATCAGGATCAGCCCCGACACCGGCGGGAGCAACCCGGCCCACATCCACGATGTGACGTGTGCCCAGTACCGGGCAATGGGCAGCTTTGGCGAGCAGCTGGCGACGGTCGAGGACGGGTTGAGCGCGCTCGATCACGGGCGGTCAGAGACCGTGATCACGACAGAGCTGACCGCGCGGACGAGCGGCGGCTATTCGATCAACGTGCACAAGCCCGCGCACCCATACGAAGTGATCGCGTGCGGGGACATCCCACGCCGCTGAACCCCTGCTTTCGCAAGTCACTGTCGCGCTGAGCAGAGTGTTGGTTTCCATGCAAAGCGACAGTCCGGCGCTGTCCTGGATAGGGCCCGGAAAAGTTTGAGGGGGGCGAGCCTTGCCCGGAGGTGGCTTGGGGGACCAGCGGCTTTCTACTCGCCGTGGCGGGCTGTGGGGAGCGGCCAGGTCGCTACCGCCGCGCCCCGCCGAATCCCACAAGCCGGGGAGCGAGCGAGGCGCGGATGTTCGATCCTGGCGGCGGTGACGGCGGAGGTGGGCCTAGCGCGATCATCGGCGTACCATCGTTCTGGCTGGCCCTGTGGCCAACGATTCCAGACGCCTGAGGGCGAACACGACAATTTGCTCTCATGGGGGCGGACGGGATCGCCTGCGGGGCCAGTTCTCCTGGGTTCGCGGCGAGGGACGGTTCGCACCCCGCGGTCCAACGCTAGATTGATTTGAGATGCAGGGTGGGCAGCATTCTTCGGCCGAGCTGACGATCTCCGTCAAGGTGCCGTGCCAAGAGTGCGGCGGTCGGGGCTTCGTCGAGACGGTCACTGAGGCCGGACAGGTTGTTGGCGACACGACGAAGGACTGTCTTTTGCGGTAGAGGTCTCATCCCCGAGGGCATGCCGCTCTCTCAGTTCCCACAGCTGTTGAAGACCACCGGGACTAGCCGGTTCGCTAGACGCACCTAGGCGCCAACGGCACGCGCCCGAGCAAGGCGCTCGGCCTTCGCGCACCTCGCTAGCCGCTCCTGCGGACGGCGATGCCCTCCGACACCAGCGGGGACATCAGCCGACCCACACCAAAGCGCCAGGCGCAACCACGGCATGCAGAAGTATCCACTTCCCAGGCACTCGAAGTGAGCGGGAAGTCGGCACCGCGCTGGTGCCGCGCCCCGGAAGCTGGCCTGGTTTGCTACCGCTCCTCGTCGGCCTTGTGGCGCTCGTGGTCGGCGTCGCCTTCCTGCTCCCGAGCGGCCTCGCGGTGACGCTCGGCTGCCTCGGCGTCGCCAAACATATCGGAGGTGTCGGCCGCCTCGCGCTCGGTGCGGGCGGCCCGCTCGTGGGTGGTGGCGGCGCGCCCGTGCACCCGGCGCCGGCGCCTGACGTGCTCGTCATGCTCGTCGCGCTCGTCGTCGCCGGCCATTGGATGAGCCTACTCGGCAGGCAACCAGCGCGCGCCGCTCGCGGCGCTGATGTTCGATCTAGGCGGCGTAACGCCCGAGGCGGCGTAGCCGAGCGCAGGAGGTAACACGAAACCGCTGGTGATGCGGGTACGCCCGCTCGCGCAACATTCGCGCTTCCAGGGGGAGAGGCGGTCGACCGCACCGCCTGGGCCAGGAGCACACCCCTAGTGTGGTGGCACGGCGCCGCCCCTCGACAAGGGAACGCTGGCCACCTCCTCGGCCTTGTGCTGCGCGGCCAGAGGTTCTGGCTGAGGTCTACACGCGGGCCCGACCGGTAACCGCTGTACAGTGATAGTTGGTTCGTCTTGGGCACAGCAGTACACGTTTCGGGCGCCCGCCTAGCGGCGGGCGTTCGTTGTTCCGGAGCCTGTCCGGCGCCTTTGCGATGATCCCGGGTTCGTGTATCTGCGTGTCAAAAAGCGGTCATGGGCTCCAGTGGCGCTCAGCTAGGCCCTACCGGCCACCCGGTCGCCTGGTTCGCCAAGTACCGGTGGCACGCCGACAGGCTCGCCGGGCTCCAGGCGGGCGAAGTTGCCCCGGCGGCGGGACAGACGATCGACGAAGCGATCCGGCTCGCCGCTGCCGACATGGCCCAGCACGCCGACAAGCTTCAGCGCCTCGAACCGGCGGGTGAGCGTCTCAAGGCGCGGCCGGCCGTCCGGCCGCACGTCCGGGCCCGCGGCACTCGCCGGCTTGGCGGGGGCCAGCCGCGCAAGCGCGCGGTGGCCCGCAGCTCGTCTCGTGGTGGGGACTCCGGGGACCCTGACGATCCTGAGCCTGCCGGATCTGGCGACCCGGTAGGCACCACAAGCCGAGTTCTCTCCCTGCCGCTCCATCAGGGGGCGGTGGCGTGAAGCCCCGCCAGTGCCTCGCCTGCGGCGCCTCGCTCGTTCACCATCGCCGGCACGCGCGGTTCTGCTGCGCCGCCTGCCGTGCCTTGGCGTGGAGGACGGCCCAGGGGTCCGACCACGAGCGGGGAGGCCCCAGAAAGCGTTCATACGTTGCCGGGGGTGCGTTGTGAGCGCGAATCGCGCAGATGCCTTGACCGTCGCGGAGGCAGCGCGGATTATGCGTGAAGCCGTGCGAGACAAGAGCTACCAGCTCCTCCCACTGGGCATGGAGGCAGCCGCCTATCTCCGCATGAAGCGGAAGCGGCTCACCAAGGGGTCGTACCGGAAGTACGAGGCGGTGCTGGACAAGCTGGCCCGCTACTTCCCCGACCTGGAGATCAGCGACTTCGAGCCCCCGGTGGGGACACAGCGGCTCGAGGAGTTCATGGACGCCCACTGGGGCGACAAGGAACCTCGGACCTACAACTCCTGCCTGTCGGTCGTGAGGGACTTCTTCAAGTACCAGACCCTCCGCGGTGCCCTCCACGGCGACCCTACCCTCGCTATCGAGAGGGCGAAGGTGCGTGATCCTCACAGGGAGACGTTCAACCGCGACCAGTTCCGGGCGATCGTCGCAAGCCAGGAGGACCTCCGGGACAGGCTCGTTCTCCGGTTGATGCTCACCTACGCCCTCCGCAAAGGATCGGTCCGGGAGGTGCGACTCAAGCACTTCGATCACGTACGGAAGACGGTCACCGTGTTCGCCAAGGGCGGCAAGGTCCACACCCTTCCGATCCCCGACCCTGCGTTCTGGCACGACCTCGAGCGGCTGATCCTTGATACCGAGGCACAACCGGGGCACTACCTCATGCCCGGTCGGCGGGGAAATCGCTACGGCTCGAAGCTCCTCCCTGACACCCAGATATCGAACCACGCCCTGCACGACTGGTGGTACGGCTGCCTCGCTCGGGCGGGCGTCGTCCCTGAGGGCACCACCAAGGGTGAGCGGATGCACAAGGCGAGGCACACCGCGGGCCAGAACATGCTCGACGCGACGGGAAACCTGAAGGCCGTCCCAACTGCTCAGCCACCGCTCGATGCTCACCACGGCGGACATCTACCTGGGGATGTGGATCAGCTCGCCGCCTCACCGGCGGACATGCTGGAGGAACCCGCGTGAATCGTTCCCGCTACCACCTCCGCAAACCCGCACCGCAAAGCGGTGAGTACCGCCACGGGGATTCGAACCCCGGTTTCCGCCGTGAGAGGGCGGCGTCCTAGTCCCCTGGACGATGGCGGCTTGCCGGCCGGCGATTCTAGCGGCGAGAAGCGCGATTGCCAATCGGGGGTAGGATGACGTCGTTCATCGGCCGGTGGTCGAGGGAAGTCCGGTGTGAATCCGGCGCGGTCCCGCCACTGTGACGGGCGCAGAGCCGTCGCATTGAGCCACTGGGGAACCCGACGGTTCCCTGGGAAGGCGCGACGAGGAGCCCCAAGCCAGGAGACCTGACTCCGGCCGCAGCCCATACGACCCTCGTGGAAAGGGTGGCCCGATGTCCTTCCGCTTCCGACGCACTCTGCCAGGAGCGCTCGTCCTGCTCTCCGTCGCCGCACCGGCCGCCGTTGCCGTGCCAACCAATGTGACCCTCCGGGTGGAGGGTGCCTCGAAGACCATCTTCGACGGTCAGGTGGTGAGCGATGGTCATGACCTGACCACCGCCGCCGGCGGAGGGCCTCATCCTTGTGACGGCACCAACAATGGGGCATACCCGTCGCCCGGGGCCACTGCCACTGCTGCTCTCGACGACGCCGCCCGCGCCAACGGATTCAGCTGGGACGGGGCCTGGTTCGACGGCTTCGCCGACTTCAGCGTCGATCGCGTGGCCGACGAATCGGCCACCACCAGCCAGTTCTGGGGCTTCATTCAGAACGGCGAGTTCGCGCAGACCGGTGGCTGTCAGTCCAGGGTGAACCCCGGCGACGAGGTCGTTTTCGCCTTCGACGCCTTCTCGAAGACCTCGGTCCTTCGGCTCGAGGGACCCGGCAACGCCGCGATCGGTCAGCCCGTCAGCGTGCGCGTGATCGACACGGCGCCCGATCCAGCGGCTCCGGCCGCCGGCGCCACCGTCAACGGCGTGGCCACCGGCTCGGACGGCTTGGCCACTCTCAGCTTCGCCCAGAAGGGCATCTATCGGCTCAAGGCAGACCGCCCCGACGCCGTCCGCTCGGGCACGCTCGTCCTGTGCGTCGACCCCGCCGGGGCCGATCCCTGCAGCTCCACCGATACCGCAGGGCCGGCCCTCGCGGCCCAGACGCCCGCCGGGCAGAAGGGAAACCTGGCCAGCAGCCGCGGCCGCTCGCGCACGATGCTGATCTCGTGGGCCGGTGACGACAAGGCCGGCAGCGGCGTGAGGTACTACTCGGTCGGGGTCGCCAAGGCCGGCGAGGAAGCCTGGCGCAAGCTGCTCGACAGGTCCGCCGCCAACGCGCTCCACTTCCGCGGCGACGCCGGCGCCACCTATCGCTTCCGCATCACCGCCTTCGACCGTGCGCTGAACGAGACGAGCGTCGAGACCGCGCCCGTGGTCGTGCCGGTGGACGATCGCAACCGCGGCCTATGGCGGTTCTCCAAGAAGGGCTGGAAGCGCGTGAAGGCCGAGAACGCCTGGGGGAGCACGGTGATCCGCGCCGGCGGCGCGGGAGCCACGGCGCGCTTCTCCTTCGAGGGCGAGAACATCGCCCTCGTCGGGCGCAAGCTTGCCGAGGGCGGGAAGCTGCGCGTGACCCTCGACGGCAGGAGCCGTACGCTCGACGTTCGCGGGCGTTCAGGCCACCGGAGCCTGCTCTGGAGCCGCGGCGGCCTCGCTGACGGGCGCCACCGGCTGGTACTGCGCTCGCTCGGCGGCGGGCCGGTGGAGCTCGATGCGGTGGCGCCTTCGCCATGAGCCGCGCGGCGCCCGTCGCCGGAAGTCCTCTGGCGCTCGGCCTGATCGTCGCTGCGCTCGCGGGCGCGGCGGCGCCGCCGCCCGCCGCGCAGGCGGCCGGCCCGGCCCCGACCGTCGAGCAGATGGTCGTTTTCCGCACCGGCACGGTAGTGATCAAGAGGGCGGCGGCGAATGAGGTCCGCGTGAAGGTCGGCCGGCACCGCTGCGCGGTGGCGCAGGGCACGGCGCTGGCTGCGCTCGTACGCAGCCACATCGGCCGGCTCAGGCTGCTCGACTTCGGCTCCTGCTCGAGCAGGACGCGGGATGGCGCCGGGCTGTTCGTCGAGTCGGTTCGCGGCGAGCGCAACCGAGGCCGGAACGGCTGGGCCTACAAGGTTGGCCGCCGCGGCGCCACGGCCGGCGCCGCCGACCCCTCCGGCGCGTTCGGGAGCGGCCGCCTGCGCCAAGGCCAGCGCGTGACCTGGTTCTACTGCCGCCTGCGCGACGGTGGCTGTCAGCGCACCCTCGAGCTCACCACCACCACCGCGCAGCCCGGGCTGGTCACAGCCAGCGTGCGCGGCTATGACGACGAGGGTCGCGGGGCGCCCGTGGAGGGGGCGACCGTGGGCAACTCGGCCGTCAGCGGGGTCACCGGAGCCGGCGGCACCGTCCAGCTCAGCCTGGCGGAGGGCACACATACGCTGGTGGCCCGCAAGGAGGGCCTCGTGGCGTCGTTCCCGGCGCACGTGCTCGTCAGGTGAGACGGCTCGCCACGCTCCTCTGCGTCGCCGCGGCCGCGGTCTCGGGCTGTGGGCTGGGTGAGGGCGACGAGCGCGGAGGCGAGGGCGCGCAGGTTCGCGTGACGCGGGACTTCGGCAAGACCACGGTCGACGCGGCCCGCGTCGACACCGTTCGCGAGGACCAGACCGTGATGCGGCTGTTGCAGTCGGAGTTCGAAGTGGATACCTCCTTCGGCGGGCGCTTCGTCGACTCGATCGACGGCCTCGAAAGCAGGGGCGCCGGCGGCCAGGTCGACTGGTTCTACTTCGTCAACGGAGTCGAGGCGGAGGTCGGAGCGGCCGAGTTCGAGCTCTCGCCGGGCGACCGCGTGCAGTGGGACCGCCGCGACTGGCGCGTGACCATGCGGGTGCCCGCGATCGTCGGCGCGTTCCCCGAGCCCTTCCTGAACGGGCTCGAGGGCAAGCGCCGGCCGGTGCGGGTGGAGTGCGAGGACTCCGAGTCGCCCGCCTGCAGTGAGGCGCGCGACACCCTGGAACGCGCGGGGGTGTCGACCTCGGGGTCGTCGCTGGGGGCGCCGGGGGTGGAGGAGGTCACCCGCCTGGCGGTCGCCCGCTGGCCCGCGGTGCGCATCGTGCGCGGTGCCGGCAGCCTCGAACAGGGGCCGGAGGAGAACGGGGTCTTCGTGCGTTTCGCCCGCGACGGCCGCTCACTCGACTTGCTGGACGAGTACGGGCGAGTGTCGCGCACGGTCCGGCCAGGAGACGGGGTCGGCCTCGTGCTCGCGATGCGCCCGCTGTTGGAAGAGCTGGTCTGGGTGGTGACCGCGCTGGACGAGGAGGGCCTGGAGGCGGGCGTACGCGCTCTCGACGAGCGCCGCCTGCGCGACGCCTTCGCGGTCGCAGTCGAGGGCCGCAGGGTTGAGAAGCTTCCGCTAACGGTGCGATGAGTCTCGTTCCCGTCTACCGACCCCGGCCGAGCCCGCTGCACGCGGCGCGCGCCGGCGTGGGCGCGGCCTTCTGCTGCACGCTCGCCCTCACGGCCGCGCTCTACCGGCATCCGCTCGTGCTCGCCGCGACGCTGGCGGCCACCGCCGGCGCTGGGGTGGCTGCGGGCGTCGGCCGCGAGATCGGCCGGTCGTTCCGGCTGGCGCTCCCGCTGGCCCTGCTAGTGGCGCTGGTCAACCCGCTCGTCTATGCGGGCGGAGACACCCTGCTGATTCGCGGCGGCGTGGTGCTCGGCCGCCGCATCGACATCACGCTCGAGGCGCTCGCCTACGGGGCGCTTACCGGAGTGAGGGTGATGGCGATCGTCGTGGCCTTCGGACTGCTCTCGGCGGCGGTCGATCCCGACGAGCTGTTGCGCCTGTTCCGGCGCGTGTCCTACCGCTCGGCGCTGACGGCGTCGCTGGCCAATAGGCTGGTACCGGTGCTCGCGCGGGACGCGCTGCGCATGTCCGACGCCGCCCGCTGCCGGCCCAGCCCTCCCGGCCGCCTGGCCGTGGTGCGGGCCGCGCTGGCCGGGGCGCTCGATCGCTCGGTCGACGTAGCTGCGGCGCTCGAGGTGCGCGGCTATTCGCTCGGCGGCCGGCCCCCGCGCCGACGGCGCCCGTGGTCGCGTCACGACGTGCGGGTTGCGGCCGCGACGTCCGGCCTCCTGCTGGTCGCGATCGCCGGGACGGCTGCGGGTGTTGGGGCGGTGGATCCCTATCCCGTGCTCGATATCGCCTGGGGGCCGGATGTGTGGGTGCTCAGCGCGGCCATCGTGCTTCTCGCGCTGAGCCCCTTTGCGGGACGAGGGGCGCGCCTGGGCATCGGGCCGGGGGCGAGCCGATGAGCCCGCCGCTGGCCGTGGCCGACGCCCTCGGCTACCGCTATCCCGAGTCCGCCCGGCCGGCGCTGCGTCACGTCAGCCTCGAGCTCCAGCCGGGCACCTTCACGGTGCTCGCCGGTACCTCCGGCTCGGGCAAGTCGACGCTGCTGCGGGCGCTCTGCGGCCTCGTCCCTCACTTCCACGGCGGCGAAGTTTCGGGAGAGCTGCGGGTCGGCGGGCTCGATGTGCGCGAGCACGGGCCGGGCGAGCTCGCCGGGGTGTGCGGAACGGTCTTCCAGGAGCCCGAGACCCAGGTGGTGATGGGCGGTGTCCGGGCCGAGCTCGAGCTGCCCCTGGAGCAACGGCGCGAGCCGGCCGGCGCCGTCGCGCGAGCGGTGGAGGAGACCGCCCTGGCCCTCGGGGTGGCGCACCTGCTCGAGCGCCGCACGGACACCCTCTCGGGCGGTGAGCTGCAGCGGGTGGCGATCGCCGCCGCCATGGTGCACGGGCCGCGCCTGCTCCTCCTCGACGAACCCACCTCGCAGTTGGACCCCGTGGCGGGCGATGAGCTCGTCTGGCTGCTGCGCCGGCTCAACGAGGACTGGGGCACGGCCGTGGTGATCGCCGAGCATCGGCTCGAGCGCTGCCTGCCCGCCGCGGACCGCGTCGTCGCGATGGTGGAGGGGCGCGTGGCCTGCGATGCGTCGCCCGGCGAGTTCCTCGCCTGGGCCTCCGCCGCCGTACCAGCCCTGGCCACGCCGGCCGCGCAGCTGTTCTCGCTGGCCGGATTGGATCCCCTGCCGGTGACGGTCAAGGAGGCTCGCGCGACCCTCGAGCGCGGCGGCATGCGTCGCGCGCCGGACGAGGTCGGTCCCGAACCGCCCATCCGGCGGAGCAGGCTCACCCGCCTGCTGCGGCGCGCCGGTGGGCGCTCCGCGCCGGCCCTGCGCCTGCGCGACGTCTGGTACGAGATCGAGGACGGCCCCGTGGCGCTGCGTGGGGTCACGCTCGACCTGGCCGCAGGCGAGCGGGTCGCTCTGATGGGCCGCAACGGGGCGGGCAAGAGCACGCTGCTGCGGCTGGCCAAGAGCCTGGTTGCGCCGACTCGGGGCAGGATCGAGCGCGCCGGCGAGGTGGCTCTGCTGCTGCAGAACCCGGGCGACTACCTGATCCACCAGCATGCGGTCGAGGACGCCGGCGAGGCCGGGGTGGCGGCCGCCGGCCTCGCGGGTCGCGAGCAGGCCAATCCGCGCGACCTCTCCGGCGGCGAGCGCCAGCGCCTCGCGCTCGAAGTGGTGCTGGCGGGAGGAGCGTGCGCAGCCGTGCTCCTGGACGAGCCGACCATGGGAATGGACGGCACCCACCAGGACGAGCTCGCCGCGAGGATCGAGCTACTCGCGCACGCGGGGGCCGGGGTGATGGTGGCCACCCACGACAGCGAGTTCGCCGCCACCTTCGCCGATCGCGTGGTGCTGCTCGGGCCGGGCACGGTGATCGCCGACGGCCCACCCGCGGACGTGCTCGGCGGCGGGCGCCACTTCTCGACTCAGGTGGCGCGGATAACCGATGGCCGGGCGTTGCTCCCCGGCACCGCGGCCGCGGGGCTAGTGGCTCCGGAGCCGGTCGGGGAGCTGGCGCGATGAGCTGGCAGGCGTCGTCCTTCCTGGTGCTGGCACTGAGCCTGGCGGCAGGCTTTGCGTGGTACGAGCGCGACAAGCCGCCCGCCCGCGTGCTGGCGCTCGTGGCCGCGCTCGCCGCGCTGGCGGTGGTGGGGCGGCTGGCTTTCGCGGCCATACCCAACGTCAAGCCCACCACCGACATCGTGCTCTTCGCGGGCTACGCGCTCGGGGCCGTGCCGGGCTTCGTCGTGGGGGCGGTGACCGCGATCGTCTCCAACATCTTCCTGTCGCAGGGCCCTTGGACGGTCTGGCAGATGGCCGGCTGGGGAGCGATGGGGGTGGGCGGCGCGCTGCTCGCCCGCACGCTCCGCGGCCGGGAGCCCAATCGCTTCGTCCTGGCCGGCGTCTGCGGGCTGGCCGGGCTCGTGTTCGGCGCCTGGATGGACGTCTACCAGTGGACCCTCGGTGCGCGGCAGGACCTCGACTCCTACCTCGTCGTCGCGGGTTCCTCGCTGCCCTACAACGTCGCGCACGCGGTCGGCAACGTTGTCTTCTGCCTGCTGATCGGCCCGCTGTTCATCCGCTCGCTGCGCCGCTACCGCAGCCGCCTGGAGGTGAACTGGCCCTCCACGCCGGCGACTGCCTCGGCCGCCGTGGCGCTGCTCGGGCTGTTGCTCGCGTTCCCGCTCGTCGCCGGAGCGGCGACCCCCGGTGAGCGCGCCGAGCGCTACCTCCTGCGAGCCCAGAACGCGGACGGCGGCTTCGGCGCTGCGCCTGATCAGGCGTCCAGCCCGCTCTACAGCGGCTGGGCGGGCCTGGGGCTGGCGGCCGTCGGGCGCAACCCGCTGGACGTCGCCCGCGGCCGGGGCCGTTCGCTGGGCGGCTACGTCAAGCGCAGCCTGCCCGGCCTGCGGGACATCGGGGAGATCGAGCGGACGGGGCTGGTGCTCCGCGCCGCCGGACTCGACCCACGCAGCTACGGCGGGCGCGACCTGCTGGCGGAGATCCGCCGCAAGCGACGCCCCAACGGGTCGATCGCCGGGTTTGTGAGCTACACCGCCTTCGGCGTGCTGGCCCTGCGCGCGGCGGGCGAATCGGCCGGCTCGGCCACGGTGCGCTGGCTGCTGGGCACGCAGAACGGCGACGGCGGCTTCGGGGTCGCCCCGAGCTCGGGGAGCGACAGCGACATGACGGGGGCCGTGCTGCAGGCCCTGGCCGTGACCGGCCGCGCGCGCAGCGCGGCTGCGCGGCGCGCGGTGGCCTACCTGCGCGCCGGCCAGGGGGCCGACGGCGGCTTCGGGCCAGGGGCCGGACGAAGCTCCAACGCGCAGTCCACGGCCTACGCGGTGCAGGGTCTCGTTGCCGTCGATGCGGCGCCCGGCTCCGTCGCCCGGGCCTTGGCCTACCTCGTGCGCCTGCAGCGCCGCGACGGCAGCGTCGCGTATTCGTCGTCGAGCTCCCAGACCCCGGTGTGGGTGACGGCGCAGGCGCTGGCCGCGCTGCGGCGCGTGGCGTTGCCGGTAGGGGCGGTGCCACGGGCGCGGCGGCCGGCGCGGGAGGAGGACGCTCCGGCACCGGCGGCGGCGGCGAGCACTCCGGCCGGGCCAACGGCAGCAAAGAAGGAGAAGCCGGGGGCGGAGGCTTTGCCCGCGGACGAGGCGCTCTCCGGGTCCGCGGCGGGCGCTTCCGGCGCGGCGGAGGCCAAGCGCGAGACCGGCGCCGCTGACGGGGGCCTCAAGCTGGATCCGGCGCCGGATGCTGCAGCGGCGCGCGCTGATGACGACGACGGCCCGGTCACCGTCGCGCTCCTGGTCGCCGCGATCGCGGCGGTGGCCGCGGCGCTGTGGCTCTTCCGCCGCCGGCTGCGTGCTCGCCGGCGGCCGGCCACTTCTCCCTAGACGACGGTCGGAACATTCTGCATGTATCTCATGCGGAACGTTCCACCCATTGGCTCAGCTCCCGAGCGCGCGCCCGATCAGCCGGTCCATCACGCGGTCCGGCACCAGTCGGGCCATCAGCGCGCGTACCTTCGCGTCGCTGCCGATCACATAACGAGCCCGCGGGCGCTCGCTGGTCAGCGCCATGCCGATCACCTCCGCCACCTCGCGCGGGGGCAGGCCGCGCTTCTGCTCGATCTTGTCGGTTTCCTTCCGCATCGTGGCGATCACCTTGCCGTAGAGCTGGTCCATCTCGGGCGGCATGCCCTCGACCAGCTGATCGGCGAGCGAGTTGCCCTTCTGCCAGATCGGGGTCTTGACGCCGCCTGGCTCGATCACCACCACGTCCACGCCGTGCGGGCGCAGCTCACGGCGCAGCGAATCCGAGAAGGCCTCCAGCCCGAACTTCGACATGTTGTAGGCGCCCAGCAACGGCAGTGCCACCCGGCCACCGATCGAGCTGACATTGATCACGCGCCCGCGCCCGCGGCGCAGCGCGGGCACGAAGGCCTGGGTGACTGCCACCTGGCCGACCAGGTTGATCTCGAGCTGGGTGCGTAGCTGATCGATGGGCAGGAACTCGAGCGGAGCGGCCACCGCGATGCCGGCGTTGTTGACGAGCCCCGCCAGTGGCCCCGCTCCAACCTCGTCGCGGGCGGCGGCGATCTGCGCGGTATCGGTCACGTCGAGGCGAACAGTGCGCAAGCCCTGGCCCTCGAGCCGCTCGGCGTCCTCGTCGCGTCGCACACCCGCCACGGGCTCGAAGCCCAGTTCGCGCAGGTGGTGGACGGTCGCCTCGCCGATTCCCGTGGAGGCGCCGGTCACGAGGACGGTTCCGGAGGCCATGGGGAGCTGGACACTAGCTTGCTAGCGTCGCCGGGCGTGGAGCTCGAGCAGGCGATCCGCACCCGCCGCACCCACAAGGCCTACGGGTCCGAGCCGGTGCCGGCCGAGACGCTCGAAGAGCTGTTCGAGCTGGCCCGCTGGGCGCCCAATCACCACCTGACCAACCCGTGGCGCTTCCGTGTCCTGGGCCCGCAGGCGCGCGAGCGCCTCAAGCAGGCCGCCGGGCCGGAGGCCGCGGCCAAGCTCGACCGTGCCCCCACGCTCGTGGTGGCCTCCGTGGCCGAGAGCGGCGACCCGGTGCAGGACGAGGAGGATCTCTGCGCCGCTGCGGTGGCGAGCTACATCGTGCTGCTGGCCGCGCACGGCCGCGGGCTCGCCGGCTACTGGCGCACGCCGGACGTGTTGAGAGGCCCGGAGGGCCGCTCCGCGGTGGGCCTCGACGAGGGCGAGCGGGCCGTGGGGCTGCTCCATCTCGGGCCGGTACGCCAGGAGAAGGAGCCGCCGGGCCGAACGCCGCCCGGCGACTTCGTAACGTACCTCCCGTGATCACCCGCGCGGACGCCCTGGCCGCACTCGAGCGCGACCCCTTCGACCTCGTGGTCGTGGGCGGCGGCATCACCGGCGCCGGAGTGGCGCTCGACGCCGCTTCGCGCGGCTACAGCGTGGCCCTGATCGAGAAGTCCGACTACGCCGCCGGCACGTCGAGCCGCTCGTCCAAGCTCGTGCACGGCGGGTTGCGCTACCTGCAGAACTTCGATCTGGGCCTGGTGCGCGAGGCCCTGCTCGAGCGCTCGCTGATGGTGGAGCTGGCGCCACATCTCGTCACTCCGCTGCCGCTGCTGGTGCCCGCCTTCGAGGGCAGGCGCCCCGATCGGCTCACCGGAATGGGCCTGAACATGTACGACGTGATGTCGTGGCGCCGGGGGCGCGACGACGAGGAGTGGAGCCCCCAGCGTCACCGCACCATCGACGGCCCCGAGACGCTCGAGCTGGCGCCGGCGCTAGCCGACCGCAATCCCACCTCCGCCTACCTGTTCTACGACTGCCAGACCGACGATGCGCGGCTCGTGCTCACCGTCCTGGGCGAGGCCGAGCGCTTCGGCGCGGTGTGCGTGAACGGATGCGAGGTCACGGGGCTGGTCGAACACGAGGGCCGAGCTGCCGGAGTGCTGGTGCGCGATGACGTCGGCGGCGGCGAGTTCGAGGTGGCCGCCGCCAACGTCGTCAACGCCACCGGCGTCTGGGCCGACCGCCTGCGGCCGGATGAGCTCTACGGCGAGGAGGAGGTACCGCGCATCCGGCCCAGCCGCGGCACCCACGTGACCCTGTCGCGCGCTTCCCTCGAGGTCAACGCGGGCGTGATCGTGCCCGCTGGCGGCGGCCGCGGGGTGTTCGTGCTCCCCTGGCTCGGACGCACACTGGTCGGGACCACCGACAACGACTACGAGGGCGGGCTCGACCACGTGCCGCCGGCCGAGGACGACATCGCCTACCTGCTCGACGCGGTCAACGAGTTCTTCGGAAGCGCCCTCGGGCCCGCCGACCTGACCGGGGCCTACGCCGGTGTGCGGCCGCTGATCTCGACGGGCGATCCGAAGAAGTCAGTGGACATCTCGCGCAGGGCGGAGATCTACGAGACGAGCTCGGGACTGGTCACGATCACCGGCGGCAAGCTCACCACGTGGCGGCGCATGGCCAAGCTGGCCGTCGACCGGATCGTCGAGCGCGAGGGCCGGGAGGCACCCTGCCGCACGCACGAGATCCCCCTCGGTCAGCCGGCAGACCCCGCCAACCTGGTCTCCGTGCCTTCGGTGGACGACGAGAGCCGAGCGCACCTTGCCCGCCGCTATGGGCATTCGGCGCAGTTCGTGCTGCGTCTGGCCGAAGTTGAGCCCGAGCTCGGGCGGCGCCTCAGCCCCGAGCTTCCCGACATCGCCGCCGAGGCCTCGTTCGCCGCCGCTCACGAGCAGGCGCGCTCGCTCGGCGACGTGCTGCTGCGCCGCACGCGGCTGGGGTTGCTCGACGCGCGTCGGCTGGCCGCGTCCAAAGCCGAGGGCGCGCACGCCGCGGCGCGGGCGATGGGCTCGGCGCTCGGCTGGGACGACGCCCGCGTCGAGCGCGAGCTGGCCGAGTGGCAGGAGCTGGCCCGCGCGGAGGGTCTCGTGCCCGCCGGCACCGGCGCGGCGCCTGAGCCCGCCGAACCACGCCCGCCACCGCCGTGGTCGCCCCCGAGGAGGCGGCGTGATCCTACGCCTGCGCGAGCGCAGCCTCGATCTGTCCGCGCCGGTGCTCATGGGCATCGTCAACGCCACGCCCGACTCCTTCTCCGACCGCCAGGGACCCAAGCCGCTGGAGGAGCTCGTCGAGACCGCACTGCACCAGGTCGAGCAGGGCGCCGCGCTCGTGGACGTCGGCGGCGAGTCGGGACGGTCGGACACCAAGGCGGTGGCCACCGAGGAGGAGGCTGGTCGCGTGGTGCCGCTGGTCGAGCGCCTGGCCGCGGCCGGGGTCGCGGTGTCGGTGGACACCTGGCGCAGCCCCGTCGCGCGTGCCGCCCTCGACGCCGGCGCCGTGATGATCAACGACGTGAGCGGGCTCAGCGACGAGGGCGTGGCCGAGGCCAGCGCCGCGGCCGGAGCTGCGCTCGTGATCACACACACCCGCGTACCGCCCAAGACGAAGGCCTTCCCGAGCTACGACGATGTCGTGGGCGAGGTGGATGCCTTCCTCGGCGAGCGCGCGGAGCGCGCGCAGGCACTCGGCGTGGGCCTCGACCAGATCGTGCTCGACCCCGGGATAGACCTGGCCAAGACCCCCGCCCAGTCGGTCGAACTGCTGCGCGCCCTGCCGCGGCTCGCCGAGCGCGGGCTGCCGCTGCTGCTGGCGGTGT
This sequence comes from uncultured Thermoleophilaceae bacterium, assembly GCA_963813495.1. Lineage (GTDB taxonomy): Bacteria > Actinomycetota > Thermoleophilia > Solirubrobacterales > Thermoleophilaceae > JACVRW01. Next base: position 222,890 of record CAWEZC010000001.1, read on the forward strand.
CGCGCAAGGACTTCGTGGGCGCACTGACCGGCCGCCCGCCGGCGCACCGCGACGCCGGCACGCTGGCCGCCGTGGGCACCGCCGTCCGGGGCGGCGCGCGCATCCTGCGCGTGCACGACGTGGCGGGTGCGAGCGACTATCTGCGCGTGCACGGCGCCCTCGGCCGCGACGGTGAGGTGGAGACCACGCTCGAGCTCCCCGACGAGATCCGCCGGGAGGCCGTGTGAAGCCGGTCACGATCGCCCAGCTCTCCGACCTGCACTGCGGCTCTCCCCACTTCGTGCCCAGCCTGCTCGACCGGGCGCTGGTCGAGGTCAACGAGCTCGAGCCCGACGTGGTGATCATCTCCGGCGACCTCACCGGCGACGGCCTGCGGGGCGAGTTTCAGCAGGCGGCCGACTACCTGTCGCGGATCGCCTGCGAGCGGGTGATCGTGATCCCCGGCAACCACGACTCGCGCAACGTCGGCTACGTGCACTTCGAGGAGCTGATGGGCGAACGTCGCTCCGTGCTCCACCATGACGGCGTCTCGATCGTGGCCGTGGACTCCACTGAGCCCGACCTCGACCACGGCGTGATCGGCCGCGGTCGCTACCCCTGGATCATCGAGCGCTTCGGCGAGCGCGAGGCCTTCCTGCGCATTTTCGTCCTCCACCACCACCTGCTGCCCGTGCCCGGCACCGGGCGCGAGCGCAACGTGGTGCACGACGCCGGGGACACGCTGGAGTGCCTCCAGCGCGCCGACGTCCATCTGGTGCTCTCCGGGCACAAGCACGTGCCCTACGCCTGGGAGCTCGAGAACCTGTTCGTGGTCAACGCGGGCACGGTGTCCACCACGCGCCTGCGCGGCAAGACCAAGCCCTGTTACAACCTGATCGAGGCCTCGCCCGAGCGCGTGACGGTGTTTCGCAAATCCCCCTTCCACGAGCAGGACGCGATCATCTCCTTCGATCCTCGTACCTACGAGTACGAGAAGGACAAGTCGCTCCTCGGGGAGACCGCCCACGGCTGAGCGGCATTGGCGCGGTCGCAGTCGTTAGCCCTCCCTCGGCTCGGGTAGCCGAGAAGGAGACCCGAGATCGGAATCAGGAGAGGCATATGACATCGACCATCGAGCAGTCGATCGAGGTGGACGCCCCGATCGGGCCCACCTACAACCAGTGGACCCAGTTCGAGGAGTTCCCGCGCTTCATGGACGGGATCGAGGAGATCCGCCAGCTGGACGACCGGCGCCTGCACTGGGTGGCCGAGTTCGGTGGTGAGCGCCATGAGTGGGACGCCGAGATCGTCGAGCAGAACCCCGACGAGCGCGTGGCCTGGCGCAATCTGGACGGTAAGGACAACGCCGGCGTGGTCACCTTCCACAAGATCGATGACGACACCACCCGCGTGATGGTCCAGCTGGACTGGGCCCCGGAGGGCGTCAAGGAGAAGATCGGATCCGCTCTGGGCGCCGACGACCGCCGCGTAAAGGCCGACCTCGAGCGGTTCAAGGAGTTCATCGAGAGCCGCGGCAGCGAGACCGGCGGCTGGAGGGGCGAGGTACCCCGCGAGGCCTAGCCGATCGTCCGGGCTCCTCCCGCCGCGCGGCTAGGCGACAATCCGCCGCGTGGCGGAGGGTCCGGTCATCGCCTTGGTCGACGGGGAGCATCACCCGGCGGCCGTGCGCGAGTTGCTCGACCGCATCGAGCGGGAGCGCGGGCTCGCCGGCGTGGTCTTCTGCGGAGGTGAGGAGAAACTCGGACCGGGAACGTTCGCGGAGCACTATGGGCGTCCCGTGGAGACCGACTTGGAGGCGGGCCTGCGCCGCCTCGCCGGGTCCGCGGCGCCGGTAGCCGTGCTGGACCTGGCCGATGAGCCCGTCCTGCCCGCCGGCGCGAAGCTGCACGCCGCCGCGCTGAGCCTGTCGCTCGGGCTGCGTTACGAAAGCCCGGGCGCCCGGCTCGACCCACCTCGGTACGAGCGGGTGGACCATGCGGGGCCCATGCTGGCCGTGATCGGCACCGGCAAGCGGACGGGCAAGACGGCGCTGGCCGGGCACTGGGCCACGCTGCTGCGCGAGCGCGGCGTCGATCCCGTGGTCGTCTGCATGGGCCGCGGAGGGCCGGCCGAGCCGCGGCTGGCCGAGCCCGGTCTCGGCCTCGACGACCTGATCGCGATCGCGCGAGCGGGCGGCCACGCGGCCTCCGACTACCTCGAGGATGCGGTGATCGCCGGCGTGCGCACGGTGGGCTGCCGCCGGGTGGGCGGCGGTTTTGCCGGGGCACCCGCGCACTCGAACGTCGTCGCCGGAGTCGAGCTGGCCGTGTCCCTGGATCCCGGCGCCATCCTCCTCGAGGGCTCCGGTGCGTGCATACCGCCGGTGGCGGCTGGTCGCACGGTTTGCGTGGTGGGTGCGGGGCCGGCTGAGCCGTTCGCGGAATACCGCTTGGCGCGGGCGGATCTGGTGTTTGCCTCGGAGGGGGCAAGCGCGCCGGCGGACGCCCTGCCCTTCGCGTTGCGCCCCGAGCCGGTGGAGCCCGTCCCGGACGGCGCGCGCGTCGCGCTCTTCACCACAGGCGCGCCGGCCGTGGAGGGCATCGACGCCGTGGTGTCCTCGACCAACCTCGGCCGGCGCGCGGAGCTGGCGGGTGATCTTCAGCGCGCGGCGGCGGAGGGCTGCGACCTGTGGCTCACAGAGCTCAAGGGCGCCGCGATCGACACCGTGGCCGTGCGGGCGAGGGGGGCGGGCGCGCGCGTGGTATTCCTGCGCAACCGGCCCGTCGGGGTCGACGAGGCCCTGCTCGGTCTCTACGAGGATGCGCGTGATGCCGGCTGAGACGATCGTCGTCCACAAGGGCCACGGGTTGCCCTATTCCAAGGGCCTGATGGCCCAGTCGATGTCGGCGAGCGGCCTGACGCCCGAGCGCTCCTTCGAGCTCGCCCGCGAGATCGAGCGCCGGCTGGCGCTGCGCGGCGACCGCGAGATCGGCGTCGACGTGCTGGAGTCGCTCTGCCTGGAGGTGCTGCGGGCCGCGGAGGGTGAGAGCGCGGCACGGCGCTACCTGGGCTGGCGGCGTCTCGACCGCCTCGAACGGCCGCTCGTGGTCCTCATCGGCGGCACCACCGGCGTCGGCAAGTCCACGCTCGCCACCATGCTGGCCGCACGCCTCGGGATCACCCGGGTGATCGCCACTGACGTGATCAGGCAGGTGCTACGGGCCTTCTTCACGCACGAGGCCATGCCGACGGTCCACTACTCGGCCTTCGACGCCGGTGGGATCGAGGGCTACTCCGACCAGGCCGAGCACGTGGCCACCGGCGTGTCGGCCATCGTGGAGCGCGCGGCCGACGAGGGCAAGCCGGTGGTGGTCGAGGGCGTGCACGTGTCGCCGGGCTCGGTGGCCGGAGAGCTGCGCGAGCGTTGTGTGCTGGTGGAGGCGCTGGTGGTGGTGGGCGATGCCGAGCTGCACCGCGGTCACTTCTCCCATCGGCCCGGTAACCGCCCGGCGCAGCGCTACCTCGCGTCCTTCGACGACATCCGCCGTCTGCAGGCTCATCTCTCGGGTCTCGCCCAGGCTGAGGGGGTGGCGGTGATCGACAACGAAAACGTGGACCAGGCGCTGGGCCGCTTGATGGAAATGGTGCTGGATGCCGTCGAAGCGGCCACATAAGCGGTTCCGACCCCGGCCCCGATAGGGTTCGGCGCCGCCATGTCGGTCTTGAAAAGAAAAGAGCTCGAGGAAAGCCCGCTGGCCGACCTTCACGCGATCGCGTCGGAACTGGGCCTCGAGGGCTATCGCGCGAAGCGCAAGCCCGACCTGATCGAGGCGATCCTCGTGGCCTCGGGCTCGGGCGACGACGCCGCCGACCAGCCCGATCCGGACGAGGTCCCGGCCGACGAGGCGCTCGAGCCGGCCGCCGGCGACGCACCCGAGCCGGCGTCCGACGAGGAATCGCAGGACACCTCCGAGGACACCTCGGAGGGGACGTCCGAGGACACGTCCGAAGGCACTTCGGAGGGTACGTCGGAAGGCACTTCGGAGGGTACGTCGGAAGGCACCTCGGAGGGCACCTCGGAGGGCACGTCGGAGGGCACGTCGGAGGGCACGTCCGGAGACGCCTCCGAGGGCGCCGCACCCGCGAAGCCGGAGAAGCGCGAGGAGGAGCTGGCCACGGGCGTGCTCGACATCCTGGCCAACGGCAGTGGCTTCGTGCGCATCGACGCCGCCGGCCAGTCGCGTGGCGACGTCTACGTCTCACCGGCCCAGATCCGGCGCTGCGAGCTGCGCGCCGGCGACGAGGTGAGCGGGCCCATGCGGCCGCCGCGGCGCAACGAGCGCCACCCCTCGCTGATTCGCGTGGGCAGCGTCAACGGCCGCGACGCCGAGCCGCCCGAGGAGCGCCCCTGGTTCGCTGACCTCACCGCGGTCTTTCCCTCGGCACGCGTCGAGGCGCCCGCGTCGCTGGCCGACGTCCCCTTCGGCCGCGGCTCGCGCGTTGCGGTGGCCGGCCCGCCCGGGGCGGGAGCCACCACGCTGCTGCGCGAGCTGGCCGGGACACTTGCCGCAGCGGATGACGTCGAGGTGGTGGTCGTGCTGGCCGGCGCCCGGCCCGAGGAGCTAACCGACTGGCAGGCGGCTGAAGGAGTGGACGTGGTGGGGGGCAGCTTCGACCGCTCACCCGACGCTCAGACCCAGGCGGCCGAGCTCGCGATCGAGCGGGCCAAGCGCCGCGTCGAGCGCGGCGAGCACGCCGCGGTGATCGTCGACTCGCTGTCGGCCCTGCCGGCCAGCGCCCAGCGGCGCCTGTTCGGCTCCGCCCGCGCCACCCAGGAAGGTGGCACGCTCACGGTCATCGCCGCCACCGGCGACTCGCCCGAGGCGCTGCGCTGGGCCACCACCCGGATCGTGCTCGAGCCGGGTGGCAGGGTCGCCGCCGCGGAGAGCGGAACGCTCCGCAGCGAGTCCCTGCGGCTAGGCCCTACTTCACCTCCAGCGTCTGCGCCATCGTCGTCGGATGGACCAGGCAGACGAGCCTGTAGGTCCCCTTGACCGTCGGCGTCACGCTGTAGCTCCCGCGCGTACGTCCCCAGTAGACCGACGAGAAGCCACGCGGCCCGTTGGCCACCGTGACGCTGTGGGGACGCCGGCCGGCGAAGGACCAGGTAACCGTCTCGCCCGCGCGGGCCGTGATCTTGCCGGGTGCGAAGAAGTCATCGCCGATCTGGAGCGGACTGCCGTCAAACAGCGCGGCCGAGCGAGTCGGCTTGGCCAGCTGGGGCACCTCGAGCTCGTAGTTGGGCGTGCGGTCGAAGCGTCGCGGCCGGTTGATGTCGACCATGTCGGTGGGCATCTTCCCGCAGCGCTTGACCGACTCGTCGCGGACCACCCACATCGACCAGAAGCCCATCGAGGCCACATGCAGGTTGTGGTTGTCGTGGACCGCGACCCGCCGCAGCACCTCGCCCTCGGTGATGGGAACCCCCTGCGCGGTGGCGAAGGTGCCGTTGCCGATCGGCCCCGGCTCGTGGAGGATCGGCCGGATCGTGTTGTAGACGTGGTCCTCCGTGCCGTGGTAGGCCGGTGCCTTGAAGATCCGCCGCCCGCAGGTCCGGCTCTCGAGGCTCTGATACTTGCCGCCGCCGTGGTGGTGCGAGGCGCCGATCAGGATTCGCCCGTTGACGCCCTCGGGCACCGTCCAGTCGCTGGCGCTCACGAAGTTGGAGCCCTTCTTGCCGCCACCGGGCACGTCGTAGGACATGCCGTTGCGTAGGTGGGCGCAGTCGCCCAGGACGATCGGCATGACCGGCTTGCGCTTCTCGGTCGTGTAGTAGACGCGTGTGCGCACGTAGAAGCTCTTGGGCTTCTTGTAGTGGTTCATCACCATCGCGGTGAGCCGCCAGTCGGGCGCCGTGCCGTCGCGCTTGGCGTTGGGGATGCCGTAGCGCTTGCGGTGCTCGGGTCCCAGCGGGGAGGCCACGTGACCGAGCGGGTGCTCCTCGCCGCGGCCGCCGATGAAGCCGGAACCGCCCCAACAGCTGCCGGGCGACTCCGCCACCGTGCCGGGCGCGAAGAAGAGGAAGTGGTGGACCATCATCTTGGCGATGGGGAGGGGCTTGGCCTTCGGGCTCTTGGAGTCCACCAGGGCCATCTCCTTCCAGCCCGTGATGTAGCCGGGCACGGCAGGAGCCTGCTTGCCGTCCGCGCTGAGCGAGACCTGATGCGTGTCGTGCACGTAGGGCAGCGACTCGATCTTGGGCGAGTAGAGGGTGAGCACCTTCTCCTTGGCGCTCGCCGCTGGGGCGCTCGCTCCGAGCACCATGATCGAGGCGGCCACGACGGCCACCAGGGGCTTCCGCATTACCACTCCTCCTGAGGTACTTGCAGCCTGGGTGCGAGAAGGGTACCGCGTGCTAGCGGCGGTAGCCCACTCGCCGCCAAGAGGGCTCGGGTGAGAGCTCGATCAGCTCGAAGTTCCGATCCGGCTGGGCGTAGCCGAAGGAGTGATCGCTCTCGTCGAAAACCACCTCGAGCTCACCCTCCATTACGCGCTGGTCGAGCCATGCGCCGCGGAACACGAGCCGGCGGATCCAGTGGACGAGCGAACGCTCGGAGGGGCCGTTGAGGTCGCCCCAGCACTCGTTGATGTGCGCGCCAAGCTCGGAATGGGGCTCGGTCACCTCGCCGTTGACGGCCAGGTTGACCAGGTCCTCTCGCTCGTCGTCGCCGAGCGGCCCGTCGACGAAGCCGAGCTTGGCTGCCGCCTGCTCGACGCGCTCGGTGAAGTCGCGCTCGTTGAAGGTGAAGCGCAGCTCTCCGTACTCGAGCACATAGTCCGACCCGGACTCGTAGTTTCCTCGGCGGGCAGTGTCGTCCATGAAGGCAAGCCCGGCGCGGGTGCTGCCGGGCGTCGAGATCTTACGTTCGATTCCTGCCGCCGGTCGGGGCCTGCAACGGCCGTTGCAGGAGCGTGGCCGGCCGGCGGCGGCTCTACCCGGTGCGCCGGTACGCAAGCTCGAAGTCGAGCTCCCAGGCGCGTCTCCTCTCTCTCGTGGGACCGAACTGTCCCACGTGGCGAGCAGGCATCGGTCGCGCCGGGGCGAGACTTTCCCCGGCGGTCCTTCTCGTGGTGTGGACGAGCAGCGACTGATCCTCGTGATCGAAGACGATGAGGCCACCGCCGCCTTCCTCGCCGACAACCTCATCGCAGACGGCTTCCGGGTCGCCCGGGCGGCGAGCGCGGGGGAGGGGCTGCGCGCCGTCGAGGTGCGCCGGCCACGGCTGGTGCTGCTCGACCTCGCCCTCGAGGGCGGCAGCGGCCTCGAGGTGCTGGATCGCATCCGCGCGGCCGACGGGCTGGCCACCCGCATCGATCCCGAGCTGCCCGTGATCGTGCTGACCGGGCGTGCGGGCGAGGCCGACCGCGTGCGCAGCTTCCAGCGCGGAGCCGACGATCACGTGAGCAAGCCCTTCCTCTACGCCGAGCTGCTGGCGCGGGTGCGAGCCGTCATACGGCGCACCGAGGTGCGCCGCGGCCAGGGCGTGTTGCGTGTGGGAGACCTCACGGTCGATCCCGTCACCCGCAGCGTGCGCCTGGCCGGACGCCGGGTGGAGCTCTCGGCCAAGGAGTTCGCGCTGCTGCACGCGCTGGCCGAGCATCCGACGCGCGTGTTCGTCAAGCACGAGCTGCTGCGTGACGTGTGGGGCTTCCTGTCCGCCGGCAACACCCGCACCCTGGATGCCCACGCCTGCCGGTTGCGCAAGAAGCTGACCCCTTCGCCGCGGCCGTTCGTGATCAACGTGCGCGGCGTCGGCTACAAGCTCACGGAGGCGGCGTGAGCCGCCGCCCAGATCTGCCTGCTCGCGCTGGCCGGCGTGTCGGCGGCGGCCGGGCTGGGTGCGCTCGCGCGGCTGTGGCGCCGGCTCGAGGCGATCGCGCGGGCCGAGCACGAGCTGCGCGGTCCCGCCACCGCCCTGGAGCTGGCCTGCCGGCGCATGCGCCGCGAGCCGGCCGGGGCACGCCACGCCGAGGTCGTCGAGGTCCAGCTCGACCGCCTGCGCGCCGGGCTGGCCGAGCTCGCGGCCGCGCGCACCGGCCGGCGTGCGTCGGTGAATCCGCAGCCGGCCGAGCTGCGCTCGCGCACGCGTGCGGCGCTGGCGCCCTGGGAGCTCGAGGCCGGCGGTGCAGGCTTCGACTGGCTCGGCGGTCCGGCCGTCGCATGCCTGGACCGGGGTGAGCTCGCGCGGGCGCTGGGCAACCTGATGGCCAACGCGGCCGAGCACGGCGAGGGGGAGATTCGCGTGAGCGGCCGGGCGTCGCCCAGGGCAGTCCGGATCGAGATACACAACGCGAATCACCGGTCGGCGTCCACTGCCACCGTCGCGCCGCCGTCTCCGGGGCGCGGGCGCGGACTGCGCATCGCCGAGCGCGCGGCGCGGCGGCTGGGCGGGCGCCTGCTGCTCGAGGTGGGCGAGGGCGAGACCGTCGCGGTCCTCGAACTGCCGCGGCAGGCCGGAGGTGACGAGGATGTGGCTGCGTGAAGGCCCGCCGCCGGCGCGGCCTCTTCCTACTGGCGATTGCCCTCGTGGCCGGCGGGCTGGCGGCCTCGCAGGTGAGGGAGCGCGAGCGCAGCGTGGAGGCGCGTGTGGGTCCCCTGGTCCCGGTGCTGGTGGCGGCACGCGACCTGCCTGCCGACTCGCGGGTGTCAGAGCGCATGCTGAGCCTGAGGCGGGTTCCGGCTCGCTATGTGGCGCCGGACGCCCTCGGGTCGGCCGCGGACGTCACCGGTGCGCGCACCGCCGTGGCGGTCGCCGCCGGCAGCTATCTCACCGCGAGCCACTTTCAGGGCGCCTCGGGTGGCTCAGGACAGGCCGGCGGTCTTGCCAGCGGGGAACGTGCTGTCGAGGTGGGGGTGTCGGGCGGCAGCGGGCTGGCCGAACCAGGCGCCGGGACGCGCGTGGACGTGCTGGTCTCCAGTGAGCCGGGCGGATCCGCCGGGCGCACCTTCGTCGCGCTCGCCGACGTGGAGTTGCTGGCGCTGCGCGACGACCCCGCCGCGGCGGCCTACGGCGCGGCCGAGGAGGAGGCGCCGCAGGGCCCCAGCGCCCTGGCGACGCTTCGCGTGAGCCTGCGCCAGGCGGTCTACCTGACCGCTGCGGACAATTTCGGCCGCGAGATCCGGCTGCTGGTGCGGCCGCCGGGAGATCGGACCAAAGCGGGAGCGGCGGTCAGCGCAGGGGACCTGTGAGGAGTTCGGGCGAAGCCTTCGCCGGGACGCGGCCGGACCCCCGCGGCGACCCGGTCCTACCCCCGCGTCAGCACCTCGACCTCGCCGTCCGGACGGCCGAGCAGCGCGCGCTCGGCCATTCCCAGGAAGAGCCCGTGCTCGACCACGCCGGCCACCCGCTTGAGGCCCAGGTCGAGCCGGGCCGGATCGTCGTCGGGCCCTACGACGCAATCGAGGATGTAGTGCCCCTCGTCGGTCAGGTAGGGCTCGCCGTCGTCGGTCTCGCGCCGGCGAGCGTCGGGCAGCAGCGAGCCGAGCCGCCTGCGGGTGTCACGCCAGGCGAAGCGCGTGACCTCCACCGGCAACCGGAAGTGCTCGCCCAGGCGGGTCACCTGCTTCGGCGTCTCGGCCACCACGACGAAGCGGCGCGCTGCACAGATCACGATCTTCTCGCGCAGGAGCGCACCGCCGCCGCCCTTGATCAGGTTGAGATCGGGCCCCACCTCGTCGGCGCCGTCGAGGGCCATGTCGAGCTCGACCGTCCCGTCGAGCTCGATGATCTCGATGCCGACGCCCCGGGCGAGCTCGCTCGTGCGGTTGGAGGCCGTGGCGGCGCGCAACTCGATCCCCCGGGCTCCCAGCAGCTCGACGACCTTCCATACGGCCCGCCCCGAGCCCAGCCCGATGGTCATGCCCGGCTCGACGAGCTCGACCGCCGCGGTCGCGGCGGCGGAACGGGCGCGGTCCTGGGGATCGCTCACCACGCGCGGAGCATCCCACGGCCCCCGGCCGGTGCTCCTCTCAGCCGCCATGCCACTCCGACCAGGGCACGATCCCCGCCTCCGGCTGAGGGGGCCCGTCGAGCATCGCCAGGTACTCGAGCAGATGCCCGTCCGGATCGCGGAAGTACAGGGTGGCCGCCGGCATCCAGCCGATCACCGTGGGCTCGTCGGTGGGTTGTCCGAAGAAGGAGAGCGGCTCGATGTCCCGAGCCCGCAGGCGCTCGGGCGCGGCCAGTACGTCCTCCAGCGCCGTGGTGAATGCGATGTGCAGCTGCATCGCCATCGGGGCAGAGCCGATCGACCACAGGCCCAGCATGGTGTGGCCCGGGACGCCGACCCAGTGGAAGGCGGCGCCCCGGTCGGGAATCTCGAGCGCCACCGGCAGGCCGACCTGGTCGCGGTAGAAGGCAACCGATCGGGCCACGTCGGCCACGGTCAGATGGGCCTCGAATAGGCCCTGGACGGGGATGGGGCTGGTGCCATGGCTGGTCATGGAGCCCATCCTCCAGGGCGGAATTTGGCGGAGTCAAGCGCGGTTCCGGTCGCTAGACTCGTGGCTTACCCAACGTAAGTAGGTGACTCAAATGGCCACTGAAACCCTTCTACTAGTCCCGGTTGACGACTCCGTCGTCTTCCCCAACATGTCAGTCACGCTGGCGATCAACGTCGGCGACGAAGAGCGCGTCGTGCTGGTGCCGCGCAAGGGTGATGCCTTCGCGAACGTCGGGACGGTCGCCAAGGTGACCGAGCAGGTGCGGCTGCCGGGTGGCGGCCGGGCCGTGGCTCTCGACGCCCTCCATCGTGGCCGTATCGGCGCGGCTTCAACGAGCGCGAGCGGTGAGCTGCGCGTGGAGGTCGAGGCTCACCCCGACGACGAGCCGGTGGACGGCCGCACGCGTGAGCTCGAGCGCGAGTATCGCGCCGTGGTCGAGGAGATCCTCGAGCTGCGCGGCGACGACGGCCGCGTGGCGGCGTTCGTCCGCTCGATCACCGAGCCGGGCGCGCTGGCCGATACCTCCGGCTACTCGCCGGACCTGACCTACGACCAGAAGGTCGAGATCCTCGAGGAGCTCGATGTGAGGGCACGCCTCGAGCGGTCGCTCGAGCTCCAGCGCGAGCGGCTGGCCGAGCTGCAGGTGCGCACGCGCATCCGCGACGACGTCCAGTCCGGCGCCGAGAAGCAGCAGCGCGAGTACTTCCTGCGCAAGCAGATGGACTCGATTCGCAAGGAGCTCGGCGAGGACGACGGCTCGGTCGTGGAGGAGTACCGCGCCAAGATCGAAGAGGCCGGCATGCCCGACGACGTGCGTGAGCAGGCCGAGCGTGAGCTCGGGCGCTTCGAGCGCATGGGCGAGCAGTCCGGCGAGTCCTCGATGATCCGGTCGTACCTCGACTGGCTGATCGCCGTGCCGTGGTCGAAGCGCTCCGAGGAGCGGCTCGATCCGGTGCACGCGCGTGAGGTGCTGGACACCGACCACGCGGGCCTCGACGACGTGAAGGACCGCATCGTCGAGTACATCGCCGTGCGCAAGCTGCGCGAGGAGCGCGGCATCGCAGAGGACAAGAGAGGCGATCGTGCGCAGCCGGCCAAGCCGTCTGCTTCGCAGAACGGCGGCGGCGCGATCCTCACGCTGATCGGTCCGCCCGGAACGGGCAAGACCTCCATCGGCGAGTCGATCGCGCGGGCCACGGACCGCGAGTTCGTGCGCATGTCGCTGGGCGGCGTGCGTGACGAGGCCGAGGTGCGAGGCCACCGGCGCACGTACATCGGCGCGCTGCCGGGCCGGCTCGTCCGCGCCCTGCGTGACGCCGGGACGATGAACCCGGTGATCATGCTCGACGAGGTCGACAAGGTCGGCGCGGATTGGCGCGGCGACCCGAGCGCGGCCCTGCTCGAGGTCCTCGACCCGGCGCAGAACCACTCGTTCCGCGATCACTACCTCGACGTCGAGCTCGACCTGTCCGAGGTCGTCTTCATCGCCACCGCCAACGTGGCCGAGACGATCCCGGCGCCGCTGCTCGACCGCATGGAGGTCGTGCGTTTCGATGGCTATACCACCCAGGAGAAGGTCGCGATCGCTCGCGGCTACCTGTGGCCGCGCCAGCGGGAGCGCAACGGCCTGCGTGAGGACGAGGTGGAGGTCTCGAACGAGATCCTCAACACCGTCGCGACCGAGTACACGCGCGAGGCCGGAGTCCGGAACCTCGAGCGGGAGCTCGGCACGCTGTTGCGTAAGACGGCCACGCGAATCGCGGCGGGCCAGGTCGAGCCGCCGGTCTCACTGGACTTGGACGCGGTGCGGGACGCCCTCGGGCGCCAGCGCTTCTTCCAGGAGTCCGCTGAGCGCACGGCCGTTCCCGGCGTGGCCACCGGACTGTCCGTGACCGGCGCCGGCGGCGACGTGCTGTTCATCGAGGCCACCTCGATGAAGGGCAAGGACGGCCTGGTGCTGACCGGTCAGCTCGGTGACGTGATGAAGGAGTCGGCGCGGATCGCCCTCTCCTACGTGCGCGGACACTCGGAGGCCCTCGGGATCGACGAGGACGATGCCTTCGAGGGACGCGAGTTCCACGTACACGTGCCGGCGGGCGCGATCCCCAAGGACGGGCCCAGCGCCGGCATCACGATGACGACCGCGCTGGCCTCGCTGCTCAGCGGCCGGCCGGTGAGGCACACGGTGGGCATGACCGGAGAGGTCACGCTCCAGGGCCGGGTGCTTCCGATCGGCGGCCTCAAGCAGAAGGTTCTGGCGGCGCACGCGGCGGGTCTCACGGACGTGATCCTGCCTGAGCGCAACCGAGCCGACCTCGACGACGTACCGGAGGAGGTCCGCGACGCGATGACTTTCCACCCGGTGATGACGATCGGCGAGGTACTGGACCTCGCCCTCGAGCCCGCGCCGACCCCCGCGCTGGCCTAGGGCGAGATCTCCCCGGGCGCGCCGGCCTCCCCCAGGCCGGCGCGCCCCTGTCGTTCTGATCTGGGCTTGAGAGATGAGCAAGACCTCCCACAGGCCCTTCCGGCCGAGATCCAGCGCCGCGCGATCCGTGGGGCGCTGGCAACCCTGGTAGGGATCAGCTGCGGGGGTCGGCGACGATCCGGACGTCGACCCCCGGTAGCCGCCGCATGAGGCGCTCGGGCAGCCATTCGCTCATCCGCGCCAGCGTCCCGCGCGGCGCAGGCTGGCCGAGGATGATGTAGGTCGTGCCGCGCTCGGACGCCACGCGGGCCACGGCCTCGACGACGTCGTCGCCCTCCTCGACGATCAGCTCCGCCCCGAGCACGCCGGCGATCCGGCGCAGCGTTTCGAGGCGCTGGCGCTCCTCGCCTCGCGGCGGCTCGCCCGGTGGTGCGACGTAGAGCAGGTCGAGCTCGCCCGCCAGGCGCTGGGCCGAGCGCCAGGCGCGCCGCAGCAGCCGCTGAGACTCCTCGTCGGGGGTGACCAGCGCGAGCACCCGCTCGGCCACCGGCAGCGGAACGTCGCCGAAGATCTTCTCCTCGCGCGTGCCTAGGGCCTCGGTGGGAGTGATCAGCCGGCGCGACTCCACCTCCTCGGCCACCTGGCGCAGCGCCACCTCGCGCAGGGAGGACAGGTTCTCGACCTTGAAGAAGCTGTTGAGCGCCGTGGGGATGCGCTCCGGGCCGTAGACCTTGCCGTCACGAAGCCGCTGGATGAGCGCCTCAGGGGTCAAATCGATGAGCACGACTTCGTCGGCCCGGTTGAGGACGCTGTCCGGGAACGTCTCGCGCACGCGTACGCCCGTTAGCTCGGCCACCTGGTCGTTGAGCGACTCGAGGTGCTGGACGTTGACCGTGGAGAACACGTCCACGCCGGCCTCCAGCGCGTCCTCGATGTCCTCGTAGCGCTTGGCGTGCTCGACGCCGGGGGCGTTGGTGTGGGCCAGTTCGTCGATCAGGCAGAGCTCCGGCGCGCGCTGGAAGATGGCCGGCAGGTCCATCTCCTCGAGCCGGGTGTCGCGGTACTCGACCGTGCGGCGCGGAAGCTGTTCCAGGCCCTCGGCCTGAGCGAGCGTATCGGCCCGGCCGTGCGTCTCCAGGACGCCGATGACGGCGTCACGGCCCAGCGCCTTCTCGGCCTGCCCCTCCTGAAGCATGCGGTATGTCTTGCCCACCCCGGCGGCCATGCCGAGGAAGATCTTGTATCGGCCGCGGCCCTCAGACGCCATGGGCTCCGCATTGTGACCCGCGCGTCAGGCGCCGAGCACGTTGTGCAGCAATAGGTCGATGAGCTTGATGCCGATGAAGGGCGCGATCAGGCCCCCGAGCCCGTAGATCAGGAGGTTGCGGCGCAGCATCGCGGTGGCTCCGACAGGCCGGTAGCGCACGCCGCGCAGGGCGAGCGGAACCAGCAGCGGGATGATCAGCGCGTTGAAGATGATCGCCGAGAGAATGGCCGACTCCGGGGTGCCCAGATCCATGATGTTGAGCTTCTCGAGCGGCCCGTCGGCCTGTCCGGCCGCTGCGTAGGTGACCGCGAAGATGGCGGGCAGGATGGCGAAGTACTTGGCCACGTCGTTGGCCACCGAGAAGGTGGTGAGCGCCCCCCGGGTGATCAGCAGCTGCTTGCCGATTTCGACGATCTCGATGAGCTTGGTCGGATTCGAGTCGAGGTCGACCATGTTGCCCGCCTCGCGCGCGGCCTGGGTCCCGGTGTTCATCGCCACACCCACATCGGCCTGAGCGAGCGCAGGGGCGTCGTTGGTGCCGTCGCCGGCCATGGCCACCAGGCGGCCCTCGCGCTGCTCGTCGCGGATCAGCTCGAGCTTGTTCTCAGGGGTGGCCTCGGCCAGGAAGGTGTCCACCCCGGACTCCTCGGCGATCTTGGCCGCCGTGAGCGGGTTGTCGCCCGTGACCATCACCGTGCGGATGCCCATGGCCCGCAGCTGGTCGAAGCGGTGGCGCATGCCCTCCTTGACCACGTCCTTGAGATAGATCACGCCGAGCACCTGGTTGTCGCGAGCCACCGCGAGGGGAGTGCCGCCCTCGCGGGCGATCGCCTCCACGTTGGTCTCGAGCTCGGGCGGCGCGTGACCGCCGTCGTCGCCCACGAACTTGACGATCGCGTCCCCGGCTCCCTTGCGCAGCCGGGCGCCGTCCAGGTCGACGCCGCTCATGCGGGTCTCGGCCGAGAAGGGCACGAAACGAGCCGAGGGGTCGAAGTGCTGCTCGCGCAGCCCGTACTGCTTGGCCAGGACCACGATCGAGCGGCCCTCGGGAGTTTCGTCGGCCAGTGAAGACAGCTGGGCCGCCTCCGCGAGGTCGGCCTCCTGGACCCCGGGCATCGGGATGAACTGCGTCGCCTCGCGGTTGCCCAGCGTGATGGTGCCGGTTTTGTCGAGCAGCAGCACGTCCACGTCGCCCGAGGCCTCGACCGAGCGCCCGGACAGCGCCAGCACGTTGCGGCGCACCAGGCGATCCATGCCGGCGATGCCGATGGCCGACAGCAGCGCGCCAATCGTGGTGGGGATGAGCGACACCAGCAGCCCGATTAGCGTGGTGATCGACACGTCGGTCCCGGTGAACTCGGCGAACGGCCGCAGCGTTACTACCACCACGAGGAAGATCAGGGTCAGGCCTGCGAGCAGGATCCCGAGTGCGATCTCATTGGGGGTCTTGCGGCGCTGGGCGCCCTCGACCAGCGCGATCATGCGATCGAGGAAGCTCTCGCCCGGTTCCTGGGTGATCTCGACCACGATGCGGTCGGAGAGCACGCGCGTACCGCCGGTGACCGCGCTGCGGTCGCCGCCGGACTCACGGATCACCGGCGCCGACTCGCCCGTCACGGCGGACTCGTCCACCGAGGCGATGCCGTCGATGACGGTGCCGTCCCCGGGGATCAGCTCTCCGGCCTCGACCACCACGACATCGCCGCGGTCGAGCTCCGACGCGGCCTTCTCGCCGCCGTCACGCAGGCGGGCCACGGTCTCGGTGCGCATCGAGCGCAGCGCGGCGGCCTGGGCCTTGCCGCGACCCTCGGCCAGCGCCTCGGCCAGATTGGCGAAGATGACCGTGAGCCACAGCCAGATCGCGACGGCGAAGGTGAACCAGGCCGGCTCGTCCCCGCCGCCGAGCGGCTCGCCTCCGAAGGCCTGCTTCACCCAGGCGACGGTGGTGATGACGGCGCCGATCTCGACGACGAACATCACCGGGTTGCGGAACTGGATCCGCGGGTCGAGCTTGGTGAAGCTCGCGATGAGCGCCGGCAGCAGCGTTTCGCGGTTCAACAGGCTCTGGGCACGCTTCTCCATCAGGCGGACTCCTCGTCAAGGGCGAGATTCAGCCCGAGCACGTTCACGCCGGGCTCGCCGAGTACGGCAAGGCCGCGGCCGTCGGTGTTCTCTTCAATCAGCTCGCGCACCCGGGCCAGGTCGAGCCCGCGCTCCTCGGCGACGCGCCGGGCCTGGATGGCGGCGTTGTCCTCGGAGATGTGCGGGTCCACGCCCGAGGCGGCCGACTGCACGGCGTCGGGCGGCACGTCCTCGACCGTGAGGCCGGGGTCGTAGCGCCGCTCGCGCCTGAGATAGGCGCGCATGTTCGCTGCGAAGTAGTCGCGCAGCTCGGCGTTGTTGGGGCCGAGGTTGTTGAAGAAGGTGCCGGCGGCGTTGTAGTCGGTCACCGACGGCCGCGACTGGAAGTAGCGCGGGCCGCCGGCGAAGTCCTGGCCGATCAGCCGGGAGCCCACGACCTCTCCGTTGCGCTCGACCTGGCTGCCGTCGGCCTTGCCTGGGAAGAGCACCTGCGCCACACCGGTGGTGAGGAGCGGGTAGGCCAGCCCGAGCAGGACGGTGAACACGACTACGGCTATTGCGGAGGTAGCTAGATCTCGTCTCATCTTCAGAACAGTTGGTCGGTGAGCCCCTGCACGATCGGGCCGAGCAGGAAGGCGGGGAAGAAGGTCAGCGCGGCCACGATCACGATCGTGAAGATCAGGAGGACCACGAAGGTCGGGGTGTCGGTGCGAAAGGTCCCGGGGCCGAGCGGCGTAACGCGCTTGCTGACCAGAGCCCCGGCCACGCCGAGGGCGGCCACCAGGGGCACGAAGCGGCCCACCAGCATGGCCAGGCCGCCGAGCAGGTCGGCGAAGGTGATGCCGAAGGAGCCCGCGTTGCCCGGCTCAGGTTGCACGAAGCCCGTGTAGCCGGCGAAAGCGGACCCGTTGTTGTTGGTCTGGGAGACGTAGGCGTAGAGCGTCTCCGAGAAGCCCTGCGGACCGGGGTTGTAGATCGATGGAGCGCCCCATTTGGTCGCGATGGCCAGCGCAGTTGCCACGAGCACCGTGAGCGGCACGAACAACGTGCCGACCATCACGAGCTTGACCTCGCGCGACTCGATCTTCTTGCCGAGGTACTCGGGGGTGCGTCCCACCATCAGGCCCGCGATGAAGACTGCGAGCACCACGAAGAGCAGCATTCCGTACAGGCCCGAGCCCACGCCGCCGAACACCACCTCGCCGGTCGACATGTTGAACAGCGGGACGAGGCCCCCGATGCCCGTGAGCGAGTCGAAGGCCGCGTTGACCGCTCCGCACGACGCCACCGTGGTGATGGAGCTGAACAGCGCCGAGCTCGCGAGGCCGAAGCGGACCTCCTTGCCCTCGAGGTTTCCGCCGGCGACGTCGGCGAGGTGCTGCGCCGGAGTGCCGTTGGCCTCGGCCGCGTAGAGCACGACGGTGGCCACGACGAACATCAGCAGCATCGCGGAGTAGATCGCCCAGCCCTGGCGGCGGTTCCCGACGAAGCGGCCGAAGGTGTAGGTCAGCCCGGCGGGGATCACCAGGATCAGCAGCATCTGGAAGAAGTTCGCGAAGCCGCTCGGGTTCTCGAAGGGCATCGCGCTGTTGACGTTGAAGAAGCCGCCCCCGTTGGTGCCGAGCAGCTTGATCGCCTCCTGGGAGGCCACCGGCCCCAGCGCAAGCGTCTGATCCGCCCCCTTCACGGTGCTGTAGGTCTCGTAGGGCGAGAGATTCTGGATTACGCCCTGTGAGACGAGCACCAGTGCGGCGAGGAAGGAGAGCGGCAGCAGCACGTAGAGCAGCGTGCGCGTGAGGTCCTGCCAGAAGTTGCCCAGTGAAGAGCCGCTGCGCGCCGCGAAGCCGCGGATCACCGCGATGGCCACCGATATGCCCACCGCGGCGGAGATGAAGTTCTGCACCGCCAGGCCGGCCATCTGCGAGAAGTAGCTCATCGTGGTCTCGCCGCCGTAGTACTGCCAGTTGGTGTTCGAGATGAACGAGGACGTGGTGTTGAAGGTCACGTCCCCGGGGGCGGAGTCGAAGCCCTCCGGGTTGAGGGGGTGGATGCCCTGGGTGCGCAGCACCACGTAGAGAGCGATCCAGAAGACGCCGGAGAACATGAGCGCGCTGCGGGCGTACTGCTTCCAGTTCTGCCCCGTCTCCGGCTCCACGCGAAGACCGCGGTAGAGCAGTCGCTCGAACGGCCCGAGGACGCGCGTCAGGAGCACGCGCTCGCCGCGGTAGACGCGCGCCATGTAGCCGCCGAGCAGCGGCGTCAGCGCGGTGAGAACCGCCACGTAGAGGCCGATCTCGAGCCAGCCCCGCGCGGTCACAGCCGTTCACCGCGCACAAGCGCGAAGACCAGGTAGCCGAAGACCAGCAGCGAGACGATGAGCCCGAACAGCTCGGCGCCGCTCATACCCGGTCGAGCCCTTCCGCGAGCGCGAGTAGGGCTGCGAAGCACACGAGGGCGAGCGCGACGGATAGCGCGTCGGACAGGAGATCCATCAGCCGAGGAACAGCGCGCTCCGCGTGTGGCGGATGGCTCCGTCGAGGGTCTGTTCGTCCGGTT
This sequence comes from uncultured Thermoleophilaceae bacterium, assembly GCA_963813495.1. Classification (GTDB taxonomy): domain Bacteria; phylum Actinomycetota; class Thermoleophilia; order Solirubrobacterales; family Thermoleophilaceae; genus JACVRW01. The sequence goes on from CAWEZC010000001.1 coordinate 241,706, forward strand.
CCATGTACAGCGGTGAGCGGCCGTCCGTGAGCAGGCGCTCGACCAGAGCGACTCCGCGCACGGAGACCCGCTGGTTGGTGTCGCGCAGCTCATCGGCAAGAGAACGGAGGGCGTGGCGCTCGCGCAGGATGACCGCGCGCCTGAGAGGCACGACCGAGCTCAGCGGGCGAGGGCGCTCCTCGGCCGCGTCGATCAGGCACTCGATGCTCTGTGCGAGTGCGCGCCGGTGCCGGGGCGAGAGCAGCTGCTGCGCCCGACGCTCGAGCTCAGCGCTGGACGAGGGGCTTACCCCCGCTGCCAGGCGCCGCCCGAGCGCACCCCGCTGGAAAAAGACCCGGCCGGCGAGGAAGAGGGGCGGCCTGATTCGGGAGCCCCTCGAACGTGAGAGGGAGGTTGACATGAGACGAGCATCGCTCTCGCCTCGTCAAGCCCTCATCAAGATTCCGGCCCGCGGGATAAAGATGTCGTTAAGGGGAGCGGCGGCTACTGCGCGAACCTGTAGCCCACGCCCGGATCGGTGACGATGTAGCGCGGACGGCCGGGTTCGCTCTCGATCTTGCGCCTCAGATTGGCCACGTGCACGCGCAGCACCTGCGTGTCGTCCTCGTAGCCGGGACCCCAGACCTGACCCAGCAGGGCGCGGTGGGTGAGCAGCCGGCCGCGGCCCTGCATCAGCGCGCGCAGGAGGTCGAACTCGGTGGGGGTCAGGTGCACCTCGCGGTCGCCGACGGTCACCCGGTGGGCGGCCAGGTCGAGCTCGAGGCCGTCCGCACGCAGCACGGGCTCGTCGCCGGCCGGCGACGCCGCCGCGCGGCGCAGCGCCCGGTTGAGGCGGGCCACCAGCTCGCCGGGACCGAAGGGCTTGGTCACGTAGTCGTCGGCGCCGGCATCGAGAGCGCGGATCTTCTCCGCCTCCTCGCCCACCGCCGAGAGCACGATGATCGGCATCTCGCTCCACTCTCGGATCGAGCGGCAGACCTCGATGCCGTTCCCGTCGGGGAGCACGAGATCGATGATGGCGGCGTCGGGACGCTGGAGGGCGGCGGCGTCGAGGGCCTCCCCGGCAGCGGCTGCGCTGATCGGCTCAAAGCCCGCGTCGCGCAGGATCACCTTGAGCGCCCGGAGGATCTGCAGCTCGTCGTCGCAGACGAGGACGCGGGGGTTCGTGCTCATCCCTCCGCGCCGCGCTCGACGGTCGCTGGGCTCGCCGGCGGCTCGGCCGGGATCGGCACCTGGATGACGAAGCTCGTGCCCTGGCCGGGCAGCGACTCGGCCCGGATCCGTCCCCCGTTGGCCTCCAGGAAGCCGCGCGCAATCGCCAGGCCGAGGCCGGAGCCGCCCTCGCCGTTTCGCTCGCGCTCGCGCGAGCGGTGGAAGGGCTCGAATATCCGCTCCAGCTCATCGCTCGCGATCCCGGGGCCGCGATCGGCCACGCGCAGGATCACGAACGGGCCCGCGGCACGGGCGCGGATCGTCACCGGCTCATGACCGGCGAAGCGGCCGGAGTTCTCCAGGACGTTGGCCAGCGCCCGCTCGAGCTGGGCGGCGTCGGCGCGCACCAGCGGCAGGTCCGGGTCGAGCTCGACGTCGTAGCCGCCGGGCGGGGCGGGCACCGAGTCGAGCGCGGCGTTGACCACCTCGTCGAGGGCGCACCAGTCGGGCCGGGGGTCGGCGCTGCCCGCCTGCAGGCGCGAGAGGTCGAGGAGGTTGTCGACCAGCCGCGAGAGGCGCTCGCTCTCCGTCGCGATGATCGAGGCCAGCTCGCGCCGCTGGGCGTCGCTCAGGGTCGCCGAGGTGAGGCCGCCCGCCGCCGTGGTGATCGCCGTGAGCGGGGAGCGCAGGTCGTGGGAGACGGTGCGCAGGAGCGTGGTCTTGACCACGTTGCTGCGCCGCAGCGCCTTGGTCTCGATCACCTGAGACTCGAGCTCGCCGCGCCGCCGAGCGGCGCCCACCAGCGTCTCGAGTGCCGGGACCACCCGATCCTGGAGGGCGGCGAGGATCTCCGGATCCGTGCCCGCCGGCACCAGCACCGTGCCGATCCGGCTGCCCCCGACGATCAGCGGAAGCGCGCGACGGCGGTCGTCCGAGTCCACCCAGGTCAGCTCCACCGACACGCTGGCCAGGTCGTACGCCTCGGCGATCCGCTTGGCCACGGCCCTGAGCGATTCCTCGCCGGTGGCTCCCCCGAGCAACAGTCGCGCCATCTCCGCCGTGAGGTCGGCCTCGCGCCGCCCGCGCTCCGCCTCCTCGGCGCGCTCGCGCGCCGCTCCGGCCAGCGTGCTCGTCACGAGCGCGGCGACCAGGAACACCGCCAGCGCCACCAGGTTCTCGCCCTCGGCTATCGAGAACTCGCCCGTGGGCGGGATGTGGAAGTAGTTCCAGGCCGCGGCGCTCAGGATCGCGGTGAGGATCCCCAGCCAGAGGCCCCAGTAGGAGGAGACCAGCAGGACGGCGAGCATGTAGACCACGCCGGTGGCCACCACCGGCACGAGCTCGCGCAGGCCGTAGATCGCCCCCGTGGTGAGCGCGACCGCGCCGACCGCCACCAGGGCGCCGCCGGCCAGGGAACGCCGGCCGCTCATACGCTGTGCGTGAGGCCGCCGTCCACGCGCAGCGACACACCCGTGATGTAGCCCGCCCGTTCCGAGCACAGGAAGGCGGCGGCTGCGCCCAGATCCTCGGGCGCCCCGAGCCGGCCGGCGGGGATCTCGTCGCGGGCCGCCTCCGCGGCATCCTCGAGCGAGCCGTAGAGCTCGGCCAGCCTGTCGGTGGCGATGCGCCCCGGGAGCAGCGAGTTGAAGGTGATCCCGTCGGCGGCCAGGTGGCGGGCCAGCGTCTTGAAGGCCGCGATGATGCCGGGGCGGTGGGCGTTCGAGAGCAGCAGCGCCGGGTTGGGCTCGACCACCGTCGAGGAGGCCACGTTGAGCACGCGCCCGAAGCCGCGCTCGCGCATGCCACCTACGACCGCCTTGACCAGCTCCATTGGCGCCAGTACGAGCTCGCGATAGGCCGACTCCCACTGCTCGCGCGTGAAGGCGAGCGGCTCACCGCCCGGTGGCCCGCCCGTGTTGGTCACGAGAATCGCCAGCGGGCCGAGGTCGGCCTGGACGCGCTCCACCAGCGCGGGAACGCCGTCGAGGTCGAGGCTGTCGTGGACGTAGGCGTGGCCGCCCAGCTCGGCGGCCGCCGCCTCGAGGCGCTCGCGCGTCCGGGCGCTCATCGCCACGGAGGCGCCCTCCGCGGCCAGCTCGCGTGCGACCGCGAGCCCGATTCCCTGAGAGGCGCCCGTGACCAGCGCCACCTTGCCCTGAAGCCCCAGATCCACCGCGGCCAGCGTACTCCCCGCCGGGACGGCCCCTCGCTCATCGGACGCCCGTCGGCGTCGGCGATCCGGTGTAGGGTCGATTCATGCCCGGACTGCGATTGCTGCTGCGCGTCGCGCCCTTCTTCGTCGGGGCGCTGGCCGTCGTCGTGTGGCTGCGGCGCCGGCACGCCGAACGGGTGGTGCTGCCGCCTCCGCGGCCCGTGGCGGCGCTGCCCGCCGCACCCGCCCCGGAGCCCGTCGCCGAATCAGCCCCCGAGTCCGTCGCCGAGCCCAGCCTGCGCTTCGCGCGCGACCCGGAGCCCGAGCCCATCTCGATCGTCACGGTCGTCGACGACCTACTCGAGATAGGCCGCCGGTAACCCCGATGGGGTAGCGGAGCGGGTCGCAGGAGGACCCGATCTGCTTGGATGTACGACCTCAACTTCGAACTGCCGAGTTCCCGTGGTCCCGACCGCGGGGAGCGGGGGACCCATTGCGGCCAGCACGGCCGCCGGGGCGAATCGCGCGTAATCGCTGCGTAGCGCCACTTTCCGGCGCGAGCCCGTCAGCTCACCTCGTAGGCATCTGGAAAGGGGAACTGACAGGTGCAGGGGATTGTCGATGCTGTTCGTCGTCCGCATGCTTGTGCGGGCGTGCTCGTGGCGCTGGCCCTCATATGCGCCGGCGCGCCCGCCGCGTCGGCCGACAGCGTGGTCGCGTCCGCCTCGAGCGAGGTGGTGGTCAAGCGCGGCCATCGCGGGCCGGCCGTGCGCCAGATCCAATCTCGGCTGGGTATTCCGGCCGACGGGGTGTTCGGGCCACAGACCGGAAGCGCGGTCCGGCGCTTTCAGCGCGCGAAGGGGCTCGCGGTGGACGGCATCGTCGGTCCTCAGACCCGCAACGCCCTCGGGCTGGGCCCGTTCAGGAGCAGCTCGGCGCGCCGCTTGCGGCGCTCGGGCGGCGGGGGTGCTCGCAGCGGCGGCGATGACGGCGCCGGCAGCACACGTGTGCCGGCCATCCTGACGGCCATCGCAGAGTGCGAGTCGGGCGGCAACCCGCGCGCGGTGTCGTCCAACGGCCTCTACCGCGGCAAGTACCAGTTCAGCCAGGGGACCTGGGAGGGCCTGGGGGGCAAGGGCGACCCGGCCAAGGCGCCGGAGTGGAAGCAGGACAAGCTCGCGCTCGAGCTCTATCGCCAGAGCGGGAACGCCCCCTGGCCCAACTGCCCGTAGGTCCGGCGCAGACGGCGCCGGCGCCGCGCGGCCGGTGCACCTTTCGGTCGATGCAGGATGAGCACTTCGGCCGATGGCGGGGGACCGGCCCACCCGTAGCGTGACGCTCATGAGTCGCCTGGCCCGCACGGCTGAGCTGATGCGCATCGCCCCGCACGTCTACGGCGCCGCCCTGGCGGCGTCGCGTGACGAACGCACCGCGGCCGGCGTGACCGAGGGCGTACTCGAAGCGGCGGCAGCCGACCCGGTGATAGACCGCGACCAGCTGGTCGAGCGCGCCATCCTTATGGGCGTGCGCAGCGAGCCCGCCGCCTGCTTTCAGGGAATGAAGCCGCTCGATCGCGAGGCCGTGGCGCTCGCGCGGCTCGCCGGCTACTCGACGGCGCAGATCGCCGCGAGCCTGGGCATCGGGGCCGCTGAGGCGAAGGCGAGCATGCTGCGGGCCCTGAGGGGAGCCGTAGCGAGCGCGGCCTCATGAGGTCAGTCGAGGTGACGGGCCGCGAACGCCGCGGCCTCGGCCCGGTTGCGGAAGCGGAGCTTCTCGAGCACGTGGCGCACATGGGTCTTGACCGTGGCCTCGCTGATCGTGAGCCGCTCCGCGATCTCACGATTGCGCAGCCCCTCCGACAGCAGCCCGAGCACCTCCCGCTCGCGCCCGCTCAACTCGGCCAGGGGGTCGGCGCCCAGCTCCGGCGCCGCCCCCGCGAGCTCGCGCAGCAGCCGGCCCGCCATCGACGCCGGAATGCGCGGTTCACCGCGTCCCGCCCCAAGCACGGCTTGGATCAGCTCGGCCGGTGCGATGTCCTTGAGCAGGTATCCCGCGGCGCCCACCCGCAGGGAGGCGAAGAGGTCGGGCTCCTGCTCGGAGACGGTCAGGATCATCACCTCGGTGCCGGGGCAGCGCTCGCGGATTGCCGCGCACGCTCCGATGCCGCCCACGGCAGGCATGTTGAGATCGAGCAGGGCCACGTCGGGCGAGCGCCGTTCGGCGAGAGCGATCGCCTCGCTCCCGTCCGCGGCGAGGCCCACCACCTCGATGCGCTCGTCGCTGGCGAGCAGAGCCGCGGTGCCCTCCCGCATCAGTCGGTGGTCGTCGGCAATCAAGACGCGCACGGGTTCGTCCGCCATGGGCAGACCCGAAGTATGGTGGGGAGCGGCCGTGACCACTGAGCAGAGGTCCATCGGCGAGGCCGCCAAGCCGGTTCATCCCCCTGGCCCCGAGGTGCTGGCCGCGCTCGGCGCTCTGGGGCGGGTGGCCCAGGCGCTGGTGGGCTCGGGGAGCCTCAGCCATCTCGCGGAGCGCGCCCTCGGCGAGATGCGTGACGCGCTCGGTCTCGAGCTGGTGGTGCTCTACCTTCCGCGCACCGAGGACGGACCGCGCCTCCAGCGCTACATCACCTCAGCGGGTGGAACGGTGGCCACCCGGGCCCGCGACGAGGTGGCCTTCGATGACGAGGCCTGGCACCTGGCCATCGCCAGCGGGGCGCCACTGGTCTTCCGCGAGGCGGCGAGTTGGCTCGTCGCCAACCCCTTCGAGCCTCCAGCGCAGTCTTGGCTCGTGGTACCGCTGGTCTCGGAGAAGCACCTGGTCGGCGTGGTGGTCGCGGCGGCCGGGCTGCCGCTGTCGCTCGACCCCACCGCCGCGACCGTCCTCACTCTGCTGGGGGACCTGTTGGCGGCGGGAATCGCCACCGCCCGGCTGCGCCAGCAGCTGCAGGGGGCCGAGATCGAGCGTGAGCGCATGCGGCTGGCAGCAGAGATCCACGACGGCCTGGCCCAGGACCTCGCGCTGGCGATGCGCGAGCTGGCGCTTCTCGAGTCAGAGCCGGAGCCCGAGCTGGCTCGTGCCAGCTCGGCGCGCCTGCGAGAGGCCGTCTCCTCCGCCCGGCGCGTAGTACGCGCCCGGCTCGAGGACCTCTCGGTCAGCGTCCCCATCGGCGGAATCCAGGTTGCCGTGGAGGAGGTGTGCGCCCGGCGCGGCCAGGGACTGCCGCTTTCCCTCCGCTGCGCCGGCCCGGCCGTCGACCTCTCCCCTGAGAGCACGGCCGTCGTGGTGCGTGTGCTCACCGAGGCACTGGCCAACTCGGCGCGGCACGCGCAGGCCGAGCGCGTCGGGGTGCTCCTGCGGGTGGAGGATGACCGCCTGACGCTCACCGTCGAGGACGACGGCGTCGGGTTCCAGGTGGCGCAGGCCGGAGGACCGGGCGACGGACACTTCGGGCTCACGCTCATGCGCGAACGCGCGCGCAGCGCGGGCGGCCTTCTGACCGTGAGCTCGAAACCGCAGGACGGAGCCCGCGTGACGCTTCAGGTGCCCGTGTGAAAGGGGCCTCGACTATGGTGTCAAACGTGCTCAGCGGCGCGCTCGCCCCGGCACTCGACAGCGGTGCCTGTCCGCATCTCGCCGTTCTGTTGCGCAGCGAGGAGGAGTTCGCGCCGGTGCTCGCCTCGTTCTATTCGCTGGGCGCAAAGCGAGGCGGCTGGCTCGTCCACCGGGGAGTCGCACCCGAGGGCGACCGCCAAGCGCTGGCGGGAGCCGGCCTGGACGTGGCCGGGCTCGAGGCCCAGCGCCGCCTGGCGATCGAGCAGATCCACCTCGACGAGCCGCCCGAGCGACTGCCGCGCCGGCTCGACGCCGCCTTCGACGAGGCCCTCGACCGAGGACTTAGCGCGCTCTGGTCCTCGCATACACCGGTGGGGCCGGGATCGGAGTCGTTCGCGCATGCGATGAAGGTCGAGCGTGCCTGGGAGCAGCACTTCCGCGACCGGCCGGTGGTCACCCTGTGCCCCTACGTCGTAGGGAGCCTGGACGCGCCCGCCGCATTGGGCCGCCTCAGCGAGCTCGGGGCGGGCCATGACGGGGTGCTCGTGCCCTCCGGCGACGGGCTGGACCTGTTCCGCCCCGAGTAGGCCGAAGCCTCGCAGCCAGTGTCACTGCCGGCCGGCGGCTCAGCGAGCGACCGCGGACGACGCCGGCGCCCTGCGCGATAGGGCCGTGACCACCGCGAACGTGGCCGCGCAGACGACCGCCAGGAGCGTGTAGGGGACGGTGTCCGAAGTGAGGTCGGCCAGCCCCCCTCCGGCGCCGGCGCCCACCACGTGGCCCACCGCCCAGGCCAGGTTGGAGATCGAGAACGCGATCGCCTGGTCGAGTCCGGCGTCCTCCGAGGCGTCGGACAGCATCGCCATTGCGGGTGCCCAGAACCAGCCCAGCGAGGCGAAGGCGAGCATGATCGCCAGCCCGAGGAGGACAGCGTTCCCGGGCAACGGCAACAGCACGGCGGTGACGGCTGCCGCGACCAGTCCGGCGCGTATGGGGGTGAGCCTTCCGCGCCGGTCCGACAGACGCCCCGCGAGCGGGCTGAGCACGGCCTCGACCGCTGCCGTGAGCAGGAACACCGCGCCGATCGCGGCGCCGCTCGCCCCGAAGTCGTCCAGGCGCAACGGGCCGAGCACCTCCACCACGCCGGCGAATATCGCGGGGAGGGTGAACAGCCAGAATCCGGCCAGCACGGCGGGGCGGCGAAGGGCGGCACCGAGCTGGCCGAGTCCGGCGCCGGGCTGCGGCGCAACTCCCGGCGTCGACCAGGCCCACACCGCCAGGAAAGCGGCGAGCACGGCAACCGCGCTGAACACGACCTCAGGGCCGATCACCGTCGCGGCGCCGCCCAGCACGGGGCCGAGCAGCACGCCGACGATGGCGGCGGCGAGGGCAGAGCCGATCAGCTCGCCGCGGCGCTCGGGCGGCGCGGCCGAGACCAGCCAGGCCATCCCGGCGGCCCACATGCAGGCGCCGCCGACACCCTGGACGAAGCGGGCGCCGTCCAGCAGCACGATGCTGTCGGCGAAGGCGAACACGAGGCTCGTCACCCCGAGCAGGCCCAGGCCGAGCAGCAGCGTGGGCTTCACTCCCCAGCGCGCGGCCAGCCAGCCGCTGGGCACGGCGCCCACGAAGGTGCCCGCCGGGTAGGCGGCGGTGAGCACCCCGGCGCCCGTCTTCGAGAGATCGAACTGATCGGAATACTCGGGGAGGAGCGGCGAGACCGCGGCGAAGAACATCGTGTCCACGAGGACAACCGCAGCCACCAGTGGAAAGAGCCGCCGCATCCCGCCGATGCTACGCGCCCGGCACAATCCCGGACATGCCCGGCCTGCGCGAGGAGCTCATCGACTGGTTACGTATCCCCTCGGTCTCCACCGGGGGCGGTGACGCGGCCGCGCTGGCACGCGCGTGTGCCTGGGTGGGCGAGCGCATCGAGGCCGCGGGCGGCAGCGCGGAGGCGGTGACGGTGGACGGCGGCCACCCGATGGCACTGGGGGAGCTCCGGGCCTCGCGGCCCGGCGCGCCCACCGTGCTCTCATACGGGCACTACGACGTGCAGGATCCGGGCCCGCTCGAGGCGTGGGAGAGCCCGCCGTTCGAGCCCAGCGAGCGCGGCGGGCGCCTGTACGCCCGCGGCGCGGCGGACGACAAGGGCAACTTCCTGCCTCTCCTGCACGTGGCCTGCGAGCTGGCACGCGCCGGCGAGCTGCCCGTCAACGTGCGCTTCCTGGTGGAGGGCGAGGAGGAGGTGGGCAGCAGCTCGGTCCTGCGCTGGCTGCAAGACGCGCAGCTCGACGTGGACTGCGCCATCGTGTTCGACTCACTGATGGCCGACGAGCACACTCCCGCTGTCTCGGTGAGCGCGCGCGGGCTCGTGCAGGCGGCGATCACGGTGCGCACGGGGGAGCGCGACCTGCACTCCGGTCTCTACGGCGGGGCCGTGCTGAACGCGGCCCACGTGCTCGCGGCGATGCTGGCCGAGCTGGCGCCGGGACCCGACGGGCGGGTGCGCGAGGAGCTCCGGGCCGGGGTGGCGCCGGTCGGAGAGGCTGAGCGCCGCTCGTGGGAGCGGCTCGAGCCGGGTGCGGAGGCGCTACGCGCCGTGGGGGCCCGCGAGGTTGCACGGGGTGCGGGTGACGAGCTCTATGCCCGTACCGGAGCGGCGCCCGCCGTCGACGTGAACATGATCGACGTGGGCGAGCCGCGCACGATCGTGCCGGCCCTGGCCCGCGCCAAGGTGAGCATGCGCCTGGCGCCGGGCCAGAGCGCGACTGCGATGGGGGCGGAGTTCGAGCGCCTGCTGCGCGCGCCGCTGCCCCACGGCGCCGAGGCGGAGATCGACATGCAGCTCGCCGACCCGGCCCTGTTCGACGCCGATCATCCGGCGCTGCAGCTGGCCGGCAAGGCGATCGAGCGTGCCTGCGGGGTGGCGCCGGCGTGGATGCGCCTGGGCGGCACGCTTCCGCTGCTGGCCGTCCTCGCCGAGCGCGAGGTGCCCACGATCGTGAGCGGCTTCGTCCTTCCCGACGACGCTATCCATGCGCCCAACGAGAGCTACCGGCTGGAGAGCCTGCGGCTGGGCGAGCGCTCGGCGCACGAGCTCTACCGGGCGCTGGCCGAGCTGCCGCGCTAGACGGACAGGCGCAACCGGTAGATCTGCACGCGCTCCGAGCGGGGGCTCCCGCTCGTCTTGATGGTCCAGCCGCCCGCCTCAGCGCCCTCGAAGAAGTTCCTGGCGGCCGCCCGGCCCGGGTCGGCAAGGAGCACGAGGCCGCGTTGGTCGACCAGGCGTGGCAGGAGTCGCAGCAGCAGGCCGGCATTGCGGCGCTCATAGAGGACGTCGGAGGCCAGCACCAGATCCCACGGCGCGCGCGCGACGATCGCCTCCGGTGCGCCCCAGGCGCAGCGCAGCGTCTCGACGCGCACGGCATTGCGCTCCGCGTTGGCCGCCGTGGCGAGCACGGCCTCGGAGGACCAATCGGTGGCCAGCACGCGCCCGCCCGCCCGCGCCGCGGCGATGCTGGGCAGCCCCAGGCCGCAGCCCAGCTCGAGCGTCCGCTTGCCGCGCAGGGAGCGCAGCGCCACGTCGTGGGCCAGGGCGACCGCGCTCGCCCACAGCTCGGCCCAGTAGGGCAGGAACTGCTCGTGTTCGAACGAGTCCTCGCTCAGCAGTGCCTCGGCATCCCGCGGGCGCGTCAACTCGACCTCGCCACCCGGGAGCGGAACACGCTCGGCGACGACGTCGATCTCGCTCATGTGGGACCACGAGCGGACGGTGGCCGCGAGCCTTCGACTTCCCGGCCGGCCCCGTCGGCGGCCTGCTCCGCCGCCTCCAGCTGGCGCTCGATCAGGTCGAGGCCGCTGCTCCAGAAGCCGGGGTCGGCGAGATCCACGCCCACGATGGCGCCGAGCTCCTGGGGTGGGCGCGAGCCGCCCGCGCGCAGCAGGTCCAGATACGAGGAGACGAAGTCCTCGCCCTGCTCCTCGTAGCGCCGATAGACCGACAGCGCGAGCAGGTGCCCGTAGGCGTAGGCGTACACGTAGCCCGGCGCGTCGACGAAGTGCCAGACGTAGGACCACCAGAGCCCGTAGTCGTCGTCGAGCTCGACGCTGTCACCCAGCAGTTCGGCCTGGGTCTCGAGCCAGAGCTCCGCAAAGCGGCCGGCCGACAGCTCGCCCTCATCACGGCGCGTGGTGTGAAGGGCGTGCTCGAAGCGATTCATGGCGATCTGGCGGAACACCGCGCCCACGGCGCCGTCGAGCGAGCCGGCCAGCAGGTCGAGGCGCTCGGCCGGGCCGGGGGCCCGCTCGAGCAGGCGCTCGAGAACGATCGTCTCGCCGAAGATCGACGCGGTCTCGGCCAGCGTGAGCGGGGTGGTGAAGTGATAGACGCCCTGCGGCCGTGCCAGCGAAGCGTGCACTCCGTGTCCGAGCTCGTGCGCCATGGTGAGGACGTCGTGCGGGCGCGAGGTGTAGTTGAGCAGCACGTAGGGATGCGCCGACGGCACGGTGTAGGAGCAGAAGGCGCCGCCGCGCTTGCCGGGCCGGGGCGGGCCGTCGATGTAGCCGTGCTCGAAGAAAGGCGCCGCCGCCTCACCCAACTCGGGCGAGAAGCTCCGGTAGCAGTCGAGCACGATCTCCCGGGCCTCGGCGTAGGGGATCTCCTGACTGGTGTCGGACACCGGGGCCATGCGGTCGTAGTAGGCCAGCCGCTCGAGGCCGAGCAGCCGCGCCTTCAGCGCATACCAGCGCCGCGCGATGTCGTAGCGCGAGCGCACGGCCTCGACGAGCGCCTCCACCGATTCGTCGCTGGCCTCGTTGGCCAGGTTGCGCGACGCGAGCCAGTGCGGGTAGGAGCGCAGCCGGTCTCGGACGGCCTTGTCGCCGAGCAGCGTGTTGAACACGAACGAGCGCGTGCGCAGGTTGGGGCGAAGGGCCTCGGTCACCGCCCTGGCCGCCTCGGCGCGCCGTTCGCGGTCGGGATCCTGGAGGCGCGAGAGCGCCTGCTCCAGCGATGCGGGCGCCGGCTCTCCGGGCAGATCGATCTCGAGCGCCGATGTTTGCTCGGTGAAGAGGCGCGCGAAGGCGCCCGGCCCATTGACGCTCGTCTCGGTGAGGATGCGCTCCTCGGGCTCGGAGAGCTGATGGGGCCGATAGCGCCGCACCGTGCGCAGATGGTGCGCGCAGAACTCGAGGTCGGCGGCGGCGAGCAACTCGTCGGCACGCTCATCGGGCACGAGGTTCCACTCGAGCTCGAAGAAGAGCAGCGCGGTCTCGATCGCCGCTCCCTGCTCACGGGCCTTCTGCATCAGCGCGCCCCGCTCGGGGTCGGCCGTGTCGAGTGAGAAGCGCAGCACGGCGTAGGAGCCCGCCCGTCCGGCCAGGTCGTGGATGGCGGCCAGCTCGTGCATGGCCTCGGCGAGGCCCTCGGCGCCCAGGTCCGCCACCGCGCCGCGGTGGCGCTGGGCGAAGGCCTCGGCGCGCTCACGCGCGTCGGCCAGCATCTCCTCGACCCCCTCGGCACCGAGGCCACCCACCAGCGGCTCGAGGTCCCAGGAGGCGGCCTGCAGGGCGTCGTCGGCGATCGTGCTCACGCCACCGAAACTAGACGATGCGCGACGATCCTCAGACAATGGCCTCCCCAGTCGATACCACTCCGCTCGAGGAGGCCCCGCCCGGGCTCTCCGATGTGCCGTCGCTGTGGCTCAAGCGCGAGGACGTGCACGAGCTCGGGGCCTTCAAGTGGCGCGGCGCGCTGCCCACGCTGAGCGAGTTCGCCGCGCGCGGAGCGCAGGCGGTGGTCACGGCCTCGACGGGCAACCACGGAGCCGCCAGCGCGTGGGCCGCGCAGCGGCTCGGCCTTCGTGCGGTGGTGTTTGCGCCGGAGGGATCGAGCGCGTCGAAGCTGGAGATGCTCGGCGAGCTCGGAGCCGAGCTGCACCTGGTGGGCCGGGATCTCGACGAGGCCAAGGAGCGGGGAAAGCTCTGGGCCGCCGAGCAGGGCCTGCCCTTCTTCGAGGACGGAGCCGAGCCCGCGCAGTACGCCGGGTATGCGGCGCTCGGGCACGAGATCGAGGAGCAGCTCGGGACGCCGCCCGCGCGGGTGATGGTCGCCGTGGGCAACGGCGCGCTGCTGATCGGCGTGGCCCGCGCGCTGCCGGGTCGTGCCGTCGGGGTGGTGGCCAAGGCGGCTCCGGTCATGGCGCTCAGCGTTGCCGCCCGGCGCCCGGTCCCGTGCGACAGCTCGGCCACCTTCGCCGACGGGATGGCCGTGCGCGTGGCCGTGCCGGTCGCGGTGGACGAGATCGTCGCGCTGCAGGCGCCCATGATCGAGGTATCCGAGCGCGCGATCGCCTGTGCTGTCGGAGCCTTTGCCGCCGCGGGGCTGCGCGTGGAGGGCTCGGCTGGCGCGGCGCTCGCCGGGCTCGAGCTGCTCGAAGCCGTCTCCGGACCGACGGTCGTGATCGTGTGCGGGCGGATGATCGACGACGAGCTTCACCGCCGCGCGGTCGAGCGGCCCGAGAGCTTCCCCGGCTAGCGGGCCCGGGCGGTCTCTGTGCTCGACGACGTTCTGGAGCTGCTGCAGTGCCCCGTCTGCCAGGCGGACCTCGCCCGCTCGGGGCGGGTGCTGCGCTGCGCCGGCGGGCACTCCTTCGACATCGCCCGCCAAGGCTACGTCAGCCTCGTCGCCGGTCCCGCAGGCGACAGCGCGGAGATGGTGGCGGCGCGGCTCGCCTTCCTCGAGGGCGGGCACCTCGAGCCGCTCGTGGCCAGGCTGGCCGAGCGCTGCGCCGACCTCGCCCCGACGGGAGACGGAGCGGTGCTCGAGCTGGGCGCCGGCGCCGGCCACCAGCTCGCCCGTGTGCTGGATCTGCTGCCGAACCGGGCCGGCCTGGCGCTCGACTCCTCCAAGCCCGCGCTACGGCGGGCGGCGCGGGCCCACCCGCGCATCGGCGCCGTGGGCTGCGATGCCTGGAGCGCCCTGCCCGTGCGTACCGGGGTGGCGGCGCTGGCCCTGAGCGTGTTCGCGCCGCGCAACGGGCCCGAGCTCGCGCGGGTGGTCGAGCCGACGGGGCGGCTGGTGGTGGTCACCCCGGGGCCGGACCACCTGGCTGAGCTGGTGGAGCGCCTGGGCCTGCTGTCGGTGGACGAGCGCAAGCAGGAGCGGCTCGCAGAGACGCTCGGACCGCACTTCGCCGAGGAAGGGGAGGAGTGGCTGAACTTCGCCCTGCGGTTGTCACGAGCCGACGCCGAGGCGGCGGTGGCGATGGGGCCGAGCGCGCGGCACGTCTCGGCGGATCGGCTTCGCGAGGCCCTGGCCGCCATGGCCGAGCCCCTGGCCGTCACCGCCTCGGTGCGGATCTCCGTGCGCCGGCTCGCGCCGCACCTGAGGGCGGTCTGGCCGATTTTTGGCGACATGGTCGCCGTGTTCGGCCACCCCCCCGGGCGTCAGGACGCCCCGGCGGCGTAGGTCTCGCTGCCCATGATGTGCAGCGACACGTAGGGCTCGTCTCCCACCACCCAGCTGTCGTGGCCCGGCGGGACGTAGAAGAGCTCGCCTTCGCGCATCACCCGCTCGCTGCCGTCCGCCATCTTCACCGCGGCCGCGCCGCTCACCACCAGGCCCACGTGCTCGACCTGGCACAGGCGCTCACCGGTGGCCGCGCCCACGTGCTCTGACCATTTCCAGCCGGGCTCATAGGTGGCGCGCCCGAGCGTGAGCGGACCGACCGCGTAGACCTCGAAGCGGCCCTTCTCGAAGTCGCGGGTCTCGGTCGGCTGGTCGAGTGGGATCAGGGTCAGCTCCATGCTCGCAGTGTCGCCGATCGGGGGGCGAGCTCCGCTGTGGCTGCGCTTAGACCGGCATGGAGGCTCTCGATGCGCTCGCGGTCGCCCTGCGAGGGCGCCTGATCGAGCGCGCGCGCTCGGGGGAGGCCGGAGCGGCCGCGGGTGTCGATCTCGAGACCGAGGTGCGCGAGCTCGTGGGGCGCGAGGCGGCGCCGCTGCCCGAAGCGGAACGCGAGGCCCTGTGTGCACGCGTGGTCCTGCTGGCCACCGGCCTGGGTCCGCTCGAGCCGCTGCTGTCCGATCCCTCGGTCGACGAGGTGATGGTCAACGGGCCCGGTGCCGTGTACGTCGAACGGCGCGGGCGGCTGGAGCGCACCGGGGTGGTGTTCGCGGGCGACGCCGAGCTGCTGCATGCGATCGAGCGCATCCTCGCGCCGCTGGGCCGTCGGGTGGACGAGGCGTCACCGCTCTGCGACGCGCGGTTGGCCGACGGCTCGCGCGTCAACGTGGTAATCCCGCCGCTGGCTCTCTCGGGCCCGTGCCTGACCGTGCGGCGCTTTCGGCGCGAGGGCTTTTCCCTGCGCGACCTGGTGAAGGGCGGGACGCTCCCGGCGGATGTCGCCGAGCTGCTGGCCCTGTGCGTGGCGGCGCGTGCATCGCTGCTCGTGAGCGGCGGCACCGGGTCGGGCAAGACGACGACTCTCAACGCGCTCTCGGGAGCGATCCCGGGGGAGGAGCGCATCGTGACGATCGAGGACGCCGCCGAGCTGCGGCTGCGCCAGCGCCATGTGGTGCGGCTGGAGGCGCGGCCGGCCAACCTCGAGGGGAAGGGCGAGGTGACCATCCGGCAGCTCGTGCGCAACGCGCTGCGCATGAGACCCGACCGCATCGTGGTGGGAGAGGTGCGCGGGGCCGAGGCCCTCGACATGCTCCAGGCGCTGAACACGGGGCACGACGGCTCGCTCACCACCCTCCACGCCAACTCGCCGACCGACGCTCTGCGGCGGCTCGAGACGCTGGCGCTGATGGCGGGGGTCGGCCTCCCGCATGCGGCGGTGCGCGACCAGGTAGCGAGCGCCCTCGACCTGGTGGTCCACCAGGCGCGACTGGCGGACGGCTCGCGCGCGGTGGAGTCGGTCACCGAGGTGGTGCGTGTGGCGGGCGGCGCAGGTGCCCGCGAGCTGTATCGCCGCGGCGGCACGCTCAGGCCGCTGGGAGACGGGCCACTGGCACGACGGCTGGCCGGCCTCCGCAGACCGGAAGCCCGTCCGGCGGGTGACGCGGAAACGGCGAGCATGGGGGTGCGCGTATGAGTTCGGCCGTCGTGATGGCCCTGATCGCCGGGGCTGCCGCCGCCCTGGCCGCGTGGGATCTGCTCGGGCGGCTGGCCGGCAGTGTGGGAGCGCGGGCCCCGGCGCTGGCGCGGGGCGGGGCGGGGCTCGTCGACGTGCTCGTGCGGCAGGGCCGCGAGGGTCGCGACCCGGGAACGGCCGAGCGCCGGCGCCTGCTGCTGGCCGGTGCGTTCATCGCCTTCCTCGTCGGGGCGGCGCTCGCCGGCCCGCTGCCGGGGCTCGCACTCGCGGCTGGAGGCCCCTGGGCCGTCTCCCGTGTTCTGCGCGCGCGCCGCCGGCGCTACCGGCGTGCGGTGGACGCCGGGGTGGCGCAGGTCTCCCTGGCGCTGGCCGACGCGCTCGGCGGCGGCCATTCGCTCAGGGGGGCGGTGGCGGAGGCGGCCGGGGGTGTGAGCGGAGCGGCCGGCCACGAGCTGGGGCGGGCGGCGGCCGAGCTGTCGGCCGGGGCCACCACCGAGGAGGCGCTCGAGGGCATGCGCACGCGGGCCGGCTCGCCCCGGCTCGACACACTGGTGGCCGCCTGCTTGCTGCAGCAGCGCGCCGGCGGTGACCTCGGCCGGCTGCTGCGGGAGAGCGCTCGTGCGATGGAGGACCAGGCCCGGCTGGAGGACGAGGTCAGGGCGGCCACGGCCCAGGCCCGCTTCACCGGCCTCATCGTGATCCTCATGCCGCTGGGCGGCGCACTGCTCACCGAACTGGCCAGCCCCGGGTGGTTTGCCGGCCTCTGGAGCTCGTTCCTGACCGCCTGGCTGGTGGGCCTCGCCATCGCCCTGCAGGCACTGGCCGCCTTCCTGATGCGCCGGCTCGGGCGGGTGAGAGCGTGAGCGTGGACCCCGAGGTGGCGCTGGCGTTCGTGGCGGTGGCCGCGGCGGTGGCAGGTCTCGTGCTGCTCGCGTCGCCCCTGACGGCGCGGGCCGTGGGAGGGTGGAGGAGGGGCGGCGGCGATGCGGGCCGCATGAGCGGCGGCGAGGACGACCCGGCCCCCTTGCGCCGCGCGCTGCGTCATCCGCGCCCGCTCCGCATCCTGGTGGCGCTCGGCACGCGCCTGCGCCCGGGAGCCGGCGGTGCGCCGCTCGACCTCAGGGCCCGGATCGCGGCGGCAGGCGATCCGGCCGGTGTCGGCGTCCGCGAGCTGATGGCGGCCAAGGTGGGAGCGGCCCTGGGCGCGGGCGGCACCGGAGCCGGGCTCGCCTCGCTCGCGCCCGGCCGGCTGGGCTTCGCGATCGTGCTGGCCGCTCCGGTGGCGGGCTTTCTGGCCCCCGACCTGTGGCTCTCGCGACTGGCCGCCGAACGCGCCCGGCGAGTTCGCCGCGAGCTGCCGGCGCTGCTCGACCTGCTGCGCGTGACCGTGGAAGCCGGGCCCTCCCTGAGCGAGGCGTTGCGGTCGGTGGGCGGGCGGGCCGAGGGGACACTGGCGCGCGAGTTCCAGGCCGTGGGCCGGCAGGTGGGCCTCGGCGTGCCGCTCGCCGGTGCCCTGGAGCGACTGGTGGAGCGCGTTCCGCTGCCAGAGGTGCGCGCGCTGGTTACGGCCCTCGACCGGGCCCGCCGTCACGGCGCCCCGCTGGCCGAGACCCTGACCGCTCAGGCGCGCGACTCACGGGCCGCGCTCGCACGCAGGATCCGCGAGGACGCGGCTCGCGCCGGGCCCAAGATCCAGCTCGTGGTCGCGCTGCTGCTGGTGCCCTCGGTGCTCCTCCTGGTGGCGGCGGCTCTCGCCTCGGCGCTGCTGGGTGGCGAGGGCGGGGTGATCCCGGTGTAGCCTGCCCGCCCCTCTCTACCGAAGGAGTAAGAGTGATTGCCCGCATCTGGCGCGGAGCCGTGAAGCGCGACGATGGCGATGCCTACGCCGCCTACATGCAGGAGACCGGCGTGGCCGGGTACTCGGCGGTCTCCGGGAATCTCGGAGTGACCATGCTCCGACGCGACGTCGGCGACCGCTGCGAGTTCCTGATGTTCTCGCTGTGGGAGTCGCTCGATGCCGTCAAGGCCTTCGCGGGCGACAACCACGAGACCGCGGTGTTCTATCCCGAGGACGACCGCTTCCTGATCGAGCGCGACGAGACCTCCTCGCACTGGGAGGTCGCCGCGCGCGTCGGGACGCCGTAGGGTGGCCGTCCGCCCCTAGCAGGACACGATCAGATGGAATGAACGGTCGACGGGCGCGCCGGCGCTGTTGCGTGCGAGCACGCGCACGCCGTTCACGTTGCCCGCCGCCGAGGTCACGGAGATCTGCCCCGTGCCGGGCGCCGAGGCCGACTCGTCGCCGAGGGTCGCGAAGTACGCGCAGTTGCGCACGTCGGCGTCGAAGATCGCCACGTACACGCCCTCGCCGCTGCGCGCGACGGAGGTCACGCCGCGCCCGCGCACCGCCGCGCCGTTGGGGGCGACCACCACGTGACGGGCGAGCCCGTCGGCCACGCCGGAGGTGGGCACCTTGCCGATCTTGGCCGCATCGAGCTTGGCCGGATCGAGCGCCTGCTCCTTGACCGCGTTGGGGCCGAAGCCGTCGGGCTTGGCCTCATTGCCGCGGAGCGTGCCGTCCTTGAAGTCACGGTTGCGGATCGAGCCGTTCACGATGTCGGACGAGCTGATGGTGGCCACCGCGTAGGAAACGCCGCTCATCGCGACGAACAGAGCAAGGCAGGCCACGAGCATGGCGGGTGAGGGCAGGCGCAGGAAACGCTTCATCTGGATCGGACCTCCGGTCCTGTCGGGTCGGACTGCTTGATCACCTCCCCCAACAGGGCCGGTGCCCTCTGGTTGCGGGACAGGCAGCGATCCTGCAAGACCGCGTGCAGGCGCTCGTTTGCACGCAGGATTGCGCCCAGAGCGGGCTTCTGGGGACATGGCGGTCACCCGATGGGGATCGGGTCCCACCCCTCACCACCGCCCACAAAGCGGCTCGCAGAGCGAAATATGGGCGCGCGCGCACGCAGCAAGGCAGGCCGCTCGGACGGAACTGTGGGGAAGGGTGTTGCAGAGTGGGGCACAGTGGGGTACGGTGGCACCCAGCAATCGACCGGAGTGGCGGGGCTCCTCCCACTCCGCCACTCCGGTCCAACTCCTTCGCAGGGATATGACCTTTGGCGTTTCGAGGCCACTTCGAGCACTCGCTGGATGCAAAGAACCGCCTGGCCATCCCGGCCCGGTTCCGCGCCGCCTTCTCGAACGGGACGGTGCTGGCCAAGGACCCGGAGCAGTGCGTGGCGGTGTGGACGCCCGAGACGCATGAGTCGATCATCGAGCGCGCGCTCGGCAACCTGAACCCGATGGGCTCCGAGTACCGCAAGCTGTCGCGCTTCTACCAGGGCAACTCCTTCGAGATCGACCTCGACGCGAGCGGCCGCGTGACGCTGCCCCCACCGCTCCTCGCACACGCGGGTATCGAGAAGGAGGTCGTGGTGGTGGGCGTGGGGGACCACCTGGAGGTCTGGGGCCGCGATCGCTGGCAGCAGGTACAGGAGGCGCTCGACGCCGAGATCGAGGAGGTGACGGAGCGCCTTGGCCATCCTTCTTGACATGAGCCGCACGCACGTACCCGTTCTCGCCGGTGAGCTGATCGACCTGACCCGGCCGGACCCGGGCGACACGGTGGTCGACTGCACCTTTGGCGCGGGCGGCCACGCGCGCCTGGTGGCTGAGCGGATCGGCGTCTCGGGCACGCTCGTCTGCATCGACCGCGACCCTGCCGCGGACGATCGCTTCGCGGAGTTCGCGACCGAGGTGGCCTGCCAGACGCGCTTCCTGCGCATGGATTACGCCGAGGGACTCGAGCTGCTCGGCGAGGAGGAGCTCGAAGCGGACCTCGTCTATCTCGATCTCGGCATTTCCTCCATGCAGGTCGACGCGCGCGAGCGCGGCTTCTCCTACTCCTACGACGCTCCGCTCGACATGCGCATGGACACCTCCCAGGAGCTCGACGCGCGTGCGGTAGTCAACGACTGGGACGAGCGCCAGCTCACGCAGCTGTTCAAGCGCTACGGCGAGGACCCGAACGCGCGCCGGATCGCGCGCGAGATCGTGCGTCGCCGCGTGCGCATGCCGATCGAGACCACCGGCGAGCTGGTGGCGGCAATCGAGGCCGCGCTGCCGGCCGCGGTGAGGCGCAACTTCGGCGGCGGCCATCCGGCCAAACGGGTCTTCCAGGCCGTGCGTATAGCCGTCAACGCGGAGCTCGAGTCTCTCGACCGCGCCCTGCCGCTGGCCTGGAGTCTTCTGCGCGAGGATGGGCGCTTCGCCGCGATCTCGTTCCACTCGCTCGAGGACCGGCGCGTCAAGCGCTTCCTGGTCGAGCGGGCGCGCGGTTGTGTCTGCCCGCCCGACTTTCCCGTCTGCGTGTGTGGGCACGAGCCCGAGGCGGAGCTGCTCACCAGGCGCGCGGTGGCACCCAGCCCCGGCGAGGTGGCCGACAATCCACGGGCCAAGTCCGGCCGGCTGCGCGCCGCCCGCAAGCTGGCCTCCGAGGGCGGCCGCTGATGGGGCGGGCGGCAGCCGCGGCAGCTCCGCGGCGGGCAACCGCTCACGCTCCGCGCACGCGCCACCAAGCCGGCTCCGCCTCATACGCGGGAACCCGCCGCCGTTCCGGAGCCGGGCCGCGGGTCAGCGCCCAGGGCGCCGCCACCGTGACCCTGCCCGTTCGCGTCGTCAACGCCCCCTTCACGCGCGCCGCGCGCGCCCGCACGAGCCGCGTCCTCGACTCCCTGCTCGCCGGCCGCGGCTGGATCGCCCTGGTCTTCCTGCTGCTCGCGGGCATCGTGTTCTTCAACGTCGACCTTCTCCAGATGAACCGCGAGATCGCTCAGAACGCGGAGACGATCTCGACGCTCAAGCGTGACAACGCCCGGCTGCTGCTCGAGGAGGCACGGCTGGCCAACAGCGAGCGCGTGCAGGAGGAGGCCGCGGCCCTGGGTCTCGTGCTGCCGGCCCCCGGCCAGGTGCGCTACCTCAAGGCGCGCCCCTCGA
This sequence comes from uncultured Thermoleophilaceae bacterium, assembly GCA_963813495.1. Taxonomy (GTDB): domain Bacteria; phylum Actinomycetota; class Thermoleophilia; order Solirubrobacterales; family Thermoleophilaceae; genus JACVRW01. Next base: position 262,667 of record CAWEZC010000001.1, read on the forward strand.
TCGACGCGCGGCGAGCGTCGCGGAGCATGGCCGGTCCCAGCGCGGGCTACCTGCCTGAGGACGGCACCAACGAGCAGGCCGCCGCCGAATCGCCCGGGGACGCCACCGGAACGGAGACCACTCCCGGCGGCTCGGCCCTCGATCCCGCCACCGGGCTTCCCGTCGATCCCGCGACCGGCCGGACCACCTACGACCCGGTGACCGGAGCCGCGATCGATCCCGCCACGGGACTGCCCTACGACCCGGCCACGGCCACCACCGACACGACGGGCGTCCCGGCGAGCGGCGCGAGCGCCGGGGGCGCGGATCCGGCCACGGGCGCCGCCTCCGGCTCGCGCGCCACCGGCCTTGCCACCGACCCGGCCACCGGCGCGCCGGCCGGCTAGCGCTCGTGCCGGCCACCCAGCGCCGACCGCCGCCGCGGCGCCCACCCTCCGGAGGAGACCGCACGCCGCGCCGGCGCCCGCCCGCGCGCGGGGGCCGCGGGCCTTCGCGCCGGCCGCCCACCCGCCTCGTCGAGCGGCGTATCGGCCTGCTGTTCGCGCTGTTTCTCCTGCTGCTCGGCCTGGCGGCTCTGCGTGCCACCTGGCTGGGCACGGTCCGCGCGGGCTCGCTGTCGGAGCGGGCGGTCTCCCAGCAGATCGAGGATCTGGCGGTCGACGCCCGGCGCGGCACGATCACCGACCGCAACGGGATCGAGCTCGCGGTCTCCGAGGACTCGGTCACCGTGTTCGCCCATCCCTTCCTGATCGACGATCCGGCCCGTGTGGCGCAGCGCCTCGCGCCTCTGATCGGCCGCAGCCAGCACGAGTTGCTGGAGAAGCTGTCCGATCGCGACGCCGGCTTCACCTACCTGCGGCGCAAGATGGACGCCTCCCTGGGCCAGAAGATCGACGACCTCGGCATCGAGGGGATCGACACGGTGGTCGAGCCCAAGCGCAGCTACCCGCAGGGCTACCTCGCCTCGCAGGTGCTGGGCATGGTGGGCACCGACAACGTGGGGCTGTCCGGCCTCGAGTACTCCCGCGAGGAGGAGCTGCACGGGGTGGACGGCCAGCGCCGGCTGGTCAAGGACGCGCTGGGCGAACCGGTGAGCATGGTCGAGGTGGAGCGCTCACGCCCGGGCGAGGACCTGCGCCTCACGCTCGACGCGCGTATCCAGGAGCGCACCGAGGCAGTCCTGGCCGACCTGGGTCAGACCTACATGCCCAAGGGAGCCACCGCCGTGGTGATGGACCCCCGCAGCGGCGAGTTGCTCGCGCTGGCCAACTGGCCGCGAGTGGACGCCAACAACGTCGGCGGAGCACCGGCCTACGCCCGCCAGAACCGCGCGATCCAGGCCAATTTCGAGCCCGGGTCGACCTTCAAGGCCATCACGGTGTCGGGCGCGATCGAAGAGGGCATCGTCAGGCCCGAGACCCAGTTCTCGGTGCCGCCCTTCATCCAGGTGGCCGACCGCACGGTGGGCGAGGCCCACGACGGCGGTGGGGGAACCTTCAGCGTGGCGGACATCCTGGCCCGCTCCTCCAACGTCGGCTCCGTGATGATCGGCCTGAAACTCGGAGCCAAGCCGTTCGACAAGTGGGTGCGGCGCTTCGGCTTCGGCCAGCCCACCGGCGTCGACCTTCCCGGCGAGGAGGGCGGCATCGTGCTGCGCCCCGAGAACTACTCGGGCTCCTCGATGGGCAACATGCCGATAGGCCAGGGGATCGCGGTCACGCCGATGCAGATGGCCTCCGCCTACACGGCGATCGCCAACCACGGGGTGATGCGGCGCCCCTACGTGATCGCCGGGAATGCTCCGCCGGCCAAGCGCGTCCTCTCCAAGGGGACCGCGGCGGAGGTGTCGAAGATGCTCGAGGGCGTTCTCGCCGCCGGCGGAACGGCGGAGGAGGCCTCGGTGGAGGGCTACACGCTGGCCGGCAAGACGGGCACGGCGGAGAAGGCGATCAAGGGCGGCTACTCCAAGACCGACTTCATTCCGTCGTTCATCGGCTTCGCACCGGCCAAGAACCCGCGGCTGCTGGTGGCGGTCATGGTCGACACGCCGCGCGGCGACTACTACGGCGGGACGGTCGCGGCGCCCGCCTTCGAGCGGATCATGGAGTTCGCGCTGCCCTACCTGAAGATCCCGCCGCGCTAGCTCAGTCCTGGAGCGCCTGCAGCGCGTCCTGCATGCGCCGCTGGAGCTCGCGCAGCTCGTCCTCCAGCCGGCCTCGGCGAGCCTCCGACTCCTCGAGCTGGGCGCGGGCGTCGCGCTCGTCCATCATCAGCTGCTCGCGTTCGCGCTCGGACTCCTCGCGCATCTCCACCACCGCCTGGCGCGCCTGCTCGGCGCGGCGGTCGGCGTCCTCGAGCTCCTCGATCCGGCCCTGGCCCTCGTGGGCCACTCGCTGAGCCTCCTCGAGCTCGGCACGCAGGCGCACGACCTCGGTCTCGGCCCCCGTGAGGCGCTCACGCAGGGCGTCCATCTCCTCGCTGCGCACGTCGACGTCGGCCAGGGCGCGCTTGAGCTCCTTCTTGACCGAACCGAGCTCCTCCGCGAGCGCGGCCGCCTCCTCGGCGGCGCGCTCGGCGTCACGGGCGCGGGCCTGGGCCTGGTCGAGCTCGGCCTCGGTCTTTGTGAGCCGCTCGCGCAGGCCCTCCAGCTCGGCGCTGGCCGCCTTGCCGTCGCGGGCACGGGCGCGCAGCTCGTCGAGCTCAGCGCGCAGGCGCTCGGTCTCCTCGCCGTCGGCTGCCGCGGGGACCGGCTCGGCCTTCTCAGCATCCGCAGGCAGTTCCTCTCTCGCCCCGTCGGCGCCGTCCTCGCCGGCCTGCCAGAACACCGCCGAGGAGGTCGAGGCCTCCGGCTCGGCGGGCGCGGCGGCGTAGTCGGCGCCCGCGTCTTCCTGCGCCAGCGGCGTGCCGTCCTCGTCGAAATCCTCGGCCAGCGGCAGTGCTTCCAGCAGCGCGTCGAGTGCCGGCCGCGACGCCACCGCCGGCTTGACGTCCATCTTCGTCATGACCGCGATGTCGTTGACGCCCAGGGCGTCGGCCGGGTCGGCCATGGCCACCAGCAGGCCACCGCCCACGAAGCCCACCGGCACGGCCTGGTAACGCTTGGCCGCCGAGGGCTTGATCAGGTTGGCGGCGCCGGCCTCGACCGTGAAGGCGCCGAGGTCGATGTAGGCGATGCCATAGCGCTCGGCGGTGGCGTGGGCGAGCTGCTCCTCGGTGATCGCTCCCGATTCCACCAGGACGCGGGCGACGGTGCTGCCGGGGCTGCGCGCGGCGCGCACGGCCTGCTCCACCGCCGCGCGCTCGGCGAAGCCGAGCTCGACGATCACATCGCTGAGAAAGCCGGAGCGGCCGCCCTGCGACGAGGGCGGGATGACGCCCTTGGGGGGAGCCGGGGGCTTTGCCGGCTTGGCCGCCTTGGTGCTCACACGGCGCCTCCGGCCACCACGACCTTGGCCTTCTTGGCCGCCTTCTCGACGGCGCCGAGGGCCGCGTCGGGCGAGTCGGACCGGCCCAGCGCAAGCACGGAGTATGCGACCTCGAGGGTGGCGGGACGCTCGCCGGTGACGCGCGCGAGGGCGTGCTGGAAGCGCTCGAAGAACGCGTCGGCGCCCTCCTGGCCCTTGCAGCCCACGAGCACCGCTCCGTAGAGGTCGTCGGCCAGCCGGCCCGCATGGTCGGTACGCCGCACGGCGGCCTCCATCACGTCGGCGGCGTCGCGCAGCAGCAGCTCGGCCACGCCCGAGCCGTAGCGGCTCGTGACCTCGGAGAGGTTCACCAGCCGGCAGGCCAGGAGATAGGACTCGCTGGAGCCGCGCTCGGCCAGCCGCCACTCGCGCTCCACCGCCTCGGTGAAGGCGGTCCGGTTGAGCAGGCCCGTGAGGGCGTCAGTGCGCTCGGGGTCGCGCAGACGCTCGTTGAGGCGGCGCAGGTCGGCGCGCCACTTGACCGTCTCCCACTCGTAGGTGAGCAGGCGACCGGCTACGGCTAGCAGCTCGAGATGGCCGCGGTTGAAGATGTCGGTGCCCGAAGCGAGCGCGCACAGGGTGATCGCTCCGCCTCCGGCGCCCGTTTCCAGCGGCAGCGCCAGGTAGGAGCGCACGGACAGCTCGCCCAGCGTGGCCGGATCGAGCAGGCCGTTGCCGTTGGCCCGGCCCTCGGAGGAGGCGGCGAGCGGCAGGGTCGAGCCGGGCTGGATCTCGGTCGCCGCCTCGCCGCGGACGTCGATCAGGCGGAACTCGCCCTCGTCCCAGTCCACGCGCCCGAGCAGTACCGAGCCGGGAGGAAGCTCGGCCTCGACGAGATCGAGCACCGCATCGGCCGCTTCGGAGAAGCTCGTAAACCGGCGTTCCGCCAGCCGTGCGAGGGCGCTGAGCACGTTGCCGCTCACGGGGTCTGTATCGGCCGCTACGAGAAAAAAGTGAGCCCGAGGCGACGGATGTCGTCGGTATCCTGCAGGCGCACCATGACCCTGCGGGAACTGATGGGGAATGGGGCGCCCGAGATCCCGATCTCGGGACTCGCCTATTCGAGCCAGAGCGTCACCCCGGGGGCGCTCTTTTTTTGCGTGCCCGGTTTCCAGGTCGACGGCCACGATTTCGCTCCCGATGCGGTGAAGCGGGGCGCGGCGGCGCTCGTCTGCCAGCGGCCGCTCGGGCTGGGCGTGCCGGAGCTCGTGGTGGCGGACGTGCGCGCGGCCATGGGCCCGGCCGCGGCGCGCTTCTACGGCGATCCGACCGCCGAGCTCGACCTTGTGGGCGTGACGGGCACCAACGGCAAGACGACCACCGCCTACCTGGTGCGTCACCTGATGGAGGCCGCGGGGCGACCCTGCGGCCTGCTGGGCACGGTCAAGCGCGTGGTGGGCGGGCTTGAGGAGGAGGTGGAGCGCACCACGCCGGAGGCGATCGACCTCCAGCACACCTTCCGGCGCATGGTGGAGGGCGGCGACCGGGCCTGCGCCATGGAGGTCTCGTCCCACGCGCTCGAGCTCGGACGCGCGGCGGGGATCCACTTCGCGGCCAAGATCTTCACCAATCTCACCCAGGACCACCTCGACTTCCACGAGACGATGGAGGCCTACTTCCTGGCCAAGCGCCGCCTCTTCGACGGCGACGGCCTGGCCGTGGTCAACGTCGACGACCCCTACGGCCGGCGCATCGCCGCCGAGCTCGACTGCGTGACTTTTGCCATCGAGCGCCCGGCCGACTATCGGGCGCGCGACATCGAGTTCGACCTGGTGGGCTCTCGCTTCCGGCTCGAGACGCCCGAAGGGGAGCTGCGGATCGAATCACCGCTGCCGGGCCTGTTCAACGTCCTGAACGTGCTCGGTGCGGTGGCGGCCGTGCGTTCGCTGGGTGCCGAGGAGGTCTCGCTCGACGGCTTCGGCCGGGTGCCGGGCCGCTTCGAGCCGGTCGACGAGGGCCAGGCCTTCGGCGTGCTCGTGGACTACGCCCACACCCCGGACTCGCTGGAGAACGTGCTGAGCGCGGCGCGGGAGCTCACCCGCGGCCGCCTCCACGTGGTGTTCGGCGCGGGGGGTGACCGCGACCGCGGCAAGCGCCCGCTGATGGGCGACGCTGCGCGGCGGCTGGCCGACCGCGTGCTGGTGACCTCGGACAACCCGCGCAGCGAGGAGCCGGACGCGATCATCGACGAGATCATGGAGGGTGCCGGCCAAGCGGCAGAGCGCGAGGTGGACCGCCGGCGGGCCATCTCTCTGGCCATCGAGCAGGCGCGCCCGGGCGACGTGGTGGTGATCGCCGGCAAGGGTCACGAGCAGGGCCAGGAGTTCGAGGACGGGCGCAAGGAGCCTTTCGACGACCTGACCGTGGCCCGTGAGGCGATCCGCGCCGGCCTGGGGGCGTCCAGATGATCGACCTGAGCGCGCGGCGCATCGCCGAGGCGGCCGGCGCCGAGCTGGCGGCCGGCGCTCCCGAGCGCGCGGGGCCGGAGCGTGCCCTGATCGACTCGCGGGCGGTGCAGCCGGGAGACATGTTCGCCGGCCTGCCCGGCGCCGCGGCTGACGGCGGCGGGTACGCCGCGGGCGCCCTCGAGGCGGGCGCGTGGGGGGTGATCGTCGGGCCGGCGCATCGCGGCGCCGCCCTGGCGGCCGTCGAGGGGGCGCTGGGGGACTCCGCCTGCGCCTCCGCCGTGGTGCTCGTGGCGCCCGAGCCGCTCCTCGCGCTGCAGCGGCTCGCCACCGCGTGGCGCCGCGAGCTGGGCTGCCGCGTTGCCGGCATCACCGGCTCCACCGGCAAGACCTCGACCAAGGACATCCTCGCCGCCCTGCTGAGCCCGCATGCCCGCACCCACGCGAGTCGCGAGAACTTCAACACCGAGATCGGCGTGCCGCTGACGATCCTCGAGATGAGCCGGGGCACCGAGGCGCTGGTGCTCGAGATGGCGATGCGCGGCGCCGGCCAGATCGCCGAGCTGGCTCAGATCGCCGAACCCGACGTGGGCGTGATCCTCAACGTGGGTCCCGTGCACCTTGAGCTGCTCGGCACCGTCGAGCGCGTGGCTGCCGCGAAGGCGGAGCTGATCCGCGACCTTCCGTCCGGCGCCGCCTGTGTCGTGCCGGTCTCGGAACCGCTCCTGGAGGCGCACCTGCGCGACGACCTCGACACCTGGACCTTCGGCCCCGGCGGGCAGGTCCAGCTGCTGGCGATGGAGGACGGGCGCGCCGAGATCGAGGCGCGCGGAACGACCGTCCGCCTCGACCTGCCCTATTCGCAGCCGCACAACCTGCTCAACACGCTCGCCGCGGTGGCTGCGGCACGGGCCCTGGGCTTCCCAGTGGGCGGTCCCGTGGACGTGCAGTTCTCATCGCTGCGCGGCGAGGTGGTCGAGCTGCCGGGCGGGGTGGTGGTGGTCAACGACTGCTACAACGCCAACCCGATGTCGATGCGGGCGGCACTCGACCATCTCTCCTCCGCACCGGCAAGGCGACGCATCGCGGTTCTGGGCACCATGGCCGAGCTCGGCGATGACTCAGATGCCTTCCACCGCGAGATGGGCGCGCACGCCGGGCGCCTGGGTATCGACGTGCTCGTACCGGTGGGGGAGCCAGCGCTCCCCTACCTGGAGACCTTCGAGGGGGAGGCCCACGCGGTGAGCTCCCCCGAGGAGGCGGCCGCCCTGCTCGAGGAGCTCGCCCGGCCCGGCGACCGAGTGCTGATCAAGGGCTCGCGCTCGGTCGGGCTGGAACGGGTGCTCTCCTAGCAATGCTCGGCGAGATCGTCATCGGAGGCTCGGCCTCCCTGCTCATCTGCATGTTCCTGGGGCCGCGCTTCATCGAGTACCTGCGCTTCAAGGAGTTCGGCCAGCACATCCGCGAGGAGGGGCCGGCCGGCCACCACGGCAAGGCGGGCACCCCCACCCTGGGCGGGCTGGCGGTCCTGCTGGCCGTCTGCGTGCCCTTCCTGATCCTCTCCGAGTACCGCGCGGCCAGCATCGCGGTGCTGGGGACTGCGCTGGCCATGGCCGCGCTGGGTTTCGCCGACGACATCATCAAGCTGCGCAAGCGCCGCTCGCTCGGCGTCTCGGGCAAGACGAAGCTGGCGGTGCAGGGAATCACCGCGATCGCCCTCTGGCTGGTGGCCACCGAGTTCGTGGACCTGCCCGACACGCTCAACCTGCGCGTGGTCGACGCCTCGATAGATCTCGGTCTGGCCTACCCGGTGCTGATCTTCCTGGTGCTGGCGGGTGCCACTAACGGCGTGAACCTGACCGACGGCCTCGACGGGCTCGCTGCGGGCTGCTCGGCCATCGTGTTCCTGGCCTTCACGGCCATGACCTTCATCACCACGGGTCAGGAGGACCTGGCGCTGTTGTCGGCCTGTCTGGTGGGCGCGTGCGTGGGCTTCCTGTGGTTCAACTCCTTTCCCGCGTCGGTGTTCATGGGGGACACCGGCTCGCTCGGGCTCGGCGGGGCCATCGCGGGCCTCGCCGTAATGACCAAGACGGAGATCCTGCTGATCCTGATCGGCGGGATCTTCGTGATCGAGGCGCTGTCGGTGGGCATCCAGGTGTTCTCATTCCAGCGCTTTCGCAAGCGGGTGTTCCTGATGGCCCCTATCCACCATCACTTCGAGCTGCTCGGCTGGTCGGAGACGAAGATCATCCTGCGCTTCTGGATCGTGGCATCGATCTGCGCGGCGGTGGGCTTCACGCTCTACCAGGCCTCGATCACGCCGTGAGGCCGCCCCTCCCCGAGGGGCCGTACCTGATCCTCGGGCTCGGGCGCTCGGGCGAGGCCGCTGCGAGCATGCTGCGTCCGCACGGGGCGATCTTTTCCGCCGACAGCGCCCGCGCCGACGCGCCCGTGTTCGTCGTGCGGCACGCTCACGGTGACGGGGCCGAGCTGCTCGACCACGTGGCCTGCGTGGTCAAGAGCCCGGGCGTGCCCAACGACGCCGTCTCGGTGGTGGCCGCCCGCGAGCGCGGGCTGCCGGTGCTCGGTGAGCTCGAGCTGGCCTGGCGGCTGCTGCCCAACCCCTTCGTCGCGGTCACGGGCACCAACGGCAAGACCACCACCAGCGAGCTGCTCGGAGCGATCTGGCGCACCGCGGACCGGCCCGTCGCCGTGGCCGGCAACGTCGGCATTCCGCTGGCCTCGCTCGTCGGCTCGGTGGGCCAAGAGGTCACGATCGTGTGCGAGGTCTCGAGCTTTCAGGCCGAGGACTCGCAGTACTTCGCGCCCGACACAGCGCTGCTCCTCAACCTGGAGGAGGACCACCTCGACCGGCACGGCACGCTCGCCGCCTACGGGGAGGCCAAGCTGCGCGTGTTCGCCAACCAGACCGCCCGGCAGGTGGCTGTGGCGCCGGCCGGCTTCGAGTTGCCGGGCCGGGGCCGGCGCGTACTGTTCGGCGACCCCGGCGAGCTGCCGCTCGCCGCGGAGGAGATCCGGCTGCGCGGCCCGCACAATCTCGAGAACGCGATGGGCGCCTCGGCGGCCGCGCTGGCGTCGGGTGTGCCCGCGGACGCCGTGGCGGCTGCACTGCGCGAGTTTGCCGGCGTTCCACACCGGCTCGAGGAGGTCGGCACGGTGGGCGGAGTGCTGTACGTCAACGACTCGAAGGCCACCAACGTGGCCTCGGCCCTGCGCGCTCTGGAGTCCTTCGAGCGCGGCGTGCACGCCATTCTCGGCGGGCGCCCGAAGGGGGGCGGCTTCAGCGGCCTGCGCGAGGCGGTGGCCGCGCGCTGCCGTGCCTGTTATCTGATCGGGGAGGCCGCCCCCGGGCTCGCCGCGGACCTCGACGGAACCGTTCCCCTGCACCGCTCGGGCGACCTGGAGACGGCCGTGCGCGCGGCGACGGCGGCGGCGCGGCCGGGCGAGGTGGTGCTGCTGTCGCCTGCCTGCGCCAGCTTCGACCAGTTCCGCGACTACGAGGAGCGCGGCGACCGCTTTCGATCGCTCATTCCGTCGGGATGAATCCGGCCTCGCGTGTAGAAGAACGTCCGGATGGCCAAGCGCGCTGCCGCCCGCAAGCGACCGGTCGAGTATTCGATCCTCTACACCGCCACCCTCTGCCTGCTGGCCGGGGGTGCCGTGATGGTCTACTCGGCCAGCTCGGCCGAGTCGCTCCTGTCGGGGACGGGCGACGCGTCCTACTACCTCAAGCGCTACGTGATGCTGGGGCTGATCGGGCTGCTGGCGATGCACCTGGCCTCGCGCCACGGGCTGCGGCTGATCCGGGGCCTCACACCGATCCTGCTCGCCGCGTCCTTCGCCCTCACCGTGGCCGTGATGGTTCCCGGCATCGGGGTCAGGGTCAACGGAGCCACACGCTGGCTGGGAGCGGGCCCGCTGCAGTTTCAGCCCTCCGAGCTGCTCAAGGTGGCGCTGATCCTCTACGCGGCGCAACTGCTCGCGTCACGCCCGCGCTCGGTGCTCACCGTGGGAGGGCTGTTCAAGCCGTTGCTGCTCGTGGTGGGTGCGGCCTGCGCGCTGCTGCTCAAGCAGCCCGACATGGGCACGGCGATGGTGATCTGCTTTTCGATCGGCGCCCTGCTCGTGGCCGCCGGCACGCCGATTCGCAACCTGGCCATGATCGGGGGCGCCCTCGCCGCGCTGGCCATGCTGCTTGCGCTGGTCGAGCCCTACCGGCGCGAACGGCTCACCTCGTTCCTCGACCCGTTCTCGGATGCCGGCGACAGCGGCTTCCAGGCCGTCCAGGCGCTCACGGCGATCGGCTCGGGAGGGTTCTTCGGGGTGGGCCTGGGCGAGTCGGTACAGAAGATCTTCTACCTGCCCGAGGCGCACACCGACATGATCCTGGCCATCATCGGCGAGGAGCTCGGCCTGGTCGGGATCCTGGCCGTGATCGTGCTCTACGGGATGATCGGCTACGCCGGGCTGCGCAGCGCCAAGCTGGCCACCGACCACTACGCCAAGCTGCTCGCGGCCGGCATCACCTCGCTCATCCTGTGTCAGGCCACGCTGAACTTCTTCGCCGTGATGGGCATGGCCCCCCTCACCGGCGTCCCCCTCCCGTTCCTCTCCTACGGCAGCTCGAACCTGATAGTGCTGCTCGCCGCCATGGGGCTGTTGCTGAACGTGGCGGCCGACCCGGCGCAGGCCAGGCCCGGCGCGGGGCGGGCAACCCAGCTGGAGTTGCGAGCGATCGACGGCGGCGGCGACCAGCGCTCGGGCCGTCCCGCCCGCTCGGCCCGCGCGGCTCGCTGACCGGGGAGAGCCGATGCCCACCGTGGTGATCGCGGCCGGCGGGACCGCCGGCCACGTGGTGCCGGCTCTCGCGGTGGCCGACGCCCTGCGCGAGCGGGGCATCGAGGTGGAGTTCATCGGCGGAGAGCGGGCGGAGACCGAGCTCGTCCCGGCCGCCGGGTATCCGCTGCATACGCTGCGGGTCAGCGGCATCGACCGCGGCAACGTGGTGCGCGCCGCCAAGGCGCTGGTGCTGGCCGGACGGGCGACGCTGCGCGCACGCCGGCTGCTGCGCCGCGCCGAGGCCGACGCCGTGCTCGGCGGCGGAGGCTACGTGGCCGGCCCGGTGGGGCTCGCCGCACGCACGCTGGGCCTGCCGCTCGTGCTCTCCGAGGCCGACAGCCATCTCGGCGTGACCAACTGGCTGCTCGCGCCGCTGGCCCGGCGCGTCTGCCTGGCCTTCCCGCTGCCCGGCCGCACTGGATCGCGCTACCTGGTTACGGGGCGCCCCGTTCCGGCGGGAACCGCCGGCGCCGGACGCGACGCCGCTCGCGAGCGCCTGGGGCTACCCGCGGGCGGGCCGTGCCTGCTGGTGTTCGGGGGCTCGCTGGGCGCACGCCGTCTCAACGATGCGGCCCTCGAAGCCTTTGGCTTCGGCGCGCCGGCTGCCGTGCTCCACGCCAGCGGCCGGCGCGACTACGAGGACCTGCGTCAGCGCCTCGCGGAGCTCGGCTCCCCTCCTCATTACCGCCTGTTCCCGTTCATCACGCCGTTCGCCGACGCGCTCGCGGCCGCTGACCTCGTGGCCGCCCGCGCGGGCGGGTCGGTGCTCGAGGTGGCCGCCGCCGGTCTGCCCTCAATTCTCGTGCCCTATCCGCACGCCAGCGCCGACCATCAGACAACCAACGCGCGCTACATGGAGGCGCAGGGAGCCGCGGTGGTGATGCCCGACGAAGAGCTGGACGCAGCGCGCCTCGCCCGCGAGGTCGGCGCCCTGCTGGGGGCCCCTACGCGGATGGCCGAGATGGCGAACGCAGCCCGGGCCGTGGCGCGACCGGATGCCGCCGAGCGCATCGCGGACGAGGTCGAGCAGGCGCTGCGAGGCTAGAAACGGATGGCATCCACCGGGCTAGAGGGACGCACGCTTCACTTCATCGGGATCGGCGGCGCCGGCATGAGCGGCCTCGCGCTGGTGGCCCGACAGCTCGGGGCCGCAGTCACGGGCTCGGACCAGGCGGAATCGTCCTACTTCACGCGCCTGCGCGCGGCGGGGATCGAGCCCGTGGTCGGGCACGCCGCCTCCAACGTGCCGGAGGGGGCCGAGCTCGTGGTCTCCACGGCCATCCCGCAGGACAACCCCGAGCTGGTGCCCGGGGCGGTGGTGCTGCACCGCGGCGACCTGCTCGGCGAGCTGTCGCGGTCCAAGCGCACGATCGCGGTGGCGGGCACCCACGGCAAGACCACCACCGCGTCGATGGCGGCCCTCGCGCTGCTGCGATGCGGCCGCGAGCCCGCCTTTCTGATCGGGGGCGAGCTGCGCGCCGCCGAGACCAACGCGGCCTGGGGAGCGGGCGACTGGGCGGTGATCGAGGCCGACGAGTCGGATCGCTCCTTCCTGAAGCTCGCCCGCGACGTCGCCGTGGTCACCAACGTGGAGCTCGACCACCACTCGACCTACCGGGACCTGGGCCAGCTCGAGGCGGCCTTCCAGGAGTTCGCCGAGCCCGCCGCGGCGCGGGTGCTGGGCCCCGGCGTCGAGCTCGGGGGCGGCGGGCGGACGGTTCGCTTCGACCTCGAGGATGGCGACGCGCGTGGCCGGGAGGGCGACCTGCTGCTCGCTCGCGAGGTCGAGCTGCACCCGGGTGGCTCGCGCTTCACGGTCGAGGACGCGGCGGTGGAGCTTCAGGTCCCGGGGCGCCACAACGTCCTCAACGCGCTGGCCGCGCTGGCCGCCTGCCGTGAGGCGGGGCTTGCGATCGCGGAGGCGGGGCCGGCCCTCGCCGCCTTCACGGGCGCCGGGCGGCGCTTCGAGGGACACGGACGCACGCCCAGCGGAGCGCTCGTCTACGACGACTACGCCCATCACCCGACCGAGGTGCGCGCCACTCTCGAGGCGGCCCGCACGCTTGAGCCGCGGCGCCTGGTGGCCTGCTTTCAGCCCCACCTCTATTCCCGCACGGCGATGCTGGCGGGGGACTTCGGCCGGGCGCTGGCCCTGGCCGATGTCGCGGTGGTGCTCGACGTCTACCCGGCCCGCGAGCGGGCCGAGCAGTTCCCCGGGGTGAGCGGCCTGCTGGTGGCCCAGGCGGCCGCCGACGCATCTCACGGGCGTCCCGTCTGGTGGCTTCCCGGGCAGACAGAGGCCGAGCGCATGCTCGAGGGAGAGCTGCGCGAGGGCGACCTGCTGGTCACGCTCGGCGCAGGTGACGTCGACCGGGTGGCGCAGGCGCTCACGGCCGGCGAGGGCCGATGAACCCCCCGGTCGGTGTGCAGACCGCCTTCCCGCTGGCGCGCCTTACCACCATCCGCGCCGGCGGCCCGGCCGATTTCTACGCGCGCCCGGATTCCACGGAGGCGCTCGCCGAGCTGCTCGCCTGGGCGGACGCCGAGGGGATCGAGGTAGGAGTGGTCGGCTCGGGATCGAACCTGCTGGTAGCGGATGCGGGATTCCGAGGACTGGTCATGAAACTGGACGGCTCGCTGGCCACGATCGAGCAGGATGGCCGGCGCCTGCTCTGCGGGGGCGGCGCGCGCCTGCCCCAGGCCGCGGCATTCGCGGCGCGGGCGGGCCTCAGCGGTCTGGAGTTCGGCGTGAACATCCCGGGCACGGTGGGCGGGGCGGTCAAGATGAACGCCAACGCCTACGGCGGCGACCTCGCCCGAGTGCTCGACTGGGTGGAGATCGTGACCGGGTCGGGAAGCGAGCGCCGCGACCCGGACCGGCTCGGCTTCAGCTATCGCCGCTCGAACCTGCAGCCCCGCGAGATCGTTGCGCGTGCCGCATTTGCCCTCGAGAGCGCGGAACCCGACTCCGTGAAGGCGACGCTGGCCGACATGCGCGCCTCACGGCGGGCCGCCCAGCCCTCCGGCATCAAGACCTTCGGCTCGACGTTCAAGAATCCGGACGACCCGCGCGCGGAGGGTCGCAGCGCGGGGGTGCTCCTCGACGAGGCCGGCTGCCGCGGCCTGACCGTAGGGGGCGCTCGCTTCTCCGAGAAGCACGCCAACTTCGTGGAGAACATGAGGGAGGCGACCACCGCGGACGTGGTGGCGCTGATGGGCGAGGGTCGCCGGCGGGTGCGCGAGCGCTTCGGCGTCGAGCTCGAGCCGGAGGTGCAGTTCCTGGGCGAGGTCGACACCACGCCACTCTGGGGCGAGCCGGCGTGAAGGCGCTCGCTGATGCGCTCGAGGGGCTCGGCGCCCTGCGCGCACGACCGCGGCTGCGCGGGCGGGGCAAGGCCCGGACGCGCCGGCTGGCGCTTCCCGCGCTGACCCCGCGACTGCGCCGCCGGCTCCTCGCCCTCGTGGCGGTGCTGCTCCTGCTGGCCGCCGGCTACCAATTCTGGCTGCGCGACTCCTCGCTCGTCGCGGTGGAGGACGTGACCGTCACCGGCCTGACCACTGAGGACGCCGAGCGCGTGCGCATCGCGCTCACGTCGGCCGGGCACTCCATGACCACCCTGCGCCTCGAGCGGCAGACGCTCGACCGCGCGGTCGCCCACTTCCCGGTCGTGCGCGATCTCGAGGTTCGCTCGGACTTTCCCCACGGCCTGACGATCCACGTGATCGAGCACCATCCGGCTGCCCTCGTGGACGTGGGCGGCGAGCGGGTGCCCGTGGCCGGCGACGGAACGCTCCTCCGCGGCCTGCCGGTCGAGGGCCGGCTGCCCTCGATCGACGCCGGTGACGGCGTCGGCGAGGAGCGGCTGCGCGATCCCGACGCGCTGGGCGCCGCGCTGGTGGCTGGTGCGATTCCGGGGCCGTTGCGCAAGCGGGTGGAGAGCGTGGGCACGAGCGGCGACGACGGCCTGGTGGTGGAGTTGAGCGAAGGCCCGGAGCTGATCTTCGGGGACGCATCGCGGGTCCGTGCCAAGTGGATCGCCGCGGCCCGCGTCCTTGCCGATCCCGACGCCGCGGGCGCCACCTACATCGACCTGCGTCAGCCGGACCGGCCGGCCGCCGGCGGGCTGCCCGGCGCGACAGTGGATCCGGTGGCTCCCGCAGGCGCGGCGAGCGCGACGGTCCCGGCGATACCTCAGGCGAGCGGCGCGGCCGACCCCGCCGCGACCACCCCGCCCACCACGGGCGTGGCACCCGCCTCGGACCCCACGGCCGTGCCCCTGCCCGACCCCGCGGCCGCGCCTGTCGCTACTCCGGAGCCCGTCCCGCAGGCTCCCGCGGCGGGGGCTCCGGGAGCCGTGCCGACGGACGCCGGCGGCGCCGGCGTTCCCACGGGATGACCCCCCTCGAGCAAGGCTCGAGTTCGACTTGAGAATCATCGCTACCCTCGACCTGTAGTCGAGACTGTGCTTGCAGGATTTGTTGCGCCCGTGGTTGACACTTTCGGCGCAGGCCGCCTACAGTGCGGACTTTGCGGTAATCGGGAAACCCTCGATGATCGCTTTAGCTTCGGACGGTAGGAGAGAGGAACACCCTCCATGGACACGGGCAGCTACCTGGCGGTCATCAAGGTCGTCGGCATCGGAGGCGGCGGCACCAACGCCGTCAACCGCATGGTGGACGCGGGGCTCAAGGGGGTCGAGTTCATTGCCGTCAACACCGACGCGCAGGCTCTCCAGATGTGCGACGCCGACATCAAGCTCCAGATCGGCGATCAGCTCACACGCGGGCTCGGCGCGGGCGCCAACCCCGAGGTCGGGTACGGCGCGGCCAACGAGAGCCGCGACGAGATCAAGGAGGCGCTGAAGGGCGCCGACATGGTCTTCGTCACCGCCGGCGAGGGCGGCGGGACCGGCACGGGCGCGGCCCCTGTGATCGCGGAGGTGTCGAAGCAGGAGGTCGGCGCGCTCACCGTGGGCGTGGTCACCAAGCCGTTCGACTTCGAGGGCACCCAGCGCATGCGCCAGGCCGTGGAGGGCATCGACCGGCTCCGCGAGCAGGTGGACACGATGATCGTGATCCCCAACGAGAAGCTGCTGGCCGTGGTGGAGCGCCGCACGAGCATCCTCGACGCCTTCCGTGAGGCCGACAACGTGCTCGGCCAGGGGGTCCAGGGCATCACCGACCTGATCACCACGCCCGGTCTCATCAACCTCGACTTCGCCGACGTGCGCACGATCATGCAGGACGCCGGCTCGGCCCTGATGGGCATCGGGGAGGCGGCCGGGGAGCAGCGGGCGGCCGAGGCGGCCAAGAACGCCGTGTCGAGTCCCCTGCTGGAGCAGTCCGTCGAGGGCGCCACCGGCATCCTGCTCAACATCACCGGCGGCTCCGATCTCGGCCTGTTCGAGGTCAACGAAGCCGCGGAGATCATCCAGTCGGCCGCCGACCAGAACTCGAACATCATCTTCGGCGCCGTCGTGGACGAAGGAATGGGCGATGGCGTGCGGGTGACGGTGATCGCGACCGGCTTCGAGCGCCCGGGCCGGACCCCGCTGTTCGCCGAGGACTCCACCGGCCGGCGCCGCGAGCCGCGCCGTCGGGACGTGAAGCTGGACGAGCGCCAGCGCGAGTCACTCGAGATCTCCGACGACGACATCGACGTTCCGGAATTCCTGAGGGACTGACAGAGATTCTGCCGTCGCAGACCGCGGTCGCCTTCGAGGCGATGCGGGCTCTGCGCACGCATTACGCCGACGAGACGGAGTTCGTCCGCCGCGTCGACGAGGTCCAGCGCCCGCAGGGCTACCGGCTGGTGGGCGCCTTCGAGTCGGGGCGCTGCCTGGCGGTGGCGGGCTTCAGGGTGATCCACAACCTCGCCTGGGGCGACACGCTGTACGTCGACGACCTCTCGACCCACTCGGACGGCCGCCGACGCGGGTACGGGCGGGCGCTGCTCGAGTGGTGCGCCGCCGAGGGAGAACGGCTGGGCTGCACGGAGTTCCACCTCGATTCCGGAGTGGGGCCCGAGCGCGAGGATGCGCACCGCCTGTACTTCAACACCGGCCTGCGCATCACGAGCTTTCATTTCGCCCGGAGACTGGAATGATCGAGGCCGCCTCCCGTCTCGCGGTCACGGCCGAACGGGAGCTGGAGGCGCTCGTGGGCGTCTCGTCGCCTTCGGGCGACGTCGCCGGGGCCGACGAGTGCGTTGCCCTGGCCACCGCCTTCCTGCCCCCCGAGGCCGAGGTGCAGCGCCTCGACTGCTCGAGCCCCGGGCACGCCCAGGATCTGTGGGGTCGCGTGCTCGGCAGCGGGCGGCGGCGCGTGCTGCTGCTGGGCCACCTCGACACCGTCGTGGCCGCGGAGGCTCACCGCCCGCTCGAGCGCGATGGCGATCGGCTGACCGGCTCCGGGGCGGTCGACATGAAGGGCGGCGTGGCCCTGGCGCTCGGGCTGATGCGCGAGCTCGCGGACCGGCGCGAGCTCTATGCCGAGGCCAGTGTGCTGCTGGTCAACGACGAGGAGTGGCGCACTGCCCCGTTCGCCCACGCCGACCGCTTCGCGGGCTACGACGCCTGTCTCTGCTTCGAGGCCGGCGAGCGCACACGGGCGGGCGAGGACGCGGTGATCGTCAAGCGAAAGGCGGCCGCCACGATGAGCGTCGCGGCCGAGGGCCGCCCGGCGCACTCGGGCTCGGCGCCCCACAAGGGCCGCAATGCCCTGCTCGCGCTCGCCGCGGTGGCCCGTGACGTGGCGGCGCGGTCCGATCCGGGCGGCCCCGACCACCTGACCGCCGTCCCCACCATCCTCAGAGCCGGCGATGCCTTCAACGTCGTGCCCGCGGCCGGCGAGCTGGTGTGCGACCTGCGCGCCGATCGCCTCGAGGCCTTCGCGCCCGTGCTGGCCGCGGTCCCCGCCGAGCGGGACGGGGTCCGCCTCGAGGCGGACCTGATGCGCTCGTGGCCGGGCATGGACTCCCGCGAGGCCACGCGCGGCCTGCTCGGCGCCGCCGGCGAGCTGCTGGGTCGGCCGGTGGTTGCCGGGGAGCGCGGCGGGGCCAGTGACGCCAGCCACGTCGCAGCGGGGGGAATCGCGCTGACCATCGACGGCCTGGGCCCGCGCGGGGGTGGCGCCCACGCACCGCACGAATGGGTCAGCGCTGACTCACTGCGCAGCCGCGCCGAGGTTGCCCTGGCCGTGACACAGGCTCTGCTCGGCGCCTGAGGGCGCGCTCAACCGGCCGGCCGGCCGCGGAATATCGGGCCTGCGAAACGGTCGTGTTCCACATGAGACCGCTCGCGATGTACCTGGCCCTCGACGCTCAGCGCCACCGGCCTGAGGTCCATCACCACCAGCCGCGCCGGCGCCTGCGCAGCCGGGAGGGCGGGCGCCGCGCCGGCCGCCTCGCGGGCTGGATCGTGGGCGTCTCCGGGGTCGTGCTGGCGGGCCTGGCCGTGCTGGTGTCGCTGCCCACCCCGCCCGGCGCTTAAGCGACCCTCCAGGCGGGTAACCTCGGGGCGGCTTGCCGCCTGTCTCGGACACCCTCCTGCGCACACCGCTCCACGACCGCCACGAGCGGGCCCGTGCCAGGCTGGTTCCGTTCGCCGGCTGGGACATGCCCGTCCAGTACGAGGGCATACGCCAGGAGCACGTCAACGTGCGCCGCGCGGCGGGGATGTTCGACGTCTCGCACATGGGCGAGATCGAGTCGTCGGGGCCGGGGGCCGAGAGCTTCCTGCAGCACGTCCTGTCCAACGACGTCACGAGGATCGCCGAACGCGGCGCCCAGTACTCGTTGCTGTGCCGCGAGGACGGCGGAGTGCTCGACGACGTGTTCACCTACAGGCTGGGTCCCGAGCGCTTCCTGACCGTGACCAACGCCGCCAACCACGACAAGGACGTGGCCTGGTTCAGGCAGGAGGCCGCCGCTTTCGACGCCGTCGTGCGCGACACCCATTCTGCCTGGGCCATGGTGGCCGTGCAGGGCCCCGATGCGCGCGCCGCGCTCGGGCGCGTGACCGAGGGCGAGCTGCCCGCCCGGATGCGCACGGCCGATCTCGCGGTCGCGGGCGTCGACGCGCTCGTGTGCGGCACCGGCTACACCGGTGAGGACGGCTGTGAACTGATGCTGCCGCCGGATGGCGCCGGCGCGGTCTGGGACGCCCTCGAGGCCGAGGGCGTGCGGCCCACGGGGCTCGGCGCCCGCGACACGCTGCGCCTGGAGGTCTGCTTTCACCTCTACGGCAACGACCTCTCGGAGGAGCGCAACCCGATCGAGGCGGGGCTCGGCTGGGCCTGCAAGCTCGACACCGGCTTCGTCGGGGCCGACGCCCTGCGCGGCCTCGAGCCCGATCAGACGCTGGTCCCCTTCGCCTTCACCGGGCCCGGTATCCCGCGCCAGGGCAACCCGATTCGTACGGACCGAGGCGAGGGTGTGGTCACCAGTGGTTCGCTGTCGCCCTGCCTGGAAACGGGTATCGGCATGGGCTACGTGCCCGTGGCGGCGTCCGAGCCCGGCACGAGCATCGAGGTCGACGTGCGCGGCAAGCTGCGCGCGGCCGAGGTGCGCGACAAGCCCCTCTACGCAAAGGAACGAAGTGCCTGAGAGCTACCCCGAGGATCTGAAGTACCACCCCGAGCACGACTGGGCCCGCATCGAGGGCGAGACGGCGACCTTCGGGGTCACCTGGTACGCCCAGGACGCGCTCGGCGAGGTCGTGTTCTTCGACCCCCCGGACGTGGGCGCTTCGGTGGTGAAGGACGAAACCTACGCCGAGGTGGAGTCGGTCAAGGCGGTGTCGGACGTCTTCGCTCCGCTGTCGGGTGAGATCGTGGAGGTCAACGAGACGCTGGGCGAGAGTCCCGAGCGCATCAACGCCGATCCCTACGGCGAGGGCTGGATGGTCAAGGTCAGGCTGTCCGACCCCTCGGAGCTCGACCAACTGCTGGACGTCAACGCCTACCGCGAGTTGCTCCAGACGGGTAGCTAGCTTCGTAGACGAGTCAGATGAGCCGCTATACGGGAGTCACCGACGAGGACCTGCGCGAGATGCTTGCGGCTATCGGGGTCAGCTCGCTCGAGGAGCTGTTCGCCGATATTCCGGACTCCGTGCGCCTGGGCCGCGAGATCGACCTTCCCGCCGGCCGCTCGGAGCAGGAGGTGCACGACCATCTGGCGAGCTTGGCGGCACGCAACCGCCATGCCGACGCCGAGGTCAGCTTCCTGGGCGCCGGGATGTACGACCACTACGTGCCCTCCCTGATCGACACCCTGATCGGGCGCTCCGAGTTCCTGACTCCCTACACGCCCTATCAGCCCGAGGTCTCCCAGGGCGGCCTGCAGGTGATGTTCGAGTACCAGACGGCGATCTCCGAGCTGACGGGCCTGCCGGTGTCGAACGCGTCCGTCTACGAGGGCCCGAGCGCCGTGGCCGCGGCGGGCTACCTGGCGAAGCTCGAGACCAAGCGTGCCCGACTGGTGGTCTCGCGCGGCCTGCATCCGCATTCGCGTGCCGCCCTTCGCACCCATGCGGCCGGCTACGGCATGGAAGTGGTCGAAGTACCCCTTGACGGCGACGGCGCTACCGATCGGGAGGCGCTCGCCGGAGCCGTGGACGACGACACCGCCGCCGTGTTCGTGCAGCAACCCAACTTCCTGGGCACTGTCGAGGAGCTGGGCGCGCTGACCGAGGCGGGCAAGACCACCGGCGCCGTCTTCGTCTGTGCCGCGGATCCGCTCCCGCTCGGCATCCTCAAGCCGCCCGGCGAGCTCGGCGTGGACATCTGTGTAGGCGAAGGTCAGTCGCTGGGCAACCGGCTCGACTTCGGCGGTCCGTCGTTCGGCTTCTTCGCCGCGGCCGAGCGCTTCCTGCGCAAGATGCCCGGGCGCATCGCGGGCGCCACGCGCGACGCCGACGGCCGGCGGGGCTTCGTCCTCACCCTGCAGACGCGAGAGCAGCACATCCGGCGCGAGAAGGCCACCCACAACATCTGCACCGCCCAGGCGCTCAACGCGCTCGCCGGCGTGATCTACCTGTCCTGGCTGGGCAAGCGCGGACTGGTGGAGCTGGGCGAGCTGATGCTGCGCCGCACCCATTACGCCCGCGAGACGCTCGGTCTGGAGGCGATCAACCCCGGTCCCGTGGTGCGCGAGTTCGCCGTGCGCGCGCCCGACCTCGATGGGGTGTTCAAGCGTGCCCGCACGCAGGGCATCAACCCCGGCTACCGGCTCGGACGCGACTATCCCGAGTACGAGGACGGCCTGCTGGTGGCCATCACCGAGCGCCGCACCAAGGAGCAGATCGACCGGCTCGCGGCGGTGGTCACGGGGACGCGCAGCGGAGTGGCGGCATGAGCGACGACACGCCCACGATCTTCGAGCGCTCGCATGCGGGGCGCCGTGCCTTCGTGGCTCCAACGCCGGGCGACGAGGTGCCCGAGCCGGCCGTCGAGGACCTGCTGCCCGCGGACGCCATTCGCGAGCGGCCGGCCGAGCTGCCGGAGGTCTCCGAGCCCGAGCTGGTGCGTCACTACACCACCCTGTCGTCGAAGAACTTCCACCTCGACGAGGGCTTCTATCCGCTCGGCTCGTGCACGATGAAGCACAATCCCAAGCTGCACGAGCGCGTGGCCGCCCTGCCCGGCCACGCGCGCCTGCATCCGCTGCAGGACCCCGAGTACGCACAGGGAGCGCTCGATCTGATGTGGCGGCTGCAGGGAGCGCTCTCGGAGATCGCCGGCCTGCCGCACGTTTCGCTGCAACCGAGCGCCGGATCGCACGGGGAGCTCGCGGGGCTGCTGCTCACCCGCGCCTACCACGAGGATCGCGATGAGAGCCGTCGCAAGGTGCTGACGCCCGACACCGCTCACGGCACCAACCCCGCCACCGTCACGATGGCGGGCTACGAGGTGGTCAAGGTCGGCACGGCGCCCGACGGCGGCGTCGATCTCGACGACCTTCGCGCCAAGGCCGACGACGACGTCGCCTGCCTCATGCTCACCAATCCCAACACCCTGGGTCTCTTTGACACCAACATCGAGGAGATCTCGCAGATCGTGCACGACGTCGGGGCCACGCTCTACTACGACGGCGCCAACCTCAACGCGGTGATGGGCATCGCCCGGCCAGGCGACATGGGCTTCGACATCGTCCACTTCAACCTGCACAAGACGTTCACCCAGCCGCACGGCGGCGGCGGCCCGGGTGCCGGGCCGATCGCCTGTTCGGACCGCATCGAGCCCTTCCTGCCCGTGCCGCAGGTCGTGCGCGCCGGGTCCGCGGGCAACGGCTCCGAGCCGCACTTCGACTTCGACTTCGACCGGCCCAAGTCGATCGGCAAGCTGCGCGGCTTCCAGGGCAACTTCGGTGTGTTCGTTCGCACCTATGCCTACATCTGCTCGCTGGGCGGCGACGGGCTCAAGGACGCATCGCAGACCGCGGTGCTGAACGCCAACTACCTCAAGGCGCTGCTGGCTCAGGACGGCATAGGCGAGTACCTGCCGATCGCCTTCGACCGTCTCTGCATGCACGAGTTCGTGGTCTCCGGGCGCGGCGCCAAGGAGCGGCTCGGCGTGAAGACGCTCGACCTGGCCAAGCGGATGCTCGACTTCGGCGTGCATCCGCCCACGGTCTACTTCCCACTCCTGGTCGACGAGGCGCTCATGATCGAGCCCACCGAGACCGAGACGAAGGAACGGCTCGACCACTTCGCCTCGGTGGTCCGCGAGATCCTCGAGGAAGCGGCCGAGGATCCGGAGATAGCACGCACGGCACCGCACACGACGCCGGTGCGCCGGCTCGACGAGGCCGGCGCGGCCAAGCGCCCGGTGGTGCGCTGGCGCGCCGACGCCGAGAACCCGGGCGAGCCCGAGCGGGCTCAGGACGCGGCGGCGAGCGGCACGGGAGCGATGTAGGCCTCAGGCCGGCCCCGGCCTAGACTCGAGCGTCATGAACATGGACTCCGATGCCATCTCGGCCGAAGGCATCACCGACGCAGAGCTGCGGCTTGCCGCCCGCAATCACGGTCTTCCGCTGGAGGCCGTTCGCTACCCGATCACCCCGGTCGGCCTCCACTACCTCCTGATTCACTTCGACATCCCCGCGGTCCAGCGGGAGGGCTACCGGCTCGAGGTCGGGGGAGCGGTCGAGCGGCCGCTGTCGCTCTCGCTCGACGACTTGCGCGGGCGCGAGCAGGTGACGGTGCCGGTGACCTTCGAGTGTGCCGGCAACGGGCGGGCGCTGCTCGAGCCTCGTCCCGTCAGCCAACCCTGGTTGACCGAGGCGGTGGGCACCGCGGAGTGGCGCGGCACCCGGCTGGCGCCATTGCTGGAGGAGGCCGGCGTGAAGGCGGGCGCGGTCGAGGTGCTGTTCACCGGATTGGATCGCGGGCTGGACGGCGGCGAGCTCCAGGCCTACGAGCGCTCGCTGCCTCTGGATGAGGCGCGCGAGGCGCTGCTGGCCTACGACATGAACGGCGGGCCGCTGCCGGCGCAGCACGGCTTCCCGCTGCGCGTGGTGGTCCCGGGCTGGTACGGGATGACCAACGTCAAGTGGCTCGCCGCAATCACCCTCCTGGAGCAGCCCTTCGAGGGGTACCAGAACGCGGTCGCCTACCGCATGTACGACGACGACGGCACACCGGGCGAGCCCGTTACGCGCATGCTGCCGCGCTCGCTCACCGTGCCTCCCGGCGTGCCGGACTTCATGTCGCGCGACCGTCATCTGGAGCCCGGTCTGGTCGACCTCAGCGGGCGCGCCTGGTCGGGCCTGGGCTCGGTCGAGCGGGTCGAGGTGTCGACCGACGGGGGTGCGAGCTTCGCCGACGCCGACCTCGCGCCGCCCATGGGGGAGGCCGCCTGGCGCGGCTGGAGCCTCGCCTGGGAGGCCGAGCCGGGCGAGCACCTGATCGCCTCGCGGGCCACGGACTCCGCCGGCAACACGCAGCCGCTCGAGCCGCTCTGGAACCTCAAGGGCTACTGCAACAACGCGGTGGAGCAGATCCGGGTGGTGGTCGGGCCCTAGAGCGCCCAGCCCCTAGACTGCCCGCCCCGATGCGCATCTTCAGCGGCATCCAGCCCACGGGCCGCAAGCACGTGGGCAACTACATCGGCGCGATCCGCGCCTACGTGGAGGGGCAGGAGCGCGGCGATCCCGCGATCTACTGCATCGTCGACCTGCACGCCACGAGCGTGTCCTACGACCCCGAGGCCCTGCCCGGCTACGTGCTCGACACGGCCGCCGTGCTGATCGCCTCGGGGCTGGACCCCGAGCGCTGCATCCTCTTTCGGCAGTCCGACGTGAAGGAGCACACCGAGCTGTGCTGGCTGCTGAGCTCGGTTACCGCCTACGGCGACCTTCAGCGCATGCACCAGTTCAAGGACAAGTCCGAGCGCGAACAGGAGCTGGTGCGGACGAGCCTGTTTCTCTACCCGGTGCTCCAGGCGGCGGACATCCTGCTCTACCGCACTGACGAGGTACCGGTGGGAGACGACCAGCGCCAGCACGTCGAGCTCGCTCGCGAGATCGCGCGGCGCTTCAACGCCACCTACGGCGAGGTGCTCGTCGAGCCCGCCCACGTGATCCCGGAGATCGGGGCGCGGATCATGGACCTCCAGGATCCGGGCGCGAAGATGTCGACCAGCTTCGGCAGCGACTCCGGGCTGATCTACATCGACGACCAGCCGAACGACATCCGCCGCAAGCTCAAGCGGGCGCAGACGGATTCCGGAAGCGAGATCCTGCGAGGGGCCGACAAGGCGGGCGTCACGAACCTGATCGAGATGCTGGCCGTGGCCCGCGGAGTGGCTCCGGAGGAGATCGAGCGCGAGTTCGAGGGTCAGGGCTACGGCGCCTTCAAGCAGGCGGTGGGTGAGGGCGTGGTGGAGATGCTCGCCCCCGTGCGCGAGCGCTACGAGCAGCTGCGCGCCGACGAGGATGCTCTCGAGACGACGCTCGCCCAGGGCGCCGAACGCGCGCGGGCCATCGCCACGGAGACGATGAAGGACGTCCGCCGTGTGATGGGAATCGGCCCGAGGGTCTAAAGCCAGGACTTGTAACGCCGATCACAAGGACCATGAAGGCGCTCGATCGGCCTCTCGCCCGTCCGCTGCTCGTGGTCCTGGTGGCCGCCCTTCTCTGGACTCTCTGGATCGCCGACGTAGGCGTCGGGCCTCCGCTCTAGTCTGTCCGCGATGCCGATCGCCGCGCTCGATCTCGATCTCGAGGTCTTCAACGGCCCGTTCGACCTGCTGCTCACCTTGGTGCTCAAGGAGGAGATCGACCTACTCGAGGTCGACCTCGCCGAGGTGGTGCTGGCCTACGTGGAGCACCTCGAGCGCTCGGGCGAGCTGGATCTCGAGGCCGCCACCGAGTTCCTGGTCCTGATCGCCGCGCTGCTGGAGCTCAAGTCGCGGCTCATGCTCCCCACCGACGAGGAGGACGGGCTCGACCTGGAGCCGCAGGAGGCGGCCGAGGAGCTGCTGGCGCGGATGCTGGAGTATCACCGCTACCGCGAGGCCGCCCGCCACCTGCACGAGCGCCTGGCCGAGGAGCACGGCTATCGCTATCGGTCGGCACCACTGCCGCCGGCGCTGCGGCGGGTCTCGATCGAGGTGGCCGAAGCGGCGTACGACCCCGCCCGGCTGGCCGAGGCCATCGGCGAGCTGCTGCGCGTGCCCGAACCGCTCGACCTGCGCCACGTGCGTCGGCCGGCGGTCTCGGTCGAGCAGCGCCTGCGCCACCTGCGCGACCTGCTCGCCAGCCGCTCGCACTTCTCCTTCGACGAGGCCGTCGAGGGGGCCGACCGCCTCACCGAGGCGGTCACGCTGTTCGCCCTGCTCGAGCTCTACAAGGCCGGCGAGGCGCGCTGGGAGCAGGAGATCCCGTTCGGGCCGATCACGGTCAGCGCGCGCACCGGGACGGCCTCATGACCCGCGATGTCGGCATGCAGGAGCTGGCGCGCATCGTCGAGGCGCTG
This sequence comes from uncultured Thermoleophilaceae bacterium, assembly GCA_963813495.1. Classification (GTDB taxonomy): domain Bacteria; phylum Actinomycetota; class Thermoleophilia; order Solirubrobacterales; family Thermoleophilaceae; genus JACVRW01. The sequence continues at coordinate 288,374 of CAWEZC010000001.1, forward strand.
CTGTTTCTGTCGCCCGAGCCGGTGGCCGTCGAGCGCCTCGCCGACGCCTGCGAGGTGTCCGAGGGCGAGGTGGTGGAGGCGCTCGCGCGGCTGCGCGAGCACTACGCCGAGGGCTTTCGCGGAGTGGTGCTGCGCGAGGTGGGCGGAGGCTTCGCGCTGGCCACCGACCCGGTGGCCGAGCGTGCGGCGCGCCGGCTGCTGGCCAAGCCGCGCACCCCGCCGCTGACCCAGGCGCAGGCCGAGTGCCTCGCGATCATCGCCTACCTGCAGCCGGTATCGCGGCCGGAGGTGGCCCGCATCCGAGGCGTGGCCTCCGAATCCGCGGTGGGCACGCTGCTCGAGCGCGGGCTGATCGAGGAGTCCGGGCGCTCGCGGTTCGGCGCCGTGATCTACCGCACCACCGAGCTCTTTCAGAAGCTGTTCGGCCTCAGCGGCCTCGATGCACTGCCCGACCCCGCGCACTTCGACCCGAGCCCCGAGGACGAGGGCGAGTTGCGCGAGCGGCTCACGCGGGCGGGGGAGCAGCGGGCCCAGGCCACTCCCTGACACATCTGCGACCCTCGGGCGCGGATGTCGCGCCGCGCCTGGACGATGCTCCTCCTGGTCTCCGCCTTCTGGGGGTCGTCGTACATGTTCATAAAGATCGCCTTGGACGACGGAGTGGAGCCCGGGGTGATCGTGTTCACTCGGGTGGCTCTGGCGGCGCTCGTGCTCGTGCCCTTCGCCCTGCGGCGGGGAGCGCTCGAGGCGCTGCGCCCGAAGCTCGGACTGGTCGCGCTGCTGGGCCTGATCCAGGTGGTCGGTCCCTTCCTGCTGATCACCTTCGGCGAGCGCGAGATCTCGTCGTCGCTCACCGGCATCCTCGTGGCGACCGTGCCCCTCTTCACCTTCCTCCTGGCGTTCGCGCTCGAGGGTGAGGAGCGCGCAGGCGCGCTGAGCCTCGTCGGGGTGGGCGTCGGCCTGGTGGGCGTCGCCCTGTTGCTGGGCCTCGACGCGGGCGGTGGGCTCGCGGCCCTGCTGGGCGGGCTGATGGTGGTGGCGGCGAGCTTCGGCTACGGGCTCGGCGCCTGGTTCCTCAAGCGCAACTTCGGCGGCGTTCCGCCCACCGGCGTGCTCGCCGGCACCATGACCACGGCCTCGCTGGTCACCCTGCCCCTGGCGCTCGTGCAGGCCCCTGACGGGCTGCCCGGCTCGGGTGCGATCGCGTCGCTCGCGGTGCTCGGGTTCGTGTGCACCGCGCTCACCTTCCTGCTCTTCTACTCGCTGGTCGGAAGCGAGGGACCGGCGCGCTCGTCGCTCGTCGGCTACATCGCTCCGGCCTTCTCGGTGGCCTATGGGGTGTCGCTACTCGGAGAGCCCTTCAGCGTCGCCACGGCGGCCGGGCTCCTGCTGATCGTGGCGGGCTCATGGCTGGCCGCGGAGGGCCGCCTGCCCTGGAGGTCCGCTCGAACCCCGGCGATGAGCTCCGCGCCGCCATGATGTCTTTACTCCCATGAGCCCCGTGACCAGTCAGATCCCGATCTCGCTCGACGGCTCGTCGCCGGGCTCAACCAGAGCAAGGACGACCCCATCGGCGTAGGAGGCATGCGCCTCCGCTATCGCGTCGGGCGTTGAGCGACGCGTTCGCCGGGCTCGGCGCGGCGGCTCAGCGGTACCACGACCTGCGCGCTCATCCGCACGCGACGATCGTCTTCGAGGGCAGCAGCCGCGCGCTCGTGGCCCGCGAGCTGAGCGGATCTGAACGGGAGCGCAGCTATCGCCGGGCAGAGCTGATCTACCCCGGATTCACCCACTATCGGCGCTGGGCGCCGGAGCGTCAGATCCCGGTGCTCAAGCTGGAGCCCATGCGCTGAGACGGGGATCGATCAGATGCTCACCTGCTCGCCGCGAGCTGTCCACAGGCGGCGTCGATGTCGCGCCCGCGAGTCAGCCTCACAGTGGTGCGCACGCCGCGCTCCTCTAGCGCCTGACGGAAGGCCGCGATCGCCTCTCGTCCCGAGCCGCCAAAGCCGGCCTCCGTGGGGTTGTAGGGGATCAGGTTGACCTTGAAGGCGCGCCGCGGCTCGAGCAGACCGGCCAGCGCAACGGCCTGGCCCACGCGGTCATTGACCCCGTCCAGCATCAGGTACTCGACGAAAACGGGGCGCCGCCGGCGCTCGTGCCAGCGCAGGCAAGCGTCGAGCACGTCGCGCAGCGGATAGCGCTCGTTCACGGGCATCAGCTCCGAGCGCAGCGAGTCCTCGGAGGCGTGCACCGACAGGGCCAGCCGGACCGGCGGCCCCTCCTCGGTCATGCGCTCGATTCCCGGGATCCAGCCCACGGTCGAGATGCCGGTCTTGGAGTGCGCGATTCCGAGGTCGGGCAGCCGCTCGCATGCGCCCAGCACATTGTCGAGGTTCATCAGCGGCTCGCCCATGCCCATGAACACGGCATGATCGACAGACTCCTTGCGCCGGAAGTGAAGCGCTTGGTCGAGAATCTCGGAGGCCGTCAGGTTGCGGCCGAACCTCATTCGGCCGGTAGCGCAGAAGCTGCAGGTGAGCGGGCAGCCCGACTGGCTCGACACGCACAGCGAGCGGCGGCCGTCGCGGTAGCGCATCAGCACCGCCTCCAGCGGGCGGCCGTCGGCGGTCTCGAAGAGCGCCTTCTCGGTGCCGTCCGCGGCGAGCGCCTCGCGCACCGCCACCAGCGAGGAGAAGGGCACCTCGTCGGCCAGCTGCTCGCGCAGGCCGAGAGGGAGATTGGTCATCTCGCCGTACGAGCCCGCACCGCGCGCCGCCCACTCCCACACCTGGCGCGAGCGAAAGCCCGGCTGGCCGCACGCGGCCAGCCGTTCGTCCAGCAGCGAGAGATCCACGCACTGAAGTCTGACTCACGGCGTGACAACCTCACGGGGTGCGCCTCGCCAAGTACCTCGCCCATGCCGGCGTCGCCTCGCGGCGCGCGTCCGAGGCTCTGGTGGCGGAGGGCCGCGTCAGCGTCGCTGGGGAGGTGGTCACCGACCCGGCCCGCGACGTGGACGAGTCGAGCGGAGTGGCGCTCGACGGCCGGCCGGTGGCGCCCGAGCCGCGTGAGGTGCATGCGCTCAACAAGCCCTCGGGTGTGGTCTCCACGGCGCGCGACACGCACGGCCGTCCCACGGTCGTCGAGCTGGTACGCAGCCAGCGGCGCCTGTACCCCGTGGGGCGCCTCGACGCCGACACCACAGGCCTGATCCTGCTCACCAACGACGGCGAGCTGGCCGAGCGCCTCACCCACCCTCGCTACGGAGTCGAGAAGCTCTATCGCGCCCGAATACAGCCGGGGCGCCTGTCGACCGGCGCGATCGAGTCCCTTCGCCGCGGGGTCGAGCTCGACGACGGCACCACCGCGCCGGCGCGGGTGCGTCAGGTGCGCGGAGGAATGCTGGAGATCGGCATCCGCGAGGGCAAGAAGCGCCAGGTGCGGCGCATGATCGAAGCCGTGGGCCACCGCGTGATCGAGCTCCAGCGAGTGGCCTTCGGGCCGCTCGGGCTGCGCGGGTTGGAGCCGGGCCAGAGCCGCCGTCTCACCCGGGCAGAGGTGGAGCGCCTGAAGCGGGCGACCGAGCCGGCGAGCCGGGCGCCGGTCGTGCGCCGGTCGCGGGGAGCCGGGCGGAAGGGCGGGGCGGCACGGCGGAAACGATCACCGGGGCGCTGAACCGTTCCTCTGTGCTCTCCCGAGCGATGCGCGCTGCCATCACGGCCTGCGCATTGAAGCTTTCCATCGGGGTACTTCCTCTCCGGTCGCGACTGCCGAGCAGGGCCACCGCCGCACCCGCCGCATGGCGGGCTCCAGGGCGCGGTGGTGCCGGCTGCTCGGCGACGAGAGGTCACTGCGGGGGAGACCACCGGGGCGGCCTGCCACAATCACCCGCCGCATGAGGCTCAGAGCGCTCAGAGGGGCCGTGACGGTCGAGCAGAACGACGCGGACGCGATTCTGGCCGCCACCGAGGAGCTCATGCGCGAGGTGATGAAGCGCAACTCGCTCGAGGCGACCGACATGGTCAGCTGCATCTTCACCTGCACCGACGACCTCGACGCCGAGTTCCCGGCCGTCGCGGCTCGCAACGTGGGCCTTAGCGCAGTGCCCCTGATCTGCACGCGCGAGATCCCGGTGCCCGGGTCCCTCCCGCGCGTGATCCGGCTGCTGCTTCACTGCTATGCCGACCCCGACACCGAAGCTCATCACGTCTACCTGCGTGAGGCCAGATCCCTGCGCCGCGACTTGGAGGGCGCCCAGTGACACCCGGCATCGAGTTCAACCGCAGCATCGAGGCGATTCCCCTCTATCCGGCGGCGTCCACCTACGCCTTCGACGGCGAGCTGGTGAAGCTCGCCTCCAACGAGACGCCCTTCGGTCCCCATCCGCAGGTGCTGGAGGCCGTCGAGGCCCAGCTGCGCACGCTCAACCGCTATCCGGATCCCCAGAAGTCGGCCCTTCGCCGGCGCATCTCGGAGCGCACGGGTGTGGCCGAGGGCCGCATCGCGGTGGGCAACGGATCCTGCGAGCTGCTCCTGGCCGCGGGCGAGGCGATGCTCGAGCCTGGCGCCGAGGTGGTCTACGCCTGGCCCTCGTTCTCGATCTACCCCCACCTCGCGGCCATGGCAAGAGCACGCGCGGTAACCGTCCCGCTGAACGACACGGGCGAGCACGACCTCGAGGCGATGGCCCGGGAGGTCAACGCGGCCACTCGGCTGGTGATCGTGTGCAATCCCAACAACCCCTCGGCCACCGCGCTGGCGCCCGCCGCCATCGACGCCTTCGTGGCCGAGCTGCCGCGCCACGTGGCGGTGATCCTCGACGAGGCCTACATCGAGTTCTGCCTCCTGCAGGATCCGGACGAGTCGCTCGCACTGCTCGAGCGCCATCCCAACCTGGTCCTCCTGCGCACCTTCTCCAAGGTCTACGGCCTCTGCGGCCTTCGCGTGGGCTACTCGCTCGGCTCGGAGGACTTCCGCCTGGCCGTCGACCGGGTGCGCCAGCCGTTCTCGGTCAACGCCCTGGCGCTGGCCGCCGCCGCGGAGGCGCTCAAGCACGTCGACGAGCTCGAGCGCCGGGTCGAGCAGACCGTGATCGAACGCGTGCACGTGGAATCCGAGCTGGCCGCGCGCGGCCTCGAGACCACGGAGAGCCAGGCCAACTTCTCCTGGGTGTCGCTGGGCGAGCGCGACGAGGACGAGATCGTGGACGGCCTCGCCGAGCGCGGCGTGATCGTGAGGGCGGGGAAGGCCCTGGGCGAGTCCGGCCGCCTGCGCGTGACCTACGGGACGCGCGCCGAGAACGACCGCTTTCTGGCAGTGCTGGACGAGTTGCTCTGACGCGGGCACAATCCGGCTGATGGGCAGGTGGAAACGGGGCTGGGTGCTCGCCGGCCAGAGCTGGAGGCTGCTGCGCGCGCACAGGGGTCTGCTCGCCTTTCCCGTGCTGGGCGGCGTGCTGGCTCTGCTGCTCGTGGCGCCGCCGGCCGTGGCCGGTGCCTACCTGCTGGACGAGGGCGACACCATTCCCGGCGCGGCGCTGCTGGCGCTGGCGGTCTATCTGGGCAGCTTCATCGCCGCCTTCGTGGGCGTCGGTCTGGCGGCGGCCGTCGATGCCGCGCTGCGCGACGAGCCCACCGGGCTGGGCGTGGGGCTGCGCGCGGCCTCCTCGCGGCTGGGGGCGATCTGCGGCTGGGCGCTGATCACGGCGGTGCTCTCGGTAATCCTGCGCGCCCTCGAGAGCCGCGGAGAGCTGGCCGCGATCGCGGCCGCGCTGGTGGGCGGGGCATGGAGCGTGATCAGCCTGCTGGCCGTGCCCGCCATCGCACTCGAGAACGCAGGCCCCGTGTCCGCTCTACGCCGCTCGGCCTCGCTGTTCAAGGAGCACTGGAGCGGTCAGGTGGTGGGCATGGCCGCGATCGGCGGCGGCGTCTTCCTGTGCGTGATGCTGCCCGCCGTGCTGCTCATCGGAGCCGGGGCACTGATCGTATCCGGGGAAGGGTCGGGCGGGGTCGCGGGCGAGGTGCTGATCGCCATCGGGGCCGTGATCTTCGCCATCGGCGCCATCCTGGCCTCCGCGCTGCGCCAGGTCTTCGCGGTGGTGCTCTACCGCTGGGCCACCAGCGGCCAGGCACCGCAGGGCTTCTCCGAAGAGGACCTGCGCTCCGCCGTGCGCACGCGCGGCGCGCCTGCCGGTGCTTGATCGAGATGGCGGGCGCCTGCTACAACTTCGGCTGCATGTCTCGCCTGGTCACGCCGACTCGCAGCGTCTGCGCCCCCTCGGGCGCCGTCCGGCGTGCCTGCAGCCGTCCCTATTCCTATTGGCGATTTAGCTAGGCGTCCGGCCGCGGTCCCCGTTTCGGACCGCCACCGCGAAACCGTCGAGCCGCCGGGCGCCGCTCCGCATCCGAGATCCGTCGTCGAACGTAAGAACTTTGAGAGGCTTTAGGGACCAATGATGATCGTGATGAAAGAAGGGGCGACAGCGTCGGAGGTCGACGCGGTCGTCCGGCGGGTGCAATCCGTGGGCGCTCAGGCGCACGTGTCGCAGGGCGAGCTGGTCACGGTGATCGGTGCTATGGGCGACCGCGAGCACGTGGCCAACCTGGGCCTGGAGGGGGCGCCGGGGGTGGACCACCTGGTGCCCATCCTCAAGCCCTACAAGCTCGCCTCGCTGCAGTACCGCCGTGGCGAGCGCACGGTGGTCGACGTGGAGGGCCGCAAGATCGGTGGTGACCACTTCGCGACGATCGCCGGCCCGTGCACGGTCGAGTCGCGCGAGGTGCTGCTGTCCGCGGCGCGAACGGTTCGCGACGCGGGCGCGCAAATGCTGCGCGGCGGCGCCTACAAGCCACGCACCTCGCCCTACTCGTTCCAGGGCCTCGGCGAGGCCGGCCTGCGCCTGCTGGCCGAGGCCAAGGAGGAGACGGGCCTGCCGATCGTGACCGAGCTCATGGACGTGCGCGACCTCGAGGCCGTGCTCGCCGTGGCCGACGTGATCCAGCTCGGCGCGCGCAGCATGCAGAACTACACCCTGCTCACCGAGGTGGGGCGGGCGGGCAAGCCGGTGCTGCTCAAGCGCGGGCTCTCGGCCACGCTCGAGGAGCTGCTCATGTCGGCCGAGTACGTGCTCAAGGAGGGCAACGAAAACGTGCTCCTGTGTGAGCGCGGGATCCGCACCTACGAGCCGAGCTACCGCTTCACGCTCGACCTCATGGCCGTTCCGGTGCTGCGCGAGCTGACTCACCTGCCGATCGTGATCGACCCCAGTCATGCGGCGGGCAAGCGCTCGCTGGTCGAGCCCTTGTCGCTGGCAGCGGCGGCCGCGGGCGCCGACGGCGTCATGGTCGAGACCCACCCGGCCCCCGAGGAGGCGGTCTGCGACGGTCCCCAGGCCCTGTTGGCCGACGACTTCGAGGCCTACCTGCGCAAGCTCGAGGCGGTGGCCGAGCTGGCCGGCAAGAGCGTTCAGTCCGTGGCGTGAACGTCGCTGCGCACCCGGCCATGCCGGGCGCTTGCGCTGAGAACGTCGCTGCGCACCCGGCCACGCCGGGCGCTTGCGCTGAGAACGTCGCTGCGCACCCGGCCACGCCGGGCGCTTGCGCTGAGGCTCAGTGAAGATCGCCGTCCTCGGCGTCGGGCTGATCGGCGGCTCGATCGGCCTCGCGGCGCGTGAGCACGTCGCGGGCGCCGAAGTCGTCGGCTTCGGTCGCGACCCGGCCCGGCTCGAGCATGCGCGCGAGCTCGGCGCGATCGACAGCGTGGCGGAGAGCCTGGACGACGCGCTCGACGGCGCCGGCATCTGCTTCGCCTGCGCCCCGGTGGGCGCTCTGCCCGGCCAGGTGTCGGATGCCCTTGAGGCGGCCGGTCCGGACACCGTGGTCACGGACGTGGGCTCGACCAAGGGCGATCTGCTGCGCTTCGTGGACGATTCGCGCTTCGTGGGGGGACACCCGATCGCCGGTGCCGAGACCGCGGGCGTCGAGCACGCCCGCGCCGACCTCTTCGAGGGGGCGCTCTGGTATCTGACCCCGCACGAGCGCTCCCAGGGACTGCTCTACGAGCGCCTGCACCGGTTCGTGATCGGCCTCGGCGCGCGGCCCGTGGCGCTGGATCCCGACACCCACGACCGGCTCGTGGCCGTGTTCAGCCATCTGCCCCACGTGCTCGCCAACGTGCTGGTCTCTCAGGCCGCCGAGCGCCTGCTCCAGCACGGCGACGCGCTGCGCCAGGTCGGCCCCAGCTTTCGCGACGCCTCGCGGGTGGCCGGCGCCAACACCGAGATGTGGGCCGACATCTACCTGTCCAATCGCGAGGCCATCGTCGCGGAGCTCCGCGCCTTCGGGGGTGAGCTCGAGGCGGTGGCCCAGCGGCTCGAGAACGGCGAGGAGGTGGCCGCCTGGAACGATCGAGCCCGCGAGGATCGCCGCACGCTGCTGGAGGCCGTCGTGGCCGGCGGGCCCGTCCACGAGCTGCGCCTCAGCGTGCCCAATCGCCCCGGTATCGTCGCCCAGGTGGCACTCGAGCTGGGCCGGGCGGGCGTGAACATCGTCGACATGGCGCTGGCGCCGGCTGCCGACATGCGCTCGGGAGCGATGACGCTGTGGCTGGCCGGCGACCAGGAGGCGGCCCGTGCCCGCGAGCTGATCGGTGCGCTCGGCTTCCCGGTTGGCGAGGAGTGACCTCCACCGTCCGCTTCGAGCCCTCCGGCGCGCTCCGGGGCGGCTACACCCCGCCCGCAGACAAGTCGATCTCGCATCGCGCGGCTCTGTTCGGCGCCATGTGCGACGAGCCCGTCACGGTGCGCAACTACCTCGACTGCGCCGATACGCGCTCGACCCTGAACGCGGTGCTCACCCTGGGCGCCGCGGTCAAGGAGAACGAGGACGACGGCAGCCTGCTGATCCGCGGCGTGGGCCTGCACGCACCGCTCGAGGCCACCGGCGGACTGCTCAACGTGGGCAACGCGGGGACCCTCATGCGCCTGCTGCCGGGCTGGCTCGCCGGGCAGCCGGGCCGCGTCTGGACGCTCGACGGCGACGACTCGATCCGCCGCCGGCCGGTGGATCGCGTGGTGGAGCCGCTGAGCGCGATGGGCGCCCAGCTGGAGGCGCGCGACCAACGTCTCCCGCCGCTCACCGTGACCGGTGCCGAGCTCAGCGGGATCCACTACGACATGCCGGTGCCCAGCGCCCAGGTCAAGTCATGCGTGTTGCTCGCCGGGATGCTCGCCTCGGGCTCTACCACCGTGACCGAGCGCTCGGTCAGCCGCGACCACACCGAGCGCATGCTGCGCCGCGCCAAAGCCCCCTTCGATCGCGAGGGGCTCTCGATGACGGTCTCGACGGTCGACGAACTGGAGCTGGACGAGATCCTCGTGCCCGGCGATCCTTCCTCGGCCGCCTTCATCGTGGCGGCCGCCACCCTGGTCAGCGGCTCGCGCGTGGTGGTACGGGACCTCGGCCTGAACTGGACGCGTACGGGTTTCTTTCGGATCGCCCAACGCATGGGCGCGGTCATCGTCGGCGATCTCGAGGAGCCGGGGACGGAGGCTGACGACGAGCCGAGCGGGGAGCTCGACGTGGCCTCGGCTCCGCTCGAGGGCACCGAGGTGGGGCCCGAGGAGGTTCCGCTGGCCATCGACGAGCTCACGCTGGTGGCTCTGCTCGGCGCTCACGCCGAGGGCGACACCGTGGTGCGCGGAGCGCAGGAGCTGCGCCTCAAGGAGTCCGACCGGATCGCCGGGGTGGTGGAGGGTCTGCGCGGGCTGGGCGCGGACATCGAGGCCACCGGCGACGGCTTCGTGGTCCGCGGGGACGGCTCGCCTCTACGCGGCGGCACGATCGACTCCCAGGGAGACCACCGCATGGCGATGCTCGGCGCGGTGGCCGGCCTGGCCTCCGTCGAAGGCGTGGAGGTCACGGGCATGGACGCCGCCGCGGTGTCCTATCCCGGTTTCGAGGCCGACCTGCGCGCGCTGCTCCAGTAGCGGCGCAACTACTCTCGCTAGTCATGGTGGTCGCGATCGACGGCCCCGCGGGAGCGGGCAAGAGCACGGTCGCTCGCGCGACGGCGCGCGCGCTCGGCTTCCCCTACCTGGACTCGGGTGCGATGTACCGCGCCGTCGGGCTGATGACCCTGCGCCACGGCGGTGCGGCGTCGGAGCAGGCCGAGGTGCTGGAGCTCGAACTCGGGGACCGGGTGATCGCCAACGGCGAAGACGTGACCGAGGCCATCCGCACGCCCGAGGTCTCCGAGGCCGCCTCCAGGGTGGCCACCAACCCGGCTGTGCGCCAAGCGCTGGCGGGCAAGCAGCGGGAGCTGCTGCTGCGCGGCGACTGGGTGGCCGAAGGGCGAGACATCGGCACGGTGGTGGCCCCCGACGCCACGGTAAAGATCTTCCTCACGGCGAGTCCCGAGGAGCGCGCGCGCCGGCGCGCCAGCGAGCTCGGCACGGACGTGCAGACCGTGGCGCGCGACCAGGCCCTTCGCGACGCCCAGGACGAGACGCGCGAGCACTCGCCCCTTGCGCTCGCCCCTGGGGCGATCGAGCTCGACACCACCGGTCTGAGCGTGGACGAGGTGGTCGGGCGGATCGTCGAGCTCGTGGAGCAGGCCCGGTGAAGCGGCCCACCGTGGCGGTGGTGGGCTATCCGAACGTCGGCAAGTCAACGCTGGTCAACCGCCTCTCCGGCACACGGGCGGCAGTGGTGCACGAGCAGGCCGGGGTCACGCGCGACCGTAAGGAGATCGACGCCGACTGGAACGGGCTCGGCTTCACGCTGATCGACACCGGCGGAGTGGACTTCGCCGGCGAGCATGAGATGGCCGAGGAGATTCGCCGGCAGGCTCTGATCGCCCTGGGCGAGGCCGATCTCACCGTGATGGTGGTGGATGCGCGGGCCGGGCTGCGGCCCGGCGACGAGGAGCTGGCGCGCGAGCTGCGCGGCGCCAGCGTCCCGGTCATCGTGGCCGCCAACAAGGTCGACGACGCCCGCTCCGCGGGCCTGGCCGCGGAGTTCTACGGCCTCGGCCTGGGTGACCCGATCGCGGTCTCGGCCACCCAGGGGCTGGGCACGGGCGATCTCCTCGATCGCGTGGTGGAGAGCCTTCCCCAGGGGCAGGGGGAGCAGTCAGAATCCGCTCGTCTGGCGGTCATCGGGCGACCAAACGTGGGGAAATCCTCGTTGGTCAACCGGCTGCTGGGGGAGGAGCGGGTGATCGTCACCGACGTCGCCGGCACCACCCGGGACGCCATTGACACGCGCATCGAGTTCGAGGGCCGGCCGGTCGTCCTGGTGGATACCGCTGGCCTGCGCAGGCGGACCAAGGTCGCGGGCACCGTCGACTACTACGCCCAGCTGCGCTCCGAGCAGGCCGCCGACCGCGCCCAGGTGGCGATCGTGGTGTGCGACGCGAGCGAGGGCGTGACCTCCGAGGACCTGCACATCGCCGAGCTGGCGATGAAGAAGAAGTGCGCCACCGTGATCGCGCTCAACAAGTGGGACGCGACGGGGACGGATCTGGAGGACGCCAAGGCGCGCGTGGAGCGCAAGCTGCGCCAGCGCCCGCAGGTGATGGCGGTATCCGCCCAGAGCGGACGCGGCCTCAAGCGGCTGGTGGCCGAGGCCCTGAGCCTGACCGACCGCTCGTCGCAGTGGCTCCAGACCGCCGAGCTCAACCGCTTCCTGGGCGACCTTCAGACCATCCGGGAGCCGCCCGCCTCTCGGGGCAAGCGGCTGCGCATGTACTACATGGCCCAGTTCGAGACCTCACCGCCTCGGTTTGCCATCCAGGTGAACGACCGCGGCCGTGTCACCCGCGACTACGCGTACTTCCTCGAGAACCGGCTACGCGAGCGCTACGGACTGCAGGGTGTGCCGCTGGTGATCGACTTCAAGACCAGCAGGGGGCGCGGGGAGTAGGAACGGCAGCAGTAGGGGGGCGAATCGGTGCCGCGTCACAACTTGTGGCCCATATGGGGCCTCAACTTGTGTCGCCGGATGAGATCATCGCCAGCGAAGCCGCGCGGCAGCATCGGGTCGTGGCCCGCTGCCAACTGCTGGCCGCGGGGCTCAGCACGAAGCAGGTTCGGACCCGGGTCGCGCAGCACCGTCTGTTCCCTCTCTACCGCGGTGTCTATGCGGTCGGGACCCCCGATCCCGGGCCGATCGGCCGTCTCTTCGCGGCCGTTCTGGCCTGTGGCCACGGAGCGGTGCTGAGCCACCGGTCCGCGGCGGTCCACCACGGTCTGCTCAGCCGGGAGGCCGGCCCGGTCGACGTGACGGTCCCGCGCCGGCGAGGAAGCTCGCCGCGACGAGGCATCCGCCTGCACTGCTCCCCCTCACTGCTGCGTTTGGACACCACGCGCCGCCACGGCCTCCCTTGCACAACCGTCGAACGAACCCTCGTCGACCTCGCGGCACTCCAACCGAGCGAGCTGAAGCGAGCCGTCGACCAGGCCTTCGTCCGCAAGCTGATAGGTCGCACCCGCATGGCGGACGCCCTCGACCGCGCAGCAGGCCGCCACGGAACCGCACACCTCCGCCGCGAGCTCGCCGGACTCCTTCCCCAGCTGCCGTTCACACGCAGCGAGCTGGAGCGACGCTTTCTGAGGATGCTGGAGAGAGCGAACCTGCCGCTGCCGACGGTGAACCGCCGCACGGAGACGCACCGCGTCGATTTCCACTGGGCCGCAGACGGCCTCGTGGTGGAGACCGACGGCCGCGGCGTCCACGACAACCCCCATTCCTTCGAGGAGGATCGGCGCCGCGATCTCGACCTCGAGCTCGCCGGACACCACGTGATTCGGCTCTCGTGGCGTCAGGTCGACGAGCAGCCGGGCCGCATCGCAGAGCTGTTGGCAATTCGGCTCAAACCGGCGCGAAGCGCGCCGTGAAGTGGCGCAGCTGCGCCGGTTCCTCCACGATGCGCAGCCCGCGCAGCTCGTCCGAGCGGCCGGACACCAGCTCGCAGACCTCGATCACGTAGTCGATGTGCGACTGGGTGTAGGTGCGCCGCGGAATGGCCAGGCGCACCAGGTCCATGGCCGCGGGCTGCTCGCTGCCGTCGGGCTTGCGCCCGAACATCGCCGTGCCGATCTCACAGCCCCTGATGCCGCCCTCGCGGTAGAGGGCCACAGCCAGTGCCTGGCCGGGGTACTGGAGCGGAGGGATGTGCGGCAGCAGCGCGCGGGCGTCGAGGTAGACGGCGTGGCCGCCCACCGGCAGCACGACCGGAATCCCGGCCCGCTCGAGGGCATCGCCGAGGTAGGCGGTGGAGCGGATGCGATAGCGCAGGTAGTCCTCGTCGACGGCCTCGCGCAGCCCCTGGGCCAGCGCGTCCATGTCGCGTCCGGCCATGCCGCCGTAGGTGGGAAAGCCCTCGGTGAGGATCAGCAGGTTGCGGCTCTGCTCGGCCAGGTCGTCGTCGTCGACCGCCAGCCAGCCGCCGATGTTGCCCAGCGGATCCTTCTTGGCCGACATCGTCATGCCGTCGGCCAGCGCGGCCATCTCGCGCACGATGTCGGGCACCGGGACGTCGGCGTAGCCCTCCTCGCGCAGCTTCACGAACCAGGCGTTCTCGGCAAAGCGGCAGGCATCGAGGAACAGCGGCACGCTCCCGCACGCCTCGCGCACCGCGCGCAGGTTCTCCATCGACACCGGCTGGCCGCCGCCGGAGTTGTTGGTCACGGTGATCATCACCGCGGGCACGTCGCGCTCGGCCAGCACGCGCTCGAGCGCCTGGACGTCCATGTTGCCCTTGAACGGATGGCGCGACGAGGGCACGCGCGCCTCCGCCACCGGCAGGTCGAGCGCCTCCGCGCCGGTGAACTCGATGTTGGCGCGGGTCGTGTCGAAGTGCGTGTTGTTGGGGATCGTCCTGCCCGGGCCGCCCAGCACGCTGAACAGGATCTTCTCGGCGGCGCGGCCCTGGTGGGTGGGGATCAGGTGCTCGAAGGGGAACAGCTCCTGCACGGCGTCGCGGAAGCGAAACCAGGAGGCCGAGCCGGCGTAGGTCTCGTCTCCGCGCTGGATGCCTGCCCACTGCTCGCTCGACATCGAGCCGGTGCCGGAGTCGGTGAGCAGGTCGATCAGCACGCGCGGCCCGGGAACGTTGAAGAGGTTGAACGCGGCCCGCTCGAGCTCCTCCTCGCGCTCCTCGCGCGTGGTCATCCGGATCGGCTCCACGGAGTGGATGCGGAAGGGCTCGACGATCGTGCGGAATGCGTCCATGAGTCGTATGTGTACCGTGCCGATGTGAGCCGACCTGTTCTGCGGACCGTTATCACCCAGGCGGCCCGGCCTCGGACGAGAGCACCGCCCTGGCCCGCAGCGGCTACCGCATCCTCTCGGTCAGCGACCTGGGCCGCGTCCCGCGCGTGCGCATCCGGCTCGCGCCCGCGGCTCGACCAGCCCGCCGAAGACGATGGCCGGGTGGGTGCGCACCGACGACCGGCAGCGGGGCGATCAGCATCGCGTCGCAGGTCGGCCGCTACCTCAACCGCGGCCGCGTCTGCCACGAACCGATCCAGCGACTGCTCGAGCGCCTCAGCGCCACGCTGGCGGCCGGGCGCCGGTGCGCGGGCCCGGCGTGCGGTTCCGAGCCATCTGTACCCTTCCCGGCTCCATGACGAGCGATCAGCTTTCAGACAACGAGTACCTGTTCACTTCCGAGTCGGTCACCGAAGGTCATCCGGACAAGGTGGCGGACCAGATCTCGGACGGCGTCCTGGACGCCGTGATGGCCGGGGACCCGACGGGCCGCGTGGCCTGTGAGACGCTCGTGAACACCGGTTTGGTCGTGGTTTCGGGCGAGATCACGACCGAGGTCTACGTGGACATCCCGAAGATTGCCCGCGAGACGATCCGCAAGATCGGCTACTCGGGGTCGCGCTACGGGTTCGACTGCGACAGCTGCGCCGTCATCTCGGCGATCGACGAGCAGTCGCCGGACATCGCCCAGGGCGTCGACAAGGCCCTCGAGGCGCGCACCGACCCGGCCGACGACGACGAGCTCGACGTCGCCGGCGCCGGCGATCAGGGAATGATGTTCGGCTACGCCACGCGCGAGACGAAGGAGCTCATGCCGATGCCGATCTCGCTGGCGCACAAGCTGGCGCATCGGCTGGCCGAGGCACGCCGCGCCGAGGTCGTTCCCTACCTGGGCCCCGACGGCAAGACCCAGGTGACGGTCCGCTACGAGAACGGCCGGCCGATCGAGATCGAGAAGGTACTGATCTCGACCCAGCACAGGGACGGGATCGACACGGACACGATGATCCGCCCCGACCTGTGGGAGCACGTGGTCCACCCGATCCTTCCCGCAGAGTTGTATGACGCGGGCACTCTGTCGGCCGACTCACCCAACTTCCTCGTCAATCCGACGGGCAAGTTCGTAGTCGGTGGCCCGGTGGGCGACGCGGGCCTGACGGGCCGCAAGATCATCGTCGACACCTACGGCGGCATGGCCCGCCACGGCGGGGGCGCGTTCTCGGGCAAGGATCCGTCCAAGGTCGACCGCTCGGCGGCTTACGCGGCCCGTTACGTGGCCAAGAACATCGTGGCCGCCGGCCTGGCCGACCGCTGCGAGGTCCAGGTGGCCTACGCGATCGGCGTGGCGCACCCGGTTTCGGTGATGGCGGAGACGTTCGGCACGGAACGCGTGTCGCGCTCGCAGATCGCCCAGCTGATCGCCGAGCACTTCGACCTGCGCCCCGGCGCCTTCCGCGAGTACCTCAACCTGCACCGGCCGATCTACCAGAAGACCGCGGCCTACGGCCACTTCGGCCGCGAGGACCACGACTTCACCTGGGAGAAGACCGACAAGGCGGACACCCTGCGCGAAGCCGCGGGGCTGGGCGAGCGCAGCGCGCTGCCGGCCGAGGCCTAGCCTTCGGGCACCGGTTCCAGCGCCAGGCGTCCGCCCAGCAGCACCAGCAGGCCGCCCACCAGGCGGTCGATGACGCGCTTGGACCGTGCGTACCAGCGCCGCACCGGCGGGCGCGCGAACAGAACCGCCAGCAGGCAGTGCCACCACAGGGCGTTGGCCACCACGATCGCGATGGCGGCCGCGACCACCCAAGCCGAGGCCGCCTGGTCGAGCACCGGGGCGAGGATGCTGCCGAAGAACACCGCCGCCTTGGGGTTGGTGAGGTTGGTGTACAGGCCGCGCCGAAACAGGCGCCAGCCGCCCGCGCCGACGCGCTCGCGGCTCGGCTGCGCTGCAGGCGGGGCGGCGTCGGCTCCGCGCCAGGTGATCGCCCCCAGGTAGACGAGGTAGGTGCCACCGGCCACCTGGATCGCCGAGCGCACCCAGCTCAGCTGCTCGAACACCAGCCCGAGGCCGGCCGCGGCGGCGCTGGAGAGCAGCAGCGACCCGGCGGCGACTCCCAGGGCCACGGCAAGCGCATCGCGCTGCGAGCGCGACATGGCCGTCTGGGTCACCACCAGCACGTTGGGCCCCGGGGAGGCCATGGCCACCAGATGGATCGTCGCGACGGACAGTAGGAGTGCGGCTGTGGACATGCGCTCGAACGCGTCCAGGTTGACTGAAGGCGACCGCCTGGGTTACGGTCGCGACGCGGTGGGGAGACTGGTCTGTATCACAGGGCCGCCCGAGAGCGGCGACGAAGCACCCAAGGAGGAGCAACAGAATGGCGTACGACCCTAGGACCGACACGGGAATACCGACTGAGCCGGTGGGGTCGCTACCGCGGCCGTCCACGCTGCAGGCGGCCTATGCGCAGTACGACGAGGGCAAGATCGACCAGGCGGCGCTCGAGGCCGAGCAGGACGCCGCCGTCAAGGACTCGATCGAGAACCAGGAGGCCGCAGGAGCGCCGATCATCTCCGACGGCGAGCAGCGCTGGTCGAGCTTTGCCACCTACCCGATCACCGACACCCTGGCGGGCACCGGCCTGGCCGACAACCTCGGCGCGGGCGGCCAGTACTTCGCGATCTTCGCCGACGGGCACAACCGCGAGCTGCCGCGCCTGACCGGTGGTCCGTTCAAGTACAAGACGTTCGCGGCGGACACGCTGAAGAAGTCGCTGCCCTACGCCAGCAAGCCGATGAAGCAGGCGGTGATCGCGCCGTCCATGCTCGCCCTCCTCTATCCCCTCAACGACGAGGTGGACGGCTACCCGCGCGAGCAGTTCGAGGAGGACCTCACCAACGAGACCGAGAAGGACATCCGCGGCGCCTTCGACGCCGGCGCGGAGCGGGTGTCGGTCGATTTCACCGAGGGCCGGCTGGCCACGCGCAACGATCCGCGCAACCCGTGGACCGGGGCGGGCATGCTGCCGCACTTCATCGAGCTCAACAACCGCGTCCTCGACCGCTTCTCGCCCGAGGAGCGCGTGAACATCGGCCTCCATACCTGCCCGGGTGGCGACCGCGACTCGGTGCACAGCGCTGACGTGCCCTACAACGACCTGCTGCCCAGCATGTTCCAGATCAACGCCGGCTACTTCCTGATCCAGCTGGCCAGCGAGCGCGACAAGGACTCGGTCTACGAGTCGATCGGCAAGCACAGCCGCGAGGACGCCAACGGGGTCGCGCAGATGTGTTACGTCGGCGTCATCAACCCGCAGAACCCGCGGGTGGAGAGCTCGCAGGAGGTCTGCGACGCCCTCGTCAGGGCCGCCGACTTCATTCCCAAGGAGCGCCTGGGCGCCACCGACGACTGCGGCTTCTCGCCCTTCTCGATCGACGAGAAGCCCAACCACGGGTCGCCCGACTATGCCCGCGAGGTGGCCTTCCAGAAGATCAAGAACCGGGTCGAGGGAACCCGGATGGCGGCCGAGAAGCTCGGCGTCTCCTAAACGGGGGTAAGGCCGGTCCCGCGCCAGGGCGGGGCCGGCCAGCGCCCGCATGCGGCGCCGCAGGCGCTCAAGATCCCGCTTCCGCGCTGCGGACGCGATAGACCGCGATCTCCTCACGCACGCCCTTGAAGCGATGGCGTCCCACGTAGGACCAGCGACAGTCGCCGCGCGCCTCGTCCTTCACCCGCTCCGTGGCCACCACGGTGCCCCGCCGCGCGAAGGCGGTCAGGCGGCTGGCCAGGTTGACGGAGCTGCCGTAGTAGTCGCCGGCGCGCGGAAGCGCCTCCCCGGCGGCCAGCCCGGCACGCAGCAGTGGCGCCTCCGGGTCCTCGGCCGAGCCCTCGACCAGCCCGAGCAGAGCTTGGAGCAATGGGTCGGGCTCGGGGGCCACCAGCATCGCCGCGTCGCCGATCGTCTTGACCAGGCGCACCGGGGGGCGCGCCGCGCTGTCGACGCGGCGCTCGAACTCTCCGATCACGCGACCCAGCTCGTCAGCCGGGACCTCCTCGCCGAGCTCGGTGAAACCGACGATGTCCACGAAGGCCACCACCAGCTCCTGGGCGCCCGGTAGCCGGCCGCTCTCGAGCTCGGCCTGGCCGATCACCGCCTGGCGGATCTGCTCGCGCATGCGCATGTTGAGCATGTTCTGGAGCGCGGGGCCCGCCAGCGGACCGAGGCTGCGCAGCGACTCCGCGTAGCGCAGGCCAAGGTCGCGCTCGGTGTCACCGGGATGGATCAGGGCCTGGCCGAGCGTGGCGATCAGGGACGAGGCCACCGATCCCATCGCCTGGCTCATCACGCGGGTGAGGTCGAGGAAGTCGGCGCGGCTGAGACCGGACTCCAGCAGGATCCGGGCCTGCCGGGCCAGTTCAAGGTCGGCGTCGGTGAGCACGCGCTCCTCGAAGCCGACGTCGGGCTCACCGAGCGCACGCCGGGCCTCGCGCAGGAAGTCGGGGTCGACGCCGGCCGCCTCGGCCACCTCGCGCTGGGTGTAGCGCGGCCCCTCGCGCTCCAGCACGCGCTCGATGGGGAGCAGTGCCAGCCGGTCCTCGCGGGCGGCGCGCCGCAGGTCGTCGAGCGAGAAGCCCTCGTTCTCCAGGGTCTGCAGCAGCTCGCGCCGCGCCTCCCGGGCCGGCCCGCTGCCCGCCCCGTCGAGCAGTCCCTCGCCCTCGAAGTCGATCGCCACGCGCACATGGTCGCGTCTCGGCGCGGATCTGGACGTCCGGGTCGGATCGTAGCTTCGGAGAGGTGATCGCCAAGGTCGAGCCGCTCACCCCTGCGCGCGCGCTGCGCGGGCCGTTCGACTATCGGCTCGAGGGCGCGCTCGCCGGGGTGGGAGTGGGCAGCATGCTGGTGGTCCCCTTCGGCCGCCGGCGTCTGCTCGGCGTGGTGGTCGACCTGGCCGAGGAGAGCGAGCTCCCGCTGGAGCGGCTGGCGGAGCCGCTGGCGGCCCTCGAGGCCGACGTGCCGCAATCGCTGGTGCGCCTCGGCCTCTGGGTGGCGCGCGAGTACGTCTCGACGCCGGCTCGCGGGCTCGCCCTGGTGCTGCCGCCGGGCACGGGAACCGGTGCCGCGCGGCCGCTCGTGCCCAAGCGCTCGCTGCGCGCATCGATCACGCCGGCGGGCGAGCAGGAGCTCGGCGAGGGCGGCCGGCTGGGGACGCGCCAGCGCGACGCCCTCGAGGCGCTGCGCGACGGTGCGCAGGGGGCAGCGCTGCTCGCGCGGCGGGCCGGCTGCGACCACTCCACGCTGCGCAGCCTCGAGCGACGCGGTCTGATCCGCCTCGAGAACGCGATGGAGCCGCCGCGGCGGCCGCTGGTCGAGGGAGTGGGGGCGCGCGCGGGCAGCGTGCGGCTCACCGAGGCCCAGGCCGCCGCCCTGGAGCGCATCGAGCAGGCGCTCCAGGAACGCGCGGCCGCGCCGCTGCTCTTGCACGGCGTCACCGGCAGCGGCAAGACCGAGGTCTACCTGCGGGCCGTGGCCGAGGTGCTCGATCGTGGCCGCTCGGCGATCGTGCTCGTGCCGGAGATCGCGCTCACGCCGCAGACCGCGGGCCGCTTCGTCGAGCGCTTCGGCGACTCGGTCGCCGTGATGCATTCACGTCTGTCCCAGCGCGAGCGCTACGACGAGTGGTGGCGCATGCGCCGCAGCGAGGCCCGGGTGTGCGTGGGCCCGCGCTCGGCGGTGTTCGCGCCCTTCGGCGACCTGGGCTTGATCGTGGTCGACGAGGAGCACGACGGCTCCTACAAGCAGGAGGGCGACCCTCGCTACGACGCGCGCGCCGTGGCCGAGCGCCGCGCCGCCGAGGAGGGCGCGCTGATGATCGTGGGCAGCGCGACCCCGCGACCGGAGAGCCTGTTTCGCCACGAGCGCATCGAGCTGCCGCGGCGGGTCGACGGCCGCGGCCTGCCACCGGTGGAGCTGGTGGGAATGCTGGGCTGTCCCGGGCCGCTCCACGAGCGCACGCGGCGCGCCCTCGACGAGGTGCGCCGGCACGGGCAGAAGGCGATCGTGCTGCTCAATCGGCGCGGCTGGTCGAACTTCCTGTCCTGCCGCGAGTGCGCCCAGGTGTGGGAGTGTCCGCATTGCGACGTCACGCTCGTCCTGCACCGCGCGCAATCGGAGCTGGCCTGCCACCACTGCGGGCACCGGGAGCCGGTCCCACGCTCGTGCCCGGACTGCGGCTCGGTGTCGGTGGCCCGCCACGGCACGGGCACCGAGCAGCTCGAGGGCGCGCTCGAGGAGCTCGTGGCGCCGCTGCCGGTGTTCCGGCTCGACTCCGACGTCGCCGCGGCGGAGGGCGTGGCGTCCGTGCTGCGCCGCTTCGAGGCGGCGCCCGCGGGGGTGCTCGTCGGCACGCAGATGGTGGCCAAGGGTCACGACTTCCCCGATGTCACGCTCGGTGTCGTCCTGGACGCCGACGCCACGCTGCGCTTCCCCGACTTCCGGGCCGAGGAACGCACGTTTGCGCTCGTGGCCCAACTGGCGGGCCGCAGCGGCCGCGGCCCTCAGGGCGGCCGCGTGATCGTCCAGGCGCTCGACCCGCAGGCCCGGGCGCTCGCGCTCGCCGCCCGTCACGACTCCGATACGTTCCTCGCCGGCGAGCTGGAGCGCCGCGAGCTGCTCGGCTACCCGCCTCACGGGCACCTGATCCGGGTGGTCTGCTCGGCGGCCGAGCCCGGTCCGGAGCTCGAAGCGGCGCGGGCCGTGCGCGAACGGATCGCCACGGCCGGCGTGCCGGTGCTCGGCCCCGCACCGCTGTTTCGCCGCCAGGGGCGTCACCGCGTCCAGCTCGTGGTGCGCTCGCGCGAGCGCATCGAGGCGATCGCCGCAGTGCGCGACGCCGTGGAGGCCGTGGCGGGCGAGCGGGGGCGCGGCGCGGCGAGCTTCGCCGTCGACGTCGATCCTCAGTAGGGCCGGCTTCAGGTCGGCGGATTGCCACCAGTCTCACCGTGGGCAGCCGCGTTAAACTCGGAACCGATGTCTGAAGAGAGGCATGAGCACGATCTCGAGGTGGAGGCGGAGCGCGAAGAGGAGACGCCGCCTCTCGACCCCGAACTCGAAGCGCGCCGCGCGGCGGCCATGTCGTTCATCCGCCGTCTGGGCGACCCGGTCCTGAAGTCGCGGGCCACCGAGGTCGACCGCTTCGACGAGTCGCTGCGCCGGCAGGTGAGCCGAATGGCGGGCATCATGGGCGACGCTCTCGGCGTCGGTCTCGCCGCGCCGCAGCTGGGTATCTCCCAGCGGCTGCTCGTCTACCGCGTGGGTCCGGATGCCCCGGTCATCGCACTGGTCAACCCGCAAATCGAGTGGTGGAGCGACGAGCTCGAGGCGCTCGACGAGGGCTGCCTCTCCATTCCCGGGATCATGGTCGACGTTGAGCGCCCGCTGTACGTGCGGGTGAAGGCTCGGGACGAGGAGGGGGTCGACCGCGTGGTCGAGGCCTCGGGCCTCGAAGCTCGGGTGATCCAGCACGAAATGGACCACCTCGACGGCGTCCTGATTCTCGACCGCACCACACGCGACGAGCGCAAGCGGGCCCTGCGCGACCTGCGCGAGCGCGAGCGCGACCAGGCCGCCGCCTGAGCGGCCCTTGCTCGCCCTCAGCCCAGCGGGGTCGCGAAGTACGGTGGCCGCCCTGGGGGTCGCGCGCTCCAGTCAGGACCGTCGAGCGCCTCGCCTGGCCGGCGACCCCGGACCGTCACGCTGGATGAGGGTCAAGCCCGAGCGGGTGGCGCGGCTCGACCCGTTCGACGCCGCGCTCAGCGTCCGCCTTCAGCGCTGCGGTGAACAGGTCGTGGGTAAAGGCGGCCTCCTCCGGAGTCACGCAGTGGAAGGGCTGGCGCATCCCCTCGCGCCCGTGGGCCAGCTCATCGAGGAAGGCGGCCCACATCTGCTGCAGAGCGTCTGCGAAGCCGAACTCGAAGATCGGGCCGGTGATCGTGGGGTAGGCCGACTGCGAGCCGAGATCGGTCTCCTCCCAGCGTTGCGGCCCGCCGGGCGAGTAGCGCATCCGGCGCAGCGTCTTGGGCCGCTTGGTGGTGAAGGCGATCGAGCCGTCGGTTCCGTCCACCTCGATCGTCCAGGTGTTCATGTGGCCGGGCGCCACCCGCTTGGTCTCGATGCGCAGCGGGAATTCTTCGCCCTCGTGCCGTGCGCGGCATAGCAGCACCGCATTGTCGGGGGTGTCGGACGTTTCGCGGCCGCCCTTCCCGTCGGGGCGCTCGCTGAAGATGTCGGCCAGAACGGCGCGCACGTCGAGGGGCGCCCAGCCCGCGCGCAGCGGCAGGTGCAGGGCGTGCATGCCGAGGTCGCCAAGGCAGCCGTACGCGCCGTTGGTCTGTGCCCGGCGTTTCCAGTTGATCGGCTTGTCCGGGTCGAGGTCGCTCGAGTGCAGGAACAGCGAGCGCACCTCGATCGGGCGCCCGAAGGCACCCTCGGCGATGAAGCGCCAGGCCTCTTGGCCGCCGGGGAAGAACGGCATCTCCGAGGAACAGCGCACGAGCAGCTCGGGGTGCGACGCGACGGCGCTCATGATCGTCTCGTTGGCGTCCAGGTCGATGCCGAACGGCTTCTCGCCCAGCAGATGCTTGCCTGCGTCGAGCGCCGCCACGTAGAGCTCGGCGTGCAGGTGGTGGGGCACCGCGATGTAGACGGCGTCCACCTCCGGGTCGGCCAGCACGCCGCGCCAGTCCGAGGTGAGCCGAGGCGGGTCGCTGAGCCGCTCGTACCAGGCGAGCACGCCGGGATCGAGATCGCATACGTGCACCAGCCGGGGCGTCACGGCGAAGTCGGCCAGATGGATCCAGCGCGCCACTGCGCTGGCCAGCTCGCGGCCCATCAGGCCGCCTCCGATGAGGCCCAGCCCTACGCTGAGTTCAGCCACCGAGCCCGGCCAGTGCCTGGCGCGCCGGCACGCCGTCGTGAACCACGGACATGAGCGCGCGGGTCATCTGCAGGGGCTGCTGGTGCTGGATCACGTTGCGTCCGTAGACGATGCCGGCCGCTCCCGCCGCCAGCACCGACTCGGTGCGCTCGAGCACCTCGGCGTCACTTGCACGGCCGCCGCCGCGCACCAGCAGGGGGATGCGCCCGGCCACCTCGGTCACGGACGGGTAGTCGGCCAGGTCGTCAGTGGGATCGGCCTTGATGATGTCGGCTCCCAGCTCTACCGCCTGACGCACCAGGGCGCGAATGCGCTCGGGGTCGCCGTCGACGCCGTAGCCGGCCGAGCCCGGACGCATGGCGAGCGGCTCCACCATCAGCGGCATGCCGGCCGGCTCGCAACGGGCCTTCAGCGACGCCGCGTTGCGCACACAGGCCTGGTGGAGCTCCTCACGCCCGTCGATCCAGAGCAGGTTCACCACCACGCAGGCGGCATCGAGGCGCAGCGCCTGCTCCACCGGCTCCGTTACGAGCTCCGAGTAGTAGTGGTTCTCGGGACCGATGATCGGGCCGTAAACGTTGGCCACGTCGGTGCGCAGCACGAGCGCCGGCTTGGGTCCCGCGCGTCCCTGGAGGAGCGGGGCACTGCCCGGTGACAGCTGGATCGCGTCCGGCGCGGCCTCGACCAGTACGTCCAGAGCACCCGCGAGATCTTCGATGCCGGCGAGGAAGCGCGGCTCGCCGAAGAAGCCGTGGTCGACGGCGACGTCGAAGCAGCGCCCGTCGCCGGCGAACAGGCGTCGCATGCGCGGCTCCACGCTCACAGGGCGAGTGCCTCCTCGAGTTCGGGCAGCGTGCTGCTCGCGCCGAGGCCGCGTGTGGAGAGGGCCCCGACAGCGTTTCCGAGGCGGACGGCCCGGGCCAGCGGCTGGCCCTGGAGCAGCCCGTGGATGAGTCCGGCCGCGAAGGCGTCGCCCGCGCCCGTCTCGTCCCGCGTTTCCACCCGGAAGGCCGGCACGAGCTCGGCCGTCTCGTGGTCGAGCGCGAAGGCCCCGTCGCGACCCAGCTTGATGGCCACCTGGCGCGTCCCGCGCTCGTGCAGCCAGGCGGCGCAGGCCTCCGGGGTGTCCTCCCCGGTGATCCCGCGCGCCTCGATCAGATTCGGGCTGATCACGTCGAGATGGGGGAGGCAGGGATGGACCCGATCCCAGGCGCCGGTGGCGTCGTGCACCGGATCGAGGCTCGTCGTGATCCCGCGCTTGCGGGCTGCCGCCAGCACCGTGGCCAGCGGCTCGCCGTCAAGCCTGGGCAGCACCAGCGCACCGCCGATGTGCAGCCAGCGCGGGCCGGCCTCGAGCGCCCGCTCGATGTCCTGCGGCCCCAGCGCCGCGCTTGCGCCCGGATTGTGCAGGAAGGTGCGGGCGCCGTCACTGGCGTCGAGCACCAGCGACGCCGAGGTGAGCTCGTCGCAGACCCGCAGTCCGCCCGACTCCAGCCCGCGGCCGCGAGCCTCGCGGAGCATCACGTCGCCCAGCAGGTCGCGTCCCACGCAGCCGCAGAGCGCCGTGTGGGTGCCGAGCTGCTCCAGGGCTGTGGCGGTGGAGAGCGCACAGCCGCCGGTGGCGAGCACAACCGAGTCCACGAGCGTGAGCAGGCCCGCGTCGGGGGCTCCGTCCACCGGCGAGGCGATCGCGTCGGCGACCACGATCCCCGCGCACAGCACCTCGGGTTGCGAGTCCGGCGTCATGCCGGCGCGATCCTAATGGAGCGCGGGGTTCAGCCTTAGAGGCGCTCGTAGGCGGGCAGCGTGAGGAACTCGACGAACTCGTCGCTGAGCGCCACCTCCTCGAACAGCTCGCGCGAGAGCTCGGGGCGGCCCTCCTTCTGGAACCACTCGTCGTCGCCGATCTCCTGGCGGATCCGCTCCAGCTCGGAGGTCTCGAGCTCGCGCACGAGCTCGGAGGTGATCGGCCGGCCGTCGTCGAGCGTGGCGCCGTGGTGCACCCACTGCCACACCTGCCCGCGCGAGATCTCGGCCGTGGCGGCGTCCTCCATCAGGCCGTAGATCGCCGCGGCGCCGTTGCCGCGCAGCCACGAGGAGAGGTACTGAATGCCCACGTTGACGTTCGAGCGCAGGCCGGCCTCGGTGATCTGCCCTGGCGTGTCGGGCATCGACAGCAATGCCGCGGCGTCCGCGGACACGTCGTCGCGGAGGCGGTCGACCTGGTTGGGCCGCTCGCCGAGCACCGCGTCGAAGGCCTCGGTGGCAACGGGGACCGAATCCGGATGAGCCACCCAGGTGCCGTCGAAGCCCGCCTCGGCCTCGCGCTGCTTGTCGGCGCGGACCGCTTCGAACGCGCGGCGGTTGGCCTCCTCGTCGCTGCGGCTGGGGATCACGGCCGACATGCCGCCCATCGCGTGCGCGCCGCGCGCGTGGCAGGTCTTGACGAGTAGCTCCGAGTAGGCGTGCATGAAGGGCACGGTCATCGTGACCTCGGAGCGGTCGGGCAGCACGAACTCGGGCCGCGAGCGGAAGCGCTTGATGGCCGAGAAGATGTAGTCCCAGCGACCCGCGTTCAGGCCCGCGGCGTGGTCGCGCAGCTCGTAGAGGATCGCGTCCATCTCGAAGGCGGCGGGGATCGTCTCGATCAGGACGGTGGCCTTGATCGTGCCGCGCTCGAGCCCGAGGCTGTCCTCGGCCAGCACGAAGGCGTCCCGCCAGAGGGCGGCTTCGCGGTGCGACTCCAGCTTGGGGATGTAGAAGTAGGGCCCGCGACCGCGCTCGAGCAGCTCGTGCGCGTTGCGGTGCAGGTACAGGCCAAAGTCCATGAAGGCCCCGGCCACCGCGTCTCCGTCCACACGCAGGTGGCGCTCGGGGAGGTGCAGCCCGCGCGGGCGCACGAGCAGCACCGCGTGCTCCTCCTCCAGGCGGTAGCTCTTGCCCTTCTCCTCGTGCTCCATCGTCCCGCGCACGGCATCGGCGAGGTTCGCCTGGCCGCCCACCATGTTGGCCCAGGTGGGCGAGTTGGCGTCCTCGAAATCGGCCATGAAGCCGCGCGCCCCCGAGTTGAGCGCGTTGATCACCATCTTGCGGCTGGTGGGGCCGGTGATCTCGACGCGGCGGTCCTGCAGGGCGTCGGGCACGGGGGCGACCGTGAAGTCTTCGGGGGCGGTCACGAACTCGAGGGTCGCCCCGGCGTCGAGCTCGGCCTGGCGCTCCTCGCGGGCCGCGAGCAGGCGGCGGCGGGTGTCGTCCAGCTCGGAGTGAAGACGGCCGACGAGCTCGAGCGCGCCCGGGCTGAGCACCTCGTCATGACCCTCGCTCGGAGGGGCGGAGCTCTGCACGCCGTGGTGCTGTGTGGCCATGAGGACTACGTGCCCGGAACCACGCGTGACTATTCGGTCAGGTGCGGGTGAGCTTCTTGTAGGTGATCCGGTGCGGCCGGTCGGCCTCGGAGCCAAGCCGCGCATGCCGATTCGCCTCGTAGGCCTCGAAGTTGCCCTCGAAGAAGGTGACCTGCGAGTCGCCCTCGAACGCGAGCACGTGCGTGGCCACGCGGTCGAGGAACCAGCGGTCGTGCGAGATGATCACCGCGCAGCCGGCGAAGGCCAGCAGGGCCTCCTCGAGGGCACGCAGGGTGTCGACGTCGAGGTCGTTGGTGGGCTCGTCGAGCAGCAGCAGGTTTCCGCCGCGGCGCAGCAGCTTGGCCAGGTGCACGCGGTTGCGCTCGCCGCCCGACAGCGCACCGACCTTGCGCTGCTGGTCGGAGCCCTTGAAGTTGAAGCCCGCGCAGTAGGCGCGTGAGTTCATCTCGCGCTCGCCGACCTTGATGTTGTCGTAGCCGTCGGAGATCTCCTCCCAGACGGTCTTCTCGGGATCGAGCGCGTCGCGCGACTGGTCGACGTAGGCGAGCTCGACCGACTCGCCGAGCCGCAGTACTCCGTCGTCCGGTTCCTCCTCGCCGACGATCATGCGAAACAGCGTGGTCTTGCCCGCGCCGTTGGGGCCGATCACGCCGACGATGCCCGCCGGGGGCAGGCTGAAGCTGAGGTCCTCGATCAGGAGCTTGTCCCCGAAGCCCTTGCGCAGGTCGTCGGTCTCCACCACCAGGCTGCCGAGCCGCGGACCGGCGGGGATGTGAATCTGCACCTGGTCGAGCTGGACCTCACGCTCCTCGGCCAGAAGGGCCTCGTAGCGGTTGAGCCGGGCGCGCGCCTTGGTGCGCCGCCCCAGCGGGGAAGAACGCACCCATTCGAGCTCGCGGGCGATGGTGCGCCGGCGAGCGCTCTCGCGGCGATCCTCCTGGGCCAGGCGCTCCTGCTTCTGCTCGAGCCAGGACGAGTAGTTGCCCTTGAACGGCAGGCCGCGTCCGCGATCGAGCTCGAGGATCCAGCCGGCCACGTTGTCGAGGAAGTAGCGGTCGTGGGTCACGGCCACGACCGTGCCCTTGTAGTCCTCGAGGTGCTTCTCCAGCCACGCCACCGACTCGGCGTCGAGATGGTTGGTGGGTTCGTCGAGCAGCAGCAGGTCGGGGGCACTCAGCAGCAGGCGGCAGAGAGCCACGCGCCGGCGCTCGCCGCCGCTCAGCGTGTCCACGTCGGCGTCGGGCGGGGGCAGGCGCAACGCATCCATGGCGATCTCGAGCGTGGTGTCGAGACTCCAGGCGTCGGCGGCGTCGATCGAGTCCTGCAGGCCTGCGAACTCGTCGGCGGTCTGGTCGGAGTAGTTCGCAGCGAGCTCGTTGAAGCGGTCGAGCATGTCGCGCAGCTCGCGCACCCCGTCCTCGACGTTGCCGCGCACGTCCTTGGACGAGTCGAGCTGAGGCTCCTGCTCGAGCAGCCCCACCGTGGCGCCGGGAGCCAGCTGGGCCTCACCCCGGAACTCGGTGTCCTGGCCGGCCATGATCCGCAGCAGCGTGGACTTGCCCGAGCCGTTGGCGCCGAGCACGCCGATCTTGGCTCCGGGCAGGAAGCTGAGCGAGATGTCGTCGAGCACCCGCTTGTCGGGCGGGTGGACCCGGGACAGCTTGTACATCGTGAATATGTACTGGGCGGACACGACCGCCGAGGCTAGCGACGGTGCAGCTCGGCGAGGACGTTCATGTGAGTGACGCAGCTGGTGACCGAGCCGGTTCCCGATTGCGCGCCGGTCGCTCAGGGCGTCGCGAGGGAGCGCGCCAGCAGCTCCATCGGATGCAGCACGGGCAGCGTGCGGCCCAGGCGGGCGGTGTGCGACGTGATCTGCAGGGCGCAGCCGGGGTTGGCCGCCACCACAGCCTCGGCTCCGGTATCGAGCAGGTTGCGCGCCTTGCGCTCGCCGAGCTCCGCGGCCGGCTCGGGTTTGACCAGGTTGTAGATGCCCGCCGAGCCGCA
Organism: uncultured Thermoleophilaceae bacterium; assembly: GCA_963813495.1. Lineage (GTDB taxonomy): Bacteria > Actinomycetota > Thermoleophilia > Solirubrobacterales > Thermoleophilaceae > JACVRW01. The sequence goes on from CAWEZC010000001.1 coordinate 316,956, forward strand.
GCAGAGCTCCCATTCGGCGGGCTCGACGAGCTCCAGGTCGGGGACCGCCCGCAGCAGGTTGCGCGGCTGGCTGCGCACGCCCTGGGCGTGGGCCAGGTGGCAGGCGTCGTGGTAGGCGATCCTCATTGCTACGGGACGGCGCTCGGCGCGCGGGCCGGCCTCGTCGAGGAACTCGCTCACGTCGCGGACCTTGGCCGCGAACGCCTCGGCGCGCTTTGCCCAGTCGGGCCTCGTCGCGCAGAACGTGGCCATAGTCCTTCATGGCCGAGCCGCAGCCCGCGGCGTTGACCACGACGGTGTCGTAGCCCTCCAGCTCCTCGATCGTGGTCTTGGCCAGCGAGCGAGCGTCGTCGTCCTGGCCGGCGTGGAGCGGCAGCGCTCCACAGCAGCGCGGCCGGCGCGGCGCATGGACGTCGAAGCCCTCGGCTGCCAGCACGGCGGCGGTGGCCGCGTTCACGTCGTTGAAGAAGACGCGCTGGACACAGCCCTGGAGCAGGGCGACGCTGCCCCGGCGCTCGCCGCGCGCCTCCACCAGTTCCGGCATGCGCTCCCAGGTCTCGCGCAGCGGCGTCTGCGGCGCCAACCCGGCCAGAGCCGACAGCTTGGGCGCCAGGCGGCGCACCCGCGGGCGCCGGGCGATGCCGTCGAGGCCCAGGGCCCGTGCGGCGCTCAGCCCGGGAGCGGCCAGGCGCAGCCGGCCGGGCCGCGTGAACAGCTCGAAGATGAGCCGCCGGTGCGCGCGCTCGCCCGCCGGGCGCTCGACGTTGCGCTCCACCTGTGCTCGGGCGTCCTCCAGCAGCTTGTCGTAGCGCACCCCGGACGGGCAGGCGGTCACGCAGGCCATGCAACCGAGGCAGTTGTCGAGGTGATCGACGATCGGCGCCGACAGCTCCTCCTGCCCCTGCTTGATCAGGACGATGCGCCCGCGCGGTGAGTCCATCTCCTCGCCCCACAGCACGTACGTGGGACAGGTGGGCAGGCAGAAGCCGCAATGCACACAGTCGTCGATCAGCTCCGGCTGGGGGGCCCGGATCGCGTCGTAGCCGCTCATACGAGACCGACCCCCGGGTTGCAGACTCCGGCCGGATCGAAGCCTTGCTTGACCCTCCGCATGAGCTGGAGCATGCCCGGGTCGACCGGCCCCCAGCCGTCGAGCTCGAGCGAGAGCGGCCGGTCGAGCACGGCGCAGGGGGAGGGGTGAAGCTCGCGGCGCAGGCTGTCGAGGCCGTCGGCAGAGAGCTCCGGCAGGCGCAGCCAGGACAGTCCCAGCCCGGCGCGCCCCACCACCGAGCCGCCCAGGCGCTCGGCCGCGCGCAGCAGCGCCGGCAGCCGCGTGGGCAGGCCGGACACGCGCACCACCACGCCCTGTTCGCCGGACGCGCGCTGGCCGCCGCGCTGCTCGGCCCAAATCCCCTCGTCGTCGTCCACGATCTCGCCGCGCAGGCCGGCTTCGCTGAGCAGGCGCTCGGCCGTCTGCGCCTGTGGGCGCGGCGCCGCCCCGGCGAAGCGCATCAGCAGCGCTCCCCGACCGTCCGACCAGCGCACGTCGAACCCCTGGTGCTCGAGCGGGGCGCGCCCGAGCGCCGCCGCGGCGCGCGCCAGCAGGCCGGGGTCGTCGGCGGCGCCCAGCGCCGTGGCGGTGTCGGGCGGCAGCGGGTGCAGGCGCACCGATACCTCCACGATCGCGCCGAGGGTCCCGAAGGAGCCGCCGAACAGCTTGGCCAGGTCGTAGCCGGCCACGTTCTTGATCACCTTGCCGCCGCTCTTGGCCAGCGTCCCGTCGGACAGCGCCACGCGCATTCCCACCACGAGGTCGCGCACTCCGCCGTAGCGCGAGCGCAGCGGCCCGGAGTCGCCGCTGGCCACGACACCGCCCACCGTGGCGCCGTCGTCCGGCGGGTCGAGCGAGAGCATCTGGCCCTCGGCGGCGAACGTCTCCTGGGCACGGGCCAGCGGTACACCGGCCTCGAGCACCGCGGTGAGGTCGCCTGCGTTGTGCTCAACGAGGCGGTCCAGGTTGTCCGTGGAGAGCTCGATCCCGGCGTCACGCACCTGACCGCCCCAGCTGAGCTTGGTGCCGCCGCCCGTGATCCGCACCGCGCTTCCGGCCTCGCCGGCCTCGCGCAGCAGAGCGGCCAGCGCCTCGCCGGACCCGGGCGCCTGGCGCTGGAGGCTCGTGGCGCTCATCAGAAGCGCTCCGCCACTCCGGCCTGCTCGAGCGGATGCCGGCGGTAGGGCCCCGGCACCTCGCCGCACAGGCGCGGCGTGGGCATGACCTTGCCGGGATTCGCGCGCTGCTCCGGATCGAAGGCGCAGCGCAGCCTCTGGAAGGCCGACAGGTCGGTCTCGCTGAACATCTCCGGCATGTAGCGCTTCTTGTCCACGCCCACGCCGTGCTCGCCGGTGATCGAGCCGCCGGCGTCCACGCAGGCCTTGACGATCAGCCCCGCCAGCTCCTCCGCGCGCTCGGCCTCGCCCGGCTGGGCGCCGTCGTAACACACGAGCGGGTGCAGGTTGCCGTCGCCGGCGTGGAACACGTTCGCCACCCGAAGGTCGTGCTCGGCCGCCAGCTCGTCGATGCGAGCCAGCACCTCGGCCAGGCGGGTGCGGGGGATCACGCTGTCCTGGACGTAGTAGTTGGGGGCGATCCGGCCCATGGCCGCGAAGGCCGCCTTGCGCGTGCGCCAGATCAGCTCGCGCTCCGCCTCGTCCTGGGCCACGCGCACCGAGTCGGCGCCAGCGTTCTCGCAGATCGAGACCACCTGGTCGAAGCGCGTCTCGCACTCGGCCTCCGCGCCGTCGAGCTCCACCACCAGTGCCGCCCCCGCGTCCATCGGATAGCCGGCCCCGGTGGCGCCCTCGGCTGCGCGGATCGACAGGTTGTCCATCATCTCGATCGCCCCCGGCACGATCCCGCTCGACACGATCTCCGACACCACCTCGCCGGCCTGCACGGTCGACCCGAAGAAGGCCACCAGGGTCCGGACCGCCTCGGGCTTGGGTATCACGCGCAGCCAGATGCCGGTGGCGATGCCCAGCGTGCCCTCGGAGCCCACGAACGCGCCCAGCAGGTCGAAGCCCGGGGAGTCGATCTCGGGACCCCCGAGCGTGAGCTGGCTGCCGTCCGGCATCACGAGCTCGAGGCCGGTCACGTAGTTGGTGGTGAAGCCGTACTTGAAGCAGTGGGCGCCGCCCGAGTTCTCGGCCACGTTGCCGCCGATGGTGCAAACGATCTGGCTGGAGGGATCCGGCGGGTAGAAGTGCGTGGGGCCCACCGCCTGCGAGACCGCGATGTTGGTCACGCCGGGCTCCACCAGCACGCGGCCGTTGTCGAGGTCGACCTCGCGGATCCGGCGCAGGCGCGAGAGCGCGATCAGCACGCCCTCCTCGACGGGGGTGGCGCCGCCGGACAGGCCCGAGCCCGCCCCCCGGGCCACGAACGGCACCTCGGCCTCGTGACAGGCGCGCACCACCGCCGCGACCTCGTCGGGCGTGCCCGGCAGCACCACCATGCCGGGGGTGACCGCGTACTGCAGCAGCCCGTCCGAGGCGTAGGTGGCCAGCTGGTGCTCGTGGGTGATGGCGTGCTCGGGGCCGACGATCTCGCGCAGCCGCTGCTCGAGCGGGCCGAGCGGATGGCGCGGGCCCGCCTCCGCCTCGGTGGGCGGCCCGTCGCCCCAGGCCGCGCCGGCGCCGACCTCGGCGCTCACTCCACGACCATCCACTCCAGCACCGGTGTGGATTGCAGGTAGACGAGGATGCACATGATCAGCACGAGCGCGAGGCTCCAGCCGAGCACCTTACGGAACAGGTCACCCTCCTTGCCGGCGAGGCCGACCGCCGCGGCGCCGATCGCCAGGTTCTGCGGCGAGATCATCTTGCCCAGTACTCCGCCCGAGCTGTTGGCGGAGGCGAGCAGGGTCGGCGAGATGCCGGCGTCCTTCGCGGCGGTCACCTGGAGGGCGCCGAAGAGCGCGTTGGACGAAGTGTCCGAGCCGGTGACGGCCACCCCGAGCCAGCCGATCAGCGAGGACAGGAAGGCGAAGAAGTCGCCGGCCCCGGCGGCCCAGAGCCCGAGCGTGATGGTCTGGCCGGACTGGTTCATCACGTAGGCGAGGCCGAGCACGGCGGCCACGGTCAGGATCGCCCACTTGAGCTGGTCGATCGAAGCGCCGGCGACCCTCAGGGCGCGACGAGGCGACACCCTCAGCACCACCATCGTGATGAGGCCCGAGATCAGCAGCAGGGTCCCCGCTGCGGGCAGCCAGTTGAAGTTGTAGGTGAGGGAGCTGAGCGGCTCGCCGTCCGGGGTGCGCACGTCCAGGCCGGGCCACTCGAACGTCGTCGTCCAGGGCGATTCCGCCAGAGCGTCCTTGACCGCCGGTATCTGGGCGATCGAGAAGATGGCGATGATGATCAGGTAGGGCGAGTAGGCCCGCAGGATGTCCGAGGGGGTGTCCTTCTTGGTGTCGTCCCGCCGGGCGATCTCGGCCTCCATGACGGGGTCGTGCGTCTCGCTGCCCGCCACGGCCGGTCGCGTGAAGCGCCCGTCGTCGTCCCCGATGAGTGGCTCGGAGGGCTCCCAGACGCGCAGCAGGGCGACGATCGAGCCGGTGGCCAGCAGCGAGGCCACGATGTCGGTGAGCTCGACGGAGATGTAGTTGGAGCACAGGAACTGGGCCAGGGCGAAGGTGAAGCCGCCGACCACCGCCGCCGGCCAGGCCTGCCGGATGCCGCGCGAACCATCGACCATGCCGATCAGGATCAGCGGCACCACCAGGGCGAGGAACGGCGTCTGGCGGCCGACCATCGCGCCGAGATCCTCCTTGGGCAGCCCGGTGATCTCGGACAGGGTCACGATCGGGATGGCGATGGCACCGAAGGCCACCGGCGCGGTGTTGGCCACGAGCGCCACGGCGGCCGCCTTGATCGGCTGGAAGCCGAGGGCGATCAGCATCACGGCCGTGATCGCCACGGGCGTGCCGAAGCCGGCCAGCGCCTCGAGCAGCGCCCCGAAGCAGAAGGCGATGATCACGGCCTGGACGCGCTGGTCGGTGGAGATTGCTCCAAACGACCGGCGCAGGACGGCGAAGTGGCCGGTCTCGACCGTCATGTTGTAGATCCAGATCGCCGCGACGACGATCCACATGATCGGGAAGACGCCGAAGACGATGCCCTCGCTGGCCGACAGCGCGGTCTGGTCGAAGGGCATGCCGTAGACGATCAGGGCCACCAGCATCGCCACGCCGAGCGCGGCCAGCGCAGCCCATTGGGCGGCGACCTTCAGGCCGCCGAGAAGCACGAACAGCACGAGTATCGGGAGCACCGCGAAGATGGAGCTGAGCCCTAGTGAACTCGATACCGGGTCAAAGTCCTGCGTGTACACGGTGCCTCCCCGCTCGTTGCCTCTCTCACTAGGCGGGTTGCCCGGGCCTGCTTCGGGGAAACTCCTATTGCGTGCGACTCGCGCTCTTTGTCACCTGCCTGGGGGACACGCTGTTCCCGGCCGTCGGCCGGGCCGTCGTGCGCCTGCTCGATCGCCTCGGGCACGAGGTCGACTTTCCGCTGGAACAGACGTGCTGTGGCCAGATGCACCTCAACTCGGGCTACGCCGAGGAAGGCGGCGCGCTGGCGCGGCGCACGGGCGAGGTCTTCGCGGCCTATGAGGCGGTGGTGTGCCCCTCGGCCTCCTGCGCGGGAACGCTGCGCGAGCAGCTCGGGCCCGGCGCGCCGCCGGTGTACGAGCTCTCGGAGCTGTTGGTGGACGTGCTCGAACTGGACGACGTGGGCGCGTACTTCCCCCACCGCGTGACCTACCACCCCACCTGCCACTCGTTGCGCACGCTGCGGGTGGGAGAGCGCCCGGGACGCTTGCTGCGCGCGGTGGGAGGGCTCGAGCTCGTGGAGCTGCCCGATGCCGAGGAGTGCTGCGGATTCGGCGGGACCTTCGCGGTCAAGAACCCGGATGTGTCCACGGCGATGCTGTCGGACAAGCTGCGCTCGGTGCTCGACACGCGAGCGGAGGTGCTGTGCGCCCTCGACTCGTCCTGCCTCATGCACATGGGGGGCGGGCTCTCGCGCGGGCGCACCGGAGTGCGCACCGTGCACCTGGCCGAGATCCTGGCCGCCACCGGTGAGGAGGCCGGGCGGTGAGCTTTCCGGCGGCCGCGCGCGAGGCGCTCACCGACAGCCAGCTGCGCGCCAACCTCGGTCGGGCGACTCGAACGATCCGCGACAAGCGAGCGCGGGTGGTGGGGGAGGTGCCGGACTGGGAAGCACTGCGCGCGGCGGGCGCGGCGGCCAAGGACCGGGTGCTGACCGCGCTCGACGCCGAGCTCGAGCGGCTCGAGGCGGCGGTCGAGGTCGCCGGCGGGCAGGTGCACTGGGCGCGCGACGGCGCAGAGGCGTGCGCGATCGTGGCCGGCATCGCTCGTTCGCACGGCATCGACGAGGTCGTGAAGGTCAAGTCGATCGCCACGGACGAGATCGGCCTCAACGACTCTCTCGCCGCCGCCGGCATCCGCGCCGTGGAGACCGATCTGGCCGAGCTGATCGTGCAGCTGGGCAACGACTCGCCCTCCCACATCCTGGTGCCGGCGATCCACAAGAACCGAGCCGAGATCCGTGACGTGTTTCGCCGCGAGCTCGGCCTGGCCGACCTGACCGACGAGCCGAGCGCGCTGGCCGAGGCCGCCCGCCGGCACCTGCGCCAGAAGTTCCTGTCGGCGCGGATGGGAATCAGCGGAGCCAACTTCGGGGTGGCCGAGACGGGCACCGTCTGCGTGGTTGAGTCCGAGGGCAACGGGCGCATGTGCACGACGCTGCCCGAGGTGCTCGTGACGGTCATGGGCGTGGAGAAGGTGGTGCCTTCCTGGCGCGACATGGAGGTCTTCCTCCAGCTGCTGCCGCGCTCCTCGACCGGTGAGCGGATGAACCCCTACACGTCGCTCTGGACCGGCGTGCGCGACGGCGACGGGCCGCGCGAGTTCCACCTGGTGCTGATGGACAACGGGCGCACCGCCGCGCTGGCGGACGAGATCGGGCGCCAGGCCCTGCGCTGCATCCGCTGCAGCGCCTGCCTCAACGTCTGCCCGGTGTACTCACGGGTCGGCGGGCACGCCTACGAATCGGTCTATCCCGGGCCCATCGGCGCGATCCTCACCCCACAGCTGTCGGGAATGGAGGCGGCCGGGTCGCTGCCCTATGCGTCGTCGTTGTGCGGGGCGTGCGGCGACGTCTGCCCGGTGAACATCGAGATCCCGCGGCTGTTGGTGCACCTGCGTGGGCGCGAGCGCTCCGAGGCGTCGGCGGTGGACCCGGAAAAACTGGCTTTCAAGGGGCTGTACCGGGCGTTGTCGACCCGCTCCGGCTACGAGCGGGCGCAGCGGTTGGCCCGTGCCGCGAGCCGCCCGCTGGCGCGCGGGGGCCGCATCACCCGGGCGCCGGCGCTGCTGGCCGGCTGGACGATGTCGCGCGATCTGCCGGCGCCGGCGCCGGAGACCTTCCGGGAATGGTGGCGGCGCACGCGCGCTGAGCCCCAAACGCCCGCGCCAAGTGTCTCGACGGTCAAGCTATCTGCGTTTCCGGCAACTATCAGCGAAAGGAGGGGTGGGGCGGCCGAACGGCGACCTGTCGCGGGCGGTCCGCGGGCCGAGGTGCTCAACCGCGTGCGCTCGGCGCTCGCCGGCGCGCCCGCAGCACCGGAGCCCACGCGCGAGTACCGCACCCGGGACGAGCGACAGCGCAACGAGATCGTCTCCCTGTTCGCCGAGCGCGTGGCCGAGTACCAGGCCACGGTCCATCGCCTGAGGGACGGCGAGATCGCCCCGACCGTTGCACGCGTATGTGCCGACCACGGGGCGAACCGGCTCGGCGTTCCGCCCGGTCTGCCCGACGAGTGGCGGCCCGATGGCCCGGAGCTCGTCGAGGACGCCGGACTCTCGGCCCACGAGCTCGACGCCCTCGACGGCGCGCTCACCGGGGCCGCCGTCGGCATCGCCGAGACCGGCACCTTCGTGTTGGACGGCGGGCCCGCCCAGGGCCGGCGCGCGCTCAGCCTCGTTCCCGACCTGCACATCTGCGTGGTGCGCGGCGGGCAGGTGGTGGGGCTCGTGCCCGAGGCCGTCGAACGGCTCGAGGCCGCCGTGCTTGAGCGGCGCCCGCTTACCTTGGTGTCCGGGCCGTCGGCCACATCGGACATCGAGCTCGACCGGGTCGAGGGTGTCCACGGCCCGCGGACCTTGCACGTACTGCTGGTCGAGTAGAGCGTGCGCACGGTCTTCCTCGGCACCACCGACTTCGCGGCGACGGTGCTCGACCGCCTCGCCGCCTCACCCCATCGCCCGGTGCTCGTGGTCACCCGCCCCGACAGCCGGCAGGGGCGCGGCCGCCGGCTGGCGCCACCGCGGGTGGCCGAGGCCGCTCGACTGCTGGGCATCGAGCTGTTCCAGCCCGGCAACGTCAACGACGAAGAGGCCCGCGCCGCCATCGCGGCCGCTGATCCCGAGGTGGTGGTGATCTGCGCCTACGGAGCGCTCCTGCGCGAGCCGCTGCTGTCGGAGCACGAGCTGCTCAACGTTCATCCCTCCCTGCTTCCACGCTGGCGGGGGGCCGCCCCCGTGGAGCGCGCCATCGAGGCCGGCGACGAGGAGACGGGAGTGACGATCATGCGCCCGGTCGCCGAGCTCGACGCCGGCCCGATCGCCCTGCAGCGCGCAGAGGCGATCTCGCCGGACGACGACTACGGCTCGCTCTCCGGCCGGCTGGCGCCACTCAGCGGAGAGCTGCTCCTCGAGGCCCTCGAGGAACCCCCCGCCTTCCACGAGCAGCCCGGCGAGGGAATCACCTACGCCGAAAAGATCGACCCCGCCGAGCGACTGCTCGACCCCACGTTGCGCGCCGACCGGCTGGAACGGCGGGTGCGGGCGCTCACTCCGCACATCGGCGCCTACATCGAGCTGGCCTGGGGCGAACGGCTCGGGGTGGTCCGCGCCGGCCTCGTGCCCGACGCGGGCCCCGCGCCGGGCGCGCTGGCGGAGAGCGAAGGCCGGCTGCTCTACGGCACGGCCGCGGGCGCGCTCGAACTGCTCGAGGTCCACCCGGCCGGCAAGCGCCCGATGGACGCCTCCGCGTGGCTGCTCGGAAACCGCTCTCGCCTGGCCGGCTGAGGCACGG
>CAWEZC010000002.1:0-64632 GCA_963813495.1 uncultured Thermoleophilaceae bacterium
CCCCGACACCAGCCGATCGGTTCTCAGCGTAGTCCGGTGCTACTTATCGGGTCCGGGCGCCGCGGCCAGCGCGAACGGGTTGCCCTCGGAGTCCCGGCACACCGCCCACCGATCGCCGGGGTGGATGATCGACCCGCCGAGCTCGCGAACGCGCTTGAGTGTCGTTGCCAGGTCGGCGACGGTGAAGTAGGGCAGCGAGGCGGTGTCACCGGGGCCCGGTCCACGCTCGTGGACACCGAGGCGCATGCCGTCGGTATCGGTCTGCCACCCAGATCCCGCCGCGGCGGGCCGTGGCGCGAGGGTGACCCCGAGGACTCCGTGCCAGAACCCGCGGGCGCGATCCGGATCGTCGGCCGGAAACTCGATCAGTGGCGCGGGCATGAACGGAGTATGGCCGGCGCTCCCGCCTGCTTCTACTCTGCGCGAGATCCGAGAGCGCGTCCGGCGCGAACGTGACGGTGGAATGGCCGTTGGCGCATGCTCAACGGTGTCCCGGGCAAGGGGCCCAGACTCGAGAAAGTCGGGCCGTTCGGCGAGGGAGGGCCGTTCGGCGGGCAAGTCTGACAACCATTCTTGGCTGATGTCTCGACACCGGCGCACGGGTCGAACGCGGACGGCGTGCCTGGGCAAGGGGTCATGCCCATCCTGCCGCGGCCACAGCCTCAGCCTCGCTCCAGTAGAACTTCGACCAGACGACCCTCGAGTCCCGGAACTTGAAGACAAAGGCAACCGGGTCGTCCAGGACGACGCTGCGTTGCCGCGCGTGGACGCGCCCGACCGCTACTGCGTAGACACCCTCGGCGCGAGCATCGCCGATCGTCACCACGAATTCATCCCACGTCTCATCCAGGTCCCGGAGATAGCGTCTGAGGCCGCGCACCCCGAGGTACGGACTGCGCCGCACGACCGGAGTGGAGAGCGGCTCGATCATCACCCCGCGGTCGACCAGCTCCAATGTGCGCGCCACGTCGCGCGCGGCGAATGCGTCGAAGAGCTCGTGAACCACGCGCAGGTTGTGGTCGGCCACGGCAGGGTCGGCTTCGCGCGGCGCAGGCGGTGTTCCCGGCAGACGCTTCGCGAGCCGGAGAACTGTCTTGCCCGAGCTCGCCTCGAGCCGCACGTCGTCCATCAGCAAGTTCATGAAGGCGAAGCCGCGACCGCGCTCAGCCACCGGGTCCGGTGTCGGCGCAGCAGCATGCTCGAACTCGCCGCAGTCCCGGACGGAGAACACGAACGAGCCGTACTCCACCGTCGCCGCCAGGTGAATATGGCCGTCGTCGCATGGGGCGCCGTGCTCCATGGCGTTCGAGACCGCCTCGTTGGTCGCGACAGTTACTTGGTAACGCGTACCCGCGTCAAAGCCCGCCGCCGAGAGGGTGCGGTCGATAAAGCCACGGCCTTCGGATAGGCCGCCCGGACCGGGGGAGATAGCGAGGACGTGCGGGTGCAGGGCAAGCACGTTAGAACTGTGAGCCTCGCAAGACGTTCGATTGTCGGTCGCTCGTGCGACTCCACCCGACTCGGACGAGGTGACCAAGGCATCGGCGATGTCGCGCCCGAGGCTTGATGAGATGGCGTCTCTGGGAGCTAACGAGCGCGTGGCCCGTTGGACTGAAGGGACCTGCCAACGCGGTGCTTGAACTCCCGTCCAAGTGCGACCGAGCAAACGGGCGCAGCCCTGCGCACGCGGTGACCTCGCGGTCGGACGGACGCAGCCACTAGACCGCCTGGCCCGGAGTGCCCCCCCAATCGGTCCACCGGTAGCGAGCGAATGCGACCGCGGTGCCAGCCGCACGAGGACTCACTGCCGGAACAAATCGAGCACGCCCGTGCTGCCATAGGTGGCCATCGCGGCTGACACGAGCCCGTAGGCGTTCGGCGGCTCAGCAGGCCGGGTCGTAGTTTCGGCCGGGCAGGAACTCGGTCCATTCCGCGCGCATGAGGCGCCGGCCATCGAAGTCGTCTGCTTCCGCGTGGGGTTTCAGGAGCTCGTGCTCGAAGCGGAACAGGCGCTCAAGAAACGGCTGAGTCGCGAAGCGCTCGTCACTGTCTAGGTGCTCGTCCTCCAGCCGCCAGCTCAACTGCTGGACCAGGCTCCGCGCGAGTTCGGAGACGCCCTCGGAACCTTGCTCGCGAATTTCCGCTCGGGCGGATGCTCGTGCCGCTGAGACCTGAACCGCCCACAGCTGAAGGGCTTGGTGAACTAGTTGGGGAGCGGACGGTTCGACCCCCTGAAGTGCCAACCGGTGGGGCAAGGCTGGGAGCTCTCGCACCGCGTCGTCGCTTCCGGAATCGATGACCTCGTGCGAGAAACGGGCCAGTTCGTGAACGAGGCGGTCTTCTGCCGACGGTAACGGGAACAGACCCTCGCTGGTCGTCTCGGGGCCTCGCCTCGACAGCCGACTTCGCCACATATATGGCTCAAGGCGACGACGCGGCTGATGTGGGGTACGGAGACGTCCCACCTAGCGCGCTCGGAGCCACTCGCTTGACAGGCCGCGAGCCCTCACGAGCGCTAGCGTCGGAACTACGCTTGGACCTCAGCGGCTCCGGACTCGCAGGCTGCCGAGTGTTCCATCCGCGAGCAGGCCGACGTCAGTGGCGATGATTCGCTGCCTGTGAGCTAGAGCCGTCTGAACCTGGACAGCGGAGCCGCCCGTCTGCTGAGATGTCTTGGACAATTCTCGGATACGACGGGCGGTTACAGCGAGCTCTCGCTACTTGATCTGGTCGTAGACCTTGAACATCGGCAGGTACATCGCGATCACGATGAAGCCGACGATCGCTCCCACGACGACGATCATCACCGGCTCGAGGATCGAGGTGAGGGCCTTCACGGCGGCGTCCACCTGCTCCTCGTAGAAGTCGGCGACCTTGGTCATCATCGTCTCCAGGGCCCCGGTCTCCTCGCCCACGCCGATCATCTGGGTGACCATGACCGGGAAGGCCTCGGGCACCTCGGTCATCGGCTGGGTCAGGGTGCCGCCCTTCTTGACCGACTCGCGCACGTCTTCCATCGCCTTCTCGATCACGCGGTTGCCGGACGTCTTGCCGGTGATGTCGATCGCCTCGAGCATCGGGACGCCGGCCGCGATCAGGCCCGAGAAGGTGCGTGAGAAGCGCGCCAGGGCGACCTTTTGGACGATGCCCCCGATCTTCATCGGGAACTTCAGCTTCAGGCGGTCCCACTGCATGCGCCCGCGCTCGGTCTTCTTCCAGAAGCGGAACAACCAGATCACAGCGAAGGTCACCGCCGCCATCACGTACCAGCGCTGGGTCACCATGTGCGACAGCCACACGGTGAACTTGGTGATCGCCGGCAGCTCGCCGCCGAAGTCCTTGAAGATCTTCTCGAAGACCGGGACGAGGAAGGCCACCAGCGCAAACAGCACGACGAGCGCGAATCCGCCGATCAGCGACGGATACACCATCGCCGCCTTGATCTGGCGCCGCAGGGCCGCGTCCTTCTCCAGCTGGGTCGCCACCCGCACAAGCGTGTTGTCCAGGATGCCGCCCGTCTCTCCGGCACGGACCATGGCCACATAGAGGTCGTTGAATACGTCCGGATGGCGCTCCAGAGCGTCGGACAGCGCGACGCCGGCCTCCACGTCCTTGCGCACCTCGATGAAGCACTCGCGCAGCTTGTCGCTCTCGGTCTGCTCCTCGATCACGTAGAGCGCGCGCAGCAGCGACATCCCTGAGGACACCATCGTCGAAAGCTGACGCGTGGCGATCACCAGGTCGTCGGCCTTGACGCGGCGGAAGCGGGCGAGGATGTCACCCGCACTGGCCGCCTTTTGCTCCTCGATGTCGACGACGATCAGGCCCTTGGAGCGCAGCTGCGCGGCCACGGTCTGCTTGTCGCCTGCCTCCATCTCCCCCTTGGTCGGGGAGCCGCTGAGGTCGAGCGCCTTGAAGGCGTAGCTCGCCATTGCTCTAGGCCGCCCTTACGGTGCCCATGAGGCGCCGCAGCTCCTCCGGCGCGCTCGAACGCGACTCCGCGAGCTCGCGCGTGATCTTGTGCTGACGCACGAGCTGCACCAGGGAGGCGTCCATGGTCTGCATCCCAAACGAGCCTCCGGTCTGGAGCGCGGAGTAGATCTGATGGGTCTTGCCCTCGCGGATGAGATTTCGCACCGCCGGGGTGGGCACGAGCACCTCGGTGGCGCAGCAGCGGCCCTGGCCGTCGGCGGTGGGCAGCAGCTGCTGGGTCACGATGCCCTGCAGGGCGACCGACAGCTGTACGCGCACCTGCTGCTGCTGCTCAGGCGGGAACACATCGACGATGCGGTCGACCGTCTGCGCCGTATCCTGGGTGTGCAGGGTCGCGAACACGAGGTGGCCCGTCTCGGCCGCGGTCAGCGCGGTGGAGATCGTCTCCAGGTCTCGCATCTCGCCGACCAGGATCACGTCCGGGTCCTGGCGCAACGCCGCCTTGAGGCCGAGGGCGAAACTCTGCGCGTCGGCCCCCAGCTCGCGTTGGTTGACGATGCACTTCTTGTGCTTGTGCAGGAACTCGATCGGATCCTCGATCGAGAGGATGTGCTCGTGGCGGGTCTCGTTGATGAGATCGAGCATTGCCGCGAGCGACGTCGACTTGCCCGAGCCGGTGGGCCCGGTGACGAGCACGAAGCCGCGCGGCTTCTTGGTGAACTCCTCGAGCACCGGGGGCAGCCCGAGGGAGCCCAGCTTAGGCATCTCATGGGGAATCAGCCGGAAGGCAGCCGACATCGCGGCACGCTGGAAATACGCGTTAACGCGGAAGCGGGCCTTGCCCGGGATCGAGTAGGCCAGGTCGATCTGCCAATCGGTCTCCAGCTTCTGGCGCTGGTCGTTGGTCAGGATCGAGTAGATCACCTCACGGGTGGTCTGCGGCGTCAGGCGCGGGTAGTCCAGCGCGTGCAGCCGTCCGTGGTGGCGGATCATGGGCGGTGCGCCTGCAGTCAGATGGAGGTCGGAAGCGTTCCGTTCCATCACCTGAAGCAGGACCTCTGCGAAGTCGAACTCCATGGTCTCTCCTATCGGCTCGTGGGGGCGGTCACGTGACTCTGGCCACTTCGGCTATGGACGTGATGCCGTTCTTGACCTTCTCGAAGCCGTCCACGCGCAGCGTGCGCATGCCCTGCGAGACGGCGATCTTGCGGATTTCGTCGGCCGACGCGCGCTCGACGGTGAGGTCGCGGATCTCGTCGGAGATCGACATCACCTCGTAGAGGCCCGTGCGTCCCTTGTAGCCCGAGCCGCCGCAGCGGCCGCAGCCGACGGGCTCGTAGGCCTCGAGGTCGAAGGCCACGTTGAAGCCGGCCTTCTCGAGCGAGGACACGCTGAGCATCGTGCGCCGCTTGCAGTAAGTGCACAGCTGGCGCACCAGCCGCTGGGCCACGATGGCCACGATCGCCGACGCCGAGAGGAATGGCTCGATTCCCATCTCGGTGAGGCGCGTGATTGCCGACGGGGCGTCGTTGGTGTGAAGCGTGGACAGGACCAGGTGTCCAGTGAGAGCCGACTCGATCGCGATCTTGGCTGTCTCGCCGTCGCGGATCTCGCCGACCATGATCACGTCAGGGTCCGCGCGCAGCATCGAACGCAGGCCGCTGGCGAAGCTGAGGCCGGCCTTGAGGTTCACCTGGAGCTGATTGACGCCCGCCAGCTGGTACTCGACCGGATCTTCGATCGTGATGATGTTGCGCTCGATCTCGTTGATCTCGTTGAGCGCGGCGTAGAGCGTGGTCGACTTGCCCGAGCCCGTCGGCCCAGTGGCCAGCACCGCGCCGTACGAACGCCGAAAGGCATCCTCGAAGAGCTCGGCGCTGGTCGCGGACATGCCGAGCGCGTCGAGCCCGATCAGCGCCTGCGTCTTGTCCAGGATGCGCATCACGAGCCCCTCACCGTCCACTCGTGGCATCGTCACAACCCGCGTATCGATCGCGTGACCCTCCACGGTCAGCGAGACGCGGCCGTCCTGGGGCACGCGCTTCTCGGAGATGTCGAGCGCGGCCATGATCTTCACGCGGGAGACCGTGCCGGCGATCATGCGCTTGGGGATCTGTGTGGTCTCGCGCAGCACGCCGTCCACGCGGAAACGCACGCGCATCTCGCGGCCTTCGGGCTCGAAGTGGATGTCCGAGGCGCCCTCCTCCACCGCCTGAGCGATGATCGAGTTGACCAGCTTGATGACCGGCGCGTCCTCGGCGGACTCGCGGATCTCGGTGACGTCGGCGAGCTCTTCCTCGCCCTCCTGGACGGCCTCTGCCACGGCGTCGTCGAGGCGGCTCATTCGGCCGATCAGGGCATTGATGTCATCGGGCGAGGCCACCACCGGCCGGACCTCGCGCCCGGTGCGCAGCTTGAGGTCGTCGAGCGCCAGGACGTTGGAGGGATCCGCCATCGCCACGAGCAGCTGGCCTTGGTCGTCGTAGCCGATCGGCGCCGCACCGAGGCGGCGTGCCATCTGGGCGGGGATCACGTTGAGCGCGCCCACGTCGGTCTTGAACAGCGCCAGGTCGACGTGGTGAAGCCCGAAGCGCTGGGCGGTCGCACGGGCGAGCTGGTCGCTGGTGATCACGCCCGCCTCGAGCAGCACCTGCTCGGGAGCGCGGCCCTCGGCCTTGGCCCGCTCTACCACTGGTTCGACGCGCTCGCGGGGCAGAAAGCCCATTTCCACGATCACGTCGGTGATGAAGCGCGAGCCGCCCCTGCGCCCCGGCGGCGTCAGCCCATTGGTCGGAGCCTGCCCATTGGTCGGAGCCTGCCCATTCGGCGCTGCTGCCGTTTCCGCTCCCGAGCCGGGGCTGGCGGCAGGTACAGCCAGGAGCTGCGCCGGCCCGCCCTGGACTTCGCTCATCGCGCGTCCGTTACTACCTGGACCAGCGACGCTGCGTCGACGTAGCCCTCGATCAGCCGGGCCTTGCCGGCTCGATCGATGACCACGATCGCCGGGGTCTGGCTGACGCCGAGACTTTCGACGAGAGAGCCGTAGCGGTCGACGTTCGCGACGACGTCGGTGAGCACCACGGCCTTGGTGTCGTCGCGGACCACGCGTACCGAGCTCTCAACGAGCTTGTCGTCGAGCCCGCGGCTGTTCGCGAAGAACAGCACGACCTTGCGCTGCTCGCGGAGCGCCCGCTGAAGCTTCTTCGGGTTGTCGGTGGCCTGCAGGCCGGCTTGGACGAGGCTCGGGTCGGCGCCGGTGGCCAGCGACGAGCCCTCCAGCACGGTGCGCATGAAGGTTCCCAGCTCACCGCCGGGGAGCTTCTCGCTCACCCGGGCCGGGGCGTCGATCTGCTGCTTGCCCCCCACGTCGCTGAGCACGAGGGCGAGCGACATCTTCGCCGGACCGGAGCCCGGGAGGGCCAGCTCGACCTGAACGTCGAGGCGGCGCAGGACCTTGTCCTTCTCTCCCACCCAGACGTCGAAGTCCGCGCGCTTGACGCTCTTCTCGATTTGGGCGACGGCGTCCTTCGGAAGGGCGGCCACCTGTGCGCCGCCCTGACGGCGGGCCAGGTCCAGCAGGTCGCGGGCCGCGGCACCCGCGTCAAGCGAAGCGGACACGTGCCGGGTCTCGACGCCGTCGATCGACTCGCTGCCCTCGTCCTTGACGTCGGTGATCCACTTGGCGGGGTCGAAGGGAAGCTGCTGAACGGGATTGGTCGCGGCCGGGTCCACGGCGGGAGCGCCGGGCTGAGCCTGGCCGGCGGACTTGACGAGTCCGTCCCAGACCTCCTGGGGGACGAGATAGCCGGTGCCGGATCGCGTGAACCAGGCCTTGCCGTCCGTGGTCACGAAGCCGCCCTCGATCTTCGTACCCGGAGCGCTGACCTCGAGGTCGAGGGCCAGGCGCGGATCCTTGGCCGAGTCGTCGGTGGCGCCGCTCAGCTCGAGCGTCCCGGTCTGCCCCTGGGCGCTGAGCGAAGCGTCGAGCTCGAAGCGGGCGCTGCCGGGGTCAGTCGTGAAGGCGCTCTTGAGAGCCTGCTCGGGCGACAGCTGCGGCGCGGGCTCGGCTTGCGCGGGTGTGGCGGGCGTTTGGCCATCCGCGCCCGGAGCCGAGCTGCCGCTGCCGGTGTTCTGCGCGTTCTGCACGGTGAAGAAGGTCGCTCCGAGCAGCACGACTCCGACGAGGACGAGGAGGAAGGGGCGGGAAACGGACATTGCCTCGCATATCGGCAGGCCCCAGGAGTCGGTTTAGGCGTGGGCGTATGTACTAGACATGGGGCTGGATTACGGCCCGTCGCATCGTTTCGACGGGCGCCGGGCGGCCCGTCCAGCGCTCGAAAGTGCGCGCCCCCTGGTACACCAGCACTTCGAGCCCGTCGATCACACGGGCGCCCCGCTCGGCTCCCCAGCGGGTGAACGGGGTGGGCTCGCTGCCGTAGACCAGGTCAACCACGGTTTCGGCCTCGACGAGCGGCAGCCCGGCGAGCGCGTCGGCTGGCTCGAGGCCCACCGAGGTCGCGTTGACCAGCAGCTCGGCCGCGCCCGGGCGCTCGCTGTGGCCGACTCCCAGCCCGTCCGCCAGAGCACGTGCGCGGCTCGGCGTTCGGTTCCAGACCGTCACCTCCGCACCGGCTTCGCGCAGAGCCCAGACGGCGGCGCGCGCCGCACCCCCCGCGCCCAGCACAAGGGCCGTCGCGGGGCGTTGATCGCCGAGGGCGTCGAGTAGGCCGCCGGCATCGGTGTTGTCGCCCGCGATCAGGCCATCGGGCTCGAAGCTGAGCGTGTTCACCGCCCCGATGGCCGCGGCGGACTCGCTGAGCCGCCCAGCCAGGTCGTGCGCCGTGAGCTTGTGGGGGATGGTCACGTTGGCGCCGCGATATCCGGATTGGGGCAGCGCCCTGACCGTCTCGGCGAAACGCTCCGCAGGCACGGGCAGGCCGAAGTAGCGCCAGTCGAGACCCAGCGCAGCGAAGGCGGCGTTCATCATCGCCGGCGAGCGGCTATGAGCCACGGGAAAGCCGAGAACACCGGCGAGCGTGCTCAACAGTTCGTGGGGGACTTGCCTCCGCGCTCCTCGCGGGCGCGGTTGTACTCGTCGACGTAGCGCTGGAACTCGGCGTCGGTCTTGGCGAACTTGTGCCTGCCGTTGCCGCATACCGCGGCCACGTAGAAGAGGTAGCCCGTGCGGGCCGGCCGCGCGGCCGCCTTGATCGAGGCCAGTCCCGGGTTGCCGATCGGGCCGGGCGGCAGGCCCGGGTTGACGCGCGTGTTGTAAGGGCTCGGGTTGGCGAGCTCCGACTGCTTGAGCGGCTGTGACCAGTTGCCGTAGATGAAGCGCACGGTGGCGTCGATGCCGAGGTTGATGTCGCTCTTGAGGCGGTTGTAGATCACGGACGCGATCTGCGCGCGCTCCCTGCCCACCGCGGCCTCACGGTCGATCAGCGAGGCGATGGTGAGCACGTCGTAGGGAGTGAGGTTCTTGCGGCGGGCGTAGCGCAGGTCGACCTTGGCAAAGTTGCGCTTGAAGGCCTGCAGCTGCTCCCCCACCAGGGCTCGCGCCGGGCGCCCCTTCTTCAGCTCGTAGGTGGCCGGGAAGAGAAAGCCCTCGAGACTCGCCGGCCCGGGGGCGCCGTAGCGGCGCGGATTGAGCTCGGGGTTGCGGCGGCTCGCGCGCAGGTAGTTCCCGCGCAGCTTCGCTTTCCTCACCACGGGCGCCAGCTCCCGGCGCGAGAGCCCCTCCGGCAGTGACACGATCGTCACGTCGGGCGGCACGCCCTTCTCGAGCTCGTCGAGTGCGGCCGTGAAGCTCATGTCCTCGCGCAACTGGAACGAGCCCGGCTTGAGGTCGCCGCTGCGCCCGGCGAGCCGCGCGCGCAGCTCGAAGAAGCCGGCGTTCGAGATCACCCCGTTGTCCTCGAGCACGGCGGCGATATCACCGAGGCTCGAGCCCGCCGGGATCGTCACGCGTACGGCCCGGCCGTCGCTCTCCCCCTTGAAGGGCTGAAACAGCGAGACCGCGAACCAGGCGACACCGGCCAGTACGGCAAGCCCGATGACGGCGACGATGATCCGCCCCCAGCGCGGACCCGAGCCTCTCGCTGCTGCTGGCCGCTTGCCCCGGCGGCCGCCTCCCCCTCCGGCGCCCTCCGCCCCGTCGATCCCGTAACGCTCGGGCGCGGACTGGGGAATGGTCGCCGGCTCGTTGGGCCGCTGGGCCTCGCGAGCACGCCGCGCAGCCTCCCGCTCCTCGGGAGATCTCCCGCCCGGTACGGGCGGCGGTCCGGAGCTCACTCGCGGGTTCCCGCCCGGGCTCGCGCCAGGTAGCTCTCCAGCAGGTGCGCGGCGGCACGAGAATCCGCGTCACCCTGTCCCCCGATCCGCTCGGCGAGCCGCGTGGTCATGCGCTCGTCGTGAAGCTCCACCGGTACCGAGACTCTCCCGGCGAGACGCTCGGCAAACGCGCGAGCCTCGGTCGCCTGGCTGCCCTCCTCGCCGGCCAGGGTGAGCGGAAGGCCGACGACGATCCGCTCCGCTCCGTTGTCCTGCGCCAATGCTGCGATTCGCGCAAGTCCCTTGCGCGTGTCCGGGCGCTCGACCGCGCCCAGGGGCGTGGCCAGCGTGCCGGAAGGATCCGAGAGGGCACAGCCGCAGCGCGCCGAGCCGTGGTCGAGGGCCAGTACGCGCATCAGGAACCGGAGCCGAGCGCCTTCTCGACCTCGCGCTTCGCCGTGGCGAGGGCATCGGGGAGCTTGGCCGGGTCGCGGCCGCCGGCCTGGGCCATCGTGTCGCGCCCGCCGCCGCCGCCGCCGGCAACCTGCGCTGCTGCGCGCACCACCTCGCCCGCCTTCACCCCCCGCTCGACCACCTCGGGTGCCACGTTGGCCACCAGGTGGACGCGGCCGTCGCTCGATGTTCCCAGCACCACCACAGCGTCACCGAGCTTCTGGCGCACGGCGTCCGACAGGTCGAGCAGCTGACGGGCCTCCAGGCCCTCCACCGCCTGAACCACGACGTGCACGCCCGCGATGTCCTCCGCCGAGGAGACGAGCTCGTCGGCGCCGCCGCTTTGTCCGCCGTCACGCGGCTTTCGCTGCAGCTCCTTGACGCGATCGGTCAGGCGCTCGACGGCGGGCACCAGCTCCTGCTCGGGCACGCGCAGCAGGCGAGAGAGCTCGTGGACACGCTGGCTGCGCTCCTCGAACAGCCGCGCAGCGGCCGGGCCGGTCAGCGCCTCGATGCGACGTACGTTGGAGGCGCTCGACGTCTCCGACGTCACGTGAAAGAGGCCGATCTCCGCAGTGGCCGCCACGTGCGTGCCGCCGCACAGCTCGCGCGAGACACCGTCGATCTCGACCATCCGCACCCAGTCGCCGTACTTCTCACCGAACAGCGCCATGGCGCCCAGCGCCTCGGCCTCTTCGCGCGTGGTCTCGATCGCCCGGACAGGGTGGTTGGCGGCCACCATGGCGGACACCGCGTGCTCCACGTCGGCCAGCTCCTCGGGGCTGAGCCGCTCACCGTGTGTGAAGTCGAAGCGCAGCTTGTCCGGACCGACGTACGAACCGGCCTGCCGCACGTGGTCGCCGAGCCGCTCGCGCAACGCCGCGTGGAGGAGATGGGTGGCGGTGTGATTTCGCATCGTGGCCAGCCGCGTGTCTCGCTCCACCACTGCGCGCACGCTCACGCCGGCCCCGATCTCGCCCTCCAGGGTCTCGAGCGCGATGGCCTGGTCGTCGCCGAGCCGGTAAACGTCGACCACGCGGGCCCGGCCCGAGGGCGCCTCCACGATCCCGGAGTCGGAGACCTGGCCGCCACCCTCGGGGTAGAACGGGCTCTCCGCCAGCTTGACCAGCAGCCAGCCGTCGGAGCCCTCGGCCACGCGCAGCATCGTGTCCGTCTCGGTGCTCTCATAGCCGACGAAGCGCGTGCGAAAGCCCGCCTCGCGCGCAAAGCGCAACACGTCCTCGTGGTCGACGTGCACGTGGCCGCCGCCGGCATCGGCCGCTGCGCGCACGCTCGCGCCCGGGCGCGCGCGCGAGACCTCGCGCGCCCGCTCCATCAGCTCCTCGAAACCCTGGTCGTCGACAGAGAGGCCCTGTTCGGCCAGCAGCTCCTTGGTCATCTCGTACGGGAACCCATAGGTGTCGTGAAGCTTGAAGGCGTCCTCGGCGGACACCCACGAGGTGTTATCGCGGCGAGCCTGCTCGACGAGCTCGTCAAGCAGCCGCTCGCCCTGGGCCAGGGTGCGCCCGAAGCTCTCCTCCTCGGCACGCGCCCAGCGCTCGATCGTGGGCCACTCGCGCTCGAGCTCGGGATAGGCGTCTTTCATCACCTCCACGACCCGTCGGTAGAGGCGGGGCAGGAACGACTCCTCCAGGCCGAGCGTGCGGCCCTGCTGGAGGGTGCGACGCATGATGCGACGCAGGATGTAGCCGCGATCCTCGTTGGAGGGCACCACGCCGTCGCCGAGCAGAAAGGTCGCGCCGCGCCCGTGGTCGGCCAGGATGCGCAACGCCCGGGTGGTCGGGAAGTCCTGGCCATAGCGGCGGCCCGACAGCTCCTCGCCGAGGGCGATCAGCGGCTCGAAGAGGTCGGTCTCGTAGACCGACTCGACGTCCTGGAGGATGGCCGCCATGCGCTCGAGACCCATGCCCGTGTCGATGTTCTTGGTGGGCAGCTCGGGCAGGGAGCCGTCGTCCTGGAGCTCGTACTGCATGAACACCAGGTTCCAGTACTCGAGGAAGCGCTCGGTGTCGTCCCCCGGACGGTCGTTGTCGGCACCGAAGGCCGGGCCGCGGTCGAAATAGAGCTCCGAGCACGGTCCGCAGGGGCCCGTCGGCCCTGACTGCCAGAAGTTGTCCTCACGGCCGAGCAGGACGATGCGATCGTCGGCGATCCCCACCGAGCGCCAGCATTCGATCGCCTCGCCGTCGGGCCCGAGGCCGAGCGCATCGTCCCCGCCGAAGACCGTGATCCAGATGTCATCGAGGTCGAAGCCGAGGCCGTCCGCCGAGGTGGAGAGCTCGAGCGCGTACTCGACGGCCTCGCGCTTGAAGTAGTCGCCGACCGAGAAGTTCCCGAGCATCTCGAAGAACGTCAGATGACGCAGCGTCCGGCCCACATTCTCGATGTCGGTGGTGCGAAAGCTCTTCTGGCAGGAGTTCAGGCGCCGCGCCGGTGGCTCCTCCTCGCCGCGGAAGTACGGCTTGAACGGCTGCATGCCGGCCGTGGTGAGCAGAACGGTCGGGTCATAGGAGCTCGGGACGAGCGAGGCCGAGGGCACACGCAGGTGTTCCCGGGCCTCGAAGAACGACAGAAACCGCTCCCGGATCTCGGCAGCCTTCATGGCGTGTCAGTCTAGGCGCCGTTGCCTGCCCCAAAGCGTTTCGTGGGCGACCTATGCGGCAATCATGCTGCTATTGGCGCGGTAAGCCGAACCGTGCGAGCATGCAACTTACGTCCAGTTTGTCCCGAACCTGAAGGCGAAACATGGAGGTTTCGATCCGAAAGGTGTGCAATAGGCGCATCAACTCTCGATCCGCTCGATTAATGCCGACGATGCCTTAGATGCTTCTGGCGGAGCGACTAGTGGGCGAGGCGCGTTCGCGCCGTGCCCAGAAGATGGCCCCACGCGAGCGCGTGGTGCTGACGGTTTCTGCTGCGCTGTTTCTCGTCGCGGCACTGATCATCGCGCTGGTCGTGCCCAACGAGCGCACGGTGGAGCCGCTCGTCGTCATCGGCCTTGCCATCGGCTACGGACTGGCGGAGCGCGTGCGCTTCGAGTTCGGCGGCACCTACGGGACCGCGGAGCAACTTCTCCTGGTGCCGCTCGCCCTGCTGGCCCCGCTGCCTTTGGTCCCGATCATCATCGCGCTGGCCAACGTGGTCGCGATCCTGCCCGAGATGTTCGAGGGCACCTGGCACCGCGATCGGCTTACGGGCCGGCTGGCGGACTGTTGGTTCTGCATCCCGCCGGTGCTCGTCCTGGCTGCCCTGGCCCCCGGCCAGGCTTCGCTCGACCACGCCTGGGTCTACCTGCTCGCCTTCATCGCCCAGCTGGGCGGAGACTTCGCATGGGCCTGGTCACGCGACCTCCTGCTCGACCGGTTGCCGTTCAAGGAGCGCGTCTCCCTTTGGCTCGGCATCGCCCGAGTGGATGCGACCTTCGCGCCGATCGCGCTGCTGGTAACCGTCGCCGCAGCCACCTACCCGATCGCCTTGCTTGCCATTGCGCCCATCACCTGGCTCTTCCATAGCTTCGCGCAGGACCGCGAGGACCGCTACGCCAAGACGCTCGAGCTGCACCGCGCCTACCGCGGCACCGTGATGCTGCTGTCCGATGTCGTCGAGTCCGAGGACACCTACACCGCCCAGCACTCCCGCTCGGTGGTCGAGCTGGTCAACGCCGTGGCCGATGAGCTGGCCATTGCACCGGAGAGCCGGCAGGAGCTCGAGTTCGCCGCCATGCTCCATGACGTGGGCAAGATCGTCATCCCCAAGGAGATCCTCAACAAGCCGACTTCACTCACCGACAGCGAGTTCGAGGTGATGAAGACGCACACGATCGAAGGCCAGTTCATGCTCGACCGCGTGGGCGGCCTCCTGGGCCGGGTCGGGGAGATCGTGCGTTCCTGCCACGAGCGCTGGGACGGTAAGGGCTATCCCGACGGCCTCGCCGGCGACGACATCCCCTTCGCCTCCCGCGTCGTCTTTTGCTGCGATGCCTACAACGCGATGACGAGCGACCGCGTCTATCGTCGCGCGATGGCCAGCGGTGAGGCGTTGGCCGAGCTGTCGAAGAACGCCGGGACGCAATTCGATCCGCGCATCGTGGACGCCGTGCACCGAGTGGTGGAGGCCGGGCGGCCCGTCTTCTCCGGAGCCGACGAGGTCCGCGCAGTCCTGGCCAGCGCTCCCCTCGCACCCAAGGCCGCGCCCCGCGGCGCGTCGGTCTAGCCCGCTTCGGGCCTCGAGCTCGCCGCGGTCTCCAGCTGCACCGGCTCCAGTCGCGTGAAAGGTTCGTCGCCCGCGCGATCGATGCCGAGGGCATCGGGCTTGCGCAGCCCCACCGCCGTGGCCGCGCCGATCGCGATCACGCCGGCACCGGAGGCGATCAGCACAGCCTGGGGACCGACGGCGGAAACCGCGGCTCCGGCAACAACGAAGGAGATGGCGAACGCCCATGCCGTGAGTGCGTCCTTGGTGCCGAACACTCTTCCGGCCAGGGAGTCCGAGACCGTGGCCTGAATGATCAGCCGTTCGTAGACCAGCATCATGCCGTTGCCCAAGCCGGCAAGTGCGAAGGTCGCGAAGACAAATCCATAGGTGGGTGCGAACCCGGTCAGCGCATAGCCGGCACCCATGACCATCACGCCGAATAGAAAGCGGACCTTCAGGCGATGTAGGCCGCCACCGCTGCTGCCGGTCAGCGAGCCGGCGACGATGCCCAGACCGGCGAGACCCACCGCGACCGAGTAGACGGCGTCGCTCGCATCGAGGTCCTCGGTGATGAAGGGGAGTTCGGCGACGTTCACCAGCCCGCCGAAGAACAGCGCCAGGGCCGAACCGAAGAGCACGGTGCGGAGGCCGGCGGTGTGCCGCACCACGCCCATGCCCTCACGGGCCTCACGCAGAAGGGCGCGGACAGCGTGCCTGGCCGAGTCTTGATCGACGCTCCGTACTGGGGCTTCTCCAAAGTGGATGACCATCAGGACCCCAGCGGAGATGGCGAAGGTCGCTCCGTTTATGAGCAGGATGGCCTGCGGGCCGCCGGCCAGCAGGATGACCGCCGCCACCGCCGGCCCTGCCGCCAGACCGAAATCGCTGATTGCACCGTAGAGCGAGGTCGCCGCGGGCAGGCGGCGTGGCGCCACAAGGCTGGGTAGCGCCGCCAGTGAGGCCGGCGTGAACAACGCCGTACCGACTCCGGCCAGCAACGCAAAGCCCACAATGGCGCCGAAGCTGTCCGCGAAGGCGATGGCGGTGAAGGCGACAGCCCTCAGGACGTCTGCGACCACCATGCATGTGCGACGTGACCAGCGGTCCGCCGCGGCCCCGAAGATGGGGCCGAGGAACATCGGAGCGACCAGATCGGCGATGAGCACCGCGCTGATCGCCCATGGAGTCGAGACGCGGTCGTAGGCCACCAGCAGCAGTGCGACGTACGCAGCACCGGTGCCGAGGGCAGATTGGGTGAGTGCCGCGAAGAACGCACGGGCCCTCGCTTCCGTGCGAAGTAGTTCGAGTGCGCTCCTCATCCGGGGGGCGGGATGTTACGGCCGCGGGGTTCCGCGGGTCAGACGGTGGCTAGCGCTTGCTGGGCATACGGATTCCTTCCTCTCAACCTCGGCTGGCAGGACCAGCCGAACGGGCGGACTCTGCACAAGTTCGGGACTTAGCGCTTGGACGGCATTGAAGGGTTCCCTCCCGATCATGCCCGGGTGGGATCAGCCCGGGCTTTGGCGAGCGCACGGGTTCGAGGCACAGAACCCATGCAACGGCGGTCACTATAAGACGGATTTATGGGTTTGTCACCCAACTTTTGCACGAATCCGTGCAAAAGGTTTATCAAACCATCCATTGTGCCCTCGGCGCGAGCCTTCCCCGCAGCGGCCTTGCGTAAACGCAAATCGCGAAAAAAATTTCCCCTGGCCGAGATCCGGCACGCTGAGAACGGGGCGTAAGGCCTACGCGGACGGCGAGGGCGTGGCACCATTTTGTCCTTGAGTGGGCAGCTCGTCGGCGGCGCTCTGCGGACTGGCCTCGTCCCGGGTAGCCGCCCGGATCTCCTCGCCGGAGACGTTCATGGGGTGGTGGCAGGCGGCCAGGTGACCGTTGGCATAGCGCGCCAGCGGCGGCTCCAGCTCGCGGCAGATCTCGCTGGCGCGCGGACAGCGGGTATGGAACACGCAACCACTGGGCGGGTTGATCGGGTTGGGGGGCTCCCCTCCCACGACCACGCGCTCGCGCCGGCGGTTCTCCCTGGGATCGGGGATGGGGATCGCCGACAGCAGCGCAGACGTGTAGGGATGGATCGGCTTGGTGTAGAGCTCCTCGGCCGGCGACAGTTCCATCAGCTTGCCCAGGTACATGACCGCGATCCGGTCCGAGACGTGGCGCACCACCGAGAGGTCGTGGGCCACGAACAGATACGTGAGCTTGAACTCCTCCTGGAGGTCGTCGAGCAGGTTGATGATCTGAGCCTGCACGGAGACATCGAGCGCGCTGACGGGCTCGTCGAGCACGATCAGGCGCGGCTCGAGGGCGAGCGCGCGCGCCACGCCGATGCGCTGTCGCTGGCCACCCGAGAACTCGTGCGGGTAGCGGTTGAGGTGTTCGGCCTGCAGCCCGACCAGCCGCAGCAGCTCGCCCACCCGGCCCTCCACCTCGGAGCGAGGACTGCCATGCAGGCGCAGCGGCTGCCCGATGATCTGGACCACGCGCTTGCGCGGGTTCAGCGACGCGAACGGATCCTGGAAGACCATCTGCATCTCTCGGCGGAGCGGCGCGAGCTCGCGCCGCCCGGCGTCGGTGATGTCGTTGCCACGGAAGTGGATGCTGCCCTCCGTGGAGTCGATCAGGCGCATGATCGTGCGTGAGATCGTCGTCTTGCCGCAGCCCGACTCGCCCACCAGGCCGACGGTCTCCCCCTCGCCGACCGAAAGGGTCACGTCGTTGACGGCGTGGACCCGCGCCACCTCCCGCTCGAAGAGCAGGCCTTCCTTGATCGGGAAGAAGACCTTCAGGTGCTCGACATCGACGAGTGGCACCTCGCCGTTCACGCCGACGCCGCACCGGCCTTGGGATCCAGGCCGATCTCGCCGGGACGGACCTCACGCAGCTCGGTCTTCTGCTCGGGAGTGAGCCAGCAACGGTCGAGGTGCTCGGGCCGGGCCTGCAGGCGCGCCTCGAGCAGCGGGACCTCGCTGCATTTGGCGAACTCATGAGGGCAGCGTGGCCGGAAGTGGCAACCCTCGGGACGATCCCACAACGAGGGCGGCAGGCCGGCGATGGCCGGCAGCCGTTCGGGGCGCGGCCGGTCGACGCGTGTGATCGACCCGAGGAGGCCCCAGGTGTAGGGGTGCTGAGGGTCGTAGAAGATCTCGTCGAGGGTCCCCTGCTCCACGATCCGCCCGGAGTACATGACGGCGATGCGATCGGCGATGTCGGCGACCACGCCGAGGTCGTGCGTGACCAGGATCACGGCAGCGCCGGTCTCGTCGCGCAGCTCGCGGATGCGCTCGAGGATCTGCGCCTGAATCGTTACGTCGAGTGCGGTCGTGGGCTCATCGGCGATCAGGACCGAGGGGTTGCAGGACAGCGCGAGCGCGATCACCACGCGCTGGCGCATGCCGCCCGAGAATTCGTGCGGGTAGGAGTCGAGCCGGTCGCGGGCGCGCGGGATCCCGACCTTCTCCATCAGCTCGATCGTGCGCTCGCGCGCCTGCTGGTCGGGCAGGGCCTCGTGCTCCTGGATCTGCTCGATGATCTGGGCCCCGATCCGCAGCACCGGGTTGAGCGAGGTCATCGGGTCCTGAAAGATCATCGCGATCTCCGCGCCGCGAACGCGGCGCAGCTGGTCCTCCGGCGCGGTGATCAGCTCGGTCCCCTTGTAGTGGGCGGTGCCCTCGAACTTCGCGTTCGGCGAGCGCGTCAGGCCCATCAGAGTCATGGCCGAGACGGACTTTCCCGAGCCCGACTCCCCCACCACCGCCAGGATCTCGCCGGCAGCCAGGTCGAACGAGACCCCGTCGACCGCCTGCACCACGCCCTCCTCGGTCGCGAACGCCACCTTCAGGTCGCGCACCGAGAGCAGCTGATCATCGCCCGCCGGGCGAGGCGGTCCAGTGGCTGCCTCGGGAGTGGTCACTGCAGGCGGATGCGCGGATCGAGATAGGCGTAGACGATGTCGACCACGGCGTTCATCACCACGATGAAGAAGGCGGCGAACAGGGTGACTGCGAGCACCGGCGGGACGTCGAGCTGGCCTATCGACTCAGCGGCGTACTGACCGACGCCCTGCAGGTCGAACACGGTCTCCGTAAGGATCGCTCCGCCCGCGATGACAGCGCCGAAGTCCAGGCCCCACAAGGTGATGATCGGGATCATCGAGTTGCGAAGCACGTGCTTGACCATGATCTGGCGCTCCGAGAGACCCTTGGCCCGCGCGGTGCGCACGTAGTCCTCGTTGATCGTGTCGAGGACGTTCGAGCGCAGCACGCGCGAGTAGAAGCCGATGAACAGAATGGCCAGCGCCGTCCAGGGAAGGATCAGGTGGTAGAGCCAATCGACGGGGTCCTCGGTGAATTCCACGTAACCCCCGTTGGGAAACCAACCGAGCTTGAAGCCCAGGTAGTAGTTCATCAGCGCTCCGATCCAGAAGACCGGTACCGAGATGCCGACCAGCGCGATGATCGTCAAAAAGCGGTCCGCGAACTTGCCCGCTCTGACCGCGCTGTAGAGCCCGAAGGCCACCGCTACGACCATCCACAGGATGGCCGCGCCGATGGCCAACGAGAGTGTGCGCGGTAGTCCCTTCTTGATCTCCTCGTTCACCGGCAGCTGCGTGTAGTAGGACTCCAGATCGCCCGTGATGACCTTCTTCATGGTGGTGAAGTACTGGACGACGATGTTGTCGTCAAAGCCCCACTCCTTGCGGATCTGCTCGATCTGGGTCTCGGTCGGCTGCGTCCCGGCCATGCGGACGGCGGGGTCGCCGTTCGGGATGACGTTGAAGATCAGGAAGGTGAGAACGGAGACCGCGAACATCACGAAGACCATCTGGACCAGCCTGCGGATGACGAAGCGCCCCATCAGTGCTCCAGGCGGACCTTGGCTCGGGGGTCGAGGGCGTCCCGGACGCCGTCGCCGAAGACATTCAGCGCGAGCACGGTGAGTACGAGCATGGCGCCCGGCACGATGGCCAGGTGCGGCGCCGTGGCGATGCGCTCGACGCCCTCATCGATCATGGTGCCCCAGGAGGGATTCGGGGGCCGCACGCCGGCGCCCAGGAACGACAGCGCCGCCTCGAGCAGGATCGCGTTGGCGATCAGCAGCGTGAAGAAGACCAGGATGGTCGAGATGAGGTTGGGCAGCACCTCGCCGAACATGATCCGCAGCGGGCCCGCTCCCTGGGCGCGGGCCGCCTCCACGAACTCTTTCTCCCGTAGCGAGAGCACCTGTCCCCGTACCGGACGCGCCATGTAGGGGATGTATACGAGGCCGATGACGAAGATCGGCACCACGAGTGAGTCACCGCTGATCGTGATAGGCCCGAGCTTCAGGCCGCCGAGGGCGAGCGCCACGCCGAGCGCCACGCCGAGAATCACCACCGGGAAGGACCACATGACATCAAGCAGCGCTCTGATCGCCGTATCGGTCCGACCGCCGAGAAAGCCGGCGAGGAGACCCAAGACGATCGAAAGCACCGTGGTCATGAACGCGGCCGTGAGCCCGATCACCAGCGAGTTGCGGCCGCCGTAGAGCAGCCGCACCATCACGTCGCGGCCGTTGGTGTCCGCCCCCAGGAAGAACTCGCCCTGCCAGGTCGGACCGATCGGGACGCCGTTGAGGGCGACGACGTCCGTCTTCTTGCCGTCGACAACGATCGTGTCGGTCAGGTGATTCTCGTTAGGCCCCGGTTTTCGCGACTTGATTCGCCCATAAGGGAGCGGCCAGGCACGACCGCGACCAGCAGCACGAAACACGAAGCCGAAGAACAGCGCCACCTTGTTGCGCCTGAGGCGCCGAAGTCCCAGGCGCCACGGCCCGACGCCGTGCACGCCCTCTCGATCGGCCTCCAGCTCCCAGGCCGCCGGGCCCTGAAGGGCGGTTTGGTCGGTGACGGGCTCGGTGGCCATCTCCCTCGCTCAGCTTCCCCGGGGCAGACACCCTACCCCACCGGGAGGGCGCAGCCGCGCCCTCCCCGGAGAACATTCAGGCGCCTACTTGAGGCACCAGCTGGAGTAGTCGTTGAGGTACAGCGGGTGGAACATCGGCGCAGTTCTCGAAGTCCATCCGCTCCGAGAGGAACGTCGCGTTCGTTTCGCGTGCCGTAAGGAGCGATGTACGCGCTTGTCGACCACGAGCTTGTCGGCCTCGGCCGCCTGCTCGGTGGCGCCGTCGGCGGGAGCCGCCTGGACCTCGTCGATCAGCTTGTTCAGCTCCGGGTCGTCCGACCCGGCCGAAGTTCTGGTTGTTCGTCGGCTGGTTCGTGGCCCCGTCGACCAGGAACAGGAAGTTGGCCGGATGCGGGAAGTCCTGGAACCAGTTGGTCGCGCCGATTCCGGCCTTCGTCTTGTCGTTCCCGACGGTCTGGAAGTAGACCCCGGCGTCGATGACCTTCAGCTCGCCTTCAGGCCGATCTTGTTGAGCATGTCGGTCAGGTACTGACCGATCTCCGGCCGGTTCTCGTCGTTGTTGGTGTAGACGCTCGACCGACTCGCCCTCGACCCCGGCCTGCTGGATCAGCTGGCGCGCCTTCTCGAGGTCGGCGGGCTCGTTGGGATCGCCGTACGGGCAGGGGTCGAGCTCCTGGTGACCCTGCAGCCCGGGGGCAGGAAGTTACAACCCGGGGCCAGGCGCCCGCCGAACAGCCGCGACAGTGCGCGCGAGTCGATGCCGTAGTTGACCGCCTGGCGAACCTCCAGCTTGTCGAAGGGCGGCACCGTCGTGTTCATGAAGAAGTAGTAGGTGTTGACCGTCGTGCTGGCTCTTGTAACGGTCGCTGTACTCCGCCTTCACCTGCGGCAGCAGGTCGGCCGGCGGCGGATCCTGCATGTAGTCGAGCTTGCCGCTGATCACGTCCTGGGTCTGGCCGCTCAGCGGACTTGACGATCTTGGTCGTGATCGTGTCGATGTTGCCCTTCGGGATGCCCGGAATGTTGAAGCTCGGCGTTCTTCTCCATCACGAATTCGCGGTTGGGCACCGACTTCGTGAACTTGTAGGGGCCGACGCCCGGCGGCGGGTCGGCGGAGAGGTTCTTGAACGGCGTGTCGCCCGGCACTACGCCCGCGAAGTTCATGGCGAGCACGTTGAGGATCGGGCCGTCCTCGTGACCGGTCAGCTTGATCGTGACCTCGCCGGTCTTGTCGTCGGTCTCGATGCCCGAGATGTCGCCGTCGGGCTTGCCGGCGTCGATGTACTCCTGCGCGCCCCACGATCACCAGGAAGAAGCCGGTGCCGCCGGACTCGAGGTTGAGCATGCGCTTGATGCGTGTGCTCGAAGTCGCGAGGCCTTCACGGGCGTGCCGTCGGAGAACTTGAGGCCCTTGCGCATGGTGAAGGTGACGGTCTTGCCGTCCTCGGAGACCTCGGGCATGCTTCTGGCGATGCCCGGGATCAGCTCGCGTGCCCTCCACGCCCTCGGCACGCTTGTAGGTGATCGGCGGCGTGTAGACGAGCCACTGCGGCTCCCAGCCGTTGACCGTGTAGCTGAGCGCCGGGTCGAGATAGTCGGGCTGTGAGGTCTGGGCGATCGTGATCGAGCCGCCCTTCTTTGCTGCACCGCCGCTGTCGCTACTACCCCCGCCATCGTCGTCGTCATCGCCACACGCAACGATCACCGACATCGACAGGATTGCAACGAGCAGCACCAATGCCCGACTACCGAGCTTCCCCATTCAGTTCCCTCCAGCTTGGTTGGCGGCGAAGTACCTCGCCGCGCGGCAAGATACCCCTTCCGCGCAAGGTTCAAATCACCTTCCGGGAGACAAAACGTGCGCTTAACGCACGCGGGGGCGCTAGTTCGGGGCGCCCGGGGGCATTCGCAGAAGTTCGTCGCGCATAACCTGCAGCGACTTGCGGATCAGCCGGGAGACGTGCATCTGGGACAGACCCACCCGTTGCGCGATCTGCGTTTGAGGTAGCCCTTCCTCGAAGCGCATGCGCAGAATCTCGCGCTCGCGCGGGGGCAGCTGATCGAAGGCCGGCTCGAGCGCCGCACGCTGCTCGGAGCGCTCGAACTCCTCGTCCTCGCCGCCGATCGTCTCGAGCGGGTCGAGGTCCTCGTCGCCGCCGGGCCCGGTCGACAGTGAGACGGTCGAGTAGGCGGAGCCGACCTCCATCGCCTCCAGCACCTCCTCCGGAGTCGTCTTGAGGTCGGCGGCGATCTCGGCGATGCTCGGCGAGCGGCCGAGCCGGCCCGTCAGGCGCTCGATGGCGCCCGACATCGAGGCATTCAGCTCCTGCAGCGCGCGCGGCACCCGGATGGCCCAGCCCTTGTCGCGGAAGTGCCGCTTGATCTCCCCCACCACGTTGGGCGTGGCGTAGGTGGCGAGCGAGACCTCGCGCTCGAGCTCGAAGCGGTCGATCGCCTTGATCAGCCCGATGGCGCCGACCTGCTCGATGTCCTCCAGCGCCTCGCCGCGCCCGGCATAGCGGCGCGCGAGCGAACGCACCAGCGGCAGGTGCCGCTCGATCAGCTCGTCCCGCGCGCCGGTGTCGCCGCCGTCGTGGTAGCGGCGCAGCAGCTCGCGGTCCTCGGAGCGCGCCTTCTCACTGGACACGGCAGAACGCCGCTCGGGCAGATTCACGGCAGTCCCTTGAGCTTCTCGAGACGGACCATGACGCTGCCGTCCTCGGACTCCTCGACCCCGAACGAGTCGACCACGGTCTGCAGGATGCGCTTCAGGGTCAGCTCGCCGGGGCGGGCGTCGCCGTCGGTCAGGGCCTCGGCGATGGCGTGCTCGCTGAGCGGTCCCACGCGGGTGCGGATGCCGTCGCGCACCACCTCGAAGGAGATGCACACGCTGCCCACCTGCCCGGCCTCGGCCAGCAGCCGTTCCACGGCCAGCTGCAGATCGTCGATTTCCTCGAAGGCGAAGTCGACCCGCTCCGCGATACCGCCGATGATGAGGCGCACCACCGCCTGGAAGGCCCCGGCCAGCGGCGCCTCGAGCTCTATGCGGTCGGCATGTTCGGTCACGCGGCCTCCCCGATCGTCCCCTGTCCCACCACGCGGTCGGCGCTCATCAAGCAGGCGAGCTGTCCCGGCGCGATCCCCAGGGCCGGCCGCTCGAGCTCGAGCTCCACGCGGCCGCCCTCCTGCTCGACGCGGCAGGCGATCGGCTCAGCGTGGTAGCGCAGCCGAACGCTCTCGACGCTGGCCGCGTCCCGGTGCAGGCGGGCGCCCTCGAGCACCACGCGCGTGGCAGCGAGGGCCTCCCGAGGGCCCACCACCACCCGGTTGTGTGCGGCATCCTTTTCCAGCACGTAGACCGCCTCGGAGCCCGCCACGCCGAGCCCGCGCCGCTGACCGACCGTGAAGTTGTGCTGGCCCTCGTGGCGGCCCAGCACGTGGCCGTCGCGATCCACGATCTCGCCCGGGCGCCGCAACCGCGGTCCGCCGTGGCGCTGGAGAAAGGCGCGGCCGCCGAGCCCGGCCACGAAGCAGAGATCCTGGCTCTCGCGCTTGTCGGCCACGGGCAGGCCGGCGTCGCGAGCCAGGTTGCGCACGGCGTCCTTGGTGAGGCCGCCGAGGGGAAAGGAGAGCCGCTCGAGCAGAGCGGGATCGAGCTTGGCGAGCATGTAGCTCTGATCCTTGCTGG
Source organism: uncultured Thermoleophilaceae bacterium (assembly GCA_963813495.1). Lineage (GTDB taxonomy): Bacteria > Actinomycetota > Thermoleophilia > Solirubrobacterales > Thermoleophilaceae > JACVRW01. The sequence continues at coordinate 24,481 of CAWEZC010000002.1, forward strand.
GGTCCGTGGCGGCCCGGAGCAGCGGCCCCTCGTCGTCGCGCGCGATCCGCGCATAGTGCCCGGTCGCCAGGCGCGCCGCGCCGAGCGCGTCCGCGAGCGCGAGCATGGCGCCGAAGCGCACGAACCCGTTGCAGCCGACGCAGGGGTTGGGGGTGCGCCCGGCCGCGTAACCGTCGAGGAAGCGGTCGACCACCTCGCTGCGGAAGCGCTCACGCAGGTCGAGCGTGACGTGCGGCAGGCCCATGCCGTGTGCGAGGTGGCGGGCGCCGGTAACGGCCTGCGGAGAGCAGCAGCTGGCCTCACCGTCCGTGGCCGGGTCGGCCCACAGCTCCAGGGTCACGGCCACGACCTCGTCCCCGGCGTCGAGCGCGAGCTGGGCCGCCGCCGCGCTGTCCACGCCTCCGCTCATTGCCACGAGCGTGCGGCGGGGGCTGGGCGCGAGCGCAGGCGCGCCCGCGGCTGCGGCCTTGCCGAGCGCGCGGTGAAGCGCGTCCGCGGCCAGCTCGGCGGCGTGGCGCTTGGGCGTGACGAGGCCGCCCAGGGCCTGTGACACCGCCGCGGCGTCGATGCGCGCGACGTCCAGGAAGGCAGCGCCCTCCACCAGCTCGACCAGCGCACTGCCCGCTGCGGTGACCGCTCCGCAGCCCTCGGCGTCGAAGCCCGCCGCGACGACGCGCTCGCCCTCGACCTGCAGCGTGACGCGCACGAGATCGCCGCAGGCGGCACCGCCGGCGGCGCCCGAGTACGGCCCGTCCGCGAGCGCGCCGCGGCCGGCCGGGTGGCTCAGGTGGTCTTCGAAGGAGCGCATGGCGAGCCCAAAGCTAGCGCCGGCGGGCGACCACGACGGAAAGGGGCCCCAGCCTGCCGCTGCCGTTTCCGAGAGTTGGGCCTGCTGTTCGGAGCAAGCGTGGGTGTCCCCCGCAACGGGCCACGGCCCTACCGCGAGTGGGACTCCCGTCCCGGTGGTGTTCGGCTCAACATATACGGCCGGCTGGCGTACAGGCTCGGGCCTGTTTCGAGGCTACCACCGACCGGCCGCGTGCGCTCACTCGGGCCGCGGAGGCGCCGGGTCGATGCGGATGCCGAGCTCCCGTAGCTGGCGCTCGTCCACCGGTGCCGGGGCGCCGGTCAGCGGGTCGGCGCCGCTGGCCGCCTTGGGAAACGCGATGACGTCGCGGATCGAGCTGACCCCCGCGAGCAGTGCAGCGATGCGGTCGATGCCGAAGGCGATGCCGCCGTGCGGCGGCGCGCCGTAGGTGAACGCCTCGAGCAGGAAGCCGAAGCGCTCGCGCGCCTCCGCCGGCTCGATCCCAAGCGCGTCGAAGACCTTCTGCTGGAGCTCGGGCGTGTTGATGCGGATCGAGCCGCCGCCCAGCTCCCAGCCGTCGAGCACCACGTCGTAGGCGCGCGAGCGCCAGCCGGCCGGGTCGCCGTCGAGGTCGCCGGTGGGCGCGGTGAAGGGATGGTGGAGCGGGTCGTAGCGGCCCTCCGCTTCGTTGCGCTCGAACATGGGGAAGTCGACTACCCAGAAGATGTCGTGGCCGTCGGGCTCCCCCTCCGCCACCTCGGGGCGCAGCGCGCCCAGCACCCGGGCCACCACGTCGGGCTTGTCGGCCACGATCAGGACGGCCTCACCCGGGCGGGCAGCGAGCGCCTGCGTGGCCGCCCCGATCTCCTGCTCGGAGAGAAACTTGGCGATCGGCGAGCGCCAGCCATTCTCCTCGACCACGGCCCAGGCCAGCCCTCTGGCACCGAACGACTGCGCCTTCTCGGTGAGGGCGTCGAAGCGGCTACGCGGCCATTCGCCGCCCGCCTTGATCGCGCGGACCACGCCGCCCCCGGCCACCGCACCGGCGAACACCTTGAACTCGCTCGCTCCGAACACCTCGGAGAGGTCGACGATCTCGACGCCCAGGCGCCGGTCGGGACGGTCGGAGCCGTAACGCAGCATCGCCTCGTCGTAGCTGATGCGCTCGAGCGGCAGCTCCACGTCGATGCCGCCCAGGGCGAGCACGCGCTTCAGTAGCGGATCGATCATTGCGTAGACGTCCTCCTCTTCGACGAAGGACATCTCGAGATCCAGCTGGGTGAACTCGGGCTGGCGGTCGGCGCGGAAGTCCTCGTCGCGAAAGCAGCGCGCGATCTGGAAATAGCGCTCGAAGCCACCGACCATGAGCAGCTGCTTGAAGAGCTGGGGTGACTGCGGCAGCGCGTACCAGCTGCCCCGGATCAGGCGACTGGGGACGAGGAAGTCGCGCGCCCCCTCCGGAGTCGAGCGGGTCATGATCGGCGTCTCGATCTCGAGGAAGCCCTCGTCGCAGAGGTGGTCGCGGATCTCCTTGACCACGTCGTGGCGGAGGATCATCTGGTCGCGCATGCGCGGCTTGCGCAGGTCCAGATAGCGGTAGCGCAGGCGCAGCTCTTCGCCCACCGGGTCGTCCTCGTCGATCTGGAAGGGCGGCGTCTCGGCGTCAGCCAGCTGGTCGAGCGCCGAGACCACGAGCTCGACCCCGCCGGTGGGCAGGTCGGGATTGACGGCGCTCGGGTCCCGGGCCACCAGCGCGCCGCCCGCGCTGATCACGTCCTCGGCACGCAGGCCGCCCGCCGCAGCGTGCGCTTCGGGGTGCCTGCTCGGGCCGGAAGACGAGCTGCAGCAGTCCAGAGCGGTCGCGCAGGTCGATGAAGATCAGTCCGCCGTGGTCGCGCCGCCGGTGCACCCAGCCCGCGACCCGGATTTCTTCCCCCACCGCCGCGGAGCGCAGCTCACCGGCCCAGTGGGTGCGGTAGCGGTTGGGCCGCGGGGCCTTCATCGCAGCGCCTCCTGGACCATGGCCAGCGCCTCCTCCGGGCCGGCCGCCTGACGTTGCTCTCCGCTGTCCATGTCCCTCACGTCGATCGCGTCTCCGAGGATCACCGTGGTGCGCGCACCGATGCGGTCCGCCTGCTTGAGCTGACCTTTGAGGGAGCGCCCCGCCTGCTCCATCTCGACCCGGATGCCCGCGTCGCGCAGCCGGCGCGCCAGGGCGAATGCCGCCGTCGAGGCGCCTGGCTTCGCCAGCGCGATGAAGACGCGGTCCTCGGCCTCAGGCTCCTGCTCGGAGGCCATCAGGATGCGCTCGATGCCTGCGGCCCAGCCCACCCCCGGGGTGGCCGGGCCGCCCAGCTGCTCGACCAGGCGGTCGTAGCGTCCCCCGCCGCCGAGGGCGGCCTGGGCCCCGAGGCGCGGCGATTCGAGCTCGAACACCGTGCGCGTGTAGTAGTCGAGGCCGCGCACGAGCGTCGAATCGAGCTCGTACTCCAGTCCCGTCTCGTCGAGCAGCGCGCGCACCGCCGCGAAGTGCTCGGCGTCGTCGGCGCTCAGGCGATCCAGCAGCCGCGGCGCCTCGGCCATCACGGCGCGGGTGCCCGGGTGGTCGGCGTCGAACGCGCGCAGTGGGTTCTGGTCGAGCCGGTCGCGGACCTCCTGGGAAAGCTCGCTCTCGTACGTGCGCAGATATCCCCGCAGCTCGTCCAGGTATTGGGCGCGGGTCTCGGGCGTGCCGAGGCTGGCCAGCCGCACGCGCGCCGGGCCGGCGCCCGCCCGCTCGACGAACTCGTGGAGCAGCAGGATCAGCTCGGCGTCGATGCTCGGGTCGTCGGACCCGAGCGCCTCCACGTTCAGCTGCGTGAACTGCCGGAAGCGTCCCGCCTGGGGCGCCTCGTGGCGAAAGAAGGGCCCCCAGGTCCAGAGCTTGACCGGCTGGGGCAGCTTGTGCATCCCGTGCTCGGTGTAGGCGCGGCAGAACGCCGCGGTGGCCTCCGGACGCAGCGTCAGCGAGCGGCCGGCCTTGTCCTCGAAGGTGAACATCTCCTTCTGCACGATGTCGGTGGACTCCCCCACTCCCCGCGCGAACAGCTCGGTGTCCTCGAACACCGGGGTCTCGTAGGGCTCGTAGCCGGCGCGGCCGAGCATCTCGGCGGCCAGGCCCAGCAGCGCCAGCCGCCGGCGTGCTTGCTCGGGCGGGACGTCCTGGGTCCCGCGCGGCGCCTGCAGCTTGGCGGCGCTCACCGGGTGAGCTCGACGAGGAAGGGGTTGCTGGCCCGCTCCGCGCCGAGGCTCGTGATGCCCATGTGGCCGGGGTAGACGGCGGTCTCCGCCGGCAGCGTGTCCACGAGCGTGCGAATCGACTCGAGCAGTGTGCCGTGGTCGCCGCCCGGGAGGTCCGTGCGGCCGATCGACTGCTGGAAGAGCACGTCGCCGGAGAACACCGCGGCCTCGTCCTGGATCGAGAAGGTGACGTGCCCTGGGCTGTGGCCCGGGGTGAAGAGCACGTCGATCTCGAAGCCGGCCAGCTCGAGGCGCTCGCCGCCGGCGAGCGTGTGCTCGGCCTCGTAGGACTCGAAGGGGCCGAACCCCGGCCAGGGCACGAACGAATTGATGTCAGCCAGGACGAAGGCCTCGATCTCGGGGACCCAGACCTCGGCTCCGGTTGCCTTGGCCACCGGAGCCACCGCCCCCACGTGGTCGAAATGGGTGTGGGTGAGCAGGATGCCGTCCAGGGTCACGCCCAGCGCCTCGATGGCGCCCAGCAGCTTGTCGGGCTCGTCTCCGGGGTCGACGATCAATGCCCTGTCGGAGCCGTCCCGGCGCAGGATGTAGCTGTTCTCGGCCACCGGGCCGACGGTGAACATCCGGACGTCCACGGCTACTTTCCGTCCGCTTTGCGGCGCTGGCGAAAGCGGTAGATCATCAGGTCGGTGCCGTAGCCGAGCGGGATGTAGAGGAGGAACATGAAGGCGGCGAGCGCGAGCCCGGCCGAGATCCCACGGTTGAAGAGCACGACCACGAGCACCCCGAAGACGGCGGCCGCGATGGCCGCACGGTTGATTGAGCTCCTCCAGCTCGGCGGCTTGGAGAGACGCTCCTCGCGCCGCTGACGGGCGATCGCCTTCGCGTCCCCCCGGTTCTGCGTGCGACCGGTGCGTCCGGCGCGATCGATCGTCCCGGCCGGTGTGCCGCGATGCTTGCGAGTGCGCTTGCGCTTGGTTTGAGCCATGGTGTGGACGGCGAGCAGGCGGTGCCTGCGAGCGTTCGATCTCTCCGAACTTACCGGATGACCGCCAGCACCTCTTCGAGAATGTGGCGCTCCGGATCGAAGCCTCGCAGCGGGACGTCCTCGGGGAAGTCCTCGAACGCGGCGCGCGGCGCCAGCCCGATCAGCTCCGCCTCGGCAACGTCCGCGCGCGCGCGCACGAAATCGACGAGCTCGCGCAGCGGAACCGCCTGGTGGTCGTGCACGTTGGTGGAGACCTGGGCTCTGCTCCGATCCTTCAGATAGAGACCGAGTGCGCGCACCCCTCGAGGCCCGCCTCCCGACTCACGCAGCTCGGCGGCGATCGCTCGCGCGACCTCGACGTCGGCGGTCTTCAGGTCGATGTTGAAGGCCACGAGCGGCGGGCGCGCGGCGGCCAGCACCGCTCCCGCCGTCGGATGGGCTCGGCGCGGCCCATAGTCGGGGACGAGCTCGCCCGACTCCATGCGCAGCGCGAGCTCCCCCGGACCGCCGCGCCGGATCCAGGCTCGTTCGGCGTGCTCCGGCCGCGTGGCCAGCTCGCCGTAGAGGAACACCGGCAGTTCGAGGTCCTCGCCGATCAGCGCCGCTGCGGTGAGCAGCTCGGCGCAGGCCGCACCGCGCCGCTCTTCGTCGAGATAGACCACCGGCATCACGTCGAGCGCACCGACGTGCGGGTGGACGCCCGGGTGGGCGCGGATGTCGATCAGCTCCACCGCGGCTCGCGCGCCGCCGACCAGGCCTCGAGCCAGCTCGCCCTGGCCCGCGGCGAGGGTGAACACCGCGCGGTCGTGGTCGGGATCGGTGTGGAGGTCGAGGAAGCGCGCCGGAGCGAAGGCCCTCTCGATCGCCTCGAGGGCGCTGAGATCGCGTCCCTCACTCACGTTGGGGACGGCCATCAGCAGGGACCGGTCGGGCACGCCGGCGAAGGCTAGAGCGGATCGCTCCGGCCTGACACACGAGCCTGTGGGTCGGCAAGCGGAGTCAGGTCGGGCTCGCCGCCGGACCAGACCGCCTCCGGCGCAGGGGGCGGATAGGTCCGGGTAGCCGGGCGATCATCCGCACCGGCACGCCGCATGTGGCGGTACCAGCGCCAGTAGAGCGGGGCGGCCAGCACCGCGGCGGCGGTGAGGACGATCAGGCCGGCGAGGGTCCAGAGGTGGCGGTAGAGCAGGTCGCCCTCTCCCGCGATCCAGGCTCCAACGCCCGCCAAGACGATCGACACCGCGACTCCCGAGTAGTAGTCGCGCGGGAAGCGCCACAGCCATGGCACCTCGAACCACCACACGTTGCCGCGCTTGAAGCGGCGCACCGTGTAGGCGGGGTTCAGCACGAACCAGAGGTAGTCCCAGAAGACGGCGAGCAGGAAGTAGACGGCCACGGCGGCGAACTCGTCCTCGATCGTCCACTCCAGACCGAACACGAAGGGCAGGTGAACCAGCAGCAGCGGGATCGTGAACGCGAACACGTGGTAGCCGGTGAGCGGCCGCGTGCCCATCACAAGCCCGTAGATGCGCCCGAACAGGCCGCGCTTGTAGTACCAGGTGGGCAGGCGCTCGGCCCAGCCGTAGCCACCCTCGATCTCGATCTCGATCCCGGCGAGCCCGAAGCACCAGAGCCAGAGCACGATGATGCGGCCGATCTCCAGCTCGTCCATGCAGTGGAGTTCGGCCCTGCCGCCGCGCCCCCTCCCACATGGTGCGCCGATCACCAGGGAGGCACGATGAGGCCCGGCCAGATACGCGAGGGCTCGCCGCCGATCTGATCGTGGTCGACCCGCGATCTCCGGCGCGTCCCGCTCAAGCGGGGTCCGAGGCGAAGGTCGAGCTGACGATGGTGAACGGGCGCATCGTCCACGGAGGCTGAGCCGGGGCTAGACTCGATCCCCGCGGCTCCGTAGCTCAGCGGTTAGAGCGCACGACTCATAATCGTGAGGTCCCTGGTTCGAATCCAGGCGGAGCTATCTCGCGATTTGCAGGCGTTTTCTGTCACTTCGAGCGCCCCGTCCCCTTCCCGGTCTGCCGTTTAGGGTCTACCGAAGGTCTACGCGCTTCTCGGGCGCCCTGGATTTGGGCGTCCGCTGAGAGCGGTGGAAGGCCCTTCAGCTCACGCATGACGTGCGCGTAAGTGGAGAGAGTCATCTGCGGTGCGTGACCGAGCTGTTCCGCCAGCTCCGGGATCGAGATGCCGGCGCGGATCTGCAGCGAGGCGAACGCATGACGCAGGTGGTAGGGCGGCAACGATTCGACGCCAGCCTGCTCACGTGCTGGGTGCCAGATCCGCCTTCGCCAGTTCTGGTAGTCATGCCGGACCCACGGGTCGCCGTCGCGCCTGGGGAAGATAAGGCCTTGCGGTCTGCCCATCCGCAGCTGGTACTCGGCGAGGTCCTGTTTGAGCGGAGCTACGAGATCGATGGCCCTTGCCCGAAAATGCCGCACCTTCTGGCCCGGGGTGATCTGTCCTTCGATGAGGCGTTGTTCGACGAGTAGGGTGCGGTCACGGACGTGGCGCCATTCGAGCCCGAGGACTTCTTCGGGGATGCGCAGCCCGGCGTAGGCGGCGAGCGAGACCATCAGGGCGGCGTAGTGGCGCTGCTGGGCGAGCATGACCGCGCGGATGGCCTCGACCCGGGCCGGTTCTAGGCAGACGACTGCGCGCTCCCTCCGCGCGGAGGGCTTTCGCACCGCCTTGGCCGGGTTAGACGAGACCCAACCCCACTCCTGGGCGCGCGAGAACATCGCTTGCACGACGACGAGCGAGATCCGCACACCGCTTCTGCCCACGCCCACTTTCTCGAGATCGGCGCGGAAGCGGCCCAGCACTTCGGGAGTCACGTCGCGCAGCTTGAGCTTGCCGAGCCGCGGCAGCACATGCTTGTCGAGCGCCGGCGCGTAGCCGGCGAGCGTGTTGTAGGCCAGGTTGGGCTTGGCGTAGATCTCCCACCAGTCGCACGCCAGGTCCTCGACGCGCTTGTTCGACGCCTCGAGGAAGGCGAACTCGCCCAGCGCCCGGCGGCGCCGCAACTCTGCCTCGAACAACTGGGCATCCGTCTTGCGGGCAAAGGCGCGTGAGCGTCGGCGTCCCTCTCTGCCGGCGTCATACCAGCGCACCCGGTAGCGGCCATTGGCAAGCTTCTCGATCACCTGGCTCCCTTCATCGCCTCGAGCTCCGCGGCGAACCTACCGCTCCCCTGCCGGCCCGGCAGCGGGCCCGGTTCGTAGAGCGCGACATGCCGGCGAGCGCGGGGCCTGACCCGGTTGCGCTCTTTGAACGCCCGCACCTCGCCGGGCTCGACGCGCAGCCGGCCCCTGACCTTGTAAGCGGCCAGTTCGCCGTCCTCAATCAGCCGATACACCGCCGAACGCGACAGCCCGATCGCCGCCGCGACTTCCCTGGGCGAGAGATCACTCACGGTCCCGCTCCAGATGGCCGAGGTCAGAGCTTGATCGGCTCATCGTCACTCGTATCGGGCTCATCAGGACGGTCAGGAACGGACACGGCAGGTGAGAAGATGCTTCGCGGGATCGGGTTGGGCATCGAGGCTATCTGGAGCTTCTGGGCCTTCCCTGACCCGAGCGCGTAGCACATTCCTGGGGGGAGGCGGCGGACTTCGTTGGGGTCGGCCTTGAGCTGGTGTTGCTGGCGCGAGCTGCCGATGTCGGTGGATTGGCCGTGTTGGTGCTGGAGGGATTGTTCGATGGCGAGGCGGGTGCCGGCGGCTTTGACAATCGGTTCCGGGTCCGGAATTGCGTGGAGGAGGATTGTGTGGGCGGCGTTGAGGATGCGGGCGGAGGCTTCGGGGCCGCCCATGCCTTCAAAGGCCTGGGGGGCGAGGACGACGGCGGCGCCGTAGGAGCGCACGGTTTCGATCATGCGGGCGACGCGTTCGCCGTCGGCGATGGCCGAGAACTCGTCGATGATCAACAGCACCCGCCGCCCCTGTACGTTGCGGGCGGCGAGGAACTGCTTGAAGTCCTCGACCAGGAACCGGCCGAGCTTCGAGGTCTCTTCGCCGTAGAGGAGCTCGTTGAGCAGCAGGTAGCCGCAGTCGGTGTCTTCGAAGGCCCAGTCACCGTCGAGCTGGCCCTGGGTGGCGTCGAAGAAGGCGGCGTAGCGCTGACGGCAGGCGTCGACGTGCTCGCCCTTGAACGCGGCCAGGGCCGTGGTCTGGCGTTGGTGTCCGGCCCACAGCGCGGTGAGGCAGGTTTGGTCAAGCCGCTCCAGCAACTCTGCCGAGGAGCGCGGGGGACCGTTGGGGGCTTGGCAGGCGGCGCGGACGAGGTTGACGGAGAGGTCGCGGTAGTAGGTGCCGCCGCCTTCGTCGGCCCAGTCGACCAGATGCACCAACCGCCCGGCGACCTCGCGACCCTCGCCGCGCCAGCCGTCGTAGCCCGCGCTCGGGAACAGCCGCGGCTCACGGCCCGCCTGGTGCATCATGTCGGCGAAGCGGCTCTGGGTGTTCGGGTCGCCTTTGGCGTCGATGACGAACACACACCATTCCGACTCGTGGGCGACGCCGTGGGCGAGGCGCAGCAGCGTCTCGGTCTTGCCCGACCCGGGCGCCCCGATCACCAACACCGTCTTCTCCAGCCGACCCAGCGGCATCGAGACGCGGCCGCGGCGGGTGGGGAGCAGCCGATCCCCCTCGACGTGGCGGCCCAACTCGAACCCAGCCGGCCGGCGCTCGGGCTTCGGCGCGCCGACGGCCCGGCGGGCTTTGCGTTCGCGGCGGTTGCGCATCCGGTCGGTGCGGCGCTCGTCGCGGTCGGACAACTCCTCGACCGTGCCGGGGCGAAACAGATCGACGATGACCGCGGCGACGGGGGCGAGCCCGAGGCCCATCAGCCACCAGGCCCGCACGTGCGGCCAGGCCGCCTCGAGGGCCCGCTCGGGGTCTTGCCAGAACCCGCCCGCCCGCCGCATCGCGGTGATGGCGGCCTCCATCTCGCCCACGATCCGCGACCACAAATAGGCCGTCACCGCCGCCCCGATCAGGGCCAGCACCCACATCGCCAGACGGTGCACCCGGGCCAGCGCGAACAGCGGCAACGCCAACACCATCGCCGGCAAACTGACGAGCGCCCCCACCGCCCCGACTAGCAGCGCACCGATCCAGCCCTCGTTGCCCTGCTCGTGAGTGCTCACGTCGTTCCTCCAGGTGGTTGTGGTAGCTCGAAGATCTGCACCCGCCCGCCCCCGGCGGCCTCGGCGGTGCGCTCCAAGGCCTGCCGCGGACCCTCGGGGGCGAAATAGGCGGCCTGGCCATAACGGGCCACGAGTTCGCGCATCAGCCGCTCACGCCGCGCCGGGCGTTTGTGCGAGAGCTCGACCTCGACCGGCAACTCGCGCCCCTCGATCACCACCAGCCCATCCGGCCGATGCTGGCCGGCGTGGCCGTTGAGGCGGGCTTCGCGGGCCAGCTCGCGCTCACACACCCACCCCGCCCCCGGATGCCGCTCGGCCACCCACAACCTGACCTCGGTCACCGCCGCGATATGGCCCAGCGCCCCCGGATTAGGACGCCACAGCGAAAACTCGCTGCCAGCGACGCGCTGGCCGCGGCGCGTGAGCCACACGAACACCGGCTCCCCCACCAGCACCGCCCGCCCGGTCGCCCAGCCCGCTTGCTCCCAGCGCGACCGCAGCCAGCGGGCGGCATGCAGGCTGCGGCCCATCAGCCGGGCCAGCTGCGGCAACGACAACGCATACTGCTCGCCCACCAGGCCCAGCAACTCCAAGTCGCGGGCGCTGCAACGCAAGCGGCCGGCGTCACAACGCCGCCGACGCGACCCAACCGTGCGAGTGCTACGCGCCACCGATCATGCCCCTCTACCTCTAGAGAGGCCCAAACCCCCGAAAGTGGGCCCCCACGAACGGCCGAACGGGAGGCGAGAGAAAGATGCCCTCACATACGTAGAGGTCCAGAAACCCCGAAAGTGGCCCCCCCTTCTTTCGCCGCGCCACCGGCACGCCCGAGGGCCGACACGACCGACCGTCTGACCGTCAGCGTCGAGGGGGGCGAACTTCAGCCGCGCGTTGCTCATCTACCTATAAAGAGGCCGTAGCCCGGAAATTGACCCCTCCCAATTCGGCCGGCGCGCACGCCTGCTCGCTCACGCCAGCCGGCGCAAACCCGCACCCGCAGGCGAATTCAAGCTGCGCAAAACCTGGCGCAAAATCACAAGCGCCAGAACACCCCTAGCAGGTGAATGCCGCCGCGCTCTTCAGAGCCCCGCCGACGCCCGAGAACCCCACGGCCCCCTGCTCGACCGCCCGCACACCTCTCCTGCCCAGCCCTCGCCCCGCTACCCCGCCGCGTCCCGCTACCGCCGCCTTCCTACTCTCTCAACCCCCCACCTCTCCGGTCCCCATTCTGCCTCTCTGTCGTTCTCGTTGTCTCCCTTCTGCTCGTCCCTTCTGGTTTCCGTTCTGCTCCCAACCCTCCCTCTCTCCCGACCCTCCTCCCACTTCCCTTCCCGGTCTGTCCCTCGTTCGCTGACCACCCAAACGATGCGGAAGGCAGAGGGCGGGTGGTCAGCGACAACAAGCAACGCGCAGATGAGAGGGACAGGCCGGGCCAATACACGCCACAAAGCCAAGCAACAGGGCCGCGTCCGCTGTGGCGGCCACCGCAAGCGGGTTCTCACCGCCCGCGGGCCAGACGGCAGCTCGCTATCCGTGTGTCCGGTGACGCCCATCGCGGCGTGTCAGATCCATGCGCGCCGCAGCTCGGGCCACTGTTATGTATCTGTGAGGATGTTCTCTGTCTGCTCGATGTGTTCGCGCATCAGGCGTACGGCGCGGCTCGAGTCAGGCTGGCGCAGCAGCGTCACGAGACGGTCGTGCTGATCGTTGGAGCGCGTGAGCCGCTCCTCGATATGCGGTGTGTGCGCGAGGAGGTCGGTGATCTGGCCGTGGATGTCGGTCATGGCGGTCACGAGGCGCGGCGAGTGCGCCGCCTCGGCCACGCCGATGTGGAAGCGCACGTCGGCGCGGTGGTAGTCCTCAAAGCTCTTCGCTGCGGCCATTTGCGCGACGAGCGCGTCGGAGCGCATCGAGCTCCGCAGGCTCGGCCCGCTCGGCGGCCAGCACGGTTGCTCCGGTCTCGATCGCTAGCCGTTGATCGAGCACGGCGCTCACGTCGGTCGCGGCGGCTTGGCGTGGCGGCCGACTGACAGGGGCGGGGCCTCGGCCACGAACGTGCCGCCTCGTCGACCGTGGAGGGATACGAGCTGCCCTCTCTGGACGAGGGTGTCAGGGCCAGCCGCAGCGTGGTTCGATTGATGCGTCAGCTGAACGGCCAGGGCGCGCTTGGTGGCAGCTGGCTGCCGGGGGCGAGCAGCCCGAGGCGGGTCGCCGTTCCGAGCCGTTGAAGCGTCTCTTCCAAGCCGGTATGATGTCGCACTGGGCTGAAGACGGCTTCGAGAGCCTCGCTGCCATCGCGCATGTGACGACGGTACATCCGCCCACTGCGCCAGCTGGGTGGCCGTGAAGGATGCTACCGATCTGCAGTGGCGAGCTCCGGTTGACTCCTTCCGCGACCGAGATTAGGGTCGCGGCGTCCGTCTGGGTCCGGGGATCCCAATGTTGGTGGGCGAAGACCGAGGGAGGTTGCAGGTGGCAACTAGAGACGGCACCGATCCCGTCAGAGGACAGGAGGGTGCAGAGGCCGCCCTCGGGCAGGACGAGCAGCGGCTGCAGCGAGCTCGGCTACAAGCAGGAGCTCTCGCGCGCGTGGTCGGGTTTCACGAACTTCGCGATCTCGTTCACGATCATCTCGGTTCTCGCCGGGACGTTCACGACGTTCGCCTTCGCGTGGCAGAACGGCGGGCCGATCGCGGCGTCGATCGGCTGGCCGGTGCTGTGCGCGTTCGTGCTGATGGTGGCCTTCTCGATGGCCGAGCTGACCTCGCAGGTATCCGACCGCGGGCGGGCCCGTACTGGTGGGCGTACGACCTCGGCGGCAAGGGCTGGAGCTGGATGACCGGCTGGTTCAACATCGTCGGCCTGATCGGGATCGTCGCCTCGGTCGGCTATGGCGCCGCGATCTTCCTCAACGCCACCCTGGCCCTCTACGGCGTTGACATCTTCGGCATCAACTTCGCCGACGCGGCGCACATCCTCGGCGAGACGTGGCTGCTCTTCTTCCTGATCCTCGTGCTCTACACGGTGGTGAACATCTTCGCCGATCGCGTTCCTGGCGCTGATGAACAACATCTCGGTCGGCTGGCACGTGTTGGGCGTCGCGGTCATCATCGGGCTGCTCGTCTTCGTGCCCGACGATCACCAGAGCGCGAGCTTCGTCTTCGGCGAGCGCATCAACAACTCGGGCTTGCACGACGGCTCGACGAGCAACCTCGGCTTCTGGCTGCTGGTCCTGCCGATCGGGTTCCTGCTGACGATGTACACGCAGACGGGCTACGACGCCTCGGCGCACACCGCCGAGGAGACCAAGGGCGCGGCGATCACGGCCGCGCAGGGCGTGTGGCGCTCGGTCTTCTTCTCGGCGCTGATCGGCTGGTTCGTGCTGCTCGCGTTCCTGTTCGCGCCAACGACGTGGAGGCGGTCAACGACGCCGCCGGCTTCGTCGGCGCGATCTTCACCAGCGCGCTGGACTCCTGGGCGGCGAAGCTGGTGCTGATCATCGCGACCGTCGGCCAGCTCTTCTGCGGCGCGGCGGGGCTGACGAGCGCCTCGCGCACCTGGTACGCGTTCTCGCGCGACAGGGGAATGCCGGGCTGGTCGCTCTTCCGCCGCGTCAACCGGGACCGCGTGCCGTTCAACGCGGTCATGGGCGTCTCGTTCTTCTCGCTGGTCGATCGACGATCCCGGCGCTGTTCGGCAAGAACAACATCCCGTTCGCGTTCTTCGCCATCACCGGGATCTGCACGGTGGGCCTGTACCTCGCCTACATCATCCCCGTCTACCTGAGGCTGCGGCAGGGCGACGACGTTCGAGACGGGCCCGTGGAACCTCGGTCGTCGCTACAAGCTGGTGAACATCCTCGCGATCATCTTCGTGGTCCTCGTCGTGTACAGCCTCAACCTGCCCTACACCCCCGCGGGCCTTCCGTGGAACGACGGCTTCGACGCGAGCCTCGTGAACTACACCCCGCTCGCGATCGTCATTCCACTGATCTTCGGCGTCTGGTACCTCGTCTCGGCCAAGGACCGCTACCAGGGTCCTGTGCGCACGCTCGAGGATGACGAGGTCACGGCGGGTGGTTTACGCTCGCGGTGGGTGACATCTTCTGACCGATGCGTGTCATCGGTGTCGAGGACCGCTTGCTGCGTGGGTGGTGGTCGCGTTCGGCGAGGAGTGTGCGCGGCTACTGGCAAGTTCGGCGAAGTGAGCTTGGTGCGCTAGCGACGCGCGTCAGGAAGTAGCGTGCGCGGGCAACTCTTCGCTTAGAGATCTGACGTCGGTCTCGTACAGCGGGGATTCACTCGTGGTGATGAGCTATTCGATGTGGGCTACGCCGCGCACGGGTGCTTCGTCGGCGTGCATCAGGACGGCGATCTCGTGCAGCTGGGCTGCGACGGCGCGCACCACGGTCGGGCGATAGATCGGTGCGGGCGCTGGCCGTGCGGGCGGGAAATCTCGTTTGCCAGCTCGTCGATCGATCGGGCGAGGTCGCTCCGATGTCGGTTGTCTCGGAGCCGTCGATGTTCGCCGGAGACCGAGCGAAGCGTTGCTGCTCTCTGCTCTCGATAATGAGCTGCCGGGAGAGCGCTCGTGCTTGTGATTTGAGGCACGCGATCCGCAAGGCTAGCGCGATCTGGACGGCGCCGCAGGCTAGCACAAGTGGTATGGCGAGCGGTTCCTTCCAAAGCAGGATGAGGCCAGGACTTGTAGCTCGGCTACGGTCAGAGCTTGCTCCTTGACCGTTACTGCGAGGCTCAAGAGCGCACTCAGCGGGTGTTTCGCGTCGAGTGTCGCTTCGGCCGAGGCGCAGTCGGCGGCTCGCTCGGCAGGGGACTTGCGAGGGTGGGCGCTGAGTAGGTGATGGTGGTGTGGCGGCATGGCTTGCTCGATGCCGACCAGCCTTCTCGGCGCACCTGGTTAAAGGGTACGCTGGTTGGCTGCTCGGCGTTAACCGGCTTGGAGGTAACGCTCGGCGATGCGTGCAAAGAAGTCGGCACGGGTGATCACTCCGGTGACCTGATTTTTTTTTTTTTTTTTTTTTTTTTTTTTTTTTTTTTTTTTTTTTTTTTTTTTTTTTTTTTTTTTTTTTTTTTTTTTTTTTTTTTTTTTTTTTTTTTTTTTTTTTTTTTTTTTTTTTTTTTTTTTTTTTTTTTTTTTTTTTTTTTTTTTTTTTTTTTTTTTTTTTTTTTTTTTTTTTTTTTTTTTTTTTTTTTTTTTTTTTTTTTTTTTTTTTTTTTTTTTTTTTTTTTTTTTTTTTTTTTTTTTTTTTTTTTTTTTTTTTTTTTTTTTTTTTTTTTTTTTTTTTTTTTTTTTTTTTTTTTTTTTTTTTTTTTTTTTTTTTTTTTTTTTTTTTTTTTTTTTTTTTTTTTTTTTTTTTTTTTTTTTTTTTTTTTTTTTTTTTTTTTTTTTTTTTTTTTTTTTTTTTTTTTTTTTTTTTTTTTTTTTTTTTTTTTTTTTTTTTTTTTTTTTTTTTTTTTTTTTTTTTTTTTTTTTTTTTTTTTTTTTTTTTTTTTTTTTTTTTTTTTTTTTTTTTTTTTTTTTTTTTTTTTTTTTTTTTTTTTTTTTTTTTTTTTTTTTTTTTTTTTTTTTTTTTTTTTTTTTTTTTTTTTTTTTTTTTTTTTTTTTTTTTTTTTTTTTTTTTTTTTTTTTTTTTTTTTTTTTTTTTTTTTTTTTTTTTTTTTTTTTTTTTTTTTTTTTTTTTTTTTTTTTTTTTTTTTTTTTTTTTTTTTTTTTTTTTTTTTTTTTTTTTTTTTTTTTTTTTTTTTTTTTTTTTTTTTTTTTTTTTTTTTTTTTTTTTTTTTTTTTTTTTTTTTTTTTTTTTTTTTTTTTTTTTTTTTTTTTTTTTTTTTTTTTTTTTTTTTTTTTTTTTTTTTTTTTTTTTTTTTTTTTTTTTTTTTTTTTTTTTTTTTTTTTTTTTTTTTTTTTTTTTTTTTTTTTTTTTTTTTTTTTTTTTTTTTTTTTTTTTTTTTTTTTTTTTTTTTTTTTTTTTTTTTTTTTTTTTTTTTTTTTTTTTTTTTTTTTTTTTTTTTTTTTTTTTTTTTTTTTTTTTTTTTTTTTTTTTTTTTTTTTTTTTTTTTTTTTTTTTTTTTTTTTTTTTTTTTTTTTTTTTTTTTTTTTGCCGGTACGCGAGATATAGCATGCCGACCACCACGACGATCGCGAGCGCAGCGATCGGCGCTAGGTTGGTTATGATGGCCTGAACGAGAGATCGGTGGCGCCGGCGATGATGATGTTGGGCGGATCTCCGATCAGCGTGGCGGTGCCGCCGATGTTCGACGCATCACCTCGATGATCACGAGCGGTATCGGGTCGATGTCGAACGCGTCGGCCAACAGGAAGGTGATCGGCACCATCAGCAGCACGGTGGTGAGGTTGTCCAGAAAGGCCGAGAGCACGGCTGTGGTCACCGCCAGCGATGCCACGACCGCCAGCGGGGCGCCCGCGCGAGACCTGGCCGGCGCGGATCGCTAGCCATGTGTAGACGCCCGTGGTCTCGGTTAGCCGGACGAGCACCATCATCCCGGCCAGCAGGCCGATGGTGTTGAAGTCGATCGACTCGATCGCCTGTTCCTGCTCGAGTGTCTGAGTGAGCAACACGAGAACCGCGCCGAGCAGCGCGATCTTGGTGCGGTCGAAGCGCTCGCTGGCGATGAGCGCTAGCGCGCCGGCGAAGATGACGATGGCCAGCGCCATCAGGACCCGAGATCCTCTGCGCCGTCGATGAGAGCCACCGTCGGTCGCATCCCGAGTAGGCGCAGATCCCCGAGCAAGATGGCGCAGGCCTCGTCCGCCATGGCCTCGCGGGCGGCTTGCGCATCCTCGAACTCGAGCTCGAGCAGCCAGCCCCACTCCTGGGTCCACCGCCGCGACGCGCTCGCCAGCCTGCTCAGCGCCGCAGATCGCACACCGACCCCGCTAGTTAGAGGCGCGATCTCCTGCCGCAGCCAGTCCTCGGCCTCGTCGAGTTCGAGGTGGTGAGGCGGGCGCACGAGCACCAGCAAACGGGCCATGCCGACACTCTCGTCGACCGCGGGTCGCACTCGATGGGGGCTTGCCGCCATGCGACCCGGCGATCGGTACGGATTAGGGCTCGACCAGGCCTCGACGGATCGCGTAGCGGGTGAGCTCTACCCGGTCGCGCATGCCTAGCTTGGCGAGGATGTTCTCGCGGTGGCGATCCACGTGCGGCGACTGATCTCCAGCTCGAGCGCGATCGCTCGCTCGTCCAGGCCTCGGCGATCAGCTTCACACTTCGAGCTCACGCGGCGTCAGCGGCTCCGGCGCCGGGTCTTCGCCCGCCTGGGCACGGGCCAGGAAATCGGCGATCAGGGCACTGACGGCGGCGGGGTAGAGGAACGGCTCGCCGCGCATGGCGGCGCGGCAGGCCTCCACTAGGTCGCGGTCTGCCGCCGACTTGAGCACGTAGCCCGAGGCGCCAGCCTTGAGCGCCTCGTACAGGTACTGCTCGTCGTCATACATCGAGAGCATCAGCAACCGCATCTCCGGATGCTGGCGTGACAACTCGCCCGCGGCCTGCAAGCCGGTCATCGCGGCATCGCCACGTCGAGCACCGCTAGCTCTACCGGCCTGGTGGCGGCCAGGTCGAGCGCCTCCGCCCCATCGGCGGCTTCGGCAACCACTTCGAGGTCGGGTTGGGCATCCAGCACCATCACCAGACCGCGACGCACCACGGCGTGGTCGTCGGCGACCATGATCCGGATCCTCAGCGGCGCGCTCACGCCGGCCACGCCAGTCGCAGCCTGATTTCGGTGCCCCAGCGCGGCGAGGCGTCCAGCCATAGCTCCGCCCCACCAGCACCGCCCGCTCGCGCATTCCACGTATGCCCGCGCCCTCTGCTGTTCGCGCCGGATCGAAACCGCGCCCATCGTCGCGCACCACCAGCTCGAGCGCCCCTCGCGCTGGGCCAGCCGCAGTTCGACCTGGTCAGCGCGCGCGTGGCGGGCGACATTGGTCAGCGCCTCCTGGGCGATCCGGTAGACCACGAGCTCCTCCTCGGCAGACAGCTCGGGAAGCGGCGACTCAACTTGGCGCTCGATCTCGAAGTGCGCCTGCGCGCCACCTGCACCGCAAGGCCCCGCAGCGCAGCAGCAAGGCCGAGGTCGTCGAGCGCCACCGGCCGCAACCGACGCGCGATCTCACGCACCTCCTCCAGACTCGCCCGCACCCCTTCACGCGCTTCGACTACCTGAGGGGACGAGCTCTCTTCGTCGCGCCCTCCAACTCAAGCAGCACCCGGTGAGCGCCTGCCCGACCTCATCGTGAAGCTCGCGCGAGAGCCGGCGACGCTCCGCCTCCTGCGCGGCGAGAGCCGACGAGCGCTCTCGCGGCGCTCCAACTCGAGCCGAGCGAGCATCTCATTGAAGGCCACCCCAACTCGACTAGCTCGGGTCTGCCATCGTCGACGGACCGACTCCCCGGCCGCAACGGATCGACTCTGCGCATCAGCCGCGTGAGCCGCTCCAGCGGACGCATTGCGCGCCGCAGCAGCAAGAAGTTGACGACCAGCAGCACCACCAGGCCCACCGACAGCACGATCGCCTCCGTCACGGCCAGCGGGAAGCTCACCGTCGCCGGCGATACCGCGAGCGCCACTGTGGCCACCGTCAGCACCGCAGCATTTACGCGAACACGCGCCAGAGCAGGCTCACACGACAAGCGTATGTGGCGACCGTACGATGACCGGGACACGCGCAACAGTAAGGCCGCGCCCAGGATTCCACTGACGAGCGACCCGGCGAGGATCCCGACCTTCGCCGTGTTGACCAGGTCGGTCCCTCGTATGCCAGCTGGGCGATGAACAGCGAGACGGTGAAGCCGATGCCGCCCAGCGCAGCGACGCCGGCGACATGGCGAGACTCAGCCCCGTCGGGCAGGTCACCCCAGCCGCGTCGAAGCACAAGCAGCGTCGCGCTGGTGATTCCCACGAGCTTGCCGATCACCAGCCCCGCAGCGATGGCCCAGGCGACCCGACTCTCGAGAGCATCCTGCAGATTGCCTCCGCGCAGATCGATCCCCGCGTTGGCGAGAGCGAACAACGGCACCACCACGAACGCGCTGACGGGATGCAGCCTGTGCTCGAGTGTGGCCAGCAACTCTCGCCCTCTGACCGGGCGAGCGGGACACAGCAAGCCCAGCGCGACGCCCGCGATCGTCGCGTGCACGCCCGACTCGTGCATCGCGAGCCACACGGCGAAACCCACCGGTATGTACACGGCTATGCGCCACACACCGACGCGTCAAGGGCGATCACCCCCACCAGCACGGCCACGGCCGCCGCCAGCCAACCCGGCGAGATGCCCTCCGAATAGAAGACCGCGATCAGGACGATCGCGATCACGTCATCCACGATCGCGATCGTGAGCAGCAGCAACTTCACGCCGACGAGACGCGATCCCCCAACAGAGCAAGCACCCCCAGCGAACGCGATGTCCGTCGCGGCAGGAATCGCCCACCCCGACGCCCCCTCAGCACCGGCGGTGATCGCGACGAAGATCAACGCCGGCAGCACCACCCCTCCGACCGCCGCCACCGCCGGGAGGCTCGCCGCACGGCGACCCCGGAGCTCGCGTCACCAGCTCCCTCGATCTCCAAACCCACCACAAAGAAGAACACGACCATCAGCCCGTCGTTGACCCAATGGCGCAGGTCCTCGTTCAGGTCGAGGTCGCCGACGCTGAAGCCGACCTCAAGATTCCAGAAGTCCACGTACGCCTGATCCGCCGGCCCGTTGGCCCATAACAACGCGACGACCGTGGCCACCGCCAGCGCCACACCGCCGGCCGCCTCCTCGTGAAGAAAATCTGTCAGCGGGTCGACAAACGTGCGCCGAGTGCGCGACCGGCCGCTCCTTGACCTCTCCCCGCCTCGATCCGCCACTCAGCGCAAGGCTATGCCAGGCCTGCCCCGCTCGAACCTCGAATCCTCGAGGAACCCACCACAGGATCGCTTAGATTGCAGGACCGGAGGCGCGGGTCTTGCCTCGACACCTACACCGGGCTGCACGCTTAGGCAAGGGCCCGCCCCCGGGCGACAGGCGGCAGGCGGCAGGCCCGAGCAACCAATCAATCCGTCTCCGCCGAACCCAGCCCGGCTCCCCGGCGCTAGGGGCTCATCCACAAGAGGGTCTACCAAAGGTCTACGAGCCCGAGAAAGGGCGAAACCGGGCGGAGATCATGCTCCGCCGACTCTTGCCTGATTTGCAGCGATTCTTAGCCGGACAGCGCCGCTCGTACCCGGTCCGGCGGATACTCATAATCGTGAGGTCCCTGGTTCGAATCCAGGCGGAGCTATCGCCCGGCAGCCCGCACCAGCAGCGGGATTGCGGGGCAAGCGGCGGGGTCGCAGCGGTAGGGCGAGTGCGCGCGGTGCGAACAGAATGCGAACACCAGATTCAGCCAGTGAGCGGAATCGAACATCTTTAAGAAGAAGATGATCGCCCCGGTCACAGCAGGTGGTCGTCGCGCTTGCGGCGCTGTCGCTTCAGCTTGCGCTCGCGGTCACGCTGGGTGCCTTGCGGGCGCCGTCCAAGCTGAATCCACCTCGGCCAGCCCCTGCTCCAAGGCCGCGACCGTGCCGCTCAATTCGACGGCGCCGCGCAAATGGTGGGCGAGTTCGCGGGCTGCGAGCGAGCGCGTCGGCGGCATCAGCTGGACCGCCGCGTGGCCAACTCATCCACCTCGGTGAAGGGATCGGGCACCGGCTTGGGCTTAGCCCGCTGGGCCACGTGGTGCTTGAGCAGCAACTCCTGGGCGCGCACATTGCCCGCGCGGGCCTTGGCCCAAAGCAGCAGCAGAACTTCATGAAGATCGGGCACGTCAGCTGCGGCTGGTCGCGTGTCCACCACGGTGGACACCGGCGCTCGCGGCTGGCCGCTCGGGCCCGGAGCACCGTTCTGACCGAGACCCCCGAGGCCTGCGCGACCTTGGCGGCGCTGAGCCCTCGGCGGTCAGCAGGGCAACGCGCTCGATCAGCTGGGGCGTGAGCAGCGGCGGTCGACCGGCCATCGGTCGTGAGCGTATCCCGCTCATCAACCGGGGGTCAACAAGCCCGGAGCGGCGCTCTAGTCGGCCCTATGCCGCTCGTCGTCGGCGTCGGCTTCATGGCGCCGAGCATCTTCGCGGTGATCCTCGGCTGCCCCGCCCTCACCGAACAACTCAGACGCTTCGGCCGCTTCTCGATCGGTCCGGGCGGCCCGCTCGTGCCTAGTGGCGTCGCGCTGATGCTGGCGCCGCTTGATGCGCTCATCGTCGGCCATTCGAGAGAGCCTAGTTCCGAACGGGATCGGTCGCCTGGTGCCATTTTGGCGGCGGTGCCATTCGGTGTTCTCCCAGCGACAGCACCGAAGGTGTCCGGAGAGGGAGGCGACCCTCCCCCCACCCCCAGGGCCAAGGGGCCAGTACGTATCGTTCCGTCCCGTGGAAGCTGCGCGGGTCGCATCGGCCTCACCTGAATATCTGCGGCTCGCACGCCGGGCCAAGCTGCTGTCCTGGGTGAGCCTGGCCTACATGGCCGTCGAGGGCATCGTGGCCATCGTCGCGGGCATCGTGGCCAGTTCCATCGCCCTGATCGGGTTTGGAATCGACAGCGCGATCGAGGGCTTCGCCAGCGTGGTAATCGTCTGGCGCTTCACCGGCTGGCGCACGCTGTCGGATCACGCCGAGGAACGCGCCCAGAAACTCGTGGCGGTGCAGTTCTTCATCCTTGCGCCCTATGTCGCATTCGAGTCCGTCCGGGCGCTGGTGAACGGCACGCACGCCGAGGAGAGCATGGTGGGCATCGCGCTCGCAGCCAGCAGCCTGGTCCTGATGCCGCTCCTGGGACGTGCCAAGCAGCGCATCGGCAACCGCATCGGTTCATCGGCTACCGCCAGCGAGGGGACGCAGAACCTACTGTGCGCCTATCTGGCCGCCGCCTTGCTGGTCGGGCTGCTCGGCAACGCGCTCGTGGGAGCGTGGTGGCTCGATCCGCTGGTGGGCCTCTTCATCGCCGTCGTGGCGGTGGTCGAGGGCCGCGAGGCATGGCGGGGCGACGCCTGCTGCCCACATTGACCGTGCTCGGGGCACTAGGTCTTGCTCGGCCCTCGGTCCTCGCAGGTCTCGGGGCAGCCGGGCGCCTCGCAGACACTCGGGGCAGGAACGGCGGTTATGTCCGACCCGAAAGGTGAACATAGCTCCCAAGCCCGCCCGATACCCCACTCGGGAGGCAAGGGCTCTTGGTTAGCAGCCACGGGCGGTGGTGGTCCGTGTCAGGAGTACCTCGCGCCGGGAACTACGCGGCCGGGCCGGTCCCTAAGCCATGCCTTGCCTTGCCGGTCCCTAAGCCATGCCTTGCCTTGCCGCGTGTTCGCTGTGGAGGGCTGTGGCGCGGCCCCCTCGGTTCATCCCGGCGACGAGAAGGCAACCGCTCAGTCGCGCCCGACCGGCGCCGGAGTTGGTGCGCTTAACGGGGGGCGGGGCGGGTCGCCCCCCGTTTGTGCGCATCCCTACGGAAGGGCCGACGCGGGACCGTGGGGGTCGGTCCGGTTGGCCTGTGCCTGGCTCATCTGCGTGGTGCTGCCCTTCGACGGGGCGATGGCCGCGGCCGTGGCCGCCTCGTCCTTGGTCAGGGTCTGCGGCTGCTCGGGCTTGCCGATCGCCGTGGCCACGCCGGCCTCGTCCTTGGTCTGGTCGAACTGCCGCGTTGCGGACCCTCGGCGACGCCCGCGTCTTTCCTGGTGAGATCGCCGGCTGGGAGTGCCGATCGCCGAGGCCACGCCGGCCTCGTCTTTGGCCGAAACGCCCTCGCCCGGCAGCGCCGGGTTGCCGATCGCCGAGGCCACGCCGGCCTCGTTCTTGGCGGCCACGCCCGGTCCCGGCTGCGCCGGCGGGTCGGCCACGATCACTCTGGTGTCGGCGGGCGTCACGGACGTCCCGTCGTCATCGATCAGCGTGTAGAGACCGGTGGCCGCAGCGGCCCCGAGAACCAGTGCGACGAGGGGAACCGCAAGGCTCTTGGGGGAGGGAACGTAGGGCAGACGCTCTGCGTATTGCATGGTGCCTCCTTGAGCCCCGCCTGCTATCTGTGAGCGAGGGAAGCCGCGAGTCGAGTGGAGCATTTTGTATCGACTGCCACTCGGCCCAAAGGCGAGTCTCGTCACATTCGGAGGGACGTCACACTACGGGGGCTCGCGGGCGCGGACGCGGTCGAGCGGGTCGAAGATCGCTCGGGTCGTAGCCGGGGCCGGAGTCGATGCGGTCGGGGAACGTTCCCCCGTCGGGATGACATCGTTGCGACGGCCGCCGAACCTTGCGGTCGCGGGCCGGCCGCGGCATCGAGCACGTCCTCGCACTCGTAGCGGGTGTGATGGTCCGAGCTATTCACCCAGCGAGGCTGCTTCGAGGGCCTTCGAGCGATCCAGGAAGTCCTCCTGCCGGACCACTAGGCCCCGTCGGAGCTTGAAGAGCTGGAATACGGGCTCGCTTACGGCCACCCCGCTGCCCGATCCCCGTCCCCTCTGCTGAGTCGTGACGACAAACGTGTCTCCAAAGTCGAGGATCTCCTCGGGGTCCCAACGAATATCTTCGAATGCATCGAGCCAATATCGCCAGAGCTGGCGGTACCCGTCGTGGCCGTAGAACACTGCCTCCAAATCGGGAGGCAGCAAGTCACCGCTGGGGTGATATTCGCTCCTGGGATCCCAGCCCACAAGAACCAAGTCGAAGTCCCGCCGGTTAGCTGCCGCGTAGGCCAGAGCTACAGCGCGGGCGAGCATCAACCGCCGAAGCCGAGATCGTGGCGGCAGGCGCATTGAGGCGTCCGAGAGCCGACGGTACAAGGCGGGAAAGCGGAGGAACAGGCGCTGATCCAGGGTCCGGCGCTGTCTCGCTCTTTCACTGAGAGGACGGAGCACGACTCGGGCCGCCGGCACAATTTCGACGTTCTCGAGCGACATCCCCCGTCAGTATCTCCGCTTTCCGACCGGGGCCGAAGATTCTCCAGAGACGGCTTAGGGGATCAGCGGCTTGTTCTCGCCGTGGTGGGGGACATGGCCTATCCCGGCAAGCCCACGGCTTCGAGGGCTTCCGCGTGACTTCCGAAGTAGTCCAGGCGGATGACCTTACCCGCGCGGAGCGAGATCACGAACCCGCCATGTTGCTGGACCCGAACGCCGCTCACCTTGCCGCGGCCCCAGACCCGAGTGAGCACCACGACCTGGTCGCCGGCGTCGATGTACTTCTCATTCTCAACCTCCCAGGACTCCCACGCCTCGTTCCAAGCCTGCGTCCATCTTTCGAAGCCCCGACGCCCCAGGCCTACTTGGGCGTCGGGAAGGTCATGGTCATGAACCTCGAAGTCCGCGTCCAGCACTCCCGACTCATCGCTGAACAGCAGGCGCTCTTCCCATATCCGGCGAACGACCGCCACGTTCTCCCGGGACATGGCCTACTCGCGCAGCCCCACCGCTTCGAGGGCTTCGGCTTGCTCTTGGAACAGCCGTAGGCGAGTAATCTGGCCGTTCTCGACGCAGAACACGAGCGCGGTCCGCGCGATCACTTCGATCCCCTCGCGCCCCCGCATCTGCGCGGTATTAGGGACCACGACCTCGGAGCCCACCTCGGTGAAGCCGTGCGCCTCCATGTGGACATCGTCAAACGTCGACCAGAACACGTCCCAGAAGGTCTCGATCCCATCCCGTCCGCGATAGGCACCCTTGAAGGGCGCTCGGGAACGCGACCAGTCAATTTCCGCGTCGGGGTGAAGCGAGGCCGTCCACGTCGTCAGATCACACCCGTTCCATGCTTCGATCGAGCGCCGGACGACCTCCACGTTCTCCTGCGACATCGCCTACTCCATCAGCCCGACGGCTTCGAGGGCTTCGTCCCAGCCCGCAATCGACGTGAGCTTCGAAACCTGGCCCGCCCTAACGGTCGCCAGGTGACCCACACGGATCGAGACCTCGACGCCGCTTCCTCGACCCCTGCCGTCGAAGGTCAACAGGGCGACGATGTGCTCGTCCAAATCCTCGATCCGCTCGACCCTGACCGTGATGTCCTCCCACGCCTCGTGCCACATCTCCGAGAATCGTCTCCAGCCATCCTTGCCGCGGATAACGGCGTCGATATCGGAGAATCCGAGGCCAGGCCGGAACTCGAAGTCCTCCGTCATGTGATCCAGCATCCAGTCGAGGTCTCCGTGGTTCCAGGCCTCGTACGCCTGCCGAGTGAGCTCCACGTTCTCCTGCGACATCGCCCGCCCAGTATCCCGCTCGTGTGACTGCGGGCGCTCCGTGAGGACCATCTAGCGGGCTACCCCACGGCACCGCTGCCACGCATTGTGGCGGGCGATTAGCCTCCGTTGGAGGACCCGAAGTTGGCCCGTTTGCGGGCGGGACTTCCATTCCGCTCGTAGCGTGTCCCGTGACGGGTCACATCGGCTCGTCCGACAGCCCCACTGCTTCGAGGGCTTCGGCCCGGCTTCCGTAGTAGTCCATTCGAACGATCTTGCCGTCCCGCAGGGTGGACACAACTCCGTCCCGCCACTCGACGGGTATGCCGCCTCTGCCTTGAGCCCTCATCCGGAGCACTGTGACGACCCTGTCTCCGCCGGCATCGATGTATTCCTCCGGTTCGACCGCTATGTCCTCCCACAGGCTGTCGAACTGGTCCTCCCACTTAAGCCAGCCGGCATGCCCGCGGTAGACGCCAGCATCGGGAACGTCGTGCTCGTGGATCTCGACCTCGGAATCGATGGTCTCCCACAGATGCTCGTCCGTCCGCATGAAGTGATCGATGCCCCGCCGCACAATCTCCACGTTCTCCTGCGACATGCCTACTCCCGCAGCCCCAAGGCCTGAAGTGCATTGTTCGGGTCAATGAAGAAGTCCGCCCGCACGATACGACGCCCCTCGAGCTACCGCCGGATAGTTGCGCGTGTCCCAGACGACGTGCTCGTCAAGCAGCGCCCAGAAGGTGCCCGCCCTTCGGATCCCACCGGGCATAACCGCCCCAACCGCCCCAGTCGGTGGTCCATGGTGGGCAGTCGGGGCTCTTGCTGCGCCCGGGGCAAGCGGCTTCTACCGGGCTATGCGTATTTGGTCACGCGGGCCGAGGTCCTAATCTCGTCTGTTTGGTCACTTCTTGGAGAACGTGGCGGTGTAGGTGGCCGCGCTCGCTGTGGCGGTGATTTGGGGGTGGGCGGCCGTGGTGAATCCATCCGACCACGTCCGGAACACCTGCCTGCCTCTCAGATTCTGAGGAGTGGGGGCGCTCAGGGAGTTCTTCGAGCCCTCGATGACCGTCCGCGAGAACGGTGTGGTGGCGCTCACGCCGTTGAAAGTCAGCTTCAGTCCGGTGGGATTCGTGCCGAACGTCAGCGTAGTTGTTCTGGGAAGCAGCCGAACGCTCGTGGTGTTGCTCAAACCGGACGCGTCTGTGGCGGTGAGGCTGAGCTCGAGCTCGGAGGGGTAGTCGTGATCCGGGGTGGTGAAGCTTTCGCTTGCTACGCCGCTGTAGGTCTGCAGGAAGTGCTCGTGGCAGTCGGGGCAGGCTCCGTGCTTGAGCGCCAGCCTCCAGGTCAGGTTCGAGGCAGGGACGGCGACGCCCTGGTTGTCCGTCGCCGAGCCTGAGAAGGACACGGTCTCGTTCACAGACCAGCGCAGAGTAGGTCCAGGCGTCGTGATCGTCACCTGTGGCCGACCCACTCCGATGGTCACGGTGTCGGTGGCCGTCGCCCCTCTGCCGTCGCTCACGCGCAACGAGACGCTGTAGCTACCCGCGGTGTTGTAGGTCCAGCTGGGCTTGACTGCGCTGGAGTCGTCAAACGCACCGTCGCCGTCGAGGTCCCAGGCGTAGCTCAGCGGGTCCGCGTTGGGATCGCTCGACCCCGACCCGTCGAAGGCGACGGTCATGCCGACCTCGCCGCTGGTGGGGTTAGCCCCGGCGACCGCGATCGGCGGCTGGTTGACGCCGGCCGTGTACTCGACCCGCCGGATCGTCCCGCCGCCGATATCTACGTAGTAGAGGTTCCCGTCGGGCCCTATCTGCAAGTCGACGGGGTTGGCCGCCCCGCCCACGAAGCCCTTGATGTTCGAAGGGCTCGGAAGAGCGGTTCCGCCCTTCTCCATCGCCCAGATGCACTTGCGGGTGTAGTCGGCGAAGAACAGCGCACCGTTGTACTCCGCCGGGTACGGGCCGCCGCTGTAGAAGGCAAAAGACAGGCCGGCGATCGAGGACCCTCCAATGGGGCACGACTCGCTCGGGATGACGTGATCCGAGTGCCGGTAGGCGTAATACGGAGCCGTGACGGCGTTGTTCGCGCTGTACAGCGTCTCGCAGACAGGCAGGTTCTGATTGTCGTAGCCGGGCTGACGTGGCGTTCCCTCATAACAAGGCCAGCCGAAGTTCTCGGCGACGCCGTCAGTGGCGTCGGCGGTCTTGTTGATCTCCTCCCACTCGTTCCAACCGACGTCGCCGGCCCACAGTTCGCTGGTCCCTGGACGGAACGTTATGCGGAAGGGGTTGCGCAGCCCGTAAGCAATGATGCGCCTGGCGTTCGCGTCGGTACTGCCCGCGAACGGATTGCCCGCCGCGCCGGCACCCGTGTCCGGGTCCACCCGCAGCAGCGCCCCGTCTAGGGTGACCGGGTCTGACGGGGTGCGTAGATCCTGGCTGCGGAGGGCGCCGCCCTCGCTAGGCGGATCGACGCAGCGGTTGATCACGCCGCCGCCCTGCCCAAAGTCCACCCAGTTGAAGCTCGCGCCGTCTCCCCCGCTGATGTACAACTTGCCGTCCGGGCCGAAGGCCAGAGAGCCGGTGGAATGGCTGGGGTACTGCTGGCACCAGTCCTCGATCATGACCTGCTCCGAGCCGTCCGGCAGGATGCGCGAGAGCCGCCCGCTGACCTGGCAGCCCGCCCCCGTGGGATCGCTGCAGAAGTCGTTGTAGACCGGCGCGGTACCGCCAATCGGGGCGTCATGCGCGTACAGCGCATAGATCACGCTCTTGGTCGGAAAGTTCGGGTCCAGCGCTATGCCCAGCAGTCCCCGGTCCCAGTAATCGTGCACATTGGTGCGGAGGTCGGCGTACACCCGCGGAGTGGTGTCAGTTAGGCCCTCGAACTCCTTGATCAAGCCGCTCTTCTCGGCCACAAAGACCCGTCCGTCGCTGGCGAAGCGCACGGCCGTGGGCTGGCTCAGGCCGGTGAACACCGTCTTCTCCGAAAATCCGGAAGGCACAGTCACCGCACCCGCGGGCGAAGCGAAACACACCGCCCAGAGGAGCACAAAAAAGAGCGGCGCGCACGCGCGCATCGCCACAACGACCGACCCACCCGACATCACGTCGACCCCTTCCGGTTCCAGCCTTAGTCGCACCGTACACCCACTTCAGTGCGCTGTCCATGCACGACTTTCACCCGCAAAGCTCGCGCAACGCTTGACGCATCTCGACGTGACCTTCTGTACGTCGCCGCAATCACGCTGGAGCGTCCTAGGCGGCCGAGGTCTCCTGCCGCCGCGGGACGGTCACACGAACGCTAAAACGCTGACGCCGTCGGGCGACCAGCCGCAACCCGAGGCCCCAGCGGTAAGCACGCCGAGCGGTATGGGCAGGCAACAGCCGCCCACACGCACCTGACTGCGCCCACGGCCGGCGTAGTGTGGCCGCGCGGGAGCTCCCCACATCCCGTAGCGCCCGCCGCGTCGTGGCGGAGGCAGAGAACAAGGCGACCGGCGCGTGCGGCGACCGGACATGCGTCTGGGCGTTTTTGGCGCAGGACATGAGCGAGCAGGCCCAATCGGGCCGCATACCCCGGAAGCATCGTGCTTGTTCCGTACTGGTCGCGGCGGCTCTGGTCATCTTTGGGACCGCCACGGCGAGCGCCCATATGCCGTTCTGCGTGGAGTCGGTCAACCCGCATGGGCAGAACACCCCGCCGGCTGAAAGTACGACGCTTCCGGGCCCGAACGGCCGTGTCGGTGGTGACCGGCGGTGTCACATTCGAGCCGTTCGCCTCGGGGAGCGTGGTCGACTACACGCAAGCGCCTGGGTCGACCTCGAGCGCGAAGAAGATCGGGGCCTCAAACGGCCAAGCCGGTGCCGTGATTATTCACATCACCGGGCCCGACGAGCTGGTGGTGCGCTCCGTCGACGGAGCCTTCACGACTTGCTTGGTCCCGCCCCCGCCGAGGTAGCGGTTACTCCGAACGGGAGAACCCGGCCCGTCAAAAGGAGGTAATAGTCGAACGGGGACCCGCGAACGGGTCCCTGTCCGTTTGTGAAACGGAAACATGGATGCGGTAAGGCGGGGCCGTCACGGCGTTGGAGCTCAAGCTCTTCTTGGGTTGTCTTTGACCGCCGCGACTTGGGCGGCGAAGCAGGGTGCTGGTCGGGGTCGAGGGCCCGGTCGGATTTTGACGAAACTCGCTGGCGAGTTTCCCCTCAACGCGGTATTTCGGATGCGCGGTGGGCGAATCGTGTACCTCAGGACGTACCTGCGCCCGGGCGAGGCCCTCTAAGCCGTAGGGCTGTCGGAATAGCGCTGGCCCCGCGGCCCACCACGGCAATACTGGCACTAGCCGGCAGCGCGAGCGTGGACCAGCTCGAATTCGCGGTGTGCGCGGGTTAGCGTGAAGACGCGGCTGGCGAACCCGCGTGGCTTTATGACTGCGAGCCGGATGTGGTGCTTCTTGCAGTGGTCGTTGGCTCGGAGGATCGTTCTCAGACCTGCGAGGTCGAGAACGCAAGTTCTTGAAGGTCGAGGATGAGCTGTGTGGTGCTGTCGAGCTCGAGTCGGTCGAGCGCTGACCAGATCCCGCCCGCGCGGCGCCAGCCGGGTCGAGAGCTATCGCGGACCACGGCGAGCGTTCCCGGGACGCTGTCCGGATCGGCGGACTGCCTCGGCGCTGTCGGTGCTGGCGCTCACCCCGCTGTTGGCCCTGCTCTTCACCCGAGGCATCCCGACCGTGCGACCCGGTACGCAACCGAGGCCTGTGTCGAGGCGATCCCCTGCTGGTTCAGACGAGCCAGGCCGATGGCGAACGCCTGCACGCCGTGGGCGATGACCTGCGTCGGCCCTCGCTCCCACGCGCCAGGTCAGCGCGGGTGAGTGCCGATGCCATGCCCACCCCGGCCGTCGCGGACACCGTTGGCACTCCGGCGGTTGCCGGTTCACGGGTCGTCGCGGACGGGTAGCGTCCCACCGAGGTCGGCGCCGGCGACGAGTCCGCAAGACCGATCGACCTCCGCTTACCGGCGTGGCAGGGGCTGCCAGTCGAGCGAGGTGACGGTCGGGTCATCGATGGAGTGGGGCCCGCTCGGTGCATTCACGACGCGACGCAGGCCGCCACCGGTGCCGCGGACCACGTAGATGTCGCCGTATCGCAAGAAGGCGATCCATTTGCCATCCGGCGACCAAGAGGGACTTGCGCCGCCGCGCCGGGTGAGCCGACGCAGCCCTCGGCCGTCTCGTCCGACGATGTAGACGTCTTGCCGGTAGACGTCCCGGCGGCCGCGGTCAGCACGGACGAACGCCAGCTTCGCCGCGTGCGGCGACCACGATGGGCTGTACCCGCCCCGGTGTGTGAGCCTCCGCGGGACGCCGCCGAGACGCATCACGTAGATGTTCGAGCAAAGGGGATAGCACGGAGGATCATTTGGCGCAGTGAACGCAACCTCTCCCGTGGAGGCCCAGTCCGGCATCGCGATTCCCGCGGGGGTGAGCGGGCTCAGTTCGGTCCCGTCGAGCGAGGCCAGGAAGATGCCGGAGCCGCCCGAGGCGCGTTCCGTCCCGAGCTCGCCTTGGACCAGTAACCCGTCGCCGGTCGGCGACCATGCAAGCGCCCAGTACCTCCTGGCGGTGGCGTGCTCCTCGAAGCCGGCACCGTTCGACGCCATGGTGCCAAGTCCCGGTCGGGGTGGCTGTGCGCTGAAGGGGGGGCCGAACCGGGTCGTCGGGAAGGCGATTCTGCCGCCATCCGGCGAGTAACGCGGAGCCGAAACGGCGCATTCCGTGTACCCCGGCGATAGAAGCGGGCAGTCTCGGAGCACCCGCACGCGCCCCCTGCGCGGGTCGACCGCCCGGATGCTCGTCGCCGTGGGACCCGCCCTGTAGGCACTCGGGCCGATCCACGCGTAGACGATCTTCCCGTTGCTGCCGGGAAATGAGGCCCAGGCCGTGCCGGCGGCCGGGCCTAGGAAGGCGAGCACCAGGACGAAGACGGACCCCCGAGCCACGCGGCCCCAGGCGGTATGGAAGCTGGACGCCCGCACAGCGCGCTCAATCTTGACCCGCGTGGCGCTGCGCGTGAGGTTGAGATCGCGCATGAAGAAAACCGCGTCGCCGCATGCATCAACGGTTTCACCCTGCCCACGCGTCCACATCAGGGGTACTCCGCGGCCCTCAACCGGAGCACTACCGAGATCACTGCCACATCCTCGCGCCCCCCACCGACGCGTGCAGAATGCCTGCCAAGGCCGGTCGAAAGGTTCGGACTACCCGTACCCGTCGGTTCGGGGTACTACTGAGCCGATCGGGGGCTCCGACCCGATGCCTCGCGACGATGCGGAGGGCAGGCTGTCGGCATGACACCCGAAGGGCTCTCTTCCGCCCGCGATGCCACCGCCGGCGCATCCCCGGCTTCGGCGCCCTTCAGCGATGAATTGCTCGAGCGGGAGGTGGCCG
Source organism: uncultured Thermoleophilaceae bacterium (assembly GCA_963813495.1). GTDB lineage: Bacteria > Actinomycetota > Thermoleophilia > Solirubrobacterales > Thermoleophilaceae > JACVRW01. The sequence continues at coordinate 56,355 of CAWEZC010000002.1, forward strand.
ACTTCATGACACCCGGTTGCGTCGTGATCTCCGAGGCGGCAAGCGTCGCCGACGCGGCGCGGGCACTCGAGCGGCACCGGGTTCACGCGGTGTTGGTGCTGGGCGCCCGTAACGGGACACCGCTTGGCTGGGTAACCGTCCGTGGCCTCCTCGCCTGGGTGGACCGTGACCGAAGCCTGGTGCCGGCCCGCGACGCGATCACGGAGCAGGTGCGAGCGATCGCGCCGCATCAGCGCGTACGGGTCGCGTTGTACGCACTCTCGCTGGCGGGCACGACCCGCCTGCTCGTGCGCCGCAAGCCCAATGTGCTTCCTGAGGGCGTGCTTACCGAGTTCGACCTGGCTGTGGCGGCGCGACGGTAGCGAGAGCTGGCCGAGTGTCATGTACCGCAGGACGATGGGGGTTACTCGATGAGTCACATCCTCGTGGCTTACGCGTCCAAGCACGGAGCGACCGCTGAGATCGCCGAGGCGATCGCTGACGAGGTCGGGCGCAAGGGCAACGCAGTCGACTGTCTCCCCGCTGGCGACGTGAAGACGCTGGACGGATACGACGCCGCCATTCTCGGGAGCGCGGTCTACGTCAAGCGCTGGCAAGCGGACGCTCGGCGCTTGCTCAAGCGTGAAGGCAAGGCTCTCGCGCAGCGTCCGTTTTGGATCTTCAGCTCCGGTCCGTGCGGAGAGAAGCCCGATCCCAACTGGGCAGAGCCCGCGGCCATCGTAAAGCGGGCGCAGGGCCTCGGGGTCCGGGATCACGTCGTTTTCGGCGGCCGGCTACCAATCGAGCCCAGTAACTTCATCGAACGCTCGATGGTGGAGAGCTGCCCCCCCGAAAAGCGGGATCTACGCGATTGGGTCGCCATTCGCGCGTGGGCGGCGGGGGTCGCAGCGGAGCTCGCGCGTCCACGCGATCCGGCCTCCGCGCGATGAAGCCGGGCTCCGTCATGTCGCTGGATCAACGATGAGGTGCTAGCAAGACCGCGCCGCTGCCGCCGGCGCCGTGCTCACCCGAATATCCGTAGTCGCGCTGCAGACCTCGACTTCGGATGCGCACCGGAGCGGCTTACTCACTCGCGTGCTCGCGCGCCGCCTCTTCCTCCATCCGCTCGAGGCGGTCGTAATAGTCGGGGAACTCCTTGAGATGCGCCAGCGCGATCTTCCCGGTGACGACGGGGTCGTCCCCGGTCACGTCGGTTTGCGGATCGTGACTGCCGTGTTCGTACTCGATATCCATCCCGCCGCGGAACTGCTCCAGGTCGATGCGCGTCCAGTCGACGCCGATCCGATCGCCGACCTCGCGGGCCTGCTCAGTTGTCGTGCGTTTCGTCTCCACGCACACAGGCTAGTTCGGGCCCAGGATCGTTGACGGAGGACGTGGTGGCAATGACGGGCGACGGCGTGAATGATGCGCCGGCACTCGCCGCAGCCGACGTCGGCGAGGTACTCGTCTCGATACGCGCTCGCCGCCCTGCCCGCAGACGTCAGGGAACCGCCGGCCGCATCCGGTTGATCGATCTCCGACGCGTCAAACGTGCGGCAGATCCTCACCGGGAATCCGCAGATTCCCCCGATGCGCGCCGCAGTGGATACTGCGACGCTGCGGTGATGGCACCGGGAACCGCCAGAGTCACAGTTGCCGGCGGCGGCGTCGCGGCACTCGAGTGCCTGATCGGTCTGCGTTCCTGTCTCGGCAGGGCGGTCGAGCTCGAGCTTGTGACACCGGAGTGGGAGTTCGCTTATCGGCCGAATGCGGTGGCGCAACCCTTCGGCAAGGGTAGGATCGCGCGGTTCGACCTGGTGCGCATGGCCAAGGACCAGGATGCCGTCCTGCACCTCACGGGAGTGCGATCGGTCCAGCCCGCTGAGCACACCCTCACCACCTTGGACGGCAGGACGATGCCGTACGAGCTGCTGATCGTCGCCATCGGCGCCCAGCCGGTCAACGCAGTGCCGGGCAGCCTCGCATTCGGTGTTCCCGGCTACTCGGTCGGCTTTCGCACTCTGCTCCGGGAGCTTGACGACGGGCGTGTGAAACAGCTCACGTTCGCTGTGACGGCTTCCGGGAACTGGACTCTTCCTCTCTACGAGCTGGCCCTGATGACCGCGCGCCGAGCCTCGAAGTTACGCCTCTCCGGCGTCGTGGTTCGCGTCGTCAGCTTCGAGTCACAGCCCCTGGAGCTGTTCGGCCGAGAGGCCTCGGACGCGGTCGCCGGGCTCTTGGATCAGGCCGGCATCATCTTCGAGCCCGGGGACGCCCCGGTCGCCGTTCGCGGCGGTGAGCTCGTTTGTGAGTCTGGCGCGACCGTCGCCGTTGAGCGCGTGGTGAGCCTGCCCGGCATCCGTGGCGCCGCCCTCGAGGGACTTCCGCACGACACGATGGGGTTCATCCCAGTCGACGGTCATGGCCGCGTGGAAGGAGTCGAGGATGTGTACGCGGCTGGGGATGCCACCACGTTTCCGATCAAGCAGGGCGGCATTGCGGCACAGCAGGCCGACGCCGTCGTGGATGACATCGCCGCGCGTATGGGAGCGGCCGGCAGCCAGGAGCCCTTCCGCCCGGTGCTCTACGGCCTGCTCCTCACGGGAGACGCCCCCCATTACCTGCGCATCGATCTCGGGCGCGCCGAGCGCGACGGCTCCGAAGCGGCGGAGGGTGCGCTCTGGTGGCCACCTGGCAAGATGACCGGCCGTTACCTGGCCCCTCACCTTGCGCCCGGGCAGCACGACTTCGAGATTCCACCGGACGCAATCGAGGTCAAGGTCGAGCTCGACTGGCCGCTGCGCAGCTCGCTCGACGCCGGCGTGCTCCACCCCGGCTCGGATCTCACCTGACGCGGAGCGGCAACGAGTCAGGTCGGTAGTTCCCCGCACAAGGGTGCGGGCAGCGGCGGATGCTCGCCATCAGGCCGGCACGGACACTTTGGCGATGCCCTCGGGTGCCTTCCGAGCTTCACGATGAACGAGACGAGCGACGTGGGCGCCGGCGACGCGACCGTCACGATCGTGCTCGCCGACGATCACACCGTGGTGCGCAGTGGACTGCGCATGTTGCTCGAGAACGAGCCCAACATCCAGGTGGTGGCCGAGACGGGCGATGTCGAGGGTGCTCAGCGTTCCGCCCGCGGATACCAGCCCACGGTGCTCGTTCTCGACCTGAACATGCCCGGTGGTTCGAGCCTCGAGGCCATCCCGTCGATCAGGGAGCTCTGCCCCGCAACGGCGATTGTCGTGCTGACGATGCAGGAGGATCCGGCCTTCGCTCGTGAGGCACTCAGAGCAGGAGCCAGCGGATACGTGCTCAAACAGGCGGCGGGCAGTGAGCTCGTCCAGGCGATTCAGACCGCGGCGAGCGGCGGCACCTGGCTCAACCCCAATCTGGGAGCCCTCATGGCCGCGGCACCGGACGGGCGCGTAGGTGAGCTCGCCGAGCTCAGCGGCCGCGAGGTCGAGGTTCTGGGTCTGATTGCTTTGGGCCACACGAACAACGAGATCGCTCAACGGCTGCACCTGAGCGTGCGGACCGTCGAGACGCATCGCGGCCACATCCAGCAGAAACTCGGCGTGTCGACGAGAGCCGAGCTCGTGCGATACGCACTCGACCACGACCTCGTGGAGCGGTGAGCGCAGCCGTTTCGCTAGTCAAGTGATTCGAGGAAGGGGCCGAGCTCCTCCGCCACGACCTTCTCCCCCGCCGGCCAGCCTTCTTCGCGGGTCACCTCGGACTCCGCGCCTCCGGCGTCGTCGAGTCGCGTGGTGAGATACAGCGGCTGCCCTCCCGTGTAGAGCACACCGTGGATCACAGGCCGCAACGGCGCCACGTCCACCTTCGCCCCAGCCAGCGCGGCGATGCCCGCCGCGGCGGTGTCGGCCATCTGCGCACCGAGGCCTCCATGTTTGATCGGATAGTTGGCGGCATCACCGGCGGCGAACACGCGCGGTTCCAAGCCCTGCACACGGCAGTGCCCATCGACGGGGAAGAACCCGTCGGGATCCGACGGCACACCGCGGATGGTGCGGCCGACGACCCTCGGCATCGCCACGATGCGCTCGCGCTCGAGTTCCTGGCCGGACGGGTGGATGAGCAGCCGGCGCGACGCGGGAACCGTGGCTTCGGAGCTCGGATGCACCGTCACGCCCGACTGTCCCAGCAGTTCGGCGACGGCTTCGCTGGCGGCGGCGCCGAAGGCCTGCAGCGGCGTCTTCTCAGGTGTGATGAGGTCGATGGGAAGTCCTTCGAGCCCCATGCTGCGCGCCCGCTCGGCCGTCATGAGGGCGAGCTCGTACACCGGCAGCGGCCAGGTCGGCCCGGGCGGGAGCAGGAGCGCGATGCTGCGCGTATAGCCTTCCTCGACGTCCTGGACCAGCCCGCGGTAGGTGTCGTCCGCATGCGCGTCGTCGAACGCGGTGACGTGCTCGTAGGGGACCTCCGTCCGCCCTCCCACTGCCAGGACCAGAGCGTCGAACGGAAGCGACGCGCCACCACTCGTGTGTGCCGTCTGGGCGTCGGGATCGATCCACTCGAGCGCGTCCTCCACCCATGTGCTACTGGTGCGCTGGGCAATGCGGCGGAGCGGGTAGCGCCGGGGGCCCGGGCGCGCAAAGGGCTCCTGCACAGCAAGCGGGCGGATGCGCAACTCCTCGGCCGGGGTCAGCAGGGTGATGTCGAGCCCCTCAGCGGTCAGGCGGCGCAGGCGCAGCAGTGCCTCCACGGCCGCGATCCCGCCTCCACAGATCAACACCCGGAATCTGTCCACGCGCGCGAGCCTACCCTCTGCGGGAAATCACGGACGCGATGCGGGCGATCTGCGGATGGCGTGTCTTCTGCGGCTAGTCACCCTTGGCTGGCATGGCCGCAAAGCCACTCAAAGTCCTGATCGCCGGGGGTGGCGTGGCAGCGCTGGAGGCGCTCATCGCACTGCGCAGCCTCGCCGAGGAGCGCGTCGACATCGAGCTGCTGACGCCTACGCCGTACTTCGAGTATCGCCCGCTGGCGGTGGCCGAGCCGTTTGGCCTGGGCAACGTCACGCGCTACGACCTGGGGCGGATCGCAGGCGATCATGGAGCCTCCCTGCAGCCGGCCGGCGTGCAGAGCGTGGATGGCGTCGCGCGGAGGGTGATCACCGAGGACGGTGGCTCGGTCGGCTTCGACGTTTTGCTGCTGGGGGTCGGGGCGCGAGCAACGACCTCCATCCCCGGCAGCGTGACGATTCAGGGCCACGCGTACACCGGTCGGTTTCGGACGGTGCTTCGCGAACTGGAGTCCCACCGGACGACCCGCTTGGCGTTCGCGGTGCCGGGCGGGGCCTCGTGGCCTCTTCCGGTATACGAGCTCGCGCTCCTGACTGCCGCCCACGTGGCCGAGCGAGGGTTGCGCAAGGTGCAGCTGTCGCTCGTCACCCCCGAGGCCCGGCCGCTCGAGTTGTTCGGCGCCCGTGCGTCGGAAGCTGTGGAGGGCATGCTCAGGGACCGTGGCGTCGACCTCCACACCTCCTGCTATCCGACCGAGTTCCGTGACGGCGAGCTGGGCATGGTGCCCACCGGTGGGATCTCGGTGGAGCGGGTCGTCAGCTTTCCGAGGCTGCGCGGACCCGACGTTGCCGGGGTGCCGGCCGACGCCGAGGGCTTTCTGCCCGTGGACCTCCACGGATTAGTCGCGGGCGAGGCGGACATCTACGCGGCGGGCGACGCGACCAACGGTGCGATCAAGCAGGGTGGTATCGCCGCCCAGCAGGCGGATGCCGCCGCCGAGGCCATCGCCGCGCGAGCCGGCGCCCCGCTCGAGCCAACGCCTTTCCGGCCGGTGTTGCGTGGCCTGCTCCTCACCGGCGCGATCCCTCGCTACATGCGGGCCGAGGTGAGCGGCGGGCGTGGCGAGGACTGGGAGGTCTCGGAGCGGCCGCTGTGGTGGCCACCCGGCAAGATCGCCGGACGTTACCTGGCGCCGTACCTCGCCTTGAGTCATAAGGAGGTGGAGCAGGTTCCCGGGGGTCTGGCCGTCGACGTGGAGCTCGCTCACCCAGGCGCAGCCGGACCAAGCCCTCGGCGCGTCAGCTGATCCCGCCCGAGGCGGCTGGGCTTTGGAGTCCGCCCTGCCTGCGGACGGGCATCTCCGCTCGGACGGCCGTGCCGCGGCCCTGGGCTGAGTCCACCAGAAGGACACCGCCCACGAGTTCGGCCCTCTCGCGCATGCCCACGAGACCAAACCCACGACCCGCCTCGCCGGACTCGAAACCACGCCCGTCGTCGCTCACGTTGACAACCACCTTGCCGTCGGTCTCAACGATCTCGACCCATGCTCTCTGCGCGTCAGCGTGCTTGACCGCGTTGGTCAACGCCTCCTGGACCAATCGGTAGATGGCGCTTTCCAGCTCTGCCTCCAACCGCCGGGTTGACTGGCCCTCGCCTGAGGCCAGATCGACCCTGGTTTCTATCTCCAGGCCGGATACGGCCGCCACGCGGGCCGCCAGTGCGTACACCGCCGGTTCCACCCCCAACTCGTCGAGCGCCGCGGGGCGCAGCTCGGTGATCAGAGTCTGCAGCCCGCGAATCGTGTTCTTGAGCTGGTCGATCGCCGGCTCGGCGCACTCGGGCGGCTCCGACGACCCCGTAGCGAGCCGGGCCTCCAACATCAGCTTCAGGGCCCCGAGCTCTTGGAGCGTTTCGTCGTGGAGCTCCCGCGCCCACCGCTTGCGCTCCGCCTCAGAGGCGCGAACCAGCCATCGGCGCCGGTCCGCTTCGATCGATTGGGCCGTCGCGATCGCTATGGCCGTGCTGGCTGCGAACGAAGCCAGCAGGTGCTCGTCATTGGCGTCGAACACAGGCGAGTCACCCAGGCGGTCGAGGGCCACGATCATCCCGCGAGCCCGGCCGCGGAAGCCCAGCGGCACGATGAGCGCGGCAGCGGCGTCTCCCGCGACCGTCTCCAGGCCATGCCCCACTCGATCGGCAAGGTTGGTCACGCGCTCGGACTTGCCGCCGGACACAACCCGTCCGGCGAGCAATCCGGACAGCGGGAGGGTTGCCGTTTGCTGCGAGTCCTCGATCTCCCCCGCCCAGCCGGCAACGCGCAGCGTTCCGTCGCGCTCGAGCAGGATCAGCAGGGCGCGCGCGCGAACGATGTCGCGTCCCCGCTTTGCCGCCAGCTCCACTACGCGCTCGAGCTCGGTCTCAAGAGCAAGCGTACGGGTCGCCGTGGCGGTCGCCTCGAGCCCGCGGACCGTGCGTTCGAGCTCCGAGCTCCTGCTCGCGAGAGACTCGTAGAGACGTGCATTGTCGATTGCGATCGCTGCCCACTCAGCGAGCACCTCCAGGAGCTCTTGGTCGAGATCGTCGAACTCTCCGCCCCGGCGCTTCTCGGTGAGGTAGAGATTGCCGTAGGCCTCACCGCGGATGGCTATGGGAACTCCTAGGAAGGCAGCCATCGGCGGGTGGCCCGGCGGAAACCCGTAGGAGCGAGGATGATCCTTGACGTCGCCCAGCCGCAGTGGGCGCGGATCGCTAATCAGCTCCCCGAGCACGCCGCGGCCCCTCGGCAGAGGGCCGATACGGCGTCTCGTCTCTTCGTCCACGCCGACAAAGAGAAAGCGCTCCAACTCGCGCTTTTCCTCGTCGAGGACACCGAGCGCCGCGTAGCGGGCGCCGGTGAGCTCACGTGCGGTCTCGAGCAGCCGCTGGAGCACGTGCTCGACATCGAGCTCGGCGACAAGCCCTCGCCCGGCCTCCAGCAGGCGCTGCAGCTGCGTTTCTGTGAGGGTGGGATGGCTTTCGATCTGCCCGGCTCCGTCGCCAGATCCGGCGATCGTTGACCACCTCTCAGGCCGCTCCGATGATATCCCCTCCATACTGCGGACAACTACGGACCGCGGCCCGGACTGTACGCCGATGCCGTGGGTCGCCCGAAGGACAAGGCTGCTGGCTAATGTTCGGCACGATCATCATCGGCTACGACCAGAGCGACCAGGCCGTGGATGCCCTCGCGCTCGGCAAGCTTCTGGCCGATGCGACCGGGGCGAAGCTTCTGGTGGCCGGTGTGTTCCACTTCGATCCGGTCTGGGGACGGGACCCCTGGTTCAAGCAGGCGGAGGAGGAGTACGCGCGGTCGGTGGAACGCGCGGCGGAGTCGGTGGGAGCCCAAGCGGAAGCCATTCCGAGCAGCTCCCCCGCACGCGGCCTGCACGAGCTGGCTGAAGAGACGGACGCCGACCTGATCCTGGTGGGTTCGTCCCATCGCGGACGGCTGGGCCAGGCCCTGGCCGGCAGCGTCGGCCAGTCGCTGCTGC
>CAWEZC010000003.1:0-255284 GCA_963813495.1 uncultured Thermoleophilaceae bacterium
CGGCGGCAGCGGACACCGGGCGCTGAAACTGCGCACGATGGTCGGCACAACCAGCGGACCGACGTTCGCGACCACTGCGCACTGGCCGATCGAACAGCGCGGCCAATGGCGCGAGCGCGGTGGGCAACGAGAGCTGCAAACCGTCCGAAAGCGGTGTGATCGGAACGAGCGGCGTCAGGTCCGCGACTGCTTCCAGGCGATTCCCCGACGACCGAGGATAGTTCGGTAGTTCGGTCGCGTCGTAGGGCACGACCGTGTTGTGGGCGTCGTTGGCGCCGTAAAGGAACACACATACCAGCGCCTTGTAATCGGCGGCGGTGGGCCGACGCCTCGCCGATCGAGGCGAGATTCAACGCGAAAGGTGCGGCGGTGCCTGCGATCAGGCAGAGGCCTGGCGCAGAAAGATACGGCGGGCGGCATTCGCGGGCTCATCTGCGTTCCTCGGCACTATTTCTGCACCAGGTATTCGGGCGAGGCCATCGTCAGCAGCACCGCGGTGTAGACGCGGTTGGCGCGGCCGTTCGGAGTCGCGATCGCGTTGACGGCAGTGCGCAGATCCTGGCGTAGCTGGTTCCCATTGCGCCAGCCATCAGGCATCGGTTGACACGGTCGATCAGCGCATCGGTGTTGTCGGCGACCGCGAACTCGCGTATAAGCGGCACGCACATCGCGACCCACGCCGACGCCGGCTGAATCACGCCCTGCATGAAGTTGGTATAGCCGGCGACCGACGTTTCGCCGGTGATCTGGAACTCCGGTGCGACCAGTCCCGCGCTGGCGATCGCAGTGTTGGGCGGCACATAGCCGGGACGGAAGAAATTGAACACCGACGGCGCGCGCAACGGCTGCTGGCCGAGCGAGGTCGACGGGCTGTCGAGATTGCGAATCAGCCAGTTGCCCGAAGCCGAGGTCGCCCCGAAGCAGCGCGCCCACTGCGACAGCCGCAGTACCGGCTCGCGCAGCTTGCCGAACTGAGGATCGGTCGAGCTGCCGCTCGCGCGCGTCACCGTCGAGCAGGATCGCGCGAACGATCGCCTTCATGTCGCCGCGGACGCCCCCGCCATTGTTGACGCAGGCGGCTGACACGCGGCCGACATACGCGGGGGAAGGATTGCTCGTGACCAGGCGCTGGATCAGCTGGCGGCCGATGAACGGGCACAGGTTCGGATGGTTGAACAGGCGGTCGAGCGCGAGCTTCAGACTGTCCTGTGCCGACGTATTCGCCGGGACGTGGTTGAGGAAAGTCTTGCTGCCGGTTTCGTGATAGCTGCGGATACAGCTTCATCGGCTTGACGGTGCGGTGCGGATCGGTCACGCCGGGCCGCTGAAACTCTGCGTTCGGTGGTGCCGGTCGCAGCCCAGCTCCAGCCGGTGAACACACGTGCCAGCCCGGTGATGTCGGCGTTGTTATACGTCTCGACCGGCGCGCCGTTGACCATGTCGGCGTGCCGTCGGGGTTGACTGGTGAGCCCGATCGTGAAGAGCTGCATCACCTCGCGCGCGAAGTTCTCGTCGGGTACGCGCCGTCACCGGGTCGGCTTTCTTGTTGCCGAGATGAGAAGGTAAATGCCCATCATCGGGCTGGTCGCGACGCCTGCATCAGCTGCCGGTAGTTGCCGAACGCATGCTGGCCCAGCAGATCGGCGTAATTTGCGAGGCCGTCGGCGAAAGGCAGCGATCGTGTTGTCGCGCCAGAGACAACGACGATCTGCGACAGCGCGAATTTCACTCGCTGGCGCAGCTGGTCCGGCGCTGGGATCGCCTGCTGCCAGAACGAGTCCTGCATGAAGATAAAATTGCCGACATTCGGGCCCGCGATATAGTTCGCTTGTACGTAAGGCAAATGAGGCGTCGGCGGTAATGCGAACTGCTCGTCGATCCAGCCGGAATAGCCGATTGCTTGCACGCGCGCGATGTCGGTATCAGTCGGTCCAAACGTCGCCTGCGTCAGGAAACGGGCTGCCTCGTCTGCGGTCGGGCCGGCGCCGGTGGTGCAGGAGGCGGCGCGGGCGCAGGGGATGAACCGCCGCTCCCGCACCCGGTAACCACCGCCGTGGTGGCGCCGACCGCCGCGGCAAAGAGAATCCGCGCCGCGTGGCGGGCAAGCTTTTGTTCCATCGTGTTCTCCCAATCCGTCCGTGGAGCGACTGTCGTGCGTAGGCCGGATTCGGAAAAGAAACTTTACAAAGCGAAACGCTTGTAAACCTTAGACGCGTGATTGACGGCGGCCCGGCCCTAAAGTCTTCGGCGTCGCGCCGAAGTGCTGCGCACGTTCGCCGGACAAGCGGACGATTCGGTATCGTTAGCGGTCACACCAAAGTCTTCTGTCTATGAACGCCCTCGATCGCAACAATCCGTTGTTACAAGCTTGGGATGAACCGTTTGGCCTTCCGCCTTTTGAGCGCGCACGCCCCGAACACTTTGCGCCCGCGTTCGAACAAGCGATGCGCGTGCATCGGGGCGAGATCGAACGCATCGCCAATGCATCCGCTGTGCCGACGTTCGAGAACACGATTGCAGCGCTCGACCGCAGCGGCCGGCTGCTGACACGCACCGAGCAACTGTTCTTAATCTGACTGCGTCCGAGACGTCGCCGGAATTGCAGGCGGTCGAGCGCGAAGTCGCGCCGAGACTGGCCGCGCATGAAAACGCGATTCTGCTCGAACAGAAACTGTTCGCGCGCATCGACGAGCTTTATGCGAGACGCGAGACGTTGTCGTTGAATGCCGAGCAGATGCGATTGCTCGAGCGTGTACATCTGGACTCAGTGCTGGCCGGTGCCCGACTGTCGCCGGAGGCGAAGAAACGATTGAGCGAGATTGTCGAGCGCCTCGCTCAGCTTCAAACCGCTTTCTCGCAAAACGTGCTGGCTGACGAAGCCGAGTGGTGTCTGTGGCTAAACAGCGAAGAAGACTTAAAGGGTCTACCCGAGACGGTGCGTGCCGCTGCGAAAACTGCGGCCGAGCAGCACGGCAGGCCGGACGCGTCCGCGATCGCCTCAGCCGGTCACTGATCGTTCCGTTCTTGACGATTCCGAACGGCGCGATCTGCGCGAGCAGGCGTTCAATGCGTGGACTCGCCGCGGTGAAAACGACGGTCCGCACGACAACCGCCCGATCGCGCGCGAAATCCTGAAGCTGCGTACCGAACAGGCGCGGCTAAACGGCTATGCGAACTTTGCCGACTACGCGCTGATCGACCGGATGGCGGGCAAGCCGGACGCGGTCGCGAAGCTGCTCGCAAACGTCTGGGAGCCGGCGAAGGCGAAAGCGGCCGAAGAAGTCCAGGCGCTGCGCGCCATGGCCATCGCCCGCGGCGAGCCGGCCGATATCGCGCCGTGGGACTGGCGCTATTACGCCGAGCTCGTGCGCAAGCAGCGCTACGACATCGACGACGCGATGGTCAAACCGTACTTCGCGCTCGATCGCATGGTCGAGGCCGCGTTCGATTGCGCGCATCGACTGTTCGGATTGAGTTCGTCAGGCGGCCCGATATCGTTGCGTATCACCCCGACGTGCGCGTCTACGAAGTGCGGCGCGGCGAGTATCCGATCGGCGTGTTCCTGCACGACAACTTCGCACGCCCGACCAAGCGCGGCGGTGCCTGGATGAGCAACTATCGCTCGCAGTCGCGCATCGACGGTGATGTGCTGCCGATCGTGGTCAACAACAACAACTTCGCCAAGGGCGCGCCGACGCTGCTGTCGCTCGACGACGTCCGCACGCTGTTTCACGAGTTCGGTCACGGCTTGCACGGCCTGCTTTCGCAGGTGACTTACGAGCGTCTGTCCGGCACGCGCGTGCTGCGCGACTTCGTCGAGCTGCCGTCGCAGTTGTTCGAACACTGGGCGCTCGAGCCCGAGGTGCTGAAGAAGCATGCACTGCACGTCGACACCGGAGCACCGATGCCGGATGAGTTGATCGAGCGGCTGCAGCAGGCGCAACACTTCAATCAGGGGTTCGAGACGGTCGAATACACCGCGTGCGCATTGCTCGACATGGCGCTGCATGCGCAAGCGGCAGACGACGGGGTCGACATCACGCGGTTCGAGCAGGACGAGCTGGCCCGCCTCGGAATGCCGCGCGAAATGGTGCTGCGCCATCGACTGCCGCATTTCGGGCACCTGTTTTCGAGTTCCAGCTATGCAGCGGGCTACTACGTTTACATGTGGGCCGAGGTGCTGGATGCCGACGGTTACGACGCGTTTGTCGAGGCGGGCAATCCATTCGATGCTGCGGTCGCCGCGCGGTTGCTGAAGTATGTCTACTCGTCGGGCAACACGATCGAGCCGCGCGCTGCGTATCGCGCGTTTCGCGGCCGCGATGCAACGGTCGAGCCGCTGTTGATCAAGCGCGGACTGGTCGAACAGCAGCCTGCCTGAACCGCGGGATCGTGATGTCGAGGAGGCGTTCGATGGGAGTACGGCGCGCTGGAACACGATCGCATGCGCTAAGCGCTCAAGAATCCAGCCAATCGTGACGCGCCTTGCGTCAGCAACTCTTCGGATGCGGCAAAGCACCAGCGCAAATAGCCTTCGCCTTCAGGACCGAACGCGGCACCCGGGCCAGTCCGAGACCGGCTTCGGCGACCAGTTGCTTGGCGAGTGCGACGCTGTCGTCGCTGCGGCCAACGATGCGAAAGAACAGGTACATCGCGCCGGGCGGCGGCGCGACTTCAATCTCCGGGCATGGCGGCCAGCGCGGCCACGAGCAGATCGCGTGAAGCGTGCAGACGCGCGACGGTTTGCTGCACGCACGACTCGCCGTCGTTGACGGCGACCAGTCCCGCGCGCTGCACGAACGGCGGCGCGCACGAGTATTGAACTCGATCACCTTTCCGAGCTGTGCGATAAAGCGGCGCGGCGCAACGATCCAGCCGAGCCGCCATCCGGTCATCGTCCAGCTCTTCGAAAATGTATTGGCGCTGATGACGCGATCGTCGTCACCGATCTGCGACAGCACGCTCGGCGCGTGGCCGTTGATGGTCATCGACGGCTCGAAGACGATGCGCTCGTACGCATCGTCACTGACGAGCCAGATGCCGTGCCGGCGGCAGTGCGCGAGCAGTTGATCCCAGTCGTGCTGCGGCATCGTCCAGCCGGTCGGATTGTTCGGCGAGTTCACCAGCACGATCCGCGTGTTCGGAGTTGCCGCGTCGAGCAGCTGTTGCAAGTCGAGCGACCACGCGCCGTTGTGGCAAGTCAATGAGACCGGGACGACGTCGGCGCTCATGATGCGCGGCATCGCGGTCAGGTTCGGCCAACGGGCGTGACGATTACGACACGATCGCCGGGATCAATCAGCGCCTGATCGATCAGCGATAGCGCGTGCACGCCTGCGCTGGTGACCGCAATGCGGTCGACGTCGATGCGCTCAACCGGGGCATGAAGACGATTGGCGTACGCAGCCAGTGCTTCGCGGAGCTCGATCAGACCGAGGTTATGGTTGTAAAACGTTTCGCCGGCATCGAGCGACGCCTTGGCAGCATCGCGGATAAAGGCGGGCGTGACCTGATCGCCTTCACCGAACCAGAATTTCAATACATCGGAGCGGCCGAGGCCCGCATTGGCAACTTCGCGGATACGCGACGCAGATAGTGCGTCGATCGTTGGACGAATCATTTTCAGCTCCGAGGGGAGCCGGATTATCCAGTGCAAAGCGAACTCCGTACTGGAGCGGGCATCGGCACCGAAAGCCGCGTCGACCACTCTTGCAGCGCGGGCAGGATGTCCGCGTGCAGCGCAACTCCGTGCGCAAGCTGATCGCGACGCTTCGCGAGCCCACGCTCGCCGGGCATGCGAACTGTGTCAAACGCCTGCGCGCGGCGGATTGTCACGACAGCCTGTGCGATCCACTCGGCTTGCCGGGCCAATGCGTCGAGCCCGCCGAACGCCGCCGGATCGATCGCCTGCACGAACACCGTCGCGCCCCAGCCTTCTTTTGCGTCGGCGCGGCCGAAGCCCGCCAGTCCTCCGGTCAGAATCTCGACGATCAACGCGAGCGCGTAGCCCTTGTGCCCCGCGTCGATGCCACCGGCGGGCAATATCGTGCCGCGCGGTTCGGAGAACAAGACCGTCGGGTCATCGGTGGCGTCGCCTTCTGCCGTTAACAACCACGGATGTGAGAGGCGTTGACCGCGCTTGTGCAGCCGCGCAGTCATTCCGTTGGTCGTCAGCGATGCCGACAGATCGATCAATACCGGATCGCCTGCAGTCGGAAAGCCGAATGCGATCGGATCAGGAGTGAATACTGCCCGCGTTCCGCCGTATGGCGCAACGCTCGCTGCGTTCGGATCGGAACACGAAAGCATCAGAACGAAACCGCGCTCGGTGGCGCGCGCCAGATACGCGGCGAGGCACGCGATGTGATGGCTGCGGCGAATGACTACCGTGCCGGTTCCGCACTTGCGCGCGCGCTCGATCGCATCGTCGATTGCAAGCCGCGTCAGCCACGGCCCCGGCAAACGGCCACCGTCCCATAGCGCGCTGCCGGTGCGTTGCTCGAGTACACGATGGCTTCCTGTTCTTGGCCATCGTTCCGGTGTCGAGCTCGCGTAGGTACGACGCCAGCAGCGCCAAGCCGTGCGTGTCGTGTCCGAGTAGATCGCCTTCGAGCAAGACCTCGGCGACCACCGACGCCATGTCCCGCTCGAGACCCACGCCAATCAGTAGATCGCGCGCGAATTGCTGCAGCGCTTGCGTCGCGTAGCGCATCAATAGACTGCGCGGCCACCCGACAGGTCAAATACCGCGCCAGTCGAGAACGAACACTCTTCGGTCGCGAGCCAGGTGACGAGGGCAGCGATCTCGTCGACCTCACCGAAGCGGCCCATCGGAATCTTCGACAGCATGAAGTCAATATGAGTCTGAGTCATCTGCGCAAACATTCCGGTCTTGACTGCCGCCGGAGTGACGCAGTTCGGTCGCCGGGCGGATGAGGTTGCGGCGCTGTTTCGCAAAGCGCATGCTGCCCGTCTAAGACCGATATTTCATCGCATGATCTCATTTGCAGGATGGCGCCATGAATTAGAATATTCAGCCACAGCAACGCCTGGGTCACCTTTACCTATGCTTCGTTCGCCACCTCGGCGTTCCTGGTCGCCATCGGCGTTTACTTTCTGCCGGTCGATTTGTGGATCAAGGGCTATCTCGCGATGGGCATCGTAATGCTCGTTCAGTCCTGCGCCACCCTGACCAAGACCGTGCGTGACGTGCATGAGAGCAGCCGCTTTGTGAACCGCATCGAGGATGCCAAGGCCGAACGGCTGCTGATGGAAGTTTCCAAGGCTTCGGGAATCTCCAATTTACCCCTGTAGTTTCCAAGGCCGCGTAACCTGTGACGCGGTGCTGGCGAAGGCAGGCGGCGGATGCTTCGGCATCCGCCGTTTTCCTGTCTTGCCGGAATGTTTGACGTCACCAACACATCGTTTACCCTCCTGCCACCGTAACGTGTCGCACTCATGGCTCCTGGACGGTCTTGGTGGACAAATCCGGACCGAGTGCGGGCAAGTGGTATGGCGTTTTTCTTGAGCGGCAATTCGGTGATCCGTCATACCGCGGGCAGATCCGCTCCGCGGCCGGTCGTCTGGGCGGCTATGGCGTCTTCTGGCTGAAAGCGCTGCGCCAGCCGACCATCGATCTCACCCTGCGCACCCATGCCGGGCTGGTCACGCGCATTGTCGAAACCCCCGGCCTGTCGCTTTCCGAAGCTGAACTCGGCGAACTGGTAGCGCAACTACGCGTCGTGGCGGCCAAAACTCTGCCTGAGGAAAGCCTCACTTACGGCATTTTTTCCGGCGACCGCGAACGGCTGGCGCGCGCCACCGTCACGCTGATCTGCGAGGAAGCGACCGGACGGCCGATCGCCTTCAACGCGCTGTCGGTGATGTCAGTCGAACTCGATGGTGAGCCTGTCGAGGTCATGGATCCTCGCGCTTCAGGCGCTTAGCTTCGCCGAGGTGGCCCACCAGCCGGTTGTCGGCCTTCTCGCGAATCGAACAGGTGTTGAAGAGGATGAGGTCGGCGCTCTCGCGTGCTTCGACCTCGTCGTAGCCGAGGGACTCGAGCATGCCCTTCATGCGCTCCGAGTCGTGCTCGTTCATCTGGCACCCGAAGGTGGTGAGGTGATACCGCTTCACGCCGCCCGAGGATAGCCTGGGCCAGGTGAGCGAGCTCGTGATCGTCCGCGCCCGCGGGGAGCGGATCGACGACCTGGAACGGCTCTGGGGCGACCTGAGCCCGGAGGAGACCTGGGCCACGGGCGAGCGGATCGGGGTGCTGGAGTCGCTGGCGGTGCTCGCGGCCGAACGCGGGCCCACGAGAGCACCGCCGATCCGGCGTAGCGCATGACGGCGCCCACACGGCCTCGCCGCGCAGCTCGACCAGCTCTACGCGCGCTCGGCCAGGCCCGGATAGCGGCTCACGAAGCCGTGCTCGTCGAGCTCCAGCTCGGCGCTGAACTCGTGGTCGAGGCCCACGTAGCGGACGCGGCCGGGCCCGACGGGCTCGTAGCGCTGCTCGGAGCGCAGCACCTCCAGTCCGGGCACCGCTACCCACGCCATCACGTGATCGGCCGGCTCCGGGCCGAGCCGCCGCGCCGGCATGAAGTTGGTGAGCGGCGACAGCGCGACATCGCAGTCGAGTGCTCCCTGCACATGTGCCAGGGGCTCGTCGTCAGCCGACCAGGACCCGTCGGGGTCGCGGGCGAGACGCAGCGAGCGCTCGCCCTCGGCGGTGTGGGAGCGAACGAACAGGATGCGGGTGATCAGAGCGGGGTCGGTAACGACCTCGTAGCGGATCCGGTGCTTGGGGCCGATCTGGACGCCGCGGGCGTGCAGCCCCTCGTCACCCAGCTCGGCGGTACACGACTCCGCCCGCCACTCGTCCAGTCCGCGCCATACGAAGAAATGTCTCATTTCGCATAGTCGGTCGCCCTGCTCTCGCGTATCACCGTGACCTTGATCTGGCCGGGGTACTCGAGCTCTTTCTCCACGTCGCGCGCGATCTCGTGCGAGAGCAGCGCCGCGCCGTCGTCGTCGATCGTCTCCGGCTGGACGATCACCCTGATCTCGCGCCCGGCGTGCATCGCGTAGACCTTCTCGACCCCTTCGTGGCGGGTGGCGATGGCCTCCAGCTCGTGCAGGCGCTTGACATACTGCTCCAGCGACTCGCCGCGGGCCCCGGGGCGGGCACCCGAGAGCGAATCGACGATCTGGACGATCACCGCCTCCACGGTCTGCAGCTCGACCTCGTTGTGGTGGGCCTCCATGGCGTGCGCCACGGCCTCGGACTCCTTGTAGCGCCGCGCGAGCTCACCGCCCACGAGAGCGTGTGGGCCCTCGGTCTCGTGTGAGACGGCCTTGCCGATGTCGTGCAGCAGGGCGGCGCGGGCGGCCACGCGCGGGTCGGCCCCCAGCTCGTCGGCCAGCATCGAGGCGAGCCGCGCGCACTCGATCGAGTGATGGAGCACGTTCTGGCCGTAGCTCGTGCGGAAGCGCAGCTTGCCCAGCACCTTGACCAGCTCCGGGTGTATCGAGCCCACGTTGGCCTCGAACACCGCCTGCTCCCCCACCTCCACGATGTGCTGGTCGATCTCCGACTTGGCCTGATGGAAGGCCTCCTCGATACGCGCCGGGTGGATGCGCCCATCCTGCAGCAGCCGCTCCAGCGTCAGCCGGGCGATCTCACGGCGCACGCCGTCGAAGCCGGAGAGCAGCACAGCGCCCGGGGTGTCGTCGATGATGAAGTCGATGCCGGTGAGGGTCTCGAGGGCGCGGATGTTGCGTCCCTCCCGGCCGATGATCCGGCCCTTGAGCTCGTCGGACTTGAGCTCCACGACCGAGACCGTGGTCTCCACCGAGTGGCTCGAGGCCACACGCTGCATCACGGCGGCGAGGATGCTGCGGGCCCTCCTGTCGGCGTCGTGACGGGTCTCCTCCTCGACCTGGCGGATCAGCCGGGCGCTCTCGTGGCGCAGCTCGTCCTCCAGCTCGCGCATCAGGATCTGCTTGGCCTGGCCTGCGCTCAGGCCGGCCACGCGCTCGAGCTCTCGTATCTGCCTGCCCTTGGCCTCCTTGAGCTCCTCGCGGGCACGGTCGAGATTGCGGCCGCGGTCCTCCAGCGAACGCTCGCGCCCGGCGAGCTGCTGATTCAGCGCTTCGAGCGAGGTCTCGCGGGCGTGGAGGCGCTCCTCCTGGCGCGCGATCTCGGTGCGCCGGGCCAGCAGCTCCTCCTCGAGTCCGTCCCGGCGCGCGCCGGGCCGCGGCTCGGCCGGGGCCACGTGTTCAGGAGCGGCCACCGCCCCGCCGCCGGCCTGCACCGCGCGGGGGCGCTGTATCAGCATGACGACCGCCACCGCGACCGCCGCCGCGACAAGCCCCGCCAACACGATGTCCATTTCCGTGTCCTCTCGTTCCGGCGCAGAGCACCGGTCTCAGCCTAAGTTCGGTTGAGCGGTGCGGCACGTTGGCCGCAAGACACCAGACGTCGCCAGGAGCAAGGGCGCGCGCCTCGGGGGGCGCGCGCGTGCTGCCGCTTATGGACCCTCTCGAATGCTCCTTCCGAGAGGTGCGTATGAGTTTGTCGGGACTACGCTCAAGGGAAAATCAGGCGATTTGCTCGTCTTTTGTCTCACGGCGGCCGTGCCGGCCGCGTTAACAGGAGGGTAACCCTCAGGGGCTGCGCCCGCAACCGGCGCGGAGCGATACACAGGGAGCCCTTGCGAGGGCCGGCCGTCAGGCCGCCCGCGGGCGCTGCTCGCGTTGTTCAAAGGCCCTGACGGCCTCGTAGGCGATCTCGGGCGCATAGCCGCGCCGAACCAGCAGGCGCCAGGCCCGGTCGCGCTCACGGTCATCGGCGGGCGGCGCGCCGAGGCGCTGCTCCAAGAGCACCAGCGCCGTGTCGAACTCGGCCTCGCGACTGCGGTCGCAGAGTGCGGCGTCGATCAGGTCCTGCGCGACCCCGCGCTTGTGCAGCTCGCGCGTAATCCGGTCGCCGCCCCACTGCTCGAGCTGCTGCTTGTCCTCCGCGTACTGGCAGGCGTAGCGCGCATCGTCGAGGAAGCCGCTGCCCTCGAGCTCCTCGACCGCGGCTTCGATCGCCTCCGGCTCGACCCGCTTGCGCTCCAGGCATGTGCGCAACTCCGCGACCGTCCGCTCACGCCGGGCGACCGCCTTGTAGGCGAGCTCGATCGCGCGCTCGGTCTCCGATCGTCCGCCCGGCGGGGCGGAGGCATCGAGGTCGAACTCGTCCATGGCGCCGCTCAGGCGGCCTCCCGCTCCTCAGCTGTCTCGGCAGGCTCGGCCGGTGCGGCCGCCTCGGCTGCCGCCGCCGGCTCCCCGTCCTCCGGCACAGCGCCGTCATCCGGCGCGACCGCCGCCAGCGGCACCGCGGCGGGCTCGACACCGAGGGCCTCGTAGATCTTGCCCTCGATCTCGACCTTCACGTGAGGGTTCTCGCGGAGGTAACCCTTCACGTTGTTGCGCCCCTGTCCGAGCCGGTCATCCCCATAGGAGAAGAACGAACCCGACTTCTGAACAATTCCGTGCTCGATGCCCAGATCGAGGACGCAGCCCTCCGAGCTGATGCCCTGGCCGTACTCGATGTCGAACTCAGCCTGGCGGAAGGGCGCTGCGACCTTGTTCTTGACCACCTTGACGCGCACGCGGTTGCCCACCGCCTCGGTGCCCTCCTTGAGCGTCTCGATGCGCCGGATGTCAAGCCGCTGCGAGGAATAGAACTTGAGCGCACGACCACCGGGCTGCGTCTCCGGGCTGCCGAACATCACCCCCACCTTCTCGCGGATCTGGTTG
The DNA here is from genome assembly GCA_963813495.1 of uncultured Thermoleophilaceae bacterium. Lineage (GTDB taxonomy): Bacteria > Actinomycetota > Thermoleophilia > Solirubrobacterales > Thermoleophilaceae > JACVRW01. The sequence goes on from CAWEZC010000003.1 coordinate 11,809, forward strand.
GTGAACACGCAGAGGGTGTTGGCTCGGTTCAGGTTGCCGGCCAGCTTGCGCATCGCCTGGGACATCATGCGTGCCTGGAGGCCAACCGTCTGGTCGCCCATCTGGCCCTCGAGCTCGGCCTTGGGCGTGAGCGCCGCGACGGAGTCGATGGCGACGATGTCGACCGCACCGGAGCGGATCAGCAGGTCGGCTATCTCGAGCGCCTGCTCGCCGTGGTCGGGTTGGGACACGAGCAGTTCGTCCACGTCCACGCCGATGCGCTTGGCGTACAGCGGGTCCATCGCGTGCTCGGCGTCGATGAACGCACAGATCCCGCCCAGCTTCTGGGCGTTGGCCAGCACGTGGTAGAGGAGCGTGGTCTTACCCGACGACTCCGGGCCGAAGATCTCGACGATCCGCCCGCGCGGCAGCCCGCCGACGCCCAGCGCGAGATCCAGAGACAGCGCGCCCGTGGGCACCGCGGCCACACGCACCTGTGCGGCGTCGTCTCCCATCTTCATGATCGAGCCCTGCCCGAACTGGCGCTCGATCTGGGTTAGTGCCCCTTTCAGCGCAGCCTCGCGCGCCTGAGCGGCCTTCTGCTGCTCCTTGTCCATGCTGTTCTCCTCGAAGCTCTTGAGGTTCACAAGCTAGGAGCGGGGCCGGACAGATGTTCGCCCCCGATCAGCGGATAGCCCGCAGCCGCTCCGCCACCCGGTCGCGCAGGACGGTCGGGTCACGCGCGTCAATCCCGCCGGCCCGGGCTGCCGCAACCGCCGCGTCGACCGGCCTCCGATCGGTCATGCTTGCGGGAATACCGCGCCCCGCCTGGCGTCAGACAGACCAACAGCCGACAACGAGGAGAGGCCATGTACGGATTCGACAAGGTGGGACCGTTCCGGCGGTTCATGCGCTGGTCCGGCGGAGTGGCCCCGATCTCGTGGTTCTACGCCCGCACCCTCCATCACATCGACCGCGTGGTCTACCGGATGACGAGCGGCCGGGCGACCTTCACCTCGCTGGTCACCGGACTGCCCGTGGTCCAGCTCACCACCACCGGCGCCCGCAGCGGCCGGGAGCGCACGCTGCCGGTGGTGGGCGTGCCCGAGGGCGAGCGGCTGATCGTCATCGCCTCCAACTTCGGGCAGCACAGCAACCCGTCCTGGTACTACAACCTGCGCGCCAACCCCCGGGCGAGCATCGTGTTCGAGGGCGCACGCCGGCAGGTCGAGGCTCAGGAGCTGACCGGTGAGGAACGCGAGCGCTGGTACGCCCGCGGCGTAGAGATCTATCCGGGCTGGAAGGAGTACCGCAAGCGGGCCGCGCACCGCGAGATCCCGGTGATCGAGCTGCGGCCGGCCTGAGCCCGCGGCGTCCTCAGCGCCGCACGCACAGCTGAACCTGGGTCCGATAGCCCGGGCGCCCGCGCTCGTAGGCGGCGGCAGAGCGGGCAAAGCCCTCGGCCGCGGAGCGGTGCACGGGCATCAGGGTTCGATGTCCTCCGCCAGGCGGGAGAACATCACCAGATCCTCGCGAACCCCGTGACGGCGCCGGTAAAGCCGCAGCAGGCCCTCGCGGGTGAACCCGGCGCCCTCGGCGAGTCGCTGCGAGGCCACGTTCTCCGGGTTGGCCAGCAGCTCCAGGCGCTCGAGCCCGAGCCCGGTCAGGGCCCACGTGGAGAGCAGCCGTGCCGCACGCGTTCCCACGCCACGCCCGCGGGCCTCCCGCGCCACCCAGTAGCCGATCTCACCCTTCAGATCGGGCCAGTCGAAGTTCGACATGCCCATCGCACCCATGACGACATCGCCGCCATCGACCACCGCCAGCGCCAGCTCGCGCCCGGCGGCCAGATCAGCGTCCCGGCCGGCCACGAAGTCACGGGCGTGGCGCTCGGTATAGGGCTGTGGCACGACCGTCCAGCGCGGGATCTCCGGGTCCTGGCAGGCGGCCGTGATGGCCGCCACGTCGTCCCTACTCCAGGGTCGAAGCACGATTTCGCTGTCGCCGAGCGGGGGATCGGGCAGCACGATGGCGGGCATCTCCGAAACCGTACGCCAGCCTTGCCGGCTGCTCAGAGCGAGCGCCGGGCCAGCGGCTCGTACAGAGCCCCCTGCGGGCGCAGCGTCGAGCGATAGAGCGTGATCGCCGGGGCCTCGAACTGCTGGGCTGGAGCGGGTGGACCCGTCAGCGGCGACGCGCGCTCGCCGCGCTTGACCCGGGCCAGGGTGAGATGGGGCCAGAACGGCCGCTTCTCGGGCCGGCACCAGCCGCCTGACTCGAGGGCGTCCGAGGCGGCGGCCTGCAGCTCCCCCGCCCTCCCCTCCGCGTCGGCCAGATCGAGCGCGAACAGCTGCGGGCGGCGTGGCGGCAGGGCGCGCAGCTCGCCCGGAGTCAGAAGCGGCGCGGGCTCGGCGGCGCCCGCAAAGGCCGCCTCAGCTATGCGCTCGGCCGCCGACTCGTCCTGCCAGCCCAGGAACACGAGCGTAACGTGAAGGGCGTCGGCGGCGACCGGGCGCAGGTCGCTACGGCCGGCCACCAGTGCGTCGCGCCACTCGCCCAGAGCCGACCTCGCCCTTTCGGGCAGGTCGAGGGCCACAAACATCCGCGCCCGCGGCCCGCTCAGGGGAAGCCGTCCTCCCCGCTGAGGGCACGGCGGAGCAGGTGCATCGCCACGGTGGTCGCGCGGTCGCGGATGTCCGCGCGGTCGCCGGGCAACAGCGCCCGGCGCGTCAACCCGCCGCCGTCGGCGAGCTTCACGCTCCAGCACACCGTTCCCACCGGCTTGTCCTCGCTGCCCCCGTCCGGGCCGGCCACCCCGGTCACCGACACGGCGGTGTCGGCTTCGAAGCGACTCAGGGCGCCCTGCGCCATCACCTCGGCCACCTCCTCGGACACGGCGCCATGCTTCTCGATCAGCGCCGGATCGACGTTCAGCAGGCGGACCTTGGCCTCGTTGGCGTACGCCACCACCCCGCCGGCCACATAGGCCGACGAGCCCGGGCGGTCGGTCAGGCGCGCCGCCACGAGCCCGGCGGTGCAGGACTCCGCGGTGGCCACCCGGCGGCCGGCCAGCAGCGAGGCCACCCGGTCGTCGATGCGCGAGCCGTCCTCGGAGAAGATCTCGCGGGCGTGGCGCTCGCGCAGCAGGCCCAGAAGGCTCTCGTAGGCGCCCTCCGCCGCGGGCTCGTAGCGCGTGACCATCTCGATCTCGCCGCGGCGCAGGCAGGTGGTGATCTCGAGCGCCTCGAACCCGTCGACCTCGCTCTCGGCGTCGCGCAGCGTCTCGGCCAGGCCGGACTCCGGCAACCCGAACATGCGCACCATCGCCTGGTCGTAGCTCGTGCGCCCGGCGATCGCCGCCTGAACCGGCTCGGTCTGCACAGCCACCTCCCACATGGGATGCAGCTCGCGCGGCGGCCCCGGCAGCACCACCACGGTCGGCTTGCCCGGGACCACCACGCCGGGCGCCGTGCCCACCGGATCGATCACCACGGCGCCCTCGGGGATCATCGCCTGCTTGCGGTTGGCGGCCTTCATGGCCTCCGGATCCCAGTGCTGGAAGCGCTTCATGAGTGGCTGCAGGATCTCGAAGATGCGGCCCTCGACACGTTCGTCGAGCAGCAGCTCGCGGCCACTGAAGCGGGCCACGGTTGCCACGGTCATGTCGTCGGCGGTAGGGCCCAGGCCGCCGCTCGTGATCACCAGGTCCACCCCCTGATCGGCCATGAAGCGCAGCTGCGCCTCGATGTCGCCGGGCCGGTCCCCGCAGATCGTGATGTGCGCCAGCTCGACGCCGAGCTCGAGCAACCGGTCCGACAACCAGGGGCCGTTGCGGTCTTGGACCCGGCCGGTCAGCACCTCCGTCCCGGTCACCACGATGCCCGCGCGCGCGGCCATCAGCTCAGGCGCAGGGCCGCTCGCCCAGCGGAATCGGCCGGCTGCCCCGCACGGTGAATGCGATTCCGACAGGCTCCGGGCTCGGCTCGAGCGGCACCGGCCTGCGGTTCTTGGTCAGCTCCACGTCGGTCTTGCCGAGGTTCACGCGCACCAGCTTGCCACGGAAGGTCTGCGGGGAGTCGATCGTGTTCTGGAAGATCACCGGGGTCCCGGCCCCCCGGTCCACGCACACGTAGGTCGGGGTGATGGGAGTGATGCGGAGCACCACCCGGGTGGGGGCGGCGCGCTCGCGCCTGCGCTCCCGCGCGGGCGTGGTGGCGGTCTCGGTGGGCGTGCCTGAGGCCTCGTCCGAGCCGCCGCCGTCGTCGCCGCTCTCGCTGAGCACTCCGATCGCGACGAGTGCTCCCACGACAGCCACCACCACGAGCAACAGGAGCGAGCCGGGGCCCACCCGTGAGCCGGTGCGGCGCCGGTCGCGGGCCAGATTGGGCGGCCCGAGCGACTGGATGTGCTCCACGTCGTCGCCCGACTCGTAGCGAGCCCGGTAGTCCTCCAGCAGGCGGTGAGGGTCGAGGCCGAGCAGCTCCGCATATGTGCGCAGGAAGGTCTTGACGAAGGTCGGCCCGGGAAGCATCCCGAACTCCTCGTTCTCCAGCGCGCGCAGGTACTTGGCGCGGATCTTGGTGCGCTCCTCGACGTCCGCGATGTCGAGTCGCTGCCGCATCCGTGCTTCGCGCAGCGTTTCCCCGATCGTGGGCATGAGGCGCGCATTCTGATGGAAAGCCCCTGCGGGAAACGGCGCCGCAGCCGCGCTTGCAGTGTGGCTAGTCGTCCGCCGACGCGCCCACGGCTGCGTCCGCGAGGCTTTCGAGGACGCGCGGGAGGTCGGCCTCGGTGATCAACACCTGGCGCGCCTTGGAGCCCTCGTAACCCGAAATCACGCCGCGGCGCTCCATCATGTCGATCAGGCGCCCGGCTCGGGTGTAGCCCACGCGCAGGCGCCTCTGGAGCATCGAGGTGGAGGCGGTGCCCATCTGGACCACGGTGGCGACGGCGTCGCCCAGCAGGTCGTCCTGGTCCGGGTCGAAGTCGCCCTCACCCCCGCCCTCTTCCTCCTCGGGCTCAACGGCCTCGAGGAACTCCTCCTGCAGCTCGGGCTCACCCTGACGCCGCCAGTGGTCGGTGAGCTTCTCGATCTCCTCCTCGGCGATGAATGCGCCCTGGATACGCGCCGAGCGCGACTCGCCCGAGGGCCGGAACAGCATGTCGCCCTGGCCGAGCAGCGACTCGGCTCCGTTCTGGTCGAGGATCACGCGCGAGTCGGTCTGCGAGGACACCGCGAAGGCGATCCGCGCCGGCACGTTGGCCTTGATCATGCCGGTGATCACGTCGGCGCTGGGGCGCTGGGTCGCCAGCACCAGGTGGATCCCCACCGCGCGCGACTTCTGGGCCAGCCGGATGATCGAGTCCTCGACGTCGGCGGGGGCGACCATCATCAGGTCGGCCAGCTCGTCGATCACGCAGAGGATGTAGGGCAGGGGCGCCTCGCCCTGCTTGACCCGCACTCGGTTGAGCTCGACGAGGTTGCGGGTCTTGACCCGGCTCATCACCCCGTAGCGCTCCTCCATCTCCTTGATGAGGTTCCCGAGCACGTTGGCGGCCAGTCGCGGGCTGGTGACCACCGGGGTCAGCAGGTGCGGGATGCCCTCGTAGTGGTTGAGCTCCACGCGCTTGGGGTCGACCAGCACCATGCGCACCTCGTTCGGCGAGGAGCGCAGCAGCACGCTCGACAGCATCGAGTTCACGCAGCCCGACTTGCCCGAGCCGGTGGTCCCGGCGATCAGGATGTGCGGCTGCTTGGCGAGATCGGTGCCGATCGCCTTGCCCGCGATGTCCTTGCCGAGCCAGACCGACAGCGGGGACCAGCCCTTGGGCGCCTCCTGGAAGACATCGCCGAGGTGGACCATCTTGCGCACCCGGTTGGGCACCTCCACTCCCACCGCCGTCTTGCCCGGGATGGGAGCAAGGATGCGCACCTGCTCGGCGGCCAGCGCGTAGGCGATGTCGTCCTTGAGCTGAGCGACCTTGGACATCTTGATTCCCGGCGCCAGACGCAGCTCGTAGCGCGTCACGTGCGGCCCGCTCACGGTCCCCATCACCCGCGCGTCGACGTTGAAGTGGCTGAGCGCCTCGGTGAGCTGGAGCCCGACGCGCTCGATCCCCTTCGTGTCGACCTTCTGTGCCCCGTTGGAGCGCTTCAGGTAGGAGGGCCGCGGCATCCGGTAGTCGATGCCCTCGGATTCGGTGACCGGCGAGCGGCGGTGCCCCATCGGCGTGAGCTCCTCAGGCGCGGGCTCGGGCGCGGGCTCGGCATCGATCGGCTCGGGAAGGGCCTCGGGCGCGGTCAGCTCGGGCTCCTCCGGTTCCTCGTCCCAGACGGGCTCGTCGTCGGCCTCGGGCTCCTCCTCGCCGTACAGATCCGGGTAACGCTCCGACGCGTCGAGTGCCGGCGCCTCCACGTGGGTTGCGCGCACGACCGGCTCGCGATCCTGGGGCTCGGGCGGTTCGAGCGGCTCCGGCTCGGGCGCGGGGTAGCGCTCGCCAGGTGGCAGCGGCGTGGTGGGCAGGTTGAGGGTGTGGGCCGTGCGCCGCATGCGGTCGCCGGTGGTGGACGCGGCCTGCCGCGTGGCGCTCAGCAGGCCCGCGATCGAGGCGCCGGTCAGGAGCAGCACCCCGGACAGCAGCAGGAAGACGAACAGGATGTGCGAGCCGGCGACCGAGAAGAACTTGCTCGAGGTCCACGACAGGCCCTCGCCCACCAGCCCGCCGTGGCGCTCGAGATAGGCGGGATCCAGGAAACCGTCGCGCGCGGTGTCACCGGGGCCCAGCCCGAGCGAGCCGGCGGCGAAGCCGAGCGTCAGCGCGGCGGTGAGGCAGAGGGCGCCCGTCTTGAACGGGTGAGTGCTGGGCAGTGCAGGCCGCATGATGAGCAGCGCACCCGCGGCCAGCAGCGCGACCGGCGCCGCATACCCCACAGCGCCGAACAGGAACAGAATGGCGTCGGCCAGAGCCTCGCCCACCTGCCCCCCGGCCCAGTCGAAGTAGAAGAGACAGGCGAAGAAGGCCGCGAACGCGACCAGCCCGAGCCCGATCAGGTCCCAGTGGCGTTGCTCGAGCCGGGGCAGGTCGAACTGGGGCAACCAGGCCCCGCGGGGACGGCGGCGCTTCCTGCGGCGCGATGCGGCCATCCAGGGCAGATTCGACGGTGAGGGCCCTCCCCCTGCCCGGCTGCCCGAACGGAAGAGGCCTGCGAGAGTTGAGCGCCGGATGGTGCAAGCGCCCGGGGTGCGGAGCTCGAGCGGCCGATGAAGGTCGGCTTCCCCCTCGGAGCTGATCCCGCCGGTTCTCGCCGCGCCCTTCCGGGTATCCCGGAGTCATGGCACCTCGCTCGATCTGGAACGGCACCATCACATTCGGGCTCGTGAACGTGCCGATCAAGCTGTACACGGCGACGGAGTCGAGGACCGTGCACTTCAGCGAGGTGCACGTGAAGGACGGCGCCAAGATCGAGCACCGCCGCTGGTGCCCGAAGGACGACGCCGAGGTCGACTACGACGACATAGTGAAGGGCTACGAGGTGTCGGCGGACAGCTTTGTCGTGCTCGACAAGGACGAGCTCAAGGCGGCCGCCGGCGACCGCGGCAAGGTGGTGCATCTGGAGGAGTTCGTCGAGGCGGCGGACATCGGCCCGGTCTTCTATGCGCTTCCACGATGAGGTGCGCCCCACCAAGCCGATCCCGACCGGCGGCCGCCGGCCGGCCAAGAAGCAGGTCGATCAGGCTGTAGCGCTGATCGAGGCGCTGGCGACCGATTGGGACCCGGCGAGCTAACGGGATTGCTACCGCGAGCGTCTGAAGCGCGTAGTCGAGCAAGCGCAAGCGGCGCAAGATCGAAGTTCCCAAGCCCGAGCCGGAACCGCAGCCCGTACCGGACCTGATGGAGGCGCTCCAGCACGCGGTCGAGAACGTGCGCGCCGGGCGCGACGTCAGGACCCAACCGAAGAGCGACAACGGCGCCGACGGCGAACTCGACGAGCTGAGCCGCGACGAGCTCTACAAGCGCGCCCAGAAGGAGAAGGTGCCCGGCCGCACCAAGATGTCGAAGAAGGAGCTCGTCGAGGCGCTCAGCGAGTGACGCGGGCGCCGACGCTGGTGGCCTCGGTCATGGGTCCGCGTCTGCCGCGCCGGTATCCCTGAGGTACTGATGCGTGAAGGCGATGGCCATGCTGCCCTCTCCGACTGCGGCCGCGACGCGCTTCACCGGACCGAACCGCACATCGCCGCAGGCAAAGATGCCCGGGACGCTCGTCTCGAGCAGGTAGGGGTCGCGGCCGAGCGTCCAATGCCCCGCGGCGCGCATGTCGGAGCCTGTGAGCACGAAACCGTGTTGGTCGAGCGCGATCTCCGGCGGAAGCCATGCGGTCTGGGCATCCGCGCCGATGAAGATGAACAGTCCGCCCGACTCGACGCGCGACGTCGCAGCCGTCGCGGAGTCGCGGACGTCGATCGCCTCGAGCGAGAGGTCGCCGTGCACAGCGGCCACTTCGGCTCCGAACAGCGCCCGGATGTTCGGCCGCGCTGCGACTTGATCGATCAGGTAGCGCGACATGCTCTTGTCGAGCCGATCGCCGCGGCACAGGATCGTCACGCTCCGCGCGTGGGTGGAGAAGAACAGCGCCGCCTGTCCTGCCGAGTTGCCCGCCCCGACGATGTGGACGTCGAGGCCGTGAGTGTTCGGCGCCTCACTGCGCGCCGCGCCGTACGAGATGCCCTTTCCGGCAAGGCGGTCGAACCCGTCGATCGACAGCTGCCTCCACGCAACTCCGCAGGCGAGGATGATCGTGCGCGCCCGCAGGACGTCTCCACCGTCCAGATGCAGCTGGCGCGTCGCAGCGTCTATCCGCGAGATCGACCTGGTCACGACGATCTCGGCGCCGAGCCTACGTGCCTGCTGCAGCGCGCGGCTGGCCAGCTCGTCCCCGGACACGCCCGACGGGAAGCCGAGATAGTTCTCGATCCTGGCGGATGTGCCCGCCTGGCCGCCGGGCGCCTCCCGCTCCACCACGATCGTCTTCAAGCCCTCCGAAGCTCCGTACACCGCCGCCGCCAAGCCTGCCGGGCCCGCGCCGACGATCACCGTGTCGTATTCCGCCGAATTCGCCTCGGTGCCGAGGCCGAGCAGCTCGGCCACTCGTCGGAGCCGGGGTCGTACCACGGTCTTGCCGTCCACGACCCTAATCGCCGGCCAGTCCGCCTCGGCCGGCAAGGGGCCGCCCCACTGGTCCTCTGCGTCCGGTGTGCCGGGCGTGAGCCACCTGAACGTGACCTGGTTGCCGTCCAGGAAGCGCCGTAGTGCGGTGCAGGACGCTTCAAAGCGATGGCCGACCACGATCGCGCGCGGGGGCGGCGGCTCTGCCGCGATCCCCTGCAGCCCGCGCGAGCCGCCCATCCGGTCCGCCGCAAGCTTGCCGACCTCCTTTGCCACATCCGGCACCACAGCGGCGACAGCGTGGTAGTCGCGAGCCTCGATCCGCATGACACGCGAGTCCTCCGCTGCCCGGAACCCCACCGGGAACACCGTCCCGAGCACGATCGGCACCTCTCCGAAGACATCGCCCGGTTGACGCTCGCCGAGGACGCGCTCGATCCCGTCGACCAGCCTGATCGGCTCGATGCGACCTTCGAGCACGGCGAACAGCGCGCGCTCAGCGCCCTCGTCCGCTGCGTACTCGCCCGCCACGAGCCTGACATCCGCCGTCACTCGGGCAAGCCGCTCGCGCTCGGCCAGGTCGAGACCCGCAAAGAGCGCGACACCACCGATCTCCTCGGCCGTCACCACGTCTGGCACTCCCGTCGCGGCACAAGGGGTGCTGTCGCGCTCCCCACCGCGCTGCGCGCGCCGGAGTCTGTCTGCATGGCCACCGCGCAACGCTACTCGGCCTGGGCGTGGCCCGCTCCGGCTGGGCAGGTCAATATGCGTGACATGAGCGACCCGAGCCCACAGGTGCTCTCGTCGGCGCCGGGCCTACCGGGCTTCCGCCCGCGACCAGCCGAGGCCGACAGCGGCGGTTCGGATTGCTTCCAGGAGGGCCTGGACAGAGGGACGCTTGGCGTCCGCTGTGCGGGTCGCGGCGAAGATGGTCCGGTGCACGGATCCTTCGGCGATGGCCCGCACGACGAGGCCCGGATGAACCTCCGGATCCGGCGCCACGAGGTCGGGGAGCAGGGTCACGGCCTGGCCGCCCGCGACGAGAGCGAGGCTCGTGACGCTGTCGTTGGTGCGATGGCGGATGTCGGCGTCGAACCCTCCGAGCTCGCGGCAGGTGCGTTCGGTCATCGCCTCCCACGCCGTCCCGCGGTGACCCGTGGTCCATGGCTCCCCCGCGAGCTCGGCCATCGGCACCGCGTGGCGGTGACGCCGCGCAGCCGGGTGGCCCTCGGGCACGACGAGGTGAACCGGATCGCGCCAGAGGTCCTCGCGGTCCAGGCCGATGGGCCGGGCGAGCGGCTGGTGCTGCCACTCGTCGGCCAGGACGAGATCGACATCCCCCAGCGCCAGCGCGGGCAGCGACTCCTCGGGCTCGGATTCGACGAGCTCACAGCGCAGCTCGGGCGCCGCTCGTACGAGCGCTTGTATCGCCGGCACGGCGAGGTGGAAGGCGGCCGACTGGAAGGAGGCGATCCGCCCCCGCCCGGCGACCCTGCCGGTGGCTCCGGCCAGCTCGGCCTCCGCGAGCGCGGCCCGCCCGAGCAGCGCCTCGGCGTGGCCCACCAGCACCAGCGCGGCGTCGGTCAGCCGGACGCCCCGGCCTGCCGGCTCGAGCAGCTCGAGGCCCGCCTCACGTTCGAGCACGGCGAGTTGCTGAGAGACGGCCGACGGAGTGAACTGCAGGGCGTCGGCCACGGCGGCGATCGTGCCCCGGGCGTGCAGCTCGTGGAGCAGGCGCAGGCGGCGTAGGTCGAGCATTCATAAGCGACTCTACTGAGTCCTATTTAATAATCGAGGTTGTTCCTGCACGGTGTTGGGGTCAGGATCGTTTCCATGCCCTCCGCCGGCGCCCTCCTCTGCCTCATCTCTGCCGCTGCCTTCGGGGCGATGGGGATCTTCGGCAAGCTCGCCTACGACGAGGGCGCGACGGTGGGCACCCTGCTGGCCGCCCGCTTCGTGGTCGCTGCCGCGCTGCTCTGGCTGGTGGTGGCCTGCTCGGGGCGCGCCCGCGGGCTGCGCGCCCTGCCGCGCCGCGACATCGGCATCGGCATCGCCCTCGGGGCCGTCGCCTACAGCGCTCAGGCCGGCGGCTACTTCGCGGCGCTCCAGCGTCTTGACGCCTCGCTGCTGGCCCTCCTCATCTACACCTTCCCCGCGATCGTCACCGTTGCCGCGATCATGCTCGGCCGCGAGCGGGCCCACCGCCGCACCGCGGTGGCGCTCGCGCTCGCGTCGAGCGGCCTCATCCTCGTCCTGGCGAGCGCCGGCCCAGGCGGAGCTGGATCCCGCCGGTACGGCGCTGGGCCTGGGGGCGGCGGTCGTCTACAGCGCGTACATCCTGACCTCGGAGGGCATCGCTGCGCGCATCGGCCCGCTCGCCCTGAGCACGCTCGTCTGCACCGGGGCCGCGACGACCCTGACCTTGGCCGCCCTCGCCGCCGGCGATCTCGACCCGGGCGGCGTCAGCGTCGCAGGGCTCGGCTGGCTGGCCGGTCTCGCCGTGATCTCCACCGTCGGGGCGGTCGGCCTCTTCTTCGCCGGGCTGCAGCGCGTGGGCCCGACGGCGGCGTCCATCCTGTCGACCATGGAGCCGGTGGTCACCGTCGTGCTGGCCTTCGTCGTGTTCGGCGAGTCGCTCGGTCCCGCCCCGCTCGCGGGCGGAGCGCTCGTCCTCCTCGCGGTCCTCGCGGTACGGCTTCCGGTCCACCGCGCTGTCACGCCGCCGGGACCGGTCCTCATCCGCCCATCCGAGAGCTGACGAAAGGAAACCGCATATGGCCACGTCAACCACCACGCCACTGACAGGAAAGGTCGCTCTTGTCGCCGGCGCAACACGCGGCGCCGGGCGGGGCACGGCGGTGGCTCTGGGAGAGGCGGGCGCGACGGTCTACTGCACCGGACGCTCGACCCGGGCCAAGCGCTCCGAGTACGACCGGCCCGAGACCATCGAAGACACCGCCGAGCTCGTCGATGCGGCCGGCGGCGAGGGAGTCGCGGTCGAGGCCGACCACCTGCAGCCGGCTCAGGTCGAGGCCCTCGTACAGCGCATCGAGGACGAGCGGGGACGCCTGGACGTGCTGGTCAACGACATCTGGGGCGGCGAGCGGCTGTTCGAATGGGATGCGCCGGTATGGAAGCACGACCTCGAGGCTGGACTGCGGATCCTGCGCCTGGCCGTCGACACGCACCTGATCACCAGCCACTTCGCCTTGCCGCTGCTGATTCGCCGGCCGGGCGGCCTGGTCGTCGAGATGACGGACGGCACCCGCGAGTACAACGCCGACAACTATCGGCTGTCGGCCTTCTATGACCTGGCCAAGACGGCGGTGATCCGGCTCGCGTTCGCGCAGAGCAGGGAGCTCGCCCCGCACGGCTGCAGCGCCGTGGCGCTCACTCCGGGCTGGATGCGCTCGGAGATGATGCTCGACAACTACGGAGTGAGCGAGGCCAACTGGCGCGACGGGGGGGCCATCAACCCTCACTTCGCCGCCATCTCGGAGAGCCCGCGCTTCGTGGGGCGCGCGGTCGCCGCTCTGGCCGCCGACCCTCAGGTCGAGCGTCGCAACGGCGGCTCGTTCTCCTCGGGCGGGCTGGCGCGCGAGTACGGCTTCACCGACCTGGACGGCTCACAGCCCGACTGCTGGCGCTACCTGGTCGAAGTTCAGGACCCGGGCCGCCCGGCGGACCCGACGGGCTACCGCTGAACGACGACGCTCAGGAGTCCCCGGTCGGGGCCGAAGGCCGGGATGCCCATGCGGGCAGAGCCGCCGAAACTCGCTCCGCGTCCGACTGCTCTCCCTACCATGGGTTCACATGGCCGGCCGCCCGAGGGTGCTCGTTGTGGAGGACGACGCGGATATCGCGGGAGTGCTGCGCCGTTCCCTCGACAAGGAGGGCTACGAGGTGCGCGTGGCCGGCGACGGTCAGGCCGCCCTGGAGGAGTCGGAGGTGTTCGAGCCCGACGCCGTGGTGCTCGACCTCGGCTTGCCCAAGCTCGACGGAGTGGAGGTGTGCCGCCGCATGCGCGAGGACGGCGACGTGCCGATCCTCATCCTCACCGCCCGCGATGCCCTGGATGCGCGCGTGGCAGGCCTCGACGCAGGCGCCGACGACTACCTGGTCAAGCCCTTCGAGCGCGAGGAGCTGCTGGCCCGCATGCGTGCCCTGCTGCGGCGCCGGCCGCCGCGAGGCAGCGCCTTCGTGGTGGTGGGAGACCTGCGGCTCAACCCTGACACGCGCGAGGTGTATCGCGCCGAACGCCCACTCGAGCTGACGGCGCGCGAGTTCGAGCTCCTCGAGCATCTGATGCGCAACGCCCGCATAGTCGTCTCGCGCCAGGCACTGCTCGACGAGGTGTGGGGCTACCACCCCTTCGCCGAGACCAACACGGTCGACGTCTTCATCTCGAACCTGCGCCGCAAGCTCGAGGCCGGCGGCGAGCCGCGCGTCCTGCACACGATGCGCGGCGCGGGCTACGTGGTGAAGGAGGACGCGTGAGGACGCGCCTGCCCGTCAAGGTCAAGGTGGCCGTGGTCACGGCCGCGCTGACCTTCGTGATCCTGTGCCTGTTTGCGGCGGTGATCGGCGCAGTGGCCGAGCGCCGCATCACGGGAGGATTCGAGAACGACCTGCGTGCGACCTCGGCCGACCTCGTCGACCAGCTGGAGATCGAGCAGAACGCCGCGGGCGGCTATCGGCTCAAGGACGAAAGCATCGATGATCTGCGGGTGTTCGCCTCCGGAGGCGCGGCCGTAAGGGTCCTAAACGGGAACGGCGACGTCGTCTTCAGGACGAGCCCGGCAAACCTGGGCCCGCCGATCGAGGGAGTCACGGACGCCGGCGACTTCCGGGTCGTGTCGCGCCGCATCGTGGTGCCCGAGGTGGACCGCCGGGGAGCGTTCGATGCACTTCCGCGGGGCGTCGCCCAGCCGATCGGCTGGATCCAGTATGCGAAGACCGAGCGCAGCGTCCAGACCACCATCAACCGGGTCCGCCTGTTCCTCGCCTTCGGCGTTCTCGGCGGCACCGCGCTGGCCTTCCTCGGCGGTCTCGTGGTCGCCCGCCGCGCCATGCGTCCCATCTCGGGGCTGACCCGCGCCGCCCGCGAGGTCGCCCGCACGCGAAACCCCGACGTGCGCCTGCCCAAGCCACTGGCCAACGATGAGGTCTCCGACCTCGCCTACACGCTCGAGGACATGCTCGGGGAGCTGAGCGCCGCGCGCGGCGAATCCGAAGCCACGCTCGACCGTCAGCGCGCCTTCGTGGCTGACGCCTCGCACGAGCTGCGCACCCCGCTCACCAGCATCCTGGCCAACCTGGAGCTGCTCGAGACCGACCTCGAGGGCGAGCAGAAAGAGATGGCCGCGTCAGCACTGCGCTCGTCTCGACGCATGCGCCGCCTCGTTGCCGACCTGCTGCTGCTGGCCCGGGCCGATGCCGGCCGCGAGGCGCCGCGTTCGCCGGTCGACCTGGCCGGAGTGGCCTGTGAGGCGGCCGCCGAGGCCCACGCGTTGTCGCCCGAGCATCCCGTCTCGATCGACGCCCCCGAGCCCGTCGTGGTCTCCGGGGTGAGCGACGACCTGCACCGCCTGGCCGCCAACCTCGTTGAGAACGCCCTCATCCACACGGCTGCTGGTACCCCGGTCACCGTGTCGGTGCGCCGCGAGGGCGACTCGGCGCTGCTCGAGGTGGCCGACCGCGGGCCCGGAGTGCCGCCCGCCATGCGCCAGCGGGTGTTCGAGCGCTTTGCCCGCGGGGCTGGCGACGCGGCCCCGAGCGGCGGCAGCGGACTGGGTCTGGCGATCGTGCGGGCCGTGGCGGACGCTCACGGCGGATCGGTGGTGCTCGGGGACGCGGAGGGCGGCGGTGCGCGCTTCACCGTGACCATTCCGGCGGGCGCGCAGCGCTCCGATGACCCCGCTAGCGTGTTGACGCCTACTGAAGCAATCCCGGATTCCTGAAGGAGCCTCGGTCGTGAAGTCGTTGCTACGCAGGCGCCCGTCGCCCGCACTCGTCGTTGCCTCGCTGGCCCTGTTCGTGTCCCTCTCCGGCGTCTCCTATGGCGTCGCGACCGGCTTCATCGACAGCCGCGAGCTCAAGAACAACCAGGTGCGCAGCGTCGATCTTCGCAACAACGACATACGGACCCGCGATCTCCGCAACAACGAGATCCGCGGTCTGGACATCCGCAACTCGACCGTCCAGGGCCGCGACGTCGCCCTGAACACGATCACCGGCGACGACGTGCGCGAGGACCGGCTGCAGAAGGTGCCGAGCGCGGCGACGGCCGACAGTGCCGCGAGTGCCGCGAGCGCCGCGAGCCTGAATGGTGTCCGCGTGTTGCCGATCAAGCATCGGAGTGGTGATGTGACCGGCCAGACCATCCTCGATGCCAGCGGCCTCCAGCTGTTGGTCGGCTGCACGGGCGGCGACGAGGATCCGATCGCCCGGACGACCGTCGCGGACGGCGAGATTGCGGTGATCTCGGACGATGCGATCACCGCTGACGCGGCGGGCGCCGAGGCCACCAACCTCGTCCACAACCTCGACGACAGCTTCAATCCCGGCGAGGACTTCGACGTCCGCGACGTGGTCACCGCCGCCGACGACCGGATCTACGAGCTCCACTACCTCGGCGGAGACGGCGTGAGCGTCACCGTGCACCTAATCACCGACGACAACCTGGGCACCAGCAACTGTGTCGTGAGCGGGTACGCGGTCGTCGTGCCCTGAACGGCCTCAGACCTCGACGACCACCGGCAGGATCATCGGGCGCCGTTTGAGGCGCGTGTAGACGAACTCCGCTACGTCGTCGTGAAGGTGATCCTGGAGGAGGTCGATCTCCCTGATCTCCTCTTGGGCGGAATGCGAGAGCGAGTCCTCCACGGCGTTGCGGAGCTCGTCGACGAAGCCGTCGTCGTCCTCGACGAAGGGCACGCCGCGGAAGATCACCTCGGGCGGCACGACCGAGTGGCCGTCCTGCTCGGAGATGGTGGCTACGACGATGAAGATGCCGTCGGCGGAAAGCATGCGGCGGTCGCGTAGCGCGACATCCTCGATGTCGCCCACGTCCACCCCGTCCACGAAGATCATGCCGGCCTGTTCGCGGTCGCCGAAACGGGCGCTCGAGCTGTCGATCTCGAGGGGCAGGCCGTTCTCGCCGCGGAAGATCGACTCCTTGGGTATCCCCACGGCCTCGGCGAGCTCGCCGTGCAGGCGCAGGCGACGGTGGTCGCCGTGCATCGGCATCACGTACTCCGGCCGCGTGAGGTTGAGCATCAGCTTGAGCTCCTCGGCGTAGCCGTGGCCGGAAGCGTGCACCGGGACGTCGGACGCCGTGATCACGGTGGCCCCGAGCCGGTAGATGCGGTCGATGGTCTCGTTGACCGCGCGCTCGTTGCCCGGGATCGCAGTGGCGGAGAAGATCACCGTGTCGCCGTCGTGAAGCTCCACCTGCGGGTGGTCCCCGTGGGCCATGCGGCGCAGGGCCGACAGCGGCTCTCCCTGGCTGCCGGTGGAGATGATCACCAGCTTGTGGTCCGGGTAGTCCTCGATCTCCCGCGCGCCCACGAGCATGCCCTCGGGAACGTCGATGTGGCCCAGCATGCGCCCGATGTTCGTGTTCTTGCGCATCGAGCGCCCTACGAGCGAGACCTTGCGCCCGAGCTGGGCGGCGGCGTCGACGACCTGCTGCACGCGATGGATGTTGGAGGCGAAGCAGGTGACGATGATGCGCCCCCGGCAGCGCGAGAAGACCTCTTCGAGCTTCGGCCCCACCGACGATTCCGAGGGCGACGTCCCGGGACGGTCGGCGTTGGTCGAGTCGCCGCACAGCAGGATCAGGCCCTCGCGGCCGAGCTCGGCCAGGCGGGCGACGTCCGCCGGCACCCCGTCGACCGGGGTCTGGTCGAACTTGTAGTCGCCGGTGATGAGCGTGGTGCCGAGCTCACAGCTCAGCGCCACCGCGAACGCGTCCGGGATCGAATGTGCCATTTTCACCATCTCGATGGAGAACGGCCCCGCCTCGAAGCTCTGGGTGGCGAGCACGTCCTCCACGGCGACGTCCTTGAGACGGTGTTCGTCGAGCTTGGAACGCACCATCGCGGCCGTCAGCGGCCCGCCGTAGACCGGCGGAGTGCGCCCGAGCTGGCGCATCACGAAGGGCAGGGCCCCCACGTGATCCTCGTGCCCGTGGGTCAGCACGATCGCCTCGATGTCCTCGGCCCGCTCGCGCAGGTAGGTGAAGTCGGGGAGCACCAGGTCGATGCCGAGCTGATCCGGCGCCGGGAACATCAGCCCCGTGTCCACCACCACGATCCGGTCGTTGTACTCGACGACCGTCATGTTCTTGCCGATTTCGCCGAGCCCGCCGAGCGGCAGGATCCGGAGCTTGGACCTGCTCAAACCGCCGCCAGCAGGTTGTGGCGCTCGAGCGCCTGACGGAGCACGGCGGTCTCTCGCTCGTCGGCCCGCACCAGCGGCAGACGCAGTCCGCCCACGTCGTGGCCGGCGAGCTCGAGCGCGGCCTTGATCGGGATCGGGTTGGTGGTGACCGTGAGCGCGTCGAAGAAATCCTTCAGCGAGCCGTGGATCTCGTGGCGAGCACCGGGCTCGTCCATCATGCGCCGCATCTCGCGGCCCACGAGGTGCGAAGCCACCAGGATGCCCCCTGTGCCGCCCATGTCGAGCACGTCGGCCAGGCTGTCGTCGTTGCCCGCGAGCAGGTCGAGACCGTCGATGGGGGCCAGATCCTCGTAGCGCGCCTGCTTGACGGCCGCGATGTGCTCGATCTGTCCCAGCTCGGCCAGCAGCTCGTTGGGGATGTCGGTGGCCGTGCGGGACGGGATGTTGTAGACGATCAGCGGAAGGTCGCTGGCCCCGGCGGCGGCCGCGAAGTGGGCCACGAGGCCGCGCCGGTTGGGGCGGTTGTAGTAGGGCGTGACGACGAGCACCGCGTCGACCCCGATCGCCGCGGCGCGTTCGGTGAGCTCGACCGTATGTCTCGTGTCGTAGGTCCCCGTGCCGGCCACGATGGTGGCACCCTGCGGGCGCTCGCCCACGCCGATCTCCCAGAGGCGCGCCTTCTCCTCGTCGGTGAGCGTGGCGGCCTCCCCGGTGCTGCCGGTGAGCACGAGCCCGTCCGAGCCGTTCTCGAACAGGAAGCGCATCAGACGGGCGGCGGCGTCCTCGTCGAGCTCGCCGTCGCGGTCGAACGGCGTGACCATCGCGGTGAGGATGCCGCCGATCGTCATGTCGCGGCGGGCGAAGCGCTCCGTCACTGCTGGAGCGGCTTGAACGGGTCGGGGGTCGCGTTGGCGTCGCCGCTTGCGGGCGGCGCAGGGGCGGCGGCTTCCTGCTCGGGCGCCGGCGGCGCCGGCGAGACCTCGGGCTCCTCGGGGGCGGGTTCGGCGGCCGGCGGTGGGGTCGCCCCCGCGGGCGGCGCCTCCGCGATCGGGCGCCCATGCTCGTCGTAGCGCACGCCTCCGGACTGCGGTGAGGCCGGCTGCGCCTGGTTCTGATTGAAGCTGTCCTGCGCCTCGTCGAGCTTCTGCTGTGCCTGCTCGGCGAGCTTCTTGGCCTTGTCCATAAAGCCCATTCGGATCTCCTCGGTTCTTGACGCAGCACCTTACCGCGCAGCCAGGACTACCGAAACCTCCGCTGCAAATGGCAGACTTCAGGGACTCTCCATGCCACAGGAGCGCGACTACAGCCACCGCAGCGCCATTCAGAAGCTTGGCGTCAAGCCCGATCACCGCGTCGAGATCACCGGCGACGTGGGCTCCGGCCTGCGCCGTGACGTCAAGGACGCCATCGGACGAGGGCTGGTCCGCTCCGGCGAGCTCGACGGCGCGATCGTGCTGGTGGAGTCAGAGGACGACGCCAAGGAAGCCCTGGTGCGCTACCGCCCGCGAATGCGCGATACCGGCTATCTCTGGATGATCACCCGCAAGCGCGGGCACGAGAACTACCTGAACCAGATGTCGATCGTGCCGCACGCTAAGCGGCTCGGGCTGATCGACAACAAGACCTGCTCGATCGACGACGATCGCTCGGGCATCCGCTTCGTCGTGCCCCGGGCGCTGCGCCGCGGCGGCAGCGCCACCGCCGCCTGAGCGCGGCTCAGGAGGTCACCCGGACGGGTGATCTCGAGTCGAGCGTCATGTGACCCGGAGCCGCGGCCGGGAGCAAACGCGCGCTCGCCATCAGCCGCGCAGCGAACATGCCCAGCTCGTAGCCGAGCGCGGCGCCGACGAGCACGTCCAGCGGGAAATGCGCCCCGAACATCACGCGCGTCAGCCCCACGACGACGACATAGGCCAGCAGCGGTCGCTTCAGGGCCGGCACCGCGGCCGCCGCGGCGGCGGCCATCGCGGCCGTGACGATCAGATGACCGGAGGGGAAGGAGGCGAGATGCGCCCAGCTGCGCCCGTGCGAGAGCTGCAGCTGCGCGCCGAGCACCTCCTCGGGACGGGCGCGTTCGATGAACAGCTTCACGACCTCCAGGGCCGCGCCCGCGAGGTAGGCCGCGAGGACCACTCCAAGCACCGCACCGAGCACGTGCCGCGGCCGGCGCAGGGCAAGCGCAGCGCCTACCGCGGCGGCCGCCGTGAGCAGGATGTAGTTGCGCGTGTGTGGGTCGAGCGCCTGGTAGAGCCACTCCGGACCGTCGCCGAGGCCGTTGACGGCCAGGGCGAGCGAGTTGTCGAGCGGCTGGAAGATCGGGAGCGCCGCGCCGAGCGCGATGACGGCGAGCAGCAGCGAGAGCAGGCGCGGCGACCAGGCGCGCAGCACGGCGACGGCCTCGCCGCCGCTGCCGGCCGCGGGTGTGACTGCCGGCGCCACGAGCGCCCGGCCCACGCGCGCCGTGTCCACCAGCGGACGGAAGTGGCTGGGCTCGCCGGCGTAGATCGTCGGGATCTCGACCGAAGTGACCTTGCGGCCCGAGGCCAGCAGGGCGCGTAGGTGCCGGCTCTCGGCGTCGTAGCCTCCGGGCTCGAGCGGGACGGCTCGCAGCGCATCCGCGCCGAACAGCCGCATCCCGTTCTGGGTGTCGGGGACCCAAGCACGCGACGACGCGAGCAGCCCGAGGCTGGCCGCGCGGTTTCCGATGCGCCGCAGCAGCGGCATCGCCCGCCGCTCACGCCGGTTGCCGATTACCACGTCGGCATGGCGGCTCGCCTCGATGAAGGCGGGCAGGCGGTCGGGGTCGTGCTGCCCGTCCGAGTCGAGCACGGCAACTGCGTCGGGCGGGTGCGAATCGGCGGCCAGCAGGCTCAGGCCCGCAGCCACCGCGCTGCCCTTGCCGCGGTTGGCGCCGAGGCTCAGCAGGCGAACGCGCTCGTCGTCGCCGAGCACATCGAGGGAGCGCGCGACGGCGGGCGGAGCGCCGTCGTCCACCAGGACCACCTCGTTCACGTGCCGCAGCGCCGCACGCGCCACCTCGACCGCGCGGTCGGAGGCAAAGACCGGGATGACCGCGGCCACGGCGGCGGGACGCGGGCGCAGGGGCGCCGGTCGGGCCTTCGGGAGGCGGATGGCCTCGCGCCCGACGAGGGCCAGCGGAACCAGCGCGGCCAGCGCCGCCGCGCCCAGCCACAGGACCGCGCGGTAACTGCCACTGAACTGGACGGCGAGGCCGGCGAGCGGCAGGGCGGCCGCTGCGGCCACCGCCCGCCCGGCGAAGAAGACGCCGCTGTAACGGCCGGCCTCCCCATCGGGCACGAAGCGAGCGAAGTAGGCGAAGCCGAGCGCCGTGACCACGCCTGCGCCGAGCGCCGCCGCGGCGAAGCCGGGAGCGGCTGCCGCCAGGCTGGTGGCGGGAGCCGCCGCAACGAGCCCGGCACCGAGCAGTGCCGTGCCCAGCAGGAGCAGCGGTCGCACGCGCTCGGGGCGGGCCCGGCCGGCGAGCACCATGCCGAGGGCGGTGAGCACCCCGAAGGCGAGCGGCAGCACGCCGGCCACGGCCACGCTCAGGCCGAGGCTGTGCTCGGCGTACAGGACGAAGAAGGGCAGCAGCGCGGCGTAGCCGAACACCCACAGGGTCTGCGCCACCAGCACCTCGCGAGCGCCGGGCCGGCGCAGCACGTCGCGGACGCGTGCGTGCCGCGTGCCGGTCGCCGTCGAAGCGGGGCGCTCCCCGAGCCGCAGCCGGCGCGTCACGAGCATCGTGGGCAGCGCCGTCGCGGCGAGCACCCCGGCCGCCAGCGCGAAGGCTGCCGCGGGAGCGGGCTCGATCAGCGCGCCTCCGATGGCCACAGCAACCACTGCCCCCACCAGGCCCGCGATCTCCTGGGCACTGGTGGCCGCCGGGCGGCGCGGATCATCCACGTCCTCGGCAACGATCGCGCGATGCGCCGTGGTGAGCGCGTTCAGACCCGTGTATACGAGCCCGGCGGCGAGTCCCAGGGCGATGTAGCTGGTGCCGTTGCCGAGGCCCACGGCGATCAACCCGCCCGCCGTGACCACGGCTCCGACGGCGATGAACGGGAGGCGGCGCCCGCGACGATCGGACCAGATGCCCACGGCGATCGGCACGGCAAATCCGGCGAGGGCGTTGACCGTCATCACCACGCCGATCAGCGACGGCGCGTCCTCGATGCGCTCGAGCAGCACCGGAAGATAGGTTGTGGTCAGAGCGCGTCCGGCGCCGGCGCCGACCGCGGCCAGCGAGAACACAACGAGGACGGCCGATCCGTTCAACCGGGCCGCAGCGGGCTGGGTCACGTTGCCGCTCCAGTGGAGGCCAGGCGCAGACGGGCGTGTTCCACGCTGACCGTGGCCGTCGTGGTGCCGAGCAGAACCGTGTCCGCTACCAGCGGCAGCGGTTCGGTCAGACGCGCTCGACTGGCGGCTGTTCGGCGCACCCCGCGCTTGCCCAGGTGCCGGCCGCGCCGGGCGGCGGCCAGCAGACGCAGCAGGCGTACGCGGCTGCGCGCTTCGAGCGTGATCACCTCGAAGCGCCCGTCGGCCGGGTCGGCACCCGGGTCGACCTCGAAGCCGAAGCCGAAGTAGGGCAGGTTGGAAAAGAACACCTGTGCGGCCTCACTCAGGCGCACCGGTGAGCGCAGGGCTCCGAGCTCGACGTCGATCTGCGCCCGGTATGGGGTGTAGCGCCGCACGGCCCGGGCGAGCGCCCGCAGCCCCTGCCGCAGGTCCGCCGAATTCTGGGCCGAGTAACCGGCGCGGGCCTGCGCCTGGAAGCCGGCGCTGACCGCCTCGACGGCGTAGACGAAGCGGTCGGGGGTGGCCACCCGCAGTGCGTCGAACGGGGTGACGGGCGCTCTGGCCGCCACCGAGAGCGCGGCGAGCCGGCCGGTCGGAATGCCCAGCGCCCGTGCGATGTTGTTCGCCCGTCCGGCGGGAACGAGAGCCAGCTCGGGCAGCCGCCGCAGCGGTGCGTTGGCCGCGGCGTGCAGGGTGCCGTCGCCGCCCGCCAGGATCACCCGCCGCCCTGAGTCCGCGGCCGCGCGCAGGACCCGCCAGAGGGCGGGCTCGCTCTCGGTCACCACCGCCTCCGCCGCCACGCCCAGCCCCTCGAGGAGCGCGATCAGCTCGCCGGCGTAGGCATGAGGGTCTTCGATGCCGCTCGCCTGCCCGTTGACCGCCAGGAGCGGGTGGCCGGCCCTGCTAGCGTCCGCTTCCTCTCGGCCATGGGCCCCATGCTCGACCTCGACCGTGCCTTCGTGGAGGCCGCTTCGGCCTTCGAGCACCCCTGGCTGACCGCGGTCTTCGTGATCCTCTCGGCCTGGTGGGTGAAGGGGCCGTTGCTCGTGGGCCTGGGGCTGTGCTCCGATCTGTGGCGGCGCCGTCTGCCCCTGGCCTTTCTCGCGGCCGCCGCCGCCACCGGCGCCGCGTCGCTCCTGGCCCACGCCCTGAAGGAGTTGTTCGACCGCGAGCGTCCGCCGATCGCCGATCCGGGACTGGGCTCGATCGTCTCGCTCCCCGGAAACCCGTCGTTTCCCTCCGGCCACAGCGCCACCGCCTTCGCCGCCGCCACGGCGGTGGCCGTGCTGTGCCCGCGCCTGCGGCCGGTGGCGCTCGGCATCGCCGCCGCCGTCGCCCTTTCGCGCGTCTACCTGCGTGTGCACTTCCCGCTCGACGTGGTGGCCGGGGCGCTGCTCGGCGCCGGGGTCGGCGCCCTGTGCGCTCTCCTGGCGCTGCGCCTGGCGCGCGCCGCCGCGCCGGCGCACGCCGCCTGAGCCGAGCAGGGAGGCGGCTAGGTATCTGAGCGCGCTGCGGAGCCTTGCTCCGAGATCCGGCGCCGACACGGTGGTTCGATGGGCAACGGCCGAGTGCATTGTTCGATGTTGGTCAAAGTGTTGTCCGTGGAGCTTACATTACGTAAGGCGCAACCTCCCCCCAAGTTCAGCGTCATTTGGAGAGGGCTTGTGTGCGATAGCGCACGACTCTCGGAGCACCGGAGTTATTCCGCGTCCTGCCAGACGCTCTAGAGCAGGACCCGGCGAGCGCTGATCAGCGCCAGTGCCGTCATCAGCACCGCGCTCACCACGCACCATTGGCAGAGCGCGTCGATCTCGAACAGCTCCAGCCAGGTGAGGTACGCGCTGAAGCCGAAGCCCGCGAGCGCGAACACCGCTCCGGCCACGCGACCGGCATCGCCCGGCACCCACAGCGAGAGCAGGATCAGGGCGTAGCCGACGAGCCCCAGCACGGCCACGGGGACGCCGGCGAGCTCCGCGTAGCTCGAGTTCTGGACTCGCTCGCAGCCCCCGCCGCCGCCCGCGCAGATGGGCTCCAGCTCGGCGTAGTGCACGTAGGTGAGGTAGCCGGCCACCGCCAGCCCCAGCACCGCCAGCAGCAGCGCGGCCAGGCGCAGGCGGCGATCGCTCATCCGCTCCCGAGAGCCGCTTCCAGCGCCGCCGTGAAACCGGCCGCGTCGAGGGAGCTGACGTCGAGCGGCTCGGGAGCACCTGCGCCCTGGACCAGGAAGAAGCTCGGAGTGCCCTCGACCCCGAGCCGGTTGGCCTGCCGCTCGGCCTGCCGGATCACGCTGCGCGCCCGGGGGCTGTCGAGGTCTCGCGAGACCTGCGCGACGTCCAGCCCGGGGGTGGCGCGGGCCAGCCCACGCAGAAACCGGTCGGTGGCGTAGCCCGAGTTCTCGGCCCCCTGATTGGCGTAGAAGAGCTCGCTGAACGGCCACAGCCGGTCCTGGAGCGTGGCCGCGGCCGCCACCTCGGCGCCGCGCTCGGAATCCGGTCCCAGGAAGGCGAGCAGACGCAGCTGCAGCTTGAGGCGTCCCGAGCGCACGTAGCGGTCCACGACCGTGGGCAGCGCCTGGGTGGCGTACTGGGCGCAGAACGGGCATTGCAGGTCGGCGAACTCGATCAACGTGGCCGGCGCGTCCGCCTCGCCCAGCGTCACACCCTGCTGCGGTATTCCCTCGAGGCCCCGGCGCAACTTCTCAATCTCACCGGTCTGCGGCGTGCCGCCGCCGGCGGGTCGCGCGCTCTCCTCGTCCCCGTCGCCCTGGCTGATCACGATGGCGATGACCACCACCACGAGCGCCACGGCGAGCGCGCCGCCGAGCAGACCGAGGCGCCGCTTGCGATCCGGCTGAGTGCTCACGCGCTAAAAGCTAGAGAAGGTGCTCGAGGCCCACCGTGGGCGAGCGCTCGAGCGAGCCGACCCGGCGCACGGCGAGCAGCACGCCGGGCATGAACGATTCGCGGGCGATCGAGTCGTGGCGGATCGTGAGCGTCTGTCCCAGCCCGCCGAACACGACTTCCTGATGAGCGACGAGGCCCGGTAGGCGCACCGAGTGGATCGGCTCGTGCACGTTGCCCCCCGCGGCACGGATCAGCTCGGCGGTGCGTGCAGCGGTGCCCGACGGGGCGTCGACCTTGCGGTCGTGGTGCAGCTCGATGATCTCGGCCTCGGGCATGTGCCGGGCTGCCTGCTCGGCGAACTGCATCATCAGCACGGCGCCGATGGCGAAGTTGGGAGCCACGAACAGGTTGGCCTCCCCCACGCCCTCGAGCTCCGAGAAGTCGGCTCCCGTGGTGCCCATCACGCAGTGCACGCCGGCCTCGAGGCAGTGGCGCGCGTTGAGCAGGGCAGTCTCGGGAGTGGAGAAGTCGACGACCACGTCGGCATCACCGAGCAGGTCGACCAGGTTCACGTCGAGCAGCGGGTCGGCCCGGCCCACCAGCGCCATGTCCTCGGCGCCCTGCACCGCATGGCACACGGCCTCCCCCATGCGCCCCGCGGCGCCGGAGACCGCGACGTTGATCACGCCGCGGCGGCCAGCTCTGGGTTGACGGCCTGGATCGCCGAGCGGAACGCGGCCTCGTCCCCGCCGACGCCCGCCGCCGACAGCCGCTCCGGCTGCCACAGCTCGCGAGCCAGCAGATTGACGTCGTCGAGCGTCACGGCGTCGAAGGCGGCGAGCACCTGGTCGACCGTCAACAGCGGCACACCCATCAGGATCGAGCTCCCGAGCCGGTTCATGCGGGTGAGCGTCGATTCCATCGACAGGACCGTGCGGCCCTTCACGTTCTCGCGGGCCCGCTCGAGCTCCTGCTCGCTCACGCCCTCGTCCTTGATGCGCGCGAGCTCCACGCCGATCACGTCCATCGCCTCGCCCACGTTGTCGGGACGCGTGCCCACGTAGACCGCCACCTGGCCGGTGTCGGCATAGTGGCTCGCATAGGAGAACACCGAGTAGGCCAGGCCGCGCTTCTCACGCACCTCCTGGAACAGTCGCGAGGATGTCGACCCGCCCAGGATCGTGTCGAGGATGCGCAGGGCGAAACGGCGCTCGTCGCCGCGCGGCAGCCCGGGACCGCCGAGACAGAGGTGGTACTGCTCGGTCTCCTTGCTGTGGAAGCGCAGCGAAGGCTTGATGCCGTTGGGCGAGGGTCCCCCGCCGGGCACCGGGCCGGCGTCACGAAAGGCGCCCTCGACCAGCGCGACGATGCGCTCGTGCTCGAGGTTGCCCGCCGCGGCCACCACGATGTTGCCGGGCACGTAACGCCCGTCGTGCCAGGCCGCGATCTGCGGGACGGGAACCGACGAGACCACCTCGGCGCGCCCGATGATCGGCCGGCCCAGCGGGTGGTCCCCGAAGACGGCCCCGGCCAGGACGTCGTGCACCTTGTCCTGAGGCTCGTCCTCGTACATGGCGATCTCCTCGATCACCACCTGGCGCTCGGAGTCGATGTCCGGGTAGACGGGGTTCAGGACCATGTCCTGGAGCACGTCGAAGGCGCGCTCCAGGTGGCCGTCGAGGAAGCGGGAGTAGACGGAGGTCGTCTCCTTGGACGTGCCTGCGTTGACCTCCGCTCCCATCGCGTCGAACGCCTCATCGATTTCGAGCGACGTGAAGCGTTCCGTGCCCTTGAAGAGCAGGTGCTCCAGGAAATGCGAGATCCCCGCCTGGTCGGTGGCTTCGTCGCGGGAGCCCGTGCGAACCGAGAACCCGAGGGCGATCGAGCGGACCGAGGGCACCGCCTCGGTCACCACCCGCACCCCCGAGTCGAGGGTCGTCAGGCGCGCCTTCTCGGCGCTCACTCCGAGCGGTCCCGATCCCGATAGCGCGGTCCGCGCTCGCGGTCGCCCCGGCCGCCGTTCTCGCGGTCGCGCCGGCCCCGGCCGCGGTCTCCCCCACGGTCGCCCCGGCCGCCCTTGTCGCCGGTGCCCATCGCCGCCAGGTCGCCGGGGGTCTTGCCGGCGATCTCCGGGTCCTCCGCCAGGCGCAGGCCGATACGGCCGCGCTCGCGGTCGACCTCGACCACCTTGACGCGCAGCTCGTCGCCGCGGTTGATGACGTCCTCCACCGTGTTCACCCGCTCACCGGGCTTGATGTTGGAGATGTGCAGCAGGCCGTCGGTGCCCTTGGCGAGCTCGACGAACGCACCGAAGGTGGTGGTCTTGACCACCTTGCCGTCGAACTCGTCGCCGACCTCGACCTCCTTGGTCATCGAGCGGATGCGGTCCGTGAGCGCGTCGCCCTGCTCGCCCGTCTGCGCGTAGATGCGCACCGTGCCGTCGTCGTCGATGTCGATCTGGGCAT
This sequence comes from uncultured Thermoleophilaceae bacterium, assembly GCA_963813495.1. Lineage (GTDB taxonomy): Bacteria > Actinomycetota > Thermoleophilia > Solirubrobacterales > Thermoleophilaceae > JACVRW01. The sequence continues at coordinate 38,984 of CAWEZC010000003.1, forward strand.
CGAACTCCTCGGACAGCGACCGGATCGTCTCGCCGCCCTTGCCGATGACCGCGCCGATCTTCTCGGTGTCGATCTGGATCTGCGATATGCGCGGGGCGAACGGGGACAGCTCTGCTCGCGGCTCGGCGATCGCCTCGCTCATCTTGCCCAGGATCGAGAGCCGGGCGTCCTTGGCCTGCGTGAGCGCGTCGCGCAGGATGTCGAAGGTCACGCCCGTGATCTTGATGTCCATCTGCAGGGCGGTGATGCCCTCGGAGGTACCGGCGACCTTGAAGTCCATGTCGCCCAGGTGGTCCTCCACGCCCGCGATGTCGGTGAGGACGATGTAGTCGTCGCCCTCCTTGATGAGGCCCATGGCCACTCCGGCCACCGGCGCCTTGATCGGCACACCGGCGTCCATCAGCGACAGGGTCGAGCCGCAGACCGAGGCCATCGAGCTCGAGCCGTTGGACTCGAGGATGTCCGAGACCACGCGAATCGTGTACGGGAAGTCCTCCACCGACGGAACCACCGGCACGAGCGCCCGCTCGGCCAGCGCGCCGTGACCGATGTCGCGGCGCTTGGGCCCGCGCATGAAGCCCGCCTCGCCCACCGAGAACGGCGGGAAGTTGTAGTGATGGAAGTAGTGCTTCTTTTCCTGCAGGCCGAGCGTGTCGAGGCGCATCTCGTCACGCGTGGTGCCGAGCGCGGCGACCGAGAAGGCCTGCGTCTGCCCGCGGGTGAAGATCGCGGAGCCGTGAACGCGGGGAGCGGCGGGCACCTCGATCCAGATCTCGCGGATCTCCTCGGCGGCGCGGCCGTCGGGACGCTTCTTGTCCACCGCGATGCGGCGGCGGATCGTGTCCTTCTCGAGCTTGTCGAAGGCCAGCTGCACCGCGGCGCGCCGGGCCCGGGCGCCGTCCTCGTCGAGCTCGACGTCGGTGCCGAGCGCCTCGAGCACCTCCTGCTCGACCGCCTTGGTGGCGTCCTGGCGCTCCAGCTTGTCGGTGACCTGGGTGGCGGCGTCGAGGGCGTCGCCGAAGCGCGAGCGCACCTCGTCGAGGACCGCGTCGTCGACCTGCAGCGGCGTGACCTCGTCCTTCTCCTTGCCGGCCTGCCGGCGCAGCTCGTGCTGCGCCTCGCAGAGACGCTTGATCTCGGCGTGGGCTATGTCAAGGGCATCGAGGATCTCGGCCTCGGTGATCTCGTTGGCGCCCGCCTCGACCATGAGGATGGCGTCCTCGGTACCCGCGACCACCAGGTCGAGCGGGGACTCGAGCAGCCACTCCTCATCGGGGTTGACGAGGAAGTTGCCCTCGCCGTCCTGCCCGATGCGCACGGCGCCCACGGGCATCGGGAAGGGGATGTCGGAGACCATCAGCGCGGCACTGGCGCCGTTCATGGCCAGGATGTCGTAGGGATGGTGGTGATCGATCGACATCGGGATCGACACCAGCTGGGTCTCGCGCCGCCAGCCCTTGGGGAAGAGCGGGCGCAGAGGCCGGTCGATCATGCGCGCGGTGAGGGTCGCCTTCTCGCCGGCACGGCCCTCGCGCTTGAAGAAGCTGCCGGGGATCTTGCCCGCGGCGTACATGCGCTCCTCCACGTCGACGGTCAGGGGCAGGAAGTCGACGTCGCGCGTGTTGCCGGCAGTTGCCGTGCAGAGAACCTTCGTGTCCCCTGCGGTCACCACGACGGAGCCGCTCGCCTGTCGGGCGAGCTTGCCGGTCTCGAACTCGATCGAGCTCCCGCCCATCTCGAGCGAGACCCGGCTCACGTCAATACTCATGTGTTTCCTTTCAGCCGCCCGGTTGGCGGCATGGCTTCAAATCGTCCGTTGCGAACGCAGGCAAGGCTAGCAGTGGCCCAGCCGTCCGAGCAGGGCAGGACCGGGCACTCCGGGATGCGCCTCGCCCTCGAAGAACTGGGTCGGGGTGGTCATCACGCCGGCCGCGATGCCGCTGCGAAAGTCGCGTTGAACGCGCTCGGCCACCGCCTCCGAGCGGCGGTCGGCCTCGAAGCGGTTCAGGTCGAGGCCGAGCCGGTCGGCCCTTTCCCACAGGTGCGGGTCGTCGAGGTGGCCCTGATCCTCGAGCAGCGAGTCGTGCATCTCCCAGAAGCGACCCTGCCGGCCGGCCGCCTCGGCCGCGTGGGCGAGCGCCCGCGCTCGCGGGTGCTTGGAGCTGACCGGGAAGTGCCGGAACACACGGGTGATCGTCAGCTCCTTGAGCAGCAGGTGAGCGGCCGCGCAGAACGGGCACTCGAGGTCCGCGTACTCGATGACCACGGGGCCGGGGCCACGGACGTGGTCGTCCGGGCTCCGGTCAGGCGGCGGAGCGCTGCTCCAGGGCGTCGAAGATGAGGTTGGCACCCGGCACCTCCAGCGGGTGTGACCGGTAGGCCCACTCGACCGTCCCGTCGGGGCCCACCATGACGAGAGCGCGGCCCGCGACTCCATGTTTCTCGGACCAGACCCCGTAGGCCTTGGCCACCTCGCCCTTGGGATGGAAGTCGGCGAGCAGTGGAATCCCGACGCCGAGGTGATTCTGGAAGGCCTTGTGGCAGAAGGCACCGTCGACAGAGATCCCCACAAGCGTGGCGCCCCGCTCCTCGAACTGGGGCAGCACCTCGTGATAGATGCTCAGCTGGTCGGTGCAGATCGGGCTGAAGTCGGCCGGATAGAACACGAGCACGACCCTGCGCCCGGCGAAGTCGGCCAGCGAGACCTGGTTGCCGTCCTGATCGGGAAGCGTGAAGGCCGGCGCCGAAGAGCCGGGCTCGATCATCGGCGGAGGCCGAGCTCCTGGATGAGCGTGCGATAACGGTCGATGTCGGCGCGCTGCAGGTACTTCAGCAGCCGGCGCCGCTTGCCCACGAGCATCAGGAGGCCTCGGCGCGAGTGATGGTCCTTCTTGTGCTCGCGCAGGTGCTCGGTGAGCTCGTTGATGCGCGCCGTCAGCAGCGCCACCTGGACCTCGGTGGACCCGGTGTCGGCGTCGCCGCGACCGTACTTGGTGACGATCTCGCGCTTGGCATCGGCAGTCAGCGTCATTGCGACGCGAAACCGTAGCAGGCAGTGTGCGCCGTCCACGAGCGCGGATTTAGCGCCCTTCGCTGTCGGCGCGCCCTTGTAAACGTCCGGCGCTTGGTCGAGAGTCTGCCTGTAGGGAACAAGGAGGTAGCCACGTGCAACGCACACCCCCCTGCACGCTGAGGCTTCCTGGCCCCAGTAGACGAATAGTGGTCGAGCCTCTCCAGGCGCCGGCCACGCCTCGGCCCGAACGGCGCACCGCGCCGCCGGTGCCTCCTACGACGGAGCCGCCCGAGCGCCTCCCGAAAGGAGTCTGAGCCCGCCCCGGCCCGGTGATCCGAAAGACCCGCAGCCGTGCCGCCGTGGAGGAGCCCCTGGTCGCCGGGGCGGTTCACGGAGTGCGCGCCTGGACCTTCGAGGGCGAGCGCATCCTCGGCTTGATGCCGGGCCCCCCATGGGAGCCCGGCGGCGAGGCCACCCGAGCGCGCTGCCTGAGCGGCGGCCGGCATACCCCTCCCGGACCCGACTGCGGCTGCGGGCTGCACGGCTTCCACCCCTGGTCTCCGCTCGCCTGGCGCGCACTCGAGGCGGTGAAGGAGGAGGACGGCCCGCAGCACGTCGCGGGCATCGTCGAGGCCTGGGGCAACCTCGAGATCCATGCCGACGGCTTTCGGGCCGAGCAGGCCCGTCCCGTGGCCTTCTTCCTGCCCGCCACCGCCGGGCCCGGCCACACCGCCGGCGTCTACGGCCTCGCCGGCGCCTACGAGGCGCGCGTGGTGGAGCTGTCGGATGGCCTCGACCTGCCCCGGGCCGTGGCCGAGCTGGCGCCCGACGCCCTCGACCAGCCCTTCGTCGAAGGGCTGATGCGCGCCGGTTGGGCCGAGCCCCCCAAGGCCACCTTGCCTGAGCGGCTGAGCGCCTCGGCCGACCTGCTCGCCTTCGCCGTCGGCATCGCGCTGATCCTGGCCATCTGGGGCCTGGTCGCCTACGAGGCGATCAGCCTCCTGGCCGACCTGCTCTAGCGAGCTCGCGCTCGCAGATGAGGCGGGCTTCGCCCACGTCGCGGTTCATCTGCACCACCAGCTCGTCCACAGAATCGAAGCGCTTCTCGCCGCGCAGCCTGTCCAGGAAGGCGATCCGGAGCGTTTCGCCGTAGAGGTCGCCGTCGAAGCCGATCAGATGCGCTTCGACCAGCAGCCCTCGCCCGGTGACGAAGGTCGGCCGCACCCCCACGTTGACCGCCGCCGGATAGCCGCCGGCCCAGGCCGCATAGACGCCGTGCCCGGGCGTCACGTAGGCGTCGTCGGGCACGAGGTTGGCGGTGGGCATGCCGAGCGTGCGCCCGCGCTGGTCGCCGTGCACGACCTCGCCCTCGAACAGGAAGGGCTCGCCCAGGAAGTCGGCCGCCTCGCGCACCTCGCCGGCGGCCACGAGGCCGCGGATGTGGCTGGAGGAGATCGTCTCACCTGCGGCCTCCACCAGCGGGGTGACGCTGGTTTCGAACTCGGAGTGGGAGCGCAAGAACTCCGGTGTCCCGCGCGCCCCCTTGCCGAAGCGGAAGTTCTCGCCCACGGCCACGCGCCCGGCGCCCAGGCGGTCGATCAGCACGTCCTGCACGAACTCCTCGGCGCTCTGCTTGGAGAAGCCTCGGTCGAAGGGGATCACCACCAGCTCGTCCACGCCCAGACCCGCGATCAGGTCACGCTTGACCGGGAAGGGGCTGATCAGCTTGGGGGTCGCCTCGGGGTGGATCACCGACAGTGGGTGCGGGTCGAAGGTCAGCACGGTGTCCGAGCCCTCGATCACCGCGCGGTGCCCGCGATGGACGCCGTCGAAGGTGCCGATGGCCACGCGGCGGGGGGCAGAACGCGGCTCGACGTCGTGGAGGGATACGACCTTCATGCCGGAGCGAACACTACGACGGGCTGGAGATCACCATCGCGTGGCTCGGCGATCCCCAACAGGCGGCCCTCGTGGGTGAGGCGTACCTGCGCCTCCAGCGCCGCGCCCGCCGCGACACGTCGCCCGTGGCCCACCGCCTGCGCCTCAGCGGCGTCGAGCTGCCGTTCGGGAAGAAACGCGAGGGCCTCGGACAGCGGCAGGAGCCGCTCGGGGTCCGCGTCGGCCAGGCGAAACGGGCCGATCGCCGTGCGCTCGAGCTCTTCGCAGTAGGCATCACCGAGATCGGCCACGAGCGCGCGCACGTAGGTTCCCGCCGAACACACGATCTCGAAGGCGGCGCGCTCGTCGTCGTGCCACAGCAGCTCGGAGCGGTAGACGCTGACCGGCCGAGGCTCGAGCTCCACCTGCTCGCCGCGGCGGGCCAGCTCGTAGGCCCGGCGCCCCTCCACCTTGACCGCCGAGTACGCGGGCGGGCGCTGCAGCCGGTCCCCCTCCGGGATCTCGAGGCGCTCGGGCCGGCGGCCGGTCTCGCTGAGCGTGCCGTCGCGGTCCCCCGTGTCCGAGGTCCAGCTCAGCCGGGCCACGGCGCGGTAGGTCTTGGGCAGCCCCATCAAGAAGCGCTGTGCGCGCGTGGCGCGGCCGACCAGCACCAGCAGCAGACCGGTGGCGAAGGGGTCGAGCGTCCCCGCGTGGCCCACCTTGGTGCGCCGCGGCAGCGACCGGCGTACGCCGGCCACCACATCGTGCGAGGTGATCCCCGGCGGTTTGTCGAGCAGGAGGACGCCGTCGCCCTCGTGGAGCATCTAGTGCGAAGTACCTGGCTCGGCCGGGTGCGTGCGATCGCCCAGCTGCTCGCCCACGTAGGACCGCAGCCGCTCCACGAGCTCGCCGAAGGGCAGGCTCGTGGAGAACCCGGCGGCCTGGGGATGGCCCCCGCCGCCGAACTCGCGGGCGATGCGCGACACATCGACGCTGCCGTCGGTGGCCCGCAGGCTGACCTTGCGCATGCCGTCGCGGTCGGCGGCCAGCAGCTCGCGCACCAGCACCGCGATCTTGGTCCCCTCCACGGCGCGTATCTGGTCCACCACGCCCTCCGAATCGGTCTCGAGCGCGCCCGTCTCCGCGTAGTCCTGTTTGGTGAGCTGGGAGAGCGTCATCGTGCCCCCGTCGAAGCGCTCGACGCTGGCCAGCGCGCGCTGAAGGATCTGCAGGCGGCGGAAGGGCAGGTCCTCCCACAGGCGCCGGTACACCTGGTGGGGGCGTACCCCGGCCTCGATCAGCTCGGCCGCCATCCGGTGGGACTCGGCCGAGGTGTTCTCGTACATGAAGCGCCCGGTGTCGGTGATGAGGCCAACGTAGAGAGCGTCCGCGATGCCCGGCGTGATCTCCGCGCCCATATCCTTGGAGAGGCGCCAGACGATCTCGGCGGTGCTGGAGGCCTCCGGCATCACGAGGTTCACCGTGCCGAAGCGGGTGTTGTCGTGGTGATGGTCGATGTTGAGGATGTGAAGACCCTCGGCCTGCAGGAAGTCGACCGGCATGCGGTCGATGTTGCCGCAGTCGAGGAAGACGATGGTGCGCTCGGCCACGTCCTCGGGCGGAGCGCCCACCAGGCCGTCGAAGGTGAAACCGCGGTATTCCCAGGGCAGCGGGAACTCGTCGGGCGACATGTACATCAGCGAGTCCTTGCCGAGCTGCTCGAGCAGCCGGTGCATGGCCAGCAGCGAGCCCAGGGCGTCACCGTCGGGGTTCTCGTGCGTGGTCAGCAGCAGCCTGTCGGAGTCCCGCAGTTCCTGCAGCACCTGCTCCTGCTCGGTGGCGATGCTCACTGCTCGTCGTCCAGGAGCTCGGTGATGCGCATGCCGCGATCGACGGATTCGTCGAAGACGAACTCCAGCGTCGGCGTGCGCTTCATGCGCAGCTGCGTGCCGACCTCCTGCTGCAATACCCCGTGCGCGGACTCGAGTCCCGCGAGCGTCGTGGCGCGGGCGTCCTCGTCCCCGAGAACGCTCACGTATACGCGGGCATGCCGCAGGTCAGGGCTGGTGTCAACGGCAGTCACGGTCACGAATCCTATGCGCGGGTCTCGCAGTCCCTCGGCGATTCTCGCTGAGACGACCTCACGGACCGCCTCGTTCACCCGACGCATGCGTTCGGTCATCCTAGAGAAGGTCCTTCTTCGACTTCAGTTGGCATTCCACCCTTGCCCCCTGAGGAAACATAGAGTGGACATAGCGCTCGACGGCCTCGGCTCTGTGCCGGACCTCGGCGGCTTCGCGTCCCACGAGAGCCGCGGTGAGCTCCGAGCGCTGCCACAGATCGTGATGGTCGGTCTCGGCGACAGCGGCGCCGAAGCGCCGCTGCAGCTGGGCCTTGATCGGCGCCAGCTCCTTGCGCTTCCCCTTAAGGCTCCCGGTGTCGGGAAAGTGGAGCTGGATCTCGATCAGGCAGACGAAGCTCAAGAGAGCGTCTGCTCGACCCTTCGTGTCTCGTAGGCCTCGATCACGTCCCCCTCCTTGGGATCGGGGTAGTTCTCGAGCACGATTCCGCATTCCATTCCCGCAGTGACCTCGCGCACGTCGTCCTTGAACCGGCGCAGAGAGCCGATGCGGCCGTTGTAGACCACGGTGCCGTCGCGCACCAGGCGACACTGGGCGCCGCGCCGGATCACGCCATCGGTGACGTAGCAGCCGGCGATCGTGCCCACGCGGGAGGCCTTGAAGGTCGCCCGCACCTCCGCGGTGCCGACCTGGTCCTCGACCTCGACGGCCTCGAGCAGGCCCTCCATCGCGTCGCGCAGGTCCTGCACGATGTTGTAGATGACCGAGTAGGTCCGGATCTCGACGCCCTCTTGGTCGGCCACCTGGGCCGCGTTGCCCACCGGCCGAACGTTGAAGCCGATGATCACGCCGTCGGAGGCCGAGGCGAGCATCACGTCCGACTCGGCGATGCCGCCGACCCCTTCGCGAATGATGTTGACCTGCACCTGGTCCTGGGGCAGGCGCACGATCTCGTCGGCCAGCGCCTCGAGCGAACCGGCCACGTCGGCCTTGAGCACGAGGTTGAACTCCTTCTCGCCGCGCTCGGCGCGAGCCAGCACGTCCTCGAGCGACACGCGCCGGCGCGCCTGGCGGGCCAGCGCCTCCTGCTTCATGCGAATCGAGCGCTCGTTGGCCACGCGCTTGGCCTCGCGGTCGTTCTCCACCACGCGGAAGGGCTCGCCCGCATCCGGCACACCGTCGAAACCGAGGATCTCCACGGGGGTGCCCGGGGTGGCCTCCTCGACGCGCGTGCCGCGGAAGTCGTTCATCGCGCGCACACGGCCCCACGTGTCGCCCGCCACCACGGAGTCACCCACGCGCATGCGGCCGCGGTGGATCAGCAGGGTCACGGTGGCGCCCCGTCCCGGGTCGAGCCGTGACTCGATGACGAAGCCCGACGCCGCCGTGTCCGGGTTGGCCCGCAGCTCCTGGATCTCGGCCAGGGTGACCAGCGTCTCGAGCAGGTCCTCGAGGTTCTGATGGGTCTTGGCCGACACGTCGACGAACTCGGTGTCGCCGCCCCAGTCGGCCGGCGTCAGACCCTGCTGGGCCAGCTCGCCGCGGACGCGGTTGGGGTCCGCGCCGTCCTTGTCGATCTTGTTGACGGCGACCATCACGGGCACGCCGGCCGCCTTGGCGTGGTCGATCGCCTCGACGGTCTGCGGCATGACGCCGTCGTCGGCTGCCACCACGATCACCGCGATGTCGGTGACCTTGGCGCCGCGGGCGCGCATGGCCGTGAAGGCCTCGTGGCCGGGAGTGTCGAGGAAGGTGATGGTGTGGTCGTCGTGGTGGACCTGGTACGCACCGATGTGCTGGGTGATGCCGCCCGCCTCGCCTGCGGCCACCTCGGTTTCGCGGATCGCGTCGAGCAGCGACGTCTTGCCGTGGTCGACGTGGCCCATGATCGTGATCACCGGAGGCCGCTCGATCAACTCGTCGTCGGTGTCCTCGTAGGCCGGCTCCGGCTCGACCTCCTCGGCCGCCGAGACCATGTCCACCTTCTTGTCGAAGCTCTCGGCCAGCACCTGAACGGCGTCATCGGAGAGTGTCTGGGTGAGCGTGGCCATCTCGCCCAGCTCCATCAGCTTCTTGATCACCTCGGGCGCCGTCAGCTGCAGGGACTCGGCGACCTCCTTGACCGTCGAGCCCGAGCGCACCGGCACCGCCGGGTCCTCAGCCTGCTCGGCCTCCAGCCGCGCCTGCGCCTCCGCCTCGAGATCGGGCTCGACCCACTGGGGCCGGCGCCTGCGCCCGCGCCCGCGGCGCGGGGGCTGCGACTGCTGCGGCGGGCCGGGACGGTCACGCCGGGAAGCCTGGGAATCGATGACCACGCGCCTGCGCCGGCCGCCTCCTCCACCGCCGCCGTCGTTGCCGCCGCCCTCGCCGGCGCGGCCTCCGCGCGTGGGGCGCGCTCCGCCGCGGCCGCCGGGAGCGCCACCGGCCGTCTGGCCGCCACCCGCACCCCCCTGACGCTGCCCGCCACCCCGCGACCCGCCTTGCGACGAGGGCTCACCCGGCGGAGGAGCGTCCTGAAGGATCCTGGGTCCGCGGCCTTCCGGACCGGCCCGGCGCACCTCGCCCTCCGGAGCCGGTGGGCGCTCGATGGAGGGACGCTGGGGAGCAGCGCCGGACTTGGGGCGAGAACCGCCCTTGGCGGGCTGCTCGGCCTTGCCGCCGCCGGCTGATTCGTCCGCCGTCGCGGCGGGCGCCTCTGACGCGGGCGCGGCGGGGGCCGGAGGGGCCTCGACCACGGCGGCCGGAGCCTCGGCCGCCGGGGCGGAAGTCTGGTCGGCGCCGTTGGGTGCGGCGCCGTTGCCGAAGGCGCGAGCAGCGTCGGTCTCCTCGACGCTGGATGCCGCGGCCGTGACCTTGAGGCCGGCCTGCTGGAGCACCTGGAGAGCCTCTTTCGAGGTGATCCCCCTCTCCTTGGCTATCTCGTGGACTCGCTTCTTCGCCATTCGTGAATTGATTCTATGGTCTCCGGTTCAAGGGCCACGGGCGCCCGGAAGGAACGGGCCAGTGGGCGCCCCGTGGCGAGGTTAGCGGCACAGTCAGGGTCAGAGCAGACGTACGCGCCGCGTCCGTGCGCCTGCGCGGCGGGGTCCGGGCGGACCGCGCCGTCCTCGCCGCGTACCAGCCGCAGGAGCTCTCGCTTGGGTAGCGAGCGCCCGCACGCGACGCAGCGGCGTAGGGGTTCTACTTTTCCCCCGCCTCCTCGGCCTCGGCGGGTGTCTCGCCGATCTCCACGTCGGCCTCGACGGCCTCGATAGCACCGTCCTCGAGCAGCTCTTCGGCCGCGGGGTCGGGGGCGATGTCCTGTGACGAGGGCAGATCGGCCTCGATCTCCTCCACGACCGCGTGCTCGGCGTCCTCGGCCACCGGCTCGGGCAGGTCGACCTCGTCGGCCGCCTCCGCCGGCTCGCCCTCTTCGGGCTGCTCGCCGCCGGCGCCGTTGGCGCCCTCCTCGGGCGGCACGAGGTAGTCGGTGCCCTTCTCGGCCAATTCCTGGTGGGAAGGCAGGCCGCAGTAGCGCGAACCGGGCAGGGAGGCGTTGGGGCAGCGCTTGCCGTTGGCCAGGATGGCGGCGCAACGGCCCGAGACCTCCTCCTCCTGGTAGCCCATCTCCGCCTCTTCCTCGGCGAACTCCGTCTCGGAGCGGATGTCCACGCGCCAGCCGGTCAGCCGGGCGGCGAGGCGGGCATTGAGCCCATCCTTGCCGATCGCCAGAGAGAGCTGGTCGTCGGGCACGATCACCGTGGCCTGCTTGGCCTCGTCGTCCACGAGCACCTCGCGCACGCGCGCCGGCGAGAGCGCCTTGGCGACGAAGCGCGCGGGCTCCTCGTTGAAGGGGATGATGTCGATCTTCTCGCCGCGCAGCTCGGACACGACCATGCGCACGCGCGAGCCGCGCGGGCCCACGCAGGCGCCTACGGGGTCGACCCCCGACGCGTGCGAGACGACGGCGATCTTCGAGCGGTAGCCCGGCTCGCGGGCGACGTTCTGGATCTCCACGAGACCATCGGCGATTTCCGGCACCTCGAGCTCGAACAGGGCGCGGATCAGCTCGGGCGAGCGCCGCGACACGATGATCGAGGGACCCTTGGCCTGATTGGAGACGTCGGTGATGATCGCCTTCACTCGCTGGCCGTGGTCGTAGCGCTCACCGTGCACCTGCTCGCCGCGCGGCAGCAGGGCCTCGACCCGCTCGCGCAGCTGCACGAGCGTGTAGCGCGAGTCGGACTGCTGGACGATGCCGGTGATGAGCTCGCCGAGGCGGTCCTCGTACTCGTCGAACACGTTGTCGCGCTCGGCCTCGCGAATGCGCTGCAGGATCACCTGCTTGGCCGTCTGGGCGGCGATGCGGCCGAAGTTGTCGGGCGTGACGTCGCGTTCCTCGATCTGGTCGCGGTACTGCATCAGCCGCTCCTGGTCGATCTCGGGCGGCTCGGGATAGACCATCTCGCCGGTCTCCGGATCGACCGTCGGCTCACCGGCCTCCTCCTCGACCTCGTCCAGGAGCTGCTCCTCGAGGTCGGGCGGCAGGATCAGTTCGTAGACGCGGAAGTCGCCGCTGTCACGGTCCACCTCAACGCGCGCGTACTTCGCCGCCTCGGGCGTCTTCTTGTAGGCCGACAGGAGCGCATCCTCCAGCGCCGCCATCAGGCGATCGGCCGAGATTCCCTTTTCGCGCTCGAGGACCCCTACGGCCTCCACGATCTCCTTGGTCATCCGCCCCCCTCGAGCAGGTTGCTTCGATTGATGTCCGCGTACGGGATCGACACGACCCCGTCGTCGGCAGCGACGGTCACGGCGTCGTCGCTGGCGCCGACGAGCTCCCCGGTGAAGCTCTTGTGGCCGTCCCTGGGCTCGCGCAGCCGCACGCGGGCGCGCCGTCCCAGGAAGCGCCGGAAGTGGTCCGGCTTGGTCAGCAGCCGCTGCGGCCCGGGCGACGAGACCTCCAGCGCGTAGTCGGCCAGCAGGTCCCCGAGCTGGTGCGTGACGCGCTCGCAGAGAGCGAGCGACACGCCATCGGGATGGTCGATGTACAGCCGCAGCCGATCCGGCCCCACCTTCTCGCATGCGAGCAGCTCAACGTCCGGCTCCATCGTGGTGAGCCGCTGCTCGATGTCGTGCTGTAGGGGATCGGTCTGCATCAGATATAGAAAAAGGTGGGCTGCGAAGCCCACCTCCAGGCGCGGACCCGGGAGGGCACCGCGTACGACTGAAAGTCCTAGCGACCGACGATTATAGGCGGTGCCTACGGCAATCACGACCCCGCCGCGGAGCGGGGCCGAACGGCGGTCAGAGCTGCAGCGACTTGGCCACCAGGAACTCCTCGAGGCCGTAGCGGCCGAGCTCGCGGCCGTGTCCCGATTGCTTGTAGCCGCCGAACGGCGCCAGTGGGTTGTAGGCGCCGCCGTTGATCTCCACCTGACCGGTCCGGATGCGCCCGGCCACGCGCTTGGCGCGCTCCTCGTCCTCCGACCACACGCCGCCGGCGAGGCCGTAGATCGTGTCGTTGGCGATCCGCACGGCGTCCTCCTCGTCGTCGTAGGGCATGATCGCGAGCACTGGGCCGAAGATCTCCTCTTGGGCGATCGTCATCTCGCTCGTGACCTCGGAGAAGACCGTCGGCCGGACGAACCAGCCCGCGTCGAGGCCCTCCGGCGCCTCCGCGCCGCCGGTGACCAGCTTGGCCCCCTCCGCCTCGCCCTTCTCGATGTAGCCGCGGACCCGCTCGCGCTGGGTCTCCGAGACGAGCGGACCCAGCATCGTGCCCTCCGTGAAGGGGTCCCCCGGGGTGAACGACTCGGCCACCACCGCGGCGATGTCCTCCGCCCGGGGGAGCTGGTCGCGCGGCACCAGCATGCGCGTGAGCGCACTGCACGTCTGCCCCGAGTTGAGGAAGCACTTGGCCACGCCGTCGGTCACGGCCTGCTCGAGGTCCGCGTCGTCGAGGATGATGTTGGGCGACTTGCCGCCGAGCTCCAGCGAGACGGGCTTGACGGCCTGCGCGGCGAGCTCCGAGACGCGCCGCCCCGCGCGCGTGGACCCTGTGAAGGAGACCATGTCCGTGTGGGGGTGGGCGACGATCGCCTCCCCCACAACCGGGCCGAAGCCCGTGACGAGGTTGAAGACACCCGCGGGCAGGCCGATCTCTTCGCAGATCTCGGCGAGCACGAACGCGTTGAGCGGCACCACCTCGCTCGGCTTGAGCACCAGCGTGCAGCCCGCGGTGAGCGCCGGCGCCACCTTGTTGGCGATCTGGCTCAGTGGGTAGTTCCAGGGCGTGATCGCCGCGACCACGCCCGCGGCCTCGCGGACGATGAGAGAGTTGCCCACCTCCTCCTCCCACTCGATCTCCTCGACGAGGTCGGTCTGCGATGAAAAGGTCACCGAGGGCAGGCCGGCCTGGATCATGCGCGACAGCGTGAGCGGCATCCCGAGCTCTGTGGTGAACAGAACGGCGAGCTCGTCACCGCGCTCGGCCAGCTTCGCGCCGATCGCGCCGCAGTACTGAGCCCGCTCGTAGGGCGACACGCGTGACCAGGACTCGAAGGCGTCCCGGGCGGCACGCACCGCGCGGTCGGCGTCCTCCGCGTTGCCCTCGGGGATGCGGCCGATCACTTCCTCGCTCGTCGGGTTGACGACTTCGATCGTGCCCGTGCCGGCGGGCTCGACCCATCCGCCGCCGATGTAGAGGCGGTCGCGGACCAGGGCGTCTGCTGCGATGGCTGACATCTTCGGTCTCCTTACGCGGTGATGGCCGTGGTGGCGGGCGCGCCCGCCAGGATCGCCTCACCGGTGCGGTGTGCGAGGGCCATGATCGTGATCATCGGGTTGGTGCCCGAGGGCGTGGGGAACGCGCTGGCGTCACCGATCCACACCCCCGGCGTGTCATGCAGCTCGCCGTGTGGATCGGCCACGCTCTGCCGGGGGTCGGCGCCCATGCGGCAGGTGCCCATCTGATGGGCGGCGAAGAGTTTGAAGCCGCCCGCCCGCAGCGGCACTCGCTGCAGCCGCGCGATGAAGGCGTCCACGTCGTCGCCCACGCGCCACTGCGGCAGCCCGCCCGCGAGCGCGCTGATCTCGCGCGCTCCGGCCGCCACGTGCAGGCGCACCTGGGCGTCGAGCGCACGATGCGTGTTGCGCACGTCGAGCTCGTCGGTGAGCGAGTACCAGGGCAGGGCCTGCCCCGCGGCGTCGACCGTCACCTGGCCGCTGCCGTGGTCGCGTACCAGCCCGATGAAGCTCGAGCCGTAGCGGTACTCGGACATCATGCGCTTGTGGGCTTCGCCGCCCGGGAAGGGCAGAGCCGACGCCCCGGTGCCGGGTGCATACTGGGTGGCCTCGACGAGGAAGCCGTAGCCGTCCTCGACGTTGGCGAACTCGTCGACCAGCCCGGCGTGCGGCGCGCCCCACCAGGCGCGCTGGTCCTCCGCATAGCTGGCAAACACGGCGGTGCAGGGATGCAGGCGCAGGTTGCGGCCCACCGCCGCGCCCCCGAGACCCGAGCGCAGCAGCAGGGCCGGCGACTCGAGCGCGCCGGCAGCCACCACCACGAGCGGCGCACGCACGCTGACGCGCGCCTGCCGCCCGCTGCCGGGGTCGGCGTAGTGCGCCTCGACGCCGGCGGCGCGGCTGCCCTCCGTGAGCACCCGTTGTGCGGTGGTGCGCACCATCACCTCGGCGCTCTGCTCGAGCGCATCGGCCAGGTAGGTGCGCGGCGCGGACAGCTTGGCCCCGCTCTGATCGCCGAAGCCGATGTAGCCCGCGCTCTCGGGCGCGTAGCGCATCTCGTCGATGTTGCGGGTGCAGGTCGCAAACGACCAGCCCAGTGCCTCGGCGCCCCGGCGCATCGACTCCTGGGTGCCATTCAGGTCGGAGCAGCGGTCGTTGACTGCGAGCCGTTTCCAGACCGAGTCGAGATGGCGGTCGAAGTCGGGACCGTCGAGCCCGGCCAGGCCGAAGTCGCGCGCCCACTGCTCGCGCACCCACGGCTTCGTGCGCAGGCAGTTGGTCCAGTTGATCGTGGTGCCACCGCCATAGGTCGCGCCCGCATAGAGGGCCACATTGAGGTCGGCGGTCGGGTTGGGACCACCGCGCCAGTACATGTTCTGGTAGGCCCAGAGCTCGTACTGGTTGAAGTCCGACTCGTCGTAGAGCCCGCCCGCCTCGAGCACCAGCACCTTCAGCCCGGCGGTGGCCAGCGACGCCGCGATCACCCCACCGCCGGCGCCCGAGCCCACCACCACCGCGTCGGCCTCGTAGCTCGCCTCGTCGCCCGCCGGCACGAGCGGGGTGACCTGCTTGGGCCGCTGCTCGGGCACGCCGCTGGGCCCCGGGTAGCCGAAGGTCGCCCAGAACGGGTTGCGCCCGCTCTGGCCCGGCATGCCGTAGGCGAAGAAGAGGGCCAGGCCGGTTAGCGTCTGGCCTCCGGCGGCCGCCGCCGGGCCGAGCGTGCTCAGGTTGCGCAAGAGCTGCTCGCGCGAGCGCGGCGAGGCAGAAAGGAAGCCCATGCGAGCGAGGCCGTCGGCCAGCTGCCAGAAGCCGTCGCGCTGCTCGGGCGGAAGCCCCTCGATCGTGGCCGCGAGCGCCTCGTCCGCGCCGACGTCTGTGCCGGACCGTCCCCAAAAGCCGTCGGGATCGTCCGCCCGCTCCAGCGGCGGGCAGACGGTGTCGCAGATTGCGCGCAAAACCTCGCGCCGGACCTCGTTCATGCGGTCTCCTCTTGGACTGCCATCGCTCGGCTCAGGGCGCGAGAGTAGTCTCGCACCGGATGCCGGTCAACAACCTGTTGATTTTTCTCGCCAGCGTGTCTAGGTTGGCGCCGATGGACGGCGCGCTCGGCACCATGTCGCTGGGGGGTGTGTGACTGTCGAGCGCGCCGTTCACTCTTCCCCGCGGCGGCGGGGGCCCGCCAAGGGGGACCTGAAGGAAGGGGCCATCCTCGAGACCTGCGAGCGGCTGCTGGCCGAGAAGTCGCTCGGCGAGATCGGGGTCGACGAGCTCGCCGCGGGCGCAGGAATCTCCCGGCCCACCTTCTACTTCTATTTCGAGTCCAAGGACGCGGTGCTGCGCACGCTCGTGGCCCGCATCGCCGAGGAGATGTACGCGCAGGCCGAGAGCTGGCTGGACCGCGAGGACGAGGACTTCGCCGTGACCACGATGCGCACCATCGAGGCCACGGCCGCAGTCTGGCAGGCCCACGGCCCCGTACTGCGCGCCGCGGTCCAGAACTGGGGCACTGTGCGCGAGATGCGTGCCTTCGGAGAAGGTCTCGTCAAGCGCTTCGTGGATCGCTCGGCGGAGAGCATCCGTGAAGCTCGCACGTCGGGCGAGGCACCCGCGGGGCCCGACCCCCAGGCGCTCGCCACCGCGCTCATCTGGATGAACGAGCGCTGCTTCTACACCAGCTCGCTGGGCGCCAACCCGGCACTCTCGCATGGGGAGCTGGTGCCCACGTTGACCACGATCTGGCTACGGGCCATCTACGGCGACATCACGCCTCCAGCAAGAGCGTGACCGGACCGTGATTGACCAATGAGACCTCCATGCGCGCTCCGAACACGCCCCCCTGCGCACCCAGTGCCGCGCGTACGTGCTCATAGAGCGGCTCGGCCTCCGGCGGCGGCGCCGCATCCACGTAGCTGGGGCGGTTGCCCTTGCGCGCGTCGGCGTAGAGCGTGAACTGGCTGACACAGAGGATCTCGCCGCCCACCTGAACGACGTCGAGGTTCATTCGGCCGTCGGCATCCTCGAAGATGCGCAGCGCCAGCAGCCTGCGCGCAATGCGCTCGGCCTGCTCGGTGTCGTCGCCGCGCCGCACCCCGAGCAGCACGAGCAGGCCGGGGCCGATCCTGGCGACCTCCCGCCCCTCGACCTTCACGGCCGCTTCGCTGACACGTTGAACGAGCGCTCGCAAGCACCCGTACTCTGATCGAATGGCCACTCCGGAGGTCGTCGACAGCTACTTCGCCTCGCTGCCGGCCCTGGCGCCACGGCGCCTGGCCGCCGGCGAGTGGGGCATCACGGTTCCCGGCGAGAACGCCGGCGGAGAGCCGCTCGACGTGGGCCTTCGGCTGGCCGACGGGCTGTTGCGCGCTCAGGCCGTCGCGCTCCACGGCGCCGCTGACCTCGACCCCTGGATGCTGCTCTGGTGGAACCGCCAGACGCGGGTCGTGCGCTTCGGTTGCACCCGCTCCAAGGACATCTGGGTCCACGCCGACGTGCCCGCAACCGAGCTAGACGAACGAGCGCTCGACCGGCTGCTTGGTCTGGTCACCGAAGCCGCGCTCGCCGTGCGCTACCACGCGGCCGGCATGCGCTGAAGCGGGCGGTCGCCCCGGAGCCCGGCTAGGCGACGCTCAGGCGCTCGCGGAAGGCGCGGTAGTCGGCGCGGTCGGGACGCATGTGGGCGGCCAGCGCGGCATGACGGCGGGCCTCGGCGGTGCGGCCGGTCTTCTCCAGCGATCGTCCCAGGCAGAAGTGGGCGTAGTCGTTGACCGGATAGCGCTCGACCACGGCCGCGAACTCCTCCGCCGCCTTGTGGAAGCGCGATGACCGGAAATAGGCCCGGCCCAGCGCCTCCCGGATCGAGCCCTTGTCGGGCTCGAGGTCCCGCGCCCGCTCGAGCGGCACGGACGCAGCCATGAAGTCGCCGTTCTCCAGAAGCCGACTGCCCTTTTGGAAGAGGTCGTAGGCGCTTTCACTCATTGGTCTCCCTCTACGGTACTGCCCGCCTCGGCGCTCGTCCTCAGCCGCTCCACCTCGTCGAGCACCGCTCGGGCGACCTCGGGCTTGGGACCGCGGGATACCGGCCGCTCATCGGCACACGTGACGATCGTCACCTCGTTGTCGGCGCTGTCGAAGCCGATGTCGCTGCGTGCGATGTCGTTCACGATCACCGCATCGAGCGCCTTGCGCTCGAGCTTCTGGCGTGCGCGTTCCACGCCGCCCTGCCCGTGCTCGGCGGCAAACCCGATCAAGGTCTGACCCGGGCGCCGCGAGGCGGCCACCGTGGCGAGGATGTCGGTCGTCGGTGCGAGCTCCACCGTCAGCCCGGCCCGGCCGCTCTTGGCGATCTTGTCGTCAACCGGCGCCGCCGGCCGGAAGTCCGCGGGGGCCGCCGCCATCAGGAGCACGTCGGCGCCGGGGAACTCGGAACGCACTGCCGCCTCGAGCTCGGCGGTCGTCTCCACGTCGAGCGTGCGCACGCCCGCCGGCCGGGCCAGGCCCACGTTCGCGCAGATCAGCGTGACCTCGGCGCCCCGCCGCGCCGCCTCCTGGGCCAGGGCCAGGCCCATCCGCCCGGACGAGCGGTTGCCGACGTAGCGCACGGAATCGATGGGCTCGCGCGTGCCGCCCGCGGTGACCAGGACCTCGAGGCCGTCCATCGAGCGGGGACGAAACTCACCCTCCTCGAGCCCATCTTCGATCGCGCGCAGGATCTCAGCCGGTTCCGCCAGCCGCCCCACCCCCCACTCGCCCTTCGAAGCCAGGCTGCCAGTGCCGGGCTCCACGATGCGAACGCCGCGCTCGCGCAGCGCCTCGAGGTTGCGCTGAGTGGCCGGATGCTCGTACATGCGGTTGTTCATCGCGGGAGCGAGCACGAACGGTGCCCGGCCCGCCAGCGCCGCGCTGGTGAGCAGGTTGTCGGCCAGGCCCTGCGCCAGCTTCGCGATCGTGTTGGCCGAAGCCGGCGCGACACAGAAGACGTCGCAGCGCGCCACCAGCTCGAGGTGGGAGATCGGGGCGTGGGCCGGTGCCGGATCTCCCGGATAGGCGCCGCGGGCGGGGTCGGCCTCGTATTCGCCGACCAGCACCGGCGCCCCAGTCACGCCCTCGAAGGTCGCCCGGCCCACGAAGTTGAGGCTCGCCGGTGTCTGGACCACCCGCACGGCATGGCCCGCCTTGACGGCCAGCCGCACCAGCTCGACAGCCTTGTAGGCGGCGATCCCACCGGTCACTCCGAGCAGGATGCGGGCCATGGGGTTACCCCAATCCGGTGGGCTCTACCGGTAGCGGTACTTGATCTTGCCCGAAGCGATCTCGTCGAGCGAGATCTTCAGGTAGTTCTTCGACCCGGTCTCCACCATCGGAGGCGGATACTCGTCGAAGGTGCCCTCGCCGAGGTTGTGGTAGTACGAATTGATCTGGCGGGCGCGCTTGGCGGCCACGATGACGCAGGCGTAGTGGGAATCGACCTGGTCGAGCAGTTTGTCTAGGCGAGGTTTGATCACAGCCGTCACATCCTAGCGACCACGGCCGAGAGCTCCTCCACGGCCCGGTCCAGTTCGTCGTTGACGATGCGGTGATCGAACTCCCCCGCGGCCCCCAGCTCGTCGCGGGCCACCTCCAGCCGGCGCTCGATCTGCTCGCGCGAATCGGACCCGCGCGCGGTCAGGCGCTCCTGCAGCGCCTCGAAGGAGGGGGGCTCGATGAACACGCGTGCGGCCTCGGGCAGTGCGTCGCGCACCTGGCGCGCGCCCTGGAGGTCGATCTCCAGCACGATCGCCCGCGCGGGGCGCTCCAGCTCACTACGCAGTGTGCCGTAGCTGTGGCCGGCGTACCGCGCGTGCTCGACGAACTCCCCGTTCGCAACCCTGCGATCGAAGTCCTCCTCGCTCAGAAAGTGGTAGTCGATCCCGTTGAGCTCGCCGGGCCGGGGCGCTCGGGTCGTGGCCGAAACCGCCAGTTCGAGGCCTGGATCCCGCTCCAGGAGCGCCTTTATGAGGGTGCCCTTGCCGACCCCGGAGGGCCCCGTGACGACCAGGATCGGGGTGCTGGGCGGGCCTATCGCCGCAGGTACGAGACGAGCTCGTTGCGCTGCCGCTCGGAGAGACCGCCGATCGTCTTGCTGGGCGAGATGCGGCAGTGGGTGAGGATGCGATTCACCTTCACGCGACCGTACTTGGGGACGGCCAGGAGGAGGTCGAAGACCTTGGCCGTGAGCAGGTATTCCGGCGGGTCGAGCAGCAGGCCGTGGATCTGCATACGCCCCGCCTTGAGGTCCCGCTTCAGGCGCGCCCGGCGGGTGCGGATCTCGTTGGCGCGCTTGAGAGCGTCCATCCGCTGGGTGAGCGAGCGTTCGGGCGCTAGGCCCGCGGCCTGTGGCTTTGCGGGCGACTGGGGGGCGGCCGGCATGGGCGGCGATAGTACACGCTACCCCGCCGAGCGCGGGCCAGAAAACGCAAAAAACGCGCGAATTCGGCTCGACCTCGACCTAAGCTTTAGGCGGCTTGCGGTTGCTTGAGCGTTTTGTTTGTGTTTGCAGGGGTTTTGAACCACCGCGTTGTACTTGCGCCCCGTCAGGCCGTCAACATCCTGCACGTTGCGAGGAATTCTCGCCTCTTCGTCCCCCGTATGGGGTCAAACAGACGTCGAAGTCGGGTCGGGGACCCTCAGCTGGGCAAGCTCGCGAGCGACCCGTCGCCCGGCGGCCGGATCGCGAAAGCTCTCGGTACCGACCGCCACTGCGTGTGCGCCCGTTTTGAGGAAATCGGCGGCATGGCGACCCGAAGCGACGCCCCCCATGCCGATCAGCGGCAGTTCGACGCGGTCCGCGACGGCCCGGACCTGTTCGAGGGCTATGGCCCGCACCGCGGGTCCCGAGACGCCGCCGGTGACCCCGCCGAGCCAGGGCCGCCCGCTGCGCGGGTCGAGTGCCATCCCCTTGAGGGTGTTGATGAGCGAGACGGCGTCGGCCCCCGCCTGTTCGGCCGCCTCGGCCACGGCCGCCGGCTCGCTGGCGTTGGGAGTCAGCTTGACGATCAGCGGCTTGGCGGCCAGGGGGCGGACATGCTCGACGGCCCGCGCGGTCTCGGCGGGATCGGCGCCCATCACGAGCCCGGTCTCCACGTTGGGACAGGACACGTTGAGCTCGATCATCGCGACCTCGTCGCGCGCGCCCACCCTGTCCACCAGCAGAGCCAGCTCATCACGGCTGAAGCCCATCACCGACACCACGAGCGGCACGGGCAGCTCCGCAAGCTGGGGCAGATCGGAGGCCAGGAAGCCCTCGAGGCCCTTGTTGGGCAGCCCGATCGAGTTGATCATCCCCGCCGGCGTCTCCCACAGGCGCGGAGGCGGGTTGCCCTGGCGCGGCTCGACTGTGATCGTCTTGGAGACGAAGGCGTCGAACGGGAAGCGCTCGAGCAGGGCGTCACCGAAGGCCCGGCGCGCAGCGATCGCATCGAAGGTGCCCGAGCCGTTCAGCACGGGCCCGCTCAGGGTCACCCCGCACAGCTCGGTCGGGGCCGGCGTGCTCAGTGTCCGGCCCCCGGGACCAGCGCGGTCTCCAGACGGCCGGCGTCGAGCACGGGGCCGTCGACGCACAGGCGCAGGTAGCCCTCGCGCGTGGGCACCACACACCCGAAGCAGGCCCCGAAGCCGCAGGCCATGCCCGACTCGAGCGCCAGCTGGGCGGGCACGTCGCGCTCCGCGCAGAGCGCGCGCACCGCCTCCAGCATCGCCGGCGGTCCGCACGCATACACGGAGGCGGCGGGATCGGCGTCGAGCTCGCCGGTCAGGAGCTCGGTCACGAGCGCCTGTCGCCCCACGGAGCCGTCTTCGGTGACCACCGAGGGCGTGCCGGAGAAGAGCGCCGTCGCCAGAGCGTGCGCGGCCCCGCGGAAGCCCAGCAGCACCACCGGGGCGGTTTCGCGCGTGCGCTCGAACTGCTCCTGCAGGCAGAGCAGCGGCGCAGCGCCGATGCCACCCCCCACGAGCAGCGGCCTCGTGCCGGCGGCGGGCTCGGTGAAGCCCACCCCGAGCGGTCCCAGCAGCGACAGCCCGTCGCCGGCACCCAGCAGGGACAGGCACTCGGTGCCCGGACCGACGGCCTCCAGCAGGAAGCTGAGTGCGAGGCCGGGAGATCCGGGGCCCGCGGGCGTCGCGCGCGCGTAGGAGAAGGCCCGCGGCAGGTAGGGGCGCTCATCCGGCCCCCCACCCCAGCCTCGTTCGCGGGACAGCATGTAGAACTGGCCCGGCTGGGGGTCGGGCGGGCCGAGCTCGTCGACCGCCGTGATCAGGTCGTAGGCGCCCAGCCGCTCGACGCCCGAGACCCGGGCGACGCGCCGTTCGGGGGGTGCGAGAGTGCGCGAGTGATTCGAGGTCACGCGCCGCGCGGAGCCTCAGCCGGCAGCGACGCCCGCCTGGCCGGCACCGCGCCGTGCAGCTCCTGCAGGGAGATCACTTCCGGCTCCCCCGATCGGCGGGCCCGGATCGCCCGTTGGGCGGCACTGGCACCCGACATCGTGGTGATACAGGGGACACCGCGCGCGACCGCGGCGCGGCGGATCTCGTAGCCGTCGGCCCGCGCCCCCGAGCCGGTGGGCGTGTTGATCACCAGCTCGACCTCACCGGCCTCGATGCGCTCGACCACGTTGGGCGAACCCTCGGAGAGCTTCTGGATGCGCTCGACGGGCACCCCCATGCGCCGGACGGCCGTGGCGGTGCCGCCGGTGGCCATCACGCGGAAGCCCATGTCGTGAAATCCGGCCGCGAGCTGGGTGGCGGCGGGCTTGTCGCCGTCGGTGACCGAGATGAACACGGTGCCGGTACCCGGCAGCTCCGCCCCGGCCGCCGCCTGCGCCTTGCCGAAGGCCGCCGGGTAGTCGGCGGCCACACCCATCACCTCGCCGGTGGACTTCATCTCGGGTCCGAGCAGCGAATCGGCGCCCGGGAAGCGCCCGAACGGCAGCACCGCCTCCTTGACCGAGACGTGGCCCGGGCTGCGCGGGATCTGGAGATCGAGGTCGGCCAGCCGTTCGCCCAGCATCAGCCGGCAGGCGATCTTGGCCAGCGGCACACCGGTGGCCTTGGAGACGAAGGGGACGGTGCGCGAGGCCCGCGGGTTGGCCTCGATCACGTACAGCTCCTCGTCGCCGTACACCGCGTACTGGATGTTGATCAGGCCCACCACGCCGAGGCGCAGCGCGATCGCGCCCGTGGCCTCCTCGACCTGACGCAGCATGTCGGGGCCCAGCGACATCGCCGGGATCACGCAGGCGGAGTCGCCGGAGTGCACGCCGGCCTCCTCGACGTGCTGCATGATCGCGCCGATCTCCACTGTCTCGCCGTCGCAGAGTGCGTCCACGTCGACCTCGATCGCGTTCTCGAGGAAGCGGTCGAGGAAGATGGTTCGACCGGCCGCGCCGTTGGTGCGGCGCAGGTAGCCGGCGAGCGAATCGCGGGAATAGCAGATCTCCATGGCCCGGCCGCCGAGCACGTAGGAGGGGCGCACGAGCAGCGGGTAACCCACGCCGCCGGCCACCTCGAGTGCCTCCTCGTGCGACTCGGCGGTGGCGTAGGGAGGGCTCTTGAGACCGAGCTCGTCGAGCAGGCGCCCGAAGCTGGGGCGGTCCTCGGCTCGGTGGATCGACTCCACCGGAGTGCCCAGCAGGGGGACGCCGCGGTCGGCCAGCCCCTGAGCGAGCTTGAGCGGGGTCTGGCCGCCGAACTGCACGATCACCCCCTCAGGCTGCTCCAGCTCGATCACCGCGGAGACGTCCTCCAGCGTGAGCGGCTCGAAGTAGAGACGATCGGAGGTGTCGTAGTCGGTCGACACCGTCTCGGGATTGCAGTTGATCATCACGGCGTCGCGGCCCTGCTCGCGCACCGTCATGGCGGCGTGCACGCAGCAGTAGTCGAACTCGATTCCCTGCCCGATGCGGTTCGGGCCCGAGCCGAGGATGACCACGCTGGGCCGCTCGCCCCGACGCACCTCGTGGACGGCCCGGCGCTCCCAGCCCGAGTAGAAGTAGGGCGTCTCGGCCTCGAACTCGGCGGCGCACGTGTCGACCGACTTGTAGGAGCGCTCGAGGCCCGCCTCCGGGTCGTCCCCGCGCGCCAGCGCGGCAAGCTCGGCCATGAACCAGGGGTCGATGCCGGTGCGCTCGCTCAACTCCCCCTCGCCGTGGCCACGCCGGACGGCTTCGAACAGCACCTCGTATCGGTCGTGCGCGGGGCGCTCGAGGGCGCCGAGCAGGTCGTCGGGGAAGTCGCAGGGGAGCACGTCGAGCTCGCGCGAGCGCATCGCCTTGACGAAGGCTTGCTTGAAGGTCCTCCCGATCGCCATCGCCTCACCCACCGACTGCATCGAGGTGTGCAGCCGGCCGTCGGCGCCGGGGAACTTCTCGAAGGCGAAGCGCGGCCACTTGACCACCACGTAGTCGATCGTTGGCTCGAAGCTGGCGGGCGTCTTGCGCGTGATGTCGTTGTCGATCTCCTCGAGCGCGTAGCCCACGGCCAGCCGGGCGGCGATCTTGGCGATGGGAAAGCCCGTGGCCTTGGAGGCCAGCGCGGACGAACGCGACACGCGCGGGTTCATCTCGATGACCACGATCTCGCCGCTCCGCGGATTGACCGCGAACTGGATGTTCGAACCGCCCGTCTCCACGCCCACCGCGCGAATCACCTCGAGGGCCTGGTCGCGCAGGCGCTGGTACTGGGCGTCGGAGAGGGTCTGTTGGGGCGCCACGGTCACGCTGTCGCCGGTGTGCACGCCCATCGGGTCGACGTTCTCGATCGAGCAGACGATCACGACGTTGTCGTTGCGGTCGCGCATCACCTCGAGCTCGAACTCGCCCCAGCCGATCACGGACTCCTCGATCAGGACCTGGCCGATCGGGCTGGCGGCGAGCCCCTCGGCTACCACCTGGCGGTACTCGGTCTCGTTCCAGGCCGTGCCTCCGCCGGCGCCCCCCATCGTGAAGCCCGGGCGGACGATCGCCGGCAGGCCGATCTCGGGCAGGACGCGCTCGGCCTCGCGCATCGACTTGACCGCCGCGCTGCGGGGCACGCGCAGGCCGGCCCGCTCCATCGTCGCGCGAAACAGGTCGCGGTCCTCCGCGCGCCGGATCGCGTCGTAGTCGGCGCCGATCAGCTCCACCCGGTGCTTCGAGAGTGTGCCGTCCTCGGAGAGCCGGCGGGCCAGATCGAGTGCGGTGCCGCCGCCCAGGGTGGGCAGCAGGGCGTCCGGCTTCTCGCGCTCGATCACCTTGGCCACCGAGGCCGGCAGCAGCGGTTCGATGTAGGTGGCGGTCGCGAACTCCGGGTCGGTCATGATCGTGGCCGGGTTGGAGTTGACGAGCACGACCTCGTAGCCCTCCTCGAGCAGGACCCGGCAGGCCTGTGCCCCCGAGTAGTCGAACTCGGCGGCCTGCCCGATCACGATCGGGCCGGAGCCCAGCACCAGGATTTTGCGGAGGTCGTCCCGACGAGGCATCAGGCGGCCACCAGGCGTTCGAGAAAACGGTCGAAGAGATGTCGGGCGTCGTGCGGGCCGGGGCCCGCCTCGGGGTGGTACTGAACGGTCGAGCCGGGCACGTCGCGCAGCACCAGCCCCTCCACCGTCCGGTCGTAGAGGTTGAGCTGCTGCAGCTCGGCCACCCCGAAGTCCGTGTCCCAGCGCACGGGCTCGTCGCTGTCGAGCGTTCGCTCGCCACCGGGGCCGAGCACGGCGAAGCCGTGGTTCTGCGAGGTGATCTCGATGCTGCCGGTCTCGAGGTCCTTCACCGGGTGATTGGCCCCGCGGTGGCCAAACGGCAGCTTGAAGGTCTCGAGCCCCACCGCGCGGCAGAGCAACTGGTGGCCCAGGCAGATTCCCCAGACCGGCACCTTGCCGACCACCCCGCGGACGGTCTCCACGACGTAGTCGAGGGCGGCGGGGTCACCCGGGCCGTTGGCCAGGAAGACGGCGTCGGGCCGGCGAGCCAGCAGCGTTTCGGCGGAGGTGTGGCAGGGATACAGCTCGAGCTGGACCCCGCGCTCGCGCAGGTTGCGCACGATCGAGCTCTTGATGCCGGTGTCGATGCCGATCACGCGGGGGCCCTCCCCGTCGAGGATCAGGGGCTCGCTCGGGGTGACCTCGCGGGCGAGATCACGACCCACCATCGACGGCTCGGCCTCGACCTGCTCACGGGCGCGAGCCTCAGGGACGTCGGCCCCGAACACCCCACCGCGCATGGCCCCCTTGTCGCGGATGTGGCGCACGAGCGCCCTGGTGTCGACCCCCGATAGCGCCGGCACGCCGCAGTCGGCGAGCCAGGTTAGCCAACCGCCCTCGGCTGTCGAGGCATCCTCGCGGTCGATCCCCTCCCGCATTATCACCGCGCGCGCGTGGATGCTGTCGGATTCCATGTGTGCGCCGGCCACGCCGTAGTTGCCGATCAGCGGATAGGTGAAGACGATGATCTGTCCTGCGTAGCTCGGGTCGGATACCGCCTCCTGGTAGCCCGACATGGCCGTGTTGAAGACGACCTCGCCGGTTGCGATGGAACCGGCTCCGACTCCCTCACCGTCGAGGCGGGTGCCGTCCTCGAGCAGGAGATAGGCGGCCGCCATCAGCTCACCGCTCCCACCGCGAACGAGCGCTCGCGGTACGCCACGGCTCCGTCGGCGATCGTCATCCGCACGCGGCCCGTCAGGCGTCGCCCCGCGAAGGCGCAGTTGTCGGAGCGGCTCTCGTAGCCGGCGTCACCGACCTCCCAGTCGGCGTCGAGGTCGGCCAGGCAGACGTTGGCGGAGGAACCGGGGGTCAGGCTGGGGACATCGAGGCCGAACGGCACCCCGCCTGAGGTCATACGCTCGATCAGCAGGCCGAGGCCGATCACGCCGGGCACCACCAGGCCGGTGTGCAGTGCGGCGAAGGCGGTCTCGAGCCCGGTCACGCCCATCGGGGCGAGCTCGAAGGGCTGCTCCTTCTCCTCGCGCGCGTGAGGGGCGTGGTCGGTGGCCACGCAGTCGATCGTGCCGGAGCGCAGCGCGGCGATCAGCGCCTGGCGGTCGGCTTCCGCGCGCAGGGGCGGGTTCATCTTCATGTTGGTGTCGAGCGTCCGCACGTCCTCGTCGGTGAGAAGCAGGTGGTGCGGTGTGGCCTCGCAGGTGACCAGCGTGCCGGCGGCCTTGGCCTGCTCGAGGGCGTGGACCGTCTCGCGCGCGGATACGTGCTGGACGTGGATGCGCCCCTCCTCGTAGAGCGCCAGCGCGCAGTCCCGCGCCACCATGGTGGACTCGGAAACCGAGGGGATCCCGGCCACGCCGAGCAGCGCCGAGACCGCTCCCTCGTGCATTGCGCCGCCGCCCGACAGCGAGGGGTCTTCCTCGTGCAGCGCGAGCATGCGGCCTGCGAGGCGCTGGTACTGGAGCGCCTGGCGCAGGACGCCGGCGGAACGCACCGGCAGGCCGTCGTCGGTGAACCCGGCCGCTCC
The DNA here is from genome assembly GCA_963813495.1 of uncultured Thermoleophilaceae bacterium. Classification (GTDB taxonomy): domain Bacteria; phylum Actinomycetota; class Thermoleophilia; order Solirubrobacterales; family Thermoleophilaceae; genus JACVRW01. Next base: position 66,154 of record CAWEZC010000003.1, read on the forward strand.
GGCGTCGGCCAGCTCCGCCATCTCGGTCATGCGCTCGCCCTGCTGGCCCACCGTGACGGCGGCCATGAAGCCGGTGGGGATGCGCGCCTCGGCTCGTGCGCGCTCGCGCAGCGAGCGCAGCACCGGCGCCGAGTCGACCACCGGCTCGGTGTTGGGCTGGGCGATGATCGCGCAGAAGCCGCCGGCGGCCGCCGCCCGGGTGCCGGAGTCGATGTCCTCCTCGTCCTCCCGGCCCGGGGTGCGCAGGTGCACGTGCGGATCCACGAAGGCGGGAAAGGCGTGCAGCCCCTCCGCCTCCACCAGCTCGGCTCCGTCGGGCGCCTCGAGTGAGTCGCCCAGCTCGGCCACCCCGCCGTCGCGGATCAGCAGATCGGAGATCGAGTCCAGGCCCGCGCGGGGGTCGAAGAGGTGGGCCCCGCGAACCAGCACGGCGGCTCCCTGACCCCCGGCGCGATCGAGCTCGAGCGCCGGGCTCCTCGAGCTGCTCGACGCGGTCCTCATGCCGGCTGCGGCTCCGCCTCGGCCTCGGCCCGGGCCGCACTCGGGGCGCCCCGGCCGGCCAGCAGCTCGTAGAGCACCGCCATGCGCACCACCACCCCTGACTCGACCTGCTCGGTGATCAGCGCCTGAGGCGAGTCGATCACCTCGGCCGCCAGCTCGACTCCGCGGTTCACCGGACCGGGGTGCATCAGCAGCTGGTTGGGGCCCAGCCGGCGGCCGTCGATCTGGTAGCGCGCGGCGTATTCGCGCAGCGAGGGGACGAACGAGCCGCTCATGCGCTCGTGCTGCATGCGCAGGGCATAGACGACGTCGGCCGAGGGCAGCTCGTCGAGCGTGTGGCGGACCGCGCAGCCCAGCGACTCGATCCCTCGCGGAATCAGCGTGGGCGGTCCGCAGACCGTGACCTCGCAGCCCATCCGCGTGAAGGCCAGGATGCCCGAGCGCGCGACGCGGCTGTGCAGGACGTCGCCCACGATCCAGACGCGCAGACCCTCGAGCGAGCCGACCCTGCGCTTGAGGGTGTAGAGGTCGAGCAGCGCCTGGGTCGGGTGCTCGTGCTTGCCGTCGCCCGCATTGATCACCGAGGCGCGCGTCCAGCGGGCCACGAGGCCGGCGGCGCCGGCGTGCGGCGTGCGGATCACGATCGCGGCCGGGTCGTAGGCCGAGAGCGTCTGAACGGTGTCCTTGAGCGACTCACCTTTCTCGACCGCCGAACCCGTGGACTTGATCGTCACGAGGTCGGCGGAGAGCCGCTTGGCGGCGAGCTCGAAGCTCGACTGCGTGCGCGTGGAGGCCTCGTAGAAGAGATTGATGACGGTGCGCCCGCGCAGGGTCGGCACCTTCTTGATCTCGCGCCCCGACACCTCGGCAAAGCTCTCGGCGCGGCCGAGGATGCGCTCGATGTCCTCGCGAGGAAGATCATCGACCGTCAACAGGTGCCTACGCATCGCTCGTCTCCTCCACGCTGGCCTCCGAGATGCCGACCTCGTCGAGGCCGTCGATCTCCTCCACCCTCACGTTGACCCGCTCCCAGCGCGACGTGGGAAGGTTCTTGCCCACGTAGTCGGGCCGGATCGGCAACTCGCGATGACCGCGATCGGCCAGCACGGCGAGCTGCACCCGGCGAGGGCGGCCGTAGTCGAACAGCGCGTCGATTCCGGCCCGCACCGTCCGGCCGGTGTAGAGCACGTCGTCCACGAGCACGATCGTGGTGTCCTCGACCGGGAAGTCGACGTGGGAGGCATGGACCACCGGCTGGTAGTCGGGTCCTCGGGTGCCCACGTCGTCGCGGTAGAAGCTGATGTCGATGTCACCCAGGGGCACCGGCTCCCCCACCAGATCGGCCACGAGATCGCGCAGGCGCGCGGCCAGCACGGCGCCGCGACGGTGAATGCCCACGACCGCGACTCCCTCGCCACCCGTCTTCTCGACGATCTCGTGTGCGATGCGCACCAGCGTGCGCCGCACGTCCTCGCGATCGAGGACCGTCTTCTCGTCCAACTCACTGCCCCTTCCTGGCCTCGCCGGACCGGGTTAAAGGAACCTTGGCGCGAGACTACCAACGCCTGCCGACGTCAGACTCGCAACCCTCCGGCAGGACAGCTACTCTCGGGTCAGGTGAACGCCGAGCGCGCCAAGGCATACGGCAGGCTGATGCAGATTGCGGCCGCCGAGGGCCCCGAGGCCCTCGAGCCCGCGGAGCAGATCCTGCTGCGCGAGGCCGCCGACGCAGTCTTCTTCTCTTCGGACATCGCACTGGACGAAGAGGCCCGCGAGGGGCTAGCCAGCGTGGGCGACCTGACGGGCACCTTGGTCGGGTCCGAGCGCTGGGAAGCCGCACGCGCCGAGCAGGTGCTGCAGGACCTCGAGGCCTGCGGCCCGGCGCAGCTGGTGCGTCTGGGCGAGTAGACGCGGCCCGACGGACCCGGAGCTTTCAGCCTTCCGGTGCGGCCACCGGTTGCAGCGGGCTATCCGACGCGCGGATCAGGGTCGGGTCACCGCGTTCGGGGAAGGGGATCTCGATGCGGTCGAAGTCGCGCGGCACCACCGTGTTGGGAAAGCGCTCGCGGGCCTCGTCGCGGACCTGGCCACCCGAGTAACGCGGCGAGATGTGCGTGAGCGCCAGCAGCGCCACACCGGCCGCGGTCGCCAGTTCGCCGGCCTGGGCGGCGGTGGAGTGACGAGTCTCGCGGGCACGCTCGGCGTCCTCCTCCGTGAAGGTGGCCTCGTGCACAAGGAGATCGGCTTCCCAGGCCACCAGCCGGGTCATGTCGCTCGGCGCGGTGTCGCCGGTCAGCACCAGCTTGCGCCCGCGGCGCTCCTCCCCCATCACCTGGGCGGGTTCGACACCGTTCACGGTCTCGCCCCGCTGCAGGCGCCCGAAGTCGGGACCCGCGGTCACGCCGAGCTCACGCGCGCGGACGGGATCGAACACGCCGGGCCGCGGCTCTTCGACCAGCGAGTAGCCCAGGCCACGTCCGCCGTGGTCCACCTCGAAGGAGGCGATCCGGAAGCCGTCCCGTTCGAGCTCGTCGTTGGGCTCGAGCTCCACGAGCTCGAGCGGGAAGGTGAGCTTCCCGATGACCGGGGCGAGCAGGTCGAACAGGCGGCGCAGGCCGCGGGGCCCGTAGACCGTGAGTGCCCGCTCGCGCTGTCGCAGCGTGAAGGTCTTGAGCATGCCCGGCAGGCCGAGGACGTGATCCGCATGGAAGTGGGTGATCAGCAGCTCCTCGAGCTCGACGAGGCCGACCGAGCGCATCAGCTGGCGCTGGGTTCCCTCGCCACAGTCCACGAGCAGGCGGTCGCCGCCGCGGCGTACGAGCGTGGCGGGCAGGCCGCGCCGCGGGCTGGGTGAGGAGCCGGCGGTGCCCAGAAAGACGACGTCCAGATCCATGGCTAGGGCTGCTCCGCCGCGTCGTTCTCCAGTTCCTGATCCGAGCGCGCGAGAGCAGCGATGTCGAGCAGGTCCTGCCGGCGCCCGGAGGCGCGCTTCATGCGGATGAGGTCGTCGAGCCCGGACACGCTCAGGGTCGTTCCTTCGAGGTCGATCGTCAGCGCGCGGCCGACGAGGTCGTCGTAGCTGGCCGGTGCCCCGTCCGTGTGCTCGATGTTGAGCAGGTCCAGCCGGCCGTGCTTGGTCACCAGGGGCACCAGGGGAGCCCGGCGAAGCAGGTGCGGATCCTGGACGTTGACCGGGGCGGGCGTTCGCCAGCCCTCGGCCTCGAGGTCGGCCAGGGCCTCGCTGAGCCTGCTCAGGTTGGCCGCGGTAGGTCGTGGAATGACGTCCAGATCGCCGGTTCCGCGCAGATAGCCGTGCGTCTGAACCGCCACTCCGCCGACGATGACGAAATCGACGCCGTGGTCGGCGAGTGCATCGAGAATCGCCTGACCGTCGAACGAGCCGTCAGCCCCGGTCATCTCCCACCTTCGCTCGGCGGCCGGCCGCCGCAAGACCGCTGGCAAGGCCGTTGAAGCGCAGTCCGCTGCGAAGCCGAACCTCCGGGGAGAGTGCTCGGTCCTGCAGCAGGTGCTCGGGGCGGTAGCGGCCCTCCAGCGGCCTGGCGTCGAGCACAGGTTCATCGCCCATGGCCGTCAGGATGGAGCGAAGGCGGCCCCAGGTGACATCCTCGTCGCCGCGTTCGATGCGGGCGATAGCGCTCTGAGAGGTGCCGGCCCGCAGGGCGAGTGCCCGCTGGCTCAGACCCTTGCGCTTGCGCGTGCTGCGAATGAGTTCTCCGGGGGTCATGACGCCGGAAACGGTATCAGCTCGAAGTCGATTCGCCCGCCGTCCACACGGGCCAGCCCCATCGTATGAGCCGGCGCCCGGCGGCGCTCCGTCGGGCTGCCCGGATTGAAGATCTGAAAGCCGTCCTCGGCCCGCTCGTGCAGGGGCATATGGGAATGGCCGAACACCACGGCCTCGGCCCGGTCCCCAAAGTGCCGGCGCATCCGCGCCAGCCGGCCGGCCGAGGGGCCGCCGTCGTGGACCATCGCGATCCGAGCGCCCTCAGCCTCGACGATGCGCGTCACCGGGAGGCACGCACGCAGCTCCGAGCTGTCCACGTTGCCGCAGACCCCTAGCAGCGGCGGGCCGATCCGCTCGAGCTCCTCCAGGACCTCGAGCTCGGCGAAGTCACCGGCGTGGAGCAGGAGGTCCGCGCCGGCGATGCGCTTGGCGCAGCTCTGCGGCAGGCGGCGGCCGCCACGCGGCATGTGGGTGTCGGAGATGACGGCGATCAGCACGGCTGGACGCGGACCGGTTCAAGGGGACGGCCGCACGGTAGCCGACCGTTTAGCCTGTCGATTTCCGCGCCCGTAGCTCAGTGGATAGAGCGCTCGCCTCCGGAGCGAGAGGCCGCAGGTTCGAATCCTGCCGGGCGCGTGCCCCAACGATCGCCCAGCCGCTCTGCGTGCCCGAGCGAGTGTCTCGGTCAACAAGGCCGGGCGGTGCCTAAACTCGGCGTGTGGCGTTCCAACGCGGGATCGACGGGCCGGAGGCAGCGCGCCCCGAGACGATCGAACAGCAGCCGGCCCGGCACGAGAAGCGGCGAGCGTCGAGCTCGTCGCTGTTGGCCCTCGGCACGCTCGCCTGTCCCGGCTGTGACGCCCCAGTGGCGCCCCCGGATTCCCCAAAGTCACCGGCCGACCCGCTCGGCTGCGGGTTCTGCGGCCACTCGGCTACGGTGCGCCACTTCCTCTCGTTCGCCGTGCCGACGCGCCCAACGCGCGTAGAGGTGCGTGTCGTCGAGCACGGGGAACTGTGGCGCCGATCGCCCTGACCTGGGTGGGTACGGCAGAGCCCTACGAGTTCTACTCCTCGCAGTTCATCGGCCATACGCCGGACGACGCACAGCTCCACCGTGGCTGCGCCACCTATGCCAGCCTGCGCTCGTACCAGGCCCAGGTCCTCCGCAGGCCCTCGTCGAGGTCTATCCGGGGCGTCCAGCCGAGCTCCTCCCGGATCGCCGTCGAATCGAGGAACTGCCGGTCGATCTCTGCGAACGGTACGCCCTCGCCCCTTATCTCCGGCTCGACCGCTCGGCCCGCCACCTCGATCATGCGCCTCACCAGGTCCAGCACCGCCACCGGCTCGCCTCGGCCGGCGTTCCAGGCCCGCCCGACGGCCTCGGGGCGTTCAAGCGACCTGGCCACCGCCAGGTAGGCCTCCACCGCATCGTCGATGAAGAGGTAGTCGCGCTGGGGAGTGCCGTCGGAACGGATCACGGGACGCTCGCCACGCGCAAGAGCGCGCGCCGTGTCGGGAATCAAGCGCGACCAGTTGAGGTCACCCGGTCCATAGACGTTGGCCAGGCGGGTCACCGCCAGCGCCATCCCGTAGGTGACCGCGTAGGATCGCGCGATCAGGTCCGTACAGGCCTTCGTCACGTCGTAGGGGTAGCGCGCCCGGAGCGCGAAGTCCTCGCGGTAAGGGAGCTCGTCGTGCTCGCCGTAGGCCTTGTCCGAGGAGGCCACCACGATCCGCTCGACGGCGCCGTGCACGCGGCAGGCCTCGAGCAGGTTGTAGGTGCCGCGGATGTTCGCCTCGAAGGTCGATAGCGGCGAGCGGTTGGCGGTGCCCACGATGGTCTGGGCGCCCAGGTGAAAGACGACTCGGACCTCGTGTTCGTTCAGCACGCGCAGCAGCGAGGCGTAGTCCGCCAGGTCGGCGAGCGCCAGCACACAGCGCTCTCCGATGCCCTCCAGGGCGAAGCGCGACTGCGGGTCGACGTCCCGCCTCAGCGCGACGACCCTCTCGCCACCGTCCAGGAGCCGCTCCGCGAGCGCCGAGCCGATGAACCCCTGCGCCCCTGTGACGAGGACGCTCAGCCGCCCGCCACCGCCGGCAGGATCGTGACCTCGTCACCGTCCTCGACCGCGGTTTCCAAGCCGTCCAGGAAGCGAATGTCCTCACCGCCGACGTAGACGTTCACGAAGCGGCGCAGATCGCCGTCCTCGGCGATGCGGTCGCGCAGCCCGTCGTAGCGCTCGTAGAGGCCGTCGAGCACGTCGCCCACGGTGGTCGCGCCGTCGACCGAGGTCTCGGAGTCGCCGCTCGTGACGCTGCGTAGCTGTGTGGGGATCTTGACGGTGACCGCCATGCGGGATCGGCAGATTACACGGCGCCGACGGCGGCTCCCGAGAGGGCTTCCTCGAACGAGTCGACCGAAGCGTCGATCTCGTACGTCTCGAAGGTCCCCCGTACCGCGTCGAGCGTCTTCAGGCCGTCCCCGGTGATCACCAGCACAACCCGCTCACGGGGATCGATGTCACCGCGCTCGGCGAGCTTGCGCAGGGTCGCGGTGGTCACCCCGCCGGCGGTTTCGGTGAAGATGCCGGTGGTCTGGGCCAGCAGGCGGATGCCCTCGCGGATCTCGTCGTCGCTCACGGAGTCGACCGAGCCGCCCGAGCGCCGCGCCAGCTCCAGCACGTAGGGCCCGTCGGCCGGATTGCCGATGGCGAGCGACTTGGCGATGGTGTCCGGGCGCACCGGGCGGCAGATGTCGTGCCCGCCCTCGAAGGCGCTGGCCACGGGCGAGCACCCGCTGGCCTGGGCGCCGTTGAACGTCGGTAGCTCACCCTCGATCAGGCCCACCTCGAGCCACTCCTCGAGACCGCGGGCGATCTTGGTGAACAGCGAGCCGGAGGCCACCGGCGCCACGATCCGGTCCGGCAGCTCGAAACCGAGCTGCTCGGCGATCTCGAAGGCGATCGTCTTCGAGCCCTCGGCGTAGTAGGGACGCACGTTGACGTTGACGAAGGCCCAGTCGCGATCGCCCGAGAGCTCGGTGCAGAGCCGGTTGACCTCGTCGTAGTTGCCGCGCACGGCCACCAGGTGCGTTCCGTACACGCCCGTGGCCAGGACCTTCTGCTCCTCCAGGTCTGCGGGAATGAACACGTAGGACTCGAGGCCCGCCGCCGCCGAATGGGCGGCCACGGCGTTGGCCAGGTTGCCGGTGGAGGGGCAGGCCACGACCGCGTAGCCCAGCTCCTGCGCCTTGGCCACGGCCACGGCCACGACGCGGTCCTTGAAGGAATGCGTGGGGTTCGCGGTGTCGTTCTTGACCCACACCTCGCCGAGGCCGAGCGCCTGCGCCAGGCGCGGTGCGCTCTGCAGCGGCGTCAGCCCCACGGGGAGGCCTGGCGCGGGCGGGCCATCGAAGGGCAGGAAGTCCGAGTAGCGCCAGATCGTCTGCGGGCCGGCCTGGATCCTGCGCCGCGTACCGGCGGGATCCAGCCCGCTCAGGTCATAGGCCACCTCGAGGGGGCCGAAGCAGCGCTCACAGACGTAGCGAGCATCGAGCGGATAGGTCTCCTGACATTCCTTGCACTGAAGCGCCTGAACGGGCATTGCTGTCCTTTCCCTATGAAAAGCCTCCGCCGCTGCTGTGACGACGGAGGCCCGGGGGCGCTCCTGTCACATCTTCCGGACCCGTTTGATCCGATGGACTTGGCACCTTTCCTCCGGTCCTTCGGCACGAATGCCTGGGACCGGCGGCGGTTGCCGGGGCTTCATAGGGCCATATCCCTCCACCCCTCTCGATGCAACGGCTATGTCTGCGGCGGAGGATAACACTCGGCAGAAGTAGAATGAACGCCGTGAACCCGCTGGACGACCCGCTCAGACCTGATGCCGAGCCTTCCGAAGCCACGCCTCAGGCGCTCCGCTCGCGCGCGGGTCGACTCCGCGCTCCGTAGCGCCGCCTCGGCCGAGCCCAACGTCGAGGAGGTCAGCCACGGCGGCCTGCGCTGGATCAATATCGAGCGCCCCGGCCCCGTCGACCGCGCCTGGCTCGAGGAGCATTTCGACTTTCACCCGCTCGACTACGAGGACGTCCTCTCGCGCAACCAGCGCCCGAAGATCGACGAGTACGACGACTACCTGTTCATCGTTCTCTACTTCCCGGTGTTCGACAAGACGGTCGGCCGGCTGAACGCCGGCGAGCTCGACATCTTCATCGGCCCGGACTTCCTGATCACCCTGCCCAACCAGCCGATCCCACCGGTGGAGTACCTGTTCGAGCGCTGCCGCTCCTCCGACGAGGTGCGCGAGGCGCTGCTCTCCAAGGGCTCGGGCTACCTCCTCTACAAGATCGTCGACGACTCGTTCGACTACTGCTTCCCGATGCTGCGCAAGATCGGCAACAAGCTGGAGCGCCTGGAGGAGGACATCTTCGAGGGCAAGGCGGAGGAGGTCGTGCGCGACCTCTCCAATTCGAAGCAGGAGATCATCAACTTCCGCAAGATCATCCGGCCCCAGCGCGCCGTGCTGCGCGACCTGGAGCGCACCAAGGCCCGGTACCTGGCCGAGGACCTCGAGGTCTACTTCGACGACATCGTCGACGCCTCCGAGCGCATCTGGGACATGCTCGAGAACTACAAGGAGGTCGTGGAGGCGCTCGAGGACACCAACGAATCGGTGCTCTCCCATCGCGTCAACGAGGTGCTGCGCGTGCTCACCGCCTTCAGCGTGGTGATCCTGCCCCTGACCCTGTTCGCGAGCGTCTTCGGGATGAACGTCGAGTTTCCGTTCGACAACGGCGTCGAGGCGTTCTGGGGCATCCTCGGGGGCATGGTCGTCGTACTCGTGGGCATGGTCGGCTACTTCCGCCGGCGCGGCTGGCTCTGAATCGGGATTCCGCAGGGGCGCGCAAGCGCAGACCCTGCGCACCGTTGTGTGGAGTGGACAGCTCTTGACTACACCGCCAGACCGTCCAGCATGGGCCTACGCGCAGACCGCAAGCCGAAGATCGAAAGCCTCAGGCGCGATGAGGATGTCGAAGGACTCGCTGAAGCCGCCTCCTTCAGCGACCCCCGCCCCACTCCGGACGGGTCCGTCCGAGATATGGGAGCACCCGTCCGCGCCGAGGCTATCCTCGCCCTGGGAGCCTTGGGGCCCGAGGCCGGGCGCCATGCCGTCGAGCTGGGCCTGACCGACGAGTCCGACCGAGTCCGCTGCGCGGCCATTCGCGTGCTTCACGGGCGGCGCAAGATAAGGGTGTTGGTGCGAGCGCTGATGTGGCTGCCGGCCGAAGAAGGCCAGTCGCGCAGGCTCGCGCTCCGAGCCGTCTACGACCTGCGCGACTCCGCGAGCTCACGGGCCATCGGCCAAGCCTTGGTGCACCGAAGTGACGAGGAGCTTCTGGGAGAGGACGAGGCCCCCTTGATCTCCGCACTCCTCGAGGAGAAGGGACGCCAAGAACAGGATGAGCTGGTCGAGCTCCTGATAGGGCTGCTGCGCAGCGACCGCGCGATCGTGGCCGATCGCTCGGCGGACCTGCTCGTCCGCCTGGCTTCAGCCGGTACCGAGCGCGTCGTTGCCGAGGTCCGCAGTGGCTCCGCGGCCGCCGAGGCCGCGTGGGTCCTGGGCCAGATCGGCGACCCTCAGACCGTTGACGCTCTGATGGAGGCCGTTGCCCACGACGATCCCCGTGTGCGGGCCGAGAGCGCCGCCGCGCTCGGTGCGCTCCGCGACCCCGTTGCCGTGAAGCCGCTCCTGCGTGCCACGCGCGATGCGAATCACCGCGTTCGCACAGAGGCCGGTATGGCACTCGATCAATTGGGCAACGCCGCAGTGATCGTGGGAGTGGCGGCGCTGCTCCGGCCGACGATCCAGGAGGCCGTGGAGAACGCCGGAATCCACCCGGGGGGCGAGACGAACGGCCGAACGCATCGCAGCACCGCCCCGGCAGCTCGGCCGCCCCGCAAGCCCGCCTCGCGCCAGCGTCTCTGAGCACCGCGGCGGCGCGTCGCGGCGACCGGCGCTCGTCGTTAGGGTGCAGGCGCGATGGACGAATCGATCTTCAAGGCCTACGACCTCCGCGGGACCTACCCCGATCAGATGGACGAGGAGCTCGCGTACCGCATCGGACGCGCCTTTGCACAGGTGCTCTCGGACCTGCAGGACAGTCCGGTCGGCGAGCTGCGGGTCGCCCTCTCCCGGGACATGCGGCTGTCGGCCCCGGCGATGGCCGAGCAGTACGCCCGCGGTATTGCCGACGCCGGTGCGGACGTGCTCGACATCGGCATGCAGGGCACCGAAATCCTCTACTGGACGGTCGGCTCGCGCGAGCTCGACGGTGGCCTCATGTGCACCGCGTCCCACAACCCCAAGGCCTACACCGGCGCCAAGCTGGTCAAGCGTGGAGCGCTCGCGCTCTCCGGAGACTCGGGTATCGGGGAGCTGCGCGAGATCGTGAGCTCGGGCGAGCCCGGGCCTGCGGCCGACCCGCCGGGCGAGATCACGACCGAAGAGGTGGCCGACGCCTTCCGTGAGGCGGCGCTGGGCTACATCGATCCCGAGCGCATCGCGCCGCTCATCGTGGTGGTCGACGGCGGCAACGGCCTGGCCGGGCCGATGATGGGGCCACTGCTCGACTCCTTCCCGATCGAGCAGGTCAAGACCTACTGGGAGCCCGACGGCGCGTTCCCCGACCACGAGCCCAACCCGCTGCTGGAGGAGAACCGGCGCTTCATCATCGACAAGGTGCGGGAGACGGGCGCCGACCTCGGCATCGCCTGGGACGGCGACGGCGACCGCTGCTTCTTCATCGACGACACCGGGGAGTTCGTGCCCGGTGACTTCCTCACCGCGCTCTTGGCCCAGTCGATCCTGAGCAAGGAGCCGGGCGCGATGGTCCTCTACGACGTGCGCGCCTCACGCGCGGTGCGGGACGTGGTGGAGCGCGCGGGCGGGACCGCGGCGGTCAACCGCGTCGGCCACGCCTTCTTCAAGACGCGCATGCGCGAGACCGGTGCGGTGTTCGGCGGAGAGGTCTCGGGGCACTACTACTTCCGCGACTTCTACTGCGCCGACTCCGGCACCCTGCCCGCCCTCCTGATGCTCGAGCTGCTTTCCAACGAGGGCAAGCGGCTGAGCGAGCTGCTCGAGCCGCTCAGCTCGCGCTACTTCATCTCCGGGGAGATCAACTCCGAGGTCAAGGACCAGGACCGAAAGATGCACGAGATCGCCGAGCGCTACTCGGACGGCGAGGTGGATTGGCTGGACGGTGTGTCGGTCGACTACGACGACTGGCACTTCAACGTGCGGCCGTCCAACACAGAGCCCCTGTTGCGGCTCAACCTCGAGTCGGTGGTGTCGCGGGAGCACATGGAGCAGAAGCGCGACGAGGTCCTAGATCTGATCCACGGGTAGGGCCGCGCAGCCCGCGGCGCAGGATCAGGAGGGCGATGCCGAGCGTCAAACCGCCGAAGCCGCCCAAGGCCGCCCAGCCAAGCGGCCCCAGCATGCGCTGGGCCTGGCCGTTCGAGCCGCCGCGGACCGGAAGGCCACGGTCGTCGGGAATGGCGGCGCGGAAGGCTTTCGCGTAGCCCACGGCCAGCGCCCGGGCTTCCTCGCTTCCGGGCGCCTCGACCGTGAAGACCAGATCCAGGCGGGACGTGATCTCCGCACGCGAGCGGCGCCGAAGCCAGGCGGAGTCCACTCCCTCGACGCGCGACAGGCGCACGGCGTCGCGCAGAACGCGATCCGATCGCGCCAGCTCCACGCCACGCGGCCCGCCGAGATCCGAGGGCACCGCAACGACGAAGGCACGGGCGCGATAGTCGCGCGCCTGGCCGGTGGCCCAGAGGCCCGCGACGGCGCCCGCCAGCAGCGTGCCGGCGAGGATCAGCCTCACGCGGCGACTGTAGCGAGCGCCCCCCCGTGGTCGCGCGGGCTGCTACTTCGGCGCCGAACGGGCCACCGGAACCAGCCGCGGCGCACAACCGCGCGGCTGGCCTGCGGCCTTGACCTGCAGTCGGCCGCTGCGGCTGGCGCGGACGACGAGACGCACACTTCCCCGGCGCCCCGTCCGGACCCGGCGAGACAGGCCCGGTCCGCGAACGCTCACACTGCGTCTCGCCACCGGACGACCGGAGCGCTTGACGGTCACCTTGAGGCTGGCGGGCCGGCGCGCAACGACTCGCCGGGGCCAGACCGCGACGCTCAGGCAGGCGACGGGCCGCACCAGCGCCCCCGCCTGCCCGACGGGCGGTCCGCTCACCGGCGGAAGCTGCAGCGGCGCGGGCGGCCGTGCCACGGGGGCGGCCGCCACGGCGACCTCAGGCGGGCTGAGCGCACGGTCGTCGATGGCCACCTCGTCGACGTCGCCCGTGAAGGGAAGGTCACAGGATCCGCGGTAGGTCCCGATGTACACGCCCGGCGCGCTCGTCCCGTAGGCGATGGCCAGCTGGCTCGGCGTGCCCTGGCCCACCTCGCGTCCGTCGAAGTAGAGCCGCACGTGGCGGCCGTCGTACGTGCCGGTGGCGTGGTGCCAAGCGCCGTCCCATACCGCCTGGGGGGCGGCTTCGGGCGAAAGCACGAAACGGGAGCTGTCGCTGATGTAGAAGGCCAGGCCGCCGCTGGGGGCCGAGTAGAGCCCGTAGGGCGCCGAGTGGCATCCGCTCGCCCCGCTGGCGACCACGTAGCGATAGCTGCCCGGGGTGCCGAGGCGGCGGACCCAGGCTCGGACCGAGACGCGCGGCGTATCAAAGCCCGCGGAGCTGGCGATGGCCACGTACTGGTTCTGGTTGCCATCGAAGCGCAGGGCGGCGCCGAGGCGCCCGCCGATCCATTGCGGATCCTGCGTGTCGTCGGAGGCCAGGGCACCCAGGCGGCCGTCGTGGCCGAGTCCGGTGGCATCGGCCACCAGCTGCCCCGCTCCCTCGTCGAGGTGCCAGCGTCCCGTCGTCTCGGCCATTGCCGACGAGGGAACCATCACCGACGACAAGACGAGGGCCGCCGCGCCCCGAACTCTCCACACGCTTCAACAACTGGTGAGGCACCGCGCTACTTGCACGGCGCCGCTAGGGTGCGCCGCGGTGACCGACGATCCCTTCGCCCCGGCGGCGGCGGCCGGCATCCACCGACTGGCCGTACCCACGCCGTTCGCGGTCGGCCGGGTCAACGTCTACCTGATCGAGGACGACCCGCTGACCCTCGTCGACGCCGGCCCCAACTCCGGCACCTCACTCGATGAGCTCCAGCGCGGCATCACCGGCCTCGGACACGCGCTCGAGGACATCGAGCTCGTGATCCTGACCCATCAGCACATCGATCACCTCGGGCTGGTCTCGCTGGTGGCCGCGCGCTCGGGGGCGGAGGTGGCAGCCATCGACTGGGCCGTTCCCTACGTCGAGAACTACTCGGCCGAGGCCCAGGCCGATGACGACTTCGCCTACGACATGATGCTTCGCCACGGGATCCCCGAGGACGTGGCCACCGCGCTGCGCTCGGTATCGCGGGCGTTCCAGGCGTGGGGGTCGCGCGCCGACGTCACTCGAGTCCTCCACGACGGTGACGAGATGCGCTTTCGCGACCGCACCCTGCGCGTGCACCACCGCCCCGGCCATAGCCCTACCGACACGGTCTTCTTCGACTCGCAGCGCGGCATCCTGGTGGCGGCGGACCATCTGCTCAAGCACATCTCCTCCAACCCGCTGATCACCCGCCCGCGGGATGGATCCGGACAACGCCCGCAGTCCCTGGTCACCTACCTGGAGTCATTGCGCGCGACCCGCGAGATGGACGTGCAGCTGGTCCTGCCCGGCCACGGCGACCCGATCAGCGACCACCGCTCACTCATCGACGAGCGCTTCGCGCTGCACGACCGGCGGGCGGCCAAGATCCAGCGCCTGCTGGCCGAGCGCCCGCGTTCGGCCCACGAGATCGCGCAGTCCCTGTGGGGCAACGTCGCGGTAACCCAGGCCTACCTGACCCTGTCGGAGGTGCTGGGCCACGTGGACATGCTGCTCAACGCCGGACGCGCGCGCGAGGTGGCGCGCGACGGCGTCAGCGTGTTCGAGGCGGTCCAGGCCTAGCCGGCCGGCGCCGGGTGCTGGTCGTTGCCGCGCGGATCGAAGCTCGGCCGGTACTCCTCTCGGCGGGCCTCACGCAGCCGGGTGCCGCACTTCTCGCAGACCCAGTAGTGGACGAGCAGGCCGCGATGGCGGTCGTAGTGCGAGAGGAAGGCGTGAAATCCCTGGTGGCTGCATTTCATGACACTGCTCCAACGCCGCTCCAGGAGGCTGGCTTACGGCCCTCCTCCGAAGTTCAGCCGCGCGTCAGCACGGCCCACGCCCCCACCGCGGCCAGCGCCAGCGCGCCCATGAAGGCCAGCGCCGCGGTCTCGAGGCCGAACGCGGTCCACAGCGCGCCGAACACGAGCGCCGCCGCGAGCTTGGCCAGGGTCACCGCCGTCACCAGCAGTGCCATCCCGCTCGCCTGCTGTTCGTCGGGCAGCGTCGCGCTCGCGATGGCCATCAGCACGCCGTCGGTCATGGCGTAGTAGGCGCCGAGAAGGACAAGGTAGAAGACCAGCTCGATGGTCGTCGGGTCCGGAATCAGCAGCGAGGTGTAGACCACCAGCAGAAGCGCGTAGCCGGCCACGAACACGCGCGCGCGCCCGATGCGGTCGGCGAGGGCGCCGGCGGGCACGGCAAGGAGCATGTAGGCGAGCGCCGAGCCGACGAACAGGAGCGGGAAGAAGGTCGGGCTGAAGTCGAACTGGCGCTGCAGGCCCAGGTAGATGAAGCCGTCGCTCACGGTGACGAAGCCGAGTGCCGCGCCCACGATCACCAGCACGCGAAAGCGGCTTTCCGCCAGCAGGCCGAGTGCGTCCCGCCCCGACGGCCGTGGCGTTGCCGCCTGGGCCACCCGGCCGGTGCGATTCTGGACGAACAGCACCAGCACGGCCAGGCCGACGATCGCGAAGCAGAGGCTGACCGCGAATACCACGTCGAAGTTGCGCGGCGCCGCGAGCAGCAACCCGAAGGCCACGAGCGGGCCCAGCATCGCTCCCGCGGTATCCATGGCGCGGTGCACCCCGAAGGCGGTGCCGAGTCGGTCACGCGCGCTCGACAGCGAGATCAGCGCGTCGCGGGGCGCGGTGCGGATGCCCTTGCCGAGGCGGTCCACCACCACCACCGCGGACAGTCCGCCCACGGTGCCCCCCACGGCGAGCAGCGCCGCCTTGCAGGCGGCCGAGATGCCGTAGCCGACGGCCGCGACCTCCTTGTAGCGGCGCCAGCGGTCGGAGAACACGCCGCTGGCCAGGCGTACGATGGCCGACGCGCCCTGGTACAGGCCGTCGACGACGCCGTAGAGGAGCGGCGAGGCGCCGAGCTCGAACACGAGGTAGATGGGCAGGACCGTCGCCACCATCTCCGCCGAGACGTCGGTGAGCAGGCTGGTGAGGCCCAGCAGCACGACGTTTCGGGAAACGCGCAGCTTGCGGGGCGATGATCGCTCCTTGCCCCGCAGCAGGATTCGTGCGCTCTCGGCCTGATACATCCCCTACCGGTCAACGCACGGAGTGAGCCCTGTTTTCCACGCGCGCGGACCCGGTCACGGGCGAACGCGAGAACACCTCCCCCTCCTCCGTTTGTCATACGTCCATGCCGGAGCCCCAGAGCCACACAATCTCCACGCGCACGCGGGTGATCGCATTCGCGGTGGTCCTCTTGCTGTGTCTGCTCGGCGGAGGGGCGTACGTGGTGGTGGCCGCATCCTCCGACACGGAGACCGCCACAAATGTGCGGGTCGCCCAGGTGGCGACCGCGCGCGGTGTTCCCGCTACGGTCAGCGGGCGGCGGGTGCTCGTGCGGGCCGCGGACTCCGATGACCCCGGCCTCGACGGGAGGCTGACCGTCACCCGCCTGGGCGGCGGTGCCCCGCGCGAGACCGACCTGGCCTGCCAGCGCGTGTACATGAACGGCGGGCGCGGGCTGTGCCTGGCGCTCGCGGGCACCGGAATCGACTACACCGCCGTGATCTTCGACCGGCGCTTCCGCGCGGTGGAGTCGCTGGCCCTCGATGGCCTGCCCAGCCGGGCGCGCGTCTCGGCCGACGGGCGCCTCGGGGCGGTGACGAGCTTCGTGACGGGCCACTCGTACGCCGATTCGGGCGAGTTCTCTACCAGCACGCGCCTGATCGACCTGCGCCGGGGCCGCTGGCTCTCGAACCTCGAGGACTTCACCGTCTTCCAGAACGGCCGCCGTCTCGAGGCGCCCGACTTCAACTTCTGGGGGGTGACCTTCGAGCATGGGGGCCGGGGCTTCTACGCCACTCTGTCGACCGGTGCGCATCGCTATCTGGTCCACGGCGACCTGGCCCGCCGGCGCGTGGACGTGATGCGCGACTTCGTGGAGTGCCCCTCGCTATCCCCCGACGGCAAGCGGATCGCCTACAAGCGCACGCTGGGCAACGGGCGCTGGCGGTCGCACGTGCTCGAGCTCGCCACCGGGAAGGACCGGGCCCTGGCTGAGACTCGCTCCATCGACGACCAGA
The DNA here is from genome assembly GCA_963813495.1 of uncultured Thermoleophilaceae bacterium. Taxonomy (GTDB): domain Bacteria; phylum Actinomycetota; class Thermoleophilia; order Solirubrobacterales; family Thermoleophilaceae; genus JACVRW01. The sequence continues at coordinate 82,940 of CAWEZC010000003.1, forward strand.
TCGAGTGGCTCGACGATGACCACGTGATCTACGGAGACGGCAAGGACGTCTTCCTCACCGCTGCCGACGGCAGCGGCAAGCCGGAGAAGTTGCTGCTGGGCGCGGACTCGCCGGTTTCGCTCGGTTGAGCGCCCGCGCGAGCCGGTCGGCAGAAACGACATCACCCGCCCGTTGCTCGCGTGTATGAAGCCAAGGATGGGCATGCTCGGGCTGCGCGCAGACACGAAAATGCGGGTGCGGATTCCCCGTCACGTGGTGGACCAGTCGTTCGTCACGGAAACCGTGGTGCTCGATCTCGACACGGGCACCTACCACGACTCGAGCAGGAAGCCGGAGCCATCCTCGCGGCGCTGGACAGCAGCCCCAGCCTGTGGCCGCGCACTCGGGGGCGGAGGTGGCAGCCATCGACTGGGCCGTTCCCTACGTCGAGAACTACTCGGCCGAGGCCCAGGCCGATGACGACTTCGCCTACGACATGATGCTTCGCCACGGGATCCCCGAGGAGCCCTACCGACACGGTCTTCTTCGACTCGCAGCGCGGCATCCTCGTGGCGGCCGACCATCTGCTCAAGCACATCTCCTCCAACCCGCTGATCACCCGCCCGCGCGATGGATCCGGACAACGCCCGCAGTCCCTGGTCACCTACCTGCAGTCATTGCGCGCCACCCGCGAGATGGACGTGCAGCTGGTCCTGCCCGGCCACGGCGACCCGATCAGCGACCACCGCTCACTCATCGACGAGGCCTACCTGACCCTGTCGGAGGTGCTGGGCCACGTGGACATGCTGCTCAACGCCGGACGCGCGCGCGAGGTGGCGCGCGACCGCGTCAGCGTGTTCGAGGCTGGTTGACTACCAGTGCACACCGGAGGGCTTACGGTACCCGATGGCTTCCTGGCCGGCGGGGTTGCAGGCCGCTGCTGTGCAGTTGCCCTGCACATCGAAATCGGTGCTCTCGTTCAGCCCGGTGGCGTTTTCGCGAATTGTCGTTCCGGACGAGCTCGAAGTGAGGATGCTCCCACCCGCGTTGCGCTCCAGCACGTTGCTCGCGCCTCCGCACACCTGCCAGTTGAAGTCATAGAAGCCGCTCCCGAAGGCGAGGCCGTTGCGCACGAAAGTGTTGCGGCGGGCCACGGCGTTCTGGAAGCTACAGCCGCCTGTCCCCAGGTTGCCGAAGTCGGGAGAGTTGCGATTGTCCACCACCAGGTTGTTCTCGAACCGGAGGCCCGCGTTGCCGCCGTGCGCGTAGATCGGCCCCGCAGCGGCGCCTGCGTTGGGGGCGCCCGGAAACGGGTAGCCGTTGTGGTGAAGCCAGTTGTTCGTGATGACTGTCGGGTTGCCGTAGTCGACCAGCTGGATTGAGTCGCCGTGCGTGTCGGGCCCATCCGGCTGGGGGGCGATGTAGGAGATCTCGTTGCGGTCGATCAGCACGTTGGGCGGCCTGCCGCCCACCTGGATCGCGTCGTTGGCGACCCCGATGATCTGGTTGCGCCTGATGGTGATGTCCCGTGTGTCGCCGGTCTGCAGGATTTCGATTGCGTCGCCCTCCTCGGACCCCGCGGTCGTCCAGCCGAGCACGCAGTCCTCGATGGTGATGTTGCGCGCGTCGCCGAGGATGCGAACGAGTGCGTGCTCGTCGACACGGGCCCCGGTCGATTCGCCGCCGATGCGGCATGAGCGGAGCGTGATGCTGCTTGCACCACCGTGTAGCTCTGTGTAACGGAAGCGCGCGCTGACGACGAGATTGGACGAGCCTGCCAACTCCAGCTTTCCCATCCCGCCGGCTGCACTGGTGCCGACATGGCGGCTCTGGGCGGATGTCAGGCCAGCGAGATTGACCGTTGCGACGGCGGCGGTCAGGCAAACGTTCCGGCCGGCGGCGACCTCGCTGCGCACCGCGTCGGCGGTAGTAACGGTGGTGGCCCCGGAGACACAGGCAGGGTTGCCCAACGGCCCCCATAGCGGAGGCGGAGCAGGCGCCACCTCCACCGTCCAGGTTCGCGCCGCTGGTGACGCGTCGACGTTCTGAGCCGCGTCCTTCGCCCGCACACTGAACGTACGTGAACCGTTGGGCAGACCAGAGAGTGCGCGCGGGGACGAGCACGCAGCCCATGCGTCGCCGTCCAACCGGCACTCAAACGACGACCCGGCCTCCGTGGAGCTGAACGAGAAGCTGGCCGAAGCGCTCGCCACCGTTCCGCTCGGACCCGCCGTAATCGAAGTGTCCGGCGCAAGCACCTCAGGTGGCGGAGGCGACGAGGGGCTCAAGGGCATAGTGCCCGGCAGGCGGGGTACAAGCGAGGGCAGCTCGGGCTCGGCCGTGGCCGGCGCTGGCTGCGGCTGCGTCCGGATCAGGCCGCGCCGCCGGGGACGCCGCGGCCGCCGGCGCGGGTTCGACCCCTGCCGGAGCTCCTTGCGATCCGAAACGCCATCGCGGTCGGTGTCCCTGCGCCGCGGGTTGGTCCTGGAGCGGCGCAGCTCGAAGCGGTCCTTCAGGCCGTCGCGGTCGCTGTCAGCCCTCCAGGGGCTGGTGTGCGAGCGCTCACGCTCGTAGCGGTTGCTGAGCCTGTCGCCGTCCGTGTCTCGTGGGCGGGCCTCGGCGTCGACTGAAACGCCCCCAAGGGCGGTCGCAGCCACAAGGCATCCCAACAACAGATGCTGGTGACCGCGGGGCACGGCGGGCATCATTGCCTTTACCCGTCGGAGCCTGGGACGCTGGACACGAAGGTTCAACTGCTTGGCTAGACAGCTGGATGACCCCCAAGGCGACCCCTGATCCCAATCTGCGGGGAGGTGGGTTGAGCATTCGGTGACCGCCGGCCACCGGAATGGTGCAGCCTCGAAGCGGCAGGCTCAGCGAACCCCGGCCTCCAGGACTTCCAGGTCCGCAGGCGCGGCGATGTCATCGACTCGGCCGCGCTCACTTCTGGGGGTCACGTTCGAGAGCGAGAGCGGTGGCTTCTACGCACGCTGGGTGGGCGGGCGCTGGCGACCGCACGTGTCCGATTTGCGCAGCGGCTTGACCCCTAACTCGCCGGGACCCGCTCGATCGACGATCAGCTCGATGAATGTGACACCCGCCAGGTGCTCTTGCGGCGACGGCAAGGACGTGTTGTCGCTCATCCGCGCGGACGGACACGGAACCGCAGCGGTGCTCGCCCAGGCGGCGCTGCCCTAGAGCGCCACACACAGCGTCATTGCACGCAATCGCCCGGACGATTTCCAATCCGGGCAGTTGGGTACCCTCCCGCCCAACAGAGAGCCGAGGCTGCCGTGCTTTGGCCTGCTCCGTCGCGATGCCTCGTCCCGCGGAGCGTACGACTCGACTGGGGGAACCGAATGCGTGACGACCGTCCCGGCGTCCGTCTACTCGAAAGCGCGCGCGCCTGCTTGATCGGGCTCGCTTTGATCGCCGTGGTGGCGCAGGTGTCGCCTGCTTCGGCGGAGGCGCGTGGGCGCGATGCGGACGGTGACGGTCTCAGGAACCGCTTCGAGCGCAAGCGTTCACACACCAATCCCCAGCGAGCCGACACCGATCGTGACGGGTTGCGCGATCGCTTCGAGCTGCGCCGCTCCAAGACCAACCCGCGCAAGAAGGACACCGACCGGGATCATCTCCGCGATCGCTTCGAGCTGCGCCGCTCCAAGACCAACCCGCGCAAGAAGGACACCGACGGCGACGGGTTGCGCGATCGCTTCGAGCTGCGCCGCTCCAAGACCAACCCGCGCAAGAAGGACACCGACGGCGACGGGCTCAGCGATCGCTTCGAGCTGCGCCGCTCCAAGACCAACCCGCGCAAGAAGGACACCGACGGCGACGGGGTGAGCGACGGCGCCGAGATCCGCGCGGGCACCAATCCCAACAAGCCCGACGCACCGCGGCTGCTGACCCCGCCGGCACCACCGGTGAGTGGCGCCAGCCCCTCCTGTGTGTCGGGAGCCGCCAACGCAGGTAGCGCGGCCGCGGTGCGCTCCGCCCTCCAGGCCGGCCAGAACGTCTGCGTGACGGCGAACGTGGGCAATGTCGACCTGTCCAACCTCCGCCCGGGAGCCGTCCGCTACGTGGGGACGCCTGGGGTAAGCGGCGGTTCCATGAATGATGTCAAGCTCGCGAACGCGGCAAATATCACTATTCGCGCGCGTTTGCGCTCGACAGAGATCTACGACGGCGCCAACAACGTCAGGCTCGACAACTGCGTCGTCGGAGGCACGTCCGGGGCGCGTGTGATCGGCGACGACCTGATTCGCGTTCAGGCGGATGCCACGAACATCGTGGTGGAGAACTGTGACATCGGCTGGACGGGCCAGACATCCTCGACCGACGCGGGCTATGGCTTGCGAATCCTGGACAACGGCAATGTCGCCAACATCACGATCCAGGGCAACCGCATCCACCACATCTCGGAGGACGGGATCCAGGTTGGGGGCAAGCCGCCCAACTTGACGATCGACCGCAACGAGATCGCCTACATCGCCACCGACACCGCGTCGATCGACCCGCATGCCGACCTGATCCAGCTCGTGGGCTACGGGCCGAATACACGGATCACGAACAACTACATGCACCATCTCGGCTATCGCGACGAGTCCCACCAGCCCGCGAACAGCTATCCATCGGGAGGGTTCTACCTGCACGGCGGCCAGCCGGGCCCGCTAATCATCGAAAACAATCTGGGACTCGACTGGCGCAACATGGGCGTCCATGGCTCGCTGGGTACCGGTGGCTGCTCGGGCGACCAGGTAATCGTTCGCCGCAACACCTTCCTGCGCGGAGGCACGTCAGTCGGCGGCACCGAGTTCCGCATGACGACCTGTTCGGGCTCGGGCAACGTGCTCGAGCGCAATGCCATCGAGAATCTGGACGTGCCCAGTCCGGGCGGTCACCTGTCGGTGCGGGCCAACGTGACGGGAGGAAACGTGAAGCTCGACGGCAACGGCAATTGCACGAGCGCCGCCTGCAACCCCGCGGGCCAGGAGCCGATTGGCTTCCGCAAGCCCTCGGGGGTGCGCTGGTAGGGTCCGCCGCAAGCAAGAACGGAGCACCGCGCGCCGTTGCTCGGTGTGATGGAAGCCAACCTTTGGCTAAGCGCGGCAGCGGACCTGGCGCAGATCCGGGTGCGGGTACCCAACCACGTTGTCTACCAGTCGTTCGTCGCTGAGACCGTGCTGCTGGACCTGGAGACTGGTACGCACCACGAGCTCGACGGCAACGCGGGACGACTGCTCGAGGTGCTGAGTCCAGCCGCAGCATCGTCGCTGCGGCAGCGACACTGGCGCAGGAGAGGCCCGAAAGTGCCGGGGAGCTCGAGCGGATCTGCTCCGATCTATGCGAGCGGCTACTCGCCGTCGGCCTGATCTCCATTTCTTGCGCCGACTGAGACGGAGCCACGAGACCCGACTTTTCTCATACGCAAGCAGACGGGTCCGGCGCCCGTTCTCTGGATGTGCAAGCCGTTACCTCACCGCCGGCTGTTCACGCACCCGTTGCCACCGCTCGAATCGCAGTCGTCGCTCGCGACGACCTGACCGCGCGGCGCATCGCCGAAGCCCTGGACGGCGCCGGGCTTGCCGTGATGGAGCTGGCCGAGAACATCGGCGGGCTGTCCGACTCGGCCACGACGGCGAGCTCGATCGTGCTCGCGGGGACCGCAGCCGCCAACGAACGCAAGGCGCTGATCCGCGACGCCGCACGCCGTTTCCCGGACGTCCCGGTGGTTCTGATCGGCTCCGGCACAAGCAACTCGCTGCACAGGGCCATCGAGGCTGGGGCGGCCGGCGTGGTGTACGACGCGCAGATGAGACCGCGCTTGCGGCCACGGTGGCCGCTGTGAGCGCCGGGCAGGTCGTTGTCCCGCGCGAGTTGCGCCGCCATGCCACGCGGCCGGCGCTGTCCCACCGGGAGCGGCAGACCTTGGCGCTGGTGGTGATGGGCCTCACCAATAGACAGATCGCGGGCCGTCTCTTCCTTGCTGAGAGCACGGTCAAAACCCACCTCACCTCGATCTTCGGCAAGCTGGGCGTCGGGTCTCGGAGCGAAGCCGTCGCCCTCGTGCTCGATCCTGAACAGAAGCTGGGCTTCGGCATCCTCGGTTTCTCCCAGGGGGCACCCATTGGCACGGCGGCCAGGGGCAGGGTCTGTGACCGCCGTCCGCGTGCCGTTGACACGCTTCGACAGCTCCGACCCCATCCTGTTCAGCAGGCTGATGGCCGCCGTCGAGGCGCGTCGCCGCGCCGCGCCGCTTTCACGCTGGGAGCCGAGGTAGAGGCTTTCGAGGCGGAATTCGCCGACTACTGCGAGGACCGCCCATGCGTCGGGTCGCGTCCGGCACCGACGCGCTCGCGCTCTCTCTCCGGGCGCTCGGCATCGGCCCGGGCGACGAGGTGATCCTGCCGGCCAACGCGTTCATCGCCACCGCCGAGGCGGTCACCATCGCCGGGGCGACGCCGCGGCTGGTCGACGTGGACCCGGACACCCACCTGTTCACGGCGGAGATCGCGCGCCGGCGATCGGCCCGCGCACCCGCTGCGTGATTCCGGTGCACCTGTACGGCCGAACGGTCGACATGGATCCGCTGCTCGCCCTGGCTCGCGAAGCCGGGCCTGGCGTGGTCGAGGACGCCTGCCAGGCCCACGGGGCGCGGTATCGGGGCCGACGCGTAGGCTCGCTCGGCGACGCCGGCTGCTTCAGCTTCTACCCGGCGAAGAACCTCGGCGCCTGGGGCGACGGCGGAGCCGTGGTGACCAACGCTCGGAGAGCTGGCCGATCGCGTTGGCTGTTGCGCTCACACGGCGAGAGCCCGCGATACCACCATCGGGAGGTGGGGTCGCGGCCCGCCTGGACGCCTCCAGGCGGCAATGCTGCGGGTGAAGCTGCGGCAGCCTCGAGGGCTGGAACGAGCGCCGGCGCGGCATGCGGGCGCCAAGCTGGCGCGGCCTGGCGGACCGCCCGTGGACCCGCCGGCGCCGGGGGCCCGGGGACGCGATCACGTCTTCCACCAATACGTCGTCGTGACGCGACGGGGCGTGACGAGCTGCGCGCGCATCTGGAGGCACGGGGCGTCGCGAGCGGCGATCCACTACCCGTGCCCATCCACCTCTCGGAGGCATACGCCCATTCGGCGCGGGGCCCTTCCGGTCGTCGGGGGCTGGCGCACCGGATCTGCTCGCTTCCGATCTTCCCCGTCGATCGCCGCCGAGGAGATCGCTCGGTGGCCGGCGACGCGTCGCGAGTTGCGGCGCTGCCGCGAAGGCCGTGGCGCCGTTTTGCGCCAGCGTCCGCCCCCGCGATCCCGGAACGTGGGGCCCACCGGTCGCGCCGGACCGGCCGGCGGCGGTCCCGCGGGCGCCTGCCGGGCGCTGGACGTGGTCGTCGCGTGCGCTGCTCCTGATCGTCGTGCTGGCGCCGCTGTTCGCGCTGATCGCGCTGCGCATCCGCATCGACTCGGCGGGCCGGTGTTCTTCCGGCAGCGCCGCCTCGGGCCGCGGGCTGGCGCGACGTTCACGATCAACAAGTTCCGCACGATGCGCCGCGGCGAGCTCGGCGGACGCATCGCGAGTACGTGTTCGTGCTGATCAAGGAGACGCGCGCGGAAGGATGGCCGACGACGACTCTGTACAAGCTGGGTCGGACGAGCGGGTGACGCGCGTCGGCCGCTTCCTGCGGCGGTCAGCCTGGATGAGCTGCCGCAGCTCTGGAACGTGCTGCGCGGCGACATGTCGCTGGTCGGGCCGCGCCCGGCGATCCCGTACGAGGTCGAGCAGTACCCGCCGACTGGTTCGAGCGCTTCCCGTCAGCCCGGCATGACCGGCCTGTGGCAGGTGAGCGGCCGCAATCGAGCTGACCTACGAGCGAGATGGTGCGGCTCGACATCGAGTACGCGCGGCGCCGGTCACTGTGGCTCGAACCTGCGGATCCTCGCCGAAGACGCCCTGGGTCGTGATCACGCGGAAGGGGGCGGCGTGATGCCGTCGACGGAAGGATCAGGGCCGTGGTCGTCGGCTACGGCTACTGGGGCCCGAACATCGTCCGCAACGTGATCGAGCGGCCGGAGCTGGAGCTTCTGGCCTGTGCGAGCTCGAGCGCCGAGCGGGCGGCGAAGTTCAGCGCGCGCTACCGGGCGTCCGGACCGTGTGCGGACTTCGACGCGGTGCTCGCCGACCCGCGCGTGGAGGCGGTGTCGATCGCGACGCCGCCGCGCACCCACTACGCGCTGGTCGCCGCGCGCTGCTGGCCGGCAAGCACGTGCTGGTGGAGAAGCCGCTGGCGACGAACGCCGCGGACGCCGAGCGAGCTGGTCGAGCTGGCGGAGCGAGAGCGGGCTCGTGCTGATGCCCGGCCACACCTTCCTCTACAGCCCGGCCGTGAACAAGGTGCGCGAGCTGATCGACGCCGGGCGAGCTCGGCGAGATCTACTTCGTCACCTCGTCGCGGATGAACCTCGGGCATCTACCAGCCCGACGGCGTCGTCTGCGACCTCGCGCCGCACGACCTGTCGATCCTGCTGCACTGGCTGGAGCGGCCGGTCGTCGATGGTGGCCGCGACCGGCTGCACGATGTTCCAGACCGGCGTGCCGGAGACGGCCTTCCTCACGCTCAGGTTCGAGGCGGGCCCACCGCCAACATGCAGGTCTCCTGGCTCGCGCCGCGCAAGGTGCGCCAGATGGTGATCGTCGGCAGCAAGCGGATGGTCCAGTACGACGACGCGGCCTCCGACGACGCCGGTGCGCGTCTACGACCGCGGCCTCGACTTCGCACGAGCCCGCGAACTTCGGCGAGTACCAGCTGACCTACCGCTCGGGCGACATGGTCGCGCCCCGGATGGACGCCGCCGAGCCGCTCAGCCTCGAGCTGGAGGACTTCGCCGCGCGATCAACACCGGTACGCGGCCGCGCTCGCACGCGGGCCTCGGGGTGGAGATCGTGAGCGTGCTCGAGGCCGCTCACCGATCGCTCGCCTCGTCGGGTGAGCCGGTGACCCTGGATGGGGCCGCCGAGCGCCAGGCCGTACACGCCAACGGGGCGCTCGGGAACGCTAACGGCGGACACGGAGCGGTACGCGACTTCACCCTCGCACAGGCGGTCAACGACGCGGGTCGCTTCAATCGCAACGGTGAAGGCCTCCAGCGCCGTCCAGCCGTGGCCGTCCCGCGGCCGGCCTAGTCCTAGAGCAGCCCTATGACGAACGCTTCGCTCGCGCCCGCGCCGCCGGCCAGCGGGCAGACCCACCCCGACTCGCATTATCTCGAGGAGCGCTACCTCGGCGGCGGCGAGCGCTCGCGAGCGCTATCGCTCTACTACGCGCTCAAGCCCGTCCTGCCGCGGCAGGCGCAGATCGCGGCTCGTCGCCTCTACTCGCGGCGGCAGGCACAGGTCGAGTTTCCCGCGTGGCCGATCGAGCCGATCTTGGTCGAGCGCCGCAGAGCGGCGCTCCAAGCCGAGCTGGATGCGCGCGGGACAGGCGAGTTGCCAATCCTCAACCCATGGCCCGACGGCCACCGCTTCGCGTCGATGCTCACCCATGACGTCGAGGGCCCCGCGGGGATCGCGAACATCGAGCGCGTGCGCACGGCGAGCGCGCACACGGGATCGTCTCCTCCTGGAACTTCGTCGCCGAGAGACTACGCGATCCCGGACGGCCTGTTCGAGAAGCTCCGTGCCGACGGCTGCGAGATCGGCCTGCACGGCGTCCACCACGACCGCCGGCTGTGGAGAGAACGAGCAGACTTCGACGGACGCTGCCCACGATCATCGCTACCTCGCCGACTGGCAGGCCGTCGGCTGGCGCTCGCCCGTCACCTACCGCAACCCCGACTGGATGCCGCGGCTGGGCGTGCCTGTACGACAGCTCGTTCCCGGACACCGACCCGTTCGAGCCGCAGGGTGGCGGCTGCTGCTCGATCTTCCCGTTCTTCCTCGACGACCTGGTCGAGCTGCCGATCACGCTCGTTTCAAGACCACACCATGTGGGAGCTCCTACGCGCGCCCGCCGGGATCGACCTGTCGGGGTCGAGGAAAAGCACGTGGATCTGGGAGATAACCAGGGCCTCGTCAACCTCATCACTCATCCGGACTATCTCGACACGCCCGCGCGACTGCGTATGTACGAGGAGTTCTTGGTGTACCTGGCTGCCCAGAGCGACGGTTGGCACGCCCTGCCTCGGGATGTCGCGTCCTGGTGGCGCACCCACGCCGGCCTGCGGTGCGAGGAGCGGGCCGGCGAGGTGGTCATCACCGGCCCCGGCGCGGAGCGCGCGACCCTGGCCTGGGCGCGTGAAGTCGGCGGTGAGCTGGTAGTCGAGCCGCAGCCGGTTTCCGCCTAGGCGGCTGCGCCGTCGCGCCTGACGCATAGGAAGACGTCCTCGTCGGAGAAGGCGTCGTCCTGCTCCCGGCGCAGGCCGTGTCGCGCAACGACTTGCTCGTCGAGTTGCTCGACATAGCGGTCGCAACTGACAGCGAATCCGGCGCTAGCTACGCGCTCGTCGAAGTCGGCGCCGTAGAGACGGACGTGGTCGCTCTGGCCGAACACACGGTGGCGCTGCTCCGGCGTAGTCACGGAGGGGTCCTCGAAGGTCTGCTCGCGGCGCCGGTCGATGGGCGTCATCAGAAGCGCCCAGCCGCCCGGGCGCAGCACCCGCCGGATCTCCGCGAGGGCCCGGCGATCATCGGCGACGTGCTCGAGCACGTGGCTGCACAGCAGAGCGTCGAAGGATTCGTCCTCGAAGGGCAGATCCATGATGTCAACCTGGTGGGTGGCGAGCGGCGAGTCCAGGTCCGCCGTCACATAGTGGAGCGCCGGGATACGGCTGAGGCGGCGCTGGTAGGAGTACTCGGGAGCGAAATGCAGCAGCGACATCGGCCGCGAGAAGAGGTCGGTGTGCTCCAGCAGGTACAGCCAGAGCAGACGGTGGCGCTCGAGCGAGCCGCAGCGCGGGCACTTGGCCTGCTCGCGGCCGCGGTGGCGGACGAAGCGGCTGAAGCTGTTGTCACAGCACGGGCACTCGACCGCGTTACCGAGATACCTGAGCCGACGGGCCGACCCGACGATCGCCGGACGGTGGCGGGCGGGCAGCAGGCGGCGACCGGTCCTGCGCAGCCAAGAGTCCTCGACGTCGCCGTGCTCGGCGCCGAAGGCTTCGTGCGGGAGTGGCTGGACGCGCGCTGAAGCTTCCATGGCTCAACAACGGCTCGCGCGCAGCAGACCTTGTGCGTAAGTCGTCCCCGGCCGAGCACGTTCATTCCCCGATGTCGCGAGCCCGTGTACTGATCCTCGTCGAGAATGAACCGGTCCCCTCGGACCGCCATGTATGGAATCATTGCCGGGCACTCACACGCGCGGGCCTCGAGGTTGTCGTGATCTGCCCACGAGGCACCAGTCGCGACCGCGGGCCCTACGAACTCCGCGAGGGGGTCGAGATCCACCGTTTCGACGCACGCCCGTCGGACGGCGGCATGCTGGGCTTCGCGGGCGAGTACCTTCACGCTCTGCTGAAGATCAGCGGGCTAGTCCGCAAGCTCTCCCGCGGGCGCGGCTTCGACGTTGTCCACGCGTGCACGCCGCCTGACTTCCTGCTGCTGGCCGCCCTACCGCTGCGTGCGCGCGGAACCCGCTTCGTCTTCGACCATCACGACCTGACCCCCGAGCTCTATCTGTCTCGCTTCAGGGGCCGCGGGACAGTCCACAGGGCGACGCTGCTGGCGGAGCGCCTCGGCTTGCGCTTGGCCGACGTGGTGCTCTCGGTGAACGACTCCTACCGCAAGGTCGCAATCGGACGCGGGCGTTGCCATCCGGACGACGTATTCGTGGTGCGCACCGCCCCCGACCTCGACCGCTTTCGTCCGGTCGCGCCGGATCCGGTGCTGAAGGCCGGGCGCAAGCACCTGCTCGCCTACGTCGGCGTGATGGGGCCGCAGGACGGCGTGGACTACGCGCTGCGTGCCCTCGCGAGACTGCACGAACGGCGCCGCGACTGGCACGCCGTCCTCATGGGCGACGGTGACGAGCTCGAGCCGATGCGCCGCCTCACGACCGAGCTCGGTCTGGACGAGCACGTCGAGTTCACCGGCTGGGCCGAGCACGACGCGATCAGACGGGCTCTCTCCACCTGTGACGTCAGCCTGGCTCCCGATCCGCGAAACGCCCTCAACGACGTCTCCTCCATGATCAAGCTCTACGAGTACATGGCCATGTCCCGGCCGATCGTCTCGTTCGGCCTGCCGGAATCGCGGGTTTCGGCCGGAGATGCGGCGGTCTATGCCGCCGACGACGACGTCGACGACTTCGCGCGGTTGATCGACGAGCTCCTCGACGACCCGGAGCGCCGGGCCGCGATGGGCGAGGCAGGCCGCCGTCGCATCGAAGAGGCGCTCGCATGGGAGTTCCAAGAGCGCAACCTGCTCGCTGCCTACCAACGCCTGTTGACGGGCGCCGCCGCCACGGCGCCGTCTGTCGCGATCCGCACTAGTCCGGAGGAATCGCGAGCCGGCGTCAGTTCTTGACGCCGACCTCCGTTCTGTCACAGAGATGGAGCACCGGCTACTGGTCATTTCCCCGGTCCGCAACGAGGCGGACCACTTCGAGCGCGTGGCGCGCGCGCTGGCGGCGCAGACGCGGCCGCCAGACCGCTGGGTCGTCGTCGATGACGGCTCCACAGACGAGACCGCCGCCCTGGCCGAACGGCTGGCCGAGGAGATCCCCTTCCTAGAGCCGCTGCGCGCCCCCCAGGCCGACCAGGCCGCCCACGTGCCCGACCGGCTGGCCGCCGCCGCCGCACCCCGGACCTTCAACGTCGGGCTACAGAGCGTCGCGTGGGAGAGCTTCACCCACATCGTGAAGCTCGACGGCGACATGGAGCTGCCCCCGGACTACTTCGAGGCGATCCTGCGCGAGTTCACGCAGGATCCACAGCTGGGCCTCGCCGGCGGGCTGCGGACGGAGCTGATCCGCGGCCGCTGGGTGCTCGATCACATCCCGGTGGACCACCACGTGAACGGGGCGCTCAAGTGCTATTCGCTCGAGTGCTTTCAGGCAATCGGCGGCATGCACGAACGACTCGGCTGGGACACCATCGACGAGACCTACGCGCGCATGCGCGGGTTTCGCACCCGCTCCTTCCCCGAGCTCGTGGCCGTGCACCACCGGCCTTGGGCCAGCGCGGACGGCACGCTGCGGGGCCGCGCCCGCTACGGCACCGCGGCCTACATCGTCCACTTCCCGTTTGTCTGGGTCGCCGTGCGGTCGCTCAAGTTCGCCGCGTCGTCGCCCAAGGGCATTTCCGGGCTGGCCTTTCTCTACGGCTACCTACGTGCTGCGGCACAACGAACCGAGCGGGTCGAGGATCGCGCTTTTCGCCGCCACATCCACCACGAGGTGCATACTCGCGTCAAGCACGCCGCCTTCGGACGACGCAGGGAGACCGCGTGGAGCTCGTAACGATCCTTCGAGAGCTCTGGTCGCGCAAGCTCGCTCTCGCGGCGATTTTCCTGCTGGCCGTGGTCGTGGCGCTCTCCACCGCCTACAAGCTGCCCTCGATGGAGCCGCGGGCGTTCGAATACGCGGCGGCCTCGACCCAGATTCTGATCGACTCGAAGAGCTCGTCGCTGGGGGACCGCACGGAGGACCTGGCTCCGCTCACTACGCGCGCGGCGGTATTTGCTCGGTTCATGACCAGCGAGGCGGTCACCCAGGAGATCGCCAAGTCGGCCGGGGTCCCGGCCACGAAGATCGCTTCAGAGGCGCCGCTACCGGCCGAGGGAGTCCCGATCGGGATTGATCCCGAAGCGAGCAAGCGCGGCGCCAAGCTGATCGCCGAAGGCAAGTTCTACCGGCTCTTTTTGCAGGCTGAGCTGTCGCTGCCGACAGTGGCCGTCTACGCGCAGGCGCCGGACACCAAGACCGCCGAGCGCCTCGCGGACGCGGCCTTCGTCGGGCTGAGGAACTACATGTCGTCGCTGCAGGGCCAGACGAAGATCCGGGAGGCCGACCAGATCGAGATCTCCCAGCTGGGGCCGGCCGAAGGCACGATGGTCAACGAGGGCATGAGCAAGGCAGTGATGCTGCTCGCCTTCGGGACCGTCTTCATCGGCGGCTGTGTCGCGTTACTGCTCCTGACCCGCTTCCTCGAGGCATGGCGCTTCGCGCGGGCCGAGGAAGCCGAGCCCGAGGAGCCCGTTGGCTGGCCGCAAGCGGTCGACGACGAGGACCCCCGCTGGGAGGGCCCCCTCGTCGCGGGTGAGGAGGACTGGGGCGAGAAGCTGTCGCCCGTGCCGTCGAACGGCGGTAGTTCCAAGCGCCGGGTGACGGCGAATGGCGACTCCGACTGATTCACTCCGGAAGCTCGCGGAAGCTCGGCCGTGCAGATAGGTTTCCTCGCCGAGCTGTGGCGCCTGCGCGCTCTGGTGGTGCTCGCCGCGGTGCTTGCCGCCCTGGCTGCGCTCGCCGCCCTCTATGAACCGCCCGGCTTCGAGCCGAGGTCGTTCGAGGCCGGCCTGGCCACCACGCGGATTCTGGTCGACTCGTCGCCCTCCGTGCTGCGAAACGCCGCGGAGGACCAGACCGAGCTGGCCGACCGGGCCGCAATCTACGCCCGCCTTGCCACGAGCGATCCGCTACGCGAGCGCATCGCCAAGCTGATGGGCATACCCGTCTCCGCGATCAGCGCGGAGTCGCCGATCATGCCAATGGCGCGCCCGACGGAGTCGAGCCCGGAGCCGAGCGTAGGGGAGCAGCTGGTGGCAGAGGCCGCCGAGTACCGACTGCAGCTCAAGGCCGAGGTCGGCCTGCCCATCATCGGCGTCGACGCTCGCGCGCCCACGCTTGCCGAGGCGATGCGGCTCGCCGACAGCGTTCCGATGGCGGTTCGCGGCTACCTGGAATCGCTCCACGAAGCGGAGCCGCTGCCCGACCTGAGCGCCGTGAGCGTCAGGCAGCTCAGCAAAGCCGCCGGGGGCACCGAGGGGCATGCTGCCGGCATGATTGTCGCGGCCCTCACCGCATTCACGGTCTTCGCTGCGCTCTGCATGATGATCCTGCTGGGCTCGCGCTTCCTCGAGGCTTGGCGGTCCTCTCGGGTCACGCGCTCACCGCAGATCGCGTCCGACCTCGCGGAGCCTTTTCGATGACGGCCTCGGCGCATCGCGACGTTTGGCCCAACACCAGCCGGCTGCTGCCGTGGATGCTGGCCGGCTTCATCGCGATGCTGTGGCTGATCCCGTTCGACGTCGCGACAGTGGGCTCTGGCGGCCCGGTCGATCTCTCGGTCGACCGCATCGTTCTGCTGGCGATCGGGTTGGTGTGGCTCGCCACTCTGGCGACCAAGGAGCGCCGCAACCTGAGTTTTCGCTCGAGCCCGCTCAACATCGCGGTGTTGCTGTTCATCCTCGTCGCGTTGGCCAGCGTGATTTTGAACGCGTCCACTCTGGCCCGGCTATCAGAGCTCGACCTCGCCATCAAGCAGGTCGCGCTCCTGCTTTCGTACGGCGCCTTCTACTTCCTAATCACGAGCATCGTGAAGCCGACCGAGGTGCCGAACTTCCTCCTGCTGATGCTGGCGCTCGCCTGCGTGACGGCATTTGGGACGCTGATCGAGTACCGCATGGACTTCAATGCGTTCTACGCGTGGTCGGACAAGCTGCTCCCGTCGCCGTTCGAGATTGCGGCCGAGCCGCCCAACGAGAAGTACGGGCGTCGCAGCATCACCGGCCCGACCGCGCACGGCATTGCCGTCGCAACCATCCTGGCGATGATGCTGCCCTTCGCAATCACCGGTGTGATGCGCAATCCGAAAGGGCGCCGGCGGATCGCGTACTCGCTGGCCGCGGGGCTGCTGCTGCTCGGCACGGTCTCGACCTTCCGCAAGACGGGGCTGGTCGTCCCCGCCGCCGCCCTAGTGGCTCTGATCGTGATGTGCCCTCGCCAGATGGTGCGACTCCTTCCCCTCGGGGTGGTGCTGGTGCTTGCGATGCAGCTCGCCGCGCCGGGAGCCCTCGTAGGCATCAAAGCTCAGCTGGTCAGAACCGAGAACGAGTCAACCGCCGGCCGCACCAGCGACTACGACGCTGTGCAGGCGGACATTCGCGCCAAGCCCGTGCTGGGCCGTGGCCATGGCACCTACGACTACAAGAAATACCGCGTCCTCGACAACGAATACCTACACCGCTTCATCGAAACCGGCTACCTCGGCGTGTTGGCGTTCATTGGGCTGTTCGTGACGCTGATCGTCGTCGCCCTTCGAACGCTGCGAAGGACAGGTTCCGAACGGGGGTCTCCGCTTTATGCCATCGCCGCTGCGGCGGTAGCATTCGGCGTGGGCGGGGCCATCTTTGACGAGCTTGGCTTTCCGCAAGCCCCGTATCTGCTTTTCCTCATCGCCGGACTCGCCGTCTGCCGCATCACCCGAGCCGACGAGCCTACGCCCGCTGAGGCCTCGCACGGAATGCCCTCACCGGCGCTGGTCCCGCTACGTGCCGCGACGGCGAGGGCCCGCTGATGTGCGGCATCGCGGGCAGGTCCGCTCCGACGGCGCGCGCGTCGACCGCTCAATGATCGAGCGGATGTGCCACGCGCAGGAGCACCGCGGCCCCGACTCGCGCGGCGTCCACACCGGCGCCGGGGTCGGGCTCGGGATCCAGCGGCTGCGCGATCATCGACCTCGAGACCGGCGACCAGCCGATCTACAACGAGGACCGCTCGGTCGCCGTGGTCCTCAACGGCGAGATCTACAACTTCCGCGAGCTGCGAGCGCGAGCTCGAGGCGCCGCGGCCACGCTTCTCCACCCGCACCGACACCGAGGTGATCGTCCACCTCTACGAGGAGCACGGGGCCGACTGCGTCGACGCAGCTGCACGGCATGTTCGCGCTTCGCGCTCTGGGACGCGCGCCGCAGGCGGCTGCTGCTCGCCCGCGACCGGGTCGGCAAGAAGCCGCTCTTCTACGCGCGAGCGCGACGGCGCGCTGAGCTTCGCCTCCGAGCTCGCCGCGCTCCTGCAGGACCCCGAGATCCCGCGCGAGGTCGACCACCAGGCGATCGACTGCTACCTCGCCTACGGCTACGTCCCCGCGCCGCTGAGCGCGTTCCGGCGCCGTGCGCAAGCTGCCGCCGGCGCACACGCTGGTCTGCGCGAGGGCGGCACGCGACGATCGAGCGCTACTGGCGGCTCGACTACCGCCGAAGCGCAGCTGTGCCGACGAGCGCGAGCTGCACGAGGAGATTCGCGACGCAGCTGCGTCGCGGCGGTGCGGCGCCGGATGATCGCCGACGTGCCGCTCGGCGCGTTCCTCTCCGGCGGGGTCGACTCCTCGGCCGTGGTCGCGGCGATGGCCGAGGCGTCGTCCGGAGCCGGTGAAGACGTTCTCGATCGGCTTCGCGACGAGCAGCTACAACGAGCTGCCGCGCGCCCGGATGGTCGCCGAGCGCTTCGGCACCGACCACCACGAGCTCGTGGTCAAGCCGGACGCGATCGAGATCCTGCCCAAGCTCGTCCGGCACTACGGCGAGCCCTTCGCCGACCCTCGGCGATCCCCAGCTTCTACCTCGCCGAGCTGGCCCGCCGCCACGTGACCGTGGCGCTCAACGGCGACGGCGGCGACGAGAGCTTCGCCGGCTACCGCGCTACACGTGGAACATGCTCCTGGGCCGGCTGGAGCGCCTACCCGCCGCGCTGCGCCGTACGATCGCGGGCCGGCGGCGGCAGGGCAGGAACGGCGACCGCCAGCGCTGCCGAGCCGCCTCCGCCGGCTCGCGAGACTCGGGCGGCGAGCCACCGAGCGCTACCTCGCGCACATGCGATCGTCACGGCCTCGAGCGCCAGGCGCTCTACACGCCCGAATTCGCCGCAGTCGGTCGAATCCGCCGCCGACGAGGTCCTGCTCGAGCCGTGGCGCGAAGCCACCGGACGCGAGCTGCTCGACCGGCTGCTCGAGGTCGACGCGGTGACTACCTGCCCGGCGACCTGCTGGCGAAGATCGACATCGCGACCATGGCCTACTCGCTCGAGGCCCGTTCGCCGCTGCTCGACCACGAGTTCATGGAGTTCGCGGCCTCGCTGCCGCCGCGCCACAAGGCAAGCGGGTGCAGAGCAAGATCGGGCTTCGGAGCGCGCTGCGCGGCTGGGTTCCGGACGAGGTCCTCGACGCTCCCAAGCGGGCTTCCAGCCGCCGCTGGCGGGCTGGTTCCGCGGCGACCTGGCCGAGTACGCCCGCGAGGTGCTGCTCGATCCCGCGGCCACAACGCGCGGCTGCCTCGATCCCGCTTCTGTCACCGCTCTGCTCGATGGCCATTCCGCCGGCAACGGCGACCACAGCAGCCGCATCTGGTCGCTACTGCTGCTCGAGCTGTGGTACCGGCAGGTGCTGGAGCGTGCGCGCCGGACCTGGCGGTCGCAGCGGCATGAGCGCGCCCGGCGCCGACCACCCCAATGACGCCCGTTCAAACGCGGATCTCGCCGAAGCGGCCCTCACCGGGGCTCGCTGGATCACCGCCGCGCGGGTGCTGGCGGAGGTGTTGCTGTTCGCGACCATGGTCGTGCTGGCCCGGGCAATCCCGCCCGTTGAGTTCGGCAAGTTCGCTATCGCCCTGTTCATGCAGGAGCTCGCCATCGGTGTGGTGGGTGGGGTCGGAAGCGCGCTGGTGCAGCGTAGTTGCCTGGAGCGGGCACACATCCAGGCCGGTCTGGCCCTCGCGCTGGCGCTCGAGCTGGTCCTGGCGGCGATCACCTTTCTGCTGCTGGCCCCGCTGGGGTTCGCCCCGCTGTTCGGCGAGCACACTGCCGCGTTGGTTCAGCTCGCGACAATCGTCTTCCTGCTGACCGGCCTGTCGATCGTGCCCCAGGCGTTGCTGCAGCGCAAGCTCGACTTCCCCCGGCTGGCTCAGATCCAACTGGCGTCGGTGCTCGTCGGAGCGGCCACCTCGCTGGTCCTGGCGCTGGGCGTCGGCCTCGATGCTGAGGCGCTCGTGCTGGGAGCGATCGCCACGGCCGCTGTCGTTGCCCTGCTCACGACTCGAGCACGCCGGTCCCCTGCCCTGGCTGCGTGTCGACGCCGCCCGCGACCTTGCCGGCTACTGGGTTCCGGCCTCGCTCGCAGGAATCAGCTGGGCTGGCTTTCGCAACGCCGACTACGCGATTGTCGGGGCGCGGCTTGGGACTGCAGGCGCGGGCCTCTACTGGCGGGCCTTCGACTCGCGGTCGAGTACCAGAAGAAGATCAGCGTCGTCATGTACCAGATTGCCTTTCCGGTGCTCTCCCGGACCCGCTCAGGCTAGGACATGTTCGCGATCCGGCAGCGCATGGTGACGCTGCTGACGGTGCTTGTCTTCCCACTGCTGGCCGGGCTGGCGGTGCTCGCGCCCGTGATGATCCCGTGGGTCTTCGGCCCCGCCTGGGAGTCGGCCGTGGTCCCGACCCAGATTCTCACTGCAGCCGGTGCGGCCACCCTTCTGATCGACGTGGTCGGTGCGACGCTGATGGCGGCCGGACGGCCGCGTGCCCTCCTGGCCTACGGCTGGGGGCACTTCATCGCCTACGCCGGCGCTGTTGCCCTGGTTGCCCCCCGGGGTCTGCCGGCGGTCGCGGCCGCGGCAGTGGCCGTGCACGTCGTCTTTCTGGTGATCGCCTACGCAATGCTGCTTCACGGGCATGCAGAGCGTCCACTGCGTCGGCTGTGGCACGACGTGGCGCCCGCCGCGGTTTCATGCTCGCCCTCTTGGCCGTCGCGGCGCCGCTCAGCGCGGCACTGAGCGCGGCGTCCATACCGGCCGCTCTGCATCTGTCGCTCGTGGCCGCGGCAGGGGCGCGGTCTACCTGCTCGTGCTGCGAACCCTCTTCCCCGAGCCGTGGCGCGATCTCGTCGTCCTGCTGAGCGGCTGCTCCCGGGCCGCCTTCGCCGCGGCCCTGGATCGGTGGCGCTCGCGGGTGAGGCCGGCTGAGCTCGGAAGCCCCGGGGGCGGGGCGTCGTTAAGAGAGTGATGTCAGGTCCCGCGCACCAGCCCACCGTGAGCGCGCTCGTCGCCGCTTACAACGCCGAGAGCTCATCGCCGAGACGATCGAGGCGATTCTCTCCCCGTCCCGGCCCCCGGACGAGGTGATCGTCGTTGACGACGGCTCGACCGACGGTACGGCCGCCGTGCTCGAGGGCTTGGAGACGCGATACGAATTGTCACGCGCGCCAACGGCGGCTGTCCGGCCGCCTTCAATACCGCGTTCGGCGAGGCCAAGGGTGACTTCCTTGCGATGTGCGGGGCCGATGACGTCTGGGAGCCACGGAAGCTCGAGTGGCAGCTGGAGACCCTGCAGGCTCACCCCGAGGTGGACGTCTCGATCGGCGGCGCGGCCATCTTCGGGCAGGTGAAGGATCGCTTTCCTGAACCGGGCCGGGGAATCCTCGACCGCCAGGCCCTGCTCGACACGCTCTACCCCTACAACGTCTGCGCCTCCTCGGTCCTGATCGGCGCAGCCTGTGCGAGCAGATCGGCCCCTTCGTCGAGCACCTGAGCGCGGAGGACTTCGGCGACTGGATGGGCTCCCTCGGCGTCGCGGAGGCGTGGGACTGCGAGGCGTTCGGGCCGTTCGTCGACCGCTGCGGCGCAGACGACTATGACTACTGGATGCGGGCCCTGGAAGCCGGGGCGGTCTTCCACTACGAGCGCGCACACTCGTGCGCTACCGCCGCCACGACAAGAACGTGACCAACGACACCATCTGGGGCTACCGCTCGTGCTGTCAGGTGCACCGCTGGCACGCCCACCAGGTGTCGCCGAGGCTGGTCCGCTCCGTGCGCGCCATGGACCTCTTCCGGCTAGGCCGTTATCTCGTCGACGCCGGTCACCCGCGCCAGGGGCGCAGCGCCTTCACGGCTTCGCTGCGCCAGAGCTTCATGCCACGCGCTCTTGGCTGGACGCTGGTGCTCTCGCTGCCGAACGCTCGCGCGCCCGGGTCGGCTCGGCTGCAGTTTCCCTCAAGCGCTCCTTTCAGGGCGCACGGCGGCTGAGGCCATCGCCATGACCAGCGGGACATCCGGGCCCGCTGCGGGAGTGCTGGTGCGCTCGCTCGACCTCGCCCACGAACATCGGTGCGCCGGGCGCAACGGCCAAGCGGAGTTCCTCTATAGCCAGGCGCTGGGGATCGAGCCCGGGAACGTGGACGCCCTGCTCGGTCTGGCCACGCTGCGGCACGACCAAGGGGCGCACGCTGAGGCAGAGACCCTTCTCCTGACTGCTCAGCGCGAGGCCCCGGCCGACGAGCGCCTTGCCCCTGCCCTGAACGAGGTGCGAAAGGCCCTCGGCAGCTCGTACGCCGAGGCCGACCGCCGCCGCTCGCTGACCGAGCGCCTGGCAGGGCGGTTCGGGCGGCCACTGCTCTCGGCCGTGGTCCAACGCCCGCGCGTCTGGAAGTACCGGGCTCTGTCTGACTGCGCGCGCATCAGCGGGACGCCGATCCTCGACCAGCCGGCGCTGTTCCTTGGCAGGGGCGAGCTTGTGTTCGGGCGCGAAGTGCACCTCGGCTATGTGGCCTCGCCGCTCTTCTACAGTGGCTACTGCCACGTCGAGGTCTCAAGCCCGCATTCGCGGATCGAGCTCGGCGACCGCGTGGCGTTCAATAACAACGCCATGCTGAAGAGTGAGGGACCCGGCATCCGGATCGCTTCTGACAGCATCTTCGGGGCCCACGTCGAGGTGTTCGACAGCGACTTCCACGACCTGCATCCGGAACGCCGGCACAACGGCACGCAGCGGATGGCGCCGGTCGAGATTGCTGAACGTCTTCGTGGGCATGAGCGTAAAGATCCTCAAGGGCGTCACGGTCGGCGCCGACTGGGTGATCGGGGCCGGCGCGGTGGTCACCCGCCCGATCCCCGCGGGGGTGATCGCTGCGGGCAACCCGGCCCGTGTCGTACGCGAGCTGTGATGCCGTTTCGGCGCCGGAAGGGCGCGCGTCCCGGCGCCGTTGATAGGTGAGCATGCGTACCGCGATCGACACCGACGGGCGAGCGGCGAAACCGTCCTGGGTGAGCGCCGACCGACATTCCACCAGCCCGCCGCGGCCGGCCTCGACGGTGGGCGCGGTGGTCCTCGGCGGCGACTATCAGGGCCTGGGAATCGTCGCAGCCTCGGTGCCCAAGGGGTGCGGTCTGCGTCGCCGACGACGAGCGCTCAATCGCGCACGTCTCCCGCTACGCGCACTCCTCCGTCCGGCTCGATGACCTGGGCGACCCCGAACGGGTCGCCGGCTCGCTGCTCGACCTGGGTCGGCGGCGAGGCCTCGAGGGCTGGGTGCTCTACCCCACGCGAGATGAGACGGTGGCCGCCCTGTCCCATCAGCGCGATCGGCTGGGCGAGTTCTTCCGGGTCCCCACCGCTCCGTGGAATTCGGTGCGGTGGGCCTGGGACAAGCGCAACACCTACCGGCTGGCCGAGGAGGCGGGTGTGCCCGCTCCGCGTACCTGGCGTCCATGAGTCAGGCCGAGCTTGCTCAGATCACCGCGGCGCCGCCGTTCGCGATCAAGCCGGCAATCAAAGAGCATTTCTTCTACGCCACCAAGGCGAAAGCCTGGCGCGCCGATGACGCCGCGCAGCTGCTCACCCTGTTCGAGAAGGCGCTCGCGCTGGTGGGACCAGGTGAGGTGATGGTGCAGGAGCTCGTGCCGGGCGACGGCCGCCGGCAGTACGCCTACTGCGCTCTCTATGAGAAGGGCGCGCCGCTAGCCACCATGGTCTGCGGCGGGCTGCGCCGACATCCGCCCGAATTCGATCGCCAGCACGTTCGTCGAGACGGTCGAGAACGCTCTCGTCGAAGAGCAGTCGGAGCGGCTGCTGCGCCGGATCGGTTACGACGGCCTGGTCGAGCTGGAGTACAAGCTCGACGAGCGCGACGGCCGCTTCAAGCTGCTCGACTTCGACGCCGCACGTGGGGCTATCACTCGATCGCCCAGAAGGCAGGAGTGGACTTCCCGTACCTGGCCTACCGGCGGCAGCTGGGCCTCCCGGTCGAGCCTCGGCGGGCCCGAGCGGGCGTGCGCTGGGTGCGGCTACCACCGACCTTCCCACCGCGGCGGTCGAGATCGCCGGGCGGCGTCTCGGCGCGAGGGCCTACCTGCGCTCGTTATGGAGCGCCGACGTCGAGGCCATGTTCAGCCGTCGCGACCCGATGCCGGGGCTGGCCGAGCTCGCGCTGGTTCCGTACCTGTCCGTCAAGAGGGGGTTCTGAGTGGTCGTCTCGTCGCTGATCGGAGGGCTGGCGGCGCTCGCGCTGAGTGCCGGCGGCCTGGAAGTGGGGCCTCGGCGTACGCCGGGTCTCCGTATTCGTAGCCGGAGTCGCGCTCGTGGTGGCTCGCGCTGGCCGCGCTCGCAGGCCTGTCGGAGCCGCTTTCGCGCCGCGCTGATATACGGGCTCACGGTTGCCTTCTCGTTCGGCTTCCTGGCCTTCCGCTTCTACCGCGACCCCGAGCGCAGCTCGCCGCAGCGCCACGACCTGGTGGTCAGCCCAGCGGACGGCGAGGTGCTCGACGTGCGCGAGTCGCACGGTGGGCTGTTTCCCTCTTCCACCAAGAAGGGGCGCGACTATGAGCTCGTCGAACTGACCAAGACACCACTGCGCGAGCGGGATGCCGTGGTGATCGGGATCGCGATGAACTTCCTCGACGTGCATGTCAACCGGGCCCCCATCGCGGGCCAGGTACGGCTACGCCGTCACTTCCCGGGCCGCTTTGGCTCGCTCGGGCGCCCGGAGATGGTGTACGAGAACGAACGGGCGACCACGATCATCGAGCGGCCCGGCCTCGAGCTGGCGGTAGTGCAGATCGCATCCCGCCTGGTTCGCCAGATCGCCAGTTTCGTGGAGGTCGGCGAGGGGGTCGCGAAAGGTCAGCGGATCGGGGTGATCCGCTTGGGCTCGCAGGTGGACGTGGTGCTGCCGGCCCGCAGTGGCATACAGGTGACGGTCGGCCCTGGCGACCGTGTCAGGGCCGGTGAGTCGGTGCTGGCGCGGATCGAGGCACCGGCTGCCTCGCGCCACGACGCGTGAGGCGCTTGGAGCTGGACGCGACTCAGGCCGCTACGGCCGACACGTGCGCGGCGAGCCGCTCGATCACGTAGTCCTGCTGCTCGTCGCTGAGGCCGGGGAAGAGCGGCAGCATCAGGACGTCGCGGACGGCGGCCTCAGTGTGGGGGAGCCGAGCGCGGCGGCCGGCGTACGCGCGCTCCTCGTGGATCGCCATCACGCCGCGACGCGTGGCGATGCCGTCGCGCATGCAGCCGGCGCATGAGCTCGGTGCGATCGATCGGCGCGCGCCGGCGAGGCGGACGGCATAGGACTGCCACGTCCGCTCGCGTAGGCCGGCTCGTAGCGGCGGCTCGAGATGGGGGACCGCGCGAGCGCCGCCGTGTAGCGCTCCGCCAGACGCGCCGCGCTCGAGGATCTCGTCGAGCAGCCTCGAGCTGGCAGAGGCCGAGCGCCGCCTGCATGTCGGTCATGCGGCCGTTCCAGCCGCGCTCGGGATAGGGCTCGAAGACGACGTCCTGAGCGCTGTGGCGCGCGAGGTCGGAGAGGTCCATCGCGTGCTGGCGCAGCCTGCGCAGCCGCGCGGCCACCTCGGGGTCGTGCACCGTGATCATGCCGCCCTCGCCGGTGGTGATCACCTTCCGCGGGTGCAGCGAGAAGCACGCGAGCGGCCCGAGCGAGCCGATCGGCCGGCCCTGTAGTGGCGCCGACGGCGCACGCGGCGTCCTCGACCACGGCCAGGCCGTGGCGCTCGGCCAGCGCGAGGAAGGGTCCATGTCGGCCGGCAGGCCGATCTGGTGGACGGGCATGATCGCCTGCGTGCGCGCGCGTGATCGCGTGCTCGGCGGCCGCCGGGTCGAGGTTGTAGGTCAGCGGGTCGATGTCGGCGAACACAGGCGTCGCGCCGCACTGCCAGACAGCGTTGGCGGTCGCGATGAACGACAGCGAGGGCACGATCACCTCGTCGCCTGGGCCGACTCCCGAGACGTAGAGCGCCAGGTGCAGCGCGCTGGTGCAGTTGGTCGTGGCGACCGCCTCCGCGCGCCGACGCGCTCGGCGAAGGCCGCCTCGAAGGCCTGCACCCGAGGGCCCTGCGACACCCAGCCGGACGCGATGGCGGCGGCGACGGCCTCGGCCTCGCCCCCGGTGAAATACGGCCGCGTGAACGGGACCTCCATCACGACGCTCGCGCCAGCGTCGCGTCGGCACGGCGGCTCGTCGGCGCGCTCCGCGCGCCACCACTCGACCAGCCGGGTCAAGCCCTCCTCGAGGTCGATCTCGGCCTCAAAGCCCAGCCGATCGCGTGCGCGCGAGGTGTCGGCCAGCCGCCGCGGCACCTTGTTACGGCGCGCTCGGGCCCGTGATCGACCGGCAGGTCGGAGCCCATGACCCGCAGCAGCATCGCGGCGAACTCGTGAAGGCTCGTCTCGACGCCGCTGGCGACGTTGAAGACGTCGTCGGTCACGTCTGACTGGGCGGCGAGCACGTTCGCCCGCGCGATGTCCTCGGTGTAGACGAAGTCCATGGTCTGGGTGCCGTCGCCGAGGATCAGCGGCGGCTGCCCCGCCTCGATGCGCTCCATCCAGCGAACCAGCACCTCGGTGTACACGCCGTGGATGTCCATCCGCGGGCCGTAGACGTTGAAGTAGCGCAGCGCCACGTAGTCGAGCCCCCGCATGGCGTGCAAGCTCCGGAGCAACCCCTCGTTGAACGCCTTGGCCGCGCCGTAGAGCGTGTCGTTGGCGTAGGGGTGGTGGTGCTCGGCCGTCGGGAAGTCCTCGGCCAGGCCATAGACCGAGGCCGAAGACGCGGCAACGACCTTGGCACGCCCTCGTCGACGGCCGCCTCGAAGACGTTGAAGGTGCCGTCGACAAGCACCTCGA
Organism: uncultured Thermoleophilaceae bacterium; assembly: GCA_963813495.1. Classification (GTDB taxonomy): domain Bacteria; phylum Actinomycetota; class Thermoleophilia; order Solirubrobacterales; family Thermoleophilaceae; genus JACVRW01. Next base: position 108,811 of record CAWEZC010000003.1, read on the forward strand.
GCGCGAGGCGCGGCTCCTCGGCGCACTGCGTGATCCGCATCGCCGCCTGATGGAAGACACGTCGATGCCGCGCATAGCTCGCGGACGAGATCGGCGTCGCAGATGTCGCCCTCAACGACCGTGACGGGCCCGTTGGCCTCCGCCCACGCGAGGTTCTCGCGGCGGCCGCGCACGAAGTTGTCCAGGACAACGATCTCGGCCGCGCCACGAGCCACCAGCTGATCCGCGATCGTGGATCCCACCGTGCCGGCGCCCCCGGTTACGAGCACGCGCGCACCACGGATCATGAGTCCACCTGGCATCCGGGTGTCGCGACGTGATCGGGCATTAGCTCTCCAAGGTCAGGGCCGGTTCGCATAAGTCAACGGCGCCGCGCGGGCCGATCTTGCGTCGAACGGGCCTGAAACATCACGCAAGAGATGGCGCCACGCGCCGTTCTATGGACGTGGCTCGCCCGCCACACGAGGTCTTCAGAGCGGGAAAAGGACATTGGCCCAATGAACCCAGAACTGATCCAACTTCTCCAGTGCCCACAGTGCGGGCGCCCGGAGCTCCAACTCGCGGCCGGCCCTGCGGGGGCCTCAACGCCGCCGGAAGTTGCGGAAGGCGCGCTCGTCTGTGACTGCGGGGCGCAGTATCCGGTGCGCGGAGGCATTCCGCGCCTGCTCTCCCCCGCGCTGAGCAGGACGTCAAGAGCGCACAGAAGACGTTCTCGCTCGAATGGGAAAACTTCCGTGCTGGTGAGCGCAACTGGGGCCAGGAGATGGATCACCGGCGCCAGGTGTTCATAACCAGCATGGGCTTCGACCCGGCGAGCCCCAACGGCGGTGGTCCCGCCGAGCTCAAGGGGAAGCGGATCCTCGACGCCGGCTGCGGCAGCGGCGAGCTGTCGATCGACATGGCAGACAGCCTCGGGATGGAGGTCGTAGCGCTCGACCTGGCCTTCGGGATAGAACAGGCGTATAGGCGCAACACAAGCTCCGGGATCCACTTTCTCCAGGGGTCGGTGCTGGAGCCGCCGCTGAGCCCGGTCTTCGACTACGTCTATTGCGCCGGAGTCCTGGTCGCGGTCCCGGACGCGCGCGCGGGCTTCCGGGCGATCATTCGCACGCTCAAGCCTGGGGGCCGGTGCCTGATCTGGATGTACCACCCGATCGACCGAAGGCACCACCCGACCGACCACCGCAAGCTCAGGGTCTATGACCTGATCAGGAGGAGGGTTACCTCGCGACTCCCGATCAGGGTCCAGCGCGGGCTCTACTCGACCGTGATCCCGGCCTATCTGGCCAAGGAGCGGGTGAGCGCCATGCTCGGCCGGGACACTGACACACTCACGTGGCACGAGAAGATGCAGCAACTGGTCGACTTCTTCTCTCCGGTGTATCAGCATCGGTACACGGCCGAGGAGATCGTGGCGTGGTTCCGCGAGGAGGGCTTCGAAAACATCGAGCCCACCGACGCGGGTCCTTATGGCTTCGCGGTGCGCGGGGATCTCGTGGCTTGCGCTGCCGCCACTACGTCCTTTGACACTCGCTCCCGGGGAGAAGCTCTTGAACACTCGAATCCTTGAATGGCTGGCCTGTCCCACCTGCGGTGACATGCTCACGGTGCAGGACAGCGAAGACGTGACTGAGGTGCAGGACGGAAGGCTGCGCTGCGATCGCGGCCACGCCTTCCCTGTCGTGGCGGGCATCCCTCGCTTTCTGGATGCCGGCGACGCCACCGACGCCGAGTCGATTCACACGAGCTTCAGCAGCGAGTGGGCCCAGTTCGACTACGACGGGGACCGGGCCTGGGGCCAGGACCTTCAAGAACGCCGGGAGATCGCGCTGCGCGAGCTGGACTGCGAGCCCGACCACCTGAAAGGCAAGCTCGTTCTCGACGCAGGATGCGGGGCCGGCCTGTTGTCCCATCTGCTTGTAGAGATGGGTGCCGAGGTCGTCAGCGCCGACATCAGCCGCAGCGTCGACGCCGCCCGGCACCACTTCGCCGCGCGGGGTGTCGATCGGCTGCACTTCATTCAGACCGACTTGGCCCGTCCGCCCCTGCAACGCGAGACCTTCGACCTCGTCTTCTCCGGGGGAGTGCTTCACCACAACCCGGATACCCGCGTCGCGCTGGAGGCCATCACCGGGCTGGTTGCGCCCGGCGGCCAAATCTACGTGTGGCTCTACGGGCCCACGCCTGGCATTGCGCACCGGTTGCGCGGCGCGGTGCGGCGAGTCATGGTCGACTTGCCCCCGCCTCTGCAGCGGGGCGTGCTGCGTGTCTGGACCGTGCAGTCGATCGGTCGCCAGCACCTGCGGCGCGTCACGGGCCGAGCCCGGCCTCACGACGGCGTGACCTATCGGGAGAAGCTCCTGACGCTCCTCGATCACTACACGCCGCGCTACCGCTGGGAGCACACGCCCGAGGAGCTGGCCGGCTGGTACCGCGCGCTCGGTTTCAGTGACATCAAGACCACCGAGGTGTCCGAATGGGGCTTTGGGGTGCTGGCACGCCGCAGTGGCGAGCGCTCGCAGGCCACAGCCGAGCTCACCGCAACCGCCTGATTCGTCGGATCGCCGCCGCCGCCGGAGCTCTCGTGGCTCTGGCGCTCATGGCGGCGGGGTCGATGGCGTTGCTCGGCGGGGATTCGGAGCCCGCGGCGCCGGGCGGTCCGCGTCCGCCGGCGCTCGCGCCAGCCTCACACTATGTCCACCGAGGGTCCCCGGACTGCCGGGATCGTCGTACGGTCAGAAGAGCGCGCTCGGCCCAGACCCCGTGGTGCAGCCTCAGGAGGGCACTCGGTGTTGCCCCTCCCGGCGCCGTGGTCGATGTCCGCGGCGGGCCCTACCCGCGACTCGAGGCAAATGAGTTCTCACGCCCCGCCTATGTGACGCTGCGGGGGCGTGCCGGGGAGGCGGTGACCCTGGCGGGCGTGGACATCCGCAACTCGGATCACCTGCGTCTTGAGGCATTCAGGATCGACGGCCGGTTCGAAGTCCTCGAATCGGCCCGCGACCTCCAGGTCGTGGGCAACGAGCTGAGTCGCCAGCGCAGCGGGATGTTCCTCTTCGGTTGGGAGGGGCAGCAGGTGCGCGACGTGTTGATCGAGCGCAACCTGATCCGGGACATCGACTACACGGGCGAGCAGGGAACGGGTGAGGGCTACGGGATCCAGCTGACGGGCTCCATCAGCCACGTGACTATCCGGGACAACACCATCCAGAGCGTCGCCGAGGACTACATACAAGGAGGCGGCAGCCACATCACCGTCGAGCGCAACAGGTTCCTCGGGCCGGGTCTGCGCTACACCCATCCCCAGGCGCACGCAGACCTGTGGCAGATCTTCGCTCCGTCCGAGCACATCACGTTCCGCAACAACGTGGTCCGTGACACCGGCACCAACAACGGGATCCTGATCCAGTTCTCAGGCCAGACCCAGCCCCACCGGGACGTCACGATCGAGAACAACGCCATCTACAACGGCTCCGACGGCTACGACATGACCGTGATGAACACGCAGGGCCTGCGGATCGTGAACAACACCTTCGTCGGCAGCCGCTGGGGCGTGGCGCTCCGCCGTGATCCGATCGTGGACGACGGGAGCGGCTACGTGGTCGTCAACAACATCTTCGACGCCAGCGAAGGAGATCCCTTCAGCATGGAGGAGCCCTGGGGCCGAGAAGATCACAACCTGATCAGGAGTCGTGGCGACGCCGTGCCCTCAGCGCTCGGGCCCCACGATGTCATCGCCGCCGATCCGGGGTTCGTCGACTCCCGAGGCGGTGATCTGCGGCTGCGGTCAGGCAGCCCGGCGATCGATGCCGGAACAGCAGATGAGGGTCCTGAGCGGGATCTCGACGGTAACGCCCGACGGGGAGATCCCGATCTCGGTGCGTACGAGTTCGGTCCGGACTGATCCGCTCTCCTTCGACATCCCGGCTCAGCTCGCCGGGTCAGGCGCCACAGCGGCGACGGCTCGATCGGCGACCTGGCGGGCGTAGTAGCGGCCCGTACCCGCGAGCAACGCGGCGCTGTCGCGTACCGAAAGCGTCCGGTTGCGGTGCGTCTTCTCGAGCGCCGTGAGCAACGGCTCGGAGACCACGTCCCAGCGCAGCCCGTCAGCGAGGCGGCGCCCGGCTGCCTGGGCATCGGCGAGTCGATCCGGACTTCCGGCCAGTTCCAGCAGGGCCTCCGCCACGCTCGCCGGGTCCCCCGGCTTGAGCAGCCTGGCGAAGCCGGCCGCGCCGAACTGCTCAGCGAGCTCATCACCGCGGCCCAGCACGCAGGGCAAGCCGGCCCAGAGGTAGTCCATGTAGCGCGCTCGCGCGGCAAGCTCCGCCTCCGGAGTCTCGTGGTGCAGAGTCAGCCCGATGTCGGCCTCACCGAGGTAGTCGTGGCGCGCCTCGTACGGGATCCAGTCATCCAGGAAGAGCACAGTCTGCCCCAGCAGTCCGAGCGAACGGGCGAGGTCGCGTGCCTGCTCGGTGGCCGCCATGCGCTCCACATCTGGCTTGGCCGAACGGCCGGCCGTGATCACGAGCTTTACGTCAGGCCGGGCCGCGGCCATGCGCTCGAAGGCGCGAATGGCGGTCTCCGCGTCGAGCCAGCGCCACACGCTCCCCCACCACAGGACGACGATGTCGCCCTGGGCGATCTGAGGAAAGTGCTCCCGCAGAGGCCTCGCCGTCCCGGGTCCAGGATCCGCAGGGATGCCGAACGGAACCACGATCGGGTCCGCGGCGCCTTCCACCCGGAGCGACTCCGAGGCGCTACGAAGGGCGTCACGCTGTGGCGCCGCGGCGCACAACACCACGTCCGCGTAGCGCAGCTGGAGCTCGCGCACCGCACGGGCCGCCCACAGTTCGCTCGCCTTGAAACGGCCGGCCCCCAAGGTGGCGAGCTCGAGCTCGAGCGGGTCGTACTGGTCGGACACCGCCACCAGGCGACACAGCGACTTAAGTGCGAGCAGGAACGGCGGCAGGCAGTGCGAGATCACGATGTCGTGGCGCAACGCTTCGTACACGAGCCGACGCCGGCTCCAGGGAACGAGGCGCACGCCATCCCGCTGACCACCGGCGCGGGCCTTGATCACCGCGGTCACGTCGTGGTCGGCGGTCAGGGCGCAGGCGAACTGCCAGGCCCGGATCTCGGGACCGCTCAGCCGCTCTCCCAGTTCTCCCGGGACCAGGACGAGGATGCGACGACGCTGAGGTCTCAAGGGCATGCTCGCCTACAGCTCCGCTCCGGAACCACGCAGCGGCGGGCGCCCGAGTCCCAGAATCACGGCCAAGCCTGAGCGCTCGCCCCGCAAGCGTTCTCGCAGGGAAGGGCGCACGATCGCAGGCAGGGCAAAGACAACCAGGCGCACGACGTGGCCCAGGCCGAGAGCGGCGCGGACCCCGAGCCGTTTGAACGGTCCGAAGTGCTTGGCCGCGAATAGCATGCGGGAATAGCTCAGCTGCGCCATCAGGTCGCTCCGGTGTCGCAGGCCGGAATGATGGGTCACGGCCATCACCGGCAGATGCCTGACCTCCCAGCCGGCGCGCCGGAAGCGGTAGCACCAATCGATCTCCTCGGAATAGAGGAAGAAGCGATCGTCGAGCCGGCCCACCACGTCTATCGCCTCCCGGCGAGCGATGAGAAAGGCGCCTACCAGCCAGTCCACGGGCCCCTCCCGCTCGTAGCGCTCGGCGCGAGTCTCGAGTTCCTGCAGCGTAGTCAGTACCGGCCAGTGGGCCGCAAAGAGGGCCTCGCCGAGGTCCCGCGCGGGCGAGGGGTAGCGCCGAATCGACGGTTGGAGCCTGCCATCGGGGCCGCGCTGCACGACACTTGCGAGGCCCACCTCCGGTCGGGCGTCCATGGCCCTGACCAGCTCGGCCAGGCTGCCGTCGAGGATCTCAATGTCCGGGTTGAGCAACAGGACATAACGGCCCGTGGCCTGCCGGAGGGCGGCGTTGTTGCCCGCGGCGAATCCGCGATTGGGGCCCCGAAGCACCGTGACATCGGGTAGCTCCGCCTCGATCGCGTCCGGCGTTCCGTCGATCGACCCGCTGTCGACGACGAGCCACTCGACGCTGACCATGCCGGTGGCCGCACGCGCCGAGCGCAGCGTGGTCAGCGCCAGCTCGCGGCCGTTGTGCGTCACCATGATCACGCTGAGGTCGGTAGACATAGGTCCCTAGGAAACGCGCGGGGTGTGCCGCATTTTTCGGCCGACGGTCTGGAAGGAAGAGCGGCCGGGGGCCGTTGACTTCACGTGAACGCAGTTGACGTCGCGTCGCCCGGGGCCCGCTTGTCAGCGCTACCCCGCCGCTCTCTCTCGAGTGCCAAACGTCGCGCCCGAGTTGTCCTGAACCGCGAAGAGCGCCGACACGCGGCCGTGCGGCGGCGGCTGGCCACCCAGCACCTCAGCGGGACCGGCCTCGAGATCGGCGCGCTGCACCAGCCGCTTCGGCTGCCGTCAGGTGCGCACGCGCGCTATGTCGACCGCATGACGGTCCCGGAGCTGCGACGGCAGTATCCCGAGCTCGCCAGCCTCGATCTGGTCGCGCCCGATGTGATCGACGACGGTGAGACGCTCGGAAGCGTGGAGGACGGCTCGGTCGACTTCGTGATCGCCAACCACCTAATCGAGCACTGCCAGGACCCGATCGGCACTTTGAAGGCCTTTGCCCGGGTTCTGACGCCGGATGGCGTCCTCTACATGGCGGTGCCAGATGCTCGTGAGACTTTCGACCGCCGCCGCCCCCTGACGTCGCTCGAGCACATCGTCCGCGACCATGTCGAGGGACCCGGCTGGTCCCGCTCCGGCCACTTCGAGGAGTGGGTTGGACTCGTCGGCCAGGTGCCGGCAGATCAGGTGGTCGAGCAGGCGCGACAGCTAGACGAGAGTGACTACTCGATCCATTTCCACGTCTGGACGCTGGACTCTTTCCTCGAGCTTCTCGTCCACTGCCGTTCAACATTGAGCATCCCGTTTGCGATCGAGTCGGTGGAGCGCAACGGGCTTGAGTTCGTCGTGATCCTGCACCGTGAGGCCGAGAGGGATACCTGAGGGCGTGGGGGAAATTCGGCTGAGCTTTCTTGGGGTTGGCCGCCGGCGGGCGTACGGTCGGTTTGAGGTCGTCCCTCCCCTTGAGTGCGTGGCTCCGGAGGCCCGTTGATCGTTCGCATCCTCTCGCTCGCTGTCCTCGCCGTCGTGCTGGCCCTCTCCCCCGCCGCTCCGGCCGCGGCCGCGCCCTGCGACCCGCCGATCGCCAACGAGATCGCGTGCGAGAACTCCAAGCCGGGCAGCCCCGCCAGCGAGTGGGACGTGTCGGGCTCGGGCGACGCCAACATCCAGGGCTTCACCACCGACATCAGCGCGGACCAGGGGCAGACGGTCCAGTTCAAGATCGACTCCGTCACGAGCCTGTACCGGCTCGACATCTACCGGATGGGCTACTACGGCGGGACGGGCGCGCGCAGGGTCGACACGGTACGCCCACTCGGTGGCGTGTCCCAGCAGCCGGCCTGCCTGAGCCAAGCGGCCACCGGGCTGGTCGACTGCGGCAACTGGTCGGTTTCGGCCTCGTGGGTGGTGCCGGCCGACGCGGTGTCGGGCATCTACTTCGCGCGGCTCGTGCGCGAGGACGGCACCGGAGGCGACAGCCACATGATGTTCGTCGTCCGCGACGACGACGGCGCCTCCGAGCTGCTGTTCCAGACCTCGGACACCACCTGGCAGGCCTACAACCGCTACGGCGGCAACAGCCTCTACACCGGCTCGCCCGCCGGGCGCGCCTACAAGGTCAGCTACAACCGCCCCTTCACGACGCGCGGCTACGCGCCCGAGGACTGGGTCTTCAACGCCGAGTACCCGATGGTGCGCTGGATGGAGCGCAACGGCTACGACGTCAGCTACACCACCGGCGTGGACAGCCAGCGCCGCGGCGCCGAGCTGCTGGAGCACGAAACGCTTCCTGTCGGTGGGCCACGACGAGTACTGGTCCGGCGGACAACGCGCCAACTTCGAGGCCGCGCGGGCGGCCGGGGTGAATCTCGCCTTCTTCAGCGGCAACGAGGTCTTCTGGAAGACGCGCTGGGAGCCCAGCATCGACGCCTCGGCGAGCGCCAACCGCACGCTCGTCTCCTACAAGGAGACCCACGCCAACGCCAAGATCGATCCCCAGCCGGGCGTCTGGACCGGCACCTGGCGCGACCCGCGCTTCAGCCCGCCAGCCGACGGCGGCCGGCCCGAGAACGCGCTCACCGGGCAGTTGTTCATGGTCAACGACGGAGCGACCACGGCCATACAGGTGCCCTCCGATGACGGCAAGATGCGCCTTTGGCGCAACACCAGCGTGGCGACGCTGGCGGCAGGGGCAACCGCGACCCTCGGACCCAGCACACTCGGGTACGAGTGGGATGAGGACCCGGACAACGGCTTCCGGCCGGCGGGCTCGCTCCGCATGTCGAGCACGACGGTGCAGAGCGCGCCGGTGCTGACCGACTACGGCTCGAACTTCGGCTCCGGCGAGGCCAACCACCACCTCACGCTCTACAGAGCCAACAGCGGGGCGCTCGTCTTCGGCGCGGGCACCGTGCAGTGGTCCTGGGGACTCGACAACCAGCACGACCGGGGCAGCGCAGCGGCGGACGCCCGCATGCAGCAGGCCACGGCCAACCTGTTCTCCGACATGGGCGCACAGCCGGCCACCCTGCAGTCCGGCCTGGTGGCTCCCACGCCGAGCACCGACAGCGCCAAGCCCACGTCGACCATCACCTTCCCAGCCAGCGGCGCCCAGCTCTCCGGCGGCCAGCAGATCACCATCACCGGCACGGCCACGGACGCGGGCGGCGGCACCGTGGGCGGCGTGGAGGTCTCCACCGACGGCGGCACCACCTGGCATCCCGCCACTGGGCGCGGCAGCTGGACCTACCGCTGGACGCCCACCGGGAGCGGCTCGTGGACGATCCGCAGCCGAGCGGCGGACGACAGCGCCAACCTCGAGACTCCCTCCGCCGGCGTGACCGGCACCGTGGGAGCGCAGACCTGCCCCTGCACGATCTGGAGCGGCTCCACGCTGCCCGCCAACGAGGTCGAGCCCAACGACAACGCGGCGGTGGAGCTCGGCGTCAAGTTCCGCGCACAGGTCGACGGCCAGATCACAGGCGTGCGCTTCTACAAGGGCACCACCAACACCGGCACCCACGTCGGCCACCTGTGGTCGCGCACCGGCACCATGCTCGCCGAGGCCACCTTCACCGGTGAGACCGCGCGCGGCTGGCAGCAGGTCGTCGTTCGCCAACCCGGTCTCCGTGACTGCCGGCACCACGTACGTCGCCTCCTACCACGCGCCGGTGGGCCATTACGCCTGGGATCGCTCCTACTTCGCGAACTCCGGCTTCGACAGCGGACCGTTGCGGGCGCTGGCCGAGGGTGAGGACGGCGGCAACGGCGTCTATTCCTACGGCCCCAGCCGCACCTTCCCGAACAACACCTACCTGTCCGAGAACTACTGGGTCGACGTGGTCTTCCAGACCGGTGGCAGCGGTCCCGACACGACCCCGCCGACGGTCACCGACACCGCTCCGGCCAACAACGCAACCGGAATCAGTGCCGGCGCGAACGTCACCTCGACCTTCAGTGAGCCGATGAGCCCGGCCAGCATCAGCGGCACGACCTTCGAGCTGCGCGGCCCGGGCGGCACCGCCGTCAACGCGGCCGTGACCTACGACTCCGCCCTGCGCACCGCCGTGCTGAACCCGGCGAGCCCGTTGGCCGACGAGACGACCTACACCGCCACCGTCAAGAGCGGCGCGAGCGGAGTCAAGGACGTGGCCGGCAACGCGTTGGTCAACGACCGGACCTGGTCGTTCACCACGGCTGCCGCTCCCCCACCCGGCGGGGGCTGCCCCTGCTCGATCTGGCCGGGATCCGCCGTGCCCGCCAACGAGGCCCAGACCTCAGACAACGGCGCGGTCGAACTGGGCGTCAAGTTCCGTCCCCAGAGCGACGGCCAGATCACCGGCCTGCGCTTCTACAAGGGGACGAGCAACACGGGAACGCACGTCGGTCACCTCTGGTCGCGCACCGGCACCCAGCTGGCGGAGGCCACCTTCACCAACGAAACGCCGCGCGGCTGGCAGGAGGTCACCCTCTCCAACCCCGTCTCCGTCACGGCGGGCACCACCTACGTGGCGTCCTACCACGCCCCCAACGGCAACTACGCCTGGAACAGCGGCTTCTTCAGCACGGGCCTGGACAACGGGCCGCTGCGCGCGCTCGCCGACGGCGAGGACGGCGGCAACGGCGTCTACGCCTACGGCCCGAGTCGCTCGTTCCCGAGCAACACGTGGCAGAGCACCAACTACTGGGTCGACGTGGTCTTCCAGAGCGGGGGTGGCGGTCCGGACACCACGCCGCCCACGGTCGTGAGCACCGTGCCGCCGAACAACGCGGGCAGCGTCGGCACGGGCACCAACGCCTCGGCCACCTTCAACGAGCCGATGAGCGCCGCCACGATCAACACCGGCACGGTCGAGCTGCGCGGCCCCGGCAGCACGCTGGTGCCGTCCTCCGTGAGCTACGACGCCGGCTCGCGCACCGCGGTGCTCGATCCCTCGAGCCAGCTGAGCGACTCGACCACCTACACCGCAACGGTCAAGGGCGGTGCCGCCGGGGTCAAGGACAGCGCCGGCAACGCGCTCGCCGCGGATCGCACCTGGACCTTCACGACAGCCGATCCTCCACCCCCGCCGCCCGACGACGGTCCCGGTGGACCGATCCTCGCGATCACCAAGTCCAACAACCCATTCACCCGCTATACCACCGAGATCCTGCGTGCCGAGGGCCTGAACGAGTACCTGGCCAAGGACATCTCGGCGGTCACACCCGCCGTGCTCGCCAACCATGACGTGGCAGTGCTGGGCGATATGACCCTCAGCGCGGCGCAGGTCTCCATGCTCAGCGACTGGGTCAACGGCGGGGGCAACCTGATCGCCATGCGCCCCGACAAGCAGCTCGCCGGGCTGCTCGGCCTGACCGACGCGTCGGCCACGCTCAGCAACGCCTACCTCAAGGTCAACACCTCACAGGCGCCAGGGGCGGGGATAGTCGACCAGAGCGTGCAGTTCCACGGCACGGCCGACCGCTACACCACCAGCGGCGCCACGACGGTGGCCAGCCTCTGGTCCGACGGCAGCACCGCCACCGCCAACCCGGCCGTGACCGTACGCGACGTCGGCTCCAACGGCGGTCAGGCCGCGGCCTTCACCTTCGACCTCGCTCGCTCGATCGTGCAATCGCGCCAGGGCAATCCGGCCTGGGCCGGCCAGGAGCGCGACGGCTCCTCGCCGATCCGCTCAGACGACCTCTTCTTCGGCGGCAGCCAGCCGCACTGGGTCGACCTGAGCAAGGTGGCCATTCCGCAGGCGGACGAGCTCCAGCGCCTGTTCGCCAACCTGATCGCCCACGTCAACGCCGACAAGAAGCCGATCCCGCGCTTCTGGTACTTCCCGCGCGGTGAGAAGGCGGCGGTGGTCATGACCGGCGACGACCACGGCAACAACGGCACCGCGGGGCGCTTCGATCTGTTCAAGGCCGCCAGCCCGGCGGGCTGCTCGGTGGCCAACTGGGAGTGCGTCCGCGGCTCCTCCTACATCTATCCCAGCACGCCGATCTCCAACTCGGCGGCGGCGGGCTATGTGGCCGAGGGCTTCGAGATCGGGGTGCACGTCACTACGGGCTGCGCCGATTACACGCAAGCTTCGCTCGCGGACAACTTCTCCGACCAGCTGGCCGAGTTCGCCTCGGAGTTCCCCGGCCTGCCCGCCCCGACCACCAACCGCACGCACTGCATCGCCTGGAGTGACTGGGCCGGCACGCCCAAGGTCTCGCTGCAGAACAACATCCGCTTCGACACCAACTACTACTACTGGCCGCCCAGCTGGGTGGGCGACGTGCCCGGCTTCTTCACCGGCTCGGGCATGCCGATGCGCTTCGCCGATGAGGACGGCTCCATGATCGACGTCTACCAGGCAACGACCCAGATGACCGACGAGTCCGGCCAGTCCTACCCCTTCACGAGCAACACCCTGCTCGACCGGGCGCTGGGCCCGCAGGGCTACTACGGCGCCTTCACCGCCAACATGCACACCGACAGCGCCCAGCTGCCCCAGTCCGACGCCATTGTGCAGTCCGCGGTGAGCCGCGGCGTGCCGGTGGTCACGAGCAAGCAGATGCTCGACTGGACCGACGGTCGCAACAACTCCTCGTTCGGCTCGATCGGGTGGAGCAACAACACGCTGACGTTCACGGTCAATGCCGCCGGCGGCGCCAACGGCCTGCGCGGCATGATCCCGACGCGCTTCGGCGGCAACAACCTGACGGGAATCACGCGTGGCGGCAGCGCCGTGGCCTACACCACCGAGACGATCAAGGGCGTCCAGTACGCGATCTTCCCGGCAACCAGCGGGTCCTACGCGGCAAGCTACGAGCCCCCGGTGCCGGACACCACGCCGCCCGCGATCTCGGCAGTGTCGGCCACGGCGAACCTCAACGGCACGGCTACCGTCACCTGGACGACCAACGAAGCCTCGGACTCGCGCGTGGACTACGGGACGAACCCGGCCAGCCTCACGCAGAACGTTTCCGCGGCCGCCGCAGGTGACCGCGCACAGCGTGGCGCTCAGCGGGCTGACCCCAGGCGCTACGTACCACTTCCGTGTGCGCTCCGAGGACGGCGCGGGCAACGCCTCCCAGTCACCGGCGGCGCCGGCGGCGCCCGCCACCTTCAGGGTGCCCGAGACCGTCAACGCCTCGCCGGGATCCACGGTGATAAGCACCGGCACCCCCGCGGGAGGCAACGCCGCTTCGCTGACCGCCGACGACAACGTGTTCTTCTCGGTCGCCTCGACGCTGCTGGGCACGCGCACCACCGACTGGTACGGCAGCTACACCGGCGTGACCAACGCCCTCAGCAACCTGCGCGTCACATACCGGGGGCGCAACTCGGTCTCCTGCACCCAGACCCTGCACATCTGGCGCTGGACGACCAGCGCCTGGGTCCAGCTCGACTCGCGCGCGGTGGGCACCACGGAGGTCCAGCTCTCGAACCTCGTCCCCGCCGGGGCGGCCGCGGACTACGTGAGCGGCACGAGCGGTGACGGCGAGGTGCGGACGCGGGTGCGCTGTACGCGCACGACGAACTTCACCGCCGGCGGCGAGCTCATGCGCATCACCTACGTCCGCTAGCGCCTGGCTTCAAGCGGGCGAGCCGGATTGCCGGCCACGGTGTCGCCCGGTGCCACGTCACGGGTGACCACCGCGCCGGCGCCGACCAGGGCGCCGGCGCCGATCCGCACGCCGCACAGGATGGTGGCGCCGGAGCCGATCGACGCTCCATCCTCGACGACCGTCGGGGAGAGCTCCCAGTCGTCCTCGGTCTGCAGGCCGCCCGAGCCGCTGGTCGCCCGCGGTCGGCGATCGTTGATGAACATGACCCCGTGGCCCACGAAGACGCCGTCGCCGAGACGCACGCCGTCGCAGACGAACGTATGGCTCTGGACCTTGCAGTGGGCGCCGATCTCGGCTCCGCGCTGCACCTCGACGAAGGTGCCGATGCGGCTGTGCGAGCCAATCCGGCAGCCGTAGAGATTGCTGAAGGAGTAGACGGCCACGTCCTCGCCGAACTCGACGTCGTCGATCATGCGGTGCGGGGCGTCGTTGGCGGGAGCCTTCATGCCGTACACACTACGTCGGGCGCGTCACCCGACGAACTTCAGACCCCTCGGGGCGCGGGTACCCGCTAGATCGGCCCGTGTCCCCGCGTTGGTATCGAGAATGGTCGATAAGGCGATAGTCGTGGCCGCCGAACCGATGAACCTGCTCCCGGTGGCCAACCGCCCGCTCGCGCTGCACGCCCTCGAGGCGCTCGCCGAAGCAGGGGTGCGCACGGCTGCGGTCACGGTGAGAGCCGCGTTTCGCGCGCATCTCGAGCGCGAGCTGGAGCAGTGCGCGCCGGCGGGCACTCAGATCACCTGTGTCGAGCAGCGCGATGAGGACACGTTCCCCGCGGTGCTCGCCGACTTGGGCAGCTTCCTGGGCAATGATCCTTTCGTGCTTCACCTGGGAGACAGCCTGAGCCATGACTGCCTGAGCTCGCTGCTCCAGGCGCCCACCTGCGACCGCGACACAACCATGCTCGTGCAGGAAGCCGGGCCGGACGACAGCGTCGTGGACCTGGCCCGGCGCCGCGCCGGCCGGCGCGCGGACGAGGACGATCGTGCTGCGGCGGGGGTATGGGTGCTCGGCTCTGCCGCGCTCGATGCGCTCTGCGAGGCGCCCGCCTCCGGTAGCGCCGAAGTGGATCTGGAGCGGGCGATTCGCCGGCTGACCGGCCTGGGCGGTTGCGTCTCGGTGCGCGAGGTGCGCGAGTGGTGGCGTTTCCGCGAGCGACCCGGTGCGCTGCTCGAGGCCAACCGGTTCGCCCTGGCAGGGCTCAAGCCGGGGCCCGTACAGGCCGAGATCTACGACTCGCGCATCCAGGGCCCGGTCTCCATTCATCCCTCGGCTCGCCTCGAGTCGAGCACCGTGCGGGGTCCGGCGGTGATCGCTGCCGGCGCGTGCGTGCGCGATGCCTACGTGGGGCCCTACACCTCCATCGGCGAGGACGTACTCATCGAAGGAGCGGAGATCGAGCACTCGATAATCCTCCCCGGCGCCTCCGTGACCCACCTCGGTGGCCGCCTCGAGGCCAGTGTGGTGGGTCCCAACGCCCGAGTATTTCGCGACTTTCGCCTTCCTCGGGCCATGCGCTTGAACGTCGGCGAGGGCGCCGAGGTCTCCCTCACCTGAGCTTTTGCACAGACTCCTGCCCCGAACCAGGGCGCGAGCTCTGGACGGGGTACCCCTGGGGTGCTGGATTCGTCTCTTATCCCGCAATCTGCAGAAAACACTGGGGTACTTCCCCTAGTGCGGTAAACGGCGGTGCAGCTTAGGGTCGGTTGATCACCTGAACGTCTGCTGCGCACCCCTCGCGCTCTCTTTGGGAAGGACTCGCATGACCACTCGCTTCGCTCGAAGCACTGACCCCAGCAATGACTCGGCCCTGGTCGCCCAGGCCGTCGCTCGCGCCAAGGAAGGCGACCAGAGCGCATTGCATTTCCTCTACGTCCGCTTCGCCGACGACGTCTGCGGCTATGTCCGCAGCATCGTCCGCGACTCCCACGAGGCCGAGGACATCACTCAGAACGTCTTCGCCAAGCTGATGACGGCGATTCACCGCTACGAGCAGCGCGAGGTGCCCTTCGCCGCCTGGATCCTGCGCGTGGCTCGCAACATGGCCCTGGATCACATCCGTGCGCGCCGCCAGATCCCCTTCGAGGAGGTCCGCGTGGATGATGACGGCCACGAGCAGATCGGCTTCGAGCGCTCTCAGTGCCTGCGCGACGCGCTGCGCCGGCTGCCCGCCGAACAGCGTGAGGTGCTCGTACTGCGCCACATCGCCGGCCTCACGCCCGGGGAGATCGCCACGAGGCTGGGCAAGACCGAAGGTTCGATCCACGGGCTGCACCATCGAGGCCGCGGAGCGCTTCAGGAGGCGCTGCGCGAGCTAGACGCCGCTCCCGTGATCGCTTCCTCGGCGTAGTCCGGCCTCGTCTGGTCGCCGGCCTCAATCGAGGTCGGCGGCGATCCGCACGGCCACGCGACCTGAATCCAGGTCGGCCAACAGCGCCAGCGCGGTGTGCTCGAGCAGGCGCTCGAGCGACAGGCCCTCTACGGCGCACTCGAGCTCGAGTGCCTCCCACGACCCTGCGGGCAGCGAAAGCTCCAGCCACAGCTCGTCGTCGGCCGGCTGGCTGCGGAAGGGCGGCAGCGCATACCCGGGACGGCGCACGGCCCCCTCCTCGAGGTGGTGCGCGACGGCGCGTTCCACGAAACGCGACCGCGGGATGCCGTAACGCTGGGCCAAGGTGTCGATGGCCTTACGGCCGAAGCCGTGAAGGGCCAGCGAGACGGTGCGGGTGACAACTTGACTTCCGTGTACGCGGTCCACGCTTCTACTCTCATCGGACGGGGCAAACCGGGCCTTGAGCCCCACGTCACCCACTCAACGAGAGTCGGCAGCCAAAATCTCGTGCAGCTCGTGACGCGAGCTCACGCCGAGCTTGCGGTAGCTGTGCTTGAGGTGCCATTCGACGGTCTTCACGGTGACCACGAGCGTCTCGGCGATGTCGCGGTTCGACAGGCCCTCGGCGGCCAGGCCGGCCACCTGACGCTCGCGGGCGGTGAGCGAGTCGAGACCGTGCATGGCCGTCCGGCGCGGGCGCGCCCCCGCGAGCTTGGCCTCGCGCATAGCCCGTTCGGCCAGCGGGACGGCGCCGCAGCGCTGGGCGAGATCGAGGCCATAGCGAAGCGGCTCACGAGCCTCGCGCCGCCGGCCCGAGCGGCGCAGGGCTGCGCCGTACTCGACCAGAGCGCGCGCCCGCTCCAGCGCGTTCTGTGAGGCCTCGAGTCGTTCGACCGCCGCCTCCAGGGTGGAGAGCCCGCGCTCGGGCCCTTTGACGGTGCCCAGCGCCCTCATGGCGCGCCCGATCGCACCCGGGGCGCCGAAGGACTCGGCCAGGCCGAGCTCCTCTTCGGCCAGGCGCTCGGCCTCGCCGGGCTGCCCGAGCGCGCTGTGGGAGAGCGCGGCATCAGAACGCCACGATGCCACGGCGGGGTTCTGCACCCCGGCCCGCGCGCCCAGCTCGCCGCAGGCCAGAAAGTCGCCGAGCGCCGACCGGTGATCACCGGCGAGAGCGCTCAGGCGCCCGCGCGTGGTGAGCAGCGCCAGGCGAGTCGGGTCGTGGCGATGAACGGCCGCCTGCGCCTCCTTGACGTAACGCGCGGCGCTATCGAGGTCGCCGCTCTCGATCAGGCTGTTGGCCAGCACCAGCCGCGCGCCGCCCAGCCCGAGCCGCCAGCCGTGGCGCTCGACGGCCAGGGCGTGGCGCGCATCCGCGGCCGCATCGCCCACCCGGCCACGCAGCAGGATGGCCATCGCGCGCATGTGCGACGCGGTGGCGAAGCCGAGCGCCGACCCGCGCGAGCGGGCGTCCTCCAGAGCGGCCGTGAGGGCTGCCTCGGCGGTCTGCAGGTCGCCGGAGATGGCCAGCGCCGTGGCTGCCAGGTAGTAGGTGAGGCCGTCAGCGGTCTCCTCGTCGAGCAGCGCACCGCGGCCCAGCGCGCGCGTGGCGAGTTCGATCGCGAGCTCGGCGCTGACCCCCCGCACAGCGGTGTCCATCGCGTGCAGGGCGAGCAGCGCGCGGTTGCCCGCGCTGTCCCCTTCGCCTGGGGCCGTGGCCGGGTCGAGCGGATCGGTGGGGCTCGTCAGCCATACCGAGGTGGCATGGGCGGCCTGCAGCCGGGCGGCGAGGTCGCCGTCCTCCTCCTTGGCATGTTCCAGGCCGCGCTCGAAGACGCTCATGGCCTCCAGCGGCTTGCCCAGCGCGAACAGCGCCCGGCCGGTCTGCAGCGCGCTGCGCGCCCCCTCGGGAGCGTCGCCGACGTGCTGGACGGCGTCGCGCAGCCGGACGGCGGCCTGGGGCTCGCCCGCGGTGGCCTCGGCCCGGCCGAGCTCGAGCACCACATGCGCGCGCATGGCGCGCGGAGGCGGCTCGTCCAGGGCGCGCCGCAGATAGCGCACCGCCTCCGAGGGCACGCCGCGGCCGAGCGCCACCGCGGCCGCAGCCGTGAGCGCCTCGACCGCCCAGGCGCTCCCGGTACAGGGCGCCTCGACGAGATGCGCGGCCACGAGCTCCGGTGAAGCGTCCTCGTCGTCCAGCAGGGTGGCAGCGCGCAGGTGCCGCGTGGCGCGCTGCAGGGCGGGCTGGTGCGCCTCGAGCGCCGCGGCCACCACCGGGTGGACGAAGTTGAGCCGTGGTCCGGCGCGCAGGAAGCCGGCCTGTACGAGCTCATCCACCACGAGCGCCGCGGGCTCGGTTTCGAGCTCCGCCATGGCGGCGGCGTTCCTGAGCTCCGCGTCGGGACCGAGCACCGCGGCGGCGACAAGGAGGTTGGCGGCCCCGCCGCCCAGGGCGTTGGCGCGAGCGAGGGCCCACTCGCTGACACCTGCGGGCTTCACCTGCGTCACCAGGCTCGCGTGGGCACCGACGTCCTCGTCCTCCATCGCCGCGAAGATCTGCTGGAGCAGAAAGGGATGGCCGGCACTGGCGTCGTGAAGCGCGCGGCAGAGCCCGTCCGACGCGCCGGCCCGCCACTGCTCGCGCGCCAGCCGGCGCGTGCCGTCGGCGCTGAGCGGCTCGAGCTCGCAGCGCTCGGTGGCGCGATGGCGGGCCAGCTCGGCCAGTAGCGGCGGCGTGCGCCCGCGGGGCACCGAGCCTGCGCTGAGCACCACCGCCACGGGCAGGTCACGGACCCGCTCGGCGAGATAGAGCAGGAACTCGAGGCTGGCCGAGTCGGCGCGATCGGCATCGTCCACCGTGATCAGCAGGGGACGCAGCGCGCTCAGATGGACGCAGAGGCGGTAGAGGCCGTGGATGATGTCGAAGGACGAGGCGGGCACCGGCAAGCCCGGGGCAGGATCGAGCAGGAGCGCGGACTCGCGAGCGGCGTCGGCGAGTAGCAGCTGGCGTTCCCCCGCGCTCGCCCGCGCGAGGCGGCGCTCGAAGAGCTGGAGCACCACCCCCAGCCCGAAGTCGCTCTCGCGGCGGCGCCCCGAAGCCGTGAGCACGTCGAGGGGGTCCGGGGCGGCCTCAACGCGGATGGCCGCCAGCGCGGCGCTCTTGCCGAGGCCGGTGGTTCCATGAATGAGCAGAACCGAGCCCCGCCCGGCGCGCGCAGCCGCCAGAGCCGCAGCGGCGCGCTCGAGCAGCGTCTCGCGCTCGATCAGTCCATAGGGGATTTCGTCCGCAAGGAAGAGTCTCTCCAAGCCCGCACCTATTCTCAGAGTAGGTGCGGCTTGTTGCGCGCGCAAGCGCGGCGGTCGTGTCTCCCCTACTCGTCCTCGAGAATGTTCTCGAGCCTCCCGGCCACGCGGCCGCTGTCCAGATCGGCGAGGAAGTACAGAAAAGCGTGCTCGGCCAGCTGGGACGGCTCGATTTGCTGGCGCTTGGCCTCGTGTTCGACAGCCGCCCAGGTGTCGTCGTCGATCTCGACCTTCTGACCCGGTCCCGGCGCGCGGTGGCGGCTGAAACGGGGGTAGCGCCACGCGGCCCTTTCGGAGTCACGATCGGCCAGGTAGTAGAGCACCGCGGTGCGGACCACGGCCGCCGTGGAGCCGTGCCTGATCTCGGCGCCTCGTTCAAGGGCCTCCTGCCCGAACTCATCCACGTGCAGCGTCAGGCTTCTCACATCGCGCGTCTCCAAGATCCCCCCGTCGAAGACCCCGTCGAGCAACTTGTCCCATATCTCGTCGGGAAGCAAACGCCGCAAGAACCCTTGCGGGGCCGCGGTTCCGCCTTTTCTCCCACCTCGAGGTCGTTCCGGCCGCGCGTGTCGCCCGCCGCGCGTCCGCCTCCGAGCGGGAAGAGCATCCTGCTCCTCCCGCCCAGGCGGCCGTTTACGGGACGCCCTGCGACGCCCCGGGATGCGAGTCCGATCCGGGGCGTTCTCCCGAAGGCCCCTCAGCCTCGCACCGAAACAACGGCCGCATACGTCCGAATTTTTCGCCCGCGCGACCGCGGCGGGCGGGAAGGGTAAATTTCCGTTTCCGTGTCCACCGAGACCGCCCTCGAGCGCGCGGAGGATCTCACCGAGCGCCTCCTCCCCCAGCGTACGCCCAAGCGACGCATGCTCGTCATCGTCAATCCGTACGCGACAACGGTCTCGGACCGGCTTCGCAACCTGGTCGTGTACGCCCTCCAGTCGCGCTACGCGGTCGAGGCCATCGATACGCAGGAGCGCAACCACGCCACCCAGATCTGCCGCGAGGCGGCACGCGAGGGCTATGACGTGGTGGTGGCCTTCGGCGGCGACGGCACGGTGAACGAGGCCGCCAACGGCCTGATGGGCTCCGACACTCCGCTCACCGCCCTCCCCGGAGGCTCCACCAACGTCTGGGCCCGCACACTGGGCATCCCCAACGACGTCGTCGACGCCACCGAGCACCTCCTGAGCATGGCCGACGACTGGGAACCTCGCCGCGTCGACCTCGGGCGCGTCAATGAACGCCACTTCGTGTTCGCAGCCGGGGTCGGGCTCGACGCCAGCGTCGTGCGCCGGGTCGACGCCCATCCCTACCGCAAGGCGCGTTTCGGCGCCTGGTACTACAGCTGGGCCGGCGTCGCGATCTTCAACCGCAGCTACCTGGTCAATCCGCCGCGCGTGCGCGTGCGCTCCGACGGGCACGACCTCGAGGGCGTGACCGTGATCGTCCAGAACTCAGATCCGTTCACCTACTTCCGCGAGCGGCCGATCCGCGTGGTGGAGCCCGCCGGACTCGATACCGGATCACTCGCGGTGGGGGTGCTCAAGCGCGCGTCGCTGCTGGAGCTGCCCACCCTTATCCCGCGGCTGTTCTCGGGCCGGGCCAAGACCGTGATGCGCCACCGCCAGGTGGAGCCGCTGCCCGGCGTATCCGGAATCCGCGTGGACGCGATCGACGACCGCCCCTTCCCAGTCCAGGTCGACGGCGACTACATAGGCGACTTCACCGACGTCGAGTTCGGCGTTACCCCTGGGGGTCTCGTGGCGGTGGCCTGACGGATTAGCGAGATGGGGAGGGCCGGCGGGCCACTCCCCATCTCTTGCGGGCACTGCGACCGTCCGCGTGCGAAACAGGCGACGGCGGAGGGTCACTACAGCAACGCAGCGGCGCCCCGGGGGCTTGCGGGTTGCCCGGAACACGAGACGTTTTTCGCCCGGTTGGTCAGACCGCTGGGCAGCGGCTGCGCTTCGTCTTGCTGGGCATCACGCACGCGTCGATGCGCTTGGGCGCCTTGCCGGGCCGCATCACGAACTGGGTGAACTTGCCGATGAAGCCGGTCTTGCGGATGTAGACGGTGAGGACCGTGCCCGCGCGTAGCGAGCGCTCCAGCGCATCGAAGCGCAACGGCTTGTTCTTGACCCTCTTGCGCACCCGCTTGACCGGACATCCCTTCCCGCTGCAGCGGACCTCGACCAGAGAACGAGACGGCGCCCGAACCTGCAGGACGGTCACGCGCGTGGCGGTCCTGGTGGCGCTGCCGGCGAGCCTGACCAGAGCCCTAGAGCCCAACGGGACGAGGGTCTTGGGACTCGTGGTGGGAGGATTTGTCGGTGAAATGACGGGCGGTGCAGCGGGAGCTGCCCGCACCGTGATCTCCACCGTGTCGGTCTGGACGCCTCCCTCGTTGTCGGTGACTCGCAGCCGGACGATCCGTGGGCCGGCGGTCAAGAAAGTCGTGAAGGCGGTGGCGCCTCCCACGTCCTCGGAGAAGTCGCCGTCACCGTCGAGGTCCCAGCGCAACTCCTTGATGGAGCCATCCGGGTCGTAGGAGAACGACTTCAGCGTCACCTGCTCGCCCACCATGGGCGAGGGCGGCGTGACCGAGAACTGGACGACGGGCAACCTGTTGGGCGGCGGCGCAGCAACGTTGAACGTTCTGGTGCGAGTGTCCGTTGCGAGGTCATCATCGGTGACTCTCAGCCGCACCGTCTTGGTCCCAGGGACCTGGTAGCTGCGCGTAAACGTCGCGCCGGTGACGTTCTCGTCGAAATCTCCGTCACCGTCGACGTCCCATTCTCGCGTGACGATGCTGCCGTCCGGGTCACTGCTGTCGTCGTCCTCGAAGAGGACCTCCTGGCCGGTGATCGGCGTTGTCGGAGAGAACGTGAACCGGGCCACTGGAAGCTGATTCGGCGGAGGGGGCGGCGAGGCGACGTCAAGGGTGAAGGGCTCAATCGTCTCTGCGCCCGAGAAGTCGGTGACCTTCATGCGGAATGTCTTGGCGCCCGAGGTTCCGTAGGTATGGGAAACCGAGAACCCTTCCTCCTCGAAATTCGGGTTGCCGGCGAAGTCCCACTCGACCTTGCGTGATTAGGGGAAGGGGTGGGTCCGGCAGCGGGTCCGGGAGCGGCGTTGTGGTCGTCGAGGTCGAGGTGTACGTCGCCGGCTGATCCTCGACCGGCGGACTCGGAGCCACTGTGTAGGAGGGCACGGGCGCCGCGAGCGCCGGCCCGGCCGTGATCAACAGAAGTACTAGGGCGAGAGGGAGGATGCGCACAACATCGATACTAGGTGCGATCCAAAAGTTTGTCTCATCCTGTTGGCGTGACCCGATACGCGTCGAAAACGGACTCGATGTTGCGGATACGGGTTATGCAGGTCTTTAGCGATTGGGTGTCCCCCACTTCGACCACGAACCGGTTCTTGACCATGGGATGGACGACCGTGCAGCGGGCCTCGAGGATGTTGATTCCGGTCTCCGCGAAGGTCCGTGAGAGGTCCTCCAACAGGCGGTGGCGGTCCCAGCCG
The DNA here is from genome assembly GCA_963813495.1 of uncultured Thermoleophilaceae bacterium. Classification (GTDB taxonomy): domain Bacteria; phylum Actinomycetota; class Thermoleophilia; order Solirubrobacterales; family Thermoleophilaceae; genus JACVRW01. The sequence continues at coordinate 131,241 of CAWEZC010000003.1, forward strand.
TCGATCTGGAGCTCGACCCGGAAGGAGGATGTGGTGTCTCCCTCCCACTCCACGTTCGTGAAGCGCTCCGGGTTGCGCTGCAGCGCCACCGCGTTTGGGCACGACTCGTGGTGGATCGTGATGCCCTTGCCCAGCGAGATGTAGCCCACGATGGGATCGCCCGGCACCGGCCGGCAGCACTTGGCCAGCCGGAGCATCACGTCGTCGACGCCCTCGACCTTGATTCCGTAGGTGGACGAGGCGGCGGTCTTCTTCGGCGTCTCCTTGCGCTCGAGCAGCTCGGCCGCCGGCGAGGGCGCCTCTACCGCCGACTCCCCCTCCTTGAGACGGTGCATCAGCTTGGTGACCACCGTCTTGGTCGAGATCTTGGCCTGGCCCAGCGCGATGTAGAAGTCCTCGCCCTTGCGAAAGCCCATCTCGCGGATCACGTCGGCCAGCAGCGGAGAGCCGGCGATCTTCTGTGGGGGCAGCCCGGCCCGCTTGAGGTTCTCGTGGAGCATCTCGCGACCGGTGCGCTCGGAGTCCTCGCGCCGCTCGCGCTTGAACCAGGCGCGGATCTTGGACTGCGCGCGCGTGGTCTTGGCCAGCGCCAGCCAGTCGCGCGACGGGCCCCGCTCCTTCTTCGAGGTGAGGACCTCGACGATGTCGCCCGACTGCAGCGTGTAGTGCAGCGGCACGATCTTGCCGTTGACCTTGGCGCCCACGCAGCGGTGGCCGACATCGGTGTGGATCTCATAGGCGAAGTCGAGCGGCGTTGCGCCGCCGGCCAGTGACTTGACCTCGCCCTTGGGCGTGAACACGAAGACCTCGTCCTCGAACAGATCGGCCTTGAGCGTCTGGGCGAACTCCTGGGGGTCCTGGGTGTCCTGCTGCCAGTCGAGCAGGTGGCGCAGCCACTCGACCTTCTCCTCCACGGGCTTGGAGCCGTCCTCCTTGTAGATCCAGTGCGCCGCCACGCCGAACTCGGCGGTGCGGTGCATCTCCATCGTGCGGATCTGGATCTCGAGCGGCAGGCCCTCGGGCCCGATCACGGTGGTGTGAAGGGCCTGGTACATGTTGAACTTGGGCATCGCGACCCAGTCCTTGAAGCGCCCCGGAAGCGGCTTCCACAGCGAATGGATGACGCCGATCGCGCCGTAGCAGTCCTTGACCGAGTCCACGATCACGCGCATGGCGGTGAGGTCGTAGATCTCGTTGAACTCCCGCCCCTTCTTGGTCATCTTCGAGTAGATCGAGTAGAAGTGCTTGGCCCGGCCCGAGATGTCCGCCTCGATGCCGACGGCGTCCAACTCCGAGCGCAGGTACTCGCCCGCGCGCGACACGTAGGCCTCACGCTCCTCGCGCTGCTGGGCCACGAGCTGCTTGATCTCGTTGAACTTGCGCGGGTGGAGCGTGGCGAAGGCGAGGTCCTCGAGCTCCCACTTGATGGCGTGGATGCCGAGCCGGTGCGCCAGTGGCGCGAAGATCTCCAGCGTCTCCTTGGCCTTCTCCTGCTGCTTGGGCTTGGGCATCGCGCCGATCGTGCGCATGTTGTGCAGCCGGTCGGCGAGCTTGATGAGGATGACCCGGATGTCCTGGGCCATCGCCACCATCATCTTGCGATAGTTCTCGGCCTGGCGGTCGTCACGGCTCTGGAAGGTGACGCCCGACAGCTTGGTCACGCCGTCGACGAGCTGGCCGACCTCCTCGCCGAACTCCTCGCGTACCTCGTCGAGGGAGGCGCTCGTGTCCTCGACCGTGTCGTGGAGCAGCGCCGCGCACAGAGTGGCGGTGTCGAGCCGCATGCCGGCGCAGATCTTGGCCACGCCGATCGGATGGATGATGAAGTCCTCTCCGCTGGCCCGGCGCTGGTCGGCGTGACGGTCGCAGGCGAACACGAAGGCACGCTCCACCAGTCGCCGGTCGATGTGCTCGACGGCCTCGCCCGCGTGCTCCTCCACCACCGCGAACAGGTCGCCCAGCAGCACCCGCTGGTCGTCCGAGAGCCTGGCCGGCGGCCCGGCCACGCCGGTCCCGTGATGCTCGTCCACGGGTTGGCGCTCGAACTCACGGGTGGTCGTGGCCTTCGCTCCGTTGCCCGCCCGTTTGGACCGCGAGGCCGCCTTCTTGCGCGGCGGGGTGGCCGCGCTCGTGCCACCGGGCGACTCGGCCTGGTCGCGGGAAGTCGTCTTCCCGTTGGCACGCGGGAGCTTGGGCATCCCCTCCGAGTTTAGAGCGGCGTCCCGCTGCTCATCCGCAGGCTCTCGCTGCACACTTCTCTATCGACGGCGGCTAGGCCGTGCTCAAGCGCTTCGCGTAGTCGTCGTCGACTCGCTCCCAGCGCTCGCGCGGCCAGTTGGGCCAGTCGACCGAGCCACCGTCGAGCGCCTCCTCGAGGAAATCGAGATGGATGTGCCAGCCGGACGGCACCATGTGCCCCATCTCGCCCTCGAGGGCCGGCAGCGTGCTACTGAAGGTCAACACCGAGCCCGAGCCCTCGGGACGCAGCTCCCATCGGAGCGTTCCGTGAATGTCGCCGTCGTACTCGATGAGGTGAGGCGGGTCGAGGCGGGTGATTGTGGCGGTCATCTGTGCCTTGTTGCCCTCACTGTCGGTGTTGAGCCAACGCAGCCGGACCGTGCCTCCCTCGCGGAGGTCGACCTCAGCGGCTGCGAGCCACGCCTCCAGCTCCTGAGGGTCGGTCAGCGCCTGCCAGACGCGCTCCACCGGATGGGCGAGCCGGCGTTGAAAGCGAATCACGGTGAGACCCTCGCGAGTCTCGACGGTGCCGTGGCGGGAGGTGGTCTTCATGGGTCACTCCTCGGTCTGGTCCAGATGACGTTCGAGCGCATCGAGGCGCCCTGCCCACAGGCGGCGGTAGGGAGCGAGCCAGGCGTCGATCTCGGCGAGGGGCTCGGCGCGCACCCGGTACAGGCGCCGCTGGGCGTCGGCGCGCGCCTCCACCAGGCCTGCTTCGCGCAGGATCCGCAAATGCTTGGAGACCCCCGGCTGGCTCAGCGACAGCCGCGCCACCAGGTCCCCGACAGGACGCTCTTCTTCACGGAGCAGATCCAGGATGTCGCGGCGGACCGGCTCGGCGAGGACATCGAAGGTGGTGGGCACGGCGATGAACATACCGTAGACGTTATATAGCTGTCAAGGCATGCTCAGGATGCTTGTGCGACGACCTGCTCCTCGGCCGGCCCAGACCCGGTTCCCAGCCCTCGCTCGGCGGCCGCCACCCGCGCGCGGTACGTGCGGTAGGCCGACGAGAGCTCCAGGTCCGTGCGCACGCCGGCGAGCGCGCGACACGCGGGCTCGTCGAGGGCGAGCTCCACGAGGCCGAGCTCGTCGAGGACGCGCAGCAGCCGGGCGCAGCACTCGGCGGTGCGCGGATAGGCACCGGGTCCGCGCAGGGCGTGCTCGAGCTCGGCTTGCGTCGCACCGGGGTCGAGAGTGCGCAGAGCCCGGTAGGCCTCGGTCAACGCCGGGCGCAGGTCGAGCTCCGCGCGCCACACGCTGAGGGCGAACTCGATCTCGCCGGGCCCCCACGCGAGGTGAGCGCGCGGGACGAGTCCGAGCAGGGGATCGGCGGGGCCGCCCGGCGGAGGATCGATGGCCACCAGGTGCTCGAAGCCCTCGACGAGGCCGGGGGTGCCGGCCAGAGCCGTCCAGGAGACCAGGGCCATCCCGTCGGGCGCGGCCCCCGCGACCAGCTCAACCAGCGAGAGGCGGCGCCGCGCCACGTCGGCAACCGCCCCCACCACCGTCTCCCCGCTGGTGAGGAGATCGACCGCCACGCCGGCAAAGCCCTCACCGCGACGGTCGGCGATGACGCTGCCCTGGGGGGCGATGCGCGCCCGACCGGCCGGATCGGCCGCAAACTCGCGGCGCACTCGCTCCCAGAAGGGCTCGTCCTCGCCCAGCACCCGCAGCACCCCCGGCTCGGGGCGACAGAGGGCACGCAGCAACACTCGCGGCTCCACCGTTCCGTTCCAGCGGTTGGCCTCCAGGCGCAGCGCCACGTGGTGGGGCGCGCTCGCGGCGCCGGCGAGCGAGCGCTGCGTGGTGCCGAAGGCCACGCCGCGGGCCCGCGAGGCGCCGGTGACCAGGGTGAAGCGGGCGTGCTGGCGCTCCTCCCCCATCCCGGTCAGGTTCTGCAGGCGGGCCGCCGGTACGAGCAGCGTCGGCTGCGGGTTGCCCATGCCGAAGGGGCGCAGCTGCCCGAGCTGCTCGGCCAATGCGAGGCCGAGGGCGCCGCCCGGCACCACGGCGTCGACGCGCTCCACCGAGATCAGGTCGGCCGGACCGAGCGCCGCGCCCGCGTGGGCGGCCAGCGCGTCCCGAAAGCCTTCGACGGCAGCGGCGTCGAGCTCGACCCCCGCGGCCATCCGGTGCCCGCCGAAGCGGCGCAGCTGCGAGCTGCAGGCCGCCAGGCCGGCGTGCAGGTCGTAGGCCGAGATGCTGCGGCCCGAGCCGCGCCCGGCGTCACCGTCCAGGGCGATCACCACCGCCGGTCGGCGCCACTTCTCGACCAGGCGCGAGGCCACGATGCCCACCACGCCCGGGTGCCAGCCCTCACCGGCCACGACGAGCGCGGCCTGGCTTGCCTGGGCCGAGCAGGCCGCGTCGGCCGCGAACAGGATGCGCGTCTCGGCCTCCTGGCGGTCGCGGTTGTGCAGGTCGAGCTCGCGCGCCACCTCGTCCGCGCGCCGGCCGTCCTCGGTGAGCAGGAGCTCGAGTGCGGCATCGGCGCGGCCCATGCGGCCCGCGGCGTTGATGCGCGGCCCTAGCCGGAACCCGAAGTGCTGCTCGGAGACCTCCGCCGGCTCGACTCCGGCCACCGCCATCAGCGCCCGCAGGCCCGGCTTCCGCGTTCGCGAAAGCGCTCGCACGCCCTCCCGGACGATGCGCCGGTTCTCCCCACGGAGCGGCACGAGATCGCAGACGGTGGCGAGGCCGGCGAGGTCGAGGTCCTCCTCGGCCGCCGAGCCGCGCAGCGCCTCGGACAGCTTCAGGACCACCCCGGCCGCGCACAGGTCGGCGGGGTAGGCGGGCGAGCCAGCGAGGGCGGGGTGCACGACCGGGCAGTCGGGCAGCTCGGCACCCGGCCGGTGATGGTCGGTGATGACCACATCGAGCCCGGCCCTCCGCGCCGCGGCCACCTGCTCCACGGCCGTGATGCCGCAGTCGACGGTGACGAGCAGCCCCGCCCCGCGCGCGACCAGCCGCTCCACCGCCGCGCCGGACAGGCCGTAGCCCTCGTCGAAGCGGCTCGGCAGCTCCCAGAACGGATCGGCGCCGAGCGAGCGCAGCGTGCGCACCAGCATGGCGGTGGAGCAGACGCCGTCCACGTCGTAGTCGCCGAAGACAGCGATACGAGATCCACGCTCGAGGTGGTCGCGGATGAGCGCGGAGGCCTCGCTCACTCCGGGCAGCAGGTGCGGATCGTGGTGCTCCTCGCCGGCGAGGAAGACGCGAGCCTCCTCGATATCGCGAAAGCCGCGGCGGGCGAGCACGGTGCCGACGACCTGCGAGACGCCCAGCCCCTCGGCCAAGCGCACCGCGAGGGCGACTTCATAGGGCTCACACGCCCAGCGTGACGGTCGCGGCTGCATCCGACGCATCCTCCGAGGAGGAGCGGACGGAACGGCCGGGCTCGCCCCGCCCGAGGGCCAGCCGGAGCCGAGTCGCGTGGCGCTAGTGGGAGCCCGCGCGCGTGTACCCGTGGTCCACGCCGTGCGACTCGTCGTAGCGGGTGCCCCACCAGTACGAGATCGCCAGGGCGATGACCGCACCGGGAACGGCGATCAGGGCCTGCGTGATGCCGGTGTCGTTCTGGCCGGGGACGGTGAGGCCGTTGACCACGTAGCCGAAGAGGACTGAGCCCACCACGGCGACCAGGAAGGCCCCCACGATCCCGCCCCAGAAGCGGTCGGGGAAGAACACGGTGAAGTGCCAGAGCGCGATACCCATCATCACCCACACCACCAGAGCCATGGTCAGCGCCTCCCGTGCTTCTTGCGCGCGCGCTGCCGGCGCTTTGGCTTGGGCTTGGAGGGACCGGACGTGCTCGTCACGCGCGACTCGGCGCGGCCGGCCGGCTTCCCGGCCTCGGTGTCGCCCCCGTTGGGCTCGGCTGCGGGCGGTGCGGGGGCGGGCTCCGGAGCTGCAGGCTCAGCCGCGGGTGGCTCGGCCACGGGCTCGGGCGCAGCAGGCCCAGCCGCGGGCGGCTCAGGAGTGGCTTCCGGCGCAGCAGCGGGCTCCGGCGGAGCAGTGGGCTCACCCGCGGGCGGCGGCGCCGCAGGCGCACGCGAGGTTCGCCCTGGCGGCGGCGGGGCCGCGGTGCCCGTGGAAGGTCGTCCGCGCGCCCGGCGTGCCGCCCGCTCGCGGCGCGTGGGGCCGGCGGCGGGGGCGGCGCTCGCCGCGACCGCGCCCGCTGCGGCCGGCGCCGTCTCGGGCTCGCCGATCACACCGCTGGCGAAGGCGGGCACGTGACCGCCGTGCTCCTGCCGGATCAGGCGCCGGCGGCGCATGTAGGTGGTCTCGCGCTCCTTCCACTCGACCAGCACCGGCGTGGCGATGAAGATCGAGGAGTAGGCGCCGGAGGCCACGCCCACCAGCAGCGCGAAGGCGAAGTCCTTGAGCGTCTCACCGCCGAATACCAGCAGCGAGCCGACCGGCATCAGCACTACGAAGCTGGTGGCCAGCGAGCGCGTGAACACCTCGGACATCGACTTGTTGGCGATCTGCGAATAGGTCGCGCGCGGCATGCGCGGCACGTTCTCGCGTATTCGGTCGAACACGATCACCGTGTCGTAGAGCGAGTAACCCATGATCGTGAGCAACGCCGCGACCGTCGCCGTCGTCACCTCCCGGTCGAACAGCGCATACACGCCCGCGGTGATCAACAGGTCGTGGGCCAGCGCGATCAGCACGGGCACGGCGAACTTGAACTCGAAGCGGAAGCCGATGTAGAGAGCGATCAGCAGCAGCGAGGCGATCACCGCCAGCACCGCGGTGCGCGCGATCTGCTCGCCGAAGGTCGGCCCCACCGAGGTGACCGAGAACTCCGTGCCCGAGACCCCGAAGTCCTGGTCGAGGGCCTGCTCCACCTCGTCGACCTCCGCGGGGTCCAGCTGGGGCACCGAGAGCTGGACCACGTTGTCGCCCAGCTCGGGGTCGTCGACCTCCTGGATCTTGGCGTCGCCGTAGCCCAGCGGGTCGAGCGTCGCGCGCACGTCGTCCACGCTGGCCTGGCGCTCCAGCGGCGTGGTGATGCGCGTGCCCGACTCGAAGTCGATGCCGAAGTTGAGACCGAGCGTGGCGATGGCGATCGCCCCCACGAGCAGGATCACGCCCGAGAAGGAGAAGAACCAGCGCGAGTTGCCCATGAAGTCGAACTTCCAGCCCCCGCCCTTCCGCTTCGGATTCACGCCGAGCGCGCTCGGGCGGCGCAGCAGCCGCGTCCGGGCCAGCGTGCCGAGAATGGCCGACGTGGCCAGCACCGCGGTGAACAACGACACCAGCGTTCCCACACCCAGCGTGAAGGCAAAGCCCTTGACCCCGGCCGTGGCCAGCGTGAACAGGATGAAGGCCACGCCGATGGTCACGACGTTGGCGTCGATGATCGTCTTGAGCGCCTTGGAGTAGCCGGCCGAGATCGCGCTCGGTATCGAGCGCCCCGTTCGCACCTCCTCCTTTATTCGCTCGTACATGACGATGTTGGCGTCGGCCGCCACCGCCAGGGTCAGGACGAGTCCCGCGATGCCCGGGAGCGTGAGCGTGATCGGGATCAGCTTGACCAGTGCGAACAGGAAGACCGCGTAGGTGAGCAGCGCGATCGTGGCCACCACGCCGAGCACGCGGTAGAAGACGAGCAGGAACAGAATCGTGAGCGCCAGGCCCGCCGCGCCGGCGAGCAGGCCCTGGTCGAGCGCCTGCTGGCCGAGGGTGGCCGACACCTGGGTCTGGGAGATCAACTTGAGCTCGATCGGCAATGCGCCGATGCGCAGGTTCTCCGCGAGGTCCTGCGTCTCCTCGATCGTGCCGATGCCCTCGATCTGGGCGCCCGTGCGACCGTCGATGCCCTCCGGCAAGTCGATCGGGTCGATGCTGGCCAGTGAGACGATCTTGTTGTCGAGGGTGATCGCGAAGCGCCGGAACTGGCTCTCGTCCTCACCCGGCTGGGCGATTCGCCCGATGCGGTCGATCGCCGGCTGCTGGGCGATCCGCTTGGTCACGTCGGCGAAGCGCGCGCGCCCCTCATCGGTGAACTCGAAGGCCACCACCGGAGCGTTGGTGTTGGGCTCGAACTGCTGCTCGGGGTTCTTGATGTCCTTGCCCGACAGCGCGGAGTCGTCCTCGATGATGAAGAAGCGCTTGATCTGCGGCGGCTGGTTGGGCGCGGCCTCGCCCTCGACCACGAGCACGCCCTCGGGCACCTTGAAGACCTTCGATCCGGCCGGCGGGCCACCGGAGCCGAGGGCGTTCAGCTGCTCCTCGCACTCGGTTCCGTCGGCGAACTTGGGCGGCTCACCACCGGTGGGCTCGTAGTCGGCCAGCAGCTCCCTGCACGAGGCCGACGGCTCGTAGTCCCCGACGCGCAGCGGCTCCTTGTCGGGACCGATCGGCAGGCGGTCCGGCCCGAACAGGTAGTAGCGGTCGCCTGCCGTGTTGTTGGCCTTGTCGGCTTCGGCGGGCGAAAGATCGGAGTCCGGCGGGACGTCGGTCTGCTCGGCCTTGCCCTCGAGCCCGGACGCCGCTTCCACCGCGTCGTAGAGCGCCTTGGTGCCGGCGAACGGGTTGTCGGGCCCGCGCTCGCCCAGCACGTTCGGTTCCCAGTCGTAGAACTGCAGTTGCGCCGTCGTCCCGACCTGCTCGATGGCCCGCTGGGCGTTCTGCACGTCGGGGAGCCCGATCGAGATCTGGTCGCGGCCCGAGCGCTGGATCTCGGGCTCGGACACGCCCAGGGCGTCGGTGCGCTTGCGGATCGTCTCGACCGCGTCGTCGAGGGCTTGCTGGGTCACCTCGGGGACCTGCGGCGTGGGCCGGCCCTGATAGACGAGCTCGATCCCGCCCTTGAGGTCGAGGCCGAGCTTGGTGTCCTTCGACAGCGGGGAGCCGGGAATGATCACCAGCAGCGACAGGATGAGCAGCACGACGACGACCCCGAGGATCACGAGGTTGCGGACCCGACTCGTCATCTGGGTGTCAACACCAGCAAAAGACCCCCGTCATCGTCGTACGCGGGGAAGATGTCAGCCTTCGCCGATTCGGGGCGATCCCCTTCGGCGTGCACGACGACTGGCTTGTCCAGCACCCGCACCCCCCACTCGAGCGCGGTGGCGATGTGATCATCGCCGTTCTCGAACCGGAGGTTGAGGACGTCCTGGGCCAAGCGGCCCATCACATCGAGCTCGCCCAGCCCCGTGAGCTCGCGGGCGCCGCGCCCGGTGCCGATCAGCCGCCCCTCCTGGTCGAGGATGAAGAAGGCCGCGTTGGGTGCCGGGTAGTAGTCGTCGAGCAGTTCGAACAGAAAGCCGAACCCGCACTTCTTGCAGCCCTTGGCGCGGCTCTGGAAGCCTGCTGTGCGCTCGGCGGACTCGGTGCGATTCCCGCAGTTCGGGCAGATGAAGATCGGCATGGGAACAGCCCATGCTAGCCAGCCCGGCCAGCAGAACCGCCGGCCGTCAGAAAAGCCTCTGGCCCGTTTCCCTGGGGGCCTCGAGGCCGAGGTGCGCGAAGGCGGCGGCGGTGGCCACCCGCCCGCGCGGGGTGCGCATGAGCAGCCCCTGCTGGAGCAGATAGGGCTCGTAGACGTCCTCGATCGTGTCGGGCTCCTCCCCCACCGCCACGGCCAGCGTCGACAGCCCCACCGGCCCGCCCCCGAACTTCTGGCAGATGGCTCTGAGGATGTCGCGGTCGAGACGATCCAACCCCGCAGCGTCCACCTCGAGCAGGTCGAGCCCCTCGCGCGCCACGCGCTCGTCGATATGGCCCGCTCCGCGCACCTCCGCGAAGTCACGCACGCGCTTGAGCAGGCGGTTGGCCACGCGCGGCGTGCCGCGCGAGCGCGAGGCGATCACCTGCGCCCCGGCGTCGTCGACCTGGACATCGAGGATGCCGGCCGAGCGGCGGACGATGCGGGCCAGCTCGGCGGGCTCGTAGAGGTCGAGGCGGTGGGTGACTCCGAAGCGGTCGCGCAGCGGCGTGGTCAGCAGCCCGGCGCGCGTGGTGGCGCCGATCAGCGTGAAGGCGGGGAGGTCGAGCGTGACCACCGCCGCGCCGGCGCCCTGGCCGACCGTGATGGGCAGCCGGCGGTCCTCCATGGCCGGGTAGAAGGTCTCCTCGAGTGCGCGCGGCAGGCGGTGGATCTCGTCCACGAAGAACACGCTGCGCGGGGCCAGGGCGGTGAGATAGCTGGCGATGTCGCCCTTGCGCTCGAGCGCGGGGCCCGCGGTGGGCACGAACTCGGCCTCCAGCTCGTTGGCGACGATCTGGGCCAGCGACGTCTTGCCGAGGCCGGGCGGCCCGGCCAGCAGCACGTGGTCGAGCGCCTCGCCGCGCGCGCGGGCGGCCTCGATGAAGATGGCCAGCTGCTCCTTGACGCTTTCCTGGCCGACGAAGTCGTCCAGGCGCCGGGGCCGCAGCGAGCGCTCGAGCTCGTCCTCGGACGGCTGCGGTTCGGGGTCGTGGATGCGCTCCACGCCGGGGGTGCGGATGCCGCCGCTCACCGCGCCGCCCTGAGCGCCTCGGCGATCAGATCCTCAGGCGTCTCCCCTGCGGCCTGGTCGAGCAGCGAGTCGGCTTCCTGAGGACTGAAGCCCAGGCCCATCAGACCCTCGCGCGCGAGCGTGCGCGGGTCGTCGGAGGCGGTGCGCCGGACCACGATCTCGTCGCTGACCCGGCCCGCGACCTTCTCGCGCAGCTCGACGATGATGCGCTCGGCCGTGCGCTTGCCGATCCCGGGGACAGCCTGGAAGCGCGCGGCGTCGCCCGAGGCGATCGCGTTGAGCAACTCGCGCGGAGCGCCACCCGAGAGCACGGCCTGCGCCACCTTGGGCCCCACGCCCTGGACGCCGATCAGCATCAGGAACAGCTCGCGCTCGGCCTGGGTCGAGAACCCGTACAGATACATGCCGTCGTCACGCAGGACGAGATGGGCGAACAGGCGGCCCTCGCGGCCCGCCTGGGGCATATCGGCGAGCGTCTCCGAGGAGACGGCCAGGCGATAGCCCACGCCGGCCGCCTCGATCACCACCTCACCGGGCAGGCGGGTGATCACCTCGCCGCGCACGAAGGCGATCATGCGAACGCCCTGCGGCCGCGAAGGCTCAGCGGGAGGCGCCAGCGCCGGCGGCGGCGCCAGGTCATCCCAGCGCCGCCTTCAGCGGGGCCGAGTTGGCGTGGCAGATGGCCACCGCGAGCGCGTCGGCCGCATGGTCGGGCCGCGGCAGCTCGGGTAGCGACAGCAGCGCGCCGACCATGCGCTGCACCTGCTCCTTGCCCGCTCCACCGCTGCCGCAGACGGCCTGCTTGACCACCTGGGGGGTGTAGGAGAAGCAGGGAATCCCGGCCATGCCGGCCGACAGCAGCACAACGCCGCGTGCCTGTCCCACGGCGAACGCACTGTGGGCGTTGCGACCGAAGTAGAGGTCCTCGACGGCCACGGCCATCGGCTCGTGCTCGCGGATCAGGTCGCACACCCGGGCGTGGATGTCGGCCAAGCGCCGCTCGAGCGGAGTCCCGGCACGCGTCTCGATCACCCCGCCGTCGAGTGCCGCGAGCGTTCGCCCACGGGAGAGCACCACGCCATACCCGGTATGCGCGGTGCCCGGATCGATGCCTAGTACGACCACCTATGGGTGGGATTCTGCGCCCGGCGGCGGACGCCTTCCCGCAGGCCTAGCGGGTGCCGCGCCAGATGAACCAGGCGAAGACGCCCTGGAAGGGCAGTCGCGCCCACAGCGCGCCCTCGGGGATCTTCGGGAAGTCCTCGGCGTTGACCGCCATGTGCACGTTGGCGGGGAAGATCGCCACGATCGTGGCCAGCAGCCACCAGCGCCCCACCCGGCGCGTGCTGTCGGGCAGCACGGCGAGGCCGCCGGCGATCTCCGCCGCGCCGCTGGCCGCCACCAGTTCGCTCTTCCAGCGGTCCAGGTATCCGGGCATGATCGCCTCGTAGGTCCTGGGGATCACGAAATGCAGGATCCCGGCGAAGATCCAGAACAGCCCGAGCCCGTAGCGCAGGGCCGGCGAGCGCCCGCTCAAGCCGCGGCCACTCGCTCGAGCACGTCGGAGTCGACGTCGAAGTTGGCGTGCACCGCCTGCACGTCGTCGTGATCCTCGAGGGCCTCGATCAGGCGCATCAGGCTGCCCACCCGGTCCTCCTCGACGGGAACCCGCGTCGTGGGCCGCTGCACCAGCTCGGCGGACTCGAGCTCGATTCCCTCCCCGGCGAGCGCTTCGCGAACCGCGGTCACGTCGCCCGGCGCGGTCACGATCTCCCAGACGTCGCCGTCCAGGGCCACGTCCTCCGCCCCGGCGTCGATGGCGGCCAGCAGCTCGTCCTCCGAGTAGCGCGAGCCGTCCACCACGATCTCGCCTTTCTTCTCGAAGGTCCAGGCCACCGAGCCTGGCTCGCCGAGGTTGCCCCCGGCCTTGGTGAACGCGTGCCGTACCTCGGAGCCCGTTCGGTTGCGGTTGTCGGTCAGGGCTTCGACGAGGATGGCCACGCCGCCCGGGCCGTAGCCCTCGTAGAGGACGGCCTCGTAGGCGTCGGCGTCGGCGTCGGCCCCGGTGCCCTTGGCGATGGCGCGCTCGATGTTGTCCTTGGGCATCGAGGCATCCCGGGCCTTCTGGACGGCGAGCGCCAGCGACGGGTTGCCCTCCGGGTCTCCCCCGCCCTCACGGGCGGCGACGGTGATCGCGCGCGTGAGCTTGGTGAACAGCGCGCCGCGCTTGGCATCGACAGCCTTCTTCTTGTGCTTGATCGACGCCCATTTGGAGTGGCCGGCCATGGCCCGAACAGTCTATTCCGGGGCCCCTCTCGGGCCGCGATCTCAACCGTTGACGAGTGGCAGCTGTGGCGCGGCTTGCAGCGAGCAGGCACCCGTGGCGCTGTCCTTGACCCATGAGAAGCGCACCGTCTTCGTCTCCGCGTAGACGGCGCCGCTTCCGGCGTCCTTCAGCCTCAGTTGCGCCGTGCCCTTCAGCCTGCGCAGCGTGCGGAACGCCTTCTTCGTATAGATGCGGGACCCGTAGAAGTAGCTGTACACGCTCCAGCTGTGCTCAGAGGGAGGCTCCAACGCGTCGAACGCGGCCGTGCGGGCGGTCTTCGGCGGAAATCTTTTCCACTTCCTGCCGTACATCTCGCGCAGATTGATGGTGAGCTCGTAGTACACGAACGGCCCGCCGGCGGGGTCCCCGAAGAAGGGATAGTTGCTCGGCATCGTTGTCAGCCCTACCTGGATGTGCATGCCGCGCGGTTTGTAGAAGCATCTGGCGTCGCCCTCCGGGTCGAGCAGCCCGACGGCGGCGGCCGGGGCAACGCTTGCGAGCACTCCCGCAAGGCAGGCGAGCCCACCCAACGTCAGCTGCCTGAGGGGAAGCTCCAGACTCATATCCCGCCGCCCCAGACTCCCTCGTTGGGGTTGATGCACTCAAATGCGGCGCTGCGCACGGTGTACTCCCAGATGGTCTTGTCGGGCAGGCGTCCTGGCCTTTCGCGCTTGAGCTTCACCGTGGCCTTGGCCGTCAGGGTGTGGGTCTCGTCCATCAGGCCTGTACGAATGCCCGACGTGGACCACGTGGGGAGCTTCTGTCCGCGCGTGAACCGGCTCCAGTCGTACGACCTCTTGTCGACCTTGCGCCACATGTCGCCGATGACCTGCTTGTCAATCTGGACGACGACCTTCTGGTAGTACGTGCTGTTCGCGTCGCCGTCGTCGGCGGGGAGTTGGTTCACCACGGTCTTGACGACGCCTACCGAGCGGTAGCCGGCGCTCGTCTCCACGCAGTTCGCGCGCTTCCAGGAGAACGACGCCGCACCTGAAGGCGGGCCGTCGGCGGCGAGGGCGCCGGCCGGCGCGAGCAGCAGGACGCCGCCGGCACCGACCATGAAACCCAGAAGCGTCCGTTGCATCTCAGGACGCTAACAGCGGTTGCCTGTGCACGCGACGCCCAGGCCGGCCTTTGGTCCTATTCCTAGACCAGGAACTTGCCGTCGCGTTGCAGCTCCACTCCGTCGACGGTGATGGAGCCGCCGCGGCGCAGGTCGCAGACCATGTCCCAGTGCACCGCGGAGTCGTTGGTGCCGCCGCTCTCTGGGTAGGACATGCCGATCGCCATGTGGACGGTCCCGCCGATCTTCTCGTCGAGCAGGATCTCCTTGGTGCCGGTGGCGATGCCGAAGTTCGTGCCGATGCCGAGCTCGCCCAGGCGCCGCGCGCCCTCGTCGGTGTCGAGCATCTCGAGCAGGAACTCCTCGCCCTGCTCTGCGGAGGCGTCGACGACCTTGCCGTTCTCGAAGCGGAAGCGGACCCCCGAGACCGTGCGGCCGCCATAGCTGGCCGGAAACGAGAAGGCCACCTCGCCGTTCACCGAGTCCTCGATCGGGCCGGTGAAGAACTCGCCGTCGGGCATGTTGAACTCACCGACGCAGGGGATCCAGTTGCGCCCGGCCACGCCCAGGGTGATGTCGGTGTCCTCGGCCTGAATGCGTACCTCCTCCTTGCCCTGGATCCACTCCGTGAGGTGGCGGACCTGATCGGACTGGCGCTGCCAGGCCGTGACGGGATCGCCGTCGTCGGCCAGGCAGGCCGCGTAGAAGAAGTTCTCGTATTCGGTGAGCGACATCCCCGCCTCGCTCGCGTAGGCGTGGGTGGGGAACAGCGTGAGCGACCAGCGGTGCTCGCCCGCGGCCGCCCGCCTCATCGACGTCTCCATGATCGGCTTGCGTGCCTTCTGGCTGCGCGCCTGCTTCTTGGGATCGGAGCGCGACAGCTCGCGTGCGTTGACGTCGGCCATGATCGCGATGCGGACGTCGGCGTTCTCGGCCGCCCACTCGGCGGTGGGTGGGATCCAGTCGAGCTGCTCGTCGGACGCGAGCTCGTAGAAGGCCGACTGGGCGCCGGTGGTGGTGAGCTGCATGATCGGCAGCCCGCCCGCGCGCAGCACCTCCTCGTAGACGGCCTGCACCAGCAGTTCGGCCGCGGAGGTCGACTGGATAACGCACACGTCGCCCTTGCTGACCTTCGTGGAGTACTGGACGAGTATCTGGGCGAGCGCTTCCGCGCGCTGGTCCCTCATGAGAGAACTCCTGCTTGTTCGAGCAGCCAGCGGTGCAGGCTGCGGTCGTCGGTCAGTTCGGGGTGGAAGGCCACCGCGAGGATGTTGCCCTGGCGCACGGCCACGGGGTGGCCGCCGAGCTCCGCGAGCACCTCCACCTCGGGCCCGTGCTCCTCCACCCAGGGGGCGCGGATGAACACCGCGCGCAGCGGCCCCAGGCCCTCGAGGTCGAGGTCGGCCTCGAAGCTGTGCAGCTGGCGGCCGAACGCGTTGCGGCGCGCGGTCACGTCGAGCAGGCCGAGGTGCTCCCGGTCGAGCATGATCAGGCCGGCGCAGGTGGCGAGCACGGGGCGCCCGCTCGTGATCAGGTCGCGCAGCGGCTCGGCCAGCCCCTCGCGCTCGATGCCGAGGCCGATGGTGGTCGACTCGCCTCCGGGCAGCACCAGCCCGTCGAGTCCTTCGAGATCCTCGGCGGTGCGGAGCTCACGTGCCGTGGCGTTGCCCTCCTCCAGTGCCCGGGCATGGGCCTCGAAGTCGCCCTGAAGGGCCAGCACGCCAATGACTGGGGGGCTCACCAGCCGCGGTCTTGGAGCAGGCCGCCGTTCTCCTGCAGCGTGCCGATCTCGAGCCCGGGCATGGCCTCCCCCAGCTCGCGCGAGGCTGCCGCCACCCGCTCGGGATCCTCGAAGTGGGTGGTGGCCTCGACGATCGCGCGGGCGCGCCGGGCGGGGTCGGAGGACTTGAAGATGCCCGAGCCCACGAAGTTGCCCTCGGCGCCAAGCTGCATCATCAGGGCGGCGTCGGCCGGGGTGGCGATGCCGCCGGCACAGAACAGGACGACGGGGAGCTTGCCCCGCTCGGCCACGTCGCGCACCAGATCGAGCGGCGCGGCGAGCTCCTTGGCCGCGCTCGGCAGCTCCATCGTGCTGAGCGAGCCCAGCCGGCGCACCTCGCTCGTGATCACGCGAATGTGGCGCACTGCCTCGACGACGTTTCCGGTGCCCGCCTCACCCTTGGAGCGGATCATCGCGGCCCCCTCGGCGATGCGCCGCAGCGCCTCCCCGAGGTTGGTGGCACCGCAGACGAAGGGAATCTTGAAGGCCTGCTTGTCGATGTGGTGGGCCTCGTCGGCCGGGGTAAGCACCTCGGACTCGTCGATGTAGTCCACCTCGAGCGCCTCGAGCACCTGGGCCTCGACGAAATGGCCGATGCGGGCCTTGGCCATCACGGGAATCGTCACGGCCTCCTGAATCGCCTCGATCATGGCCGGGTTCGACATGCGGGCCACGCCGCCGTCGCGGCGGATGTCGGCCGGCACGCGCTCGAGGGCCATCACTGCCGCCGCCCCCGCGTCTTCTGCGACCTTCGCCTGCTCGGCGTCGACCACATCCATGATCACCCCGCCCTTGAGCATCTCGGCGAGGCCGGCCTTGACTCTGAAGGTCCCGGTCTCCATTGGACAATCAGGATAGCCCGCCCGTGGGCGGGGCCCTACAGGCGGGCTGTCCGACGGAGTCAGGGCCCGGTCCAGCCCGCCGCATAGCAGGGCGCGTCCCCGCACGTATCCGCGAAGCGCCCGTCGATGCCAAGGAAACCGACGAACTGCGCCGCCGCCGCCGGCGCGAAGCCCGTGAGGGCGTGCGGGTCGACCCCCTGGGTCTGCACCACGTTGGTCAGCGGCGACGGCGGGGTGCCCAGGCAGGCCGGGGCAGCGGGGGCGCCGCAGCCCGGCGGACGCAACGGGCCGGTGTCGAACACCACAAGCGCGTTGCCGGCCCAGGGATAGCGCGGCACTGGCTTGATGCCGTAGAAGGGGTTGGTGTCGAGGCTGCGGCCCGGGTCGAGCGCGGGCGTGCGCAGCCGCGCGCGCAGCAGGCGAGCCTCGGTCTCGGTCGCCACGTTGGCCACCTGGTGGTCGCCGAAGGCCTCGTGCAGGAGCACGGTGTGGCGGGGCGTGCCGGGCAGCGGCTCCCGGGTCATGTGCCAGGCGTAGCCGTTGGCCTCGCCGCGGTCCCACAGCAGCTGCACCATCGAGTTGATGATCGCCTGGTCCACCTCGTCGGGGTACG
The DNA here is from genome assembly GCA_963813495.1 of uncultured Thermoleophilaceae bacterium. GTDB lineage: Bacteria > Actinomycetota > Thermoleophilia > Solirubrobacterales > Thermoleophilaceae > JACVRW01. Next base: position 148,580 of record CAWEZC010000003.1, read on the forward strand.
TGGGGAAGAGCACCTCGGCGAAGGTGCTGAACTGGGTGCTGCGGGTGAGCAGCAGGCTGAAGCGAAAGCCCGGCACGATCAGCGCGGAGCGCTGCGAGTCCGGTGCCACCGCCGTGTAGGCGCCACCCAGGATGCCGCCGAGGCTGGCGCCCGCGTAGAACAACCGGCGCGTGTCGATCTTCCCGGCGAACGCGGGGTGGCCCGACAACCCCTGCGGGTGGAGCATGGCCCTACCGAGGAACATGAAGTTGAGCAGGCCCTGCTGCAGGCGGTCGGCCATCGTGGGGAAACGCGACAGGTCCTTGGAGATCTCGATTGCGTTGGGCACGTCCTCCGAGGACATGCCGGAGAAGTCGCTGCCGCAGATCACCGCGTTGGCCACCGCCGCCAGCCCGGCCACGCCGTCCACCGCGGCCGCGGAGCCGAACAGGCCGTGGCCGAACAGGAGGGGCCGCGCCGGGTTGGATGACGTTGCGGAGGCGGGAACGATGCAGACGAAGCGTGCCTGCTGGACGTTGCCCGGGGTGCGCACGGGCAGGCCATTGCGGCCCAGCTTGAAGCGCGAGCCGGGCGGGCAGCCGTCCTGGTCGAGGAAGCAGGGCACGGCCACGCGGCCGCTGACACGGGTGGCGCCCGCGACCGGACGTACCTCGTCGACGCTGAAGGCCGGCGCCGAGCCCGCAACCTCCAGATCGGCCAGATCGCGGTCCCCGAGTTGGGCGAAGGCGCGGTCGCGCATCGACAGCAGCCGCTTGGTGAGACCATCGCGGCTGGCAACGGTGAAGTCCCAGGCCAGGTACAGGCTGCGGCGGCGGATCCCCGCCTTGCGCAGCGCGGCGAAGACCTCCTCGAAGTGCTCGCGGCGGCGCTCGGCACGCCGGTCCGGGGCCGGCAGCCCGTCGCGGTAGACGCGGAAGGCGCGGCCCGCGCCGATCCGCGATCCGTCGGCGCGCCTGAGGTTGCGCAGCGCGACGATGTAGCGGCGGCCCTCCTTCCAGCCCACGCCGGGGTGAATGTTGAGTGTGCGCTTCGCCGGGTCCTTGGCGCGCTGGTTGAGCTCGGCCCATACGAGCTGGCGCTCATGGGTCTTGGCGTCGATCACGACCACCGGCTGGCGGCGCGCAAAGGCGCGACCCATGTCGTTCACGGGCACCACCCCGCTGCGCTCGAGGTCGAGGCCCGGTACCAGCGTCACGATGATCTGCCCGGGGCTGAAGCCGTCCGACCGGTTGTAGTCGCTCGCCTCGATCGGCTTGCCGTCCTTGCTGCGCGGCGTCATCGAGTTGTCGAGCGCGAGCCGGCCATTCTTGACGAAGTGGTCGTTGGGCCAGGGCAGCAGGCAGGCGGCGGGATCGAGCGGGTCGCAGCCCTTGGGTGCGGCCTGGGCCGGCGCAACCGCCCCGAGAAGGGCCAGAGTGAGCGCGCAGATGACGCATGCCCTCCTCATCCGCGCGGCAGCCTATGGGATCAGCGCGCGGTGAGGTCGGGCAGCTCCGACATCGCCTCACCTTCCCAGCGGACCGCCGGCAAATCGTCACCGGCACGCTGGGGCGCGTCAAGCCCGGTCATGGGCCCACCCGCCCGATGGGGTAGGTCCCCCAGAGCGCCGCGCGCTACTTGAGGCGGAAGGCCTTGATGCGGTCCGCATAGGCGGACTCGTCCAGCGCGTACACCCCGTAGGCGAGCGCCTGGACCACCCCGAGCAGCGCGGCGTGTGAGCGCACGTAGGCCGGGCTGTTGGAGGAGTAGTAGAGCCGGTGGTCGGCCAGCTTGGCCACCTCGGAGAGCGTGGCGTCGGCGATCGCGATCGTCGCGGCGCGCCGGTTGCGGGCCAGCTTCATCGCCCGGACCACCAGCGGATGCGGCCGGCCGGCGGAGAAGCCCACCATCACGGTCGTCTCGTCCACGCGGCCGAGCTTCGCCAGACCCTCCTGGCTGGGCGAGGCCACCACCTCGGCGCGCAGGTCCAGCAGCATCAGCAGGTGACGCAGGTAGCTGGCGAAGAACGCCATCTGGTCGGTCCCGCAGAGCACGATTCGGTCCGCGCGCGAGATCAGGTCTACGGCAGCTGCCACCTCGTCGCGATCGATCTTGCGAGCGGTCTCGGCGACGTTCGCGTGGTCGGCCGCGATCGCGGTCTCGAACTCCGTCTGGTCGATCGGGAAGAGCGGGGCCTGGGCCAGGTCGGCGGCCGAGATGCCGTTCTCGCGGGCGCGCCGGTACTCGTCGCGAGCCGCGGCCTGAAGCTCGGGGAAGCCCTCGAAGCCGAGCGCTTGCGCGAAGCGCACGACCGTCGAGCTCGAGGTGTTGGCCCGGCGGGCCAGCTCCTCGGCCGTGTGGAAGGCGGCCTCCTCGAGGTGATCCACGATGTACTGGCCCACGTCCTTCTGCGAGCGGCTGAACTCGTCGAAGCGCTGGCGGATCTCTTCGGAGAGGGTGAGAGCGGTCGTCCCAGATCTCGTCACGGACGCGTTTTTCGGCAGCACCGGCGGAGTTCCTTCCGGGCGGGCGGCGCCGGTAGCGTTCGCCGGGTGATCCTCTACGACCATCCCGCCTCGGGGAACTGCATGAAGTGCCGCATCCTGCTGCGCCGGCTCGAGCTGCCCTACGAGGCGGTTACCGTCGATCTGTTCAAGGGCGAGACCCGCACCGGCCGGCACTTCGCGCGCAACCCCGACGGCCGCATTCCCGTGCTCGAGCTCGACTCCGGTGAGACCATCCCGGAGTCCGGGGCCATCCTCCTCTACCTCGCCGAGCGCACGCCGCTGCTGCCGGCCGACGGCCTCGCCCGGGCGCGCGTGAATCAGTGGATGCTGTTCGAGCAGAATCGCATCGAAGCCGAGCTCGGCTATGCGCGCTTCCTGCGCCTGTCCGGGCGCCACGAGCAAATGGCCGAGGTCTATGCCAACAGAGTCGAGCGCGGGCGCGACGCTCTGGGCGCACTCGACCGCGGCCTCGCGGCCGGCGGCGGGCCATTCGTGGCCGGCCCGGATTACAGCGTCGCCGACATAGCCCTGTATGGATACGTGGCCTGCGCGGGCGATGCCGGCGTCGATCCGCGCGGATTTTCCCGCGTGGACGCCTGGCTCGACCGCGTGGAGGCCACACCGCTCTTCGAGAACGACCTCGAGCCGCTGCCGGCGCACGCGCTAGACCGCCCTCTCTGAGCGCCCGCGCCGCTCAACCCGGAGTGCAGGTTCTCCGGCTGCGATCGAGCAGGCGGCCCGCCACGTTGCGGAACTCGAAGGTGGCCCGGCCCGGCTCGAGGACAATCCGGAGCGCTCCCTCGCTTGCGTCGTCTCCCCATACCAGCCGGCGATCCTTGCGCAGGGGGTAGAGGGCGCGGCCGCCCGACCCGGCCACGTACTGCACGATCCCGTTGCGCGGGCGCAGGCGCTGGAGGTCGTGGTCGTGTCCGCTGAGCACGACGCGGGCGTGGCCCCGCAGGGCGTCCCAGAGCGGCGCGAGATCCGGTGCGTCGCCGTGTACGGCGCCGGCGCTGAAGCGGGGACGGTGCCAGAAGGCGATGCGGCAGTTCCCCGGCGCGCTGAGGGCGCGGCGCAACCAGCGCAGCTGGCGCGACGCGGGGTCATGGGGGGCCTCCGAGTTGAGGCTCACCAGCTCCCAGCCGGCCAGCGTCGTCCTGAACCAGGGCGGCTGGCGGTGGCCCTTGCGGGCGCGCCAGTAGGGGTAGTAGCCGCTGCGGCGGTTGCGCCATTCGTGGTTGCCCGGCGTGGGGTCGGTGATCGAGGCGAGGCGGCCGTAGAGGGGGTCGTAGTGGCGCTCGAAGTCCTCGCGGGTGCCGGTCTCGTAGACGTCGCCGAGATACAGGAAGCGGTCGGGGCGTGCACGGCGGATGGCCGCGGCAACGCGAGCGGCGGCGCTGGTGGGCGTGGCGGCGTCGCCCACCGCCCACACCACGGCTGGCGCCGTCCCGCTGTCCTGCACAGGCGCGGCGGCACCGGCGGGAAGGGCGAGTGCCCAGCCGAGCACGACGGCGGCTGCGGCGAGCCGTCTCACGGAAGCACGAACACGCCGTCGCTCACCGGCCGCTCCCCGGTGGGGTCCGAGGGCCGGTTGACCAGCTCGCCACGCACAACCATGCTGGACGATCCGCCGCCGTCGAGGTTGAGCGCCGAGCGCGCCCCGAGCGATCTCATCAGCCGCGCCGCCTCCAGGAGCGTCACCCCGGCGCTCCAGCCGGGACGGCGCCCGTCCACGGTGACCAGCAGGAGGCGCCCGTCTCCCCGCACGCCAATTAGCGTACGAGGCTGGCGGGACACCACGAACGAGCCGTAGAAGCCCGGCGCCTCGAGCGGAGCGAAGCCCTCGGCTCGGGCCGTCACCGAGAGCCGCCCGCGCACCAGCAGGCGTGGCCCGCCGCCGGTGATCAGCGCCTGATCGGAGAGCTCGAGCGGCCGGCCGCCGGCGAGCACCGCCAGGTCGATCGCCGGCCGGCTCCCCTGCGGCGCGGCCCGGCGCAGAAAGCGCGCCGCGTCACCGCTCCCCGACAACAGCACGCGCCCGCCCGCGATCGGATCCGACCGTGCCCTGCCCACGCTCGTCACCGTGGCGCCGCGCAGCTGCGCCTGCGTTCCGGCGGCGGGCGGGAGCGCGCCGAAGCTCGAGGAGAGCAGCACGAGCTCGCTGGGGTCCGAGCAGGTCAGAGCCGAGTTGGGCCGCTCGGTGGGCTCGTCGCCCCCGCGCCCTCCGCAGGCGGGAATCGCCCCGCGGCGCCGTTCCACTCCGTCGAGCACCCGCGCTTCTCCGGCCTCGCCGGTGACCGTCCCCGCGAAGCGCAGGGAAGCGATGCCGGCCGTCGCCGCCGGGTCGGCGGGGACCACCAGTGCCGAGCGTCCGCCGACCGGCTCGCTGAGCAGGCGCCCGTCGAGCGCGAGCGCGCCCACCGGATCGCCGTCCCCCGCGAAGAAGCCACCGTTGATCCCCGCCACGGCGCGGAGCCGCCGCGCCATTCTGCTGGTCCGCTCGAGGCCCGCCACCCGCCGGTTGGACAGCTCCCCGCCGATGCGGCCCTGCAACGCCGCGCGGTCGACCGTGAGCACCTGGACCCGCCAGGGACCGCCCGCGCGGGTAATGGAGGTCCAGCGGACGCCGGCGGCGACCGTCACGCTCTCGCGCCGCTCGTCGAGGGAGCGTGAGCCCAGCGGCAGCTCGGCCGCACCAGCGGGGCCCGCAAGACAGCAGCTAAGGAGCACTCCGGAGACGACGCACCTGCCCCGCACGCAGGGCAGGGTGGCATGGCAGGCCGATCGATGGGTAGAACAAGTCCACTCGACCGAGGACGGACGCCATGGCCGGTAGCGATCAGGAGCAGAAGCCGAGCGAGCAGCGGGGCGGAACCACGCCCGACGCGGAGGAGGCCCGGCAGAAGGGCGAGTGGGCGGCCACCGCGGACGAGGGCATCGTCCCCGCCGACGCCGGCGGATCCGACGCGCCGCGCGAGATGCTGGACGAGGACCCCGACCTGCGCAGCTCGGTGCTCGGCGAGACGACGGGCTCGGACGAGCCGGCGACCGATAGCGGAGTCGACCTGGAGGCCGGCGACAACGCCGACGCGGTGACCGACGGCGGCCCCGACCTGCGCGAAGGGGCCGAGCCGGATCAGAAGGATTCGGCCGCAGCAGCCCGCCGGCCCGAGGCCGAACTGGGTCAGTAGTGGGCCGGATGGGTCCAAGTCCCGTAGCGATGCGGGATGTAGGGCGCATGCTCCCGAACCTGCTCCCGAAACCGCCCGCAGATCCCGGGCGTTGCTACCGAACGCCGCGGCGACCTTGGCGCGGGCGTGCCACCGTCTTTGTGGCCCATCATCGCCGCGATCTCGCACGGCTGGAGGCCATCAGCGCCAGCATCGTGCCGTAGTAGTGATCCTTCCGGGGGGTCATCCGCCGCTCGCGCTCGTTCCACTGACGCTCCACCGCGCGTCCCGGTGAAGACATCGGCCCGGCAACCTCGACGAGCGTCGAGCACAAGGATGAGCAGGTGACGAGCGTTCCCTTGTCCGAGGGGCGGCGCCGTGTCGCCAACACTGGGGGTGTGCTCCTGGCCGGGCGGCGCGGACTGCCGCCTCTCGCATCGACCCAGCGTCTGCTTGGGATCACGGCACCTCGGCCGTCACGTCCGCGAGGATCGACATCAACTCGCCACGGTGCCCGGCGGCCTCGTCGTCGTCCTGCATCTGATCGGCTGGCACCAGCCCCTCGCCCACATGCGAGCCGGCTCGCCCGGCAAGACGTCGATCTCATACGAGTCGGGCCCGCCGGACTGGAGGCGCGGAGGATCGGGATCTCGACGTCAAAGCGATCAGGCTCCGCGACGAACTCCGCCGGGCCGGCGGGAGCACCGCCCCCTGGCGGTTCCGCTCGGCGGGGTTCTCAGCCGCGAAGAGCCCGCGAGAGTCGCCGGCCTTCGATGGTCCGTCGGGGAGCCCTCAGGACATTCGGCGTTGTAGCTTGACCTCGCAGAGGTCCGCGGAGGCCCGCGTGCCGGGGGTCTCCGCCGGGTCCATCTGTTCGAAGACTGCGCTCGCGTCGCGCATCTTCTGCTCTGTCTCGAAGTACCCGACGAAGATGGCCGTCCCCTGTGATTCGTCGACAAACAGCTCGAGTCCGGTTGCGTCGACGCCGGGCGGAGGTCCCTCGGAGTCCTCGACGCGGGCAACGACCTCCGAGATCCTCTCAGCGGTCACGTCGGTGAATCTGACGACACGTGCGTACATACGCTCCTCCTCATCGATTGGCTGGCGCGGAATCACCGCCGCCAGCTTGGCCAGACCCAAGTTTGAGTAGCCGCGCTGGGTACCCCTTGCGATTGCAACTACCGCAAACCCGCACTACGCCTAGTGGGCCGGGCAGGACTCGAACCTGCGACCGATGGATTATGAGTCCACTGCTCTGACCACTGAGCTACCGGCCCTCGAGCGGGATGTCCTCCCGCTCGGCGTCATCCTACGTCTCGGTCAGCTCAGCGGCGAGACACCGCGGAGAGAGGGACCGTCGAGACGGAACCGCTCTTGAGCCAGCGCACGGTGGCCGTGCCCGCCTTTGCGTCGACCGCCTGAACCTTGCCGATCTCGCCCGTGGACTTCTTGCGGACATGCCCGGCCGGGAGCGGCGTGACCGTCCTCTTGACCTCAGCCGCCTCTCGCGGCGTGCGCTTGCGCACCTCGGCCGGTGGCGCTTCCTCGCGCCTTGCCGTCGCCTTCTGCGGCTGAGCGGGCCGCTCTGCCGGATCGGGCCTTTTCAGCACCTTGTCGAGCGGCACGACGTTCGCCCCCGTGCCCTTCGTCTCTGTATCCAGCACCCATGTCTTTCTGGCCATAACCACGGTCAACTCTAGAGACGAGAGCGGCTTTGACCGGCTCCGGACAGCGGAAATGTCGCCTCTCAGCCGCTCGCCTTGCTGATGGCGTCTTCGAGTTCCTGAGCGCTGAACGCCCCCTCCAGCCGGGCCGCGATCTTGCCGTTCGCGTCCACCGTGAACAGCCAGGGCTCGGTCTGCAGGTTGAAGGCCGCCAGCTGAGGCCGGAGGCCGCGGTCGATCCGGTTGTCCCGGAAGACCTCCTGGTGGATGAACTCCACGTCCCGGCCGCCGCCCCCGGCCTTGGTCTCCTCCGCGATGTCCACCACCGGTCCGCAGACGCGGCTCTGACACAGCGCCGGCGTCGCGAACAGCAGCACGACCGGCTTTTTGCCCACCACGTCGGCGAAGTCGGCAGAGTGCATCGACGACGGCGGGATGCGGGTGTCGATAGAGGCGATGTCGCCGCCCACATCGGCCTCCGTGGGCGTGTGGATGCGGGGCGCCGCATCACCCCTGTCGGGAATCGCGTCCTTGGACGCGTCGATCACCGGGACCTGGGGCACCGCGGAGGTCGCCGCCACGAGGCGGCCACCGACTCGCGCGATCCCGAGCAGCTCGTAGTCACCCGGCTTGGCGAAGGGGATGTCGGCAACGTAGACCGATTGCGCGGCATTGGGGTCCGTGGCCGTCTGGCGGCTCTGGAACTGGGGCCTGACCGCGAGCGACTCGAAGCGGGCCGGGTAGGGGCCGCTCGCCTCGCCTCCACCCGCCGGTGCGACGTAGACCGCCACGGTCGCGTCGGCGATCTGCGCGCGCGAGCGGCTGAAGAGCCCGAAGCCGAAACGGTTCTCGCCGGTGGTCAGCTGGGACACCGAGGGAGCGAGAACCGGGCCGCCCTGGCCCAGCCCCTGGCTCAGCTCAGCGAGAGTCTTGCCCGCGGCCTTCGGGAAATCCTCCGTCTTGGCCACGGCTGGAGGCGAGCTGCCGGAGTCTCCGTCGTCGCCTCCCCCGCAGCCGGCGAGGAGCGCGCACGTGAGGACGGCGGCGGCGATCAGGGTGCGTGGGCTGCTCACGGGGCAGCGAAGGGTAGACAGCATTCAAATAGGGTTGCCCGCCCCCAGCTCAGGCGACTCGCCTAGGAGGAGCAACGTGGAGCGCGCAGCACTGATCACCGGAGGGTCCAGCGGCATCGGCCTGGCCATCGCCCGAGCTCTCGGAGAGGACGGCTACGGCGTGACCATCTCCGCCCGGCGTCCCGACAAGCTGCGGGCGGCTGCCGACGGGCTGCGAGCCGACGGCATCGAGGCACATGAGGCGGCCGCGAACATGGCCGACGAAGAGGAGATCCAGCGCGTGGTGGCAGTACACCGCGAGCGCTTTGGCCGCCTCGACGTGCTCGTCAACAACGCCGGCATCGGCATCGGCGCCCCGGTGGCGGAGACCGAGACCAAGAAGCTCGACCTCCAGCTCGACATCAACCTGCGCGCCGTCTATCTCGTCGCGCGCGAGGCGATACCGATGCTCAAGGAGGCGGGCGCCGAGCACGGCAAGGCACTGATTGTGAACACCGCCTCGATAGCGGGCAAGCACGGCCAGGGCTGGCTGTCGGCCTACTCGGCCACCAAGTTCGGTGTGGTCGGCCTCAGCCAGGGAATGCACAAGGAGCTGGCCGACGAGGGCATCCAGGTGACCGCCCTGTGCCCCGGCTTCGTGGCCACGGCGATGACCGACTGGATCGAGGGCCAGGTGCCGAAGGAGGAGATGATCCAGCCCGAGGACATCGCGGAGTCGGTGCGCTTCCTCCTGCGCACATCGCCGCACTGCGTGGTGCCCGAGATCCAGTTCCTGCGGCGCGCCGACCGCGACCTCTAGACGGGAAGTTCCTCGGCTCGCGCGGCGGCCTCGACCTGATCGAGCTCGGCCACGGCACGCTCGTACTCGTCGAGTCGCCGGAAGGGCCGCAGCCAGGCCCAGCCCGGCTGGTGGCGAAGCTCGCAGGCGCGGTGGCGCTCGCCGGTCGGGCGCGCAAGGCTTCGCGGGCGGCGGAGCTCGGGTCTCGCCGCAGGCAGCCCGGGCGTCTCCTCCATCAGGACGCTCGCGCGCAGCATCGCCGTGAGGGTGTTGAGCTCGCGCGGCGTGGCCGGGCGCGACTTGCCGCGCACTCCCGTGTAGCGATCCCAGGCCCGCGCGAAACTGGCCAGGCTCGTGCGCCCGCCGTTTCGGTGCGCGGCCAGCATCGGGCAGATCCCGCCCTGCCGGTCGGTGTAGGCCCCGACGATTATGCGGTTGGCCTCCACCCCGTCGAGCATGGCCCGGCGCGTCGCCAGCGGCAGGCAGTCGATCGCCGTGCGCAGGTCGCGCGCGGGACGGCGTCTCATCTCTGCGAGATCTCCATCAGCGGCTGACGTAGGATGCGCCTCCCCGGCTCGGCTCGCAAGCGGCGAAAGGAGACGTGCATGAGGCTCGGGTTGAACGTCGGCTATTGGGGCCTCGGGATCACCTCCGAGCAGCAGCTGGAGCTGGTCCAGGCGGCCGAGGCCGAGGGCTTCGACTCGGTGTGGGCGGCCGAGGCCTACGGCTCGGACGCCGCCACGGTGCTGGCCTGGCTGGCCGCGCAGACCTCGCGCATCAAGATCGGATCGGCCATCTTCCAGATGCCGGCCCGCTCGCCCGCGATGGTGGCCATGACCGCCGCGACGCTCGACCAGCTGTCGGGAGGGCGGATGATCATCGGGATCGGCTCGTCCGGCCCGCAGGTGGCCGAGGGCTGGCACGGGCAGCGCTTCGGCAAACAGCTTCAGCGCACCCGCGAATACGTGGAGATCGTGCGCAAGGCGCTCGATCGCGAGCGGCTCGTGTACGAGGGAGAGCAGTACACGCTCCCCCTGCCCGACGGGCCCGGCAAGGCACTCAAGCTGATGATCGGCCCGGTGCAGGAGCGGATCCCGATCTACGTGGCCGCCATCGGCCCGAAGAACATGCAGCTCACCGGGGAGATCGCCGACGGCTGGATACCGATCTTCTTCTCGCCCGAGCACGTGGACGAATCGCGCTCGCTCCTCGACGAGGGCGCGGGACGGGCGGGCCGCTCGCTCGACGGCTCGTTCGACATCGCCCCGACGGTCAACGTGAGCATCGATGACGACGTGGACCGCGCGCGTGACCAGATGCGCCCCTTCATCGCCCTCTACGTGGGCGGGATGGGATCGCGCGATCGGAACTTCTACAACTCGCTCGTCCAGCGCTACGGCTTCGAGGATGCCGCCCGCGAGATCCAGGACCTGTACCTGGAGGGAAAGAAGGACGAGGCCGCGGCGGCGGTTCCGCCCGAGCTGATCGACACGATCACGCTCGTCGGCCCGCGCGAGAAGATCCGCGACCGCCTCGCCGTCTACCGCGACGCCGGCGTGGGCACGCTGATCGTGACCCCAGTCTCCTTCGACACCGAGGTCCGCAAGCGCATGGTGCGCGAGCTGGCGGAGCTGACCTGAGCGAGAGCCGGCGCTTTCTCCTCGCCGCCTTCGGCGATCCGGGACACGCCTTCCCCGCGATCGCACTCGGCGCCGAGCTGGCCCGGCGCGGGCACGAGGTCACGCTCGAGACCTGGAGCCGCTGGCGCGGGCACGTGGAGCGCGAGGGGATGCGCTTCGCGGCGGCTCCCGAATACCAGGTCTTCCCCACCCGCGAGCGGCCACTCAAGCCCTACGAGGCCGCAGTCAAGGCGTCCGCGACGACCCGCGAGGTGATCCGGCGCGTCGAGCCCGAAGTGGTCGTGGCCGACATCCTCACGGTGGCCGCGGCGCTGGCGGCGCAACTCGAGGGGCGGCCCTGGGTCACGCTGGTGCCGCACGTGCTGCCCGCGGGCGAGGCCGGCTTCCCGGTCTACGCGGTGGGAGCGGTCTATCCGCGCACCCGGGTGGGCCGGCGGCTGTGGGAGCTCACCCGGCCGCTGCTCATGCGTGGCGAGGAACAGGGGCGCATGGAGCTCAACGGAGCCCGAGAGCGGGTCGGCCTCCCGCCGCTCGCCCACGTGCAGGGCGGAATCTCGCGCGAGCTCGCGCTGGTGGCCACCTTCCCCCAGCTCGAATACCCGCGCGCGTCGCCCACGCCGGAGGTAAAGATCACCGGCCCGCTGCTGTGGGAACAGCCCTACGGCGAAGTCGAGCTTCCCCGGGGCGACGATCCGCTGGTGCTGGTGGCGCCGAGCACCTCGCAGGATCCCGAGGGGCAGCTTCTGCGTGCGGCGCTCGAGGGTCTCGCCTCGGAGCCCGTGCGGGTGCTGGCCACCACCAACAGGAGAGCTCCGGAGCGTCCTTTTCCCGAGCCGGCGAACGCGCGCGTAGTCGACTGGGTCTCGTACGCCCGGACGATGCCCGGCTGCCACGCGGTGGTCTGCCACGCCGGCCACGGCACGCTGGCCCGAGCGCTCAGCTGCGGCGTTCCCGTGGTGGCCTGCCCCCACGCCGGCGACATGGCCGAGACCGCTGCGCGCATTCGCTGGGCCGGTCTGGGCGTCTCGCTGCCGCGGCGGTTCCACACCCCCCGGGGGGTCCGCCTGGCGGTGCGCAGGCTGCTGGCCGATCCGGGCTACGCCGAGCGGGCACGCGAGCTGAGCCGCTGGGCGGACCGTCACGACGGGGCCCGCACCGCCGCCGCCGCCCTCGAGGAGTTCGCGACCGAGCGGAGAGCCGTATACCCCCACGGGGTACACTGAGCGTCATGGCTACCCAGACCCGCGGCTACTCCGCCACCAAGGACGAGCTTCAAGGCCGACTGCGCCGGATCGAGGGCCAGGTCCGCGGCATCGAGAAGATGGTCGACGACGAGCGCTACTGCATCGACGTCCTGACCCAGATCGGAGCCGTGCAGGCCGCGCTCGACAAGGTGGCCCTCGGGCTGCTGGACGATCACGCTCGCCACTGCGTCGTCGGGGGCGCGGAAGCGGAGAAGGAAGAGATGACCACCGAGCTGATGGCGGCGGTGGGACGGCTCATGCGTCGCGGCTGACGGCGCGCGTTATGCAGCGGTGACGATCGCCCGCGTACCGTCGCCGAGGTGACGCGTCCCAACAGCCTCTGGGTCGACCGCCGGCGAGCCGCAGACGAGGACGGTGGCCCCTTCTCCTCGGCGCGCTGGAACCGCCAGGCGCGCGAGGCGCGGCCCGCCCCGGGCGAGCCCGAGCCGCAGCCGCCGCCCGAGCCGCCGCGGCGACGCCGGGCGGCGCTCGTATCGCTGGTCGCGCTGGCCACCGCGCTCATCGCGCTGGCGCTGGGCGCCGTCGCGCTTCTCGACGACGACGAGGCCGGCGGCTCGCTGCCCGGCGCCGCCGACTCACGTCCCACGCCCGCCACGGCGGTCGGACGGGTCTACGAGTCGGCCGGCCCGGGCGTGGTCTCGGTACAGGCAGGCCCGGCGTCGGGCACGGGCTTCGTGGTTCGCTCCGACGGGACGATCGTGACCAACGCTCACGTGGTGGGTGACGCCCAAACGGCCACGGTGCGCTTCAACGACAGCGGCCGGCTCGTGCAGGCCGAGGTGCTGGGCACCGATCCCTCCTCCGACCTGGCGGCCCTGCGCGTGGACTCCGGCAGCGTCGACAACCTGCGCCCGCTGCCGCTGGCCAACTCGGAGCGGGTGCGGGTGGGCGACCAGGTGGTGGCCATCGGCCACCCGTTCGGCCTCGACCGCACCGCCACCGCCGGCATCATCTCCGGCGTGGGTCGCGAGATCCAGGCGCCTGACGGCTTCCAGATCGACGAGGCCATCCAGACCGACGCCCCGATCAACCCCGGCAACTCCGGTGGCCCGCTGCTCGATACGCGCGGCCGCGTGATCGGCGTGAACACCCAGATAGCCACCGCAGGAAACCAGGGCAACGTGGGCATCGGCTTCGCCGTCTCGGCCAACACGGTCCGCGACGTGATCCCGCGGCTCAGCCGGGGCGAGAAGATCGAACGGGCCTACCTCGGCGTGACCACCACCCCGCAGTCCCGGGGTGCGGGCGTGGTCGAGGCCGCCCCGGGCGGGCCCGCCGCCGGCGCGGGGGTGCAGGCCGGGGATGTGATCACGAGCATCGACGGCCGGCCGGTGAGCGAGCCGGAGGACGTGTCCGAGGTCATCTCCGGCAAGGCTCCCGGGGATGCGGTTCAGGTCGAGCTGCTGCGCGACGGGGAGCGCCGCACGATCACGGTCACGCTCGAGCCCCGTCCCCAGCGCAGGCCATGAGCTTCCAGGCGCCGCTGTTCCTGCTCCTGCTGGCGGCCCTCCCCCTCTTGGCAGCGGGATATGTGCTCGCCGACCGCCGCCGCGGTCGCGCGGTGCAGCGCTTTGCCTCCGCGCCGCTGCTGCCCTCGGTGGCGCCCGTCCGGCCCGGCTTTCGCCGGCATCTCCCGCTGCTGGCCTACGCCCTCGCGCTGGCCATCGGCGCGATCGCCCTGGCCCGGCCCGAGGCCACCGTGGCCGTGGCCGAAGAGCGCGCGGCGGTGGTGCTCGTGACCGACACCTCGGGCTCGATGCAGTCCACCGACGTGAGTCCCTCTCGGATGGCCGCCGTGCGCTCGGCCGCGCTCGACTTCCTCGATCGGGCGCCGAGCGAGCTGCGCGTGGGCGGCGTGACCTTCAACCACGCAGTGCAGGCGATCGAAGCACCCCGCGCCGAGCGCGAACGGGTGCGCGACCTGATCGAGGGGCTGCAGCCCAGCGGGGGAACGGCCACCGGCAGCGGGCTGGCGGCGGCGCTGGGGCTGCTCGAGCGCGAGCGCAACGCGGGGCAGGCGGGCGACCGGGCCCGGCGGGCCCGCCCAGAGCGCGACCGGCGTGAGCCTGCAGCCGTGATCCTGATCTCCGACGGGGCCTCGACCCACGGTCGCGACCCGCTGCCCGTGGCCCGGAAGGCTGCGCGGGCGCGCATACCGGTCTACACGGTGGCGCTCGGCACCGACGCCGGCACCATCGACGTCGAGCGCCCGGACGGCTCGAGCACGACCCGCCCCGTGCCGCCGGACCGCGACACGATGAAGCGCATCGCCGCGATCAGCGGCGGCCGCACCTTCGCCGCCAACGCGGGCGATGAGCTTGCCGCCGTCTACGAGCGGCTCGGCTCGCGTGTGGCCACCCGCGAGGAGCGCCGCCAGGTGACGTCCGCATTCGCGGGCGGGGCCGTGCTGCTGCTCATCGTCGGCGGAGCCCTCTCGCTGCGCTGGTTCGGCCGGCTGCCCTGAGCCTTCCTCTAACTTTCTCCGCGTGCGTCGGACACGGGCCCTGATCGCAGTGGCTGTGCTGGTGGGCGCCGGCCTGCTCGGTACCTCCGTGCAGGGCCTCACTCAGCTCGACGCCCGGCTCGCTTCACAGGACCGGGCGCGCGACGCGGTCAAGCAGGAACGGCCCGTCGCGGACCGCCGTGACTGTCCGTGGCGCGACGATCGTCGCTCCTAGGCAGCCGCACCGACACGCTCAGCCCGCCCGACTCGCGCGGCTCGATGGCCACGCTGCCGCCGTGCGCCTCGCTCACGGCGCTCACGATCGACAGCCCGAGCCCGGCACCGCGCCCGTCGGCGCTGCGCTCGAGGCGCTCGAAGGGCTGGGACAGCCGCGCAGCCGAGTCGCGGGCCACTCGGGGACCGGAGTTCTCCACACGCAGCTCGGCCCGGCCGTCCCCACCCATGCCCGTGCGCACCGACACGAATCCGCCCGGGCGGTTGTAGCGCACGCCGTTCTCCACGAGGTTGGCCACCAGCCGTTCGAGCAGGGCGCGGTCCCCCGCCACGGGCGCGGGATCGAGAGCGAGCTCGATGCGCACGCTCTGGGCGGCCGCCTCGCGAGCGGCCAGGCGCGCCGAGGTGGCCGCGGCCTGAGCGAGGTCGAGCTCCTCTTCGCGCACGAGGTCGCGCTGGCTGCGGGCCAGGATCAGCAGGCTCGTGAGCAGCGCCTCGGTGCGGCGGCTCGCGGCCACCACCGACGCCGCCATCTCGCGCAGCTCGTCCACATCGGGCTCGGGGTTGGCCAGGGCCACCTCGGCCTCGGAACGGATCACGGTGAGCGGGCTGCGCAGCTCGTGGCTGGCGTTGGCCACGAAACGGCGCTGGGCTTCGAAGGAGTCCGCGAGCCGGTCGAGCATCTCGTTGAGGGTCTCGCTCAGTTCCCGCAGGTCATCGCGGGGGCCCTCGACCTCAATGCGCTCCCCCAGGTCCTCCTCGGACACGCGCCGGGCCGTGCCGGTGATACGCCGCACCGGAGCGAGCATCCGGCCCGCCACGGCCCAGCCCACGGCCGCGGAGAGCAACAGGATGCCGAGAAAGGCGAGCAAATACTGGAAACCGACCTCGCCGAGCGCGTCGGCGGCGAGGGCATCGGGGAGGGTGCGGTCGAACTGGCGTCCCAGCAGCCAGTAGCTCACCAGCAGGATCAGCCCCGTCGACAGGCCCACCAGCCCGGCGTAGAGCGCCGTGAGACGGGTCCGGACCGTGGTGCGTGGCGGCGTCATACCCGGTAGCCCACGCCCTTGACCGTCTCCACCACCTGGGGAGGCCCGAGCTTGCGGCGCAGGCGCAGCACCGTCATCCGCACGGAGTTGGTGAACGGGTCGGCGTTCTCGTCCCAGACGCGCTCGACCAGCTCGTCGTTTGACACCACACCGCCGCCGGCGCCCATCAGTGCCTCGAGCACGGCGAACTCCTTGGGAGTGAGCTCGATATCGCGCCCATCGCGGCTGACCGTGTGGCGCGCGGGGTCGAGCTCCACGTCCCCCGCACGCAACAGCGGCGCGCGCGGCGGATTGGCCCGGCGGGCCAGCGCGTGCAGGCGCGCCACCAGCTCGGCGAAGGCGAACGGCTTGGGCATGTAATCGTCGGCACCGAGCGAGAGGCCGTCCACCACCGCCTCGAGTCCCGAGGAGGCGGTGAGCATGAGCACCCGGCTGTCGCTGTCCTCGCTGCGCAGCGTGCGGCATACGTCGTCGCCGTGGAGCACCGGCAGGTCGCGATCCAGCACGAGCACGTCGTAGGGGTTGAGGCGAGCTTTCTCGAGCGCCACAGCGCCGTCGTAGGCCACGTCTACGGCCATGCCCTCACGGCGCAGGCCGCGAGCCACCGCATCAGCCACCCGGCGTTCGTCCTCGGCCACGAGCACGCGCACCCGAGGGAGACTAGTGAGCGCCCGCATGTGTCCGGGGCCGTTATGCCCCGGTGACAAGCAGGAGCCTAAGTTGGCGGCCATGAGCGAGAACAGCAGGCCCGAGGACCCCCGCGAGGCGCTCGAGGGCGCCCTGTATGAGATCAAGCGCGTGATCATCGGCCAGGACGCGATGCTCGAGCGCGTGATGGTGTCGCTGTTGACGGGCGGCCACGTGCTGCTCGAGGGCGTGCCCGGCCTGGCCAAAACGCTGACCATCAAGACGCTCGCATCGGCGGTCGGCGGCAGCTTCCGGCGCATCCAGTTCACGCCCGATCTCGTGCCCTCGGACCTTGTGGGCACTCGCATCTTCCGGCCCGACAGCGCCCGCTTCGACACCGAGCTCGGCCCGGTGTTCGCCAACTTCCTGCTGGCCGACGAGATCAACCGTGCTCCGGCCAAGGTCCAGTCTGCCCTGCTCGAGGTCATGCAGGAGCAGCAGGTGACAATCGGGGGCGAGACCTACCCCGTGCCGCTGCCCTTCCTCGTGCTCGCCACCCAGAACCCGATCGAGTCGGAGGGCACCTACCCGCTGCCCGAGGCCCAGGTCGACCGCTTCCTCATGAAGATCCTCGTGGACTATCCGGATCCCGGTGACGAGGCGGCCGTGGTGGAGAGCTCGCTCTCGCCCGCGCCCGAGCTCGAGGTGCGGTTGACCGCCGAGGATCTGCTGAGCTTCCGCGGAGCGGTGCGCGACGTGTTCGTGGACCGCGAGTCGATCGAGTACGCCGTCGCCCTGGCCGACGCCACGCGGCGGCCCGGGCATTACGGGTTGAGCGATGTGGAGGCCCATCTGAGCTACGGGGCGAGTCCCCGCGGCCCGATCGGCCTCGTGCAGTCGGCGCGCGCGCTGGCCCTGCTGCGCGGCAGGCGCCACGTGCTGGCCGGAGACATTCGCGACCTCGCCCCCGAGGTGCTGCGCCACCGGCTCGTCCTCAGTTATGAGGGGCTGAGCGACGGCGTCTCGGCCGACTCGCTGCTCGAACAGATCCTCGAGGCCGTGCCCGAGCCCGACCTCCAGAGACCGGGCGCCGCCGGGGAGCCGCTGGCGGCGTGAACCCGTCGTTGCTCCGGAGCGGCCGGCGCTCACGCGGCTCCGCGCCGGAGGCCGGCCCCGCCGTCCTGCGGGTGCCGGAGGGGCGCCAAGGAGCCGGGTCGGTCCCGAGCGCGCTGGTGGAGGCGCTCGACCTCGCCATCGTGCGCCGGGCGGGGGGCCTGCTCGCCGGCGAGCACCGGGGCTCGGGAGTGGGCACTGGCACCGAGCTGGCGCAGCTGCGCCCCTACCAGCCCGGCGATGACGTGCGTCAGCTCGACCCTGCCGCCAGCGCCCGCACCGGCGTGCCGCACGTGCGCCAGCACGTGCCCGAGCGGATGCTCACGGTCTGGCTCGCTGTCGACCTGTCGGCCTCGATGGCCTTCGGCACGGCCGACCGGCTGAAGAGCGACGTGGCCGAGGGCGTGGCCGACGTGGTCGGCACGCTGGCGGTGCGGCGTGGAGGGAAGGTCGGCCTGATCACCTTCGGAGCGCCGGTCACACGGCTGCTGCCGCCGCGCGGCGGGCGCGGGGCGCGGGTCGGGCTCCATCGGGCCCTGTCCGAGGGGGTAGCCGCCGACGGCGCCGAGGGCGAGCCGCTCCAGGACGCCATCGGTCGGCTCGGGCGGCTGGCGCGCTGGGCCAGCCTCGTGGTGATCGTCTCCGACTTTGCCGACGAGCCGACCTGGGCCCGGCCGCTCGCCGCGCTGGCCGCACGCCACACCGTGCTTGCCATCGAGATCCGCGACCCGCGCGAACAGGCACTCCCCGACGTAGGGCGCATGGCGATGGTCGACCCCGAAACGGGCGCCCGCGTGGAGGTCGACACGCGCAGCCGGCGGCTGCGTGAGGGCTACGCCGCGGCGGCGGCCGAAAAGCGCGCCGAGGTGGCGCGAGCGCTGCGCCGCGCGGGCGCCGAGCGCGTGACGCTATCCACAGAGGGCTCGTGGGCCCGGGCTCTGGGCCGGGGGCTCGCGTGAGCTTCGCCTCACCCCTCTATCTCGGCGCGCTCGCGCTCGTCCCGATCCTGCTGCTCTTCTACGTGACGGGCCGGCGGCGGGCGCGCCGCTACGCGGTCCGCTTCCCAGGCGTTTCGACGCTCGCGCCGCTGGTGCCCACGGTGGCCGCCTGGCGCCGGCGCGTGCCGCTCGCGCTCTTCCTGGCCGCCCTGGCCGCACTAGCCCTTGCCCTGGCGCGCCCGCATGCCACGGTGGCCGTGCCCAGTGAGCAGGCCTCCGTGGTCCTGGTCACCGACGTGTCGCGCTCGATGCTGGCGGACGACGTCGATCCCAGCCGGCTCGAGGCCGCCCGCACGGCCGCCACGCGCTTCCTCGAAGAGCTCCCCGACGCCGCCCGCGTGGGCGCCGTTGCCTTCTCGGAGCAACCGCATACGATCGAGCCGCCCACCGACGATCACGACGAGGTGGCCGCCGTCATCGACTCTCTGTCCGCCGACGGCGGGACCGCCACCGGCGACGGCCTCGCAGCCGCCCTCGACCTCGTCGACGGCCAGGGCGAGAAGCGCGCGCCCGCCGCGATCGTCCTCCTCTCGGACGGCAAGGCGACCACCGGCCGCGATCCGCTGGGCGTGGCCCGCCAGGCCCGCCGTCTCAACATCCCCATCAACACGGTGGCGCTCGGCAGCCGGGGAGCGGTGATCACCACGCCGAGCGGCGCCCTGCTGGCAGTGCCCCCCGATCCCGAGACGATGCGCCGCATCGCCGAGCTCTCCGGCGGCCGCAGCTTCGAGGTCTCCGACGCCGGCGACCTGGGCGAGATCTACGAGCAGCTCGGCTCCCGCGTGGCAACCAAGAAGGAACGCCGTGAAGTGACCTCGGCGTTTGCCGCCGGCGGTGTGCTGCTGCTCTTGGCGGCAGCCGGCCTGGGCCTGCGCGCCACCGCCCGGCTGCCCTAGAGCCTCAGCCGGGGCGATTTCGCGCGGCCAGGTACCTGCCCCTCCGGACCGCCCGGACGGCGTCCCGAGCCGGCTCGAACGAAGGATCGCGGTGCTTGCAGATCTCGGTCAGCGCGAAGTACACGCTGCGACCGGTCCGGTTGAGCGTCTCCTTCCTTCGCACTTCCCTGAGTTCGGGGACCTGAGCGAGAGCGAACTCGGCCCGGATCACGAGCTTGGCGCTCTCGGGATGGGCCGTCTGCCTGGCCAGATCGCGACAGGTGACCGCGTAGGGGTTACGCGCCACCTCGCGGGCGTGATCCGGCTGGGGGGTGCCGGCCACGCGGACGTCCGGTTGGTCATCGCTGCCACAGCCGGCGGCCACAGAGGCGATCGCGGCAAGCCCGGCGAGGACGCTACGCGGATCCAAGTGACCCATCAACCGACTTTTTCACGGCTGCCCTCGCGGTACAAGATCCGTCCGCCACGCTTCGGGTCGCCCGTCCTGTGCGCCAACTGCCATGCTGAGGTGGAGGCGGGTATCGTGACCTTGCCTGCGCCGCCAATCGATCCGGGGTAGCTCAATCGGCAGAGCATTCGGCTGTTAACCGAAGGGTTGTGGGTTCGAGTCCCACCCCCGGAGCTGACAGAACACGGCCGAGGAGGCCTTAGGCCTCGTCGGCCGTCCCCGCAAGCAGATCCGCTCCGCCCGAGCTCTTCAGCAGGGCGAGCGTCTTGGATTCGATCTGGCGGACGCGCTCGCGCGTCACGCCCACCTCGTGGCCGATGTCCTCCAAAGTCATGGGTCCCTTGTCGCCCAGGCCGTAGCGCAGCTCGATCACTTTGCGTTCGCGCCAGCCGAGCGAATCGAGCACCGTGAGCAGGTCCTTGTCGCGGATGCGGTTGGCCACGATCTCGAGTGGGCGGTCGGTCGCGGCGTCCTCGATGAAGTCGCCAAAGGACGCGTCCCCCTCCTCGCCTCCCACCGGTGCCTCGAGCGAAACGGGCTCCTGGCCCAGCTTCAAAATCTCCTCGACCTTCTTGGCCGGCATCTCGACCAGCTCGCCGATCTCCTCGGGAGTGGGCTCGCGGTTGTTCTTCTGGATCAGTGAGCGCTTGGCTCGCGCCACCCGGTTCATGCGCTCCACCATGTGCACGGGGATCCGGATGGTGCGCGACTGGTCGGCCAGCGCGCGGGTGATGGCCTGACGGATCCACCAGGTGGCATAGGTGGAGAACTTGAAGCCCCGGCGCCAGTCGAACTTCTCGACTGCGCGGATGAGCCCCAGGTTGCCCTCCTGGATGAGGTCGAGCAGCGTCAGCCCGCGCCCGGTGTAGCGCTTGGCGATCGAAACCACGAGGCGCAGGTTGGCCTCGATCAGCGCGTTCTTGGCCGTCATGTCGTTCTGCTCGATGCGCTTGGCCAGACGTACCTCGTCCTCACGCGTGAGCAGAGGCACCCGGCCGATCGAGCGCAGGTAGAGCCGAACGGCGTCCTCCGCGCCCTGCTCGGGCGGGGCGACCTTGAGGCCGGCCGTGACCACGCCCCCCTCGTCGAAGAGGTCGCTCGCTTCGGGCTCCTCGCTCTCCGTCTCGACAGCCTCAGCGGGTGCAGCCGCGTGCAGCTCCTCGTCGGAGTGTGAGTCGCCGTTCGGGGGGGAGGCGCGCTCAGTCATGACCCAAGCCTCGGAGGAGCCTCGAGAACACCGAACGGCCCCCGCCGCGGCGTCTCAACCCTATCCATTTCACGCCGTCTGCCCCATTACTTGGTCCATTTCCTGCCGCACGCGTTGACGCGCACCCGCCAAGGCCGTGCGAAGCGTGAAGTCATCCTCGTGGGCGGCTCGCCGCAGCTCGCGGTCGATCCGGCGCAGCTCGAGCTGCAGGAAGCTCATGTGCAGCACGGGCTCGGTGGCCTCGCCCTGCTCCTGCGCGGCCATCGCCACGCCGGTGACAAGAGCGGCCACGGCGGGGTCCTCCTCGGGCAGCCCGGCCAGGGGATCGTCGAAGGAGGCGGCCAGATGGGCACGCGCCGCTCGGACCGACGGCGAGGAGAGGTGCTCGTCGGATAGCCGGGCCAGGTACTCGCGACCCCGCTCGCCACTGGCCAGGCAGAGCGCCAGAAAAGCGCGCTCGGCCGCCACCGACAGCTCGCCGGCGGACGTCGCGGCCGGGCCGGCCGCTGCCTCGCGCTCGGGGCCCGGGTCGACGGACACAGCCGCACGCGGAGCGCCGCGAGCGGCCCGCGCAGGAGCGGCCGACACGTATTCGGCGGGCACGTCGAGCCGGTCCGCGACCTCGCGGACGAGCGCATCCTTCGTTGCGGTGCGTTCGGGTACTGCGGCGATCAGCTTGCGCGCCTCCTCCAATGCCTTGTCCCTGCCCGACGGTGTATCGAGGTCAGCATCGGCAAGTACCCGGCGCACCTGAAACTCGATCATCCCAACCGCGCTCTCCATCCGCGCCAGGAAGGCCTCCGCCCCGCGGGGTCCGGTGACGAGCTCGGCCGGGTCGGTGCCTTCGGGCATCTCCACCGCGCGCAGCTCGAGTCCGCGCTCGTCGGCGAGGCGCGCCGCGCGCAGCATCGCCTCCTGCCCCGAACGGTCGGCGTCGAGGGCCAGCACGACCCGCGAGGCCGCCCGGCCCATCTCCGCGAGCTGTTCCGGGGTCAGCGCCGTGCCCATGATGGCCACGGCCTCCCGGATCCCGGCCTGATGAAGTGCAAGCACATCGGTGTAACCCTCGACCACCACGATCCGACCGCTCTTCGCGGCCTCGCGTCGGGCCAGATCGAGGCCGAACAGCTGGCGACCCTTGTGGTAGATCTCGTTCTCGCTGGTATTGAGGTATTTCGGGCCGCGCCCCTCGCCCATCTGCCGGGCCCCGAAGCCGAGCACGCGCCCCCGCCCATCGGCCAGCGGGAACATGATGCGCCCGCGGAAGCGGTCGAAGATCCCGCCGTTGCGCCCGCGCTGAGCCAGCCCGGCCGCCATCAGCTCCTCCTCCGAGTACCCGCCCTGGCGCGCACCGAGCAGCATTCGATCCCAGGCGCTGGGCGAGTAGCCCACCCGGAAGTCGCGCAGGGTCTCCTCCGACAGCCCGCGTCCGGCCAGATACTCACGGGCCCGCCCCGCTTCGGCCGAGTCCGACAGGTAGGAGGCGTAGTAGCGAGCGGCGCGGTCGAGCAGCGCCAGCAGCCGCTCGCGCCGGCGCCGGCGCGCCTCGGCCTGCGGGTCCTCGTTCTCGAGCTCGAGCTCGACGCCGTAGCGCTCGGCCAGGAACTCCACGCTCTCGCGGAAGTCGAGGCCCTCGGTCTGCTCCACGAAGCCGATCGCGTCCCCCTTTGCGTGGCAGCCGAAGCAGTAGAAGAGCTTGTCGGCGACGTTGACCGAGAACGAGGGGGTGCGCTCGTCGTGGAAGGGACAGAGGCCGGTCAGGCGCGAGCCGACACGGCGCAGATCGGTCTTCGTGCCCACCAGCTCCTCCATGTCGACCACGTCGCGCAGGCGATCGATGGAATCGCGGGTGTACAGCGCCATCAGAAGCCCTGGGGTACGGACAGGTCGGAGAACGCACGAATGGCGAAGCGGTCGGTCATCCCAGCCAGCCAGTCGATCACGCGCTCCTGATCTGACGCACCCGCCACCACCGGCGGGGGCGGGTTGTCGGCGTAGTGGGCGAACAGCGCCCGCAGCATGCGCTCGATGCGGGGCGTCTGGCGCTGGGCGTCCGCACCGAGGTAGACGTTGTCGAACATGAACGAGCGCAGGCGCAGCATCGCGCCCCCCACCTCGTCGCTCTGGACGATGTCGCCCACCGGCTCGGAGCGCGTCAGCAGGTCGACCACCAGGGTCTCGATGCGCTCTGAGCCCGTGCTGCCGAGCAGCTCGATCTCGGGACCGGGTAGATCCTCGAAGCGCAGCACACCGGCCCGGATCGCGTCGTCGATGTCGTGGTTGATGTAGGCGATCCGGTCCACCACCTTCACGATGCGCCCCTCGAGTGTCGCCGGACGGCCCGGACCGGTGTGGTGGCGGATGCCGTCGCGCACCTCCGCGGTGAGGTTGAGCGCCTCGATCTTCTCCACCACACGGAGTGAATGCACGTTGTGGCGAAAGCCACTCCCCCAGCGCTCGCGGGCACACTCGTCGAGCACGGCCTCGCCGGTGTGCCCAAAGGGCGGATGGCCGAGATCGTGGCCGAGCGAGATGGCCTCGGTCAGGTCCTCGTTGAGGCCCAGCGCCCGGGCCACGTTGCGGGCGATGCCGGACGCCTCGAGGGTGTGCGTGAGTCGCGTCCGGTAGTGGTCGCCCTCGGGCGCGATGAAGACCTGGGTCTTGCGCTTGAGGCGGCGAAAGGCCTTGGAGTGCACGATTCGGTCACGGTCGCGCTGGAATGGCGTGCGGTGCTCGGAGTCGGGCTCCTCCACCTCGCGCCGGGCGGGGTAGGAGCGGGTGGCCAGCGGGGACAGCGACTCGCGCTCGAGTCGCTCCACCCGCTCGGCGAAGGACGTTCGGGCGAGCTGCGGGGTCATGCTCGCCCCGATTCTGTCAGTTGACCCGCTCGGCGCTAGGAGCTCGCCTGGGCCACGGCGGCCTGCGCCGCCGCCACGCGGGCAATCGGCACGCGGTAGGGCGAGCAACTCACGTAGTCGAGCCCGGCCAGCTGGAAGAAGGCGATCGAGTCCGGATCGCCACCGTGCTCCCCGCAGATGCCGAGCTTGAGGTCCGGCTTGGCCTCCCGGCCCACCCAGGCAGCGAGGCGCACGAGCCAGCCCACGCCGGGCCGGTCGATCGTCTCGAAGGGCGAGCGGTCGACGATCTTCTCCTTCATGTAGCGGGCCAGCATCGCGCCACCCACGTCGTCGCGGGAGAAGCCGAGCGCGGTCTGCGTGAGATCGTTGGTGCCGAAGGAGAAGAAATCCGCCTTGCGGGCGATACGGTCGGCCACGAAGCAGGCCCTCGGCAGCTCGATCATCGTGCCGATGGCCAGCTCCAGGTCGCTGCCACCTTCCGCGTCGACAACACGGTCCATCAGCTCGCGCATCAGATCGAGCTCCTGCTCGTAGGCCACCAGCGGCACCATCACCTCGAGATGGGGCTCCTCCCCCGCCCTCCGCAGCTCCAGCGCCGCCTGCACGATCGCGCGCATCTGCATTTCGTAGATCTCGGGATGCAGCACCGCAAGACGCACCCCGCGGGTGCCCAGCATCGGGTTGGTCTCGGCCAGCTCGTGCACGCGGTCGAGCGTGTTCTCGAGCTCCTCCAGCTCGTCGCTGTGCTCCTGCCGGGCCCGTTCCACCTCCTTCGCCAGCTCCTCGGCGTTGGGGATGAACTCATGCAGCGGCGGATCGAGCAGCCGGATCGTGACCGGCAGCCCGCGCATGGCCTCGAACAGCGCCACGAAGTGGTCGCGCTGCAGGGTCTCGAGCTCCTTGAGGCGCTGCCCGCGCTCCTCGTCGGTCTCGGCCATGATCATCGCCTGCATAACGCCCTGGTGCTCGGTGCCCAGGAAGATGTGCTCGCTGCGGCACAACCCGATCCCCTCGGCCCCGAACTCGCGCGCCTTGGCGGCGTCCTCGGCGGTGTCGGCGTTGGCCCGGATTCCGAGTTCACGCAGGTCGTCCGCCCATTTCAAGACGGTCTCGAACTCGCCCGAGACCTTGGGCTCCTCCAGCTCCACCTCGTCGACGGTGACCACGCCGGTGGACCCGTCGATGGCGATCACGTCGCCCTCGCTGAGCCGCGTGCCGTTGGCGCTCATCGTCTTCGCCTTCAGGTTCACCTCGAGGTCGCCCGCTCCCGCCACGCAGGGAATGCCCATGCCGCGCGCGACCAGCGCCGCGTGGCTGGCCTTGCCGCCCTTGCTGGTCAGGATCCCCTCGGCGGCGTGGAAGCCGGCCACGTCGCCGGCGTCGGTGTGCGGGCGCACCAGGATCACGTGACGTCCCTCCCCCGCCGCGGCGATCGCATCCTGGGCGCTGAAGACGATCTCGCCCCTGGCTGCGCCCGGCGAAGCGGCGATGCCCTTGACCAGCACGTCGAACTCGGCGCCGGCCGCAAAGCCCGGGTGCAGCAGCGCATCGAGCTTGCCCGCCTCGATCGTGGCGATCGCCGGAGCGCGCTGCAGCAGCCCCTCCTCCACCGCGTCCACGGCGAAGCGCACCGCGGCCTGCGCCGGGCGCTTGGCAGTGCGCGTCTGGAGCATGTAGAGGGTGCCCTCCTCCACGGTGAACTCCGTGTCCTGCATGTCGCCGTAGTGGCGCTCGAGCGTGCGCAGGATCTCCATCAGCTGGGCGTGCGCCTCGGGCATCGACTCGGCCAGCGCGGAGATGTCTAGCGGCGTGCGCACCCCCGACACCACGTCCTCGCCCTGGGCGTTGGGCAGGAAGTCCCCGCTCGGCGTGGGCTCGCCGGTGATCTCGTCGCGCGAAAAGGCCACCCCGCTGCACGACGCGTCGCCGCGGTTTCCGAAGACCATCTGCTGGACGTTGACGGCCGTGCCCCACTCGTCGGGGATGCGATTGATGCGGCGGTACTCCACGGCGCGCTCGCCCGTCCAGGAGTCGAAGACGGCCTTGATCGCCTGGATCAGCTGCACGCGGGGATCGAGCGGAAACTCGTCGCCGGTCTCCTCCTCGAACACCTTCTTGAAGCCGGCCGTCAGCGCCCTGAGGTCGTCCACCGAGAGCTCGGTGTCGTCCTTCACCCCGGCCTCGCGCTTGCGCTCCTCGATCAGCTCCTCGAAGCGCTCGCCCTTGATCCCGCGGCAGACGTTGCCGAACATCTGCACGAAGCGCCGGTAGGAGTCCCAGGCGAAGCGATCGCCGCCCAGGCCCTCCACCGACTCGTCGTTCAGGCCCAGGTTGAGGACGGTGTCGAGCATGCCCGGCATCGACTCGCGTGCGCCGCTGCGCACGGACACCAGCAGCGGGTCGCCCGCGTCGCCGAGCCGCTTCCCCGCGAGCTCCTGCAGCCGCCCCAGGGCCTCGTCCGCCTGCTGCTCGAGACCTTCGGGGAACTCGCCTCCCGCCTGCATGTAGGCCACGCAGGCCTCGGTGGTGATCGTGAAGCCCGCCGGCACCCGCTCGGCGCCCAGCACACGCGTCATCTCAGCGACGTTCGCGCCCTTGCCGCCCAGCAGATCGCGCATGTCGCGTGACCCCTCGGCGAAGTCGTAGACCAGCTTGGTGGCGGCGGCGGTCGTCACGTGGACGGGACTGTATGCCCCTAGGCCACCCGCCTCAATCGCACGTGGGCGTGGTGCTCGAGCGTCTCGGCTATAGCGCGGTCGGCCTGCGCAAGGGCCCGCTCCTGCGCCGCTGGGGTCTCGGAGAGCGGCCGGGCGAGCGCCTCGACCAGGAAGCGATGGGCACCCTCGCCGAGCGGGAACGAGCCCGCCTCGCAGCCCGAGCACACCACCCCGCCGGCCGCGGGCGAGAAGCCACCCAGGTGCTCGATCTCGCCGCACGAAGCGCAGGAGGCCAGCTCGGGCGCGAAGCCCGCGGCCAGCAGCAGCTTGAGCCGGAACGCGAGCGCCTGGGCGCGGCAGGCCAGCCCGGGATCGGCGTCCAGCAGCGCGAGCTCGTTGCTGAGCAGGTTATAGGCGGGCCGGTTGGGCTCGTTCGAGTCGAGCAGCCGCAGCACCGCCTCGCAGGCCTGGGAGGCGCGCTCGAGCGACTCCCGCCGTTCCCGCAGCGCCGGATGGGCGTGGACGGTGTCGGCCTGGCTGATCGTGCACAGCTCGCCGCGGCCCTGGTGCAGCACGAGCCCGACCCGGCTCAGTGGCTCGAGGCGCCCGCCCAAGCGCGACTTGACCCGCCTAACCCCCTTGGCCACCGCCCCCACCCGGCCATGGTCGGCGGTGTAGAGGTGCAGCACGCGGTCGGCCTCGCCGTAGCGGATGGAGCGCAGGACGATGGCTTCGGTTTTGAAGGAACGCAACGGGTACCTCCGCGGACATCCTGTCCGCGCCTTGATTTGGAGGGCGCCATCCGGGCGCCCGTAACCGTCGGCTTCGCCGACTCCTAGACTCTGAAGCCGATGTCGGACGCGAACGGGGTAGTCCTCTACACCACGGAGCCCTGCGGCTTCTGCCGCCAGGCCAAGGCGCTGCTACAGGCGCGCGGTTTCGTGTACCGCGAGATCAACCTGGCCAAGGACCCGGACGGCCGCGCCGAGCTGGTGGCGCTCACGGGCCAGATGACTTTCCCGCAGATCGTGGTGGGCCAGCGCGCCATCGGCGGCTTTCGCGAGCTGCTCGAGGCCGACCGCTCCGGCGGCCTGGAAGACCTGCTCGCGGCCTGATCAGAGACGGCCGGTGGCCGGCTGAGCCCTGCGGCGTCGCGGCCGCGGCTGACAGCTCGGACACACGTAGGTCCCACGACCGGCGGCGCGCAGCTTCTGGATCGGCGTGCCACAGCGCGGGCAGGGCTCGCCCTCACGCGTGTGCACCAGGAAGCGGTCCTGAAAGCTGCCCTGGGCGCCGTCCACGTGGCGGTAGTCGTCGATCGACGCCCCCTTGGAGTCGATCCCGAGCTCGAGCGAGGCAACCACCGCTTCCCGCAGCGCCTCGATCTGGGCGCGCCTGAGGTTCCCCACCGGGCGCAGGGGGTGGATGCGGGCTCGGAAGAGCGCCTCGTCGGCGTAGATGTTGCCCACCCCCGCGATGCGCTCCTGGTTGAGCAGGAAGGCCTTCACGGGCTGCTTTCGGCCGCGCGCCAGGGCCCGCACGGCCTCGGCGGTGAAGTCCGGGCTGAGCGGCTCGACGCCCAGGCGCGAGGCGAAGTACTCGGCGAGCGCATCGCTGCCCAGCAGCACGTCGCCGGTACCGAAGCGGCGCACGTCCACGAACACCACGTGCTCGGCCGGCCGTTCGCGCGTGCGGGCGAGCTCGAAGCGCACCCGCAGATGAGGACGGTCGCCGTCGTCCTCGGCTGCGGGCACGAGCAGGAGGTTGCCCGTCATGCGCAGGTGCATGACCAGGTGGACGTCGTCCTCGAACGAGACGATCAGATACTTGCCGCGCCGACCCAGCGCCTCGATGCGCCGCCCGTCCAGGGCGTCGCTGATGGCCTCGGGCGGCGCGGGCTCGCACCAGCGCGGGTCGAGGACCTCGACACGGGTGAGCCGCCGCCCCTCGAGCGCCGGGGCGAGCTGGCGGCGAATCGTCTCGACTTCGGGCAGCTCGGGCATACGCCCGGTTCTAGCAGGCTCCGCTCAGGGTCCGTTGAGCGTCGCGCGGGGGTGCGCCATGAAGTAGACGTCCTTCAGGCGCTCGCTCGAAAGGTGGGTGTAGAGCTGGGTGGTGGTCACGTCCGCGTGGCCCAGCATCTCCTGCACCGCGCGCAGGTCGCAGCCGCCCGCCAGCAGGTGGGTGGCAAAGGTGTGGCGCAGGGTGTGCGGGCTCATGCGGTCGGCCAGCCCGGCCGTGAGCGCATGGCGGCGTACGATCTTGTAAAGACCCTGCCGCGTCAGCCGGCGCCCCCGGAAGTTGACGAACAGGTGCGTCTCGGGGAGATCCTTGACCAGGGCCGGCCGGCCCCGCTCCAGGTAGATCCGCACCGCCCGCAGCGCGCTCTGCCCCACCGGCACCAAACGCTCCTTGGAACCCTTGCCCCGAGCGCGCAGCACGTGTTCTTCGAGGTCGACGTCGCCGCGCTCCAGCCCGGTGGCTTCCGACGCCCGCAGGCCGCAGGCGTACATCAGCTCGAGCAGGGCCCGGTCGCGCAGCGCGGCCGGCTCGCTGCCCTTGGGCTGGGACAGCAGGCGGTCCACCTCACCGCGGCTGAGCACGTGGGGGAGCTTGCGCGCGCGCCGCGGCGAGCTCAGCGTGGCGGTCGGATCGGTGTCGAGCAGGCCGTCGCGGCGCAGATGGCGATAGAAGGAGCGCAGGCATGCCGCTTTGCGATGGATGGTCGACGGCGCTGCCGGTGCTCGCTCCTCGCTCCCTCGTCCCAGGCCGGCGAGGAAGTCGGCCACGTCCCCCGCGCCGGCGTCGAGCGCGGACAGCTCACGAGCTTCCAGGAAGCGCCCGTACTGGAGGAGGTCGGTCCGGTAGGCCTCGAGAGTGTTGCGCGAGAGCCCGCGCTCGAACTCGAGGTAGGACAGGAAGTCGAGCAGGAGATGCTCGAAGCGACGCTGGGCGGGCGGGCGTTCGATCGTTGCCATGCCCTGACGCATTCGGGCGCGGCACCGGCATCCCTTGATGGTGCAAGACGGGCGTCAGCGCCCGGCCGGCGTCAGAGCTCGCGGGCCTGGAGCCAGAGGAGCCCAACGAGCGTCTTGGCGTCGCGGCACTCCTCGATAGCGCCAGCGAGCTTCCCGAGCGGCAGCTCCACGATCTCGATGCGCTCGTTCTCGTCGGCCTCGGCAGCTTCATCGCGCAGGCCGGTGGCCAGGAAGAGGTGGCAAGCCTCGTCGGCAAAGCCGGGCGACAGGTAGAAGCTCGTCAGATGCCGCCACTCCTCGGCGGCCTTGCCGATCTCCTCCGCCAGTTCGCGTTTGGCGCTGTCGAGCGGGCTCTCCCCCTCGTCGAGCTTGCCCGCCGGCAGCTCGAGCAGACCCTCCGCACCGACGGCTTCCCGCGGCTGGCGGACGAGGAACAGCCGCTCGCCGTCGTGGGCCAGGATCGCCACCGAGCCGGGGTGCTCGACGATCTCCCGCTCGGCTTCGTCGCCATCCTCATAGCGGAAGGTGTCCACCCGGACCTTGGCGATCCGGCCCTCCCAGGCCGTGCGCGAGCCTACGCGCTCGAAGCTCATGCGCCCGCCTGCCTGCCGGTCTCGTCCACGAGGGCCAGGGTCACGTCGAGGATCGCCGTCAGGGCCTCGACCGTCACAGCCTCGTCGGGCTGGTGGTTGCGCTCCGTGCCGTTGGCGAGGTTGACCACCGTCAGGCCGGCGGCGATCAGCGCGTTGGCGTCGCTGCCCCCGCCGGTGGCGATGTAGGACGGTTCGATGCCACACGCCTCGAGCGCCCGGGCGGCGGTCTCCACCGCAGGCGCCGTGCGCGTGAGCCGGTACCCCTGGAACAGGCGCTCGACCGACGTTTCCACGTCGCAGTGGCCGTCACTCGCCGCCTGGGTGCAGGCGTCGGCGATCTCGCTGATGACCTCGCCCGCGCGGGCGTCATCCAGGCTGCGCGCTTCGAACTCGACGAGACAGCGCTCGGCCACGACATTGGCCGCGGTGCCCCCCTCGATCCGCCCCACGTTGACGGTCGTCTCGGCGTCGAGGCGGCCGAAGGGCATGCTCGCGATGGCTCCGGCGGCCGCCGCGATCGCGTTGGCTCCGGCCTCCGGGCGGATGCCCGCGTGGGCGGCTTGGCCGCGAAAGGCGGCCGCCAGCCGGTAGTAGGTGGGCGAGGCGATCACGATCTCTCCGACCGGCGACGCGTGGTCGAACACGTATCCGAAGTCAGCCTCCAGCTGGGTGCTGTCGAAGGCCTTGGCCCCGCGCAGGGCCCTCTCCTCGCTCGTGGTGAAGAGGACCTCGATGCCCACCCGGGTCCCCTCGCGCCGCAGGCGCCGGACGGCGGCGAGGATCGTGGCCACGGCCGCCTTGTTGTCGGCGCCGAGGATGGCCTCGTGGCGGTTGGTGAGCAGACCGTCCTGACGGTCCACCTCGACCGCTCCGGTGAGCGGCACCGTGTCGACGTGCGCGCACAGCAGGAGGGTGGGGGCGCCCTCCGGGCCCGGGATGCGGCTGAAGACGTTCCCGGCATCGGAGCCTGTGTCGGCGGCGCTGTCGTCCTCGACCGGTTGGAGCCCGAGCAGCTCGAGTTCCCCCTTGACCGCGTCGGCCATCGCGCGTTCGCGGCCGGAGGGACTCTCGATTTCGCAGAAGCGGATGAAGTCCGCGATCAGCTGCTCGCGCTCTGCAGTCGTAGACAGCTCGGGCACGCCCGAGACGCTATCCGCCTCGCGCGAAGGCCGCAGGACTGGGAAGACGGTGTCTCGAAGCCCGGCCGCCACACCCGGCTTGACTAGTGTCGCCCGCCGTGGCGCGCACGACCACCAAGGCGGCGGCGAAGCTCAGCTGGAAGCGGGCCCTGGCGTGGCGCATGAACCGGCACTCGTTGCTCGAGCGCCGGCCGGCCGGCGAGCTGCTCGAGGTGGTATCGGGGCTGTGCGGCCTGCATGCCCAAGTCATGTCCTCGGCCGAGCTCACACTGTGGGCCCGGCTCGATCGGCTCCCGCCACAGGCTCTTCCGGCCGCGCTCTGGGAGGACCGCTCACTGGTGAAGCTGTGGGCGATGCGCGGGACGCTTCACCTGCTGCCAGCGGCCGAGCTCGGCCTGTGGCTGGCCGCGCTCGGTACCTACGAGCATTACCTCAAGCCGGTCTGGCTCCGCGGCTTCGGCATCACGCGCGACGAGCTCGAGCGGCTGGTGGAGACGATCGGGAGCGCACTCGACGGGGAGCTTCGCACCCGCGAAGAGCTCGCCCGCGAGGTCGAGCGGATCAGTGGCTCGGCGGGCATGGGCGAGCGCATCCGGGGAAGCTGGGGGCCCTACCTCAAGCCGGCGTCGTTTAGGGGCCTGCTGTGCTTCGGACCGGGCGAGGGACCGAAGGTCCGCTTCACGACGCCGCGCAGCTGGCTGCGCTCCGAAGTCCATGACCCGTCGCCCGACGACGCGCTGGCCGAGCTGACCCGCCGCTACCTGGGCGCCTACGCTCCAGCCACGCGGGAGGACTTCGCCCGCTGGTGGGGCGTGAGTCCGGCCAAGGCCGGGCAGATGCTCAGGGCCCTCGGCGACGAGGCCGTCGAGGTCGACGTCGATGGCGAGCAGGGCCTCTGGATGCTGAGCGAGGACGCGGGCGAAGCCCTGGCCGCGAAGGCGCACAACACCGCGCGCCTGCTGCCCGGCTTCGACCAATGGGTGGTGGGCGCGTCGCGCAGCGCTTCGGCGCTGCTCGACCCTCAGCACAAGGCGCGCGTGTACCGCCCGCAGGGCTGGATCTCGCCCGTGCTCCTGGTGAATGGGCGCATGGAGGGGGTCTGGCGCCACGAGGTCAAGGGGGCACGCCTGCTGGTGGAGATCGAGCCCTTCGTGACGCTGCCCGCCTGGGCGCGCAAGCAGACCGCCGCCGAGGCCGGGCGGTTGGGGCGATTCCTCGAACGCGACCTGGAGCTCGGCTGGCTGGACTGACGGCTACCCTCGCCCCCATGAGCCGGGTCGCACGCTACGGGAAGGCTGTCGCACGCGAGGGTCGTGGCGGGGAGCTCGCCGAACTGCTGCTGGCCGCCGCCGACGAGCTCGACGGCGACCCCGGCTGCGAGCTCTATCTGATCAACCGCCAGGCGGGTGAACCGGACATCGTGTGGGTCACCGAGCTGTGGAAGAGCCAGGGCGCTCTGGATGCCTCGCTAGAGCAGGTTCGCGGCAGCGATGACGTGACCACCGTGATGGCCCTCGTCGAGGACTGGGAGATGATCGAGCTCGAGCTGCTGGGCGGCAAGGGGCCCTGAGCCGGGCGGTCAGTCTCCGGACAGGCGCTCGGCCAGCCGGGCGAAGAAGGAACCCCAGCCCTCGCCGGCCGCCTCGTACTGCTTGGCCGCCATGTGCCCGCGCTGCTCGAAGAGCATCTCGGTGCGGCCGTCGCCCAGGTCGTTGAGAACCACGATGACCAGCTCGTAGCGCTCCTCATCGGGCTGGTCGGAGAAGGTCAGGACCAGCCGTTCGGGCTCCACCACCTCGCGATACTCGCCTGTCCAGCGGATCTCGCGCCGGTCGGCGCCGGCGAACATGGTGGCCCGCCAGGAACCGCCCGGCCTGACGTCCAGCGAGACCGTCGACGACGGCACCTCGGAGTCCGGGCCACCGAACCAGTCAGCGAAGCGCTCGGGCTCCGTCCACTCTTTCCACAAGCGCTCGCGCGGAGCCTCGAACACACGGGTGATGCTGAGTCCCGCACCTTCAGCCATCTTCGGTTCCCTCCTCGGTGGTCCGCAGCCGCACATCGAGGTGCTCGAAGCCGGCCTCCCAGAAACGACGGTAGCCCTCGAACCATTCGGCCGCATCCCGGAGCGGCGCACCCTGGAGCCGCGAGGGCCGAAGCTGGGCCGAGCGGCCGCGCGTGATGAGGCCCGCGCGCTCGAGGACCTTGAGGTGCTGCGAGACCGCCTGCACGCTCATCGGGAACGGCTCGGCGAGCTCGTTGACGGTGGCCTCGCCCTCCGCCAGGCGCGCCAGGATCTGCCGCCGAGTCGGGTCGGCGAGCGCCGCGAAGGTGCCACTGAGTTGGTCGACTGCCATCGTTATTCAAGAAACTGCT
This sequence comes from uncultured Thermoleophilaceae bacterium, assembly GCA_963813495.1. Taxonomy (GTDB): domain Bacteria; phylum Actinomycetota; class Thermoleophilia; order Solirubrobacterales; family Thermoleophilaceae; genus JACVRW01. The sequence goes on from CAWEZC010000003.1 coordinate 182,272, forward strand.
TTATCAAGCGTCTAATTGAGTATGGTACTGGGCCACGCCGATGGAAACGACATTGGAGGAACGAGATGGGCCGGATCGTGGTAACCGAGTTCGTGTCGTTGGACGGGGTCATGGAGGCTCCGGGCGGAGACGACGGCTTCGTGCGCGGCGCCTGGACGTTCGAGATCGACCGAGGTGAGGAGGGCAACAAGTTCAAGGGCGACGAAGGCAATGACGCGGAAGCGCTGTTGCTGGGGCGCGTGACCTACGAGGGCTTTGCGGCCGCCTGGCCTTCCCGGGGAGGCGAGTTCGCGGACAAGTTCAACAGCATGCCCAAGTACGTCGTCTCCTCGACGCTCGAGGACCCGGACTGGAACAACTCCATGGTGCTCAGCGGTGACGTCGAGCGGGAGGTCGGGCAGCTCAAGCAGGAGCTCGACGGGGACATCTACGTCCACGGCAGCGCGCAACTCGTGCAGACGCTGGTGGAGAAGGACCTCGTCGACGAGCTGCGGCTGATGGTCTATCCGGTTGTGCTCGGAACCGGGAAGCGCCTGTTCGGCGACACGAGCGACAAGAAGCCCATGCGACTCACCGACTCGAAAACGGTCGGCGACGGCGTGACCATCCTCATCTTCGAGCCGGCGGGCGCACCAGCGAATTCCGCCTGATCGGAGATACTTGCCGGCGGTGCCGCAACAGCTGGACCGCAACTATCTCGAGCGCATCCGCACAGGGCTCGACGCGGCCTTCGCGCGCGCCGAAGAGCAGCCTCTGGATCCCGAGTACGAGCGGATCGCGATCCTCTCCGACCAGCACAAGGGGGTCGGCGATCCGGCCGACGACTTCCGGCGCTGCGAGCACGCCTACGCCGCCGCCCTGGGCTACTACCTGGACGCGGGCTACCGGCTCTTCATCCTCGGCGACGCCGAGGAGCTGTGGGAGGAGCACGCCGAGGACGTGATCGCCCAGTACGGCGAGGTGCTCGAGCTCGAAGCCAGCTTCCAGCGCGACGGCAACGGCCTCGAACGCTTCTACGGCAACCACGACGATCAGTGGGCCTCGGAACGCGAAGTAGCAAGGCACCTCCGCGAGCTGTTCGGGGACGACATACGCGTGCGTGAAGCCCTGCGCCTGCGGGTCGCGCGTCCCGGCCGGACGCCGGCGACGCTGTTCTTGGTCCACGGCCATCAGGGGACCCTCGACAGCGGACGCTGGCGCTGGCTGTCACGCCTGTTCGTGCGCTACGTCTGGCGGCCGATCCAGCGCCGGACCGGCCTCTCGGCCACCACCCCGGCGCGCGACTACGCGCTGCGGGCCAAGCACGACCGTGCCATGCTCGAATGGGCCAGGGCCCACAAACCCGGCGTCGTGCTGATCACCGGCCACACGCATCGACCGGTCTTCGCCCGTTCCGTTCCCGATCCGCCGCCCACCAGGCCGGTGGCCGAGCTGGGGCGCGAGCTCGAGCGCGTCCTCGCGGCTCACGATCACGAGGCCGCGGCCGGCGTCCGGGCCGAGCTGGAGTACGCCCGCACCTGGGGGCGCCGCCCCCGGAAGGGGGTGACGGTGGAGCCGCCCTGCTACTTCAACACGGGCTGCTGCTCGTTCCCGGACGGCGACGTCACCGGCCTGGAGATCGCCGACCGCCAGATCCGCCTCGTCCGCTGGCCGGGCAACCTGCGCGAGCTGGATCAGGCCGACGGGAGCGTCGACGTCGACAACCGCATCCTGGCCGCCGAACCGCTCGAGGACATCCTCAGCGCTGTGTGCGACCGCCCTCCGGGCCCGGCGAGAATCGAGGAGCAGGCGATCAGGCCCGCGACTCGGCCCGTACCTCCGGCTCGACCTCGGGCGCCCGTTCGCTGGCCTCGCCCATAGCTGCGCCCACGAACTCGCGGAACAGCGGCTGGGGGCGCAAGGGGCGGGACTTGAACTCCGGGTGGTACTGGGAGGCGACGAAGAAGGGGTGGCCGGGCAGCTCGATGACCTCGACCAGGCGGTCGTCCGGTGAGGTGCCGCTGAAGACCATTCCGGCCTCCTCGAGGCGCCGGCGCAGGTGGTTGTTGACCTCGTAGCGGTGACGGTGGCGCTCGTAGATGACGGCGTCGCCGTAGATCTCACGGGCGCGGGTGTCGTCGTGGAGCTTGACCGGGTCGGCCCCCAGGCGCATGGTGCCGCCCATGTCCTGGACCTCCTTCTGCTCGGGCAGCAGGTCGATCACGGGGTAGGGCGTCTCCGGGTCGAACTCGGTGGAGTTGGCCCCCTCCATCCCGGCCACGTGGCGCGCGAACTCCGCCACCGCGATCTGCATCCCCAGGCAGATGCCGAGATAGGGCACTCCGTGCTCGCGTGCGTAGCGCGCAGCCTGGATCTTGCCCTCGATGCCGCGCACGCCGAAGCCGCCCGGCACCAGGATGCCGTGGCAGGTGGCCAGCTCGCGCTCGACCTCGCCGTCGGTTAGCCGCTCGCTGTCGACCCAGTGCACCTCGACGCGACCGCCGTGGTGGGAGCCGGCGTGCTTGAGCGCCTCGATCACCGACAGGTAGGCATCGGCCAGCTGGTTGTACTTGCCCACCAGGGCGATCCGCACCGGCTGGGTGGCCGATTCGATGCGCGCGACGAGGTTGTTCCAGTCCGTCAGGTCGGGGGGCGGCGCCTCGAGCCCGAAGTGCGACAGCACGGCCTCATCCACTCCCTCTGCGGCGAACTCGAGCGGGACCTTGTAGATCGAGTCGACGTCACGTGCCGAGGTGACCGAACTGACCGGCAGGTTGGCGAACAGGGCGATCTTCTCGCGGATCTCGCGCCCGAGCTGCTCCTCGCTGCGGCACATGACCATGTCGGGCTGAATGCCGATCCGGCGCAGTTCCTGGACCGAGTGCTGGGTGGGCTTGGTCTTGAGCTCGCCGGCGTGGCCCAGGAAGGGCACGAGCGTGAGGTGGACGAACATGCAGCGGTCGCGCCCGAAGTCGGAGTGGAACTGGCGCAGCGCCTCCAGGAAGGGCAGCGACTCGATGTCCCCCACGGTGCCGCCGATCTCCGTGATGACGAAGTCGACGTTGGTCGACTCCGCCACCAGCTTGATGCGGTTCTTGATCTCGTCGGTGATGTGGGGAATCACCTGCACCGTGCCGCCGAGGTAGTCCCCGCGGCGCTCGCGCCGGATCACCGAGTTGTAGATCGCGCCCGCCGTGGCGTTGGAGGCGCGACTCGTGTTGACGTCCGTGAAGCGCTCGTAGTGGCCCAGGTCGAGATCGGTCTCGGCGCCGTCCTCGGTGACGAACACCTCGCCGTGCTGAAACGGGCTCATCGTGCCCGGGTCGACGTTGATGTAGGGGTCGAACTTCTGGATCGTCACGGACAGACCGCGCGCTACCAGCAGCTGACCCAGGGAGGCGGCGGCGATGCCCTTGCCCAGAGCGGAGACCACGCCGCCGGTGACGAAGATGAAGCGGGTGGCGGGGCGCGAGTCGGACATCAATCTCTGGGAGTTCGAGTCTACCCATCGATGCGGCGGAGGCATCGATCCGTGGCTCATGCCGCCGCCAGCAGCTCCTGAGCATGGCGCCGGGCCGCGCCGTCGGAGGCGTCGGCGCCCAGCATCCGCACCAGCTCCTCCACAACGCCGTCGCCCTCGAGCGCCTCGACGGTGGTGAGTGCGGTGCGCCCCGACGCGGTCTTCTCGATCCTGAAGTGGGTGTCGGCCAGCGCGGCGATCTGGGGCAGGTGGGTGATGCACAGCACCTGGCGGCCCTCTGCCAGCGAGCGCAGGCGCTCGCCGACCGCGCGGGCGGTCTGGCCGCCCACGCCGGCGTCCACCTCGTCGAACACCACCGTGCGCGACTCGCCCGCTCCCGCCACGCTCATCAGGGCGAGCATCACCCGCGACAGCTCCCCGCCCGAAGCCGCATCGCGGATCGGCGCCGCGGGCACGCCGCGGTTGGGGGCGAGCATGAGCTCCACCCGTTCGGCACCTGACGCTCCGACGGCTTCTCGGGCCTCTACCGCCACCTCGAAGGAGGCGCCCTCCATGGCCAGCGCCGTCAGTTCCTTCTGGACCCGCTTGGCGAGGCGCGGGGCCGCCTTGCGGCGCGCTTCGCCAAGGCCCCGGGCCAGCTCGTCCCGCTCGGCCTCGGCCGACGCCAGGGCGGCCTGCACGCGCTCGGTCTCCACCTCGGCGCGCTCCAGCCGCTCGTGCTCCGCTCGGCAGCGCTCGGCGTGCGCGAGCACGGCCGCCACGCTGCCCCCGTGCTTGCGCTCGAGCCGGTCGTAGAGCTCGAGTCGTTCCTCCACCTCGTTGAGGCGCCCGGGCTCGGCCTCCAGGGAGTCGGTGTAGCGACGCAGCTCGACGCCGAGGTCCTCCGCCTCGAGGCGCAGCGCCGCCAGCCGCGCGGCCAGCGAGTCGAGCTGCGGGTCGATCCCCGCCAGCGGTTCGGCCAGGCGCTCGGCCTCGGCCAGCAGCAGGGCCGCCCCGCCCTCGCCCGCCGCAGGCGCGATCGCCTCGGCCCCCGCGCCGGCTGCGGCCAGCAGGCCGTCCATGCGGCGCAGGCGCTCCCGCTCTGCTACCAGCTCCTGCCGCTCCGACTCGCTGGGGCCGAGCTCCTCGATCTCCTCGATCTCGAAGGCGAGCAGGTCGAGGTCGCGGTCGCGCGTGCCCGCCCGCTCGCGCAGGTCCTCGAGCTCGCGGCCCAGGTCCCGCGCTCGCGCGTGGGCCAGTCCGAGCCGCTGCCGCAGCGCCAGCTGCTCCCGGCCACCGAAGCCGTCGAGCAGGTCGAGCTGGGCCGAGGCCAGCATGAGCCGCCGGTGCTCGTGCTGGCCGAAGAAGGCCACCAGCCGGCCGCCCAGCGCGGCGAGATCGGCGGCGCTGGCCGATCGTCCCTGCACCAGCGCCCGCGTGCGGCCCTCGGCGCTGACCCGCCGGGCCAGCACGATCTCGCGCGGCGCCTGGCCCTCTCCCCCATCGGCGTCGAGCTCCCCGACACGCTCGCGCAGCTCCGCCAGCCCGGGCTCCTCGAGCAGGCCGAGGGGCAGCTCGAAGACTCCCTCGACATAGGCCTCGCGGGCGCCCGGGCGGACGATGCCGCTGCGTGCCTTTCCGCCCAGCAGCAGGTCCAGCGCATGGGCGAGCACGGTCTTGCCCGCCCCCGTCTCCCCGGTGATCGCGGTGAGCCCCTCGCCGGGCCGCAGCTCGGCTCTCTCGATCAGGAGCAGGTTCTCGATGCGCAGCTCGAGGAGCACGGCTCAGGTCTACCAGCGCGACCCGACGGAGCGGGCCGGCAGTCACATCCCCGTGCGCAAACTGCGCGCCTTCAGTAGGAGAGGCGGCCGAACTTGTCGCGCAGGCGGTGGTAGAAGGTCGCGCCAGGCGCCTGGGCCAGGCGCACGCGGTCCCCGTCGAAGCGAATGCGCACCGTTTCCCGGGGGGCGAGTGTCGCGACCGAGCGGCCGTCGGTGGTCATGTCGACCTCGTCCTCGCGGGACCGGTTCGTGACCGCCAGCGTGTCGCCGGGGGCCACCACGAGCGAGCGCGCCGTGAGCGTGTGGGGAGCGATGAAGGAGACCACGAACCCCTCCACCCCCCAGGCCAGCACCGGCCCACCGTTGGCCAGGTTGTAGCCCGTGGATCCGGCCGGAGTGGACACCACCAGGCCGTCACAGCGCACCTCGCCGAGCTCCTCTCCCTCCACCAGATAGGCCAGCTCGGCCACCCGGCCGTTGGGGCGCCGGTGGAACGAGATGTCGTTGACTGCGAGCTCGTCGCCGTCGGCGGTCTGCGCCAGCAGCCCGGGCAGCTGCATGACGTCGAACTCGCCGGCGAGCGCCCGCGGGACGCCCACCTCCAGTTCCCAGGGCTCCACCGTGGCCAAGAAACCGATCGCCCCGAAGTTGACCGCGAAGACCGGCACCCCGGTGCCGGCGAAGCGACGCAGCGCACCCAGGATCGTGCCGTCGCCGCCCAGCACCACGGCGATGTCGACGCCGGCGGCCGGGTCGTCGACAATGGAGACACCGTCATCCACCGTGAGCGTGTGCTTCTCGGCCTCGTCGCGATCCAGGCGCACCTCGACGTCCGCCTCCCGGGCCAGCTCGAGCACCCGCCTCAACGGGCCGTTGGTATCCGCGATGCGCGTGTGGCTGTACACCGCGATCGCCCGCGGGCGCTCGGTCATGGCTCCGCCCTCCGCGCTGCCGCTTCCACGTCGGTGACGGCCCCGCCCCGGCCCGCCTCGGCGAGCCACGCGAAGCTCTCGCGGTTGCCGGCCGGCCCCGGAAGGCCCGACGGGGCAAAGCCGAGCAGCGCGACGCCGAGCTGCTCGCGCGCGAACTCGCCCACCGCCACCAGCGCCGCCCGACGGTCCTCGGGCGCGCGGACGACCCCGCCCCGGCTCACGCGCTCGCGCCCCACCTCGAACTGAGGCTTGATCATGGCCAGGCAGTCGAAGCGCGGGGCCGCGCAGGCCAGCACCGCCGGCAGCACCTTGGACAGGGAGATGAACGAGAGGTCGGCCACGATCAGCTCCGGGGCGTAGGGCAGCATGTCGGGCGTCAGCCTACGGGCGTTCTGGCGCTCCACGACCGTGACGCGGGAATCGTTGCGCAGGCGCCAGTGGAGCTCGCCGTAGGCCACGTCGAGCGCAGTGACCGCGGCCGCTCCGCGCTGCAGCAGGCAGTCGCTGAAGCCGCCCGTCGAAGCGCCCACATCCAGAGCCAGCCGCCCGGCGGGATTCAGGCAGAAGGCATCCAGGGCGTTGGCCAGCTTGATGCCGCCGCGCGAAACGAACGGTGGGGCCTGGGCGACCGCGAGCTCGGCGTCGTCGGCCACCATCTCACCCGGCTTGCGCGCGGGCCGGCCGCCCACCCGGACGTCGCCGGCGATGACCGCGGCAGCCGCGCGCGAGCGCGTCTCAAACAGGCCCCGATCGGCCAGCACAGAGTCCAGGCGCCGCTTTGACACGCGCCCAGAGTACCCCCGCAGAGCTGTGTGACCGACATCACACAACCCGGACCTACTCAGCGTAACCTCGATTGCGGTGACAGTGTTGAGACTCATCTCTCCCGCCTTTCGCGCCGGCCTGCTCGTGCTCGCCGGCAGTGGGCTTATCGCGGCTCCGCTCCTGCTGGAGCTGGGGACGACCGCGCTCGTCACGGGCACGCTCATCGGCGCCCTCGCGATCGCGCTGGGCATTGCCGGCACGGAGGCCGAGGGGCGCGGCACGCTGCCGAGCTCGGCACAGGCGTTCTTCGACCGCTGCCTGGCACTGGCGCTACTCCTGATCGCCGTCGCGTTCGGGATCGCCGGAGAGCCGGAGGCGCTCGTCGTCTTCGCCGCGGCGGGCCTCGGCGCGCTGGTGGTCACCTCGATCACGCGCTACAGCGCCACCCCGATCTAGAAACTTCCTCTCAACGACGCATCACACATACGCATCACTCCTCCCTCAGAGACGGCCCGGCGTTTACGCCGGGCCGTCTCGCTTTGGCGACCCACACGTAGACTCAGCCGGATGGCCACCCATCACTACGACGCTCATCTCCAGTGGCGCGGCTCGACCGGCCCCGGCTGGGAGCACTACGACCGCACCCACACCGTTAACGCCCCTCCGGCCGAGCAGGCGCTGCGGGTCACCACGGGCGAGGCCCAGGGCGATCCGGCCGTTCTCAACCCCGAGCAGCTGGTGGTGATGGCAGCCTCCTCCTGTCAGATGCTCTGGTTCCTCCACCTGGCGGCCAAGGCGCGGATCGACGTGGTCGAGTACACCGATGAGGCCTCCGGCGTGATGCCCGAGGACATCGAGCCCGTGCGGATCACCGAGATCACCCTGCGGCCGCGCATCGTCGTTGCCGGGGAGGCGAGCGAGGAGCGCGTGCGCAAGCTGGTCCACACCGCGCACGACCACTGCTACATCGCCAACAGCCTCACCAGTGAGATGCGCCTCGAGCCCGTGTTCGAGCGTGCGGAGGTGCGGGCATGAGCGGCATTCCCGAGCTGCTCGACCGGTTGCTGAGGACGCCCGGCGCACCCGGGCAGGAGGCGGCGCCCGTGGCCGTCTGGCGCGAGGCGGCGGAGGAGTTCGCCTCGGTCAGCGTCGATGCGATGGGCACGCCGGTGGCCCGCGTCGAGGGCAAGGCCGACGGGCCCCTGCTGGCGGTCGTGGGCCACATCGACGAGATCGCGGTGCTGGTCAGCCACGTGAGCAAGGAGGGAATGCTCAAGATCGTCGCCTCCGGTGGCTGGGACCCTCAGATCCTGGTCGGGCAGCGCGTCGAGGTGCTCACCCGCAACGGCCCGGTTCCCGGTGTCGTCGGGCGCAAGCCCATTCACCTGCTCGAGTCGGAGGAGCGCAAGAAGGCGGTGGAGCTCAAGGGGCTCCACGTGGACATCGGAGCCAAGGACGCCGACGAGGCGCGCGGCCTCGTACGCGAGGGCGACCCGATCGTCGTCGCCGCCGAGCCCATCGAGCTTCCCAATGGCCGGCTGGTTTCGCGCGCGCTCGACAATCGCCTCGGTGTCTACGTCGCGCTCGAGAGCGCGCGGCGGGTGGCCGACGCCGGGGGCGGCGCGGGGGCCGTGGCCGCGGTGGCCGCCGTGCAGGAGGAGATCGGCGCATTCGGCGCGCAGGCCATGGCCTACGGGCTGCGACCCGACGTGGCCATCGTGGTCGACGTGACGCACGCGACCGACGCGCCCGGAGTCGAGCCCGGAGAGCTGGGCGAGCACGGCCTGGGCGACGGCGCCGTGCTGACCCGCGGCGCGATCGTCAACGCGCGTCTCAACGAGCTGCTCGACGAGACCGCCCGGGCGGAGAAGATCCCGCTCGCCACCGAGGTCTCGGGACGCGGCACGAGCACCGACGCCGACTCCGTCCATCTCAGCCGGGCCGGGGTCCCCACCACCGTGCTGTCGATCCCGCTGCGCTACATGCACTCGCCGGTCGAGCTCGTGGAGCTCGGCGACGTCGAGGCGGCGATCGCGCTGATCACCGCGTTTGCGCTGCGTCTGGAGGCCGACACCAGCTTCTCGCGCTGGTAGTCCCGCCGAAGCTCTCAGGCCAGGGACGGCTCGAGAACGACCTGAGCAACGCGTTCGGCCACAGCTTCGGGGGTGAAGCCCACCTCGTTGCGCAACAGCGCCGGCTTGCCGTGGGTCACGTAGCGATCGGGCAGGCCCACCCGCAGCACGCGCGCCCGGCCCAGCAGGTCGTGGTCGGCCAGGTGCTCCACCACGCCCGATCCGAAGCCGCCGGCCAGCACGTTCTCCTCCACCGTCACCAGCAGGTCGTGCTCGGCCACCAGCTGCTCGACCAGCTCTCCGTCGAGTGGCTTGGCGAAACGCGCGTCGGCCACCGTCGCGTCGATGCCGTGCTCGTCGCCCAGCAGGCCGGCAGCGCCGAGGGCCACGCTGACGCCGTAGCCGTAGCCGAGGAAGGCCACGCGCTCACCCTCGCGCAGCAGCTCGCCGCGGCCCAGCTCGATCGGCTCCGGACGCTCGGGCAGCGCGACCCCCTCGCCCTCGCCGCGCGGGTAGCGCAGCGCCACCGGACCGTCGTCGTAGCTCAGCGCCGTGCGCAGCATGTGCACGAGCATGGCCTCGTCGCGCGGGGCCATCTGGACCATGTGGGGCAGGCAGCGCAGGTAGGAGATGTCGAAGGCGCCGTGGTGTGTGGGGCCGTCGTCGCCCACCAGCCCGGCGCGGTCCATCGCGAAGACCACGTTGAGCCGCTGCAGGCAGACGTCGTGGACGATCTGGTCGTAGCCGCGCTGCAGGAAGGTCGAGTAGATGGCGGCCACTGGCTTGGCTCCCTCGAGCGCCATGCCGGCCGCGAAGAGCACGGCGTGCTGCTCGGCGATGCCCACGTCGTAGTAGCGCTCGGGAACGGCCTTCTGGAGCAGGTTGAGCCCCGTGCCGGAGTTCATGGCGGCGGTGATCCCGACCACCCGCGGGTCGCGCTGGGCCTCCTCCACGAGCGCCTGGCCGAACACCTGGGTGTACTGCGGCGGGGCGGCCGGTGCCGGCTTGGCCAAGGGTGCCGCCTTCTTCTTGGGCGCGGCGGTTCCGTTGACGATCGACCCGGGCTTGGCGGCGTGCCATTGCTCCATGCCCTCGAGCCCGCCCTCCTCGGCGGGAACGAAGCCCTTGCCCTTGACGGTCTTGCAGTGCACCACAACCGGGCGGTCGGCCTCGAGCGCCTCGCCGATCGCCTCGCGCAGCGCCTTGACGTCATGACCGTCGATGACCCCCACGTAGGCCAGGTCGAGCTCCTCGAAGAACAGCCCCGGGGCCCAGTAGGCCTTCAGCGACTCCTTGAGGATCGGACCCAGGCGCTCGATCTGCCTGCCGATGCCGGCCGGCAGCTTGGTCAACGTCTCCTCGGCATCCTCGCGAGCGTGGTAGAGCTTGGGATTGAGCCGCATGCGTGTGAACAGGCGCGACAGCGCGCCCACGTTCGGGGCGATCGACATGCCGTTGTCGTTGACCACGATCACGATCGGCTGGTCCATGCCGCCGGCATTGAGCAGCGCCTCGAAGGAGACGCCACCGGTGAGCGCCCCGTCGCCGATCACCGCCACTACGCGCCCGTCCGGCGAAACCCCGCGGCGCATGGCCTCCTTGATGCCCACCGCATAGGAGACCGAGGTGGAGGCGTGGCCCGCGCCCATCACGTCGTGCTCGGATTCCGGTATCGAGCAGAAGGGCGCGAGGCCGCCGTACTGACGGATCGTGGCAAGCTCGTCGCGCCGGCCGGTGAGCACCTTGTGCGGATAGGCCTGATGGCCGACGTCCCAGAGCACCTTGTCGCGCGGAGAGTCGAGCAGCGAATGTATGGCCACCGCGATCTCGCAGGCGCCGAGGTTGGCCCCGAAGTGGCCACCGATCTCGCCGATCGTGTCGATGATCAGCTCGCGGACCTCCTGCGAGATCTGCTGAAGCTCCTCGTCGGAGAGGCCCTTGAGGTCGGCGGGGCTGTGGATGTTGTCGAGGAGCTTGCTCATGTCGTCCGCGTGAGTATGTAGTCGGCTATGCGCCCGAGGCGTTCCGTGCGGCCGGAGGCCTGCTCGAGCGCGCCTCTGGCCTTTGCGTGCGACTCCCGAGCGAGCTCCTGTGCCCGCTCGACCCCGTGGACACTCACGTAGGTGGCTTTCCCATGACGCTCATCGGAGCCCTGCGGCTTACCGGTCTCGGCCTCATCCCCCGTCACATCGAGGATGTCGTCGACGATCTGGAAGACGACGCCGAGCTCAGCCGCAAAGCGCCGGTAAGGGATTGTGGCAGGTCCCTCGAGACCCTCCAGCGCCAGCACCGAAGTCACGGACGCCGCGATCAGCGCGCCCGTCTTGAGCTCGTGCAGCCGGCGCAGCTCCACGGACTGGTCGCCGGCCACGTCGACGTACTGCCCACCGACCATTCCCTCCACCCCCACGGCGGTGAGCAGCTCGCGAACGGCGGCGAGCACGTGGGCGGGCTCTCCCTGCTGGCGGGAGACCAGCAGGCGCAGCGCTTCGGCGAACAGGCCGTCGCCCGCCAGGATGGCCACGTCCTCGCCGAAGGCCACGTGGCAGGTCGGCTTGCCGCGGCGCAACTCGTCGTCATCCATGGCCGGCAGGTCGTCGTGGATGAGCGAGTAGGTGTGAATCATCTCCAGGGCGGCGGCGAGCGGCAGAACCTCGTCGACGTCGCGCCCGAGCGCCTCGGCGGTGGCGAGGGCGAGCACCGGGCGTATGCGCTTCCCGCCCGCCAACAGGGAGTAGCGCATGGCTTGGTCGAGACGGGCCGTGCTCGGCTCGGGCGAGAAATGCAGCTGTTCGAGGTACGCGTCGACCTGGCGCTGGAGCTCGACCGGGTAGGTGGCCGCTCCGAGCGAGCTCACAGCAGCCGCTCCTGGCCCTCCGCTTCGCTCGCCCCCCGGGCTCGGGCATCGATCTCGGCGCCCAGCCGGGCGGCGAGCTCGGCGCAGCGTTCCACCAGGTCGGCCGCCTCGCCGGAGTCGACAGCCCCGGAGCGCAGCCGGTTCGCCAGGTCCTCCAACTCTTGGGTGAGGCCAGCGAGCGAGTCGTCGCCGCTCATCGGTGGGCGGCCTCGGCACGTTGCACGGCGCCCAGGATCCCGTTCACGAACCCTGGCGCATCCGCGGAGCAGAGCTCCTTGGCCGCCTCCACCGCCTCGTCGATCGCCACCTCCGCCGGCACGTCCGGGCGGCTGCGCAGCTCGTACAGGGCCACCCGCAGGATGTTGCGCTCGAGCGGTGCGATGCGATCGAGTGACCAGCCCTCGGCGTGGCGAGAGATCAGGGCGTCGAGCTCGGGTTGCTCGGCGAGCGTCCCCTCGACCAGCTCGCGAGTGAAGGACGTGGCGTCACGCTCCAGCAGCGTCGCCGGCGGCCGCCCGGTCACATCACCCTGATAGAGGGCGACTACCGCAGCCCTGCGCTGGTCGGTACGTCGCGTCACCCGTCAGGCTCGCGACACGTATTCGCCGGAGCGCGTGTCGACCCGGACGCGGTCGCCCACGTTCACGAACAGCGGCACCCGCACGACCACTCCGGACTCGAGCGTCGCCGGCTTGTCGCCGCCGCCCGAAGCCGTGTCTCCGCGCAGGCCGGGCTCGGTCTCGGCCACGGCGAGCTCCACGGCGCTCGGCACCTGAATCTCGCTGGCCGACTCGTCCACGTAAAGGACCTCGACCTCCTGGTTGGGAAGCACCCACTTGAGCGACTCCCGGACGGAGTCCTCCGGAACCGCCATCTGCTCGTAGGTGCTGACGTCCATGAAATGCGCCTCGGTGCCGTCCGCGTAGAGGAAGGTCATCTTGCGCGACTCGGTCCGAACGGGGCGAAACTTCTCGCCCGCGCGAAAGGTCCGGTCGATCACCGCGCCGTCGCTGGCCCGCTTGAGCTTGGTGCGCACGAACGCGCCGCCCTTGCCGGGCTTGACGTGCTGGAACTCGACGACGCGAAAGATCGTGCCGTCGACCTCGACGTGCATGCCGTTCTTGAACTGATTCGTGCTGATCAAGACGCCCGAGAGGGTAGTTCAAGCCAGATTCGAGAGGACGTGCCTCATCGCGGACAAGGTACTCATCAACCTGGCCACCGGCCTGGAGGACGCAGAACGGGTGACGGTGGCGTTTCTGGTCGCCGGCGCCGCGCTGGAAGCGGTCCGTCTCGCGCTTCCGAGACACGCCGGGGGTGTGGCTACTCGGACAGCCCAACCGCCGCGAGCGCTTCCTCCGAGGTGCGATAGCCGCGGTGGCGAGTGACCTTGCCGTCTCGGACAGTCAGGACCCAGGCCATGGGCCCGTCGGATTCCACACCGCTGCCTCGACCCCTGACCAAGCAGGCCCCCAGGACGACCACCTGATCGCCAACCGTCTGCACGTGCTCGGCGCGCGGGTGCAGCTCTTCCCAGATCTCGGCCACCTCTTCGAAGTACTCGCGAACTCCGGCGTGCCCGAGGTAGCCGCCGCTCTCGACGCGGGTGCCGGTGAGCGGCAGGTATTCGATCTCGGGGTCGTAGAGCTCCAGCAGCCCGTCGATGTCCCATCGGCCGATCGCCTCGAATGTCCGGCGGGTGACCTCTGCGTGCTCATCCGACACGGCTCCCAGCCTACGGCTATCAGCGGCGCGAGCGGAGCGACTCGAGTGCCTCGCGTGCTCGGGTCACGCCGTTCAGGGCCGCAAACATCGCCCGTTCCGGTGGGGAGTCCTTCGGCGGCAGCGCTCCGAGCTGGCGGGCCAGGCTCATCCCGTCCGTGTAGGCCTCCACGCGCTCGATCTTGCCGTCCTTGACCCAGATCATGTCCATCCCATCGAGCTCGACCGCACGGCCGGTCGGCCGCAGGCCCATGAAGCTCCCCGGGCCACTGAAGGTGGCTCGGGCCTGCCAGCGCACGACGGCCTGATCGCCGTCCTCCACGACGTCGAGCAGCTCCATCCGGTAGTCGGGGAAGGCGTCGTAGAGCTCGGCGAAGAACGCCTGCATCTCCTCGAGTCCCGCGGAGTCGATCACGCCGTGGATGCGGCCCCGCGCTCCGGGCGCGTAGAAGCGCAGCTGAGCGTCGCGCTCGCGGCGGCCGACCGCCTCGATGTAGGCCCGGGCCACGTCCGCCGCTTTCGTCGTCTGCGCGCTGCTGCTCGATGTTGTCATGGCGGGAGACTCGCGCGGTAGCCAGACCATGTCAACGCGGCGGCCGCTGTAATTAGGCGACGCACCCGGCTCGGCCGGGTGCGCACGACCGCTTACCCTTCCCGACATGCGCGCCTTCGCCTGCCAGTCCTGTGCCTGGTCTGGCCTCGACCCCGGCGGCCGAGTCCCAGGGCCTGTGCGAGATCCTCGAGGACTGGGCTCCCCCTTACGTATGCACTCAATGCCCTGAACCGCGGCATGGGCCGCGACGACCTCTACCCCTTCGTGCTCGCGCCGCCGGTGCTGGACAAGCTCGCGCTGGCCCATGAGCTCGTGACGGCGAGCGCGGCCGAGACGGACGCGCCCACGGAAGCCCGGCGCAGCGCGTGAGCGAAGGCGCCAGACGGGAGCTGCGGCCTCCCCCGCTCGCCCGCCTGGGCTGGGAGGCGCTCTCGGGACTCGAGCTGGGCCGGCTGCTCCTCCGCAGCCCGTGGCTACTGAAGGCACCGCGCGGCGACGCCCCCGTGACTGTGCTGCCCGGCCTCGGCGCCGACGACGCCTCGACGCTTCCACTCAGGAGCTTTCTCCGCCGCTTGGGCCACGAGGTCAACGGATGGAACCTGGGGCGCAACCGAGGCGACGTTCCGGCACTGCTGCCGCAGGTGAGCGACGCCGTGCTGGCCTTCGCCGAGCGCCGGGGCGAACCCGTCCACCTGATCGGCCAGAGCCTCGGCGGAGTGATCGCGCGCGAGGCGGCCCGCGACCACCCCGACGCGGTCGCCCAGGTGATCACGCTCGGCACGCCGGTGGTCGGGGGCCCGGCCTACACCCGCGTCGGCGCGGCCTACGGCAGCGACCGGCGAGGGTCGATATCGGCCGCCATGAGCGGCCGCCTGGCCACTTCGATCCAGGTCCCCATCACCGCGGTCTACAGCCGTCGCGACGGCATCGTCGCGTGGGAGGCCTGCCTCGATCAAGACAACCCCCGGGTCACCAACGTCGAGGTCGGCAGCTCCCACTTCGGGATGGGTCTCGACCCGGAGGTGTGGGAGCTGACGGCCGGGCGGCTGAGCCGTTAGCCCGGGGTTCAGTCCACGTCTGCGGGCAGGCGCCCCTCCTCACCCAGCTTCTCGAGGTGGGCGGCCAGCGTGAAGGCGGCGGCGGGGCGCAGCTCGGCCGGGACCTCGGACCAGGCGGCGTCCAGCAGTTGCTCGTGCGTGCGTGCGCCGGCATCGAGCGCGGCCTGCAGCCGGCGCTCGCGGTCGAGGCGGTGGGACAGGTACTCCTCGAGCTTTGCCGCCGGATCCCACACGTAGGGTCCGTGGCCAGGGCACAGGACCTCGAGATCGAGCTGTTGCAGGCGGCGCAGCGAGTCGAGGTACGCCGACAGCGAGCCCTCACCCGGCGCGATGAAGACGCTGCCGCTCCCCAGGACCGTGTCTCCCGTGAAGCAGGCCCGGCCCGAGATCAGGCAGACGCTGTCGACCGAGTGTCCGGGCGTCGCCAGCACCCGGAAGGGGCCCAACTCGTCGCCCTCGAGCGGCAGCGTCACCGGCGCGCCGAGTCGTTCGCGCCCCCTCGGAATGATCGCCATGCGAATGGGTCAGCACGACCCCTTCGATCTCGCCGCCGGCGGCTCGGAGCACGGCGTCAAGATGCCGCGGCTCGTCCGGGCCGGGGTCGACCACCCAGCCTCCGACCACGTAGGTGTTGGTGCCGTCGAGGGTGAGCGGCGAGGGGTTGGCGGCTCGCACGCGGACGACGCCCTGGGGATTTTGGTCGAGAACCTGCACTGGCCGGGTTTCTAGCGGAGTATTCTCGCCCCGGGTTGGGCTCGCGACCACAATTGAGGGGGCTCGGCGGCGAGCAGGGCACGTTCCTCCTCGCCCTGGCAGTCCTGGTAGTCGTGGCCGCCCTCGACGCCCTGATCGGCGCGGGGGCGGTGCTTGTCGAGCTGTTGCTGGCCGGCCCGCTTATCGCCGCCACACGGGCCACCGTGCTCCAGACCGTCATCGTCGCCGCGCTGGCGCTGGTCATCTCGATTCCGCTGGGCCTGGTCAGCGACGCCTTCTTCGAAGCCGCCCACGTGACGGGGATGCTGGCCGTGGCTGTGGGCGGGGTGCTGGCCGTCTTGATCGCGAGCCTGCGCACGGGCCGGGAGCGCGATGCCGCACGCTTGGCGGTCCAGTACGGCGTTGCCCGCGTGCTGGCCGAGGCGGACTCCTCCGCGGAGGCCGCTCCGGCACTGCTCGAGGCGATCGCGCGACCCCTCGAATGGCAGGTCGGTCACCTCTACGAACTCGACGCGGACGGCCGCCTCGCGTTCTCGGCCGCGTGGGCCGACGAAGATCAGCGGTCCCGGAGCTTCACGAAGGCCAGCCGGGAGCTCGAGGTCGTGCACGGGCGCGGCCTGCCGGGCCAGGTCTGGAAGGCGGGTCAGCCGGCTTGGATGTCGGACCTGGCCCGCGACCGCAGCTTCAGGCGGCGTGAGGCCGCGGCCGCCGCCGGCCTGCGCTGCGGCATGGCCTTCCCGGTGATCAGCGCGGACACGACCATCGCGGTGGTGGAGCTCTTCTCCCGTGAGCACCGTCCGCTCGATCCCCCGCTCGTGGCGCTGACCGCGGCCCTGGGCGCCCAGATCGGGGAGTTCCTCGAGCGCGTCCGGGCCACTGCCGCAGTGCGCGAGAGCGAGAGCCGGGTCAAGCAGTCGCGCGACCAGCTCGAGGCGATGCTGCGCGGCGTCGCCGACGCGGTGACCGTCCAGGCGCCCGATGGCCGCCTGCTGTTCGTGAACGATGCCGCCGTCGAGACGCTCGGCTTCGACTCGATCGAAGCCTTGCTCGAGGCTCCGCCGGCAAGCATCCTCGACCGTTTCGACATGTTTGACGCCGAGGGCCACCCCTTCGTCATGAACGACCTGCCCGGCCGACGCGTGCTCGAGGGCGAGGAGGGCGCCGAGGCGGTAGTCCGCTTTCGAGTGCGTGCGACCGGCGAGGAGCGCTGGTCGAACGTCAAGGCGACGCCGGTGCGCAACGGCAGTGGCAACGTGGCGATGGCCATCAACGTGATCGAGGACATAACCGAGCACAAGCGCTCCGAGCTCGCTCAGCGCTTCCTCGCCCGGACCAGCGAGGTGCTGAGCGAACGGCTCGGGTCGGAGGAGGTGCTCGCGCAGGTGGCAAGCCTGGCCGTCCCCGAGATGGCGGACTGGTGCGCGGTCGACATGGTGGGCGAGAGCGGCCGGCTCGAGCGCGTTGTACTCACCCATGCGGACCCCGAGCAGCGCGAGCGGGCGCTCGAGCTCAGCCGCCGCTACCCGCCCGATCCGGAATCGTCCGGGCCCTACCGGGTGATGCAGACCGGGCTGCCGGAGCTCTACGCCGAGATCACGGACGACATGCTGCGTCGGTCCAGCCGCAGCGAGGAGCACTACGAGATCGTCCGCGACCTCGGGATGCGCTCCGCCCTGCTCGTGCCGATGACGACACGGGAGCGCACCGTGGGCATCCTCACCTTCGTAACCGGCCCGTCGGGTCGGCGCTACGACGCCGGCGACCTCGCACTGGCACAGGAGCTGGCCCGTCGCTGCGCTACCGCGATCGACAACACCCGGCTCTACCGGGAGCGCTCCTACATCGCCCGCACGCTGCAGCAGAGCCTGCTGCCCGTGGAGCTGCCCGACATCCCCGGCCTCGAGGCGGCGGCGCGCTTTCGCCCCACCGGCGAGGGCAATGCCGTGGGCGGCGACTTCTACGACATGTTCGAGAGCGGCGGGCGCGGCTGGTCCGTGGTGATGGGCGACGTCTGCGGCAAGGGCCCCGACGCCGCCGCCGTCACGGCACTCGCGCGCTACACGCTGCGGGCGGCCGCGATCCGCGAGCGCCTGCCCAGCCGCAGCCTGCGCCTGCTCAACGAGGCCCTCCTGCGCCAGCGCGACGACCGCCGCTTCTGCACGGTGGCCTACGCGTACATGGAGATGGTCGACGGCGGGGTGCGCATGGGCTGCGCCAGCGCCGGCCACCCGCTGCCGCTGCTGGTGCGTGCCGACGGGAAGGTGGAGGCGGTGGGCTCGTTCGGAACGCTGCTGGGCGTCTTCCCCGACCCCCTGATCGAGGACCGAGCCGTACGCCTTTCTCCCGGAGATGCGCTGGTGTTCTACACCGACGGAGTGATCGAGTCGGGGGGTCCCGACGGCTCCCTCGACGAAGCGGCGCTCGCTGCGCTTCTGGCGGACAGCGCGGGAAGTGACGCCGACGCCATCGCGGCTCGCGTGGCGGGCGCCGCGCTCAACGCGCAGAGCGGGCCGGCCCGCGACGACATCGCGGTCTTGGTCATCCGGGTCGCGGCCTGACACCCCCTCAAGCCGGTGCACGCGGCTACCCAGGATGTTGGGCAGGTGGCTGGAGCGGGTAAGACCGAACCGAATTCTGGCGCAACGAACACGACCCATGGAGAACGGACTGAGCATGCGACTCAGCGGCGGACCCGAGTCCGCGGCCCGTGCGCGGGGCGCCCTGTCGAAGTTGCGGGCCGATGTCGATCCCCCGACCATGGAAACCCTCCGCCTGCTGGTGACCGAGCTCGTGGCCAACAGCATCAAGCACGCGCGCGCGGACGCTCTGACGCTGCGCATCCTGGTGGGACACAAGAGCGTGCTCACCGAGGTCACCGACGAGGGTCCCGGGTTCGACCCCGCCCAGGCGGGCCGGCCACGCGAGGACCACACCGGCTGGGGGCTGTTCCTCGTGGAGCGGCTGGCCGATCGCTGGGGCGTGGTGCGTGACGGCGCCGCCACGCGCGTCTGGTTCGAGCTGCGCCGCGCCTAGAGCGTGAGCTGCTCTTCCGGCGGCGGCACCTGGCCCAGCAGTGAGCGGAAGCGCTGGGCGGCGGTGGGAGCGTCGTCGTCGCGGTTGTTGTTGAAGGCCACGTGCACCTCACCGGCCTGTTCGGCCATGCCCAGTGCGCGCTCCCTGACCTGCTCGAGCTCGTCGTCGGTGTAGCGCCAGCCGAAACGCTCGGCCACCGACTTTCCGCTGAGGTAACCGTCGGTGTTGCGCCCGTGCAGTCGCATGTAGGCCAGGTCGTCGCGGGTGACGGCGTCGAGATCCGAGGGCATGATCGGCACGTCGTCGCCGGGGGGTGCGTCCACGCCGACGAACGCGACGTCGTGGTCGGCAAACCAGGCGAGGGTCTCGTGACGGCGCTTCTCACGCACCCAGCCCCGGTGGCGCAGCTCGATGGCCAGGCGCTGTGGAGCGAAGGCCTCGACCAGCCCGCCGAGCTCCTCCAGCCGGTTCTTGCCGGGAGCGAAGGCCGGGGTCATCTGGAGCAGGTAGGCACCGAGCTTGCCCGCTTCGGCCAGCGGCGCGGTCTCCTCGAGCAGGCGCCTGACGAGGGCGAGCTCGAGCTCCGGCGTGAGCACGACCCGGCCGCGCGGCCCGCTGCTCACGCCCTCGCGCATGTCCGGCGGCAACGAGTCGAGCGCCGCGGAATGGCGCGACAGCGCGCGATGGGCCTTGACGTCGAAGGTGAAGTTCTCGGGGGTGATCTCGACCCAGCCGTGCACGGTGTTGCGGTCCGGAATGGCGTAGAAGCTCGAGTTGAGCTCCACCATGTCGAAGTGACGGGCGTACCAGGGCAGTCTCTCCTTGGCCGCCATCCCACGCGGATACCACTCCTTGACGAAGCCGGGATCGGCCCAGCTCGAGGTGCCCACGCGAATGCGACCGGCCATCGCGCACATCTTGACGCGGGGGTAGATTGACCGTCGTGGCAGAGCAGCTGGAAGGGGCGTGGAAGCTCGAGGGAATCTCGCCCAAGGCGTACCAGCACCCGGCCGACCGGGCGGCCACCGCCGCCCTCGCGAAGGTGCCGTATCTGGACCAGGTGGTGCGCCGGCTCGTGGAACTCGGCTACGAGAGGGCCCTGCGCGCCGCCTCCCTCGGCGCGGCCGTCCGCCTGGGTCAGAACCAGCTGCCGCGCATCTGGGTACTCCACCGCCAGGTCTTCAACACGCTCGACATGGACAGCGTGCCCGACGTCTACGTCACCCAGTTCCCGCTGGCCAACGCCTACGCGATCGGCACGACACGGCCGATCGTGGTGCTCAACTCGGAGCTCGTGCGGATCCTCGACGAGGACGGTCGTCGTGTTGTGCTCGCCCACGAGGCCGCGCACGTCCATTCCGATCACGTGCTCTACCAGACCGCGCTGCTGATCCTGGTGCGCCTGGGATCGTCGGCCCGGCTGCCGTTTCTGGCCGGACTGCCCCTGCTCGCCATCCAGCTGGCCCTGATGGAGTGGTTTCGCGCCGCCGAGCTGTCGTGCGACCGCGCCGCCGCTCTCGTCACCCGCGACCCCCAGGCCGTCTGCCGCGCGCTGATGGTCCTGGCCGCGGGCGAGGAGTCCGAACAGCTCAACCTCGACGCCTTCATCGCTCAGGGCATGGAGTACAGCGACGGGGGCAGTGGCCTGGACCGGGTGACGAAGCTGCTTCAGGACCTGCGCGTGACGCACCCGATGCCCGTGCGACGGGTGAAGATGCTGCTCGACTGGGTGCGCGAAGGCGACTACGACCCCATGGTGCGGGGCGAGTACCTGCGCCGCGGTGAGGAACCCGGGCTGCGCGAGGAGGCCGATGCCGCAGGCGCGCACTACGCCGACGGCATCTCGAGCGCCTTTGCCCAGGCAGGCTCCTCGATCGCAGAGGTGGGCCAGCAGATGGGCGAGTGGCTGAAGCGCAACCGCGGCCAGGGCGGCGACGGGGGCGGCGACTAGAGCAGAGAGCGCTGACGAGGGGAGTAATTGGCCTGGTCGCCTCTTCGGCATCGCGCTGTTGATGGAACGTAAGGGCGGGCTAGCGACCCCTCCTCCCGAAGCTGTGCCCCGCGGGGGCCACCGCCCGCAGGTCGGCCTCCTCTGCGCCGGGCCCGACGCCCTCCCCCGCTTCGTTGCTCCAGGTGCGGCGGGGCTCGATATGTGTGACCTTGGCACGCGGCAGGTCGGGCCGTTCCAGTCGCTCGATGCGGTCGACCAGCACGTTGGTGGTGCCCTCGCGGCGCTCGAGGCGGCCGGTGGCGAGCACGAGCGGCTCGCTGCGCACGGCCAGGCGGAAGCGCTCGTGCACCGGCGGGGGCACGATCAGGTTGATCGTGCCGTGCTCGTCCTCGAGCAGCATGAAGGTGACGCCCTTGGCCGTGGCCGGCCGCTGGCGGGCCACCACGAGGCCGGCCACGCGCACCCGCCGGCCGTCCTGGTGACTCTCGAGCTCCTCGCTCGTGCGCAGATCTCCCGGCAGCCCGGGCCGCATCAGCTCGAGCGGGTGCTCGCGCAGGGTGACGCCCGTGGAGCCGTAGTCGGCCAGCATCCGCTCCCAGGCCGAGAGCGCGCGCAACTCCGGTCCCTCGTGAGGCTCGAGCGGTAGGGCCAGCTGGGTGCCCTCCTTCACCGCCGTGCCGGGAACGGCCACGCCGAGCATCCACAGTGCTCGCCGCCTGCGGCTCTGCTCGGGCCCGTCCACCAGGGCGTCGCAGGCTCCCGCCCAGGCGAGCCGGCCGAGCGTCTCCGCCGAGGCGCCCGAGCGCCCCGCCAGATCGCCGAGCGAGCGCCAGTCGCCCCCCTGGACGCGCTCGGCGGCCATCGCCCGCACCTCCTGCTCGCGCACGCCGCTCACGTAGCCCAGGCCGAGGCGCACCGCCGGGCCGGTCTCGAGCGTCTCAACCCGGCACTCCGCTGCGCTGCGGGCCGCGCACGGCGGTAGCACCTCCACCCCCTTGCGCTGGGCCTCGTGCACCAGCGTGTCCGGCGGGTAGAAGCCCATCGGCTGCTCGTTGAGCAGGGCGCACAGGAACTCGGGGTGGTAATGCACCCGCAGCCAGGTGGACTGGTAGGCCAGAAGGCCGAAGGCGGCCGAGTGCGCCTTGGGAAATCCGAAGCCCGAGAAGCCCACGATCTGGTTCCAGACCTGTACGGCCGTATCTCGCGAGGCGCCGTTGGCCGCCGCGCCGGCGACGAAGTTTTCCTCGTAGACGCGGATCGCCGCCTCCGAGCGCTTGCGGCTCATCGCCCGCCGCAGCCCCTCGGCCTCGCCGGCGCTGAAGCCCGCGAAGGCCATCGCCACCTCCAGCACCTGGTCCTGGAAGACGATCGTGCCGAGCGTGTCGCGCAACACCGGCTCGAGCGAGGGGTGCAGGTAGGGCACCTCGAACGTGGGGTCGGCCCGCAGCGCCTTGCGGTTCTCGATGTAGGGATGCACCGCCCCGCCCTGGATCGGACCCGGCCGCACGAGCGCCACCTGCACGGTGAGATCGTCGAGGGTCTCGGGGCGGGTGCGCTTGAGCATCTGCATCTGGGCGCGCGACTCGATCTGGAACACGCCCGTGGTCTCGGCCTCCTGGATCTGGGCGTAGACCTCCTGGTCGTCGTAGGGGATGCGCGACACGTCGAGCCGCTCCCCCCGCACGCGTGCAATCTCGTCCACGCAGCGCTCGACCGCCGAGAGCATCCCCAGCCCCAGCAGGTCGATCTTGAGAAAGCCGGCGTCGCCGCAGGAGTCCTTGTCCCACTGCACCATCTGGCGGCCCTCCATCGAGGCCGGCTGCACCGGGCAGAGGTCGATCAGCGGCTGGGTGGAGATGACCATCCCGCCGGGATGCTGGGACTGGTGGCGGGGCAGCCCCCAGGCGTCGCGCGCGAGCCTGACCAGGGCGTCCCAGCGCGGCGAGCGCCGCCCGCGGGCGTCGTGCTCGGGAACGTCATCTTCAATGTCGTTGCGGTCCTTCCAGGGGTCGACGGCGCGGGCCAGGCGCTCGATCTCGCCCGGCGGTAGGCCCAGTGCCTTGGCGAAGTCCCGCACCGCCGAGCGCACCTGGAAGGTGGAGAAGGCGGCCACCAGCGCACAGCGGTCGCGTCCGTAGCGGTCGTGGATGCGGGGGATGAGGACGTCGCGGATGTCGCGCGGGAAGTCGAGGTCGATGTCCGGCAGCGCGGTGAGCTCCTCGTTGAGGAAGCGCCCGAGCAGCAGCTCGTTCTCGATCGGGTCCACGTGCGAGAGGCCGGTGAGGTAGCAGACGATCGAGGACACGCTCGACCCGCGCCCGCGCCCCGGCGGCAGCAGCCGGCGCGCCGACTCCGGGCCTCGCACCTCGGCCGCCACCTCGCGGGCCAGCTCGAGCAGGTCGCGATGGAGCAGGAAGAAGCCGGACAGATCGAGATGGGCGATCACGCGCAGTTCCTCCTCCAGGCGGACCAGCGCCTCCTCGTGGCGCCGGCGTCCCGTGTAGCGCTCCTCGAACATCCCCCGGCAGAGCTCGGCGAGCGTGCGATCCGCCTCGGGATCCTCCGATCCCGGGTAGCGGTAGCCGAGGTCCTCGGTCAGATCGAAGCTGAGGCGCTCGGCCAGGCGCCCGCTCTCCTCCACGGCATCGGGGTGCTCGCGGAAGCGCTGAATCATGCGCTCGGGGGGCGAGAGCACGTGTGAGGAGTTGCCGCGGCGGCGCGGCTCGGTCTCGTCCAGGCTGGCGCCCAGGCGCACCGCCACCATGGCGTCCTGCAGCGGGATGCGCTCGCGCGCGTGGACGTGCACGTTGCCGGTGGCCACACAGGGGATCTCCAACCGCTCCGCCAACCCGGCCAGGAGCCGGTTGCGACGGCGGTCGTGGCGCCAGAAGGGGCGCTGCAGCTCCATGCGAAAGCGGTCGGGCCCGAAGATCCGCAGCAGGCGCCGGGCCACCGTGGCGGCTCCCGGATGGTCCCCGGCCTCGAGCCGCGAGGCGACCGCGCCGTCGCGCGCGCACCCGGACAGGCAGACGAGCCCGGCCGCATTGCGCTCCACCTCCTCGAGGGAGACGAAGGGCTCCTCGTCGAGCGGATCCTGGCCGGGCCGGCGCCCCTCGCTGACCTGCGCCGAAGGATCGGACCAGCCCTCGCGCGCCCAGCGCCGCGTATGCCAGTGCGAGGCGGTGAGCAGACGGCAGAGGTTGGTGTAACCCTCGCGCGTCTCGCACAGGAGGGTCAGGTGCGAGCCGTCGTCGAGGGTGACCTCCGCCCCGGTGATATGGCGGATCCCCAGCGGCTTGAGCGCCTGCGCCATCTCCATGGCGCCGTGCAGGCCGTCGTGATCGGTCAGCGCGAGCGCGCTGTGGCCCTGCTCGGCGGCCGCCCCGGCCAGCTCCACGGGATGCGAGGCCCCGTCAAGGAACGAGTAGGCGGAGTGGCAATGGAGCTCCACGTAGGGCACGAACACATGTTCGCACTTGCGGCAGATGGAGGCGATCGAGCGCAGCGAGCGCGTGGATGCCACAAGTTTGTCCACCAGGAGGCGACAAACCTCAGGAACCTCCGGCGGCCGGTGCCGAGCCGGCCCGGTCAGCCGCCGACGTAGTCCACGTGCCACCACTCCGTGGGGCCGTGGGCCTTGGTCCAGCCGTACTTCCAGCCGATCTGGTCGACCACCCAGCGCATCTGCTGGGTCGGGACGTCGACCGCGGTCCCCCACTCGTGCGACGAGCTGCCGGGCGGGTTGGCCGGCGCGCCCCAGCCCGCGAGGAACGCCTGGTAGAGCTGATTCTGCTGATCGTAGGTGCGGTAGGCCGAGAGCGGGCCGCCCGGGTAGAGGTCGACCCCGTAGGCGCTCAGGGACTCCGCCCGCATCGCGTTCCAGGCGTCCGCGGCTGCCGGGATGAGCTGCAGCGCACCGTACGGCGACGTCACGCGACCCGTCCCGGGCACGGCCGTCGCGGTCGAGGTCGCGGCCGCCGGTGCCGCGGGTGCCGCGGTCACGGCCGGTGCCGCGACGGCCGGCGCGCCCGTGGCCAGCGCCGCCGCGCCCTCCTCGACCGTCGGCACGTAGATCGTCGTTCCCGCGATGAGCCCGGCCTGCTCGGTCAGGCCGTTGTAGACGGCCACGGTGCGGGTGGTCAGGTTGTTGGCGGCCGAGATCGACCACAGCGACTCGCCCGGCTGGACGGTGTGAGGAGCCGACGCCACAGCGGCCGAGCCGCTGAGCAGCGCGCCGCCGAGCGAACAGGCGAGGCAGCCTGCGATGGCCTTTCCCTTCCGGAACATGAGCATCTTCCTTCGGCGAGCCCCGCAGGCCCCCTGCGCGCCCACTTCACGTGCAATCCGCCGCCCAGCGCCGCTGATCGGCGACTCAGGCCACGGACCGGCGGCGGTGCTTGGCCTGGTAGAGCAGCTGGTCGGCCCGGGCCACGAGCTGCTCGTGCGTCTCGCCCGGCTCGCGCACCGCGATGCCGAAGCTCGCCTCGACCTCCTGGCCGGTGCTGCGCTTGACGGCCAGCGCGGCCTGCAGGCGTTGCGACACCCGCTCGGCGTCGAGCCGGTCCGCGCCGCTCAGCACCACCGCGAACTCGTCCCCGCCGAGCCGGAAGGCGTCGTCGCTGCGGCGCAGGCCGGTGCGTAGGGCGTCGCCGAGAGCCTGGAGCGCGCGGTCGCCGGCGTCGTGGCCGTGCTTGTCGTTGATCCGCTTGAGATTGTCCATGTCGCACAGGATCAGGGCGAGCTGGCCGTCGGGGCGGTGCACCTCGCGCCCCAGCCGGGCCAGGAATGCACGGCGGTTGGGCAGCCCGGTGAGCGGGTCATGGGTGGCCTCATGGCGCAGCTGCACTGCGCGGTCCGCCGTCTGCAGCGCCGCCACCGCCTGGTTGGCGAACAGCCGCAGCGCCTGCAGGCGCGCCCGCTTGGGCAGCAGCCGGTCGCGCGGGTCATCGACCCAGATCAAGCCGAGCCGCAGGCCCTCGGGCTCCTCCAGGGGCACCAGCAGCCAATGGCGTGCCCAGGCGTGCGGGCCGCGGCCGTTCATCTCCGAGCGATAGTTGACGCGGTCGGGGCCGAGGCGGTCCTCGGCGACCTCCGTGGGGATCAGATAGCAGCCGGCCACCTCGAACTCGTCGGTCAGGAGCGGGTCGACCGCGCTCAGCGGGAGCCCGTGGTTGATCGCCTGCGCGTCCAGCGACCAGCCGCTGGCCGCCACGGGCACCAGCGGCGCGTCGTCGTCCTCGACGAGCTCGATCACGACCTTCCCGAAGCCGAGTGCCTGGTGGATGCCGTCGCAGACGGCCTGCAGCACCTCGTCGGTCTCGTCGGCCTCGGCGAGGCGCGCCGACACCGCGAGGACGCTCTCGAGCATGCGCTGGTGCTGGAGGGTGTCGGCGGTGTCCTGCGCGATGCGCAGCGCCAGTGCGGCGTGGCGGGCGATGGCCACGAGGGCGTCGAGCTCACCGTCGCCCGGACGGCGGCCGGTCTGCGGCTCGTCCACGGAGATCACTCCGATCAGCCCGCCCATGGCGTCGTGGAGCGGCACGAACAGGGCGTCCTCCGCGGTCCAGGCGTTGGGGTCGTCGCTCGGGTCGATCTGCGGCACGAACGTCTCGACGCCGAGAGCGTCCCAGTCGAACTCCTCGCCGGGAATGAAGTAGGCCCCGCGACGCTCGAAGCGCTCTGCGAACAGCGGGTACCAGGTCTCGGCCGGCGAGGCCTTTCCCACCAGGGCCTGCACGGAATCCTCCGAGCCCACCGCGGCGGCCGTGAGCATGTCGTCATACGCAGGCCGGTAGAGGTTGACCACGACCGCGGCATAACCGAGCAGCTCGGCGATGGTGCGACAGACGTCCTCCAGGACCTCCTGCAGGTCTCCCTCGTCGCGCACCGCGGTCGTGCGCTCGAACATCGCGCCGAGGCGGGCGAGCGTGGTGAGCCGGCCGGGCCGCATCACAACAGGGTTGTGGAGGGGTTTGGGAGGGAGAGGGAGCGCGCCAAGTGGGACACCCATAGCAGTATCGGCGGGATTGGCGCTTCCCTGAAGCGCTAGGAACGCTGCAGAAACCAGCCGCCCCCGACCAGATCACGGAACACCACCACGTTGCGGCCGTCGATCAGCACCACCTCGAAGTACCGCCGCCGCAGCGGCCGGCTGGTCCACCAGCGGTCCTCCACCACCCATTCCTCGCGCACTGTGTCGACCTCGGCCCCGGCCACGGAGCGCGGCACGCCGCCGTCGCCGGGCAGCACCGCGGTGGGCTTGGGAGCGCCAAGCCGGCGCGAGGAGGCGGGGTTCACCGGCCGCTCATGACGCGGGGGTGTCGGGGAAGGGGGCCAGCACGGCACGGCGCTCGGGGATGCGTGAATCGGGATCCAGGTCGAGCACGCGCAGGGCGGCCTCGGCTCCGGCGGCCTGACGGGCCTGGCGCACGGCCTCCCCCAGCCGCCCGCGACGAACCGCAGCGGCCTCGTCGAGCAACCGTCCCTGGTCCTGCGCCGGGGGGCCGAAGGCCTCCACCTCGAGGGCCAGGGACTCGGAGGGAGCGGGCAGCTCCGCCAGCTTGGGAGCCAGGGCCAACCGGATACGCGCGGAATCGGCACTGGCGTGGCGCAGCGTGACGGCGGTCCGCCAGGTGCCGCCGGCCACGAAGCGAGCGGATACCGCGAGTGCTCTCAGCGAGCGGCCGCGCCGCTCTCGCCGCGCCAGCACACGGGCGATCAGCAGTTCGAGCGCTCGCTCGAGCTGCTGGCCCGACACCGCCTCGGGCAACTCGAGCCGCTCGCTGACCGGCTCGGGCGGGCGGCGCGGATCCAGCGGGAGGTCACGCCCGCGCGCGAGGTCGAGGGCGAGCAGCCCGGGATGCCCGAAGCGCTCGGCCACCGCCCGCGCGGGCAGCCCCGCCACCTCGCCCAACGTGCGGACGCCCAGCCGCTCGAGCAGCTCCGGCAGTGCCTGCAGCTCGGCGCGTGTGCGCAACAGGGCGACGGGCAGCGGAGCCAGAAAGGCGCCCACCCCCTCCTCCTCCACCACAAAGGAGTGCCGGCCGCGGCGAGGACGCACCTGAAGGGCGGCCGCGTGGGCCGCAAAGCGGCTGGGCGCGGCCCCGAAGCGCGCGCCGGTGCCCAGCGCCCGGCGGGCGGCGGTCAGCACCCCGGAGAGCTCGCCACCGTGAATGCCCTCGAGCCCGCCGGCCTCGAAGAAGGCCGCTCCCGCGCCGTCGGACTCGACCTCGGCTCCGATCGCCTCCAGCCGGTCGAGCACGTTGTGCCACAGCGAGCGCACCCGCTCGGGATCGGGCGGCACGAGCCGCAGCGCGGGGCAGCGCGACATCGCCTCTCCCAGCCGCATCCCCCGCACCACGCCAAAGGCCTCCGCCGGCGCCGACACCTCTCCCACCATCTGCTCGCGCCCCGCTTCGGGGGCCAGCGCGGCCGGCTCCGAGAGCAGGGCCCTGCGATCGCCCAGCGCCGCGAGCAGCTCGAAGCGCGGATAGAGGACACAGACGATCATGCGAACGCATGTTCGCATCGATCGCGGCGGCATGCAAGACGGATCTCAGCCTGGATCCGCCAGACTCAGAGCACGCCGAGGCCCGCCAGCACACTGCCCGCGCCGGTGACCACCACCAGCGACAGCGCGATGATGAAGAAGCGCTGGTGGTCGAGGCGGCGAAAGGCGAGGGCGCCCAGGAAGTAGCCCGCCACCACCAGGGCGAGCAGGGGCGCGATCACATCGAGCTCGAGGCCGCCGCTGCCCTCGGCCGCGAGCAACACCGCTCCGCCGGCCACGCTCAGAATCAGGAAGCTCGCGGCCAGCGTCGCCCGGAACTCCGCGGGGGGGACGCGATGGGCCTCGAGCCAGAGCACGATCGGGGGGCCGCTCACGCTGAGCGAAGTCGTGAGCACCCCGCTCGTGAAACCCACGGCCAGGCTGGCGGCACGCCCCAGCACGCGCGTTCGCACAGCCCCGGTAACCCGAGAGCGCAGCTGCCACAGCGCCGCCGCGATGACCGCCACCCCCACGGACACCTGCAGCGTCTCCCGGGCGAGCAGCACGAGTAACGCGGCGCCGGCCGCCAGCCCCGGCAGAGCCGCGACCAGAAGCGGCACGAGCCGGCGCCAGTCCACCTCGGGCCGCCCTCCGCCCTCGAAGAGCACGAGCGTGTTGAGCACCAGCGAGAGGACCAGAAGGGTGTAGACCGCCTCCAGCGGCTCGAGCACGGCAAACAGCACCGGCGAGAGCACGAGCGCAAAGCCGAAGCCGGTGGCCGACCCGACGAAAGCGCCGAGCAGGGCGGCGAGCGCCGCCACCGTCACGGGGCACTCGATCTCAGACCGTGACGAGCTCCTTGGGAAAGCTCGTCAGGATCTCGGGCTCGCCGTCGGTGACGATCACGAGGTCCTCTATGCGCACCCCCACCGCGCCGGGCAGGTAGACGCCCGGCTCGACGGTCACCGCGTTGCCCGCCTCGAGCTCCCCCTCGGCGGTCTTGCCCAGGCGCGGCGCCTCGTGGACCTCCAGGCCCACGCCGTGTCCCAGCCCGTGGCCGAAGCGCTCGCCGTGTCCGGCCGCCTCGATGATGTCGCGGGCCACCGCGTCGACCGCCGCACAGCCCGCGCCAGCGCGCACGGCGCCGAGCGCCTCCTGCTGGGCGCGCAGCACGAGCTCGTAGACCTCGAGGGCCATGTCGCCGAGCGGCCCCGTGGCGATCGTGCGCGTGCAGTCGGAGCAGTAGCCGTCGACCTGGGCGCCCATGTCGATGACCACGAGCGTCCCCTTCGGGATGGGCTCCGGGCGTGGCACCGCGTGGGGCAGCGCGCCGTGCGCGCCGGAGGCCACGATGGGATCGAAGGAAGGGCCCTCGGCGCCACGGTCCTCCATGAAGCGGACGAGCTCGATCGCCACCTCGCGCTCCGTGCGCCCGGCGAGGCCACGCTCGAGCAGGGACCCGTAGGCCTCGGTGGCCAGCTCGGCCGCGGCCCGCATGGCCTCCACCTCGTGGGGGTCCTTGACCGCCCGCAGCCTCTCCACGAGACCACCGGCGGGCACGAGCTCCACGCCCTCCCCCGCCTTCTCGCCGAGCTTGCGCCAGAGCCCGACGCTGACGTGGTCGTCGTCGAAGCCGGCGCGGGCCCGCAGCCGGCGGGCCATGTCGCCCGCCATGTCGCGCCCCACCTCCACCGCCTCGTAGCCGTGCACCTGACCGGCGGCCTGCTCGACATAGCGGAAGTCGGTCAAGAAGAGCCGTTCCTCGGGCGTGACGAGGCAGGCGCCATTGCTGCCCGTGAAGCCGGTGAGGTAGCGCACGTCGAGAAGGTGGGTTACGAGCAGGCAGTCGAGCTCGCGCTCGGCAAGCAGCTCCACCAGCCGGTCCCCGCGCGCCTGCACGGCGTTCACGGCCTGCACGTTCACCCCTGCATCCCCTCCTTCAGCATCTCGAGCGCCTCACGGTATCCATCCACGCCCCTGCCCTGCACCGAGCCGAGGCAGAGGTCGCGGATCACGGATACCCGCCGCCACTCCTCGCGTTCGTCGACCGCGGACAGGTGGACCTCGACGGCCGGCACCGCAGCCACCTCCAGCGCGTCGCGGATCGCCCACGAGTAGTGCGTCCATGCCCCCGGGTTGAGGATCACGCCGTCGGAGCTCTCTCCCGCCCGGTGCAGGAACTCGCAGTACTCGCCCTCGTGGTTTGACTGGTAGAAGCTGGCCTCGAGGCCCAGGGCGCGGGCGAAGTCCTGCACCCTGACCTCCAGCTCGGTCAACGACAGCCCGCCGTAGAGACCCGCGTCGCGCCGGTCGAGCACATCGAAGTTGACGCCGTGGATGACCTCGACTCGCGTGTTCATGCGGCATGCACCTCCTGTACCGCTGCGCGCAGCGCATGGCTGTCGACCACGTGGCCCGGCGTGACCTCGCCCGGGGACTCGACGAGCACGAAGGGCACGCGACCACTCGCGCGCTTCTTGTCGCGCTCGATCAACTCGAGCACCTCGTCGACCGAGGCACCGGAGAACGACAGCGGCAGCCCGCGCGCCTCCAGCAGCCGGCCGACCTCGTCGCGCAGGGCATCGCGGCTCGACAGTCGCAGCGCGACCTGCAGTCCGACGGCCACCGCCTCGCCGTGGCGGTAGCGCCCGTACGAGGTGGCCGCCTCGATCGCGTGCGCCACCGTGTGGCCGAGGTTCAGCACCTGACGGCGGCCCGCGTCGCGTTCGTCGGCCGCCACCACGGCGAGCTTGGTGCGCACGCAGCCCATGATCACCTCGGTGTCCACGTCCTCGCCCCTGCGCACGCGCGCCCACAGCGGCCCGCCGGCGATCAGGGCCGTCTTGACCACCTCCGCGTAACCGGCGGCCAGCTCTGCGGGCGGCAGCGTGCTCAGCAGGCCGGGATCGCAGAGCACGGCCGACGGCTGGTGGTAGGCACCCGCGTAGTTCTTGCCCTCGGGCAGGTCCACGCCGGTCTTGCCCCCGTAGGCGGAGTCGACCTGGGCCACCAGGCTGGTGGGCACCTGTACGTGGCGCGTGCCGCGCTGGTACAGGGCGGCACATAGGCCGGCCACGTCGCCCACCACGCCCCCGCCCACCGCCACCACGAGGTCGCCCCGCTCCGCCCCGGCGCGGGCCAGGGCGCGCAGCACCTGCTCTGCGCCTCCGAGCGTCTTGTGGGTCTCGCCCGCCGGAACCACGATCTGCTCCTCGGCATCCCCCAGCGGTGCGGCCCGGGCCACGTTCTCGTCGGTCACCACGAAGCGGCGTCCCTCGCGCGGGTAGAAGAAGCCGGAGGCGATGAGCCCCTCGGCGAGGAAGACCGGATACTCGCCCGAAGCGGCCGCGGCCCACACCAGCCGCGTGCCGGCAGGGGCGTCCTCGAGCGCGCGCACGGCGTGCACCGCGCGCCGGATGCTCTCGCGCTCGCCGGGCGGCACCACCACGTCGGCCACCGATTCGTAGAGCGTCGAACGGTCACGGTGCAGCTGCGCAAAGCGCTCGGGGTCGCGCGCCAGCGGCCGGCCGTGATTGGACGCCCGCCGCCACGCCTCCTCGGGCGCCACCTCCAGGTGCACCACGGTGTGGCCGCCGAGGGCCTCACGCACGGGTCCCGATCCCACCGCTCCGCCGCCGAGGGCGATCACCTGGGCGTCGGGCCGCTGGAGCAGCTCCAGCACCACCTCCTCTTCGCGGGCGCGGAAGGCCTGCTCGCCCTCACGGTCGAAGAACGCGGCGATCGGCTCCCCCAGCCGCTGCTCGAGCACGCGGTCGGAGTCGAGCGCCGCGCCCCCGAGCTCGGCGGCGAGCGCCCGGGCGGCGGTCGACTTCCCCGCCCCCATGAACCCCACCAGCACCAGCGCTCTGCCCGCTATCGGTGACGCCTCCAGCCGATGCGCTCCTCGTAGGCGCGCAAAGCAGCCCGGGCGTCGTCGATGTGATCGCCGCCGAGCTTGTCGCGGTAGGCGGCGCCCAGCACCAGCGCCACCATTGCCTCTCCCACCACCGCGGCGGCGGGCACCGTGCAGGAATCGGTGCGCTCGCGCAGCGCCTGAGCGGGCTCCTTGGTCTGTGTGTCCACCGAGCGCAGCGGCTTGGTCAGCGTGGGCAGGGGCTTCATCGCCCCCACCACCACCAGCGGATCACCGGTGGTCATGCCTCCCTCGAGGCCGCCGGCCCGGTTGGTCTCGCGGTAGTAGCCGCGCTCGTCGGAGAAGAAGATCTCGTCGTGGGCCAGCGAGCCCACCCGCTCGGCCAGGCCGAAGCCGTCACCGATGCCCACGCCCTTCATCGCCTGAATCGACATGACCGCCCCCGCCAGGCGCCCGTCGAGGCGCTCCTCCCAGGAGATATGCGAGCCGATGCCCGGCACCAGCCCGAAGGCGATCACCTCGAAGGTCCCGCCGAGGGACTCGTTGGCCTTGCGGGCCGCGTTGATCTCAGCCACCATCGCCTCGCTCGCGGCCGGATCGAGCGAACGCACCGGCGACTCGTCGACGCCCGCGAAGCTGTCGGGGCGGAGGCCGTTCTGCCCGGGTGCGGAGACGCTCCCGATCCGGGTCACGTGCGAATGGACCGACACGCCCAGCTCGCGCAGGAAGGCCTTGGCCAGGGCACCTGCCGCCACGCGGGCGGCGGTCTCGCGCGCGGAGGCGCGCTCGAGAACGTTGCGCACGTCGGTGAAGCCGTACTTCTGCAGGCCCGCGAGGTCGGCGTGGCCGGGCCGCGGCAGGTGCACCTCGGCCACCTCGGCCTCCACCGGCCAGGGGTTCATCCGCTCCTCCCAGTTCTGGTAGTCGCGGTTCTCGATGCGCAGGGCCACGGCGCTGCCCAGGGTCCGCCCATGGCGCACCCCGGAGGTCACCTCGGCGCGGTCCTTCTCGATCTTCATGCGCCCGCCGCGGCCGTGTCCGAGCTGGCGCCGGGCGAGGTCGCGATCGATGTCATCGGGGCGCAGCTCGAGGCCGGCCGGTAGGCCTTCGACCACGGCCGTCAGGCCGGGGCCGTGGGATTCACCTGCGGTTACGAAGTGCAAAGACAAAGCGCCCAACACCCTACTGACGGGTGCTGGGCGCTCGGTCTGCATCAAGACCCTGTGGGAGGGATCAGCCGTCAGGCGTCACAGGGTGGACGGCGGGATAGCCGCCCGGCGGGTCGGGGCCGATCGGAGGCACTTCATCGCTGTCGTAGTAACCGAACGGCGGGTGGGAGTGGCAGCGCTCCGAGTTGAAGGGCTTACAGGGGTTGAAGGGATTCACATAGGCCCAGGGGTTGGCGGCCGAGGGGAAGAGGACGATCGCGTCGTTCATCCAGTCGGCGGGCCGGCGGACCTCGAACTGGTTGGTTAGTCCGTCGTGGTCGTTGTCGTCGAAGCCGTCGAGCACGCCGTCGCCGTCCATGTCGGGATCGACGTGAGCGTTGTACGCCGGTGCCGTGTCCTCGTTGTCGAGGAAGTCGATCTCCGGGTACTTCGACTCCCTGGGCTCGAGCTTGCCGTTGTGCTGGGCCGGCCACCATTCCTCGGTCATGCGGCCGCGCAGCTCGTCCCAGTTGGCCAGCCCGTCGGCGTCCGCGTCACGCTCGTCGTCGGAGAGCTCGCCGTTGTTGTCGATGTCCGTGGCCCAGTTGTAGAGCACGTCGGCCGGAGCGGACGGGGGCGGCGAGTCGATCGACTTCTGGAGTCCGTCGCTGTACAGGAGCCCGCTCAAAGAGCCGGGATGCGAGCCTCGCCGAGCGCCGTCGGCCGAGTAATTCAGCCAGAGCAGGAACTCCTCGCGCAGCTTGAGCCCGTCGCCGTCGTAGTCCGTACCGCCGGGGACACCGTCGGAGGGGTCGAGCGGGTTGGGATAGGGCCGCTTGCCCGGGTAGGGCAGCGGGCTGGTGCGGGGATAGTGGTTGAGGTCGATGGCCGCCTGGTACTCGTAGCCGTCCTCCACCGAATCTCCATCGGTGTCGGCGATGCAGGGGTCGAGCTTCAGCTGTGCCTCGAGATTGTTGGAGAGCAGGTCGCCGTCGTAGTCGGTGCCGGGGCAGCCGGCCGCGCCGGCACCCCCGCCACCGCCGGGGCCCGAGCCGCTGCTGGCGGGAACCACCACCGGCGAGAGCCGGCGCGAGGTGAACTTGCTGAACTTGCCGGCCAGCACGCGCAGCTTGAAGCGCGTGGACTTGGGGCCGCTCGAGCCCTTGGCCACCAGGCGCGCCACGGCGGGCGGCACGGCGACCACGAGCTTGGTGCGGCTCGCGCGGCGTGGCTTGGCGAAAGCGCTACGGCCGTCCGGGCCACGGAAGATCACGGTGTTCTTGGCGCGCTTGGCCTTGAAGTGGCGCCCCCGGATCGTGAGCAGCGCGCCCACGCGGATGCGCATCGGCGTGACGCGCGTGATGGTCGGCACCGAAGCGCTCGACTTCTTCTTGCTGGGGGCGGCGCCCGCCGCCGTGGGCAGCATCAGAAGGGCCGCGGAGACCAGCGTCAGGCAGATGATGACGATACGTCGCATGCCCTCTCCCTATCGGCGATCGGTGTCGCGGTTTGAGTCGTCGAAGCTGTCAGTGGCCACGACTACGAGGTCGGCCACCAGCGGGGGAACGAAGCGCCGCGAGGGGCCCATGGCCGCCCGCGCGCGGGCGCCGCTGGCCTTCGCGCCCTTGGCGCTCTTGGCCTTCGGCGAAACCGCGACCCTGCGGATCTCGTCGATGCGCACGGTGTAGCTGTCGCCGTCCTCCTCGCTGAACACGTGCTCCGAGCCGGCGCCGATGTACGCGAAGGCGCAGTCGGCGTTGCTGGGCTTGCAGCGCCCTTCGCCCGCCGCCTTGAGCGTCGAGTCGACCAGGAAGACGGCGTTGCCGCCCTCCGCCGTCACGCCCATGAAGATGAGCAGCGGCGAGGCCTGGCTGGGGAGCATGTCGAGCTTCTCGAGGCCCTTGATCCTCCGGGTGCGCCCATTGGCGCTGAAGGTCACGTCGACCACGTACTTGTAGGTGGTCGTGGTCGTCGTTGTGCCGCCGCCGGTATCGCCCCCGCCCGTGGTGCCGCCCCCGGTGGTGCCGCCACCGGACGTCGTACCGGAGCCTGAGCCGCCAGTGGGGCCGGAGCTGCCCGACGGCTCGCCCGCCGGGCCCGAGTCGCTGCCGGGGCCGGCTTGCGTGCCGGTGTCCGGCTCGTCGTCGCTCTTGAGCACCTTGGTCGGGGGCCGGAACGGATCCGAGGGATCGAACACGCCCAGGGTCGACCCAGAGCCGCCGCTGCTCGGCTCGCTGAGCTCCACCTGCGCGAGCGCAGCGACTTCCTTGTCCTGGTCTTGGGTGGGAGGAGCCGCGTTGGCCGCGGGCGGCGGGCCCGGGTCCTCGGCCGGCTTGGCCAGCAGGACCGGGACGGCCGCGAGGCCGAGCAGCAGGACCAGGGCCACGGGCCACAGGCGCTTGTCGCGCAGGTCCTGCCAGAGATCGAGTGCGAAGACTTTCATCGGCTTGGGTTCCTTACGGAGTCGCGGCTGCGGTCGGGGCCGGCGGTGCCGCCGGCGCGCTGTCCTCGGTGGAGGCCGGCGTGCTGGCGGGAGTGGTGCCGGTCGGACCCTGCGGGGTGGCGCCGGCGGTGGTGCCCTCGACCTTGGGGGAGAGGTAGACCGTGGCGTTGATCTCAGCCTTGATCTTGGGGAAGAGCAGCGGGTCGCTCGAGTAGTTGACGCCCTCGATCGTGATCAGGCGACCACCGACGACCACGTTGGTCCCGGCCACTCGGACGAACCTCTTCACGTCATGGAAGAAGTCGGCCATGTTGAAGAAGTTCCCGACGAACTCGAGCTCGAGTGGCACGGTCTCCAGACCGCCCGAGGAGCCCGTCGCCGGGGGAGCTCCGGCTGCGGCAGCGCCGCCGCCCACCGGCAGTCCCTGGCCCGAAGAGGTCGATGTCTGAGCGTCTGCAGGATCCACGCCGGACTGTTCGGCGGCCGCGTTGCGCTGATCCGTCGTGGCCGCCGCGTTGTTGGCGGACTCGGCCGCCGAGCCGGGCGCCGACTGGGCCTGCTCGCCGCCGGCCGCCGCGGGGGTCGCCTCGCCGCTGCCGTTGGGCTGGGGGGAGGAGCCGTCCGCGGGGGGAGCGGCGGGTGCGGCCGCCACGGCGCTGCGCTCGCCCGTGGCGATCTTGGTGAAGCGGATACCGGTGCCCGCCGCGGCCTGGTCCAGCTGGACGATCAGGCTGGGCATGTCGATGCCGGAGGGGATGGCCTTGCCGAGCCGGACGATCTCGCCATAGTCCGAGGCGAAGTCGGTCTGAGCGGCGCTGGCCTGGTCCACGGCCGCCTGAGCGGTCTCGACGCGCCGCTCCTGCTTGACGGCCGCGGATTCTGACTTGGTCACCTCGTCGCGCTTCGGCGACAGCAGCAGGAACCAATAGGCCACCAGGACCAGGATCGGCACTACGGCGATCAGAATCTTGCGGTCGCGGTCGCTGAGACTCACGATCCACCTCCGAGCGAAGCGGGCACGCGGACGGATCCGCGCGGGGCCTCCTTCACCGGCGCCGCCGGCGCGAAGGAAACCGTCACGTCGAACTGGTAGAGAGAGCCGCAGCTGTCGATGCCGGCGTCGGTGCCACCCTGCTCCTGAGCCGACTCATTCAGCTTGACGTCCGTAACGCGGTGCATCTCGCGCATGCGGACCATGAGCTTGGCGACCTCGGACTGGTGCCTCGTGCAGCCGACGAAGGTGGCAGCCGGAGTGACCGCGGCGACGGTTTGTCCCGTGGCCGCGGCCGCAGCGGCCGAGCCTGTCTGGTTGGGGTCACCGAGCACCGAGGCCTGGGTCGTCTGCAGCCAGCTACCCGCGGGCATGATCAGCGAGACCTCGCGCATGAGGCGCTCCCAATCGAAGCGCGTCTGAGCGGCGACCATGACGGAAGCGAGACGCTGCTCCTTGATGGAGGCGAAGTCGGCGAAGGAGCCGAGCGCGGCGGCCTGCGCCTCGAGGGCGTCGGCCTCCTGCTTGGCCTCGGCGGCCTTGGTCTCGTTCTCGTTGATCGAGTTCCCGGTCGTCACGTAGGCCACCGCCATCACGAGCAGCACGGCGAGCAGGCCCAGGACGACGTAGGCGGCGCCACCGGAGCCATTGCCGCTCGCCCTCGCGCGCCGGTGCTCGCTGGGGATGAGGTTGACGGCCTTCATGCCGCACTCCCCATCGCGAGACCGGCTGCAACTGTGAACCGGTGGGGATCCTCTCCGGCGAGACCCGACGGGTCGATGACGCCCAGCGGGGCGGCCACGGCGGTCGGGATGCCGAGATGCACGCCGAGGCTCTCGACGAGATGTCCGTCGCTCGAGCCCGGACCGGACAGCACGACCTCGCCGACCGGCCTGGCCTGGGGCTGGGTCATGTAGTAGTCGATGGACAGCCGGATCTCGTCGGCGAGCCGCGAGCCGGCGTCCTCGTCCTCCCAGACCGCGGAGAGCGGACGCGTGAAGAAGCAGTTGGTGCCGACGGCTATGGCCAGGTTGCTCACGCCGCCGAGGTGGCAGAACACACGAGCCGTCTCGTCGGGGCCCCCGGGCGACGCCGTGGCCAGGGTGCGTACGAGCGCGAAGGCGTCAAGATCGACACCCTCGGGCTTGAGCCCGGCCGTCTTGGCTGCCTCGAGAAGGGCCTCGATCATCGAGCGGCGCGCGGCCACGAGGATGACCTGCATGCGCGGGCTG
This sequence comes from uncultured Thermoleophilaceae bacterium, assembly GCA_963813495.1. Lineage (GTDB taxonomy): Bacteria > Actinomycetota > Thermoleophilia > Solirubrobacterales > Thermoleophilaceae > JACVRW01. The sequence goes on from CAWEZC010000003.1 coordinate 220,326, forward strand.
CCGTCAGGCGCCTCGGCGTAGCCGGCGACCTGATGGTCGAGCACGGCCTCGTCGAGGGGCATCGCGATGGCCTCGGCCGCCTGGAAGCGAACGGCGGCATCGCGCTGCTTGGGGTCGTCGATGCGGGGCAGCTCGATCACGCGGACGACGATCTGCTGGTTGGTCACGCCGAGGCGGACGCGCTTGGGGAGGCCGGCCTCCGCGGCGAAGTCCTTGAGTGCGCCGGCGAGACCGTCCCGGTCCACGACCTCGCCGTCACGGACGAGTCCGGAGGGGAGCTCACGGCTCATGCCGCGGACCATGCGACCGGAGTCGACCTGGGCAGCGGCGAGGTAGCGTCCGTCGATATCGAGACCGACGACACCACGATCGGAGTTCTTGCGGAGGGGGAACGCCATCGAAGTTCTCTCCGGTTATCGACGGTGGGCGCGACGGCATTAACCCTCGCTCGCAAATGTCCAGATCCGCTGGACGTCGGCGTCGATCAGGAGAGGAAGTTGTCCTCGTAGAGCTCGATCAGCTCGGGCCCGGCGAGCACCGCAACGATGCCGCCGAGAGCGAGGAACACGCCGAAAGGGACCGCCTTCTTGCGCGCCGCCGCGCCCTCGCGGGCGATGATCGCCAGCCCGACGATCGAGCCCGATAGGAATGCCACTAGCAACGCGGGGATGATCGAGAGGCCGAGGTATAGGCCCATGGCCCCGGCGAGCTTGACGTCGCCCATGCCCATGCCTCGCGGGTAGGCGAGGACCACGAGCAGCAGGAAGGTGAAGGCGCCGGCGCCGGCGATGAGGTTCTCGACCAGATCGTCAGCATCGACCAGCACGGAGGCTATGACACCCCAGGCCGCCAGCGGGTAGACGATCTTGTTGGGCAGCAGCCTCTGGTCGAAGTCGATCGCCGCCAGGGCGATCAGCGTCGCCACCAAGGGCAGCTCGAGCACGAGGTCGTCGTCGAAGCCGTTGACCGCCACCACGGCGGCGAAGGCAACCGCCGTGAGCAGCTCGATGATCGGATAGCGCACTGAGATACGAGCCCCACAGCGGCGGCAGCGCCCCCGCAGGACCAGCCAGGAGACCACCGGCACGTTGTCGAAGGCCTTGACAGGCGCCCCGCAGGAGGGGCAGTGCGAGCCAGGGCTGACGAGCGACTCCCCCCGCGGCACGCGGTAAGCGACCACGTTGAGGAAGCTGCCGATGAGCGCGCCGAAAAGCCCTGCTACCGCGATTTCTACAGCGGAGGCCATGGCGCGCGCAAGCTATCGCTCGGTGCGGCTGGCTCCGTCGGGCGAGTCGGCTCAGCCGCCGCCCGGCGGCACTATCTCCCGCCAGGTGTTCTGGACCACGCCCGCCGTGCCGACCGCCTTGATGTCGTCGAAGGCGAACGCGTTGTAGACGATGTTGTCGCCGCTCGAGCCCGCGTATACGCCACCGTTACCGTCCACGAGGACACCGCCCCGGATGGCTGAGGTGCCCGACGTCTCCACCAGCCGCTCGGCCGACGAGTTGTCGAGGTTGGCGTTGTAGACGACGCCCCAGAACTCGATGTTGCCGCCGAAGTCGACGGTGCCTCGCTCGAGTATGTAGAGACCCGGATTGGCGGAGGTGTTGCAGCACTTGCTCGCGCCGGGCGCGGCGGGAGCACTGTTGGTGTAGCGGCAGGTGCCCGCGTTCTTCACGTACACCACGTCGCCGTTGGGGTTGGCAGGGCAGCCGCTCTCGTAGTAGGTGCCGTTCGCCTTGGCCACGTCCTCGAGCGCGAGCAGCTCGTCATTCCCGATCGCGGTCGGGTTGGGGTAGTTGAGCTGATAGTTGCCCGGCGGCTGGAGCTGCGGGCCCTTGCTCGGGTTCAAATCGACACAGGACGACTGCGGCGGCTGGTTACAGCGGACCGCCACGCCGAGCGAGCCGGTCGAGTTCACGAGCGGACGACCCCCGTGCCCACCGGAGTTCTTGCCGTGGATGTAGCCGGACAGGATCGCGTAGCGCGGGAAGGCCACGATACGGTCCTCGATCTTCACCCAGGCCACGATTGCCCGCAGTTCGCCCCGCACGGTCGCTTCCGAGCGCACCCACACGTGCCGGTTGCCATCGCGGTCGTAGCGGGGCCAGCCCGCCACGGTCAGGTAGTCGTCCTTCCAGAAGCGCACCGGATTGCCGGAGGCGTCGGCGTCGTCCAGCACGTGCGTCGTCCACTCGGTGTCGGGTCCGAAATCGACCTGCCCGGCACCGTTGTAGCTGCGCATCAACTGGGCTGCGTCCGGGCAGAAGAATGGATCACCCGAGTCCGGACAGCCGGCGGCCGGGTAGGGACGCGTCGCGGTCCCGGTTCCCCGCCGACCGAGGATGAAGGTCTGCGCCGAGAGGGAGGCCTCGGCGAGGTTGAATGAGGATTCGCGCTCACGTTCGGTTCTCGATTGGCTCGTCTGGGTATCGACCTGGGACGCCACCGCCAGGCCCAGGCTGAGCATGACCGAGAGCAGCAGGATGGCCGTGACCATGATGTTCCCGCGCTCGTTGGACAGTTTGCTGATCTTCATGGGCAAGTCACTCCAGGTCCGTCCGCGCAGACGTTCTGCGTCGGTGATGTGGTCTCGAGGGTCGCGTCCTTGACGACCAGCTTCATGTCGCGCCATCCGGCCGCAGGCGGCTTGTAGGTAAAGACGATGCCCTCGCCGACCTTCAGGTTGCGGGCCTCGTCCCACCACTCGAAGCTGAGGGCCTTCTCCTCGGGGTCGGTCGACTCCGAGGCGTTCAGGAAAACGTTCCCGCCCGGCATGGACGCCCAGCTGAAGGCGGCCGACGGCGCCCGGTTCTGGTTGCGCAGAAAGACCGAGCTCTGCAGCGTCGTCTCGACAGGGCTGTCGCCGGGGTTGACGTCCACGAAGAGCTGCGAGCTGACCTCTGTGATCTCGGGCAGGGTCGCCGCGTTGTAGGTGAAGATCGGTCTGCCTTCATTCACGACGTGGTTGCCCACCAGCAGCGTCTTCGACCAGCCGGTCCCGGGACAGCTTGCCGTCGAGGGTATGCCCGGTGCGCCGGCGGTGTTCCAAGCCTGGATCTGCCGGTAGAGCGAGTCGCTGGTCGTGTCGAGGCAGTAGCGCACCCGGGTGGTGTTCTGGGCGTTGAGGCTGGTCGCCGGCTTGTCCTTGCCTTCGGACTGGAAGATCACGTCCTGCGACGCCGCTACGTCCACTGCGAAGGGCAGGTTGGGTGTCGGGCTCGCGAGGTTGCGCAGGTCCCTGGCCATGAGGTCGAGTGCTCGGCGGGTCTCTTCCTGCGCCTCGTTCTGCTGCTCGTTGGTCTTGGTGTTGCGCTCGAAGATGTTGAACGTCGTGAGCGTCGCTCCCAACACGATCAGCATGAGAACCGCGCCGAGGAGGAGCTCGACCAGGGTCATGCCCTCTTCCCCGCGCAGCCCAGTCATCTAGGCCCCCGGGCCCGCGGAGATTCCGGCGCTGGGCGCAGACTCGCCGAAGTCGTCGTCCACGGCGGTCACGTAGTAGGTGTGCGCGCTCGAGTCCGGCGCGAACTCGAACCACGCGTTGGAGCCGCCGCTCGGGAAGAAGGTGCCGTGGCGGTCCGCGTAGGCCGTGCCGTCGCGATACACGCGGTAGAGCTGGACGTTGCCGTCGCTGTCCGTCGAGGGGTCCCAGCCGATGACGATCACGCCGCTCGGGGCGGAGCTGCCGTCCGGCCCTTCGCAGCCCAAGTCGCCGCCCACACACGTGGTCAGGCCCTGGGGCACGCTGGGCAGGTCGTTCGTCCCGCCGACCGCCACCTCGGTGCTCCAGTCACCTTCGCGCAGCGCTCCGCTCCCGATGGTGTCGACCGCGCGCACCTTGTAGTACCAGGGGCCCGGTCCGGGAGGATCGTCGAGGCAGGCGGTCTCGGTGGTGAACGTCGCCGCGTCCTGGTCGAGGCAGGTGATCTGTGCTCCGTCGGTGGCGGGAGATGCGCTGCGGAAGACGCGGTAGCCCTCGACGTCGCACTCCGGGGTGGCTGTCCACTGCAGGTCGACTCGGTCGCCGTTGCCGTTGCGCCCTCCGCCGAAGTTGCCCACCGCCATCGGAGCGCGGCGATTCAGGATCACCGTCAGGGCACGCGGAGCGCCCGCGCGCCCCTGGTTGTCGAACGCGTCGGCCTGGACGACGTAGGTGCAGTCGTAGTAGATGGTGTCGCCGTTCGGCTTGTCGAAGTCCCACTGGAACGTCCAGTTGATCGGCCCTCCGTCCGCCTTCCCTTGCGTGTCTCCGCCCACCGACCAGTTGAGCTCGGCGGCGCTGGTGGAGGTGCTCGCGGCGAAGCGCGCGTAGTCCACGTCCGTCTCGATGCGAACCTGGTCGCTGCTGCTGGAGCTCGGCGAGGTCATCGTCAGCCCGATCACCGACGGGCCCAGCCCTCCGACCGGATTGATGATCGAGGACGTCTGGGTAATGCTCTGCTCGGTCGCCCGGGTCTTCCACACGAGCGTCACCCGCACCCGCTTGTAGTCGTCGGGGTTGCGGTCGCGCGACGGCTCGCCGGCGCCCAGCATGTCCGTGTCCGGGCAGAAGACGACTCCTCCAGGATGGGTGCCCAGGTTGTCCTTGGGATCGTCGAGTGAGCACACCGTCAGCGTCATCTCGAAGTCGACGCCGCGGCTGCGAATGGTGTAGCCGGGGGTGGCCGGCTTGACGTCCGCGAGACCCGGCCGTGTCCCGACGGCCGCAAGCAATTCATTCGTCGTCAGGTCGCGGTAGCGAACCGAGCGCGACACCTCGATCACGGAGCGGGCGATGTTGGTGCCCGCTTCACGTGCCTTGGTCTTCGAGGTCACCGCGTTCGCGCCGTCGACCAGGGAGACCACTCCGAGGATCCCAACGAGCAGGATCACGATGGCGACCATCACCTCGACGAGGGTGAAGCCGGCCTGACCGTGGGAGCGCGCGCGGATAAGCATCAAGCCTGTACTCGGCGGCGCGGAGGAGGGCCTGGATGACGCCGGCCACCACTGGCCAGAGGGCCGATGGCGGATCCGCTACCGCCGCCGGCCGAGGCGCTACGCGCCCGCCCCACAACGACGAAGGGCGGGCCCGAAGGCCCGCCCTGTCGAGGATCAGCTGTGACGCCGATTTACCAGTTACCCGAACTGGGGCAGGCGCCGTCGCCGGCCGTGGTGCAGGTGCGTGCCACGGTCGAGCCGCCGGTCTTGGTGATCGTGAAGTCGTTGCTCGACTTCGAGAACCCGGTGATCACATAGCCGTCGGCCGCCTCGCTGACGACGTCGACCTGACCGTCAGCGGTACCCAGATCCAGGCCGCTGTTGGTCACATCGCTGCCGCCCTCGCAGCCGACGTACGTCTCGTTCTGCGTGTAGCACGACTCCATGTGCGACACGAGGTTACGAGCGTCGGACTTGGCGCTCGAGTCCTGGCCCTTCTGCCGCTGGCCCAGGAAGGCCGGCAGCGCGATGGCCGCCAGAATGCCGATGATCAGGATGACAACGAGCAGCTCGATAAGGGTGAAGCCTTCCTGCCCGTTGTGAATGCGCTCGCGGAGCTTCCGCAGCATGTTGTCTCCTCCTTGAAGGTGACGTCTGGTTGGGTGGGTCTGTGCCGGTAGCTCCGGGCCAGTGCCGCGGTCTTCCAGCTTCCGCTCCGGTTAATCGACTCCCCCTGACGCCACCTGTAGGAGAGGCCCGCAACACTCGACATCCGTCCAGGCCGGGGAGTGGACGGATGGGCTGCCTACCATCCGCAGCGTGCACCTTCGCCGCGCCCTGCTCCTGTTTGCGATCGTCGTCGGGCTCGCTGCCCTGGCCGCCTCGATCTCGCGGCCGGGCAACGACTCGCCCGATCCGGTGGCTCCTGCCGGTGGCGACGCCACGCAGACCGAGACGGAGACCCACACGCGGCCGTCGGCCACACCGGGCGACACGCCGGTCGCCGGCGGCGGTCCACCGGCTACATTGGCCTTCGCAGCCGCCGAGGACCAGACGCGCCGCGTCGAGGCCGGCCAAGCCGCCACGGTGGAGGTCAGCGTGGCGGAGTCCGGTCTGGTGTCCATCCCGCTGCTCGGGCTCAGCGGAGCGGCCGAGCCGGTGACGCCCGCCCGCTTCGACGTGCTCGTGTCCGAGCAGGGCGATTATCCGATCGTCTTCCAGCCGGCTCAGGGCGACGAGGAGCGCGAGGTGGGCACGATCGAGGTAACGGAGCCTCGCGGGTGAGCCGCTGGCCGCTGGTGCTCGTGGTGCTGCTGGCGGTGGTCGGGTGCGGCGGAGGATCCTCGGACGAGCCGGAGCCGGCTGCGTCGCGCACGAATCAGGAGCCGAGCAGCAGCGCACCGGCCCCGGCGTCAGACCCGGACGCGACCTGCCCCGCCGGCCTGTCCAACTGCCGCACCGCCAGCGGGCGCATCCTCTACATCGAGGCGGTCGACCCGGACGGGGACGGCGACGCCCACTTCGTGCTCGCCTCGCGCGAGTCGATCACGGCGCCGGGCGTCTCGGTCATCGACGTGCGCCAGGACCTGCGCCCCGACCCGCTGCCTCGGCCCGGCGACCGCATCAGCGCAGCCGGGCCGGTCTATCCCGGTACCTACGGCCAGAAGCAGATCGAGGCCGTGGTCCTCAACAGCGACGGCTGATCCGGCCCCTCAGGGGACGGCGCCCTCCTCGCTGAGGCGCTCGACCTCGGCGGCCGCCGCCTCGAGCTTGGCCTGTGCCTGCTCCTCGTCGCGCTGCGCCTTCTCCAGGCGGGCGACCGCCCGCTGTGCCGCCTTCTCCTCCTTGGCCGTGGCCCGTTCGGCGGCGTCGGCGGCCCGCCTTGCGCGCTCCGCGGCCTTCTCGGCCGACTCGAGTGCACGCAGGCGTTTGCGCTCCTGAGCCTCCTGTCGGCGCTGCTCGGCGGCGGCCTCGCGGGCGGCGGCGGCCTCCTCGCGGCGCGCCTTCTGGGCCTTGGTCCCTGGCCCGCCGCCCTTTGGCTTACGGCGTTTCCTCGGGCTCGGCTCCTCCTCGGCGTCCTCATCGACACTCTCGGCCGGAGCGGGCAGGCCGAAGCCGAACAGGCCCACCGCCTCCTGCTCGCGCTCGAGCCGGCCGGCGGCGAGCCGGGCCGCCACCGCGTCGTCGGCCGCGGCGGCGCGCAGGGTCGCGCCCACCTTCTCCTCGAAGGCCGCCGCCGTCCCCACGCCTGCCTCCTCGCCCACCGCCGAGGCGGCCCGAACCAGGGCCTTGGTGAGCGCGCGCTGCTCGGCGGCAGCGCTGTCGAGGGCCTTGCGGTCTCCGCCCTCGAGCAGCTTCTCCTGTCCCTCGCGCACCCGGCGGCCGGCCGCGATGAGCTTCTGCAGGTCCTTCGGCTGCCGCCGTGCCACCTGGTTGAGGGCCCAGGCAGGAACCGTCGGCTTGCGCAGCGCCTTGACCAGCCCGGCCTCGTCGCGGCGCCCGTCCTTGCGCAGGCTCTTCTCGAGTGCATTGCGCGCGCCGGTGAAGTCGTCCAGCGGCAGCGCGTAGAGCTCGTCCGCCTCGTCGATCAGGTCCTCGTCGCTCATCGGCCGCCCTCCCCCCTCCTCCGCAGTTCGATCGATGCCGCCGGCGCGAGCAGCATCGTCACCCCGGTGCGCGGGTCGCGCGGCGTGGCCCGGCTCTCGCGTAGCGAGATTGCTGTCCATTCGCGGCCGGCGTCGAGCTCGGGTGCGAGCTCGGCCGCCAGCTCGCGCGGGACCCAGCCCACCTGCTCTCCGCCGCCCGCCGCATGGACCGCGATGGCGTTGGCATCGTGCGGGTTGGCAGGGTCGCGCCGCAGCTCGAGCGGCCGCCCCGGCTCGACGGCCTCCGACGCCACGGCCTCGGCGTGGTGTTGCCCGGCCCCCGCCACGCCGGCCACTCTCATCCCGCGCGCGTGGAGCTCCGGCGCGTTGCGCGCGAGGAAGCGGCCGCTATCCGGATCGACCATCTGGTAGCCCGACAGCCAGACCATGCCCCCGTCGTCGGGGTACCAGTACTTCTCCTCGAAGCTCACGTCCACAACCGCCGCCGAGCCTTCCATGCCCGGCAGGGTACGACTCCGGTTAGGGTGGCCCCGCCATGACCGAGCCCGCCTCCGCGATCGTGCGCCGCCTACTCGAGCGCTATGACCGCGAGGGAGTGGAGGCTTTGCTCGAGCTGATCGCCGACGACGGCGTGTTCGTCGTGCCGCCCGAGGCCTCGATGGAGCCCGACGTCTACGAGGGCCACGACGGGGCCCGGCGCTACTTCGCGGCCTTCGACGGAGCGATCGACCAGGTGACAATCGAACTCGAGAAGATCAGCGACGCCGCGCCGGACACCGCCCTCGCCGAGCTGACCCTGCGCGGCGTGGGTTCGGCCACGCGTATCCCCGTCGCCCAGACGACCCTGATGACGTTCAGGGTCCGAGGCGGATTGGTCGACCGCATCGTCGCTCATCCGGATCCCGAGTCTGCCCAGCGGGAGATCGCCACCGGCTCCTAGCGGCCTGTAGGTACCCCTAGGGGGTATTTGGTAGGGTGCCTGAATCAGGCATCACGTGGAGCTGCCCATCACCGGCATGACCTGCGCATCGTGCGCGAGCCGCATCGAGCGCAGCCTCAACGAGGTGGACGGAGTCAACGCCTCGGTCAACTACGCGACCGAGAGGGCGAGCGTCGCCTTCGCTCCCGGCGCCGTCGCTCCCGAGCAGTTGCTCGACGCCGTCGCGGCGGCCGGCTACCGCGCTGTCCTGCCCTCCGACGCGACCTCCGTGACCGACTGGAGGCGGCGAGAGGACGAGACCGACGCGCTTCGCCACAGGCTTGCCATCAGCGCGGCACTTACGCTGCCGGTGCTGGTGCTGTCGGCAATCCCGGCGCTGCAGTTCGACAACTGGCAATGGCTCGCCCTCACGCTCTCCGCCCCCGTGGTCGTCTGGGGCGCCTGGCCGTTCCATCGAGCTGCGTGGGAGAGCCTGAAGCACGCCACCGCCACGATGGACACGCTGATCTCGCTGGGCATGCTGGCCGCCTTCGGCTGGTCGCTGTATGCGCTGTTCGCGGGAGGCGCGGGCGAGCCGGGTATGAGGATGGGCTTCGAGCTGATCCCCGACGCGGCGGGAGGCACGGACAAGATCTACCTGGAGGTGGCTGCGGCGCTGACCGTCTTCCTGCTGGCGGGCCGCTACCTCGAGTCCCGGGCCAAGCGACGTGCCGGCGCCGCACTGAACGCTCTACTCGAGCGCGGCGCGAAGGAAGTCGCGATGCTCGACGCGGACGGCGTCGAGCATCGCGTGGCAGTCGAGCGCCTGCAAGCGGGCGATCGCTTCGTCGTCCGTCCGGGCGAGAAGGTGGCCACCGACGGAGTCGTCGAGACGGGTGCGGGGGCGGTGGACGAGTCATTCCTGACCGGTGAGTCCGTGCCGGTAGAGAAGCAGCCCGGCGACCAGGTGGCCGGGGCCAGCATCAACGAGGGCGGGCGACTTGTGGTGCGCGCGAGCCGGGTGGGCGCCGACACCGCCCTGGCACAGGTCGCGCGACTGGTCAGCCAGGCGCAGTCCGGCAAGGCGCCCGCACAGCGGCTGGCGGATCGGGTGTCGAGCGTGTTCGTGCCCGTCGTGATCGGGCTATCCATGGCCACCCTGGGCTTCTGGATCGCGAGCGGCGAGGAGCTGACTTTCGCCCTTACCGCGTCGGTGGCCGTGCTGATCATCGCCTGTCCCTGTGCGCTCGGCCTCGCCACGCCCACCGCCCTGCTCGTGGGCACGGGACGAGGCGCTCAGCTCGGCGTGCTGATCAAGGGTCCCGAGATCCTGGAGTCCACTCGTAAGGTCGACACCGTCGTCCTCGACAAGACCGGCACGGTCACCACAGGACGGATGAGCGTGGTCGCGATCACCACCGCCGAGGGCGAGGATCGCTCCCGCCTCCTGCGCCTGACGGGAGCAGTGGAAGACGCCTCCGAGCATCCCATCGCCCGGGCGATCTCCCGAGCGGCGCGAGACGAGCTGGGCCAACTGCCCCCCGTAACCCGCTTCGCCAGCCGCGGGGGGCTCGGGGTGAGCGGCGAGGTCGACGGGCACGATGTCCGGGTGGGGCGGCTCGCACACCTCGCCGGCCCCGGATCCGGTGTGGCACTTCCCGGCGAACTGGCGGAGGCAAGACGGGAGGCAGACGGCTTGGGGTTCACCGCGATTCTCGCGGCATGGGACGGCCGTGTGCGCGGCCTCATCGCCGTGGCCGACACCGTCAAGCCGACGTCCGCCGAGGCCGTGAGCTCGCTGGAGAAGCTCGGGCTCTGGCCGGTGCTGCTCACCGGTGACTGCCAGGCCACCGCGCGCGCGGTCGCCGCCGAGGTGGGGATCGAGGAAGTGGTGGCCGAGGTGCTGCCCGCGGACAAGGCCGCCGTGGTCCGCCGTCTTCAGGCCGAAGGCCGGGTGGTGGCGATGGTGGGCGACGGCGTCAACGACGCGCCCGCGCTGGCCCAGGCCGACCTGGGCCTCGCGCTCGGTACCGGCACAGACGTGGCTTTGGAAGCTTCCGACCTCACCCTCGTATCCGGCGACCTGCGTGGCGCCGCCGACGCCATACGTCTGTCGCGGGCGACGCTGCGCATCATCCGGCAGAATCTCGCCTGGGCCTTCGGGTACAACCTGGCGGCTCTGCCCCTCGCGGCGGCCGGCTTGCTGAACCCGCTCGTGGCGGGGCTCGCCATGGCCCTGTCCAGCGTCTCGGTGGTGGGCAACTCGCTGCGGCTGCGGCATTTCCGCCGGCCGGCGTAAGGCCTCGTCCGGCTGAACTCGCTGCAAATGCCCGATGTCGAAGGGGCATCTCAGCCCGAGAATGCGGTGTGCATTCGGACTGAGGGAGCGGCGCACATGGAAACCGGCAACCTGTTGATCGACGCGCAGACAGCATTCGCCCGCGCCCGGCGGCGCAGGCGAGCCGCGCAACTGCTCGGCTGGGTGTTGAGGAGGCCGCAGGCCGGCCGCCGGCTTCGGGTACTGGACCAGGAGCTTGGCGGCCAGCCGCCGGCTGGCCGCCGCCGCCTGGGCTTGGCCGCGATCCCACTGGCCTCGATCGTCGGGACCGCCGAGTGCGCGAAGTCGCGGTCCTTCGATCGCTGCTTTCGTCCCCCCGGCCTCAGCCGGCGGCGCTGGGAGCTGATGTGGATGGCGGGACGCCGCGGCGCCCCGCTGCCTCCGATCTCCGTCTACCGGCTGGGCGAATGCCATTTCGTGGACGACGGCCACCATCGCGTCTCGGTCGCCCACTCGCTGGGCATGGCCTCCATCGACGCCGAGGTCACCGAGATCGGCAGGTCCAGCGCGCTCTGGTAGCTTGGCCGCGGACTCCGTCGGACAACACAAACTGGCCACGATCCAGGAGTAAGCCATGTGCTTGCCGGGCACCGTCGAGACGGTTCGTGAAGGCATCGAGGCGGAGCGTGCGTCCGCCCCTCGGAAAGGGCTTACACGGCGGGCGACCCTCGCCGGAGCCGGAGCCGCCACGCTCGGTGCGCTGCTGCCCGGGGGCGCGGGCGCACATCCACGGCCGGGCGAGTCAAGGCGCTACCAGGACCTGACCCATGTCTTCACCGCCGGCTTTCCCGTGTACGCCGGCAATCCGCCCGAGCGGAGCACCCTGACCACGGTCGCGCGCGACGGCTTCTACAAGCAGCGGTGGACCTTCGACGAGCACTCCGGCACCCACATGGACGCTCCCGGGCACTTCATCGCGGGCGGCCGTCTCACCCCCGAGCTCAAGCCGGAGGAGCTGTTCGCACCGGCCGCGGTGGTGGACATCTCGCGCCGCGCGGCGAGCGACCCGGATGCCGAGGTCGAGGTCAGGGACCTGCGCCGCTATGAATGGCGCTACGGGCGCATCAACCGTGGTGCGATCGTCTTCGCGTACTCGGGCTGGGAGGAGCGGCTGCCGGATCCGGTCGCGTTCAAGAACGCCGACGCCGGCGGCACCTATCACTTCCCCGGTTTCGGGCTCGAGGCGCTGGAGTGGCTCCTCGACCGCCGCGATATCAGGGGAATCGGAGTCGACACGCTGAGCCTCGATCCCGGCAACTCGACCACATTCGCGACCCACACGACGTTGCTCGCCGCCGATCGCTACGGCCTCGAGAACGTCGCCAACCTGAGCCGCATCCCAGCCCGCGGCGCCCAGGTGATCGTGGGCGTGGTGCCCTGGGAGGAGGGCTCGGGCGGTCCCTGCCGGGTGCTGGCGACGTACTAGTCGCCAGCCGCTCCGACGAACAGCGTGAAGGCCGTCACTCGGCCCCCGGCCACGCGCACGCCGAGCACCGAGTACGGCTGCGGGCGGCCGAAGGGCAGGACACCCGCAACCAGGCGAAACCCACGCGCGGTCTGCAGCGCGTTCGGATAGAGCCGCCTGAGCTTCGCGGTGCCGTCACCGAGTCGCAGGCCCTTGGGCGTGCGCCAGGGCCGATCGCCGCTCACCACCGCCTTCTGGGCACGGCCGCCGCCTCCGTCGCACGAGTCGACGCCGCCGAAGTTCTGGAACGTGATCCGCGCGCCGAGCCCGGCCCAGCGCACGCGGCAGATCTCGCCGCCGCCTACGCGCGCCGTGGGTGCCCCGTAGGCGCGGACGGCGGCGCGGAGCAGCGGACTGCGAGCAGGCTTGAAGTCACCGATCGCCCGGACCTCGCCGAGACCCGACGGGCTGCCGGTCGCCCGGATCACGAACGAGCGGGCGTCCGCCGGCGCCGCGGCCACCGCCAGAGCTCCCGCCACGACTGCCAGGACGACCATGGGGCGCGCGGGTCTGCCGAATGAGGTGGGCACGCGAGGACGCTAACCGATCGCGACGGCAACCGAGACAACAGCGGAGATCAGTTGCTGGCCAAGCAGGCGTTGGGATTCAGCGCACCGACCGCGCCCGCGCCGAACCCCCGGGCGAGCAGCACCAGGATCGAAGCAAGCGGAGGACTTGGCCAATCACGGGCGCCGCCGCCACTGTCCCTTCGTCCGAGGCCCGGGCGCGGCGGGGCTAGACGCCGCGCTCGACCGCGATGCGCTGGTCGTCCGCGGCCTGTGTGAAGGCGGCGTAATCGGCGTCGTTCTGGTCGGCGTAAGTGACGGCGAAGCGTTCGAGTGCGCGGTCGAAGGTGTCGTCCTCGCCGAGGTAGCCGGTGATCTTCGCGGCATCGCCGCAGCGCGCATGCGCGCGGGCGAGCGTGGCGCCGCAGATCTGTCCGTAGCGGGCCAGGCGCTCCGGCGGCATCGTCTCGATCGCAACCGAGCCCTTCATGTCGCGCAGCTGGCGGACATAGAACTCGCGGCGCGCCTCGCCGCTGCCGGCGACCCATCCGAGGAACGCGTCGCTTGCCGCCTGCATCAGGCGCTGGCCCCGCACCACGCGCTCGCCCTGGTGCTCGTACTCGCTAGCGCCCGCATAGGGCGCGAGCACCGACGCGCTCGCCTCCTTGACCTGTAGGAACAGCGGGTCGTCGTCACGGTCGCCCATCAGCAGGACCATGAAGGCCTCTGTGCCCACCGAGCCGACGCCCACGACCTTGCGCGCGAAGTCCACGTAGTGGTAGTGGTCGAGCACGACGCGCCGGTCCGGGGCCAGCGAGCGCGCATAGTCGATCACTCCCTGGCGGACGAGCCGCTCGGCGTCCTCCTGCATGAGCTCGGGCGGGCGCACGATCACCGGGGGCTGCTGTTTGATTCGGTACCCGCCTCGCGTCCGCTCGGCGAACTTCGACAACGAGCCCAGGCTCGTCCGCTTCCGCGCCTTGGCGAGGCCCTTCTGAGCGGCCTTGATGGTGGCCTTCTTCTCTTTGCGCGCGAGCTCCTCCAGCAATGTCTCGGCGTCGATCCGCGTGTACCAGACATCGAGGAACCGCATCGCCATCGCCGTCGCCATCGCCGTCCTGTAGGCCGCGGCCGTCGCCCGTGCGGCCGCGCGCTGCTCCTTGGGCCGGTGGCCGTTGTCGCGGGCGGCGACCACGAAGCTCGCCACCAATCGCTTCACATCCCACTCGAACGGCGCCGGAAGCGTCTCGTCGAAGTCGTTGAGATCGAAAACCAGGCGCCGGTCCGGCGCCGCGAATACCCCGAAGTTCGACAGGTGCGCATCCCCGCAGCACTGCACGCGCAACCCCGTCGTCGGCATGCGCGACAGGTCACCCGCCATGATCGCGGCTCCGCCCCGATAGAACGTGAACGGCGAGACGATCATCCGGCCGTGCCGGATCGGCACCAGATCGGGCACCCGCATCGCGTCCTGCTCCTCCAGCACGCCCACCGGGTCCGGACGATCGCCGAGCGCCGCCCACTCGCAGTGAGCCTCCACCGGCACTACTTCGCGCTCGGCGCGCCCCTCGGCCAGGCGCTCCTCACTCGCCTTCGGCAGGTCGAGCACACCGCGCGCACGCTTCCCGACCTTACCCGCCTGCTTCGGCCTGTCGCGCTTCTCGCGCTTCTGGGACTTCGCCGCTGCTTTTGCCATCGAGCGACCCTACCCGCTGGCCGTCGTGGTCACCCGACACGCGCGCGCGGCGGCTGCCCGCTCACACTCGCTCAGCAGGCGTCTCGTGGACGTCGGCGCGGAGGACCGCAACCCGGCGAATGCGGCACTGGGGCACGCCGGAGACGCCGAGCGGTGTTGCTCGCTCCGCCTTGCCTCTAGGACACTTGCGTCATCGCGGGGTTCCTTGGATTCAGACTTTTCGCTTGCGGCGGGCATCGAGTGCGCGGGTTTGGTGGATCTCTGGGCGACGCTCCGCTGCGGCAATGAGTCGCAACGATCAGTCCATCGACGGCCGGTGCCGCCGCTCCGCGAGCCGCGTGCGATGAATCTCGAGGCGCTGGTCCTGGGGTTGTTCAGCGGCCTACGGCCGGGGACGAGCCTAGCGGCGGTCCTGGTGTTGCTCGAAAGGCCCACGTCACAGCGGCTACTGCTCTTGTTCACCGCCGCCGGCTTTGCCTCGAGCTGGGCGATCGGGCTGGTAGTGGTCGGGGTCTTCCACGGTGCCAACGTGGCTGTCGGGGGGTCGACGTTCACGGCCGTGCTCGACGTCGCCTTCGGTGCGGCGGCGCTCGGGTTCGCGGCCGGTCTGCAACGGGGCTGGGTTCAACCCAGGCGTCGGCGCAGCTCGAGCCCGTCGGCAACAGCCGCGGGCTCGCGCTTCGCCCGAAACCTGCAAAACCCCTCCGCCCGCAACGTCGTCGCCGCCGGGATAGGCACGCATCTACCCGGGCTCATCTACCTGGCGGCGCTCAACGCGATCGCCTCCGAACGGCCTGCTCCCGTGGACGCCGGCCTGCAGGTCGCGATCTACGACGCCCTCTGGTTCCTGATCCCCCTCGCGTCGCTCGTGCTGGGGATAGTGCGCCCCGGTGCGGCCCGCGCTTATCTCGACGCGGCGACCGCCTGGGTCCGTCGCCACGAGCACGCCGTCCTCGTGTCGGGCTCGGTCATCCTCGGCGGCTACCTCGTCGTCAAGGGGACGACGCGCCTGCTCACCTGAAACGGCCGCTACTGCGCGACCTGTCGCCGAGGCCCCTCTCATACATAGGCGACAGCGGGCCTATCGCCCGGCGGTGCTTGCGCCTTGGACGAGCTCGGAGAGCACTGACCAATGACGCGCAGACGCCTGCTTCGTTGTAGGTGCCCACCAAAAGTGAGCATACGTTCCCCGGAAGCGAGCGAAATCTGACGGCCATGCCCAACCGGATGAGCACCGAATGCCCGAATAAGTCGAGCAATTCGTGGAACGTACCTATGAGCCAGGGTGGATTCACAGGCCGACGCGCTTCGATAGGTGCCGTTGCGCCGGAGTTTCAGATCGAGGAGCGTCGCCGCAGCCGCTGACTTTGTCGAGAGGTACGCGCGCCGAGCTGCCCTCCTCCTCTTCGTCCGCATCGAGAGCGAGCGGCACGTCAGCGAAGACGCCTCCTTCCAACTCGAAGGCAGCACTCTCCGAAACGTCTGCTCGATTGGGTCGGTAGGCCCCTCAGCCCCAGCGAGAGTTGACGCGCCTTGACCACAACCTGTGGGCCGTGGGTTGCTTCAGGTCAGGTGGGTACGGCTTTGTGGAGCAGCGCTGCGTTCCCTCGCGCTCAGCGCGGCAGGCAGCCACGACCTTGTACGGAGGGCGCTGCGTTCCCTCGCGCGCAGCGCGGCGAGGCATCCTCGACGCTCGTCCGGCGAATCCCGGGGTCGGGGACCCGCGCGAGCGCCCTGCACGATGCGGTGGCGGTCGTACGGTTGCATGAGATTGCCCGCGAAAGCGGCCCGAAACATGGCGACGGCTAATACCCCATGGTAGGCGTGTTGCATCTTCCGGCGGCCCGAACAGTGCATTCATCGCGGTGAACACAACCTTGACCCAGGGGAAAGGCGACGCTGACCGGGCGGCCGATCGTCTCTAGTGGCGCAGCTTGGACCCGGCTGGGAGCCGCAAGGGGCGATCAAACTACTGCGGCGCCTGCGGCCATGCCTCAACTTGGCCCTCCTCATGGCAGTGGCGGTCGCCCCGTCGCTGAGGGACTGATCCTTGTCGGCTTGCACTCGGAGGAGGTGAGCTGAAGTCCGACCCCATGGCACCGAGTCGGACGTGGGCTCGTCACTGCTTGAGCGCGCCCAGGACCTGGCCGAGATCAGCCGGTGCGTTCGAGCGGCCGGGGCAGGCGAGGGTTGCGCCTTGATGCTCGAGGGACCAGCGGGGATCGGCAAGACGGCGCTTCTCACCGCCGCGTGTGACGAGGCGCGCAGAGCCGGCATGGCGACTCTCACCGCGCGTGCCGGAGAGCTCGAGGCCGGCCTGCCCTGGGGCGTCGTCCGCGGCCTCTTCGAGCCGGAGCTGGCCGGAGCCTCGAGGGCCGAGCAGCGGGACCTGCTCTCCGACGCGGCCGGGCTCGCCCGCATCGCGCTCCGGTCTGACGGCGGGCATATGGCTCCCCGGCGGGCTGACGCGCTGGGGGCGGCGCTGCATGGCCTCTACTGGCTGACGGCGAACATTGCCGCGAGGGGGCCCGTTCTGCTGGCGATCGACGACGCCCACTGGGCCGACAAGCCGTCGCTGCGCTGGCTCGCGTATCTGGTAGCGCGCTTGGAAGGCCTGCCCGTGCTGGTCGTAATGACGGTCCGGCCGGGCGAGCCCGGCACGCCGTTGGGGGCGATCTCGGCGATCGCACGAGCTGGGAGCGTCGTGCAACCTTCCGCGCTCAGCTGCGAAGCCACCGCGCTGCTGGTACGCGCCATGCTCGGAGAGGAGGCGACCGCGGCTTGCTGCCAGTCCTGCCACTCGGCGACCGCGGGCAATCCATTTCTGCTGCGTTGCCTGCTCGTGGAGCTGCGCGATCGGGAGGACCTACCGGGCGGCGCGAGCACCGAATCGGTTACGGAGATCCACTCGGACGTGATCTCGCGCGCGGTCCTTGCCCGTCTGGTGCGCCTGCCGGAGATCGCGCGTGAGCTCGCGTCGGCAATCGCTGTGTTCGGTGCGTCCTGCTCGCTTGACGACGCGGCCGCGATTGCCGGCCTCGACGCGGATGCAGCGATCGCGGCGGCCGACGCGCTGGCCGCGCAGGACGTGATCGTCAAGAGCGAGCCGTTGGAATTCGTGCATCCGATCGTCCGGACCGCCGTCTATGACGAGATACCGAATCATCGGAGGGTGCGCTGGCACGCGCGGGCGGCTCGCCTCCTCGATGACGCACAGGCGCCCACCGATGAAATCGCCGTCCATCTGCTCCCGGTTGCGCCGAACGCGGACGCGACGGTGGTCGGCATCCTCCACTCGGCCGCAGCCGCCGCGCTGCGCGCAGGCGCGCCGGAGTCCGCGGTCGAATATCTCACCCGAGCACTCGCGGAGCCGCCTCCGGCCCGGGCTCGCGTGGCGATCCTACGCGAGCTCGGAGCTGCCGAGGCCTCGCTCCAAGACCCGGCCGGCGCCGGGCACCTCGAGGAGGCACTCAGCTTGAGCTCCCAGCCGAGCGAGCGCGCCGAGATCGCGCGGGAGCTGGCCATCCCGCTAATGCACAGCGGGCAGATGGGTGAGGCCGTCGATTTGCTCGAGCGAGCGGCCGGCGAGCTCGCGCCCGGCGACCGGGAGCTGCAGCTCGAGCTCGAGGCCGACATCATCGGGGCGGGCCGGCTGCATCCTGCTCTCCGGCGCGCTGCTCTCGCGCGTGTACGGGCGCTCCGCGCCGCCTGCCTGGAGGGACGGACATTCGGGGAGCGGGTGGCCCTATCGGCGGTCGCCCTGGAGCTCCAATCCCCCGTGGGCACGGCCGCGGAATCGATCAGATGCGCCGAGCGGGCGCTTGGTGGCGGGCGCCTGATGGCGGAGGCCAGCATGGAGTCTCCCGCCTTGTGGTACGCCGCGACCGCGCTCATCCTCGCGGACGCCTTTGATCTCGCTGACCAAGTGTTCGAGTCGGCGGTCGCCGAGTCCCGCGTTCGGGGCTCCACCGTGGGATTGGCGCTCGGCTTGGGCTTCCGGGCGCTGCTCGGTTACCGGACCGGTCGGCTCGACGAGGCTGAAGCGGATGCACGCCAGGCGCTCGAGATTTCAGCGACGGCGCGTTGGGCGGGGAGCGTCTACGCGCTGCTGTTCTTGATCGAAGTCCTGGTCGAACGGGACCGGCCCGATGATGCCGCGGAGGCCCTCGCGGCAAGCGGGCTTGACAGCCACGACGGTGAACTCTTGCCGCTCCTGCTCATACGTCACGGCCGGGGTCGGCTGAGCCTCGCACTCGGGGAAGCGGAAGCCGGTCTCCGCGACATGCGGGCCGCCGCCGCCCAGCTCGAGGCCGGGGCGTTTCCGCCGCAGCTGTGGCCATGGCGGTCGAGTCACGCGCTTGCGCTCGCGGCTGCGGGCGAGACGGAGGAGGCGTGCCGGCTCGCAGACCAGGAGCTTCGACTGACGCGCGCGTTCGGGGCTCCCGGCTCGCTCGGAATCTCGCTCCGCACACGTGGGCTGGTCGAGCCTGGAGCCGCCGACCTGGACCTGCTTCGCGAGGCGGTCGCCGTGCTCGCGGGCTCGGGCGCAGCGCTGGAGCACGCACGGGCCTTGGTCGAGCTCGGAGCGGCCCTGCGGCGGGCGGGGCATCGGTTGAAGAGCGTCGAGCCGTTGCGCGAGGGCTTGGATCTCGCGCACCGTTGCGGCGCAAGCGCGCTCGCTGCGCGGGCCCGCGACGAACTCGTGACCGCCGGAGCCAGGCCGAGGCGCGACGCGCTGCACGGCCGCGACGCGCTCACGGCAAGCGAGCTCCGGACCGCGCGGATGGCAGCGGATGGTCGGAGCAATCGCGAGATCGCGCAGGCGCTCTTCGTCGGCGTGCGCACCGTCGAGACGCACCTGACCCACACCTACCAGAAGCTCGCCATTCATTCTCGCGATGCGCTATCCGGCGCTCTCAGGGCGCGCGCGCCGTAGCGCTGTGGCTAGGCGAAGCGGGCGCCGATCGGTCGGCGCCCGCTGACCCCTCACATCGCGGTTGGCTACGGAGCTGTCCAGCGGGGCCGCGGTCGCCGCGCCACGGCGACGAATCCGACGGACAACAGGGCGATCAACAGCGCGCTGGCCGAGAACACGATCGCGAGCGTCTGGCTGCTGCCCTCTTCGACTGTGACCACCGTGCGGCGTTCGACCGCAACCGGCGTGGGAGCCGACACCGAGCCCGTCGTGATCCCGCGGGCGGCGTCCCGCACATCCGGCGAGCGCAGGTCGCGATACCCGGCCGACGGCTGCGCCGCTTGCTGTGACGCGAGCGCGGCATCGCGGGCATCCGGCGAGCGTAGGTCCTCATTGCCGGCCACCGGCTCCGCCGCCAGCGCGGCATCGCGCGCGTCCGGCGAGCGCAGGTCCTGATTGGTCGTCTGCGCGACCGCGGTCGGCGCCGCGACGGTGAGGACGCATGCGGACAGCGCAAGCGCAACTGCTCGGCGTCGTCTCAAGCTGAACCTCCGGTTCATTGCGAGTCTCCTTCTCAATGGCCTCGCGGATCGCGAGGCGTTGGCCAGTTCGCGACGATCTTGGTGCGTTGGGGGATCCCTCGCGTCGTGGAGGGGACCACGATCTTTGGCGGCCCGGCGACCGGGAGAAGCGGAGAGGCGCTGTGGAGAGTCGGTTTCCCGTGTCGAGCGGCTGCCTTGGAGGCGAGCGTTCAGGATCCGTCCGATTTCCCCAAACGAGACCATAATCCTCATCGGGGGCGGTCCTGCAGCGGTCGCGGGCATCGTGCTGCGCGAAGCTCGGCCGAGTTAGCGCGACAATGGGCACATGGACTCTGAGGGATGGGCAACTCTCTTCCAGGCGGCGTTCAGGGATTCCCGCAATGCGATGTGCCTGGCGGACGACGCCCGGCGCATCGTCGACGTCAACGGTGCCTGCCTGCACCTGCTGGGCTACCGCCGGGCCAGGGTCGTGGATCGACCCATGTACGAGTTCGTCGCCGGCGGCCCGCTCATGACGCCACGGCAGTGGGCGGCCGCGCTGGGGCGACGCCGCTTCACGGGCGAGGGGAAGATGGTGCGCGCGGACGGGGCGACGGTGCGTGTCCAGTGGGGCGCCACAACAGAGGTGGTCACCGGGCGCAGGCTCGTCCTGGTCGTCGCGCTGAGCATCTCGGGCCGGGGACGCGGTCTTCGACTCGCAGAGGCGTCTGAGGCCGGCCGGGCCGCGCTCTCGGACCGGCAGCGCGAGATCGTCCGACTCGTGGCGCTGGGTCGCACGAGCCCGGAGATCGCCGATGAGCTCCAGATCAGCCACAACACCGTCCGCACTCACATGCGCAACTCGATGAAAAGGGTGGGCGCACGCTCGCGCGCCCAGCTGGTCGCCAAGGCGCTCGGGGAGGGGCACGCGCTGGCGCCGTGACATCACGTAACGGAGGCATGGACCGCCCGCGCTTCCGGAGCCACGGTGAAGCTCATGACCGACTCTCACCGCGCGTGCCGGAGAGCTCGAGGCCGGCCTGCCCTGGGGCGTCGTCCGCGGCCTCTTCGAGCCGGAGCTGGCCGGAGCCTCGAGGGCCGAGCAGCGTGACCTGCTCTCCGACGCGGCCGGGCTCGCCCGCATCGCGCTCCGGTCTGACGGCGGGCATATGGCTCCCCGGCGGGCTGACGCGCTGGGGGCGGCGCTGCATGGCCTCTACTGGCTGACGGCGAACATTGCCGCGAGGGGGCCCGTTCTGCTGGCGATCGACGACGCCCACTGGGCCGACAAGCCGTCGCTACGCTGGCTCGCGTATCTGGTAGCGCGCTTGGAAGGCCTGCCCGTGCTGGTCGTAACGACGGTCCGGCCGGGCGAGCCCGGCACGCCGTTGGGGGCGATCTCGGCGATCGCGCGAGCTGGGAGCGTCGTGCAACCTTCCGCGCTCAGCTGCGAAGCCACCGCGCTGCTGGTACGCGCCATGCTCGGAGAGGAGGTGACCGCGGCTTGCTGCCAGTCCTGCCACTCGGCGACCGCGGGCAATCCATTTCTGCTGCGCTGCCTGCTCGTGGAGCTGCGCGATCGGGAGGACCTACCGGACGGCGCGAGCACCGAATCGGTTATGGAGATCCACTCGGACGTGATCTCGCGCGCGGTCCTTGCCCGTCTGGTGCGCCTGCCGGAGATCGCGCGTGAGCTCGCGTCGGCAATCGCTGTGTTCGGTGCGTGCTGCTCGCTTGACCACGCGGCCGCGATTGCCGGCCTCGACGCGGATGCAGCGATCGCGGCGGCCGACGCGCTGGCCGCGCAGGACGTGATCGTCAAGAGCGAGCCGTTGGAATTCGTGCATCCGATCGTCCGGACCGCTGTCTATGACGAGATACCGAATCATCGGAGGGTGCGCTGGCACGCGAGGGCGGCTCGCCTCCTCGATGACGCAGAGGCGCCCACCGATGAAATCGCCATCCATCTGCTCCCGGTTGCGCCGAACGCGGACGCGACAGTGGTCGGCATCCTCCACTCGGCCGCAGCCGCCGCGCTGCGCGCGGGCGCGCCGGAGTCCGCGGTCGAATATCTCACCCGAGCGCTCGCGGAGCCGCCTCCGGCCCGGGCTCGCGTGGCGATCCTACGCGAGCTCGGAGCTGCCGAGGCCTCGCTCCAGGACCCGGCCGGCGCCGGGCACCTCGAGGAGGCACTCAGCTTGAGCTCCCACCCGAGCGAGCGCGCCGAGATCGCGCGGGAGCTGGCCATCCCGCTAATGCACAGCGGGCAGATGGGTGAGGCCGTCGATTTGCTCGAGCGAGCGGCCGGCGAGCTCGCGCCCGGCGACCGGGAGCTGCAGCTCGAGCTTGAGGCCGACATCATCGGGGCGGGCCGGCTGCATCCTGCTCTCCGGCGCACTGCTCTCGCGCGTGTACAGGCGCTCCGCGCCGCCTGCCTGGAGGGACGGACGTTCGGGGAGCGGGTGGCCCTATCGGCGGTCGCCCTGGAGCCCCAATCCCCCGTGGGCACTGCCGCGGAATCGATCAGATGCGCCGAGCGGGCGCTTGCTGGCGGGCGGCTGATGGCGGAGGCCAGCGTGGAGTCTCCAGCCCTGTGGTACGCCGCGACCGCGCTCATCCTCGCGGACGCCTTTGATCTCGCTGACCAAGTGTTCGAGTCGGCGGTCGCCGAGTCCCGCGTTCGGGGCTCCACGGTGGGGTTGGCGCTCGGCTTGGGCTTCCGGGCGCTGCTCGGTTACCGGACCGGTCGGCTCGACGAGGCTGAAGCGGATGCGCGCCAGGCGCTCGAGATCTCAGCGACGGGGCGTTGGGCGGGGAGCGTCTACGCGCTGCTGTTCTTGATCGAAGTCTTGGTCGAACGGGACCGGCCCGATGATGCCGCGGAGGCCCTCGCGGCAAGCGGGCTTGACAGCCATGACGGTGAACTCTTGCCGCTCCTGCTCATCCGTCACGGCCGGGGTCGGCTGAGCCTCGCACTCGGGGAAGCGGAAGCCGGTCTCCGCGACATGCGGGCCGCCGCCGCCCAGCTCGAGGCCGGGGCATTTCCGCCGCAGCTGTGGCCATGGCGGTCGAGTCACGCGCTTGCGCTCGCGGCTGCGGGCGAGACTGAGGAGGCGTGCCGGCTGGCAGACCAGGAGCTTCGACTGACGCGCGCGTTCGGGGCTCCCGGCTCGCTCGGGATCTCACTCCGCACACGTGGGCTGGTCGAGCCTGGAGCCGCCGACCTGGACCTGCTTGGCGAGGCGGTCGCCGTGCTCGCGGGCTCGGGCGCAGCGCTGGAGCACGCACGGGCCTTGGTCGAGCTCGGAGCGGCCCGGCGGCGGGCGGGGCATCGGTTGAAGAGCGTTGAGCCGTTGCGCGAGGGCTTGGATCTCGCGCACCGTTGCGGCGCAAGCGCGCTCGCTGCGCGGGCCCGCGACGAACTCGTGACCGGCGGAGCCAGGCCGAGGCGCGACGCGCTCCACGGCCGCGACGCGCTCACGGCAAGCGAGCTCCGGACCGCGCGGATGGCAGCGGATGGTCGGAGCAATCGCGAGATTGCGCAGGCGCTCTTCGTCGGCCTGCGCACCGTCGAGACGCACCTGACCCACACCTACCAGAAGCTCGCCATTCATTCTCGCGATGCGCTATCCGGCGCTCTCAAGGCGCGCGCGCCGTAGGGCTGTGGATGAGCGAAAGCGGGCGCCGATCGCTCGGCGCCCGCTGACCCCTCACATCGCGGTCGGCTACGGAGCTGTCCAGCGGGGCCGCGGTCGCCGCGCCAGGGCGACGAATCCGACGGACAACAGGGCGATCAACAGCGCGCTGGCCGAGAACACGATCGCGAGCGTCTGGCTGCTGCCCTCTTCGACTGTGACCACCGTGCGGCGTTCGACCGCAACCGGCGTGGGAGTCGACACCGAGCCCGTCGTGATCCCGCGGGCGGCGTCCCGCACATCCGGCGAGCGCAGGTCGCGATACCCGGCCGACGGCTGCGCCGCTTGCTGTGAGGCGAGCGCGGCATCGCGGGCATCCGGCGAGCGTAGGTCCTCATTGCCGGCCGCCGGCTCGGCCGCCAGCGCGGCATCGCGCGCGTCCGGCGAGCGCAGGTCCTGATTGGTCGTCTGCGCGACCGCGGTCGGCGCCGCGACGGTGAGGACGCACGCGGATAGCGCAAACGCAACTGCTCGGCGTCGTCTCAAACTGAACCTCCGGCTCATTGCGAGTCTCCTTTGGAATGGCCTCGCGGATCGCGAGGCGTTGGCCAGTTCGCGACGATCTTGGTGCGTTGGGAGATCCCCCGCGTCGTGGAGGGGACCACGATCTTTCGCGGCCCGGCGACCGGGACAAGCGGAGACGCGCTGTGGGGAGTCGGTTTCCCTGTCGAGCGGCTGCCTGGGACGCGAGCGTTCAGGATCCGTCCGATTTCCCCAAACGAGACCAGAATCCTCATCGGGGGCGGTTCCTGCAGCGGTCGCGGGCATTTCTGAGCGAAGCTCGGCCGAGTTAGCGCGACAATTGGCACATGGACTCTGAGGGATGGGCGGCTCTCTTCCAGGCGGCGTTCAGGGATTCCCGCAATGCGATGTGCCTGGCGGACGACGCCCGGCGCATCGTCGACGTCAACGGTGCCTGCCTGCACCTGCTGGGCTACCGCCGGGCCAGGGTCGTGGATCGACCCATGTACGAGTTCGTCGCCGGCAGCCCGCTCATGACGCCACAGCAGTGGGCGGCCGCGCTGGGGCGACGCCGCTTCACGGGCGAGGGGAAGATGGTGCGCGCGGACGGGGCGACGGTGCGTGTCCAGTGGGGCGCCACAACAGAGGTGGTCACCGGCCGGAGGCTCGTCCTGGTCGTCGCGCTGAGCATCTCGGGCCGGGGACGCGGTCTTCGACTCGCAGAGGCGTCTGAGGCCGGCCGGGCCGCGCTCTCGGACCGGCAGCGCGAGATCGTCCGACTCGTGGCGCTGGGTCGCACGAGCCCGGAGATCGCCGATGAGCTCCAGATCAGCCACAACACCGTCCGCACTCACCTGCGCAACTCGATGAAAAGGGTGGGCGCACGCTCGCGCGCCCAGCTGGTCGCCAAGGCGCTCGGGGAGGGGCACGCGCTGGCGCCGTGACATCACGCAACGGAGGCATGGACCGCCCGCGCTTCCGGGGCCACGGTGAAGCTCATGACCGAGCGCCGCCTCCCCTACGACCAGCCGATCGGCTCTCAGCGCATGCGCTTCTTGTTCGAGACCCGGCGTCCCCCCTAGTTCCCCGGTAGCGAGCGAAATCTGACGGCCATGCCAGCCGCATGAGCACCGAATGCCCGAATAATCGAGCAATTCGTGGAACGCGCCTGTGAGCCCCAGGGTGGATTCACAGGCCGACGGGCTTCGATAGGTGCCGTTGCGCTGGAGTTTCAGATCGAGGAGCGTGCGCGCCGAGCTGCCCTCCTCCTTTTCGTCCAACTCGATACCGCTTCGAGGCAAACGCGATAGCGCCGGGCCGAAGGGACCCGGCTATAACCGCTCCCGCTTACAGTCGGCGAGCGAGCTGAGCGTCAGCGCCACTCGTGGGCAAGTCCCCGTCACGGAGCGGGTCGCGCCTATCGGCTCCCCGCCACCTGACCGCGACATCACCGAACTGAGAGGCCCCATGAGCCAGCCACGACCCACCGATCCGATCGGATCCATTGGATGGATCGAACGCACCGGGGGAGTGCTGACCGCTCGGGAATGCCTAACACTTGCCCGGCCCCTGCTGCGGGGGGAGCTCAGCATTCTTGCCGGCCGTCTCGCGATGGTGCTCCGATGGCACTCGGGACGCCGGAGTTCCATCGATCCGGCGAGCCTGGTGCCTCCCGACTCCCCTCTCGCAAGAGATGCCGAGGTCGCGGCGCAGGATCTCTTGACACCGTCACTCCTCAACCACTCCAGTCGTGCCTACACGTGGGGCGCGGCCATCGCCGCACTTCATGGGATCACGTTCGACCGTGAGCTCCTGTACCTGGCTGCAATGTTCCACGACACCGGGATCCCGAGCCCGGTGCCCGACGTCGACTTCACGGTTCGCAGCGCCGCGTTGGCACGCGAGTTCACCGACAGCCACCGCGTGCCTGCCGATATCCGCGAGCTCGTTGCTAACGCGATCGCCATGCACTACACCCCCGGCGTTGGCCCCGAATCCGGTGCCGAGGCCTACCTCCTATCTGCCGGCGCATCCGTCGATGTGTTCGGCCTACGCAGCAACGAGATACCCGATGCAGTCCGCCAGAGCGTCATCCAGGAGTACCCGCGGTTGGGCTTCAAGCGGGAGTTCGCCGGGCTTCTCCGAGCCGAGGCCAAGCAAGTCCCTCGTGGCCGCGCCTGGTACCTGCACCGCTTCGCCATGAGCGACCTAAGCATTCGGCTCGCGCCCTTCCGTGGTTGATGTGACGGCAACCGGCAAGGGATCGGCGTTGTGCACCAGCTGCGGGAGCGGGCGCCGCTGCGCCGCGAGCGCGGCGCTACCACCCTCATTTGGCAGACGGCGAGGGACAACCTCCGCGCGCGGCCGTCTACGAGCGCCCGGGCGCCGATGCGCGAGGAGTGGCTCGACTACTCGCTGGCGGTCTGAGGGCCGCTTGACACGCGCCCCGGTGCGCGCTTAGGTGCCCTCCCATGCGGATCCGAGCTCGCCTCGCTGGGCTCGCCGTGACGTGCTGTGTGGCGCTCGCGCTCACGGCCCCGGCCGCCGCGGCGCCGCTGCCGGGCGACTTCTTCGGTCTTGCCGCGCCGGACTCCTTCGAGGCCAGCCCGGCTTTCCCGCAATGGCTCTTGGGTGACCAGAAGGCCGTCGGCGGCCAGGTCATGCGCCAGATCTTCGACTGGTCGCGGATCGAGCCGGCACGCGGCAGCTACGACTGGGCCCGCTACGACTCGTTCATGACGAGCACCTCCCAGGCGGGCATGGACGTGCTGGCCACGGTGGGCTGGCCGGCAGCTTGGGCGTCGCGGTGCCCGTCCGACCCCAATCCGTGGAGGTGCCCGCCGGCGAGCTACGCCGACTTCGGCCGCTTCGTCGCCGCCCTGATCGGCCGGTACGGCCCCGAAGGCAGCTTCTGGACGGCCAACCCCAGCCTGCCAAAGCGCCCGATCGAGGCGTGGCAGCTCTGGAACGAGCCGAACCTGGGCGGGTTGTGGGGGGGCGCGCCCAACGCCGCCGAGTACTCCGAGATGCTGAAGGCGGCGGCGCCGTACATCCGCGCCGCTGACCCGAACGCCGAGATCGTCTCCGCGGGCGTGCCGAACAGCTACCTCAGCGGCGCAGTCCCGATGACCGCCTACCTGGAAGGGATGTACGCCGCGGGCGCCCAAGGCGCGTTCGACACACTCGGGCTGCACATCTACTGCGAGACGCCGGCCTGCTCGATCGGGCTCGTGGAGAGCGCCCGCTCGATCATGAACGCTCACGGCGACGAGGGCGCGCCGATCTGGGTGACCGAGATGGGCTGGGCGAGCGCAGGCAGGGCGTACCGGTTCGTGACCGATCTCGAGGGCCAGGCGGCCAACATCGGCGAGCTCATGGGCGAGCTCGTGGCCCGTCACGAGGAGCTCGGCGTGCGCGGGCTCGTGCAGTACATGTGGCACGACCTAAGCCCCCAGACGAACTCGACCGACTCGCATTGGAACCACGTCGGCCTCACCTACCTCGACTACACGCACAAGCCCGCATGGACTGCCTACCGGTCGCACGCGATCGACACGGCGCCGCCGGAAACGAGCATCGACTCGGGCCCCTCCGGGAGCGGCAACGGACCGTCCGCGAACTTCGGGTTCTCGTCCACCGAGGCGGGCTCCGACTTCGCCTGCAGCCTGGACGGCGGCGCCGCGCGGCCGTGCGCCTCGCCGCAGGCCTACACCGGCCTCGCGGACGGCCCTCACACGTTCTCGGCCACGGCCACCGACCCGCACGGGAACGCCGATCCGAGCCCGGCCACGCTCTCCTGGAGCGTCGGCTCGAGCCCCCTACCTCCTCCTGCCCCACCTCCACCGCCCGTGTCACCGACCACTCCCAGCACAACCCCGCCACGCAGCAATGCTCGCGGCGCGCAGCCCAGCACCACGATCCACACGGGTCAAACCCGACGTTTCATCCGCCTCATGCTCCGCCGGAAGACGAACGGGCGGGTGAGGGGACTCAGGCGCCGCTGCGAACGATTCTCCGCGAACGACGTGCGCTGCACACTTCGCTGGCGGATCGGGCGTTTCGTCTTCTCTGGCCGCGCGCGTTTCGTTGTGTCCGTCAAGCACGGCGAGCGGGACTGGTCCTACGCGTTCAAGGGCACCCGAAGGAAGGCAGGTTGCGGGAGCTGCCGCGTCAAGCGGCTGAGCTGGTAACTCCAGAGCAGACCAGTCCGGGAGGCGGCCTCGTCCTAGGCGGCAGTGAGCCTCCGGAGGCGAGCGACGCACTACCGCCTCTGCCTCATTGCGACAGCGTCGGTGCTCGAAGCTCCTTCCCATCGGGCGTTCACATGCGGGAGCGGGAAGGTCGTACATATGCACCGGACGCAACGGGCCCGGACACGTGGCACTCCCTCGGTCGTCCAAGCCGGGCTCTCGATGGGCTTCGGCAAGGGCTCACAAAAGGAGTCGAACGGCTGAGCACTCGATCGAGACTCCGCTTTCAGCGCCGTCGGCTTGCCGTCGCACGGTTTCGCGGGCATCGCTCTCCGCGACCCGCGGATGGCCGGCGAGCTGTCGCTACGGTTCGATGTTCTGGTTGCGCCGGAAGAAGTTCGTCGGATCGTATGTGCGCTTTAGCTCGACCAAGCGCTCGTACTGCCGGTCGCCGTAGGCATGGCGGACCCGCTCGGCCCCCTCGTCGCCCAGGAAGTTGAGGTAGACGCGCCCGCCCGCATGTGGCTGCATGGCCGAGAAGAAGTCGCGCGCCCACGCGATGTGCCGCTCGCCCTCGGGGTCGTCCTCGGTCCAGACCGCGTTGACGTTCACGTTATGGCCGGCGTCGCGCTGACTGAACGCGGTCACGTCCTCTCCCGCGCGGGCGAGGGCGCCGCCGAGCTGGAAGACGATGCAGTACGACTTCGGCGAGGTTTGCGCCGAGGCGTGTGCGACGAGCGTGTCGATCGCGTCGTCCGTGAGCAGCGGCAGCTCGACCGACTTCCAGTAGCGGTGCCAGCCGTGCGGCACGGACGGGTCGAACATCGACTGCAGCGCGGTGTAGAGCTTCGGCTCGAGCAGGTCGACGATCGGGGTGCCGAACTCCTTCAGCGGCCGGACCACCTCGATCCCGTCCTCCGGCGCGCCGGCGTAGCAGGCCCCGACCATCACGATCGGCTTGCCGTGCACGTCCTCGGGCAGGAAGGGCACCGGCGGGGCCACGCTCAGCTCGAAGATCGTCGTCAACTCATCGGGCGCTGTGGCGATGAACTCCCGGTAGAAGGCGAGCACCTCGGGCGCATCCTCGAGGGGGTGGAAGATCGGCCCCGCGAGCACGATCGGTCCCACCGGGTGAAGCCGGTACTCGAACGAGGTCACGACCCCGAAGTTCCCGCCGCCGCCGCGGATTCCCCAGAAGAGGTCGGGGTTCTCATCCCCGCTCGCGGTGAGGAGTTCGCCCTCCGCCGTCACCACGTCGGCGGAGAGGAGGTTGTCGACCGTAGCTCCGTGCTTTCGCGTGAGCCAGCCGATGCCGCCGCCGAGGGTGAGGCCCGCGATACCGGTGTGGGTGACGATCCCGCCCACCGTCGCCAAGCCGTGAAGCTGCGTCTCGCGGTCGAACTCGCCCCAGAGCACGCCGGCCTCGGCCCTGGCGGTGCGCGCTGCCGGGTCGACCCTAATGCCCTTCATCGGCGAAAGGTCGATCACGAGACCGCCGTCGCAGAGCGCATGACCACCGACGCCGTGGCCACCGGAGCGCACCGCCACAACTAGGTCGCGCTCGCGCGCGAAGCGGACCGCCGTGACGACGTCGGCGACTCCGGTGCAGCGAGCGATGCAGGCAGGGCGGCGCTCGATCGCACCGTTCCAGATCGCCCGTGCGGCGTCGTAGTCTGCGTCGTCGGGAGCGATTACCGGGCCGCGGATGGAGTCGCGTAGACGCTCGAGGCTGGTGGTCCCCGCCGCCAGTGTTGTCGTCTCGGTAGCCATGTCGCCGACGCTAGGCGGGTGTCGCGCCACGGACTAGACCGAACTTCGTACCAACCGGTTCGAATTCCGAACCTGCCCCGTACCTGGCTCGTATCCGGGACTAGCATCCGGAGGATGCGGGGCTACGCGCAGTACTGCCCGATCGCCAAGGGGAGCGAGATCCTCGGCGACCGCTGGACGCTCCTGATCGTGCGCGAGATGCTGGGCGGGGCGAGCGGGTTCAACGAGCTTCAGCGCGGCATGCCGGGAATCTCACGCTCTGTCCTCGCCGATCGGCTTCGCTCGCTTGAGCGGGCCGAGATCGTCGAGCGGCGCACCGGCCCCACTGGGAGGACGCTGGCCTATCGCCTCACGCTCGCCGGCCGGGACTTGGAGGCGGTCGTGCAGGCGATCGGGGAGTGGGGCGTTACCTGGGCGTTCACCGATCCCCGCCCCGAGGAGCTAGACCCCGACCTCTTGATCGTCTGGATGGCCCGCCATGTCGATCGTGAGCAGCTTCCCCCGAATCGCACGGTGGTCCAGTTTGACTTCCGCGACCCGGCGAAGCGCTACTGGATGGTGCTCGAGCCCTCCGAGGTGTCGGTCTGCCTCCAGCACCCCGGGTTCGACGTCGACCTCGCTGTCACGGTCGACACTGCGACGCTCTACCGCGTCTACCTCGGGCGCGCCGAGTTGGCCGGCGCGCTCCGGTCACGCAAGCTGGCTCTGAGGGGCCCGAAGGAGCTTCAGCGCGGGTTCGGACGCTGGTTTGCCTGGAGCGCGTTCGCACCCGCCAGCCGGCGGGCCGACGAGCGCCGCCGGGCAGCGTCCCGACTCGCGGGCCCTCAGAGGGTGCGGGTGGAGCAGCCGCTGCCGATGCGTTCTCGCTCGCTCCCCGAGGCAAACATCCCGCTTCCGTCCGCGTGACTCTGCACTTCGATAGGGAGCATCAGCGCCGCCGGGTCTCCCCTCTGCCGGCGCTTGCATAGGCACAGCGTGGGCGCTCTGACCAGCCGCGCCGCGTCGCCGTCACCGGCCTCCGCTTTCGCAATCGCCGGCTTGCACAAGTCGAGGTGGCGCTCAGCGGAGTGCTGGTTTTCATGCAAGGCAGTGGCGTTGCGCACCCCGCTCGTGTGGAGCTGACGAGGTCAGCTCCAGGCGCCGGCACCAACGCCTCCCGCTGTCAGAGGATCCCGAGCTGATCCCAGCCGTATCGCCAGCGCTCGACGTCGCCAGGATGTATGCGGCAATGCGTCGACGCGGGATTCACGGGCCGCTGCCCACCGTGGGAGCGGATTGGGGTCCGCGGGCGTGTGCGATTCTGCTCGCGGGTGCAACTCATGCGTCGAAGCGGTCGGGTGATCGTTGTCCTTCGAGCCCCCGAGCCGAGCCGTTCAAGCCACGCGTAGGCCCCTCAGAGACTGGGACAAGGCCCGCGATCCCGGGCCTTTGCCATCTGATGCTGAGCGTGCGCGGAAGCCGCCCGCCTGCTCAGATACGGGTGGTCATTTCTCAGACCAAGTGGAGGCCTACAGCGGCTCGTCCTACTTGATCTGGTCGTACACCTTGAACATCGGCAGGTACATCGCGATCACGATGAAGCCGACGATCGAGCCCACCACCACGATCATGATCGGCTCGAGGATCGACGTCAGGGCCTTGACGGCGGCCTCCACCTGCTCCTCGTAGAAGTCGGCCACCTTGGTCATCATCGTCTCGAGGGCCCCCGTCTCCTCGCCCACGCCGATCATCTGGGTGACCATCACCGGGAAGGCCTCGGGCACCTCGGCCATCGGCGCCGTGAGCGTCCCCCCCTTCTTCACGGATTCGCGAACGTCCTCCATCGCCTTCTCGATCACGCGGTTGCCCGAGGTCTTGCCGGTGATGTCGATCGCCTCGAGCATCGGCACGCCGGCCGAGACCAGCCCGGAGAACGTCCGTGAGAAGCGGGCCAGGGCGACCTTCTGGACGATGCCTCCGATCTTCATCGGGAACTTGAGCTTCAGCCGGTCCCACTGCATGCGTCCGCGCTCGGTGCGCTTCCAATAGCGGAACAGCCAGACCACGGCGAAGGTCACCGCGAACATCACGTACCAGCGCTGGGTGACCATGTGGGAGAGCCAGACGGTGAACTTGGTGATCGCCGGCAGGTCGCCGCCGAAGTCCTTGAAGATCTTCTCGAACACCGGGACGAGGAACGCCACAAGGGCGAACAGCACCACCAGCGCGAAGCCCCCGATCAGCGACGGGTAGACCATCGCGGCCTTGATCTGGCGCCGCAGCGCGGCGTCCTTCTCCAGCTGGGTGGCCACCCGGACCAGGGTCTGGTCGAGGATGCCGCCCGTCTCGCCGGCACGGACCATCGCCACGTAGAGATCGTTGAACACGTCGGGATGGCGCTCGAGTGCCTCCGACAGCGCCACGCCCGCCTCCACGTCCTTGCGCACCTCGACGAAGACCTCGCGCAGCTTGTCGCTCTCGGTCTGCTCCTCGATCACATACAGGGCGCGCAGGAGCGACATCCCGGATTGCACCATCGTCGACAGCTGTCGCGTGGCGATCACCAGATCGTCCGCCTTCACGCGACGGAAGCGGGCGAGGATGTCGCCGGCGTTGGCCGGCTTCTGCTCCTCGATGTCGATCACGATCAGGCCCTTGGAGCGCAGCTGCGCCGCCACCGCCTGCTTGTCGCCCGCCTCGATCTCCCCCTTGCTCGAGGAGCCCGCGAGGTCGAGGGCCTTGAACGCGTACGTGGCCATGACTCGCTACGCCACCCTCACGGTCCCCATCAGGCGGCGCAGCTCCTCGGGCGCACTCGAGCGCGACTCGGCCAGCTCCCGCGTGATCTTGTGCTCGCGCACGAGCTGGACGAGCGAGGCGTCCATCGTCTGCATGCCGAACTGCCCGCCGGTCTGCAGCGCCGAGTAGATCTGATGCGTCTTGCCCTCGCGGATCAGGTTGCGGACGGCGGGCGTGGGCACCAGCACCTCGGTGGCGCAGCAGCGCCCACGACCGTCCGCCGTGGGCAGCAGCTGCTGGGTCACGATCCCCTGGAGCGCCACCGACAGCTGCACCCGCACCTGCTGCTGCTGCTCGGGCGGGAACACGTCGACGATGCGGTCCACCGTCTGCGCGGTGTCCTGGGTGTGCAGAGTCGCGAACACGAGGTGGCCGGTCTCCGCCGCGGTGAGCGCGGTGGAGATCGTCTCCAGGTCGCGCATCTCGCCCACGAGGATCACGTCCGGGTCCTGGCGCAACGCCGCCTTGAGGCCGAGCGAGAAGCTCTGGGCGTCGGCACCCAGCTCGCGCTGGTTGACGATGCACTTCTTGTGCCGGTGCAGGAACTCGATCGGGTCCTCGATGGTGAGGATGTGCTCGTGCCGGGTGTCGTTGATCAGGTCGAGCATCGCGGCGAGCGAGGTGGACTTGCCGGAGCCGGTGGGGCCGGTGACGAGCACGAAGCCGCGCGGCTTGCGGGTGAAGTCCTCCAGCACCGGCGGCAGCCCGAGCGAGCCGAGCTTGGGCATGTCCCGCGGGATCAGCCGGAAGGCCGCCGACATCGAGGCGCGCTGGAAGTAGGCATTGACGCGGAAGCGCGCTTTGCCGGGAATCGAGTAGGCGAGGTCGATCTGCCACTCGGTCTCGAGCTTCTGGCGCTGGTCGTTTGTGAGGATCGAGTAGACGATCTCCCGCGTGGTCTGCGGCGTCAGGCGCGGGTAGTCGAGCGCGTGCAGCCGGCCGTGGTGGCGGATCATGGGCGGTGAGCCTGCGGTGAGGTGAAGGTCGGACGCGTTGCGCTCCATCACCTGCAGCAGGACCTCTGCGAAGTCGAGCTCCATCGTCTCCCCTATCGGCTCCCGATGCGCGTTCACGTGACTCTGGCCACCTCGGCTATGGACGTGATTCCGTTCTTGACCTTCTCGAAGCCGTCCACGCGCAGCGTGCGCATGCCCTGTGAGGAGGCGACCTTGCGGATGTCGTCGGCCGAGGCCCGCTCGACGGTCAGATCGCGGATGCCGTCGGACAGCGCCATCACCTCGTAGAGACCGGTGCGGCCCTTGTAGCCCGAGCCGCCGCAGCGGCCGCAGCCGCCGGGCTCGTAGGCCTCGAGGTCGAAGGCGACGTTGAACCCGGCCTTCTCGAGCGAGGAGACGCTCAGCATGGTGCGGCGCTTGCAGTACGTGCAGAGCTGGCGCACCAGTCGCTGCGCCACCACGGCGACGATCGCCGAAGCGGAGAGGAAGGGCTCGATCCCCATCTCGGTGAGGCGGGTGATGGCCGAGGGCGCGTCGTTGGTGTGCAGCGTCGACAGCACCAGGTGCCCGGTGAGGGCCGACTCGATCGCGATCTTGGCCGTCTCCGCGTCGCGGATCTCGCCGACCATGATCACGTCGGGGTCGGCGCGCAGCATCGCGCGCAGCCCGCCGGCGAAGGTGAGTCCCGCCTTGAGGTTCACCTGAAGCTGGTTGATCCCGGCGAGCTGGTACTCCACCGGGTCCTCGATGGTGACTATGTTGCGCCCGGGCTCGTTTATCTCATTGAGCGCCGCGTAGAGGGTGGTGGACTTGCCCGAGCCGGTAGGGCCGGTGACGAGCACCGCGCCGTAGGCGCGCCGGAAGGCGTCCTCGAAGAGGTCCTCGCTCGACTTCGCCATACCGAGCGAGTGGAGCCCGATCAGCGCCTGCGTCTTGTCGAGGATGCGCATCACGATGCCCTCGCCGTCCACGCGCGGCATCGTCACGATGCGGGTGTCGATGGCGTGGCCCTCCACGGTGAGCGACACGCGGCCGTCCTGGGGCACGCGCTTCTCGGCGATGTCGAGCGAGGCCATGATCTTCACGCGCGAGACCACGCCGGCGGTCATGCGCTTGGGGATCGTGGTGGTCTCGCGCAGCACGCCGTCCACCCGGAAGCGGACGCGCATGTCGCGGCCCTCGGGCTCGAAGTGGATGTCCGACGCACCCTCTTCCACTG
>CAWEZC010000004.1:0-300980 GCA_963813495.1 uncultured Thermoleophilaceae bacterium
GATCGCGGATGGAGCGACAGACGCCAGCGCCACGAGCGCAAGCGGCGCTGTCAGAGTGGCGCGCATCAGACCGCAGCGTCTTGCCAACGGATGACGCAGCCGTCGCTGTTCGTGCGGCGGTGATCCGCCTCCAGCCGGGTACTCGACATTGCGGCAGCCGCAGCCACAGATCGTGCAGTACCCACCGCCTCCGCTGCTCCTGATCATGGGTTGCGCGGGTCCCCCGGTGGGAAGCAGGCGATGCCCTGGGCTCGCGCCTCCTCGTAATTGGCGCCGCCGCACAGTGATTCGGCCTGGCTCTCATAGGCCACTTCCTCGTCCGTCGGGCAGTACCCGTCGACGAATAGTGGTGCGCCGCAGTTCTCCGCCCGCTCTTGGGCGTTGGCCTGGATGGCCGCTGGCGCTCGGCCTCAGCTGCGGCCGCCGCGTCGGCGCGCCGAGCCTCGCCCTCGACCGTGCCGGCAGCAAGCCCGCGCCGATGACCGAGCCGGCGTCCGCGCCGCTCGCCCCTGCGGCGCCCCTCCCCAAGTCCGGCGCGGTGAGCGGTTGCGTTCGCGCGCCGATAGGCCGCGGCGAAGCCGTTCTGGCCGGCATCGACGCGCGCACGACGCGCGTCGTCGCTGGTTGGTGCGCCTGCCTGCCCTGCCGCGTAGCCGCCGAGGGCCACGCCGACCGCTAGCAGCACACCCAGACGGCGCCGATGACCTTGCCTCTGTTCATGGCCTCGCGCAGGCTCCGGTGACGCCGACGGGAACCTGCCCGGCGGGACACTGCGGGGCTGCTTCGACCGCGCCCGGCGCGAGTGGCGGAACGCAGCCCTGCCCGGGCACGAAGTCCTGGTATGCGGCACAGCGCGCCCCGCTCTCTGGCACGCAACCGTTCGCGGCGGGACGAACCCCGCGCCGCAAGATGTCGGCTGGGCCGGCGGTGGGGCGGGGCCTAGCGCCTCGACCTTGTCGATGCCGATCTGTAGCCGCGCTCGTACGTCGGCCGGTAGGCCGCGCGGTAGCCGACCTTGCGGCCACGGCGCATCCCCGTCGCATAGCCAGCCCGTTCACCGGCGGCAGCACACGCACGGCACCGGCCTTGTGTGCCTGCGCGCGGGCTTCGGCAAGGTCTTCGCCGTCGGATGCCCCGACAGAGTGGCCGCCGGCGAACAGCCCGCCCAGCACCGCCAAGGCAATCCCTGCTGTCGCAAGGCGCCGAAGAATCGGTCGCCCATACCCGGCAGCGGATCAACGACGGCATAAGCGCGACCAGGGCCGCGGCGATCGCAGTGTAGTAGTGGCGGCCGGGCCAGCAGTCCCAGCCGCGCGTCTCGCGGCGGTACTTGACCCAGCGATCATCACGGCCCGCGCCTTCGGGCAACGCACCGGGCCCGCCTTCCAGATGTAGACGCCGACGCCCTGCGTAAGCAACGTGAAGGAGCAGCTCACCTTCCCAGAGGGGAAAGCCGAAGGGTGCATCACCGAGCCGCGACCGCGCAGGACATGCTCGACTCCGGTGCGCCCACCTGGCCGAGGTAGGAGGCCGTGCCGCAGTAGCGCATCCCGTCGCGCGGGGTATCGGCCTGGGCGCCAGCCGGAACGAGCAGCGCACCAGCCATAACCCCCATCGCGATCCCCTTCTTCATCGAAATCTCCTCGCTCGTTGACGAGATGCTAACAGTGTTCTTGACGGGCCGCCAACAACAGTTAGACTCGTTTTATGGGTACGACGAAGTACACCCGCCTCGCTCCGTCGCAGCGCAGCGAAC
Organism: uncultured Thermoleophilaceae bacterium; assembly: GCA_963813495.1. GTDB lineage: Bacteria > Actinomycetota > Thermoleophilia > Solirubrobacterales > Thermoleophilaceae > JACVRW01. Next base: position 1,757 of record CAWEZC010000004.1, read on the forward strand.
AGATCCTCGAAGCGGCCAACGCAGTGTTCGAGCGCTACGGCGAGGTCTCGATTCGAGGACGACGCGGGACTCCGCCGGCGTCACCCGGTGGGCTCGTGCACCACTACTTCGGCGGCCGTCTACGTCGCGCTGCTCGAGCGGCTCGGAGCTGCGCGCCGGTTTGGCTTGGGTGGGGTACCGAATGTCGTAGGACGTGTTCGAGTGTTGAGGCGATTAGTTCGTGGGTCTGCTCGCGGGTGGCTTCGCCTTGTAGCCAGCGGCGCGTTGCGGCGCGGTTGAGCCCGGTCCAGCACTCGAGCGCGTAGCGCAACCGTGGCGAGTCGTCGGCGATGTCGGCGTGGTGGGCGGCGAGTAGCGCGACGGCGCGGCGCACGAGGTCGAGGACGACGGCCCTGATGTCAGGGTCGGCGATGTCCTCGCCGCGGCCGAGCGTGCCGACCCAGATCGTGCGGTTCTGCTCGGTCCAGTCGAGCCAGCGCGACACGTCATCGGCCAGGCGCGCGCCGGCGCTGCGGCCGACGGGCGGCGGCAGTTGTTGCTCGCGCATGGTGCCGAGCCGCTCGAGCAGCGCGATGTAGACCTCTTTGCGGCCGCCGAAGTAGTGGTGCACGAGCCCCCTGGTGACGCCGGCGGAACTCGCGATGTCCTCGACCGAGACCTCGTCGTAGCCGCGCTCTGAGAACAGCGCGTTGGCCGCGTCGAGGATCTCTTCGCGCCGCTGGGCGGGATCGAGGCGGCTGTACTTCGGCGTCGTGCTCATAGGAACAGTCTAAATGTTGTTGGCGATACGTCAAGAGCATTGTTAGCATCTCGGCAACGAGCGAGGAGCCCGATATGGAGACATTGACCGACCGGGGCGGGGCGCCCAGGGGGAAGCGCGCCCGGCCTCTCGCTGACTGTGACTAACCAAGAGAGAAATCCGATGAAGAAGTTCCTGCCGGTGGGCGCGTTGGCGTTCAAGCCACGCCTGATGATCAGTCTCCTCGCGGTCGCGCTCATGCTCGCGCTGGCCACGGCGGGGGCCGCAGGCGCCGCGGTCCGCAGCGGCCAGGTCTCCGATCCCAAGGAGCGTCGGTCAGGCGTCGTTTGACCCCAACGTCTGCTACGTACCGGATATCTCCGGCCTGACGGTCGCGTACAACGACACAGCCGGCACGGTGCGCGCCACCTGGACCTTCTACACCGACCTGGCGCACTACTGCGGCGGCGGCATCATTGGCCCGGAGGTCATCGCGCTCACATCCAACGGCGGCGCCGTCCCGACCCCGCCAGCGAAGCTGCAGATGCAGCTGTATCGAGCACCCCGACAGCCGCTGGTACGCGACGGCGTCGCTGGAGCTCGACGGCATCGCCGGGACACTGCCAGGCGTCGCCGAGCTGAGCGCCGACGGGCACACCGTCTCCGTCGAGGTCTCCCACCCCGCCCTGGCGCAGCGCGACTGGCGCCACGTGCGGGATGTGGGCCGATGGGCAGTTCAGCTCGGACAAGCTCGAGCCGTTCTGCCTCGGTTTTCATGTCGACCTTCCCCTTGCCCCGGGATTCGCCGGTTTGGCGAAGGATGACTTGCGATTGCTCCTCCACGAGCCGGGCGTAGGCGGCGCGGGCAAGGCCGGTGGCGTTCCCGAGCCTGGAGGCTGGAATCGATTCCAGATTGTCGTTGCCGATCTCGACGCGACCGTTGAGCGTCTCGCCGCTCAGGGGGCGAGCTTCCGTGGTGAGATCGTCGAGGGGCCTGGCGGCCGCCAGATCCTCATCGAGGATCCAGCCGGCAACCCCGTCGAACTCTTCCAGCCTAAGCGGGCGTAAGCGGGCACCGACTTTCCCGGGTCGCCGCGGCGAGACTGCCGCTCGGCCAGGCGATGCGGGCCGGCCGGCGCGTGGCGGCGATCTCTCCCGGCCGAAAGAGGGACACGCGTTTTCGCGTGCTAGCGACGGCCCCCCCTTGCGGAATTCGCGCGGTGCAGCAGTGGTGGAACCGCTCCGTTGCATGGAAAAGAGCAGCCAGGCCTGGCGCGGATCGAGATGGCCGCGTTGCTAGCGGCCTTCTCGGATCTGCAGCCGGTTGCCGTCCGGGTCCAGGAATTGCGCGACGTGGCCCCAGGGGAACTCGAGCACGTCCGTCTCGAACTCCACGCCGCGCGACTTCAGCTCCTCGTATGTCTTCCGGATCTCGTCGGTCTCGATCGTGACCGACGCCGGGATGCCGCCCTGTACCGGCTGGGCCTGCCCCGGTGTCCCGGGCCAGAGGACAAGCATGAAGTCCTGGCCCTTGACGCCGACGGTCAGGAACCGCGGTCCGTCGGGTGTCGGGTTCTCGGCCCGCTTCTCAAGGCCGAGGACGTTCGTGTAGAAGTCGAGCGCCCTGTCCTGGTCGCTGACGAGCACGCTCGAGTAGAAGATCTTCTCCAGCATTGCCGTTCCTCCAGAGTTGGTGGTCATTACTCGCATGACCCCCGGCGAGGAACAAATGTGACCGCCGACGAGAAGACGTGACGCCGGCGTCCTAGACTTGGCTACCTGTAGCGAGGCCGGGACAATGGTCGGCCAGTCCGGGTCTCGCTCAGCGCTCGAGCGCCGTCCGTCAGCACTTCCGCGTTCGCATGGACGCGACGACGCACACCGCAGTCGCGGCGGCTACCGCCTCGGACGAGGAGTAGCAGCCGACCGCCCTTGGGGGTGGGGTGGCATCGCCGGGCGGCTTCGTCTTGTGCACCGCATCTACGTCGGCGCGAGAAACTCCAAAACGAACGCTTCGGTCGCACACGTCCCGTCGCCGCGCCCGCCTTGCATGGAAACCAGCACTCGGCTCAGCGCGACGTGGACTTGTGCAAGCAGGCGAACGGAGCAGCGGCGCCTCGTTCCTTTTGCATGGCACGCAGGAGCGAGGCGTGCGTTTCGCGTGCTCTGGGTGCGACGTATGCAGCGTCGCGGCCTCGCGGATCTGAAGTACGGGCGGCCGTCGGTAGTGGGTCACTTGACCGCAACGCGGCTGCGCGGATACGTTCAGGCCGTGGTCAGGACCGCCTTCACGGTGCTGCTGATGGTCTCCCTCCTCGGCATCGCGGCCTGCGGCGACGCCAACGGGGACGAGGGCGGGACGACCGCCGCCCCGGACGTCGAAACTACTGCGACGACCGCCGCAGAGAGCGACGAGGCGCAGCCAGCGAAGGTCAACCTCGAGCGGTTCCTGATGCAGGGCGGCGAGGAGCCCGGCTTCGAACCCATCGAAGAGCCCCGGACGGACCACGGCGTGCAGGCGCTTGCCGGCGGGTTCTCTGCCGACGAGGTGGAGCGGCTGCGCCGCGCAGGGTTCATCTCGATCACGTTCCAGCCGCTCAGCGGCGACGACCACAACGCCGGCGTCACCACCGTCCTTCTGTTCAAGACCGCCGAGGGCGCGCGCGACTGGCTGGAGTACGAGACGAGCGACGAGGGGATCGACAGCGCGGTCCCCGGGGCGAAACCGAAGCGCTTCGCGGTCCGCGGCGTGCCGGGCGCGCGCGGCTGGACCGGCCGGGACAGGCACGACAATCCCATCGGCCACGTCTTCTGGGTGCAGGGCCGCTGCGAGATGGTGCTCGGCAACGAGGGCGAGGGCGACTTCGTCAAGCCGCTCTCGATCGGCGCGAAGGCCATCTACGACCGCACGAAGGGAGTGTGCCCGGCATGACATCAAGATCGAGATCCCCGAGGCCGGCCATCGATACGCGAGTCTAATTCCGCTTGGCGGTCTGAACCGTCTCGGCGGTCCCTCGCGCGCCGGAGGAGCGATGGTCACCGCTGGGTCTCCACAGATGGAGGAGCGACATGGGAGCGGATTGCGCGCCAGCTTCGCGTAGTAATCCGACTCGACCACGGGGGGCGTCGCCACTTAGCCTGCGCGTCAGAACAGATCGCCCAGCCGCAACCGGAGCCGAGAAGGGAACGAAATGCGGCAGTGTGAACAGCAAGCCAGGCTCCACACACAGTCTGGGACTCCCCGGACCGAACGGCGATCTTGTCGGCATGAGCGAGCGGGCTTCGGCCCGCTCGCCTGCTATTCGAGCGCCGGCGCCGCGCGTGATCGCACTGATGGGGTGGCGCGCAGCACCGGTTGGCGTCTAGCGTTCGAGGGCGAGTGACCGAGGCGATCATCCCGCGTTGGGAATGGCGCATGTTCGCCGAGCGGTTCGGCGCCGCCGAACGCCGCTTGGCTTCGCTCGCCACCGCGCCACCGCAGGTGAGCGACGAGCAGTACGTGCTCGGGCTCAGAAGCGAGGCGTCGGTCAAGGTTCGCGACGGGCTGATGGACGTCAAGCGCCTGGAGCACGTCGACGACCACGGGCTCGAGCAGTGGAGGCCGGTGATGAAGGCGGCGTTCCCACTCGCACAGGCCGACGTCGTCACGGTGATCGAGGCGCTCGGCGCGTCGCCGGCCGACCTCGAGCGCGCGGAGTACACGGTCGATGAGCTCGTCGGTGAGGTCCTGCGGCCGCGCGCGGACGTGCTGGTGCTCGGCGTGCACAAGGAACGCGTGCGCTTCACGGTCGGAGGCTGCATGGCGGAGCTCTCCGAGCTGCGAACCGAGCACGGGGCGACGCGGACGGTGGCGGTCGAGTCCGAGGATCCGGATCGCGTGATCGCGGCGGTGCGCGAGCTCGGCCTGGTCGCGCCCCACAACGTGAGCGTTCCCCGCAAGCTCAAGGCGCTCGCGGGGTTCGCCGCGCGGCGCTACGCGGTGATCGACGTCGGCACGAACTCGGTCAAGTTCCACATCGGCGAGCGCGCCGCGGACGGCGGGTGGCGAGCGATCGTCGATCGCGCGGACGTCACTCGGCTCGGCCAGGACCTGGAGAGCACGGGCCGACTCGGCGACGACGCGATCCACCGCACGGCGCAGGCGATCGCCGGCATGGCCGAGGAAGCGGCGCGCAACGACGTCGAGTCGATCGTCGCGGTCGGCACCGCCGGACTGCGGCTCGCGCCCAACCGCGCCGAGCTCATCGACGCGGTCCGGCACATCCACGGCGTCGACGTCGAGGTGATCCCCGGGGACGAGGAAGCCCGCTTGGCCTACCTCGCGACGGCATCGGAGCTGGATGTCGGAGACGGCACGATCGTCGTCTTCGACACCGGCGGCGGCAGCTCCCAGTTCACGATCGGCCGCGGGACGCACGTCGAGGAGCGGTTCAGCCTCAACGTCGGCGCGGTGCGCTACATGGAGCGGTTCGGCCTCGACGTGTCCGTCGACGAAGCCACGCTGACGGAAGCGCTCGACGCGATCGCGGCCGATCTCGCGCGGTTGGATGATTGGCTCGCCGTCGAGCGCGTCGTCGGCATGGGCGGCGGGGTCACGAACCTCACCGCCGTCAAGCACGGTCTCGCGGTCTACGACCGCGACGTCGTGCACGGCACCGTCCTGGACCGCGCCGAGATCGATCGGCAGATCGAGCTCTACCGCACGCGCGACGCCGACCAGCGCCGGGAGATCGTCGGACTGCAGGCCAACCGAGCCCCGGTCATCCTCGCGGGCGCCTGCATCGTGCGCAGCATCCTCGCCAAGCTCGGCCGCGAGAGCCTCACGGTCAGCGACCGCGGCCTGCGCCACGGCCTGCTCGTCGAGCGGTTCCCGCACCCCACGTGACCTCCAGCGGATGCGGCCTCTTCGCTTCGCTACACGGCTATCAGCGCCCGTGGCTTCGCGGCGATCTGATCGCGGGCCTCACGCTCTGGGCGATCCTGGTTCCTCAGGCGCTCGCGTACGCGAGCATCGCGAACGTGTCGCCGGTCGTGGGCCTCTACGCGGCGCCCGGCGCGCTGCTGCTGTACGCAGCCCTTGGCAGCTCGCGGGTGCTCGTCATGGGACCCATGGCGGCCGCCGCGGCCCTGTCGGCGGCCACGGTCGCCGATCTGGCCCCGGTGGGGGACGGGCGCTTCGCCGCGCTCACCGCCGGCCTGGCCATAACGGCGGGCGTCGCCGCCCTGATCGCGGGTCTGCTGCGCCTCGGCTTCCTGGCCGAGTTCATCAGCCCTCCCGTGCTCAAGGGCCTGATCATCGGCCTCGCGCTCACGATCATCATCGGCCAGCTGCCGAAGCTGTTCGGGATCAGCGCGGGGACGGGCGACTTCTTCGAGCAGGCCTGGCACCTCGTCACCCATCTCGGCGACACGCAGGGCCTGACTCTGCTCGTCGGCACGTGCTCGCTGGCGGTGATCCTCGGCCTGCGCCGCCTCGCTCCGGGCGTTCCGGGTCCGCTCGTGGCCGTCGTCGGCGCCGTCGCCGCGGTCAAGGCCTTCGCCCTCGACGTCCCGACGGTCGGGTCGATCGCGAGCGGCCTGCCGTCGCTCGGCCTGCCCGACATCGCGCTCGCGGACTTTGGCCGGCTCGCCGGCGGTGGGATCGGCGTGATGCTGATCGCGTTCGCCGAGGGGCTGGGGGCGGCGAAGGCCTACGCGGGTCGCGACGATCGGCGGATCGACGCCAGCCGTGAGCTGGTGGCGCTCGGCGGCGCCAACCTCGCCGCCGGCGTGTCGAGCGGCATGGTGGTCAGCGGCAGCCTGTCGAAGACCGCCGTCAACGCCTCAGCCGGCGCGCGCACCCAGCTCTCGGGGCTGCTGGCGGCGGGCCTGACCGTCGTTGCGCTGCTCTTCCTCACCGGGCTCTTCGAGGATCTCCCGGCCGCGACGCTCGCGGCGGTCGTCATCGCCGCCGTCATCGAGCTCGTCGACGTGCCTGCGCTCGTCGAGCTCTACGACACGTACACCCGGCGCCTCGGTCGCCAGTTCGGGTGGGTCGCACGCCCCGACTTCATCGCCGCGGTGGCCGCCCTGCTCGGAGTGACGGTCTTCGGGACCCTGCCGGGGCTGTTCATCGGCATCGGCGTCTCGCTGCTGCTGCTCGTCTACCGGGCCTCGCGGCCGTACGTCGCGGTGCTCGGCCGCACGCCCGGCCCCGAGGCGGCCTACCGCGACATCGCGATCCACGACGACGCGCAACCGCCCGACGGCATCGTCGTCCTGAGGATCGAGAGCGGCCTGTATTTCGCGAACGCCGAGACCGTCCGCTCCCGCATCGTCGACGCCGGCGGCGCCGAGGGCGTGCGCGGCGTGATCGTCGATGCCGAGACGACCCCGTTCGTCGACGTCACCGCGGCCCGCATGCTCGTCGCCGCGCACGAGGAGCTGCGACGGCGCGGCGTGCGCCTGGTGCTCGCCCGCGCCGTCGGGCAGGTGCGGGATGTGCTCGAGTGCGTCAGCGACGATCGCGACCTGACCGCGCCGTACCCGACGATCAAGGCCGCCATCGCCGCCCTCGCCTAACCGCTCGAGGACCCCGCGATCCTACGGCGGCACTTCGTCCTAATGGCGGCGGATCCGACACACCCCTCGCAGCGCCATATATCCGCGAGCTCGCGGGAGGGCTTCCGTCGGCCTTAGATCAACCCGCATGGCCCGTGGGCCGGGTCACGGCCCGGTGGTGGGCAGGATGCGGACAGCGTGCGGCGAACCTATCGGCCGGAGCCTGTATCGAGGACGAGAGAGGAGCGTCGCATGGCGAACGACCGGACCGGTGGGGATCAGGAAGTGTCGGGGTGGGCGATCGGCGGGATTACCTTCGCTGCGGTCGCAATCATGCTCATCGGTGGCTTTCAGGTGATCGCGGGGTTGGCCGCGATCATCGACGACGAGTTCTTCGTCATCGGGCGCAACTACACGTTCGAACTCGACACGACGGTTTGGGGATGGATCCACCTGCTGCTCGGGGTCCTGCTCCTCGTCACCTGCTGGGGACTGTTCACCGGCGCGGTTTGGGCAATGGTCACGGCGATCTTCCTGGCCTCGCTCAGCGCGCTCGCGAACTTCTTCTTCATCCCCTACTACCCGTTCTGGGCGATCCTCGTGATCGCGCTCGACGTGTGGGTGATCTGGTCGCTCACACGCCCAGGTGTGATCCAGGGCGACGAGACCAGACGCCGGTAGCCACGCGCGCCTCGCGAATCGGCATCTCCTCCGGTTGCGGCCTCGACGGATTTTCCGTGAGCGTTCTGACTGGTCAGGAGGCGCGGCTGTTCGAAGGCTCCTCGCCTTGCCGGGCCGCGTCACGGTCGAGGTGGTAACCAGGCCGGTGCAGTAGCCCACCGCGGTCGCGATCACTAGCATCGGGACGCCCACCGTCGATCTGCCCCCCGGCCAGTACCGGCCGGGCGTGGGGTCGAGAGGGTGACCTGGCCCAATAGTGGCCCAAACGATCCGCGACCCGCTCCGTGAGCAATGCGGGTCCGCCACTCTGGATCGCCCGCAAAGCGTGGCTGTAAGCAGGATGCGTCGTGATCCGTCGTCGGCCGTCCTAACCACCGGCACGGCCTTACAAGCAGGAGGTCGCCCGTTCGAGTCGGGCACCGCCCATCCACACGGATCCGCTCCCGAAGCGGAACGCCTGACATCGCACGAGCGGACGGCAGGTCCCGTGTGCTGTTGTGGAAGCGTCGTGGAAGCGGCACGGCGCCACCACGGTCGACTCGAGCGTGCCTGACCTCTTCGAGCCTGCCGCTCCAGACATCCGGCTGAATCCGAGATTCAAGACCATCGCGGAGAGCCCCGGGTACGCGCCTCCTCGGGCGACGATGCGAGAGGTCTTCGGGGTAGATGGGCGAGCGCGACTCGAATTTCGTCGAACCGTCCGCTCAGGTCACGGCCTCGCGCCCGTTCGGCGCCGCGCCTCGCGCTGCCTCGTCCACCGTTCTCGCCGCCGTAGCTGCCATCAGTCCTTGCATGGCTTTGTGCGCGCGAGCGATATCTATTGACAATGATCAACTCAATCGATATATATAGATGGATGGCTATCGATCTGGAGCTCGCACCGAAGCAGAAGAGGCCCGCGGGCGAGCCCTGTTGCGAGCCGGTCGTCTATCCCGACGTCGAGCGCGAGCACGCGACCCGCATGGCTGAGGTGGCCAAGGCGCTCGGCGACCCGGTGCGGCTGCAGCTCGTGGACGTGCTGCGAAAGCACGCCGGCAAGGTCTGCGTCTGCGAGCTGGTGCCGCTTTTCGACATCTCGCAGCCGACCCTCTCCCACCACCTCAAGAAGCTGCGGCAGGCCGGGATCGTCGATTCGGAGCGACGCGGCCTATGGGCCTACTACTACGTCAACCCAGAAGCACTGGAGGAACTGTCCGCATGGCTGAGCTGACCGACACCGACACCGACATCCGCGAGCGGGTACGCGAGCGCTACGCCGCCGCCGCCACTGCGGTCGCTGAAAGCACCGGGTCCGGCTGCTGCGGAGCCCCGGCCGCGATCGCTGGCTGCGGACCGGACATCGCGTCGACCGACAAGGACGGCAACGAGGTCTTCGGCGTCGCCCTCTACGACGACGAGGGCGACGCGGCCCCCAGGGCGGCCGTCGAGGCGTCGCTCGGCTGTGGAGTTCCCACCGCCGTGGCCGACCTCCACGAGGGCGAGACGGTTCTCGATCTGGGCTCGGGCGCGGGAGCCGACGTGCTCATCTCCGCCCGCCGCGTCGGCGAGACCGGCAGAGCGATCGGGCTCGACATGACCGACGAGATGCTTGAGCTCGCCCGCGCCAACGCAGCCGAGGCCGGCGTGATGAACGTCGAGTTCCTGAAGGGCTACATCGAGGACATCCCCCTCCCCGATGACTCCGTGGACGTGGTGATCTCGAACTGCGTGATCAACCTTGCGGGCGACAAGCAGAAGGTCCTCGCCGAGACCGCTCGGGTGCTGCGCCCCGGTGGCCGCTTCGCCGTCTCCGACGTGATCGCCGACCCCGACATGGACGAGGCCACCCGCGCCGACATGCAGCAGTGGACCGGCTGCATCGCCGGCGCGCTCACGCGCGAGGAGTTCGAGCAGGGCCTCACGGATGCGGGCCTAACCGACGTCGAGATTCGCGAGACCCACCGCGTGCACCAGCACGCCAGCTCGGCGATCGTACGGGCGCGCAAGCCACGAGCCTGAGCTGACGATGACCGCGGCGCGCACCGCGGCCGCCTACCCGCTCCTGCTCGCACTCGGCGCGCTCGACGCGACCGGGTACAGCGTGATCGTGCCGGTCGCGCCGGCGATCGCTGACGCGACCGGGACAGGACCGGCGACCATCGGCCTGCTGGTCGCGTCGTTCCCGGCGGGCATGGTCGCGGGGTTCGCGGTGGCCGGCTGGGCTGTGCGCGGTTTGGGTCCCAGGTGGCTGCTGATCGCGTCTCTGGGCCTTGTCGCGGTAGGCGCGGTTGGGTTCGTCGCGGGCGACTCGCTCGGTGTCTACTTCGCCGCGCGGACGCTGATGGGGCTCGGCTCAGGGGGTATCTGGATCGGGGTCACGTTCGACACGCTCGAACGCTGGCCAGGGCAGGAGTACGTCTGCATGAGCCGGGTGTTCGCGGCGTACTCCGCGGGTGGCCTGATCGGCCCGGCGCTCGGCGCGTTCGGGGGTATCCGCGGGCCGTTCTTGGCCTACCTCGCGATGCTGCTCTTTGCAATGCCGCTCGTCCTGTTCGTGAAGCCCGCGGTGCGCCGCGATTTGACCGGCGACCGGGCGGTTCTCCGCACGCGGGCCTTCTGGATCGCTTCCGGGGCCATCCTGTTCGCGTCGCTGGCGCTAGGCGTGCTCGAGGGCGTGCTGCCCCTGCACCTCGCCGAGCGCGTCACCCAGGCTCAGATCGGCGCCCTCTACGTCGGGGCCTCACTTGTCGTTGCGATCAGCGCGACCGCTTCGGGCGGGCGCCCGCCGCGCCCGCTGGTGATCGCGGCCGTCGTGCTCAGCGTTGCCGGCATCGCGCTCGCCGGCGTCGCCACGGACGTGCCGCTCTGGGTGCTGGCGCTGTTACTCGCAGCTCTCGGAATCGGGTTGGGGAACACCGGCTCGCTTGGCCTGCTCGTCGACGCGGTGCCTGTCGAGCGGATCGTGACCGCAATGGTCGTCTGGTCGCAGATTGGCATCATCGGCTACATGCTCGGCCCACTGACCGGGGGGATCGTGGCGGAGGGCGCGGGCTACGCGTACGTTTGGCTCGTCCCGGCCGCTGCAGCGCTGCTCGTGCTCGTGCTGACTCGTGCGCAGGTCACGCGCGTATGAGCGACATCCAGCTGAACGACCCGCAGACGCTCTATCGCCGATGGGAGGATTCCCAGTGGAGCCCCTTCGCGGTCGACCTCGCGAACGACCGGGCGCAGTGGCCGAAGCTGGAGCAGACCCTCCGCGAGATCATCTACTTTGCACTGTCCTCGCTGATGGTCGCCGAGGAGCGCATCACGACTAAGTTCGCCGGCCTCGTCGCCGCCCACGCGTCGGAGGAGGAGACCACCTTCCTCGCAACCCAGCAGGTCGACGAGGCGCGCCACATGCAGTTCTACGCGCGTTTCCGCGACGAGGTGATCGCCGAGCCGCAGACGATCGCCGCGCACGTGGAGCGCGCCCGGGAGCAGGTCTCGGACTCGTTCCGTGAGCTGTTCGACGGCGCGCTCGTGGAGCTGCACGACGGGCTCGTGGCGAACCCGGGCGACCTGGCGGCCAAGGTCCGCTTCGTGACGCTCTACCACCTGGTGCTCGAGAGCACGCTCGGTCTGACCACCTTCAAGTTCGTCACCGACTACCTGAACGCCGAAGGCCTGCTTCCCGGCTTCGTCGAGGGCTACTCGAAGATCCACCACGACGAGACGCGGCACATCGGCTACGGCGTCTGGTTCCTGCGCGAGACCGTCCGCAGGCATCCCGAAACGGCCGACGCGGTTCGCGAGACGCTGCGAGACCTGCTGCCAGCGGTGGCCGACTCACTGAAGCCGCCCGGCGACGCGAACGGCTCGGGCGAGCTGCTCGGCGTCACACAGGAAGGGATCCGCGAGTTCGCGCTCGGCGGGCTGACTCGACGCCTCAAGCTGATCGGCGTCCCGCTCGAGACCGTATTCAGCTAGACGGGCGCGCCGGCCCGGTCTCGCGCTCTCAGGCGAAGGGGGAGTCGCGGCGAGTGCGCGGCTGGCTGCCGCTTCGCGTGGAAAGCGGTAGCGGAGTCGCGTCCGGCTCGGCTGTCGCGCCTCGTCCGAAACGACAGCGAGCTGGCCGGTCGCGGAGACGCTCGCTGCTCGCGCATCGCAGCGGTGTCTTACCGCGCGCGGGCTCGCCGTGGTGGCGGGGGGCGCCTAGGCCCGAGTGGGGTCGCTCGACGTCTCGGCCAGCCGCCGCGCAAGTGCGCGCAGCACCTTGCGTTCCACGCCCGGGTTCTCATCGAGCAGATGCCGGAAGTCCTTGCGGGTCAGCACGAAGAAGCGTACCGGCGTGTCGGCGGTCACGGTCGCCGTGCGGGGAATCTCTTCGAGCAGCGCGATCTCGCCGACGAAGTCACCGGTGCCCCTCGTCGCGATGCGCCTGCCCTTACGGGTGACCTTCACCTTCCCGTCGACGATCACGAAGAACTCTTGACCGATCTCGCCCTCCCTGCAGAGCACCGTGCCCGGCTCGACCTCGAGGTCCTCAGAGACCCGCGCCAACGTGGTGAGATCCTTGCGGGAGAGGCCTTCGAAGAGAGGGGCGCGCTTCAGCGCCTGCACCTTGGTGTCCTGGCTGAACAGCTTCATGGGCGCCTTAGCCTATGCGGGCGCGGTCGCTGAGTCGAGCCGCGTAGAGGTGCCATTCGCCGGGAACGCCCTTGAGCTTCTTGGTGCCGCGGTCCTCGAAGTCGATACCGGAGCCGGCGGCGAGGTCTCTGACGATGCTGGAAACCAGCAGCTCACACGCTCGGGCCTCGGCCGCGATCCGCGCGCCGATGTGGACCGCAATTCCTTCCACCTTGCCGCCCACGAGCTCCACCTCGCCGGTGTGGACCCCCGCCCGGATGTCCAGGCCGAGCTCGCCGACCGCGTTGATCGCTCCATGGGCGCATGCGATCGCCCGCGCCGGGCCGTCGAATGTGGCGAGGAAGCCGTCGCCGGTTCCGCGGACTTCGCGGCCGTTGTAGCGTGCGAGCTGGGCGCGGACGGTGGCGTGGTGGGCGTCGAGCAGCGCGCGCCAGCGGCTGTCACCGAGCTCGGCCGCGCGCGCGGTGGACTCGACGATGTCCGTGAAAAGGACGGTGGTAAGGACACGTTCGGGCGCGGTGTCGATACGCCCTTCGGAGAGGAAGCGCTTCGCCGCCTCGGGCACTCCAGAGTCGCCGTAGATGCTGCTGTCCGGCGAGGTCACCTCTAGGGTCGCGGCATGCGGTATGCGCTCGGCGAGATAGAGGCAGCCCTCCCTGTAGCGGTCCTGGTACATGACCAGCGTGGGGACGGAAATCGCCGGGAGCACCTCGCGGATGTCGGTCTCCATCAGGACCCGCAGAAACCAGGCCGCCGCGCCCGGGCTCGCGGCAAGACGCTCATGGTTCACGTGCCAGTGCTCGAACTCCGGGTCGCCGACGTGGCTCGGGAAGTACTTACGGAGCTCGCCTAGCTGATAGTCGCGATCGCCCCATTTGAGCCGCGTCTCGCGCACGCGGCGGTGCCACTCCTCGACCGGGTTGCCCGTCGGATAGTCGGGCGCCGAGACGACCCGTGGCCATGTGTTGTGGAGCATCAGCGCCACGACGCGCTCCGGGTAGGTGGCGGCGAACACGGTGCATAGCTGGCCCCCGGGCGACCCGGCGCCGAGCAGAGCGGCGCGCTCGGAGCCGGCGTCGTCCATAACGGCGCGGATGTCGTCCATGCGGCTCTCGAAGCTCGGCAGGTCCCTGGGCCGGTCGGAGAGACCGGTGCCGCGCTTGTCGAGCAGGATGAGGCGGGAGAAGCGGGCCAGCTGCCGGCAGAAGTCGACGAAGATTGGCTGCTCCCAAGCCCAGACCAGGTTGATCATGAACGGCACGAAGATCAGATCGACCGGACCCTCGCCCACGACCTGGTAGGCGATGCTCACGTCGCCGCTGCGCGCGTAGCGGACCTCGGGCGTCTCGAGGTTCACGGCGCCGAAGACTAGGCGGCTTCCCGGCGGCCGGGCCGCCGCCTCGGGCCGCCGGCCCGCTGTCGGGTTTAGCCGAGCCGTGCTGGTCGCGGACGAGAAGGAGCACCGTCAGCAAGCTTGAGCCGCTACTGCTTGTCGCGCAAAGCAGCACTCCGGGGGTGATGGCGCCCTTGCATGGAAACGGCCATGGCGAGGGGGCGCCGGTGCACTCGGGTCTTCCGCACACTTCCCACGGTGGCCGACGAGTGTCCCGTTGGAGGATGGGTCAGCGGAACTCGGTGAGCGCGCTACCGCGTCGGGGCGAGTGCGACGGCGAGGATCGCCGCCGGATTGCCCGGCGGCCAGCCGGGAAGCGGATCGATGGTGTCGAGCTGAATGAACCCGCGAGCAAGCCAGAAGGCACGCGTCGCGTCGTAGGGGGCATAGCCGGCGGACGGATCGAGCGTCTTGACTTCGACGATCCGCACGCCGTCAGCGCTCAACTCGTCCAAGACGTGGTTGACGAGCCGGGTGCCGAGGCCTGCTCCTCGGCGATCGGCGGCGACCGCGGCCCACAGGATCTCCGCCGCGCGCATGCAGCGACGCTGCACGATGGCGAAGCCGACGACGCCGCCTGCGTCGTCGATGACCCAGCCACCGTGGTCGCGCAGGTCGCTTCGCACCTTGTCGGGCACGTCATCAGTAAAGAAGTCGGACAGGCGGGTGACGATCGCCGCGCACGTGACGGCATCCTGCGCGGTGGCGGCCCGTACCGACGCCATCGCTCGTCAGCGACTCCGATCGACCGTCTGCGCGTGCATCCGCCAACCAAACCACACGCTGGGCAACCCGGACAGCTCGCCGTCCGCAGGCGGACGCCGTCTTGGGGCACAGCGTGAGTGGTCGGTCAACCCTTGGTCGCGATGGCCATGAGGTGTGGCTTGCTCGGTCGAGGTCGGCGGTCGCTCCCAGGCCCTCGATGGCGACGATCCGGGTGCCACGAACCCGGCCTCTGTGATCTCAGTTCGCCGCGCGTGTGAAACGAAAAGCGATAGCGGATACTCGGGGCGGTGTCGCAAGGGGAACTTCGAAGCGGCCCTGGAGGCAGTGGAGGCTGTGAGACAGCGCTCGCCTAGTACCTGAAGTCCTCGCTCGTTCAGCTGCTGGGCTGGTTGCCGCCCGCGGCGACCCACCTCACGGTCGGCTCGCGAGTGTCGCACGCCACTCGCATGGCGGGGTAGCAGGCGTCCTGGCCGACGTACTCGTTGAAGCCGCCGAAGTCGCTTTCGTCACCCGGAGTGAAGGCTCGGATGTGCCAGCGCACGATGCAGGCCCGCGGCCCGCAGCGCAACACCCGGTAGTCAAGTAGCTGGATCGTGCCACCGGTGTGGAGCTGGCGTTCCCAGTAGCGGACGACCTTGCCGCGGTTCGCGGCCTGGGCGTCGGCCCCGAGGGCGACGGTGAGCACGGCGACTAGCGCGAGCAACGCGACCCGCCCGTAACCGAGCGTCCGTACGACGTGTCTCATGGTGCACACCCTTGCGATCGGTTCGGATTGCTGACCCTAACCCGGTTTAGGGCTCTCGGTTGCGCAGGCACCGCGCTTTCGCCCGGCGCTTCGTCACTTGCGAGCGTTTCGTCGTGCGCGTGGATCACGGCATGACCGTGAGCGTCTCGCCCCGTTCGCCAGACGCACGCTCACGATGAAAAGCGATTAGGGGGTCACGGCATCTCCGCCACCGCTCGTGTGCCCGCGCCCATATGCGCTCGCGGGCCTCCGCGTGCTGCTCCAGGTACCAGCGGTCGAGGTCCTCGCACTCCACCCCCCGCAACCCTCCAGGGGATCGGACCCATCCCCGCTTTACGGTTTCGGTAACCCCGGTCGGGCCGGCGCAGAATGAGGCCCCAGACGGCTACTGAAGGTGACTTGCCAGTAGCGCTTGGAACTGCGAGAGGGGCATGTCCTCCGGGATAACACCCGCACCGCTACAGGGTAGGCATTCCTCCGACGTGTCGCGCGTGATGCGGCCGTCCCCGGTGACTGTCTCGACGTAGCCCCGGCCGCCGCACTCCTGGCACGGCACCTTGACGGAAACCGTTAGTTCAACTGAGGAGTGCTCACCACCCTCCATCTCGCGAGCACTCTACTGCTCAGACCGCGCGGCGCACGGATCGTGCCCCTCACTGGGGTGGTCGTCAAAGAGAACTGGCCCTGCAGTCGATCTACGATCCCGTTCGCCTCAATAGTGGGTTGCCTCGGCGCGCTAGATCACGCGAGTCGGCGTAATACCGCTTCTCGGCCGGAAATCGCTGGCCACAGGGCCAGCCAACCGATGGTACTCCTCTAAGCACGGCCTTCGCCCCTCTTGCTTTCCAGTGACCCATCAAGGACGACGCTGGCGGACCGTCGTGTCGCATGGAATGCCGCTTCATGGGCCGGAAATCGCGGGCCTCTGGGCCAGCAAACTGAGGGTACTCCTTAAGACGGCCTTCACTCCTCTAGCTTCAAGCCGCGGGGGAGGCCTGCGATGGAGTGTGTCGGGCGCGATGGAGTGTGTGGGATCGATGGGCATATCGAAGGGCGGCAACCCGGCGGCCTGGCGCGCCCCGTCGGGGGCGGCAAAGGATTCGACGCGGACGATCCGCCCATCGCGGACGGTCAAGAGCGAGGATCGGGTCTCTTTCACTTCGAGTTCGTGCGTCCGGCCGACGATGTGCACGACGACCGCTACGTGATCACCGGCGTCGTCGAACCGCAGCGTCTCGACCCGGTAGCTCTCCCAAGCGGAGAGGAACTCACCCCAGAAGCGCCGCACGCCGTCGAAGCCGTGGTAACTGTCGACGGCAAGCAATGACTCAGTCACCGGGACCCACTCGATCTCCGGATCCAAGAAACGGCCGAGAGCGTCATCGGACATGCGCTGCTCGAACTCTTGTGTGGAGCCCTCGCTCGCAAGCTCCGCGTAGAGTCGGCGGACCAGTTCGACGTTCTCCTCTGACACCGCGTTCCCAGTGTCTCGCATCGTGCTCGACCGTCGGCGGCAGTAGACCGCAGCACCTGCTCGCGCCTCACAAGCAGGGAGGTCGCCCGTTCGAGCCGGGCACCGCCCATCATTGGGGGACCTCGTCGGAAGTGAGCGCTCAACAGGCCCTAGACCTTGGAGGCTCGCCCCAAACGCGCAAGACTTCGTGGGGTCCACGGGAAGATGGGGCGAACGCCTGCTTATTAGGAGCGACCAGTTGAGATCCGGCGAGTTCAGCGGGATTGGTCTCGGCGGCGCGCTCGCGGTGTTCGCCGCGCTGCTGGCAGCGTGCGACGCCTCGGACGAGGAGTCGAGCGCGAAGGACGGGAGCCGCCGCAAGCCCGTTTCGCAAGTCCTGAAGCTGTCCGTTGAGACGGCCCCCGGTGTCGTCAGGTTCGACAAACAGCGCCTGAGCGCGAAGGCGGGCCGGATCGCCTTCGAGCTGACGAACGAGAGGCGGAAGGGGCATAACATCCGCATCCACACCGGTAATGCGTGCTGCTTTCGGACGGGGTCGAAGGACATCGGGGGCACTCGAACGATCGGCGCTGGACGCACGCGTGTGGTGCTCGACCTGAAGCCCGGCACCTACACATATCTGTGTTCCACCGGCGGCTACTGGCGCACGCAGCACGGGACCCTGGTGGTGCGATGACCAGGGTGCGGCGAGACGCCGCGGGCGCGCCCTACCGCCCACTTCCTTAGGCGGTGATCCGCTCGCGCTCCTGCCGGACTGGGCGGGCTCTGGGGGGATAGTCGCCTCGTGGTGGCTCGTCTGTCTCCGAGGTTCCGCGATTGGGCAGGCGCGCTCGGCCAGGTGGCGCACAGCGGACCGCTCCGCTGTGTTGCGGCGGCGCCGTCCTGCACCGCGACGCCGAGCGACTTGTGAAGCGTGATCTGTTCCGGTGACATGCGGCCGGGCGGTCTTCTGTCAACCAGGTCGCCGTCCTCGGGCTTAAGACGTGATCCGCGTCGATCGAGTCGGCCGGCGGCTTCAGTCGTCGCCAGGCGCCCCGGACGGCAGCGCCAGCGCCGCCGCGACGGCTGCGAGCAGGAGCACGCCGACGCAGACACCGAAGCCGGTGCGGGCGGCCAGGTCGAAGGCGTCGTCTGACCGCGCCAGCACGAGCTCGCGCAGCGAGGGGCCGACCTCCCGCGCCACGTCCTGCGCCTCCTCGATCGACTCGGACGCGCGCTCGCGGCGCGCCGCCGTGAGGCGGGCCAGCTTCGCGTCGATCTGGTCGGTGTAGACGGCGGCGAACACAGTGCCGATGATCGCCACCCCGAACGCGCCGCCGACCTGGCGGGCAAGCTGGTTGATCGCACCGCCGTCGCCCGCCTTGGCCTCGCCCAGGTCGTTCATGATCACCGCGGTCGCAGGCGCAACGACGAACGCGATCAGCGCACCGATCAGACCCGTCCCGATCAGCACGAGGGCCACCCCGGAGTCCGCGCCGAGCAACATGAACAGCGCCGTCGACGCGGCCAGCAGCACGAGGCCGACCGACAGGACCAGGCGCGCCCCGAACGCTGCGAACACGCGCGCGTTGTAGCGGGCTCCGACTGCGGCGCCGACCCCCAGCGGCGTGAGCAGCAGCCCGGCCTCGAGGACGGAGCGGCCCTGCACGTACTGGAGGTACTGCGGCAGCAGGAACATCGACCCGAGGAAGGAGATGTAGACGCTCAGGATGGCGCCCGCGCCGGCGGCCACCACGGGCCGGGCCAGCGCGCGCACGTCGAAGAGCGGCTCGCGCCGGCGCAGCTCGGCTCGCACGAAGCCCACGCCGGCGCACACCCCGATCACGCCTGAGGCGATCACTCCGGGGCTGCTCCAGCCGGTGTCGGGGCCCTCGATCAATGCGAACACCACGCCACCGAGCGCCAGGATCGATAGCACGACCCCGACCAGGTCGATTGGCGGGGTGCCCGGCCGCGTCGACTCGGGCAGCACCGCCCGGCCCGCCGGCACCACCAGGATCGCGACTGGCACGTTCACCAGGAACACCGCCTGCCAGCCGACCTCCTTGACGAGCACGCCGCCCAGCATTGGCCCCAGCACCAGCCCTACGCCTGCGACCGCCGCCCACACGCCGAGCGCCTGTGGACGCTCCTCGGGCGGGAACATGACCGCGATCAGCGACAGGGCCGGCGGCAGCACGCACGCGGCCGCCGCGCCCATCAGCGCCCGCGCGCCGATCAGCGCGACCGGGGAGGGAGCGATCGCGCACAGGCACGAGGCGACGCCGAAGCCTGCCATGCCGGCCAGGAACACTCGCTTGCGGCCAAAGCGGTCGGCCAGTCCGCTGCCGAGTAGCAGCAGCCCGGCGAGCGCGACCAGGAAGGCGTCGAGCACCCACTGGAGCTCGCCGATCCCCGCGTTCAGGTCCTCCGAGATGTCCGGCAGCGCGACATTGACGATCGTCATGTCGATCGCGCTGATGAACATCGCTCCGCAGACGACCAGCAGGCCCTGCTGCCGCTTCGCGTGCGGCGCGTCGCCCTCGAACGGCAGGTGGTGGAGGTGGTGCGGGAACTCGATCAGCGCACCGTAACCTCTGTGCGTAAGGTCGCCGCCGTTGCCGACGCTAAGCAGGCGTGCGGTCAAGCGAAACGAAGCTGGATCCGAGCGGCACGATCACAGGCGGCGTCGCCGCGAACGTGGTTGCGTTCGGGCTTGCCGCGATTGCGGGCGTTCACGCTGGACTTGTCCCGGAGCATCTTCGCGAGACGCCTCAGCTTGGGGCGTTGTTCGTGCTCGCGACGGGGCTGCCGCTCGCGGTCGCAGCATGGGTTGCTATCCGCCCGGCCGACTGGCGGGCATTTCGTTCCGCTCAGTTCCTGATCACGGGCTTGGTTGTCGCTTACCTCGCGAGCCGCACAGTCGGAATTCCCGTTTTCCAGCCGGAGGTCGAACACGTGGACGCCCTGGGCGTCTCGACGAAGGCGATCGAGATCCTGGCGCTCCTCTGCGCGTTTCGACTCGGGCGAACGCCGGGCGGCCGTCGGTCGCCCCTGATTCAGGAGGTACCACGATGAGCAATGCCCATGCGGGTCGCCGTCCCATGCTGACTGTTGCTGGGCTGATCGCCATCGCGAGCATGGTCGCGGTCTTCGTCGTCGCGGGTCCGGGTTCCGGGCACGCCGCGACCGAGCACTCTCACGCCGCGTCCGAGCACGCCGACGGCGCAGTGGTTCCGGTCCAGACGAGCAAGGCGATTCGGTTCCACGACGGGATGCGCAAGCTGTGGGAGGACCACATCACCTGGACGCGGCTTGCGATCGTGAGCTTTGCGGGTGGCTTGCCCGACTTCGACCAGACCGCCGCCCGGCTGCTGCGAAACCAGACGGATATCGGGAACGCGGTCAAGCCGTACTACGGCACCAAGGCGGGGGAGCGCCTGACAGCGCTGCTGAAGGAGCACATCGCCGGGGCGGTTGACCTGCTCAAGGCCGCCAAGGCCGGCGACGACGCCGCGTTTGCGACCGCAAAGGACGCCTGGTACCGCAACGGGCGACAGATCGCTCGCTTCCTCAGCAAGGCGAACCCGCGCTTCCTCCCGTTCGCGCGGACAGACCGGCTGATGAAGGGCCACCTCGACGACACGCTCGACGAGGCGGCACACCAGCTGGGCGGCGACTTCGGCGCCAGCGTCCGCGACTACGACCACATCCACCACCACATCCTGCGGATGTCCGACGCGATCAGCGACGGCATCATCCGGCAGTTCCCGGCCCGCTTCCGCTGAGAGGTTGATCCGATTCGCCCGGTCTCCGGACCGGGCGGGCGGGTCGTGGGAGGAGTTCCCCGGAGTCGAGGTCAGACCCCGGATCAGTCGTCGAGTTCGCCAGCTCAGAGAGCGGTCACTCCCACCGGCCATGACGTTCCCACAGCTTCCGGAACGTGGCGACAGAGGCGCACCGAAATGGGTATCCGGTCCGATGCGCGCGGGGCCACCGGCGGGGCATCCTGGATAGCCCGACCCAGCGAACGGAGGCGCACGATGATCACCGAACGAAATCGCAATACCCACGCACGGGGGACACCGACCACAGCCCGTCGCGGGGCTGAAGCGCATCGGTTCAAGCACGAGGTCGGCAAGGCGGCCCCGATCGTCGCAGCCGTCGACGACACGCCGGCGGGGACGGCGGGCGCCGAGGCGGCCTTCGCGGCCAACCGTGACGCAGATCGTGACGCAATCGGTTCGCAGGCTCGCTCCCAGAGCGGGGCTGAACAGATACCGCCCATCTCCGCGGATCACCCACGCTGTTAGGCTCCCCGCGTTCGGCACCCGGCCCCTCGGAGAGGAGCCCGATGGGCGTCTCGATTCATCACGTCGATCTCGCGGTGAGTGACGTCGAGCGCTCGCTCGCCTTTTATCTGGGGCTGCTCGGTCCCTTCGGGATGAAGGAGGCCGGGCGCTTTCCCACCTACCGCGGCACCGAGGAGGTCGTCTACCTCGCCTTCGGCGACCAGTACCTCGGTCTCCGCCAAGCCGACGGCGGCGAGTACCGCTACTACGACGCCGGCATGGAGCACCTTGCCTTCTATGTCGAGAAGCGTGGGGACGTCGACGCCGCACACCGCCTCGCCCTCGACATGGGCGTGAGCATCCACTTCCCGCCCGAGGAGGACAAGGACATTCCCGGCTTTTACGAGATGTTCGTCTTCGATCCCGACGGCCTGCGCATCGAGGTGGCGTATGGCCCGCCCGAACTCGATCCGCTTCGGCAAGCGCATCCCGACGGCTGAGCGCGGATCCCTCCCAAGGCTGATCCTCGCGTGTGGGCGTCGTTCAGCGACCCGGGGGCTCGTCGCGACTGCTCGCCGGTTGCGCGTCGGTTGCAAACAGGCGTGTCTCGTGGGCTAGAACGACTGCTTGGACGCGGTCACGGAGGTTGAGCTTCTGGAGGATGTGCGTGATGTGCGTCTTGACCGTCGTGTCGCTGATGTAGAGCTCCTGGCCGATCTCTGCGTTGGAGAGGCCGCGCGCGATTAATCGCAACACGTCTAGTTCGCGATCAGTCAGGTCAGCGAGCTCTTTGGGAGGCTCTGGGTGCGAGATGCGTGTGAAGTTCTCGATCACGCGCTTTGTGATCGCCGGCGAGAGCAGCGCATCGCCGCTGGCGACGATCCGGATCGCGGCGAGCAGTTGTTCGGGCGGGTCGTCCTTGAGTACGAACCCGCTGGCGCCGGCCCGCAGCGCCTCGTAAACGTACTCATCGAGATCAAACGTAGTCAGGATCAGGATCCGGGCCGTCACATCGGCGGCGAGGATCCGCCGGGTCGCTTGGAGCCCGTCGAGCTCGGGCATGCGGATGTCCATCAGCACGACGGTGGGGCGAAAGCGGGCGGCCTTGTGGACGGCCTCGATCCCGTTGCTCGCTTCGGCAACGACTTCGATCCCGGGCTCGCCGGAGAGCAGCATGCGGAAGCCTGCGCGGACCATCGATTGGTCGTCGGCGACGAGGACGCGGATGCTCATCGCTGCTGGCGGTCGACGGGTAGGCGTGCGCTGAGGATGAAGCCACCCGCCGGTGCGGCTCCCGCGCTCATCTCGCCGCCGTAGATCTTCGCGCGTTCACGGATGCCGACGAGGCCGTGGGGCCGTGGCCGTTGGTAACTGCGGGGCCCTGGCCGTCGTCGGCGACTTCGAGCTCGAGCTCGTCTGGCCGGTAGCGCACCGTCACGTCGGCGTGGCTGGCGTGGGCGTGCTTGAGCGCGTTCGTCAGGCCTTCTTGAACGATTCGGTAGGCGGAGAGGTCGATCGCGCGCGGAAGGGCATAGGGCTCGCCGGCCACGTGCAGTTGCACCGGAAGCCCGGCGTGGATGACGTCTTCCACAAGCGAGTCGAGGGCATCGAGGCCCGGCTGCGGGCCGAGCGCGACACGGTCACCGTTGCTGCGCATCGCTCCGAGCAGGCGGCGCATCTCGGCGAGTGCCGTGCGCCCGGCTTGCTCAACGCGCCCGAGCGCTTCCCGGTCGTCCTCGAGGGTGTGCGGGAGCTTGTGTCGCACGGCGCCGACCTGGAGCACCATCACGCTCATGGCATGGGCGACGATGTCATGGAGCTCGCGGGCGATCCGCGTGCGCTCCTCGGCCACCGCGACCCGTGCGGCGGCCTCTCGCTCGCGTTCGGCGAGCGTCGCGCGCATCTCCGCCGCCTCTCGATCGCGCTCGGCAAGGGTTGCGCGCATCTCGGCCGCCTCGGCCTGCTCGGCACGCTCACGTAAGGCGTAGCCGGCGACCCAGGCGACCACGAACCGGAAGGGGATGAAGATGAGGTCGCCGGCCGACTGTGGGCCAGGGATATTGGAGACCACGACCACGATGCATCCGAGGACGACGGCGAGGCCGATTCCCGCCTGCCTGTCGTCGCGCAGGTTTCCGAGCAGGAACGCGGTTGCCAACCCGACCACGCCGAGGCTGCCGATGAACGCGATCAGCACTCCGTCCACGAACGAGAGCGCGGCGGCCATGAGCCAATAGGCCAGAGGGGCGGCAAAGGGAAACCGTCGATGCGCCAGGAGCGGCAGTACTAGAACCCCCACCGCAGGCACTGAGAACCAGAGGCTCGTATCCGGGGCGCCCGGCAAGTCGCGCCCGACCACCAGCTCGAGCATTCCGGCGATCGCCAGAACCGCGATCAGAACTTCGAACCAGTACTCACGCGCAACGTACTGGATCCGATTCATGGGTTGAACGTACTGCAGGCTCTCGAGTGCCGCCTCCGACCAAGGTAGGAGTCGAGATCAGCCGCTGGTAGGAGCGCGATTCCGACCTCACTCCGACGCGCTGACGGCGCCGCGCTCATAGCTTCGCGTCCATGTACTCCACCCCCACCAAAGGAGAGGTCATGGAAGCCGCAACACACAGAATCGCCACCCCTGCCCCTGCGACCACAAGCAGTGCGGATCGGCCTGTGCCACCGGCCGACGAGCGTGCCCTGCCCCAGCTGGAGCTCCGCGGCATCATCGCCGTCTGGGCCGCAGCCGCCGTGCCGATGGGACTGCTTGCATGGGTGGCCGCACCGCTGCTCGCCGATCAACTGAGCGGCCCAGGCGCCCTGGTCCGCGCACTGATCATCACGCTGACCGCCGGGCTCGTCTGGCAGTTCGTGCTCGTCATGGCGCTCGTCCGCCGTGAACAGGGCTCGGTGCGCTGGTCGGTGCTGCGAGACGCGCTCTGGCTCCGCAGCCCGCGTGCACCGCGAACCGGGCGGCGCGGAGGCAAGCTATGGCTCCTCGTTCTGCCGCTGTCCGTCGCCGTCGCCGCCGAGGGACTTCTGGCCATCCCGGGCCCCGCTGCCCGCGATTTCTTCGAGTTCCTCGGATCGGCGGCTGGGGAGGATCTGCTGGCAGGATCTTGGGGCTGGTTCGCGATCATTGCCGCGCTGATCGTCTTCAACACCGTGCTGGGCGAGGAGTTCCTCTTCCGCGGGTATCTGCTCCCGCGGATGAACGGGCGGTTCGGCCGGCGGGACTGGCTCGCAAACGGCGTGCTCTTCGCGGGCTATCACCTGCACATGCCGTGGGCGATCCCGACCACGCTGTTGGACACGTTCATCCTGTCGTATCCCGCAAAGCGCTACCGCAGTGCGCTCATCAGCATCGCCGTACACAGCGCGCAGAGCATCCTCGTGTTGGGGCTCGTGTTCGCGTTGGTGCTCAAAGGCTGAGACCGCAGCGGAAGCAACGCTTCGAACGGGCCGCCGAATCGGCGGCCCGTTCCGTGCACCACACCTCGTGTAGAGGACCACGCTGCGGGAGAGCCGTGCACCGGACCCTGGCTGCCCGGTGAAGAAGCGGGCGTCTCGGTCCACGGGCAGCACTCATCACCGCGCGTCCGCTTCCGAAGCGGAACGTTGTTGCTAGCCGGCAAGCTGGGCGAGGATCGTCGCCGAGTCGAAGTAGACGCGCTCGCAGACGATGCCGTCACCCTCGGGCTCGAACTCGAACACGGCGATCATGCGGCAGGTGAACTGCTTGCCGGTTGGCTCGAAGCCGCGCAGTGGGCCGCGGTGGGTGCCCTTCAGGTTGAACTCGGCGATCACCGCGGCGTCGGCATGGTGCAGCGCAATCAGCTCGTTGCGCTGGTCGGGAAACGCCGTACGCGTCTCCTTGAAGTAGGCCACAACCTCCTCACGGCCGTCGTGCACGTCGCCGGTCGGGATGATCTCGTAGCGGGGGTGGTCGAAGGTCGCGAGCGTGGTGTCGAAGTCGTGCTCGTTCTCCGACTCCATGTGCTCGCGCACCACGGCTTCGCGCCGTTCACGCAGCGGGTCCATGGCGCGGGAGCCTAACCCGACCGTACGAAGTCTCCTGAAGGAGCTCGATTCGGTCGGTCACGCCCCTGAACTGGGTTGGGCATGCGACGATGGCACGCATGCCGACGCTCAAGCCGAGTGGGCGACTCGGGCTCGTCCTGCATCCGCGTCGCGACCCGACGCCTCGGTCTCAACCGGATCGAAGGGCTGAGCGCACAACTCGTCACGGGACGAGAGGACGTCTTTTACCGCTGGGAGTTCGTCGCCGCCGCCGAGCAGCTCCCCGACGACTTGATCAACTGCTACGTCCGGAGAGTCTCCAACCCCGACTCCCTGCGTGGCAGCTTCGGCGGGTACCGGGCTCTCGACACGATCATCCGGCACCGGCCACTTGGTCGCCGAGGAGGCCCCCGACGAGATGCTCGCGACGCTGACCTCGTTCCGGGCCCCGTACCGCGACGGGGACCGGCCGCCGCAGTCGGCGGGCTACCTCGGCAGCCGATTGATCCTCTGCGGTGAATAGGAGACCTCATGCTTGTGCCACCTCCGGCCGTTGCGTCGCCGCCGCGCCGACCTGATGGGATTCAAAGTCACGTGGGGGTGCTCATACTGATGGTCCTGTTGGTCTACCCGTTCCCGGTGTGGTTGTGATGGAGCCCGAATCACCCGCTGTGGCCGGCAAAGCGCAGCGGCGAGCGCGATGACCGACCGGCGCTTCGTCAGATGAGCGTGTTCGATCGTCTGCACATGCCTTCGCTCGGTGGGGCCACCGAGTGGCTCAACTCCGAGCCACTTAGCCCCGCCGCGCTGCGCGGGCACGTCGTCTTGGTGAACTTCTGGACGCTGACGTGCATCAACTGGCTGCGCCAGGAGCCGTACGTGCGTGCGTGGTCGCAGGCCTATCGATCCGACGGGTTGGTCGTGATCGGGGTCCACACGCCGGAGTTCTCGTTCGAGCACGAGCTCGACGGCGTTCGGCAGGCGACGAAGGAGCGAGCGATCGACTACCCGGTCGCGGTCGACAACGACTACGAGATCTGGAGGGCCTTCGCCAACCACTACTGGCCGGCGCTCTACTTCGTCGACGCGGACGGCATCATCCGCGACCAGCATTTCGGCGAAGGACGCTACGAGGAATCGGAGCGCGTCATCCAGCGGCTGCTCGGCGTCGAGCGCGAGCTCGTGTCCGTCGAAGGGGTCGGCGTGGAGGCGGGGGCCGACTGGGACCACCTGCGTACGCCCGAGACCTACCTCGGCGACGCGCGCGGGGAGCGGTTCGCGTCACCGGACCGTCTGCGCTTGAACCACTGGGCCCTCTCCGGCGAATGGACGACCGGGCTGGAGAATGTCGTGCTCGAGCAGCCCGGCGGCAGCATCGCTTGCCGATTCCACGCGCGCGACGCACATCTCGTGCTGTCTCCCGGAGCGCGAGGGCCGATTCCCTTCCGCGTGCTGCTCGACGGCGAGGCCCCCGGCCCGGCACACGGCGTGGATGTCGACCAGGCCGGGAACGGCCTGCTCCGGAACGGTCGCATGTACCAGCTCGTGCGCGAGCACGGCACGGTCCGCGAGCGGACGCTCGAGATCACTTTTCTCGAGCCAGGCGCCGAGGCATACGCGTTCACGTTCGGGTAGTCGATGCCTGAACGAGACATCAGGGCATCTGCCAGGCGGTTTACGGGCGCAACGAGCATGCCGAGACGCGACGCTCAAACCTCAACGACCAGGCAACGGAGGTCGCGATGAGCAACGACTATGACGTCGAGCCACGCATTCATTTCGGTGACGTACGACTCGAACGCCCGCGTGCCCTTGATGCGTCCGCGGACGGGGTGGTGCAGCTCGGGCTCGCCGGCAAACGACTTGATCAGGGCGTCCGGCTCCCCGGCCATCAGACCGTCGAAGTAGGGCACAGTTTCAAGCTCGTCCCGCCGAAGCTTCTCCCGCAGTCGCTGGAGTACCGGCGCGGAGAACAGCTCGGGCACCCACGGCATCCGGCAAGCGTCCCACACCGCACCGTCAGTGCGCCCCGTGCGCCCGGGGAGGGCAGTGGACATCAAGGGCACCACCGCGAGCGCCCGAGGCGTGTCACCCGGGCTGGTCTCCTCAGCCGTGTCGATTTCCCGGCCGCTCGTTCGACGCTCAATTAGATCGAAGATCCGAGCTAAGGCCACTGGCCAGAAAGGAACGACCGTGTCCGCAACCGTTCTCTACATGTCCATGTCCCTCGACGGATTCATCGCCGGGCCCAATGAGGGACCGGGCAACGGGCTCGGCGACGGCGGGCACCGCCTGCACGAGTGGGTCTTGACGGGTGCCGACGCCGACGACAAGGGAGTCGGCCGTGTGGCGGGCGTCAACGGCCAGGTCGTCGACGAGTTCATGGGCACCGGGGCGGTCGTCGCCGGCCGGGGGACCTTCGAGCCGGCGGGCGGCTGGGGCGGCGACCACCACGACGGCGTGCCGATCTTCGTCCTGACCCGTCATGAGCCCGACAGCGAGACGGGGAAGTGGCCGCTGGTCAGTTACGTGTCCGATGTCGGGACCGCGATGACCGAGGCCAAGCGGGCTGCGGGCGACAAGAACGTGCTGGTCCACGGCGCCGGAACCGCACAGCTTGCGCTCGCCGCGGGCGTCCTCGACGAGCTCGAGATCCATCTCATCCCGGTGCTCCTCGGCCAGGGGCGCCGTCTCTTCGACCACCTCGGTCCCGAGCACATCGAGCTCGAGCGCACCCGGGTCCTCGAGGGGGACGGTGTCACCCACATCCACTACCGCGTCCGACGGTAAGCGGCAGCGGAGAGAGGACGAGAGAGGGAAGGCGAGCAGGGTCTCGGCGGAGTCGGAGCGACGGTAGCGACGCGGAATGGCGGCGAGCTCGTTCGGCGGGCGCCGCCAGGTGGTCCACGGCCTGGACAGCGCGACTCTAACGCCACTCCGCTCGCACGGTCAGCAGAGATCCAGCTCAGGCAGCCGCGGACGGGGTCATACTCCGATGCCTGACCGCTACTCGCGCGGGGTCGGCGACCAAGGAGACGGACCATGCCGCTGTATCTATCGAGGTTCAGCTATACGCCGGAGACTTGGGCGAGGCTGATCGATAAGCCGGAGGACCGTCGGACGGCCGCGGAGTCGTACATCGAGTCGGTCGGTGGGAAACTTCACGGATTCTGGTACGCGTTTGGCGCGCACGATGGCTACACGCTCTGGGAGGCGCCCGACAACGTGTCGATGGCGGTGGTTGCGCTCGCGCTCAGTGGCGGAGGTGCGCTTAGCTCGCTAGAGACGACCGTGCTCCTGACCGTCGACGAAACGATGGATGCTTTGCGAGAGGTCGAGCGAGTCCAGTACCGAGCGCCGGGCGCGTAGCCGCTTGCGCGCGGGCGGCCGGGGACGGCGATGATGGCAAGGCGAACTGTCGCTGGTGGACCTGGCCGACACCTCCGGGCTGCAGCGTCATGAACGACGCAGCGGCCGGCTAAGCACCGCGGCGGCGAACCAGGACGATCGTCCGCCGAGCCGGGCCGAGCGTCGTCCCGAGTTGCGAGCGAGCGGTGACGGTCACCTTCGCCCGCACGCGCCCGCCGCGACGAAGCGCCTTGAGCGCTGCCCGCCGTGCTCGCGGAGTGATCCTCAGACGCAGGGTCACGAGCCCGTCTCGCGCCGACTTCCTGGCGGGCTTGAGCTTGAAGATCTTCCTGCGCTTGCCCCGCTTGACGACGAGCTTGCCGCGCGCGCTGACGCTCAGGCACCGAGTGCACGACACCTTGACCACCAGGCGCCGGCGGAGCCGCTGACGCTTCCTGGTGCGGGTCAGGGCCAGCCCACCGGCGCGCCCTTCCGTCCCGCCCGGCGGCTGAAGCGTAGGCGGCGTCAGCCGCAGCACAACCGGCGCCCCACCGAGCTCGACCGGGATCCGCCGCGGGTCCGTCCAGCGGCCCCGCTCGGCCTCCGATTCGACCGGGTCGAAGCGCCGGGCCAGCGCGAGCGGCTCGCCGAGCACCACGTCGAGCTGATCGGCCGCCGGGAAGACGTCGCGGCGTGCGAGCCGGTCCCAGACGCTCACCTCCCGCCACAGCACGAGCGCGAACGTGCCGTCAGCTGAGCGCAGCAACAGCTGGCGAAGGTCGGGCGGCGCTCCCTCGAGGCCAAAGCGAAGAGCGCCGGGAGATGGCACCGGCGCCGAGTCGGCGCCCGCGGCCCGGAGGAGGTTGCGAAGCCCCAGGAAGGAGGGCTTGGGCGACAGGTCGGCCCGTAGAAGCCCGAACGAGTTCTCCAGGACCGAGATCCCGCGCGCTTGGCGCTCGCTCTCCGACCACGAGTCCGCCAGCTCGTAGACGTAGGTGCGCTCGACGCCGCCTCGAAAACCCTCCAGCGCGAGCCGCGGGGTGTAGATGCCGATCGCCCGCTCGGAGGTGGGGTGATGACCGCTCGTCGTTGCGAGGTCGGAGTGGTAGCCGGCTTCGGTGGCCACGAGCGGCTTGCTTCCGGAGACGGGCGCCGCGCGCCGGCGCTCGTCGTCGAGGTTGTGGAGGGGCGTGCCGCCGCCGGGGTACGGATGCATGTTGCCGCGGTCGAGGAATGACGACAGATCGCCTAGCAGCGGCCGGTTTGCGTGGTGCACCACCGCCGGTCCGAGCACCGGGAGGTGCGCCAATCGGGAATCGCCCTTGACCCGCGCGTAGAGCTGCTGCTGGTAGACGCGCGTCGCCGCGATCCAGTCCGAGACACCGGCCTCCACGTCGGGCTCGTTGGGCGCCTCAACCGAGGCCGCTGCGTGGCGCAGGCGGCTCCCGATGGCCTCCAGGTTCTCGTTCATGCGCGCGGCGCCGCCCTTGAGGTCACCGGCGATCAGGTTCGCCCTGATGCCGGCGGCGGCCAGTGTCTGCAGCCGTGCGATCTGGCTCTGACAGGTCGCGCACAGGCCGTCGCGCACGTGGCGCACGCCCAGCTCGCGCAGGCGAGCCAGGATCACGTCGAAGCGGTCGTACGAGGAGCCGCCGAACAGCAGGTGCACGTTCACACCGACCGAGTCACCAAAGCTCCGCGCGGACTGCGCGGGCACCGCGGGCAGGTTCGGGTAGGGGCTTCCGCCCTGCGCGCCCGCAGGCGAAGCCTGCCAGCCCCAGGCGGCTACCGAGAGCATGGATGTGATCAACAGACGGCGAACGATGAGCCGGATGATGGCGCAT
This sequence comes from uncultured Thermoleophilaceae bacterium, assembly GCA_963813495.1. Taxonomy (GTDB): domain Bacteria; phylum Actinomycetota; class Thermoleophilia; order Solirubrobacterales; family Thermoleophilaceae; genus JACVRW01. The sequence goes on from CAWEZC010000004.1 coordinate 32,140, forward strand.
GGTTAGGGCGTTGAGCGCGGGCGGCCGGGGACGGCGATGAGTGCGTGATGGGTTCGCCGCCGAGCGTCGACGTCATGTGAGGCGTGTCACAGTGGTCCGAGGGGTCGAATGGTTTGCTCACCGTACCGATGACTCGCGAAGCTTCTCGCGGTCCTATCGATCGACCATGTTCAGCCCCGTCGCCACACATCCCAAAGCCTCGATGCGACCCAGCCGGCATGGCGAGCGGCGGCGTCTGCGTCACGGGCGCCCGCGTCCGCAGGTGCCCCAGCTCGACGCGGTCGTGGTCGGGGGCGGCCCGGCGGGTCTGAGCGCCGCGCTCGTCCTGGGCAGGGCGCGTCGCCGGGTGCTGGTGCTGGACACCGGCCGGCCCGCGAACATCGCGTCGAGTGCGATCGGAGGGCTGCTCGGCCAGAGTGGCGTGGCCCCCGTCGAGCTGCGCCGTGCCGGGCGCGAGCAGCTCGTGGACCTCCCGACCGTCGAGGTGCGCGACGCTGCCGTGGTCGATGCCGACCTGGGCTCGGAGCGCCTCGGGGTGAGGCTCTGCGACGGGAGCGAGCTGCGCACGCGCTCGCTCGTGCTGGCGCATGGGCTGAGCTACGAGCCGCCCGCGCTGCCGGGGATCGAGCCCCTGTGGGGCCGCTCGGTGTTCCACTGCCCCTTCTGCGATGGGTGGGAGGTGCGTGACCGCGCGCTGGCCGTGCACGGCAACGGGCCGGACGTCGTGCGCACGGCACTCGTCGTGTCCGGGTGGAGCAGCGACGTGATCCTGCTGACGGACGGGCCGGCGCGCCTGGGGGACGGCGGGCGGGCGTCGCTCGACGCCGCCGGCGTGCGCGTCCGCGAGGAGCCGGTTCGCCGGCTGGCGGGCCACGACGGCCGCCTGGACCGGATCGAGTTCGCCTCGGGGCTCGCGGAGGAGCGCGACGCGCTGTTCGTGCGCACTCGGCGTGGGCAGCCGAACGGGTTGGCGGCGGCGCTGGGGTGCGAGCTGACGGCCGGTGGGACGATCGTGACCGACGGCGACGGCCGGACCGCGGTGGCCGGCGTCTATGCGGCCGGTGACACGGCCACGGACCGGCTGCGCTCGGTGGCGCTGGCGATCGGGACGGGGTCCCGCGCGGCGCTGGCCGTCGCGCTCGACTGCGTGCCGGTCGCGGCGGCGGCCTGAGGTTCCCTCGGAAGCGGCTGCTGCACACACGCCGAGCGGTAGGGACCGAGCGTGCGACCGGAGCACGCGGGCGAGGTGCCGATGATCGGACGTCGTGCTAAAGGGGCGGGTCGCAGCAGCCGATGCTCTGGGACTCCTCGAGTTCGAGGGTCCTTATGCGCGTCGCTCGTTACCTCTCATCCGTGATCGCCCTGACCGTCCTGTGCGGTCTGTCGGTCCCTGCGATCGCCTCGGCCGACTACAGCTCGTCCGTGATCGCCGACGGGCCGCTCGCCTACTACCATCTCGACGAGGCCGACGGACAACCGCTCGCCGCCGACTCCTCGGGGAGCATCCCCCCTGCAGACGGGAGCTACGCCGCAACTGGTGTCGGCTACTCAGTCGCCGGGCCGTTCCCAGGCACGGGAAGCGGCACGGCGGTAGCCCTCACGAGCGGCACGGTCGCAGGCTCGGTGTCCGGCGTCGCTCACAGCGCGTCTCTGTGGATCAATCCGTCGGCGCGGGTCGCGCAGACCTTCCTCGAGCACGGCGACTCGGCCGCCGACGGGTGGAGCATCGGCATCGCGCCCAACAACACCCCGCGCGGAGGCAAGCGCAAGCTCTTCTTCGAGTCGCACGGAGTGTCGGTCAACTCAAAGATCGCCCTGGCGAGCGGCACTTGGAGCATGGTCTCCGTGACCTGGGACGCCGCGAAGGTCAGCTTCTACGTGAACGGCGGGGCGATCACCAAGGCGATCAACACCCCGGCGGGCTGGACCGCGCCCGGTCCCGCAGCCGACCCGACGCTCACCGTCGGGCCGGGCGCCGGGCCCGGTGGCACCTCGTTCGACGAAGTGGCGATCTTCCCAGGGACGCTCAGCAAGAATCAACTCGCCGCCCACTACGCCACCACGCTGCTGCCCGTGGTCGCCTCCACCCCTGTGCTTTCGCCGCTGACCGGTGTTCGCGAGGGCGACACCCTCAGTCTTACGCCGGGGACGTACTCGGGAGGCGTCGTGCAGAGCCAGCAGTGGCAGCGGTGCGACGCCAACGCCGCCTGTACGGACATCGCGGGCGCGACCGGAACCGCCTACACACTGACGGCCGCCGATGTCGACTACTCGGTGCAGGTCGAGGAGACCGCCACGAATGCGAACGGTTCCGTGAGCGTCGTCTCAGACGCCACCGACCCCGTGCTCGCCTTGCCCGCGATTGTCACGCCACCCGTCACGCCACTCGATCCCGGCACATCCGCCGCCCCGGCGACGATCTCGACGCCCGATCCGGTGTCTGTCCAGAACCCGGTCTCCTTGCTGCCGACCTCGTGTCCCACGTCTCGACTCGCAGCCGTCAAGGCGCGAAGCGCTCGGGTGGGCAAGGCCAAGGTCACGCTCAAGCTGAACGCCAAGACCCGGCGCGTAAGCGTGCGCGCCAAGCGCGGCACGATTCGCATGGTCACCTTCAGGCTCGACGGCAAGCGCCGCAAGGCTCGCAAGGGACATCCCTTCACACTCGTCATCCGTCGCGCCTGGACCAAGCCCGGCAAGCACACCCTCAAGGCGAGCGTCAAGCCCCGTCACGGCAAACGACGCACACTCACCTTGCGGCTGGTCGCCAAGCCCTGCTGAGAGCCGCGCCCGTGCGGCGCGTCGCAGACCGTCGTGCTGTTGGCCCCGGCGCCGCTACGGCAGGTCGACGAACTGGCTCAGGAACTCCCGCGCGTCTTCGGTGTCGGTCCGGGTCGTGACGTTCGTGGCGTAGCAGGGGCCATCCCCGGTACTCGTCACCGAGATGACGATACTGCGGGCTGTTCATTTCCGTCGAACTCGCCGCCGGTGGTGTTGATGGCGCCCGCAGCGCCGGGGGGGCGCGCATGCAAGGGCAGCCAGCAGGACCGGACGGAGGACGCGTCGCCTGAGCATGCCGGGCAGCCCACCCACGTCGAGGCAGCGCGCCCATCCGGGGCTAGGATCCCGCGGCACGGGTCGCGCGTGCAGCGCGCGGCATTTCTAACGAGGAGGAGAATCTTGGCTTTCAGACACTTGTCTGCCGGGCTTGCGGTAGTCGTCGCCACCGGTGCGCTCAGCGTCGCCCAGGAGCCGGCGCCGCGCCGTCGACCGATACGACTGCACTGACCAGCGCGGTCACGGTCGAGGGCGTCCGGGCGCACCAGGCGCAGTTCCAGGCGTTCGCGACCGCCAACGGCGGCACCCGCGAGGCGAGCTCTCCGGGTTACACGGCATCGGCCGACTACGTAGTGCAGCTCATGGAGGAGGCCGGCTATGAGGTCACTCGCCAGCCGTTCTCGTACGACTACTTCGAAGAGCTGGCGCCTGCGGTGCTCACGGGCACCTCGTCCGGTTTCCCGTTCACCTACGCGGACGGGGAGGACATCGACACCATGGGCTATTCGGGCACCGGACCCTTCTCCGGAGTCGTGCAGGAGGTCGATGTGGTCGTGCCGCTGCCAGTAGGGCAGCCCGACGGCACGTCGAACTCCGGCTGTGAGCCAGGGGACTTCACCGGCTTCACCGGTGACATCGCACTGGTCCAGCGCGGCACCTGCGATTTCTCGGTGAAGATCGCCAACGCGGTCGCCGCCGGGGCCGAGGCGGTGATCGTCTTCAACGAGGGCAACAGCCCTGAGCGTTCGGAGGTGGGCTTCGGGCAGGCGACGTTCCCGCAGGATGTGCCGGTGCTGGAGATGAGTGCCGAGGCCGGAGCGGCGCTGGTCGAGTTCATCCGCAGCGAACGCGCGGCAGGCCGCGTCGTCACGCTGGCGGGCAGCACGACCACGATCTCCGAGGGCCGCACGTCCGAGAACGTGATCGCCCAGACGACGACCGGTCGCACGGACCGCGTGGTGGTGTCAGGCGCGCATCTCGACAGCGTGGTCGAAGGGCCCGGTATCAATGACAACGGCTCCGGATCGGCGGCGCAGCTCGAGACGGCGCTGCAGTTGGCGGAGCTGGGGATCGAACCTCGCAACCAGGTGCGCTTTATCTGGTTCGGAGCTGAGGAGGCAGGACTGGTGGGGTCGCAGTACTACGTCGACCAGCTCAGCACGCGCGCGACGAAGGACATCGCGGTGATGCTGAACTACGACATGGTCGGCTCGCCGAACGCGGGGTGGTTCGTCTATGACGGTGACGCCTCTGATACCGAGTCGACCGGGTCCGCCGGCTCGGGTGTCGTCGAGGACGTGTTCGTCGACTACTTCGAGTCGATCAGGCGCGTGACGAAGCCCACTGCGTTCGACGGACGCTCGGACTACGACGCATTCGTGGCGGCGGGCATCCCGGCGGGCGGGTTGTTCACCGGTGCCGAGGATCTCAAGCAGCCTGACGAGGTGGCCATCTGGGGTGGCACCGCGGACGTCGCATACGACCCGTGCTATCACGCCGCGTGCGACACGTACGCGAACGTGAACCTGACCGCCCTGGACGAGATGTCCGACGCGGTGGCGCACGCCATCCTGACGTTTGCGATGACGACATCCGCCGTGCAGGGCACGGACAAGGGGAAGGGCACGCCTGGCTACAAGCCGGCGTACCGGGGGCACCTCGCGATCCGCTAGGGGCCCGACCAACCGACGGAGTGACGGGGGGCGGCGCGAGCCGCCCCTCTTCACTCAGGCCCGAACGATCACGGGCAGGCCGCCGCGAGGTGAGAGCGTCGGCATCTGGCGGATCGAGAGGGGGCGCATCGGCTCGGCAAGCTCGAGCGAGTAGCGGCTCAGCAGCAACGCCGCGATCGCCTTGACTTCGAGCTGGCCGAAGCGCATCCCGATGCAGGTGCGCGAGCCACCCCCGAAGGGCACATATGCGCCCTTGGGCAGCTTCGCTCGCTCGTCGGGTGAGAAGCGCTCAGGCATGAAGCGCCAGGGCTGGGGAAACACCTCGGAGAGGTGATGGCTCGCCCACGAGCAGTAGTTGACGAGCACTCCACCGGGCACCCGCACGCCGCCAAGCTCGAAGGGCTCGATCGACCGGCGCGGGCCTATCCAGGCGGGCGGGTACATGCGCAGTGTCTCGTCCACGGCCATCTCGAGGCGCGGAAGCTCGCCCACGAGCTGGGCCGCCGAGGGAGCCTCGCCGCCGAGCACGCTTTCCTGCTCGGCGAGCAGCGGGGCGATCTCGTCGGGGCTGCGGGCGAGCTCGTAGAAGAGGAACGTGACGGTGGAGGTGGTGGTGTCGTGGCCGGCGAAGAGCAGGGTCATGACCTGGTCGCGCAGCTCCTGCCGGGACAGGCTGGAGCCGTCCTCGTCCTCCGCGTCGAGAAGCAGGCTCAGGATGTCCGCCCCCCGCTCACCCGAGGCCCGGCGACGGTCGATCTCCTCGAAGATCACCCGGTCGAGCTGCGAGCGGTCCCGGACCATCCGCCGCCACGGGCTGCCCGGCCCGCGCAGCATCTGGGCGGCGTAGTCACGGCCCCAGTAGCCCAGCGTCCGCTCGAAGATCTCGGCCATGTCCGCGTCGCGCACGCTGCGGTCGGGATCGAACCCGAACAGGGCGCGCAGGGCGATTCGCAGGGCGAGCGTGCGCGTCCAGCGGTAGAGGTCGACCCGGAGGCCGGGCCGCCAGCCCTCGAGCGCGCGATTGGTCTCCTCCACCATCGTGCCGGTGGCCGCCGCCAGCTGTTCGCGGTGGAAGGCCGGCAGCATGATGTGACGGGCACGCCGGTGGTAGTCGCCGTCGGTGGTGAGCAGGCCGTCGCCCAGCAAAGGGATCAGATCCCCCATCCCACCGTCGCGCCAGCGGAAGTTGGCGGCCCCCGACACGGTCATGTAGTGATTGGCCTCCGGCCCCAGCGCGAACACCACCGGTGCGTAGATCAGCCGGATCGAGAAGACGGGGCCGTAGGCGTCGTAGAGGCGCAGCAGCAACGGCAGAGGCTCGCGCTCGAACTCGCGCGTCCGGCGCATGCTGAACGACAGCTCGCCTCGCGGAAACTGGCCGCGCGCGGCGCGCTGCCAGCGCAGGTCGGACCGGACTCGGTTGACCACTCCGGTGGGGGCGCGTGGAGGTGAGGGCACAGCCACGACGAGGATCCTAGGGTGCGGCCCATAGGCTCTGCGGCATGGACGTGACCAGCGTCTGCGCCGCATTCGGGCTCTCGGCGGCCGCCGGCCTCAACGCCTGGTTGCCGCTGTTCGCGGGCGCCCTGCTCAACAGGCTCGACGTGGTCGAGTTGGCTCAGCCCTTCGACGACCTGACCGGTACCGGAGCGCTCGTGGTGCTGGGCGTGCTCACGGCAGCCGACTTCGTGGGCGACAAGGTGCCCGCGGTCGACCACGTGCTGCACGTCATCGGCAGCGTGGTGGCCCCGGTATCCGGAGCGCTGTTGTTCACCGGTCAGACGGGGGTGGATACCGATCTCCCCACGCTGGCGGCAGTCGTCCTGGGCGCAGGCACGGCGGAAACGGTGCACGCCGGGCGAGCCGCGGTGCGCCCGCTCTCCACGGCCACCACCGGCGGGCTCGGCAATCCGGTTCTCTCCCTGATCGAGGACGCCGGCTCCGCCCTGTTGGTAGTGGCGGCCTTCGCCGTGCCCGTGCTCGCCCTTCTCCTCGTACTCGCCCTGCTGGTGCTGCTGTTCCTGGGCTGGCGGCGCCTGCGGCGCCTGCGACGATCAGGCGCTGGCCTGCAGGAGCACGCGTGACACCTGGGCCGGATCGTCCCAGGTGGGTATGTGACCGCAGCCTCGCAGCACTAGCGAGCGCCAACCGTCGGGCTTGGTGTGGGGTCGGCTAACGAGGCGATCGAGCTCTCCCCAGGCCAGGGTCACCGGCGCCTTGATCTGTTCGACCCCGGAGAAGACCTCCGCCCGCATGGCGGCGTTGGCGCTTTCGAAGGCCGGCGCCGTCACGTACGAGCGCACCAGCCGCTCCGCCGCCGCCGGCGGGACACGCTCGGGATGTCCTACCGAGCTCGACAGCAGCGCTCGCCGGCCCGCCTCGGTGCGCATCAGAGCCGGAATCAGGGGCATCAGCGCACGGCCGAAGCGGCGCACGTCCGGCCCGTCGCGCGACCCCAGAGGACGACCCCAGAGACCGGCGGAGCAGAGCCCCGCGACCGACAGCGCGCGACCGGTCTTTCCCAGTTCCAGAGCCACCCAGCCACCGAGCGAGTTGCCCGCCACGTGCACCCGGTCGAGTCCCAGCGCGTCGAGGAAGCGACTCAGCGCGGCGGCCAGGGCCTGCGGGGTGGGGTCTGTCCCGTTGGTCAGCGCGGCTGAGCCGCCGAAGCCGGGCATGTCCACCGCGATCACGTCGCGCTCGGCCGCCAGACGCTCGAGCACCGGCTCCCACACAACGAGCTCCCCGCCGAGTGGATGGATGAGAATGAGAGGTTCACCCCTCCCCCTGCGTACGTGATGTAGGAGGCCGTCAGAAACCATGGAACTCATAGGCAAGACCGTGCTCGTGACCGGTGCCAACCGCGGCATCGGACGGGCCATCAGCGAGGAGCTCGCCACACGCAGGCTCGAGCTGCTGCTGTGCGGCATGCGCAACCCCGACAACCACAAGCCGCTGGAGGCGCCGCCCGGCGGGGCTCGCGAGGTGCGCGCCGTGGCGCTCGACCTGTCCACCAAGGAGTCCATCAACGAGGGGGCGGCCGCTCTCCCGGCGCTCGATGTCCTGATCAACAACGCGGGCCAGATGACCGGTGGGCTGCTCGAGGAGCAGGACATCGACGACATCTACGCGATGTTCCAGGTCAACCTGGTGGGCCTCGTCCACCTGACGAAGCTGGTCCTGCCCGGCATGGTCGAGCGCAAGCTCGGCAAGATCGTCAACAACGCCAGCATCAGCGGCTACGCCTGGTTTCCGGCCGCCTCCACCTACGCCGCGGCCAAGACGGGCGTCGTGGCGTTCAGCGAGTCGCTGAGGCGCGAGCTCAAGGACACCGGCGTCGATGTCCTCCACCTCGTGACCCCGGGCATCGACACCGACATGCTCGACGCCACCAAGGAGCTCTACGGGCGTCACATGGACTCGGGCGCCTGGGACGACCAGAGTCCTGAGGATTGGGCCGCCAAGGTCGTCCGCGCGATCGAGCGCGACGATCACGTGCTGGGGCCCGGCGGCAGGCTGGCGCTCGCCAAGCTCGCTTCCCGGGGGCCGGCCGTGCTGGTGGACGCGATCGCCGAGCGCATGTTCAGCCGCGACCCGCGGTAGGCCGGCTTGGCGAGCAGGATCTGCACGTCGCCGATGCGGCGCTCGCGGAAGCCGCCTTCGCTGTAGCAGAGGTAAAGCTCCCAGAGGCGGCGGAAGCGCCGGTCGTACCCGAGCTCCTCGGCGCGGGGCGCCGCGCGCACGAAGTTCTCGCGCCAGCGGACGAGCGTCGGGGGATAGCTCGAGGTAATGTCCTCGAGGTCCAGGAAGCGCATGTCGGTGTGACGTGAAGTGCTGCGGGAGATGACCTCGATCGAGGGCAGGCAACCGGCGGGGAAGATCATCTCCCGGATGAAGGACTTGGAGGCCTTCTCGACCTCGTAGGCGCGCTCGTCGACCGTGATGGCCTGCAACAGCATCAAACCCTCGGGCTGGAGCAGGTCCGAGCAGTGCGCGAAGAAGGTGTCGAAGTACTGCCAGCCGACGGCCTCGACCATCTCGACGGAGACCAGCTTGTCGTAGCGGCCGCGCAGGTCGCGGTAGTCGCACTCGAGCACCTCGACACGGTCCTCTAGTCCCGCCGCGCGCACCCGTTCCTGCGCCGCGGCGCGCTGCTCGCGCGAGATCGTGGTCGTGGTCACCCGGCAGCCGTACTCCGCGGCCGCATGTATCGCCAGGGCACCCCAGCCGGTGCCGATCTCGAGCAGGTGGTCGTCGGCGCCGAGGTCGAGCTTGCGGCAGATGCGGTCGAGCTTGAGCATCTGTGCCTCATGCAGCGTGCTCGCGCTCTCGTCCCAGAAGGCGCAGGAGTAGCTCATCGTCTCGTCGAGGAAGAGCGCGAACATGTCGTTGCCCAGGTCGTAGTGGGCCGAGATGTGGCGCCGGGCCGCGGCGCGAGTGTTGCGCGGCACGCGTGACAGGAGGCTGAGCATCGGGGCGAAGGGGGCACGCAGTCGGTCGAGCCGCGGCATCTCGCGTGCGCCGATGCGCACGAGGGTGACCAGGTCGTCGCAGTCCCACGCCCCGCCGGCGTATGTCTCGGCCAGGCCGAGGCTGCCGCGGGCCATGCCCTTCCAGAACGAGGCGTCGTGGACGGTGATGGTGGCCTGCAGCGGTGCGCGGGGCGGCCCGAAGGCGAGGCGTCGCCCGCCGTCCGATTCGTCCACGATGTCGAGGTGGCCCGCGCGCATCCGGCCCAGCAGGGCGGTAACTGCGGTGCGGGCGATCATCGGGCGGGATGGGGGTGGTAGGGAGCGCCCTTGAGCTTCAGGCGCACGGCCTGGCCGTAGATGCCGGCCAGCATCCGCAGCGTCATGAACGGATAGCGCAGCAGCGGGCCCGCCGAGAGCTCGCGCTTGGAGAGGGCCAGCGTGGCGTCGAAGTCGACGCGTCCCTCGCGCCGGCTCTCCATGTGGACCCGCAGCAGCTCGCCCGGTGCCGTCAGGCGTACCCGGTATTCGGCGTCCATGCCCAGGAAGGGCGAGACGTGGAAGTCCTTGTCGATCGTGGACTCGAGCCCCTCCAGCACGTAGCTGTGCTTCTCGCCCCAGGGCGTGTTGGTCACCTCGGCCACGACCTTCTCGATCCGCTCGCCGCTGTGGTCGAAGCAGTAATAGAGGCTCACCGGGTTGAACAGGTGGCCGAAGGTCCGAACATGGGTGAGCAGGCGCACCGGGCCGTCATGCTCGAGCTCGAGGTAGTCGCGGCGCCGAAACCAGGCGGGCGCCGGGCGCCGCGCCGACCACAGCGGGACGCGGTCGAGCAGTTCCGGCAGCTCATCGAGGTCCAAGTAGGCCATGAAGAGCGGGTAGCGAAACTCGTGCTCCACGGGCTCCATGCGGCGGTGCCTGACCCATCCCTCGTAGAGAGCGCTGGCGCTCACGCGAGCTCCTTGCCGAAGCTCGCACAGACCCGCAGGCCGGAGACCACGCCGTCCTCGTGGAAGCCGTAGCCCCAGTAGGCGCCGCAGTAGTGCGTGCGGCGCACCCCGCTCACCTCCGCCCAGCGGCGCTGCGCGGCCAGACCGGCCGGGGTGTAGACGGGATGGTCATAGCGGATCACGCGGATCACGCGCTCCGGGTCGATCGCCTCGGTGCGGTTGAGGGTCACGCAGAACTCACGATCCGCAGTCAGGTCCTGCAGGCGGTTCATGTGGTAGGTGACGGTGGTCAGGTGCTTCGGCTCATCGTGCAGATGGAAGTTCCAGCTGGCCCAGGCCCGGCGACGGCGGGGCAGCAGGGAGCGGTCGGTGTGGAGCACAGTCTCGTTGGGCTGGTAGGGAATCGCGCCCAGCACCTCGGCCTCGGCGCCGCTCACGTCGGCGAGCATGCGTAGGGCCTGATCGGAGTGAACGGCCAGCACCACCTCGTCGAAGCACTCGGGTTCACCGCCGGCCGGGGTGACCTCCACGCGGTCGTCGAAGCGCTCGATCCGGCGCACCGGGCTGGACAGCCGCAGCCGGTCGCCGAGCGGCCTCGTGATGGCCTCCACGTAGCGCGCGGAACCGCCCTTCACGGTGAGCCACGTAGGCCGGTCGGCGAACCCGAACATGCCGTGGTTGGCGAAGAACTCGGCCAGCATGCTGGCCGGGAACTCCCACATGTGGCGCGGGTCGGCCGACCACACCGCCGACGCCTGCGGAACGATCAGGCGCTGGACGAACTGCGGCGAGTAGCCGCCCTCGTGCAGGAACTGGCCGAGCGACGGCCCCGAGCCGTTGAGGCCGACCAGCGCGGGCGCCTCGCGATTGAAGCGCAGCAGGTCGAGGATCATGCGGTGAAACGAGGGCCGCGCGAGGTTGGAGCGCCGGGCGAACAGGCCGTTGGCCGACGCGCCGTTGTACTCGAAGTTCCCGCCGTCGCTGACCGAGAAGCTCATGTTGGAGTCCTGCGTCGGGACGCCGATTCGCGCGAGCAGCTTCTGGAAGTTGGGGTAGGTCCGGTCGTTGAGGACGATGAAGCCGGTGTCGACGTTGTGGGTCTCGGCGGCGGTGTCCACGCGCACGGTGTTGGTGTGCCCGCCGGCGTAATCGTTGGCCTCGAACACGGTGATGTCGTGCTCGTGCTCGAGGACGTGAGCGCATACGAGGCCGGAGATGCCGGCCCCGACGATCGCGATCTTCACTCGTCCACCAACGCGGTCAGAACGGCGCCCACCACGGCCGTCCCGCCCGCCAGGGCGATAGTCCCCTTGCGGGCCCGGGCGGGAATGCCGTCCCCGGCGGCCAGGGTGGCGGCGAGGTCGACCAGATCCGAGACGACCGTGAGCGCGAGCCAGGGCCGGGCTGCGGAGCCGCGCTGAGCAGCCAGCGCTGCACCGGCGGCGAGGGCGATGTCGCGCGCCCCGAGCCCGCGCAGCGCGATGTGGACGGCGCGGTGCTCGGCCGGCTGGCCCAGCCAGCTCCGGCCCACGGTTTCCGGGACGGCCACCAGCGCCGCGCCGAAGGCGACCCGTCCGGCGGTGAAGGCGTAGATGAGGTTGCGCTGCTGCGCCATGGTCCTTACTTACGTACGGATACTGATACTCGATCAGTTGAGTAGAGTCGCCCGCGACCGAGACCCGAGGAGGCCCCGTTGGACTCAAGCAGGCTCAAGTCACTCCCCCTGTTCGAAGACGTCTCGGATGATGAGCTGGCCCAGATCGCGACGTTCGCGCAGGAGGTCACCGTCGAGGAGGGCCGCGAGCTGGTTCGCGAGGGCGACTTCTCCTACGAGTTCATGGCCATCGAGGAGGGCCAGGCCGAGGTCACGCGGCACGGCGAGCACGTGGCCGATCTGGGCCCCGGTGACTTCTTCGGCGAAATGGGACTGCTCGAGAAGACGCTGCGCAACGCCACGGTCACCGCCAGGACGCCCATGCGGGTGGTCACTCTCACCGGCTGGGATCTCAAGCGCATGGAGCGGACCGTGCCGCAGGCGATCGAACGGGTGCGGCAGACGCTGGAGACGCGCCGGCCGGGGGACTGAGCGCCGTAGCGGGGCGGATCGTCCTCTTCGGCGCAACGGGCTACACCGGGCGCCTGACCGCGGAGGCCATGGTCGACCGCGGCCTGAGGCCGGTGCTGGCCGCACGCAGCGCCAGCAAGCTCGATTCGATGGCGGCGGAACTGGGTGGGCTCGAGGTCAGCCAGGCCGACGTCGAAGATCCCCCGAGCGTGAGCGCGCTGGTGGAGGAGGGCGACGTCCTGGTGAGCACCGTGGGCCCCTTCGTACGCTGGGGCGCGGCCGCGGCCGGCGCCGCGACCACGGCCGGCGCCCATTACCTCGACTCCACGGGCGAGCCGCCCTTCATCCGCGAGATCTTCGAGCGTTACGGGCCGGCGGCCGAGCGCTCGGGCAGCGCGCTGTTCACCGCCTTCGGCTACGACTGGGTTCCCGGCAACCTGGCCGGTGCGCTGGCGCTCGAACGCGCCGGCGACGCGGCCGTCCGGGTCGATGTCGGCTACTTCATCACCGGTTCGGGCGACTCGAGCTCCATGAGCGGTGGCACCAAGGCATCGCTCGTCGGCGTGATCGCCTCGCCCTCGTTCCGCTTCGCCGAGGGGCGTGTTCAGACCGAGCGCGGAGCCAAGCGCCTGCGCACGTTCCCGGTGGCCGCCCGGCAGCTCGCGGGGGTTTCGGTAGGCAGCTCCGAGCACTTCGCCCTGCCGCGGCTGGCGCCCCAGCTCCGGGAGGTCAACGCCTACCTGGGCTGGTTCGGCCCGGCCTCGAGGGGCATGCAGGTGATGTCGGGCGCAATGAGTGCCGCGATGAAGCTCCCCCGCATGGGTGACCTCTGGAAGGCGGCTGGAGAGAAGCTCGTCAAGGGATCGACCGGCGGGCCCGACGAGGCTGCCCGTGCCAAGTCGGGGTCCCACATAGTGGCCATCGCCTACGACGGCGTGGGCAACCCCCTCAGCGAGGTCCACCTGACCGGCGTGGACGGCTACACCTTCACCGGCCGCATCCTGGCCTGGGGCGCCGGCCAGGCGGCTGCCGGGTCGGTGACGGGCACAGGGGCCCTCGGGCCGGCCGACGGCTTCGGCCTGGCCGAGCTGGCGGCGGGCGTGGCGGAAGCGGGGATGTCCGAGGAGGGAGGCGCGCCGGGAAAGGGGTCGGAGCCGGAGCGCCGCCAAGGCGGCTAAGTCCTAGCCGGCCGGGCCGCCTGCACACCTCACATCGTTCTCACCAGCCCGTTGGCAGGTCGGGACCGTCGTAACCTCCCGCCGCCATGCGCCTCTCTCACGATCCCGCAGCGCGGCGGCGGCTCGCCGCCCTCCTTGCGGCTGCTGCCCTCGCCCTCATCGTCGGAGCGGTCGTCGGATCCAGCACTGGAGGCGGAGGGGGCCAGGCCGGCGACGGGGCGTCCGGCGCCGCCCGTGAAGGCGGCGCGCCACTCGGGGATGAAGGTGACGCAGCGCGCGCCGCGGGCCGCGAGGCGGTCGCCCGGCTGAGCCTGCGCCAGCAGGTCGGCCAGCTCCTCGTCTCCAGCTTCGACGGGCCGGCGATGCCGGACTACATCAGGCGCCGTCTCCAGGCGCGGGAGACGGCAGGCGTGATCCTGTTCGGCCGCAACGGCGGGGATGCGGCTCACTGGCGCGAGCTCACGGATGCCCTGCAGCGAGCGGCCGATGGACGTGCGCTGGTCATGGTCGACCAAGAGGGTGGGGACATCCGCACGGTCGGCTACGCCGGGCCTCCGGTGAGCCAGCCGCTGCAGGGCGAGCCCGCCGAGGTCCGGCGGTTGGCGCAAGCGGCCGGGCGTGAGCTGCGCACGGCCGGCATCAACGTGAACCTGGCGCCGGTGGCCGACGTCTCCGAGCCTGGCTCGGTGATGGCATCACGAGCCTTCCCAGGTGATGGCGCCGCCGTGGCCGCGCGCACCAAAGCGGCGGTTCGTGGTCTGGGCGAAGCGCGGGTGGCCGCCACCGCAAAGCACTTTCCAGGTCTCGGCGGCTCGGCCGTCAACACCGACGACGCTCCCGCCACGGTGCCGGGCGGACTGGACGATGACCTGCTGCCCTACCGGTCGGCGATCGCCGCCGGGGTGCCCCTGGTGATGCTCTCGCACGCGCTCTACCGGGATGCCGACTCCCAGGCAATCGCATCCCAGTCGAAGCCGATCGCGACCGGCCTGCTGCGGGACGAGCTCGGTTTCAGCGGGGTCGCGGTGACCGACAGCATGGAGGCGCAGGCGGTGCTCGCGCGCTCGGATGTGGCCACTGCGGCCGAGCGCTCGGTCCGGGCCGGGGCGGACCTGATCCTGATGACCGGCTCGGCGAGCTGGAACGACGTCTTTCCGCGCCTCCTGGCCACGGCGCGCCAGGACCCGGTCTTTCGCGAAAGGGTGCGGGAGAGCGCCGCGCGCGCGCTGACCCTGAGCGCGCGCGTCCGCTAGTCAGCCACGCTGCTGCGCTCGAGCGCCCGCTGCATCAGCTCGCGGTGCACTGAGCGGGTACCGCCCTGGCGCCGCTCCCAGGTGTCATCGGGCCGCAGCTCCCAGGCGAAGGTGTCGTCGGCGAAGCAGCGCTCCAGTGTGTCCTCGATGTCGTCCTTGAGCGGCTGTGAGGTGACGGGTGTCAGCAGCTCCACCCGTGTGTCGAGGTTGCGCGGCATGAGGTCGGCCGAGCCCATCCAGTAGTGGCGCTCGTCGCCGCGGCGAAAGCCGTACACGCGCGTGTGCTCGAGGAAGCGCCCCACCACGGACACCACGGTGATGTTCTCGGACACGCCCGGCACTCCGGCGCGCAGGCAGCAGATGCCGCGCACGTTCACGTCCACCCGTACGCCGGCCTGGGAGGCGCCGTAGAGAGCCCGGATGCAGCGTGCATCGACCAGCGAGTTCATCTTCAAGACGATGCGCGCGTCCAATCCGTTCTTGTGCGCCTCCACCGTGCGGTCGACCTCGCGCAGGAACCATTTGCGCATGTGATCGGGCGCCACCACCGCGCGCCGGTAGTCGGGCGAGCGGGCGGCGCCGGTGAGCGCGTTGAACAGCTCGGCCACGTCCTGCGCGATCTCGCGGTCTGTGGTGAACAGCCCGAAGTCCTCATAGAGCCGGGCGGTCTTGGCGTGGTAATTGCCGGTCCCGATGTGCACGTAGTGGCGCACGCCCGAGCCCTCACGGCGGACCACCAGCAGAGCCTTGGCGTGGGTCTTGAGGCCCGGCAGGCCGTGCACCACGTGGGCGCCGGCCTCTTCCAGGGATCGAGCCCAGCCGATGTTGCGGCGCTCATCGAAGCGCGCTTTCAGCTCCACCAGGCATACCGCCTGCTTGCCGCGCTCCGCCGCCTCGATCAGCGCGGGGATCAGTTCCGAGTCGTCCGAGGTCCGGTACACGGTCATCTTGATGGCCAGCACGTCCGGGTCGCGCACGGCCTGCTGGATGAAGCGTTCGACACTGCCCGCGAACGAGTCGTAGGGATGGTGGACGAGGATGTCGTGCGCGCGGATCGCGGCCAGTATGTCGACCCGGCCGTCCTCGCTGTCGGCGAAGGCAGGCTGGTTGACCGGGGTCCAGGGAGGGTCGCGCAGGTCACGGTGTCCGTCGACCTCGTAGATGGACCAGAGGTCCTCCATGTCGAGCAGCCCGTGCACGTCCATGACCTGGGACTCGTCGATCGCGAGCTGCTCGAGCAGGTAGTCGCGCATGTCGGGATCCATCGAGCTGGAGATCTCGAGGCGCACCACCTCGCCGAAGCGGCGCCGGCGCAGCTCGTCCTCCACTGCGCGCAGGAGGTCGTCGGCCTCGTCGGAGACGGTGAAGTCGGCGTCCCGGGTGACCCGGAAGTAGTCGTGGCGCAGGATCTCCATGCCGGGGAAGAGCACATCGAGATGGCGGGCGATGATCGCCTCGAGCGGGACGAACGTCTCCCCTCCGATGGGCACGAAGCGCGGGAGGACCTCCTTCGGGACCTTCACGCGCGCGAAGGTCTCCGTCTGCGAAACCGGGTCTCGCAGCCACACGGCGAGCGACAGCGACAAGTTGGAGATGTAGGGGAACGGCCGCCCCGGCCCCACGGCCAGAGGCGTGAGCACGGGGAAGATCTGGTCGGAGAAGACGCGGTCGACCTCGTCGAGCTCCTCCTTGGTGCACTGGTCGGGCTCGATCACCCGTATGCCGTGCTCGGCCAGCAGCGGGCGGAGCTCGTCCGCCCAGACGCGGGAGTGACGCCGGCCGAGCTCGCGCAGGCGCTCGCCGATCATCTCGAGCGTCTCGCCCGGAGCCAGCCCGTCGGGCCCGCGCGCGTCGATCCCGGCGTCCACCTGGTCGTGCAGGCCGGCTACGCGCACCATCACGAACTCGTCGAGGTTGGACGCGTAGATGGCGTTGAACTTGACCCGCTCGAGCAGCGGGACACGCTCATCCTCGGCCAGCAGCAGCACGCGTTCGTTGAACTGGATCCAGGACAGCTCCCGATTGACGAACAGATCGGGAGAATCGAGGGACGGTGTCTCTGTTGGTGCGGTGATTGCTTCCATGCTCAAGCTCCTCCGGCGAGCGGGCGGCACCCGCTCGCCTTTGGTCTATCTTGACGCTTCGTGCTGTGGCTGTTGCGACACGGGGACGCCGCGCCCGGATCACCGGACGCCGAGCGGCCCCTCACCGACAAGGGCCGGACCCAGTCGAAGGCGGCGGGCAAGGCCCTGAAAGTGCTCCGCGTGGAGCTGAGCGCATGCCTCACGAGCCCGAAGCGGCGGGCAGTCGAGACGGCTCGGCTGGCCTGCGAGCCGTTCGGCATCGAGCCACAGCTCGAGCCGCGGCTGGCGGGCGGCCGCTTCGACGCGGAGGAGCTCGCCGCGGGGCTGGGCGATGAGGTGCTGCTGGCGGGGCACGACCCCGATTTCTCCGCAGCAGTCCACGAGCTGACCGGGGCCGAGGTGAGGCTGAGGAAAGGAGGCCTGGCGGGAGTGAGAGCTGGCGAGCTCATCGTCCTGCTGCGTCCCTCGGAGCTGAAGCGGATCGCGCGCAGCTAGGCAAGCTGCCGCCCTTCGACGAGCTCGAGCAGCACGCCCTCGCGCAGGCCGCCGCGCGCTATGCGCAGCGGAAGCTCGAGGAGATCGGAGATCGCCTCGAGCACGAGGATGCCGGCCGGCAGCAGGCGCACCCGCTCGGTGTCCAGCTCGAAGCGCCGGGCGATCTCCGCGATCGGAGTCGAGTAGAGCACGCGAATCCCGCGCTCGAGCGTTTCGTGGGCGAGCTCGGCCCCCACCAGACGGCGCAGTGAGGTGGCGGTCCCGCCGACGGCCACGGCGCTGTCGGCCGGCGGCGGCTCGAGGCCCTCGAGCGTGCCGGCCACGTGACGACGCAGCTTCTCGAGCTCGTCGACCGAGGGCGGATCGGAGCGCAGATAGGCATCGGCGAGGAAGCCCGACCCGATCCGGAACGACTCGGACCACTCCATTCGCCCGTCGGGCTGGCCGATGGCGATCTCGCTCGAGCCGCCGCCCACGTCGATCACCGCCACCGTGCCCGCGAGCGGCTTCAGGAGCGTGCGGGTGGCGCCGACGAAGGCCAGCCGCGCCTCCTCCACGCCGGTGAGGATGGACAGCTCCATGCCGCCGGCCTCGTAGACGGCACTGACCAGCTCGTCGCGGTTGGGGGCGTTGCGGATGGCCGCGGTGGCCACCGCCGCCACGTGCTCGGCCCCCACCTCCGACGCAACCGCCGCCTGGCTGCGCACGACCTCGGCGGTCTCGGCGATCTTCTCCGCAGGGATCGAGCCGCCGTCGGCGAGGCTCTTGCCTATCCGGGTGAAGGCGCGTTGGGTGACCAGCTCCCGCAGCTGCCCGTTACCCGCATCCGCCACCAGCAGCCGGGTTGTGTTGCTGCCGATGTCGATGCAGGCGCAGATCAAACAGTGGGTGGCGCGAGCTCCGGGTGCGAGGCATCCTCGAACTCGCGGAACAGGCCCGTGACGACGAACGCGGTCTGCTCGCCGATATCCACTGCGTTGTCTCCGACCCGCTCGAGGCAGCGGCCCACGAGCATCATGTGCATGCCCCACTCACGCTGGTCGGGATCATCGCCGATCTCCAGGGCTCGGCGAAAGACCTGGCGGTTGAGCCGGTCGATTTCGTCGTCCTGGCGCACCAGATCCTGGGCCATGGCAACGTCGCGGCGCTCGAAGGCCTGCCCGCACTGGATGACCTGCTGGCGGGCCTGGGCGCCCATGCGCTGGATGCAGTCGAGGATCTCCGGATCCACGGGCGGCTCGTGTCCGGCGAGCGGCACCAGCTTTGCCATGTTCACGCACTGGTCGCCCATGCGCTCCACGTGCTTGATCATGTGCAGCACGGCGGCCACCAGACGCAGGTCGCCGGCCACCGGCGCCTGCAGGGCCAGCAGCGACAGGACGCCCTGGTGGACCTCGAGGTAACGGCCGTCGATGCGGTCGTCGTCGGCGATTACCATGCTGGCCAGCTCGACGTCCTGGTGCTGCACGGTCTCGAGCGCCCTGTCGAGGGCGGTGACCACCATGGGCAGTGCGCCCAGCGCCTGATGCTCGAGCTGTGCGAGCTCGTCCTGAAATTGGGTGCGGGCCGTGTTTGCCACGCTAGCCCACCTTGCCGGTGACGTACGCCTCCGTGCGCGGGTCGGACGGGTTGGTGAAGATCTTCTCGGTGTCGTCGAACTCGACGACGCGTCCGGTCCGGTGCTCGTCCTCGCTCAGCTCGACCGTGAAGAAGGCCGTCTTGTCCGACACCCGCGCGGCCTGCTGCATGTTGTGCGTGACGATCACGATCGAGTACTCGTTCTTGAGCTCGAGCATCAGGTCCTCGATCTTGCCCGTCGAGATCGGGTCGAGCGCCGAGCAGGGCTCGTCCATCAGGATCACGTCGGGGTTGACCGCAAGACAGCGTGCGATGCAGAGCCGCTGCTGCTGCCCGCCGGACATCCCGAAGGCGTTGGTCTTGAGCCGATCCTTGACCTCGTCCCAGAGGGCGCCCTGATTGAGCGCGCGCTCGACCAGCTCGTCCATGTCGCCCTTGATGCCGAGCACCCGCGGGCCGAAGGCGATGTTGTCGTAGATCGACTTGGGGAACGGGTTGGGCTTCTGAAAGACCATGCCGATCCGCTTGCGCACCTCCACGGCGTCCACGTCGGAGCCGTAGAGGTTCTGCCCGTGGTACAGGACCTTGCCGTCGACCGTCGCGCCGGGGATCAAGTCGTTCATCCGGTTGAGGCAGCGAATGAGGGTCGACTTACCGCACCCCGAGGGGCCGATCAGCGCAGTGATCTCGTTCTTGCCGATGTCGAAGGAGACGTCCCGGACCGCGGGCTTCTTGTTGTAGGCGACCATCACCGAGTCGAGCGAGAAGATCGCCTCGCGCGCCCTGGGCTCGGCCTGCCTGTCCCCGTCCAGCGCCGGCGAGCTGCTGCCGCCATGGCGCGAACCCACCCCGATCGGCTGGCTCAGGCCCCTCTGTGCGCCTTCTTCGGTGCGAGGGCTGTCCTGTGGCTCGGTCACGCGCTCGCTCACTCTAGATCACCTACCACTTCTGCTCGTAACGGTTTCGTAGCCAGATCGCGACGCTGTTCATGAACAGGAGCATGATCATGAGCAGCAAGATTCCCGCGGCTGCCAGGGGGCGATAGTCGTTGACGTCGTTGGAGGGCCGCGTGATCCAATCGAAGATCTGGATCGGCATCGCGGTGAACGCGGAGTCGAGGCCCTCGGGATTGAAGGCGATGAAGGTGGCGGCGCCGATCACGATCAGCGGGGCGGTCTCGCCGATGGCGCGCGCGAGGGCCAGGATCACACCGGTGGCGATCCCGGGGATCGACGCGGGGAGGACCTGGCGCCAGATGGTCTGCCACTGCGTGGCCCCGAGCGCCATCGAGCCCTCGCGGATCGAGGGCGGCACGGCGCGGATCGCCTCGCGGGAGGCGACGATCACCACCGGGAGGACGAGCAGCCCCAGCGTAAGTCCGCCGGCGAGGACGACCGGGCCGAGCGACAGCGGGCCGCGCACCAGGAAGGCGAGCCCGAGGATCCCGTAGACGATCGACGGAACTGCGGCGAGGTTCTGGATATTCAGCTCGACGAAGCGGTTCCACCAGCGTGTCTCGTCGGCATACTCCTCGAGGTAGATGGCGGTGGCCACGCCCACAGGGATGACGAAGAGGGCACAGACACCCATCAGCCAGATCGTCCCCCAAAACGCCGCCTGGATCCCGGATTGGTCGGCGTTGATGGAGGAGAAGCTGGTGATGAAGTCCCAGGTGAGGCCGGCGGCGCCGTCGGCGACGATGTCGACGAGCAGCACGCCGAGCAGCAGGATCGACACGCCCACGCAGAGAAGCAGCCCGATCAGGAAGCCGCGGTCCTTGGCCCGGTTCTTGCCGGAAGGCTGGGCGATGACCTCGCCAGTGCTCACTCGTACACCTGCCGGTACTTCCGCACGAAGCGGATCGAGATCAGGTTCATGATCAGCGTGATCACGAACAGGGTGGACCCCACGGCGAAGATCGTCTTATAGGCGATCGTGCCGGTCGCGATGTCGCCCTTGGCGGTCGACGCGATGAACGCCGTCATGGTCTCCATGGGCTCGAGGAGGTTGATGCCCCACTGCGGCGAGAGCCCGGCGGCGATCACCACCACCATGGTCTCGCCGACGGCTCGCGACAAGCCGAGGACGACCGAGGCGACGATCCCGGAGAGGGCGGCTGGGAAGACCACCCGCATGGTGGTCTGCAGCTTCGAGGCTCCAAGCCCGAATGAGCCCTCACGCAGCGCCTGCGGCACGGCCGACATGGAGTCCTCGGAGATCGAAGCCACCGTCGGCACGATGAGGAAGCCCACAATGATGCCGGCCGCGAGACCGTTGAAGATCGCGACGTCGGAGCCGAGGATCCCACGCAGGATCTCGGGCGTGAAGAAGGTCAGCGCGAAGTACCCGAACACGATCGTGGGCACGCCCGCCAGCAACTCGAGAATGGGCTTGATCGTCTTGCGCACGGCCGGACGTGCGTACTCCGCCAGGTAGATCGCTGCCGCCAGGCCCAGCGGGACCGCCACGAGCATGGCCACCAGGCTGATCAGCATCGTGCCGAGCACCAGCGGGAGCACACCGAACGAGGCCGGCTCGAAGAGCGGCGCCCAGTCGGTGCCGAACAGGTAGTCGCTGACCCCGACCTCGCCGAAGAACGAGATCGTCTCCTCGAACAGAGAGATGATGATCCCGGTGGTGGTGAGCACCGAGATGAAGGCCGCCAGCATGAGCAGCCCCTTGATGATGTCCTCGCCCCAGCGGCGGCGGGCCGCGCGGAGGCGTGGTGCCTCCGCGCGGCCCTCGGCAGCGGTTGCCGAACCGGCCTCCACCTAGCTGCCGCTTCCGCCCAGCGCGGTCTTGGCCTTGTCGCCCTGAGCCTGGCTCATCGGCACGATGGCCGCGGCCTCGGCGATGGACTGGTAGTTCTCGACCACGTAGTCCATGAACGCCTTGACCTGGGGCTTCTTCATAGCCGCGCCGCTCGGGTACATGAACAGCGGACGCGAGAGCGGCGTGTAGGAGCCGTCGGCGATCGTCTCGGGGCTCGGCTCGATGCAGCCGTCGCCCGAGTCGACCGACACGAGCCCCAGCTTGTCCTGGTTCTGCTCGTAGTAGGAGAACCCGAAGTAGCCGAGCCCGCCGTCCTCGCCCTCGACGCCCTGGACCAGCACGTTGTCGTCCTCGGAGGGCTGGTAGTCCTTGCGGGTGTTGCCCTCCTCACCGTTGATCTCCTCGGTGAAGAACTCGAACGTCCCCGAGTCGGTACCCGGGCCGAACAGGCTCAGCTCGGTGTCGGGGAACTTCGGATCGATCTGGCCGAGCTGGTTGACCTTCGAGCCCTGCTCCCAGAGCTGCTTGAGCTGCTCGGTGGTCATGCAGTCGACCTTGAGGTTGGGGTTCGTGACGACCGAGATGCCGTCGTTGGCGACCTGGACCTCCGTGTAGGTCACGTCGTTCTTCTCGCAGATCGGCACCTCTTCCTCTTCGTCGATGGGACGAGAGGCGTCCGAGATATCGGTCTCGCCGGCACAGAACTTCTCGAAACCGCCGCCGGTGCCGGAGGTGCCGACAGTGATGCGCACGTCGGGATTCTGGGCCTGGAACTCTTCAGCCGCGGCCTGGGCGAAGGGTCCTACGGTGCTCGAGCCGTCGATGCGGATGGCGCCAGAGAGATCGCCGCCGCCGCCGCTCCCACCACTGCCGCCGTCGTCGTCATCGTCGCTGCCGCAGGCGGCCGCGCCAAGGGCGAGGACGCCGCAAGCGGCAAACGCGAGGAGCTTCCTCATGCGCATGTTCTCCTTCTTCTGGATCATTACGGCGGCGACCCTCTCAGCGGCCCGCCGCCAGTCTGTTATCCAGCTGTCTCGCTCTTGTGAAAAACATGTGAAAAGCCGCTCAGGGAGCGGAGCTACGCGGAGCCTTAATCCGACGAGAGGCGGTAGCCGAAGCCGAAATGGGTGTGGATGAACTGCCGGCCGGGGCGAGCGCGCTCGAGCTTCTGGCGCAGCTTGCCAACGTAGACGTCCACCGAGCGGTCGGATTTGCGGTAGGGCTCGCCCCACACCTCGCAGTAGAGCTCCTCGCGGCTGACGATGCGATCGTGGCGGGCGGCGAGCGCCGTGAGCAACTCGAGCTCGCGCACGGTGAGCGACAACCGCTCGCCATCCAAGAGCGCCATGAACTCGGCGGGCCGGATCTCCAGGTGGCCGATGTTCAACGCATGGTTGTTGGTCGCGGCTTCCATGACCCGGCCGACTGTTCCAGCTATGTGCGGAATGTCCGTTATCCCGGCGTTGTCGGGCTGTGAAAATGCTGTAAATCGACACGCCTCCGCTTGCCGCTGGCGTAGACTCACCGGCGGATGTCGGACCTGCGTCTAGCGATCCTCGACTCGGATTCGGGATTCGTCCGTGTGCTCGTCAAGCGCGCCGGCGATCTCGGCTGGCAATACCGCCGCCTCGAGGCCCCTCCGCGCACGGAGGAATTCGTGGCCATGCGCGTGAACGCGCTCGTGGTCGATCTCGCTCTGCTCGGCGGCGGAGCCTGGGAGTTCCTGGAGAAGGTCTCCGCTGCCCTGCCGGGCTTGGGCATCGTGGTTTGCACCGGGCGTTCCACTGTTTCTCAGCGCGTGCGCGGCCTGCGCATCGGGGCCGACGACTGGGTGACCAAGCCATGTCATCCCGAGGAGGTCCTCGCCCGTGTAGAGGCCGTGGTCCGTCGGCGCAAGCGCGCCTCCGCGCGCGTCGATACCGGTCCGCTGGTGGCCGGCGAGCTCGAGATCCGGGCCGATCAGTTCCAGGCCTTCGCCCGTTCTCAGAGCGTGGATCTCACCCGGCGCGAGTTCGAGGTCCTGCAACTTCTCGCCCAGGCCGAGGGCAAGGTGCTCCAGCGCGAGGAGATCTACCAGGCCGTTTGGGGCTACGCGATGGCTCACGGCGACCGCTCGGTCGACGTGTTCATCCGAAAGGTGCGCCAGAAGCTCGAGGCGGCGTCCCCCGGCTTCAGCTACATCCACACGCACTTCGGTGTGGGCTACCGCTTCGATCCAGAGGGCGGGCAGGCACCGGTCGACGAGCCGCTGGTACCGGAGGCCGAGATCACACCCGCCGAGCTGGTCGAGCCCGTCGACGACTTCGACGACCCCACAGCGCGCGAAGCCGCGCTTCCCTAGGCCGCCAGCACCCGGCGCGGCTGCATACCGCGAGCGAGCAGGCGCCGTGGCGCCTCGACCGTCAACGCCCGGGCGCGCGGATCGTCGCCGAACCGGTAAGCGAGTACGCGCCGCGCCGCGGTCAGCTCCGGTGGGCGAGTAGGTCCATGGGCATCCGACGAGACGAGGGCCACCAGACCCTCATCGAGCAATCGGAAGGCCGCCCGCTGGGCCTCGTCTCCGTGGCCTCCGCTGAGCGAGGCGGCGGTCAGCTGCACGAGCGTGCCCTCGGCGAGCTCGCGCTTCAGCCCGCGGGCGTCGTCCAGGATGACGTCGGCGCTGCGCTCCGGATGGGCCAGCAGGATCCCGAATCCGCGCCCGCAGCTCCGGTCGAGCGAGTCCTCGCCCACCTAGCGTCCCGCCAGGGGCAGGGCCACGACGAGCAGCGGGGAGGCGTAGGCCAGCAGCATGGGCCGGCCGGCGTGGGCCAGCCGCAGCACCAGCGCCGATGTGGCACCGGCGGCAAGTATGAGCACACGGCCGTCGCGACCGGACATCCGTGCTGCAGGGTACGAGGACTCGGGCGGCTCGTTGCCATACTTCCCCCCCGCGATGTCCAGAAATCAGCGCATCATGCTGGTCGTCGTGGCGCTCGCCGTGGCCGTGATCGCCTTCGTGATCGCGAGCCCCGGGTCGGATGACGAGGACGGCGAGCAGGCCGCGCAGACCGCCACGCAGACACAGATCGAGACCACGGTCGAGACCGAGACGGATGCCGAGACGGTCACCGAGGCCGAGACTCAGCCGGAGCCCACCGTCACGCGCATCCAGATCCGGGGCGGTCAGGTGGTGGGTGGCCCCAAGCAGATCGAGACCACGCGCGGCGAACCGGTGCGCATCGTCGTGGCTGCGGACGCCCAGGACGAGATCCACCTGCACGGGTACGACGTGACCAAGATCGCGGGGCCCGGAGCTCCCGCGCGCTTCAGCTTCAAAGCAAACCTCGAGGGCGTGTTCGAGATCGAGAGCCATACGGCGGAGGACGCCGGCAACAACCCGCTCGTCGCCAACCTCGTGGTGAACCCCTCCTGACGCTCCCGTGATCCAGATCGCGCACGGGCTGGTTGCCCGGTCCGACCTTCCCATTCCTGAATGGCTCTTCGGGTGGGCCGCGGCGATGGTGCTGGTCGTCTCCTTCGTCGCGCTGGCCATCCTCTGGCCTGAACCCAAGCTCGAGCAGGAAGGCTGGCGCCCGCTGCCGGGCGGGATCGGCCGCATTCTGGCCGGCCGCCCGATCGAGATCGTCTGCGGCGCGATCGGCGTGTTCCTGTTCGGCCTCGTGATCTACGCGGGGCTCGAGGGCGTCCAGAGCCCCACCGCAAACTTCGCGCCGATCTTCGTCTACGTGGTCGTCTGGCTGGGGCTGGTGCCGCTCAGCGTGCTGTTCGGAGACGTGTTCCGGGCCTTCAACCCGTGGCGAGCCATCGGCCGGTCCGTGGCCTGGGTGGCCCGCCTGGTCGCCCGCAGCGACCTTCCGGCGCCGCTGGCCTACCCCGAGCGCCTGGGGCGCTGGCCGGCGGCTCTCGGCCTCTTCGCCTTCGCGGGGCTCGAGCTCGTGGCCGCCAACGGAGACCAGCCGGAGAACATCGCGATCGCCACGCTGATCTACTCGGCGGCCACCTTCATCGGCATGGCCCTCTACGGCATCGAAGCCTGGATCGACCGGGGTGAGGCATTCTCGGTGTACTTCAACCTCTTCTCGCGCATCGCGCCGGTGTCGACCCGGGACGGCGAGGTGGGCCTCCGCCGTCCGTTGTCCGGGCTCCCGGCACTGCCGCCTGCTGCGGGCACGGTGGCGTTGCTGGCCGTGATGATCGGCTCGGTCACCTTCGACGGCGCGTCCGAGGCCGCCCCCTGGACCGACATCGCAGTCGACATGGCCGACTTCTTCCAGGACGCCGGACTCTCGCCTCAGAACGCCCTCGAGCTGACCTTCCTGTTGGGCCTAATCGGCGCAGTGCTCCTCGTCTCAGCCTTCTACGGGCTGGGTGTGCTGGGGGCCAAGAGCGTGGGCGGAGGCTTCAGCGCCCGGCGCCTCGCCAGCGCGTTCGTGCACACGCTCGTGCCGATCGCCCTGGCCTACACGGCCGCCCACTACTTCACGCTGCTGCTCTTCCAGGGTCAGGCGATCGGGTTCCTGGTCTCCGACCCACTGGGGGACGGCAGCGACCTGTTCGGCACCGCCGGCTCGGGGATCGACTACACGATCATCGGAGGTGAGGCCACCTGGTACTGGCAGGTCGGGTTCGTGGTGGTCGGCCACGTGGCTGCCCTCGTGCTGGCCCATGACCGCGCTCTCGCGCTCTACGACGACGCCCGGCTGGCGGTGCGCTCCCAGTACTGGATGCTGGCCGTGATGGTGGGCTTCACGAGCCTCGCTCTCTGGCTGTTGTCGCGCTCTAACGTCTGAGTGTCCGCTGCCCCCCTCGCCGATTCCGGGTCCAGCCGCTACGAGCCGCAGCGTCCCGGTATGGGCGGCCGGTCACCGGTACCCGGCGTCGACGCGGAGGCGGTTGAGGTCGGTGGTATGTGGCGCCGTCAGCGCAGTGAGCTGAATGCAGCACGCATCTCGGCGGCGAAGAGGTCGGGCTCCTCCCAGGCGGCGAAGTGGCCGCCCTTGTCGACCTCGTTGAAGTAGGCGAGCCCGGGGTAGACCGCCTCGGCCCAGCTGCGCGGGGTGGCCCAGATCTCGCCGGGGAACGTCGTGAAGCCGACCGGAACCGAGACCGCGGGGGGAGGCTGGCCGCTCGCAAGCGCTGCGGCCAGCGCTCGTCCGTCCTCCCAGTACGACCGGGCCGCCGAGGCGCCGGTGCCGGTCAGCCAGTACAGCGTGATGTTGTCGACGATGGTGTCCCGGGTGAGATTGCCCACGGGCTCGCCGTCGACGAACGCGCGGGAGATCTTGTAGTAGCTGTCCGTGTCGTGGTCGAGCAACCAGGCCGCCAGCGCGACGGGTGAATCCAGCAGGGCGTAGCTGATCGTCTGCGGCCGGGTTGCCATCTCGAGGAAGTAGCCGAAGCCGTCCTCCCTGAACGTGGCGACCGCCTCGGCCGCTGCGCGTTCCTGTTCGGATTCCTTGGGCAGTTGATCGCCGATTGCGAGCACCGCCGTGAGCAGGTTCAGGTGGTAGCCGACCAAACCCTCGACCGCCTGGCGGCCCATCAGGTCCGTGACGAGGGCACCCACGTCGCCGCCCTGGGCGACGTAGCGGGTGTAGCCGAGGCGGTGCATCAGCTCCGCCCACGCGCGTGCGGTGCGGCTGGCGTCCCAGCCGAGCTCGGCCGGCTCGCCGGAGAAGCCGTAACCGGGCAGCGACGGCAGCACCAGGTGGAATGCGTCCTCGGCGCGTCCGCCGTGCGCGGTCGGGTCGGTCAGCGGGCCGACGGTCTCCAGCAGCTCGATGACCGAGCCGGGCCAGCCATGCGTCATGATCAGCGGCAACGCGTTCTCGTGACGCGACCTCACGTGGATGAAGTGGATGTCCACGCCGTCGATCTCGGTCATGAACTGCGGCAACGCGTTCAGTCTCGCCTCGACCTTGCGCCAGTCGTAATCGCTCGTCCAGTAGCGCGCCAGCGCCTCCATCGTGGCTAGTTGCACACCCTGCGACCGATCGGCGACGAGCTCCTTAGAAGGCAAGCGCGTCGCCTCGACCCGGCGTCGCAGCTCGGCGAGCTCTTCTTCAGGGATCTCGATCTGGAAAGGACGTATGTCGGTGCCGGTCTCGGTGGCAGTACCCATGACAACCTCTGTTCTGGAAGGGCGGGGGACGACGATCTCCCCCTGGTCGGGGGACGCTCGCCACCCTAACTCCTGCCGCCGGGTCCCAGCAACGATGGCACCAGATCGACACCGGGCCGCTCCACACTCGTCGCGCCTCGCGCCGGTCTCTAGCGCATGCTTTTCGAACGAACTCTCGTCCTAGCGGACGAGGGGTAGGCGGTTGAGCGGACTGAGAGCGGACTCGCCCGGGAATCCGTCCGCCAGCGTTCGGTGGCGGAGGTGTGCGGAGAAGCGGAACCCCTTTGCGCTTCGGGACCGCTCGCTGGTGCTGAGGCGATACGGGATAACGTGCCCCGGCGTCGCACGGCGAACTGGGCCTCCCGACCGGGGGGCCCAGTTTGCCGCTGTCTCTTGGGGTGAGCGCTAGCGGGCGGTGTCCGTGCTGCCTTCCTCGGGGCCGCCGTCGTAGCGTGTGCCCGGCACGGCGTGCGAGGGCGCGTCCGAGGACAGCGCGGCGCCGGTACCTTCCTCGGGGCCGCCGTCGTAGCGCACGCCGGGGGGGCTCGCGATCGAAGTGGGGTCAGAGGTCGCCGTCTCGGAGCGCTGGATGAGCGCGGCACTTCCCTCTTCGGGGCCGCCGTCGTAGCGGGCGCTCTCGGATCGCGGGGCGCTCGACGAGCTCCGCGCGACGATGATGCCGCGGGTGCCCTCGTCAGGGCCGCCGTCGTAGCGGGCGCCGTTCGGGTCGGGGGCCGTTACGGGCGCGGCCGCGCTGACGGCGGTCGAGCGTTGGTCGTCGGTGGCGAGGATCACGACCGCGGCGGCGAGGCCGAGAACGGCGATCATCGCAGCGGCGAGCATGGCGCGCAGATGCGTGTAATGCGAGCGGAGAACGACCGCGGGATGCGTTGCGGGAACTGGCTGGCTCATAACTGCCTTCCTGTTTGGGACGCCGCCGTGACGGCTTGCCCGGTGGTCTGTGCGGGGATCGACATCGATCACGATCATGTGCCGAGCCGGTCGCGCATCGGCCACAGCGCGGTAACGGGGCGGTAACGCACGCTTGCCCAAGCGGCGTTGTGGCTGTTCTACTGTGGGCGTGGCGGCTCGCGTTCCCACTGGAATCGAATTCCGCATGCTCGGTCCGCTCGAAGTGCTCGACGAGGGCCGGCCGATCACGCTCGCCGGGAGCAAGCAGCGCGCGCTGTTGGCGCTTCTGCTGGTGCACCTGAACGAGACGCTCAGTACTGATCGTCTGGTCGACGAGCTTTGGGGGGAGCGTCCACCCGCGAATGCGGCCAAGACGGTGCAGATGCAGATCGTCCGCTTGCGCAAGGCGCTGGCCGGTGAGGCCGGCAACGCCTCGGCCGGCCCAGTCGTGACGCGCGAGCGCGGCTACGAGCTGAGCGTCGATCCCAACCGCCTCGACTCGCACCGGTTCGAGCGGCTCGTGGCCGAGGGCCGGAGCGAACTTGCCGGAGGCAACCCGGAACGCGCGATTTCGACGCTAGAGGCGGGCGCTATCGCTCTGGCGCGGTGCGCCGCTCGCAGAGGTCGCCTATGAGCCGTTCGCGCAGCGGGAGATCGCCCGTTTGGATGATCTGCGGGTCGCGGCGCTGGAGCAGCTGATCGAGGCGAAGCTGGCCCTCGGCGGTCATGCCGAGCTGGTCGGCCAGCTCGAGGCGCTGATCGTTGACCATCCATATAGAGAGCGCCTCCGGGCGCAGCTGATGCTCGCGCTCTACCGCTCGGACCGCCAAGCGGACGCGCTGCAGGCCTACCAGGAGGCCCGCCGGACACTCGTCGACGAGCTGGGGATCGAGCCGGGAGAGCGTCTTCGCGAGCTCGAGCGGGCGGTACTCGCTCAGGACCCTGCACTCCACCTGCCCGCCGGCAGCGACCCAGCTGTGGGGGAGCCGGCAAGCAATACCCCAAGCAGCGGCTTTGTGGGCCGCGGGCGCGAGCTCGCCGAGCTCGTCGGCGGGCTCGATGACGCTTTCGCCGGCCGCGGGCGCCTCTTCCTGCTCGGCGGCGAGCCCGGTATCGGCAAAAGCCGCCTGGCCGAGGAGCTGATCGCGCAGGCCCGCGGGCGCGGCGCGCGCGTGCTTGTCGGACGGTGCTGGGAGGCGGGCGGCGCCCCGGCCTACTGGCCCTGGGTGCAGTCCCTGCGGCCGTACGTGCGCGATACCGACGCGGAGAGTCTTCGAGCCCAACTTCGCGAGGGAGCTGCCGACGTGGCGAGGCTGCTTCCCGAGCTCCGCGAGGTCCTCGCCGATCTGCCGCCGGCGCCGCAGCCCGAGTCAGAGGGAGCGCGCTTCCGACTGTTCGATTCCATGACCGCCTTCCTGAAGAGCGTGGCGGCCGCGCGACCGCTGGTCGTGGTTCTCGACGACCTGCACGCGGCAGACGAGCCCTCGCTTCTGCTCTTGCAGTTCGTCGCCCGCGAGGTCGGCGAGAGCCGCCTGCTCATTGTCGGCGCGTACCGCGACGTCGATCCGACCCTGACGGATCCACTTAGGACGACCCTCTCCGAACTGGCCCGCGAGCCGGTTACGCGAGCGCTTGCGCTCGTCGGCCTCGGTGAGGCCGACGTAGTCCGCTTCATCCAGGTGGCAGCGCCTGGCGCACCCGCAGCCGACTTGAGCGCGGCGGTGCACGCCGAGAGCGAGGGCAACCCTCTCTTTGTCGGCGAGATCGTGCGGCTGCTCGCCGCGGAGAGGCGTTTGGACGAGTCGGCAACGGCGCCGCTCGCGATCCCGCAGAGCGTGAGGGGGGTGATTGGCCGCCGTCTGCGGCATCTCTCGACCGAATGCAATCGGCTTCTCAACCTGGCGTCGGTGCTCGGCCGCGAGTTCGATCTCGATGCCCTGGCCGGTGTCAGCGGCCTCGAGCTTGGCGCCGTCCTCGAGTTGCTCGACGAGGGAATCGAGGGGCGCGTCGTCTCGGAGGTTCCCGGCGTAATCGGCCGCATGCGCTTCGCCCACGCCTTGATTCGGGACACCGCGTACCACGGCATAACAAGAAGTCGCCGGGTGCAGCTGCATCGGCAGGTCGGCGAGGCCCTCGAGACTCGGTATTCCTCGGACCTCGACGCCCATCTCGCGGAGCTTGCGTATCACTTCTTCGAAGCCGCTGCGGGTGGAGACGCTCAGAAAGCGGTTGACTACGCCCGTCGGGCTGGATCCAGGGCGCTCGCCCTCCTCGCGCACGAGGAGGCGGTACGCCTATACGACATGGCGCTGGAGGCGCTCGGGCCGGAAGGCGCCACCACCGCCCGGCTCCGCGGCGAGCTGCTACTGGCCCTGGCGGAGTCGCAGGGCCGGGCCGGAGATGTTCCGGCGGCCAAGTCGACGTTCCTGCGGGCGGCCGAGCTAGCACGATCTGCCGGGCTGCCCGAGGTGCTCGGCCACGCGGCCGTCGGCTACGGAGGAAGGTTCGTGTGGGATCGCGCGATGAGCGACGAGCGGCTCGTTCCGCTGCTTCAAGACGCGTTGACCGCCTTGGGCGAGGCGGACAGTGCCCTGCGCGTCCGGCTGCTCGCCCGGCTAGCCGCGGCGCTGCGCGGCGAACCCTCCCGGGAACGTCGCGAGCGGATATGTGAGGAAGCGCTCCATGCCGCGCGCAGGATGGGCGACCCCACAACGCTCGCCTACGCGCTTGGCGCCGCGGAGGCCGCGCTGCACGCACCCCAGACCGCCCAAAGGCGGTTGGCCGCAGGCCAGGAGATCGTCTCACTCGTAGTCAGGACTGCAGATAGGGAGCGACTCGTGGACGGGCATGAGCACGCGTTCTGGGCCGCCTGGGAGCTTGGAGATCCCGATCGCCGCGCGGCCGAGTTCGCCGCGATGACCCGCGTTACGGAGGAGCTGAGGCAGCCGGCCCAGCTGTGGATCCTCGCCGTGGTGCAGGCCACGCTCGCGCTGGCCGAGGGCCGGTTCGCCGAGGCCGGGGAGCTGGTCGAGCGCGCGGCGGCGGTCGGCGAGCGTGTCCAGAGCTGGAGCGCCGCCGCCGTCGCGCGCACGCTCCCGCTCTTCCTGCTGCGTCGTGAGCAGGGACGCCTCAAGGACTTCGTCCGAGAGATCCGGGGTTCCGGGTACGAGTTCTCCGGCCCCCTGGTGCAGCGCAGCGTGCTCGCCCACGTCCATGCACGCCTAGAGCGCACCGACGAGGCGGGGGCCATTCTCAACGAGGTCACGAGGCGCGACCTGTCGGACTGGCACGTCGACGAGGAATGGCTCGTCAGCATCTGCCTGCTCGCGGAGACCTGCGCAATCCTTGGAGACACCGAGTGCGCCGCTCCCCTCTACGAGCTCCTCCTGCCCTACGCCTCACTCAACGCCGTCGCCGTCCCCGAGCTCGCGCTCGACTCGACCAGCCGGCCGCTCGGCGTCCTCGCGACCCTGCTGGGCCGGTTCGAGGACGCGGCGCGACACTTCGAGGAGGCGCTGCGAATGAACGAGAGGATGGGGGCTCGTCCTTGGCTCGCGCACACACAGGAGGACTACGCGCGAATGCTTCTTGTGCGCGCTCAGACCGGCGACAGAGAGCGGGCGCTCGCGCTGGTCGCCAACGCCCTGGTCACCTATCAGGCACTGGGCATGGAAAGCTGGGCAGAGGACGCCTTAAAGCTCGAGCACGGGTCACCGGTGCGCGCTGCGCGCGGGCGCTGATCTCGCCGCCGGAAGCGGGCCCAGCGACTGGTCGAAACGTGGAGGCGATCTTTCGTGCGCGGTGACGCGGCGGCTGGCGAGCTGCCACTCCCGCACCCTTGAACCGCAACTCCTGCTTCGGCGTGGTCGCGCAGCGGCGCGTTATGTCGGCGGAGAGTGTGCCCTTTCCCATGGAACCGGCACTCCGACACGGCGCGCCCTCGGCTCGCGCCGAGCGGTCGGAGTCGCATGAAAGCAGAAAAAGCCTGCTGTTCACCGCTGACCTCCGGTCTGCGCGGAAGCGCCCCGCAGTGTCAGAAGTTGGTTGATTTTGCAGGGCTTTTGAGCGCGAGCGACGGGACTCGAACCCGCGACCTCCGGCGTGACAGGCCGGCGCTCTAACCAGCTGAGCTACGCCCGCGTGAGCGATTGCCGAGCATAGCGGCCGCAGTCAGCCCAGGAGGCTGTTTTGCGAAAGGACGAAGATCTCGCAGATCATGTCGGGGTTGCTGGTTGCCCGATATGAACCCGATCACCTTGCGGCCGGTGGCGTCCTCGACCAGGGCCGCGAAGCGGCCGCGCATCGCCTCCTGGAAGGCCATACGTTGGCGGATGACCCCCTCACCGTGCCCCCCTCGCGCAGCGTCTGCTCGACCGGTGGCGCGCGGCACTGCTCAGGGCGCTCGAGGAGCGGGCGGCGCCGCCTCCGCCCGTTCAAGACGCGCAGCGGCACCGTCGGCGGCCCGCTGGAGTTCGGTCAGCTTGGCTTGGCTGAGCGAGCGGCCGCCGTATAGGCGCGCCCGGTAGAGCTCGAGGCGCTCGCGCCGGTAACGCGCTTCGTCACGTAGCTGCTCGAGCTCGTTGCGTGCGTCTCGGGCCGGGTCGGCGCGGTCGACGGGGCTGCTCGTGGCACCCGGCCGGGAGCGGATGCCCGCCCGCACGAGCGCGGTCTTCTGGTCGCGCGCCCGAACCTCTCCGGCGCTCTCCTGGGCGCCCGGGAGCAGCCTAACGACCTCGTCCGTGACTGCGCGGCGAGCGCGGTGGTGGCGCTCGTAGGAGCGGACCGCCTTGAGTGTCGCGGTGTCCGCGTCGGCCAGCGCCCGGACGATCTCACCCGACTCGAGAGTGTCGTAGCTCGGCAGGGGTTCACTACCTCGCAGCCAGCGCAGCCGGTTGAGCACGGCCGGCCGCTCACGGTGTGCCCGTTCGTGGCCTTCGACGGCGGCGAGGTCGAGCTGCGACAGCTCGGGGAGGGAGGGGATGATCTCTTTGCCCTCGAGCCCGTCGTAGCCGGCGATAGGAAGTTGCTGCTCGTCGTGCGAGCTCGTCTCGGGGGAGGAAGCGGCGCTCGCATGCTCGGGGAGGAAGCGGTGTCGAAGGCGCTCGAGAATCTTCACGTCCCAAGGACTATACATGACATGTGATTCTAGAAACACTAGACTACTGTCGTGTCCGAGAATGGCTCGCGCAACTGGTCGTTTCTCACCAACCACGCTCAGGTCCTGCTCTGCATCGCGCATGATCCGCGCATCCGCCTGCGCGAGATCGGCGATGCGGTCGGGATCACCGAACGCGCCGCGCATCGCATCGTCGCCGAGCTCGCCGACGCCGGCTACATCTCGCGCGAGCGCAACGGGCGGCGCACCGATTACACGATCAATTCCCAACTGCCCCTTCCCGACCGGCTCCCCCGCGAACAGAAGATCGGTGATCTGCTGATGGTCCTCGCCGGACACCCGGCTGCCGGGAACGCCTGACGCGAAGCAGCCGGCTCGGCCGGCTGCGCACGATCCCCCTAAGCCCGATGCCGGCGCGGGCTCTGAATCAGCGCGTGATTGAGCATCGCCTCGTCGTCGTCCTCGCGTGCGACCACGACGATCTTGTTCCAAGCGCCTTGGTGGACGACTCGCTCGTTGAAGATCTGCGTTCGAAAGCGTTCGGTGTACACGGCCGGCAGGGGGTCGCCCGCGCCGTACATGCGTCGCCCTCCGTCGCTACCGCGGATAACTGCGACGAGCTCACGGGTGTCCTCGTAGTCGTCGGCTGCGACGAACTCGACCAGCGGCTGCTGCGGCGATCCCGCGCTCAGAAAGGCCACGACGTACGTCCGGTCGCGGCCCCACTTGTTCTTGCGGGTGGTCTCGCCAAGGCCGACCTGGACGGCGCCCTCGGCGCGCGTGGTGCCGATGAACACGCGATAGGGGTCATAGCGATCGCGCCCGCTCGGCCACCGATATGACTCGCCCGCCCGCACCCGGAGTAGACGCCAATCCTGGGGGAGGTCCACCGCCCCCCTGCGAACGGGGGCGGCCGGTTTGTCAGGGCCGCCGTCGGCGTCGACGTGGTGGATGACCGGGTTGTCGAAGCCCTCCTTGGCCAGCACGGTCAGGAGCGGGCCAAGTTCGCGGTCCGGGATGTGCTGCACGGTGACCGAGAATGGGCTCATCGAGAACCTCCTGAACTAACACACGTAGGAAAACGTAAACCTGTAAGCAACCGTTACTTCGAACTATGCTACCGTGCGTCTTGCGCCAAGGCCCCCCGCCGACGTCGTCGAGCTTCTGAAGTTCCTTCGACTGTCACCTCGGGCCAAGAGCGTGAGGAGGACTCAACCGAGTTCCCCACCCCAGAGAAGAGAGTTGGACCCATTCATGTTCGCCACCATTCGACGCTACGACGCGGTCGACCAGGCCCGCACCAGCGACCTCATCAAGCTGGTCGATGAAAGCCTCGTCCCCAGCCTGACCGAGCTACCGGGCTTCAAGGGGTATTACCTCATCGAGGCCGGCAACGGCGTCATGAGCTCCATTGGCTTCTTCGACACCTCGGAGCAGGCCGATCAGGCGACCCGCGTCGCCTCCAACTGGGTGACCGAGCAGAAGCTCGAGACCGCCCTTCCCAACCCGCCGAAGATCACGAGCGGCAACGTCGTCGTGCACAAGACGCGCGAGCTCGTCCAGGCCTAACCGCCTCCAAGCCGTTCGCTGTAGGGAGAAGGCCCGCGCTGGCGGGCCTTCTTCTTAGGCCCAGGCGCCTAGCTGCGGCTGCGGCGATCGCGGATCTGGGTCACGGCAAGCCAGACCAGGAAGGCCACGACCGGCACGAAGTAGGCGATGGTCGTGAGCCAGTGGGCGGCGTGGGCGATCGGCGTCACGCCTCCAATCTTGGCAGGCGCGGTAGCGTGCGCGCCCTGCAGCTCGGCGGATCGACAGCGTTGCTCACCGGCGCATCGGGAGGCATCGGCCGCTCGATTGCGGCTGCGTTGCACGGTCGCGGGGCGCGGGTGCTGCTCAACGGCCGGCGCTCCGAGGTGCTCGAGGAGGTCCGAGCCGGCTTGGGCGAGCCGGCCGAGGTGCTGGCTTCGGACCTCGCCGACGCCGCCGACGCGGCACGTCTGGCCGAGCGCGCCGGCGCAGTCGAGGTCCTGGTGGCCAACGCGGCGCTCCCGGCCAGCGGGAGCATCGACGGCTTCACGCCCGAGCAGCTCGACCGTGCGATCGACGTGAACCTGCGCGCGCCGCTCCAGCTCACCCATGCGCTGCTGCCGGGGATGATCACGCGCGGGCGGGGGCATCTCGTGTACGTCTCTTCGCTGTCGGGCAAGGTCGCCACCCACGGCTCGGCGATCTACTCGGCCACCAAGTTCGGCCTGCGCGGGTTTGCCTCCGGCCTGCGCGAGGACCTGCACGGGACGGGGGTGGGCGTCACGGTCGTGTTCCCGGGCTTCGTGTCGGGCGCGGGCATGTTCGCCGAGTCGGGCGTCGAGTTGCCGCGGTACGTGGGGACCTGCACGCCGGAGGAGGTGGCGGCGGCCGTGGTGCGCGGGATCGAGGACAACCGCGCCGAGCTCGATGTGGCGCCGCTGGGGATGCGCGCCGCGGCCTTCGTGTCGACCCTGGCTCCCGTGACCACCGCGCGGCTGCAGCGGCGCCTCGGCTCGAAGGGCCTCGCCAAGGCGATCGCCGAGGGGCAGAGCTCCAAGCGCTGACGCTCGCCGCCGCCCTACATCAACGGCCGCTGGGCCGAGCTGTCGGGCTCGAGGCGATCGTGCTCCAGATCGAGTGCCACCCGGACGATGCGGGACTGCTCGCGCTTGTGGGCGGCTGAGTAGCCCTCACCCGGCGCGGCGCGCAGCTGTCGCCCCACGTAGTCGTAGGCCAAGCGCTCGGGCAGGATGCCCGCCATGCGCCGGCGCATGAACGCGCGCGCGCCCATGTTGCGCGGCTCCTCCTGAACCCAGACCACGCTCTCGAGGTTCGGATAGCCCTCCATCAGCTCGACGAGCTCGGCCTCGGGGAAGGGGTACAGCAGCTCCACCCGGGCGACGGCGATGTGGGATTGCCTCTCGCGCTCCTCGTGGCCGTCGATGTCGTAGTAGACCTTGCCCGAGCAGAGCACGAGCTTGGTCACTGCCTCGCGGCCCTCGCCGTTCGCGAAGCGCGCGTCGTCGAGGACCCGCTCGAACGAGCCTTCGGCTAGCTCCTTCAGCGTGGAGCTGGCGGCGGGCAGGCGCAGCAGGCTCTTGGGAGTCATGAGGATGAGCGGGCGCGGCTTGGACACGAGCGCCTGGCGGCGCAGCAGATGGAAGTACTGCGCGGGTGTGGTCACGTTGGCGACCCGAATGTTGCCCTCGGCCGCCGACTGCAGGAAGCGCTCGACGCGGCCGCTCGAGTGCTCGGGACCGGAGCCCTCGTAGCCGTGCGGGAGCAGCAGCGAGAGGCGCGAGGTCTGGCCCCACTTGGCCAGTCCGGAGATCAGGAACTGATCGACGATCACCTGGGCCGAGTTGACGAAGTCACCGAACTGGGCCTCCCACAGCACGAGCGCATCGGGCGCCTGAACCGAGTAGCCGTACTCGAAGCCGACGCAGGCCTGCTCGGAAAGCGGGCTGTTATGGAGCTCGAAGGGAGCGTTGGCGTCGCGCAGATTCTGCAGCGGCGTGTAGCGCTCGCCGGTCGCCGAATCGTGCAGCACCGCGTGGCGCTGGCTGAAGGTCCCCCGCTCGCTGTCCTGTCCGGTCAGCCGAGTGGGTACGCCGAGCGCGAGGAGCGACGCAAGCGCGAGCGCCTCGGCGTGAGCCCAGTCGACGGGGGCGTCCTCCTCGAACACCGCCCGGCGACGCTCGAGGAACGGCTTGAGCTTGCGGTGCACCGAGAAGCCGTCGGGCAGCCGCAGCAGCTGCTCGCCGAGCGCGCGCAGGGTCTCCTCGGGAACGGTGGTGCGCGGCTCGCGGCTCATCGTGCGGTCGAGCTCGATTTCGCCGGTCTCCGGCGGCGCGCCGATCGACTGCTTGAGCTCGTTGTGGGCCTCGCCCACGCGCGCGTAAGCCTCGCCGGCCATCGTCTCGGCCTCGTCGGCGCTGACCACGCCCTCGCTCGCCAGCTTCTCGGCGTAGAGGGCGCGCACCGGCGGGTGCTTCTTGATGCGCTCGTACATCTGGGGCTGGGTGTAGGCGGGCTCGTCGGTCTCGTTGTGGCCGAAGCGCCGGTAGCCGATCAGGTCGATGAGCGAATCGCGACCGAACGTCTGGCGGAAGGCACCGGCTAGCCGCATGGCCGAAACGCAGGCCTCCACGTCGTCGGCGTTGACGTGGATGATCGGGATGTCGAAGCCCTTGGCCGGATCGGAGGCGTAGCGCGTGGAACGGCTCTCCTCGGGATCGGTGGTGAAGCCCAGCTGGTTGTTGGCGATCACGTGGATGGTGCCGCCCGTGGTGTAGCCCGGCAGGGCCTGCAGGTTGAGCGTCTCGGACACAATGCCCTGGCCGGGGAAGGCCGCATCGCCGTGGATGAGAACGGGGAGCACGGCCGCGGGATCGTGGGTCAGGTCACGCGCCTTGCGCCCGGTCTGGTCGGCCCGCGCCCGGCCCTCGATCACGGGGTTGACGTACTCGAGGTGGCTGGGGTTGGGTGAGAGCGTGACGGTCACGCCGCGGCTCGACATCGTGGCGTAGGTGCCGCTGGCTCCGTAGTGGTACTTCACGTCGCCGGTCCCGCCCTCCGGGGCGGCGGTGTCCACGGCCAGCGTCTGCTCGCCCTCGAACTCGGCCAGAATCGCCTCGTAGGGACGGCCGACCGTATGGGCCAGCACGTTCAGGCGGCCGCGATGAGCCATGCCCAGCACCACCTCGCGCGCACCGGCGGCCGAGCCCAGCTCGATGGCCTCGTCGAGCATGGGCACGAGCGCATCGAGACCCTCGATGGAGAACTGCTTCTTGCCCAGGAAGGCCTTGTGCAGGTAGTTCTCGAGCGCCTCGACCTGCGAGAGGCGCGTGAGCAGCCGGCGCCGGGCGTCCTCGTCGAGCGGCTCGCGGTAGCTCCCGGACTCGATCGCCTGGCGCAGCCAGATGCGCTGCTCGTGGTCCGAGATGTGCTCGATCTCGTAGGCGATCGTGCCCGTGTAGGTGTCGCGCAGGCGGGGAAGGGCGTCGGCGAAGGTGTCGCCGGGCACAGCCACCCGCAGCACCGAGGCGGGAATCCGGCGCATCAGCTCCTCGTTGAGGTGCACCGTGGCCGGATCGAGCGCGGGGTCGCCCACCGGCTCGGACCCGAGCGGATCGAGCCGGGCGGCCAGATGGCCGTGCATGCGGTGGGCCTTGACCAGCGAAGTGGCGGCCTGTACCGCCTGCAGCAGCGCGGCGTCGGCCACCGGCCCGGCGGCGGGGACCGCGGTGGCGGGCACGGGCTCGGCGGCGGTGACGAGGGCGGGGTCCCCCGGAGGCGCCTGCGGCGTGGCGTCCAGGCCGAGAGCCGAGAACACCTGCTCGTAGAAGCCGTCCGCACCCTGCAGCAGCTCGTCGATACGGCGCAGGAAGGCGCCCGACTCGGCGCCCTGGATCACGCGATGGTCGTAGGTGCTCGTCATCGTCATCACCTTCTGGATGCCGAGCTCCTGCAGCTTGTCTTGGGCGACCGCCCCGAGACCGGGCGGATAGCCGATCGCGCCCGTCGCGACGATCGTGCCCTGCCCGGGCATCAGGCGTGGCACGCTGGCCACGGTGCCGATGCCGCCCGGATTGGTGAGGGTGATATTCGCCCCCTGGTAGGCGTCGGGCTGGAGAGTGTTGTCGCGCGCGCCCACCACCAGCTCGTCGTAGCTCGTCGCAAAGGAGCCGAAGTCCATCCCACTGGCCTCGTGCAGCACGGGCACCACGAGGGAGCGGGTGCCGTCCTTGCGCTCCACGTCCACGGCCAGGCCGAGGCTGACGCTCCCCGGCGAAACGCGCTGCGGCTTGCCGTCCTGCTCGGCATACGCGTTGCCCATCACGGGCATGTCGCGCGCTGCCTGCACGATGGCCCAGGCGATCAGGTGCGTAAAGGAGAGCTTGCGCCCGCGCGCCTTGAGATCCTTGCGGCGCGCGTCGAGCACGTCGACAGGCAGGGTGCGGAAGCTCGTGGCCGTGGGGATCGAGCGGCTCTCGTTCATAAAGCGGACGAGCGTGGCCGCCGGCCCGCGGATGGGGGAGCTCTCGGCGCCGGCGGGGGCCGGGGCGCTCGCCGGGGTCGCCGCGCCAGGGCTCCCGTTGCCCTCCACGGCGGCGAGCACGTCCTCCTTGGTCACTCGCCCGCGCGGGCCCGAGCCGCTGATCGCGCTCAAGTCGAGGCCGTGTGCGCTCGCGATGCGGGCGGCCACCGGCGTGGCGTTCTGTCCGTTGCCCGAGCCCAAGCCCGCGGCAGCGGCTCGGCCCGGCTCTGTTGGGGTGGGGACCGCGGCGGGTTGGACGGTGCCGTCGCCGGCCTGCCCCTGCGCGGGCGGCGCGCCGGCGCCGGCGGCGATCCGGCACAGCACGGTGCCCACGGACACCGTCTGGTCGGCCTCGACCAGCAGTTCCTGGATAGTGCCGGCCACCGGCGAGGGCACCTCGGCATCCACCTTGTCGGTCGAGATCTCAACCAGGGGGTCGTCGACATCCACGCTGTCGCCGGGCTTGACGCGCCACTCGAGCACGGTCCCCTCGGCCACCGAATCGCCCATCTCCGGGAAGCCGACCTCGACCGTCTCGCCGGAGCCGGAGTCCGCGGCGGCCGCAGGCTCGCTCGCGGGCGTGCCGCCGTTGGATCCCTCGGGCTCGGAAGGCTCTTCGGAGGGGCCCTCGTCCGCTGGACCCTCGTCGCCGGTCTCGATCTCGCCCAGCACCTCGCCGACGCCGACGGTCGAATCGGGCTCGGTCAGGATCTTCACGAGCGTGCCCGCCGCGGGCGAGGGGACCTCGGCGTCGACCTTGTCGGTCGAGATCTCCACGAGGGGCTCCTCGGCCTCCACGCGGTCGCCTACCTGCTTCAGCCACCCGAGGACGGTGCCCTCGGTGACCGACTCGCCCATCTGGGGCATCGTTATCTGCACGGTCGTCGCCCGCGTGGCCATCCGCTGTCAACTGTACCCCTGCGGCGGCCCGGCGCCCGCCATGCAAGTACGGTCCCGATCCATGACGGGACGCCGGCGCAAGTTCTGGGGCTGGGGCTACGAAGACCAGCAACCTCCCCACGAGCAGGTGCGGGCCACCGCGGCGCAGGCGCGCGCCCATCTCGGCTTTGCTCCCTGCGACGTCGAGCGGCCGGTCGAGCTCGCCTCGCTCGATCTGCCCCGTCCGCGTCTCGAGCCGCCGTCCGCGCTGGCCTCGATCTTTCGCAGCGACCCCTACGAGCGGGCCTCGCACGCCTACGGGCGGGCCTACCGCGATGTCGTCCGCGCCTTCCGCGGCCGCTTCGACCACGTGCCCGACACCGTGGCCCACCCCGGCGACGAGGCCGAACTGGAGGCGGTGCTCGACTGGTGCGAGCGCGACGGCGCCGCGGTGATCCCCTTCGGAGGCGGCACGAGCGTGGTGGGTGGCGTGGAGGCGGCCGTGGACGGGAGCTACAGCGGCGCGGTCACGATCGACCTGAAGGCTCTGGACCGGGTTCTCGACATCGATTCGGTGTCGCAGGCCGCCCGGATACAGGCCGGCGCCACCGGACCGGGCCTCGAGGCCCAGCTGCGCGAGCACGGGCTCACGCTGCGCCACTACCCCCAGTCGTTCGAGTACTCCACGCTCGGAGGCTGGATCGCGACGCGCGCGGGAGGCCACTTCGCCACGTTGGCCACGCACATCGACGACCTGGTCGAGTCCGTCCGCGCGCTGACCCCGCGTGGCGCATGGGAGAGCCGCCGGTTGCCCGCTTCGGGCGCCGGCCCGAGCCCGGACCGCATGCTGCTCGGCTCGGAGGGGATCCTGGGGGTGATCACCGAGGCCTGGGTGCGGGTGCGCCAGCGGCCGCGCTTCAAGGCCTCCGCTGGCGTCACCTTCGGGTCCTTCGTCGCGGGCGCCTCCGCCGCTCGCGAGCTCGCCCAGTCCGGGCTCCATCCCTCCAACTGCCGGCTGCTCGATCCGGCCGAGGCGGCCCTCACCGGGGCGGCCGAGGGCGGCCACGCGCTGCTGCTGCTCGGCTTCGAGTCCGCCGACCACCCACTGGACGCCTGGCTGGAGCGCGCGCTCGAGGTCTGTCGCGACCATGGCGGCGAGCTGCCGGAGGAACCGCGCGTGGGCGAGCGAGGTGCCGCCGCCGACGCCTGGCGCGACTCCTTCATCCAGATGCCCTACCTGCGCGACACCTTCGTGGCCGGCGGCATCCTGGCCGACACCTTCGAGACCGCCGTTACCTGGGATCGCTTCGAGGAGTTCGTTGAGGGCGTGCGGGACAG
Source organism: uncultured Thermoleophilaceae bacterium (assembly GCA_963813495.1). Lineage (GTDB taxonomy): Bacteria > Actinomycetota > Thermoleophilia > Solirubrobacterales > Thermoleophilaceae > JACVRW01. Next base: position 74,144 of record CAWEZC010000004.1, read on the forward strand.
GGCGCTCGGCGCTCTCGGCGAGGGCTCGGTGACCTGCCGGCTGACCCACGTCTATCCGGACGGCGCCGCGCCCTACTTCACCGTGCTGGCTCCCGCTCGCCGTGGTGGCGAGCTGGAGCAGTGGGACGAGGTCAAGGCAGCCGCCTCGGAGGCGATCATCGCGGCGGGGGGCACGATCACCCACCACCACGCGGTCGGCCGCGATCACCGGCCCTGGTACGACCGCCAGCGGCCCGAGCCCTTCGCCGCGTCGCTGCGGGCGGCCAAGGCGGCCGTCGACCCTGCCGCGATCCTCAACCCGGGCGTCCTGATCGAGCCGCAGCGCAGCGTCCCATGAGCGCGCGCAAGCGCGAGCTGGCGCGTGCCGATCGCGTGCTCCCGGGCCTGTGGCGCCTGCGCCTGCCGCTGCCCTGGCCCGGCGTGCCGCACGGGAACGCCTACGCCATCGCTGCGGGCGACGGCGTGGTGCTGGTGGACACGGGCATTCACGAGCCCGGCTCGATGCGCCAGCTCGAGCTGGCGCTGGGACAGGCCGGTCTGAGCCTGGAGCACGTCCGGCTGCTCGTCTGCACCCACGCCCACTCCGACCACTACGGACAGGCGGCGCCGATCGTCGAGGCCACGGGCTGCGAGCTGTGGATGCATCCCAACCACGAGCACATGACCCGCGCGGCCGAGGATCCGGCGCAGGCCTTCGAGCGGCGCTTCGAGATAGCGCGCCAGAGCGGGGTGCCCGCCGCGGCCCTCGCCGCCTACCGCGAGGCCCGGCGTGGCCAGGACTTCGGAATCGCCGCGATCGTGGAGCCCGACCGCGACCTGCTTCCGGGACTGGAGGTGGAGACCGACGTCGGCACCTGGCAGGTCTACGAGACACCCGGTCACGCGCCCTCGCATGTGGTGCTGCACCAGCCCGAGCGCGAGCTGCTCCTGTCCGGCGACCACCTGCTGGGCCGCGTCTCGCTCTACTACGACTACGGCTACTCGCCCGACCCGGCGGGCGAGTTCCTGTCGAGTCTCGACGTGGTCGGCGAGCTCGACGTGCAGCTCATCCTGGCGGGCCACGGCCGCCCGGTGCGTGAGGCGCCGGCACTCATCGAGGCCAACCGGCGCGCCGTTCACGAGCGCATCGAACGGGTGCGGGCTGCCTTGGAGGACGGCCCGCAGCCGGCCTTCGCCATCGTGCCGCAGATGCTCGACCACGACCTGCCGGGCCCGATGATGATCGGCTGGGGACTCTCGGAGGCGCTCTGCTATTTGCGCCATCTGGAGCTCGAGGGCGTCGTGGAGCGCGTCGAAGCCGAGGGCGAGGAGCCCGAGCGCTGGGCGCTGGCGGCCGCGTAGCAGCCCGGGCCGCGGCGCTACACGCTCGCCGTGGCGCGCGTCCAGGGCTGGGCTGCGCGCAGCGCCGCGAGGATGGCCCGCGTTGCGGGGGAGCGGTTGAGGGTGTAGAAGTGGACACCGGGCGCGCCCCGCGCCAGGAGATCGGAGCACTGGAGGGTCGCGTAAGCGACCCCGAGCTCTGCAACCGCTTCCGGGTCGTTGGCGCGCCCGTCGAGCTGCGCGGTGAGCTCCTCGGGAATCGTGGCGCCACACATCTCGGTGAAGCGCTTGATCTGCCCGTAGTTGGTGATCGGCATGATCCCCGGGATGATCGGCACGTCGATTCCGGCGGCGCGCGCCTCGTCGACGAACTCGAAGTAGGCCTCGTTGTCGAAGAAGAGCTGGGTGATCAGGAAGCCCACGCCGGCGTCGACCTTGGCCTTGGCGTAGCCGAGGTCGCTCGCGCGGTCGGGCGCGTCGGGATGGATCTCGGGGAAGCAGGCCGCGCCCACGCAGAAGTCGAAGCGCTCGCGGATGAGGCGGATCAGGTCGATGGAGTAGGAGAGCCCGCCGGGGTGGGGCTGCCACTCGGTCTCGCCGCGCGGCGGGTCACCGCGCAGGGCGAGCACGTTCTCGATGCCGGCCGAGTCGATCTCGCCGAGGATCTCGGCAATGCGATCGGCCGGCTCGCCCACACAGGAGAGATGGGCCATCGCCTCGATGCCCATGTCCTGCTTGATCGACTTGGTGATCTCGACCGTGCGGTTGCGAGTGGTGCCGCCGGCCCCGTAGGTCACCGACACGTAGTCGGGCGAATCGCCCTGGAGGGTCTCGAGCGTGCCCTCCAGCGTCCGCTGGCCCTCGTCGGTCTTCGGGGGAAAGAACTCGAAGGAGAAGACGGGTCGCCGCTCCTCGAGGATCCGGTCGATACGCATGCCCCGGCAGGCTACCAACCTTGACAAGATTGTGTCAAGGTTGTGCGAGCGCGGAGCGCAGCACATCGTCGCCGGCGGGCGCCGGGTTGCCGTCGCCGGGCTCTGTGGTCACCGCGAGGCCCGGGTAGCGGGCCGGATCCACCGCGGCCGTGAAGCGCACATCGGAGCGCCCGTTCTCGTCCGGATGGAACGTCCCTGCCGAGATCCGATTGGGCCGGCCCGGCCGGTCACCGGGCCCCACGAACCAGAGCTCGTAGAACTCGCCCGTCGGCAGGATCGGAAGGTCGGCCGTGCGGAAGTCGATGACCCTTCCGATTCCGGTTTTGTGCACCGTGGCCTCGGCGACCGCGCCACCCGGAGCGCGCAGGGTCGCCTCGACCTCGGTCGTGCCGGGAAGGCCCGAGTCGCGCCCGAGCAGGCTGCCCGCCAGGCCCCCCAGCCCCAGGACGACCGTCGCCAGACCGCCCGCGAGCGCGAGCCGGGGGAGGCGCAGCCGGCCCCCACGCCGCGTCGAGACGGGAGCGCGCCCGAGGAGGGTGCCGTTCGACGGCTGGGCCTGAGCCGGCGAGCCTCCCGGGCGCGCATCACCGTCCATCGTGTCCGCCGGCGAGTCCGCGCTGTTTGAAGCCGGGCCGCCCACGGCGCTGCGGATCGCCGCGAGCGTGCGCTCCTCCAGGCCGGGTGGGGGCGGCGCGGCCGACGCCGCCACCGTCGCAAGCAGCGCGGCGACGTCCTCCACCCGCCCGCGCTCCTGACCGGCGAGTCCCTCCAGCAGCCGTGCCCTGATGCCGCGGTCGTCAGGCAAGCAGCCCCCTTTCCTCCAGCTCCAGCTTGAGGGCACGCAGGCCGTAGAAGGCTCGTGTCTTGACCGTGCCCACGGGGACCCTCAGCCGGCGGGCGATCTCCGCCTGGCCGAGGTCCTCGTCCACCATCAGCTCGAGCACCTCACGGTGCTTGGCCGAGATCGCGCCCAGGGCGTCGCGAACGTCGAGCCCGAGCAGCAGGGCGTCGAAGGCCTCGCCCTCGAGCAGGTCGGGTCGCTGGTCTCCCGTCTCCCCCGTGGGCAGCGGCCTCGAGGCGGAGCGGCGCAGGAGGTCGACCGCCACGCGCCGCGCGATGGTGAAGGTGAAGGTGCGCACGCTGCCGCGCTCGGGATCGAACCTCGGGGCGCTGCGCCAGAGCCGCAGGAAGGTCTCCTGCACCAGCTCCTCGGCCATGCCGCGTTCGCCGAGCAGCCTCAATCCCAGCCCGTAGAGCCGCGCCGAGTAGCGCCGGTAGAGGTCCACCAGCGGATCGCCATGGTCACCGGCTGCGACGAGAGCGAGGAGGTGCGCCTCCTCGGTGGTCGCGGTGAGCGTGGTCGTGTCGCTGGTCATGCGGCGGGGGTCCTGACCTCTGCTTTCGCAGGACCCCCGCGATCGGTTCAGTCCGATTCGCGGTCAGGCGTCTTCGGGCCCGACGATGTCGAGCCCGGTGGCCACCGCCTCGCGTCCCCCCAGGCGGTACTGCACGTCCACCGAGTCGTTCTTGCCGTAGGTGCCGAACAGGCCGAAGAACATGGCCGTCCAGCGTCCTACCCCGATGCGCTCCTTCTCGAGCGGCTTCTCGAAGACGAGCTCGTCGCCGGCGACGACGAAGTCCTCCCCCTCGCGTTGAGGGACTCCGTTGACGAACACCCGGTAGGGGGGCTCGGCGCCGCGCGGCAGCGGCACCCGCCAGCGCCCATCGTTCGGCCGGCTCATCGCGCTCCCAGGGCGCGTCTCAGCGCCTCGTAGGCCGACTCGCGCTTGCGCTGCTCGACGAGCGTTCGCCGCAGCCGCCCGGTGAAGGCCTCGCTCGACCCGTCGCCGCGCACGTCGATCCCCGCGCGCAGGCGCCCGGGGCCGGCGAGCTCGAGGCGGGCCACGACCTGCTGGACGGGTTCGAGCTTGCGGATCAGCGTTCCGCCCCGCGGGCGACCGTCCGCCTCGCGCTCGAGCGCGCGTCCTCGCTCCTCGATCGCGCCCAGCGCCGGGTCGAGCTCCGTGTAACGCTCGCGGGTCACCTTTGCACCCTGACGTATGGTCAGTGTGTACCCCATGCCGGGCAGCGTACTTTCAGTCAACGTCGCGCAGATGCGCGAGGTCCCGCACCGCGGCCGGATGGCGAAGACGGGTATCTGGAAGCTGCCGGTGGAGGGCGCCGTGGAGGTCCGGGGCGTGAATGTCGTGGGGGACGACCAGGCCGACCGCACCGTGCATGGCGGTCCACACAAGGCGGTCTACGGCTACGCGCGCGAGGACATCGACTGGTGGGAGGGCGAGCTCGAGACAACTCTGCCGAACGGTGCCTTCGGCGAGAACCTGACCGTTCGCGGGGTGGACGTGACCGGCGCTCTGATCGGCGAACGCTGGCGGATCGGCTCGGTGCTGCTCGAGGTCTCCGAGCCGCGTTTCCCGTGCTGGAAGCTGGGCGCGCGCTTCGGCGATCCCAAGATGCTCAAGCGCTTTGCTGCGGCGGGTCGGCCGGGCGCCTACCTGCGCATCGTCGAGGCGGGCATCCTCGAGGCCGGCGACGGGGTCGAGCGGGTCAGCCGCCCGGACCACGACCTCAGCATCGCCGCCTTCGCGCACGCGTTCCTGAGGGACCGCTCCCAGCTCTCGCGCCTGCTCATCCCGGAGGTATCGCAGGAGTGGCGCGACTGGGTGCGCGAGCGGGCCGCCTAGGACCCGGCGCGGCGCAGCGCCAGCCCGGTGGCGCCGTCCACGACGGTGAGACCCAGGAGCAGGCCGGCGCCGCCATTCAGCCCCTCCGGCGACGAGGACTGCGGCGCCACCCCGCGCAGGTAGGCGGCGAGGCCGAGGTTCAGGGCGGCGCGGCCGATCATCCAGGGCCAGCGCGGGCGCCCGCGCAGCAGGCCGGGAACCAGCACGAGATCGGAGGCGCCGATCACGCGGAGCGCTGGCTCCTGGTCCTCCAGACCCAGCAGGCCGGACACCCGGCCGGGGGCCGCGATCAGCAAGAGGCCGGCCGCGAGCGTCACGCAGCCGACGAACACCGGCACGCGCTCCAAGCTAGCCGCCGATGGCCGACATCGTGCGCGGCGGCTGGCGGAAGCCCGGCTCGCCGACGTGGTGCTTGAGCTCCTTGCGCCAGACCGCGTCGCGGATCACCTTCTCGAGCTCGGCGTCCGACGCTCCGGCCCGCAGCGGCTCGCGCAGGTCTGTCTCGTGGAGTGAGAAGAGGCAGGTGCGCAGCTTGCCCTCGGCGGTGAGGCGGATGCGGTTGCAGTCGGCGCAGAAGGGCTCCGACACCGGGTTGATGAAGCCGAGCTCACCGCTGCCGTCCTTGAAGGCGAAAACGCGGGCGGTCGCGTGCGGCTCGCGCTGGCGCTCCTCGAGCGGATGCACCCGGTCGATGATCGCCCGGATCTCCTCACCGCTGAGCACCTGATCCCTGGTCCAGGCGTGGTCGCCGTCGAGCGGCATGAACTCGATGAAGCGGACCTGATAGTTCGTGGAGCGGGCGAACTCGGCGAAGGGCAGCGCCTCCTCCTCGGTGAAGCCGCGCAGCGCCACGGCGTTGATCTTGATCGGCGCGATCTCCGGGAAGCGGCCGATGGCCTCGAGGCCGCGCAGGACCTGCGGCAGCGAGTCCCGGCGGGTGAGCTGAAAGAAGCGGTCGCGCTGCAGCGAGTCGATCGAGACGTTCACGCGGCTGATGCCGGCCTCGACCAGCGCCGCGGCGTCGCGCTCGAGCAGATAGCCGTTGGTGGTGAGCGACAGGTCCTCGATCCCCGCGATCGGGGCCAGCATCGAGACGAGCTTGGGGAAGTCGCGGCGCACGAGCGGCTCACCGCCGGTCAGGCGCAGGTCGGTCACTCCCATGCGCGCCATCAGCGAGACCACGCGCGCGATCTCCTCGAAGTGGAGGATCTCGTCGCGCTGGAGCCAGGGCAGGCCCTCGGCGGGCATGCAGTACTGACAACGGAAGTTGCAGCGGTCGGTGACCGAGACGCGCAGATCGGAGATCCGGCGGCCGTGTCCGTCGAAGAGGGGTTCGAGGTTCACTGTCCCTAGGGTAGCCCCGGTGGACCTGCCTGACATCGACATACGGGCTCCGTCTCGCGGCAACCGCCGTCTGGAGCGCCTCTTCGATGCCGCCAACGCCGACCAGCGGCTGCGCGCGTGGTGGTACATGCAGCAGGTCAACGCCGACCGGCGCGACATGTCCGATCACTCGGTCGTACACGTGCAGATCGTGGTCAACATCGCTCTGCGTCTGTTCCGGCTGCTCAACCGGGCGGGAGTCGAGCCGGCGATGGTGAGCACCCACGGCCTGGGTGCGCGCGACGCCGAGGTGGTGATCGCGGCCGCCTGCCTGTTCCACGACACCGGCATGTCGATCCACCGGACCGACCACGAGCAGTACAGCCTGTTTCTTGCCTCCGAGCGCCTGCCGTTGCTTCTGCAGGGGATCTACGAGGATCCCGAGCTGACCGTGCTCATCTCCGAGTCGCTGCACGCGGTGATCGGTCACCGGCGCCGCGGCGACCCCGTGACCATGGAGGCGGGCATCGTGCGCGTCGCCGACGCCCTCGACATGGCCTCCGGACGTTCGCGCATTCCCTTCGAGACGCGTCGTCCCAACATCCACTCGATCTCGGCCGCGGCGATCGACGCGGTCAAGATCGAGCCGGGTGAGGAGCGGGTCGTACGGGTCGAGATCGAGATGAACAACTCCGCCGGGCTGTTCCAGGTGGACGAGCTGCTGGCCACCAAGCTGCGCGGCTCGGGCATCGAGGAGCACATCGAGGTGGTGGCCCAGATCGACGCCGAGCACGAGAAGCGCCTGGTGCCGGTGTTCAGGATCTGATCAGGCGGCCGGCACCGCCGCCACCCGGTCGGGCTTCGTCTCCAACTGCCGGGCGGCGAAGCGGACGACGCGGTACGGCCGTGAGCCGTGGCCGAACGTCGCGCGGCCACGTACAGCGCGCATGAATCCGGTGCCGTCGGCCGGCCTTGACCCCCGGGATTGCCGAGGCGTTCGTCAGCATGCGCCGGCACCCTGGCGGGCGCCGGCGCATGCTTCAACGCCTCGGCGTCACAACTCCGTGCCTCGTTACGGCGTGATCTTCACCAGCGAGCCGCCGGCCCCCTTGAAGGGGCTCTTCTTCGGCGTCTTGGCCGGGAGCACGCTGTAGTTCGACACGTACACGGCGCCTGTCGAATCGACGGCGGCGCCGGTCGCGAAGAAGAGCTTCCCGCCGCCGAGCTTCGTCCGGCTGCCGTCCGGCGCGACCCTCACGACCGAGCCCCGTGCATCCTCCTTGCGGAGGTTGCGCGCGAACTCCGTCACGAACATGCTGCCGTCGGGGCCGAAGGCGACTCCGGTGATCGCGGTGAAGCCGGTGGCGTGGACCGTCGGCGTTCCACCCGCGGCGGGGATCCGCCACACGCGCGCCTTGCCCTTGCCTGCTCCCTCGGCCAGCTCGCCGACGTAGAGGTCGCCACTCGGGCCGACCGCCACCGAGGTGGGGACCGCCTGCGACCTGCCGTTCTTCGGGATAACGGCGAGCAGGCTCACCGTGCCGCCACGGACCTCATAGACCGCGTTGGCGCCGGCGTCGACCACGACCTGCCGGTCGCTCTGCGCAAGCACGGCGTAGGGGTTCGAGTTGCGGTCGCCCTTGACCTTGTCGAGGTTGTTCTTCCATTCGAGCTGGTCGACCCGGGCCACGGAGGTGAAGGCGCCGCTCTTGACGTCGAAGAGGCGCCCGGCCTGCCTGCGAAACGGCTTGGGAAGCGATTTGACGAAGGCGGGCGGTCCCGAGGTGGTGACGCCGAAGACCGCGCCCTCGGGGCTCACCGAGACGCCGTGAAGACCTCCGGCAAACGAGCCATCGGGGCCGGCGCCGGATATGAAGCCCCTTGCGACGGTGCTCAGCTTCCCGCCGGCCAGGCGGACGATTCTGCCCGTGGTCCCCAGGCACTGCCTCTCCTCGCCCTTGCCCTGGCACTTGCGCCCGCCCTTGCCGGAGTTGGCCACGTAGACGGCTCCGTCGGGGCCGATCGCCACGCTGCGGGGGTTGTCCAGCCCGCGGGCCACGGTCTCGACGGTGGCGGCCTGCGCGCCGGGCGCGAGGGCTCCCGTCAGAGCCGCGGCGGCGGCGATTCCCAGGGCGGCCCGCCGCAGCGGCCTCGAGTGATGCGAATCCATTTGATCCTTTCGTCGCTTCCCCCACAAATGGGGTACCGGTCCAGCGACGAAGCTAATACGGGTTCGGCAATCGCGCCAGCTCTGCGTACGCGCTGCGTAAATCGATCGTGCGCAGCCGGCCGAGCCGGCTGCTTCGCCGTAATTGGATCGTGCGCAGCCGGCCGAGCCGGCTGCTTCGCCGTCAGAATGGGTGAGCGTTCAGCTCTTGGCCGGGTCGATCAGGCTGGTCTCGGCCACCGGCTTCTCGGTGCGCTTCTCGCGATCGGCGATGGGGATGTAGTCCGCCTCGCGCTGACCCGTGTAGATCTGGCGCGGCCGCGCGATCTTGGTGGCGTCGTCGGTGACCATCTCGAGCCATTGGGCGATCCAGCCTGACGTGCGCGGGATGGCGAACATCACCGTGAACATGTCGGGCGGCAGGTTGAGCGCCTCGTAGATCAGCCCCGAGTAGAAGTCGACGTTGGGGTAGAGCTTGCGCTCCACGAAGTAGTCGTCGTCCAGGGCGCGCTTCTCGAGCTCGGTGGCGATGTCGAGCTTGGGGTTCTTGCCCGTGACCTCGAAGACCTGCTCCACGTGCTCCTTGATGATCTGCGCGCGCGGGTCGTAGTTCTTGTAGACCCGGTGCCCGAAGCCCATCAGCTTCTCGTCCTTGTTCTTGACGCTGTCGAGGAAGCCGGGCACGTCGTCCACGCTCCCGATCCGGTCGAGCATGCGCAGGACGGCCTCGTTGGCTCCGCCGTGCAGCGGGCCGTAGAGCGCGGCCACGCCTGCGGCCACCGCGGAGTAGGGGTCGACCTGCGAGGAGCCAACGCCGCGAACGGCGTTGGTCGAGCAGTTCTGCTCGTGATCCGCGTGGAGGATCCAGAGGACGTCGAGGGCGCGCGCGAGCCGCGGATCGGGCTCGTACTTGACCTCGGTCATCTTGAACATCATCGAGAGGAAGTTGCCGGGGTAGGACAGGTCGTTGTCCGGATACACGTAGGGCAGCCCGAGGTTGTGGCGGTAGGCGAAGGCCGCGAGCGTCGGCATCTTCGCGATCAGCCGGACCGCCGCCATATGGCGCTCGACCTCGTTGTCGATGTTCTTGGCGTCGGGGTAGAAGGTGGAGAGCGCGCCGACGGTGGCGAGCAGCATCCCCATCGGATGGGCGTCGTAGCGGAAGCCCTCGACGAACTTCTTGATGTTCTCGTGGACGTAGGTGTGGTGGGTGATCTCGAAGATCCACTCGTCGAGCTGGTCCTGGGTGGGCAGCTCGCCGTAGATCAGCAGGTAGGCAACCTCGAGGTACGTCGACTTCTCGCACAGCTGCTCGATCGGGTAGCCGCGGTACTCGAGGATCCCGGCCTCGCCGTCGATGTAACAGACCGAGCTGCGACACGACGCCGTGTTGGTGAAGGCAGGGTCGTAGGTCATCAGGCCGAAGTCGTCCTCGTTGACCTTGATCTGGCGAAAGTCCATCGCCTTGACGGTGCCGTCGGTGACCTCCACCTCATAGGTCTCGCCCGTGCGATTGTCCGTGACGCTGAGCGTGTCGGCGGCGGTGGCGACTCCGCCGCCGTTGTCCTTGCGTGCCTGCTCATCTGCCATCGTCTCTCCTGACCTGATGCCTCATTCGTTCCCTGTTCCCCGGATTCTGACGAAAGTGGCCTTGCCGGTCCTCGCTGCCGCCGTTCTGGCGGGTTGCGGCTCCTCGAGTGACGAGACCAAGACCTTCGACGAGGAGGGCTTTGCCATCACCTTCGAGTATCCCGGCGACTTCGAGCGCACCGAGGACGTGAACCTCTCTCAGTCGGCCGGACAGGCCGAGGAGACGGTGGCGTTGGCCAGGAGCGAGGACAACGCGATCTTCCTCCAGCGCTACGGGCTCAACCGCGCCGTCTCGCCGAAGGAGGCCGACGGCGTGCGCGAGGAGCTCGATCAGGTGCTCGGCCGGCTGGCCGGCGGCGACCTCGAGGGGAAGCCGGTTGACGTGGGTGGGCCGCTCGCCTTTCGCTACGAGATCGACCGCCTGAATACACCGGAGGACGGCCGCAGCACGATCGTCGTCATGTTCGACGGCGACACGGAGTACTTCATGAACTGCCAGTCGGTTCCCGACGGGCGCTCCGAGCTCGAAGAGGCCTGCGAACAGGCCATCGACACGCTGCGGCTCAAGGACGGGGAGAGCTAGCCCGCGGGTTCAGCCGAGCGAGCGCCGGTATTCGACGAGCTCCATCCCGAACCTCTCCTCGAAGAAGGGCGGCGCGGTGAGCGCCCAGCCTTCCCGCTCGTAGAAGCGGCGCGCGCGAGCCTGCCCCGCGGGGGTGAAGAGCCGAAAGCGGGCGTAGCCGCGGACCCGAGCTTCCTCGATCACCGCGCTGTGCAGCTCCGTGGCCAGGCCGGTGCCCCAGAAGGGCTCGCGCACGAACATCTGCCACAGATTGGCCAGCTTCGGATCGCGCACGGGCCAGACTCCGTGGATGGTGGCGGGCATGAGCGCGACGTGGCCGGCCATCGTGCTGTCGTGCTCGGCCACCAGGCACCAGATCGCGGGGTCGGTGAGCCGCTCGCGCACGCTTTCGGCCTCGGGTCCGGGCGGAGCCCAGCCGTCCGGCGCGAACGCACGGTAGCCCTCGAAGGCGAGCGCGAGCGTGCGGCCGATCTCGTGACTGTCGCCAGGGCCGGCGATGCGGAACTTCACGCCCTCCATCCCGGCCACGCTACTTCACACGACCGTCACGGTGAAGTCTTGCTCCCCAACACGAAAAGACCCGCTACGGGGCGAATTTGACAGCAGGCAGGACCGCTCGAAGAGCGCGCGCTCAGCGGCGCCGAATGCCGCCGAACAGTCGCTTGACCGGCCCCGCCGGGTTGGGCAGGCTCGGGCCCGAGCCGCTCTCCGGCGGCCCCAGCTGCGCGACCGCGGCGGCGCTGATGTTCAGCGTCACGGCGCGCTCGGCTGTCCGCGCCACCTCGGGGGCGTCGACGAAGCGACGCACGCCGTCGCTGGTCTCGATCACCAGGCCGTCGAAGATGTGCTCGCGGTAGTTGTCGAGCACCTCGATCACCTCGGCCACCTGCTCACCCTCGGAGCTGAGCACCGGAGTGCCCTTCTCCACGGCGGTGTAGTGGACCGCCACTCCGTCGTCGTCGATGGAAGCCATTACTTTCAGAGTGGCAGAACCAGGGCGGCCTCTTCGCCTTCCTCGCCTTCCTCCTCTTCGGTCGCCGCGCTGTAGATGCCGGCGCCGATCGCCGCGAGCACGAGCACGACTGAGATCAGGCCGACCGTGCGTTCGGCGCCCGGGGTGGCCGGGAAGTTCTCGCGCGTGACTCCTAGGAAGGTGAGGACGAGCGCCCAGGCGGCGAGCACGCCTCCGGCCACGTAGAAGGAGTTCACGGCGCGAAAAGCTACCGGAACCTGGGGCCGGTTCACGAAGAAGTCACGGGGTGCGCCGCCGGGATGCCGAACCTGTTGGGAGATGACTCCTCTTACACTCTTCTTTGGCCGTCCCGTGTGCATGGTCTGCGGGCGCCCGATTTCGTCCGCGGCCGAGAGCATGCGGTTGAGAGCCGATTCGGTCGTCCACAGGCGCTGCGCGACGTATGACACACAGCGGCGCCGCCGCGGGGCTGCCAGGGGCTCGCGCCGAGGTCTCAGCGCTCAGCGGTGCCCGGCAGGCACTCGCCGGCGCCCGCGGGCTACGCGCACGCGGCGCGGTGAGGCGGGCTTCGGCGAGACGTGAGGGCCGCGCCGGGGCGGATGGGGAGGACGGCTGCGCGGGTGCGGGCGCGGGTCGCGGTCCGAGCCGCCTCCGCCGTCGTCCTCGGGCTCGACGCCGGGCGGATCCTTGATCGCCCACCAGACGATCCACAGCAGCGCGACAAGCGGGATCTTGAGGACCACCGCTATCCAGAAAACGGTCCAGAAACCTCCCATCGCGAGGATCGTACCTGGAAACCGGGCGACCGTCGGGCGAAGCTCGAAACGGGCGCGCGAGCGCGTACGCTGCCCGAACCGTGAGCGCGTCCCGCGACCCCTCCTTCGAGCCGGACGCTGCCGGTCTCGAGGCCGCTCTGGCGCTCCTGATCGACGAGCTCACCCAGCCCTCCGGCGCAGCTCTCGACCTGCCCGTGGAGCTGCCCGCGCGGGGAACGGGAGAGCTGCCGGCCCTGGAGCGTCTGGCCGCATCCGTGGTGGGCGGCGCGCGGCGCCTCGGCTCACCCGGCTTCCTGGCCCACATGGATCCGCCCACGCCGTGGGTCGCGTGGGCGGGTGCCCAATGGGCGGCCGCGCTCAACCAGAACCTGCTGCACCTCGACACGGCGCCGGTGGCCCGTGAGCTGGAGGTGCGGGTGGTGAACTGGCTGGCGCCCTTCTTCGGCATGGGCGGGGGCCACCTCGTGCCGGGTTCGACCGTGGCAAATCTGACGGCTCTGTGGGCGGCGCGGGAGCTGCGCGGGGTCAGCGAGGTGGTGGCCTCGGAGGCCGCCCACCTGAGCGTGCCCAAGGCCGCGTCACTGCTGGGTCTCGGCTTCCGGGCCGTGGCGGTGGACCGCCGCCAGCGCCTGCGCGAGGACGACCTCGGCGACCTCTCCCGGGCGGCGCTCGTACTCACCGCGGGCACCACCGTGACCGGCGCCGTCGACCCGCTGGCCGCGCGCGGTGACGCCGCCTGGCGCCACGTGGACGCGGCCTGGGCCGGCCCGTTGCGGCTGAGCGAGCGCCACGCCGGGCTGCTGAACGGCATCGAGTCTGCCGACTCGGTGGCGGTGTCGGCCCACAAGTGGCTGTTCCAGCCCAAGGAGTCGGCGCTCGTGCTGTTCGCCGACGCCGAGCGCGCCCACGAGGCGATCTCCTTCGGCGGGAGCTACCTGGCGGCGCCGAACGTGGGCCTGCTCGGCTCGCACGGCGCGGCGGCACTGCCCCTGGCCGCCACCCTGCTGGCCTGGGGCCGGGAGGGCACGGCGGCGCGCATCGACGCCTGCATGGACATCGCCTCGCGCCTGGCCGACGCGGTCGATGGGGACCCGCGGCTCGAGCTCCACTCGGGGCCGGGGACCGGCGTGGTGGTCTGGCGCCCCGTGGCGGCCGGCGATCTCGGTGAGCTGCGCGAGGGCATGCAGCGCGCCTTCGTGTCGCTGACCAGCGTGGCCGGCGAGCGCTGGCTGCGCTCTGTGTCAGCCAATCCGATGGCCGATCCCGAGCTGGTGCTGGCGGAGGTGCCGGGCGCTACGAGGCGGGCACGGCCTCGATCGCCGTGATCCGGCGAAAGGCCTCGTAGCGGTCGTCGATCTCCTCGCGCGTCAGGCGCTGGCCGCGCTCGCAGCCGAACTCCTCGACCCAGAAGGAGGCGAGCGTCGACCCGTGGGTCATGGCCTGGCGCAGGGTGCCCTCGTCGAGCGAGCGTCCGGCGGAGTCGAGGTAGCCGAGAAAGCCGCCGGCGAACGCGTCGCCCGCGCCCGTGGGATCGACCACGGTCTCCAGGGGAAAGGCCGGGAGGGCGAAGAAGCCGTCCTCGGTGAACAGCGCCGCTCCGTACTCGCCCTGCTTGGCCACGATCACGCGCGGCCCCATCTCCATCACCATGCGCGCCGCGCGCACGAGGTTGGGCTGCTCGGTGAGCATGCGCAGCTCGGCGTCGTTCATGAACAGGATGTCCACCCCGCCGATCGTGCGCACCAGCTCGTCGCGGGCGCTCTCGATCCAGAAGTTCATCGAGTCGAGGCCGGCGAGCTGGGCTCCGGTGCACTGCTCGCGCACCTCGCGCTGGAGGTCGGGCTGGATGTTGGCCAGGAACAAGACCTCTGCGGCGCGCGAGGCCTCCGACAGCTTGGGCTGGAACTCTCCGAACACGTTCAGCTGTGTGTCGAGCGTCTTCGCCGTATTGAGGTCGTACTCGTACTCGCCGGCCCAGAAGAAGGTCTTGCCTCCCTCGACGTGCTCGATGTCCGAGGTGTCCACGCCGCGGGCGTGGAGCACGCTCAGCTCGTCGTCCCCGAAGTCGTCCCCCACGGGCCCGACCACGCGGACCGCGCTGAAGAAGCTCGCGGCCAGCGCGAAGTGCACGGCCGAGCCGCCGAGCATCCGCTCGCGCTCACCGAAGGGACTCTTGACCGCGTCGAAGGCGATCGAACCGACCACTGTCAGAGACATAAGGGCGGGGAGAGTAGTGGACTAGGCTGCGCCGATGCGAGCGGTTCAGATCGAAGAGTTCGGCGGCCCCGAGGTCCTCAACGTGGTCGACCTGCCGGTGCCCGAGCCGGCTGAGGGACAGGTCCTGATCGAGGTCACGCGTGCCGGCATGAACTTCGCCGACACCCACCAGCGTGAGAACTCCTACCTGGCTCCTTACGAGGTGCCGCTGGTGCTGGGAGGGGAGGTCGCGGGGCAAGCGCCCGACGGCCGGCGCGTCGTCGCGCTCGTCCCGAGCGGTGGTTACGCCGAGTTCGCGCTGGCCCACGAGTCGACCGTGTTCGAGATCCCCGACGGGCTCGACGACGACGCCGCGCTGGCACTCCTGATTCAGGGCCTGACCGCGTGGCATCTGTTTCGCACCTCGGCCAAGCTCGCTCCGGGCGAGTCGGTGGTGGTGGTCTCGGGAGCCGGCGGCGTGGGCTCGCTGGCGGTTCAGCTGGCCAAGCCGTTCGGCGCGGGGCGGGTGATCGCCACGGCGTCGACCGAGGAGAAGCGGATCTTCACGCTGTCGCTCGGCGCGGACGCGGCGGTCGACCCCGCCGTAGAGGACCTGAAGGGCGCGTTGATCGAGGCCAACGGCGGCAAGCCGGTGGACGTCGCGCTGGAGATGTCGGGCGGGAGGGTGTTCGACGCGTGCGCCGACGCGCTCGCTCCGTTCGGGCGGATCGTGGCCTACGGCATCGCGAGCCGCGATCAGAACACGCTCGAGACCGGCCGCTTGATGCGAAAGAGCCGCGGCGTCATCGGGTTCTGGCTGATGCACTGCCTCGGCCGCCGCGACATGATGGAGGAGCCGCTCACCGACCTCTTCGAGCGGGCGGCCCGCGGCGAGCTGCGGCCCCAGGTGGGCGGGACCTACCCCCTCTCCGAGGTGCGCCGGGCCCACGAGGACATGCAGGCGCGCCGCACGAGCGGCAAGCTGCTGCTGGATCCGTCGGCCTAGAGGGGTACAGAAGTTTGTCCACCAGGAGGCGACAGTCTTCACGGACCCCCTCGCCCGGGCCCCCGTGACCCAGTCCCGCGCCGAGTAGTCTCAAAGCCGGGATGACGACGTTCGCCGAACTCGGCCTGTCCGAGCCGACCCTGCAATCGCTGGCCCATCTGGGCTACGAGCGCCCCACTCCGATCCAGGAGCAGACGATTCCGCTTTTGCTCCAGGGCCGGGACGTGATCGGCCAGGCCCAGACCGGCACCGGCAAGACCGCCGCCTTCGGTCTGCCGATGATCGACTACGTCGACCCGGACGATCCGAGCGTCCAGGCGCTTGTCCTCACGCCCACCCGCGAGCTCTGCATTCAGGTCACCCAGGCGCTGCGCGCCTACGGCCAGCAGCGCGGCATCGACGTGGTGGCCGTCTTCGGCGGCGCACCCATTCGCGATCAGGCCACGCGCCTCAAGGAGGCCCAGATCGTGGTGGGCACCGTGGGCCGGGTGATGGACATGATCGGCCGCCACCACCTGTTCCTCGACCAGGCCCGCTACGTGGTGCTCGACGAGGCCGACGAGATGCTCGACCTGGGCTTCCTCGAAGACGTCGAGGAGATCCTGCGCCGCGCTCCGATGGGGCGTCAGACCGCCCTCTTCAGCGCCACCGTACCGACCCCTATCCGCCGCTTGGCCGACACCTTCATGCACGACCCGGAGGAGATCCAGGTCCGCGCGGCCACGCTGACGATCGACACCGTCGATCACTTCTACGTCGAGGTGCCCGACCGCGACAAGCCGGGTGCCCTGGTTCACGTGCTCAAGGCCGAGCGGCCCGAGCAGGCGATCGTGTTCGTGCGCACCAAGATCGGGGTCGATCGCCTGGCCCGCCGCCTCGGCGACGCCGGCGTGCGCGTCAAGACGCTCCACGGAGACATGACCCAGGGGCAGCGCGACGGCGTGATGATTGCCTTCAAGGGCGGGCGCGAACGGCTGCTGGTGGCCACCGACGTGGCCGCGCGCGGACTCGACATCACCGGCGTCAGCCACGTGGTCAACTACGACGTTCCCAACTCGCCCGACGTGTACGTGCATCGCATCGGCCGCACCGGCCGGGCCGGCGACTCGGGGCGGGCCATCACGCTGATAACCCCCAAGCAGCGCAGCGATCTCGAGGCCATCGAGCGTCACGCGAAGACGGACATCGAGAAGTGGCAGGGCGCCAACGGAGGCGAGCCGCGCCAGCCGCGCCGTGAGCGGCCCGAGCCGCGCGAGCGCCGCGAGACACGCCGGCCGCGGCACACCAAGCCGCACAGCCGCGACGGCGTGCCCTACGCGAAGCTGATCGTCGGCGCCGGGCGTACGAGTGAGATCGAGCCGGCCGACGTGGTGGGCGCGGTGGTCGACAACAGCCACCTGGAGAACGACGACGTGCGCAACGTGCGGGTGCTGGAGCGCTTCAGCTTCGTGGAGGTGCCGGCCGCGCGGGCGCAGGAGGTCGCAGACAAGGTGAGCGGCAATCGAGTCCGGGGCACCGAGCTCCGGGTGGAGGTGACCAACAGGCGATGAGCCGGCTGACGATGCACACCAACCATGGCCCGATCGAGCTCGAGCTGTTCGAGGTGGACGCCCCGAAGACCGTCGAGAACTTCGTCAAGCTGTCCCGCGACGGCTACTACGACGGGTTGATCTTCCACCGCGTGATCACCGACTTCATGGTCCAGGGGGGCTGCCCGCTCGGTACCGGGACCGGCGGACCAGGCTATGAGTTCGAGGACGAGTTCAACGACAACAAGATTGTTCGTGGCGCTCTCGCGATGGCCAACCGCGGTCCCGACACCAACGGCAGCCAGTTCTTCATCGTGACCACCGACGCCGCTCCCTGGCTCGACGGCAAGCACACGGTGTTCGGCCGCGTGGCCTCGGGCATGGACGCCGTGGACGCGATCGAGGGGCTCGAGACCGGGCCCGGCGACCGTCCGGTGGATGACGCGAAGATCGACCGCATGGAGGTCCATGCGGATTGAGCTCTTGTGGTGGGAGGGCTGTCCCTCACATCCCGAGGCGCTCGACGAGCTGCGCAGGGTGCTGGTCGAGGAGGGGCTCGACCCGGCCGCCGTGGAGTTGCGCGAGATCGAGACCGATGCGCAGGCCGCGCGCGAGAGCTTTCCCGGCTCTCCGACGATCCTCGTCGACGGCCGCGACGTGGTTCCGAGCGAGGGAGCTCCGGCCTCGTTGACCTGCCGTATCTACCGGCTGCGCGACGGCCGGCCGTCGGCGACCCCCGATCCCGAGGACGTTCGCGCGGCGGTCCAATCAGCCAAGGAGGAAAGATGACCGCGATAGGTGCCACCGCACCCGAGTTCAGCCTGCCCGACACCGACGGCAACGAGCACGCGCTCGCGCCCGGTGCCGACGGCCTGACCGCCGTCGTGTTCACATGCAATCACTGCCCCTATGCGCTGGCCTGGCATGAGCGCCTCGCCGACGCCGCCCGTGACTACGGTGACGTGCGCTTCCTGGCCATCAACCCCAACGATTCCGAGCGCTACCCCGGCGACTCCCTCGAGGCGATGCAGGAACGGGTGGCCGGCGAGGACTGGCCGATGCCCTACCTGCGCGACGAGAGCCAGGAGGTGGCGCGCGCCTTCGGGGCCAAGACCACGCCCGACGTCTTCGTGATCGACGCTGACGGCCGGATCCGCTACCGCGGCGCGCCGGACGCCGACCATCGCGACCCGAGCCTCAACGCCGCCTGGCTGCGCGAGGCCCTCGACGCCCTGCGAGCCGGCGAGGAGCCCGGGCGCCCCGAGACCGATCCGGTGGGTTGCAGCGTCAAGTGGAAGGGGTGAGGGACAACCCCTGCGCGCCCGGCCGAGCCGGGTGCTTGCGCCAGGCTCAGCGTCCGGTGATGGCGCGCACCGCGGTGTCGGTGTCGGCCAGATCGGCCAGGACCGCATCGGGCTCGGCGGCGCGCAGCTCCTCGACGTCGGAGAAGCCGGTGGCCACCGCCACGGCCCGCGCGCCGGCTTCGCGCGCGGCGCGGATGTCGAGCGGGGTGTCGCCGATCAGCACCGCTCCGGTGGGCTCGCCGTACTTGGCCGCCGCCCGTCTGCGGGCGATGTCCACCAGCTCGTAGCGCTCCTCGTGAGGATCGGAGCCGTAGGCGCCGACCTCGAAGTCGAGCCAGCGTTCGAGTCCGAACGCGCTCACCTTGAGCGCAGCATTCGCCGCGATGTTGCCGGTGAGCAGGGAGTTGATCACGTCGTCGCGGGCGTGCAGGGCGGCCAGCGCCTCCGGCACGCCGGGGTACGCCGCACCCTCGCTGGCGATCGCGTCACGGCGGGCGTCGAGTGCGGATTCGAGGTTCTCCAGGACGCTCGGCAGATGCTCCCGCTCGCCCTCCAGCATCGAGAGAGCGATCTGGTGATCGGTCTTGCCGGCGTAGGAAACCCGCTCGGGCGAACGGCCCGTCACCTGTTCGAAGGCCTCCTCGAAGGCGTAGCGGCCGTGGCTCGCGGTGTGCACGAGCGTCCCGTCGACATCCCAGAGAACGAGCAGCACGACCCCGAGACTGGCAGACTCCCCGGCCTCATGTTCGATCGTCTGGCGATTCCCCCCAAGCTGGTCCTGCGGGCTCTCGACGACCTCAACCGGCTCGCCGACGGTGTCGGCCGCCTCACCGCAGGCGTCGACGGGCTCAACAGCCCCCGGGGCGGCGTGCCCGAGCTGATCGGGGCCGCCGTCGGCCTGTCGCGCTCCGAGGACGAGCTCTCCGCGAACATCGGCCTGCTGCGCCGCGACATTCGCGCCCTCCAGGAGTGGCTACAGCCGCTCCACAGCGAGGTCACCGACCTGGACGAGACCGCCGAGCACCTCGAGCGCGGGCTCGCGCAGGTCAACGAGTCGATCGTCGGGCTGCAGACCCTGTTGAAGAAGCTGCCCGGCGTTTAGCGCCCGGCGGGCCGTTCAGCCGGCGTGGGCGATCTGGCGCGCCTTCTCGGCCAGGGCGGGCACGCCCTCGTCGAACAGAGCCAGATAGGGATCGTCGGAGGCCCCCATCGAGAAGCGCTTGTAGTTGCCCTCCATGAACACTGCGGCCTTCCACAGCGCGAGCGCCTGGTACCAGTTGAGCGCAGACATCGAGCGCCCGCTGCGCTCCTCGTAGCGCTCGATCAGCTCGTCGCGGGTCATGAAGCCCTCGCCCCGGGTGGCGGCCGAGAGGCTGGCAAACGAGGTGTCGTCGGGATCGTCGGCCTGCGCCCAGGTGACGGTGAAGTAGCCGAGGTCGGCCAGCGGGTCGCCGATCGTCGACAGCTCCCAGTCGAAGATGGCCACCAGTCGCGCCGGCGGCTCGTCGGCCACCATCACGTTGCCGAGCCGGTAGTCGCCGTGGACGATGGTCGAGGCAGGCGAGTCGGGCACGTTGGCCGCGAGCCAGTCACGCACCTCCTCGACGATGGCCAGCTCGCGCGTCTTGTTGTGCTCCCAGAGTCCGGTGAAGCGGCGCAACTGGCGCTCGAGGTAGCCGGTGGGCTTGCCGTAGCCCTCGAGCCCACAGGCCTGCCAGTCCACGGCGTGGACCTCGGCCAGCCGGTCGACGAGCTCCTCGCACAGGCGCCGGCATTCCTGCGGGTTGTCGAGTGCCGCGGGGATGCCCGTGGTGATCACGCTGCCGTGGATCTCCTCCATCACGTAGAAGGGCACGCCCAGGACCGAGTCGTCGCCGCTGCTGGCCAGCACGGAGGGGACGCGCACCGGCGTGCTCTCGAGAGCTCGCAGCAGCCGGGCCTCGCGCAGCACGTCATGGGCCGAGGGAGGCAGCGGGGGGCGCGGCGGGCGACGCAGCACCACGCGGGCTCCTGCGCGGGTGACCAGGAAGGTGACGTTCGAGTGGCCCTCGCCGATGCGCTCCACCTCGATGCGTCCCGAGCCGATGCCGTGACTGTCGAGGAAGGCTTCGAGCGGCTCGCGCACCACCAGCGGGGGGAGCTCGAGCTCCGCCGCCTCGCGCGGCGTGTCGACGACATCGGGGGCGCTCATGGCGGGCGGGATCCTATGGGCGTGTCTAGAGTGCCGCTCATGCGACCCCAACGGCTACTGATTCCGCTTGCCCTCCTGACCCCGCCGGCGCTGGCCGCGCCGGCCATGGCCGCCGACATCGGTGTCAGCGTGACGGACTACGAGTACACGGCCAAGGAAGTCAAGATCGCTCCCGGGGACACCGTGACCTGGAGCTTCGACGCAGGGTTCCACACGTCCACGAGCGACTCCGGTCAAGCCGAGGCGTGGGACTCTGGGCCGGCCACGAGCCCGCCGGGAACCACCTACCAGAAGGCCTTCACCAGACCCGGCCGATTCACGTATTACTGCATCCCGCACGAGTCCTTCCCCATGCGGGGCACGGTCGTCGTCGGCAGCGACGAGTTCCCCAAGTCCCAGTCGAAGTTCAAGCTGGTGCGCAAGGGCAAGAAGATCACCGTCTCCTTCACGCTGGTGGAAAGCGCCAAGGTGGTGGCGAAGCTGAAGGGGCCCAGCGACAAGAAGGCCACCCGCAAACGGCTCGCGCCCGGGCGCTACTCGATCCCGTTCAAGAAGCTCAAGAGGGGCAAGTACACGTCGACGGTGACCTTCACCGACGACTTCGACAAGGTGACGAAGGTCAAGAAGACCGCCGTCGTTCGCTGAGCGCGGCCACCGCCGAGTCCACGAACAAGGGCGAGGCCGTCGAGCGCTGCCATCCACGAACATCACCGCACCCTCGCGGGGCGCCGACCAGGTCGACCAGCGTGCGCCGCCACCGGAGAGTCGGTATGGGTGAGCCCCGAGAGCACCTCCTCGGTGATCGACTCGGCCACCTCGCGAGCCACCGCGGCGACCAGGCCCTGCTTCGAGCCGAAGTGGTAGGCGATCGTTCAGTTGTTACGAGCTGTGCCACCCTGGCGCGATGCTTCGCGTCCTGCGTCACCGCGACTTCGGGCTGCTCTGGGCAGGCCAGGCCGTGTCGCTCGTGGGCGACGGCATCTACCTCGTGGCGATCGCCTGGCTGGTGCTCGACATCTCCAACGAGCCCAGCGCGCTGGCCCTGGTTGGGCTGGCCTGGACGCTGCCGATGGTGGCCGCGCTGCTGGTCGGCGGCCTGTTGAGTGACCGCTTCGAGCGCCGCCGCCTCATGATCATCGCCGACCTGCTCCGGTGCGCCGCGATCGCCGCGATCGCCGTCCTGGCGCTCGCCGAGACCGCGGAGCTGTGGCATGTGATCGTGCTCGTGGTCTTCTACGGCATCGGCGAGGCGCTGTTCCAGCCGGCCTTCTCCGCGATCGTCCCTGACGTGGTCCCGCGCGACGACCTGCTCCAGGCCAACGCCGTGCGTGAGCTGATGGAGCCGCTCGGCCTGCGCTTCGCCGGGCCCGCACTGGGCGGGCTGCTGATCGCAGTCTTCGGCGTGGGCGAGGCGCTCGCGGTGGACGCAGCGACGTTCGCGGTGTCGGCCGGCGTGGTCGCGCTCATCGCGCGGCAGCCGGCCGTGCGCGAGGAGCCCGGCTCCATGCGCAGGGACCTCGCCGAGGCCTTCGCCTACGTGCGGGCCCACGCCTGGTTGTGGGGGACGCTCACCGGAGCCGCCCTGTTCCTGCTCGTGACCTACGGGCCGATGGAGGTACTGCTGCCCTACATCATCAAGAACGAGCTCGATGGCGGCGCCGGCACCTTCGGCACCGTGCTCGCCGTCGGCGGGCTCGGCTCGATCACCGCGGCGCTGATCATCAGCCGCACCGGCCTGCCCCGCCGGCACGTGACCTTCATGTGGTCGGCCTGGGCCGTTGCGGTCGGCCTCGACATCGGCCTTGCTTTCGCCGGGGCCTCCTGGCAGATGTGCGTGATTGCCTTCTTCTCCTTCGCGTTGGCCACCGCCGGCATGCTGGTCTGGGCCCAGCTGATGTACACGCTCGTGCCGCAGGAGATGCTCGGCCGGGTCTCGAGCCTCGACTGGTTCGTCTCCATCGGCTTGACGCCGGTGTCGTTCGCGCTCACCGGGCCGGTGGCCGAGTGGCTGGGCGCGAGAGCCACCCTGGCCGCGGCGGGCGTGCTCGGCCTCGCCACCTTCGGCTTCCTCTTCATTCCGGGGGTTCGCGACCC
Organism: uncultured Thermoleophilaceae bacterium; assembly: GCA_963813495.1. Classification (GTDB taxonomy): domain Bacteria; phylum Actinomycetota; class Thermoleophilia; order Solirubrobacterales; family Thermoleophilaceae; genus JACVRW01. Next base: position 96,836 of record CAWEZC010000004.1, read on the forward strand.
CGAGCGCCTGCCGTTGCCGGGGACCCGCGCCCAGGTAGGGTCGGCCTCGTGAAGACCGGAATGGTGGTGCTCACGCTCGTAGGCGCGCTGTTGCTGGTGGCGGCCGCTCCGGCGAGCGCGCGCGATCCCGGCCGCTGGAAGCTCAGCGGCTGGAGCACGGTGCCCAACTCCTACTGGCAAGGAGTGACGTCGTCGGGACCCGGCAGGCGCCTCTACTTCAGCGGCTTCCGGGAAGGCCTCTACAAGACCCGCGCGGACCTGGTGCAGACGGTTGGCCTCGATCTGGCCATCCCGCGCGCCGTGGCCGCGCTCGAGGGGTACAACCACGTGGGTGACATCTCATGGGATCGCGGTGAGGGCGGCCGCTTGTTGCTGCCGCTCGAGTGCTACACGCCCGGCGCCGCGAACGGCGGCAACACCTGCGGGACCGGAGCGATCGGCGTGTCCGATCCCTCGGTGCTGGCTTTCCGCTACTACGTCAAGCTCGACCCGGCACAGATCGCCAAGGCGATGTGGGTCGAGTCCTCGCCGGACGGCAAGCTGCTCTGGACCTCGAGCGGCTCCGACCTCCTGGCCTATCGCGCCGCCGACGTCAACCCCGCCAACGCCGCGCCGTCCGGGCCGCCCATCCGGGCGGTGCGCCGACTCGCGGCTGCCGTGCCGCCCACCGGCGTCACGGGCTCGGCTTTCCGGGGCGGGCGCCTGTTCCTCGCGGGCGCCACGGGCAGCGACTACCAGGTCTGGTCGGTCGACGTGAAGACCGGCGCCAGGCGCCTCGAGCTCGAGCTGAACGGAGTCGCGGGCGAAGCCGAGGGTCTGCACACCATGAGTCTCCTCAACGGAGAGCTGCACTGGCTGATCGCGCCGCTGGCCGCCCAGCCCAGCTTCGGGCCGACGGTGGGCCTTCTGCACTTCGTGCCGGCGCCCGGGCGGTCCGCGCTGAAGGTGAGGGCGCGCGCCGCCCCTGCCGCCGCCGGCCGGCCGCGCGTGTCGGTCCGCGTGACCCGCAACGGCACGGCCGTCAGGGGCGCCCGCGTGACCTTGGCGGAGGTGTCCGCGCGCACCGACGCCCGTGGGCGGGCGACGCTGAGGCCCGAGCTGCGAGTGCCGGGCACATACGGCGCGCTGGCCCGTAGCCGCGGCGCGCACGGGATGTCCGAGCTGCTTGCCCTGGGCTACGCGGACCGCCCGGACAGAGCCGCGGGCGCATCCCTGGCGCCGCGGCGCTGAGCGCGGGCGCTCAGCCGATCTCGTCGACGTGGCGCACGTTGGCCACGTCATCGGCGTCGGCGCTCGCAGCCTCCTCGAACCAGCCGTCGAGGATCTCGGCGAGAAGCGCCTCGCTGGTGGTGCGCAGCGACAGCGCGAGCACGTTGGCGTCGTTCCAGCGGCGCGCGCCGCGGGCCGTCTCGGCATCGGTGCAGAGGGCGGCGCGGATCCCGGGGACCTTGTTGGCCGCGATCGAGGCACCCGTTCCGGTCCAGCAGCAGACGATGCCCTGCTCGGCGCGGCCCTCGGCCACGTCACGTGCGGCGGCCTCGCTGGCCCAGGCCCAGTCGTCACGCTCCTGCGCGTCCAGCGCGCCGTGACCGACGGGCTCATGCCCGCGCCGGCGCAGCTCCTCCACCACCGTTGCGGCCACTCCCGTGAGCTCGTCCGCGGCCACCGCAATACGCATGTCGCGCAGCGTAGCCTTGGAAGGGCATGCCCGAGCTACCCGAAGTGGAGATCACCGCCCGCCGCCTCAGCCGTGGGCTTGCCGGCGCGCGCATCGAGTCGGCGCTGGCGCCCGGCCCGGTGGCGCTCAAGACCTTCCAGCCGCCCCTCGACGCGCTCGCCGGCCGCGAGGTCGACGGGGTGCGCCGAATCGGCAAGATGCTCGCGGTCGAGGCGGGCGACCTGACGCTGCTCATCCACCTGATGTCGGCCGGCCGGCTGCAGCTGTTCGACAAGCGCGCCTCGTTGCGCGACCGCTCGTCCCGCGTGCTGGTGCGCGTGGAGGACGGGCGTGAGTTGCGTCTGCGCGAGTTCGGCACCAAGCAGCGGGCCTGGGCCAAGCTCCTGCGGGCCGGCGACGTGGACACGGACGAGGCCGTGGCCGGCCTCGGCCCCGACGCCCTTCCCGCGCCGGCGCCCGACGAGTTTGCCCGGCTGCTCGACCAGCCCCGGCACCTCCATCCGCTGCTGCGCGACCAGCGCACGATTGCGGGCATCGGGCGCTCCTGGGTCGACGAGCTGCTCTGGACGGCTCGCCTGTCGCCCTTCCAGAAGGGCGCCGACCTCGATTCCGATGAGCTCGACGCGCTACGTGCGGCCTGTGACGACGTGCTTGCCGGCGCGATCGACCACTACGAGGAGGTGGTCGGGGACAGCGTGCCGGACAAGCTGCCGATGCCGCTCCAGGTCCATCGCCGCGCAGGGGAGGACTGTCCCCGCTGCGGCGCCCGGATCGAGGCCATCCACTTCAAGGACTATGTGATGTGTTACTGCCCCGAGGAACAGACCGGTGGGCGCGTGCTCAAGGACCGCCGCCTCTCGCGGCTCCTGAAATAGAAAGGACCTCAGTGGACGAAGGCGACAAGGCTCCGGACTTCGAGCTGCCCGACCAGCACGGAGAGCCGGTCAAGCTCTCGGACCTGCATGGGCAGAGGGTGGTTCTGTACTTCTACCCCAAGGCCGACACGCCGGGTTGCACCACCCAGGCCTGCGGCGTGCGCGACCATCTGCCCGACTACGAGGGCGCCGGCGCGGTGGTGATGGGGATCTCGCCGGACTCGGTCGAGAAGGTCAAGAAGTTTCACGACAAGCAGGGGCTCAACTTCACGCTCCTCGCGGATGAGGACCACTCGGTGGCCGAGAGCTACGGCGTGTGGGTGGAGAAGTCGAAGTACGGCCGCACCTACTGGGGAAATGAGCGCACCACCTTCGTGATCGACGCCCACGGCGTCGTCCGCCAGGTGCTGCGCAAGGTCAAGCCCAAGGAGCACGACGAGCAGGTGCTCGCCGCGCTGGCCGCCTAGCGGCCATTGCTCCCGTGACGGATGAAGGCCTCCACTTCCACCGCACCACGACCGGCATCGCGATGACCGCCCGGTGCTAGTTCGGTGTGTCCGTGGCCGGCCTTCCCCTGCGCACCGAGCGGCTCGAGATCCGGGCCTTCGTCGAGGAGGATCTCGAGGCGCTCCACCGCGTCTACGGCGATCCCGAGGTCACGCGTTTCATACCTCGCTATCCCACCGTCGACGACACGCGTCGCGCCCTCAACGTACACGTGAGCGAGGCCCGTGCCGGAAACCCCGCCTTCTGGGCGCTGATCGAGCGCCAGAGCGGAGAACTGATCGGCGACGCCGGGCTGGGGCTCCTCGCCGGCGGCCCCGACCATGAGCTCGGTTATACGCTCGCGCGCAACCGCTGGGGCCAGGGCTACGCAACCGAGGCAGCCGGCGCCTGCCTGGCCTACGCGCTCGGCCAGCTCGGCCTCGATCCCGTCTACGCCCAGGTCCGTCCGGAGAACACCGCCTCGGTACGCGTGCTCGAGAAGATCGGCATGGAGCCGGCCGGCCGCCGGGACGCGTACGGCGCCCCCCACCTGATCTACGTGGCGCGCGCGCCGGCTACCCGACGGTGAGCGTGCCCTCCATGCCGGCGTCCTTGTGGTTGCCGACGGGGCAGTAGTACTCGTACTCGCCCGGCTCGAGCTCTACCTCGACCTTCGAGACGCCGCCCTTGCCGACCGTCTCGCCCTCCGCCTCCACGCCGTTTCCCTCCACTTCGATCGCGTGGGGGACGTCGGACGGGTTGGCGAGCACGATGGCAACCTTTCCGGGCTTGGTCTCGAGTCTGGTCTTGTCGAACTTGAGCGCACCGCTCGGATCCGCGACCAGCCTGAGAGCGCCGGCGGGAGCGCCGCCGCTCGCGGCGTTCGTATCGGTCTTCTCGTCGCCGCCGCCGGAGTTCGTAGTAGCCGCCGGAGTCGCGCGCCTCGCCGCCCGAACCGGAGCCGCCAGAGTCGCCACCGTCGTCCGAGTCATCGTCTCCGCAACCCGCCGCGGCAAGCGCGAGGACCGCGAGAAGCGCCGCCAGGGACATGCTGCGAGTGGGCATCGAGACCTCCGGGCCGTGTACGCGAGGTTCTACGCAGGCGGCCGAGTCCCGGTTCGACGGCTCAGTAGACGAGCCGGCCCTCCAGGAGCGCGTCTCCGCGCCGGCCCTCGGCGGCGTCCCGCGCGCCGCGCGTGATCACGATCCGGTGATAGTCGCCCGGCTGGACCGCCGCGGTGAGCTCCGCCCGGGCTCGGCCGTCGCCCTGAACCCGGAAGGTGCCGCCGCTGACCCAGCGCCCGTCGGAGGCCACGCACCAGACCTCGTAGACCCCGCCGGGCCGGGCCGGGAGGCGCCGTGCGCTCAGCTCGATCTGCGTACCCGCGGGCACGGCGGTGACCTGGGCGCGGGCGGAGCCGGGCCCCCGTCCGCGCAGGTCGGCGCTCGCGTAGGCGCGCGCGTCGTCGTCGCCGCCGAGCAGCACGACGAGTGCAGCGAGCACGGCAGCGGCAATCCCGGCGGCCGCGATCAGGACGCGCGGGCGCAGTCGGTCGACTCCCGTCCGCCCCGTGCTTGCGCGTTCGCGCACGAAGCGGTCGAGCACCGCGTCCTCGATCTGGGGCGAGAGCTCGGGGGGCGGGATGTCCTCAGGGTCGATGCAGTCGAGGAGCAGCGGCAGCCCGGCGAGCTCCTGCTCGGCGCGGGCGCAGCGCTGGCAGGAGGCGAGATGCAGCCGCATCTCGGCCTGCTCGGCCGGCTCGAGTGCGCCGAGCACGTAGCCGCCGATCTGATCACCGTGGGTGTGGCAGCCGCTCAACGCTCGACCTCCATCTCGTCGAGGATCAGCCGGAGGCTGCGCAACGCGTAGTAGGCGCGGCTCTTGACCGTGCCGATCGGCACGCCGGCGCGCTCGGCGATCTCGCGCAGGCTCAGGCCGCCCCAGTGGGCCAGGCGCACCACCTCGCGGTGCTCGGGTGAGAGCCGGGCCAGGGCCGCCGCCACCTGCCAGCGCAGCACCGCCCGCTCGAGCTCGCGGTCGAGCTCCCCGGCCTCGGTCTCGAGCGGCTCGCCGATGCTCACGGGACGCACGGCCGCGCGCCGGCGGGCGTCGACGATTCGGTTGCGGGCTATCGCGTACAGCCAAGTGCGCACGCTGGCCCGGCTGCGGTCGTACTCGCTCGCGTGGCGCCAGAGCTGGGCGAATACGTCCTGCACGACCTCCTCGGCGAGCTCGCGGTCGCCCAGAGCGTTGCAGGCGAATCCGAACAGCTCGCGGGAGTAGCGCCGGTAGAGCTCGCGCAGCTCGTCCCCGCTGCGATCACGCGGCAGGCGCTCGACGAGCGTTGCGTCACTCGAGGGCATCGGATCGGTTATACGCGCTCTCGGGCCGCGCGGTTCGGCGCGCGCGGTGCGTCGCGGCGCGCGAGCACCAGCGCAAAGCCGAGCGTGTCGCGCCCCTCGGGCAGAGACATGCGCCGGCGGGCGCGATCGGCCCGCTCGCGCAGAAGCTCGGCTCCGGAATCCCCCGAGTGCGCAGCGGCCCAGCGCTCGGCGTTGGCGATCAGGCTCCATTCGTAACGGTCCCAGTCCTGCTGGGAGGCCACCGAGGCGTACAGCGGCCTCAGCCCGGCCTGCTCGAGCGCCTGGATCAAGTCCGGGTAGGAGGCCAGCTCGCCGGAGCTCGAGCCGCCGAGCGCGTCGAGGTAAGCGGGGCTGGGCTCACGCATCCAGTAGCCCTCACCGAGCAGCACCTGGCCGCCGGGCGCCACGAGCTCTCGCAGCGCGCCGAGAGACTTTGGATATCCACCCAGGGCGTGGCTCGAGCCCACGCAGAGCGCCAGATCGAAGGGCCCGGGGGGCGCGGCGTTGGCCACACGCAGCTCGAGCCCGGGCGCCCGCGCCCGCGCCTCGGTGATCGTCTCGGAGTCGGCGTCGTACCCGAGCGCCCGCACGTCCCAGCGCCGCGTCACGCGGCGCAGCAGCTCGGCTCGCCCACAGCCCACGTCGAGCACACAGCCACCCCGGGGCAGGTCGAGCAGCTCGATCGTCTCGTCGACGGCACCGCTCGAGAGGGGATTCATCAGCGCCAAGTCGCCGTGGGCGATGCGCGAGGCGGCGGCGTTGTCCACGGTCGCACCGTACCTTTGTGCGCGTGCCCAGCGCGAGCCTTGGCGAGTCGTTCCGGTCGTTCTTCGACGCGGTCGACGACTTCGTCTCCAACCTGGCCTCCGTGCGCCTGGTGCCGCTGCTGCTGGCGCTGGTGCTGTTCACGATCTACCTGACCTTGCGGGCCCGGGCCAGCTTCAACATCCTGCGCGCGGCCTACCCCACTGAGCAGTTCCGCTTCCGCGAGATCTGGGGCGCCTACTTCGCCGGCTACGGCTTCAACGCGGTTATCCCCGCCCGCGGCGGCGATGTCGTGCGCTTGTTCCTCACCAAGACCGCGATCCCGCGCTCGAGCTACCCGGCCGTGGCCGCGAGCTTCGTGGTGGAGCTCGGCTTCGACGTGGCGATGGGCTCGCTGATCCTGCTGTTCGCCTTCACGCAGGGCGTCTTTCCCAAGCCGCCGGACTTCGCTCAGCTGAATGCCTTCGACCTCTCCTACCTCGCGCAGCGACCGGAGTTCACCCTCTTCCTGCTCACGGTGATCGCGCTTGCGGGACTCACCGCGTTCGCGTTGCTCAGCGCCCGCGCCAAGGCCTTCTGGGAGCGCATTCGCCAAGGCTTGACGATCCTTCAGGACCGGCGCCGCTACTTCCGCGAGGTGTTCGCAGTCCAGTTCGCGGGCTGGTGCTTTCGCTTCGCCGCCTTCTGGATGCTTCTCGAGGCCTTCCGTGTCGGCGGCTCGGTCAAGAACGTGCTGCTCGTCCTCGGCGTCAACGCGGTCTCGGCCGCGGTTCCGTTCACCCCTCAGGGGGCCGGGGTGCAGCAGGCGCTGCTGGCCAAGGTCTTCGCAGGGACGGCCGCGGGGTCGACCGTGGCCGCCTACTCGGTGGGCCAGCAGATCGCGATCGGCGTGCTCACGTTCGGGATCGGCTTCGCCGCGCTGTTCTTCATCTTCCGCGTGCGCAGCTTCAAGGAGGTGATCGCCCGCGGCCGCGAGGACCGCGAGGCCGAGCGCGGCGGCGTCGCCGACGAGGAGGGGGAGGCCGAGCCTAGGTCCCGAAGCCCTCGCGAGCCTCGCGCACCAGGATGACCGCCTCGGGGAACATCAGGCGCATCGCCTGAAGCAGGTCCTGCGACTGCTGCTCGGCGTTGCCCTGGAGGTTCATGCGAGCGAGTCCGGCCACGGTCATGTCGACCGCCAGCTTGATCGCGTTGTCAGCCCAGGCCACCTTCTGCGCTCCCTGCATCTGAGAGGCGAACTCCTCCATGCGCCGGCGCAGTTCGTCCGGATCGCCGAAGAGGCCGCCGAAAGGATCTTCAGAGGACATGCTCCAAGATTAGGGACTCAGCGCATTCCCACGACCCGCCGTGCTCGCCGAGCCGGCCCAGCTTGGCCGGATCGCGGCCGGCCAGCACGCTGGTCACCGAGGACGACCGTCACGGCCGGGACGATACAGTCGCCCCGTGCACATCTCCGAGGTGATGACACATGGAGTCGTCACGGTCGAGACCGCTGACAGCCTCCACCGAGTGGGCGAGCTGATGCGCGACCGCAACGTGGGCTCGGTCGTGGTCTGCGACGGCGGCCGCCCCGTGGGCGTGATCACCGACCGCGACCTGGCGCTGGCCGTGGTGGCGGATCGGATCGAGTCGGCCGAGCAGGCCGGCGACCACGCGTCGCGGCCGCTCGTGACCGGCGAGATCGAGATGGACCTAGAGGAGGCCGTGGCGCTGATGATCCAGCATCGCATCCGGCGGCTGCCGGTCTGCCGGGGCGAGGAACTGGTGGGGATCGTGACGATCGACGATCTCGCTGTACGCGCCGGCGACCTTCATCAGGCACAGCAGATCACCGCTGAGGTGGCCAAGGCGGCTCTGCCCGAGTTCTATTTCCACCAGCGCGGCGGCTGAGCGGCATGGCCACGCTCACGCCCGGCCAGCTGCGCACCCGGCGGCGCATCGAGGGAGTCATCCGCCTGATGGCGCCTGCTCTCGACGTGGTGCTCGCGGTGGGCGACCGGGTGTCGCGCATCGTGGAGCCCGAAGACAGCGACTACTACCCGCCGCGCGTATCGCGGCGCAGCGAACCACAGGTCCGACCTCGCCCGTGAGTAGGCAGGAACAGCTGGACTGGCAGGCCCGCTGGGCTCGCCCCGCCGCGGTGGCCGCGTTCTTGGCCGTGGTCGCCTCGATCGTCCAGGTCGTGCTGCCGGCGACGGTGATCGAGGATCGCCCCGGCATCCGCAGCCTGCCGGACTCCTACCTGTCCGTCGACGAGAACTCGGCCCCATTCCTCGTCGCCGGTGCGGCGCGGGTCATCGGAGCGCTCGCCCTCGTGGTGGTCTTCTACTACCTGTTCAAGCTGATCCGCGCTCGGGGCGGAGCCGTCCCCGCCTGGTTCGTGTATCTCGTGGTCGCGGGTCCGGTTCTGTTCGCCCTCGCGCAGGGCTTCGGTGCCATCGATCAGGTGGACAACGCTCAGCAGTTCGCCGACCAGGAGGTGGTCCGGGGTGAGGCGGGCGAAAATGTGGCTGAGCGCATCCAGGACGACGTCAACCCGGTTCTGATCGGTATCTCCTCGGCCGGGCAGATCGCGGTGGCGTTCCTGTTCGTGATGCTGCCTCTGCGGGCACGCACGGTCGGCCTGTTGAGTCCCTTCATGTCGATCCTAGGAGTGATCGCGGGCGCGCTCATCGTCCTGCCCATCGCACCGGCTCCCATCATCCAGGCGTTCTGGCTCGGCGCGGTCGGGGCCCTGTTCCTGGGCCACTGGCCCGGGGGTCGCGGGCCCTCCTGGGAGACCGGCGAGGCCGCGCCCTGGCCGTCACCGGCGCAGCGACGCGGACTCGCTCCCGGTCCTGACGAGAAGCCGCCGAACGACTCGCTGCTCGGCCCTCCGGAGTCGAATGGCTCGGGTGAACCGCCCGAGGCCGCCCCGGACCGGCCCAGCTCACGCAAGCGCCGGCGCAAGCGCTAGGCGATTGCCGGGGCCTCGGGCAGCCGCTCGAGCGCCGCGTCCATGTCCGCCGCGGAGAACTCCGGATCCTCGAGCTCACCGGCGAGGTAGGCGTCGTAGGCGGACATGTCGAAGTGCCCGTGACCGCAGAGGCCCATGAGGATCACGCGCTGCTCGCCGGCCTCACGGGCGGCGGCGGCCTCGTCGAACACCGCGCGGATGGCGTGGGCCGGCTCGGGAGCGGGCAGGATCGCCTCCGTGCGGGCGAACCGGATCGCCGCCTCGAAGGTTTCGTTCTGGCGATAGGCGCGCGCCTCCACGAGCCCGTTCTTGACCAGCCCCGACACCATCGGCGAATCGCCGTGGTAGCGCAGTCCGCCGGCGTGCACGGGTGGGGGCACGAAGTCGTGGCCGAGCGTGTACATGGGCATGAGCGGGGTCAGCCCCACCGTGTCGCCGAAGTCGTAGCGGTAGGCGCCGCGCGTGAGCGTCGGGCAGGCCGCCGGCTCCGCCGCCACGAAGCGTGTCTTGGCCTCGCCACGCAGCACGCGCCGCAGGAAGGGGAAGGCGAGTCCGGCGAAATTGGAGCCGCCGCCCACGCAGCCGACCACCACGTCCGGCTCCTCACCGGCCATCTCCAGCTGGGCGATCGCCTCCTGCCCGATCACCGTCTGATGCAGGCAGACGTGATTGAGCACCGACCCGAGCGCGTAGTTCGTGTTCTCGTCGCCGGCCGCCACCTCAACCGCCTCGGAGATCGCGATTCCCAGCGAGCCGGTTGGATGCGCCGCCTGTGAGCGGCCGGCCTCCGTGGTATCGCTGGGCGAGCGGATGACGGTGCCACCCCAGCTCTCCATCATGGCGCGCCGGTAGGGCTTCTGGTCGTAGCTCGCGCCGACCATGTAGACCACGCACTCGAGTCCGAACAGCGAGCAGGCGAGCGACAGGGCGGAGCCCCACTGGCCGGCGCCCGTCTCGGTGGCCAGGCGCTCGATGCCGGCCTCCTTGTTGGCGTAGGCCTGGGCCACGGCGCTGTTGGGCTTGTGCGAGCCCGCGGGCGAGACGCCCTCGTACTTGTAGTAGATGTGCGCTGGGGTATCGAGCACCGCCTCGAGCCGGCGCGCGCGATACAGCGGCGTGGGACGCCAGAGCCTGTAGACGTCGCGCACCGGCTCCGGGATCGCGACCTGGGGCTCCATCGAGACTTCCTGGCCGATCAGCTCCATGGGGAAGATCGGCGTCAGGTCGTCCGGGCCTGCGGGCTCCTTGGTGGCGGGATTGAGCGGCGGCAGCGGCTCGCCGGGAAGGTCGGGAAGGAGGTTTACCCAGTGGGTTGGGATGCGGTCCTCGGTCAGGGTGAACTTGGTCTGGTCGGTCACGGGCGCGATCCTAACCCGCCGGCGCCTTGGCATCAGTGCGCTCGGAGCCGTCAGACGGCGTCGGCTGCGGCCGCGATCTCGCGGTAGGCGGCGGCCGGGTCATCGCTCCCGAAGATCGAGGAACCGGCCACGAACAGGGTGGCTCCGGCCTCGGCGGTCGCACGCACCCTGGCAACGTCGATTCCGCCATCCACCTCGATCGGCATGCCCGGTCCCAGGAGCTCTCGCAGGCGTGCCACCTTGGGGGTCGAGCTCTCGATGTAGGGCTGCCCGCCCCAGCCCGGGTTGACCGTCATGCAGAGCAGGTGGTCGAACATGTCGGCCAATCCCACCACGGCTTCCGGCGGCGTGCCCGGATTGATCGCCAGCGCTGAGTGCAGGCCGGCGTCGCGCACCGCCTTGAGCGCATAGTGCACGTCAGGGGTGGCCTCCCAGTGCACGATCAGCGTGTCGGCTCCGGCGGCCGCGAACTCCTCCACCCTGCGCTCCGGGCGCTCGACCATCAGGTGCACGTCGAGCACGCCGCCGCGCTCGTGCACCGGATCGCGCAGCGCCCTGACGATCAGGTCGCCGATCGTGATGGGCGGAACGAAGTGGCCGTCCATGACGTCCACGTGGATCACTCGCGCCCCGGCATCCATGACCAGCTCGACCTGCTCGCCCAGGCGGGCGAAATCGGAAGCGAGGATCGAGGGAGCCACGCGCCGGTCTTGCATGAGCTCGTGCGCCATGAGGTTGGGGCCGACCCTACCCAAGCGGCGGGGGCCCGGTTTCCCGGACCCCCGCTTCGAGCCGTTTCGATGTGAGCGAGGCCTACGGGGTGCTGCCCTCGTCCTGATCCCGGGCCGGGCTCTCGGTGCGGTTCTCGTCGCCGTCGTCGACCTGGTCGAGCGAGAGGATGTCGCTCTGGCGGCGGACCTCACAGTTACCGGCTACCTGGTCGAACTGGTCGACCAGAACGAGATCGCGCCCCGGCCCGCAGTTGACCACGTCGACCTCGCCGTCACGTACGTGAATGCGGTCACGACCGTCGCCGCCGTCGAGCTCGTCGCCCTCCGGATCGCCGATGACGGTCACGTCGAAGCGCGAGACCGCCCACAGGACGTCGTCGCCGTCGCCGCCGTAGGACTTGTCGCGGCCGCGGTTGGCGAACAGCTTGTCCGCGCCGCCGCCGCCGGCCTGCACGTCGTCGCCCTGGCCGCCGGACATGAAGTCGCGGCCGGCCCCTCCGCTCGAGCTGTCGTTGCCGATGCCCCCGTGCAGTCGCTCGCATCTGGACCGCCGGAACGAGAAGCCCTGGCCGCCGGCCAGCGTGTCGTCGTCGGGTCCGGCGAAGATCCGGTCACAGCCGGGACCGCCGTTGAGGTTGTCGGCGCCGGCGTTGCCGGTGACGAGATCGAAGCCAGTGCCGCCGATCACGGTGTCGTTGCCGGGATTGCCGTGCAGCTCGTCACCGCGCCGGCCGGCCTCACCGCCGCCGCCTCTGATGGTGTCGTCGCCCTCGCCGCCGCGGGCGAAGTCGCGCCCGGCACCGGTGTCGACCGAGTCGTTGCCGTCGCCGGCGATGACGAAGTCACGACCGCCGAGCGAATTGACCGTGTCGTCGCCGCCCTTGGCCCGGACCAGGTCGCCTCTGGGCGTCCCGTTCAGGGTGTTGGGACCGTCGTCGCCGACGATGGTGGCCGCCATCGCGATTGTGGCCAGCAGCAGCGATAACGCCGTTGCCGCGAGCAGGGCCACCCAGACCCTGTTGCTACGCTGAGACATGGGGCACTCTCCTTGTGGTGGTGGGTGCCCCGCTAACCGTTTTGGGCCGGGGAAGTTTCGCTCGAGAGCGTGCTAGGTCAGTTGACGAGCCAGCTGCTCAGACCCTTTGGAGCGACGAATCAAGAAGCGGGCGTCGACCACTTGCCGGTGATCTTGGCCTTTGGGGTCTTGCAACCCTTCGGCTTGAGTTGGTAGGTCGCCTTGAACTTCGTCTTTGAGGAAAACTTGCCTCTGAAGACCAGCGTGCCTCCAACCTCCTTCTGCGAGCTGACATCGAACCAGCTCATCGGCCCTTCGTAGGAAAAGGATCCATCGCTGGAGATCTTCACCTTCCTCTTGGCCGTCCCCTCCTGCGTGCCGCTGCAGGCGTCCGAGTTGGGCGCGCTGGCTGGGCTGTAGCCGAGCGACAGAATGGTGAACGCTGTGCGCTTCTGGTTGACCTCGATAACCGCTTCACCACCGATAGGCGGGTTCATCAGGTAGCGCCCTGGTTTGGGCTTGAGCGCCTGGGCAGTCATGGGCAGGGCCAGCAGAACAAGACAACCGGCGGCGCTCGCCGCGAGACAGGAGCGGTGGTTCATGGGCTTCCCCTTCGTGCTCTGCCGCTGCACGTCATCGCGCCGGCGGCTTTCGATCGACCCTAGTGGCGATTGTGTGCGCGCGCGCCGATCGGCGAAGCACGCTGGGTGGAAATTCGTACGACCCTCCCAGCGGTGACGATAAGAGTTGCCGGGCGTTAGTAGTAAGGTCGCGCGTCCGGAGCGGCGTTGCCGCGACCCTTGCACCCCCCGCGCCAGCTGTATGGGTTAAACGGCAACCGGACCACCACCTGCGCCTCGTTGTTGTCCTCGTTTGACTCGTAGATGCGGTTCACCGGATCCGCGATGTGCACATAGGCAAAACAGCCACGCAGACCCGCCACGTTGATCCACTGCTCCGGGTACGAGGGCGGATACACATCGGCCCAGCCGACGGACGTTCCCAGCCGGGCCCGTGCGGCTCCCGCCTGGGTGCTGCAGGCCGGGTAGACCGGGCCGGCAGGCGAGTTGGCAAGCCGCGGTGCGAGATGACCGAGATCCCGCAAGCAGTACGCGACCTTGGGTCCGGTGCGGACCTTGCGCAGCCGGCGGCCGCGCCGGTCCAGCCGCCACAACTCGAAGCGGGCCGCGTTCTGCCACTTCCACCAGCGTCTTCCTGCGTGCGCGTACTTGAACACGAGCCGCGCCCCGGTGCGACGGAAGGTCTTCCCGCCGGTTCTCTTGTAGATGTGCTGTCGGGCGCGCATGAAGCCGGGTCTGGCCCGGGTGCCGTACAGCTCCGCGGGCCCAGGACCGGCGTTGAGGATCGCGTTCCCGGCATGGAGCAAGCCCGCGTAGGCGTACAGGCCGAAGGGCTTGCGCATGACCAGGTCAGGGCAGAGGAGACGACGCGCCTTCGGGGTGATGCAGGGGTTGCCTCCGACACGCAACGGATCGGGAAGCGAGGCGCGCGGCGGCTCACTTGGAGCGGCATTGGCAGCCGCCGGGAAGGCCGCGGCCAGAAGCAACAGGAGAGCAGGGCGCATGGCGGTCCACCGTAACCCCGGCCTGCTGGGCGGGCAAACCTACCGTCGCGTCAGTTGAAGGCCGGCATCACCCGGTCGGCCACGAGGCGCAGCTGGCCCCTGATGTCCGGTACGCCCTCGACTCCCTGGCCCGAGAAGAACTCCACGAGATGGGAGTCGGAGAGCGCGAGGATCATGTGGTTGACCCCCGCCGGCTCGATGTCGGTCTTGATCTTCTCCACACATTCCTCGGGAGTCCCGGCCACTGAGAGCTTCTCGGACAGCTCCGGCCGGAACAGCTCGATCGCCTTCGCCACGTCCCCGGCGCCCAGTGCCTCGACCACGGGCTGGACCTCCTCCGTCGTGATCCCGTGCCGTTCAAGCTGCTCGGGCGGCATCGAGGAGATGTAGAACGCCACCAGGATGCGCGCGGCCTGCTTGGCTGCCGCCGAGTCCTCTGCCACGACCGTGACCACCCAGGCGCCGATGTCGAAACCGTCCAGGTTGCGGCCCGCGCCGTCCGCCCCTTTGCGGACGTTCTCGACCACGTAGTCGTAGGCCTCGCGCGAGTACGAGAGCGCGTGGTGCAGTCCGTCGGCCAGCTCGCCGGCGGCGATGAACGAGCGCGGACCCTTCATGCCGCCCATCAGCAGCGGGAGCCGCTCCTGCACGGGGCGCGCCGCCGTGAACAGGCCCGTGTACTGGAAGAAGTCGCCCTGGAAGTCGATCTTCCCGTCGTCCAGGAAGGTGCGCATGACGTGCATGGCCTCCTTCAGGCGCGAGAGCGGCTTCCTGTGCTCCCAGTCGATGTGGTACTGCTGCATCATCCCGAAGTTGCCGGTGGAGACGACCGCCTCCATGCGGCCGCCCGTAAGCTCGTCGAGCGTCGCAAGCTGCTGGCAGATGAGCGTCGGCTCGCGCAGGAAGACGTGGGTCACGTTCGGGCCGAAACGGATCCGGCTCGTCTTGTCGGCCGCCGCGGCGAACAGCACCCAGAGGTCCTTGTGCCAGGTCTCGTCGACCGAGTAACAGGCGTAGTACCCGAGCTCGTCCGCGGTCTTGATCATCTCGATCGAGTCGTCCAGCGGATAGTCCGGCAGCATGCAGTAGCTGAACTTCATCCCTCGTTCTCCTCCTCCGGCATCGTCTCCGACTCGAGACCCAGCTCGAGCACGTCGTCCGCGAAGTGGTCGTGCATCCAGTCCAGGTGGTCCCAGCGGCTGGCCACGATTCGCTTGGTGTCCCAGGCCGGCAGCTCCTGCTGAGGGAACTCGCGCATCTTCTCCGGATTGACCTCGTAAACGTGCTCGAAGCGCTCGATCACGTCGTCGTTGATGCGCCGCGGCTCGGGTGCGGCTTGCTCGCCGAGTCGGAACACGCTCATTCGTAGGCCTCGTCCATCATCTGCTTGCCCGGGTTCATGATGTTGTTGGGGTCGAGAGCGCTCTTGATGCGCTTGACCACCTCCCAGGAGCTGCCCATCTCCGTGGGCACGAGCTCGGCGTCGCCCTCACGGGTCGCGCCGTGGCAGGCGGTGATCGAGCCGCCGTGCCGGAGTGCCACCTCGGCGATCTCGCGCTTGCAGGCCACCCAGCCCGCCCACGTGTCGTCGTCGAGGCGCTGCTCCCAGATCCCGACGTCGATCTCGACCAGATAGTCGGCCCAGGGTTTGTGGGCTCCGCTCGTGTAGGCGAACATCCCCCAGTCGTCGAAGATGCCGTACTGCCGGATGTAGCGCTCCACGATCGCGTGCCACTCCTCGCGCACCTTGGGCAGCGCCGAATAGTTGAGCGCGGCGTCCTCGCAGTGCCAGGACATCGGCACCACCTGGCCCTCCTGCGTGCGCCCGTGCAGCGGGGTGGCGTAACGGTCGTGGCGCGAGGCCCAGTCGCCCTGGGAGATCTCGTCGCCCAAGTATTTGCCGCCGTCCGCGCGACCCAGCTCCATCACCCGTTGCGCGGCCGGCTCCACCTCTGGCCTCGCGCCGTACATCGCCACTGCCACCACCGCCTGCACCGAGTCGGGCTGGGGAATGTAGGCCTCGTCGTCGCGGCGCAGGTAGCGCAGCTTCCACTCGTCGAAGAGCACCACCCCGGCCAGCGTCGCCAGTCCCGACTTGGTCAGGGCACCGGTGGTGCGGTAGGCGCTCATGTAGTCCTCGAAGGCGAAGAAGGCCGAGAACTCGAGCTCCGGGCGGGGCACGAGCTCGAGCGTCGCCTCGGTGGTGATGCCGAGCGTGCCCTGGTGTCCGGTGAAGAGCTGCTTGAGCGTCAATCCGGTCGAGGACTTGCGCAGCTTGCGCCCGCCGCCCTCCGCGATCTCCACGATCTCGCCGGTCGGCAGCACCACCTCCATCGAGATCACCAGGTCGCGCGTGTGGCCGAAGCGCGCGCCCAGCAGCGACCAGCCACCGGTGCCGATCCGCCCGCCTACGAGCGAGCAGGGGTAGGACGCCGGGTCGTCGGGATAGAAGACGCCGTGCGGGCGCAGCTCCTCGTTGAGCTTGAGCATGTTGATCCCCGGGCCCACGGTGACCGTGCGGTCGGTCAGGTCGATCTCGTGGATCTGGTTCATCAGCTTCACGTCCACGCAGATCCCGCCGCGCAGCGGCACGGCGCCGTCGGCCAGCCCGGTGCCGCCCGCGCGCGGCACCACCGGGATCCGCAGCCGGTTGGCCAGCTTGACGACCTCGGAGACCTCCTCCGCGGTCGTGGGCAGCACCGCCACGTCGGGCATGAACTCGGCCCAGCGGTGGACCGGGAAGGGCGCGGGCACACGCGTGCGGTTCACGCGCGAGCTGAGACCGGGCAGCACGCGCTGCTCGTCGCCGATGATGGCGCGCAGCTCGTCGATCACGGCATCGTCGACGGCGCTCTTGTAGGCGACGCTCATGGCCTTGCCTCCTGCGCGGTCGCGTGCGTATGCCCGCCCACCTCGATCCCCGCGGAGCGGGCCACCAGCTCGAACAGGTCCATCACGTCGAGCCCGTCCCCCGCCGCCTCCGACAGCGGGCGCTCCGACCAGGGACACGCGCTCACGAGCGCGTCCACCTCGAGTCGCTCGGCGCGCTCCACGCGCCGCCGGCTGATCTCGGCAGTGATCTCCGGCTTCTCGATCGGCAGACCGCCACCGCCGCCCGAGCAGTAGGACCACTGTGTCACGTGGTCCACGTCCTTGAATTCCAGACCCGGGATCGCCCGTAGCAGCTCCCGCGGGGGCTCGTGCACGCCCTTGCGCTTGTTGAGCCGGCAGGGGTCGTGGTAGGTGACGCTGCGCTCGACCGGCTCGGTAAGCGCCAGCCGCCCGTCGCGCACCAGCTCGGCGATCAGCTCGACACCGAGCACGATCTCGAAGTCGTAGTCGTCGCCGAAATACTTCGGATAGTCCTCGGTGAAGGCGATGTAGTCGTGCGGATCGGGCGCCAGGATGCGCTTGGCGCCCGCGGCGCGCCAGTCGGCCACGTTGTGGTCGGCATGCTTGCGTGCCAGCTCGACGTAGCCCATCTCCGCGGCCGGCCCGCCGCAGCACCACTGCTCGCCCATCAGGCCGAACTCGACACCCGCCTTCTGGAGCAGCAGCGCGAACGAGCGCGAGTACGAGGTGCGGTAGAAGGCGGCCTCGCAGTCGACGAACAGGATCGTCTCGCCCCCGGTGGGGATGTCGAGGCCGTCGGCCCAGTCGCGCACGTGCTCCTGGCTCACCGGCACGTCGCCCAACACAGGCTCGTTGCCGGCCTCCGCGAGGCGCTCGTTCCAGAGCTTCCAGCCCGCACGCTCGTTGCCGGTCTCCACCATCAGCGCGCGCATCGCCTTGACCACGTCGACCGTGCGGGTGCGGTGGCGGTAGAAGTCGCCGGTGAACAGCGTGTTGGGGCAGCGCAGCTCGCACGCGCCGCACTGGGTGCAGTGGACGTAGTCGTCGGCCACGTCCTCGACGGAGACGAGGCCCTTCTCCATCGCGACGATGTTCGCGTGGAAGGCCGTGGGCGTGTGCTGCTCGTTGCGCGTGACCTGCATCACCGGGCAGACCTCGCGGCAGAACTTGTGGCCGGAGGAGAAGCACCCGAAGGCGTTGTCTCGCCATTGCTCGACGAACTCACGCTGCAGCTCGCCGTCGCCGTTGGGTGAGTAGTCGGCCACGGGCTTCCTTTCGATCCGCTCGACTCTGCCGGCCGAGCTGCCCAGAAGAAGCCGGGCGAGCCCGGAGCGCGAACCTATCACGCCGGGCCGGGGCGGGGCCCGTCGAGCGAACCGCGCGCCCCTAAGCCCGCGCAGCCTGCTTTCGCTGCGTGCGAATCTCGGAGAGGATGCGCTCGAGCCGCGGCTCGGTGTCGCGGTCGACGAAGGTCATCGCTGCCGCCACCGCGGGATGCACCTGGGCGATCTCGGCGTGCAGGGCGTGCGCCACGGCGCGGTAGGCCGGATGGCCCTCGCGTCCGGAGCGCAGCTCGATCAGGTGCATCGCCTCGCGCGCGTTCATGTCGAGCACGTAGCGCAGGCGGAAGCCGAGGCAGAGCGCGTAGGGCGCGAGCTCGGGGCAGCCCAGCTCGACGATGCGGGCGTGCTCGGCTCGCGAGTGCTCCAGGCCCGCGTGGTACGCGTCGGCCACGCCGGCCTGTTCGAGCTCGTCGGGTACGCCGGCGCCGAGGTCGGGGCCGAGCGTCTGCCACTGCACGGTGAGCATGCGGTGACGCTGGAGGTCACGGAAGGCGCCGTAGTCGGACACCACCTCGAAGCGGTACCCGATCGCCTCCAGACCGCGCCCGGGGCGATGACGGCGGTTGCGCCGCTCGCCCACGAGCTCCGCGAGCATCATCGCGCGCTCGTCCGGCGGCAGGTTGCGCAAGGCGGCACGCGCCTCGTCCTCCGAGCACGATGCCGACTCGAACAGCAGGGCCGCCAGCAGCTCTTCCTCGCTGCCCCGGACCGAGAGCAGCCGCACCGCGGGGCCCGGATCTCCGCTCTCGCGGTCGCGGTCGAGTCCGAGCCGTGCGACCCAGCGGTCGGCCGCCCGGCCGCGCTCCTCGAGGTAGGCGATCCACTCGCCGCCGCGCTCGGGACGATCGACTCGAGCCACGAAGCTCGGCATGACGGCCTTGAGCTCGGTCAGAATCATCTGCGCGTAGTCGCGCGCCTCGGGCAGGGGCGAGGCGAACAGTCGCAGCAGCAGCTGTTCGTAGGCCTGGCCCGTCGCGAAGATCCCGACGTGGGAGAGCGAGGCCGCGGGCAACAGGCCGCGCAGCAGGTCGAGCGCCTTGGCCCGGATCGAGCGCAGGTGCGCCGCCTCGGGCTCGCCCTCGGCGCGGGGGAAGCGCTCGGTCGCCCAGGCCTCCACGCGCGGGAGGACCTCCGAGTAGGTGCCGAACAGGAAGTCCATCGCCGCCTCGTACTGCGGCCCGAGGTCGGGCGAGCGCCAGTAGCGGTAGCCCAGGCCGTCGCCCATGGGAGTGTCGTAAGGCATGTAGCGCGTGGACTGCTCGAGGTAGGCGGCAAGACGCCCCCGCTGAAGCAGCTTGGTCATCACGTTCGAGACCCATTCGCAGGCCACGTGGGCGCCGCCGAGCTGGGCCACCGAATCGTCGCCGTAGCCCAGGAAAATGCGCTCGTACAGGGCGCGCGCGCGTTCGCCCTCGGCGCCGTCGAACGCCGGCGCCGCAGCGCCGGCCTCGCCGGCGAACTCATCCAGGTACATGCGCCGCAACGTGCCCGGGTAGCGCGAGTAGCGCGCGAACATGGCGCCCTTGACGGTCTCGGGCAGGTCGACCAGCCCGAACACGGGCCGGTCCAGGTTGGTGAAGTGAGGGGCGAGCACGCGCCGCTCGTCGTCGGTGAAGGTCTCCAGCGGATAATCCATCGGGCCGCGCCACGATAGCGCCGCCTGCGGCCGTCGCGCGGGCGCCGGCGGATCAGACGAGTCGATGGTCGAGCACCCGCTCGAGGCGGGCCTCGTGCTCGCTCACCGGCACGGCCTTGTCGAGGTGCATGTCCATGCGGCGGCCGTCGATCACGAGCGTGGCCACCTGGTTGTCGAACCAGGGACCGTCCCCGGCCTGGCGCCAGCGGATCCCCGGGTCGCGCACGCCGGCGGCCCGCGCCATGCGCCGCCATAAGGCATGGAACGGACGCGACATCCCCATCCGGATGATGCGTCGCTCTTGGGCGTCGAGCGGGTTGCGGTAGGGCGAGCAGACAGCCTGCCACACGGCGCTCTTGATCTCCGAGCCGGCGGGGAATGCGAGCTCGAACAGGTAGGCGTGGTGGACGTCGCCCGAGAGCGTGACGATTGCGCCCGGGGCGCGGCCGCGCTCGCCGGCCGCGACCGACCGCTGCAGCTCGACCATCTTGTGGAACGAGCGCTGGAAAGCGCCCCAGTGCTCGAGGTCGAGGGCTCGGCGCAGCCGCTCACCGAGCCGGCTCGCGCGCTCGCCCCAGGCGCCGCCGGACACCGCCTCGCTCCAGGCCTCGAGCTCCTGCATGCCGGGACCGAGCAGGAAGGGCAGCGAGGTGGCCAGCAGCAGATGGTCGTGGTCGCCCGAGGACTGCTCGACGATCCAGTCCCACTCGCCGTCGTCGACCATGTCGCGCCGGCCCTCCTCGAGAATGCGCCCCGCCCGGGAGTCGATCACCACGAGCCGTGTGGTCCCCAGCTCCCGGCAGTAGCTCCAGCGACTGCCCGAGCGCTCGCGATCGGCTCCTTCGGCGTACTCGCGCAGCGCGGCGGTGCCGTCCTCGGCCTCCTTGACGCGGCGCAACAGCTCGTCCTCGCGCAGCGCCTGGGGACTCAGGTTCCCGAGGTGCTGGTAGACCCAGTACGACATCAGCGCGCCGACGATGTGCTCGTCCCACCAGTCGGTCTCGCGCATCTCCTCGAGCCAGGCCTGGGAGAGGTTCCAGTCGTCGTGCACGTCGTGGTCGTCGAAGATCATCGCCGAGGGCACCGTGGAGAGCAGCCAGCGGATGGTGGGGTCGGACCAGCTCTCCTCGTAGAGCTTCGTGTACTCCTCGAAGTCGTAGACCCGGCGCCCCGGCGACTCGTCGACGTTGCGGCGGCTCTCGAGGAAGGCCATCGTGACCGGCGAGACCTCGTCCGCGTAGACCTGGTCGCCGAGCATGATGAGCTCGTCCGGCCAGCTGTCGTACGGCTCCTTGCGCATGCGCTGAGCAAGCGTGTGCAGGGCGTCGATCTCCCGGCCGCGCTCGTCCTCGTCCTTGCGCAGCGAGTAGGGCGGCTCGTGCGGAGCGGCCACCCGGCAGGAGCCGAACAGGACTTGTAGCGGATGTTCCTTGGGGTAGGTCCTGAAGCCACTGGGCGGAAAGGGGGACTCGTCGAGCGGCCAGACGCGCTCGCCGTCGAGATGCACCTCGTATTCGTGCCGGGCGCCGCGCTCCAGTCCTTCGGCACGCACCAGCGCGTAGTGATGGCCGCAGACCGTGAAGGTGCGCTCTCGCGTACCCAGCACGTCGACCTCACAGGCGACGTCGGTCTCCACCCAGACGGTCGCATCGGTCTCGCCGACGTGGCGCAGTAGCGGGCCGAGGACGAGGCGAGGCATGAAATCGACCCTACCCACACCGGCGCAAAGCGCCACCTGCCTTGCGAGGACACGCGATACGTTTCGTCTGGTGGAGGCCGAGCTTCTCGGAATAGGCCGTTCGATACACGCCGCGATTCCCACGCGCACGCGCAACCCCCTGCGCGCGCTCGACCAGAAGGCGATGGAGCTGGCCTCTCAGGACGCCGAGCTGCGCGCCGCCCTGTTTCGCTTCGTGGATGTGACTCCGGCCTGTCGCTCACTCGACGACCTGGCCCGCCATCTGGCCGACTATCTCGACGAGGTGGACGAGCGGCCGCAGCCGATCGAGGCCGCCATGCGCATGTCGAACACCAGGGCCGGCCGCGCCGCGCTCGGCGCGGCCGCCGCGGCCGGGGTGCGACACATGGCGCACCGCTTCATCGTTGGGGAGTCACCGAGGGAGGCGATCAAGCCGATCCGCGCGCTGTGGGAGCATGGCGCCGCGGTCTCGCTCGACCTCCTCGGCGAGGCCACCGTGACCGCCCCCGAGGCCGACCGCTACGCCGAACGCTGCCGGGACGCCCTGGAGACCCTGGCCGCGGCCACCCCGGACTGGCCGCCCCGGCCGGTGCTGGAGAGCGACTCGCTGGGTGCGCTGCCGCGGGTCAACCTGTCGGTCAAGGTCTCGGCGCTCAGCCCGCTGCTGCGGCCCGAGGCCCCCGAGGTGGGGCGCGACGACGCCGCCCGCCGCATGCGGCCGCTGCTGTTGCGGGCAAAGGAGCTGGGCGCCCATCTGCATATCGACATGGAGTCTGTGGACACGCTCGAGGCCACACTGGGCCTGGTGTTCGAGCTGCTCGACGACCCCGAGCTGCGCGACGGCCCCGCGACCGGCATCGTGCTGCAGGCCTACCTGCGTGAGTCCCCCGAGCAGCTCGATCAGGTGATCGCATGGTCGCGGGCCACCTCGCGGAGCACGCCGCTCGTCGTCCGGCTGGTCAAGGGTGCCTACTGGGACCACGAGGTGGTGGACGCCCGCCAGCACGGCTGGACGCCGCCCGTGTTCGAGGAGAAACGCGACTCCGACCGCAACTTCGAGCTGCTCACGCGGCGGCTGCTCGAGGCCTGGCCCCATATACGCCCCGCGATCGCGTCGCACAACCTGCGCTCGGTGGCCCATGCCATAGCCGTCAACCGCGAGCTGGGCCACGCGGACGGCGATCTCGAGCTCCAGGTGCTGCGCGGCCTGGGCGACGACCTGGCCGCGGCGCTCGCCGAGCACGACATGCGCGTGCGCATCTACTGCCCGGTCGGCGACATGGTGGCGGGCATGGCCTACCTGGTGCGGCGCCTGCTCGAGAACACCTCGAACGAGTCGTTCCTCGGCGATCAGCAGCGCGGGGTCGCGATCGAAGAGCTGCTGTCCGCCCCGTGAGCTTTCGCAACGAGCCGATCCTCGAGCTGCGCCGGGCCCCGGCGCGCGAGTCACTGCACGCGGCGCTGCGCGAGCTCGACGCCCGTCTGCCGCTCGAGGTGCCGATCCTGATCGGGGAAGAGCGAGGCGCGGCGAGCGGGCTCGACTCCACCGACCCGGGGGCTCCCGAGCGCCTGGTGGCCCGGGCCGGCCTGGGCGGCGAGGCGGAGGCGGCCGCCGCGCTGGAGGCGGCCGAGCGCGGCTTCGCTACCTGGAGCGCCCGCTCGGCGCATGAGCGCGCGCAGGCGCTGCGCGGAGCGGCCGCGCGGCTGCGCGAGCGCCGGCTGGAGCTCGCCGCCCTGCAGGTGCGCGAGTGTGCCAAGCCCTGGGCGGAGGCCGACGCCGACGTGTGCGAGGCGATCGACTTCCTCGAGTACTACGCCGGCCAGGCGGTCGAGCTCGACCGCGGTCGTGAGCTGCTCCAGGTGCCGGGCGAGCGCAACACGATGCGCTACCGGCCGCGCGGAGTGGTGGCGGTGATCGCCCCCTGGAACTTCCCGCTCGCGATCCCCTGTGGAATGACCGCCGCCGCACTCGCCGCGGGCAACGCGGCCGTGCTCAAGCCGGCCGAGCAGTCGCCCGGGAGCGCGCTTGCACTGATCGAGGCCCTGCACCACGCGGGAGTGCCACCCGACGCCCTGGCGCTGGTGCCGGGCTACGGAGAGGCCGGCGCCGCGCTGGTGCGCGACCCGCGCGTGCACGTGATCGCCTTCACGGGCTCGGGCAAGGTCGGGCTCGAGATCATCCGGAGCGCCGGGGCGACCGCCGAGGGGCAGGGGCACATCAAGCGGGTGGTGTCCGAGATGGGAGGCAAGAACTGCATCGTCGTCGACTCGGACGCCGACCTCGACGACGTGGTGCCGGAGCTGGTGCACTCGGCCTTCGGCTTCGCCGGCCAGAAATGCTCAGCAGCCTCGCGCGCGCTGGTGCACGAGGCCGTGGCCGACACGCTGCTCGAGCGCCTGTCGGGCGCGGTGCGCGTGCTCGAGGTCGGTCAGGCCGAGAGCTTTGCCAGCGAGGTGCCGCCGGTGATCGACCGTGAGGCGCAGGATCGGGTGCTGGGCTACCGCGAGCAGGCCGGCGCCCATGTCGTCGCCGCGGCGGAGGGGGTCCCGTCGCAGGGCTGGTTCGTGGCGCCCAGCGTGGCCTTCGGCCTGCCCGAGGATTCGCCCGTCAACCGTGAGGAGATCTTCGGGCCGCTGCTGTCGGTGAGCGCGGTGCGTGATGTCGACGAGGCCATGGACATCGTCGACTCGCTGCCGCTGGCCCTGACCGGAGGCCTGTTCTCCCGCAGCCCGGCCACGATCGAACGGGTGGCCGACCGCACGCCGGTGGGCAACCTCTATGTCAACCGGGGCATCACCGGCGCCATGGTGGGGCGCCAGCCGTTCGGCGGCAACCGCCGTTCGGGCATTGGGTCGAAGGCCGGCGGCCCCGACTACCTGTACCAATTCGTCGAGCCGCGCGTACTAACGGAGAACACAATGCGCCACGGCATTCCCGTGGAATGAGAGGCAAAGGAAGAATCAATGATCGGAGCAATCATCCTCGGGCTGCTGGCGGGCTTCATCGCCAAGGCTCTACTGCCGGGCGACGATCCGGGCGGCTTCTTCGTCACGATCCTGCTGGGCCTGGCCGGGTCGCTGATCGGCTTCTTCCTGTTCACCGAGCTACTGGGCATCGGCGACACGGAGATCTTCGACCTGGGTGGGCTGATCGGCGCGATCATCGGGACGCTGATCCTGCTGCTGGGCTACCGCTTCGTGGTCGACCGCCGCGGAGGGGGAAGGGCAGCCACGCCGTAGCTCCAGACCGATGACCAAAGTCACCGGGGCGGGCCGATATCCTCGCCCCGCGTGACTGCGCCGGCCTTCGATCTCCAGTCCCATTCGCTGCACTCGGACGGCGTGCTGCCGGCCGCGCAGGTGGTGGAGAACGCCGCGCGGGCCGGAGTCGAGCTGCTCGCCCTCTCGGACCACGACACGGTCGACGGCGTGGACGAGGCGCTGGCCGCCGGCGCGGCGCAGGGGGTGCGTGTCGTGCCGGCCACCGAGATCTCCGCCGTGGACGGCCCATACGAGGACCTGCACGTCCTGGGCTACGGCATCGACCACCGCAGCGCGCGCCTGGGAGAGCGCCTGCTCGATGCCCGTGGCGACCGTGAACGGCGCGCCGACGCGATGGCCAAGAAGCTGCGCGAGCTGGGCTTCGAAGTAGATCCCGCGCCCATCGACGCCCGCAAGGCCGCGGGCAAACCGGTGGGCCGCCCGCACCTCGCCGCAGCGGTGATCGCCCACCCCGCCAATGCCGAGCGCTTGCGCACGGAGGGGCTCGAGGACGTCTCTTCGTTCATCCCGGCCTACCTGATCCAGGGCACGCCGGGCTACGTCGCACGCACCCACCCCACGGTCGAGGAGGCCATCGAATGGATCCACGAGGCGGCCGGGGTGGCGGTCTGGGCGCACCCGTTCTGGGACATCAAGGATCCCGCTGAGGTGCTGGCGGCGATCGAGCGCTACCGCGCCGCCGGACTCGACGGGGTCGAGGTCTTCTACACCGCTCACGACCGCGACCAGACGCTGCTGCTCTCCGAGCGCTGCCACGAGCTCGGCATGCTCGCCACCGGCTCCTCCGACTACCACGGGCCCGAGCACCGGCTGTTCAGCCGGTTTCGCGACTTCGAGCTGCACGATTGCGCGCCCAACCTCGGGCCGATTGCCCACGGCACGCTGGCCGCGCCCGCCCGCGAGGGCTCGGGTCTCTGCTTCTGGCTCACAGGCCTGTCGGGCTCGGGCAAGTCCACGGTTGCGCGGCTGGCGGCCGGCCGCCTGCGCGACCAGGGCCTGCGCGTCGAGGTGCTGGACGGGGACGACGTGCGCCAGAACCTGTCCGCCGGCCTGGGCTTCTCCCGGGAGGACCGCGCCGAGAACGTGCGCCGCATCGCCTTCGTCGCCGACCTGCTCTCCCGTAACGACGTGCTCGCCTTCGTGGCCGCGGTGTCTCCGTTCCGCGCCGGCCGCGACGAGGCGCGCGGGCGCATGGGAGCTCGTTTCGTCGAGGTCCACGTGAAGGCCACGGTCGACGAGTGCGAGCGGCGCGACGTCAAGGGCCTCTACGAACGAGCGCGCCAGGGTGAGATCAAGGGCTTCACCGGCGTCTCGGATCCGTACGAGGAGCCCGTAGCCGCCGAGCTCACGATCGACACCGAGACCGAGCCTGCGGAAGCCTCGGCCGACCGGCTCGTGGAGTACGTGGCAGAGCGGCTGGCCGCAAGTGACGGGCGCGCCGCAGCGGTCACCCGCAGCGCCTAGAACGAGAACGCCTGGTCGCCCACGAGCAGGTCCCCGCGAGGACGGACGCGGCGGAGTTCGCGCCCGTTGCGGGCGTCGACGATCGCGCTCAGCGCCTTGCCGGCAACGAGAGCCCTGTCGCCGAGCGGCTGCACTCCGAAGAGCGGCTGTGTTCCGTAGAGGTGAAAACGGCGAGTGCCGTCGAGCGCATAGCCGGTGAGCCCGCTCCCGGACGGTTGCCCGCGCCGGGAGTCCCAGAGGAATGTCGAAGCGAGCAGCGTCGGGCCGACGAGCGCGACCTCGCTGGGACGGTCAGCCAGCGTGCGGATGCTCCAGCGTCTCGTGTCGATGAGCTTCAGTCCGGCCGCCGTCTCCCGCCCGGCGTGGGCGTCCGTTCCCGTCATTGCCATCAGATCTCGGCCGAGCCAGAGCAGGCGCCGGGTCGGGCCCTCGGCCGGGTTGTCCGCGGCGCCGGCCTCCGAGAGTGGGTGTGAGTGAACTTCGAGGGTGTCAAGGTCGACCTCGGCGACGGGTGCACCCGCCTGCGCTACGAAGGCGCGAGTGCCGGAGGAGTCGACGGCCAAGCCGGGAATCCAGCTCCGCGCGCGGTCGGGCGCCGGATCGTCGTCGCGCACGACCTGGGAGCCCGACTGGATCTCGGGCAGAGTGGCCCAGCGGACGCGCCCATCGGGCTCGACGAGGGCGAGCCGCGAGGGCCCTATCGAGTCTCGCGGCGCCACCAGGAGCACGAGGCGGCCGCCAGCGCGGGCTCCGCCGGAGAAGACGCCGCTGAGCGTGCGCCGCCACAGGACCCTGCGATCCGTCGTGGCGATGCCGCTCACCCTCGTCTCACCGGCGCAGGCGCAGCCGGGCCTCAGTACCAGAGCGAGAAGCCGGCGGGAGCCTGACCAGGCGGTGGCCCAGACCTCCCCGCGTGCCGCCAGCCTTACGTCCCCCAGCACACGGTTGCGCCGGAGGTCGACCAGGCGGACGGAGGGACGGCTGTAGCTACCGAGGGCGATGCGGGTGCGGCCGGGCGCAAAGCTCCAGGCGAAGGTGTGAATCCCGAGGGGGAGGCCCCCACCGGGCGCGGGCCGAAGCGTCTGCGGGTCGACGCGTACCAGGCCGACCTGCCGTTTCCCGGGGGAGATGCCGAGCAGTCCGGCTGCGCCTCCGGTCCTAGTCGCTGTCGGGCGTGGGCTGTCGGTGTCGGCGCCGGCGACCAGCGGAATTCCCGCCAGCGCCGCGCCTGCAAGAAGGGTGGCAATGGTCGCCAGGCGCATCGACCTGACTACGTGGGCGATGCGGGCTCAGGTCCGGGCACCGCCGGGCTCGGCCTCAGCCAAGGGCGTCGGCTATGCGGTGCAGGCGCACCGCCCAGGCGAGCTCCTCGCCTGTGCTCGCCTCGAGCCCTTCCACATCCAGTGCCTCGGCCCGGGCTCGCAGACGGGTCCAGGTTGCCGCCCGCGCGGGGTCGAGGCCCGCCGCGGCGGCGTAGTGCTCGACCCAGTCCCGGACGCTCTTGGCGGCGGCCGGGCCGGAGTCGGGCACCGGTGTGTCCGGACTGAGCAGCGCCCAGATCTCGGCGTTGCGGTCCGCGCGCACCCCGTGCGGGTCGATCACCTTCCAGGCGCGGCCGTCACGCACCACGTTGCCGCCGTGCAGGTCGCCGTGGATGAGCACGTCGCCGTTGGCTGGGGCCGACAGCGCCTCGAGCTCTTCGAGGAGCGCGCGCTCACCTGCCAGGGCGTGCCGCCAGTGGTCCACGTAGTCGTGCATGTGCAGTGTCGAGGCCGGCGGGCGCCGCTCCGACTGGAGCCGAGCCGCCAGCCGTCCCAGCTCGCTCAGCTGCTCGTCCCAGGTCAGGCCGGCGTCATCGAGCGAGTCACCCGGCCGCAGACGTTCCATCAGCAGCGTCAAGCCGTCGTCACGGCGGTCGATCAGCTCGACCACGGCACCGGTGGAACGCCAGAAGCTCAGCGCCTCCCCCTCGGCGGCGAGCATCTCGTCATCGGAGTGTCCGCGCGGGCTGACCTTCACGACGAGCTCGTGCTCGTTCCGGGCTGCGATGCAGACGAGCGCCACACAGCCGCCGCCGACGGGCCGCGGGTCGCGCAGGTCCCACGCCGCTGCGCCCTGCGAGAGCCGGATCCGGACGTCGGCGGCGAGCGCGCCGGCGTCGCAGCCCGGCCAGAAGCCTCGCCAGTGGCGCTGGAGGCGCGCGAGCGTTACGAGTATCGGATCTGCGCCCATGGGGAACGCGATGCCCTTCTTGCTTCCCGTTGCTTTGCCGGTGGTGCGCCTCAGGCCGGGCGCGGTTCGGGCCCGGGCCGCGCAGCGGGACGAGCCGGACCACCGTCGGGCTCGGCGCCGTCCCCATCCGGCTCGGCGGCGTTTCCTTCGGGACGGTCGCCGCCGTTTCCGGCCGGTGTCGGCGGATCCGCCGATGCGCCTGCGCCCGCCGCCTGCTGGGCCTTCATCTTGGCCATGAACTCGGCCTGCGCCTGGGCAGGGGTCCGCCGCAGCGCGCCCATCAGCGGCAGTACGGTGAGCACGAGCAGAGCGGCGTGGCGGAAGGCCCAGGCGAAGCCCTCGCGCGCCGAGCCGGCGGTCTCGCGGATGATCTCCTCGTCGAAGCCCGGCTTGGGCTCGAAGCGATCGCTGGTGCCGCCCGTGTAGTCGTGGAGGGTCGACTGGATCACCACCGCGGCCTCGGGCCGCGGGATCTCCCACTCGCCCACGATGTCGTCGATCTCCTCGTCGGCGAACCAGGACATGTGCGCGCTGAGCGCGCCGCCGAAGGTGGCGATCAGCACCGCCACGCCGATGGCGGCACCTAGCTGGCGTGCCGTGTTGAGGATGCCCGAGGCGAGCCCTACCTCGGGACCCGCCACCGCGCCCATGGCACCCACGTTCAGCGCGGGGAAGCAGATGCCCATGCCCACGCCGATGAGGAGCAGGCCGGGGAGGATGCGCAGGTAGCTGAAGGCGTTGTCGGCCGTAGCGGGCAGGAAGGAGACGATCAGCATCCCCACCGCCATCGCGATCAGGCCGGGCTTGGCCAGGTCGCCGGGCGCGCGCCTGTCCGCCGCCCGTCCTACGAAGGGCCACACCACGAGGCCCATCAGGGCGACGGGGGTGATCGCCAGGCCCGCCTCGAGCTGGCTGTAGCCCCACAAGTTCACGAAGACTAGCGAGAGCAGCAGCAGCGATCCGATGGCACCCGCGCCGAAGAACAGCATGCCGATGTTGGCGTTGCGGAACTGCCGGTTGGCCAGCAGGCCGGGGGTGATCATCGGGTTGGGCGCGCGCCGCTCCCACCAGGCGAACAGCACGCCGAGCAGGATCGCGCCCTGCATCAGGCTGAGCCAGAGCGGCAGGTCACCCTCGAACGGATTCGCCTCCACCAGGGCGAACGTGAGGAACATGACCGCTCCGCCGAGCAGGAGCATTCCTTTTACGTCCACCTGGCGCCCGGCCGTCAAGTCCCAGGTCTCGGGCCACCAGCGCAGCGCGAGGAGGATGCCCAGGATGCCGAAGGGGATGTTGATCAGGAAAATCCAGTGCCAGCTGGCGATCTCCACCAGGACCCCACCGATCACCGGCCCGAGGGCGGACGATACGAGCGCGACGACGGCGATCAGCGCCAGACCGCGTCCGCGCTGGGCGGGCGGGAAGACCAACACGGTCATGGCGAAGCCGAGTGGCGCGAGGATGCCCGCGCCCGCGCCCTGGATCACGCGAAAGGCGATCAGCCACTCCACCGACCAGGCCGCCGCGCAGAGCGCCGAACCGACCGTGAACACCGCCATGCCGATGACGAAGAAGCGCTTGCGGCCGAACTGGTCGGCCAAGCGGCCCATCGAGACGAGCAGGATCGCGAAGACGATGTTGTAGGCGTTGATGACCCAGGTGACCGTGGCGATGTCGGTCGACAGCTCGTCCTGGAGCTCGGGCACCGACACGTTGACGATCGAGACGTCCAGCAGGGACATCGCCCAGCCGATCATCATGACCCCGAAGATGCGCCACTTGTTGGCGTACAGGAACTCCGGGGAGGGGTTCTTGCGCTCCTTGACGGCAGGCGGGGCGGCGCCCTCGCCGTTGACCTGCTCGTCGCTCACGGCTGCGGCTCCGGAATCCGCTCGTTGGAGGGGAGCGGCCCGCCCTCGGGCACGCGGCCGTCGAACTTGAGGTCCTCGGGCTCGGTGCCGTCGTCCGGCTCGTCGTTGTCGACGGGATCGAAGTCGTTCGGGATGTCGTCGTCGTCGGCGTCGTCGTCGCCGCGCTCCCGGTTGGGCCGCAGCGCGCCGTCGGGCCCGAACTCCGGCAGCGTGCCGCCGGCGACCATCACGGCGACCTCCGACAGCTCGGTGAGCTTGCCCGGATCCTCGTTGGCCACGTCGTCGTAGCGCTTGATGTCGTCCTCGGCCTCTTCGTCGTCGTCGTAGAGACGCCGCTCGATCTCCTGGCGGTCGGCCACCATCAGCCAGCGCTTGTCGCGCACGATTATGTTCTCGCCGACGGCAGTCACGTTGTAGCCGCGGTGGTAGAGGTCCCACTGGTCGACGTCGTCGAACAGGGCGGTGAGGTCCTCACCCCCCATCTTGCCGGGAATGGTCACGTCGAGGAAGGACAGGATGGTGGGCGCCACGTCGTGGGTGGTGGCGTACCAGTCGACGTCGTCACCGGCCTTGGTGCCGTCGGGGTGGCGTATGAGGAGCGGGATCTCGTAGGCCGGGCGGTAGGAGGTGGGCGTGCCGATCCCCATGTAGTCGTGCTCGCCCAGCGCGACGCCCTGGTCGCCGATCGCCACCACGAGGGTCGAGCCGAGCAGATCGAGCTCGGACAGTCGGTCCATCAGCCGCCCGACCCACCCGTCGACCGCCTCGACGTGGTCGGCGTACGCGCTGCGCACCTTCTTCTCCTCGTCACCGCTCCAGCGCAGCTCCACGAGGCGGTCGGTGTTGGGCCCGATGCCCTCGTCCTCGACCTCGCCGGGCTTGACGTAGACGGGCGGGGCGAACGCCGCCTGCGCCGGGTCGAAGGGGTCGATGGCCAGGAAGAAGGAGGAGTCGCCGCGCAGCCCCTCGAGCTCGCGGATGCCGACGCGGAAGGTGGCTGCGGTGGCGCGCGTCTGGCGCCTGATCGCGGGCAGGAGCTCGGTGTCGATGCCCGGAGCGGGGGCGGAGGAGAGTGCCTGCGGCCCGCCCGCGGTCCGCCTCACGTCCGGGAAGCGCTCGCCCTCCAGGATCGGGTTGTCGCTCACGTACGACGTGATGACCCCGTTCCCGCGCAGCGTCTCCGTCAGTACCGGCTGGTGGTACCAGATCGGATTGAAGCCGGGCACCGGCGCCAGCCCGTCCGTGCGCTTCCAGTCGCGGAAGGGATAGGCGCGGGTGCCGGTGATCAGCGCACGCCTGTTGGGCAGCGCCGGCATCGACTCCGGCATCGCGCGATCGAAGCGCAGCGAGTCCTCGGCCAGCGCGTCGAGCTTGGGCGTGTCCGCGGGCGAGTCGCCCTCGAAGGCCTTGACGTGGTCGGCGCGCACCAGCGGCAGCACCACCAGCACTACGTTGCGGGCGCGCCCCTCGTCGGCCTGTGCCGCGGCGGCCTGCGGCAGTGCCGCCAGGCCGAGCACGCCCGCGCCGGCGGCGCCCACGCCGCCGCGCCGCAGCAGGGTCCGGCGCGTGAGGCCGCGCCGCGAGCGCTCGCCGCGCTTCATCCGCCGAGCACCGCCTTGCCGGACCCGCGGCTGAACTGCGGCAGCGTGCCGCCGGCCTCGTCCTCGAGCACGCGCCAGAGCCGGTCGACCACCTCGGGATGCTCGGCGGCCACGTCCTGCAGCTCCTCGGGGTCCGCGCGCTTGTCGTACAGGCGCTTGCGCTTGCCCTCGCTGTCGGAGAGCAGGAACCAGTCGAGGTCGCCGGCCAGCACGTGGTCGTCGTAGCAGGAGGTGAATACGGGCCGCGGCGGCGGCTCGCCGCCGTCGAACATCACCGACAGGTCCTCGCCCGACATCAACCCGGGCGCGCGTATGCCCATGAAGGACAGGGCGGTGCGGGGCAGGTCGTGGGTGGAGGCGAAGAAGTCGCTCGAGTCCCCGGCGCGCTTGCCCTCGGGATGCCGGATCATGCAGGGCACGTGGTAGATGTGCCACTGGGCGCGGGCCGCGTGCTTGCCGAGGATTCCCTGCTCGCCGAGCGTCAGCCCGTGATCGGACATGTACATGACCACGGTGTTGTCGAGCAGATTCTGCCGGTCGAGCTCGTTCATCAGGCGCCCGATCCACTCGTCCACGAACTCCAGCTCGGCGGCGTACAGCTGGCGGACGCGCTCGATTGTCTCGTCGTCCACGTCCACGTCGACGACCCAGGAGTACGGCGTCTCGAACGGCTGGATCGGAGTTATGCCCTGCTTCTCGATGCCCATGGGCTGGTCGCCCCAACGCGCCTGGTACACGCGCGGGGCGTCGAGCGGCTCGTGCGGGTCGAAGGCGTCCACGCCGAGGAAGAAGGGCTTGCCCTCCTCCTTCAGATCGTCGAGCAGTCGCAGCCCTGCGCGGATCACACGCGCGGTGGGATAGTCGCCGTCGCTGTCGCGGTAGATCGAATTCCAGCCCGCCATCGCGCGTAGGCGGCCCACCTCGACGCTGTCCGACAGCTCCGGCAGCAGGTAGCGCTCGATGGTGCTGCGCGTGGCCGGGCGCTTGTAGGGCTTGTTGAGGAAGCGATAGGCGCCCTGCGAGTAACTCGGCTTGACCCAGTCGAGCGTGCGCCGGAAGTTGCCGAAGCGGGGGCCGATCAGGAACGGGTTGTCGGTGCAGTAGGCGGTCTCCACGCCGGCCTCGCCCAGCACCTCCGTCACGATCGGCTGGAAGTCCGGAATCGGGATCCAGCCCGGTCCAACGGGGAGCCCCTTGGTGGGGACGTAGTTGCGGAAGGGAAACGAGCGCACCCCGGTGAGCAGCGCGCGGCGGGCGGGGCCGGTGGGCATGGCCTCGGGTACGGCGTGGTCGAACACGAGCGAGTCCCTGGCCAGGGCGTCGATGTTCGGCGTCTTGGCGAGCGAGTCCGGGTTGTAATGGGAGATGTAATCCGCGCGCGTGGAATCGGTGAAGATCAGCACCACGTTGGGGGCGTCCTCGGCGTGCTCGGTGGCCGGCTCGAAGTAGTCGTCGCCGCAGGCCGAGGCGGCAAGCGCGGCAGCGCCGGTCGCTCCCGCGCCGAACAATCCTCGTCTTGTGAAGCCGCCCCGCGAGCCCATCTCCGAGGGCCGCAGGCTAGCTGACAGCCCCGGCGTGACCCCGCGATCCGCTTACGATCCGGGCGCCGAAGCGGTGATCTCCTGCGGGACCTCGATCTCGCGCTTGAGGATCTTGCCGGTCGGTCCCTTGGGCAGCTCGTCCACGAACCAGATCTTGCGCGGGTACTTGTAGGCGGCCACCTGATCGCGGATATAGGAGCGGATCTCGGAAGCCTCGATCGACTCGCCCTCCTTGAGCACCACCGCGGCGCCCACCTCCTCGCCGAGCGCTTCGTCGGCCACACCCACCACGGCCGCCTCCTGGATCGCGGGATGCTCGTAGAGCACCTCCTCGACCTCGCGCGGGTAGACGTTGTAGCCGCCGCGAATGATCAGGTCCTTCTTGCGGTCGACGATGAAGAAGTAGCCGTCCTCGTCGACGCGGGCCATGTCGCCGGAGCGGAACCAGCCGTCCTCGGTGATGGCCTCGCCGGTCGCCTCCGGGCGCTCCCAGTAGCCCGTCATCACGTTGTGGCCGCGGATCACGATCTCGCCGACCTCGCCCTGCGCGACCTCGTTGCCCTGGTCGTCCCAGACCTGCATCTCGACACCCTCAATCGGAGTGCCGATGGAGCCCGCCTTGCGCTCCTTGTGCGGATGGTTGAAGGAGGCCACCGGCGAGGTCTCCGAGAGCCCGTAGCCCTCGAGGATCGGACAGCCGAACTTCTCCTCGAAGCCGCGGATG
Source organism: uncultured Thermoleophilaceae bacterium (assembly GCA_963813495.1). Taxonomy (GTDB): domain Bacteria; phylum Actinomycetota; class Thermoleophilia; order Solirubrobacterales; family Thermoleophilaceae; genus JACVRW01. The sequence goes on from CAWEZC010000004.1 coordinate 130,895, forward strand.
AGCTCCACCGGGATCGCTGCGCCGCCCGACATGCACAGCCGCAGCGTGGAAGCGTCGGCGTCGTCGGCCGATTCGGCGTGCAGCATCGCGTTGTACATCGTGGGCACGCCCTGGAAGACCGTCACGCGGTCCCGGCCGATGATCTCGAGCGCCTTGTCGGGGTCGAAGCGCGGGATCATCGTCACGGTGGCACCGTTGGCGACGGCGCTGTTCATCGTGCAGGTCTGGCCGAACGAGTGGAACAGGGGGAGGGCGCCCAGCAGGACATCGTCCTCGCTGAACTCGCCCAGCGTCGTCGAGGTCATCGAGCAATTGCGATGCAGGTTGCTGTGGCTGAGCTCGGCGCCCTTGGGCTTGCCGGTGGTGCCCGACGTGTAGAGGATGACCGCGGTGTCTTCCGCTGCGCGCTCGGGATCCTCGCGATCCTCCTCCTGCCCGGCCAGCAGCGCCTCGAACTCGCCGGGTGCGACGAGGATGCACTCCGTGCCCGCCTGCGCCGCTCCGTCCTCGGCGGCCTCGGCGAATCCCTGCCAGGCGAACAGGATCTTCGCTCCCGAGTCCTCCAGGTAGAAGTGCACCTCGCGCGTCTTCAGCAGCACGTTCATGGGCACCACGACACCACCGGCGCGCAGGATGCCGTAGTAGATCGCGGGGAAGTAGGGGACGTTGGGCAGCATCAGGCCCACCCGGCCGCCCGGCTCGAGGCCCTTCGACTTCAACAGGTGCGCGACCCGCGCGCTGGCGCACTCGAGCTGGTGGTAGGTCAGCTCGGCGTCGTCCAGCTTGAACGCGACGTGGTCGCCGTTCTTCTCCGCGCTCTCAATGAGGATCCTCGCCAGGTTCTCGCTCATGCCTCGCTCCCTTCGGTGGCTGATCGGCAGCCTAACGCGCCCGCCGTGGTGTGCCCGGGTTTGGCGCGCTCAGCTCAGGTTCGACAGCGCGCTGCCCATGTCGCGCGCCGCGTCGAACAGTGGCTCGGGCCAGAGCCCGAACAGGAGCGTCAGGGCGGCGAAGACGATGGCCACGGCCGCCACCTCGGGCTGCGCGCGCGTGTCGGCTTCCGGCGACCAGCCCGACACCGTCTTGACCCGGCGCGGGGGAACGCTCGGCAGCTCGATCTCGTAGCGGCCCATCCACATGGCCGCGACCACACGCAGGTAGTAGGCCATCGAGATGACCGAGCCGATCACGATGGCGATGCCAAGCCAGGTGTAGTCGCCGTCCACGGCGGCGTCGATGAGGAAGAACTTGCCGATGAAGCCGGCCGTGGCGGGGAAGCCGGCCAGGGACAGCATTGCGATCGTCATCGGCCAGGCCAGCCATGGATTGCTTTGCCCGAGGTTCTCGAACGAGGCGAGATCGTCGCCGCGCTCGGAGACGCGCTCGCGCGCCACCACCACCGCGAAGGCGGCCACGTTCATGATCAGGTAGGCGCCCAGATAGAAGGCGGTGGCCTCGAGGCCGAGCCGCGTCCCCACCACCACGCCGGCGAGCAGGTAGCCCGCCTGGGCGATGCTCGACCAGGCCAGCATCCGCTTGAGCGAGCGCTGGGCGATCGCCCCGACGTTGCCGATCACGATCGTGGTCGCGGCCAGTACGGCCAGGGCGGGCGCCCATTCGAGCTGGGCCAGGCCCAGCGCCTGATCGAACAGGCGAAGGAAGATCCCGAAGGCGGCGGCCTTGGTGGCCACGGCCATGAAGGTGGTGATCGGGGTGGGTGCGCCCTGATAGACGTCCGGGGTCCATTGGTGGAAGGGCGCGACGGACGCCTTGAAGGCCAGCCCGACCGTGGTCAGCGCGATGCCGGTGAGCAGCAGGGGATCGGTGGCCGACAGCTCGGGACCGCCGAGGGCCCGGGCGATCTGGCTGAACTGCATCGAGCCGGTGGCGCCGTAGATGAGCGCCAGGCCGTAGAGCAGCGTGGCTGAGCCGACGGAACCGATTACGAGGTACTTCAGCCCGGCCTCGAGCGACTCGCGCTTGCGCAGCTCGGTGGCACACAGGACGTAGAGCGGAATCGACAACAGCTCGAGGCCGATGAACAACGTGATCAAATTCTCCGCCGAGACCAGCACCACCATGCCCGCGATCGAGCCCAGCAGCAGCGAGTAGTACTCGCCGTGGCCTGCCTCCCGCGGCGCGTTGGCCCGCAGCGACAGGACGACCGCCACCAGCCCGGCCACGTAGAAGAGGACCGAGATGCCCAGCGAGAGGGTGTCGATCGCGAGCGAGCCCTCCATGATCGGAGGCAGGTCGCCCGGCTCCCAGATCCAGATCGTGAGCCCGATCGCGGTGAGCAGGGCGACCGCCGTGAGCGCGGGCACGACCGTGTTGCGGACAAACGAGGAGCGCAGCAGGCCGGCCATCAGCACGATCACCGAGCCGCCCACCAGCGCGAACAGCGGCGACAGCTCGCGGTAGTCGATCTCGGGGGCCTGGATCTGGGCGAGCAGGGTGCTCATGGCCCGGGATCCCCTACCCGCGCGGCGCGCAGCTCCTGGCGTTTCTCAGCGCGGGCCTGCACGTCGGCCACCGCCCGCGCCGGCGCGATGCGCTCGACCGTCGCCCGCTCGGTGCGCTGGACCACGAAGTTGGGGTAGACCCCGAGCGCGATGATCACGGCCACGAAAGGCACGATCGTCGCCAGGTCGAGCGCGCCGATGTCACGCGACTCCACCTTCGGCCCCTCGCGTCCGTGCATCGTGCGCTGGAACACGCGGATCATGTAGACCGCCGCCAGCACCACTCCCACGCTCGCCACCAGGCCGTAGACCAGCTTGTCCTCGAAGGTCCCGAAGAGCACGAGCAGCTCACCCACGAAGTTGGCCGACCCGGGCATGGCCAGGGTGGCGAAGCTGATGATCAGGAACAGGGCAGCGAGCACGGGTGCCCGGTAGGCCATGCCGCCGAGCTGCGACAACGACTGGCTGCCCTCGGCGCGCATGGCGATCACCCCGATGATCAGAAACAGCGGGACGACGACGAGCCCGTGGTTGAGCATCTGGAGCACCGCTCCCTGGGCGCCCTTGTCGTCGAAGGCGAAGATCCCCAGCACGATGAAGCCGAGCTGGGCGATCGAGGAGTACGCCACCACCAGCCTCACGTTGTCCTGCGAGAAGGCGAGGATCGAGCCGTACAGGATCGAGAAGACGGCGATGATGATGAACAGCTCCTGCCAGTGCTGGGAGCCCTCGGGCATCACCGGCAGCACGATGCGCAGGAAGCCGTAGACGCCGACCTTGGACAGCACCGCCGAGAGCAGGGCGAGCACCGGGATCGACGTCGAGCGGTAGGTGGCCGGGACCCAGCCGTGCAGCGGGAACAGCGGCGCCTTGACGAAGAAGGCGAGCGCGAACAGCAAGACGATCCACTGCTGGGTTCCCTCGGACACCGAGCGCGCCTCCAGCACCGCCAGCGAGAACGACAGCTCGCCGCCGTCGGGCGTGGACAGGACGCCGAGTGCGATCGCCGCCGCCAGCATCAGCAGGGAGCCGGCCAGCGTGTAGATCACGAACATCGTGGTCGCGCGGACGCGGTCGCCGCTCCCCCAGCCGCCGATCAGGAAGTAGAAGGGCACGAGCATCAGGTCGAAGAACACGATGAACAGCGCCAGGTCCTGAGCCAGGAAGGCGCCCAGCACCGCGGTCTCGGCGAGTGCGAGATGGAAGAAGAACAGCCGCGGGCGTTCGTGCTCGCGGAAGGCGGCCACGAGTGTGCAGGGCAGCCAGGCCAGAGCCGTGAGCAGCAGCATGAACAGGTTGAGCCCGTCGACGCCGAGCTGATAGCGGATGCCGAGTTGCGGGATCCACTCGTCGTTGGTCACGTACTGCAGGCCGGCGCCGCGGTCGAAGTCGGCCAGCACGACGATCAGGTAGGCGAGCACGGCCGCGCTGCCCGCGAGCGCCGCCCAGCGGGCCATGCCGCGCGGCAGCAGCGCCCCGACCAGGCCCGCGATCAGCGGCAGGAACAGGATGATCGACAGGTGGATGGTCACGTGCTTGCGATCAGGAAGTAGAGGAGCACGATCGCCGCTCCGAAGAGCAGCAGCAGCGCGTAGGCGCGCAGGTAGCCGGTCTGGATGGCGCGGGCGAGCGAGGTCCCGGCCCGCACCGCGCCGGTGGCCCCGCCGACGATGAAGCCCTGCACGAAGTCCGTCTCGATCACGCGGCGCCCGAACGACCCGAGGCTGGACATCGGCCGCACGAAGACGGCGTCATAGAGCTCGTCGAAGTACCACTTGTGCTCGAGGAAGTCGTGCAGCCGGCGGTAGCGGTCGCGAAGCTGCAGGGTGATCCCGCGGCGCCGGATGAAGAAGACGTAGGCGAGGAAGATCGAGGCCACCGAGATGATGCCCCCGGCCGCGAGGCCGACCCATTCCGCGCCGACGCTCGGGCTGTCGTCGATGTAGCGCGAGCTCTCGAAGGTCGGCTCCAGGAAGTGCTCGAGCGTGTCGGTCACGCCCGGGATCCCGACCACGCCGGCCACGATCGCCAGCACGGCGAGCGGAGCCATCGCGAACTTCATCGGCCAGGCCTGCTCCGCCACGTGGTGCTCCGGGCCGGGAAAGCCGACGTCCGTGTCCTCGGGCTCGCCCGTGGCCGGGTTCAGCGGCTCGCCGTGCGCCAGGTGCCCGCCCTCCAGCTCACGCGCCTCGGGCACCGCGTCGCCGTAGAAGACGCGGAAGACCATCCGGAACGCGTAGAAGGCCGTGATCCCCGCGGCGAGGTAGCCCGCCACGGCCAGCACCACGAAGCCGCCGCCGCGGTTGAGCGTGTAGGCCAGGATCTCGTCCTTGGAGAAGAAGCCCGAGGTGAACGGAAAGGCGGCCAGGGCCAGGGCTCCGGCCACGAAGGTGATGAACGTGAACGGCATCGCTCTGCGGAAGCCGCCCATCCGGTCCATGTCCTGGATCCCCGCCATCGCGCCGATGACCGACCCGGCGGCCATGAACAGCAACGCCTTGAAGAAGGCGTGGGTCATCAGATGGAAGAGCCCCGCGCCGTAGGCCGCCACCGATACGCCCAGGACCATGTAGCCGATCTGTGACATCGTCGAGTAGGCGATGACACGCTTCAGGTCGGTGACCACCAGGGCGATCGAGGCCGCGAAGACCAGCGTCGCGGTGCCGATAACCGCGCTGATGTCGGCGGCGGTGGGGGCCAGCTCGAACAACGGGAAGGTTCGAGCGATCAGGTAGACGCCGGCCGTGACCATCGTCGCGGCGTGGATGAGGGCCGACACCGGCGTGGGGCCCTCCATGGCGTCCGGCAGCCAGGTGTGCAGCGGCAGCTGCGCCGACTTGGCGAAGGCCCCCACGAGGATCAGCAGGCAGGCAGCCACCAGCACGCCGTCGTTCTGCGAGAAGACCTCCGGCGCGCGCTCGAACACGGCCAGGTACTCGAGCTGTCCGGTCTCGTTGAGCAGCAGGAAGGTGGCCACCACCAAGCCCACGTCGCCGATCACGTTCATCACGAACGCCTTGATCCCGGCGTAGGTGGCGGTGTCGCGCCGGTACCAGAACGAGATCAGCAGGTAGGACGCCGCTCCGACGAAGGCCCAGCCCACGATCAGCAGGATGAAGTTGCCGGCCAGGACCAGCAGCAGCATCGAAAAGACGAAGTAGTTGAGATAGGCGAAGAAGCGGGTGTAGCCGCGGTCGCCGCCCATGTAGGCCACCGAGTAGACGTGGATCAGGAAGGACACGCCACTCACCACGAGGCACATGAACACCGACAGCGGGTCGATCAGTATCGAGAACTGGACGTCGAGGTCCGCGGTGGCGGCGTAGGTCCAGGCGCTGTCGACGAGATGACGCTCCTCGGCCGGGAGGTCCTGCATCTTCACCAGCGCGCCGATCGAGGCTGCGAACGAGCCGAGGATGGCCGCGCTGGCGATCCAGCCCGGCGCGCGCCCCGGCAGGAGGCGCCAGCCCAGCGAGATCACCACGAGCCCCACCAGCGGGAAGACGAGTACGAGCCAGCCGAAGTCGGTGGCGCTCACCCGCGCAGCTCCGACATCTCGTCCACGTCGATGGGCAGCCGGTTGCGGTACATCGCGACGATGATTCCCAGCCCGATCACCACCTCACAGGCGGCGATCACCATCACGATCAGGGCGAAGACCTGCCCGTCCTCCTCCCCGTGCATGCGCGAGAAGGCGATCAGGGCGAGGTTGCCCGCGTTCAGCATCAGCTCCAGGCAGAGCAGGACCACCAGCGGGTTGCGCCGGGTGAGCACGCCTGCGGCGCCGATCACGAAGATGAACGCAGAGAGGACGAGGAACCAGACGATGTCCATCTAGACGCGCACCTCGACCGTCTCGGTGCCCGCGTCACGGGGCGGAGGGCCGGCCGCGCCGTCGTCCTCGATGCCGCGCCGGCGCCGCGCCAGCACCACGGCCCCGACCGCGGCCACCAGCAGGAGGAAGGAGGCGGCCTCGAAGGCCACCAGCCAGCGGGTCAGGAGCAGCTCGCCGATCTCGCCGGGCGAGCCGAACAGGTTCCCGACGTCGGCTCCGCGGGTGTTGAGCGCTTTCAGCCCGGAGGCGATGAAGGCGATGCACAGCTCGATGCCCACGGCCGCGGCGAACAGCGGGCCGAACGTGTTGATCAGCCCGCCCTCGGGGCGCAGCGGCTCGTCGGAGCCGCCGATGTAGGCCACCACGAACAGGTAGAGCACCATCACCGCGCCGGCGTAGACCACCACCTGACCGGCGGCGAGGAACTCGGCCTGGAGCAGCAGGAAGAGCACGGCGAGAGCCACCAGGTGGACCACGAGGGCCAGCACCGAGTAGAACGGATTGCGCAGCCAGACCACACCCAGGGCGCCGGCCAGCGCGCCGATTGCGGCGATGAAGAACAGGACCTGCTCGAACCACATGGGCGGGGTTCTACTCGCCCTCGCGCCTCAACGGAGTGTGCTCAGGCGGATCGGCCAGCAGCATCTCCTTGGTGAAGATGAGGTCCGAGCGGTGGTAGTCGGCGAGCTCGTAGTCGTTGCCCATCGTGATCGCATCGAAGGGGCAGGCCACCTCGCAGTAACCGCAGAAGATGCAGCGCGACATGTTGATCTCGTAGACCGCGGCATAGCGCTCGCCGGCCGAGACCTGCTCCTCGGGGGTGTTCTCGGCCGCCACCACGCGGATGCACTTGGCCGGACAGGCCGCGGCGCAGAGCGAGCAGCCCACGCACTTCTCGAGCCCGGTGTCCTCGAAACGGTGCAGTTTGTGCCGTCCGCGAAAACGCGGGTAAACCGGCGTCTTCTCCTCCGGGTACTGGATCACGTGATGGCCCTCGGCCACCCGCCCGAGGGTCGTCTTGAGCCCACGCAGGGTCTCACCGAACACGCGGTACACGGCGCCCGCCCCCCCCGGCTCGGGCCCTCGTTCGACCGGCTGCGCGGCGCTCTTCCAGTCAGTTGCCATCAGTTCGTCGCCATCCCTCTCACGTCACTACCAGGACGATTGCGGTTGCAAGCACGTTCAGGGTGGCCAGCGGCAGCAGGATCTTCCAGCCGAACGACATCAGCTGGTCGTAGCGCAGCCGCGGGAGCGAGGCACGCACCCAGATGAAGAACAGAGCCCCGCCGATGATCTTGAGCAGCATCCACAGCGGGGCGAGCTCGATCGGCCCGGGGCCATGCCAGCCACCCAGGAAGCAGGCGGAGGCGATGGCCGAGATCACGAGCACCTCCATGTACTCGGCCATGAAGAAGGAGCCGAACCGCATCCCGCCGAACTCGGTGTTGTAGCCGCCGACGATCTCGGCATCACCCTCGGGCAGGTCGAACGGCGCCCGCGCGGTCTCGGCAAAGCCGGCCACCATGAAGATCAGGAAGCCCACGAACTGCGGGACGATGAACCACATGCCGTCCTGGGCCTCGACGATCTGAACGAGCGAGAGCGAGCCGGTGGTCATCACCACGCCGAGCAGGGACAGGCCGAGCGCGACCTCGTAGGAGATCAGCTGTGCGGCGGCGCGCATGGCGCCGAGAAACGAGTACTTGGACCCCGACGACCAGCCGCCCAGCATCAGCCCGTAGAAGGCCAGTGAGCCGAAGGCGAGGAAATAGAGCAGCCCGATCGAGACGTCCATGCCGTAGAGGCCGAAGTCACCGCCCCAGGCGTTGAAGGGACCGAACGGGATCAGCACCATCGTCGCGATGGCGGTGACCACGGAGATCACCGGGGCGATCGCCATCATCCAGGGCACGGCCGTGGCCGGGGTGAAGGCCTCCTTGGAGAGCAGCTTGAGCACGTCGGCGATCGGCTGCATCGCGCCCCAGGGGCCCACGCGGTTGGGGCCGATGCGCGATTGGAAGCGCCCCAGGATCTTGCGCTCGCCGAGGAGGATGAGCGGCACCAGCTGCAGGAAGACGGCGAAGATCACGATCGACTTGACGATCAGGACCAGGGTGGACTCGAGCGGAGCCTCGGCCATCAGACCACAGCCGCCCGGGAGGACGACGACCTGACCTCGACCTCCCCGTCGGCGAGCTCGACGCCGGAGACGAACACGGCGCCGCGGGGCACGCCGGTGCGGACCGCCACGATCACCGTGACCCGCTCACCGCCGGCGTTGAGCTCGACCTCGTCGGCTTCGGCCACGCCCAGCTCCCGCGCGTCTTCCGGGGACAGCTGGGCGGTGCCGGCGCCGGCCAGGAACTGCAGCGAGGGCGAGTGCTCGATCTCCGGTCCGCTCCACAGCGTCGGCGCGCGGGTTACGCGCAGACCGTCCGCGGCGGCCGGCGCGTCGGCCAGCGGAGCGTCAGAGACCTCCTCCGCCGTGAGCGTGGAAGCCGCCTCGCGGTCCTGCCAGCGGATTCCCTGCCCTCCGATCTCGTCGAGCGTCACGCCTCCGTAGAAGGGGACGGCGCCGCTCACCAGCTCGGTCACGTGCGGCAGGGTGAGGACGCCCAGGCCGGCGCCGCTGCGCTCGCAGAGCTCCGCCAGCACGTGCCAGCCCGCGCGCACCTCGCCGGCGCGCCCCAGTGCCTGGCGCACGCGCTGCAGGCGCCCGTCGGGATGGGTGACGCTGCCCTCCTTCTCCGCGTAGACCTCGGCGGGGAAAACGATGTCGGCGTGATCGGCCAGGCTGTCGTCAAGGAAGTGCGCGAAGGCGATCACCGCGGTCGCGCTCGCGAGGACGTCGCCGGACAGCCCGGCCTCGTAGAGCAGCAGCGCTCCCGCGCCGCCCGCGTCGTCCTCGGCCGGCGCATCGGCCAGGCCGGGAAGCAGCCCCTGGGCACAGCCCACCTCGCGCAGCCCGCGGCCGTTGGTGGCCTCCGGGATCCCGATCAGCCCGGACTCCTTCTTGCCGTCGATCCCGAGCGCACCGGCCATGGCGAGCAGCGCCTCGGCGGCGTTGGCGCCGCGCCCGCCGGCGATGACCCGCTCGCCCCAGATCACCACGACGTCGGTGGCGGCGGCCAGCACGTCGGCGGCCGCCCGCACCGCGGCGCCGGCGTCGCCGTTGCCCGACGGCTGCCCCGGGCGAAAGCCGCTCGTGGCTCGCGCCCGTGAGGCCAGCCCGCTGACGTCGGCACCCGGAGAGCGCGAAGAGCCGAGCGCCGCGGCCAGAGCGCCCAACGCCGCCTCGGCGCCCCCGGGCGGGAAGCGCAGGGCCGCGGCGGAGTTGGCGTCGAGACTGGAGGGCCGGCTCGAGACCACCACCACCTGTGCGCGGTTGCGCCGGGCCGCCTTGCGCACGCGCAGGTCGAGGATCGGGGCCTCGTCCACGAGCTCGGTGTCGAGCACGAGGATCGCGCCGGCGTGGTCGATGTCGGAGACCCGCGCGGACAGGTCGGGGCGGGCCAGCGTGCGGGCCAGCCGCCCGGAGGCGGAGACCCCACCGCCGACGCGCTGCGAGCCGAGGCCGGCGCGCAGCAGGTGCTGGACGAGAAAGCCCTCCTCGTTGGTGGCCATTCCGCCGACATGGGCCCTGGCGCGCGCCCCGGACTTCTCGAATGCCGCCGACGCGTCGGAGAGCGCGCGCTCCCAAGAGACCTCACGCAGGTAGCCGCCGTCACGGACAAGCGGAGCGGTGATGCGCCGGGGAGAGGAGAAGGCCTGGTAGGCGAAGCGGCCCTTGTCGCACAGCCAGCCGTCATCGACCTCCTCGTTGTCGCGCGCGAGCACGCGCACGACCTTCGCGTCGTCGCGGATGGTCAGCTTGACGTTGCACTGAGAGGGACAGAGGGTGCAGATCGAGCCCGAGTCCTCGATGTCCCAGGGCCGGGCCCGGAAGCGGTAGGCCTGGGAGGTCAGCGCCCCCACCGGGCAGAGCTCGATGATGTTGCCGGTGAAGGGGGCCACGTAGGGACGGCCGTCGTGGGTGCCCACGAAGGTGTGGTCGCCGCGGTCGAGGAACACGAGCTGGTAGTCCTCGGCCACCTCCTGCGAGAAGCGCACGCAGCGGTAACAGAGGATGCAGCGCTCCCGGTCGATGGCGATCAGCGGCGACAGCTCGAGCGGCTTCTTGAAATGCCGCTTGGGCTCGATGTAGCGCGAGCGGCCTGCTCCCCAGCCGTACGAGATGTCCTGCAATGGGCACTCGCCGCCCTTGTCGCACACCGGGCAGTCGAGCGGGTGGTTGACCAGCAGGAACTCGACCACGGCGTTCTGGGCGTGCTTGACGCGGTCCGAGGTCGTGTTCACGACCATGCCGTCGCGCACGGGAGTCGAGCACGAGGTCTGGAGCTTGGGAATGCCCTCGATCTCCACCAGGCACATGCGGCAGGCGCCGACGGGCTGGCCGAGCTTGGGCTCGTAACAGAAGTAGGGGATCTCGACGTCGCCGTGCTTGGCGGCGTCGACGAGCATCGTGCCCTCCTCGGCACGCACCTCGCGACCGTCGATCTCGAAGGTGATCCAGGTTTTCTCGGGGCGGGCCATCGGCTACTGGATGACCGCCGTCAGGCGGCTCCGGCCTCCGCCACCGCGGCCAGCTCTCCGGCTCCCTGCGGCTGCATCGACTCGAGGTCGCGCCGCGCCCGGGCCGCCTCCATGTGCGCCTCGAACTCAGGCCGGAAGTGCTTGAGCATCGAGGCGACGGGCATCGCCATCGAGTCCCCCAGCACGCACAGGCAGTTGCCGATGATGTTGCCCTGGACCTGCTCGAGGATGTCCAGGTCCATTGGGGTCCCCTCGCCCTCGTCCACGCGCTCGAGCATCTTCACGGTCCAGTTGGTGCCCTCGCGGCAGGGCACGCACTTGCCGCAGGACTCGTGGCGATAGAACTCGGCCAGGCGCAGGGCGAGCGGCACGAGCGGCTGCGAGTCGTCCACCACGATCATGGACGCGGTGCCCAGCATCGACCCGGCCTCGGCCATCGCCTCGTAGGTGAAGGGCAGGTCGAGGTGCTCCGCGGTCAGCACCGGCGCGGACGAGCCGCCGGGGAAGAAGCATTTGAGCTCGCGCCCCTCGGGGAGCCCGCCGGCCAGGCCGTAGATGATCTCGCGCACGGGGATGCCGAGCTCGATCTCGAAGTTGCCCGGCTGGACGACATTGCCGGACACCGACACCAGCTTGGTGCCGGTCGAGTTGCCCTCGCCGCGCTCCCGGTACCACGCCGCGCCCTTCTCGATGATGCAGGGCGCGTTGCACAGGGTCTCGACGTTGTTGATCAGCGTGGGTCCCTGATACAGGCCCTGGTTGGCAGGGAACGGGGGCTTGAGGCGAGGGTTGCCGCGCTTGCCCTCGAGGGCGTCGAGCAGCGCGGTCTCCTCGCCACAGATGTAGGCGCCCTGCCCACGGTGCACCACGAGGTCGAAGCGAGTGCTCCGAGCCCAGGATGCGCTCGCCGAGGTAGCCCTTGGCGTAGGCCTCCGCCACGGCGGAGTCGAGGATGTCGGCCTGCAGCTCGTACTCGCCGCGGATGAAGATGAAGCCCTTGTTGGCCCCGGCGGCCACGGCGCCGATGATGCAGCCCTCCACCAGCAGGTGCGGGTTCTTCTGCATCAACAGGCGATCCTTGAAGGCGCCGGGCTCGGACTCGTCCGCGTTGCAGCAGAGGTACTTGTCCATTGCCCCCTTGGGCAGGAAGCTGGCCTTCTTGCCCATCGAGAAGCCCGCGCCGCCGCGGCCGCGCAGGCCCGACTCCTCGAGCTCGTGCAACACCGTCTCGGGTGACATCTCCAGCAGCGCCTTGCGCGCCGAGCGGTAGCCGCCGAGGCGCTCGTAGACGTCCATCGTCGCCAGGCCGGGCTCGTCGATGTGCGCCATCAGGATCCGGGTCTCGGTCATTGGTCGTCCTCTTCCGGCGCCACGCTCGTGCCGGGATCGATCGGGTGAGGCAGGTCGCGCATGTGCGGGGGTGGGCCCTCCGCGGGCGGCACGTCGAGCAGCGCCGCGTCCTTCCAGGTGCCGCCGGCGGGATGGACGTCCGGGTCCTCGCCCGGACCCGCCGGCGACTCGGGCGGCCTGCCCAGCTCGAAGCCTGGGTCACCCAGGCCGCGCCCGGGCAGCACCTCGCGCCCCTCCTTCAGGGCACTCACCAGCTCCGGGGCGTCGCTGGTCGCGAGCGGGCCCACGTAGCGGCCGTTGACTGAGGCCATGGGGGCCATGTCGCAGGCGCCCAGGCACTCGAACTCGCGGATCTCCACGCCCTCGAGCTGCTGGCGCCCGGCCTCGTCGGCCACGGCGTCGTAGACCTCCTTGGCGGCGCGCAGGTGGCAGGCCACGCTGGTGCAGACGTACAGGTAGCTCGGGCCCGTGGGCGCGGTGCGCAGCATGTCGTAGAACGTGGCGATGCTCGACAGGTAGCCCGGAGTCACCTGCATCACGGCTGCGACCTGGCGTAGCGCCTCGGGCGAGCACCAGCCGTGTATGCGCTGGGCCGCCGCCAGCGCCGGCAGTGTGGCCGAGTGGCGCTCGGGATAGAGCGACATCAGCCGCACGATCTCGGCGCGCAGCTCCTCCGGTACCTCGACCTCGGCCGGATCGGGGATCGTGGCCGGATCCTCGTCGATGAGCACGGCCTCGTCCCAGCCCGGCGGGAGAGGGACCGCGTGCAGGCTGCCCTCGTCCGTGGGGCTCACCGGTCGATGCCCCCCAGGATCGGGTCGAGCATGGCCACACAGGCGATGAAGTCGGCGATCAACGAGTCCTTGGCCATGTCCGGGAGCGCCTGCAGGTTCGCGAAGCTGGGGTCGCGGAAGTGCACGCGCGCCGGCTTGGCCGAGCCGTCGGCCAGGACAAAGCAGCCGAGCTCGCCGCGGGGCGACTCGATCGCCGTGTAGGTCTCGCCCGGAGGCACGCGGAAGCCCTCGGTGACGAGCTTGAAGTGATGGATCAGGGCCTCCATCGAGGTGGCCAGCTCATGCCGGGGTGGAAGCGCGATCTTGCGGTCGTCGGTGATCCAGGGGCCCTCGGGTAGCCCGTCGAGCGCCTGCTCGACGATCCGCAGCGACTGGCGCATCTCGTCGAGGCGGACCTTGTAGCGGTCGAAGTTGTCGCCCACGCTGCCCACCGGCACGTTGAAGTCGAAGTGCTCGTAGGACGAGTAGGGCATGGCCTTGCGCAGGTCCCAGGGATGCCCGGTGGCCCGCAGCAGCGGCCCGGTCACGCCCAGCTCGAGTGCGCGCTGCTGGGACATCACGCCCGTGCCCTTCAGTCGCCGCAGCCAGATCTCGTTGCGGTCGAGCAACGACTCGTACTGGTCGATGCGCTTCGGCATCAGCTCGAGGAAGGCGCGCACGCGAGCGTCGAATCCGGGCGGGATGTCCTCCATCACGCCGCCCACCTGGATGTAGCGCGTGTGCATGCGCTGGCCGCTCGACATCTCGAACAGGTCGAGCACCAGGTCGCGGTCGCGGCAGCCCCACCAGAGCATCGTGATCGCGCCGATATCGAGCGCGCCGGTGGCGAGCGCGAACAGGTGGGACGCAATCCGATTGAGCTCCATGTGGATCACGCGCAGGTACTGCGCGCGCAGCGGCACCTCGATGTCCAGCAGCCGCTCCACCGACATGCAGTAGACCTGCGCGTTGAAGTAGTAGGCGAGGTAGTCCATGCGCTCGACGAAGGTGATGACCTTCCAGTACTGCTGGTCCTCGCAGCTCTTCTCGATGCCGGTGTGGACGTAGCCGATGATCGGCCTGACGTCACGCACCATCTCGCCCTCCAGCGTGGTGAGCAGCCGCAGCACACCGTGGGTGGCCGGATGGTGCGGCCCGATGTTGATCGTGAACAGCTCTTCGTCGAGGTCGCCCTTGGCCAGCGCCTCGGTGCCGGAAACGGGCTCCTCGCCCATTCGCTCCATGGTCACCGAGCGCTCCCGCTCGCGATAGGGCACCTTCAGGGCCGCGGCGGTGACCTTCCTTGCCGGGTCCTCGGATCCGTTGCGTTCGTCAGTCATACCAGCGCGGAAGCTTCTTCTCGTTGAAGGTGTAGAGCACGGGCTCGCCGCCGAGCGGGAAGTCCCGGCGCTGGGGAAAGCCGGTGTAGTCCTCGGGCATCAGGATGCGGCGCAGGTCGGGATGGCCGTCGAAGACAACGCCGAAGAAGTCGTAGACCTCGCGCTCGTGGAAATCGGCCGTGGGGAAGAGGTCGACCACGCTGGGCACGTGCGGATCCTCAGCTCCCAGCCGCGTCTTGACGCAAAGGCGGTCGCAGCGCTCCATCGACAGCAGCTGGTAGTGCACTCCCAGGCGCGGCTCCTCGGGCAGGTAGTCGCAGCCGTGCACGCTCATCAGGCGCTCCCACGGCTCGCCCGCTTCACGCAGGTGGGCCAGCACGTCGTGGACGCTCTCGGGGGCCACCTGCAATGTGGCCTCGCCGCGGAAGAAGGCGGTCTCGGTCACCGCGTCCTCGGACACGCTCTCGCGCACGCGCTGGGCGATCAGCTCCAGGCCCGTCGCATCAGGCATCGGCGACCTCGACGGTGTCCTCTGCCTGGTAGCGCTCGCGCCAGCCCATGTCGGACTTGCCCTGGATCTTGTCCTGCAGCTTCATGATCCCGTAGATCAGCGCCTCCGGGCGCGGCGGGCAGCCGGGCACGTAGATGTCCACGGGCAGGAACTTGTCCGCTCCCTGCACCACGGCGTAGTTGTTGAACATCCCTCCGCTCGAGGAGCACACGCCCATGGCGATCACCCACTTGGGTTCGAGCATCTGGTCGTACAGGCGGCGGATGATCGGGGCCATCTTGATCGAGACCCGTCCGGACAGGATCAGCAGGTCGGCCTGACGCGGCGTGAAGCGAATTGCCTCGGCGCCGAAGCGGGCGAGGTCGTTGCGGGGCGAGCCGATCACAGTGATCATCTCGATCGCGCAACAGGCGAGCCCGAAGCCGAGCGGGAACAGGCAGTTCTTGCGGGCCCAGTTCTGGGCGGTCTCGAACGTGGTGAAGAGCAGCCGCTCCTCCACGTACTCGTCCAGGTCGCGGCCGGCCAGCTCGCCGCGCAGCATCTGCTGGGCCTTCAGCTGGCGGACCCGGAGGCCCTCCTGCCCGCCTGTGCGCGTCACTTCCACTCGAGTGCTCCCCTCCTCCAGACGAACACGAGCGCAACCAGCAGTAGTACGACGAACACGATCATCTCGACCAGAGCGAAGACCCCGAAGGCATCGAGCTTGAGAGCCACCGGGTAGAGGAAGACGACCTCGATGTCGAACAGGATGAAGAGCATGGCGATCAGGTAGAAGCTGATCCCGAAGCGGAACGACTTGCGTACATCCGAAGGCAGGCCGCTCTCGTAGGGCTCGCTCTTGACCTTCCCGGGACGCTTCGGTCCCAACACGCTGTTGGCGAGCGTGAAGGCGGTTCCGATCCCGATGCCGAGCACCAGGAACACAAGGGCTGGCAGGTAGCTCTTCAGCACTCCTAAGCCCGGAGGTATAACGCAAGCTTGTGCGACGCTGCTACATAGTGCGAAAGGGCACCCCCTGACCGGCCTCCATATGGTGGTCGGCATTGCCGTCCTGGTGGCCAATCTCGTGGCCGCCGGCTGGGGCGCCGTGGGCTGGCTGCGCAAGGACGCACGGGCCGCGCTGGTGTTCTGGCCGCTGCTGCGCGTGGCGCAGGCGACGGTCGTGGTCGAGGTGGTGATCGGGTTGATCCTGCTGGCCCGCGGAGCCTCGTCCCCGGACGGGCTGCACGTGGCCTACGGCGTGGCGCCGCTGCTCATCACGCTGATCAGCGAGGCGATGCGCGCCGGCGTTGCCCAGCGCGAGCTCGAGGGCGTCGAGGACGTGGACGCCCTCGACCGCCGCGAGCAGGTCACGCTCGCCCGGCGCGTGGCCCTCGGCGAGATGGGCGTGATGACCGTGGGCGCCCTGTTGATCCTGACGCTGGCCCTGCGGGCCTACCAGACCGGCGGCGGCTGAAGCGCCCGCCGCGCTCCCGGCTCAGTGCTCGTGGGAGTGGTCCTCCTCGCCGCCCGCCTCATGGGTGTGCGGGTGGGAGTGGGTCACGTCGCCGTGGCTGTGCTCGTGCTCGTGGTCGGTGTGGTCGTGGTCGTGATCCGAGTGGGGATGCGCGTGAGTCGTGCCGCCGTGGCTGTGTTCGTGGGAATGAGACGTCTCGTGGTCGTGCTCGTGCTCGGTCATCGCTACCTCCGGGTCGCTGGGGGAAACTGTAGCCCGCCGGCGGTGTCCGAAGCCGGCCGTGAGCGAAGTTCCACACGGTCGAGGTCGAAGCCGGCCGGGAGCTCGAGGTCGTGCGCGGCCAGGAGCTCCTCGTCGGCCAGCAGCTCGTGGCTGGGGGCGTCGGCTGCGATGTGCCCGCCGGCCAGGATCACGGCGCGCTCGCAGAGCTCGGCCGCCAGCGGCAGGTCGTGCGTGGCGAGGAGCATCGTGCGGTCGATCGTGCTGAGCACCTCGAGCAGCTCGCGCCGGGCGCGCGGATCGAGGTTGGCCGAGGGCTCGTCGAGCACGAGCAGGCGGGGGTGCATGGCGAGCACGGTGGCGATCGCCACGCGCCGGCGCTCGCCCATCGAGAGTTGGTAGGGCGCGCGCCTGAGAGCCGCGTTCATGCGCACGGCGGCCAGCGCCTCGTCGACCCTCCTGGCCACCTGCTCGCGTGAGAGGTCCATGTTGAGCGGCCCGAAGGCCACGTCCTCCTCGACCGTGGGCATGAACAGCTGGTCGTCGGGATCCTGGAAGACCAGCCCCACGCGGGTGCGCAGCTCGGCCAGCGTCTTCGGTCCCACCTCGAGGCCGGCCACCTCCAGTCGCCCGCTGCCCGTCATCAGCCCGTTGAGATGGAGCATGAAGGTCGTCTTGCCCGCGCCGTTGGGCCCCAGGATGGCCACTCGCTCCCCGTGCTCGACGTGCAGCTCGAGGCCGTGCAGGCCGGGCTGGCCGTTGGGGTAGTGGAAGGTCAGGCCCTGGGCGTGTACCGCGCAGCTCATGCGGCCACCCCGGCGACGATGCGAGCGGGCAGCAGCAGGGCCAGCACAGCGATCACGAACAGGGCGTCGGCGCGGTGGAAGCTGAGCGGCGCGAGCTGGGGCATCTCCCCGCGGTAGCCGCGCGAGAGCATCGCGTGGTAGACGCGCTCGCCGCGCGAGTACGTGCGCAGGAACATCGCGGTGGCCACACGCCCGAGGGCAGCGGCGTGAAGGGCGTTACGGGGACGGTAGGCGCGGGCGGCAAGCGCAGCGCGCATCCGCCCCACCTCTTCGACGATCACGAACAGGTAGCGGTACATGAAGGCAGCGATCAGCACGAGCAGGCGCGGCACGCGCATCGCCTCGAGCCCACGCAGCACCGACGGGAACGAGGTGGTGGCGCCGAGCAGGACGGCGGCCACCGTGCCGATCGTCGCCTTCGCGGCCACCGCGGCGAAGGTCTCGAGCCCCTCCTCGTGCACGGTCAACGGGCCGAGGTCGTAGGCGCTACCACCCTTGCGCGCCAGTGGGATGAACAGGCCCACGAACAGGACCAGCGGCAGGATGAAGCGCGCCCGGCGCCAGACGTCTCGCGGACTCACCTTGGCCAGGGCCGCCACGAGCACCAGCACGGCGGCGCAGGCCAGGAACGCCGGCCACGCCGTGATCGGCGTGGACACGGCCACGAGCGTGACGCCCACGAGCCCCACGATCTTTGCGCGCGGGTCGAGACGGTGAACCGGGCTGGCGGGGTCGCCGGCCAGCCCGGTCAGCTCGAGTGAGTGGTTACAGAGAGCGCCCACTGGCGTTCCGGTGGGCCCCTGCGCTCACGCCGGGGCTCCGCGGGCGGGACCGGCGCCGGCTTCCCGGCGCCGCACCAGGTAGGCGATCCCGCTGCCGACCGCGAACACGGCAAGAACGCCGGCGAAGCCGGCCAGGCCGGTGGCCACACGCTCGTTGTCCACGCCCGGGAAGGCGTAGTCGGGTATCGGCGAGTCCTCCTGGATGGAGTGCAGCCTGCCCTCGTCGATGAAGCCCTTGTCCTCGGCGACCTTCTCGAGGCCGTCGGGATTGGCCGACGCGAACGGCGACACCGCGGTGGCGAGCCCCACGGCCACGGCCAGGGCGAGGATCACGAAGATGCGGGTCGGGATCTTCATCAGATCCGCCCCCCCGCCGTGCTGGGAGCCGGCGCGGACAACGGCTCGGGCTCGAAGTCGGCGAGCGCCACGAGGTCGGGCCGCACGGCGAGTACCGCGCTCACCGCCGCCACCGTGATGATCGCTTCACCTATCCCGATCAGCGAGTGCACCCCGAGCATCGCGGGCAGTGAGGTGCCCAGGGGGATCGTGTCCGAGATCGCGAGCTCGACCGAGGTGGCCGCGGCGCCCGCCATCACGGCGAGCCAGGAGACCACGCCGACGATCCCGAGGAACACCGTCTTCGTCTGCGGCAGGACCTTTTCGGCCGCCACCACCAGGTAGCCGGCCAGCAGGGCGCCGATGACGCCCATGTTGAGGATGTTTGCGCCCAGGGCGCTGACGCCGCCGTCGGCAAAGAGGAAGGCCTGGACGATCAGCACCACCGCCATGACGAGGCAGGCGAGCCAGGGCCCGAGCAGGACCGCGGCCAGAGTGGCGCCGAGCAGGTGGCCGCTGGTGCCGCCCACGACGGGGAAGTTGAGCATCTGGACGGCGAAGATGAACGCGGCCAGGACGCCGAGCAGGGGAACGCGGGCTTCGTCGAGCTCGACGTTGGCCACGCGCAGGCCATAGGCCACCGCCGCCGCGGCCAGGAGCCCGCACAGCACCGCCACGCCCGGGCTCAGGAAGCCGTCCGGGATGTGAAGGGCAATGGGTAGGTCGATCATGCGCGGGTCTCCTTGGGGTCGGGGGCCAGTGGCTCCTCGCGGGCGCATTCCGCGCAGAGCCCGAGGATCGGGAAGTGGCTGAAGCGGGCCTCGTAGCCGAAGCGCTCCTGAATCAGGTCCCGGACCGGATCCAACTCGGCGGGGTCGACGACCATGACCGCGTTGCACGAGTCGCAGACCAGGTACTCGCGCTCATGGAGGCCGGCGTGCGAGTAGAGGCTCGGCCCGTGGCCGACGTGACGGTGGCGCACGAGTCCGACCCCCTCGAGCGTCTCGAGGTTGCGGTACACCGAAGCGAGGTCGGAGCGGGGCAGCCGCCCTGCGAGGCCGTCGGCGATCTGCTCGGCGGAGATCGGAGCCCCGGCCGCGTAGAGGGCTTCGAGCACCAGCCGGCGGGCGGCGGAGACCCGCAGGCCCCTCGCCCGCAGCGCATGCACTGCCGAGTCGATATCGGGCGCTTCGAGCGAGGGGCCTGTACGCGGGGCGGTCATTCGGAGGCGTTCTGAAGCGACTTCAGTGAAGTCTGCGAACGCGAGTCTCAAACGGATCACTCGCAAATGCAAGTCATTCGCAGAAAGCCCCTATCGCGCGCGGCCGGCGAGCCGGCTCAGACCACGCCGGGCAGGGCGTTTGCGGTGAGCAGGCAACCGACGCCTACGATCACCAGCGCCGAGGCCGCGGGCAGGGCGGCCACCACTCGGCGCATCCCGCCGGAGCTGGGTAGCGCGAGCCGCGGCGCCAGCCGCGGCACCAGCTTGCGCGCGTAGACAACCGCCAGCCCGAGACCGGTCAGAGTCCCGGCCAGACCGAGGCTGAAGGCGGTGATGAGCAGCAGGCCGAGGGCGACCTCGTGCTGTGCGATCGCCCCCAGGAGGACCACGAGCGCCGACGGGCACGGGATCAGCCCTGCCGCCGCGCCGAGGCCGATGAGGCTGCGCTTTGTGACCGTATCCGGCTCGGGTTCGGTGTGCGCAATCGTGCCGTGGCTGTGATGACCGTGAGCATGGTCGCGGCCGCGCAGGTGGTCCAGGAAGTGCTCGACGCCGCCTTGCAGAATGCCGCGGTGGTGGCTGTGGTCGTGGCTGTGGTCGTGGCTGTGCGCATGGCCGTGTTGATGCGTGTGGCCGTGACCGTGCGCGTGTCCATGCGAATGCCCGCCGTCGGCGCTCGGCCCTATCGCGTCGGGGAGCTCGACTCCTTCGGAGGCCGCCACCCGGCGCGCGCGCGTCCAGCGCATCCGGGAGCGCAGCACGCCGGCTCCGATCACCACCACCAGCAGGCCCGACACGAGGTTGAGCCACGGGTAGAGGTCCTCGGGCAGCACGTACTGCGACAGGGCGAGGGTTACGAATCCGAGCAGGAACACCCCGACCGTGTGGGCCACGGTCACCGTGGCCCCAAGGGCCACCGCGTGGCGTGGCTTCCCGCGCGTGCCTACGAGATACGCCGCGACCATCGCCTTGCCGTGGCCCGGTGAGAGCGCGTGCAGAGCGCCCCAGCCGAACGCCGCGAGCAGCAGGATGAAGAGCACGCCCTCACCCGACGCGGCCTGCTCGAAGATGCCGGCGAAGCCATCGCCACCCGTACGGGTCGTCGATACCTGCCCGCTGCCCTCGGAGCGAGGGGCGATCAGCGTGCCCTCGCCCGGCGCGACCGAGAAGGAGGCCTCCCGCCGGTCGAGCGGGCTGTTGAGAAGATCCTCGGGATAGCGGCGCAGCCCCTTGGTGGGGTCGCCGTTCGGCGCGCTGGTGCGCACCTCGGTGCCGGAGCCCGGTGCCGCCACGATCGCCTTCCAGCCCACGCGGTCGCCGAAGGTCTCGTCACTCAGCGTGACTCGGGCCGGCTCGGACACCACGGCCCGCAACGGCTGCTCGAGCCGGGTGGTCGCGAGGCCCGCCTGTCCCTCGGGGAAGGACAGCCTCGGTTCCAGCGGTCGCAGGGCCACCGGCCGCCCGTCGACCTCGAGGCCGAGCTTCTCGCGTAGCTCGGCCTGAATGCCCGCGGTGAGCTCCGCGCGGGTCTTTCCGGCGTCCGCGCTGGTCGGGATCTCCGCCTTGTCGAGCACGTAGAGCACATCCACCCGGTCATCCGAGACCTTGACCGTGCTCAGGTGGTTGATCGAGAAGTTGCCCAGCGGGTGGGCCATCGCGGCCGGCGCCAGAACGGCAAGCGCCACGACAACACCAAGAGCTGCGAGCAGCCGTTTCATCGGACCCCCTCCAGTGCCTGGCGCGCGTCTCGCGCCTGCAGCGCGGACAGTGCCGCCCCGCCCGCCAGCGCCGTGCGTAGTTCGGCGGCGGCGAGACCGGCGCGTCCGGCGGCCTGCGCGGCCAGCCCCGCGTGCAGGTGGAACAGCGCGTCGCGCGAGCCCAGGCGCAGCGCGCGCTGCGCCCATGTGAGGCCCTCGCCCGGGCGGCCGGCGCGGGTGAGCGCCCAGCCGAGCGCGTCGGCGCTGCGGACGCTGGGCGCCTGAGCCCACAGCTTGCGTCCGAGCCGGACGGCGGCGGCGGGATCACCGTGACTTGCCTCGAACAGGATCAGCTCGGCGTCCGGGCGGGTGCCGGCGGCGCCGAGCAGGCGCTGCTGGGCGCGCACGACGTCGAGGTCGCCCTCCGCGGCCGCTGCGCCGCGCGCGGCATCGGTATCCGCGAGCAGGATCAGATAGCTCGTGAGCGGCAGCCGCCGGGTCACTCCCCGGAGCCGGCGAGCTGCACTCCCGAGGTCGCCGGTGGCGATATCCACGCGCGCGAGCCCGGCCTGGGCGGGCGCATAGCGCGGCAGACGCGCCAGCGCCGCTCGATAGGCCGAGCGCGCCGCGGCCGGCCGGCCGCGCTGTAGCTCGAGGTCGCCGATCAGGTTCTGCACGTACGCCACGTTCTCGGGCACTCCCGCCCCGGCAGACACGGCCAGGCCCATGGCGTCGAGGGCGCCATCGAGGTCGCCGTTGAGCTCGCGGAAGTAGGAGGCTCGCGCGTACGACGCGAGGTTCGGCTTGGCGTCGAGCATGCGCTGGATCGTGTTCTCGGCGGCGTCGTAGCGGCCGAGCTCGATCTGGGCGTCGGCGATCACGGGGTAGGCGTCGACGAGCCCGGGCTGGATCCGCTGTGCTTCGAGACCGAGCCCCAGCTGCTCGGAGAAGTCGTGTCGCAGTCCGGCCAGCGTGCCCGCACCGAGCAGCGCGGTCAGATCGCGGGGGTCGCGGCGAAGCGCCGCGTCGAAGCTGCGGTCGGCCCGCGCGTAGTAGGAGGGGTCACCCGTCTCGCGCGCCTTCTGCACGTAGGCGTCGCCGAGCGACGCGTAACCCGCGGCGGCGCCGTCTGCGCGCACCGCGCGCTGAAGGATCGCTATGCGCTGATCGGTGGAGGCGCCGGGCGGGATCTCGGCGTCCACGGGGGCAGTGGCGCCGGGGAGCTCGATGTCGCCGGAGGGACCCAACGCGACGAGCAGGATGAGCGCGCTGAGGAACGCGGCCAGCGGCACCAGCAGCTTTGTGAGATTCGGTCGGATCGCGGTCATCGGCGGGGGTCCTGTCAGGTCGCGGGGACTGAGCCGGCGGCCCGGCCGCCCGTCCGCCGGATGGCGGACGGGCCTGCCGGGAGCCGTCCTTGCTACGGCAGCTGCGCAGGCGGCGGCTGCGGCACTGGTGCGTGCTGCGGCTCGGTCCGCTTGAGCGTGCTGTTGAACCCGTCGTTCGCCAGGGCGACGTACGGGAACGTCGACCGGAACGGCTTGTCGTTCCGGTCCACGCCGTCTCCGAGCGGGATGTTCTTCGCGGGCGACAGAAGTGCGCCTGCGATCACACGGAGCTCGATGTCGACGACGTCGTCGATCAGCCGGCGACCGTTCGGGAATCCGGCGGTGTCGCCCGCCAGGACGCCGAAGCGGTTCGGATTCGCGGCCGGAGCCACGCCCAGGTTGAGCTTGAGCGTGTCAGCCGCAGCCGGCTTGCTGCCGATCTGCGTCAGTCCGGGCACACCGGTCAACAGCGCCTGGACGATGTCGGTCCGGTTCTTCTCCTGGATCCCCAGGTTGAACAGCGCATTCAGGATGCGCGCCGGCTCGGGGTTGAGTGCGAACTGGCCGAAGTTCTTCGCATCGTCCGCGGGGGACGTGGCGTTGAACTTGTCCTTCTTGCCGAGCGGGACGATCACCTCGTTGATGAGGGGGTTCCCGAGGCGGCTCACCTGCACCCAGTTGTGGTTGCGGTGAGAGCGCTTGGCCTTCTTGGACTTGCTCGTCGCGCCCCTCGACAGGACGGAGAAGCGCTTGCGCTCGGTGGTCGACCAAACACCCACGACGGCGTTCTTGGCGCTCATGCCCGCCACATGCTTGCCGTCGCGCGTGACTTCGCTCTCGGGCACCTGGAGCACGAACGACTTGGTGTTGTAACCGGCGACGTCGTCCTTGCCACCACCCTGGTTGCCGAGCCCGATGTTCGGCCGGCCGGGCTTGTCGATGTTGATTCCGTCGAATATCGCGCCGAGGTCGACGAAGAACGCGTCGTCGGCGGGAATGACTGCGGTCTTGCCGCCGCCCTTCACCGGGACGGTCGCGCCTGCCTCGACCTGGGCGTAGTTCGGAATCGTCTTGGGCCCGACGTTGTCGGGAGCAACCGGCGCGTCCTTGACGATGCGCTTGGTGCTGACGAGCCGTCGCCTGCTGTTGTAGGTCTCCTTGTAGAGGTCGTAGGTCTGGACCAGGTTCAGGTCCGGATCGTTGATCGAGTCGACCGTGGGAGCCGCGTACAGGAACGAGTTGGGGTTGCGGAACCGCGTCTTGAACTGCCAGCGGTAGGCAACGTCCTCGTATCCATCACCCGAGTTGTCGATCTTGACGTAGTACCGGGCGTTCTCATCGAGCGGGTAGAAGTTGGGACCACCCGCCGGATCCGCAAGCGGGATCCAGTTGGACACGACCGTCAGGGACTTCTGGGCGTCCGGCGCAGTGAAGGCCCAGACGTCCGTGTTGTCTGCAGTGGGATCCTTCAGGATCCGGGGCGCTTCGCGGTGGCTTGAGCCGATGCTCAAGGGCACCGCGACCGCTACGGCCAGCAAGGCCGCGAGAAACGAGAGCCGCTTCATCAGAGCTCCTCCGTGGAGGTTTGGGGCCAGGAGTCCTCCCGACACACACTGGGCGGTTCTTCGCGGAGGTCTTAAGAACGGATCACTGAGAAAATTCCGGTGACGTGCATCCGAACCAGAGGAGTTCGCGTAAGACTTCCCCGGTGACTCGGTTAAACCGGTACATGGTCAGCTTCCTCCCACGTCAGCATTCGATACGAGCGGACGTCGGTCGCCTCAAGGAGGCGCGCGACTTCGCCGAGCAGGCCGCGGCCGAGTTCGGGCTCGACGATGACGACCGCTACCGGGTCAAGCTCGCGATGAGCGAGGCCGTGACCAACGCGATCCAGCACGGGTCATCCTCGTCCTTGGACCCGATCCACATCCTGGTCAGAGAGGAGTCCGGCGCGCTCGTCTTCGAGGTGCTCGACACCGGTCGCTTCCGGCCGCGCGTCCGTCGTCGCGGCGACCTGCCCGAGTCGGGACGCGGCCTCGAGTTCATGCGGCTGCTGATGGACGAGGTCGACCTGCGTCCCGGAGCCGACGGCACGCTGCTGCGGTTCTCCAAGCGGCGGGCGGCCTGAGCTCTGGAGCCCCGGCGGCGGCCTGTTCGCCGCCGAAGAAGACGGCTCCTGTGCGAATCCTTCGCTGTCTGGGGCCGTCAAGGCCGTCGCCGGGGCAAGGCTTGATTCGCCGCGGGCGCCACCGCTCCTGCCTCGGCGCGTAGCCGCTCCTCGTGGCGCTGGCCCACGCATGCCGGCCGGTACTATCCGCGGCCGTGAGCCGTCCGGTAGCCATCGCCTGCGCCATCGCCGCCGCCTTGTTCGTGGGCTGTGGCGGGGAGATCGAAGTCCCCGAGGACCAGCAGACCAACCGGCGCGGCGCCGAGCTCTTCAACGAGCGTTGCTCGGGCTGCCATACGCTCGAGGCCGCCAACGCGTACGGGTCCAAGCCCGTCGACCAGCTCCAGGGCGGCGAGCGCACCAACGGGCCTAACTTCAACCAGCGCAAGGAGAGCCGCGATGACGTGCTCTACGCGATCCGCAACGGCGGCTTCTCCGGCGCGATCATGCCGGCCAACATCGTGGTGGGCGAGGACGCCGAGGCCGTGGCGGACTTCCTCTCCGAGTATTCGGGCCGGTAGCGGGGGGTTAGCCCCGCCGTGCTCGACCTGAGACAGATCCGGGAGGACCCGGGCCCCGCGCGCGAGGCGCTCGCCCGGCGGGGAGCGGACCCTCGGCTGCTCGATGAGGCCCTCGAGCTCGATGAGCGCCGGCGCGTGATCCTGCCCGAGCTCGAGGAGCTGCGGCGGCGAAAGAACGAAGCCTCCCGGCGCATCGGCGAGCTGCAGCGCTCCGGCGAGGACGCCTCGGCCGCGATCGCGGAGGTGAGGGAGGCGTCGAAGCGGGAGAAGGAGCTCGAGGAGGAGCTGCGCGAGGTGGAGGAACGGCGCCGCGCGGCGCTGGCCTCGCTGCCCAACCTCCCCGACCCCACCGCGCCGGCCGAAGACGAGGTTCTGCGCGAGGAGGGCGAGGCAGGCGCAACCGGGCGCAGCCACGTGGAGCTGCTCGGCGACCTGCTCGACTCGGAGGCCGGTGCCCGCGTGTCGGGTTCACGCTTCGTCTATCTGAAGGGCCCGCTCGTGAAGCTCCAGCTGGCGCTCGTCCAGTGGGCTCTCGACCTGGTCGAGCAGCGGGGCTTCACGCCGGCGATCCCGCCGGTGCTGGTGCGCGAGCAGGCGCTGTTCGGGACCGGCATGCTGCCGGACACCGAGCAGCAGCTCTACCGCGTTCCCGAGGACGAGCTCTACCTGGTGGGCACTTCAGAGGTCCCGCTGGCCTCGCTCCACGCGGGGGAGATACTGAGCACCGCGGAGCTGCCGCGGCGCTACGCCGGCTTCTCCCCCTGCTTTCGGCGCGAAGCCGGAGCGGCGGGCAAGGACACCCAGGGCCTGTTCCGGGTGCACCAGTTCGACAAGGTCGAGATGTTCACGTTCGTCGAACCCGAGCAGTCTCAGGCCGAGCACGAGCGGCTGCTCTCGATCGAGGAGGAGATCCTGCGAACGCTCGGGATCCCCTACCGGGTGGTCAACATCGCAGTCGGCGACCTCGGCGCCTCGGCGGCCAAGAAGTACGACCTCGAGGCGTGGCTGCCGGGCCAGGAGCGCTTCCGCGAGCTCACCTCGTGCTCCAACACCACGGACTACCAGGCCCGCCGCCTTGACGTCCGCTACCGGTCCGCGGAGGGCGGGAGCCCGCGGCCGGTGCACACGCTCAATGGGACGGCGGTGGCCGTGGGCCGCACGATCATCGCGATCGTGGAGAACCATCAGCGCGAGGACGGGACGATCGAGATTCCCGAGGTGCTGCACCGCTTCGGTGCGCCCGAAACGATCAAGGCGCTGGCCTAGGATTCTGCGCGCGGCCCGGAGGGGTGGCAGAGCGGTTGAATGCGACGGTCTTGAAAACCGTTAGGCGCCGTCAAGGTGTCTCGAGGGTTCGAATCCCTCCCCCTCCGCTGATGAGGACAGTCAGTCGTCGAGGATCGTCAGGTCGAGCCGGCGCAGGCGCGCGGGGTCGGCGAGGAAGTCCAGTGCGACGATCTTGCGGTCCCTGATGGTGAAGCTCCCGACCGAGAAGGGCTGTCCGTCGCGTGTGGAGACCGTTCCCGGAGCGCCGTTGACGAGCACCGGGTGCGTGACGAGCGCCAGCCGCGCATAGGTCTGGGCCTGGCCGGCGACTGCCGCCGCGCCGCGCACCTCTCGCGATCCACCTGCCAGCGGACCGAGGTCGGCTCTCAGCACGACATCCGGGTCCAACACCGCGACCAGGCGGTCGAAGTCCCCGTCTCGGGCGGCCGCGAGGAAGGCCTCCACGACCTCGCGCTGGGCGTCCAGGTCGGCGTCGGGTGTGGTGTGCTCCGCCTGCACGCGCCGGCGCGCGCGGCTGGCGAGCTGGCGCGCGGCATCCGGGGAGCGGTCGACGATCGGAGCGATCTGGTCGAAGGGCACGGCGAACATGTCGTGCAGCACGAAGGCGAGCCGCTCGGCTGGGCTGAGCGTCTCGAGCACCACGAGCAGGGCGAGACCCACGGAGTCGGCCAGCAGCGCCTCGTGCTCCGGGTCCGTCCCGTCGGCGCGGTCGACGATCGGCTCAGGAACGTGAACGCCGAGCGGCACCTCGCGCCGCTGGTTGCGCGCGCGGAGCACGTTCAGCGAGACCCGCGCGACCACGGTGGTCAGCCACCCACCGAGGTTCTCCACCCGGCTCGCGTCAGTGCGGTTGAGTCGCAACCAGGCTTCCTGGACGGCGTCGTCGGCCTCGCTCACGGAGCCCAGCATCCGGTAGGCCACCGCGCGCAGACGAGTCCGATGCTGCTCGAAGCTCTCCGCCAGCCATTCGCGCTCATCCATGGGTCACGTTCCTCCGTTGCGTCGTGTCATACCAACAGACCCGCGAGAACGGGCGATGTGACAAGACGAGAAAGGAGAACACGATGCGAGTCTTCGTCGCCGGGGCAAGCGGCGCGATCGGAAGCCGGCTCGTTGCTCAGCTGATAGAGCGAGGCCACGAGGCGATCGGCACCTTCAGGTCGCCCCGAAACGGCGAACGTGTGCGGGCGCTCGGAGCCCAGCCGCTTGCGCTCGACCTGCTCGACGCGCGCGCCGTGCGCCAGGCCGTCCTCGAAACCGAGCCCGACGCGCTCGTCCATCAGGCAACCGCCTTGGCCGATGTGCGCTTCTCCAGGCACCTCGACCGCAGCTTCGCGCATACCAACCGGCTTCGGACCGAGGGCACCGATGCCCTGCTGGCTGCTGCGCGCGAAGGGGGCGTGCAGCGCTTCGTGGCCCAGAGCTTCGCCAGCTTCCGTTACGCGCGCGAGGGCGGCTCGGTCAAGACCGAGGACGATCCGCTCGACGCGAGCCCGGTCGCGTCGATGCGTGAGACCGACGCCGCCATGCGGTATCTCGACCGGGCGGTCACCGACGCGGGCGGGATCGCGCTTCGCTACGGCGGCTTCTACGGCGCGGGCAACGACGGCTTGGTGGAGCCGGTCCGCACGCGGCAGTTCCCGATCGTCGGCGCCGGCGGCGGGGTCTCGTCCTTCATCCATCTCGACGACGCCGCTGCCGCAACGGTGCTCGCGATCGAGCACGACGTGGCCGGCATCTACAACGTCGTCGACGACGAGCGGCCCCGGTGCGCGAGTGGCTGCCGGTGCTCGCGAAGGCGCTGGGCGCCAAGCCGCCCCGCCACTTTCCCCGCTGGCTGGCTCGGCTGTTCGCGGGCGACGCGGCGGTGATGATGGGGACCGAGGCGCGCGGCGCCTCCAACGCGAAGGCCAAGCGAGAGCTGGGCTGGCGGCTGCGCTACCCCAGCTGGCGCCAGGGCTTCGAGGCGGCCTACGCGGCAACCATCCGGGCGCACGGACGCAACTCTCGCCCGACCGCCCGTGCGAGCCACTCGCCGACCTGACCGCGCGGGCCCAGAACGAGCGAGGGGGCGCCGCAGGCGCCCCCTCGCTGGTGCTTCAACGGCGTGTCGGTATCAGCGAATCACCTGACCGCCGCGGTACTTCAGGGCCTTGCCGCGCTTGGAGCGCTTGGCCTTCTTGGCCTTGCTCGCCTTCGCAGCCTGGGCGTTGGTGATCGGGCTCTGCGACCGGGCGAGCGTCCACGTGCTGTGAGCCGCCGCGTCGGACATCTCGTCCAGCGCGTTCTCGCTCAGGTTGAAGAACGTGTCACAGGCCTGGTGGTAGCAGGGGTCGTAGGCCAGTCCGGCCACTCCGCCGAACAGGGCCTCCTGCTCCTCGGTCTTGATGCCCTCGGCCCCCCGTGAACAGACCGCCGGCCGGGACGCCGTTCGCAATGAACGCGCCGTAGTCGGAGCGGCCGTCGAACGCGGTGGGCAGGTACGCGAGACCCTGGCGATCGAAGTAGCGATTGAACAGCCCCTCGATCTGGCCCGAGCCGGCGGGCGCGCCGCTGGGCGGCGGTTCCGACAAACGGCACGCCGGTATGTTCGGGCGATGAATCCCTTCGGACGGGTGGTGGCCAGCGAGGCCGAGCTGCGTGAGGTGATCCCGCCTCCACCCGGCGAGTCGCCGCCTCTCCTGAAGGAGATCGACCACCTCGATCAGCACTGCCGCGACTTCATTGCCCGCTCGCCGCTGCTCATGCTCGCCACGGCCGATGCGGAGGGGAACTGCGACGTGTCGCCCCGGGGCGGTCCGGCCGGCTTCAGCCAAGCGCTCAACCATCGCCGCCTGCTCGTGCCCGACTTCCCGGGCAATCGCCGGCTCGACTCGCAGCGCAACCTCCTCGACAACCCGCGCGCGTCGCTGCTCTTCTTGATCCCGGGCCTGGGCGAGACGCTGCGGGTCGAGGGTCGCGCCTGCATCACCCGGGACGAGGCCCTGCTGGCCGGGCTTGCCGTGTATGGCCGCGTGCCCAGTCTGGGCCTCGGCGTCGAGGTGGACGCCGCCTTCATCCACTGCGCCAAGGCCTTGATCCGATCGGGCGCGTGGCAGCCCGACACGTGGTCCGACGAGCTGCCGTCGGCATCGCGAATCCTGCGCGACCACATCAGCATGCCCGAGGTGACGCTCGAGTACGTCGAGGAGCACCTCGGCAAGGACTACGAGCGGAAGCTGTACTGATCCGGCGGCTGGAGCCGGAGGCGCCAGTACGCTTGTGAGCAAGCAGTCTTCGCCGCCCGCGGCTGCTGCTTGGCCCTGAGAACCCGTGATCAGTCCCGAACAGCTCGCCGCTGCGCTCGAGCGCCTCGACCCGAGGGATCGCGAGCTGCTGTCGCTCTCGCTGCGCCGGCGTGTACCGGACGACGCGCTGGCCCGCATGTACGACGTGGAGCCGCCCGAGGTGGCCAGCCGGCGCGCCGGCGCGATCGAGCGCCTGGCCGACGAGCTCGGGATTCAGAGGGGGGAGGACCTGGGCAGGGTGCTCCAAACCCTCCTCGAGAAGGATGTCTGGAGCGCCAGGGGTCCGGTGCGCGGGCCGGGCGAGGAGTTCTCGGATGAGTCGCGCCGAAACGCGCTGCCGGATGCCGCGGCCGAGGCGCCCACCCCACGACACGTTCGCCCCACCGTGGTGCCGGTGGCGAGTGATCCGGCGCTCGAGCGGGTGGCGGGACCAGAGGGGGTGGAGGCCCGGGCACAGCCGGAGGGCGGCAGGGTTGCTGCGGGGGCCGAGCCCCACGGAGCTACGGCCGCGTCCGGGCCCGATCCCGGCGTCGAGTCCGAGCGCCCCCGGGAAGCTGCCCCGTCGCGCTTTCCCCGCCTTGCGGTGGCCCTGTTCGCCACCGGCATTGCCGCGCTGGCGGCCGCGGCCGGGCTGTTCGGCGCCACCCAGTTCGGCGGCGACGGACAGGCGTCCGAGGGCGGATCGGGCACGGGCGACGGCACGAGGCAGTTCGTTCCCGACCAGAGCGGGCCGATGGCCGCGCCCTTCCCCTCCGAGCCGCAGACCGTCGCCTGCCATTCCACGGCGTACGTGCGCCAGCGCTCCACGCTCTACCGGCGCCCGGGGGGCAGGCCGCGTCTGAGGGTCACCGCGAGGACGGAATGGGGGTCGCCACGGGTGTTCGGGGTCGTGCGCCGCGAGGGTGACTGGCTTGCCGTGCAGGCGCCCGAGCTCGAGAACGGCGAGGTCGCCTGGCTGCCGGCGCGCAAGGCTCGCCTCGACTGCGTGCGCTGGTCGCTGCACGCCGACCTCTCGAAGCGGCGGCTGGTGGTCCGCGAGGACGGTCGCACCACCCGCGCGCTGAGCGTGGCCATCGGCCGAGCGGGCAACGCAACGCCGCAGGGGCGCTTCTCGGTCACCGACAGGCTGCGCGTGACCGACGGCGAGTCCTCCTATGGCTGCTGCGTGCTGGCGCTCACCGGGCACCAGACGGACCTCCCGCCGGACTGGCCGGGCGGGGATCGACTCGCGATCCATGCGACCCGGGACCTGGCGAGCATCGGGCGGCCCACGTCCCTCGGCTGCCTGCGGGCCCGGGCGCAGCAGGCTCGTTGGCTGATCGAGACGATCCCCCTGGGAACGCCGATCTTCATCCGTTCCTAGACCTCACATGGCGGTCGCACGGGGCGTTCTACGAGCGTGAGGTTGCCGCCGTTTCAGACCCTGCTCGACGAGCACCGCGTGGAGATCTACCGCTTCCTCGTGGCCACCGCCGGGCCGGTCGACGCCGACGACGCGTTCCAGGAGACCTGGATCTCGGCCCTGCGCGCGTACCCGCGCCTGCGCCGGGCCGACAACCTGCGCGCGTGGCTGTTTCGCATCGCTCAGAACAAGGCCACTGATTCGCATCGGGGCCGCGCCCGCCGCGCTGTTCCGGTGGGCGCTCCGCCGGAGCGAGCCGCACCACCCGCGGACGACAGCGATCCAGAGCTCTGGGAACGGTTGCGCGCCCTGCCCCCCAAGCAGCGCACGGCGGTCTTCTGCCGCTCGGTGCTCGGGATGTCCTACGCCGAGCTGGCCGTGCTGCTCGCGTCCTCTGAGGACGCGGCGCGCCGGAACGTGCATGAGGGCCTCAAAAGACTCAGAGAGGAGCTCGAACATGACTGACATCGAAACCACCCTGCGCCGGGCGGGCGACTCGTTGCCCGGCAACACCCCGGACGTGGCCACCCGCGCGGAGGCGGAGGGGCTGGTCGACGTGGCCTACGCCTCGGTCGACTCGCCGCTGGGCCCGCTGCTGGTGGCCGCCACCCCCAAGGGGCTCGTGCGGGTGGCCTACAGCGAGTTCCGCTCGCCCGACGAGGTGCTGGAGAACCTGGCCGGGCGCATCTCGCCGCGGGTGCTCGAGGCGCCCGCGCGGCTCGACCCCGTGCGCCGCGAACTCGACGAGTACTTCGCCGGCTCGCGCACCCGTTTCGACATCCCGATCGACTGGTCGCAGCTCGTGGGGTTCACCCAGAAAGTGCTGCGCCGGACGGCACGGATCGGCTTCGGCCGGACCGGCACCTACGCCGAGATGGCCGCAGGGGCGGGCAGCCCGCGTGCGGTGCGGGCCGCCGGCAACGCTCTCGGGGCCAACCCGATGCCGGTGGTCGTCCCCTGCCACCGGGTGCTCAGGACCGGCGGCGCGCTGGGCGGCTACACGGGCGGGGTCGAGCGCAAGGAGTTCCTGCTGCGGCTCGAGGGCGTGCTCGTCTAGCCGCGGGGTCTGCGCGGGGGAAGCGCATAGCGGCGCCGGCACGAAAGCGCGTGAGCTGGACGTCGCCTATGGCGCCGCTCCGGCCGGCTGGCCGTCGAGTGTCCAGAAGCCGTCGAAACCGACGTGCTGCTCGTCCGCCACCCGGCCGAGCTGCTCGCGAGCGTCCTCGAGCGAGACGTCGCAGACCACCGCGACCTCCTTGGAGGCAAGCGGAGTGTGGGCCCAGTCGAGCACCTGCTGGACCGATTCCGCGGCGTCGCGCCGCTCGAGGCCCGGGACCAGGTTGGCCGTGATCACGTCGTAGACGTTGAACGGCTGGAAGCCGGGCACGGCGATGCGCACGCCGTCCGCCAGGCGCTGGATCTCGTACGAGGGACAGGTGTAGCGCCGCCCGCCGGACCAGTTGGCGAGCTTGTGGTCGAGCACCTGCGCGGCGGGCATGGGCCGGCGCGCCTGGGCGAGGTCCTCGCGCAACTCGCTCTCGGTCTCCGGCTCGGCCATCCAGCGCCGAAGCTCGCCGGGCTCGAGGCCGGCGTCGTGCGCGGCACGGTGCAGCGTGGCCTCCTCGTCGAGCAGCTCGCCCGAGAAGTGGCGCATGCGCAGGCGGCGCAGCAACAGGCGCATCCGGTCGGGCGCGTGTCGCCGCGCGGCCACAATGGCGCGGCAGGCCGGAATTGTCGCGGCCATGCGCGGCCGCTCGGAGGTGTCGATCGGCATTCCGTGGTCGCGCGCGATCTTTGCGAAAGCTCGCGCCTGCTGAGGCGGCCCGAAGCCGCGCTCCTCGTAGTCGGCCGGTGACTCGGCCAGGCCGACCACGCGCACCTGCCACTCGAGACAGTCGCCGTAGAGCCAGCGCAGCCGCTGCCGAAACGGCTCGGCGCTGTAGGCCCAGGGGCAGCCGGGATCGGTGAACTCGGTGATGAGGACGTCGGCCATAGGAGGCTGATTCTGCCCATCGGCTCCGCGCGGCTACCATCGCATTCCTCGGGAGAGGTGGCCGAGTGGCTGAAGGCACTCGCCTGCTAAGCGAGTATGGGGTTCACGCTCCATCGAGGGTTCGAATCCCTCCCTCTCCGTCCCCAGCCGCATCGCCTGGCTGTGCGGGTGGCGAGCGGACGGTGTCCGCGAGCATCTGGTGTCATCGGCCCCTCGCGTGCGGAGCACGCGTCGGGGGCCTCCTCCTTGCCAGGCGGGCGTCTGGAACCGGAGACGGAGGGATCGGCCGTGGCTCCGGGCCGCCGTGGTCGCCTCGGTTGGGCGGGCGCTACCCTCTCGTCCCCGGGCGCCCGTAGCTCAGCTGGATAGAGCGTCGGTCTACGGAACCGAAGGTCACAGGTTCGAATCCTGTCGGGCGCGCTCTTGGAAGACCCTGCAAACACGTGTTTCTAGCGGTTCGCGCCTCCCTCTCCAGGCCTCCAAATTGCTAGGTGGGCAACCAAGGGGGCAACACGCCGCTCAACCCATCCAGACACCCCCCTACCCTTTCCTCCTCGGGGGGTCCTATCGCTGGGGGGACCCGTATGGTCGTCCTCGCGGCTCTTCAGAGGTCCGAATCGGACTTATCAACATAGGTCCCGCTTGCCGAGAAGCAGGAGCCTCACCCTGCGCTCCTGCTGGTCGTCCTGAGCGGGCGTTCTGGCGGGCGCCACGCCAGGCGCTCGCTCGTCGAGGAACGCGGGCGCTGTGTCGATGCGTGGCATGGGCGCGCTGCGCTCGGTTTCGCGCCCGACGTGAGGCGAGCCCGTCTCGTGCCGGGCTCGCCCTAGCGGGCCACTTCGTTGTGCCGAGCTCGGAGCCCGCGCGGATGGGTCGCGCATCCGGTGCGCGTTCGCTTACGAGCACCAGGGCGGTGCAGGCGGGCGCGAAGCCCCGCCCATGCCACCCCAACCCCCGCAAGAAGCGCAGGACCGAAGGACCCGATCGTCTCTTCCAGGGGAACACCGCCGACGTGTGCCAACGGCATAGCGATCATTGGAAGATCTCGGTGGTGCAGTCTCCGCCTTGGAGGCGGACCTCGTGGGTTCGCGCCGGCTCGAACTCGACGAAGAAGCCGGGGTCGAGCGCCATCCCGCCGTCGGGCGGGCAGTTGACGCGCAGCAGCCACGAGCGCAGGCCGGGGTAGAACTGGTTGTCCCAGGTCGAGTACAGCGAGTTGGTGACGTAGAGGCGGCGGCCGTCGAGTGAAAGCTGGAGCATCTGCGGGCCGCCGTTGAGGTCGCGGCCGGCGTCGGAGGGCCGGCCGAGGACCCCGCCGAGCTGAAGCTGCCCGGTGAGCCGCGGGTTGGCGGGGTCTGAGATGTCGTACTGGCGCAGGTCGCCGTGGAGCCAGTTGGAGAAGTACAGGAAGCGGTCGTCCATCGAGACGACGAGGTCGGTGATCAGGCCGGGGACGGGGAACGGCCAGCCCTCCTGCTCGACGCTCTCGACGGCGGTCACCTGGTCGGCGCTGTAGGAGCCGTTCTCGCGGTGGAAGCGCCACATCGTGCTCGAGAGGGCGGCGCCGACGAAGCCCTGGTCGGCGTCGGGATCGTGCAGCCAGCGGATCTCGAGCGGGACGAGGCCGGATTCACCGAGCTCCACCGTCTGCTCGACGCGGCGCTCGGCCAGGTTCCAGAAGTGCAGGCGGCTGCCGTACCGCCCGGCCGCGACGTCCTCGAGATCGAAGCCGGGCTCGTAGGCGGCGGGCTCGCCGAACTCCGACGACGCCAGCACGTTCTGGCGCGGCTGGTACCAGAAGTCGTAGTTGAGCTGGGGGTGCGGGCCGCCGTTCTCCCACCGGCCCTTGATCTCGAAGCTGCGCGCGTCCAGGACCGCGAAGCCGCACGCGCCGTTGCCGTCGGCGTCGCCGAGCATGCTGATCACGATGTTCTCGCCGGGCATGCAATGGACCGTGTGGGGGCGGGTCAGGCCGGTCGCGCGGACGATCTCCTCGGGCTCGATTACCTTCTCGATCCGCGGGCGCCGGGGATCGTCGGCGACGTTGACGACGTGGATCCGCGAGGAGCGGAAGCCGGGGACGATCAGATGCGAGCGGTCGGGCCCGTGGCACGCCGAGCTGCAGCGGTTCCACCCGAAGTGATGCAGCTCGTCGCCGACATTCGGCATCGGCAGCCGGTGGACGATCCGCCCGTCCTCGGCGTCCACCACCGCGAGGAAGTCGGGCTCGTCCACGCCGGTCCCCTCGTGCAGGCACGCGACGTACAAGAACTCCTCGGCCGGGGCGCCGGCGGCTTGCGCGGGCGAGGCAAAAAACGAGGCGGGGGTGGTCTCTTGGTCGGGCTCGCTCATCGCGCGCCTCCTTCCGTTTCCGATTTCGGTCGGTGCCTGGCGCGCGTCCTCGCGGCGACCAACGAGATGCTCTCGACCTCATAGGTGCTGCAGGCGTCGAGCGCCCGCTCGGACGTGAAGCGGTAATCGTTTGTCCGTAGCTCGTTGACGTGTAAGCCATGCGCCTCGATGGCGGCCAGGTAGTTGCCGCGGGGGACGGCCCCGGCGATGCAGGCGGCCCATAGCTCGACGTTGCGCCTCGTGCGCTCCTTGAGCGCCCGTCCGCTGACGATGTCGGCGAGCGCCAGCCTCCCGCCCGGCCGCAGCACCCGCGCCGCCTCGGCGAAGACCCGATGCTTGGCCCGCGAGAGGTTGATGGCGCCGTTCGAAAGGACGGCGTCGAAGCTCGCGTCCTCGAACGGAAGGTCCTCGATGTGAGCCTCGACGAGCTCGACCTGGCGGAACCCATCTCGGTCGCGAAGCCGCGTCGCCTTGTCGATCTGTTCGTCGGTGATGTCCACCCCGAAGACGCGGCCTGACTCGCCCACCAGCACCGCCGCGCAGAAAACGTCGGTGCCCGAGCCTGAGCCGAGGTCCAGGACCGCTTCGCCCGGCCGGAGCGCCGCGAGGTCGAGGTGATGCCCCACTCCGGCGAACGAGGTCAGTGCCTCGGCGGGGATGGCGTCCAGGAGCTGGCTTGGGTATCCAAGGCGCTCGGCCAAGCCCCTGCCGAGCTCGAAATGCAGCTCGGCCACCTCCCCGCGCGCCACCTGGCGGTACATGGCCGTGACCTCAGCCTCCAAGCGCTCGCCATCGACGAGCGAGCTCGCGTCGAGCTGCGGCAAGCCGCCCGCATTGGAAAGCTCATCCGCCATGGGGCTGGTCGTAGGGCGCATCGGACCTCCTGACGTAGTGCTTGCGAGTCCGCCGCGCCGGGCGGCGGCGAGGCGGCTCGCGCGCCGGCAAGGCCGCTCCGGACTTCGTTGTGGTCTCCGGACTTCGTTGTGGTGGACGAGGACTCCACACGCGCGCCGTGTGACGACGCGTGTGATCAGACGGCGGCGGCCAGCTCGGCGTGCAGCGCGGGATTGTCGATCGCCTCGCCCAACAGGCGGGCCGACTCGATGCCGCTGGTATCACCGAGCCTCGCACGGTGCAGCGCGGCGCGCACAACGAGCTCGCGCATATCGCCGCGAGCGGCGAGCGTCTCGAGCTCGGCGACGCACGTTCCGGCATCCGGCGCCGCCTCGGCGATCAACAGACCGGCGAGCGCGTCCAGGCAGTAGGCCTGCATCCAGAGGTAGGGATCGGCCACCCGCACAGCGCGCACAGAGGCATCGCGCAGTCGCGCCAATGCCCGGGCGCGCTCGCCCGCCGCCTCGTGCACAAGGCCCCTCGCGCGGGCGGCCATCGCCTCCCAACACGGGTCGCCGATCCGGCAACCAAGCGCAAAGGCGTGATCGAGCAACGCGATCGCGCGATCGGCGTCGCCCTGCCGCAGCGCCACCTCGGCCCTCAGCGCCTCCGGGAAGGGCTGGAACGCCACCCAGCCCTCCTCCTCCACCAGCGCGAGCGAGTGATCGATCACCTCAACCGCCTCCGGCCACTCGCCGCGGAGCACCAGCGCACGGCCCAGGATCGCCAGCGACCACGCCGCCTGGCGCACGTCGCCACAGCGCCGCGCGGCCGCGACCGACTCCCAGAGCAGACCGATCGCCGCCTCGTAATGGGCGCGGTCCGACAGCGCCTTGCCGCGCACACCGAGCACGGCCGCACGCTCCCTGTCGTCGACGGCCAACGCGCCGGCCCGTCCCAGCCACCTGCCCGCCGATACCCCGCGACCCGCCTGTACCGCCACGAACCCGAGCTCGCGGCAGACCTTACATTCGACCTCGCGGTCACCGCTGGCCTCGGCGAGCGCGAGCGCCTCATGGAGGAGGGCGGCGCCCTCCTCATCACCGCCGCGAACCGAGTGCACCAGCGCAGCCCCAAGTGCCGCCAGCGCACGCCCCAGCAGCGCCACATCGCCAACGCCCCGCGCCTCCGCACACGCCTGCCTCAGGCACGCCACGCCGGGCTCCACCGCGCCGGCATCCACGGCCGCGCGCCCCGCGTCAAGCTGCCCAACGGCGGCCGCCCGATCGCCAGCCGCCGGGGACCGCAGCGCGTCACGCTCGTCGGCGGCCCGGCGCACCCCCGGATCGGGCGCACGCCCCAACTCGCGGCGGAACAACGCCTCGCACGCATCGGCATGACCGCGCGCCGCGCGAACCTCACCCGCGCGCGCAAGACACCGCACAAGCAACTCGTGCGCGCCATCATCGAACATGTTCAGCTCAACCGCCCGCGACGCCAGCGCGGCTGCGTCGAGCGGAAGACCGCCAACCAACGCACCCAACGCGGCATCCCTCAGCACGGCCTCGCAGATACCCGCCAAGCGCCGGCGCTCCACCAACAGCCACGCCTCGAACTCCGGCCCGGCGCCGGAATCGACCCCCTCCAGCAACTCGCCTCGAACGAGCGCGGGATCCGGATCGCCCGAACCCAGCGCCAAGACGTCCACGACAGTCCCCGCCGGCAGCCCCAGCTCCAATGGATCGCCGTGCAGCGGGCCGGCTACCCCAAGGGCGCGACGCAGTTGCGCCAAGGTCCACCGCAGCGCCCCGCGTGGATCATTGGCATCACCGAAGATGAGCCGCGCCAGCCGCGTGCGCGCCACCGGCCGCTCCGCCAGGACCACATACGCCAGCACGGCCCACGGCTTATGGCCACGCGGCGGCGCGACCACCACGCCGTCGCGCTCGATCTCCGACGGTCCCAGCAGGCGGATCACGAGCCTCGACACGACATCACGATCGTAGACCGCCACGCTTCGACTGGCCGAAGGCAACGCCTGATTCCCGCGGCCAAGCACGCCCGCCCCGCTCCTCCGTCTACGCACGCCCGATCGGCGGCACCAGAGCCTCGCCGGGCTGCCGCTGCGCCGTAGGAGCGGGCGTCACAAACGCCCGTCGGCACACGGCTGCTCGGGACGACGTCCGAGAGTGCCGATCGATCGCGCGCAGACTCCTGCTTCACCCTGGGAATGCGAGAGTCGTCATGGCCTCCCGCCGTACGACCGCTGCTCGTCCCCAGCAGGAGCCGACCGAGTCTCGGCGAGAGTGCTGAGTTCACGCGCGAGCAGCAGGGCCCGCCGCGCGACAGGTCCGCCGGCGGGCCGGGCTCATTCAGCGCTGGAATGGCATCGCACGATTCTGGGCCGAGCTTGAAGTCCCTGCATAGCGGGAGGCCGGCAGCCGGACCGGCCTCCCGGTGGTCGGTAGCGTCACGCCGTCGCCGCGTAGGCGTGTGCCAGCTCAGCGGCGAACTCGTCGAACTCGGTCGGGGTCGTGTTGCTCTCGTTGCGACCCTCGAGCGAGTGCAGCCGGCCTTCGCTCAGCGCCTGGTTGAAATCGACTAGCAGGGCAGCGAAGTCGGGTGAGAACCCGGCGGCCTCGGTGAGGATCGCAACCAGCTCTTCGTCGGGCAGCTGGACGTACTGGAGGTCCGGCTGACCGATCGCCTTGCCGATCGCCGCCGCGACCTCGGTGTAGCTGAGGTCGCGCGGGCCGAGCAGTTCGCGGACGAGCGCGCCGCTCCAGTTCCGCTCGCGCAGCGCCGTGGCGGCGACCGCGGCGATGTCGGCGGTAGCGATCATCGGCAGCTTCGCATCGAGCGCGACGGAGTCGGCGAGCACGCCCTCGTGGTGAATCGTTTCCAGCGCCGCATAGAAGCCCTCGAAGAAGGCGCCGGGGCGCAGGATCATCAGGTTGACGCCGGCGAGCGCCCGCAGCCGCCGCT
This sequence comes from uncultured Thermoleophilaceae bacterium, assembly GCA_963813495.1. Taxonomy (GTDB): domain Bacteria; phylum Actinomycetota; class Thermoleophilia; order Solirubrobacterales; family Thermoleophilaceae; genus JACVRW01. The sequence goes on from CAWEZC010000004.1 coordinate 170,433, forward strand.
CCTGCCGGTGCAGGCTGGCGATGAACCCGTTGCCGCTCGCCAGCTCGCCGCCGATCGCGCTCAGCGCGACCACGTGGCGCACACCGCTCTCGCGGATCGCCGAAGCGATCGCCTCGCCCCGCCTGTCCTGGTCGGCGTGGTAATCGGGCAGGGTCGGGTCCAGCGCGGTGAGCGTGTAGACCGCGTCGGCGCCTGTGAAGGTGCTTGCCAGGTAGTCGGCGTCGCGCACGTCGCCGACGAAGGTCTCGGCTCCGAGCGCGTCGAGCTCGGCGAGCTTCTCCGCCGAGCGGCCGAGCGCGCGCACCTCCTCGCCGGCCTCGAGCAGCAGCTCGGTGATCTTGCGGCCTGTGTTTCCGGTGGCTCCCATCACGGTGATCATTGTCGTTCCCTCCTGGTTAGTCGTCATTGCAGATCATCCAGCCTAGGCTGCATGATCAGGAGTTTCTATGGCATATAGTCCGCGATCTTTGCCCATTCGTCCGCGTAGTGTGGCGGTTCGAACGCTGCCTCTGTCATGCTGATTGCGTGACCACGCATCCCGAACCTTGGCCCTCGGCCGCCGATCCGCTCGGCGAGGCGCTGCACTTCCTCGAGCTCCGCGGCGCCTTCTACTGCCGCGCCGAGTTCACCGCCCCGTTCGGTCTCGAGCTCCCGCCGTTCGCGGGCTACCTGTGGTTTCACGTCATCACCAGCGGAAGCTGCTGGCTCGAGGCGCCAGAGGCCCAGCCACGGCGCCTGGCCGCAAGCGAGCTGGCGCTCGTCCCCCACGGCGAGGGCCACTGGCTGCGCAGCGAGCCCGACGCGCCGACGCCGAGCATCTTCGAGCTCGAGCGCGAGCAGCTCGGCGAGCGCTACGAGATCCTGCGCCACGGGGGCGGCGGCGAAGGCATCGACATGGTCTGCGGCGCCGTGCGCTTCGACCATCCGGCCGCGCGCAAGCTGCTCGCCGTGCTCCCGCGAATCCTCACCTTCGACCCGGCGACGAGCCCGACGCAGCTCGAGTGGCTGCGCTCCACCCTGAGGCTGATGGCGCTCGAGGCGGAGGGCCTGCGCCCCGGCGGCGAGACGGTGATCACCCGCCTTTCGGACGTGCTCGTCGTGCAGGCGCTGCGCGCCTGGCTGGAGAGCGACCCCGCGGCGCAGTCGGGCTGGCTCGGTGCGCTGCGGGACCCGCAGATCGGCCGCGCGATCTCGCTCATCCACCGCGAGCCCGGCCGCCCATGGACCGTCGCCTCGCTCGCCGACCAGGTCCCCATGTCGCGCTCGGCCTTCGCCGCACGGTTCACCCAGCTCGTCGGCGAGCCGGCGATGAGCTACGTGACCCGCTGGCGAATGCACCTCGCCGCCGCGGCGCTGCGCGACGAGGGCGCAACCGTGGCCGCACTTGCGGATCGTTTCGGCTATCGCTCTGAGGCCGCGTTCGCCCGCGCGTTCAAGCGCGTCGTGGGATCACCGCCCGGTGCCGTACGGCGGGCGACGCCGGTCCAGCCGCTCGCCGCCTGAGCCTCGCTCGCCGACTCTCTACGGCCAGAGCAACCCATCGCGTCGGACTGCCGCTTTGCGCGAAACGGAGCTGTCTCGGCGAGCAGACTGAGGCGCCCGCCATGGACGAGAAGCGATCGCGGCGGTTCAAGGCGCGAGACGGTCCCCGCTGGACGGTTCGAGCGTCGCTCGGAGGGACATATCGGGCGCGGGATTCGGCAGGCCGATTTGCAGCCAGTTTGTGAGGGGTTCGTACCTACGCCCGCAGCGCTCGAGACAGCGTCCAGGGCCCGCGGTCACGTGCAGCGGAGCCGCCAAACGAGATCTGCCCGGTCTTCGCTCGGAGTGACCTGCCGGATCTGACCGAGGCGGGCGCACAGTCGCTCATGCCGACGACGTTACCCCGGCGGCGCTGCCGCCCTTCGGTCCGGCGTGCGTGCCGGCAGGAGCAGCGGCGTGTCGTCGGCCGGCACGAAGGTGACGCCGCGGCGGGCGTAGCCCGCGTCGGCCGCGCCGATGGCCATCACCCGGCGACGACGTGCTTGACCTCCGCCATGTAGCGGTCGGCGGCCGCGTCGGCCTCGTCCGGGCTGCTCCCCTGCTCGCGCGCGCTCAGGTAGGCGGCGTACCAGTCCCACCAGTCGTGCGGTGGCGCGGCCTTCTCGAAGCGGTCGTGGTGCTCGGCCGTCTCGTGCAACAGCTCTGCCAGCGAAGCGACGTCCATCTCAGTCCTCCCATTCCCGGCCGGGGAGCCGGGTCGTGACCTCTTGGAGCAGCCAGCCGTTGCCATCCGGATCGCTGAACGACGCGAGCGCGAAATAGGAGCGCCCTGGTACCGACTCGAGGCCCGGGGGCCGCTGCTCGAACACCTCGCTGACGTCCACGCCGCGGCTGATGAGATCGGCCCGGGCGGCGTCGATGTCCTCGACCACCAGCTCCAAACCCTGAAGGGAGCCAGGCTCGGCTGTGGTGATGCCCGTCCCGAAGTGGATCGAGCACTGCGAGCGGGGCGGCGTGAACTGCAACGCCCGGAAGTCGTCGCCGACGGCCAGGTCTGCGTCCAGCCGCCATCCGAGGCTCTGGTAGAAGCTCTTTGCCCGATCGACGTCGGAGACGGGCAACGTCACCACCTCGAGCTTCATGTCGATCGTCCCCACTTCCGGGACCTCCGTCGAGGTACCGGTGCTCTCGCCAGTGCTCATGTTGACCTCCGTCGGTCGGGCGCGCCATAACAGGGCGACGCCGGGGTCACCGACCCGTGCAGTGCGCGCCAACGACGGCTAGAACGTCGACGCTCCCGCAGCCTGGGCTGCGCGAATGAGCACGAGCCCGCATTCCTAGTCGCCCCCTCGGTCAATCCCGACCGAGGACGCTGCCTCGGGGTGGGACCCACTCTCCTCTTCCGGGGGCGAAAGTCAAGGATGTGCTCGCGCTCCCTCCTGGCCAGACGGGACCGGCGGACCCGCTCAGCAGAGCAGCATCGGCTCCGAGTCCATGCGAAGCAGCACTTCCGCTCCTCGTCCCTTGCAGCGGTCAGTCGAGCCCCAAGCGTAGGCGCCTCCTCACGTGGGAACGCGACACTTTCGTGCAGCTGGTGCGTCGGCGGGCGGAGCTGTCTTGAACGTGGATCCAAGGTGGCCGAAGGAGTAGCCTGGCGCCGACGCCTCCTTTCATCCCTGGGAGGTTGGACGGGTCCCCGCAGCCGAGAGGCGTAGCGATGAAGACTCGCGTCACCCAGCGCGACCCAGAGCCGGACCGGCCCGACACCTCCGAAACCGGCGGCGCCCCCCTGCCGCCCCCTCCGGCACACAACCTGGCAGCGCGGATGGCCCGCTGGAGCGGCCAGCACCGCAAGAAGGCCATCTTCGGCTGGTTTGCCTTCGTGCTCGTCACCTTCTTCGTCGGCATGAACGTGGTCGGCCAGAAGGACATCTCCGATATCGATCAGTTCTCGGGTGAGGCGCGCGATGCCGAGCAGGCGCTCGACGACGCCGGCCTGAGGCCAGTCGAAGAGGTGGTCTTCGTTCAGAGCGACGAGCTCACCGTCGAGGATCCCGAGTTCCAGGCTGCGATTGAGGACGTGACCGGACGGCTCTCTCAGGTGCGGTACGTCGAGAACGTTGAGTCGCCGCTGACCGGCGAGGGCGAGGTCTCGGCCGACGGCCACGCGGCTCTGGTGAACTTCGTGATCGCGGGCGACTCAGAGGAGGCAGGCGATCGCGTCGATCCGACCATCGCTGCCGTCGCCGCCGTTCAGGCCGATCACCCCGACCTGGCGGTCGAGCAGTTCGGCGGCGCGAGCGCCGACAAGGCTATCGAGGAGGTGATCAACGGCGACCTCGGGAAGGCGGGGATGCTGTCGCTGCCGGTCACGCTGATCATCCTCGTCATCACCTTCGGCTCGCTCGTGGCGGCGGGTCTGCCGCTGTTGATCGGGCTGACGTCCGTGATGGCGGCGCTGGGCTTGGTCGCGATCACGAGCCACCTCTTCCCGGCCGACAGCAATCTCCCGGCGGTCGTGCTGCTGATCGGGCTGGCGGTGGGTGTGGACTACTCGCTCTTCTACCTCCGGCGTGAGCGCGAGGAGCGCGCCGCCGGACGCAGCGAGCGCGCCGCGCTGGAGGCCGCCGCCGCCACTTCGGGGCGTGCCGTGCTGATCTCCGGCGTGACCGTGATCGTCGCGATGGCGGGCATGTTCATCAGCGGCGACAAGGCGTTCATCTCGTTTGCCGAAGGCACGATCCTCGTGGTTGCGATCGCCGTGTTCGCCTCGCTGACGATCCTGCCGGCGATGCTGTCGTGGCTCGGTGACCGGGTCGAGAAGGGCCGGATTCCCCTGCTCGGCCGCCGGCGCCGTCCGGCCGGCGAGTCGCGCTTCTGGACGGCGCTCACCGGCCGCGTGATGCGGCGTCCCGGCCTGTCGATCATCGTCGCGGGCGGGTTCCTCGTGGCGCTGGCGATTCCGGCGCTCCAGATGAACATCGTGACCAGTGGGGTTGACGAGTTCCCGCAGGACGAGCCGGTGATCCAGACGTACAACAAGGTCAAGGCAGTGTTCCCGGCAGAGGGCGTTACTGCGACCGTGGTCGTGGAGGCCGACGACGTGCGCTCCGGTGCCGCCGCCGCCGGCATCGCCGAGCTGCGCAGCGAGGTCAACGGCTCGGATTCGTTCCGGCCCGGAACCGAGGTCATCTACAGCGACGACGGCACGGTCGCCCAGATCAACGTCCCGACCCCAGGCAACGGTAACGACGCCCCGTCTGTCAACGCACTGAACGAGCTGCGCGATGACATCATCCCGGAGACGGTCGGGGCAGTCGAGGGGACCACCGTCAACGTCACCGGCGATGCGGCCAGCTCGGAGGACTTCGCCAACAAGCTGAACAGCAGGCTGCCGCTGATCTTCGCCTTCGTGTTCGGACTGGCGTTCCTGCTGCTGCTTGTGACCTTCCGGTCGATCGTGATCCCGATCAAGGCGATCATCCTCAACCTGCTCTCGGTGGGAGCGGCCTACGGCGTCCTCGTGCTCGTCTTCCAGAAGGGCAACCTGGAGTCGCTGCTCGGCTTCACCTCGAACGGCGGGGTGACCAACTGGCTGCCGCTGTTCCTGTTCGTGGTCCTGTTCGGGCTCTCGATGGACTACCACGTGTTCATCCTGTCCAGGGTCAAAGAGCTCCATGACCGCGGCATGTCGACCGACCAGGCCGTTCAGCAAGGGATCTCGACGACAGCCGGGACGGTGACCAGCGCCGCGTTCGTCATGGTCGGGGTCTTCCTGGTCTTCGTGACCCTGGCCTTCCTCGACTTCAAGGAGCTCGGCCTCGGGCTGGCCGTGGCGGTCTTGATCGACGCGACGATCATTCGCGGCGTGCTGCTGCCGGCGGCGATGAAGCTGCTCGGCGACTGGAACTGGTACCTGCCGAGCTGGCTCGAGTGGCTGCCGCACGTCGGGGCTGGGCGCGACGACACCCCGCCCGTCGAGCCAGGAGCCACCGAGGAGCCGCAGCCCACACCCACATCGGCCTAGCGATGGCCACCCCGACGCCTACTCCCGCAGAGCGACTACCGCCTGGACGAAGAGCGGAAGTGCTGCTTCGCCTGGATAGCGGCAGCGTGACTTATCGGCGCTGAAGTCTGCGCGCTCGCTCGTCGTCAGGGGTCGGGACGTGGAAAGCAGACCCCGGCGCAGGCCAGGGTGCTCACGGGCACGACGCGCAGACGAGACGATTAGGCTTCGTGACCGTCACCGAACCAAGGAGACGCTACGTGTCTGTCAGGACCGAAAAGCCAGCGGGCGTCACTGCGATCCGCCCTTTTCACGTTGACACTACGGACGAGGCCCTGGACGACCTCCGTCGACGCATCGCGGCCACGCAGTGGCCGGAGAAGGAGACCGTCCCAGATGACTCGCAGGGCGTGCCGCTCGCGACGATGCAGGAGCTCGCGCGCTACTGGGGGACCGAATACGACTGGCGCAAGTGCGAGGCAGAGCTGAACGCGCTGCCGCAGTTCATCACCGAGATCGACGGCCTCGACATTCACTTCATCCACGTGCGCTCGCAACATGAAGACGCGTTGCCACTCGTCGTCAATCACGGATGGCCCGGCTCGATCATCGAGCAGCTGAAGATCATCGATCGGCTGACCGATCCGACGGCACACGGCGCGAGCGCAGCGGACGCCTTCCACGTCGTGATTCCGTCGATGCCGGGCTATGGGTTCTCCGGCAAGCCCACGGGCACGGGCTGGGGCCCGGAGCGCATGGGGCGCGCCTGGGCGGAGCTGATGAAGCGCCTCGGCTACAGCCGCTACGTCGCCCAGGGCGGCGACTGGGGTGCCTTCGTGGTCGATCAGATGGGCCTGCAGGCACCCGAGGGACTGCTCGCGATCCACACCAACATGCCTGCGACCGTTCCGGCCGACGTGGACAAGGGCTCCCTGGCCGGCGACCCGCCGCCATCCGGCCTCTCAGCCGAGGAACGGCGCGCGTACGACCAGCTGATCAGAACATACGGCCAGGTCGAGTACGCCCACATGATGGCGGCGCGTCCGCAAACCCTGTACGGCATCGCGGATTCGCCGGTCGGGCTGGCTGCGTGGCTTCTTGACCACAACGACGCTGACGCCCAGCCCGCCGCCGCGGTGGTTTCCGCTCTGGAGCGCACCGAGAGCGCGACGGGCGAGCTGACGCGTGACGAGGTCCTCGACAACATCACGCTCTACTGGCTGACGAACACAGGGGTCTCTGCGTCTCGTCTCTATTGGGAATACAAGGGGGGCTTCTTCAACGCCAAAGGTGTCTCCATCCCCGTTGCCGTGACCGTCTTTCCCGGCGAGCAGTACCAAGCGCCGCGGAGCTGGGCCGAGCGGGCCTACCCCAACCTCGTCTACTTCAACGAGGTCGACAAGGGCGGTCACTTCGCCGCCTGGGAAGAGCCCGAGCTGTTCGCGACCGAGATCCGCGCCGCGTTCCGATCGCTCCGCTAAATGACCGCGCGCGAGTGTTCGCCCCTGGCGTCGCTCGGCGAGCCGTAGATCGGGCCCGGTCACTACTGCTTGGACGAGAAGCAGGCGTCTTGAGTGCGGAGCGACGCCCGCTCGCGCTTCTCACGCGAAGCGGCAGCGCCGCCAAGCGGGCCGCGCGGCCAAGGCCGGACACGGTGCGCTGGGAGGCCGGGGCGATCAAACTGGATTAGGGTCGGCTACTAGAGTCCTCGAGCCACAAAGGAAGCCCGTGAGCGCAGACCCGACGAACGTCCTCTCTCAGGACGGGACATCGATCGCTGTCTGGCGAAGCGGCGAGGGGCCGCCGCTCGTGTTGATCCACGGCGCCGCGGCCGACCACAACCGCTGGGCGCCGGTGCTCCCGGCGCTGGAGGAGCGCTTCGCTGTGTTCGCGGTCGACCGTCGCGGCCGCGGGCGAAGCGGCGATACGACTGACTACGCGCTGGAGCGCGAGTACGAGGATGTCGTCGCGGTTGTCGTCGCGGTTGTCGAATCGGCCGGTGAAGAAGTGAACGTGCTGGGACACTCCTACGGCGGCATCTGCGCCCTCGAGGCGGCTTTGCTGACCGACGGGATCCGCAAGCTCGTCCTATACGAGCCGCCGATGGGGTTCCTGAAATCCCCGCCCCATGTCGTCGACAGGCTCCAAACGCTGCTCGAGGAAGGAAGGCGCGACGAGCTGCTGGGCTACTTCATGCAGGAGGTCGCCGGGCTTCCTTCAGATCAGGTCGAGTTGTTGCGGTCCCTGCCGGCCTGGGAGGCGCGGCTCGACGCAGCCGACGCGATCCCGCGGGAGGAGCGGGCGAGCAGGGAATATGTCTTTGATCCGGCTCGCTTCCGCGACCTCGACGTGCCAACGCTATATCTCCAAGGCGGCGACAGCAGCGAGCCCTTCAAGGTGGCCGGCGAGGCGCTACGGGGGGCTCTGCCCGACTGCCGCGTCGTGATCATGCCTGGGCAGCGACACGCCGCAATGGACACCGCCACCGACCTGTTCACCGCCGAGGTGCTGAGCTTTCTGGAGGCACCGAGGCGGGCGGTCTGAGCTCGGTCACGCCGGCCGAAGCGCGTCGTCGCGCAGAGGTGACAAGGCTCGGGCTTGGACAACGTGCCTGGTGTCTCGTGCGAAATGCCCTCGCTCGCGCTTCCGCGTGACGGCAATACCGAGCCCGGCGACGGACCGGCTGCTGCTTTGGACGACCACCGGCTGCGCCAGACTGGCCACCTCTGACGACTGCTTCGCCAGGGCCAAGCAGGAGTCTGCGCGCGGTCAGACGGCGCGCTCGCAGGTCGTCCATTGCGATAGCGCGCCCGACCGCCGCGGCACTATCGGTCCTGCCTCGAAGCAGCGGCGCGACGAGGACGGTGGCCCCCCGCCTACTCGATTAGACGGCGTCACGCTCCCAAGAACGGGAGACCGTCGCGTGGAGTGCGAGGTCCCCTGGTCGGCCGGGGGCGCATCATCTAGAGCGGGTGATGCAAGCGGTCGCCGGATCGTCGAGAGTTCGGGCCATGGCCACCCAACCTGACAATCGCGATCGATCGATTCTGCCTCCGCCCGACCCGCCCTTCCGGGGCGAGATCAATGTGGCCTCCACGGACTCGAAGGCCGATTTTCCCGAGCCGCTGCGGGCGCCGGAGGGCGCCCCCAACGTGCTGATCATCGTGGGCGACGACATTGGCTACGGTCACGTGGGTTCGTTCGGCGGGCCGGCGCGTACGCCGACTTTCGACCGGCTGGCCGAGCGGGGCCTGAAGTACACCAACTATCACGTCACGGCCGTGTGCTCGGCGTCGCGTTCCTGCTTGCTCACTGGGCGCAACTCCCATTCCGTCGGTATGGGCGTGATCCCGGAGAGCTCGACCGGGTTCCCGGGCTACAACGCCATGATCCCGCGCAGCGCCGCGACCGTGTTCGAGATTCTGCGCCAGAACGGGTACGGCACTGCCTGGATCGGGAAGACCCACCTCACCCCGCTGCACGAGGCCACGGTTGCCGGGCCGTTCGATCGCTGGCCGGGCGGCATGGGCGCCGAGTATTTCTACGGCTTCTTCGGCGCCGGGGTGAGCCAGTGGCATCCGCCGCTGTGGGAGAACACGACCCCTTTGGAGGCGCCGAGAACGCCGGAGCAGGGCTATCACCTGGAGGCCGACATGGCCGACAGGACGATCGCCTGGATCGAGCGGCAGAAGTCGATCCATCCCGAGAAGCCGTGGATCGCGTACTTCGCGCCGAATGGGCACAAGCCGCCGGTCGGCGTGCCGAGCGAATACATGGAGCGATACCGAGGCGAGTTCGACGACGGCTATGACCAGCTCCGTGAGCGCACCCTGGCACGCCAGAAGGAACTCGGGATCGTCGCGCCCGACACCAAGCTCGCGCCACGCCCCGCGGGCATCCCGCCGTGGGAGGAACTGAGCGACACCGACAAGAAGGTCGGCGCCCGCTGGATGGAGATCTTCTGCGGCGCGCTCGAACACACCGATCACCAAGCCGGCCGCCTCGTCGACGCGGTCGAGCAGACGGGCGATCTCGAGCACACGCTGATCATCTACATCGCCGGCGACAACGGCCCCTCGCCCGAGGGTGGCCTCCACGGCACCCTGAACAAGCTGAGCTACTTCAACGGCGTCGCGGAATCGCTCGACGAGGTCGCCGGCCACATCGACGACTTGGGCGGCCCGAAGTCGCACGGCGCCTATCCCGCCGCCTGGGCCTACGCCACCGCCACGCCGTTCACGTACGGCAAGGGGGTGACCTCGGGCGGCGGCTGCAGCACCGCCGCCGCCGTCTCCTGGCCGGCGCGCATCAAGGACCACGGCGGCATCCGCCGCCAGTTCCATCACCACATCGACATCACCCCGACCATCCTGGAGAGCGCCGGCGTTCCCGCGCCGACACGCGTCAACGGCATCGACCAGAAGCCGATGGAGGGCGTGAGCATGCTCTACACCTTCGACGACGCGGAAGCCCAGGACCGGCACACCACGCAGTACTTCGAACTCACCGGCACCCGTGCCATCTACCACGACGGCTGGTGGGCGGGCACACGCCACGGCCAGGACGGCCTCACCGCCGCGGCCAGCACGGTGCCGTTCGACGAGGACGTCTGGGAGCTCTACGACATGACCACCGACTTCGGCCACGCCACCGACCTGGCCGCCGAGCACCCCCAGAAACTCGCCGAACTACAAGTTCGAGTTCACCGGCACCCTGAAGCAGGTGACAGTGGAAGCCCACTGACAGCCCTTCCACCAGACCTCGGCGCGGTCGGCTTGGAGCAACGACACCACGCCGTCGGCGGAAGGAGCCCTCGCCTGACCGCCCCCACCCGCCGAGCCGGTCACGTCTGCTCTCCATGCCTCTCTCTGAGCGGTGCAGTGACGCCCGCTCCGCTGTCGGCTGCGCTCTCGCTGTCGCCTCACAGGAGCCGTCCTTTCCCGCCACCGTCGCGCTGTCGGCTATCCATGCAAAGCGCGTGGCCGGGCGACGAGTCGATGGGGGGGCGGCCCCCTTCGCCCGGCGACGGAAACCCCTGGTCCTGAGGCTCTGAGTGTCCGCCGTGCGAAAATCCGCCCTGTGTGTCACCGACTGCTGCCGACCTGGAACGATCAGCGCCGCGGCCGCGCCAGTCACACCATTTCGGACGCGCCGCGCAACCCCCCGCGGCCGCCGGACGGGCTGACGGCTGCGGAGCGAGCGGCGTGGCGGGAGCTATGGGCGTCGCCGGTGTCGGTGCTCTGGACGAGCGACGACGCGCCGGCCGTGGTCAGGTTGATCCGGCTTCGCGCGAGGATCGACAACGAAGGCGTGATGGCCGCGCCGGTGTCGCTGTTCTCGCAGGTCGGCCAGCTTGAGGACCGGCTCGCCTTGAACCCGCGAGCGCGGCGCCAGGCGGGGATCGTGGTGGTCGCGACGGGCGCCGAGCGCACCGGCCGGCGGCTGCCGAACAGCCGCGAGCGCGAGCGCCTGCTGCGGGGCTGAACTGCAACGAACCCGACCCCGGGTGCTCGGGATCACCGCCAGAGGCGAGCTGGGCTCGGCTCTTTCGGCCGCTCCAGCGCCGCCAGGAGAATGACAAGCAATCGCTCGATCCCCCAGCGGTGCAGACGAGCCGTTTGCGCGGCAGCGAGCGTCTCGGTCCATCGCGACGAGACTGTCGCTGCGGACGACAAGCGGGAGTGGAGCGGGCTGGCTCCCGCTTTGCATGGAAGGCAGCGGTGCACGCCGATACTTGCCAGCCGGTACTTCCTGTCGCGCGAAACAGCACTTGGGCAGGCACGGCTCCGATTGGCGGGCATCAGTGGCCGGGGCTTGGCTGTACCCCTGGGCGGGAGGGGTGTACGGTCGCACTCTGCGTGCCCTCTTCGGAGCACAAGAGCGTCTCCAACCGAGAGCTGTGCCGGCACTACCTCGACGCCTACCGTCCCGACCGGCTCGATGATCTTCTCGCGCTGCTCCACCCCGATATCGAGTGGACCACCACCGAGACGTGGGTCGAGCGCGAGGTCTGGTATGGCCGCGCCGGAGTACGTGCCGGGCTGCGGCGCTTCTTCTCCGAATGGGAGGACTTCTCCAACGATGAGGTCGAGGCCTTCAGCGACGGCGGCGACAAGTTCGCGGTCGTCACTCGAATGCGCGGCGTATCGCGAGCGACCCACATTCCCACCGAGATGCGGACCTCCGGGGTACTCGAGGTCCGCGACGGGCTCATCGTCCGCATCGTCGGCCACAGCGACCCCGCAGACGCGCTCGCGGCTGTGGCGGAGTCCTGCGGCGTCCCCAGCCCGAACGGAGCGCTCCTCCCAGAGTTCGTAGCAGCGTCCGCTCGTTCCCCTCCACCCGCTGACCACCCCGGCTAATCGTGGCCGCGCTGAGTCACTGCTGCTTCCGCGTGAAGCGGCTCCAAGGCGGGCCTCGGGGCCCTGACTTCTGCTTTCGACGACAAGCGCAATCCTGCAGAGGACTTCAGGGCTCTCCTGCATTGCGCGAGAAGCGATCGCGGCGGTTCAAGGCGCGAGACGGTCCCGCTGGACGGTTCGAGCGTCGCTCGGAGGGACATATCGGGCGCGGGATTCGGCAGGCCGATTTGCAGCCAGTTTGTGAGGGGTTCGTACCTACGCCCGCAACGTTCGGAGACAGCGTCCAGGGCCCGCGGTCACGTGCAGCGGAGCCGCCAAACGAGATCTGCCCGGTCTTCGCTCGGAGTGACTTGCCGGATCTGACCGAGGCGGGCGCTCAGTCGCTGATGCCGACGACGTTACCCCGGCGGCGCTGCCGCCCTTCGGTCCGGCGTGCGTGCCGGCAGGAGCAGCGGCGTGTCGTCGGCCGGCACGAAGGTGACGCCGCGGCGGGCGTAGCCCGCGTCGGCCGCGCCGATGGCCGTCACCCGGCGTGTGCCCACGACCACCCGCAGGACGTGCTTCATCTCGAACATCGAGAAGCTCGCGCCGAGGCAACGGCGCGTACCACCCCCGAAAGGGATCCACGTGTAGGTGCCCGGCGGTGCTTCGAGGAAGCGCTCCGGCCTGAACGCGTCGGGGTCCGGGTAGATGTCGTGCCGCCGATGCAGCAGCCATCCGCACGGCGCTGCGCGAGTGCCTGCCGGCAGATCGAACCCGCCGATCCTCATCGGCTCGGTCAGCTCGCGGAGTGCGAACGGGACCACGGGCCGGATGCGAAGGGTCTCTGAGGCGGTCGCGTCTAGGTAGGCGTCCTCGCCCGCGTCCAGCTCCGCCTCGAGGCGGTCGAGCGCCGCGGGGCTGCGCGCGAGCCGCTCGAGGCCCCAGGCGAGCGCGGTGGCGGTGGTCTCGTGCCCGGCTACCAACATGGTCATCAGCTCGTCGCGCAGGTGCTCGTCGCTCAAAGGCTCGCCGCACTCGTCGCGGGCGCCGATCAGCAGCGACAGGATGTCGTCTCGATCGGCGCCGGCCTCGTTCCGCCTGCCCGCGATCTCGGCGAACAACAGCTTGTCGACGCGTCGCATCAGGGGGCTCGCTCGCCGCCATCCGCGCACGGAGGGAGCGAGGCGCTGTGCGAGGAGCAGGCCGAGGAAGCGCCAGGGGGGCGTCGTGCCCGCCAGCATGCGTTCGAGCGCGCGGCGCAGCGGGGCGTTCCGTGCGGCGTCATCGACCCCGAACACCGCGCGCAGGATCACCTCCAGCGCGATCGAGCGCATGGCGGGAGCCACGCGAAACGGCTCATTCGTCGGCCAGCTCGCCACCTCGCGCTGAGCGATCGAGTCGACCACCCCCGCGTAGGCTCGCATGCGTTCGCCGTGGAACGGCGGCAGCATCAGCTTCCGCTCGCGCAGATGCTCGCGACCGTCGAGGACCAACAGCGAGTGCCGGCCGAGGGCCGGCTCGAGAAAGCGGTTCGCCTGACCGGATCGCAGCTTCTCGGGGTCACCGGTGAAGACCTCGCGGACCGCCGCCGGGTCGGAGAGGATCACGATCGGCGGGAGCCCTGCCATGCGGAGGGTGAAGGCGTCGCCGTAGCGGCGGTGGCACTCCTCGAGCAGCCGAACGGGTCTCCAGGTCCACTCGAGAACCTGGCGCAGCTGCGACTGCGTCGGTCCCGGCGGCAGGCCATCCGAGCGCACGGCGATGAGCGTCCCACGGCCTCAGCGAGGCCGCAACAACGTGACTAGTGGCTCATCCTGCGGAGTCTGGACGCCGGTCGCCCTCTTAACGCAAGTCCTTCCAAGGCCGCAGCCCCTGGCATGTGTCAGGCGGCGGTCTGCCGTCGTGCACCGTCCCGTAGCTCTCTAGGCGCACATGAAAGTGCCGGGGAAAGATGCAGGGGAGGCCGCTGACGCAGCCCCGTCTCCGAAGCGCCCCCACCGGCTGCTTTCCCGCGAAGGTGCAAGCGGTCGTATGTGGACGTGCGCCGCCGCTCCTCGTCCACAGCAGGAGCCGACCGAGTCTCGGCGAGAGTGTCGAGTTCACGCGGATGCAGAAGCGCAGTCAGGTTCGTGACGGTTCACCAGTTCGCGGATTGCGCGCTGGCCCGGCGCCCCTGCCTGGCCTACCGGCGCGTGCCGACGACGACCAGGTATTCCTGCTCGAAGCGCGCACGCTCGGGCGTGCCGAGGTTCCACTCGTCGCAGAAGGCGCTTAGCGCCGCATCGAGCTCCCCCTCACGGCCGTCCTTCTCCGCGTTAGCCCGCGCGACGATCGTCGGCCCGTACTTGGACTTGAAGTGCTCGCCGTAATCCTGCGGCTGATCGAAGGCCGTGATCTCGAGCAGGTCGCGCTCGAGCGTGTGGAGGTCGACGCGATCCCCGAACGCTTCACGGACGTGGGCCTCACTGCCCCATAGCGGCGGCGGCTGCGCGCCCGGTGGCGGGGACGGCGCGAACGGCCCCATGGTCCGAAACAGCGCGCCGATCATCCCGTCGGGAGTCCAGTTGAGCATCCCGATCGTCCCGTCCGCGCGGCACACGCGCACCAGCTCGTCGGCCACCTGCTGATGCATTGGCGCGAACATCGCGCCGATCGACGACATGACGACGTCGAAGGACTCGTCCTCGAAGGGCAGGTTCTCCGCGTCGGCCTCAACCCAGTCGAGCTCCAAGCCGGCCTCCTGCGCCCGTTTGCGGCCAGCGTCGAGGAGCTCGGGCGTAAGGTCGCTCGCGGTCACGTCGGCGCCGACTTGAGCAGCCGGGATCGAGGCGTTGCCCGTCCCGGCGGCAACGTCGAGAACGCGCATGCCCGCGCGGATGCGGCACGCTTCGACGAGCCTCGGCCCGAGCGGTAGCAGGAAGGCCTCGACCATCCCCGGGTAGTCGCCCGAGGCCCACATTTTGCGATGCCGGCCCTTCAGCTCCGAGTCTGCAGTCGTCACGCCTATCCCCTCCTCGTGGACGCGCAGACCCTACAGAGTCAAATCCACGGCAACTTCCAAACTCGGCGCCTCCGGGGTGGGAACAAGGTGGGAACAGGCCTGCGCCGATTCGTCGCCAATTGAGAGGTGTCCGGATAGAGCGGGAGCCTGGCGGGATAGAGCGTCGGTTTCCGCACCCGTAGCTCTACGAGGCTGCGCGATTCTCCGGGGCCGAGGTGCTTCTGAACCGGGCCGTGCCGGCCCACGGCTCGCTGGTGACCGACTGAGTCACGTCGCCGCACGTTGTCCGCGCGACCACTGTCGTACCGGAGCGACCCCACGCGGCGCCGGCGTGGCCGTCTCGCCACGCGCCGAGAGCAGAAGCGCGCGACCCCGAGGCTGGCGCACCTGCTCATCGTCCGGCTTGGGAGCGCGCGGACGAGCGCCAGCGCTGCTGCTCGCCGCACGCGAACGCCTCGCGTGGCAGTCGCCCGCCCGAGGGTGTAGCGGCCCGTTCCGCGGGCGCGGCGATGCTGCTACCGGGTGAATTCTTGTTCTTTGGGGAGCGGCCGTGAGCGCGCTTGCTCGGCCTGGTTTAAGGATCGAGCAGGCAGGCGGGGGTCGGGCGGGCCGTATGCCGCGGTATTTCTGACCGGCCCCACGACACGCCTGTTGCGGCCGGACTAGAGATCTACCCGCGGGCTGTCGGAGCCGCGGGTCTCGCTCCGGGCGCGCTGCTCTCCGCGTCCTCGGCTGCCTTGAAGGTCGCACTGGTGGTGACGTTCGTGTATTCGGTGTGTGACTCGACTTGCTTTCCGGCCAGGAGCCGAATGATCGAGATGCCTGCGTAGCACGGGGTGCGGCCGGTGGGGGCGGTCCTCGCCCGACCGACTGGCGCTTTCGTCGTCGCACGCCAGCGCGTTGCGACTCGGTCGTCCTCTGCGATCTGGTCGTCGATCTTGATGTATAGATCTGGGTGGGCGCGGAGGCCGCTTGCCACCAGCCGGCGCACACCCTCTGGTCCATGGACCCCTCTCGCGATGCGTGCGACACGGCCGAAGTAGTTGGCGGCCACCAGCTCGTCGATTAGCTCCAGACGTCCTTCGTTCCAGACCGCCTCGACGAACAGCCGGACCTTTCGTTTGTTGAGTTCGCTTGCGCTGTCCACCGGTTCTCACGATGTCGGCGAGGAGCCGCGTCAACAAGGGAGGAACCCCGAGTGTTTCCCCCCCGGTTTCATCTCCGCCATGTGACCGGCCGCGGTGTATCGTCGCGCGTCGTGTCGTCCGCTACGTCGCCTCTGCGCGAGCGCGAGCGCGAGCGCGAGGCGCTGCGCGAAGGCCTTGAGCGCGCGTGCGCCGGCGCGGGGACGTTGCTCCTGGTCGAGGGGCCCGCCGGCGTCGGCAAGACCGAGCTCGTGCGCGAGGCGTGCGCAGCGGCTGTGCGGGCTCGCGTGATGCCGCTCGAGGCGAGGGGTTCCGAGCTCGAGCAGCCGTTTGCGTTCGGCATTCTGCGCCAGCTGCTGGAGCCTGTGATCCGCGAGGCTCCCGGGCGCGCCGATCTATTCGCGGGCGCAGCCGGTCCCGCGGCGCGTCTGTTTGAGCCGGACGACCGGCAATCGCCCGATGCCGGTGTCGGCTTCGAGGCCCTTCACAGCCTCTACTGGTTGGTGGTGAATCTCGCCGACCGCGCCCCCCTGCTCGTCTCGGTCGACGATTGCCAGTGGGTTGATCGCGACTCGCTGCGGTTTCTGGCCTACCTGGCGCAGCGCATTGAGGGGCTTCGGGTCGCGATGCTGCTCGCTGGACGCCGACCGGATTCAGCGGCCGACGAGGGGTCGCTGTGGGCGCAGGTGGCGTCGCGTCCCGAGGCGGGCGTGCTGCATCCGCGACCGCTGAGCCAGTCCGCTTCGGTGGATCTGGCGCGGGAGCGCCTGGGCGCAGAGGCGGCCGAGGAGTTCTGCCGCGCCTGTCATGGAGCGACCGGTGGCAACCCCCTGTTCCTGCGGGAGCTGCTCGGGGCCCTGGACGCGGCGGGGGTCGTGCCGTCGGCAGGCGCGGCGAGCGAGGTGCAGGCGGTCGGTCCGGCCGCCGTGAGCCGCTTTGTTCTGCATCGACTTGCCACACTCGGCCCTGCGGCGACCGAGCTGGCGAGGGCGGTCGCCGTGCTTGGAGATGACAGCGAGCTGCAGCTCGCCGGTCGCGTGTCGGGTCTGAGCGAAGACGCCGCCCGCAGGGCGGCGGATGACCTCGTCCGGGCTGACATCTTCGTTGGTGTCGAGCGCCTGGGGTTTGTCCATCCGATCGTTCGTGCGGCGTTGTATGAGGATCTCGCCCCCGGGGAGCGCGAGACGCGGCACGCGGCGGCAGCCGAAGCGCTGGCGCAAGAGGGCGCTTCGTCTGAGCGCGTGACCGCGCATCTCCTGTTGACTGCCGCGACGGGGGATCAACGTAGGGTCGAGATGCTCAGATCGGCCGCCCGCGTCGCGGCTCGGCGCGGCGCTCCGGGCGCAGCCGCTGCGCGCCTGCGCCGAGCGCTTGCCGAATCCCCCGGAGAACGGGAGCGTGCGGAGATCTTGACCGAGCTCGGTCGGTTCGAGGTGGCCTCGATGCAGTTCGAGGCAGCAGAAGAGCACCTGCACTCGGCCCTGACCTCGGAGGGCGAGCCGATGATTCGAGCCGACGCGGCGTCCACGCTGGGCCGCTGCGCGATGGCGTCCGGCGGTCGCTCGGCGGAGGCCGCAGTCGACGCACTCGCTTCGCTTGCCGAGCAGCTTCGCCCGCTCGAGCCCGAGCGCTCGCTCGAGCTGTGCTGCGAGCTGTTGATGGTCGCAACAGCCGTCCCGCGCATGCGTGCCGGGCTCGCCGCGCACGTGCAGCGCTTTCGCGATCAGGCAGCGGGTCACCCCGGCTTCGAGGCCGTAGCGAGAATCCACACGGCCCAGGAGCAGCTCTTTCAGGGAGGCTCCGCCCTGTCGGCGGTGGAGGAGGTGGAGGCTGCGCTCGCGGCCGGCCTCCCGGCCGCCGCTGCGACGAACGCCACGTTCCTGGCTCTGTTGACCCTGGAACTCGGGGAGCGGTATGACCTCGCCCTTCGATTGCTTGACGTCGCGCTGGAAGGCGCCCGCCGTGAGGGCCATACGACGAGACAGGGCCTCATCCACGGCCGGCGCGCCGCGATCGCGCTCGCGCAGGGTTCGCTTCAGGACGCACAGGTCGAGGCCGAGACCGGACTCTTGCTCGTGGAGAAGCAGCATTTCGTTCTGCTGCAGCTCGTCGCGGTGGCGATCGTCGTGCACATCGAGCGCGGAGCTCTCGCGGCCGCGGCCGAGCTGGCGGAAACGGGCGAGGCGGTCGGGATCGCCGAGGATCGCCTGTACGTCGACCAGTTCCTGATCGCCCGCGGGCGCCTGCGGATAGCCCAGGGCGACGTGCGCGAGGGCGTCGCCGACCTGATGTGGTGCGGCCAGCGGCTCGAGGCGTACGATCTGCCTTGGCCGAGCCACTGGAAGGCGTTCGCGGCGCCGGCGCTCGCCTCGCTAGGCGAGTCCCAGACGGCCGCCAGGCTTGCCCGCGAGCACCTGGCCATCGCTCGCCGCGTCGGCGCACCCGGGGCACTGGGACTGTCACTGCGCAGCGCTGGCCTGGCGATCGGTGGAGACGAGGGGCTGGCAATGCTCGAGGAAGCGGTCTCGATCCTAGAGCGCAGTTCCGCGCGGCTGGAGCTCGCTCACGCGCTCGCGGGGTTCGGGGCAGAACTAGGCCGCGCGGGACGGCGGCGCGAAGGGCGAGAGGCCCAGCGGAGGGCGATCGAGGTGGCAGACGAGTGTGGAGCGGTCGCGCTGGCTGAGCGCGCACGGGTCGAGCTTCACTCCGGACCAGGGCGTCGCCCGAGGGAGGAGCTGACGGGGCCGGGCGCGCTGACGGCGGCGGAGTGGCGTGTCTGCCGCCAGGTGGCTGAGGGGCACACCAACCGGGAGGTCGCGCAGGCGCTGTTCGTGACCGAGAAAACCGTCGAGCGCCATCTCTCGAGCGCCTATCAGAAGCTCGGGATCCGGTCTCGCTTCCAGCTGCCGGCGGCCATCGGCTAGCGGCCTCGGACAGCGCGCTTCCCGCGAAACGGTAGGGAAAACACGCGGGGTCCCCCTCTTGTTTTCGGTCGCCGACACGCGGACGATTGCGCTCAAGCCGACACAACGGCAGGGAAACGCTGACGGATGGAAGGGAGCTGGTCATGACAGGTGTGCTGCAGGTCTCGCAAAGCCTTGCGCGCCCCGTTTGCACGGCATACGGTTGTGGCACCCGCTCGCCTCGCCTCAGCGGCGCTAGGAGGTTTGCATGACTCGCCTGCTCTACCGACTCGGCCACGCCTGCGCACGCTGGCACTTCGTGGTGCTCGGGCTGTGGGTCGTTCTGGTCGTGGCGCTTGTCGTCGTGGCCGGTCAGGCCGGCTCGCAGACCACCAACAACGTGACCCTGCCCGGCACCGGGAGCCAGAGCGCGACCGACCTTCTGAGTGGCCGCTTCCCGAGCCAGGCGTACGGAACGAACCCGCTGGTCGTTGCCAGCGACAGCGGCAAGCTGACGGACTCGAAGTACTCGAAGGCCATCAAGTCGTCGGTGAGCGCCCTCAAGAAGACGCCCCACGTGACCGCCGCCGTCAGCCCCTTGAGCGACGCCGGGGCGGGTGCGCTCAGCAAGGACAAGAAGATCGGCTACATCTCGGTGGCGCTCGACGTGAGTCAGGGCTCGATCACCGAGGACGAGGCCCAAGCCGTGCTCGACGCCGCAAACCCGGCGAAGAAGGCGGGGCTCGAGGTGGCGATCGGCGGCTACGTCGGCCAGGAGCTATCCAAGCCGGACACGGGAGCCAGCGACAAGATCGGGATCCTGGCCGCGATGCTGATCCTGCTGCTCGTCTTCGGCTCGGCGGTGGCGATGGGGCTGCCGATAGTCACCGCCGTAATTGGCCTGCTGTGCGGCCTGAGCGTCGTAACGCTGCTCAGCCACATCGCCGATGTGCCTACCACCGCACCCACGCTGGCAACCATGATCGGGCTCGCCGTCGGGATCGACTACTCGCTGTTCATCGTGACCAAGCACCGCACGCAAGTCGGTCAGGGCATGGAGGTGCGCGAGTCGATAGCGCGCGCGACCGCGACCGCCGGCGGCGCGGTCCTGTTCGCGGGAGGCACCGTCGCGATCTCCCTGCTGGCGCTGGTGGTCGCGGGGATCCCGCTGGTCACGACCCTGGGCTACACGTCGGCGATCGCAGTGGCCTTCGCCATTCTTGCCGCGCTCACCCTTCTGCCGGCCCTGTTCGGGCTGGTCGGATCGCACGTCTCGGCGCTCAAGCTGCCGTTCCGCAAGACCCGTGCAACCGAGACGCAATCCCCGGTCTGGACGCGGTTGGCCACGGGGATCGCCAATCACCGCTGGCCGGTGATGATCGCGGTGCTGGTGGCTCTGGTGGCTCTTTCGATCCCCACGCTGTCGATGCGTCTAGGGCAGGAGGACGTCGGCGCGGAGCCGACCGACACGACCGCACGCCAGGCCTACGACCTGATCAGCGAGGGCTTCGGGGCGGGGACGAACGGGCCGTTCCTGATCTCCGCCCAGCTCAGCCAGCCCGCGAAGCCGGATCAGAAGAACCTCAACAAGATCAATCAGAACGAGAAGCAGCTGCAGCAGCAGCAGCAGCAGATCGAGCAAGAAGCGCTGGCCGAGGGCGCGACGCAGCAGCAGGCGCAGGCCGAGGCGAAGCAGCAGACGCAGAAGCAGTCCAACGAGCTCGCCAACAAGAAGAAGCAGGCCGAGCAGCCGGCAACCGACCCGCGTCTCCAGACCCTGCGAACAGACCTCCAGAAGACCAAGGGCGTCAAGTCGGTGACGCAGCCGCTGGTCAACAAGCAAGGGACTGCCGCGGTCTACACGCTGATTCCCACGACATCACCCTCCGACCTCGATACCGAGAACCTGGTCTCGGACCTGCGGGACACGACGATCCCGAAGGCGACCAAGGGCCAGGGCATGACGGCCTTCGTCGGCGGCACCACAGCCGCCTATGTCGACCTCGCCGACAAGATCACCAGCAAGCTGCCCCTTGTCATCCTGGTCGTGGCGGCGCTCAGCTTCCTGGTGCTGCTGATCGGGTTCCGCTCGATCCTCATCCCCACGCAGGCAGCCGTGATGAACCTGATCTCGGTCGGCGCGGCCTACGGCGTGCTCACGCTCGTCTTCCAGGAGGGCTTTGCCATCAGCCTGATCGGACTCGACGGCGCGATACCCGTCGTCAGCTTCGTGCCGTTGATCATGTTCGCGATCCTGTTCGGGCTCTCAACCGACTACCAGGTCTTCCTGCTCACCCAGATCCAGGAGCACTTCAAGGAGGGCAAGGGCGCCCGCGCGACCGTGATCGAGGGGCTCGGCTACTCCGGGCGCATCATCGGGGCGGCGGCGGCGGTCATGTTCTGCGTGTTCGCCAGCTTCGTCCTGAACGGCGACCCGACGATCAAGCAGTTCGGCCTCGGCCTGGCCACGGCGGTCGCGATCGACGCGCTCGTGGTGTGCTTCTTCGTGCCCGCCTTGATCACGGTCGCCGGCAGGAAGACGCTCTGGCTGCCGCGCTGGCTCGATCGGGTTCTGCCGCACATCAGCATCGAGGGGTCGGGGTACTTCGACAAAGAGCCGCCTCCCAGCGCCCCTCCGGAACGCGAGCCGGAACCGGCGGGAAGAGCCTGACCTCACATCGGGCGTGGATGCGCCCGCGAAGGAGATCGCCGATCGGGCGGGCGTCGGCGTCGGCACGCTGTAAGGGGAGAGGAGCTGAGTGGCCGAGCGAACCATCGAAGCAAATGGTGTCGAGCTGTGTACGGAGCCGTTTGGCGACACAGCGCATCCACCGATCCTGCTGATCATGGGCATCGGCTCGTCGATGCTCTGGTGGGAAGAGGACTTCTGCCGGATGCTCGCAGGCCGCGGGCGGTTCGTGATCCGCTACGACCACCGCGACACCGGCCGCTCAATCACCTATGAGCCCGGCCAGCCCGAGTACACGGGGGCGGACCTCACGGCTGACGCCGCCGGCGTGCTCGATGGCTTCGGTATCTCGGCCGCGCACTTGGTCGGCGTGTCGGCGGGTGGCGGAATCGCCCAGGAGGTTGCGCTCGACTCCGCGGACCGGGTGCTCTCCCTCACCCTGATCAGCACCTCTCCCGCAACCCCCGGCGACCGCGACCTGCCGCCGCCTACGGCGGAGTTCGGTCGCTTCGTCGCCACGGCCGAGGCCGATTGGTCGACCCCCGACTCCGTCATCGATTACCTGGTCGACTACTCGCGCATCCTCGCGGGTGGCGAGCGGGCGTTCGACGAGATCCGGCTCCGAGAGCTCGTCCGCCGCGACCTCGAGCGGGCGCGCGACTTCGCCGCGGTGCAGAACCACGACCTCATGTCCCACGGCGAAGGATCACCCCGGCCCCTGTCTTCGATCACTGCGCCGACGCTCGTCATCCACGGCACCGCCGATCCGATGTTCCCGGTCGCACACGGGGAGGCGCTGGCGCGGGAGATCCCCGGCGCTAGGCTGCTGCGCCTCGAAGGCGCGGGCCACGGGCTCGATCGAGCGGACTGGGAGCCCGTCGCCCGCGCGATCATCGAACACACCGGTGCGCTGGATGGGCCCAGGCCAAACGAGCGCCTCTGAGCGGACCACAGCGACCACGGAGGGTCCGGCGTGGACTGCCGCCGCACCGGGTGGGCCGCGTTCGGCGCACCCGCTCGCTGTGGAAGCGGCGAGTTGGTCGCCAGGCAGAGGGTGTCCAACGCGGATCTTCGAATCGGTGCCATCGAGCGGCTCCCCTGGCCCGATGACAGCGTCAACCTGAACACCGACGCAGCTCTGGCCCTAGCGGCTGAGCTCGACGATTCGGTCGGCGGCCTGATTGCGCAGGCGAATGAACTCGCTGAGCGAGACCGTCACGGGCCCGTTCTCCCCGGCCACGGTTACCTTCGCCGAGCCGGATGCGCTTGCCAGCGACCGGCCGCCGGCGTTCCAGCGTGCGCCAAGGTAGGAACCGATTGTGGGCAGGATGTCCTGGGTCGTGGCGGCGGAGTCGACGATCCGCCCCCGTCGTTGCCCGGGAGTCTTCAGCAGCATCGGCACGCCGGCGATCTCCCCGATGTTCTCCGTGCCGACGTTGCGCCGCGAGTCGCCCGCCCGGAAGCTCACCCCGTGGTCTGCCGTCACCACGACTAGCGCGCGGTCGAACAGCCCTGTTCGCTTCAGTCGCCCGACGAGCTCGCCGACCAGCCTGTCGACCAGGCCGAGCTGCATGAGATAACGCCGCAACCCGTCCCGAACCGGACCTGGGTCCGCAGTCCACTGCTCGGCGCTCAAGCCCGGCAGGTCGGTCTCGGTCGTATACCGGCGACCTGAGGCGGTGTACTGGTAGGGACTGTGCGGCAGGTCGGCGTGATGCAAGCTCAACGTGCGGCCCGGCTGGATCCGCTCGACGAACTCGCGGAAGGTGGCCGGGCGCCCCTCGATCGTTTCCGGCGGCACGCCGATGTAGTCGGTTGGCTCGCTCAGTGAGAGCCGGCTGCGCATGATCGACGCCATGGTCCCCACGAGAAGCCTGGCCCTCGTAGACCAGGTCGCTCGCGTCTGCCCGCACAGCTCGTCTGCACACAGGTGGGTGAGTGTCTCCTTAACGTTGAAGTCGTATTGACCGCCGAGCAGATCGAACAGGCTGCCCGGGTGGTTGGCGCGGATCGGGAGCGGACCCTCCTCGCGAAGCCGACCGGTCATGATCGTCGGGACCGCTCTGATGGTTTGGTCCGAGACGGTGGTCGCGTTGCGGTACCAGGTCGATTCCTCCGCCAGAGCGGCGAAGTTGGGCCAGCGCTGCGCGTCGATTCTTCGGTGTCTGCCGATCAGCGATGCGGACGACAGCTCGTCGAAGATCACTACCACCACCGGCACGGGTGCCGGGACAGTCCCTCGTACGACGTCAGGGCCGCCGGGCCAGGCCAGCTCCGAGGCCGGCGAGAAGCCGAGAAACCACACCAGCAGCAGAACGGGGGTCGGCGACAGAACGGTCAGGACGGTCGGGACAAACCGACCTCGGTCATAGGCGAACGCGAATGCCGCGCCGGACGCGACGGCTAGACACGCTTCGATGCCCGGGACCAGGACGCCCTTCAGCACCTGAAACACGAATGCGGCTGTCAGGAGACCGACGCATGCGAGGTGCAGATACCTGCGCTGGCTGGGCCGCGGGAGTATCGCTTCGATCGCGACCATCAGCGTCGGCGGTAGGAGGACGAAGCCGAGAGTGGCGAGAACGAGATCCGGCCAAGCGTTGCCGCGCGCCACCATGAACGTGCCGCTGTCGGCCAGAACCTGCAGCACCGGCTGCACGAAGGCGAACGCCCAGAGGACCCCGAGATGAGCCCATGCGCGCAGCAGCGTCCGGCCGCCGGCTTCCACCGTGACCACAATAGGTCAGGTCGGTCGCGTTGACACCTGCCACAAATCCGGCTGATCGCGCCGACGCGCCCGGCGGTGGCAACAATGTGGCAGCGCACCCCACGCCAGCGGGCCGGACTCGGTGGAGCCGGTAGCCGTAGCGCCTGTGCGCACACCGCGGGTTGTCGGACCTAGCCGCATAGGGTCGTGGCATGAACGAACTGGTTGTGGTCAAAGTCGTTGGGAGCGAGCCGGAAGCCGAACTGCTTTGCTCCCTGCTGCGCAGTGCGGATATCGAATGCGCGCTCCGACAGACGAACGTGGGAGCGGGGGCGGCTGATGGCATGCCAGGCGGCCCTTACGAGCTAGTCGTCCGGCCGCAAGACCTAGACGATGCTCGCGACATCCTGCGGGAACGCAGCGACAGGGGCGGGCAGTGAGGTGTATGTGCGTTCGACAGCCGGCGCAATCGCCCTCTACGACTGAAAAAGCGAACGCGCCCGTCAAGATTCGAACCTGAGACCTTCGGTTTCGTAGCCGGCGCGCCGGGGCCCGATCGCGCTGCTCAAAGCAGTGCCGAGCCCATCGAAGCGGCCACCTCGGCCCCGTCGCCCAGACTTCGGCTCGGACGACCGGCCCGCCGCGGTAGCGTCCACGACGCCACCGACCCACACGAGGAGGCCCCATGCCCTACATCGAAGGCTTCGTCGCGGCCGTGCCGACCGCCAACCGCGACGTCTACATCGAACACGCCAAGCGGGGCGCCGAGTACTTCAAGAACCTGGGCGCCACCCGCGTAACCGAATGTTGGGGAGACGACGTGCCGCGGGGGGAGGTGACCGACTTCTTCCGGGCGACGCAGGCGCGGGACGACGAAGCGGTCGTCTTCAGCTGGGTCGAATATCCGGACAAGGCAACCCGCGACGCCGCGAACGAGAAAATGAGCGCCGACCCGGAGGCGATGCAGATGGAGATGCCCTTCGACGGTAGCCGGATGTTCTGGGGTGGCTTCCAGCCGGTGGTGTACGAGTAGACCAGACTACGGTTGTCGAGGAAATCTCGCGCGCAGCGGGTCGAGCAGGCCGTCCAGGACCGAGGGCGTCGCCGCAAGGTCGCACCCGCGGTCTTCAAAGCGGGCGAGCCACAACGCAGCTCGCTCTCGCTCGCGCTCAAAGCAGAAGACAGGTCGGCGTCAGCCCCGCACGACCGCACCTCGTCCTAGGCAGCAGCCGGCCCGTCGGCGGACTCGGTCCTTTGATGGTGATCTGGCGGGTCGGCTGGTAGACCTACGGGGCCTGCTCAATGACCGACCTCTGGACCGCCGTCAAGGACCTGCCCATCGCGATCGAGTCGACCTCGTTCGAGCCGCTCGAGCCGAGCGGCCCGACCGCGCGCGAGGACTCGTCGACGACTCACCTTCGGCTACGGGGCCTCGGTGAGGAGGGCATCGGCGAGCAGATCGGCATGCCGAGCGACCAGGAGAGCCTGCGCGCGAGCGAGTACCCGCTGATAGGCGAGTGGACGACGTTGGCGGACTTCCTCGCGCACGTCGACGCGATCGACGTGTGGCCCGAGCCGCCCGAGTATGAGATGCAGCGCAACTGGCGGCGCTGGACGTTCGAGTCCGCGGCGCTCGATCTCGCGCTGCGGCAATCCGGCACGAGCCTGCCCGAGGTCCTCGGCCGCACGCCGCAGCCAGTGACGTTCGTCAACTCGTTCGGGCTCGGCGAGCCACCGGACATCGACAAGGTCGCCGACCGCCGCGCGATGCATCCGACGGTCGGCTTCAAGCTCGACATCGCGCCGTCGTGGACGCAGGACATCATCGATCGGGTCGCGGCGGTCGAAAGCGTCGCGACGATCGACTTCAAGGGCCAGTACGGCCTCGAGGTCGAGGACGAGGCGGCGCTGCTGGCGATGTACGAGCGCACGCTGGCGGCGTTCACGAACGCGGTCTTCGAGGACCCGCACGACATTCCGGCCGTGCTCGAGATGCTCGCGCCGATCACCGACCGCGTCTCGTACGACGCCCCGATCACGAGCGTCGAGTCGATCGACGCGGCCGCGGTCAACGCGCGGATCGTCAACGTCAAGCCGTGCCGCGTCGGCCGCCTGCACGAGCTCAGCCGACTCTACGCGCACTGCGAGGCGGCCGGCATCCAGATGTACAACGGCGGCATGGGCGAGCTCGGCGTCGGCCGCGGCCAGGCGCAGCTGCTCGCCTCGCTCTTCCATCCCGACGCGCCCAACGATATCGCGCCGTCGGACTACAACCTCGAGCAGCCGCCGCCCGGTCTGCCGCCGAGCCCGCTCGACCCCACGCCGGACCGCGGCTTTCGCCGCCGGTGACCCGCGACGACCGTGGGCGGCAATGACACGCTCGGCGGCTGATCCGATTCCGCTCGCGACGCAGATCGTCGAGGCCGAACCTCACCTAACGCCGCCTGCCCGTCTGCGCGATCTGCCGCCAACCGCAGGCGGCGCTTCTGCTTCGCGCGAACCGCGCGACGAGTCGTTACCGGGGGAACGGCCGAGGCCGCGC
This sequence comes from uncultured Thermoleophilaceae bacterium, assembly GCA_963813495.1. Classification (GTDB taxonomy): domain Bacteria; phylum Actinomycetota; class Thermoleophilia; order Solirubrobacterales; family Thermoleophilaceae; genus JACVRW01. Next base: position 197,252 of record CAWEZC010000004.1, read on the forward strand.
CGCTCGCGCCCGACACACGGCAAAGGTGAGCCGCTCTCGGAACGAAATGGCCGCGCGCAAGAATTCGCTTCCACTAGCGCACGCCGGTTGGCATATGTTCGTGGCGTGAGCGACCTGGATGTAGAGCGCCTCCAAGCGTCTCTCAACCGCTTCACGAACCGCCGGCTCGAGAACGTCGCCCCGCTGATCGTGGATGGCGAAAAGGGCTTCCTGACGAACCGTCGCATCATGACCGTGAAGCGGTATCTCGGTTATCTCGGCGAGCGCGACGGCAGCGTGACGAGCGAGTTCGTCCGCCGGATGCGCCACCCGAGAGATCCGCGCTGGTCGTCGCCGAGGCAGGTGTTACGGGGCATCGGTAGGCGCCGGCGCCAGCGCCGACGGACGATCGAGGATCTCGATCCGCGGCCGGGGGTTTCCAGGTTCGACGGCCGCCCGGTGGCGACTTGGATGCGCGGGTATCTGGTCTGGGCTCGCGCGCAGGGCTGGCGCGGCCAACTCATTTCGGGCTGGCGCTCGCCGGAGCAGAGCGAGCAGCTGTGCTTCGAGATATGCGGCAGGCCGACCTGTCCGGGTCGCTGCGCGGGGCGCGCCTCGAACCATTCGGAGAAGCAGAAGCCGGGTGGGGCGGTGGACGTGTCGGATTTCGCCCGGTTCGGGGGGCTGATGGAGCGCAGTCCGTTCCGGCCTCGAATCTTCAACGCGCTCGGCCCAGTCGATCCAGGTCACTTCTCAGCCACCGGGAGGTGACGGGCCAGGAATCCCATCGCCGGGCGCGGGGCCGTAGCGGATCCGATGATGGCCGGTACCGGCCTGAAGCTGCGGGCGGCTTCCTGGAGTAGCGGGGGCGGGATTCGAACCCGCGAGTTCGGGTTATGAGCTTTCCTCGGGTGCTCTCCGGTTGAGAGCCCGGCGCCCGCGAGAGCCTCGGCGTTATCCCGCCCCCCACCATGATCTGGCGCTATCGATGAGCAGCAGGTGGGTCGTGCAACCCGATCAGCCACGCTCGTCGGAGCCACGACCGGTCCCGGGGACCAGAAAGCCTCGGACTGGTTACAGGGATTTCGGAGCGCGGCTGATCTGAGCCGGCCCGGTCAGAATGCCCCGAGATTGGCGGCCACTACCGAGTTTCCCCCGGGACGGGGTTCGGGACAAACGCTGTCGCCGAGAGGGCGGCGCGCATCTGCGCCTCATGCGGTGAGCAGCGCCGCCTCCGCCTCCACGCCGTCGGCTATTGCCTGCACGTCGTCGAGGAGCTCCGGGTCTGCGCAGAAGCCGAAGCAGAGCAGGCCGCCGACCGAGACCACGGCGATCCGCAGCGCGTGACGCTCGGCGAGCTCCGCAATCGAATGCACGGAGGCCACCGGGGCGCCCAGGACCGACACCGGCGCGCGCGGCCCCGGGACGTTGGAGACGTTGAGCGCGAAGCGACGCGGGCTGGCCTGGACGCGCCTCGCGAACGCGCGCAGGCGCGGCGAGATCGTGCCGAGGCCCTGCAACAGCGCGTCCATGGTCTCGGCGTCGTGCTCGGCCTTGCGCAGGGTTGTCTCGACCTGGACGGCCCGTAGGCGCGCCAGCGGATCGGGTTCGTTGAGCGGCAGCGAGAGGCAGAAGAACGAGTCGTGGTTGCCGTCCTCGTCGTCCTCGCGATGAAGGCTCACCGGGACCTTGACTCGCACAGCGCCGAGCGATCCGTGGTGCGCGACGAACCACCGGCGTAGGGCACCCGCCACGACGGCCAGGACAGCGTCGTTGACCGTCGCGCCACACACCGCCTTCGCAGTGTCGTGGAGCGGTTCGAGCGCGACGCGCGCGAACGCCACCTGGCGGCGCGTACCGATGGGCCCGTCGAACGGGGAACGCACTCGTGAGCGCGAGAGCTCGCGATGCACGAAGCCAGAGAGGTGGCGCCGGCGACGCGCGTCGTCGTCGGCACGATGGGCACGGGGCGATTGTCTGCGGCCTGCCGCGTCGTCCCAGAGAACCACCCGCGCGAAGCGCATGGCCGTCGTGCCGTCCGCGAGCGCGTGGTGGATGCGCCATACGAGCGCGAACCCCGACCGCAGCGGCATCACGTCCATGTGCCACAGTGGCCCCCGGCGGTCAAGGCGCTGCTCGAACAGCCGCGCGACCTCGACGCGCAGGTCGGCGCCGTCGAGCGGCGCGTGAACCGCCCTCACGGTCACGTGATTCCTCAGGTCGAACTCGGGATCGGCGATCCAGGCCGGATCGCGGTCGGATCCGCCGAGACGCCAGGTCAGCTGGGGGACGCCAGCGATCCGCGATGCGATCTCGGCACGCAGCGCATCGGCGTCCGGCTCCCCCTTTTCGACCACGACGACCTTGCAGGTGTGTCCGGCGATCTTCGGGCCCTCCAGGTCGAGGATCGCCCGATCCTCCGGCCGCAGCGGGATCGCGTGTCCCATGGCGCGGACGGTACGACACCACACGTCTTCCGCGCAACGGCCCCGGCGGGCGCGAGGCATCGGAACAAGGTTCCAGGGAAGCGCTCCGCCCCCCAGCAGCTCAACCCCAGGCCTCGCGCCGCGCGTCCACAATCCGGCGAGCGCTCCCACACCGGCGCGCACTCCCAAAGCGGGCTCGCGAACGCTGCGCTAGGCCGCCGTCGAAGCGGCCCACGCCGCCTGGCGCCCGACAAACCCCTGACATGGGCCCTAGAGCGACGTCGCCAAACGCACCCGGAAGAACCCCGCCAAGTCCGCCGTGGCGCGCAAGATCCCGATCGCCTGCTGGCACATCCTCAGCGCCAGCAACCCTTCAAGCCTGCCCGCTCGCAGACGAGCAGGGCCAGCGATGCCTCGGCAAGCTCCCGCTGCTTTCTGGCCGCCTGACGGCCCCGCATGGAATTGAGAAGCCGAGGCAGCACCCCACAAACAATCTGTGCCCCGAGCGCCGACAGTGAAATGAGCCACCCGCTCCACCACGCCGGAGCATCCAACGAAGAGCGCCACCGCCCATTGAGCCGGCCCTCCATCAAAGAGAAAGCAGCGTCTGCTCGCCGCTGGCTGGACTCCCGGTCCTCGCAACCGGGCAGAAGCGAGAGTGCTCGAATCGTGGGCGAGCAGCACCATCGCATGACGCACCGTTAGGCGTTGCGCGCTGCCGGTTCTAGGACCCACCGCGCGAAGTCGGCGGCGCCCACGTTGCTTCCACAAAGGATCGTGGTGACGCGTCGCCCTGCGAACCGCTCCCGGTTTTCGAGAGCGGCGGCGACGCCGAGGGCCGCGGACGGCTCGACGACGAGCCCCGCATGCTCATAGAGCGCGCGCATGCCGGCCCTGATCGACTCCTCGCCGACGAGCACCACATCGTCGAGCACGACGAGCAAATCGTCCAGCACGGCGGGGATAGGGGAGCGGCCCGCGACGCCGTCGGCGATCGTCTCGATGCGGTCGGTCTCGACGACGCTTCCCTCTCGCCACGACAGCGCCATTGCGGGCGCACCGACGGGCTGGATGCCGATCACCTCCACATGGTCGGCGAGCGAGCGCGCGACGTAACCCACGCCGCTCGCCATCGCGCCACCGCCGACAGCTACGAGCACGACCTCGAGCTGCGGATCGTCTCGGACGAGCTCGAGGCCGATCGTGGCGGCGCCTTCGCACGTGGCGAGGTCAAGGCTGTCCTCGACGAGGTACGCGCCGTGCGATTCCGCTATGTCCCGCGCGAGCAACCGGGCGTCTTCGATGTCCTCGCCTTCAAGCCGCACATCGGCGCCGAGGGCCGCGATCTGGCGCACTTTGAGCGGGTTGGCGGTTCTCGCCGCCACCACGGTGACCTCCAGGCCCCGGCGCGCGCCACTGTAGGCGAGCGCTTGGCCGAGATTGCCGGCGCTCGCGCAGACAACCCGCGCCGCACCTTCCTCTCGAGCCACGGCCGCCACCGTCTCTGTGCCGCGTCCTTTGAAGCTCCGGACAGGGTTGAGCGTCTCGACCTTCAGCGTCACGGAGCACCCGAGCGCTTCGCCGAGCGGCGCGCAGGGAAGCACCGGCGTGTCGAGGAACACCGGATCGATCGCGCCCGCAGCACCGCGGATCCGATCGAGCCGGAGTCGAACGCGGTCGAGGCTCTTCACGACGGGGATCGCGCCGAGGCGCCCGAGCGCCGCCAAACGATCAGGCTGCCGGGAGTCGCGGAATGTCGAGATAACCCAACACCGAAAGTGCCCTCCACGACACCACGTGAATGCACCTGGGTCGTTGTCCACGGGCTGCAAGAGCGACGCCCCGTCTGTCCGACGAGGAATCCGTGGGAAGCGACGCGCACGCGTCTGTCCTATCACGGCGACACCTTGCCCGAACGGTCGCCGCGCTATCGCTATCGCGCGAGATGCGAGCGTCTTGACCGGTGCCGGACTCGCCCCGCCTCAGACGGCGAGCAGCGCGGCAGCCGTCTCCGCGACCTCCCGCCGGCTCTCGGATCGGACGACCGCCCGTGCCCACCAGAGCGTTTGGAGCTACGGGGCCGCTTCGGTCCGGCAGGCCTCGAGCGCTGAACGGGCGCGCCGTTCGTAGGGGGCGATGCCCTTGCGGGTATAGAGCGCCAGTGCCTCGCCGGCCGCTTCAGCGGCCTCGCGCGGGCGGCGCGCCAGCCGGAGAACCTCGACGAGGTCCATCAAGACATCGGCGTGGAACCACAGCTGGTCGGTCTTCGCGGCTATCGAGACCCCCTCGCGGGCCCAGTCTTCGGCCTCCTCGAACCGGCCGGCACGCGCGAGCAGACAGGCGTGGACGCCCTGTCGTTTTATCCGCCACTCGACGTCGGCGGTCGCGGGCACGTGGTCGATGTCCTCGACGAGCGACCAGGCGTCGTCGTAGCGCCCCTGCACGTAGACGGGGCGTGGCAGGTCGACCAAGGCAGTGGAGAGGAACCACCTGTCGCCGATGGCGATGAAGGACTCCTTGGCCTCGCGCATGTGACGCTCGGAGGCGACCGGGGCGCCCGCGAACAGCTCGATGTGGCCGCGGAGCAGCTGCTGCACGCCGAGCTGCCAGATGAGGCCGAGGTCACGAAGCCGCTCGCAGCTTTCCGCGATGTGTTCGCGTGCCTCCTCGAACCGTCCGGTCATCGCTTCGTGACACGCGAGGAATCCCGACAGGTTCGCCTCCAGCACCAGGTTTCCCGCCACGTCACGCAGAAGCCGTTCCGTCCTGCGAGTCGCCTCCGCCGCCGGCATCGGACCCCACAGCAGGGCCATTGCCATTGCGCCGTGGCCCCACGACTCGTCCCTGGAACTGCCGGCGCGGTGGGCGTACTCGGCCGCGCGCGCCGACGCCTCGGCCGCGGCGGCCATCTTCCCCTGCGTCCAGAGAGCCTCGCCGAGCAGCGCGCAGGCCCTGGCCAGCCCGAGCTGATCGCCCAGCTCGTCGAGCACGTCGATCGCGCGCTTGGCGTCGCTGACCAGGTCGTCTCCGTCCATGCCCTCCGGGTCGGTGTACATCCTGGCGTGAGCGAGCTTCACGGCGGCGTTCGATTCGAGGCCGCGGTCGCCGTACGCGCGGCCTTGCTGGGCCGCCTTACTCAATACGCTGCTCGCCTGTTCGAGCTCGCCGATCTCGAACAGCGCGTAGCCCAGGTCCGGCAGGAGCTCGCGGGCGGCGGCCTCCTCAGAGTCGTGAAGGGAGACGGAGCGCCCGAGCAGGTTGGCGGCCGCGGGCATGTCACCGCGCCCGAACGCCCGTCTGCCGGCGATCGCGAGCAGCGCGGCGGCGCGGCTCGCTAGATCGCGGTCGCCGTCCGTGAGCTCTCCGAGCTCGGCTCGGTACCGGTAGGCCTGCTCGAGGTGGCGCCCAGCCTGCTCGGCGTGCTCGGGGGTTCCGTCGCCGATGCTGCTCTCGAGCCAGTCCGCCGCATGCTCGTGGAGCGTGGCTCGCTGGCCCTTCGGGATCATGCGGTAGGCGGCCTGCTGGATGAGGACGTGGCGGAACCGAAATGCGGGTCCCTCCCCGAGGGGCGAGCGCCCCGGGTCGAGGAGTTCCTTGTCGACCAGCGCCTCGATATGCCGCGCCGTGTGCGGGCGGGCTTCCATGGGTAGCAGCGCGGCGACGGCGCTTTCCGGGAACTCCTTACCCATGACTGCGGCGGTGTCGATGGCGGCGTGCTCTCCTGGTCCGAGACGGTCCAGGCGGGCGGCGAGCACCGCCTGGATAGTGGGCGGGAGCAAGGCCTCGCGCTCGCTGGCGGCTCCCTCGGCGAGCATGGCGAGCATCTGCTCCAGGAAGAGCGGGTTGCCCTGCGCGGTTTCGAGCACGCGCGCACGGGTCGGGTCGGGGATCGCGGCCGCGATGTTGTCGACGAGCTGCGCGCTCTCGGCGGCGGAGAGCGGCCCCAACACCAGGGGGGTCAGGTTCCGCTTCTCCTCACCCCAGCCCGGACGGCCCTCGAGCAGCTCCGGACGCGCCATGCAGAGCAGCAGCATTCGTCCTCGCCCACGCTCTGCCAAGTAGTCGACGAAGTCGAGCAGGGCGGGTTCCGCCCAGTGGACGTCCTCCACCAGGACCACCAGCGGGCGCTCGCGGGCCGTAGCTTCGAACAGCCTGCGGAAGGCCCAGAAGATCTCCTCCAGGCTGCTCGCGGACTCGGTGAGGCCGATCGCCTCGGTCACCAGCCTCTCGACCAGGACGGCGTCCGCGTCGTCGGCGAGGAGGTCGCGGAGCGGGGCGGCGGCCTTGAGGCGGGACACGATTTCCCGCAGCGGCCAGAAGGTGATCCCCTGGCCGTAGGCCGCGCAGCGGCCGGCCATGACGGTCGCCTCGTCCGCGAGCCCCAGTACGAACTCCTCCGCCAGCCTCGTCTTCCCGATGCCCGCGGGGCCGATGAGCGTGACCATCCGGACCGCTTGCTCTCGGGTCGCACCTTGAAGCGCGCCGCGGAGCTTGGCCAGCTCGGCCTGCCGCCCGACGATCGGCGCGGGAGGCAACCGCGAGAAGGGCGGCGGTGCCGGGACGAGCTCGAGCAGGCGCCAAGCGCCGTGCCGTCGGCCGTCGGGCTCGGCGCGAGCCCTGTCGCCGAGGAGCCTGCGCGTCGCGTCGGCAAGCAGGACCTGGCCGGTCCGCGCAACGTCCTCGAGCGCGGCGGCGATCGCGAGCGGCTCCCCAGCGAGCGCGTCGGATTCGCTGGTCACGACCTCCCCGGTGGCGATGCCGATCCGCGTTTGTGCGTCGTCCGTAGGGTCGGTCGGGCCGGCCTCGCCAAGGAGCTCCACAGCGGCGCGGGCCGCGCGCAGGGGATCGTCTTCGTGCACGCGTGGGATCCCAAACACACCCACCACGCGGTCGGCGAGCACGCTCTCCACCGCGCCGCCGTGACGTTCGATCGCACCCGAGGCGGCCTCGCGGTGGCGCACATGTACTCGCTGGAGCGCCTCCGGATCAAGACCGGCGCGAGCGGTCCGGCCCGCGACCATGACGGTGACGGTCTTGCGCGCCCCCCTGGTCGCGAGGCGGCTCATGGGTGCGGGGCTGGGGCGCTCGTAGCTGGCGTCGAGCGCGGGGTCCTGGCGCAGGATTTGCTCCTGCAGCCGCTGCAGCATCGGCCCGGGCGCGATCCCGAGCTGCTCGTCGAGCGTCCGGTGGGCGGCCCGGTAGGCCTCGAGCGCGCCCGCCTGCCGGCCGGTGCGATAGAGCATCAGCATCAGCTGCGCCCGCAGGCGCTCACGCAATGGGTTGGCGCTCACAAGCGATTCGAGCTCTCCGGCTAGGTCCGCCTGCGCGCCGAGCGCGAGGTCGGCCTCGATTCGCTCCTCCAGCGCCGTGAGGCGCGACTCCTCCAAACGCGCGATCTCTGCCTGTGCGAACGGCTCGTAGACGAAGTCGGCGAGGGCGGGCCCGCGCCACAGCGAAAGCGCCTCCCGCAGCAGCGCACCAGCAGTCGCCGCATCGCCGCCCGCTCTGGCTGCGCTCCCTTCGCCCAGGAGCCGCTCGAAGCGCTGCGAATCGAGTTGATCGGGGCCGATCTCGAGCATGTAGCCGGGCGAGCGGGTCAGCAGCACGCTGCCCTCCTCGCCGCGGGAGCGCTCGGGATCGAACAGCTTGCGCAGCTGGGCGACATAGACCTGGAGCGCCGCCCTCGCCCTTGTCGGCGGGCGGCTCCACAGCTCCTCCGCGAGGCGATCGCCGGAGACGATCTCGCCCGCGTGAAGCAGCAGGATCGCGAGGACGGCCTTCGGCTTCGCGCCTGCGAGCGGGAGCGTCCGACCTCCGTCGGACACCCCGAACGCTCCGAGGATCCTGAACTCCATCGGGCTCGTCCCGGACGCTACCTCCCCGCGGCCGTCGGCGCCAGTGCGATGTCCTTTGGCGGAAATTTGGCGGGTTCGTGCACGCTCCGCCAAATCACGGACGGAGGACTCGCATGAGGATCACGCGACGCACACGGGCAGCGGTGGGCACGCTGCTGCTGACGGCAGCAGTAGCCGCGACTCCCGCCCTCGCGGCGGACGATGAGAGCGGCGGCGTCGTGCTGCGCCGGGACGGCTCCAAGGCGGTGCAAGTGGTGACCGTGCCCGAGCAGTCCCCGCGGGCCGACGGGTTCGACGGGGGCGATGCGGGAATCGGCGCCGGCGCAGGGGTGGCAGCGCTACTGCTCGCCGCCCTGGGCGCGCACGCCGTCCGGAGCCGTCACGCGGGTCGCTCTCCGCTGGCCGCCCCCGGGAGCTGACTCAAAATAGCCATGACCGAGCGGACACCGGGATGCGCCGACTTGTGCCGAGGCGGTTGTCCTGGCCGCTTGGCGTAGCCGATGGCAGATCGGGATTTCGGGGCGCCCTGCTCGAGCAGGTCGATCGCGCGGGTGTTCATCCTCCGGTTACCGGCGGTTCATCAGCACCGCCACGACTCGGCCCACGGGGCCAGACGGTTGCGCGAGCTGGCGCGAGACCAGTCGCCGCCGGCGGCTAATCACAGCAGCGGTCGTCGTTGGCGTGGATGGCGGCGGCGGTCGTTGCAGCGGCCCTCGCCCCGCCACGCTTCGCGGCCTTCGCTGACCGCCGGCGCGGCGATCAGCAGCCCGGTCTCGTCCGGCTGCGGGCGGTCGTCCGGAGTGCTGCTGGAGATCTCGACGATCGCTCCGAGTCGCGGTCGGTTCCGAGCTACGCGACCCTGGCGCCGCCGACGATCCCAAGTTGCAGCGTGTCGTTTGAAGACAGGCTCGCGCATCGGCCTACGGCCCGGTTGACTCGGCCTCAAGCCGCTCCTGCGGTCGTCCCGGCGCCTCATGAAGCTCCGATGAGCCTCTCATCGCCGGCTCATCGGCTGCGGAGAGCCTTGCGGTCTTAGACCACCGGAAGGGCGTGACACATGAGCATCGATACCCCTGTTCCTGACACCGCGGACCGGCTCGATCCCGCCCTGCTGAAGCTCGCAGGAGTCGTCCTGGTCGGGGCGGCCGCAGTTCAGCTCGACATCACGATCACCAACGTGGCGATCGACACCCTCGGTCGCGAGCTGCATGCCGGACTGTCAACGATCCAGTGGGTCTCTACTGGCTACCTCCTGGCGCTCGCGATGGTCATCCCGATAACCGGCTGGGCGGTGGACCGCTTCGGCAGCAAGCAGATGTGGCTGCTGTCGCTGATGCTGTTTCTCGCCGGCTCTGTGCTGTGCGGCATCGCTTGGTCGTCCGGCAGCCTGATCGCGTTCCGGGTGGTGCAGGGCATCGGCGGAGGGATGACGCTGCCGCTGATTCAGACGATCCTCGCCCAGGCGGCCGGACCACGGCGGCTGGGCCGGCTCACAGCGGCAATCGCCGTTCCGGCGCTGGTAGCACCGATCGTGGGGCCGGTGATCGGCGGTCTCATCCTCGACAGCCTCAGCTGGCGCTGGATCTTCTTCATCAACGTCCCCGTGTGCGCGCTCGCGCTGCTGCTGGCCTGGCGCTACATGCCCGAGTCGGCCGAGCGCGGGGAGCACCCGCTCGACGTCCTCGGGCTCGCCCTGCTGTCGCCGGGGTTGGCGGCGATCGTGTACGGCTTCTCCGAGGCAGGAGTCCAGAGCGGGTTCGGAGAGGCCCAGGTGGTCGTCCCCCTCGCGGTCGGCGTGACGCTGCTGGCGGCCTTCTCGGTGCACGCACTGCGGACCAAGATCGAGCCGCTGATCGACCTGCGTCTCTTCCGGTCGCGTTCGTTCACGGCCTCGGCCGGCCTGGTGTTCCTCGCGGGGCTCTCGATCTTCGGAGCAATGCTCCTCCTGCCGCTCTACTACCAGCAGGCGCGCGGGCAGAGCGCACTCGACGCCGGCCTGCTGCTAGCCCCGCAGGGGCTCGGGATGATGCTCGCCTTGCCCATCGCCGGCACGCTCACCGACCGGGTCAGCCCGCGGCCCATCGTGTTCGCCGGCATGCTGCTCGCCACCCTGGGAACGATTCCCTACGCCCAGGTCGGCCCCGGGACGAGTGAGCTGGCGCTCGGGGCCTCGCTGGTGGTCCGAGGCGCCGGGCTCGGCGCCGTGTTCGTGCCGGCGATGACCGTCGCCTATCGCGGATTGCGCAGCGAGGCGATCCCGCGAGCAACCAGCACGGTGAGGATCTTCCAGCAGGTGGGGGCCTCGTTCGGCACCGCGGTGCTCGCCGTGATCCTCCAGAACCAGACCGCGGCACACGCCGCGGCCGGCAGCGCCGGGCTGGCCACTGCTTTCGGCCACACCTTCTGGTGGACGGTCGGCTTCACAGCGCTCCTCTTTGTCCCGGCCCTGCTCCTGCCCCACGGACGACCCGAGCCGGTCAGCGAGAGTGAGACCGACCAGGGACCCCCCGCGACCGCGCGAGCGGCGGCTGCCTGATCAGTCCGCAATGCTGCCGGCGCTGAGGTTGACGACGGTTGCGGTCATGGCACCGGCGCGGTCGGAGGCGATGAAGGCGGCAGTGTCGGCGACCTCGGCGAGGGTCGGGAGCCGCTTGAGCAGTGTGCGCTGTTCGAGGATTTCCTGGAACTGGGCGGGCGTGACACCGGCGGCCGGGCCGGCCGTGGCGAAGTTCTCCTCGATGAGCGGGGTCTCCGGGATCGCGTGGGGGCGCAGGCAGACCACCCGGACGCCGGCTGGTCCCACCTCGAGAGCCAGGGAACGCGAGAACGCCTCAACGGCCGCCCAGGCCGGTGCACTCCCGCCGATCAGGTTGGCCGGCATCCGGCCGGGAACGGCTGTCAGCGTCACGATCACACCCGAGCCCTGACGGCTCATATGCCGGGCGGCGGCGGTCGCCGTGATGAAGTTGGAGCCGGTGTAGAAGGCGATGGGGCGGGCGAAGGCGTCGCTGGCCAGCGCCGTCAGGGGTTTGCGGTGGGGCGCGGGGCCCGGGCCGATGGCGTTGAACGAGATGTCAACACCTCCAGCTCTCTCGACCACGGTGTTGAGGTGATCCTCCACGGCTCTCTCGTCAAGAGCGTCAACCTGTGCCGTTTCAGCGACGCCGCCGCCGGCAACGATTTCCTTGGCGACAGCATCGACCTTCGCGACGTTGCGTCCTGTCAGGAGAAGCCCTGCCCCCTCGCGTGCGAAAGCCCGGGCGACGGCGCCGCCAATCGCGCCCCCCGCCGCATAGATCACGGCGGTTTTGTCTTCAAGCAGCATCTCGTCCTCCATCAGCACTGTGTCGAATCGGTGATCATTGCCAGTTGAGACACCGCCGGGGTCGATAACGCAACGGCCGATCCATTCCGGGACGAGCTGGTGTCATTACCGGTGATGACGGCGAACGGCCAAGCCGATGCGAGGAGCTCGTGCCGGACGATGCGCTAGGCGAGGCCACGCTTGTGCGGGCGCGCGCGGGCGACGAGGAGGCCTTTCGCGAGCTCACCGACCCCCACCGGCGCGAGCTTCAGCTGCATTGCTACCGGATCCTCGGCACGATGCAGGACGCCGAGGACCTGGTGCAGGAGACGTTGTTGGCGGCGTGGCGGGGCCTGGAAGCGTTCGAGGGCCGCGCTTCGGTGCGCACCTGGCTGTACCAAATCGCGACCAACCGCTGCCTGAACGCGCTACGCGCCAGATCGCGGCGCCCACGGGAGGTACCGGCGATGGCCCAGCCGCTCGAGCCCACACGCCGGACGGAGCCGGTCTGGCTCGAGCCCTATCCCGACGTTCTCCTGGACGACATCCCGGACCGCACACCGGGGCTCGCGACACGCTACGAGGCCAGGGAGTCGACGGAGCTTGCCTTCATCGTCGGCCTCCAGCACCTGCCGCCCCGCCAGCGTGCGGCGCTCGTGCTGCGCGACGTGCTCGGCTTCCGCACCGCGGAGGTCGCGGAGATGCTCGACACGGGTGAGGCCTCGGTCAAGGGTGCGCTGCAGCGCGCTCGGGCGACGCTCCAAGAGCGGCTGCCGGCCGCCGACCGCGACCGGGCGCCACGGCCGAACTCCGCCCGCGAGCGAGAGCTCGCCGGGCGATTTGCCGACGCCGTCGAAAGCGGCGACACCGACGAGATCGTCGCCCTGCTCACCGGCGACGCGCTGCTGACGATGCCGCCCCAGCCGCTCGAGTACCAGGGGCATGAGGCGATCGCTGCCTTCCTGCGGCACCGGGCCGAGCTGCGCGGCGCGGCGCTGCGCGTCGTCGCGACGCGGGCCAACACCCAGCCGGCCTTCGGCTGCTACCTACCGGACGGGCAGGCTGCGATCGCCCGCCCCTACGGGCTGATCGTGCTGACGCTCGAGGGCGACGCGATCGCCGCCATCACCTGGTTCGCCGACACCGGCGTCTTCCGCCATTTCGGGCTTCCACGGATAATCCCGAGCCCCTGAGCCGCTCAAGCGAGCAGTGCGACGGCTATCGCGCGGCGTAGTCGATCTCGAGGAAGTCGTTCACATCGGCCAGCCAGCGCTCGTGCACGAAGCGGACATGGTCCGGGTGATCGTTGTAGCTCTCGTACGCAGGTCGGTCTGCGAACTCCATCGAGATCCCGAAGCGGTAGGAATTCTTCGGGCTGACCTCCGCCAGCAGCTCGAACGCCTCCACCCCCGGAATGTTCGCGAGCCGCTCAGCCGCCTCGAGGAAATCGGTTTCGGCCTCGGAGCCCGACGGGTGGGCGAGCGTGAACACGACCGTATGCCGGATGCGCTGCGCGTCCATTCGGAGAGGCTACTGGCGCCGCCGCGAATGGATCCCGACGCCCTTGCCATCCGCCCGGGCCTCGGTTACTGTCCAGCCGGGCACCAGTGGTCCGACCACTTGGCCAGTTAGAGAGAAGGGAGCCGTGTGGAGGGGTGGGAGCACGCGTGAGGCTTGCGCGAATCCGAATGAACGGTGGCGCTGCCGTAGCGGCGGTCGAGCGCGACGGCGAGCTCTACCCGCTGGACCACGACATGTCCGCCCTGCTCGCGGGCGAGACTGCCGTGCCTGCGCCCGACCCCGTAAGCGACCCCACGCGCCTGGCGCCCGTCGCGCCGGGCAAGGTCGTCGCCATCGGCCTCAACTACCTCGATCACATCCGCGAGTCCGGCCTCGAGCCACCCAAGCAGCCGCTGGTCTTCGCGAAGTTCCCATCGAGCGTGGTGGGGCCCGGCGACGAGATCCGCCTGCCGCTCGAGCTGACACAGCGCGTCGACTGGGAGGTCGAGCTCGCGGTGGTCATCGGCCGGCGGGCCGTCAAGGTCGCGCCTGAGGACGCACTCTCGCATGTCTTCGGCTACACGGTGGCCAACGACGTCTCCGCGCGCGACCTTCAATTTGCAGACGGCCAGTGGGTACGGGGCAAGAGCCTCGACACGTTCTGTCCGCTTGGCCCCGTCGTGGTCACGGCCAACGACATCCCGGACCCTCAGGCCCTGCGCCTGGTCTGCCGCGTCAACGGCGAGGCGGTGCAGGACGCAACCACCGATCTGATGGTGTTCGGCGTGGCCGAGCTGATCAGTCACTGCTCTCACGGCTTCACGCTCGAGCCCGGAGACGTCCTGCTCACGGGCACGCCCTGGGGCTGTGGCGAGTTCATGGACCCCAAGCGCTCCCTGACGCCCGGGGACGTCGTGGAGTGCGAGATCGACGGCATCGGTACGTTGCGTAATCCCGTCGTGGCCGGCTAGGAGGAGGAGACCCGCCAGTGGCACCAACCGTTGAGCTACCCGAGTCCGTGGCCGAGGTCGTCGCCACGCTCGGTCACGACGATGTCGTGATCGCCGGCGGCACCGAGGTCATGCCGCGCGTTACGACGCGCGCAACGCGTGTGACCCGCCTGGTCAGCCTGCGCCACGCCGGCCTCTCGGGCATCGAGGTGCACGACGGCCGAGCCGCCATCGGCGCTGCGACGACGCTGGCGCAGGTCGGCCGCGATGAGCGCCTGGCAGTGCTCGGGCCGGTGGTCGAGTCGATCGCCTCGCCCACGATTCGCAATCTCGCCACGGTGGGCGGCAACCTGTTCGTCGAGCAGCCCTACGGCGATTTCGCGGTCGCGCTGCTGGCGCTGGACGCGGAGGTCGACGTGACCGGGCCCCGGGAGACCGCCAGCCGGCCCGTCGCCGACGTGCTCGGCGGGGGCCTGACTCGCGCCGAGGTGGTCACCGCCGTCGCCTTCGACGTACCCGAGCCGGGCGACTGGTTCTACACGAAGGCCATGCGCCGGCGCCAGAACTCGGCGTCGATCGTCACCGTCGCCGCCGTGGTGGAGGTCGAGGGCGGGACGGTTGCCTCGCTGCGGATCGCGCTTGGCGGCGCGGGCTCCCGGCCGGTGCGCGCCGCCAGTGCCGAGGCGGCGCTGGCCGGTCGCCCCTTCGACCTTGCGCACGTCGACGCCGCCGCAAATGCGGCCGTGGAGGACGCCGCACCGTTTGACGATGCCTACGCGAGCGCCTGGTATCGCCGGCGCGTCCTGCCCGTCCACATCCGCCGGGCCCTGCTCGCTGACGCGGCCGAACCGAACGAGGAGAGCCGATGAGGTCCCGCGTGATCGAGCTCGTCGTCAACGACGAGCCGAGGGAGTTCCTCGCTCCCCCGGGCACGACTCTCCTGACCGCGCTGCGCGAGTCGCTCGGCCTGACCGCCGCCAAGCGTGGCTGTTCCCAGGGCACCTGCGGCACCTGCACCTGCCTGCTCGACGGCGATGCGGTGATGTCCTGCCTCGTCCCCGTCGAGACCGTCGATGGCGCCGAGGTGCAGACCCTGGAAGGCATGGGCGGCCCCGACGGCGAGCTGGACGAGCTGCAGGCGGCCTTCCTGGAGGGCTTTGCGACGCAATGCGGCTTCTGCACGTCGGGAATGATCATGGCCGCCCGCGCGCTGCTCTCCGAGCAGCCCGACCCGAGCCGCGAGGACGTCGTCCGCGCGATCTCGGGGAACGTCTGCCGCTGCACCGGCTATGAGTCGATCATCAACGCGATCCTGGATGCGGCGGCACGGCGCCGCGCGACGGTCGCCGTAGCCCGGGAGGCCTGACGATGACAGTGCAGACCGAGCGGATCGACCGGTCCTACTTCGGCGCCGACCACACCCGCGACGACTTCAACGTGATCGGCACGCCGGTGCAGCGCTCGGACGCGCTCGGGCACGTGACCGGCCGAACGGAGTTCTTCGAGGACGTCAACCCGGCGGGACTCGTGCACCTGAAGATGCACCGCTCCGAGCGCGACCACGCGCTGCTCAAGGCGGTTGACTTCTCGGCCGCGCTCGACGTGCCTGGCGTGCTGCGCGTGCTCACGCACAAGGACGTGCCCGCCAACTGGTACACCATCCTCCGCCTGATCGGGGTGGAGCCGAATGACGAGCCGGTGCTCCCCGAGGACCGCGTGCTGTACCGGGGCGAGCCGATCGTCGCGGTCGTCGCGACGAGTGAGCAGGCGGCGCTGAGCGGCGCCGCGGCCGTGAGGGTCGAGTACGAGGACCTCCCGGCCGTGTTCGACGTGGAGGAAGCGCTCGCCGACGGTGCGCCTGCGATCAAGCCCCACGGCACCAACTACTTCGTCTACGAGGGCCATCACTGCCGGCGGATTCGCTTCGGCGACGTCGAGGCCGCCTTCGCGCAGGCCGACCACGTCTTCGAATGGAGCTACCAGTCGGCGCCGATCGAGCATGCACCGACAGAGACGACCGGCTGCATCGTCGTACCCCAGCCGGACGACCGGCTGCGCATCCACTCAGACACCCAGGCGTGCTTCTTCACCCTCGACAACACCGCCCTGATCCTCGAGACGCCGTTCAACAAGCTGCGGCTGATCGGCGGCACCGTGGGCGGCGGATTCGGTGGCAAGGTCGACGTCATCGTGGAGCCGATCGCCTGCATCGCCGCTCTGGCGACCGGCAAGCCCGTGAAGTACGTCTACGGCCGTGCCGAGGAGATGCAGGTCTCCTCGCCGCGCGCGGCCGAGCGCATCTTCATCAAGGACGGCGTCATGGCGGACGGCACGATCGTGGCCCGCAAGGTCACGCTCTACGTGGACGCCGGCGCCTACTCGCGCCACAGCCCGTACGGCACGACCAAGGCCGCTGCGCACATGCCCGGGCCGTACCTGATTCCCAACGTGTGGGTCGACGGGCACTGCGTCTACACCAACCGCACGCCGTCGAGCGCGATGCGTGGCTTCGGCGTGACCATCGCGGACTTCGCTCTCGAATCCCAGATGGACCGCATCGCGCGTGCGCTCGACATGGATCCGCTTCAGCTGCGGCTCAAGAACGCCTACCGCGACGGCGACATGAAGGCGCACCGCAAGCTGGCCGAGGGCACGGCCCTCATCGAGGTGATCCAGCGCGGCGCGGAGCTGGTCGGTCACGACCTGCCCGACGAGTACCGCAGCCTGTCCTCCACCGACCCTCGGGAGGCCTGAGATGGCGAAGCTCCGCGGGCGCGGCTACGCCTCGGTCAACTACCCGACGGGCATGAACCTGGGCGGCGACCCGTCACAGGCGCTGATCCACTCGACCACCACCGGCACCTTCGTCGTCACGCTTTCGTCTGTGGACCTCGGGCAGGGCATCAAGACGATCGCCGCGCAGTGCGCCGCCGAGACGCTCGGCCTGCCGTTCGAGAACGTCCTGGTCGACACGGCCGACACGGACACCGGCCCGCACTGCATGGGCACCTTTGCCAGCCGCGGCACCCACCGTGTCGGTAACGCGGTCATCATGGCCGCGCGCGAGGCACGCGAGATCATGTTGGAGGTGGCGGCCGACGAGCTCGAGGTGGATCCGGACGACCTGGAGACCGACGGCGCCGGCTTCATCAAGCTCAAGGGCTCCGAGGAGAAGAAGATCCACATCGTCGACCTGGCGCTGGCCGCGCACTTCCAGCACGGCCGGACGATCGCGGGCCGCGGCATCTTCCTCAAGGAGAAGAACGACCCGGTGCCGGAAACCGGCGAGATGGATCCCGACTCCTGCCAGGCTCACGCATGCACGGTGGCCGAGGTCGAGGTCGACGACGAGACCGGGATCGTCGAGGTGCTGGCGATGTACAACGTGTATGAGGTCGGCCGCGCGCTGAACCCGGCCATGGCCGCGCAGCAGATCGAGGGCGGCGCCTGGATGGGCATCTCCCATGCATTGTTCGAGACGACCGAGCCGTACTACCCGGCGCGAGAGCACGGCCCGGAGGACTTCAGCGAGTACCTGATGCCCGGCCCCGCCGACAACGCGCGCATGGAGAGCGTCATCATCGAGCGGCCCGCCGACAACGGCCCGTTCGGGGCCAAGGGAATCGGGGAGATGACCGCGAACGCGCCGATCCCCGCGATCGCGAACGCGATCTTCGACGCCTGCGGGGCCCGCCTCGAGGCCATGCCCTTCACGCCCGAACGCGTCCTGCGCGCCCTCGACGCCGCTCGTGCGGCGGAGAGCCCCGGCGACTAATCGTGGTTGCGAATCCCTTCGCGACGGAGCTCGGCTCGCGTTCGGTATCCGAGCTGGGGGAAAAGCTGGCCGAGCACCGCTACTACGCCGACGAGGGCCTGCTCACCGCGATCCACCTCGCGCTCGTCCTCGGCCGTCCGCTGGCGCTCGAGGGCGAGCCGGGCGTCGGCAAGACGCAGGTGGCCAAGGTGCTGGCCGAGGTGCTTGGGCGCGAGCTCATTCGGCTGCAGTGCTACGAGGGCCTCGACGCGAGCCAGGCGCTCTACGAATGGGACCATGCGAAGCAGTTGCTGCATGTGCGCGTCGCGGAGGCCGAGGGCCGCGATGTCGGCGACCTCTACGACGTGCGCTTCTTGCTGGAGCGGCCTTTGCTCCGCGCGGTTCGCGCCGCTCCCGGCGCGGTGCTGCTGATCGACGAGATAGACCGCTCGGACTCCGAGTTCGAGGCCTTCCTGCTCGAGTTCCTCTCCGACTTCCAGGTCACCGTCCCGGAGCTCGGGACGCTGCGTGCCGAGCGGCCCCCGATCATCGTCATGACCTCCAACCGGACCCGCGAGCTGCACGACGCCCTCAAGCGCCGCTGCCTGTACCACTGGATTCCCTTCCCCGATGCGGAGCGGGAGCGGCGAATCCTCCGCGCGCACGCGCCGGGGCTCGACGAGGCCGCAGCGGCGGCACTCGTGGAGGCGATCAAGCGGGTGCGGACGCAGCGGCTGATCAAGCGCCCGGGCATCGCGGAGACGATCGACTGGGCGCAGGGCGCACACACGCTGGCTCGCGAGGGCGCCCCGTGGCCGGAAGCGCTTCAGCGCTCGCTCGGTCTGCTGCTGAAGGAGCAGGAGGATCTGGAGCACGTGGCAGCGCGGCCCGAGCTCCTCGGCGCGGGGGCGGGCGTGTGAGCGTCGCGGCGCTGGCCCGCGAGCACCTGCTCGGTTTCCTGCGCGCTCTGCGAGAGGCCGGGATCGCAGCACCGGCGCCCAAGCGGGCCGACTTCCTGCTCTCGATCGCCGCCTCGCCGCCGCAGGACGTAGACGCGCTCTACTGGCGCGCGCGGATCACGCTGGTCACCGCCGCGGAGGACTTCGCGGCTTTCGACAGCGTGTTCGACGCGTTCTTTCGGGGCGGCCGGCTGCTGCTCGAAGAGTCCGCCGGCGCCTCGCCCGAGGCCGAGAGCGAGACCGCCGCTCCCAAGGGCGGCGACGAGGGAGACCTGGGCGCCCTGGAGCCACGCGAGGGGTCCGGCCTGCACGCGAGCCCGCTGGAGAGCGTGGGCACACGCCGGTTCGCGCGGACCTCGGCGGGCGAGCGCGAAGCCCTGCGGGAGATCGGCGAGACGCTGGCGGCCGCGCTGCCGGTGACCAAGGCGCGTCGCGCGGTGCGTGCGCGCCGCGGCCGGTGCCTCGACCTTCAGCGCGTGCTTCACGACGCGAACCGCACCGGCGGCGAGGTGGTGCGCCTCGCCTGGCGCCGCCGTCCGCCGCGCCCGCGCCGGGTGCTGCTCCTGATCGACGTGTCCGGGTCGCAGCGCGCGCACAGCGCCGACCTCCTGCGCTTCGCCCACGAGGTGGTCCGCGGCACGGAGCGCGCCGAGGCGTTCACGTTCGGCACGCGCCTGACGCGCGTGACGCGCGAGCTGGACACGCCGGACGTCGACCGCGCGCTCGACGAGCTGTCGGCGATCGTGCTCGACGCCGACGGCGGCACGCGGATCGGGGCGGCGCTGCAGCAGTTCCTGGACGACAGCCGCTTGGTCGCGCTGGCGCGAGGCGCCATCATTCTCGTCATGTCCGATGGCCTCGAGCGCGGCGATCCGGCGGCCATGGCCGATTCCACGCGCCGCCTGGGGCGGCTGGGCCACCGGCTCGTGTGGTGGTCGCCGCTCGCGTGCGACCCTGCCTACCGGCCCGTCACGCGCGGCATGCACGCCGTGCTCGGGGACCTCGACGCGCTCGCCGGCGCGCGCGACCTGCCCACCCTGATGCGCGAGCTGCGCGGCCTGCCGGCCGTCGCGGCGCGTCCGCGCCGCTGCGCCCGCCGGGTCTGGGCGGCAGCATGATCCGCACTGCGCAGCAGACCGCGGCGACCGTGACCGACTGGCTGGAAGCGGGCCGGCGCGTGGCGGCGGGCACGCTCGTCGCCGTGGACGGGTCCTCCCCGCTGGACGTCGGGGCGAGCGTCTACATCGCCGAGGACGAGACGATCGAGGGCTCCGTCACCGGCGGCTGCGTGGAGAGCGCCGTGGCGCAGGAGGCCATGGCGATCCTCGCCGAGGAAGGGCCTCCGCGCCTCGTCACCTACGGGATCTCCGACGAGCTCGCCGGCACCGTCGGCCTGATGTGCGGCGGGACCGTCCACATCTTCATCCATGAGCTGCGCGGCGATGCCCGTGCAGCCACGCTCGAGGCGCTGGCGGCGATCCGCGAGGCGCGCCCCGCGGCGCTGGCCACGCTGCTCGACGGCGAGGACGCCGGGGCGAAGCTCTACGTCGACGCCGACGGAACGACCGGCGGGCTCGGCGGCGCCGAGCTGCTCGAGCGCAACGTGGCCCAGGAGGCTCGCGGCCTGACCACGCAGGGCCGCTCGTTGATCCGCGACTACGGCGAGGAGGGTGCATCGCTGGGCCGCGGGCTGCGCGTCCACGTCGCGGCCTTCGCCGAGCCCCCGCGGATGGTGATCTTCGGGGCGATCGACTTCGCCTCGGCGCTCGCGCCGCTGGCCAAGGGCCTCGGCTACAGGGTCACGATCGCCGATCCACGGCGCGCCTTTCTCGACTCGCCGCGCTTCGCCGCCGCCGCGAAGACAGTGGCCGCGTGGCCGGACAAGGTCCTGGCCGGGATGGAGCTCGGGCCGCGCGACGCGGTCCTCGTGTTCACGCACGACCCCAAGCTCGACGTGCCCGCGGTGCAGGCGGCGCTCGGCAGCGGAGCAGGCTATATCGGAGCGCTCGGGAGCCGAAAGACGACCGCGGACCGCAACCGGCGGCTCGCCGAGGTGGGGGTGGCGGAGGAGGACATCGCTCGCGTCCATGCGCCGTGCGGGCTGGACATCGGCTCCTCCACGGTCGAGGAGACCGCGGTGGCCATCCTCGGCGAGATCATCGCTCGGCGTACCGGGCGCGAGGGGCAGTCACTGCGGCGCAGCTCGGGGCCGATCCGGCGCGACCACGACGAGTCCGCACGGCTGGTCGGTCCGGGCGCTCAGGCCCGCGAGCCGCTGACCTGAGCCGGCGCCGGCGCCAGCGCCGTGTCGCGGATGCGCTGGATATGCGCCGCCATCCCCGCCCGGGCGGCGTCAGCATCGCCCGCGGCGATCGCCTCGACGATCGCCGCATGCTCGCCGATCGTCGCGTCGAGAAGTCCGGGCAGCCGGGCGGTGTAGGCGCGACTCTCCGCCCCCAGCGCGGCGGTGGCCGCCCACAGGTGCTCGAGAAGCGGGTTTCCCGAGGCCCGGACGATGCGTTCGTGGAGCTCCGTATCGAGTTGCAGCATCGCGTCCGGGTCGTGAGCCGCGTTCTCGGCGCGTGCGGCGCAGTCGCGCAGCCCGTTCACCTCCTCCGAGGTCGCGCGCTCTGCTGCGAGCGCCGCAGCGCCGGGCTCGAGCAGCAGCCGAACCTCGAAGAGGTGCTCGAGGCCGCCGTCGGCCAGCGAGAGCACGAACTGAAGCGGCGCGAGCAGCTCCTCCACGCTGAGCGACGCGACGAACGTCCCGGCCCCGTGGCGACTCTCCAGGATGTGCATCGCCTGCAGCGAGCGGATCGCCTCCCGCACCGTGGGGCGGCTGATTCCGAGCGCCTCGCTCAGCGCGCGCTCCGACGGGAGCCGCTGACCGGGCGCCAGCCGGCCGTCGAGGATCATGTCCTTGATCGTCCGAATCGCGTCGGCGACGAAGGTGCGGCGCGCCAGCGGCTCGAAGTGCGGCTCTGTCACCTCACTCCATGGGCTCGTAGAACTCGCGTCTCCGGTCGGCCAGCCGCGGGATCGCGTCGCCGAGCCCGTCGCGCTGAAAGTGGTCGGTCTCCGTGTGGGCGCCGTACGCCGCCTCGTCGCTGTACTGCTCGTAGATATGGAAGACCTTCGGGTCGTTCGGGTCGCGGTGCGGGATCCACATCAGGACGCCGTCCTCCGCGAGCGTGGGTTCGCGCATGCGCGCCAGCGCGGCGGCGACCGCCTCCTCTTCGCCCTCGTTGGCGGTCCAGGTGACGCTTACGACATAGGCCATGCGGCGCTCTCCTTGGTCGGGGTGTCAGCGCTCGACGTGGGTCGACCCACCGTCGGGCCCCAGCACGAGGTCGCGAGCGCGGTCGGGGACGTGGTCGAGCGGTACCGGCGCGAGCGCCTCCATGAACGTGACGCCATGCTCGGAGTGCAGTTCGTGCTCGAGACCGCGATTGACGACCACGGTGTCGCCCGCTCGCAGCTTCCGGGTCTCATCCTCGATCGTCATGGTCACCTCGCCATCGAGGATGTACATCACCTGCTCGGTCTGCTCGTGACTGTGCCGCGGGACCTGCTTGCCGGGCTCGTACGTCACCTTGCAGAGCAACACCTGCTCGCCGCCGACGGCGCGAAGGTGAACGCCCGGGACGAACTCGTAGGCGCCGGTCCCCTCGAAGGTCCCGAAGGGCGATGTTGTGTTGCGCGTGCTCACCTACCCGCCTCCTTGGGTGATATCGGTCAAGTGGCCTGGCCACTCGCTGGAGAGACTATCCAGCTCGGCGGCGTTCGGCCCGCTTGCCAGGCGCCCGCGGGGGGCCTGGTCCCCGAGCTGATGGCGGACTGTGAAACCTGGGGAGGGCAGGTGAACGCCGTTCAGGACACGCAGACGAGGGGGAGGGCGACGACCACGCGGGCTCTGGCGCTGCCCGACGAGGACGAGGCCCGACCTCGAACGACCCGGTTCAGCTGGTCGAGTGCACCGCCGCCGCCAGCTCGCCGGCGGCCCGGCGCAGGCCCTCCTCGGTGATCGAGGAGTAGCCCAGCAGCAGCGCCGGCGGTGCCGGTGCCAGCGCGGCACAGTCACCGTGGAGCGTGTGCACGGCGACGCCGCGGGCGCGGGCGCGGGCGTCGATCGCCGGCTCGTCGGCCGACTCGGGCAGCCAGGCCACCAGGTGCAGGCCCGCGGCCGCGCCGCCCACGCGCGCTTCGGGAAGGTGCTCGGCGAGGCCGGCCATGAGCGCGTCCCGGCGCGCTCGGTAGCGCCGCCGCATCTGGCGCAGATGCCGGTCCAGCTCGCCGCGCTCGATCATGGAGGCCAGCGCGGCCTGGTCGACCACGGCCGGCATCGCCTTGAGCGCCCGCTGCTGGGCGGTCACGTCGTCGACCAGCCGGTAGGGCAGGACGAGCCACGCGAGGCGCAGGCCGGGGGCCAGCATCTTGCTCGCGGTGCCCGCGTAGACCACGTGGTCCGGGGCGAGACCCTGCAGCGCGGCCACCGGATCGCGGTCGTAGCGGTACTCGGCGTCGTAGTCGTCCTCGACGATCACGGCATCACGGCGGCGGGCCCACTGAATGAGCTCCGCGCGCCGCTCGGGCGCCGTGACCACGCCGGTCGGATAGTGGTGGCTGGGCGTCACGACGACCGCATCGACCTCTGCGTCGTCGAGCTCCGACACCACGAGGCCGCGCTCGTCCACCCGGATCGGCACCGGCTCCAGACCTGCGTAGAGCACGCTCTCCGCCTGTGAGGGCCAGCCCGGGTCCTCGACGCCTATGCGCTGCGCACCGCGCTCGCGCAGCGCGCGCCAGATCAGGGTCATGCCGTGCGAGATGCCGGTGCAGATCAGGATCCGGCTCGGCTCGGCGACGGTGGCCCGGGCCCGTGCGAGGTAGTCGGTCAGCGCCACCCGCAGGCCACTGAAGCCGCGCGGCCGGCCGTACAGCAGCCATGCGTCGGGCAGCTCGCGCATCGCCCGGGCGGTCGCGGACTGCCAGCTCCGGCGGGGGAACGATGCAACGTCGGGAAGGCCGCTGCGCAGGTCGTAGCGGATCGCCGGGGCGCGTTCGACGGCCGTCGCGGGCCGCGTCTGCTGTGCTCCGAGCGTGTCCGCCACGCGCGTTCCGGATCCCGTGCGGGCGGTCAGATAGCCCTCGGCCACCAGTTGCGAGTAGGCGTCCACGACGACCCCGCGTGAAACGCCCAGCTGCTCCGCTAGCGCCCGGCTCGGCGGCAGCGGCGCGCCGGGCCGCAGCCGGCCGGAGCGAATGCCGTCGCGCAGCTGACGCTCGAGCTGAGCGCGGCGCGAGGAGGTCGGCTCGAGCTTCAGCAGCAGATCCATCGGGAGCAGGTTACGCTCGCACGGCCGCGATTGGCCCTATTCCGTGGCTCCGAATTGGTCCTTTGCTGCAGACCAATAGCGCGTAGCTTGAAGGGCATGCGTGCTGTGGTTGCCGACGATTCCGTTCTCCTCAGGGAGGGCATCGTGCGACTGCTCGAGGAATCGGGCGTCGAGGTCGTCGGCCAGGCGGGCGACGCCGACGACCTCATCCGAAAGGTCTCCGCCCACCGGCCGGACGTGGCCGTGGTCGACATCCGCATGCCACCGACTCACACCGACGACGGCCTGCGCGCAGCCGTGGAGATCCGCAGGCGGATGCCCGGCACCGGGGTCCTCGTGCTGTCGCAGTACATCGAGGAGGGCTACACCCGGGAGCTGCTCGGGGACGGCGGTCAGAGCGTCGGCTACCTGCTCAAGGACAGGGTCGCGGACATCGAGCGATTCGTTGAGGCCGTGCGCGACGTCGCAACCGGAGGTTCGGCGCTCGACCCCGAGGTCGTGACACGGCTGCTGGGTCGCTATATGCGGCCCGATGACCCGCTGGCCGAGCTGACCCCGCGCGAGCGCGAGGTGGTGGCGCTGATGGCCCAGGGCCGTTCGAACCGCGCGATCGCCGGCGAGCTCGTGATCACCGAGCGAGCGGTGGAGAAGCACGTGACCAACATCTTCAACAAGCTCGGCCTGGAGCCGGCCGGGGGCAGCCACCGGCGCGTGCTGGCGGTGCTGGCATTCCTGCAGGCCGAGCGCGCGCAGGCCGCCTAGGCAAACGCGCCAGAAGCTCACCGGCATCACTCATCCGACCTGCGGGCCGGAAAGCTCTTCGCGCAGCGTGGCGATCTCGGTCACGACGGCGGCGACGTAGAGGCGGCGCCGGTACTCGATCTCCTCCTCGAGATCGGCCATGTACGCGGTCACCTCGCCGAGACCGTTCAGCTGCGCCAGCGCCCGCTCGGCCTCCAGCTGGGCCACGTGATCGCGGAGCTCGAGTGAGGTGGTGAGAAGCTGCTCGGACATGCGCCGAGCTTGCCGCTCGAGGATCGCCGGGACAATCGAGCTAGCCGGCATCCGGGCGGTTCGGTTTACCTCACCCCGAGACGCCAGGCACCCCCACCGGCACGCTGCCGGGCCGCTGGCAGCCTCGCCGGAATGACCACCCTGGCCCCCTCGAGACAAGTCGACCGCTCGCGCTGGACCGCCCTGTACGTGCTCTGTGTGGGCATGCTCATGATCATCCTCGACGCGACGATCGTGAACGTCGCCCTCCCGTCGATCCAGGACGACCTCGGCTTCTCGCAGAACAATCTCGCCTGGGTGGTCAACGCCTACCTGATCGCGTTCGGGGGACTGCTCCTGCTCGCCGGCCGGCTCGGCGACCTGATCTCACGCAGACGGATGTTCCTGAGCGGGCTGGCCGTCTTCACGGTGGCCTCGCTGTTGTGCGGCATCGCCCAGAGCCAGGAGCTCCTGATCGGCGCGCGCTTCGTCCAGGGTGTGGGCGGTGCCATGACCTCGGCGGTGATCCTGGGCATGATCGTGACGATGTTCCCCGAGCCGCGGGAACAGGCGAAGGCGATCGGTGTCTACAGCTTCGTGGCCTCCGCCGGCGCCTCGATCGGGCTGCTGGCGGGCGGCGTGCTCACCGAGGCGATCAACTGGCACTGGATCTTCTTCGTCAACCTGCCGATCGGCATCGGAACGGCGCTGCTGGCCGTGCGAGTCCTTGAACACGACGAGGGCATCGGCCTCGACAAGGGCGCAGACGTGCCGGGCGCCGTACTGGTCACCGGCTCGCTGATGCTCGCGGTCTACACGATCGTGGAGGCGGCCGAGGCGGGCTGGGGCTCCGCTCAGACGCTCGGACTCGGTGCGCTGGCCGTGGCGCTGATGGCAGCGTTCGTGGCCCGCGAGGCACACGCGAGCACGCCGCTCATCCCGCTGCGCATCTTCCGCTCGCGCAACGTGTCGGGCGCGAACGCCGTCCAGATGCTGATGGTGGCCGGTCTGTTCGGGATGTTCTTCCTCGGCGCTCTGTTCCTGCAACGGGTGCTCGGTTACGGCGCATTGGAGGTCGGCCTCGCGTTCCTGCCCGTGGCGGTGCTGATCGGGGCGTTCTCACTCAGGGTGTCGCCCCAGCTGGTGATGCGATTCGGCGCTAGGGCGACTCTCCTACCGGGACTCGTGCTGATCGTCGTCGGCCTCGCGCTGTTCGCGCGCGCGCCCGTTGACTCCACATATCTGGTCGACGTGCTCCCCGTGATGGTGCTGCTGGGCGTCGGGGCCGGCCTGGTCTTCCCGGCGCTCATGACGCTGGCGATGTCGGGGGCCACCCGCAGCGATTCCGGGCTCGCGTCCGGCCTCGTCAACACCACCCAGCAGGTGGGCGGAGCGCTCGGCCTGGCCGTGCTGGCCACCCTGTCGACTACCCGGACGGACAGCCTCCTGGCCGACGGCGAGGCCACCGCGTCTGCGCTGACCGACGGCTACCACCTCGCCTTCACGGTCGGTGCGGGGCTGGTGGCGTTCGGCATCCTCCTCACGGTGCTGGTACTCCAACCGGGGGCGGTCGCCGAGGAGGAGGAGGCTCGCGGAGCGAGGCGGCGTGGAGCCTGAGGCGCAGATCAGCGGGGCAGCGTGAAACAGAACGCGCTGCCGCCACCCTGCGCCGCCTCGACCCAGATCCGGCCCCCGTGGGCCTCGACGACCCGCCGGCAGATCGCCAGCCCGATCCCCATGCCATCGGCGCCGCCACCGGAACGAGCGAACATGCCGAAGATCCGGCTGGCGTCCTCGGGGGCCACGCCCGGGCCGTTGTCCTTGACGCTCACGATCCACTCGTGCGAGCCGCGTGAGGCGGACACCCCGATCAACGGCGGCGCCTCGCCGCGGAACTTGAGGGCGTTGCCCACGAGGTTCTGGAACACGCGGCGTAACTGCCCGGGGTCGCCGTCGACCTCGGGCAGCTCGCCCACCTCGAGCCTTCCTCTGGCCTCCTCGAGCCCCGGGCGCAGGTCGGCGGCGACCGTTTCCATCACGCGATCGAGCGCCACCGGCTCGAGGCGCAGCTCGCCGACCCGCGCGTAGACCAGCACCGCGTCGATGAGCTCGCGTGCGCGCTCGTTGGCTCCACGCAGGGAGTCGAGCACGTCGGTCGCGGGCGGCTCCTCGGTGCGGCGCTCGAGCAGGGTGATCAGGATCGCCATGGTCGCCAGCGGTTCGCGCAGGTCGTGGGCCACGACGTCGGCGAAGCCGCGCAGCTCGCTCTCCATCCTGCGTTCCTCGGTCACGTCGGTGAGGAAGACCATCAGCCCGCTGCCGAGCCTCACGACGCGCTGCACGAAGGTCCCGAGCATGTACCCGTCGCCGAAGGGGGTGTCGTAGGTGATCTCCTCGACCCAGGGCCGCCCGGAGTCACACACGTCCACGTAGGCATCGAACGCGCGACTGCCGCGCATCTGCGGAAGGGCCCCCAGCAGCGTGTAGCGCTCGGCGGTTGCCGCGGGCAGCCGAAACGTGCGCAGCATGGACAGATTCCCGTAGCCGAAGGCGAAGTCGACGATCCTGCCGCCGTCATCTCGCAGCGGCCACAGGATCCCCACCGCTTCGGGGAAGGCCTCGAACAGCGCCCGGAACCCGGCCGCGCCCTGCTCGCCCAGCAGCTCGACCAACCTCGCATCCTCTCCCCACGGTTCCAGGTCCAGGTCGGGACGCGGGTCGGCCACGTCCGCTCAGTCCGGGTCAGGCGAGAAGGCTTCTTCCATCGAGGATCGACTCTACGGCGTGCCTTCGCGGGGGTCGAGCACGACCGCGGCCGGTCGAGGATCATTCCCGTAGGCAACCCCCGAGGAGGTCGTCGTGCTCCGCACCCGCTTCTGCGAGTTGTTCGACATCGAGGTCCCGCTTCTCCAGGCGCCGATCTGGCCCGCCACGGCGCCGGAGCTGGTGGCTGCGGTATCCGAGGCCGGAGGGCTCGGCAGCCTGGGCGCCGTCTTCGGGTCGGCGGAGCACGTGCGCCGGCAGATGGAGCGGGTGCGGGACCTGACCGAGCATCCGTTCGTGGTCAACCATGTCGTGCCTGTGCTCGACGAGGAGGCCTTTGAAGCCACTCTCGAGGCAGCTCCGGCCGCGGTGTCGTTCGCGCTTGGGGATCCCGGCGACCTGGTGGATCGCGTGCACGCGGCCGGCGCGAAGGTGATCCATCAGGTCCACACCCTGAGCCAGGCACGCGACGCCGCCGAGCGCGGGGTGGACGTGGTCATCGCGCAGGGCAGCGAGGCGGGCGGTCAGGGAATGTCGGCAGGTGTGGGTTCGATGGCGCTGGTCCCCCAGGTCGCCGATGCGATCGCGCCCATCCCGGTGCTGGTCGCCGGCGGTGTGGCCGACGGGCGCGGGCTTGCCGCGGCTCTGGTGCTCGGCGCATCCGGCGCCAATGTCGGCACACGCTTCCTTGCCTCCGAGGAAGCAGGCGCGGACAGGGAGTGGAAGCAGCACATCGTCGAGAGCGAATCAGAGGCCGCTGTGCGATTCGAGGCCTGGGCGGCGATCATGCCCCCAGACGCGCGTGGATACGCCGTCGTGCCGCGCGTGATCCGTACCGAATTCGTGGCCGCATGGGAGGGGCGCCACGAGGAAGCGGGCCGGCAGGCCGACAGCCTGCGGGGGCAGATCATGGCCGCGATCCAGGAGGGGCGGCCGCACGAGCTGACACCGTTCGCGGGGCAGTCTGCCGGCCTCGTTCACGACATCCTGCCCGCGGCCGAGATCGTTCGCACGATGTCCAGCGACGCCGGGAAGGCTCTCCAGCGCGCCGCCGGGCTGCGGACCGGCTGAGCGGCGCGCCGCTTAGGATCTCTCGCATGCCTGACGAGGACCCACTCGATGCCCTGTCGACCGCTGAGCTGCACGACCTCGCGCTGCAGAGAGCGCGCCGCCACCTCGACCTGCGCTTCTTCTGGCGGCTGATGGAGGTCCTACCGGTGGCCGAGGCCGGAGCCGGCGAGCTGCAGGAGGCGGAGGCGGACGTGGCGACGATGAGGGCGCACCTCGACGACCTCACCGACTCGGGCAAGGGCGAGGTGGCGGAGCTCCTGCGCCCGTTCTACCTGGACTATCTGAAGCAGCACGGCGTCGAGGCGCCCTGAGGACCTGGGGGAGCGGGATGCGACGGCTGAGACGGGATAGACGTGACGAGCGCTCGGGTGCAGGGTCGCGCTACCAGATGCGCGAGCGCCTGCTCTCGATAGGCGACGACTACTGGATCGAGGACGGGGAGGGTGAGCGCGCCTTCCGGGTGGACGGCAAGGCGCTGCGCATCCGCCAGACATTCGTGCTGGAGGACCCCGGGGGCAACGAGGTCGCCAAGATCCAGGAGCGCAAGCTGAGCGTCCGGGACAAGATGGCGATAGAGCGCGACGGCGACACCATCGCGACCGTCCGCAAGGCGCTCGTGGGCATTCGCGACCGCTTCTCGATCAACCTCGCCGGCGGCGGCGAGATGGGCGCCAAGGGCAACTTCGTCGACCACGAGTACGAGATCGAGAGCGATGGCTCGACGGTGGCGACGGTGTCAAAGCGCTGGTTCAGGGTGCGCGAAACCTACGGCGTGGAGGTCTCGCCAGGTCAGGATGACGGGCTCGTGCTCGCGATCGTGGTCTGCATCGACACGCTCTCCGAGCGCAGGGACTGAGCGGCCCTGCGGACTACCTGATCTCCTCCGTGTAGACGCCGGCGATCTTGAAGGCCTCCTCCGAAGTGCTGCCCTCCTGACGCGCGTTGACGTAGGCGGCGTACCAGTGCGACCAGTGATGCTCCGGTGCGCTCTGCTCGTAGAGGTGATGCTGATCGCCTGCCTCGCGCAGCAGGTCGGCCGAAGTCGCCACGTCCTTGGCCAGCCCTCTCCCGAGGGCCCGTCGCTTGACCTCTTGGAGCAGCCAGCCGTTGCCGTCGGGATCGCTGAACGAGGCAAACGAGCCATAGTCGGCATTTTCGGGAGCGGGGCCCGCTGCCCGGCCCTCGGTGCCGGCGTGGTGGAAGATCCCGCCCTCATCGTGGAACACCTCGCTGACGTCGACTCCGTTACCGGCGAGCTCGGCCCGGGCCGCCTCGATGTCGAGGACGGTGAGCTGCAGGCCCTCGAGCGACCCGGGTGTGGCAGAGATGATCTTGTCGCCGATGATGACCGAGGCCTCCGAGCGCATCGACGTCCGAGACCGGCACCACCACAACCTCGAGCTTCATGTCGCTCGTCACGGCCTCCGTCGTCCATAGGGCTCCAGACGACCCTACGCCTGGCCGGCGCCGGCAGGCAAATAATGTTGGTCGCGTGAAAGCCAGACAGCCGGCGCACAGATGAGCGGGTGGACCGCCGATCAGATCCCTGACCAGACGGGCCGCCTGGCGGTCGTCACGGGTGGGAACTCCGGCCTCGGCAAGATCACTGCGCGGGAGCTCGCACGCCACGGCGCTCGTGTCGTGATCGCCGCGCGGAACAGGGGCAAAG
Source organism: uncultured Thermoleophilaceae bacterium (assembly GCA_963813495.1). GTDB lineage: Bacteria > Actinomycetota > Thermoleophilia > Solirubrobacterales > Thermoleophilaceae > JACVRW01. Next base: position 227,811 of record CAWEZC010000004.1, read on the forward strand.
GCGAGACGGCGGCGCGGGAGATCCGCGAGGCCGTCCCTGGTGCGCAGGTCGAGGTGCGCGAACTGGACCTGTCCTCGCTCGAGTCGGTCCGTGCGTTCGCGGCCGATCTCGCCGACGGAGCAGCGGCGCTCGATCTGCTGGTCAACAACGCGGGCATCATGCAGACGCCGCCGAGTCGCACCGCCGAGGGATACGAGCTACAGCTCGGGACCAATCATCTCGGCCACTTCGCGCTGACCGGCCTCCTGCTCGAGGCGCTGGCCAGGGGCTCGGCCGCGCGGGTGGTCACGCTCAGCTCGAACGAGCACAAGGGCGGCCATATCCACTTCGACGACCTGCAGCTCGAACGCGGCTATGCGCCGCGCAAGGCCTATCAGCAGTCGAAGATGGCCAACGCGCTCTTCGGGATCGAGCTCGACAGGCGCCTGCGCGCTGCCGACTCGCCGATCCTGAGTGTGCTGGCGCACCCCGGCTATTCGGCGACCAACCTGCAGTCGACGGGCCCGACCGGCATGTCTGCCTTCGCGATGAGGATCGGCAACGCTCTGCTGGCTCAGACCGCCGAGCGTGGTGCGCTGCCGCAGCTCTATGCTGCGACCGCGCCCGGTGTACGTGGCGGCCAGTACTTCGGGCCGTCCGGCTTTCAGGAGATGCGCGGCGATCCGACCGAGGTGCAGGCGGTCCCCGAGGCACGCGACCCCGAGATCGCACGCCGGCTGTGGACGGTCTCGGAGGAGCTCACAGGCGTCACGTTCACGCTTCCGCGCTAGTGCACCCCGAGCGCGAGTACCCACCGGAGCAGCGCTTCCGGCAGCTCTCCGACGAGGCGCGCGCCCCGGCGCCGGACTAGCCACGAAGCAGCGGCTGGGTGAGGCAGGTCGGTCCGCCGTCACCCTTTAGTGACAGCTCCGAGCCGTCGTAGACGTGGACCTCCACGCCCCGGCCCTCCAACGCGCGTCGCACCTCCGGCACACCCTCGACCATCACGACGAGCCCAGGACGGACAGCGAGGATGTTGCAGCCCATGGCCAAATAGTCGCCATGCCCGATCGCGATCCAGTCGGTCCCGCGGTCGCGCAGGTCCTGCAGCAGCCGGACGGGTGCCAGCGGCTCGTAGACCACGCACAATCCGCCGTCCACCCCGGAGATGAACGACTGCAGGTGAAGGACTGAGCCCGGGCCGCGGTCATGGGGCATGTCATAGGCCTCGACCCTCACCCCCTCAGGCTCGAGGAGCTCGGCAAGCGCGGCCGCTCCGGCCCTGTTGGTGCGGTAGCCGACCCCGACCGCCATCGTCGTATCGTCGATCCAGTAGCGGTCGCCGCCGTCGGCGTAGGCGGGAGGGCCGAGGTTCCCCAGAATCGGGATCCCGAGGCGCTCGAGCTCGTTCGCCGCGGCCGAGGGCTCGTGCCTGCGCGCGGGCTTGGCCATGCGCAGCGGGATGCCGCCGCGGCCGGTCATGACCATCGGGTCGTGCATGTAGACAGCGTCGACCTGACCGTCGAGCTGCTCGGCGATCTCGACCTCCACACCCAGCCCGGCCAGCAACTCGCAGAACGCCTCGTGCTGGTAGCCGAGCAGGCTCGGATTCGGCGTGCGCCACGCCGCGCCGGCCCAATCGCCGCTGGTGGCGGGCCGGCGCACCAGCACCCGCCGCAGCGGCGCGATCATCGAGGTGACGCCGTACTCGCCGATCCCGGGCCCGCTAGGTCCGAACGGCCATGAAGCGCTCGAGCTCCCGCCTCGTCGGCAGGCCCTCCATCGCTCCGAAGCGCGTGCAGGCGAGGGCGCCGGCCGCGGTGCCGCGGCGTACGGCCTCGCGCACGGACGCCTCGTCGCCGGCCCAGCCCGGGCTCTCCGCGAGGTGCGCCAGGATGCCCGCCAGGAACGCATCCCCCGCACCGGTGGCGTCGACCACCTCCTCGACCGGGAAGGCCGGCACCTCACCGCGGAACGCTCGCGTAGCGAAGAAGGCGCCTTCGCCTCCCATGCTCACCAGCACCAGCGAGACGCCGCGGTCCAAGAGCGTGTCGGCGGCCGTGGCCGGGGCCTCGGTCCCGATCAGCGGCAACAGCTCCTCCTCGCTGAGCTTGACGACGCTCGCGAGGTCGAGCATGGGCTCGACAGCCGCGCGGAAGGCATCGAGGCTGTCCCACAGATGGGCGCGCAGGTTGACGTCGAAGGCGACGGCCACATCGAGCTCGGCCGCCAGTGCGGCAAATCTGTGCGCGGCCGAGCGCACCGGGTCCTTGATCAGCGGGATGCTGCCGAAGTTCGCGAATGACGCCCCGGCAAGGCTGTCGGGACCGATGTCCCCGGGCGCGAGGGTTTCGTCCGCGGCCGGGACCGAGCGGTAGAAGGTGAACTCCCGGTCACCGTCCTCGTCCACCTCCACGAAGGCGAGCGTGGTCAGCGTGGGAAGCGACTCACGCACGATGGCCGAGGTGTCCACTCCCGAAGCCAGCAGGGCGTTGAGGATGAAGTCCCCGAAGAGGTCCTCGCCCAGCCTCCCCACGAACGCCGACTCGGCTCCCAGTCGCGCAGCGGCGACCGCCACGTTCGCCGGGGCCCCGCCCGGCCGGGCGGTGAAGGGCAGCTCGACCGCAGACGCCGAACGCTCCCGGTAGACGTCTGCCACCACCTCGCCCAACGTCACGATCCTGCCCACTGCCAACGGCCCCCCTCCGCGCGAGCCGACCACTCGTCGCGCGGCGAGAAGATACCCGCAACGGTCCTGTCACAACAGCTCCGCGCGTCCCGTCTGAAGACCATGAGCTCCATGGAGACCAGCGCCGAGATAGGCATCCAAGTGTGGCAGCGCGCGCGGGGGCAGCGCGGCGAGAGATCCGACTCTCCCGCGGTGGGTCTTGCGAGATGCGTGAAGGCATTCCTCGGCAGACCGGGTCACGCGGCCCTAGCCGACCTGCGGCTCCGACAGCTGAGCGCGAAACGACGCGATCTCCGTGACCGCGGCTCCCACATAGGCCTGGGTGGCGGTCGCGATCTCGTAGGCCAGGTCGGCCATGTACGCCGAGCTGCCGATCAGCCCCTCGATGGAGGCCAGAGCGCGCTCCGCTTGGAGCTCCTGCAGACGAAGTTGGATCTCAATCGCGGACATGACGCGATCATCGGCGGGCGCCGGCCGCTCAGAAATCCGGGGAACCCCCGGATCGTCCCTGGGTTGGACCCGGGGCGCCGATCCGGCCGGCGGCGATCTTCTTCGCGGCTTCGAGCGTGCCGGCCACGACCTTGACGGTCTGGCCGTTGACGGTGACTGTCCAGAAGCGGGGTGCCATCGGATTCTCCTCTCAACCCACCTGGGGCCCGGACAGCTGGGCCCGCAGCGTGGCGATTTCGGTGACCGCAGCGCCGACGTAGGCGGATCGGGTCATGGCGATCTCGCGCTCGAGATCGGCCATGTAGGCCCGGTGGCCGTCGAGCCCCTCGATTGAGGCGAGGGCGCGCTCGGTGTTCAGTTCCTGGAGGTGGGTTTTCATCTCGATGGCGGACATGAGCATGATCATGCGCGTCGGGCGGCCTCTTCTCATCGGGTGTGGACCCTGAACCCGAGGCCGCGGCACCCTGATTCGACCCCCTGAGGTGGGTTAACTGGTCTCGTCTAGAGCGCAGAGAGTGGATCTTGCGGGAGCACCAGTTGACCGTAGGATTGAGCCATGACCTCAGAGTTCACCCCCACCTACACAGAGACCATCGCCATCCGCCGCGCCGGCGAGGCCGACCGCGCGGCATTAGAGCGGCTCGCGGCCCTCGACAGCTCGTCCCCACCGTCCGGCGAGGTCCTGATCGCCGAGGTCGGTGGCGAGGTGCAGGTCGCGGTTGAGATCGCCGGCGGCACCGCAATCGCCGATCCGTTCATGCCGACGGCCCACCTGGTGGAGCTGGTCAGCCTGCGGGCTGCTCGGGTGCGCGACGGCGTTCCCCGCCCTCGCCGCCTGCGTCTCCACTCACGCTCGGCCTATCGCGCCGCCTGACGCCCTAAGTTGGATCGTCTTCGAGTTGTCCCGACAGTTGGGGGATCGGTAGAGGCTTAGAAGCACCAACGCCACCCAGCCATGGCTGGGTGGCGTCCGCTGCGCGGCTCACCCTGCATCGACGTCGAGCGGCCCGGCGAGCTGGTCGGGATCGACTGCTTCTACGTGGGCCGGCTGAAGGGCACCAACGGCGCAATCTGGCAGCTGACCGCGATCGACATCGCCTCCTCGTTCGCCTGGGCCGAGCTCGTCGTCTGCCCCCACGACAACCCGACCGTGCAGACCTCAAAGCTCGCCCGACGAGTCGCGCGCGAGCTCAAGGCGGCCGGCTGGCGTCTCGAGCGCGTGCTCTCAGATAACGGCAACGAGTTCCGCGGCGTCGCGTTCGGCCAGACGCTAGCCCGGCTCGGCGTCCGCCACAGCCGCATCCACGCCGGCCGCCCACAGACCAACGGCAACGTCGAAGCGCTGCACAAGACGATCCTCGACGAGTGCTGGCGCCCCGCGTTCGCGCGCTACATCTACCCGCGCTACACCGGCCTGCGCCGTGAGCTCGACACCTACATCCGTTTCTACAACCACGACCGCGTCCACCACGGCCGCCTCACACGCGGCCAAATCCCCGCAGACATCGTCTACGGTGCCCACAAAATGGAGACCAGATGAGCCGAACGCGTCGGCACATCTCGGAGACCGTCCACCCTAAGGGTCCAACCGCGCAGCTGCCCGCACCGCCTCGCCCAGGCCACGGATGGCCGCCGGCAGCGTGGCCTCGGGCATCTGCGCGTAGCCGAGCATCAACGTCACGGGGCCGTCCGAACCGCGGGCGCGGTAGTCCCTCATGGTGTCGAACGCGATCCGCCGGTTGCGCGCCTCGTCGATGACCGCCTGCTCGTCGTCCCAGCCATCGGGCAGCTCGACGGTCACGTGCAGGCCGGCCGCGATGCCGCGCACCGTGGCCTCCGGCAGCTCCTTCCCCAGAGCCTCGACGAGCGCGTCCCGGCGCGTGCGGTAGCGCCCGCGCATGCGACGCAGATGGCGGTCGAGCTCGCCGCGAACGAGGAAGTCCGCGAACGCGTGCTGCTCGATCCTGGCCGTGCCGCGGTCGGCGATCAGCTTCTCCTGGACGACGGCGTCGACGAGCGCCGGCGGCAGCACGAGCCAGCCGAGCCGTAGCGCCGGGGCCAGCGTCTTGCTGGCCGAGCCGGCGTATACGACGCGCTCGGGATCGAGACCCTGGAGCGCCCCGACGGCGGCGCGGTCGTAGCGGTATTCGGCGTCGTAATCGTCCTCGATCGCGATTGCGTCGCGCTCGCGCAGCCAGGCGAGCAGCGCCATCCGCCGCTCGCCCCCCATCAGCGCCCCGGTCGGGTGCTGATGGGCCGGCGTGAGAACCACCGCATCGGCGTCCGAGCGGGCGAGCTCGTCGAGCCGGATGCCGCCGGCGTCCACCGCCACGGGCACCGCTTCGAGGCCGGCGCGCGCTGCAGCCAGCGCGTCCTCCGGCGTGCCGGGGTCCTCCATCGCGATTCGCCGCGCGCCCCTCGCCGCGAGCGCATGGCAGATGAGCACCAGTCCCTGCGAGTAGCCGCAGGTCACGAGCACCCGTCCGGGGTCGGCCACCACGCCCCGTACCCGGCCGAGGTAGTCGGCCAGGGCCGAGCGCAGCTGCTCCACACCGCGCTGGTCGCCGTAGCCGAGGTCAGCGTCGGCGATCGAGGTGACCGCCTCGCGCAGTGACCGCAGCCAGGCGGCCCGCGGGAAGGTCGAGACATCGGGCACGCTCGGCCGGAAGTCGTAGCGCGGGCGAAACGGCGGGGGCTCGGGGGGCACATCCGGGGCGGGAGCGAGGACGGCGCTCTCCGACACACGCGGCCGTGCGCCCTGACGCATGCTGAGGTAACCCTCCGCGGCGAGCTGCTCGTAGGCATCGACCGCCACCCGCCGTGACACGCCGAGCTGGCGGGCCAGGTCGCGCGTCGACGGCACCCGCGCCCCGGGTCTCAGGGCTCCATCTCGTATCGCAGTTCGCAGCTGGTCCTCGATCTGGGACCCGAGCGTCGACTCGCCATCGCGCGTGACCGACAACAGCAGTTCCACCGGCTGACTGGTCTCGTCCAAGGCCCACATTCTGGATCTTCACGGTGCTCCAGTCAATCCGTACCGTCGTGGTCATGACCGATCGCAACGACGCCGCGACCCTGTCAGCGCTCGCCGCCACGCCCGGTGCGCTTCATCTGTTCGCGGTCTCGATCTTCGCCCGGCTTCCGCTGGCGATGCTCAGCATCGCCCTGATCGTCCACGCCGAGCACGTGACCGGCTCGTTCGGCGCCGCCGGCCTGGTGGCGGGCGCGAATGCCGCCGCCCTGGGCCTCGGCGGCCCATTCCTAGGCCGCCTCGTCGACCGCCGTGGCCAGACCGCCATCCTGCTCGGCAGCGCGATCGCGGCCGCGGCTCTGCTCGTGGCAGTGGCGCTGCTCCCCTCGGGCGCACCGCTGGCGCTGCTCGTCGCGCTCGCCGCCGGCATCGGCTTCGCCACCCCGCCGCTCGGCGCATGCCTGCGCACCCTCCTGCCCGTCCTGGTGCCCGACGCCGGCGCGGTCCGCGCCGCGTATGCCGTCGAGGCGACCGCCGTCGAGCTCACCTGGGTGAGCGGTCCGGCGGTCGCTCTGGGTCTGGGCGTGCTGTGGTCCACCGGTGCTGCCCTGGCCGTGGCCGGCCTGATCCTGGCTGCGGGCAGTGCGGCCTTCGCCCTGCACCCGGCGTCGCGCGGCTGGCGCCCTGCCGGCGAGCCGTCCCGCCCGCGCGGCGGTTCGTTGCAGACATCCGCGATGCGGACGCTCGTCGCCCTCCTCCTGGCCGTCGGTGTGCTGGTCGGGGCGGTCGAGGTCGCCGTGGCATCGGCGGCCGAGGCGCTTGGAAGCACCGCTGCCGCCGGTCCGCTGCTCGCCCTTTGGGGCGCCGGCTCGCTTGCCGGAGGCGTGCTGGCCGTCCGCCTCGGCCCAGCAGCCCATGGAGCCACGGCGCTGTCGCTGGCGCTCGGGGCGCTCGCCGCCGGACACCTGGCACTGGTCGCGGCGACCGGCAGCCTGCTCGCCATCGGTCTCGTGCTGACCGTCGCCGGCGCCGCTATCGCGCCCACCTTCGCCGCCGTCTACGCGATGGTCGAGGACGCCGCTCCGGCAGGCACCGTGACCGAGGCCTTCGCCTGGCTCGCCACGGCGCTCGCGGTCGGCGCGGCCCTTGGCGCGGCGATTGCCGGCGTCCTCGCCGACCACGCCGGCCCTGGCGCCGCGTTCGTGCTGGCCGGCGCGGCCGGCGCGCTGGCGGTGCTCGTCACGACGCTGCGCACGCGGACGCTCGCCGGCCCCGCGGCGGCCGCCTCCTGCGAGGCGATTGCAGCCGTGGCGGCCGCGTGACGGCCGCGACAGCTCACATCCGAAACGGCGGCTCGCCCACCTCCGGGTGCTCGACGGGCAGGCGCCGGGCGGCGTCGAGCGTGCGCAGCCACTCGTAGGCCAGTCCCTTGCAGTGGCTCAGCTCGGCGCCTCCACCGGCGGCCCGCGCGAGGCCGCGCTCGTGCATCTCGCCCGGGGAGAAGGTTGCATCGGTCAGCACCACGGCGCGGAAGCCGAGTCCGACCAGGCCGATTGCCGACTGAGCTACGCATACGTCGGTCTCACAGCCGACGAGGACGGCCGTCGAGCGCCGCGCCGCCCGCAGCGCGGCGACGATATCCGCACAGCCGGCGAGGCCGAACTCGGACTTGGTCAGGACGGGCGTGCCCTCGGCGAGCCGCCCGAGTATCCGAGGGTCGGTGGCCCCGTTGCGCCCCGGGTCCTCCTCGGTGACGAGCGCGGAGATGCCGAGCGCCGTGGCCAGACCGGCCAGCCAGCCGGCCCGCTCCAGGGCCGCGGTGGCAGCCGCCGAATCGGCCTGCTCGAGCGACTCGTGCGCGTAGAAGCCGGGCTGGGCATCGACCACCACGAGCACGCTCTGATCTCGGTCCACCAGGGGCACGGGGTTGGCCTCAGCGCCTGTGCGCCGGCTAGTACCTGCGCCGATCGCGCGCGAAGTCATCCACGCCGATCAGGTCGTGCTCGAGCGCCACGGCGAACGTGTCGGCCTGCGTCGACAGGATCTCGCGTTCCATGCGTTCGGCTTCGTGCGCAATCTCGTCACGCGCGCGGTCGAGGTCCCGGTCGAAGCGGGCCGCGACCGCGTTGGTCACCGCATGCTCTCCGCGGTTGCTGCAGGCGCCACAGCGCAGCTCGATCCACCAGTGCTCCTCGTCCAGTGCCTCCCACCAGATCGGGTGCACGGCGTCCCGGCCGCACGAGGGGCAGCGCTCGAGGCGTTCTCCGAGTCGGGCTCGGCCGGCACGGCGCGTGAGCATCGAGCGGAACTTCGAAAACATGGGGGCCAGACGACTGCGGGTCCAGGGCAAGCTTCGCCGTTTGCGGCCGCGGGCGCAAGTCCCGCTTTCCACCCTGGCGCCCGCCTCCTATCCTTCCCGCCATGACCAACGCGCGCGCGTGCGCGAGAAGGTGCAGGTCGCCACGATGATCCGGGGCACGCTGGCCCGCCGTGCCGATGCGCTCATCGAGGCGCGCGAGCCGTTCGTCGCCGCCACGGTCATCCGCGCCAAGAGCCCCACGAGCGTCCGCGCCGGCGACGCCGCTCTGATCGGCGCGCACGGCATCATCGAAGGGTTCGTGGGCGGCGCCTGCGCGGAGGCATCGGTGCGCCTGCACGCGCTGCGGGCGCTCGAGACCGGCGAGCCACTGCTGCTGCGAATCCTGCCCGGGAAGGACGACGGGGAGGCCGCCGCGGGGGAGGGTGCGGTGACGGTGCACAACCCCTGCCTCAGCGGCGGAGCGCTCGAGATCTTCCTCGAACCTCACCTTCCCGCCGCCCACGTTCTGGTGCTGGGCGAGACACCGGTGGCCGGTGCGCTGATCGAGCTGGGTGCCGCGCTCGGCCTGGCGATGGTCAGCGGCGACGAGCGGGAGGCCCCGGAGGCGGGCGACGCGGCGGTGATCGTGGCCTCGCACGGGCAGGACGAGGAGCAGGCGCTGGCGTCCGCACTGCGCGCGGGCGTTCCCTTCGTCGGCCTGGTGGCCAGCGTGAGGCGCGGCAGCGCGGTGCGCGCGGCACTCGATGTCCCCGATGAGCTGCGCGACCAGCTCCACACGCCGGCCGGCCTCGACATCGGCGCGAGGACGCCGCAGGAGATCGCGCTCTCGATCTTCGCGCAGATGGTCGCCGAGAGCCGCGCGCGGGGAGTGCCGCCCGGCGCGCTGAACGTGGTGGCCATTGATCCGGTGTGCGGCATGGAGGTCGCTGTCGGCGCGGACTCGATCCGGCTGGAGCACGACGGCCGTCGGTTCTTCTTCTGCTGCAGGGGCTGCCGCGATACGTTCGTGGCCGATCCCGCGAGTCATGCCGCCGGTTGAGGCTCCGGAGCAGTTCGTCACCGGACTCGTCCTGGCGGCCGGCGGATCACGCCGGCTCGGGCAGCCGAAGCAGCTGCTGCCCTACGGCGACGCCACGCTGCTCGACCACACCGTGGCGACCGCACGACAGTGCGGCTTTGCCCAGCTGATCGTGGCGCTCGGCGGCTCGGCCGGCAATGTGCGCGCGGTGGTCGATCTCGCGGGCACCGATGTTGTGGTCAACGATGACTTCGGCGAAGGCTGCTCATCCTCGGTCGCAGTGGCGATGGGCGCGGTCGACGAGCGTGCCGAGGCGCTGGTGCTGCTGCTGGGCGACCAACCCGGCGTGACTCCAGCGGCAATCCGGGCGCTGATCGCGGGACGCGGGAACGCCGAGCTCGCCGCCTGCCGCTACGCCGACGGGCGCGGGCACCCGTTCGCGTTCGGCCGCGAGACCTTCGGCGCGCTGGCTGGACTCCACGGCGACAAGGCCGTCTGGAAGCTGCTCGACCGAGCGGGCGACGCTGTGGCCGAGGTTGCGATCCCGGGCCCGGTTCCGCTCGACGTGGACACCTGGGAGGACTACGAGACCCTGCTCGCGGCGTCCGGGGCCAGGGTCTGAGGTGGCGAACGTCGCGATGCGCCGGATCCGCGAGGGCGAGGTGCCATTCGACGGTGGGACGGCGATCCAGGAGGACCCGGATCGGCCCGCCTTCCGGGGCAACGGCCCGGATGACTACGTCTGCGTGGACTGCGGCAACGTGCTCGCCGAGTCGATGCACCCCGTGCAGATGACCAAGAAGGTGCGAGTCCGCTGCGGGCGTTGCTCCACTGTGAACGTGGCCGTGACGGACGAGCCTCCCGACGCTGCGCGCCCGCACCGGTAGAACGGTCTGTACAGCGCTGCGTCCTGGGATACTGTTCGCGCCAGCAAGTCGGGGAGACGGGAGGAACACGATGACGATGGCGGCATCCGAGTGGCCGGTCGGCCTCGTGCTCGGCGTCGTGGTGATTGCCGTGGCCGCGGTGATCCTGATCGTGATCGTGGCGCTGGCGATGAGAATCGCCCGGCAGGCCAAGACCGCCGAGCAGGCGGTCGAGGTGGTTCGTAGCCAGACGGCCGAGCTGGACGGTGTCGCGCGCATCAACGACTCCGGCGTGAGGGTCCTCCACGCCGCCCGGGCCCTGCGGAAGGTGGCGGTCGGCAGGTGACGCTGCTCGCGGTGTCATCGGACGGGTATTGGACCATCGCCCTGGTGATCGGGCTGGCCGCGGCCCTCGTGGTCGTGGTCCTGCTCGCCCTGCTTCTCCAGAACCTCGCAAAGATCCAGGGCTCGGTGGAGGGCCTGCTCGAGGTGGCCGGCAAGGTCGGCGCCAACACCGCGAACATCCCGCAGCTCGAGGCGACCGCGCCCGTGCTGGCGCTGATCGTCGAGGAAGCCGTGGTCCAGGACGCGTACATGAACGCGCTGACCGACGGATACGGCGACGCCTCATGAGCACCGGCGCCTTCATAGCGCTCAGCGTGGCCCTGGCGCTCGTCGTGATCCTCGTGCTCGCCCTGGCGCTGATCGAGATTCGCAGGCGGCTGACCGTGATCTCGGAGGGCCTGGCCGACCTCGGCTCCGCGCTGGAGGGAGTGGAGGCCCAGCACCTGCGCCCGCTCGAGGGCGCGGTCAAGGCGATCAACGCCCAGTTCGAGATCATCCTCGGCGCCCTGCCGGGCATCGCCCGCAAGGCCGCGATCGTCGCCGAGAGGAGGCCACAGTGACGCTCTGGTGGATCGGGAACATCGTCCTGCTCTTGGTGGTCCTCCCGCTGGTGGTGTACCTGCTGCGCGGAGTGCTCGACGCGGCCAAGAGCATCGTGCCCTCGGTGCAGGGGATCGCGAGCGTGGCAGCCGCCGGCTCGAAGGACCTCGATGCCGCCCCGCTGCTGCTGACCACGCAGGACCAGGTGGAGCGGACCGTGGCGGGACTGGCCGACTACGGCGGCTCGCTCGACGTGATCGTCGACGACGCCGAGAGGGAGCGCACATGACCGTCCTCGCCGTCGCCGCGCCCGCGGTGGTCATGATCCTGGCCGTTCTCCTGATCGTCCTCGCGCTCGTCTACTACCTCGTCTCGACGATCGTGCAGCTCCGGAAGATCACGGCTGGTCTGGACGAGGTGATCGCCGGCGTCGGCGAGATCGTGGAGAAGAGCGCGCCGGTCAACGATGTCGTGACCTCGATCAACGGGCAGCTGGACGCGGGGGTCGACCTGCTCGAGGGCCTGCTCGTGAAGAAGGCCGGCATGAGAGACGCCGTCGGCCTCATCGACGGTCTCTACCCGGGGGCTGCGGCGGCCGGCTTGCGCAACTTCCCCGAAAGCACCGACATCGACGCGCCACGGATCGGCGAGGTCTACACGAAGGGCACGCTCACGCTCGCGCGGCTCGGCCGCGAGGCCCCGATCGCCGCCCTCAGCCCGTCGGGTGAAGTGCTGCGCAACGTCGAGGGCGGCAGCCTGGCGGCGCGCCTGCTCTACCCCGACGTGCGTCACACCAGCCCGGAGAAGCTGCCCACCTCGCCGGTCATAGGCTCCGACTCACCCGAGCAATACGAGCAACGCGACGACATCGGAGCTCCTCGCAAGCGGTTCCCGGCCGAGCGTTCCTGACGGAGAGAGGAGACCTTTGCAGACCCCTGCGCCATTCGAGTACGAGCGTGCCACCAGCGTGGACGGCGCGATCGCTTCGCTCGAGCGGCTCGGCTCCGAGGCTCGCATCATCGCCGGCGGCCACAGCCTGCTGCCGATGATGAAGCTGCGGCTCGCCAGCCCCGAGCACCTGATCGACATCAACGACCTCGCGGAGCTCCGCTACATCCGCGAACACGACCGTGAGATCAGGATCGGCGCATTGACCCGGCATGTGGACCTGTTGAAGTCGGACCTGCTCGCGCGGCACTACCCCGTCTTCAGGGATGCCGAGACCGTGATCGCCGACCCGGTGGTGCGAAACCGCGGCACGATCGGTGGCTCGCTGTGCCAGGCCGACGCGGCCGAGGATCTCTCCGCCGTCTGCTCGGCGGTCAAGGCGCAGGTCGTGATCCGCGGCACCGGTGGCGAGCGCGTGCTGGGGATGGAGGCATTTCACGTCGGGCCCTACATGACCGCGGTGGGCGCGGGCGAGCTCTTGACCGAGGTGCGCCTCGGGCTGCGCCCGGGCGCCGGCAGCGCGCACGAGAAGGTGGAGCGCCGCGCCGGCGACTGGGCGATCGCGGCCGCCTCGGCCGCGCTCTGGATCGACGGCGGGGCGATCGCCGACGCCGGCATCGCCCTCAGTGCGGTCGGGATGACGACCATCCACCTCACCCGGGCCGACGAGCTCCTGCGCGGCAAGCCGCCGTCGGAGGAGCTGTTTGCCCAGGCGGGCGAGATCGCCACGGAGGACTGCTCTCCGAGTGCCGACGGCCGCGGGCCGATCGACTACAAGCGCCATCTCGCCGGCGTGCTCACCCAACGTGCCCTGCGCCGCTCCATCGAGCGCGCACTGCAGCAGGAGGCCTGATCATGGAGGTCGCGATAACCGTCAACGGCGAGCAGATCTCCCGCGAGATCGAGCCGCGCCAGCTGCTGGTGCACTTCCTGCGCGAGAGCCTCGGGCTGACGGGCACGCACTGGGGCTGTGACACCTCCAACTGCGGCGCCTGCGTGGTGCTGATGGACGGCGAGCCGGTCAAGTCGTGCACGATCCTGGCGGCGATGTGCGAGGGACACGAGATCCGCACTGTCGAGTCGCTCGAGGTCGACGGCCGCCTGGACCCGGTCCAGCAGGGCTTCTACGAGCACCATGCGCTGCAGTGCGGATTCTGCACGCCGGGAATGCTGATGACCGCTCGCGCGCTGCTGGACGAGAACCCGGACCCCACCGACCAGGAGATCCGGACCGCGATCTCGGGCGCCATCTGCCGCTGCACCGGATACAAGAACATCGTCAGTGCGGTTCGCTGGGCGGCCGACCACGAGAACGAGAAACACTCTCAGGAGGCCTGAGCATGGCTGTCGTCGAGAACCTTCCGAGCGCCACCACCGAGCGTCCGATCGGCTTCGGCCGGCTGAAGCGCAAGGAGGACCCGCGCTTCATACGCGGCCAGGGCAGGTATCTCGACGACATCAGGCTGCCGGGGATGGTCCACGGCGCCGTGCTGCGCAGCCCCTACGCGCACGCGCGCATCGTCTCGATCGACACGTCGGAGGCACTGGCCCATCCCAACGTGGCGGCAGTGATCACGGCAAAGGACCTCGAGACGCTCGGTCTGGCCTGGATGCCGACGATCTCCTACGACACCCAGGCCGTGCTCGCCGGCGACAAGGTGCGCTTCCAGGGTCAGGAGGTCGCGTTCGTGATCGCCACCGACGAGTACTCGGCCAACGACGCCCTCGCCCTGATCGACGTGGAGTACGAGCCGCTGCCGGCGGTTGTCAACGCACGCAAGGCGCTCGACGAGGACGCGCCGTTGATACGCGACGACAAGTCCGGCCAGCGCGACAACCTCGCCAGCCCGACCTGGGAGGCCGGCGACGAGGCCGCCACCGAGCGCGCCTTCGCCGAGGCCGACACCGTGGTCAGCCGCGACATCATCTACCCGCGCTGTCACCCGGCGCCGCTCGAGACGTGCGGCATCATCGCCGACTTCAACCCGAACACCGGCCAGCTCGACATCTACAACGGCAACCAGGCGCCGCACGCCCACCGCACGGTGTACGCGCACGTGGCGGGGCTGGCGGAGCACATGATCCGCATCATGTGCTCGGACATCGGCGGCGGCTTCGGGAACAAGGTGCCCGTCTACCCGGGCTACGTGTGCGCGATCGCCGGCTCGATCGTGGCCGGCGTGCCGGTCAAGTGGGTGGAGAACCGCTCCGAGAACCTGATGTCCACGGGCTTCGCGCGCGACTACATCATGCGCAGCGAGATGTGCGCGAAGGACGGCAAGATCACCGGCCTGCGGGTCGACGTAATCGCCGACCACGGCGCCTTCGACAGCACAGCCCAACCGACGAAGTTCCCGGCGGGCTTCTTCCACATCGTCTGCGGGTCGTACGATCTCGAGGCGGCCCACGTCAAGGTCAAGGCCGTCTACTCGAACAAGGCGCCGGGGGGCGTCGCCTACCGCTGTTCGTTCCGCATCACCGAGGCCGTCTACCTGGTGGAGCGCATGGTCGACGCGCTCGCGCTGGAGATGAAGACCGACCCGATCGACCTGCGCATGCGCAGCTTCATCGGCCCCGAGCAGTTCCCGTACGAGACGACGACCGGCTGGACCTATGACTCCGGCGAGTACGCGAAGACAATGGCCGTGGCGATGGAGATCGCCGGCTATGAGGAGCTGCGCCGCGAGCAGGCGGAGAAGCGCGCCCGTGGGGAGCTGATGGGGATCGGCGTGTCCTTCTTCACGGAGGGCGTGGGCGCCGGCCCGCGCAAGCACATGGACATCCTCGGGCTGTCGATGAACGACGGCGCCGACCTACGCGTGCACCCGTCCGGCAAGGCGGTGGTCTCGATCAGCGCGCAAACCCAGGGGCAGGGCCACGAGACCACGTTCGCGCAGATCGTGGCCGAGGAGCTCGGCATCCCACCGGAGGACGTCGAGGTCCGCCACGGCGACACCGACAAGTCGCCCTACGGCCTGGGCACCTACGGCAGCCGCTCGACGCCGGTTTCCGGCGGCGCGGTGGCGGTGGTCTCGCGCAAGGTGCGCGACAAGGCGCGGCTGATCGCGGCGACGATGCTGGAGACGCGGCCCGAGGACCTGGCCTGGGAGAAGGGCCGCTGGTACGTCAAGGGCGACCCCGAGATGGGGGCGATGATCGAGGACATCGCGGCGCGCGCCTACAGCGGCGAGCCGATGCCGGCCGACATGGAAGGCGGGCTCGACGCGCAGGTGATCTACGACCCGCCCAATCTCACCTACCCCTACGGGGCCTACATCGCCGTGGTCGACATCGACCCCGACACCGCCCAGGTCACGGTGCGGCGCTTCATCGCGGTCGACGACTGCGGCGTGCGGATCAATCCGATGATCGTCGACGGGCAGATCCACGGCGGGCTCGCCGAGGGCGTGGGCATCGCGCTGATGGAGCTGATCTCGTTCGACGAGGAGGGCAACTGCCTCAACTCGTCGTTCATGGACTACCTCATCCCGACCGCGCTCGAGTGCCCCGACTTCGAGCTCGGCGAGACGGTCACGCCCTGCCCGCACCACCCGCTGGGCGCCAAGGGCGTGGGCGAGTCGCCCAACGTCGGCTCGCCCCCGGCGATCGTCAATGCGGTGATCGACGCGCTCCACGAGACCCACGGCGTCGAGCACCTCGACATGCCCTGCACCCCGGCACGCGTCTGGGCGGCGATGCAGGGGCGTCCCGAGCCGCCGCAATGACCGCCGCCGGTGAGGTCCACCGGCTCGTGCCCGATGTCGAGACGCTGGCCCAGCGCCTCGGCGCCGTGGACTACCTGGTCGACGAGGGGCTGGCCACCTCGATGTTCCTCAGCCTGCGGCTGCCCCAGCCCCTGCTGCTCGAGGGGGAGGCGGGGGTCGGCAAGACCGAGGCGGCCAAGTCGCTGGCCGCCGTGCTCGACACGCCGCTGATCCGCCTGCAGTGCTACGAGGGCATCGACGCGTCGGAGGCGCTCTACGAGTGGAACTACCCGCGCCAGCTGCTGAGCATCCGGCTCGCCGACGCCGGCGGCGAGGCACTGCGCGAGGAGGACCTGTTCGGCCCCGACTATCTCATCCGCCGGCCGCTGCTGCGTGCTCTCGAGCACCCCGGCCCGCGGCCCGCCGTGCTGCTGATCGACGAGATCGACCGCGCCGACGACGACTTCGAGGCCTTCCTGCTCGAGCTGCTCGCCGAAGCTCGCGTGACGATCCCCGAGCTGGGCCCGGTGGTGGCCACCCATCCGCCGATCATCGTGCTGACCTCCAACCGCACCCGCGACCTCCACGACGCCGTGAAGCGGCGCTGCCTGTACCACTGGATCGCGTACCCCAGCCCCCAGCGTGAGGTCGAGATCGTGCGGCGCCGCGTCAAGGGCTCCTCGGAGACGATGGCGGTCCAGGTCGCCGACGCGGTCTCGCGCATGCGCGACAGCGACGTTCAGAAGCCGCCCGGGATCGCCGAGGCCATCGACTGGCTGGCGGCGCTCAACCTACTCGGGATCGAGCAGCTCGATGCGGCCGCCGTGAACCTCACCCTGGGCTCGGTGCTGAAGTACGAGGAGGACCAGGAGGTGATCCGCGCGGCCGGCCTCGAGCAGCTCGTGCGCAGCGGTGACTGACTTTGGTACCGAAACGCTCGAGCTCGACCTTCCGCCGCTCGCCGGAGCGCTCAGCCGGCGCCTGCACGACGCCGGCGTGCCCGTGACCCCCGAGCGGCCGGCAGCCTTCGCGCGCGCGCTCACGCTCGTGCGGCCGCTGTCCCGGCGGCGCCTGTACTGGACCGCGCGCGGCGTGTTCGTCTCCGACCGGTCTCAGGTCGCGGCGTTCGACTCCGTGTTCTTCTCCGTTTTCGGGACCGAAGCTGCGGACGAGTCCTTCGTACCCGAGACGGCGCAAACGGCCATGGCGCCGCCGGCCGAGTCGCCGCGGATCGACCACGCGACGGTGCCCGGGGATGCGCACACCGGCCGACCCGCGGCGGCGCCGCGTGTGGGCGCCGATTCCGAGGAGGAGGCCGACGAGGGAGTCCCGCGGGCCACGGCGAGTGCCGAGGAGCGGCTGGCGGGCAAGAGCTTCGACGCGCTCGACACGGACGAGCTGGCGCAGCTGTACCGGCTGATGTCGCGCATCGAGCTGGCCACCCCGGTCCGGCGCACGCGCCGCTACCAGAAAGGGCGCCACGGCCAGCACATCGACATGCGGCGAACCCTGCGCGGCAGCCTGCACACCGGGGGCGATCCGATCCGGCTCGCGCGCCGTCGCCGGCGAGTGGCCCGCCGCCGGCTCGTGATGCTGTGCGACATCTCGGGCTCGATGGAGCCCTACGCCCGGGCCTACCTGCAGTTCCTGACCTGTGCGGTGGGCAGCGGTCCCAACGCCGAGGCCTTCGTGTTCGCCACCCGGCTCACGCGCCTGACCCGCGCGCTGGCCTCGCGCCATCCCGAGCGAGCGATCCAGCGCGCCGCCGCCGCAGCCCCGGACTGGTCGAGCGGAACCCGGATCGGCGACGCGCTCAAGGCGTTCAACGACCGCCACGGCCGCCGCGGCATGGCCCGCGGTGCCGTGGTGGTGATCCTGTCCGACGGCTGGGAGCGCGGTGACCCGATGCTGGTGGGGCGCGAGATGGAGCGCCTCGGGCGCCTGGCGCACCGGATCGTCTGGGTCAATCCGCGCGTCAGCGCAAGCGGCTTCTCCGTCCAGGCCGGTGGAATGGTCGCCGCCCTGCCCCACTGCGACGCGCTGGTGAGCGGGCACAGCTTCCAGGCCCTGGGCGAGGTGGTTGACGCGATCGAGGCGCTGTCGCCGGAAACCCCGCGCGTTGCCGTGACCGCGACGGAGGCCGACGAACCGGAGCCGTGGGCGAGCGCCACGCCGGTGCCGGGCAGCTCCGTGGCGATGCCGAGCGGTAACAGGCCGAGCAGGGGCAGGACGACCCCGGGATGGTGACCGATGACGACCGATAGGACCTGCATCTACCCCGGTTGTGAGCGCCCGGCGGTGCCTCCACATCAGCTCGGCGGGCCCCAGCCGGCCTTCTGCGATCTGGAGAACCACAACGCGCTGACCGCCCATCAGGAGCGCAAGCGCCTGGCGTCCCAGGAAGGGAATAGTGCGCAGCCGGCCGAGCCGGCTGCTTCGCCAGACAAGCCCGACCAAGAGGAGCAGAGGAGTGGCTGACGAGGCCTACCGAGCAGTCTTTCTACGCGTCCACCCGACCGGCAAGATGGTGCTCAGCCTGACCACCGACTCCGACGGCAGGGAGGCCGAGTACGCGGAGCTCGTGGCCGCAGAGCTCGGCGTGCCGGCGCTCGACGTCAAGGTCGTCCCGGCGGACACCAACAGGTTCGGCGACGGTCACGGCTACAACACGAGCCCGTCCGAGGGGGCGCCGGCGGCGATCTCCAGCGCCACGGCGAAGATCCGCGACAAGGCGCGGCTGCTGGCGGGCATGGCGCTGGATGCCGCACCCGAGACTCTCACCTGGTCGAACGGGGCATGGGCCGCCGGCAACGGCAGCGACCCCTCACAGGTCAAGACGGTCGAGGAGATCGCCCTCTACGCGCACGGCACCGGCGCCCTGCCGCCGGGCGTGGAGGGTGGGCTCGACGCGCAGACGGTCTATCGCGATTGACGTTTCTAGCGGTGATCGTCCAGTACGATTTCGACCTCGTCGGCGACCTTCAGGGCGCCGAACAGGGCCGAGTAGGGCTTGATGCCCCAAAGCGTCTGCTTGACGACGGCCGTGGCGCTGAGCTGTCCCGCCTCGTCCGCGACGAGGTCGAACTCGATGGGGCGCGTGGTGCCGGCCAGCGTGAGGTCGCCCTCGACCTTGATCCGGCTCCCGTCGCCCGCCTGCTGCGCCCCGGTGGAGCGAAAGGTGATCTCCCGCCGCCTGAGGACCTCGTCGTCGATGCTCTGACGGATGCTGGCCTTCTCGTCGTCGCCGAGGGCTTGCATCCCGCCCGTGCCCTTGTGCACGCGCAGCGAGGTGGCATCGGCGCTGAGCTCGATGCTCGTGGCAGAAACGTCGTCACCGACGTCGAGCGTCCCCTCCCACGAGGTCACGTGAATGACCAGGTCGTGCCCGGCCTTGGCCGCGGCGCCGCTGCGCCGCGTATGCACCGACAGGGTGGCGTTGTCGGGTCCGAGCCGGTGCGTGCCTGCCTCGATCGTCACCGGCGGAGCCTATTGACAACCCGGAACCAGGAGATGACGCATGGCCATCGAGCTTGACCATTCCTTCTCGACGACGAAGCCGATCGACGACAGCTTCGCGTCGATCACCGACCTCGAGCGCGTGGTGCCGGCGGTCGAGGGTGGCAGCGTGCTCGAGACCACGGGATCGGACTCGGTCAAGGCCGAGATCCTCATGAAGATGGGCGCGATGTCGATGAAGATGCGCGGCACCGTGGAGGTCGTCGAGAAGGACGCGGCGGCGCATCGCGCCGTGCTGCGGGTCAAGGCGAGGGAGGCCGGGGGCCAGGGGCACGCCAACGCGGACGTGACCTTCCAGCTCGACGACGGAGGCGGCACGATTCACACGAAGGCGCAGATCACCGGCAAGGCCGCGTCGATGGGCGAGGGCGTGGTGATCGGGGTGCTCGACGGGCTGATCACCGACTTCACCGGGAAGATCGGCGAGGTCTGATTCCGCTCGAGGCGGCGGCCCCTCGAACCCGCAGAGCATCACCACGATGCGTCCGTTCTCGCGCAGGTGGGCGATCGTGCGGTGCCGGGGTGGGGTGGGCGCGCACGAGCACGCCCACCCCACGGCTCAGCCCGCGCTGGGGGCCGGGTTGCCCGCAGGCGCGTTGCGCCCGGGGCGGTTGCGCGGCGGACGACCGCCGAGCACGATCAGGAACGCCGCGACCGTCAACAGCAACGCTCCGCCGCCGAGCACGCTCCAGCCGATCTCCGTCAGATACGGGACCTTGGCCCCGGCGCTGACGTCGGCCTCCACGCCGCGTGATCCGTCGGCGTTCATGACCACCACCGACCAGTCGCCGTCCTCGACGTCCCAGCTGAGCGTCTGGGAGCCGGCACCCTGTGTGGACGCCGCCCAGATCCGCTCGCCGGCGGGCGGGGCCGGCTTGCGCTCGCCGCCCTGGGGGCTGTAGCTCGCCTCGAACGGCTCGACCTCCAGGTCGGTCAGCGTGGTGTGGGACACGTCGCGCAGGTACGAGTCGACCTCATCCGTGCGGGCGATCCCCACGAATATCGGCTGGCCGGATTCGGGTGCCACCTCGAGCCGAATGTTGCCGAGGTCGGTCGAGCCGACCAGGTCCTCCACGCCGTCCAGGTCCAGGTCCAGGTTCTCCGTGGCGAGCGCGTGCGTGCTCGCTTCGAAGCGATGGCTGTCCGTGTTGAGGTAGCCCTGCGCATCCTTCTGATCCTCGCCGTAGAGGCTCAGGGCACCGAGCCCCAGGAGCCCGACCGCCAGCAGGCCCGCAACGGCACCGCCGACGATCAGTGCGACACGGGCTGCCGGTGAGCGCTGTGGTCGTTTGTGAGTGTTGTTCTCGTTCATTGTGTCCTCCGGTCTGACTTGTTGGTTAGTGAGGCCTTGAGCCGCTTCAGCGCGCCGGGACGGGCAGGACGCGAGCGCTGATAAGCGGCGATCGTGATCCCCGCGGGAATCGTGGTTTCCATGTAGACGAGCGGGACGTTCAGCTCGAACTCGGTCGTGGCGTAGGTCATGGGATCTGCACCTCTCTGATCGGGATGGGGGTTGTCCGCTCGGCCACGAAGCGGGGCAGGAGCGCAAGCGCCTGCCGCGTGTCAGCGGCCTCCACGCGCCACCAGAGCCCGTGCTCGCCGGCCAGGCAGCTCGAGGGCGCCCGGAGGTGCCGAAGCGGGCTCTGAAAGCCCTGCCAGGCGGCGAACGCGGCGGCGCACTCGTGCGCCTCGTGCTGGTGCTGTAGGAGGAAGAACGGCATGGTTCGATCCTGCCGTCAAAGCACCCTCGGATCATCGGGCGGGCCCCCTGAACCGGCACCCTGAACCCGGAACGACCGGCGCCCGCCGAAGGGCGGGCGCCGGTGCGTGGGGGTGGGGGTTTGGGCTTAGGCCTTGGCGGGCTCCACCTCCCCTTCGTGGGAGACCTGGGGCAGCCAGCTGAGCCTGCTCGGCAGCCACCAGTTCCAGTCGCCCAGGAGCTTCATGGTGGCGGGGAGCAGGACGCCGCGGATGATCGTGGCGTCGATCAGGACGGCGGCCGCGAGGCCAATGCCCATCTGCTTCATCTGCAGCTCTGACGAGAGAGCGAACAGCGAGAACACCCCGACCATCACGATCGCTGCGCTCGTGACCACGCCGGCCGTGCTCTTGATGCCGTGGGCCACGGCATCCTCGGTCTTCATGCCGCGATCGAAGGCCTCGCGGACACGGGTGAGGATGAACACGTGGTAGTCCATCGAGAGCCCGAACAGGATCACGAACAGGAACAGCGGCAGCCAGGCCGCGATGGCCCCGTTGCCTTCGAAGCCGAGCAGGCCCTCGGCCCAGTCGTTCTGGAACACCAGCACCAGCAGGCCGTACGCGGAGCCAACGGACAGCAGGTTGAGCACGATCGCCTTGATGGGGATGACGATTGAGCGGAAGGTGACCAGCAGGAGCAGGAACGCCGCGCTGAGCACGAACGCGAACACGTAGGGCAGGTGGCCGATCATGGCGTCGTTGAAGTCGCCGGTCGCGGCAGCCTCACCCGTCGTGTAGGCCTCGACACCGTCGAGCCGGCCGACGGTGGCGGGAACCAGGTCGTTGCGCAGCGCTTCCACCGCGCGATTCGACCGGTCGTCGGTGCCGGTCCCCGTGGTCGGGAGCCCGACCGTGGCAACCGTCTGGTCTGAGCTGACGTCCACCGTCGCCTGGCCCTCGAAGAGGCCCGGGCGCTCGGCGGCCTGCGACTCCAGCGAGTCGATGGCCGAAACCACCGCCGAGCTGGTCACGTCGTCGGCCTTGACGACCACCATCTCCATGCTGCCCTCGCTCGGGAAGGCGGCCTGGGTGCGGTCGTAGGTCTGCATCACCTCGAGCTCACGCGAGGTGTCCTCGGTCCCACCGAGGGAGGTCTGCATGCCGAGCGCCGGCAGCGCGAGCGCCACCAGGAATGCGGTGGCCACGAGCGCCGAGACGAGCGGGCGCCGCAGCACCCGGTCCAGGAAGCGCGACCACAGGCTCGCCTTGCCGACCTTGCTCTTGAGCCGTCCGATCAGCGGCGGGCGGCCCCTGTCGACCTTGTCGCCGAGCTTCGACAGCACGGCCGGGAGCACCGTCAGCGAACCGAGTACCGCAACTGCGACCACGATGATCGTGCCGGTGGCAAAGGAGGCGAAATTGGAGATCCCGCCCAGGTACATCCCGGCCATGGCGACCATCACCGTAAAGCCGGAGATCAGCACCGCACGACCCGAGGTGGCAGCAGCAGCCTCGATGGCCGCGTCGTTGGCGCGTCCGGCGGCACGCTCCTCACGCGCCCTCTTAAGGTAGAACAGGCTGTAGTCGATTCCGACCGCCATGCCGACGAGCAGCACGACGTGCATGACCGATCCATCAACAGGAGCGAGCTGGCTGACCGGGCCCAGCAGGCCCAGGGTCGCGGCCACGCTCGTGAGAGCCAGCAGAATCGGAAGACCGGCGGCCACGAGCGCCCCGAACGCGAACACCAGGATGATCAGGGTGATCGGGATCGAGAGCAACGTGGACTTGCCCATCTCCTCGTTCGACTTGTCCATCGTGGCCTTGGTGATGCTGGCGTCGCCCGACTCCTCGATGCGAAGCTCGGGGTGCGCCTCCTGAGCCGCGGCCACGGCGGCCAGCGAATCGACCACCGACTTCTCCGTCGCGTCCGAATCGCCCGGCAGCTCGAAGTTCACGAGCGCCGAATGCCCGTCGGCGGAGATCTGTCCGCTCTGGGCCTCGTAGGGACCCACGACGTTGTCCACGCCCTTCGTGTCCTGCAGGCGTTCCGTTACGTCGCTGACGGCCGCCTTGAACTCAGGACTGCCGGCCCTGAGCTGCTTGCTCTGGATCAGCACCTGCTCGGACGACTTCTCCGGGAAGGCGCCGTCGAGCGCCTCGGCGGCCTGACCGGACTCGCCCGGCATGCCGCTGTTCTGGTCGATTTCCTTCTGCGGGAGCACATTCATCCCGATGAACAGAGCAACCAGCACGAAGGCCAGCCATCCGAAGATGGCCGTCTTGCGGTGCCGGACGCTCCAGCGCCCTACCCGGGCGGTGAAGTTGCTGGGCGATTGCATGGGACTCCTTTTGGTGGGGTTCGACTGCATGGAGGGCAGCCTGCTCCTCACTCGCCCCCGGTTCATCGGGGTGGCCCCCTGAGCCAGCACCCTGAACCGCACGGATGGGCTCAGGGTGTGCGCAGCTCGCGAACGCGCAGCGCGGCCGTGCGCTCGGCGACGTAGCGAGGGAGCTGCGCGAGGGCGGCCTCCTCCGTGGGCGCCTCGACCTCCCACCAGATGTGATGGGTGCCGAAGTCGCACGATGCGCGCACCGATGACCCGCGCAGCGGGCTGGCGAAGGCCTTGAAGGAGGCGAACACCACTCCGCACTCCTGGGGGTCGTGACGGTGGTCGAGCATGAAGCGGGGCATGGCTTCAGTTTGCGCGCGCGGCGACGCCGTCACATCAGGGCGGCACCCTGATCTTCGCCCCGCCATACGTGGGATAGGCTGGCCGACCGGAGGATTCGTGACGATGTCAGGGGCGGCTCTCGTGGGCCGAGAACACGAGCAGGATCTGACCGGGCAGCTGCTCGAGGAGGCGGTTGCGGGCGAGTCGCGCGTGGCCTTCGTGACCGGTGAGCCCGGCATCGGCAAGACATCTCTGCTCCAGGCGCTGGCCGTACGCGCGGAGGAGCGAGGCTGCCTGGCGTTGCGGGGCAGCGCCGCCGAGTTCGAGCGCGAGCTGCCCTTCGGCCTCGTCGTCGATGCTCTCGACGAGTACCTCGGCTCGCTCGAACCGCGGGCGTTCAGCCGTCTCGCGTCCGAGGATCTCTCGGAGATCGCCGGCGTGTTCCCCGCCTTGCGCTCTCTCGAACCCGGCTCGGCAGGGCCCACCACCGCCGCCGAACGCTTCCGTGCGCACCACGCGGTGCGCGACCTGATCGAGCGGCTCGCCGGCCCTCAGCCCCTGGTCCTCGTCCTCGAGGACCTCCACTGGGCGGATGGTGCCTCCGTCGAGCTCGTCTCCCATCTGCTTCGCCGGCCCCCGCAGGCCGCGGTCCTGGTGGTGGCGTCATTTCGAACGGGCCAGGCCGACCGCGCGCTCGAGACCGCCATCGCGGCCGCCGCCGTCGACGAGACGGTCGTGCGCCTGCTCGAGCTGGGCCCTCTGACGCCGTCCGCCGCGGGCGAGCTCGTGGACGCGGCCGGCGCTGCCGAGCTCGAGCAGCTCTACCGGGCGAGTGGGGGCAACCCGTTCTACATGCTGCAGCTGGCGCGCAGCGGTGGGGGCGCAATCGACGGCTCCCGCCGCGGGACCGACGTGCCGCCCGCGGTGGTGGCGGCGATCATGGCCGAGCTGGATGGGCTCACGGAGGGCGTGCGCCGCTTTGCCGAGGCCGCGGCGGTAGCCGGCGATCCGTTCGAGCTGGACCTCGCGGTCGCGGCTGCCGGCGTCGACGAGCCGGAGGCGCTCGACTCGATCGACGTGCTCACCGCTCGCGACCTGGTGCGGCCTGGCGAGGTGCCGCGGCGCTTTGGCTTCCGGCATCCGCTCGTTCGCAGCGCCGTCTACGAGTCCACTGCGGCGGGCATTCGCCTGACGGCCCATGGCCGGGCGGCGGCGGCGCTGGGCGAACGCGGCGCACCGGCCTCGTCCCGAGCTCACCACGTCGCGCAGTCGGCCCGGCACGGGGACATCGCTGCCGCGAAGGTGCTGCGCGAGGCCGGTGAGGCGACCGCCCAGCGCGCCCCCGCCAGCGCCGCGCAGTGGTTCGAGATAGCGCTGGGCTTGCTGCCCGCTTCGGCGCCGGCGGAAGAGCGCGTCGAGCTCCTGATGGCGCTGGCCGGGGCCAAGGCGGCGACCGGCCGCTTCGAGGATGCCCGGGCGGCTCTGCTCGAGAGCATCGAGCTCACGCCCGGTGACTCCGAGGCGCTCCGGATCACCCTCATCGGTGCCTGCGCCGGAGTCGAACAACTGCTCGGTCACCACCGTGAGGCACACGAGCGCCTCACGACGGCCCTGGCCCGGCTGCCGGATCCCGCCTCGACTCAGACGGTCGAGCTGCTGATACACCTGTCGACTGGCCATTTCTACCGCCAGGACTACCCGGCCATGCGCGAGGCAGCCGAGCGCGCCCTGGGCGCCGCGGAGGTGCTCGGCAACACTCCGCTGACCGCCGCCAGCAGCGCTGCGCTCACTGCTGCTCTCGCGTTCATCGGCGGCGTCCCCGAGACCGACGCCCGTCGTGCCGAGGCCGCTGCACTCGTCGAGGCCATGTCCGACGACGAGCTCGCGCTGCGACTCGACGCGCTGGCCAACCTGTGCGCGGCCGAGCTCTACCTCGACCGCTTCGCCGATGCCGGCCGGCATGCCGAACGCGGCCTGGCGATAGCGGAAGCGACCGGGCAGGCCGAGATCTCGCCCTTTCTCATTCCCGTGCTCGGCACGATCCTGCAGATGCTCGGGAGCCTCGACGAAGCGGTGCGGGTGCTCGACGAGGCCGCCGAAGCGGCGCGACTGTCCGGGAACGTCCAGGCCCTTGCATGGAACCTCCTCAACCACGCGAATGCCGCCCTGTATGTGGGCGACCTCGAGACCGCGCGGCGGGTGGCCCAGGAGAGCGTCGACATCACGCGTGACCTCGACCACAGCCTCGTCTCGACCTACGCCGGCGCGAACCAGGCGTTTGTGCTGAACGCGGTGGGCGAGCACGAGCAGGCGATCGCGGCCGTGACCGAGAGCGCCGGCGGCGAAGACCTGCCGCTGTTGCCGGGCGGCTGGCGGGCGAACTACTTCGAAGCGATCACGCGCAGCCGGCTGGCGCTGGGGCAAGCTGAGGCCGCGCAGCGAGCGGCGGCGGGCGCGGCTGCGGTGGCCGACCGCACCGGCACCACGTTCTCGCGGGCGATGGCTGCGCGCGCGGCCGCAGCGGTGGCGCTCGCCGAGGGCGATGCCGGACGCGCCGCCGAGCAGGCTCTCGCGGCGGCGGCGCACTGCGATGCGATCGAAGCGCGCGTGGAGGCGGCCATCTCTCGCACCCTTGCGGGCCGGGCCCTCGGCGTCGCCGGGCGTCAGGACGAGGCGATCGCAGTGCTCGAGCGCGCCGCGCGGGAGCTCGAGGGCTACGGGGCGGTGCGCTTCCGCCAGGAGGCCGAGCAGGAGCTGCGCAAGCTCGGCCGCCAGATCCACCGGCGTTCGGCACCGGGCAAGGCCGACGGCAGCGGCATCGACACGCTCACCGAGCGGGAGGCCGAGATCGCGGCGCTCGTCACCGACCGCTTCACCAACCCCGAGATCGCGGCCGAGCTGTTCCTGAGCGTGAAGACGATCGAGACCCATCTCCGCAACATCTTCCGCAAGCTCGATGTGACGTCACGCGTGGAGGTTGCGCGAGTGATGGAGCGCCAGCGGAGCTGAGCCGGCAAGGCGTATGCTCGCCCCTACTCGTGGACTCGCCGATCAGCACCGGCGTCGGGCAGATCGTCGGACGCGATGAGGAGCTCGAGGATCTCGAGGCGGCGCTGGACATGCTCAACCAGGGCAGCTGCGCCTGCCTGACGCTCGAGGGAGAGCCGGGCATCGGCAAGACGCGCCTGCTCGACGAGCTGCGGGCGCGGGCCGACCAGCGCGGCCACGTGGTGCTCTCCGGCGCAGCGGCCGAGTTCGAGCGCGAGATGCCGTTCAGCGTGTGGGTCGACGCGCTCGATGCCTACGTGGTCTCGCAGGACCTGGCCCGTCACGAGCGCTGGGACTCCGAGCTGGCGAACGAGCTGGGGCAGGTGCTGCCGTCGCTGCGCCAGGCCAACGGCGACGCGGGCGCGATCGCCGACGAGCGCTATCGGGCACACCGCGCCGTGAGTCGGCTGCTGGCGCTGCTGGCCGAGTCGCAGCCCCTGGTGCTCGTCCTCGACGACCTGCACTGGAGCGACAGCGCGTCGATCGAGCTGATCGCCGCGCTCGTGCGCCGCGAGCCCGCCGCACCCGTTCTGCTGGCGCTCGGCTTCCGCCCCGGGCAGGTGGCCGAGCGCCTCACGCCCGCCCTGCTGACCCCGGGGGTGCGCCGGCTCGAGCTGCGGCGGCTGACCGAGGAACAGGCCGCGCAAATGCTCGACCGGGTCGATGCCGGGGCGGTGGCGGCGATCTATCGCCATGGTGGCGGAAATCCGTTTTACCTCGAGCAGCTCGGCCGCACCCAGGACGGCGAGACGCTCGCGCTGCTGGAGACCGGTAGCGAGGGCGGCGTGCCTCCCGCCGTGGCCGGGGCGATCGCCGGGGAGCTCGAGTCGCTCCCGCTTCCCGCCCGCGCCCTGCTGGACGGGGCCGCCGTGGCCGGCGAGCCCTTCGAGCCCGACCTGGCGGCTGCCATCGGCGAGCTGGGCGAGGCCGACGCGCTGAACGCGCTCGACGAGCTCCTCGACCGCGATCTGGTCCGGCCGACGCAGGTGCCGCGCCGCTTCATGTTCCGCCATCCGCTCGTCCGGCAGGCGGTCTACCAGTCGGCGCGAGGCGGCTGGCGCTTGGCCGCCCACGCGCGGGCGGCCAATGCGCTGGCCGGCCGCGGCGCCGAGGCCGCCGAGCGCGCCCACCACGTCGAGCAGTCGGCCCGGCAGGGCGACGAGGAGGCCATCGAGATTCTGCTCGAAGCCGGGCGCTCGGCTGCCCCGCGCGCGCCGGGCGCGGCGGCACGCTGGTTCGACGCCGCGCTGCGGCTGCTCCCGAGCACCGACACCGACCGCCAGGTGTCGGTGCGAGTTGCGCTCGCCTCCGCACAGCGCTCGCTCGGCCAGCTCGAGCTCTGCCGAGCCACTCTGCTCGAGGCGCTGGAGCTCCTGCCGGCCGAGTCCGTCGTCCGCCGCGTCGAGCTCACGACCCTGTGCGCGGCGGTCGAGCACTGGCAGGGTCGTCACGACGAGGCCCATCGTCGGCTGGCCCGCGCCTGGGACGAGGTGCCGGACCGGTCCACCGCTTCGGCGGCGGCGCTGCAGATCGAGCTCGCGGTGGACGGCCTCTATGAGCGCGACTTCGAGCAGGCACTCGCCAACGGCAGCGGCGCGCTCGAGACGGCGCTGTCACTCGGCGACCGCGCCCTTCTCGCCGCGGCGTCATCGGCGCTGTGCCTCGCGGAGGCCGCGGCCGGCGACATCGAAGCAGCGCGCAGGCACCGCGGGGAAGCAGTCGAGCAGGTCGACGGGCTCTCCGACGCCGAGCTCGCCCCCCGGCTGGAGGCGCTGTTCTACCTCGGCTGGGCCGAGAACTACCTGGAGCACTACGACGCAGCGATCGAGCACGCCGACCGTGGCATCCTGATCGCCAGGGCCACCGGCGAGGGGAGGCTGCTGCTGCCGCTGATGCTGGTCAAGGGATACCCGCTGGAGATCCAGGGTCGTCTGGCCGAGAGCCTCGAGATGTGCCAGGCGGCGGTCGAGGGCGCGCGGCTGTCGGCCAATCCCCACTACCTGAGCTGGGCGCTGTTCGAGCTTGGCTGGGCGCATTACTACCTCGGCGATCTCGATGCGGCGGTGGAGGCATGCGAGGAGAGCCATCGAGTCGGGGGCCGCCTCGCGGGCAGCACGATGCCTGCCGCCAGCGGGGGTCCCGGCTGGCCGCTTGCCTCGACCCTGTTCGAGCGCGGCGACCTCGATCGCGCGTTCGAGGTGATGGAGGCCATCGGCGGAAGCGATCTCGATCACGCGATTCCCGTCGAGCGCTGCTTCTACTGGGAGATCCTGGCTCTGGCCGAGTTGGCGCGAGGACGCCCCGACCCCGCCGCGGCATATGTCAGCCAAGCGGAGGATCTAGCCGTCCGGCTGGACCTGCGGCTGCCGACAGGCGTCACCCAGCGAGGACGGGCCGCAGTGCTGCTCGCGGCCGGAGATCTCTCCGGGGCGGCCCGAGCCGCCGAGCAAGCGATCGGCGCGTTCGAGGAGCTGGGCGCCCGCCTCCCGGCTGCGTACGCGAGGACGCTGCTGGGCCAAGCCCTTGCCGCCGCGGCCGAGCGTGAGCAGGCGGTCAAGGTGCTGCGTGAGGCTGAGCGCTTGCTCGACGAGTCCGGCTCGGTGCGCGCCCGCGACGAGGCACGCCGCGAGCTGCGCAAGCTCGGCGCCCGAGCGGAGGTACGCGGTCCGGCGACGGGTGATGACTCGGGCATGGCCTCGCTGACCAAGCGCGAGCTCGAGATCGCGGAGCTGATCACCGAGCGGATGACCAACCCGCAGATCGCGGCCAAGCTGTTTCTCAGCAAGAAGACGATCGAATCGCACATCCGCAACCTGTTCGTGAAGCTGGGCGTCTCCTCGCGCGTGGAGGTGGCGCGGATGGTCGAGCGCGAGCGCCGCGAGCAGCCCGCGGGCATGGTGGACGGTCCGTGACGTCGACAACAGCGCCGGTTGACGCCGACGCCGCCCGGCTGCGCGAGCTCGGCTACCCGCAGGAGCTAGAGCGGCGTCTGCGGATCTTCGACAACGTCGCGCTCGGTTTCGCTGCCATCTCGCCGGTGGTCGGCCTGTACGCGGTGGTGCTGGTGGGCATGCTCGTGGCCGGGCCGGCCTGGGTCTGGGTGCTGCCGATTGCGCTCGCAGGGCAATGCCTGCTGCTGGCGGTCTACGCCGAGCTGGCTTCGGAGTTCCCGATCGCCGGCGGCGCCTACCAGTGGACGCGGCGTCTGGTGGGCGGCTCATATGGCTGGTTCACTGGCTGGGTCGCGGTCTGCGCCTACGCGGTGGCCAACACGACGATCGCCTATCTCGGCGCTCCGTGGGCGCTGACCCTCGCCGGCATCGGCGTCACGCCCAACGCTCTCGTGCTCACGGGGATGCTCCTCGTGCTCGTGTGCGCGCTGGCGGGGGCGGTCGGGATCGGGTTGCTGAGCCGGGTGGTACAGGCGGGAATCGCCGCCGAGATCGTCGTCTCCGTGGGCATCGGCCTGGCTCTGCTGTTCGCCTTTCGCACCCAGGAGATCTCGCTCCTGACGGACACGCTCGGGGCCGAGGCGCTGTCGGGCGGATCGACCGGCGCGGGGCTGCTCGCCGCACTGGCCGTCGGGGGCTGGGTGTTCATCGGCTTCGACGCCTGCGTCGGCGCGGCCGAGGAGACTCGCGATGCCGCTCGGCACGTCCCCAAGGCGATCTGGATCGCGCTGCTGAGCGTGGGCGTGCTCGTGATCCTCAACGCGGTGGCGGCCACGCTCGCGCATCCCGATCCGGCCTCCGTGGTCGCGGGCGAGGACCTCGATCCGGTGACCACGGCGGTGGTCACGTCGTTCGGATCTTGGTCGTCCAAGCCGTTCGCGGCCGTCGTGCTGGTGGCCTTCGTCGCCTGCGGCATGTCGGCCCAGGCCCTCACGGCGCGCGCGATGTACTCGATCTCCCGCGACGGTGCGCTTCCGGGCTCGAGCTTCCTGCGTCGCGTCGACCGGCGCAAGGTCCCGATCGGGGCGATCGTGGTCACCGCGACGATCGCCTGCCTGGGCCTGCTCCTGGGCCTGAGCTCGGCCGCCGTGGGCAGCCTGATCACGTTCGGCACGGCTGCGATCTACGTCGCCTTCCTGATGATCGCACTCGGGGCGCTGATCGCGCGCGTGCGCGGGACCTGGAGACCGGCAGGGCGGGTGCAGCTCGGCCGCGCGGGGCTCGTGATCAACGTGCTGGCCGTGCTCTGGCTCAGCTTCGAGACCGTCAACATCGCCTGGCCACGCGAGTCGCTCGCCCCACCCGGCGCGCCGCTCTACCAGGTGTGGGCGGCCCCGCTCGTGCTGGCGCTGATCGGCACCGTGGGGACCGCCTATCTGCTGTGGGCCAAACCGCAGCGGCGGCTGCCGAGCGGTTGACTACGGGTAGGATCGCGCGCGTGAAACTCCATCTGTCCCTGGCCGCGGTTGTCCTCGTGTTGGCCACCGCGGCCGCGGCGAGTGCCCAGACGCCGACCCAGGACTCGGTCACCGGAAGCACACGGTCTCCCTTCTTCGTCAGGACCGACTTCGACGCCCGCAGCGGCCCGAGCGGTGAAAACCCGTCCGGACAGGTGCAGTTCATTGGTGGTGGCGATTTCACCTTCGGAGGCCCGGTCACCTGTCTGAACGTGCGTGGGAATGTGGCCACGTTCAACATGCAGACGATCTTCGGCATCGTCGGCGCCGAGGTCACCGACAACGCGGCCTCGGGCACGCCCGACGTCATCCGCGGCGTCGCCGGCCAACGGGACGCGGCCGACTGCTCGCCCTTCGGCCCCAACGACGGGCCTGTGATCGACCTCGTCACGAGCGGCGACCTCCAGGTCGTGGACGCGCAGCCGCCTCCGCCCGAGCCGGCCTCGGCGGCTGACTGCCGCGGCCGCGGCTACGCCCGCTTCGGGTTCAAGAGCGTCGGGGAATGCCTCGTGTACGTGGTCACGGCACGGGTCTGCAAGCTGCTCGAGCGGCGCGGCCATGTGCCGAAGTTCTGCCCGCCGCGGCTCCCGGTGCACTGACACCCGTCGGTACCGCTAGAGGGTTATCCCAGTATGCGCTCCTCGCGCAGCGTCCGGACCACGATCTTCGCGGCGATCGCGGCGCCCTCGTCGGAGAGGTGGATCCCGTCGGCCTGGCGTACGCCTACCTCACGATGGCCGACGCGAATCCACTTGCGGTAGTGCCCGTATGGTGAGAAGACCTTTCCGAGGTCGAGGATGCGCACGTCGCGGCGGTTGGTGGACGCGGCGGCGCGCAGGGCGGCGTTGACGGCCGGGAAGCTGCGGCGGGCGAAGCCATCGCGCGGCGTGGGCAACAGCAGCCACAGGACGCGGGCCCGCCCTGCGCGGGCGTAGGCGGACATCATGCTGCGGGCCCGGTCCGCGTACTGGGCCCTCCAGGCCTTGCCGCAACAGCCGGCTCCTCCCATCGGGAAGCCGTCGGCGGCGCCGATGAACATCACCACCACGTCGGGCCGCGCGGCGGCCGCGCGCCGCGCCTGCGCGAGCCAATCGAGCATCGACGGCTTGGATATGCCCGTGGCCGGGTGGGCATC
The DNA here is from genome assembly GCA_963813495.1 of uncultured Thermoleophilaceae bacterium. Taxonomy (GTDB): domain Bacteria; phylum Actinomycetota; class Thermoleophilia; order Solirubrobacterales; family Thermoleophilaceae; genus JACVRW01. The sequence continues at coordinate 260,124 of CAWEZC010000004.1, forward strand.
GCTGCTCACCTGCACGCCGCGAGGACGCAGCCGGGCGGCCCAGGAGCGGTCCAGGCGCTGGATCATCGAGTCCCCGGTGGCGAGCACGCTGAGGCGCCCGCCGGGCGGCGCCACCCGGACGCCGCCCACGGAACGGCCCCAGCGCGTGCGGGCGCTCACCCGCCAGCCACCCGGACGCCGGGCGCGGAAGCTCGAGACGCCGCTTCGCTCACCTCGGCGAACACGAACGCGCCGGCAGGGCGCGGGACCGCCCGGAGGTTCGACGCAGACGCGCGCGCTGTAGCCGCCCACCGCCCAGCGGTCCACGAGCCGCAGGCTCACCTCTCTGTTGGCTTCAGAACGTGCGGGCAGGGCGAGAGCCAGGCGCCGCCGGCAGGACGGGGTGCGAATCACCGCGGACGCGTAGATCCCGTCGGCGCCGATCGCGACGAAGCGCCGTCGGCGCCGGTCGCAGCGCCAGCGGGCCGCTCGAGGAAGAATGGCTGTGGCCGACCGGGGTGTCAGACGGGCGATACGGCCGCCGCCCGCTTCCATGATCGATACCGGCGTGCCCGGCGGCGAGTGGAGCCGCAGGCGGATGTAGCCGCGCTCGCGTGCATCCGCCCTCAGCGTCATCCGGTCGTCCGCGCCGCCGGCGCTGCCCAGTCCCGGGCTGAGGCCGAGGACGAGCAACGCGGCGAGAAGCGAGCACGCGCCATGCAGCCCGGCTGTCGATCGCGACCTGACGGGCCCAACCTACGCCAACGGCTCCACGTTCTCCTCCATTCGTGCCAGCAGCTCCCGCAGCTGCTCCATGCGCCGCGTCGTGCAGGCGCCGCGCGGGCGGGCTTGACTTCAAGCGCACTTGAAGATGCACCATGGTGGCCATGCTTGCAAGCCGACCTCACGAGTTCGGTCCGCTCGAGAAGCCCGTGTGGGGAGAGCTGGCCGATCGGCTCGAGGAGGCGGCGAGGGGCCGCCTGATTCCCGTCGTGGGACGGTGGCTCGATTCGTGACCGACAGGAGGTAAGGACCATGCATCAGCTGGCTCAGATCGAAACCATGATGCCCGGCATCTGGGCATCGGCGCCGGAACCGCTGCCGTTCGCCCCCAGTCTGGAGATCCGCGCCTTCCTGCTGCAGCGCCGAGCGGGCAATCTGCTCGTCTACAGCGTCACGGGCCTGGATTCCGAGGCGCCCGAGATCGAACAGGCCGGTGGCATCGCCCGCCAGTATCTCAACCACCGCCACGAGGCGATGTTCGTCTCGGAGCGGGTGGACGCGCCGTTGTTCACTCACGTCGAGGAGCGCGAGTCGGTGGCCGCGAGCGCGCACGTGAGGGCGACCTTCTCGCGGCGCCACGTGCTCGACGGTGACTTCGAGGTCATCCCCGCGCCGGGCCACACGAGCGGCGCGACGGCCTTCCTGTGGGACAGCGGCGACCACCGTTTTCTGTTCACCGGAGACAGCATCTATCTGCAGGACGGCGAGTGGGTGGCGGCCGTGCTCGAGGGATGCAGCGACCGCGCCGCCTACCTGCGCAGCCTCGAGATGATCCGAGAGCTGGACTTTGATGTGCTCGTGCCCTGGGCGGCGACCGCGGGTGAGTCTCACTTCGCGGTAACCAGCCGTGCCAATGCCCGCCGCCGCATCGACGCGATCAGCGAGCGGCTGAGCCGTGGCGAGGACCGCTGATGAGCGCGTTCAGCGAGGTCGAGCTCGCCTACCTGCCGGGCCCGACTAGGGGGTCAAACCGTTGAGTGTTCGCGACTCAACGGGTCTGACCCCTCGGCCCTGGCGGGGCGCCAGTCCTTCAGCCCGGCGGCGATCAGCGCCGCCAGTCCCGCGAACGTCCAGATCGCGAGCACCGTCACGAACTCACTCGCGCCCGCTCCGTCGAAGAATCCGGTGCTACGCAGCAGGTTCGCGCCCGCGCCCGGCGGGAGCAGCTGTCCGAGTCCGCCGGCCGGCTCGGGCAACATCTCCGGCGCCGACGCCACGGCCGAGAACGGGTTGCCCACGAGGATCATCGTCAGGGCCGCCACAGCCGCACCGGCCTTCCCGAACAGCGCGGCCGCGCCGGCCACGACCGAGGCGATGGCGAGCACGGTGAGGCTCAGCACGGCGGCGTTGGCCAGCCAGTCGCCCGCCACCACGTCGAGCCAGCTGTCCACGATGACGGCGGCGGCAACGCCACTGAGGACCGATCCCGCCACCACCAGGCCCACACGCGCCGCTGCGCCGGAGGTCAGGAAGGCACCGGCCAGGCCAGTCAGGAGTCCTGCGATCACGAGCGGGAGCACCGAGGAGCCGAGTGCCGCGGCGCGTGGCGATGCGGCCACCACGTCCTCCACCGGCACGGTTGCGCTCTGCCCCGGCGCGGCCCCCTCACTCGCGGCGTGCGTGAGCAGCTGGGCGACCGCCGGGCTCGCGGCCGATGCGGTGAGCACCTTCGGCCCGCCGGAGGTCGCGACGAAGGCGCCATACACCTCGCGGTCCTCGATGGCCGTGCGCGCGGCGGCCTCGTCCGGGTAGCGGTGGACATCGAAGGCGCCCTGGCGGGCGCCGAGCTGGTGCTCGATCGGCTGCGTCGCCGCGGGTGCACCCGCCACGCCCACCGGCAAGTCACGCGGCTCGAGCCTGGCGTTGGGCCACGCGAACAGCGTGAGCACCGCCGCCACCACCACGGGAACGAGCAGAATCGCCGCTCTGGGCGGCCGGTGGTGGCCGGCGGGTGCCTGGTTGTCGGTGCTCATGGCTGACCTCCGATTCAGGGAATGTCGATCTGGCCGACTCGGGTGGCGGTGGCGCGCTGGGCCACGAAGAAGGGCAGCAGCCCAAGTGCTTCCGCCTCGCTTTCCGCCTCCACCGACCACCAGATCATGTGTCCACCATAGGCACACGAAGCGAGCGTCGCCTGATGGCGAAGCGGGCTCTCGTGCCCTTTGAAGGCGGCGAACACGACGCCGCACTCGGGCGGCTCGTGGCGGTGGCAGATCAGGAAGGACGGCATGGGCCCAGCTTCTCGGCGCGTGTGGTCGTGCACATCGGGACAGCACCCTGATCTCGACCCTGATCTGAGGCTCGCACTCGGTTTATGCTGCGCAGGGGACTCGATCATGGCCGAGCAGCTCGTCGGGCGCGCCGAGGAGCTCGGCGTACTTGATTATGCCCTTTCCGAGCTCGAGCGCGGCCGGGCGAGGGCGGTCGAGCTGGTCGGGGAGCCCGGCATCGGCAAGACGCGGCTGCTGGCAGAGCTCGGCGAGCGCGCCGACTCGCGCGCGCAGATCGTGCTTTCCGGGAGCGCTGCCGAGCTGGAGGCCGACTTGCCATTCTGGATCTTCGTCGATGCCCTCGACGAGTACCTGCACGGACTCGAGCCGAGCCGCCTGGCCCTTCATCATCGTGGTGGTGGGCCTCGCTCTGCTGTTGCTGATGGTCGTGTTCCGCTCGCCGCTGGTGCCGATCAAGGCGGTGCTCCGCTTCCTGCTGAGCATGGCGGCCTCGATGGGGATCGTGGTCTGGGTGTTCCAGGACGGGCACCTGGGCGAGCTGTTCAACGTGGCCCAGGCAGGGCTGATCGTGAGCTTCCTGCCTGTGCTTCTGATCGGCATCCTGTTCGGCCTGGCGATGGACTACGAGGTGTTCCTCGTGTCACGCATGCGCGAAAGCTACGTGCGCACGGGACAGGCTCGCGAGTCGATCGTCACCGGCTACGGACAGAGCGGACGGGTGGTCACCGCTGCGGCGATCATCATGATCGCCGTCTTCGGGGCCTTCATCCTCGACCCCGACCCGGTGGCCAAGTCGATCGGCCTGTCGCTGGCGGTGGGCGTCCTGGCCGACGCCTTCCTCGTCCGCCTCACCCTCGTGCCGGCGGTGATGGCCCTGCTCGGCCGTCACGCCTGGAGGTTGCCGCGCCGGCTCGAGACGCTGATGCCCGACGTGGACATCGAGGGCGAGCGCGCGGTCAAGGGACTGAGCGCTTCACCGTCGCGAGGCTAGCTACGGGCGCCGGCCTGGAACTCATCCAGGCCGGCGCGCGCCTCGCGCTGGACCTTTCCCCTGACGAGCGGCGTCCAGCCCAGGGCGACGCCTACCGGGCCCAGCGCCTGGCGCGCCCAGGCGTAGAACGAGAACGAGTCGTCGTGCTCGGCTATCAGGCCGTTCTCGAAGCGGAAGCGGGCGTGGATGTCGTTGTGCACCCTGCGGCCGGTCGAGAAGGTGTAGTCGGCCAGCCAGTGCGCGCTGCCGTGCTCGTCGCCGGCCTCGTGCTCGGCGAGCTCGACCTCGAGGTCCTGGGCGCGGCCGGTCAGCATCCGCCACATGGCCCCCGGCTCGGGATCGTGCAGCTCCTGGAAGACCGGATCGCTAAAGCGCGCACCGGGGGCGTAGCAGGCGGCCATGCCATCGCCGTCGCGCCGGGCAAAGGCTGCGTAGAGGCGCTGGATCAGCTCGTCATTGGGATGGGCCATCGGCCCACGCTACACCGTGCTCAGGGGGCCGGCGTCTGCAACCGTACCGGCCGCCCGCCGAGGCTGCCGCTGAGCGAGGCGACCGCGCGCGTCTCGCGCGTGCGCCAGTCGATCTGCAGCGTCCCCGTATGCGCGCCGGCCAGGCGCAGCCGCCCGCGCACGCTGCCGGCACGCCGGTTCCACGCAACCGTGCCGCTCACGGGCAGGCCGGGCACGAAGCGCGTGCGGCGCAGCCGCAGCCGCACGGGGCCGAGCGAGTAGTAGTCACCCGAGGCCATGAGGCGCCCGCCGCGCAGGCCATGTCCGCGCGCTCCGTACATGAGCTGCCAGCGGGCCAGAGCGTCGCCCACCGTCCAGGCGGCTGCCCACGCCGCGCGCCTGTCCCGCGCGCTGGAGCGGTCGGAGCCCCCGGCGCTCGTCGCCTGCGGTGCCGACCCGAGCGCGTGCGGGAAGTCCGGCACCACGTGGATCTCCGGCAGGCGGTCCGCGCAGCTCACGTCACCCGGGCTGAGGGTGGTGAGGAAGCGGCGCACGATCCCCGACGTGCAGCCGTCGAAGTCGGCCAGCGAGGTCACGTGCCCGACGTTCCTGACGGTCACGAGGATGGAGTTGGGGAACAGGGCCGCCGCGCGCCGAGAGTCGCCGAGTGGAGTGATCAGGTCGAGATCGCCGTCGAGCACGAGCACCGGTACGGCCGGGAACGACGCGCCGGCAGGCACCGGAGGGTCGGGCCGGCGCGGCGCCGGCCAGTCGAGGCAGCCGCTGACGTACTGGTCGATGTAGAGCGAGGACAACCAGACGTCGTTCGGGAACGGGTAGTAGGTGTCAGGCGCGAGCGTCGAGCGCGCGGCGGCCAGCTGGGCGCGGCGGGCGGCCGGGGGCGCCGAGCGGTTCCACAGCGTCGGGTAGTCGTGGCAGGCCACCGCGGCGTACGCGCCCTCCGAGTAGGTCTTCACCGGACCGCCGCCGGTGAAGGGCAGGTCCTCGGCCGCCAAGCGCAGCATGGGCTCGGGGTCGCCGCGCTCGAGCGCGCGCTGCGCGGCCAGGAGGTCACGGTAGATCGTGTAGTAGTACGAGCCGTCGCCGGACATCTGGGCGAGCGCGGAGCCGTCCACCCGGACCCGGTGGGGCGCTCCGTCGGCATCGAGCGCGGTTCCCACCAGCGGGCGCGCCTCGAGGCGCGCGGACAGGTCGCGCAGCGTCGTAAGGACGTCGCCCTCGCAGGCGACCGAGCGCCGGCACACCTCGGGCCAGGCGAAGCGCAGCGCCACCGACTCCTCGCGGATCCACGGGTCGTAGCCGTCCACGCCGAAGGCGGCGTCGAGGACCACGGCCCGTACGCGTGCGGGATGGCGTACGGCGAAGGCCTGCGCGAAGTAGGTCCCGTAGGAGTCGCCGTAGATGTTGACCACGGGAACGCCGAGGCGGTCGAGCACGGCGGCCAGGTCGTCGGCCGCCGCGCCCGTCCCGTAGGCGTTGGCGGCCCGCCCGAGCCGCCGGGCACAGCGTCCGACCTCCAGCGTGTAGACCCCCGTGCCCGCTTGAAGGCGCGGGCAGTTGATGGCGCCCGAGCGCCCGGTGCCGCGGTTGTCGACGACGATCAGGTCGTGGCGCCGGCCAAGCGGCCCCAGCAGGAACCGGTAGGAGGCGGCGGAGTCGATAGACGGGTAGCCCGGCCCACCCTCGGCTCCGACCACCGGCTCGAGGGCAGGCTGCGAGCGATCGGTGTGGGGAAAGACCCGGAACTTGATGCGCAGCTTGTCCTTGGAGCCGCCGGGCACCCCGCGCAGCAGCGGCACCCGGATCGAACCGCAGCGAGCCTCGCGATCGTCAGGACAGGGCTTGGTCGCCGGCGCCCCGGCGGCTGCCGCCGGCAGGCCGGCGAAGACCACCATGACCGCCACGAGTGCTCCGCCGGGCGCGCGCACCGGCGCGAGCCTACATCGCGGGGCCTTCAGCGCCGCCGGCGGCGCCTCTTGCGGCTCACGGGATGGGGCGAGCGGCGCTGCGCGGACTCTGGCCTCGGCGGCCGCTCGACGCCCTGGCTGTCTGCCGCTTCCGTCCGCCTGCGCTCGCGCCGAGTGAGCACGAGACGCAGGGCGAAGATCCCTCCCACGGCGCTGACCTTGGCCAGCGCGTAGACCGGGCTTCCGGGGGTGAGGGGGTGGAGTGCGGCGGGCGCGACCATTCGGGCGCAGAGTAGCTAGCTGCCTACTCGTCGCCCGGCTCGTCGCCGGCCAGGATGCGGTAGAGGCCGCGGCGCGTCTGCTCGAGCAGCTGCTTGGCTCGGGTGACCTGCGCCTCGTCGCCGGCGCTGAGCACCTGGAAGGTGGCTGCTCCGACCTGTCCGACCAGGCCGCGCAGCTCGAGCCGCTCCTCGCCGATCCCCTCGGCCAGCTTGGCCCAAGGCTCGCCGAGCTGGTCGCGGTGCTCCTCGACGTAGGCCCGCCCGTCCGCGGTGAGGTCGTAGGGGTGGCGCCCCGTGCCCTCCTCGGTCTGGACAAGGCCCTCGTCCTGGAGCTGTTGCAGTGTCGGGTACACCGAGCCGGGGCTCGGGCGCCAGGCGCCGCTGCTGCGCCGCTCGATCTCCTCCATCAGGCCGTAGCCGGTGTGGGGTGACTCGGCGAGCAGCACCAGCAGGGCGGCGCGGACGTCGCCGCGGCGCATACGCCGCCGCCGGCCACCCCAGCCGCGCGGCCCGCTCCAAGCGCCGGGGCCGAAGCCACCGGGGCCGTGGGGGCCGTGGCCGTGCCGGTGGCCGCTCATTCCCGGCCGCCCTCTTGCGTAACGGCCTCGTGGACCGCCTCGTTCGTAGCCATGCCCATGCATGAATGTCTCCTACAATGGATTGCTATCACGATGCAAAACGATATATCGCTATACGTCAGATGTCAAGCCCTGCGGTTGGGGCAGCTCACGGCCTCGAGCGCCTGTGGTCAGGCGGGGCGACGTGCGCTGACCACCACGCGCGCACCGCGCGAGGGGATCATCGTCACGTTGCGGTGACGTGCACGCTCGGGCTCGGTCTCGGGCGCGTGCATGTCGGTGCGCCTCGTGATCGCCTCGAGCACCACCCGCTGCTCTGCCATCGCCAGCGCGGCTCCGAGGCAGCGACGGATTCCTCCGCCGAACGGAATCCAGGTGTAGGTGCCCGGCTTGCGCTGGAGGAAGCGCTCGGGGCGGAACTCGAAGGGGCGCGGATACACGTCCTCGCGGTGGTGCACCAGCAGGATGCTCATCAGCACCGACGCGCCGGCGGGCACTCGGTACTCGCCGAGCTGCCAGGGGACCGTCACGTAGCGGCCGATCATGGGGATCACGGGGCGGCTGCGCATGCCCTCGTGGATCGTGGCCTCGACATAGCCCTCTCCGTCCGCTCCGGAGCGCGTGACCTCGCGCAGCCGGTCGTAGGCGGCGGGCGCGCGCAGCAGCCGCTCGAAGATCCAGGCCAGCGAGTTCGCCGTGGTCTCGTGACCGGCCAGGACCAGCGTCAGGAGCTCGTCGCGCAGCTCCTGGTCTGTCAGGCGCTCGCCCTCCTCGGTCTCGGCTGCGAGCAGCAGGGAGAGGATGTCGGTGCGGGAGTCGGTCCGCGCCGCGGCGCGGCGCGCGGCGATCGTGCGAGTACACGTGCCGGTCGAGGTAGGACAGCAGAGCCTTGGTGGGGCCCACTGCCTCCTCGCGACCCAGGTTCACCAGCTCGGCGACCTGCGCCTCGGGACGGGCCGAGAGCTCGAGCGTCGTACGTACCGCGCGGCGCAATGCGTGCTCGGGGGTCCCGCGGGCGGGACGGCCCTCGACGCCGAAGATGCCGGCCATGATCACGTCGAGCGTGACCGCTTGCATCCGTGGCGCCAGCGCGAACGGGCGCCCGAGCGGCCAGCGCTCGATCTCGCGCTCCGCCGCCTCCACGATCATCTCGGTGTAACGCTGCACGGCTGCTCCATGGAAGGGAGGAAGCAGCAACCTACGCTGGCGCATGTGGCGGGGGCCGATCGCGGTGAGCACCGAGTTCGGACCCACGATCGGGCGCAGCGGCGACTGCCCCGTTAGCGAGGGCGCGTCCTCGGGCCTGGCGGTGAACAGCGACCTGACGTGGTCGGGATGGCTCGTCACGAGCACAAGGTCTCTCCCGATCACGCCACGCAGCTGGAAGACATCTCCGAGCTCGCGCCGCGCCCGGAAGACGAACTCGATCTGGCGCGTGCTGAAGCGCAGTGTCTGGAGAGCGCGCGGGAGCTCGATGGCGGGCGGGATCCGCAGTGGTGATCCATCTTGCGGAGAGGGCCCTGCGGGGGAGGGCGGCGCCTCGCCGGCCTGGGTGATCATCGTCGGGTGGTATTGAAGCGGGTGGGCGGCCTGGGGTAGGGTGCCGCGCGATGAGAGGGAGATGCCTCCGGCGGCTGCCGGCCACGGTCGCCGCCGTCGCGATCGCCCTCGCGGTGGCCGCTTCTCCCACAGCCGCTGCCGTTGGCTTCGAGCGCCTGGCGGGATTCGCGGAGCCCGGCACGCCCGCGAAGTACAACCGCGTCGGCGTCCTCAAGGTGGGTTCCGAGCGGGCCGACAACGTGCTGATCGTCAATCCCGGCACCTCGGCCGGCGCTGCCTACTTCGCGCCGCTCGCCCGTACGGTGGCCAGGCAGGCCAAGGGCTGGCAGGTGTGGGCCATCGAGCGTCGCGAGAATCTGCTCGAAGACCACTCGGTGGCCAATCTGGCCAAGACCGGCAAGGCGAGCCCCCGCCGGCTGTTCGACTACTACCTCGGCCACCTCACCGACCCGACGGTCACCAGCCACTACGAGTCGGTGCCCGACTCGGCCGTGCCCTTTGCCCGGGACTGGGGCATGCGCGTGGCGGTGGAGGACATCAGGCGCGTGGTCAGGGCGGCGAGCGGGCGTGGAGGTCGGGTGGCGATGGCCGGACACTCGCTGGGCGGCTCGATCACCACCGCCTACGCCAGCTGGGACTTCAACGGCCGGGCCGGCGCCAGGGATCTCGACGGCCTCGTCTACATCGACGGTGGCAGCGGCGCGACCGCCCTGACCCCGGAGGCGGCCGCGCAGTCGCTCTCCAGTCTCGGGGCGGGAACACCGTGGCTGACCTTCGGGGGGATCCCGGCGCCCTTCGCCGGCCTGTTCAACATCGTCGGCTCGACGCTCGCGCGCGTGGATCCGGACAGCCCCTCGCTGCTACAGACCTGGCCGCTGTTGCCGTCCAACCTCAAGTCGCCCGTGCGCGTGACCAACGAAGGGGGCTACGGCTCCGCCCTCGATACCGAGACCTCGCCACCGAGCCTGGCCGCCGCCCAGGCGCATCTCGGCCGGCTGGCGCCCAGCGGCGAACCCCGCGGCTGGCGGCGAGCCGGCGAGTTGACGTCCGTGCAGCGCTTCGCGGCGATGTTCTCGGGGACAGGGTTGAAGGGCCTGGACGGCACCGCCTGGTATCACCCGCGGCGACTGACGATCGACTCGGGGGCGGTGGCGGCCGGCAACGCCAACCCGGCACAGACAGTGCTGGACGTACGGGCCACGCACGGTGACGACCTGGACGGGCTGCGGATCTACGCCTTCGGTGCGGCGCTCGGGGGCGAGCGCGTGCTCGAGGCCGCGCGGTTGCTGGCACGGCAGTCCGGCATCCCGCGGCGGCATCTGACGCTGGTGGAGCGCTCGGCGACCTACTCGCACAACGACCCCAACTCGGCCGGCCCGGCGAACGAGTTCGTCAAGCGGCTGGTGCCATGGCTGGCGCGGGTCGCGCGCGGGCGCTGAGCGCCCGGGAGGTCAGTCCTCCCACCAGCCCGGCTCCATCTCGGCGTCCTTGTTGCCGGTGTTGGGCGCGCCGAAGGCCAGCAGCTCCGCGCCCTCGGGGCCGGCCTCGAAGCCGCGCCAGACCTGGCCCGGCACGCGCAGCGCGTCCCATTGACCGAGCTCGACGATGTCGTCGCCGACCTTCATGCGAGCGCTGCCCGAGGCCACCAGGTAGACCTCCTCCTGCTCGCCGTGGCGATGGCCGAAGGGGAGTCGGTAACCCGGGGCGACCTTGTAATAGCTGAGGCCCGAGTTCTGGAGCTCGAGCGGCCCGCGCGCGAAGCGCGACTCGAGCTCGGGCGAGTAGCCGAACTTGGGCGCCATGTCCTCGACATCCTGCTTGAGGTTGATGTGGGTGTAATCGGGCATGACGGTCCCCTACCCCCACACCGCGAGCGCTACCCGTTGCGCTCGGCGCGCTCCTTCAGGCCGGCGGCGGCGTCGCCGAGCAGGAAGTCGCGCACCTTGCCCTCGGCGGGGCCGCGCAGCAGCATGCCGAGTATCCGGCCCGGCTCGGCGTCGAGCGCATAGGTGGCACGGGTCCGCCCGCCGCCGAGATCCTCGAAGGTCCAGGAGCCGGTGAGCGACTTGGTCTCGCCCTTCTCCTGGACCCAGCGGATCGCGTTGGGCTCCTCGTAGCTGAACCGCAGCAGGGCCTTGACGGTCTTGACCTTCGCGTCGGACTCGGTCTCGACTAGCTGAGCCCGGCGTTCCGAGTCGCGCTCGATCACGTCCACCTCCCGCAGCGATCCCTGCCACTCCGGGGCGTTGGCTATGTCCGAGGCGATCTCGAAGCAGCGCTCGATAGGAGCTTCGATCTCGACCGTGCGCTCGCCGCTGATTCTTGCCATGTGCGCGAGCCTATCCGGCCAGGCGGCCTGGCATCTTGTGTGAGCGTGAGCACGAGGCAGGACGAACTCGGAGCGTTGACCCGGCTCGCTTTCGCGGCGACCGGTCCCGGCGGTTCCCTTCCGTGCCGGCATGGCGTACACGTGGGCGGCGCTCACCACCTCGCCCTGCTCAACCATCTGCTGGTCTACGAGCCGCGCGGCTGGCTGAGCGGCTCAGGTCCCTAGACCTGCTCGCGGGGACACCAGTAGCTGGTACGCCCGCCCACCGTGCCGCGCTCGAGCGGCGTGTGGCAGCGCGGACAGACGCCGCCCCGGTGCCGATGGCGGATCAGGTCCCCGGTGTGCACCCCGCCGCGGCGGATGGCGCGCCGGGTGGCCGCCCGCAGTACCCGGCGCAGCTCGTCGAGCTCCTGCGCGGAGAGCGAGCCCGCCTCGCGCAGAGGGGACAGGCGGGCCCGCCAGAGGGTCTCGTCGGCGAGCAGGTTGCCCACGCCGGCGATCACGGATTGATTCATGATGCGCGCCTTCAGCGGCGCGCGACCGCGGCCCACCCGCTCGCGGAACTCCGAGCGCGCGACATCGGCGGCGTCTGGTCCCAGTATCGAGAGGTCGGGCTCGAGGACCGCGCGCCCGAGGCGGCGCTTGTCGCGCAGGGCGAGCGAGCCGCCGTCCTCGAAGTTCAGCGTGAAGCGGTCCCAGCCCTGCGGCGAGCCACGGTCGTCCACCACTATGCGGCCGGCCATTCCCAGGTGCAGCCCGAGCGTGGGCCCGTCGGACATCTCCAGCCACATGGCCTTGCCGCGCCGGTGCGCGGCCACTGCGACGGCACCGGTCAGCGCGGAATCGATCTCCCCGGGTGCGTGCGGGCGGCACACCCAGGCATCGCGATCGTCGACAGACTCGATGCGCCGGCCGAGCGCGCGCTCTTCGATCAGAGCGCGTGCGCGTTCCACCTCGGGCAACTCGGGCATGACCCTGAAGGTACGTACCGGGTGCCCGCTGCGCTCAGGCCGCGGCGTGCGCGGGCGTGAGCGTCCGGCGCCGAGCCAGCAGCATCAGGGCGCCGGCGGCCGACACTCCCACGGCCGCCATCACGCCCGCCGTCCATGAGTACTCCTCCACGAGCGTGCCCGCGCTGGCAGCGCCCAGCGCGACCCCGGCCACCAGGGCGGTGAGCGGCCAGGTGAACGCCTCTGTGGCTGTGCCGCGCGGAGCCACGCGTTCCACCAGTTGATTTCGCGACGCGATCAGCGGGGCGATCGGGATGCCGGCGAGCACCACGAGCACGCCCATCGTGGCCGGGGAGGTGGCGGCGAGCAGCGCCGCGCAACCGAGCGGCAGCAGCAGGGCGAAGCGCAGATGCACGCGCGTGAGCGCCGCGCGCCCGGGGCGTGCTCCGTAGACGAGGCCGGCCACGCCGCTGGCGCCCGACCAGACCGCGAGCAGCACGCCGGCCAGGGCCTTCGAGCCCTCTGCCTCGCTGAACGCCGGCAGCACGACCTCGAGCGTGCCGAGGGCGAAGCCGACGGGCAGCGACGCGATCACGAGCGTGCGCAGGCCGGGGGCCGCCAGCGCGCCCAGCCCGAGGGCGCGGGAGTCTTCCGGTGGCGCGTCGGGCCTGGTCCGCCCGCGCAGCCCGGCCAGCAGCATCGCGGTACCGGCCAGCACGCAGGCGGCCGAGACCGCGAGGGCGTATTCGGGTCCCACCAGCGCGACGATGACGGTGGTGAGCAGGGGCCCGGTAACGAAGATCAGCTCGATCAGCACCGAGTCGAGCGCGTAGGCCCCGGGCACGAGGTCCGGACGCTCGGACAGCAGGTAGGGCCAGCGCGAGCGCAGCACCGAGGACAGCGGCGGCAGCGCGGAGCCGGCCAGCGCCGAGACGAGCGCGAGCAAGACCAGCGAGGAGCCGGCGGCGCCCAGCACCCAGATCAGCGCGAGCCCACTGGCGTGGACGAGGGCCATCGGCATGAGCGCGCCGTCGCCGCGGCGATCGACGAGGCGGCCCTGCAGTGGAGCGCCGACGGCGCTGCCCAGTGCCAGCGCGCCGGCGCAGATCCCCGCAGCCGCAAACGAGCCCTCTACCTCCTCGACGTAGAGCAGGAGGGCCAGGCCGGTGATCCCGATCGGCAGCCTGCCGATCACGGTGGCCAGGACCACCGCGGCCACGCCCGGCGTCCTCAGGATGGCGGCATAGACACCCACCGGCTGAGCATGGCACTCCCGTCGTGTTAGCTTGAACGGCGATGACCAAGACGCTGACTCGCGCCCTGCTGTTTGCCCTTTTGGCCGCCGCGGCGCTGCCCGTGACGGTGGCCGAGGCCAAGAACCGCTGGATTCAGCCCAAGGCGATCAACATCGCCCACCAGGGTGGCGAGGACGAGTTCCCCTCGAACACCATGTACGCCTTCCGCAAGGCGGCCCAGGCCGGTGCCGACATGCTCGAGCTCGACATCGGGGTCACCAAGGACAACAAGGTCATCGTCATGCACGACACCACGGTCGACGGCAAGACGAACGGAACCGGGAACGTCTCGGCGCTCACCCTGCGCCAGCTCAAGCGCCTCGACGCGGCCTACTGGTTCGCGCCCCGGGCCGAGGAGCACTACAGCCACGATCTGCCCCGCAGGGCGTACCACTTCCGCGGCATCGCGACCGGAAAGCGCAAGCCGCCCAGGGGCTTCACTTCCGCCGACTTCCGGGTGCCGACGCTGGCGCAGGTGATGCGCGCCTTCCCGCGCACGCCGATCAACATCGAGATCAAGGGCCGTACCCCCGACGAGGCCGACGCCGAGTACGTCCAGAACGCCGAGGTGCTCGCCGCGCTGCTTCGTCACACCAAGCGCCGCGACCTGATCGTGGTGTCGTTCAAGCAGCCCGCCGTGGACCGCTTCCACGAACTGCTGCCGAGGATCGATCTCGCGCCGGGCATCGCCGGCGCCGCCGGCTGGCTCCTGAGCGGCGCGTCGCCGGGCCCGGGGGTGGCGGCCTTCCAGGTGCCGATCACCTTCGACCTGGGCGGCTCGCTGATCGACGTGACCACCAAGGCGAACGTGGCGCGAGCTCACGCCGAGGGCTATGCGTGGCAGAACTGGTTCTCGGGCGACGACCGCGACGCACCGGGCAGCTGGCGCAAGCTGGTCGACATGTGCGTCGACGGCATCATGACCGCGAGCCCCGCGGCGCTGGAGCGCGTGCTCGACCGCAAGCGAGTGCCGGCCTCCTGCCGCTAGATGGAGCCCGATGCCGTCGAGATGCGCGTGCTCGGCTGCCTGATCGAGAAGCAGCGCACCACGCCCGACGTCTACCCGCTGACCCTCAACGCGCTGCGCCTGGCCTGCAATCAGTCGACCAACCGTGAGCCCGTGGTCGACTACGACGACAGCACCATCCGCGGCGGCGTCGACCGGCTCGTCGCGCGCAAGTGGGCCACGCCTCGCGAGCTGGGCCAACCGGCGCACGATGAAGTACCGGCATACGCTCGACCGGACCGTGGGTCTGGACGACGCCGAGATGGCGATCGCCTGTGTGCTGATGCTGCGCGGCCCGCAGACGCCCGGCGAGCTCAAGGCGCGGAGTGACCGGTTGCACGGCTTCGGCGGAGCCGACGAGGTGCAGGAGACGCTCGACCGCCTGATCGGGCGCGAGCTCGTGCGCCGCCTCGGGCGCCGGCCCGGCCAGCGCGAGGAGCGCTACGAGCAGTTGCTGGGGGGAACGGGAGAGGACGATGCCCCGCCCGCCGGCGCTCCGGCCGACGCGCCGCCTGCCTCTGTGGCCGCCGCTCCCGAGCCGCCGCCCGCCGCCGCCGCCCCGCCCCCGCCGGCCGGCGCCGACGAGCGCCTCGCGGCACGGATCGAGCGCCTGGAGCGGGAGCTCGGAGAGCTACGCGAGAGCGTCCGCGCGCTGCGGGACGAGCTCGGCGCCTGAACGCGGATATCCGGCCAGCCGGCACGTCGAGGCTTCACGGCACTCGAGGCCGCGACCGAAAAAGCGGTCATGGCCCCGGTCCCGTCACAGCGGGGAGACCGCCCGACCCCTGCCATAACGGCCGTCGAGCCGAGTACGCGGTTTGCCGCGCGCGTAGCCGCGGGCATCTTCGGTGGCGAGGCGCTGATCCTCCTCACCGTCGCGTTGCTGCCCAACCCGGGCGGCTGGTCGTCGCTGCGACTGGCCATTCCCGCCGTGTGCGGCATCGTCGCGGTTCTGCTTCTGCGCTTCGCCGACCGCGTGGGCCCGCGCACGCTCGGCGCGGCGGTGGCCCTGGGCACCATGCTCGTCACCGCTCACGCCTGGAAGTGGGGCAGCGGCTCGACCCTGTCGGGCGAAATGCTCTACGTCTGGCTCGGGCTCTATGTGGCCTACTTCTTTCCGCGGCGTGAGGCGGCGGGCCAGCTCGGCTTCATGGCGGCCGCCTACCTCCTGGTGCTGCTCGCGTCCGCTCCCTCCGATGCGGTGGCGGCGAGCTGGGTCACGCTGGTGGGAATCCTGTTCCCGGCCGCTGCCCTGCTGCGCGCGGTGCGAGACGGCGTGACCCAGCTGGTGCGCAGCCTTTCCGAAGCCGCCCTCACCGACACGCTCACCGGGCTTCGCAATCGCCTGGCGCTCGACCAGGAGCTGGGCGCGGAGGTCGAACGTGCCTTGCGCGCCGACCAGCCGCTGAGCGTGGTGATCGGCGACCTCGATCACTTCAAGACGGTGAACGACCGGCTCGGCCATCGCGCCGGCGACGAGGCGCTCGTGCGCGTTGGGGCGATCCTCGAGCATCACCGCCGCGCGGCTGATTCGATCGCCCGCACCGGCGGTGAGGAGTTCACGATCCTGCTCCCCGGCGCGACCGAGCACGAGGCCTACCTCGTCTCCGAGCGGCTGCGGGCGGCGGTGGAGCGTGAGTTCCGCGACGACCCCGCTGCGCTGACGTTCTCCTTCGGGGTGGCCACCTATCCTGCGCACGGCCGCTCGGCGGACGCCGTGCTCGAGGCCGCCGACCAGGCGCTCTACGCGGCCAAGGCGCTGGGACGCAACCGCTGCGTGATCTTCAACAGCGAGATCTCGGCGATCTTCGCGCCCGAGGCGGGTCGGGGCGCCGACGAGGTCCAGCTCGCCACGCTGCTCACGCTGGCCGAGGCGCTCGACCTGCGCGACACCGGGACCGCCGACCATTCGCGTTGCGTCGGCCACTACTGCGCGATGATCGGCCGCGAGCTCGGCCTGCCGGCCGAGCACGTGAAGCGCATCGAGATCGCGGGAATCCTGCACGACATCGGCAAGATCGGGCTACCCGACGCGATTCTCCAGAAGCCCGGCAAGCTCGGCACGGCCGAGCTGGCGGAGATTCGCACGCATCCGGAGATCGGCGCCCAGATCCTCAGCGGCCGGGGGCTCGAGGACCTGCGTGCCTGGGTGCTGGCGCACCACGAGCGCCCCGACGGCAAGGGCTACCCCTCCGGCATGGGCGCCGCTGGAATTCCGCTCGAGGCCAAGATCCTGGCCGTGAGCGACGCCTATGAGGCGATGGTCGCCGGCCGCGTGTACCGCGTCGGCATCGGCGAGAAGGCGGCTCGCGGGGAGCTGCTGCGCTGTGCCGGCACGCAGTTCGACGCGCGCGTGGTGGCCGCCTTTCTCGCGGTGCTGCGCCGCCGCGACGCCGAGCAGGTGGGCCTGGCCTACACGGCCTGACGGCCCGGGCCCCGCTATGCGCTGGGGCTCGGACTAGATTGGGAGGGGTGACCCCGCGCCCCGGCATGCTCGCTCGCGGCCCCTGGCGACCCGAGCAGATCGAGGCCAGCTGGCGCGACGACGCCTACGAGGCGCCCGACGAGCTCGAGCGGCTGGCCGACCGCGCCGTCGAGGGGCTGCGCGAGCGCGGATCACCCGCGCACGACGGCATGGCCACGCGCCTCGCGGGCTGGCGCGAGGCGAACGGCGGGCTGAGGCTCGAGCTGCAGCCCGTTCGCTGGGCGCTCAGGCTCGTCGAGGGCGGAGCGTGCGAGAGCCTCACCGCCCTCTGCGTCGTGCGCTCCGCGGACGGCCGCTGGCTCGCCGGTCGCCGGGCCGCCTGGGTGTCTCAGTGGGCCAACCGCTGGGCGCTGGGGGCCGGCGGCGCCGTCGATCTCGGCGAGAGTCCCGCTCAGACGTTGTCGCGGGAGCTCAGCGAGGAGTGGGCCCTCGAGCCCGCGAGCCTCAGCGTGGAGGCGCTGGTGGAGCTGCCCAACGGCATGGCGATGCTGGTGGGACTGGCCACGGTCGGCGACGCCTCGGAGCCGGCCCCGGACGCCGAGCATGACGAATGGGCCTGGTGGCCCGCCGACGTCGAGCGCTGGCCCGCCGAGGCGGACGACCGGCTGCGCCTGATGGGCCGCCTGCTGGCGGCGGCTGCCTGAGCCGCCGGACCTAGAGGCGAGCGGCGCCCACCGGGCACGACACGCCGGTGCCGCCCAGGCCGCAGTACCCGTTGGGGTTCTTGGCCAGGTACTGCTGGTGGTAGTCCTCGGCGTAGTAGAACTCCGGCGCGTCCTCGACCTCCGTGGTGATCTCGCCGTATCCGGCCTCGCCCAACTTGGCCTGGAAGAGCTCCTTCGACGCCAGCGCGGCCTCGCGCTGAGCGTCCGAGGTCACGTAGATGCCGGAGCGGTACTGCGTGCCCACGTCGTTGCCCTGGCGCATGCCCTGGGTCGGATCGTGGCCCTCCCAGAACAGCCGTAGGAGCTCCTCGTAGGAGATCTCCTCCGGGCGATAGGCCACGAGCACCACCTCGTTGTGCCCGGTGCGCCCGCCGCAGACCTCCTCATAGGTCGGGTTGGGCGTGAAGCCGCCGGCGTAGCCCACCGCCGTGGTGTACACGCCGGGTGCCTGCCAGAAGGTGCGCTCTGCACCCCAGAAGCAGCCCAGCCCGAAGATCGCCGTCTCCACTCCCTCCGGGAAAGGTGGCTCGAGCGGGGTGCCGAGCACGAAGTGGGTGTCGGGCACCGCGAAGGGGCGCGTGTCGCGCCCGGGCAGCGCGTCGGCCGGGTCGGGCATATCGGTCTTGTTGCGGAAGAGGAAGCTCATGTCTGCATCCAGGGTAACGTCCGCGCGCCATGACGCTCGTTACGGAGCTGGAGCTGCCCGAGCTCGACTACCTCGGCCCGGACCTGAAGGGGGAGCGCTTCCATTCGGTGATGGCCGATCTGCGCGCGCGCAGCTGGCTCGCCAGCTCCCCGATCGGGTACTTCGTGCTCGATCGCGAGGCGGCCGCGTACTTCCTGCGCACCAAGAGCGCCACCTTCCCGGGGATGCGCATCGCGGAGATGTTCGAGGTCCCCGAGGGCCCGTTGCTCGAGCAGATGCGCCGCAACATCCTGCACCTAAACGGCGAGCAGCACGGCCGCCTGCGCAACCTCGTGAATCCCGCCTTCACGCCCCGGGCCGCGGATCGCTGGCGCTCGGCCATGCGGGGCTTCCTCGAGCGGCTGTGGGCCCCGCTGGCCGCGGCGTCCGCATGCGAGTTCGTGGCTGCATTCGCCAAGCCCTACCCCTCGCTCACGATCGCCACCGTGATGGGCGCGCCGCTAGAGGACGCACCCCGGCTGCATGAGTGGTCGAATTTGATCCAGCGCCAGTTCGACCCCCCGAGCCTGATGCACGAGCGCGACGCCATCGAGCGTGCCTGTGCGGAGTTCTACGAGTGGTCGGCGGAGCTGATCGAGCGACGGCGAGACGACCCCGGCGACGACCTCATCTCGACGCTGATTGCCGCCGAGGAGGAGGGCGACCGGCTTTCCGACGTCGAGTGTCAAAATCTGGTGCTCAACGTGCTCGTCGGCGGGGTCGACACGACCCAGTCGCAGCTGGCTCACGGCCTGCGCGTGTTCGCCTCCCATCCCGACCAGTGGACGCTGCTGGCGGAGAGCCCGGAGCTCGCCCCCGCGGCCGTGGAGGAGCTGCTGCGCTACGAGCCCATCACCCCATTCACTGCGCGCCTGCTGCACGAGGAAATCGAGTACCGCGATGTCGTCTTTCCGGCCGACACGGTGGTGATGGTGTGCTCGTTCGCCGGCAACCGCGACGGGGTCGAGGGCGATCCGGAGTCATTCGACATCACCGCCGAGCGCGGCTCGGCCAGGCCGCTGACCTTCGGTGCCGGCATCCACTACTGCCTCGGCGCGAACCTGGCGCGAGCCGAGCTGCAGGAGGCGTTGACCTTCCTTCCTGAGCGGATGCCCGGACTGGCGCTCGACGGCGAGGCGGAGCTCGGCTCGATTCACGGGATCTATGGACTGGAAAGGCTGCCTTTGAGATGGACGTAGGACTTGCCCTGTTTGCCACCGACTTCACGATCGAGCCGGCGCGCGTCGCGGCTCTGGCCGAGGAACGCGGGTTCGAATCGCTCTTCCTGCCCGAGCACACGCACATCCCGGTGAGTCGCGAGACCCCGTACCCAGGCGGAGGGGAGCTGCCGCGCGAGTACAGCCATACGCACGATCCCTTCGTGGCGCTGGCGATGGCCGCGGCGGTGACCCAGCACATCAAGCTGGCCACAGGCATATGCCTGATCGTCCAGCGCGATCCGATCATCACGGCCAAGGAGGTCGCCTCGCTCGACTTCCTCTCCGGCGGGCGCGTGCTGTTCGGCGTAGGTGCCGGCTGGAACGGCGAGGAGATGCGCGACCACGGCACCGACCCTCGCCGGCGTTTTTCCATCATGCGCGAACGCGTGGAGGCGATGAAGGCGATCTGGACCGAGGAGGAGGCGGAGTACCACGGCGAGCACGTGGACTTCGGGCCGCTCTGGTCGTGGCCCAAGCCGGTGCAGAAACCGCACCCGCCCGTGCTCGTCGGCGGCCTGGGTGAGAAGGTGCTCGACCGCGTGCTCGCTTTCGGCGACGGGTGGCTTCCCAACCGCGTACGCTCACCGGAGGCGCTCGGCGAGCGCATCGCCGAGCTGCGCGAGCGCGCCGGCCGGGAGGTGCCGGTCTCGGTGTTCGGGGCCAAGCCCGAGGCCCGCGCGATCGACCGGCTGGCCGGCGTGGGGGTCACGCGCTCGATTCTCTATCTGGTTCCCGACGAGTCCGAGGCGGTCGAGCGCCAGCTCGACGAATTCGCGGCGCTGCTCTGATGGGCCGCCTGGACCAACTCGACCTGTCGCTCGAGCTCTCCACCGGGCTGAGGCGCGGGCGGAGCGGCCGTAGCGTGGCTAGCCCGCGAACAGCGTCAGGTCCGGCTCGCGCTCGCCCCGGAGCACGGCCAGGTCGACCTCGACGCAACCGAACCCGCGCGACTCGGCCAGTGTGCGCGCCTGCGGTTTGATCACCTGCGCGGCGAGCACGCCGCGGCAGCGGCCGAAGCCCGGTCCCTCGCAGATGCGCTCGAGGTAGCGCGTGAGCTGCTCCACCGCCTCGATGGTGGCTACGCGCTTGATCTCGACGGCCACGTACTCGTCCTCGGAGTCGCGGCACATCAGGTCCACCGGCCCGATGTCCGTGGGCCACTCACGCCGTACGAGGCGCAGCCCCTCACCGCACCGTTCGGGCGCCTCGGCCAGCAGCTCCTGCAGCTCGCGCTCCACGCCCTCCTTCTCCAGGGCCGCGGCCTCGCCCATGTCGTGAGCGATGTCCGACAGCACCTCGGTGATGCGGATCTCCAGCCGGTCCTCGCCGCCCCGCTTTCTCACCACCATCAGCCCCGGCTCTTCTTCGATGAGCGTGGGCGCGGTCATCCAGTTCGACGGCTTGTAGCCGCCGCTGTCGGCGTGGACCATCACGGAACCGTCGGACTTGACCATAAGCAGCCGCAGCGCCTCGGGCAGCACGGCTGTGAGCCGGCCGGTGTAGTGGACCTCGCAGCGGGCGACGATCAAGCGCACTCGGCGGAAGCTAGCCCGGCTCGCGGACGGCCCTGCGCACGAGGTCTTCCCAACCCTGCTCGAGCCGCTCCCGACTCATCCCGCGGTCGGTGCGTTGAAACAGCACGAGCTGGGAGTCGAGCGTCGCCAGGAGCGCATCGGCCAGGTAGTCGGCGTCGGCGTCGGGGCGCGCCTCGCGTACGAGCAGGACCAGGTGGGCGCGGTAGGTCGCGTACACGATGCTTCGGTAGCGGGCGCCGATCGAGCCCGTCTCCGAGGCCAGCACGAGATCGCCGTGGGTCTCGAGCAGGTCGAGCCAGGCACGGCCGAAGGCCACCATCCGCTCTACGGCCGGAGCGCCGGGGCCGAGCGGTGCGGGGCCACGGATCAGGTGCTCCTGGAGCTCGCGCTCGCGGGCGTCGAGCAGGGCCAGCGCCAAGCCCGCGCGGTCGCCGAAGCGCCTGTAGAGCGTGCCCTTTCCCACGCCGGCCTCCTCGGCCACGCGGTCCATCGAGACCGCGGCGGCACCGTCGCGCTCGAACAGCCGCTGGGCGGCGTCGAGGATCAGCTGGCGGTTGCGCGCGGCGTCGCGGCGCTCGCGGGGCGCGCGGCCTGCGACGGGCAAGTCCACCTTCGCAACGTAACGTCTCGCGGCCTCCATCTACAACCGGACTGTAGTCCGCTATAGTCGCCCGCATCACCAAACGGACGTCGGTCCGAATAATCCGGTGACCGACAGAAAGAGAGGCAGAGATGGCCGACCGCATCACCCGGGACGAGCTCAGGACGCTGGTGGATCACGGCGAAGCGACCGTGGTCGAGGCACTGGGCGTCGACCACTTCAACCAGGGGCACATCCCCGGCGCGATCCAGATCGACTACGAGCGCGTCGCACAACAGGCGCCGGACCGGCTTCCCGACAAGGATGCCGCGATCGTGGTCTATTGCGCCAGCGAGCCGTGCCCCAACTCGGACATCGCGGCCAACAAGCTCGTCGCACTCGGCTACAGCGACGTGCGCGAGTACGCGGAGGGCAAGGCCGGCTGGGTCGAGGCCGGGCTGCCGCTCGAGTCCGGGGTGGGCGCCACGGTTTGAAGCGGAAGCGCTCAGTGCTTGCGTCGGCGGCGCAGCAGCACGCCGCCGCCGACGCTCAGCGCGGCCAGCCCGGCAGCGATCAGCGTCGGCCGCGCGCGCAGGCGACGGTACTCGCCCTCGACCTGCGGCCACAGCGAATCCTCCACCAGCTCGCCGGCCACCTCGGGGGTGGCGCTCAGGTGGTGAACGGAGTCAGCAGTGCGCGAGCGGCCGCGACACGCCCTTCTCGCGCGCGAGGCGGTGCGCCTCCTGGTTGGTCACGAGCCGGGAAGCCAGCGCCAGGCCCGGCCCGTTTCCGCAGGCCTGCCCGGGGTAAGCAGAGCCGGACCCCCATTTGAAGGAGCCGCGCCAGATGAGCATTTTCGACAAGATCACCGGCCGCGCCAAGAAAGCGGCGGGAGACCTCTCCGGAGACGGTTCCCTGCGCGCCCAGGGCCGCCGCGAAGAGCGCAAGGGCGAGGAGAAGGAGAAGCTCGCCGAGGCCCAGGACAGGGTCGAGGAGAAGTCGCGCGACGTCGCCGATCTCGAGCGCAAGACCTGACCTGCGCATCGCCGACGTGACGTCGTCCCCGCTGCCGATACCGTAGTTGGCGGGGATGGAGGAGGAACGCACAACCTCGCCCAACGTCGTTTACCGCGCGGTCCTGCTCGCGGCCGGATTGATCCTGTTCGGCCTGCTCTTCCGCCAGCTCGTGACCCTGATGCTGGCGATCCTGATCACGGTGATCGTGTCCATCCCGCTGGCCGCCGCGGCGTCCCGGCTCGAGCGCTACCGGATTCCGCGCCCGGTCGGCGCCCTGCTCGCCCTGCTGGCCGGCGTGGGCGTCTTCGGCCTGACGATCTACCTGCTGATTCCGCCCTTCGTCGACCAGACCACCGAGTTCGTCGACGATGTCCCCGGGATCGTGACCGACCTGGAAGAGATCTACGCGGATCTCACCGGACAGAACGCCGGCGAGGTCGGCGACCAGATTCAGCAGTTCGCCGAGCGCTACACCGATGAGCCCGATCGCCTGATCGGCCCGATCACATCGATCGGCCTCAACGTGGCCGGCGTGGCCGCCGCCCTGGTGCTGATCCTGATCACCGCGTACTACATGGCCGTCCGCCCCGCCCCGCTGGTCGACGGCCTGGTGCGCCTCGCGCCTCCGGCCAGCCGGGCCCACGTGCGGCGCGTCGTCGAGCGGCTGCGCGAGGCTTGGATCGGCTGGATGGAGGGGGTGGCGATCGACATGGTCCTCACCTTGGTGCTGCTGTGGATCGCCCTCGAGCTCATCGGGCTCGACTTCGCGATCTTCTTCGCGGTGCTGTCAGCCCTACTGGTGGTCGTCCCCTACTTCGGCGCTATCGCGGGCGCGATCCCGCCCACGTTGTTTGCGCTCACCGACTCGCCGGGCAAGGCCCTGCTCGTCCTCGGGGCTTACGTGCTCGTGCAGCAGATCGAGAGCAACGTGACGATTCCGGTGGTGATGGCGCAGCGGGTGCGCATGCACCCGGCCGTGATCGCGATCGGGGTGGTCGTGGTGGGCCAGCTGTTCGGCTTCATCGGCCTGTTCGTGGCCGTGCCGATCCTTTCCCTACTCGTGATCTTGGTGGAGGAGTTCTGGGTCAAGCCGGTGGAGGCGGCCGAAGCGCGGCGGCGACGAGCCGACATCGAGCTGCCCGAGGAGCTGGCCGAGGAACGCGCGCCCGACGGGACCGAGGCGTCGCCGCTCAGACCAGCTTCGTGACAGCGATCACCGCGCCGATGAGCACGAAGATCACGATCAGGACCTGAACGACGATCCAGAAGCGAGGGATCTCCACGGGCCCCGCGCTACTCGATCAGGGCCTGGCGAAGTGCGATCGCCACGGCGTGCACGCGGGTGTCGGCCTCGAGCTTGAGGATCGCGCGCTTGGTGTCCGACTTCACGGTCTCGGTGGAGAGCCCGATGCGCCGTGCCACCTCCTCGGTGTGCAGCCCCTCGGCCAGCAGCTGCAGGATCTCCCGCTCCCGCTCCGACAACGGGGCGTCGGGGCCCACGGCCGACATCAACAGGGTCGGCGACAGCGACGGGTCGACGAACGGCTTGCCGGTGGTCACCGTGCGCACCGCGCGGACGAGATCCTCCGGGGGCGAGCCCTTCATCACATAGCCGCGGGCGCCGGCGGCGATAGCGTCGGACAGCAGCCGCTTGTCACCGTAGGCGGAGAACATCACCGTATGTACGTCCGGGCAGCCCTCGGCGATTCGCTTGACCGCGGAGATGCCGTCGATACCGGGCAGGCGCACGTCCATGATCACCACGTCGGGGCGCAATTCCTTGACGGCCTCGATCACGCTTTCGCCGTCCTCGACGGTCCCAACCAGCTCCACGTCGGGTACCTGCTCGAACATGAGGCTGAGTCCTTGCCTCACGGCTGGGTGATCGTCCACGGCCAGACACCGTGTTGGTGTGGACATCAGTCCAAACATACTGGCTATCCGGCCAGACGGCCACGACTTATGATCTTCCCTGGTTCTTGGACTCAGTCTTTGGAGGTCGCATTGTTCGGGTCGATGGTCGTAGGCACTGATGGGTCGGAAACAGCGAGTGAGGCGGTGCGCCAGGCGACCGAGCTGGCTCGGTTGGCCGGCGCGAAGATCCACCTCGTGAGCGCGTACGAGCCGGTCTCGGAGGGACGGCTGCGCGAGGAGCGCCAGCAGGTGCCCGGCGATCTCCAGTGGATGGTCAATCCGCGCGAGGACGTGAGCGTGACGCTGGAAGGTGCGGCGGATGGACTGCGCGCCGAGGGAATCGAGGTGGAGACCCACGCGCGCGAGGGTGACCCCGCGGACGCGATCCTCGACGTGGCCGAGGAGCAGAAGGCCGACCTCATCGTGGTGGGCAACAAGGGGATGACCGGGGCCAAGCGCTTCCTGCTCGGCAGCGTCCCCAACAAGGTCTCGCATCACGCTCCCTGCAGCGTGATGATCATCCGGACGACCTAGCGCCCGCCGTCGACGCGGGGCTCAGCGCAGAGCAGCGCCCGCGTCCAGCAGCCCCGCGCCATAGCGGTCCGGCCGGTCGGTGGGCTTGGCGGTGGCCTTGATGTGGGCCTCCAGCTCGCGCGGTGTGGGGCTCGGCCCGAGCCGCTGGCTGGCGATGATCAACGCCGCCACGGCGGACACGTGCGGGCTGGCCATCGAGGTGCCCTCGTAGTCGTAGCCGCGGGTGCCGAAGCGGCGGATCGTGAAGTTGCTCGCGAACGTCTGCTGGAAGATCGGCCGTCCGAAGACATCGGGCCTGCAGTGCGCGCGGTCCCAGACGCTGTCGCTGTTGGCGGAGTCCGAGCCGCCACCGGGCGCCGCCACGTCGAGGTCGTCGCCGGAGTTCGAGTAGTCGGCCTGGCAGCCGGTGCTGGTCGTGGCCGCCACTGCGAGCACCGACGAGGTTCGTGCCGGATAGGCCACCGCCAGGTCGGCCTCGTTGCCGGCCGCGCCCACCACCAGCACATCACGGCTGTAGGCGTAACGCAGCGCCCTGATCACGTCCGGGATGTCGGCAGAGCGCACCTGGGAGACGAACTCGAGCGACAGGTTGATCACGTCGGCACCCTGGCGCACGGCGTAGCGAATCGCGCGCGAGATGGTGGCCGAGTCGCCGAGGCCGGAGCGGTCCAGCACGCGCAGGGGCATGATCTTCGCGTTGTAGGCGATCCCCGCCGTGGCGACCCCGTTGTTGGTGGTCTGGGCGATCGTGCCCGCCACGTGCGTGCCGTGGCCGTACTGGTCGTTGGGATGGCGGTCACGGTCGACGAAGTCCCAGGGCTTGACGAAGGTCGAGCGGCGCAGGTCGGGGGCGCGCTTGTAGCGGCCCCGGTCCTCGTAGGCCACGCCGCTGTCGATCACGGCCACCACGGCGCCACGGCCACCGGGGGCACCGCGGCTCTCGGCGAGCGCCCAGGCCTCGACGAGGTTTATGCCCCAGCCGCCGAACAGGTTCCACTGCCGCCGCGAGTCCGGATCACTGGTGGTGCCGGAGGCGTGCGCGATCATGTTGGGCACGGCGTAGGCCACGTTCGGATCGGCCTCGAGCTCGGCGATCGTGGCCGGCACCGAATCGCCGTCCTCGATGGCCAGCTGCTGTGAGCCCCCGGGCAGCGCCTGCTCGGCGTCCGTGCCGGTCGCGTCCTCGAGCACGTCGCTCTCGGCCGCGCTCGTCCCGTCCTCGTAGTGGACGATCACCTCACCCCGCACGTAGCCGTCCGCCGACGCGCTCGCGGGCAGAGCCAGCGCGGCCAGGACGAGCACGACGATGGGGAGGAGGCGAAAGAGCATTGGCTATACGGTGCCCTTCGGAGTGTACGAACGCACCAACAAGCCTCAGACTGGGAAGTTGTGACGGTCTGCGTTACCGGGGCTACCGGGTTTATCGGCGCGCATGTGTCTCAACTTGCGTCGGAGGCCGGCGATCGGGTCAGGATCACCTATCGGGACGAGAACCGGCTGGCGCGCCTGGGGCAGACCGAGGTCGAGGCGGTGAGGGCCGATGTGCTCGACCGTGCCTCTTTGCGCCGGGCCTTTCGCGGCTGCGACACGGTCTTCCATTGCGCCGGATATGTCGGCGCGCGGCCCGCCGAGGAGGTCTGGCGCGTCAACGCGCTGGCTCCGAGACTGGCGGTGGAGGCGGCCGCTGCCGAGGAGGTACGTCGCGTGGTCGTGACCTCCAGCGTGGCCGGCATCGGTCCGGCCCCGCCGGACCGGCCGGGAGTCGAGGAGGACTTCTACCGCGGCGGCGGCCTCGGGCTCACCTATCCGGACGCCAAGCACGAGGGCGAGGCCGAGGCCCTCGCCGCGGGCGTGCGGCAGAGAATCGAGGTGGTGATCGTGAATCCCTCCTACGTGTTCGGCGTCGCGCTCGACCGCACCACCCCGGGGGACACCTCGTCGCGGATCATCGGCAACTACCTGCGCGGGCGCCTGCCGGCGATCGTCGACGGGCAGACCAACGCGGTCGATGTTCGCGATGTGGCCAGGGGCCACCTGCTGGCCGCGGAGCGAGGCACCCCTGGCGAGCGCTACGTCTTGGGCGGGCACGACGTCAGCTGGGTCGAGCTGTTCGAGCGGGTGAGCCGCCTCTCGGGGGTGCGCCACCCGCTGGTGGTCCTGCCCCCGGAGACCGGGGCCGTGGCCCGCGCCGCGGAGCAGATCGGGCTGCCCGGGCTGATTCCGGCCGAGGGTTTCGTGCTGATGGCCCAGAACTGGCGCTACTCGTCGCGCAAGGCTCGCCGTGAGCTCGGCTACCGGGCCCGCGCCCTCGACCGGACGCTGTCCGACACGATCGACTGGTATCGCGAGCTGATCGACGCCGGCCGCCTCGGCGCCGGCCGGCCTTCGCCGCTGTCGCTTGCCGCGCTGGGCGTGCGCGTGGCCGGCCGCGCCGGCCTGCTGAGGGGGCTGCGGGCCGCGGAACGGCGGGCGGGCCGCCGGCTCGTGGCGCCGTGAGCTTCTTCCCGCGCGACGAATACTTCATGCGACTCGCACTGCGCGAGGCCGAGCGCGCGGTCGACCACGACGACGTGCCGATCGGCGCCGTGGTGGTTTTCGGCGGTGAGGTGATCGCGGCGGCCCGCAACGAGCGTGAGTTGCGCGCTGATCCCACCGCCCACGCGGAGATCCTCGCGCTGCGGGAGGCTGCGGGCCACCTGGGCGGCTGGCGGCTGCTCGACACGGTCCTCTACGTGACGCTCGAGCCGTGTGCGATGTGCGCGGGCGCGATCGTCCTGGCGCGGGTGCCGAGGGTGGTCTGGGGGGCGGAGGATCCCAAGGCCGGAGCGGCCGGAAGCATCATGAACGTGCTCGCCGAGCCGCGGCTCAACCATCGTCCGGAGGCGGCCGGAGGACTGCTGGCCGAGGAGTCCGCAGGCTTGCTCCGAACCTTCTTCGCGACGCGGCGCTAACCGTTGCGCGAAAACTGCCGATAAGGAGAACGATGGCGGCCGATCGAGAGAGCGCCCTCCGCGCGATCGAGGAACGCTACGGGCCGATGCCCGAGAAGCTCCCCTCCGTCGCCTACATCTACGAGCCCGGTCTCGACGGCCGCTGTCTCTACATCAGTCCCTCGATCCAGCGCGTGCTGGGTTACACGCGCGAGAAGTGGCTCGGTGACTACGCGATCTGGGACCGCATCGTCCACCCCGACGACTACGCCCGAGTGACCGCCAGCGAGGCGGAGTGCGCCCGCTCGGGCGAGGCGCTCGTGCAGGAGTACCGGCTGCGCGCCGCCGACGGGCACTGGGTCTGGATTCGCGACGAGATGACCGTGCTGCGCGGCCCTGACGACCGGCGCGATCCTCTCTTCTACGGCGTCTTCCTCGACGTGACCGATCGCAAGCGGATGGAGTCCGAGCTCGAGCGGCTCGCGCTCTATGACCCGCTCACCGGCCTGCCCAACCGCGCGCTGTTCACCGACCGCCTGCGCCACGCGCTCGGCCGCCGCGATCGCTCGACCGTGACCGCCGTCTACTTCCTCGACGTCGATCGCTTCAAGCGCATCAACGACAGTCTCGGTCACGCCGCCGGGGACGAGGTGCTCGGCGAGGTGGCCCGCCGGCTGCAGAACGCTCTGCGCCCGGAGGACACGGTGGCGCGCTTCGGCGGCGACGAGTTCACCATTCTGTGCGAGTCGGTGGGCGGGGTGCTCGAGGCCGTGAGCGTGGCGGACCGCCTGCAGCGTCCGCTGTCCGACCCGATCCGGGCCGGGGGCGCCGAGCTGCGGCTCAGCGCCAGCATCGGCGTGGCCCTCGCAGAGCCCGGCGAGCTGCCCCACGGCGAGCGGCTGATCGAGGACGCCGACGCCGCCATGTATCGCGCCAAAGAGCGCGGCGGAGCACGAGCCGAGCTGTTCGATGCCGCGATGCGCGAGCGCGCCGTGGAGGCGATGACCGTGGAGCAGGAGCTCCAGCGCGGCCTCGAGCGCGGCGAGCTGCGGCTGCTGTACCAGCCGCAGTTCTCGTTGGCCACCGGTGCGCTCACGGGCGTTGAGGCGCTGCTGCGCTGGCAGCATCCGGAGCGCGGGCTGTTGCCGCCCGACGACTTCCTCGAGGTCGCCGAGGAGAGCGGCCTGATCGTGCCGCTCGGAACCTGGGCCGTGCGCGAGGCCTGCGCGCGCCTGGCCGACTGGAGCCGCCGCCCCGACGCTCCGCGAATCACGGTCTCGGTGAACCTGAGCGCGCGCGAGCTGACCCACCCCGACGTGGTCCCCACGGTCCTGGGAGCCGTTCGCAGCTCCGGCATCGATCCCTCGCTGCTGTGCATCGAGGTCACCGAGAGCGCCGCCATGGCGGATTGCGACTCGGGCTTCCGCGCGCTCCGCGAGCTGAGCGGCGAAGGCGTGCAGGTGGCCATCGACGACTTCGGCACGGGCTATTCCTCGCTCGACCAGTTGCGCCAGATGCCGGCGGACGTCCTCAAGATCGACCGCTCCTTCGTGAAGGGCCTCGAGCCGGGCGTGCCTGACGCGGCGCTGGTGGCGGCGGTGATCGCGATGGGTCGCGCGCTCGAGGTGCAGGTGATCGCCGAGGGCATCGAGACCGAGCAGCAGGCCACCGAGTTGCGCGAGCTCAGCTGCCCGCTGGGCCAGGGCTTCCTGTTTGCCAGGCCACTGCCGCCGGAGGAGATCGACGGGATGCTGACCGCCGGTCTTCCCAAGTAGCTTGCCCGTCGAGGTACCATCTCAGCGTGCCCGGCTGACGCTGATCGCTCGCCTACGCGCTGTACCCTCGTCCACCGCCTTCGCGGTCTTCTAACCGCGCGCGAATCTCTAGGCTAGTCCCGTCCCGGAGGGGTGCCGGAGTGGTTGAACGGGGCGGTCTCGAAAACCGTTGTGGGTCTTTCGGCGCACCGAGGGTTCGAATCCCTCCCCCTCCGTAGAAGTTGCAGATTTGCAGGAAGTTTCGGAGCCGATTTGGCCGTTTCCTTCGGCCCCAGTCGGCCCCTCTCGACCCCAGAAAAGGCCCGATTTGTGCAGCGCAGTGCAGCGCACGTGCAGCGCACCCTCATTGCTCGACCCCTCTGACGGACCGTTCGAGGTAGCTGTCGAGCAGGCCTGCGGCCTCCCGTTCGGAGCCCGGGAAGAGGTGGCCGTAGCGGTCGAGCGTGATCGTTACGGAGGCGTGCCCGAGGAAGGTCGAGAGGGCCTTCGCGTTGACCCCGGCGGCGATCATCAGTGACGCGAACGTGTGTCGGCATTCGTGGAGGCCGATCGGCTCGAGCCCCGCAGCTCGCCAGGTCCTCGTTGCTCGTTGGCTAAGGGCCTGGTTCGAGAAGGGCCGGCCGTCGGGCCGGCCGAAGAAGAGGCCGCCGCGGCGACCACGGGCGATCCGGTGCTCGAGCAGGTGCTTGCGTAGGGCCGCCGGCACCGGAACGATGCGCCGCCCCGAGCGGCTCTTGGGCGCAACGCGGCCCTCCTTGGGGTCCCAGCTCCACTGGACCCGGATTAGGTTTTCGTCGAGGTCGACGAGCTCGTCGGTGAGGGCCTGCAGCTCGCCCGAGCGCAGGCCGGCGTACATCGCGGTGGACCAGACGGCGCGGTCGCGCGGCTGTAGAGCGGCGATGAGCTGCTCGGCCTCGGCGGGTGAGGCGATCCGCTCGCGCTTGCCGCGGACGGCGGGGAGCTGGACGCCGCTTGTCGGGTTGACGGCAACCTCGTCGAGCGCGAGCGCCTGCCGGTAGATCGCGCGCAGCGGCATCAACGAGTTGCGGACGGTGCTGGCGCCAAGGCCGTCGCTCATCATCCGATTGACGAGCCGCTGGACGTCCGAGCGTCGTATGTCGCTGAGCTTGGCGCCGCCGAGGGCCGGGAGGAGGCGGGTGCGCAGCGACTGCTCATAGCCGCGCAGAGCGGAAGGCTTGTAGGGGTCGCCCGATCTGTTGCGCACGAAACCCGCCTGCGCGGCGCTGAGCCACTCGTCGGCAGCCTGGTTGAGGGTGACGTCGCCGGCGGCACGCAGGGTGCCGTGACGGAGGCCGACGAGCGCGTCGTAGCGCCAGCTCCTGGCCGCCGCAAGCGTCGGGAAGGTGCGAGTGAGGCGCTTGCGATCGCGCGGGCTCCAAGCCTGAGCTTGGTAGCGAGGCGTGCAGCGACAGCGGTCGCCCGATCGGCTCGGACAGGAGCGCGCGTGACGGAGGGAGATGCCCTCTGGGAGGCGCTTCGACATGAGTGCTCTCCTTTGTGGTCCTGAGTCGCCGGGAGCGTAATAGCGTCGTCAAAGGCGCTCTACCGTCGACTCTGCGTTGACCTCGAGCCAACGCTCAATCTCACGAACGGGTATCAGGCGCAGCTTGCCTCGCCTCACGATTCGGAGCTCCGGCTGTACGTGGCGCTCGAAGGAGTTGACCGACATCCCGAGCGCACGAGCCGCCTCGGCTCGAGTGACGGCAAGACGAGGCGTACCCGACACGCGCGTCGAACCTTCGGATCGACTCGGGCTTCTTGGTGTTGGCGCGCGGGCGTCAACCGGCAGGCTTATTTGCCCGGGAATGGCGACGATCGGACCCAAGTCCGCAACCTGCCGTTCGTTTTCATGTCGCGCCGAGACCCAGGCGCTGCGCACGGGCGGTGGTGTTGGTAAGCGACGCAGGCTTGGGATGGGCCGGCTGGGCGGCGGGCGGTTGCATGGCTTCTACTTGTGAGGACGGCTTGGGCGGCGTTTTGGCCCCCCAAGTTGCGGCGGACCGCTGTCCGCGCCGCGCACGCCGACGGCGATGCGACTGCGCGGCCCTGATGGCGGCGGGAGCTTCATGTCGCGGCGCCGCGCGGGTGTGCAGTGCGCCGGCTGCGGTTCATAGCCAGTGCAGGAGACGGAGCACGGTCGAAAACATGGTCCTCGTATGAGAGAGGGCACAAATCCAAAAACGGCCCCCTGACGGCGCAACAGCCCCCGGCCCACCAAACACAACCCGGGCTACACCTCCACTACTGCCTAGCCCGCCCCGCTCACGCCACCCGACCCGCCCTACCGAACCGCACACCTCCAACTCTTCCCCCCAACTCTTCCACCGTACCGATCCCCACAGCTCCACAACCCACCGCTCACTGCCTTGTCTTGCACCCCAACCCTGCCTGCCATACCTGCCGCCGCCCCGCCTACCCGACTCATCGGCGCCACGTCTGGTCTCAACTACCTACATCACTTTTATATTGGTAGGTCGAGGAAGGGGGTCCGGCGCGAAGCGGCGGACCCCCTTCCTCGGGTGAGACCAGACGTGGAGCCAAGGAAACACCCGGAGGCGGGGCGGCGGCCTGTTGCCCTCTAAGGATCAACAGGCAGAGATCAACACCTAGAGATCAACAACCGCCGGGCGGGCGCTCGACGAGCTGGTTGGCGCGACGGGTCAACCGCTCGTGGCCGAACCGCGAGCGGACTCCTGCTTTCACGCGGAAGCGGCACTCACGCCGCGGTCGACAAGATCGCTGCTTCCATGGGAGGGCGACACTCTCGATCGATGACATCGACTAGGCCGCCCGCTTCTCAGATCACGCGAAGGCGGAAGTAAACGGCGGATCGTCAGGGACATCGCTGACGTCCACGGTGAGCGGGCCGCCGCGGCGAGCCCGGCTGAGCCCAGGCGGCGGAGCCCTACTACCGGCGTCGGAGACCGAGGCGCGCAAGCGCTCGCAAGATGACGCCGGGCTCGTCGTCTTCGGGGGCCGTGCGCCTCTCGCGGTGGCGGGGACAAGCACGCCGATGAGTCACCAAGCCGGCGCCGGGGCCCCGGTGCCCGACGTCGACTTCACGGTTCGCAGCGACGCGTTGGCACGCGAGTTCACCGACAGCCACCACGTGCCTGCCGATTTGGCGAACTTGCACGGCGGCCAGCGTGTCTCGGACGTGGCGACTCCAAGTCGTCGATCGCACCGTAGGTCTGCTGGAGAGATCAGTTCGCGATGGCTTTGGCCAGGCGGACACGGCATCCGCAGGGGTGCGTCCGATCATTCATGCCTTCGGACGAGACGCAGCAGCGGTCCGGCGGCTTAGAACTTCTGCTCGATCAGCCCGTCGAGTGCATTGAGCCCGGGGACGAATAGGTACTCCCCGCCCTTGACGTCAACGAAGGTCGGCAGGTCGAACAGCATCGGGCGCTTGGCGCCGGGCACGGTGATCTGCGAGCCCTCGCCGCCGAGGCCGACGATCGGGTCCTGCTCGCTGGGATCGAGCCCGCTGAACTCGCCGCCCTTCAACCACTCATTGTGGACAAACTCGAATTGACGCTCGATGTCGGCCTGGATGATCAGCTGGACCAGACCGCGATCGGCGCCGTCGTCCTCCAGCGCGCCGGCGGCGAGGGGCGGGCCGTATTCAACCCCGCGCCGGATCAACCGGTGCCGCCGCACCCCGGTCGCGCGCGTCAGCGGCGCCGCCCGCGGGTTGCTGCGCCTGAGGTGCGCACCGACCGGGCACCGCAGGCCCTTGTCGTCGCCGGCATAGGTGAAGTTGTTGCGCCGCCGGGGGTCGGAGGCGATCGACGGATCATCCTTCTCGGGCGACAGATCGAGCGGGCAGCCGCTGCGCCAACGGCCCATCATCTTGGCCGCGACCAGTTCCTGGTGATACGGGTCATCAGAGCCGTAGAGCGCCTTTGCGCTCGTCACCAGGAAGCGGCGAAACGCCGCGACGTCCTGGTAGAGCTTACGGAAGACCGTGTAGGTCCCGTTCAGCCGCAGCTCGAGCGGCTCGGGTGCCGGCGTGCCCTCGGGGCCAACCTCATCCTCATAGCCCAGCAGGAACTCGCCAGGTTTCAGCGCACGCCAGGTGCCGTCCGGCTGCGGCTCGCCATCGCCCGGATATGACGGCGTGTCCGCGCCTTCTATGGGCGGCTGCGAGATTGGGTCCGCAAAGCCGAAGTGCTCGCCCTCCGACCCGATCCCGTTCTCATGGGCGAGCGCCTTCGTGTCCTGGACGAAACGAACTTCGACGCCGCCTGTCGCCTCCATCTCGTCGCGAACGATCCGCGTCGCCTCTTCGCGCCCCTGGTCGGAATCGGTGCGTATCAACGCCATGCCGTGGATGTCGGGACCGCCGAGGCCGCCCTCCCAATGCTCGGGCGCGTGCCGCCCCACATCGCCCACGAGCGCGGCGCGGCCTCGCATGCCGACCCGGAACGCCTCGGGGAAGCTGTCGAGCGACCGCTGCGACAGCCCTATCGCCTTTAGCCCTTCGTGGGTGAAACCGATGTTGGCGGTGAATCGGGTTCCATGCTCTTCGCTCCGCTTGTTGACGTGCTTGAGCATGCTGCGCAACCATGCGCGCGCCTTGTCGCCATCGGTGAACTTCACGAAGGCGTGGCGCCCGTATCGCATCATGATGGGCGTGACGGCGTTGTCTTGAATGTCGTCCAGATTTTCTGCCAGGTCAGCGGACGTCAGGCTGCTGGCAGGCGTCGACGTGCGCATCATCGCCTCCTCAAGGGTGGAATCGACAAGGCCTCGGAGTGCCCGAGGCCTGGTCGATCTGCCACGAATTCAGCCCCCACGCTGATTGCTCGTCTCCTCGTACTGCCACTCGCTGCCGACATCCAGGTCGATTTGGGCGCCACTGGTTACTGGCTCGAAGGGCGCGGCCAGCTCCTGCAAGAAGGCCTCGACCGTCTCCTCGAGTGGGCCGTCGCCCTTGGCAACCGCCCGCTGGAACTTCTGCGCCTTCTCGTAGCAGTCAGCGGCCTTGTAGAGCTGTGGGATGCTGAGCCCCGGGGCGACGTCGTAGACCGCCAGGGTCTTGATCTGCCCGCGCGCGATGTACTCCACGACGTCGCGCACCGTCGCGTCCGGACCGGTCGGGCAACCGATGCAATTCCCCCAGACCGCCGTCAGGTTCGGCTTGCCGTTGAGAACGAAGTCGTCGAAGTACTTCGCCACCGAGCTGTCGAACTGGGATACGAAGAACAGCGTGTACCCGTCGTTGTCGTGCTCGGGGAAGTAGGAAGTCTTGGCGACGAACCAGCGGGCCGTCCGGATGAGCCCGAGCAACGTCATTCTCTCCGAGAACGATTCTCCCGGCGGGTCTGGCCAGCCGCCCGGCGCCAGCACCTCCGTGAAGTGCACCAGGTCCGCGTCGGGCTTCAGGGGCCACATGCCCGTGAACTCACTGACCGTGTTCCCGTCGTCCGTGCTCATGCTGAGTCCCGGGTACGTAAGGCCCCACTCTTCGAAGCTTGTGCTCGGGCGCGTCTGCTCCCCATGCTGTATTCCCACAATGACCTCCTCTTTCTTGCTCGTGTGTTGGTCAGACCAGTTTGCGGTCCAGCAGGGTGAGCGGTCGTCACCCAGTCTTGGTGATTGGCGTCGGTCGCTCGACCCCTGCGGAGGGCGGCGAAACTCGAGCGGTTCTTCTGCCCCGGGAGGTGGTCGTGCGAGCCACCGACCGCCCGTGCAGAACCTTGCTCCGGCGCAGGCGATAGGCCCAACGCGCACCGGCGACCAGTCTTAGCCCTCCGGCTACGTGTCCAGCTCGGCGATCCAGCCAAGCGCCCGCCGGCCGGGCATGAACAGGTACTCCCCACCGCGGTTGACCACGAACTGGGGCAGCTCCGTGAGGCGTCGGCGGATCGGTTGCTGGGGGACGGTGAACCTCCCGGTCTCGTCGTTCGGCCCCGCCAGCGGGTCCATCTCTGCGGGCACGCCGATGAAGGTGCCCTGGTTGATCCATTGCGTCTTGACGAACTCGAACCCGCGGTCCAGCCTCGCCTGGAGGCAGAAGAACAGGATGCCGCGGTCGGCGCCGTCGTCCTCGAGGACGCCCTCGGGCAGGATCGGGCCGTAGCTGGAGCTCCGCCGGATGATCCGGTGCATCCGCGCGACGCCTGCAATCTTCGAATCGCGCGGGTAAGCCCGGCGGGCGTGGGCGCCGAGCGGACACTTGAGGCCGCGAGCATCGTCGTTTGCGGCGTAGAGGAAGGCGTTGTTTCGCTTGGGATCGGCCCCGATCTCCGGGTCGTCGCGGTCCGGAGCGAGCGTTAGCGGCGCGCCGCTCGGCCAGCGGCCGACGAACTTGGCCGCGAGCAGCTCCTCCTCGGCTCGACTCTTGGCGCGATCACGGACGTACTGGCGAAACGCCGCCACCCGGGTGTGGAGCTTGCGGAAGACGACGTAGCTGCCGTTGCGGCCGAGCGCCGCGGGCTCGGGCGCGGGAGGCAGGTCGCCGTTCTCGTCCGGGTAGCCAAGGACGAATTCGCCGGCCTTGAACGGATCCTCGCGCGGGTTGGTGGCGGGGATGCCGCTGCCCTCGATGGCGGGGTTGCTGATGCCGTCCCTGAACCCGAACGAGGTCCTTTCGGTCGGCAGCATGTAGGTGTCCTGCTCCCAGATCAATGCGACGCCCGGCACATCCCGCAGGGCGTCGCGGGCACCGGCGAGCGCCCTCTCCAGGCGCGCGTGGTCGGGGGCCAGCGCGTAGATCCCAAGGTGAACGTCCGGGCGCCCGAGCGGTTGCTCCCAGTGCTCGGGCGCGCTCTCGCGGGTGTCTCCCAACTCGGCCGCCCGCGCGGCCATGCCTTGCTGAAACTCCGGAGGGAAGCTGGCGAGGCTCTCCTCCGGCACGCCCAGCGCCTTGAGCCCCTGGAAGCTGATCCCGACGGCCGCCCACGCCAGCTGGCTCGGGTCCGTCGAGCCGGCCCCGGAGGCGATGAACGGAATCAGGCGGCGCAGCAGCTCACGGCCGTCGCGCGGGTTATCGATGCGCCCAAGCAGGACGGCGCCGGCGTACCGGGTGGGGCGTGGGTGCACCAGCGCCGCCTGCATGTCGTCGAGTTCCAGGGTGACGGTTGGCTCACCGGTCATCGCTGGGCTCCCAGGCGGGTCTGTCGCCGATTCTGCTCGGGCGTTCGTCGCATGTAGGTGGACCGCGTCGGGCTCAGTCGGCCGCCACGTCGCGCAGCGGCTTGAGGGCCGGGTGCTGGAGCGCCTCGCCGGCCTCGGGGTTGTCCAGCGACTCCTGGACGGCCGCCTGAACGCGCAGCGCCTCCTTGATCTGCCTCGTCGTATACCCGGGGTAGTCCATGTAGAAGTCGGCCGCTGTGACCTGGTTCGCGGTGAGAAACTCCTTGATCTCGTCCACAGTGAGCGACGCCTTCCCCTCGTCCGGGTACCCCTCGCAATGGATGAGGAATTGGTCCCATACGTCGAGGACCTTTGACGCCGAGAAATCGTCGATGTAGACGTCCCAGTCGCCATCGAAGGTGGTCGAAACCAGCAGGCGCGTCCCTTCGTCGAACAGGACGTACCTGGCGTTATGGACGGTGCCGACATCCACCACAGCCTTGACCGCAGCCTTGACCTCAGCACCTTCGACCGCCTCGAGCTGCTCAAGCACTGTCAGCGGGGCCTTCTGTTCCGATCCGCGTCCTTCGGCCGAGGCTTTCCACCAGGGTCCGGCTTGGATGAAGACATCGCGAATGAGTTGCTCGCGCCCCGGCTTGACTTTGAGAAAGACACTCAACTCGCTGACCGGGCCGATTCGCGCGCCCTTCCTTTTGTGTGCTGTCTGTGGCTGTGCCATGTCACTCCTACTCGTTCGTGTAACCACCTGATGCGGTGGATTCCGGCGGAGCTTCCGGTCCAGCAGGGTGAGCTGTCGTCACCCAGTCTTGGTGATTGGCGTCGGTCGCTCGACCCCCGTACGGGAACATCACGGCGCCAAGCGCAGTTGCTCTGCTTGCCCGCTCAGGGGCAGGTCGAGCTCCACGGCCGCTCGTATCGCCGCGTGCACGAGAACCTCGGCGTATGTCGGGAAGGAGACGGCGACACGCGCCAACTCGTCCACCGGCGTCTGCGCCGCGATGGCGATTGCCGACAACTGCGTGATCTCCACCGCTCGCTCGCCGACCACGTGGCACCCCAGAAGGCGACAGCTCGCGCGATCCACGACAAGCTTGCAGAAGCCGAACGTCCGGCCTTCGATGATCGCGCGTACCACGCCCTCGAAGGGCATCACCGTGGTGACGACATCATGGGTCTCACGTGCCTTGGCCTCGGTGAGCCCTACCTGCGCGTACTCGGGGTGGGTGAAGCTGCCGGAGGGGCTGAGCAGATGCGGCAGCGGGTAGGTGGGGCCCTGGACCGCGTTGGTGGCCGCGACGAAGCCGTCCTCGATCGCCCCGGGGACCAGCACCAGGCGTCCGGTCACGTCGCCGGCGGCGTAGACGTGCGACGCGGATGTCTGGAGAAATCGATTTACCTCGATGGACCCGTGCGGCTCGAGCGCAACCCCCGCTGCAGAGAGATTCAAGTGAGCGGTATCGGCCACCGAGCCCAGGGCCACGATCGCCAGCTCCGCCTCGGCAGCGCGGTCGCTGCTGCCCTCGCGGTAGCGCATTCGCACCCCCGCCGGGGTCTTCTCGAAGGATTCGATGGTCCCGAACCGCTCGTGGACAACCACGCCGGAAGAGCGAAGCTCCGCGGCGACCGCGGCGACGACCTCTTCGTCCTCCGAGGGCAGAATGTGGGGCCCCCTCTCGAAAAGCTCAACCCTGGTGCCAAATGCGTGGAACATGGAGGCGATCTGCACTCCCGTGCTGCCGGCACCAACGACCAGCATCGACGCGGGCACCGCGGTCAACGCCCAGGCGGCGCTGTGCGTACGCGTGAGCTCGAAGCCGGGGACGGCAATTCGACGGCTGACACCTCCGGTGCAGATAATCAGCTTCTCCGCCCGCAACCGCGGTCCGCGCTCGGTCTCGATCGTGTGCGGGTCCACGAAGCGGGCGGAACCGACCCGCTCGTAGACCGTCACGCCGAGCGCGTCCATCCGCTCACGCAGGGGCGAGCGCGCGCGGACATCGCCAACGACCTCTCTGACGCGAGCGAGCAGCTCGTCGTACTGCACGGCGAACTCGCCGACCGTGATGCCGTATCGAGGCAAGTGGCGCGCCTCTCGCACGAGCCGGGCCGCATACGCCAGGGTGCGCACCGGCACGGGCCCGTCGTTCGCGACCATGCCGCCGAGCTCCGCCCTGCTCACGAGTGCCGTCCGAGCCCCCAGGTCAGCCGCACGTATCGCGGCGAGTACCCCCGCAGGTCCTGCACCGATCACGACGACGTCCATCACCCGTGCGGCTCACCCTCGAGCGCCCTGCCACGTGAGCTCGCCGCCCGACGGGGAGACCGCACGATCCGGGTCCGGGAGCGCGTCAAGAACTGGGTCCGATCATGAGGCTCTCTTTCAGCCCGGTCAGCAGTGCCGGATGGCCCCGCGTCAACGAACCGTCGTCGATTGCGATCATGCTTTGGGCCAGCGATCGCCGCCGCAAGTCTCGTGTGGGCGTCCTTGGAGTGTCAAGGGTCACGACACTGGTCGCGTTGGACGTCAGCCGAACCGGCGACTCGAAAGCGCGCACCTCAGCGCGAGTACTTCCTTCAGGCCGGCTTTGACGAGCGCCTCCTGCTGTTCAG
This sequence comes from uncultured Thermoleophilaceae bacterium, assembly GCA_963813495.1. Lineage (GTDB taxonomy): Bacteria > Actinomycetota > Thermoleophilia > Solirubrobacterales > Thermoleophilaceae > JACVRW01. Next base: position 299,556 of record CAWEZC010000004.1, read on the forward strand.
TGCGCTCGGCATCGAGGTCGGCCATGTAGAGGTCACAGCGGACGAGGCCGCAAGACTCCGCCTCGAGGCGCTCGAGCTGAAGCTCCTGGAGGCGGTAGCGGATCTCCGCGGCTGACCTCACGCCGCACGCCTCTTCGCCGGCACGTCGGTGGACCAGCTGAGCTCGAAGTTGAGCTTCACATGGCCGGCGTTCGCCTCGCTCGCCGACACGAGGACTAATTCGGCAGCGACCGGAAGGCTGATGCGCTTGCCCGCCATGTTGAGTTCCACGGGCCCTCGCGCGGTCAGCGCGTAGGCAAGGTCGACCAGCCGCTCCGCCGCCCGCTCTGGCGAGAGGCGCTCCGTGTCCGTGTGCTTGAAGTCCGTCATGGCTCGACAACAGGTTGGGCGCTGACTGGGTGACTGGTCGTCACGCGTTGTGGATGATCCGGCCCTCGGCCGGACAGGCGCAGAACGTGTGATGCCTGCTCACCCAGCCCGCCTCGACGCTGTAACTCGTTGGGGGGTGCTCTATACCCGCGCGCGCGGGCGGGCGCGTGACATGGTCGCCGCGGTGTCTGCCGGCCCCGGCCTGAAGCTGGTGAAAGACGGCGGAGCAGCCATGCGCGCATCCTTCGCTACGACAGCGTGATCGCGCATCACGCGGATTGAGTGATTCGGTTCGGGCCACCGCGAGCTCCCGGCCGAACCGGCGCTCCCCACGGGTCGACCGGCGTCACGTCGCCTCGGTGGTATGCGGCGCGCCACGAGGGGTTGCGCCCGCGCTGTGGTGTCTGAGAGGCTTGACTCTCTCTCCGACCTGGGGTGCACCCTGTGAAATCGGGACCCACAGCTTCCGCCCCGCTGCGCGGCGAGGCTAGCCGCCATCTCCAGTGGCCGACGGTTCCGGCAGTGCAGCGCTGGCAGCTCTTCGAGCGGTTGAAGGCGACCCCGCCTGGGGGGCTGGCGCTGGTCTGCGCGTCTGCGGGCAGTGGCAAGACCATGCTGTTGCGCTCGTGGCTTGAGTTCTCCGGGGAGCGGCCCGCCTGGGTGTCGGTCGCGCGCGACGAGCACGACGCCCAGCGTTTCTGGCTGTCCGTCATCGACGGGCTGGCGGCGGCCGGCCCAGATGGGGCGGTCGGGCGTGTGACTCCGGCACCGCGCTTCGCCGGCGAAGCGCTGGTCGACCAACTGCTGGCCGATCTGACGTTGCTCGAGGATCCGGTTGTGCTGGTCGTCGACGATCTGCACGAGCTGCACGCCCCCGACGCGCTTCGTCTGCTCGAGCGGTTCCTGACACGCGTCCCGCCGACACTCCGGATCGTCTTGGCGACGCGCGAGGAGCCTCAGCTTGGCCTGCATCACCTGCGCCTCGCCGGCGCGCTGGCCGAGGTTCGGGCCGACGATCTCCGCTTCACCGCCGAGGAGACGCGCCAGCTGCTGAAG
>CAWEZC010000005.1:0-1241307 GCA_963813495.1 uncultured Thermoleophilaceae bacterium
GCCTGTTCCCCCGATTGGGAGGCGACCGTCGTGGTCCCCTGGTCCATCGAACCACCGTAGGTCCGGCTCGGAGCGGCCTCATCGGGGCTATGCCGCCCCCGCTCTAAGTAATCGTCCGCAGTCGGTGGTCAGCCGGAGGGGCCATCCGGGCGTCGAGCGCCGCCTCCAACTGGTCGAGCAGATCGTCCGGTTCTCGGTCCGTGCGCAGCACGATGTGCTGCTGTGGTGGCACTTCGTCGAGCGGGTCGAACTCGCGGGGCTGCTGCGCCGCGATTGCCGGCGTCGCGTCTGACACGCGCCCGGGGTCCTCGAGGCGACCGGCGGCCCAGGTCGCCACCGTGGCCGCAGGGGCCCGGCACTCGACGAACACTGCCTCGGCGCGGAAACTCTCGGCGAACGCCTGTCGGTGGGCAAGGCTGCGGAAGGTGGCGTCCACCACCGCCCCCTCCCGCTCCCCCGCGGCCCGTGCTCCGAGCTCGCGGTAGGTACGTAGGCTCGCCGCGTCCGAGTACTCGCGCTCCGGGGCCCGCTGGTCAGGCTCGAGGCCGGCCAGCTCCTTGCGCACGACATCCGAGTTCAGGTGCCTGAGGCCGGAAATCGCCGCGAGGGCTTCCGCCAGCCGGGTCTTGCCGGTCGCCGCCGCGCCGCAGATCACCAGCACGCCCGGCCGCCGCGCACGCCAGGCGAGCAAACGAGCCAGACCAAGTAGCCGGCGCCCCTCCGCGAGTGCGGCGGAGCGCGCCGCTCCCGGGTCCAGCCCTCCGGCACGGAGACATGCGACCTTCGCCCTGACGAGCGCGCGGTAAGCGGCGTAGAAGAACACCAGCGGTCTCCCGCCGTGGTCGCCGCCGGCGCCCTCGTACTCATCGACGAGCAGGTCGGCGAGCTCCTCGGCGCCGGCGTCGAACAGGTCCATGACCAGAAACGCGAGCTCAGCCGACACGTCGATCTCCCGCAGCGCAGGGTCGAACTCGACGGGGTCGAAGACCTCTACACCGCCGCATTCAACGATCACGTGCTCCGCGCGCAGGTCGCCGTGACAGTCGCGCACCAAGCCGCTCTCGGCACGCTGCTCTATGAGGCCGGCACGGGAGTGCAGGAAAGCCGCGGCGAACCGGTGCGCGGCCGCCAGCGTCCGCGCCCCTAGCACGGGCGCATAGGGCAGCAGCGTGCTGAAGTTCTCGCTCACCGTCGTGGCCACGGCCTCCGGATCGAAGCGACCCGGCGGTGCGAGCGCCGCGTCCCGGTGGAAGGCCGCGATCCGCCTGGCGATCGTACGCACCAGTTCGGGGCCGGCGGTCTTCCTGTCGAGCAGTGTGGCGAGTGTCCGCTCCTGATCGAAGCGCCGCATCTCCACCACGTACTCGGTGCCCTCCGCGCCAGGGTCCCCGAGGGCCCAGCTGCCGTTTGCCACGACCAGCGGGCGCAGGCCGACATAGATGCGCGGCGCGAGCCGGCGCCCAAGCCGCAGCTCCTCCTCGCACATGTGCCGCCTCCGCTCCGCGCTGCCGTAGTCGAGAAACGGGAAGACCACGGGCTTGCGCAGCTTGTAGGCGCGCTTGCCGGCCAGGAACACCCAGCTCGCGTGCGTCTCGACCATCTCGATCGAGCCCGGCGCCTCCGGGTAGGCCGAGGGCGAGCGAAGCGCGTCCTGGGGGAGGGTCTGTGCCACGGCACCACGCTATGCGCTACGGGAAAACACCGAGCGCCGGGGGCAATCGACCCGGATATACCGGACGCAGCCACGCTCGATCATCGTCCTGACCATGGCGGCACCGGCATGAACGCACGGCTCGATGCTCTCGACACGAGCTTCCTCGAGCTCGAAGACGCCAGCGAGGGTGCGCATATGCACATCGGCGCGGCGATGATCTTCGAAGCGACCCCCGGGGGACCCCCCACCGTCGCCGACCTGCGCTCCGAGCTGGCGACGCGGATCGCGCTGCTCCCGCACTACCGCTGCCGGCTATCAGGGCCGCACCCCGGTTGGCTTCAGCGCCCCAAGTGGGAGCCGGATCCGTGCTTTGAGATCGCCGAGCACGTGCGGCGAGCCGCCCTGCCGCGTCCTGGCGGGCAAGCCGAGCTCAAGGCCTGGTGCGCCGACTACTGGTCCATCCGCCTCGACCGCTCGCGTCCCTTGTGGGAGGCGGTGCTGGTGGAAGGCCTCGTCGATGGGCGCTGGGCCCTCGTGACCAAGACGCACCACGCCTTGATCGACGGCGTCGGCGCCGTCGATGTGACCCAGTTGCTGCTCGATCCATCGCGGGCACGCTCGCGGCGCCACGGTACCGCGCCTGCACCGGCCTCACCTGCGGATGACGAAGCCGACGGACTGGCTGACCGCCTGGCCGGCGTGATAGGCGCCGGAGCCCAGCTCCTCACGCACCCCGCCCGGATGCTGGTCGAGACACGCGCCGCCCTCGGGGTCGCTCTACGCGAAGAGCTCGCGCCGGCCCCGCACACGAGCCTGAACGTTCCGATCAGCGGCCGTCGCCGCTACGACTTGGTGCGCGCCCGGCTGAGCGACATCAGGGCGGTGAAGAGGGCAATCGGCGGGACGGTGAACGACGTCGTGCTGGCCGCCGCCGCCGGCGGCCTTCGCGAGCTGCTCACCGAGCGCGGCGACGAACTGCCCTCCCGCGGCTTGCGCGCCATGGTGCCGGTGAACGTCCGGACCGAGGAAAATCATTTCAAGACCGGCAACAAGGTCAGTTCGCTGTTCGTTCACCTGCCCGTCTCGGAGCCCGACGCTCTGCGCCGCTACCACATGATCAGCGGTGAGACGAGGGAGCTCAAGGACAGCGACCAAGCGCGCGGGGGTGCCGACCTGCTGGCGATCTCGGCGATCATCCCGCCGGCTCTCCACGCCGTCGTCGCCGCCTCGACGCTGGGCACGCGTCTGTTCAACCTCACGATCACCAACGTTCCGGGGCCTCGACGTTCGCTCTACGCGTTCGGGGCTCGCATGGAGGAGGTGCTGCCGCTCGTGCCGCTCGCGGCCGATCATGCCGTGGGCCTGGCCGTGGTCAGCTACGCGGGAAAGGTCTTCTTCGGGCTGAATGCCGACGAGCGTGCGATGCCCGATCTCGAAATGCTTCGGGGTGGAATAGAGCGTTCCCTGGCGGAGCTGCGCGCCTTGGCACGAGAAGCCACGCGACACGCCGGGACAGCCGCGCCCTGAGGGAACGAGGATCGGGTAGTGAGCCAGCTCGCAGAGCTCCAATACCGGTATGGAAAGGCAGGCCCGCGTGGCCGGCGCCAGGGGCGGTGTCCAGGATCAGATCGTCGACGAAGGCATCTCGTCGACCCTTCTGACCTCGAGGGGTTCGCCGACGCGGTGGTTGATCTGCTGGAGGACCCGGCGCGACCGAGTGGATGGGACATGACGCGCGCGAAAGGGTCCGCGGCGCGTTCCCGGGTGCACGCCACCTCGAGCAGTGTGTGGACCTCTTCGGCGGACCGGACCGATCGTGAGTGAGGGGCGTGTGCTCGGCATCGCGGCCGACCATGCCGTCCTCGACGTTCCCCGCGCGCACCCTGATCAGACGGTCGGGGAGGTCCGCGACTCACTCGTGGGCCGGCGCTTCGAGTGCGCCGACGACATCGCCGTCTTGCGGGACGCTGCGCTCTTGGGGCTTGTCCCGATGGAGGATCTGGTCGCGGCGCCCCCGGACGCAACCATCTCCGAGGTGATGCATCCGGACCCTCCCGTGGTGACCGCCGGCGCGGACCAGGAGCTGGTGGCGTGGGAGATGGCCCGGCGCGGGGAGTCGAGTGCCGCCGTGCTGAATGGCGAGGGAACCTTCGCGGGGCTGGTGGCGCCCAAGCAAATGCTGAGGGTGCTTATCACCGAGCACGACGAGGACGTGGCCCGGCTGGGCGGGTACATGGCCAGCACCGAGCAGGCTCGCCACGCCGCCGAGGAGCCGGTCGCACAGAGACTGTGGCACCGGCTGCCGTGGCTGCTCCTGGGACTGATCGGAGCGATGGCCTCGGCGGTGCTCGTGGGCGCTTACGAGGAGGAGCTGAAGGCCAACGTACTCCTCGCCATCTTCGTGCCCGCGGTGGTCTACATGGCCGACGCCGTTGGAACCCAGACCGAAGCCCTGCTGATCCGCGGGTTCTCTGTGGGCGTGAGCCTTCGCCAGGTGGCCGTTCGCGAGCTGCTCAGCGGAGTGGCGATCGGCCTCATCGTTGCGGTCGCCTTCGTCCCGTTCGCAGTCGTGGCTTGGGGAGACGAACGTGTTGCGCTCGCGGTAGGCCTCGCCCTGCTCGCGAGCTGCTCGATTGCCACCTTGGTGGCGATGGTGTTGCCATGGCTGTTCCAGGCGCTCGGGCGCGATCCGGCCTTCGGCGCCGGGCCGCTCGCCACTGTCATCCAGGACCTTCTCTCGATCCTCGTGTACTTCGCGGTGGCGGTGACCATCGTCCCCTGAGTCTGATCGCTTGTCTCAGGCCACGCCCTTGAGCAGAGCGCCGACGACGTAGGCGAGGGCGGCCGCCACGCTTCCCACGGCCAGCGTCTCGGCGCCGGACCGCCACCAGCTCTGCTCGACGAACCGTGACTTCATGCTCCCCACCACGAAGAACGCGATCCCGGTCATCACGGCGCTCAAGGTGAACGCCTGCTCCAGCTCGCCGGGCGCGATCAGGTCGTAAACGAAGGCGGCAAGCGGCAGAAAGCCGATCGTCAGGAAGGCGATCAGAGTACTCCCGGCCGCGCGCAGCGCATTGGGCTCACTCGAGCCGTAGCCGAGCTCCTCGGTCATCATTGTCTCCGCCCACAGGTCCGGGTCTGAGGTGATCACCTCGACTACCCGCTCGAGGTCCTCGCCCGCGAATCCCTTGGCCGCGAAGATCTGACGGATCTCCTCGCGCTCGCCCTCCGGCACGAGACGAATCTGGAGGTCCTCCTGACGCCGCGCCAGCTCACGCCTCTGACGCTCCGCGCGCGAGCCCAGATAGTTGCTCACCGCCATGCTGAACCCGTCGGCGATCAGGTTCGCTCCACCCAGGATGATCACGACACTTGCTCCGAGGTCGGCGCCGGCTACGCCGGAGACCACGGCAAACGTGGTTACGGTGCCGTCGATGGCCCCGTAGATGAAGTCGTGCAGGTAGCTGGGAGTCGGAGGCTGGTTGAGGCGTCTGCGCACCGCGCGAGGGGTGTGCTCATCCTTCAGGGATGCCGGGGACCGGCCACGGCGTACGCCATTCGTCTTCATGAGCTGCGACGCAAGCTTGTGGCGCACCGGGAACCAACACATCCGTAGACGCCCGCACAACAAGTGCAGATCTCCGCGAGTGCGGGAAACCCCTGATCCAGGAGCGTGCCCGGCGCGGATGCCGTCGGCGTTTCGCTCGACCACTCTTCGGCGATGAAGATCTCTCGGATTCTGGTTGGCTACGGAGACAGCACCGAGGCGGAAGACGCCCTCGCGCTTGCGCGCGTGCTGGCCGCCCCGTTCGACGCGCGCCTCGTGCTCGGGCGCGTGGTCCCTTGGGAGCCGCTCCCGCCGCCGACGGCGACGACTGCAGCGATCCGGCAGAGTCACGACCGGCGCGCCGCGGACCACCGCCAGGGTCTCGATCGGGCCGCTTCGGACTTGGGGGCAGAGGCACAGCTCATCACGAGTGGGTCCGCAGCACATGGCCTCCACGACCTCGCGCAGACGCTCGGCGCCGACCTCGTGGTCGTCGGATCCTCCCATCGCGCAGGCGTCGGGAGTGTCCTCGCAGGGAGCGTCGCGGTGGGTCTGCTCAACGGTGGCCGCCAAGGACATGGACCTCCTGGTTCTGGGATCGCGAGGCTATGGTCCTCTGCGCCGGGTTCTGCTCGGATCCGTATCCAGCCAGGTCGTAAGGCGGGCGCCGTGCCCCGTGCTCGTCGTCCCCCGAGGGGCGGGCAAATCGCCCGAGAGCGAGCCGGCCGGCTCGTCGCCTCGCGCAACGGCCATCCCCCGGTGAGGCGCGGGGCTCGAAACGCGGGAGCTTGCTGCTTCCTGCTGAGCGCGAGCGGCGGGCTCGAACGGCATCCATGCCTGGCGTTCTATCGATCGGCTACGCGTGTGCCCGTGCCGCCCCGGCGCTGGGCGCCCGCCAGGTCCGCCCGATCTGTTCCATCATCCGCGGGTACACGATTAGGTGGCGGAACGGCCTGATGGCGGCCATGTAGGCGGTCCCGAGCAGTCCGTTTGGCTTCACCAGGACGGCCATCTGGCCGCGGTAGCCGCCGCTCTGGTCCGGCACCCAGCCGAGGTGCATGACCCCGTGCATGGTCCGGTTGGCGATCTCGGCCGCACCCTCGTCGTCGGTCAGGTAGAGCGGGGTGAAGGGGAGCGCCTCGAAGTCCGGGCCGGATGGCGCGTCGCGTAGATCGGCCGGCAACCGGTCGCGGAGCGTCGGCACCCGGGAGCCGAGGCCGGCGCCCGGCCCGTCCCAGCCGAGCAGCTCCCCGAGCTTCCAGCGGATCGCCCAGAGCATGCCGACGGCGCGGGAGGCGCCTTGCGAGGGGTCGCCCGCGGCCATCTGCTGTACCAGCCGAGGGAAGTCGTCAGGGCCGCCCGGCGTCGGCAGCGCCCACACGTCCTCTAACCGGAAATCGGCGGTGAGCTCGTGGATCCGCCAGGGCCGGGCGGTGTGCGCGCTGTTCGGGAGCCTCATTGTTGTCCCGTGAGGATCTCGGCGTTCATCGCCTCTGCCAGCGCGAGCGCTGCCGAGCGCGGGCGGACCATCACGGTCAACTCGTCGATCAGCCCGTCCTGGCCGATGTGGAGGAAGTCGCACCCCTGTAGCTCGCGGTCCCCCACGCGCGCTCGGAAGACCAGTGCCTGATCGCCGGCCCCCTCGGCACCGATTTCGCGTTCGTAGTGGAAATCCTTGAAGACGCGCATGACGGCGCGCAGGATCACGCCGAGCGCCTCACGTCCGTGGTACGGGCGAAACACGACGGGGCTGTTGAACACGACGTCCGGCGAGACCAACGCCAGCACGCCATCGACGTCGCGTGCCTCGACTGCGCTGCGAAACGGATGCATTGCACCGGCCTTTCTGTAGGGATTGCGTGAGCGCATCAGTCGTATGCGGGGATCGCGTCAGGGTCCAGCCCGAGCACGCCGGCGGCCGCGCGCGCCGCCAGCGCCTCATCGTGCGGCGCCTGCCCGGCAAGCTCGATGACGGTGCCCTCCATGGCACCGAAGAAGGCGAGCGCAACGACTCGGGCCGGCGGACCGGCTGGGATCCTCCCCATTCTGCGCCCCGCCCTGATGAGCCGAGTGCAGCGGTTGACGAAGCCTTCAGAGACCCGCTCGAGGTGACGCCCGACAGGGTGATCCTGACCGCTGAACTCGAGCCTCAGTGCCATCGCCACCCGAGCCACGTCTCGCCGGCAGAAAACGGCATGACCGCGCGCCAAGGCGATCAGCGCCGCTACGGGATCGGACTCTTCGTCGACGAGCGCGCCGACCTCCTGCCTCCACGTCTCATCGACCCAATCGATCACCGCCTGGGCCAGGTCCTCCTTGCCCTTGAACTGGTGATACAGCGCTCCGCGGGTGTAGCCGGCGTCGCTCGCCACGCGCTCCAGGATGAGGTTGCCGTAGCCGTAGCGGGAAAGTCCCCTCGCGGCAGACTCCAGCAAAGCGTTACGCGTGCGCGCGCTTCGGTCGGCCTGCCTACGTACATACATGCGTGTATGTTAGCGCAGCCGAGCGGGCGGCGCGCGTAGTTCCCTCCAGGGGCGAGACGCGCAGAGCTGCGCGGGGCGGTCAGCCAGTGTGCCCGCGGCGCCCCGCGAAGGCCCGCAGCGCCGCCCGGGCGTCGGGCTCCTCGAACAGGCGCACGCAGTGGTATGTCTCGCGCTCCATCGCCTCCCCCACCAGCCCGCCGAGGCGCTCGTTGAGCATGGCCTTGGTGGCCGCCACCGCGGCCCGTGAGCTGCGCGAGAAGACCTCGCTCCAGTGCTGGATGCAGCCGTCCAGCTCCGTCCGAGGCACCATCTCGGTGGCGAACCCGTGCTCGCGTGCCCAGGCGGCGTCGCGCTCCTCCCCGGAGAGCAGCAGCTCGCGCGCGGCGCTCTCTCCCAGCACCTCCGGCAGCAGCAGCGTGCCGGCGTTGCTCGCCACCAGCCCGATCCCCACCTCGGGCGTGAGCAGGCGCACCCGGTCGGTGCACAGGCGCAGGTCGCAGCTGGCGGCGAACTCGAGCGCACCGCCCACGCAGACACCGTCGATGGCCGCGATGGCAGGCACCGGAGCGGCGAGGACCACTCGAGTAAGGCGCTGGAAGCCCTCGATGGTCGCCGCCCAGGCGGTGCTGTCCGCCTCCATGGCCGCCTGAAGATCGTCGCCGGCCGAGAAGTGCTCGCCCGCGCCGCGCAGCACGACGCAGCGGACGTCCTGGTCGCCGGCAGCGGCCTCGATTGCGTCGGCGATGGCGGTCATCGTTTCCAGCGCCCACGCGTTGCGCCGCTCCTGGCGGTCCCAGGTGATGATCCGGGCGGCGCCGTGGTCGGCGGTGGTTACGGTCATCGGGCGGTCTGCCTCCTCAGGTCTTGCACCGCCGCGGGCAACGGATCGCCGCGTGCGGTTCGGTGGACGATGCGGGTCTTGTGCTCGGCCGCAGGCAGTGAGCCGGGCTCGAGCCGCGTGAGCGCAAAGCGCGTCCGCAGCGTCTCGTGCAGCTCGCCCGTCACGGGGGCGAGATCCACGTTGGGCGGCGCCTCCACGTACACCTCGAGCGGCGGAAGCACGGGATCGCCTTCGGCCACCACACAATGGCGCCCCAGCTGCGGGTGGCCGGACAGGACCGCGCCGATCGCCTGCGGATAGACGTTGACCGCCTGGACGCGCAGCATGTCGTCCCGGCGGCCGTCGATGCGGATGCGCGGCGACGAGCGCCCGCACGCGCAGGGCCCCGTCCAGACGCGCGCGAGGTCGCCTGAGCGATAGCGCAGCAGTGGCGAGGCCTCGCGGCGCAGATGCGTCCAGACGAGCTCGCCGCTCGCTGCGTCCTCGAGCTCGATGGGCGCACCGGAGTCCGGGTCGATCAGCTCCAGCACGGCGTGGTCCTCCACGGTCAGGTGAAGGCCCACGGCCTCGCCGCAGGCTCCTCCCATCGTCGACCACACGTCGCTCATTCCAAAGGTGTCGGCCACCGTGGCGCCCCAGGCTCCCTCGATCTCGCCGCGAACGGCGGCGACGCCGGCTCCCGGCTCACCCGCGGTCACGATGTGGCGCAGGCCCATGGCCGCGGGATCCAGACCCTCCTCACGCGCCCGCGCGGCGAGGTACGCGGGAAAGGAGAGCGTCCCGAACAGCGCCGTGATCCCGAGCCGCGGGATCAGGTCGAGCAGCCTACGCGACTCGCCGGTGCCCACCGGGACCACGGTCGCTCCGCTGCGCTCCAGCGCCATGTGGTCGGCGATCCCGCCCGCGTAGAGCGCGTAGTTGAGGCAGTGCGCGATCACGTCGCCGGGCTCGAGGCCGGCGATACGGAAGGCGTCTCCCCCCACCGCGGAATTCGCCTCGTGATCGGCCATGGTGAATCCGACGGCCACCGGCTCCCCCGTGGTCCCCGATGTGACGTGCATCCGCACCAGGCGCTCGCGTCGCGCGCACAGGTGCGGGCCGAAGGGCGGTTCGCGGCGCTGACCCTCGCGCAGCTCCTCCTTGGTGGTGAAGGGCAGGCGGGGCAGATCGGCCACGGTGCGCACCCGCCCGCGCTGCGGGCGCAGGCGCTCGGCGTAGAACGGGCTCGAGGCCTCGAGGTAGGCCAGTTGCTCCTGCAGGGCCTTCACTCGAAGCGCGGCAGCTCGCCGGCGGCGGCGCTCGCAAGCGTTGACTGCACCGCAGCGCCGTAGGCCTCGATGGCGACCCGCAGGTCCGCCTCGGGCGTGTCCTCCTCCTTGGTGTGGGAGACCGGAGGCGAGGAGGAGCTGAAGATCATCACCGTGGGGAGCAGGCGCGCCATCTCGGCGGCATCGTGCAGCGGGCCGCTCGGTATCGCGGTGTCCTCACCGCCGGCGCCGACCACCGCCTGGCGCGCGAAGGCGATCAGGCGGTCGTCGAAGGGAATCGGGGGGATCGACCAGAGGTGCTCCAGCTCGATCTCGCAACCGTGGTCGGCGGCCGCCCGTTCGCACGCCTCGCGCGCCTCGGCGAGCATCGCCGCGAGCACGCCGGGATCCAGGTGACGCTGGTCGAGCAGCATGTCGGTGCGGCCGGCCACCGCGGTGACCACGCCGGGCTCGCTGGTCGCGCCGCCCACCGTGCAGACTCCACCCTCGTGCTTCAGGCCGACCTCACGGATCGCCAGCGCGGCCTGAGCGGCGCCGGCGAACGAGTCGCGCCGCAGCGCCATCGGGGTCGCGCCGGCGTGGGCCGTCTGCCCGCGGAAGCTCGCCACGTGCCGCTCGACGCCGCAGGTCCCGAGCACGGTGGCGGCCGGCTCGCCGCGGCTCTCCAGCACCGGTCCCTGCTCGATGTGGAGCTCCAGGTACGCGTGCGCGCCCCGCAGCTGCGCGCGTGACTCGTGAGCGCGATCCAGATCCACGTCGTAGCGGGCGACCACGTCCTCGAGGCGCTCGCCTTCGCGGTCGCGCAGGTCGCGCACCGCATCCACCTCGAGTGTGCCGGCGCAGGCCGAGGAGCCGAACAGGCTACGCCCGAAGCGGGCGCCCTCCTCATCGGCCCAGTCGACCAGCCGCACCCCGACGGGTGGCCCCTCCACGTCGGCGTGAACGCGCAGTGCCTCGACCGCGGCGAACACGCCGAGGGCACCGTCGAGCCAGCCGCCGGCCGGCACCGAGTCCACGTGCGATCCCACGATCACGAAACCGTCTCCCTCGCCGGCCAACTCGGCCCAGAGATTGCCCGCAGCATCCACCCGGATCTCGGCCGGGAGCTCGGCCAGTCGCGAGCGCAGGAACTCGCGCGCCCGCGACCACTCGTCGGTCCAGCACACCCGCCGCGCTCCCTCCGACCCGCCGGTGAGACTCGCCAGCGCGCGCAGGTCCTCCAGCACGCGGCCGGCATCCATCCGCGCCGCGCTCACGACGGCACGGCCGCTGGAGCGCCGAGCGACCGTGCCACGAAGCGGCCGTGGCCGGGTTCGGTGCGGATCTCGCCACGGTCGTACACAAGCGTGCCCCGGCAGAAGGTCTGGCGCACGCTGCCGCTGGACGTCTCCCCCTCGAACAGGTCGTAGTCGACGTTCATGTGGGAGGTCCGGATGGAGAACTCGAACGGAGTGGCGGGGTCGAAGATCACGAGGTCGGCGTCCTTGCCGGGGGCGACCGAGCCCTTGCGCTCCAGGCCGAAGCGCCGGGCGATGGCCGTGGAGGTGAGATCGACGAGCTCGCTCGGGCTGATGCGCCCGCCCTCCACGCCCAGCTCCCAGAGCTTGACGAGGCGGTGCTGGATCATGGCCAGGCCGTTGGGGATCTTCGAGAAGTCGTCGCGGCCGAGCGCCTTCTGCTCGCTGTTGAAGGGACAGTGATCGGTGGACACGCTCTCCAGCACGCGGCGGTCGAGCGCCTTCCAGAGGAGCTCCTGGTTGCGCGCCTCGCGCAGCGGCGGCGAGCACACGTACCGAGCCCCCTCGAAGTCGGGGCGCTCGAGGTCCTCGACCGTGTTGGTCAGGTACTGCAGGCAGGTCTCGCCGGACACGTCCACCCCGCGCGCCTGGCCGGCGGCGATCTCGTCGGCAGCTAGCCCGCACGTCACGTGCACGATGTACACGCCCGCCCCGGCCAGTTCGGCGAGGCGCACCGAACGGTGCGTGGCTTCGGCCTCGAGCTCCTCGGGACGCGTCAGCGCGTGATGGATCGGGTCGGTCTGACCCGCGGCGAGCGCGCGTTCCACCAGCACGTCGATCGCCCAGCCGTTCTCGGCGTGAACCATGGTCAGAGCCCCGAGGTCGCGCGTGCGCTCCAGCACGCGGAGGAACAGGTCGTCGGTGACCATCAACACGCCCTTGTAGGCGAGGAAGACCTTGAACGTGCAGATGCCCGCCTCCACCATCGGCTCCATGTCGGCGAACGTGCCCTCGTCGGCCTGGGTGATCGCGATGTGGAAGCCGTAGTCCACGTGCGCGGCGCCGCCCGCCCGTTCCTGCCACTCCTCGAGCGAGGAACGCAGCCCGTCCGCGTGCTGCTGGATCACGAAGTCGACGATGCACGTGGTCCCGCCGGCGGCGGCTGCACGCGTTCCGGTGTCGTAGTCGTCGATCGACTGCGTGCCGCCGAAGGGCATCGCCATGTGGGTGTGGTTGTCGATCAGCCCCGGCAGCACGTAGCAGCCCGAGGCGTCGATCACCTCCGCGTCGACATCACCGAGTGAGCCGACGGCCACGATCTCCTCGCCGTCGACCAGCACGTCGGCCGGCGACGAATGGGAGGCGGTCACCACCGTGCCGCCGCGAATGAGCTTCCTCATGCTCCACCTCCTGCCGGGGCGACGCTGCGCGGGATGATCTCGCGGCCGTAGGTCTCGAGCGTGGCCTCCTGGCCCTCCGTCATCAGGTAGATGTTGAACTGGTCGACGCCGATCGCCTCGAGCTCGCGCAGCTTGTCGAGCGCCTGCTCCGCCGTGCCGAGCACGCAGAAGCGATCGCAGATCTCGTCGCTCACGAAGGCGCCATGCTTGGCGCCCACGCGCGAGTGCTCGTCGTAGTCGTAGCCGGTCTCGGCGGGCACGTAGTCGGTCAGGGCGCGCGGCACGACCGAACCGTCGGCGCCGTAGCGGGCGATCAGGTCGCGCACGTGGTTCGAGACCATCGCCGGAAACCAGCGCACCTGCTCACGCGCAGCGGCGAGATCGTCGCTGATGTGGCTCGGCGCCGAGACGATGCACTTGAGTGCGGCCGGATCGCGACCCTCCTCCTCGGCGGCGGCGCGCGCGGTGCCCATGATCCAGCTGATGATGTCCGGATCGGCGAGCTGGATGACCACGCCGTCGCCCACGCGCCCGGCCACTGCAAGCGCGCGCGGCCCGTAGCCGGCCACGTACATCTCGATTGGGGGCAGCTCCTCGCGTACCCACGCAAGCTCGAGCTCGGTGTCGTTCCAGAGGACCTTCTCGCCGTTCATGAACGGCTTGATCATCCGGAGCGCCTCCTCGAAACGGCCGACCGGCACGGGCTTCTGGTTGATGTAGCGGCGCGCCGAGTCGCCGCGGCCTATGCCCATCACCATCCGCCCGTCCGAGATGTCATGCAGCGTGGCGTAAGCGCTGGCGAGCACCGTCGGCTCGCGCGTGCCCGGGTTGGTGACCATGTGGCCGAGCTTGATCCGCTCCGTGGCCGCTGCAGCCAGCGCGAGCGTGGGCGTCGACTCCTGCCACAGGACATGCGAGTCATAGGTCCAGCCGTACTCGAACCCCTGCTGCTCGGCCAGGCGGAGCAGCTCGATCATGCGCTGGTAGGGCGGGTCCGGCAGAACCGTAACGCCGAAGCTCAGGGCCATTCCGCTGCTCCTTCCGATTGGTCGACGCCGGCGGTGGGCACGGCGTGTCGGCACAAGGTAGTACTACCGGCGCTCGGACAGCGGATGGAGCTCCCGCGCCCGCGAATTACCAGATAATCCAGCTCCCTTGAGCACCGAGACGCCCGGATGACGCGGCGCAGCCCCACGGCCACGCTCGTCCTCACCGTGCTGGCCGGGCTGCTGCTTGCCGCGGGCGGGACGCTCGCCTACGTGCGCGCCGAGATCGTGCGGGAGGACGCGTTCAGCGAGCGGCTGGTGTCGGCGCTCGATGACGACGCCGTGCGGGAGCTGGTGGTCGAGCGGACGGTCGACGCTTTGGTGAACGCCTCGTCGGGCGACCTCCTTGCCATCCGCCCGCTCGCGACCGGGGCCATCGACTCGCTGGTCGTCACGGGCGCGTTCCGCAATCTCGCCGCGCTCGGGGTCCGTGAAGCCCACCGCGCGCTGGTCGACGAGGACGGGAGCCTCGTGGTGGAGCTCGGCCGCGGCGGCCCCGCCTTGCTCGACGCGCTGCGCTCGGTGTCGCCGGCGGCGGCGGCGCAGATTCCGGGGAACGTGACTCCGCTGTTCGGCGAGCTCGAGCCGGGCGAGGTCGAGCTGGGCGCGGCGCGCGTGCTGCTCGACCTCTCACGCTGGTGGTGGCTCGTGGTCGCGGCCGCGCTCGCGGCCGGCGGCGCGGCGCTCGCGCTCTCGGGAGACTGGCGCCGGGCACTTGGAGGGCTCGGTGTCGCGGTGGCGGGTGGGAGCGCGCTCGTGGCCGCTGCCGTCACGCTCGCCGGCGCCGGCGTGGTCGCCCACCTGGGCACGGTGGCCGGCCTGGAGGACGATCGTGCCCGCGAGGCGCTGTCAGGCGTGTGGTGGGCGCTGTTCGGCGACCTGCGGACGGCGGCTCTTCTCGTGGGCGCCGGCGGCCTGGTCGTGGCGGCTGTCACCTCCGGCCTGGTGCGGGCCCCGGAGCCGGGGGGGCGGCTCGCGGGCTGGATCCGGCGCGCGCGCCGATTGCCCGCCTGGGTGGGCTCGGTGGCGCTGGTCGCCGCGGGCCTGGCCTGCCTCCTCGCCCCCGGCGCAGTGCTCACCGCGTTCACGCTTCTCGTGGGCGCCGCGCTGCTCTATCTCGGCGCTGCCGACATAGCGAGCCGGCTCGCGGCCGGCGCGCCGGCGGACCGGCGACGGGCCCGGCGTGGCCTCGTTGCCGGGATTGCCGCGCTGACCGCGCTGGCGGCGGCCACGGCGGCCGCGCTCGTCGCTCTCAACCCGCCGGCCCTGCCCCAGCCGGCCTCCGCGGCTCCCCGGGCCGGCTGCAACGGCTCGCGGCCGCTCTGCAACCGGCGCCTCAACGAGGTCGTGTTCGCCGGCACCCACAATTCCTACGCCGCTGCGGACGAGCCCGGCTGGCTGTTCGCCAACCAGCGCTTCGGGATCGCCCGCCAGCTGCGCGATGGGATCCGGGCGCTGCTCATCGACGTGCACTGGGGCGTGCTCGACGAGGACACGGGGCGGGTACGCACCGACATCGACGCCGATGGCCAGACGCGCAACAAGATCGCTCAGGAGCTCAGCCCCGAGGCCCTGCGCACCGCGGATCGCATCGCGGGCGAGGTTGGCGCGGGCGAGCTCGGGGGCACGCCGCGCCCGTTCCTCTGCCACGGGCTGTGCGAGCTGGGGGCCGAACCGCTCGACCAGGAGCTCACGGTGATCCGCCGCTTCCTGGAGCGCGAGCCGATCGAGGTGCTGCTCCTGATCGTCGAGGACTACGTTCCGCCGGAGGAGATCGAGCGCTCCATGCGCCGCACCGGGCTGCTGCGCTACGCGGCCGAGCTCGACAGGGACGAGCCCCTGCCGACGCTGGGCGAGCTCGTGCGTTCCGGCAAGCGCCTCGTGATCCTCGCCGAGGACGACGGCGGCTCCCCCCGTGGTACATGCCGGCCTTCTCGTTCATCCAGGACACCCCGCTCGGGGCGCGGGCGCCCGGCGAGCTTGCCTGCGCCCGCTTCCGTGGCGACGAGGACAGCCCGATCCTCCTCATGAACCACTGGATCGACCGCTTCCCCCCGCTGGTGTCGGACCACCGCCCGATCAACCGCGCGGCGTTCCTGCGCGACCGCATCCGCCGCTGCACCCGCGAACGCGGGCTCGCTCCGGGAATCGTGGCCGTCGACTTCTACGAGGTCGGCGACGTGGTCGAGGTGGTGCGCGAGCTCAACGAGAACGGCTCGGGCTAACGCGCGGCGGCGGCCAGCAGCTTCGGCGCCACCTGCTTCTTGCGGCTCATCACGCCCGGCAGCTCGAGCACGCCGCCGTCGGCCTCGCTGTCGAAGGCACGTTCGACCCGCGCGAGGTCCCCGGCCACGAGCAGCTCGCTGCCCTTGGCCATGATGTCCGTGACCATCAGGGCCGAGAGCACATGGCCCTCGCCTTCGCGCTGAGCACGCAGCGCATCGAGCAGCTCTTCCTTGCGCTCCAGCAGCGACTCGCCGACCGTTTCGATCTGGGCGATGGAGATCGTCTCGCCGGGCTCCACCTCGTATTGCTTGGCGTCGCGTCCCACGATCTCCTCGGCCGGCACGCGGGAAACGTCGGAGGTGGACTCGAACATCTCGCGGCCGAACGCGGTCGCGTCGATCTCCAGCACGCGCTCGAGGTACTCGACCACGGTGTGGTCGCGCTCGGTGGTGGTGGGCGAGTTGAGGATGACGGTGTCCGAGAGCGCCGCCCCCAGCAGCATGGTCGCCGTGGAGGGGCTCGGCTCCATGCCCGCGTTGCGGTAGCGCTCCACCACGAGCGTCGCGGTGGAGCCCACGGGATCGAAGGTCGCCGCCACCGGCACCCGCGTCTCGATCGAGCCGATGTGATGGTGGTCGAGGATCTCCACGATCTCTGCTTCCTCCACCCCGGGCACGCTCTGCGCCTGCTCGGCATGGTCGACGAGCAGCACCCGGCGCGGCTGCGGTGCCACCAGGTCGGAGCGCGTGACCAGACCCACCGGGCGGCCCGCGGAGTCGACCGCCACCGCCGCGCGATAGTGCACGTCTTTCACCTGCTCGGACACGTCGGCGATCAGGTCGTTGCGGCGCACGGTCAGAGGCCCCGCGTCCATCAGCGCATGACACGGCGCCGCAAGGGTGATCATGCGCGCCGTGACGTACGAGTCGAGCGTCGAGGTGGCCACCGCCGCACCGCGCTCGCGCGCGAACTCGAGCACGTCGTCGCCGGGATCCGCAGAGTTGCTGGTCACGAGCAGCGCGGCCCCCCGCTCCAGTGCGCGGCGCTGCACGTCGGGGCGGTCGCCTGTCACCACCACGTCTCCCTCGTCCACCTGGGTCGGTGAGCGGACGTCCATGGCGAGGACCCACACGCGGCCCGTGATCTCGCGCTCCGCCTCCCCTGCCGCGAGCTGACCCTCCAGCACCGTGACGATCGAGGCCACCGTGGTGGGCGCGTCGAGGCGGGACGCCTCACGCGACTCGCGGATGTAGCGCCGCGCGAGAGCGCGCTCGGTCATCACTCCGACGAGATCGCCGTCCGCGTCGACCACGGGCAGGAGGTCGAGCCCTTCGCGCGCCATGGTGAGTCCGACCTGGCGCACCGGCTCGTCGTGCTGTGCCGTCGGGAAGCTCTCGCGCATCACGTCGCGAACCCGCAGCAGGATGTGCGGCAGGAGGTCGGGGAGCGGGGCGCCGGCGCGATCGATCAGCCAGCTCGTCTGGGCATTCGGCTCGCCCAGCCGCACGGGCTTGTACTCGTTTCGCGGATCGAGCCGGCGCCTGAGCTCGGCATAGCCGATCGCGGCGGCGATCGAGTCGGCGTCGGGGTTTCGGTGGCCGGTGACGTAGATGAGGGGCATGCGCGGGCGAAACCCTACGCCGCCGGCTGCAGCTCTTCGATCTCGACGGTGTCCGCGGGCGCGTTCTGGCGTCTTGACAACGCGAGGAACGGCAGCGCCAGAGCGGAGATCCCGGCTCCGATCAGGTACGAGGGCGCGTAGCCGTACACGTCCGCGGCGCGCCCGAGCAGCGGCTGGGCCCACACGCCGCCAGAGGAGCTCATCAGCGAGTCGAAGGAGAGGATCGTGGCCCGCTGCTGCGACGGGATCAGCCCGTTCAGATAGACCTGGCGGATCGGCATCGAGGCGGCAAACAGCAGCCCCCAGACCACGATCAGGCCGATCACGACCCAGAAGCTCTCGAACACTCCCACCAGGCCGAGCGTGGCCGTGCCCAGCGCCGAGGCCGCGATCAGAGCCGAGGTGCGGCGGTGGAAGATGCCCCGGATCCAGGGCGCGGCCAGGCCACCCAGGATCTGCGCCCCGGCCACGATCGCCGCCACCAGGCCGGCGATCGAGTACGCCTCCGGATCGCCGTAGAGCTCAAGCAGATAGGGCTGCAGCGCATAGAAGCCGTAGATGCCGACGCCCCCCGTGAACAGCGATTCGACCATCAGCCACTTCACGGCGGGGACGCGCCAGCCGTACTCGATCGAGGACGAGGCGATCTTGCGCATCTCGGCCAGCGGCCGGCCGCCCTTCGCCGGGCTGAAGCCGACGTCGTGCATGAGCCGAAAAGCGACCACGAACATGACGACGAGCACGACCCCGCGCAGGACGAAGGGCACGCCCAGGCTGGTCTGCTGCGCGATCACGCCTCCGGCCACCGACCCGGTGAGCATCGCGATTCCGCTCACCACCTGACCGCGTCCGAAAACCCGTTCCATCGGGCCGGTGAAGCCGGTGGCGGTCAGGGCGTCGACCAGCCAGGCCTCGACCGCCCCCGAGAAGAAGGTGAAGCCCAGTCCCACCAGCATGGACACCACTGCCCACTGCCAGAACGGAGCCTCGATCTGCCAGAGCAGCACGTACAGCAGGGTCGACCCTGCGAGCGCGAGAGTGCCGAGCAGATAGGAGGCCCGCCGGCCGACAGTGTCGGCCACGATCCCGGTGGGGACCTCGAAGACCACCATCCCCGCGGTGAAGAAGGCGTTGGCGGCAAAGGCTTCGAGGTTGGACAGCCCGGCGTCGAGGAGGAAGATCGTGTTGATCCCCCAGATGAACGACGCCGCCAGCGTGTTGCCCAGCATGAGCAGCAGGTAGGTGCGCTGAATAGAGCCGGGAGTGGGCATGGGCAGTTCCGACACTAGGACTCCAGTGCCGGGCCGCACTCATCGGCGGCGGCTCAAGGCGGGTCGGTGGGAGGGCGCTCGACCAGGATGCCCGAGCGGGGTTCGGCTTGCCGTACGAGCCAGCGGTCTCGAACCTCGGCCTCCTCCGTGGGATCAGGGGCCTCGCCTGTGGCCCGGGCCCCGGGCTCCACACCGGCACGTTCCATGCACCACAGTCCGATCGCGACCAGGACGATGACGACCACACCTGCCGCCAGCAGGAAGGCGGTCACCCGCGCCCGCCCCCGAGCGCGGCGTAGAAGGCACCGAGGGCGAGGATCGATGGCACCCAGAGGCCCACGAACAGGGCTTCCTCGCGAGAGTCGGTGATCCACAGCCCTACCGACAGCACGAACGACAGGAACGCGGCGGCCGCGATCCAGGTCGCGCCGGGGCTCGAGGCCAGGATCCCGCCTGCGGTGCGACCGCGACTGGCGGCGGCGCCTCTATCGACCATTGTTGTCCCTTTCGTCGCTTTTCCCTTCTACGTCCGAGCGGACCGGCGCGACGAGGGTCCCTGCGCCCGCTCCCGGCACGGGCGCCGATGCACAGGCCGGGCTCCAGAGGACTAGGCTCGTGCAGGTGAACGACGAAGCGGAAGGCATCCTGGGCGACGACGAGATTCTCGATCTGGTCAGGCGGCTCTCGCGGCCGCTGCCGTCGGGCGGTCAGGTGATCGAGCGCGCGGCGATCCTTGCGGCCGGCGCCGACTACACGCGGGTCATCGACTGGGTGGTGGCCCACGATGGGCAACCCGAGGCCGCTGTGGCCGCCACGCGGTCCCGTGGATTGCACGGCTCTCGGCTCGAGAGCAGCGCCGCGGCATCGGCCGCACCGCATCGCTACGTGCTGCCTCCGGGCGCGCTGGGCTGAGCTGACGCCCCGCGCCCGGCGGGGTCAGCTGGACGTCGGCGTCCCTGAGCGTCGCCGCCGGCAACGCTCTCGCCGGCTTTGCGGCGGGATCGCTTGCCAGCGGCCCCGCCGCGCCGGCCCTCAGCGCCTCCATTTCCGCGAAACGGGCCGATGGACGACACGGTGGCGCGGTACCACGACGGTGGGCATGTCATGCTGAACGAGCGGGCACGCACGACTATTCCCGAGCCGATGGGTGAACGATCCGGGCCCGGATTGCGAACAACCCGGTAATGGCCGCACGTCGCTACGCCGCCGTCGTGCCCGCCGTCGCTCTGCTGGCAGCGGCGGTCGCGGCGGGGCCGACCGAAGCGGCGACCACGCTGGGCTCGCCGGACACGAGCGTGACGCCCGACCGCTACCGGAGCGTCTCGGCGGGGACCGCGGTCGGCGTCCGCCAGTTCGCGCTTCAGGGTTCGCTCGTTGAGGCACCCGCGGGTGGCGTGCTCGTCTCGGCGAGCGCATCCGCCAAGCGCACGACGGGAACCGAAAACCCACGGATCGCGGTCCTGCGCCCCGTGGCCGGAGGAATCGGCGCGACTGTCGTCGCCAGCGCGCCGCTGAGCGTGACGTCTCGTCAGGGCGCGGTCACGTCCGTGGCGGACCTCCACCTGGCGGTTGAGCCCGGCGACTCGCTGGCCTTCGTGTTTCGCCGCGGCGAGGTGGAGCTGGGCGTGCGCAATCGCCCGAGGCCCGATGGTGCCGTGGTCACCTTCGCACTGCCCTGCGCCCCCTGCGGGACCGATGGCGGGACCGGTGACGAGCTTCTCTTCGACGGCAGCATCGAGCCCGATGTCGATAGCGACCTGCTCGGCGACGAGACCCAGGACCCCGACGGCGGCGGCCTGGATTCGTTCGCAGGGGATGACGGCGACCCGTTCTTCGACGAGGGGTTCGGCGACGAGCCCACCGGTGAGGACGAACCGCCCGCCGCCAAGCGGCCGAAACGGCTACGGCTGATCAAGTCCACCCCACGGCGCGACGGCGGCGTCAGCCTGCTGCTGGCGATACCGAAGGCGGGCCGGCTGAGCGCCACCGCGAGCGTTGCCGCCCCGCAGCCGCCACGCGCACCGAGCACCGCCGCAGCAGGGGCCCGGCTGACGCTCGCCTCGGCCCGGAGCCGCGTCAAGCAGGCGCGCCGCGTGCGCCTCGAGCTCGCCACCTCCCGGGCCGGACGGCGGCTGCTCGAACGTCGGGGCCCCATGCGCGCACTCGTAAGCGTGAGCTTCCGCCCCGCCAGGGGCAAACCGCAGAGGCTCAACAAGCCGCTCAAGCTGGGCGGTCTCCTGCCTCGCCGCGCCGAAGCTTCGCGGTGAGCGTCCGAGCACCGCGCGATCGAGGTGCTCGAGTAGACCGCTACCGGTGGTTGACGCCGTTGCGTTCGGGGCCGGCCACTGACCCCGGCGCCGCGGCGCGTTCGAGCAGCAGCCTGCGCTCGCGGGTGTTGCCGGTCAGCCCCGCCGCCCGCTCGAACTCGGCGCGGGCCTCCGCGCCGCGGCCCAGCTTGACGAGCAGGTCGCCGCGCACACTCGGCAGCAGGTGGTAGCCCTCGAGCGCCGGCTCGGAGGTCAGCTCGTCCACGAGCTCGAGGCCGGCCGCCGGGCCGTAGGCCATGCCCACGGCCACGGCGCGGTTGAGCTCCACCACCGGTGACGGCGCCAGCTGGGCGAGAGCGTCGTAGAGCGCGACGATGCGCTCCCAGTCGGTCTGCTCCGGAGCGCGGGCGCGGGCGTGGCAAGCGGCGATGGCTGCCTGGAGCGTGTAGGGGCCGAGGCCGCCGCCACGCTGCCGGGCCCGCTCGAGCGCAGCCAGCCCGCGGCCGACGAGCATGTAGTCCCAGCGCGAGCGGTCCTGATCGAGCAGCAGGATCGGCTCCCCGCAGGGACCGACGCGCGCGCGCGAGCGCGAGGCCTGGATCTCCATGAGCGCGACGAGCCCGTGGACCTCCGGCTCCTCGGGAGCCAGTCCGGCGAGGATGCGGCCGAGGCGCAGCGCGTCCTCGCACAGCTCCGGTCGCATCCAGTCGTCACCGGCGGTCGCCGAGTAGCCCTCGTTGAAGATGAGGTAGACCACCTCGAGCACCGACGAGAGGCGGGCGTCGCGATCATCCCCGCTGGGCACCTCGAAGGGGACCCGGGCCTCCGCGAGCGTCCGCTTGGCCCGCACGATGCGCTGCGCGATCGTGGACTCCGGGACGAGAAAGGCGCGGCTGATCTCGCCGGTCGTGAGACCGCCGAGCAGGCGCAGCGTCAGCGCGATGCGCGCGTCGGTGGAGAGGACCGGGTGGCACGTGGTGAAGATGAGGCTGAGCAAGTCGTCGCCGATGTCGTCGTCGATAGCCGCGTCGAGATCCGGTCCGGACCGATCCAGCCGTACCTCCAGCTCTCGGGCGAGCTCCTCCTGCTTGCGCTCGAGCGTGGCGCCCCTGCGCAGCTGGTCGATCGCGCGGTTCTTGGCCGTCGCCATGAGCCAGGCGCCCGGATTGTCCGGAACGCCTGACTCTGGCCAGCGCTCGAGCGCGATGACGAGCGCGTCCTGGGCGAGGTCCTCCGCCAGACCGATGTCACGCACGATGCGCGCCAGACCGGCGATCAGGCGGGCGGACTCGATCCGCCAGACGGCCTCGATCGACCGGTGTACCTGGGTGGCCATGACGGTCCTCGTCCAGGAGCCGCCGACTACCGGTTCGCGGCCTCCTGCGCCCGCAGGCGCTCCTCCTGCTCACGCAGCTCGGGCGTGAGCTCGTCACCGAAGTCGTCGGTCTCGAAGACCTGGCG
Source organism: uncultured Thermoleophilaceae bacterium (assembly GCA_963813495.1). Lineage (GTDB taxonomy): Bacteria > Actinomycetota > Thermoleophilia > Solirubrobacterales > Thermoleophilaceae > JACVRW01. The sequence continues at coordinate 22,327 of CAWEZC010000005.1, forward strand.
GATCTCGATCTCGGTCCCGCCGTCGAAGGGCCCGCGCTTCACCCACTCGATGGCTTCCTCGAGCGACTTGACCTCGAAGATCCAGAAGCCCGCGACCAGCTCCTTGGTCTCGGTGAACGGCCCGTCGATCACGCTCCGCTCGGCCCCGGAGAACCTCACGCGGGCTCCCTTCGAGCTGGGGTGCAGCCCCTCGCCCGCAAGCATGACGCCGGCCTTGACCAGCTCCTCGTTGTACTTGCCCATCTCGGTCAGGAGCTCCGTGGACGGCATCACACCGTCCTCGGAGTCGGCGTCGGCCTTGACCAGGATCATGAAACGCATGTTGGTGCCTCCTTGTGGTTGGGGCTCGAACCTGTTCCGAAAGCCCGCGTCTACTCTGGCGACGAACGAGCCGCCGCGATTTCGACACGGCCTGAGATTGCTATGCCCGGCTTCGGTACAAGTGCATCGTGAGCGGGGCGAACACGATGGTCAGCGCCGTAGCAGCGGCCAGCACGATTCCGATCTCGCCGGTTGTGACCGTTCCGTTCATCAGGCCGCGTGCGGCCGTCACCAGCTGCGAGATCGGGTTGACGTCGACGAAGGTCTCGAGGCCCTTCGGCAGGGTCTCCGGCGGCACGAAGGCGTTGCTGAGGAACGTCAATGGGAACAGCGCCATGAAGCCGGCGTTCATGACGGCGTTGGGCGCGCGCATGAGCAGTCCCACGGTGGTGAACACCCAGGCCAGGCCGAAGGCGAAGACCACCACCAGCAGCATCGCGGCGAGCACGCCGCCCACCCCGGCCGGCGGGCTGTAGCCAAGGATCACGCCGACGATCACCACCACGCTCGCGGCCACCAGATAGCGCACGCTGTCGCCGAGCACGGCGCCCACCAGCGGGGCCGGGCGCCAGATCGGTAGCGAGCGGAAGCGGTCGGTCACGCCCTTGGTCAGATCGGTGTTGAGGGCCACTCCCGAGTAGACGGTGGTGAACAGGACCGACATCGCGAGGATCCCGGGCAGGATGAACTGGAGGTATCTGCCGGTGGATCCGGAGATCGCGCCCCCATAGATGTAGGTGAACATCACCGTGAACAGCACGGGGGTCAGCGTCACGTCGATGAGCTGTTCCGGGACGTGCTTGATCTTCAGCATCCCGCGCCAGCCGAAGGCGAGCACCGCGGACGCGGCATTGGAGCGTGGCGGCCGGGGACCGGAGGACAGCGCTTGGCGCAGCGCCTGATCGGCGTGGCCCGGCGGCCGGGCCTGGACGGTCGGATCGACACTCATGCCGCGTGCTCCTCCTCGGTGGCGATTGCCTTCTCGTCGCCCTCGTCGGCCCGGTGGCCCGTGAGCGCCATGAAGACCTCATCGAGGCTCGGCTGGCCCATGGAGAAGTCGGCCACGCCGATCCCGGCCCGCGACAGGCCGGCGACGGCCTGCGCCGCGCGGTCGGCGTCGGGCGCCGTGGCCGACAGAGCCGCGGGGTCGGCCTCGAGCTGTACCGCACCGAGCTCGCGCTCGAGCAGCGGCGCCGCGTCCGGCCGCTGGTCGGGGTCGAGCAGCCGCACGTGCAGCGCGCCGGAGCCCACCGAGGCCTTGAGCTGGCCCGGCGTGCCCTCCGCGATCACCTTGCCGTGGTCGATCACGGCGATGCCGTCGGCCAGCTGGTCGGCCTCGTCGAGGTACTGGGTGCAGAGCAGAATCGTGGTGCCCTCGGCCACGAGCGCCCGGATGATGTCCCAGACCTGGTTGCGCGAGCGCGGGTCGAGGCCGGTGGTGGGCTCGTCGAGGAACATCAGCTCCGGGGTGACCACCAGGCTTGCGGCGATGTCGAGCCGGCGCCGCATTCCGCCGGAGTAGTTCTTGACCTGCCGGCCGGCGGCGTCGGCGATGTCGAAGGCCTCGAGCAGCTCCGCCGCGCGCGCGTTGGCCTGAGCCCGCTTGAAGCCGAGCAACAGGGCGAGCAGGACGAGGTTCTCCCGCCCGGTGAGGTCCTCGTCGACCGAGGCGAGCTGACCGGTGAGGCTGACCACGCTGCGTACCTTCTCGGCCTGGCTCACGATGTCGTGCCCGAGCACTCGGGCCGAGCCCGAATCCGGGCGCAGCAGCGTTGCGAGCATGCGAATCGTCGTCGTCTTGCCGGCTCCGTTGGGGCCGAGCACCCCGTAGACCGACCCGCGGCGCACGGCCAGGTCCACGCCGTCGACGGCCTGGGTCTCGCCGAAGGCCTTCCTCAGGCCGGAGGCCTCGATGGCCAGGGGGGTTTGTGCGGTTACTGTCATCGATCCTTCCGGTGGGCGGGCTGATCGGGTAGTTCGTCGGGTAGGCCGAAGCGCTGAAATAGGCCGCCGTCGATGAAAGCGGTCACCTCGGCGATCTGCGCACCGTCCAGGGTCAGCACGTCGAGAACCTGGGCGCGATAGGTGCCGCTCTCCTCGTCAAAGGCATAGCAGCCGACGGCCGGTTGGCCGTTGGCGCCTACCTGGAGGTGGCGCCAACGGGTCGTCATCGGCCCCTCCCGGAGGAACTCCCTGATCGCCGGCCGGCCCGAGTACCAGATCGGGTACGGCGGCATCGACCACGTCGCGTCCTCGCTGAGCAGGGCCAACACGGCATCCACGTCGGCCCGCTCCATGGCCCCGGTGTAGGCCTCGACCAGCTCGCGCATGCGCTGGTCGCCGAGCGAGCGCAGGGTGGGCTGCTGGCTCCGCTCGGGGAGTCGCCCGTCCACGGCGCTGCGGGCCCGCTGCAGCGCGCTGTTCACCGAGGCGAGCGTGGTGTCGAGCGTGGACGCGGTCTCCTTCGCCGAGAAGCCGAGCACCTCGCGCAGGATCAGCACGGCGCGCTGGCGGGCCGGGAGGTGCTGGAGGGCGGCCACGAAGGCCAGCTCCACGCTCTCGCGCAGCTCGTAGCGGGCCTCGGGTGCGGCCGCGGCCTCGAGCGAGCCGAGCTCCGCATCCGGGTAGGGCCCGAGCCACGCCGTTTCGACCAACGGGGGGCCGAAATCCGCGTGGGGATCAGCGCTGGGGCCGTAGTCGATCGGCAGCACGCGCTTGGGCCGCCGTGCGATCAGGTCCAGCGAGGTGTTGGTGGCGAGCCGGTAGAGCCACGAGCGCAGCGAGCTGCGGCCCTCGAAGCCGGGCAACCCGCGCCACGCGCGCAACAACGCGTCCTGCAGCGCATCCTCGGCGTCATGGAGCGAGCCGAGCATCCGGTAGCAGTGGGCCTGCAACTCGCGCCGATGCGGCTCGACGAGCCGCCGGAAGGCCTCCTCGTCACCCTGACGGGCGGCATCGAGGAGCGCCGGCTCGAGCGTCGGTGCGCTTGTGTCCAGGGGCGACATCGCGTCCAGAACTTAGACCGGCGAGGACGCGGAAACTCATCGGCGACGCGACTAGGCTCGTGGTGATGGAGGACCGCCAGCAGAGGGTTGACATCGAGGAGACCGAGCGGGTCCTGCGGCGCCGGCTCGATGAGATCCGCGCTCGCATCGCCGAGCTGGCCAAGACCCCTGAGCCGGGGGCGGGCATCGGCTTCGGCAAGCGGATCGGCGACGGCACCAATGAGGCGATCAGCCGCCGTAACGAGATCGGGGTGGGCAACAGCCTGGTGAGCTCCGAGGAGCGCCTGGAGCGGGCTTTGTCCAAGCTCGAGGAAGGCAGCTACGGCGTATGCGACCGCTGCGAGAGGCCGATCGCCCCCGGCCGGCTGCGGGCGGCTGCGGAGAGCGTCCTCTGCATCGATTGCGCCCGCTAGGCTGCCCGGCCATGTCCGACACCCAGAAGCCGGAGGTCGAAGTGCCCTCCGATCAGGCGCCGTCGTATCAGCTGGAGCTGGAGGACCTGACCGTGGGCGCGGGGGACGAGGCCGTCGCCGGGCGAGTCGTGGAGGTGCACTACGTGGGCGTCTCGTGGTCCACCGGGCGGCAGTTCGACGCCTCCTGGGACCGCGGCGACACCTTCAAGTTCGGGATGGGCAAGGGCCAGGTGATCGCCGGCTGGGACCAGGGAGTGGCCGGCATGCGCGTGGGCGGGCGACGGCGCATCACCATCCCGCCGAACCTCGGCTACGGCAAGCGCGGGGCCGGCGGCGTGATAGCGCCCGACGAGACGCTCGTCTTCGTAGTGGATCTGGTCGGCGTGCGCTGAGCGTGCCGCCCTGGCCCTAACGGCTCAGGGCCAGGGGTCCGCAGCCCCTGAGGTCGGACCGCAGGCGGCCGGCCGTCTCCTCGAGCCAGCGGCCGGAGCTCACGAGCCCGTCCAGCAACTCGTAGGCGCTCAGCAGAGCACTGTCGTCGGAGGGCAGGTCTTCGCTGAAGAAGAGCGCGTCGGCCGCGTCGCGGATCGTCGACTGCTCCTCGGCTGAGAGCTTCGTGGGGCCAATTCCGTTGAGCGTGGCGACGACACGCCCGTATGCCTGTGCACGTTCGGATGTCACCCCTTTGACGTTACTCACCGTAACCGTTGAGAGACGACTCTTGGCGCGCTTCATGCGGGGCGCCCCCGGCGCCGAGCCGCAGGGCTGGCCGGCGCTCGGTGCGCCGTAGCCCACGCCGTCGGGCTTCCGGCGAGCGGGGCCCTCGCCGGCGGATCCGGCGACGACGCGAGCGCCCCGGCCGCGCAGTCCCAGGGAGGCGCCCAGGAGCGCGGGCGCGACTGTCCCAACAAGGATCGCGGCGGCGACGGCGCCGCCCGGGCGCCACCGGCGGTCTCGGCCACCGAGGCGGCGAGAGCGTTGCGCCGCCCCGGCCCCAGCTCGAGGCCGTCCATCATCTGCCTGGTGCCCTCCAGTCCGGGCCCGCCGAGCCAGCCCCGGAGCTTCTGCATGCCGTGGCCCACGAACAGGCCGCCGATGGTCACTCTTGCGATGAGACGTGCCGAGTCCCTGTCTTCCGGGTGCCCCTGTCTGCGCCGTCCAATCGCGCCAGCCGGCGGCGCTCGGCCTGCCTGCGGCCCATCTCCCTGGTGGTGAGCGCCACCGCGCCCCGGGCGAGCGCGACCGCGCGCACCTGCTCGGGCAGGTCGTAGTGGTCGTGCCACGGGCGGCCGGGCTTGTGCTGGAACCAGTGCCGGCGCAACCCCAGCTCGGCGGCGAATCCATGCAGCTCCTCGCTGTCGTCCGCGGTGAGATGGCACCAGCGCCGGCCCCGCCACTCCCAGATCGGCTCATCGACGTAGACCGCCATGCTGGGCATGATGGTGCAGATGAGTGCGCCGCCTCGACCTCCTGAGCTCGTTCTTCCCGCGACCGGGAGCACCCCCTTGCGCGTGCTGGCCACGCGCATCGCCATCGCCACGGGCCTGATCCTCGGCGTGGCGGTGATGACCTGGCTCGACCGGAGCGGCTATCGCGACACCTCGGACGACAGCGTCAACTTCCTCGACTCGCTCTACTACTCGACGGTCAGCGTCACCACCACGGGCTACGGCGACATCACGCCGGTGTCGGACTCCGCTCGCCTGCTCACCACCTTCGTCACGACGCCCGCCCGCGTTATCTTCCTCGTGCTGCTCGTGGGCACGACCCTGGAGCTTCTGGCGGCCCGTTCGGTGGCGGCCTACCGCGAGCGGCGCTGGAGACGAACCTTGCGCGACCACCACATCCTCTGCGGCTACGGTAAGCGAGGCCGGGCGGCGGCCAAGGAGCTGATCGGCCACGGCACCTCCGCCGACTCACTGGTCGCGGTGGACATCGATCCCGGCGCGGTGAACACCGCGAGCGAACGCGGCATCGCGGCCGTCGAGGGCGACGCCAGCCGGCGCTCGGTGCTCGTCCATGCCGGTGTCGAGTCGGCGCACACCGTCGTCATCGCGGTGACGGGAGACGACACGGCGGTGCTCGTCTCACTCACCGCGCGCGAGCTCAACCCGGACTGCCGCATCGTGGCCGCGGTGGCCGAGGACGAAAACGCCCACCTGATGGAGCAGAGCGGCGCGAACGCCGTCGTCCGCGGCTCCACGGCCACCGGCCGCCTTCTCGCCGCCGGGGTCACCTCGCCTCATCTGCTCACCCTGCTCGACGACCTGCTCGTGCCCGCGGACGGCCTGAAGCTCTTCGAACGGGAGATCACGGCCGAGGAATTGGGGCCGAACGCCCTGCACGAGCTCGACGGCCGAGTGCTCGGAGTGGTGCGGGACGGAGAGCTCATTCAGTACGACGACCCGCGCCTCAAGGAGCTGCGCCCGGACGATCGGCTGATCTGCGTGGGGCCGACCTAAGCGGCGCGCATGGCCGGGCGCGCGCCGGCGCCCTCGGCCGGCGCCGCGGAGACTCCGCCCGCGGCGCTCGTTCGCAACAGCTCGGCATGCAGCCGGCCTGCCGGAAGACGACCGGCCAGGAAGGCGGCCAGCGCGCGGCGTCCTTCAGGGCTCAGGCGCTCCGACAGCGCTGCACAGCGCGGGGTCACGCGGTTCCTTTCCAGACTCGGCGGCCGGCTCCTGCAAACCGGGGCGCCGGCTGGCGCGTATCACTCTGCGTGGAGCACGTGCTCGAGCGCACCCAGGTCCTTCCCGGGGACCCCGGCGAGGTCTTCGAATTCTTCGGGGACGCCTTCAACCTGGAGGCGATCACCCCCTCCTGGCTGCGCTTTCGCATCGTCACGCCGCGCCCGATCGACATGCGAGAGGGTGCCCTGATCGAGTACCGGCTCGCGCTTCACCGCATTCCGATCCGCTGGCTGACCCGGATCGAGGCCTGGGAGCCGGGGGTGCGCTTCGTCGACGCCCAGATCCGCGGGCCCTACAAGCTGTGGCACCACACCCACACCTTCGAGCCCGACGCGGACGGAACGCTGGTGCGGGACCGCGTGCGCTACGCGCTGCCTGGGGGGCTGGGCGAGCTGGCCCACCGGCTGTTCGTCCGACGCGACCTCGAGCGCATCTTCGACCACCGTCAGGCCGTGGTGGCGCAGCGGCTGGGCCGCGGCGTCGCGCGCAAGGCGGCCTGAGCCCGCCGAGCGGAGTAGAACTCAGGCTCCTTGAGCAGCGGCGCCGACCCCGTGAGCGAGTCCGACTACAGCCCGGCTCCCGGGTTCTTCGACGAGCTCTTCGAAGCAAGCGGGCGCGGGAGCCCTGCGTGCCGCGCCCCGGGCGGCGGGGAGAACCCCGTGGGTACGCATGACCAGGCTCACTTCATAAAGTAAAGTAAGGGCTTCGATGCGCACGTTCTGGCGGCTTCTGGGATTCCTGCGCCCCTACCGCGCAGGGGTCGCTGTCTCCTTCGTGCTCGCGGCCTTTGCCATGGGCGCGGGCGTGCTCATTCCCTACCTGATCGGCCGCACCGTCGACGAGATCGAGAACGGCGGGGTCAATCTCTGGCCGCTGGCGCTGGCCGTGGCGGCCGTCGGCGTCTTTCGCCTGCTCTTCAGCGTCTCACGTCGACTCGTGGCCGGGAAGGTGTCGCTGGGCGTGGAGTACGACCTGCGCAACGGTATGTACCAGCACCTGCACTCGCTGGAGCTGGAGTTCTTCGACGGCCAGCAGACCGGCCAGCTGATGTCGCGCTCCACCGTCGACCTGCAGTCGGTGCGCTTCTTCCTCGGTTACGGCCTGATCTTCATCGTCCAGTCGGCGCTCACCATCCTGATCGCGGCCGCCGTGATGCTCGCCGTAGATCCCGTGCTCGCCGCCGTCGCGCTCGCTCCCACCCCGTTCGTGATCTGGGTGGCGTTCCGCTACGGCCGGCGCAACCGGCCGGCCAGCCAGGAGGTGCAGCAGCGGATCGCCGAGCTCACCGCCGAGGCCGAGGAGAACGTCGGCGGCGTGCGCGTGGTCAAGGCCTTCGCCCAAGAGGAGCGCCAGCTGCGCCGCTTCAGCCGTGCGGTGGCGCGCGTGTTCGACCAGTCGATGGTCTCCACGCGCCTGCGCGCTTTCTACAGCCCGTTCATCGGTTTCCTGCCGCAGATCGGCCTGGCCGCGGTGCTGTTCGTGGGCGGGCGCCAAGCCATCAACGGCAATCTCGAGGTCGGCCAGTTCGTGGCCTTCTACGGCTACGTCCTGCTGCTCACCTCACCCATGCGGATGCTCGGCATCGCGCTCGGGATGGCCCAGCGCGCCGTGGCCAGCGGCGCGCGCGTGTTCGAGATCCTCGACCGCGAGCCGCAGCTCACCTCGGCGCCGGGCGCGCCGGCCCTGCCGGCCGGCGGAGGCCGCGTCGAGCTGCGCGGCGTCAGCTTCGGCTACGACGGCGGGGAGCCCATCCTGCATGACGTGGACTTGAGCGTCGAGCCCGGGCGCACCGTGGCGCTGGTCGGTCCCACGGGATCGGGCAAGACGACCCTGGTGATGCTCATCCCGCGCCTGTACGACGTCGACCACGGCGCGGTACTGGTGGACGGGGCCGATGTCCGCGACATCGATGTCACATCGCTCCGGCGCGAGGTGGCGGTGGTGTCAGACGATGCCTTCCTCTTCTCCGCCAGCCTGCGCGACAACATCGCCTACGCCGATCCCGACGCCGGCGACGAGCAGGTTACGGCTGCGGCCGCCCGCGCCGGGCTGCTCGAGCTGGTCGACGACCTGCCCGACGGGCTCGACACGCTCGTGGGCGAGCGCGGCCTGACCCTCAGCGGCGGCCAGCGGCAGCGGGTGGCGATCGCGCGCGCCCTGCTGGCCGAGCCGCGCATTCTCATCCTCGACGACGCCACCTCCAGCGTGGACGCGACCACCGAGAGCCGCATCAAGTCCGCCCTGCGCGAGGTGATGGAGGGGCGCACGACGTTCGTGATCGCCCACCGCCTGTCCACCATCGACCTCGCCGACGAGGTCGTCGTTCTAGAGAACGGCCGCGTGGCCGCGCAGGGCACTCACGACGAGCTGCTGGATGAGTCGCCGCTGTATCGCGAGATCGCCGAGAAGGGCCTGCCCGACCAGGTCTTCCTCACTCGCGACGACCCCGAGCGCGAGGTGGCGGGGCTGTGAGCGCGGCCGAACGCACCCGGCGCGTGCTCACGCTCGTGCGCGGCGAGGACCGCCGCCTGGGCAAGCTGCGTCATCTCGTCACGCTGCTGCGGCCCTATCGCGGCCGGGTGATCCTCATGCTGCTGGCGCTGCTGCTCGCAACGGGCGCGGCGCTGCTTCCCCCCTACCTCGCCGGACTGGCCATCGACAAGGCCATCGGCGACGAGGACCTCAATGCGCTCACCCTGATCCTGATCGCCTTCCTGGGCGCGGCGGTGGTCAACTGGGGCGCCACCTACGTGCAGACCTACCTCATCAACTGGGTGGGCCAGCGCGCGCTGCAGGACCTGCGCATCCAGCTCTTCGAGCATCTACAGCGCCTGTCGATCGGGTTCTACTCGCGCAACAAGGCCGGCGTGCTGATCTCCCGGCTGACCAACGACATCCAGGCTCTCGATCAGCTCGTCACCGAGGGCATGCAGACACTGTTCTCGGCCACGCTTACGCTGGTGGGCACCGCGGTCATCCTGGTGGTGCTCGATCCCGGTCTGGCGCTGGTGACCTTCCTCACCTTCCCGGTGCTGCTTGTCGGCAGCGTGATCTTCCGGATCGCCTCCAGCGGCGCGTACCGGCTGACCCGCGAGAAGATCGCGCAGGTCACCGCCTACCTGCAGGAGACCCTGTCCGGCGTGCGCGTGGTGCGCGCCTTCGGCCAGGAGCCCCGCCACCGGCGTCGCTTCGCAGAGCTCAACGACGAGCACCGCGAGGCCAACATGAGGACCGTCTATCTCAACGCGGCCTACTTCCCGTCGGTCGAGCTGCTTTCCGCCGTGGCCACCGCCGTGATCCTCATCTACGGCGGCAACCAGGTACTGGACGGCGCGACGACGCTCGGCGTGCTGGCCTCGTTCGTGTTCTACCTGCAGACGTTCTTCGACCCGATCCAGTCGCTCTCGCAGCTCTACACCACCTACCAGGCCGGCATGGCCGCTCTCGACAAGATCTTCGAGTTGCTCGACGAGGAGCCCGACATCCGCGACCGGCCCGATGCGGTCGAGCTGCCACGCGTGCGGGGCGAGATCGAGTTCGACGACGTGAACTTCGGCTACGGCGGCGCCGACGCGGAGCCGGCCTTGCGCGACGTATCGCTGCTGATACCGCCGGGCCAGACCGTCGCGCTCGTCGGCTCCACCGGGGCGGGCAAGTCCACTCTGGCCAAGCTCGTGGCCCGTTTCTACGATCCCGACCGCGGTCGCGTGCTGATCGACGGCCACGACCTGCGCGACGTGACCGAGCACTCGCTGCGCTCCCAGCTCGGCGTGGTGCCCCAGGAGGGCTTCCTGTTCTCGGGCAGCATCCACGACAACATCGCCTTCGGGCGGCCTGACGCGACCGAGGAGGACGTGCTCGTCGCCGCCCGCGCGGTGGGCGCTCACGAGTTCATAGAGCGCCTGCCCGAGGGCTACGACACCGAGGTGGGCGAGCGCGGCGGCCATCTGTCGGCCGGGCAGCGCCAGCTCGTGGCCTTCGCGCGCGCCGCGGCTGCCGACCCGCGCATCCTGATCCTCGACGAGGCCACCTCGAACGTCGACGTGCGCACCGAGTCCCAGATCGAGCGGGGCCTCCGGCGGCTGCTGGCCGGACGGACGGCGATCGTGATCGCCCACCGGCTGTCCACCATCCGCGGTGCCGGCCGCATCGTGGTGCTCGACCATGGCGGCATCGCCGAGCAGGGCACCCACGACGAGCTGCTCGAGGCGGACGGCGCCTACGCGCGGCTCTACCGCGACTGGGCGGAGCAGGCGGCGGCCTGACGCGGGCGTGCCGCGCCGTGCTGGGCCGACGCGAGCGAGGGAGGGTCGAGCACTAATGCGGGGCCGAATATTCCCCCTTGGCCGCTCTCCCCCGCCGGGAACCGGCGCACGTTCGCCCGGCGGGCCGTATTTTCGGTGGGATGAGGATGCGACTCGGTGTGATCGCGGCTCTGGGGGCGGCGCTGGCGCTGTCCGCCGGGCCCGCCTCGGCAGACGTGACGATGTCCGGCTTCAGGGTGGAGCCGCAATCGCTCGCGGCGGGCGGCCACCCCAACGTGACGATCACGCAGACCCTGTCCTACGACAGCGCCGCGGACGACGTCAGGGACGCGTTCGTCCGCCTCGCTCCGGGATTGCTCGGCAATCCCCAGGCGGCGGCGGTCTGCCCGCCGCAGCAGTACGCGGCCGACGCCTGCCCATCCGATTCGGTGGTGGGCAGCGTGGTGGTCAACGCCAACGTCGCGCTGGTGCCAAGCGTTCTGCCCACGCTGCCGGCTCCGCCGGTCAACGGGGTGGTCTACAACCTGCGTCCGGCGGGCACCGAGCCCGCGCGCCTGGGCCTCGTGCTGGAGGCGGTCGGCGGACTCTCGAAGATCTTCCTGCAGGCTCCGGTGGAGCTCAAGCCGGGACCGGACGGGTACGGCCTCGAGTCGACCTTCGCCGACCAGCCGCGTGAGTCGGGTGGCCTCAACGTGCAGATCCAGAGGATCGCCCTGACCCTGCACGGACGGGCGAGCCGCGGCAGCTTCGTACGCATGCCCACCGCCTGCGCGCCGGGCGTCTCGGTCAGCCGGGCCAACTCCCATGACGCGCCGGCCAAGGCCTCGCAGAGGAGCTTTGCCTTCACGCCCGCCAACTGCCAGGCGCTGCCCTTCGAGGCGTCGGCCGAAGGCTCGGTCGGAGCGCCGGGCATGACCAAGCCCGGCACCTTCCCGCCGGTGTCGACCACTCTGCGCTTCGATCCCGAGCACGCGGCGCTGAAGCGGGCCGAGGTGATCCTCCCGAAGGCGGTGGCCGCCAGCCAGAGCGCGCTGCGGCGCACCTGTCTGCGTCCGCAGGCCGATGCCGGGGCATGTCCGGAGAGCTCGCGCGTGGGCACGGCGATCATCGACTCGCCGTTGCAGTCCCAGCCCGTGCGCGGACCGGTCTTCCTCGCGCTCAACACCCCCGCCGCGCTGCCCGGCCTGCTGGTTCTGCTCCCGCCTCCGGTGGGAGTGCGCCTCGACGGGGTGACCGAGCTGGGCGAGTTCGGCACCAGGAACACCTTCCCCTCCAACCCGGACCTGCCCGTGCGGAGCTTCAGGCTCGAGTTCGAGGCCGGACCCGAGAAGGGGCTCCTCCAGCTGAGCAAGGATCTCTGCGACAAGGAGACGGGCACCACGATGAGCGTTGCCCTGGTCTCCCACTCCGGGAAGCGCCTCGAGTTCAAGCAGACCCTCGCCACCCCCGGCTGCGACCCCCGCGCGCGCGTCTCGGTCCGCCGCCGCGGCGGCACTGCACGCCTGGTTGCCCGCCTGAGCGCGGCTCGCGAGGGCCCGGCGATCACCTCGGCGACCCTCTCCCTGCCCAAGGGGCTGCGCCGTGGCAAGGTACGGCCCCGGGTGAAGATGGGAGCCTCGCGGGTCCGTCCCCTGGTCTCTCGCCGTCGGCTGAGCCTGCCGTTCCCAGGCGAGGGGGTGCGCGCGGCCACGCTGGTCTGGCCCGGCCTGAAGGCCGGCCGCCGCCTGAAGCGAACCGCGCGGGTGCGCCTCGCGCTGACGGACGCACGTGAGAAGACGACGACGTTGCGTCTCCGGGTCCGCGTGCGAGGCAAGGCCCCGCGCAGTCCGAGCGGCTGAGCCTGGCGGCGTTCACGCCGCGGGCTCCTTGACGCAGGAACGTTTGTTCGGTCGCGCACCGGACGGAACACCGATCGGTTTCTCGGCACCCTGTGTCTATCCTTACCCACCGATTGCGGGGTCGTCCAATGGCAGGACGTCCGGCTCTGGACCGGAAAATCGGGGTTCGAGTCCCTGCCCCGCAATGAACTGACCGGTCCCAGCGGGCGGGCGGACCCTCAGGCCAGCACGATCACGGCTTCGCCGGCTCCGCGCAGCTCCGCCACCCGCTGGGCCTCCTCATCGAGCTCCGCACGCCGGAACCGCCCGAGCTTCTCGATGGTGAGCTCTGCCTTCCTTCCCTTCGCCTTGACCCGCCACAGGCCGCTCAGGCGGCCATCCCGCAACACCGCTCCCGGGCTCGCCACCGGCCGGAACAGCCGCTTGCGCAGCTCGGGATCTGCGGCAAGCAGCGGCCGGTTGGGTTTCTGCAGATAGGGGTCACCCGGCGGTATCAGGCGGATGCCCTCCGCAGCGGGTGGCGATTGGAGCGCGCGCATGTCATCGCTCATGAGCCATCCCGCCCTCTTGCCGACGCGCACCTCGGCGAGCTCGCCCGCCGCCTCGTCCCACAGGCGCTGGGCATGGGGCTTGGCGAGCCCCGCCCACTCGGCGAAGTCGGCGGGCTGTGCCGGTCCGTAGAAGCCGAGGAAGCGGCGAACGGCCTCGCTGGCCGCCGGCGTCCGGCCCGGCTTGCCCTTCCGGTAGCGGCGCCCGGAGTCGAGCCGAACGCCCGCCTTCACAGTGGCGTAGCGCCACAGCATCGGAGCGACATGATGGCTGCGGCAGCTCCGGCACCAGGGCATGAGGTCGGCGCCAACGCGCTCCCTCAGTTCCTGGTGCAGCTCGGTCCTGTCGAGCGTCCGGCCGTTCGCCAGCGCGTCCTTGGTGGCCGTCGCCACCTCCTCGAGCGCCTCGCTGGGAGCGAAGCCCTTGTCGGCGGCCAGACGCTGGACCTGCTGACCGAGCTGGACGCCAAGCTCGCCGTCGTCGCGGGCGATCAGGGCGCGACCATAGAGCGCCAGGTCGCCCGGCGCCAGCGCGTGGATCGCCCCGCGGACTACGTGGGCGACGACGAGCTCGCCGGCGTCGACCGCGCGATCGTAGGCCTCGCGGGAGAGGCGCTCGTCCCGCGCGGCCAGCGCCAGCAGCGCCGCGCCCCGGGCGAAGTCCGAGGCCGGGCACGCCGCCGCTTCGGCAGGCCCGCGGGCATCCCGAACGGCCAGCCCCGAGCGGGCCAGCCGGAAGGCCAGAACCTGATCCGCGTCCACTCGGAGGATGTTTGCAAGCGCGAGCGCCGCGGGCTTACACGGCCACGCGGGCGGCCGGCACCAGCCGCAGCCGGTCTGGCAGAAAGGGGACCACGCCGCGCTTGACGTAGATCGCCCCCGCCTTGACCAGCGCTTTGCGCACCAGCGCGGGCGGCACCGGGGCGAAGCCATACTGATCGCGGATGCGGTCGGGCAGGAGTGCGATGGTGATGAAGTTCGCGGTCTCGAGCAGCGGCTGGGCGATCCAGGGCACCGGCGGGTCGAGCACGATTGCCCGGGCCCGCTCCCGCGCCCAGGCGGTGACATGCAGAACATCCCCCTCGAGCATCGAGCGACGGTAATCGTCCAGGTCGGCCAGGGTGCGGGGCAGGTCCCGTACCCTCAGCCCGAAGAGGCGGCCGATGACCTTGTAGTCGTTCCACAGGGCGGACTCCTCCTCACGGGAGAGTGAGCCGACGTAGGCGCGGTAGACGACGATGCTCGAATCGACGAGCGTGAACAGCACCCACAGGAGCAGTTCGGGGTCGTCGGCGCGGTAGGGGGTTCCCGCGGGATAGATGCCCACCGGCTCGCGCAGCTGTCCACTCACCCGCCGGTGCATGGCCCGCACGCCGCGGGTCACGCGGTCGGCATCCTCGCGCTCGCCGAACCCGATCGTGCTCATCACCTCGGCCGTGCGGGCCAGGCGATCGTAGGGCTCGTCCACGGCCGTCGAATGGGCGAGCAGACCGGACACGGCGAGCGGATGAGCGGCCTGCATGAGGAGGGCGCGCGGTCCCGACAGGGCCAATGCGCGCTCGCGGTTGACCCGCCGCAGCATCGAGGAATCGTCGAAGTAGCCGGCCATCGCTGTCAGCGTCCGTCCGTTACGTCAGGGTAGGGATCGCGCCAGGCCGCCAGCGAGGGTGACCGTCCGCGCGCACTCGGCCGTATCGCCCCTGAGAGGAGTGCTGTGGCCAGAAATCGCAAGAAGGGCAAGGAAATCGCGTCGGACGTCGTCGAGTTCCCGCAGAACCGGAGCATGACCCCGTCAGCCGAGTGCCGCGACGCCGTCGCGCGCGCCCTGGCCACGGCGAAAGAAGTCCCATATCTCGACGACGTTCCCCTCTGGATCCTCCACGTAGACCGAGCGGTCACCGCCGGGATGCTCCACCGGGCCCCGCAGCGAGCTGCAGCCGCCGTCCTGGATCTTGACGACGAGCGCGTCGAGCGTGCCCGGCTCCGCGCTGAAGGCGAAGTGGACGTGCCGGCCCCCTTCATCCCCGAACTCCTTCTCGCCCGGGGCCCACAGGCCCAGGCGGGCGCTGTCTCCGACGGCGAGCCAGACGCGGTCGTCCTCGCGCGAGAGCACCTCGAATCCGAAGGCCTGGCGATAGAAGTCCTCGAGCGCGGAGATGTCGCGTGCTTCGAGGGTGAGCTCGGCGAATCCGTCGACCATGGGTCAGGCCGCCGGAGCCAGGTTCTCGCGGGCCTTCTGCAGGCCCAGCCGCAGACGGCTCTTGGCGGTGCCGAGCGGCACGCCGGAGGCGTCGGACAGCTCGGCGGCCGAGAGCCCGCGCCCAAAGGCCAGCAGTACGGCCTCGCGCTGGGCCTCGGGCAGCTGCGCCACGGCCCTGAGCGCGCGGTTGCCCTCGTCGCGGCGCAGCACGGCGTCGGCCGGCGACTCGGATACGGCGTCACGCTCGTCGCGGCGCCCGAGCCGGTCCACGGCCGAATCGCGAGCCTGGCGGGACCGCATCCGGTCGACCGCGCGGCTGCGAGCCATCATGGCGAGGTAGCCGGCCAGGCTGCCCCTGCCGGGATCGAACTTGTCCGGGTTGCGCCAGATGGTGACGAACACATCCTGCACGACGTCCTCGGCCGCGGCCGCATCACCGAGCACGCGGAAGGCGGCGGAGAAGGCGCGCGGTGCGTAGGTCTGGTAGGCGCTGGTGAAGCCGTTGGGCGTGGCGAGTGCATTCATGCTGGAACCCCGTTTCCCCTTCGTACGATGATCTAACGGAATGTTTAGCATAAATCGAACAGGTTGTTGAGGTTTGGCCAAGACACTGACCATCGGCCAGCTCGCCGAACGGACCGGATTGCAGCCGGCGACCCTGCGCATGTGGGAGCAGCGGCACGGTTTCCCGCGCGCCGAGCGCCTGCCCAGCGGGCACCGCCGCTACCCGGTCGAAGAGGTCGATCAGGTGATCGAGGTGCGGCGTGCCCGTGACGGCGGCCTGTCGCTGACCGCGGCCATCGACCGGCTCGTGAACGGCGTGGCCAAGAGCACCCCGTCGATCTACGCGGGGCTGCGCCGGCTGCGGCCCGACCTCCACCCCTACCCGGTGCCCAAGCGCCTGCTGGTGCCGATCTCGCACGCGATCGAGGACGAATGCTCGGTCCGCGGCGAGCGAGCCGTGTTCATCGGCTCCTTCCAGCGGGAGAGGTTCTACCGGCAGGCCGAGAAGCGCTGGCAGGGCTTTGCCCGCACGGCCGAGATCGCCGTGGCGCTGGCCGATTTCGACGAGACGCGCGAGCCGGAGGGAGGTCCGCTCGAGATCCCGATCGAACGCGGCCACCCGCTGGCCAACGAGTGGGCCATCATCTGCGACGGACCCGACTTCAGCGCCTGCCTGGCCGGCTGGGAGCGCCCCGGGCCGGGTGAGCGGGTGTTCGAGATGATGTGGTCGGTCGAGCCCGAGGTGGTGCGTGAGAGCGCCCGGCTGGGCCTCGAGCTGGCCGCCCGCCAGCTGCCCAGGCTCGAGGAGGTCGTGCCCGAGCGCTTCTCCGACCCCCCGGTGCTCGACAACGCCGCCGTCGAGCGCGCCACGGCCATCACGAACCGCATGCTGGCCTACGTGGCCGCGGCCGCCTGACTCTCTAGAGCGAGTTGAGGCCGGTGCCCTCGTCGGCGAGAGCGGCCGGCTCCACCCGGACATGCCCGGTGATCAGCCGGCGGGCGTGCTCGAGGTCCTCGGAGCGGCCTACGCTGAGCGCCGCTGTGACGCGCCCGTCGTCCACGTAGAAGGCGCAGAAGCGGCCCTCGTCGAGCGATCCGCGCACCACCGGGTTTCCCGAGCCGGGGCCCACGTACTCGAGCGAGGCCCAGTCGGCCAGATCGGAGAAGAAGTAGGGCAGGGCGTCGTGCTCGACCCCGCGGCCCAGCATGTTGAGCGCGGCCGTCTTGCCGTGGTTGAAGGCCACGTCCCAGTGCTCCACGCGCAGCTGACGCCCGTGCACGGGGCTGTGGTACTCGCAGATGTCGCCCGCCGTGTAGATGCCGGGCACCGAGCTCTCGAGGCCGCCCGAGCAGCGCACGCCGCCCGACTCGCCCAGCTCGAGGCCCGCCGCCCGGGCGAGGATCACGTCCGGCGTGACGCCGGCGCCGATGACCACCAGGTCGCAGTCGAGCTCGAGGCCACCTTTGGTCACCACCCGGCTGACGCGCTGACCTTCGCCCTCGAAGCGCTCCAGCTCGTCGCCGCCGTGCACGGTCACCCCGTGTTCCTCGAGAACGCCCTGGAAGAAGCCGCCGATCCGACTGCCGAACTGGCGCTCGAGCGTGACCTGCTCCTGCATCACGATCGTGCACTTGTCGCCGTAAGCTGCGGTGAGTGAGGCCGCCACCTCGGTGCCGATGTAGCTGCCGCCGATGATCACCACTCGCTCCGCCTGCTCGGCCTCCTCGCGCAGGGCGTCCGAGTTGCCGAACGCCCGGATGTAGTGGATGCCCTCGAGCTCGCAGCCATCGACGCGCAGGCGGCGCACGTTGGCGCCGGTGGCCAGCAGAGCGTCGCCGAACTCGATCTCCTCCTTGGTGGAGAGCGTGGCCACCCGCTCGGCCGGGTCGAGCTTCATGACGCTGGTGCGCGTGAGCAGCTCGATGTCCTGCCGTGACCACCACTCGTCCGGGCGAAAGAGCACGTCCTCACGCGATTCCTTGCCCTGCAGATAGCCCTTGGTCAGCGGCGGGCGGTTGTAGGGCGGGTCGTACTCGCGCCCCACCAGCAGGATCGAGCCATCCCCGCCGCCCTCGCGCAGCCAGCGCGCGCAGTTGCCCGCCGCCAGGCCGCCACCCACCAGCAGGTGATCGACGCGGCGCCGAGTCACGCTACGCCGCGGAACGGTTGGTGAAGCGCTCGGTCACACGGGACTCAATGCCCACGTCGAGCACCAGCAGCACCTCGTCACCCGCCTCGACCACCGAATCGCCCGAGGGGACGAAGCCACCTCCGTCGCGCAGGATCGAGATCACCAGCGAGCCGTCGGGCAGGCCGAGGTCCTTGACCGACTTGCCCGCCGCGTCCGAGCCGTCGGCCACCTCGAGCTCGATGATCTCGAGTCGCTCCTCGGGCAGGTCGAGCAGATGGACGAGCCCGTACTTGGGAACCTCGTGCTCGATCAGGCGCAGGATCAGATCGGTGGCCGAGATCACCGGCTTGACGCCCAGCAGCTCGAAATGCTGGAGGTTGCGCGGGTTGTTGCAGCGGGCGACCACGCGGGCCACGCCGTACTTCTCGCGGGCGACCTGGGAGATCAGGATGTTGTCCTCGTCGTCGCCGGTGACCGCCACCACGAGGTCCGCGCGCTCGATCCCGGCGCGCTCGAGCACCCAGAGCTCCGAGCCGTCGCCGTACAGCGCGCTGTGCTCGAGCTCCTGTTCCACCACCGCGTAGCGACGCGGATCGGCCTCGACGACGGTCACCTCGTGGCGCTTGTTGATGAGCTCGCGCGCGAGGTTCCAGCCGACCTTGCCGGCTCCCACGATCAGCACGTACATGTCTAGCCCGAGACCCCTTCGAAGCGGATTTGGCCGCGTACCGCCGCCTCGAGAAGCTCGATCGCGGTCTGCGTCGGGCAGACCGTCTGCAGGCCCTGCTCGGCATACCAGCGCGCGCGGGCGGGGTCGAGCACCCGGACCACCACGCGTTCGACGTCGAAGCGACGCTGGGCGATCTGGGCGATCACGAGGTTGGTGTTGTCACCGTCGGTCGAGGCCACGAAGGCGTCCGCCTGCTCGATGCCGGCCGCCAGCAGAGCGTCGATCTCGAGCGCCGTGCCCTCGGTGAAGCGCCCCCCGCGCTCCTCCCAGCTCTGATCGGCGCCGCGGTCGAGGAGGGCGATCGCCTCGGCGTCCTCGTCCAGCACGGATACCTCGTGCCCCTCTTCCAGCATCGCGTGGGCGATCGAAGAGCCCACGCGTCCGCAACCGACTATCAACACGAACATGGCGGTTCAACTCTAGGGCAGCACGCCCTCGCGCGTTCCCTCCTCGCCCGCCGGCGGCGCGGTGATGATCACCTTGCACGGGGCCTTCTCGACCACGTAGCGGGTGGTCTCGCCCACGAAGCGGTCACGCACCCGGCCGCGACCGCCGAGAATCGCCCCGCCACGCACCCGCGTAGGCTCCTCGGCCGCCAGCACGATGGCCTCCACGCCGCGCCGGCGGGCCTCGGAGACGATGGCCTGGCCCACGGTGCGGCCCCGCACCATCGCCGTCGCGACCTCGACCCCCTCGTACTCCTCCCCCACATCCTTGGCCCGGGCGAGCACACGCTTGGCCTCCTGGACACGGTCCTCGGGCACGCGGGCGTCGATTGGCAGCGACATGGGGATCTCGAACACGTAGAGCGCCTCCAGTACCGCGCCACCGTCGCCCTCGTCGGCCCGGTCGGCCGCGAGGCGGCCGGCGGTGCCGATGATGTCGTCGTCGAGCGGCTCGCCGAAGACGGGCACGAGGATGCTGCCGTACTCGGCGTCCTCGCGCTCCTGCAGCGCCTCGGGCGGGATGGTGAAGCGCTGGGTGAGCGACTTGCCCTGCGAGCGCCGGTAGACGACGTAGAGCAGCACGCCGGAGGTCATCCAGATGCCCCCGATGACGCGCGCCCCCTCGTGGAAGGCCACCACACTGACCCACACGCCCACCGAGAGCAACAGCCCGAACACGGCCGGCAGCGGTATCCGGACCCCGCGCCAGCGCACGTTGAGCGGAACGCGGAAGGCGCTGCGCCGCTCGCCCTCGCGGAAGCGCAGCACGATCACCGACAGGTGAGCGAGCGCAAAGGTGATCATCGCCCCGAAGGCAAAGATGCCTGCGAGGAACTCGACGTCGGTCGGCAGCGCGAGCGCGAAGGCGAGCAGCGCGGCGATGGCGATCGCCACATAGGGTGTGCCGCGGCGCGCGCTGAGCCGCCCGGCCGCGCTGGGAATCTGGCGGTTGGTGGCCAGCGAGTAGCCGAGCCGGGCCAACCCGAGCATCTGCCCGTTCATCGCCACGAGCAGCATCGCCGCCGCGGTTGCGCCCACGAGGTAGCGCCCGGAGTCCACGAGCCAGGCACTCTCGTAGCTGTTGACTATCCCCAGCACGGGCGCCTCGAGGAACTGCCCCCCGAGCGGGGTGGTGCCGTCCTCGACCGGCTGGGCCATCAGCGCCGCCGCCGATACGCCCACGGACAGCACCAGCGTGGCCGCGGCGCTGGCCAGCACCACGCGCCGCAGCCCACGCCGTCCCACCCGCACCTCGCCGGCCAGGCCGGAGGCCGCCTCCACGCCGATGAGCGCTACGCACGCCACGCCGAGCGCGAAGACCACGTCCTCCCAGGCCGGTGTCTGGCCCAGCTCGACGGAGTCCACGATCGCCCCGGCATCGAAGAACTGGGCGAAGGCGATCAGCGTGACCAGGATCAGGACCGCGATGGTCCACAGCGACACCCGCAGCACGCTGCCCAGGAGCGCGGCGGTCAGCCCGCGGATGTTGAGGACCGCCACCGCGAGCAGCGCCAGCCCCGCGACCGCGATCTCCACCGCGCCGTCGTCGACGTCGCCCCAGAACACCGCGAGGTAGTCCGAGATGACCACCGCGGCGGCCGCCATCACGATCACGTAGTCCAGCAGGATGGCCCAGCCGGCGATGAAGCTCCACAGTTCGTCGAACGCGTAACGGGCGAACGTCGAGGCGCCGCCGCGCTCCTGGTGGAGCGAGCTGCCCTCGACGTAGGTGGCCATCGTGACCACGAAGAAGATCCCGGCCAGCAGGTACACCGCCGGGGCCAGGCCCAACGCACCGTCGGAGACCACCCCGAGCGTGAGGAACAGGCCGGCCACGACGGCGCTCAGCGTGATCGCGAACAGCGACGCCTCGCCGAGCCCGCGCGTGATGCGCCCGCCGGCCCGTTCCGAGCTCCGGCGCAACTGCCCGCGTCGCGCGCGCACGGCCGCGGCGGCGGCCGCCGCGCGTCGCTCGGCGCTGCCCTCGCTCACCGGGGTCCGCCGCGGCGGGCGCCCGTGGACTCCTCACCGGCCTGATCGGCGTGCGCGAAGGCAAGGTAGAGCCGCCCCCCGCCGAGCAGTGCGATCAGGGTGCCGAGCACCACACCGAAGGCGGTGGGCCCGCCGCCACGGGCCAGAGCCGCGATCACCATCGCGACCCCCACGAGCAGCAGCGCCGCGCTCAACACGCGGGTGGAGGCCAGGTAAGCGCGCTGCACGCGCTCAATGTTAGTCCTGGGGCAGGCGCTCAGGACTCGTTGGCGCGCCCGTCAACACCCCGCGACGAGTCGATGATCACGCGGCAGGGACGGTCGGCAAGCACCGTCTCGAGCGACTTGCCGAACAGCGACATCCCGGTCCGGCGCGGCGGGAGCGACATGACGATCGCCCGCGCGTGGATCTCCTTCGCCTCCTCGACGATCCGGCGTCCGGCCTGGCCAGGCCGCACCTTCTCCCAGTGGCCGGTGACGCGGCGCCCGCCCCGCACTCGCGCCGAGTCGATCAGGGAGGCCGCCCTGGCCTCCTGGTCCGGCATCGAGGCGTCGATCGGTGAGTTGGGCGGCACGGTGATCGTCACGAGCACGTGGATGCCCCTGCGGCGGCGGGCCGCCAAACGAGCCGCGGTGGCCACCGCCTCGGGCGAATAGTTGCCGTCCTCGAAGGCCACCAGCACGGACTCGTACTCGACCTCGTGCTCCACCACGGGCTTGGGCACCACGATCTTCACCGTTTCCGTGAGCGACAGCCCCTGGCGGCGCCGGTAGACGACGTATGTGGTGATCCCGAGGGTCAGCCAGATCGTGCCGGCGATCAGGGTTTCGACGTTGAGCACCGTGACTACCACCCACGCGATCCCCGTGCCCAGCCCGCCCAGCACCGCGAACAGCGGAAGCTCCTTGCCGCGTACCTTCAAGGTCCCTGGTCCTCGGAACGGCCGCTCGCGATCGGGCTCCTTGATACGAAGAGCGATCACGGCCATGTGCGCGATCGTGAACGAGAGCATCGCTCCGAAGGCGTAGATCGTGCCCAGGAACTCCGCCTGTCCGGGAATGATGGTCAGACACGCGACCAGCCCGAAGACGATGATCGCGACGTACGGGGTCCGGTATGCCGGGTGCAGCGTGCGCAGGATCTCGGGCATCTGGCGGTGCTGGCCCATGGAGTAGGTGAGGCGCGAGACCCCGATCATGCCCGCGTTCGTAGCGATGAACAGGATCGTGGCCGCGAGTATTCCCACGTAGACCTCGGCGGGCGATTGCAGCACTCCGAGGTCGAGGTTCTCCACCACGCCCAGGATGGGATCGTCGGCGTAACCGCCCTCTTCCTTCGGCAGAGCCAGCAGGGTTTCGCCGTTCTCCACCGGCATAGCCGAAAGGGCCACCGAGGGCAGGAAGGTGTAGATGGCGAACACCGCCACCACCACGGCGGCCATGGCGCGCGGGATCGTCTTGCCGTACTCGCGCGCTTCCTCGGCCATGTTCGAGATCGTCTCGATGCCCGTGTACGCGACCATGCCGACGGGAATCGCGATCAGGAAGTCGGTGACGGTCGGGGCCACCCCGAAGTCGATGTTCTCGACCAGGATCTCGGGCGAGAACACCAGCACCAGGCCGACCACCACCAGCACGACTTGGGTGAGGAAGTCGGCGAGGGCCAGGAAGACGTTCAGGCCCGCCGACTCCTTCACGCCGACGACGTTCACCACCGCCAGCACCGCCACCACCACGACGCCGCCCACGATGTCCCCCGGGGATTCTCCGAGCGGCTCCCAGAACACGCCCAGGTAGTGGGGCACGAAGAACGCCGAGATGGCGATCGTGATGATGTAGTTGAGCATCTGCCCCCAGGCGGCGAAGAAGGACCAGAACTCGTTGAAGGCCCGTCTGGCGAACGACGACGATCCACCGGCCTCCGGGTACATCGTGGTGGCCTCGGTGTAGGTCGCGGCGGTACAGGCGAAGATGAGGCCGGCGATCACGAAGACCACCGGGGTCATCCCCAGGGCGAAGATCGCCACCAGGCCGAGCGCGTAATAGATCGAGCTGCCTACGTTCCCGTAGGCCGTGGAGAACAGCGCTCCGGTGCCGAGCACCCGCTCCAGACCGCGGTTCTTGGGTCGGTACTCGGCCATGGCCCAGTGGGAAGTTAACTGTCGAAGCCGGCGCCCACGCGGTCCAGCAGCTTCAGCCACGGGCCCCGGCGGCCGCCGCGCTCGTCCGCATGGGCGAGCGCCCGGCGGGTGGCCTGCACGACCGCATAGCGGAGCGGCTCGGGCGGGAACGGAAGCGGCCGGCTGCGCACGAGCTCGAGCCGGGTGAGCTCGGTGTGCCGGTCGTGAACCAGGTCCAGCGCTGCGCGTGCCCCGAAGCGGCTGGCGCCGACCCCGAGGCCGGTGTAGCCGACCGCGTAGGCCACGCGCCCCCCCAGCGCCTTCCCGAACGTGACGCAGAAACGCGAACTGGTGTCGATGGCGCCGGCCCATCGGTGGCTGAAGCGAACGCCGTCGAGCTGGGGGAACGTCTCGGCGAAGTTGCGGGCCAGCATGTCGAACACCTCGGCGGAGTCCTCGAGCTCGGGGCGCATGCCGTTGCCGTAGTGGTAGACGGCCTCGTAACCGCCCCAGAGGATGCGGTCATCGTCGGTCAGCCGGTAGTAGTGGAAGCGGTTGCCCGAGTCCGACACGCCCTCGCGGCCACGCCATCCGATCGCGTCGCGCCGCGCCGGGTCGAGAGGCTCCGTGACAAGCACGTAGTCGTAGACCGGCAGCACGAACAGGCCGATCGAGCGCAGCAGCGGCGGGAACGCGCTGGTGGCGAGCAGCACGCGCCGGGCGCGCAACCGGCCGCCGGGGGTGACGAGCTCGACCCCGTCGCCGTCGCGACGCAGGTCGGTGACGCGCGTGTTCTCGTGGACGTCCACGCCGTCTTCGAGCACCGCCCGCCGCAGGCCCCAGGCCAGGCGCGCGGGGTGCACCAGCGCGCCGCCGTCACGCCAGCGCAGGCCCGCGAGGTAGGTGGGCGAGTCGACCCGGGAGCGGACCGCGTCGCGATCGAGGTACTCGACTTCCTCGCCGAACCGGCGGGCCGTGTCCCAGGCGTGCCGGAGCGCCTCGACCTCGTGGTCTCGGGTGGCCACATCGATGAAGCCGGGCTCCTCCCAGCCCGCGTCGATATCGCGTGCCGCAAGCGTCTCCCGGATCGCGGCGAAGTTCTCGTCCCCCAGGCGGCCGAGCTTCTCCATCTCGTCCGGCCAGCGCGACAACCCGTTCTCCAGCCCGTGGGTGAGCGATGAATCGAGGAACCCGCCGTTGCGCCCACTTGCGCCCGAGCCACAGCGATCGCCCTCGAGCAGAACCACCTCCTCGTCGGGCGCCGCCAGCAGCGCGGCCCAGAGACCGGTGAAGCCGCCCCCGACGATCGCGAGATCGCAGCGGCGCTCGCCCTCGAGCGCGGCCAGCGGTTCGGGTGCGTCCGGTGAGTCGAGCCAGAAGACGCCCTGCTCGGCCTCGGCGAGCGAGGGATGCCCACTCACCGAGCGGCGGCTCGCAGCCACGCCAGCACCTCCGCCGCGTGGGTGTCCGGCGGGAAGACCGGATAGAAGACGTGCTCGATCCGGCCGTCGCGAAGCACGAGCGTCGCCCTGCGCAGCAGCGTCCAGCCCGAGGTCTCGAAGGTGGGAAGCCGCAGCGCGCTCACGAGCTCGAGGCGCTCGTCGCTCAGCACCGCGAAGGGAAGCTCGAGCCGCTCAGCCAGCTCGCGCTGGTAGGCCGTGTCCTGCGTCGAGAGTGCCAGCACGCGCGCTCCCAGGTCGGCGAACTGGTCGTGGCGGTCGCGAAAGCCGCAGGTCTCCGGAGTGCAGCCACGCGCCCCCGGGATCGCGTCCCAGCCCGGCGGCAGCTCGTCGCCCGGCCGGCCGGTGCGCGGGTAGCAGAACAGCACCGTGACTCCGGGGAGCTCGTCGAGCCGGACGTTCTCTCCCTGCGTGGACGGAAGCGCCACGGGAGGCAGCGTGCGGCCCCGTAGGTGGTCCGCGGCGCCGTCGTCCTCCGGGACGGGCAGATCCACGGGCAGCGTGTGGGGGTCATGCGCCGGGGCCACGGCTCAGACGCTACCCGGCCTGGCGATTCGCGGCGAGTTCGCCCGTCCCACTCGGGACAGCGCCTGAGGGCCGCGCGGGCCCCGCGAGGGCCCGCGCCGCCGCTCTCGTTCCTAGACCAGGAACGGCACCATCAGCAGGGCGACGATGTTCGCCACCTTGATCATCGGGTTGATCGCCGGCCCGGCGGTGTCCTTGTAGGGATCGCCCACCGTATCTCCGGTGACCGACGCGGCATGAGCCTCCGAGCCCTTGCCGCCGTACTCACCGTCCTCGATCAGCTTCTTGGCGTTGTCCCAGGCCCCGCCGCCCGAGGTCATCGAGATGGCGGCGAAGAAGCCGACCACGATCACGCCGATCAGCAGCCCGCCCAGTGCCTGGTAGGACAGGATGCCCACCACCACCGGTATGAGGATCGGGATCAGCGCAGGCGCGATCATCTCGCGCTGGGCCGAGGCCGTCACGATGTCGACCGCCTGCCGATAGTCGGGCTTCTCGGTGTAGTCCATGATGCCCGGCTTCTCCTTGAATTGGCGCCGGACCTCCTCCACCACCCCGCCGCCCGCGCGGCCCACCGCCTCGATGGCGAGCGCGGCGAACAGGTAGACCATCATGCCGCCGATCAGGAGGCCGATCAGCACCTCGGGTGAGGAGATGTCGAAGCCGGCGAGCCGCTCGCCTTCCGCGGCCGCCTCCTCGCGCAGCTCCTCGACGAAGGCCGCGAACAGCACGAGCGCCGCCAGCACGGCGGAGCCGATCGCGTAACCCTTGGTCACCGCCTTGGTGGTGTTGCCCACCGCGTCGAGCGGATCGGTGACGTTGCGCACCGACTCGGGCAGGTCCGCCATCTCGGCGATGCCGCCCGCGTTGTCGGTGATCGGGCCGAAGGCGTCGAGCGCCACGATCAGGCCGGTGAGCGAGAGCTGCGCCATGACCGCCACGCCGATGCCGTAGATCCCGGCCAGCTCGTTGGCAACCAGGATGCCGAGCGCCAGCAGGATGGCGGGCGCCGCGGTGGACTGGAAGCCCTGGGCAAGGCCCTGGATGATGTTGGTGGCGTGGCCGGTCTGGGAGGCGCGGGCCGTGGTCCGCACCGGCCGGAAGCGGGTCGAGGTGTAGTAGTCGGTGATCACGAACAGGCCGGCGGTGATGCCGATGCCGACCAGCGTGCAGAAGTAGAGATCGAGGCCCGACGGTGCGGCGTCTGCACCACCCCGAAGCAGGCTGTCGAGGCCGCCCTTGAAGGTGAGGTCGTCCATCATGAGGAGCGTGATCGGGAGGAAGGCCAGAGCGGCCAGCACGCCCGAGACGATCAGGCCCTGATAGAGCGCGCGCTCCACGTTCCCCGCCGCGCTGCGTACGGCGAAGGTGCCGATGATCGAGGCGATCAGCGACACCCCGCCGATCACCAGCGGATAGACGGCCGCCGTGCCGACCTCCTCGAAGGCGAGGACCCCCAGCAGCATCACGGCCACCGCGGTGACCGCGTAGGTCTCGAACAGGTCGGCCGCCATGCCGGCGCAGTCGCCCACGTTGTCGCCCACGTTGTCGGCGATCACGGCCGGGTTGCGCGGGTCGTCCTCGGGGATGCCGGCCTCGATCTTGCCCACCAGGTCCGCGCCCACGTCGGCGGCCTTGGTGAAGATGCCACCGCCGAGCCGGGCGAAGACGGAGATCAGCGACCCGCCGAAACCGAGGCCCAGAAGCGCATCGATCGCGTCACGCTCGTCGACGTCGAAGAGGATCAGGATCCCGTAGTAGCCGGCCACACCGAGCAGCGCCAGCCCCGCCACCAGCAGTCCGGTGATCGCGCCGCCCTTGAAGGCCACGTCGAGAGCCCTGGAAACGCCGCTGCGCGCCGACTCGGCCACGCGGGCGTTGGCCCGTACCGACACGTTCATGCCGATGAAGCCGGCGGCGCCCGAGAAGGTGCCTCCGATCAGGAAGCCGATCGCCACCAGGATGCCGTCCGAGCCCTGGGCCTCGAGGGCCACCGCGAGCAGGACCGCGAGCACCAGGGCCACGCCGCCGATGATCGTGTACTGACGCTTCAGGTACGCGCTGGCGCCCTCCTGAACGGCTCGCGAGATGCTCTGCATCTCCTCGTTGCCCGGCGACAGCGCGAGCAGCCAGCGCGCGGTGGCGACGCCGTAGATCACGGCGGCACCCGAGCAGGCGAGCGCGATTACCACGCCCCAATCAGTCAGGAAATCCAAGGGGTTTGTCCTCCGTCCAGTTCAGTCAGCGAGCGGCTCGAGCGCGAGGGCGCACGGGTCAGGGGCCCCGCCCGGTAAGAGAGCGGCGGGCAGTCTATCGACTCCGAGGGACCTTCACCTCACCTGGTGGACGATCGCGCTGGACAGCGCGGTGGAGCAGGCGTCCTCGGGCTGGGGTCCGATGCGCGGCAGGGCGCGGTGAAGCAGCGCCCGCAGGCGGTCGAGGTTGTCCCTGAACACGCCGAATGCCACCTCGGCGGACACCGGCGCCACGTGTGGGATGCCCTCGAGGCCGACGTCGTAGTCGGTGACCAGGGAGATGTTCGCGTAGCAGAGCTCGAGCTCGCGGGCCAGCCAGCATTCCGGGTACTGGGTCATGTTGACCACATCGAACCCGGCCGCGGCGAACCAGCGCGATTCCGCCCGGGTCGAGAAGCGCGGCCCCTCGATCACCGCAACCGTGCCGCCCTCCACCACGGGGATGCCCTCCTCGCGCCCGGCCTGGGAGAGAACCGCGCCGAGGTCCTTGCAGTACGGGTCGGCGGCGGACACGTGGGTGGTCTGGGGACCGTCGTAGAAGGTGGCCTCACGGGACTTGGTGCGGTCCACGAACTGGTCGCAGATCACGAACGTGCCGGGTTCGAGCTCCGGCTTGAGCGAGCCCACGGCGCACGGCCCCAGGATCCGGCGGACCCCCACCTCCTTCATCGCCCAGACATTGGCGCGGTAGTTGATCCGGTGCGGCGGGAGCGTGTGCTCGTCCCCGTGACGCGGCATGAAGGCCACCTCCACCCCCTCGAGCCGGCCCACGCGCATGGGCGCCGAAGGCGGGCCGTAGGGGGTGGCCAGCGGCATCTCCTCGATGTCGTCGAGCAGCCGGTAGAAGCCCGAGCCGCCGAAGATCCCGATCACGAGCCGGGCGTCCAGATCTTGGAGCGCGCCTTCGCGCGCTCCGCCGCCTCGCGGGTCTCGGCATCCTCCTGCTGCGGCTGGGCTCCGGGCTGTGCTCCCGGATCGGCTCCCGGCTGGGCCTCGCCGGTCTCCTTGACGTACAGCATCTGCACCTGGGACAGGGCGTCCCGGACGGGTGCGAGGGCGTCCTCCGGCAGGAGCGGCAACATCGAGCGGGCGGCATCGATGGCCTTCTTGGCCTCTGCCGGGTCCTTGGCCTCGGGCACGCTCAGCTTCTGGCCCGCCAGGTTGACCAGCGTGGCCACCGTCTGCACCACCACGTCCTCAACCTTCACCCGGCGCAGAGCGTCGAGCAGCTGCTCCTCGGTCGGTTCCTGGGGTTGACTCAAGTCTTTACCTCCTCCGCGGCGTACGTGCGCTGGGTCAGCTCCACCTCTGCCGCATAGACCTCTTGGATCGAAGCACCGTCCCGCAGGGCGCGCTTCTGGCGCTGTGCGCCGTTCTCGTCGGAAAGGGAGGGCTCGATGCCGAGGCCCGCGCGAGCGGGAGCCGTCCACGCGAGCAGCCGCTCGGCGGCCGCCTCCGCGGGATACTCCTCGGCGCGGGCCAGGTCGATCAGCTTGCCGTCCAGCCCGAAGCGGATGGCCCGCCAGACGTTCTCTTCGATCAGCCGCCCGGGCGGGTCCTCCAAGGGCACGCCGTCGTCGAAGTCGAGCGCCGCCTGCGCCACGCACGCCGTGATCAGGGCGGCGATTGCCGTCGAGTCGTCAGCGCTGGTCTGCGCGTCACAGATTCGCATCTCCACCGTGCCGTACGAATGATGGGGCCGCACACTCCACCAGACTTGCGTGAACTCCTCGATCGAGTGGGTGCGTACCAGGAAGTCGACGTAGTCGGCGTAGGCGCGCCAGCCGCCGAAGGCATCCGGGATACCGCAGCGCGGAAAGCTCTTGGTGAAGATCTGCGTGCGTGCCGAGTGCAGTCCGGAGTGCCGGCCGTCGAGGAAGGGCGAGTTGGCCGAGATCGCGAGCAGCTCGGGCATCACCGCCCGCAGACGGTCACACACGCCGATGGCCCGCTCGGCGCCCCTCACCCCCACGTGCACGTGGACGCTGAAGGTGTTGTTGCGCCAGGCCACGTACTGGAGCAGGTCCTCCACGCGGCGGTAGTGGTCGGTGTCGATGATCTGCTGCTCCTGCCAGCTGCTCCACGGGTGCGTGCCGGTGGTGGCGAGCTGCGCATCGAGCCGGCCCGCCAGGGCGAACAACCGCGTGCGCGCCTCCTGCTGGCGGGCCACGGCGTCGGCAAAGTTCTCGCCTCGTCCCGAGCGGATCTCGATCTCGGACCGGATCAGCTCCCCGGCCACCGACTCGGCCAGCACGGGATCGTCCTGCGCGGCGGCGCGCAGCTCCTCGAAGCGGTGATCGAGCGACAGCGTGCGGGGATCGAGGATGGCGAATTCCTCCTCGATTCCGACCGTGAAGTCCGTCGAGGCCTCGAAGACCTCCATGACCCTCGACATGTCGAGCATGGCGGGTTCTCTACGTGAGGTAGAAGTAGAGCGCGTAGAGCAGGTCGACCGCGGGGCTCGAGGTGTGCACGGTCACCTCGGGCGGCACCTGCAGCAGGGCCTCGGAGTAGTTGAAGATGATCTTCACGCCCGCCTCCACGAGGTCGTCCGCCACCTCCTGCGCCGCTGCGGTGGGAACCGCGAGCACGCCGACCACGACGTCCTCCTCGCGGATCACCCGCTCGAGATCGTCGTAGGGCCGGACGGTCAGGTTCTCGTTGACGCTCACGCCGACCTTCGAGGGGTCCTTGTCGAACAGCGCCACCACGCGGAAGCCGTGGTCGGCGAAGATGTCCGAGCCGGCGATCGCCTGGCCGAGGTTGCCCGCGCCGAACAGGGCGATGTTGTGCTTGCCCGTGGTGCGCAGGATCTTGCGGATCTGCGAGACCAGCGAATCGACGTTGTAGCCGACGCCGCGCTTGCCGAACTTGCCGAAGCCCGACAGGTCGCGGCGGATCTGCGTCGAGTTGACGTGCGTGTAGTCCGCCAGCTCCTGGGACGAGATCGTCTCCCGGCCCATCTTCTTGGCCTGGGTGAGAACCTGCAGATAGCGCGACAGACGGGCGGCGACGCCAAGCGAGAGCCGCTCGGACGCCCCCGGCTCGGTGTCCGACCGTGCCGGTTGAAGCCCGACGCCACCCGGTGTGGGGTCGTCGTACCTCACGAGGAGCTCACTCTATCGAGCCGTTCGCGCAGCGACCCTTCCTCGACGAAGAACTCGGACAGCTCCTCCCCGTCCATGGCGAGCACCGGGATGCGCTCCCCGTAGCGGCGGTGGAGGACCGGGTCGAGGGTCACGTCGACCTCTTCGAGCTCGAAGGCATGCTCCGCCCGCACGCGCTCGACCACCGCCCGCGCGTCGTCGCAGAGGTGGCAGCCGGGCTTGCCATAGAGGGTGATCACGGGCATCACTTGTCACCCTAGTGCCGTGGAGCACACCGAACTCGTGATCTTCGGCCTGCTGCTGGGCATCGTGACCTTCGCCGTGCTCGCGCTGGTGCTGCGGGTCCCCTACCCCATCACCCTCGTGCTCGGCGGGCTGGCCGTCGGCTTCGTGCCCGGCATACCGAGCATCGAGCTCGACCCCGAGCTCGTGCTCCTGATCTTCCTCCCGCCGCTCCTCT
Organism: uncultured Thermoleophilaceae bacterium; assembly: GCA_963813495.1. Taxonomy (GTDB): domain Bacteria; phylum Actinomycetota; class Thermoleophilia; order Solirubrobacterales; family Thermoleophilaceae; genus JACVRW01. The sequence continues at coordinate 53,337 of CAWEZC010000005.1, forward strand.
ACGGCGCCGCCTTCTTCACCTCACTACGCGATCTGCGCCGCCACGCGCGGCCGATCGCGATGCTCTCGATCGGCGCGGTGCTGGCCACCATGGCGGTGGTCGCGCCGCTGGCTCACTACGTGATCGGGCTCGACTGGGGCCCGGCCTTCGTGCTCGGCGTGATCGTCTCGCCCACTGACGCGGTCGCCCCGGCCGAGATCATGCGCCGGGTAGGGGCGCCGCGGCGCATGGTCACGATCGTCGAGGGCGAGAACCTGACCAACGACTGGACCGCCTTGGTGCTCTACAGGGTCGCCGTCGCCGCGGTGGTCACGGGCTCGTTCTCACTGCTCGAGGCGGGCTTCGAGTTCGTGCTGAGCGGCGTGGGCGGGCTGGCCGTCGGACTGGTCGCGGGCCGCATCATCCGGGAGCTGCGCCGGCGCATCGACGACCCGCCCACCGAGATCACCATCTCGATCCTCAGCGGGTATGCGGCCTACCTGCCAGCCGAAGAGCTGGGCTTCTCGGGCGTGATCGCCGCCGTGACGGTAGGCGTCTACATGGGCTGGCACACGCCGGAGCTGACCACCGCGGTCATGCGCCTGCAGGGCGTATCGGTATGGGAGATCCTCACCTTCCTGCTCAACGCAGTCCTGTTCCTGCTGATCGGGCTCCAGCTGCCGGCGATCATCGAGGACCTCGAAGGCGAGTCGGTGGCTGAGCTGCTCGGATGGAGCGCGCTGGTCAGCGCTGCGGTGATCGGCGTCCGGCTGCTCTGGGTGCTCACCACGCCCTTCGCGATAAGGGCGCTCGACCGCCGCGCGTCGCAGCGTGGGCGGCGCTCGCGCTGGCAGGAGCGGGTGGTGATCGGCTGGGCCGGGATGCGCGGATCCGTGTCGCTCGCGGCAGCGCTGGCGATCCCGTTTACGACCGACTCGGGAGCCGCCTTTCCCGATCGCGAGCTGATCATCTTCATCGCCTTCGCCGTCCTGGTGGTCACACTGGTGGGCCAGGGGCTCACCCTCGGTCCGCTCATCAACCGGCTCGGCATCTGCGACGACGGCGAGGACGAGCGTGAGGAGGTGGCGGCCCGGACGCGGCTGGCCGAGGCTGCGCTCGAACGCCTCGAGGACGTGCGCGGCGAGGACTGGGTGCGCGACGACACCGTGGAGCGCGTCCGCGGCATGTACAACTACCGCCGGCGCCGCTTCTCGGCGCAGCAGGACGGTGACGGAGCCGAATACGAGGAGCGCACCGGGGCCTATACGCGCTTGATGTACGAGCTCCTCGACGCCCAGCGCGAGGCGCTGATCGGCCTGCGCAACTCCGCGGAGATCAGCGACGAAATCCGGCGCAGGGTCGAGCGCGACCTCGATCTGGAGGAGTCACGGCTGCAGCCCTAGTGCGGTAGCCGGGCGGCGGCGTCCAGCGCCAGGTAGTCGGGGTAGACCAGCGGCTCCAGGAAGCGGGCGGCGCCCGCGATCATCGCCGCGTTGTCCGTGCAGAGCTCCCGGGCGGGGATGTGGACCTCCACGCCGAGCAGCCGCACGGCGGAGCGCAGCTCCGAGTTGGAAGCCACCCCGCCGCCGATGGCCAGCCGCTTCAGACCCTCGTGTCTGAGGGCCTCGCGCGTGCGGGCGGTGAGGGCCTCGACGATCGCCCGCTGGTATGACGCCGCAAGGTCGGCCGCGCGCTTCGGCGCGGCGTCGCCGAGGTCGCGTATGCGATAGAGCAGCGAGGTCTTCAGCCCGCTGAAGCTGAAGTCGAGCTCGCCGGGAGCGCTGCGGGGGAAGTCGAAGGCGCGCGCATCGCCCTCTCGGGCGAGGTTGTCGATGGCGGGCCCCCCGGGATAGCCCAGCCCGAGCAGGCGAGCACCCTTGTCGAAGGCCTCGCCCGCCGCGTCGTCGAGCGTCTGGCCGAGCACGGTGTAGCTCGCGGGCTGGTCCACCCGGGCGAGGAAGGTATGGCCGCCGCTGGCCACCAGGCACAGGTAGGGGCACTCGATCGGCTCGGCGCCCAGCGTGCCCGCCACCACGTGCCCGTGCAGATGGTCGACCGCGGTCAGCGGAAGCCGGCGAGCGGCGGCCAGCGCCTTGGCCGAAGACAGACCCACGAGCAGCGCCCCGATCAGCCCCGGACCGCGGGTGACGGCCACGGCGGCGATCTGGTCCAGCCCCGTACCGGCCTCCTCCAGGGCGTCGGCGGTCACGGCATCGACCAGTTCGAGATGGTGGCGGGAGGCGATCTCGGGCACCACGCCGCCGTAGCGCGCGTGCAGCAGGCCCTGCGAGGCGATCACGTTGGACCGGATCTCGCCCTTGGCCGTGACCACCGCGGCGCAGGTGTCGTCGCAGCTCGTCTCGATCGCGAGGATCACGCGGTCGCGCGGTCCGGAGCCGTCCGCCACATGATCAGGGCGTCCTCGCGGTTGTCGTGGTAGTAGGCGCGCCGGCGCCCGGCGGCACGGAAGCCGAAGCGCTCGTAGAGGCGGATGGCGCCCTCATTGGAGCTTCGGACCTCCAGGGTGTACTGCTCGTTCGGCCTGTCGGCCAGCTCAAAAAGATGCTCGAGGAGGGCGCCGGCGATGCCCTGCCGGGTCAGGCGCGGCTCCACCGCCACGTTCATGAGGTGCCAGACCGTGTCGTAGCGCGAGCACACGAGGTAGCCGACCATCTTGCCCTCTCGGAACGCAGCCAGGCAGATGCCCGCCGGCTTGGAGAGCTCCAGCACGAACATCGCAAGCGACCACGGGGTGGGGAACGCGCGCCGTTCGATGGCGATGACCTGCGGAAGGTCTGCGTAGGCGAGGCGTCGGATCTCGAGTTCGGTCACTGCGGCTTGGCGTCAGGGGCTCGGAGGTAATCGGGGAGGACCTGCTCGGGTTGCTCGTCCGGCACCTCCAGCGCGAGCCGGCAGACGTGCAGGGCGCGAACCACGTGAGCGCCCGACCCGTCCGGCGCCACCCGGATGCCGGCCGCTTCGAGCGCCGATCGAAATCGTACCGAGCCATCGCCGGCCGCCAGCGCATCGACGTCCTCCGCCCGCACCCGTTCGCCCAGCTGCTCCGCGGTCGCGGTGAAGGGCGGCCACACGACGCCCCCGGGTCCGTAGAGCGCCGCGAACAGCTCGCCCCGCTTGGCGTCGATCAGGGCCAGCCGCCAGTCGGCCTCGATGCCCTCCGCCAGCGCGGCCGGCGAGGACACCGGGCGCAGCGAGAGACCGGCGGCGGTGGCGAGCCCGCGTGCGCTGGCCACACCGATGCGCAGGCCCGTGAAGGCGCCCGGCCCCACCCCCACGGCGATGGCGTCGAGATCGGCGAAGCCCAGCCCGGAGCGCTCCATCACGTCGGCCACCGCCGGCATCAGCTCCGCCGCGTGCGCCGGGGGGCGCTCCAGCCGCGCAACAGGGGGAATGACCTCGACGACCCCGCCGGCGCCACCGAGCACGCAGGCGCTCGACGTCGCGGTGGAGGTGTCGAAGCCGAGCAGGTTCACTCGACGGTTATGCGCCGGCGGTCTCCCCCGGCGTGCTCGAGCCGGACGCGCGCGGCCGGTTGGTCGATCAGCGCACCCGCCACCTCGGGCCACTCCAGGAAGGCCACGCGGTCGGGCGTCAGATAGTCGTCCAGCAGAGCGGGGTCCTCGGCGGCCAGCGACCCCAGCCGGTAGAGATCGAGGTGGGCGACGTCCGGCCGGCCGCGCAGCACGTGGCCGATCGTAAACGTCGGGCTCGTCACCGGTCCCTCCACGCCGAGGGCCCGGGCGGCGCCCCGCACGAAGGTAGTCTTGCCACTGCCCAGCTCCCCGCTCACCAGCACCACGTCGCCCGCGCGGAGCCTCTGCGCGAGCTCCGCCCCGGCCGCCTCGGTCTCCTCCGGGGTGAGGGTCTCGCGCTCCATCGCTTTCCGCCCCGTTGCTACTCGAAGAGGTTTATTTGCGGTGGCTCGGCCCGCGCCGGCGGCGCGGCGGCCGCGGGCGCCACCGCTCCGATCGGCACGGGAAGCGGCTCCTCGAGCAGGGCCGGGATGGCGGCGAAGTCCTCGCGCAGCTGACCGAGGGTCCCGGTGGAGCGCAATGCGGCGGCCGGGTGAAAGAGCGGCAGCACACGGACCGTGCGCGCACCAAGCTCATGCACCTGCGGGCGCCCGTGGACACCGGTGATGCCCCGGTTCGAGCGCGTCAGCAGCTTGGTGGCGAAGTTCCCCAGCGTGCAGATGACGCGCGGCTCGATCAACTCGACCTGGCGGTGCAGGTATGGCCGGCAGGTCTCGATCTCCTCTGGCTGGGGATCGCGGTTGCCGGGTGGGCGGCACTTGATGACGTTGGCCACGAAGACGTCCCCGCGTGCCAGCCCGATCTCCTCGATCAGCTGGTCGAGCAGCTTGCCGGCACGGCCCACGAAGGGCAGGCCCTGCAGATCCTCCTGCTGTCCGGGCGCCTCGCCCACGAACATCAGATCGGCATCGGCGTTCCCGGACCCGAACACCACCTTGGTCCGGGTCTGGTGCAGGGGGCAGCGTAGGCACCCGGAGGCCTCGTGGTAGAGGGCCACGAGCTCCTCGCGCCGCTCGTCTGCCGGTCGCGACTGCATCACCGAGAGCCTACGTACCGGTGTCGACGGAGCCAAGCGCAAGTATCCTCATTGGGCAGGCCGCTACCGCACCCGGAGTGGACCGGCAGGTTGGATGGACTCGAACTCAGAACAACAGCACGGGCTTCCCGGCGCCGCCGGCGGCGCGCGCCTGGCCGTCATCGGCGCCGGTCGCCTGGGCACGGCGCTCACCGCTGCGTTGCGTGAATCCGGGATCGAGGTCACCGGGCCGCTTCGGCGCGGAGAGCACCCGGAGCGCTGCGCCGCCGTGATCCTGTGCGTGCCCGACACGGAGATCGCCTCTGCCGCCGCAACGGTGTCCGGCGCCGCTCCGCTCCTGGGCCACACGAGCGGCGCCACGCCGCTGAGGGCCATGGAGGGCCCCGGCACGGCGGGAGCGGGGCTGTTCGGCCTTCATCCGCTCCAGACCTTCACCGCCACCGCGCCGCCCGGAGGGGCGCTGGACGCGTTCGCCGGTGCCGGCTGCGCCATCGCCGGATCGACGCCAGAGGCGCTCGCCTACGCCGCCTTCCTCGCCCGCCGCCTGGGCATGACCGCCTTCGAGATCGACGACGAGGGCCGCGCTGCGTACCACGCCGCGGCCTCCGTGGCCTCCAACTTCCTCGTGACTCTGCAGGCGGCGGCGGAGAGCATCGCGGCCGGTGCGGGCCTCGACCCCCACGAGGCCCGGGCGCTCCTCGTGCCGCTGCTGCGGCGCACGGTCGAGAACCTGGCCGAGCTCGGGCCGGAGGGCGCGCTGACCGGCCCCGTGGCGCGCGGCGACCACGCGACGGTGGAGGCCCAGCGCGCGGCGGTGGAGGACGCGGCGCCGCACCTGCTCGATCTGTTCGACGAACTCGTTCATCACACGCGCTCGCTCGCCGGGCGCAGGGTGCCGGCATGAGAGTGGCCCGCACGGTGCCGGCACTCCGTGACGCGCTCGCCCCCGAACGGCGCGCGGAGCGCACGATCGGGCTGGTGCCGACCATGGGGTACTTCCACGACGGACACCGGTCGCTGATGCGCCGGGCTCGCCAGGACTGCGACGTCGTGGTCGTCTCGCTGTTCGTGAATCCCGCCCAGTTCCGCCCGGGCGAGGATCTCGCCGGCTACCCGCGTGACGAGGAGCGGGACCTCGCCACGGCCGAGGCCGAGGGCATCGACGTGCTGTTCGTCCCGTCCGTCGAGGAGGTCTATCCCGAGGGCTTCGACGTGACGGTCCAGGTGGGCGGGCTCACCGGCGTGCTGGACGGCGATCCGCGCTGGCGCGGGCCCGAGCACTTCGCGGGCATGGCCACGGTCGTGACCAAGCTCTTCAACATGGCCGGCCCCGACGTGGCCTACTTCGGCCAGAAGGACGCCCAGCAGGCGCTCGTGGTGCGCAAGCTGGTGCGTGACCTGAACCTGCCCGTGCGGATCGAGGTCTGTCCCACCATTCGCGATCCCGACGGCCTCGCCCTCAGCTCGCGGAACGCCTACCTGTCCGCCGAGGAACGCGAACGCGCCCTCGCTCTCAACCGGGCTCTGGACGCCGCGCAGCGCACCGTGGCGGGCGGCGTGCTCGACGGAGACGCGGTGCTGGCGGCCGCCCGGACAGAGCTGGAGCGCGCGGGCGTCGAGCCGGAGTATCTCGAGCTGCGCTCGCTCGGCGACCTCTCCCCCGCCAAGCGGGTGAATGGCTCCACCCTTCTGGCTGTGGCTGCCCGCGTGGGCCGCGCACGGCTGATCGACAACGCGATACTCGGAGGCTCCACATGAGCAGCGGACCCCACGCCAGCGCACCGCCCGCCAAACGACCCGCGGTCACTCTGTCCACCCTGGCCGAGAAGAAGGCCCTCGGCGAGCCGATCGTGATGGTCACCGCCTACGACTACCCGAGCGCGCAGGTGGCCGAGGAGGCCGGCGTGGACGTCGTGCTGGTGGGCGACTCCGGCGCCATGACCGTGCTCGGCTATCCGTCCACCGTGCCCGTGACGCTCGACGAGCTGCTCATGCTGGCGGCGGCCGCCCGCCGCGGCCTGTCGACGCCCCTGCTCGTGGGCGACATGCCCTTCGGCTCCTACGAAGCCTCCAACGAGGAGGCGATCCACAACGCGCAGCGCTTCGTCAAGCAGGCGGGCTGCGACGCCGTGAAGCTGGAGCGCGGCGGCAGCTCCGTGGAGCGCGCTGCGGCCATCGTCAACGCCGGCATTCCGGTAATGGGCCATGTGGGGCTGACCCCGCAGACCGCCACCGCTCTCGGCGGCTATCGCTCGCAGGGGCGCACCGCGGAGCGCGGCCTCGCGGTGATGCAGGATGCTCTCGGCCTCCAGGACGCCGGTGCGTTCTCAATCGTGTTCGAGGCGATTCCGAGCGTCCTGACGGAGATGATCATGCCCCGCATGCAGGTGCCCGTGATCGGCATCGGCGCCGGGCCGGCGGCGGACGGTCAGGTGCTCGTGTTCCACGACCTGTTGGGCATTTACGACGGCCATGCGGCCCGCTTCGTCAAGCGCTACGCGGACGTGCGCGAGCAGATGATCAAGGGCGTTTCCGCGTACGCCCAGGAGGTCCGGGAGCGGCGCTATCCCGCGCCTGAACACGGCTACACGATGGCGCCCGACGAGATCGCCCGGCTGCGCGAGCGCCTCGACGAGCCGGCGGGCGAGCCCTTCACGGGAGGTTTCAGCCTCTGAGAGGCGGTTCCCAGCTCGACTCGTTTTGAGCAACTTTGGGGAAAGGCATGGGTTGACGCGTACGCCCAACCCCCCGAGGAAAGGAACTGCACATGTCCCGATGGGCGCGGCGGCTCGTGCCGTCGCCGGCGATGGTCGTGGCCCTGGTAGCGCTCTTCGTCGCTATGGGAGGCTCCGCCTATGCCCTCGTGATCACCGGCAAGAGCATCAGGAACGGCACGGTGACCGGCAAGGACCTCAAGAACGGCTCCCTCACGGGCAGCGAGGGCAAGAAGGATTCCTGGGGCGGCGGCGCCATCAAGGAATCGACGCTGGGCACCGTACCGAGTGCGTTCATCGCCGTCGGGGCCACCCGCTACGCCGTGGTCAACGCCGGCGGCCAGGCCGTCCGCGGCCGCGACGTGAGCTCCGCCGCCCGCACGAGCGCCGGCCGCTACCAGGTGATCTTCGGCGGCGACGTGCGCAACTGCGGCTACTACGCCACGCTGGGCGATCCGACCGCCTCGGCTCCGCCCCAGGGCGGGCACGTCAGTGTCGCCTCGCTGGCGTCGAACGTGAACGGAGTGGCGATCCGCACCGAGAACGGCGGCAACGGCCAAGAGGTCGACAAGCCGTTCCACCTGATCGTTCTCTGCTGATCGTAGTCAGGTACCCGGAACCGGCTCGGTTGCCGGTTCCGGGTATACGACCTGCCTGAGCACCTTGGCGGGCACGCCGGCGGCGATCGAGAAGGGCGGAACGTCCACGGTCACGACGCTGTTGGCGCCGATCACCGAGCGCTCGCCGATCGTCACGCCGCTGGTGACCACTACGTTGGCGCCGCACCAGACATTGTCGGCGATTCGCGTGGGCCCCTTGCTCGAGAAGCCCTGCCAGGGCACCGGCGTGTCCGGGTCGTCGAAGCGGTGATTGGCGTCGGTGACGAAGCAACCGTTGGCGAACATGCAGTGGTCGCCGATCTCCACGAGATCGATGGCGGCCACCATCACGCCGATGTTGAGGAAGCTCTGGGAGCCGATCCTGATGTGCCCTTCGTCTGATGCGGTGAGCCAGACGTTGGGCTCGAAGAGCGTGTGCTCGCCCACCTCGAGCCGTCCGTCCCTGAACGATTCGAGCACGTTGCCGTGGAGGGGCCAGCGGGCGAACGCGCGCCGGCGGGCCAGTTCGCGGTGGATGCGCAGCCGATTCCAGGGCAGCGAGTTGCGCTCGTACCAGAGCCATTTCTGCCACCAGAGGCGGGCATTGCCCATGGCGGGAGCCTTGCAGAGCGGGGTGGATTGGTGCGCCAGAACCACCTCCGCGCGGGCAGGCTGCAGTACCGTGGACGACCCGTGGAGGACGCCGCAATCGAGGCCCGGGGACACCGGCACGCGCCGCTGGTGGTCCTCTACGACCCCGACTGCGGCTTCTGCCGGGTCTGCGTGGCGGTTCTGCTGCGCTGGGACCGGCACGCGCGCCTGCGGCCGGTCCAGCTCTTCGGTGATGAGGCCGGCGTTCTGCTCGATGGGATGCCCGAGCCCGAGCAGGCGGCCTCCTGGCACGCCGTCACGCAGGACGGAGCCGTGCACTCTGGCGGCGCCGCCTTTGCGCCCGTGTTCGATCGGCTTCCAGGCGGCGGGCCGCTCGCGGCGCTGGGCCGGCGCTTCCCGGGCGCCCTCGAGCGCGGCTATCGCTGGGTCGCCGGCCATCGCTCCCTGGTGGGCAAACTGGTGCCCGGCGCCGCCCGTGGCTGGGCGGAGAAAGTACTGCGGGGGTCAGGTTGCGCGCCCAGCGGCCGATGAAGGATGGTATGGCCCTGGACATCGACCCCCTCTTCGACCTTCCCGACGCCGAGCACTTCGAGGCCCTGCTGGTCCGCGAGGAGCTGCGCCGCGCTCGCACCGGTGAGACGCTCAGCGTGGCCGTGCTCGACCTCGACGGCCTGAGGGCCGTGACGGCGCGTCACGGCGCCTCTGCCGGCGAGGAGGCGCTGCGCCTGTGCGCGGGCGCGCTGCAGCGGTCCATCCGAACGGTCGACGAGGCGGCTCACATCGGCAAGGACGAGTTCTCCGTCCTGCTTCACGCCACCGATGCCCGCGCAGTGGCCGTGTGGGTCGAGCGCTTCGAGGAAGCGCTCGAGGAGGCATCCGCCGAGCACCCGGCGGGCCCCCTGACCTGCGCTGTCGGCCTGGCCGACACCACCGAGGAGCCCTCGCTCATGGAGGTGGCGATCCGGGCCCACCGCCGCATGGAGGTTGTCCAGACGGTACGCAAGCTTCGCCGCGCGCGCGGGAGCGGGACCTGACCAGAGCGCAACTCCGGGGCGCGCAAGCCGTTAGGGCAGCGTGAGCCGCCTACGCCCGCCCTCCCCCGCTCTCGTCATCGCAGTGATCGCCCTCTTCGTCGCCCTCGGTGGGGGCGCCTACGCGGCCCTCAGGGTCGGCAGCGCCCAGGTGGCCGACAACTCGCTCCGCTCCCGCGACGTGCGCAACAACGAGCTGCGCGGGAAGGACGTGCGCAACCGCTCGCTGACTCGCGCGGACGTCGCCCTCGACTCGCTCGAGGGGCCGCAGATCGACGAGCCCAGCCTCGCCCGGGTTCCCAGCGCCGTCAACGCGCAGGCCCTCGAGGGCAGGCGCCGGGTCAACGTGGCCCCCTTCACGCTGACCAACGGCCAGGCGCGCGAGGTGCTCCGCGAGGGCCCGTTCGTGCTCGCCGCCCGCTGTCGCATCAACGTGCTGACCGGCGACGGCCGCAAGGACATCGCCGAGATCCTGATCTCCACCGGCGTCGACAATGCCGCCTTCGACGCTGCGGGCTCCGGCGAGCTGGACGTGAGCACGCCTGACAGCGGGCGCGTGTTCGCCAACGTGGTGGCCGATCCCGGAACCGTTGCTCTGGACTCGCTCCAGGACGGGCTCGCGCTGGCGCCCGACGGGGCCGAGGAGATCGTGGACTCGGCGCTCTACGCAGCCGTAAACGCGCTCGCCCAGCCGGGCTCCTGTCGCTTCGGCGGCTACGTCGACCTCGGCTGAGCCGAGCGCGCTGCAAAGCGGCGCCTGGCTTTTCGGGCGCTCAGGCGGCCGCGGCCACCTTGGCCGGCCGCCGCCGCTTGCGGGGCGCCGCCGGCTCCACGATCTTCGCCAGGAAGCGGCCGGTGTAGGACCCGGCCACGGCGGCCACCTGCTCCGGCGTGCCCTGCGCAACCAGCGCGCCTCCCTCCTCCCCGCCCTCCGGACCGAGGTCGATGATGCGGTCGGCCGTCTTGATCACGTCGAGGTTATGCTCGATCACCACCACGGTGTTGCCCTGATCGACCAGCCGCTGGAGCATCTCCAGCAGTCGCTCCACATCGGCGAAGTGCAGGCCCGTGGTGGGCTCGTCGAGGATGTAGAGCGTGCGCCCCGTAGCCACCTTGGAGAGCTCGCTCGCCAGCTTGACGCGCTGGGCCTCGCCGCCCGACAGCGTGGTGGCGGGCTGACCCAGCCGGATGTAGTCGAGGCCCACGTCGTGCAGGGCCTGGAGACGCCGCTTGATCTTCGGGATGTGCTCGAAGAACCCCACCGCCTGCTCGACGGTCATGTCGAGCACGTCGGCGATCGTCTTGCTCTTGAAGCGAACCTCGAGCGTCTCCCGGTTGTAGCGCTTGCCGTGGCACTGCTCACAGGGGACGTACACGTCGGGCAGGAAGTGCATCTCGATCTTGATCTGGCCGTCGCCGCGGCAGACCTCGCAGCGCCCGCCCTTCACGTTGAACGAGAAGCGTCCCGGCTTGTAGCCGCGCGCCCGGGCCTCCTGCGTGCGCGAGTAGAGCTCGCGGATGTGGTCGAACAGGCCGATGTAGGTGGCCGGATTGGAGCGCGGGGTACGGCCGATCGGCGACTGGTCGATGTTGATGATCTTGTCGACCTGGTCGAGGCCGTGGATGCGGCGATGGGTTCCCGGTCGCTGCTTGGCCCGGTGCAGGCGGTTGGCCACCGCCTTGAACAGCACCTCGTTGACGAGTGTCGACTTGCCCGACCCCGACACGCCGGTTACCCCACACAGGACTCCCAGAGGGACCTTCACGTCGATCTTGCGCAGGTTGTGCTGGGCCGCGCCCTCGACCTGGATGTAGCCGCTGGGCCGGCGACGCTTCTCGGGCGTGGCTATCTCACGCGCGCCGGAGAGGAACTGACCGGTCAGCGAGGCCCTGTCGGCCTTGACCTGGTCGGGGGTGCCCTCGGCGACGAGGTAGCCCCCGTGTTCCCCGGCCCCGGGCCCGAGGTCGACCAGGTGGTCGGCGGCCAGCATCGTGCCCTCGTCGTGCTCGACGACGATCACGGTGTTGCCCAGGTCGCGCAGCCTCTCCAGGGTGGCGATCAGCCGCTCGTTGTCGCGCTGGTGCAGGCCGATCGACGGCTCGTCGAGGATGTACAGGACGCCCACCAGCGAGGACCCGATCTGCGTGGCCAGCCGGATCCGCTGCGCCTCTCCGCCGGACAGCGTGGCCGCCGCGCGCTCGAGCGACAGGTAGCCCACACCCACGTTGTCCAGGAAGCGCAGGCGCTCGTCGATTTCCCGCAGGATCAGCCGCGCGATCTGGCGCTCGGTCTCCGACAGCTCGAGCTGCTCCAGCCACTCGATCGCCCGCCGCGCCGACATCCGGGTGAACCTGTCTATTCCCAGCCCGCCGACCTGCACCGCGAGCGATTCCGGTCGCAGCCGCGCGCCCTTGCACTCCGGGCACGGCCTCAGCGTCATGTACTCCTCGATCTTCTCGCGCGACCACTCGGAGTCGGTCTCCCGGTAGCGCCGCTCGAGGCTGGGCACGATGCCCTCGAAGGTGGTGGTGTAGGAGCGCCGCCTCCCGTAGCGGTTGCGGTACGAAATGTACAGCTTCTCGCCGTTGGTGCCGTACAGGAAGCAGCGGCGGACGTCGTCGGCGAGGTCCTCCCAGGCCGCGTCCATGTCCACCTCCCACTTGTCGGCGATCGCCTGCGTCATCTGCTCGTAGTAGCTCGACGCGCTGGTGGACCAGGGCAGGATCGCCCCCTCGTTCAGCGACAGGCTCGGATCCGGCACGATCAGCTCCGGATCGATCTCCATCTGCGAGCCCAGCCCGGTACAGCGCGGACACGCCCCGTGCGGCGAGTTGAAGGAGAACATGCGCGGCTCGAGCTCGGGCATCGAGGTGCCGCAGTGCAGGCACATGAAGCGCTCGGAGTAGGTGGTGACCTCGTCGGTCTCGACGTCCTCGATGTCGACGATGCCCTCCGCTCGCGCCACCGCGGTCTCGATCGAGTCGGCCAGCCGCTTGCGCAGGTCCGGACGCATGACCAGGCGGTCGATCACCACCGAGATGTCGTGCTTGTACTTCTTGTCGAGGACGATGTCCTCCTCGAGCCGGCGCAGCTCGCCGTCGACCTTGACGCGCGTGAAGCCCTCGGCGCGCAGCTCCTCGAAAAGCTTGCCGTACTCCCCCTTGCGCCCTCGCACCACCGGCGCCAGCACCATGAACTTGGTGCCCTCGGGCATGGCCATGACCTGGTCGATGATCTGCTCCGCGGACTGAGCGGCGATCGGGCGGCCGCAGTTGTAGCAGTGGGGATGGCCGACCCGGGCCCAGAGCAGGCGCAGGTAGTCGTAGATCTCGGTGACCGTGCCCACCGTCGAGCGCGGGTTGCGCGAGGTGGTCTTCTGGTCGATCGAGATGGCGGGTGAGAGCCCCTCGATCGAATCCACGTCCGGCTTGTCCATCTGGCCCAGGAACTGGCGGGCATAGGCCGACAGCGACTCCACGTAGCGGCGCTGTCCCTCGGCGTAGATCGTGTCGAAGGCGAGACTCGACTTGCCCGATCCGGACAGTCCGGTGATCACGATCAGGGCATTCCGAGGCAGTCTCAGGTGGAGATCCCTGAGGTTGTGCTCGCGAGCACCGGAAACGACGATTTCGCCACTGGGAATCACTGCGAACAACGAGTCTAGAGCCGGATTCGGATCGAACCTGTGTTCGCTTCTCGCAAGGTGCGGAGTTGTTGCACTCGTGCGCCGATCGTTACACCAGGCCTGGCACAATGGGCCCCATGAGCGTCGGTGACCGGGTCTCAAGGAGGAGTTGCTGCGCCCGCCACGAGAAGGCCACGGGCGCGATGTTCGAGCGGCTCAACGCCGGCACCGCCGAGCTCAGGCAGCACACCCGGGACAGGAGCGAGGATCACCGCGGGTTCGTCGCTGAGGCGCGAGCCCGGCGGGCGGCGCTGTTCCCCAGCCTGGACCGCCGCGACCCGGGCAGTGCCGGGGCGGGCGCCTAGCTTGCGCTTTGGCTACACGATCCTGTACGTCGCGGACGTCGCCGCGAGCCTCGACTTCTATGAGCGCGCCCTGGGTCAGACTCGCAGTTTCGTCCACGAGAGCGGGCAGTACGGGGAGCTCGCCACCGGTGACACCGCACTGGCCTTCGCGGCGCACGAGCTCGCGGCCTCCAACGTGCCGGCGGAGTGTGGGCCGGCGCAGCGGGCGGCCGTCGGGGCCCCCGCCTTCGAGGTCTGCTTCGTGACCGACGACGTCGAGAGCGCCTACGCGCGGGCGCTGGAAGCCGGGGCGGCGGCGGTCAGCGAGCCGCAGTACAAGCCCTGGGGACAGGCCGTGGGCTATGTGCGCGATCCGGACGGGAACCTGGTCGAGATCGCCTCACCCGTGGACTGAGGCCTCCGCGGCCCCTGGATGCGCCGGCTACGAGTGGCCGGCGCGCGCAAACACGTCGTCGAGCAGCGCTTCCGGGTCGTCCAGCTCGAAGTTCTCGGCCAGGTAGGCGGCGGTCTCCTCGCGCGACGATCCGCTCAGGGCCATGTTGAGCGCGATCACCCGGGCGCCCTCGTGGCCGGCGCCGGGCGTGCCGGCCGGGGTGGCACCGGCGCCCGCGGCTGCGGCGGGCGCGTCGGAGCCGGCGTCCGCGGGAGCAGCCTCTACGGGGGCCACATCCTCCGGACTCGCTTCCACCGGCGCGACCTGCTCCGGGGCGGCCTCCACGGGCGCGCCCTCTGCCGGCGGGGCGTCCGCGGGCGGGCCGTCCTCCGGTGCCGCGGCCTCCGGCCCGATCTCCTGCGGCGTACCGCCCTCGGCAGCGTTCGGCCGACCTCCTCCCGGCTCCAGTCGCAACGAGTGCAGTTCCTCGCGCAGCGACTGCAGAGCGTCGCGCACGCCCGCCGTCAGGCGCTCGAGCTGGGCCTCGATCTCGTCGGCGCGGCCCGCGAGCCCCTCGGCCGCCCGTTGCATGCGCTGCAGCTGGGCCTCGGTCTCGCGCTCCGCCGCCTCCACGATCGCGCGCACGTGCTCTGCGGCGGCGGCCGCCGCGGACTGCCTGTCGCGCTCGTCGCTCACGGAGAGCGAAGGGTAACGGCGCGGGACCGCAGCGCCGTACTACTTCTTGACCCGGAAGGCCCCGCGCATGAACGGGTGGATCCGGCAGAAATAGGTGTAGGTGCCGGAGTCGAGGCCCTCGGGCGTCTTCCACTCGAGCGCGCCCGTGGCGGGCGGCGCAGCGCTCCCGAGCGTGCCCGACTCGAACTGGACCTTGCCGTCGGCGATCGGGTAGGCGATGCCCGTCGAGCGGTTGCACGGTGCCTTGCAGGAGGTGATCGAGTGGTAGATCGCCTTGGCGTCGTCCTGCTGGCCGCGGAAGTTGAGCGACTGGCCTGCGCGGATCACCGGCGGCAGGCCGGCGGGAACCGGCAGGCTGAGGTCACCGAACTGATACTTGAAGTCGACCATCTCGACGTTGCCGGGATTCTCGGCACCGTCGGGCAGCTTGCGGGCATCCGGGAGCCTTGTCGGCTTGCCGCCGTGGTTGTCGTTCTCGGGCAGGTGGCCATGGGTTGGCTTACCGGGGAAGTTGACCCGCCTCTTGAAGGGGTCGACTCCGGGGCCGCTGTCGGCCATGAACGCGAGCATGATGCCCATCGACTCCCACCAGGCGGCGCGCGTGGTGTCGTAGGTCGCGTTCGTCGAGAGCACGTCGCCCTTGCGCAGCTTCACGCGCCAGTTCTCGGGCGTGGCGGTCATGGCCACGTCCCATGAAACCGCGCCGGCGGGCTCGTAGTACTTGGCCTTGGAGCGGAACAGGTGAGCCTTGCTTCCGCGCCCGCGTGGCGCGTTTCGCCTGCAGCTCCGTCGAGCGGCGGCGCTTGCTTTGCCCGCACAACCCGCGGCGCTGATCCGCGCGCCGCGGCGGCGGACGAACAGGTCGGTGTAGAGCCCGCCGGGATGCAGGTGCCCGGCCGTGGCCACGAGCACGCCGGGTCGGTCGACGACCCATTCGTTCTTGCGTACCCCGCCCGGATAAGGGTTCTTGGCGTCGTCCGGATAGGTGTATCGACCGTTTTGGCCGGCACCCTTCTTGACGTCGAACACCGGATAGAACTGGCCGTTCTGCACATCCATCCAGATCGGTCTCACCGGCTTGATCTTCCGAGCGGCCGCAGAGTCGGCCGGGACGAAATCCGCCTCGTAGACCATCCACACCTTCGTGGGAACCGGCGTGAGGTTGTGGATCATGTGGTTGAGGAACAGAACGTCGGTCTTCTTGATCGGATATCCGTAGCCCCGCGGGAGCTCCACGACGGTCTTCTCCTCGCCGGCGGCGACGAAGAGCTCGGGCACACCCGGATTGCTCGCGTTCCGCCGGCCGAGATTGGCCCATACGCCGTGATGGAGATGGATCACGTCGACTCCGGGGACCTTGCCGTTCAGGTAGGTGAGGTCAGGACGGATGCGGGTGAAGTAGCCGTCCTCCTGGGGCCTTTCGAGGATGAGCTCGTTACCGATCTCGTTCTGGCCCGGCTTGATGTTGAAGGGGCCGATCCGGTACGTGATCCGCTTGGCGCCGTTGGCGGCGTCCTTGACGGAGACGGCCTTGCCGGACGCCACAGCCTCCACGGCCATGGCCGAGGGCGCGGCGATCAGCAGCAGGGAGAGGCAGACGACGAGCGCACCAAGAGCGCTCCGAGCGGGCGGCGACACGCGAGGCATCCTAGCTATTTGCGCCTGACCTGCGAATTGCCGGCCGGGAAGCGGGCGCGGCCGGGCGGCTCAGGCGCTCGCCTCGGCCTCCTGGAGCTCGCGCGAGAGCGACTTGATCTCGTCGCGCAGCTTCGCTGCGTACTCGAAGCGCAGGTCGTCCGCCGCGGCCAGCATCTCCTCTTCCAGTTCCACGATCGTGCGGCGGATCTCCTCGGCCGACATGCCCTCCGTCTCGCGCTTGCGCCGGCCCCGTCCGGCGGGCACCTTGGATTCCATCATCAGGAAGTCGGTGATGTCGGAGATGCCCTTCTGGATCGTGGCCGGCGTGATCCCATGCTCCTCGTTGTAGGCCACCTGAATCGCGCGCCGCCGGTCGGTCTCCCCGATCGCCGTGCGCATCGCCGCCGTCTCCTTGTCGGCGTACATGATCACCCGGCCCCGGATGTTGCGGGCGGCGCGGCCGATCGTCTGGATCAGCGAGGTCTCGCCGCGGAGGAAGCCCTCCTTGTCGGCGTCGAGGATGGCCACCAGGGACACCTCGGGCAGGTCGAGGCCCTCACGCAGGAGGTTGACCCCCACGAGGATGTCGAACTCGCCGAGGCGCAGGTCGCGGATGATCTGAATCCGCTCCAGCGTGTCGATCTCGGAGTGCAGGTAGCGGACCTTGAAGCCATACTCGAGCAGATAATCGGTCAGGTCCTCGGCCATCTTCTTGGTCAGCGTCGTGACCAGCGTGCGCTCCTCGACCTCGACCCGCTTGCGGATCTCCTCCATCAGATCGTCGATCTGGTTCCTGGTCTCGCGCACCTCGACCTCCGGGTCGACGACTCCGGTGGGCCGCACTATCTGCTCCACGATGCGACTGGAGTGATTGCGCTCGAACTCGCCGATGGTCGCGGACACGAACACCATCTGCGGCGTTCGCTGGAGGAACTCGTCGAAGGTCTGCGGACGGTTGTCCAGCGCGCTCGGGAGCCGGAAGCCGTAGTCCACGAGCGTCTGCTTGCGGGAGCGGTCGCCCTCGTACATGCCGCCGATCTGAGGCACGGTCTGATGCGACTCGTCGATGAAGCAGACGAAGTCCTCGGGGAAGAAGTCGAGCAGGCAGAACGGCCTGTCGCCCGGCTCGCGCCCGTCGAGGATGCGCGAGTAGTTCTCGATGCCGTTGCAGAAGCCGAGCTCGCGCAGCATCTCCATGTCGAACTGGGTGCGCTGGCGCAGCCGGTGTGACTCGAGCAGCTTGCCCTGCTCCTCGAGTTCCTTCGTGCGCATCTCGAGCTCGTCGCGGATCTCGCCGATCGACCGCTCGATGGTGGGACGGTCGGTGGCGTAGTGGGTGGCCGGCCATATGCCGGCGTGCTCGAGCTCCTGCATGATCTCGCCGGTGAGCGGGTCGAAGTGCTGGATCGCTTCGATCTCGTCACCGAAGAAGACGGCCCGGTAGGCCGACTCCGCGTAGGCCGGAAAGACCTCGAGCGTCTCGCCGCGCACACGGAAGGTGCCGCGACCCAGCGCCGCGTCGTTGCGCGTGTACTGGTTGTCGACCAGCTTGCGCAGGATCTCGTCGCGGTCGGCCATCTCGCCCTTCTTCAGGAGCGTGACCTGGGCGTTGTACTTGTCGGGCGAGCCGAGACCGAAGATGCAGGACACCGACGCGACCACGATCACGTCGCGGCGGGCGAACAGCGCGCTGGTGGCCGCGTGGCGCAGGCGATCGATCTCCTCGTTGATCGAGGAGTCCTTCTCGATGTAGAGATCCTGCGCCGGAACGTAGGCCTCGGGCTGGTAGTAGTCGTAGTAGGAGACGAAGTACTCGACGGCGCTGTTCGGGAAAAACTCCCGGAACTCGTTGCAGAGCTGCGCCGCCAGCGTCTTGTTGTGCGCGATCACCAGCGCCGGCCGCTGGACCTGCTCGATGGTGAAGGCCATCGAGGCCGTCTTGCCCGAGCCCGTCACGCCGAGGAGGCTCTGGAACCTCTCCCCGGCCTCGATGCCCTCAGCCAGGCCAGCTACTGCCTTGGGCTGGTCCGCTATGGCCTTGTAGGCCGGGTTGACGCGGAATTCAGGCATGACCGATAGACGTTAGCGAGGTGGCGGACGGAGCCCCGCGGGAGGCCTCACTCGTAGACGACGAGCGCGGGAGGAGGACGCAGCTTGAGCACGCCCGCGGGCCGCATCAGGTTCGTGTCCTCCCTGTAGAACAGCTTGAAGCCGTTGTTGCGACCGCGGGCACGGCCGCCCCGAGTGAACTCCCGGTACTTGGAGATCTTGGCCGGACGGCTGCCGAAACCGTCCACGTTCACCGTGAGCGCCACGCCCGGACGGCGCTCCAGCCTGGCCTCGTCGACGATCATGTCGTTGGTGAAGCGATGCACCACGAGCAGCTTCTCGGGGAGATCGTTCTCCCGGACTATGCGAGACAGGTAGGCCGATACCTGGTTGACCGTCGCGGCGTCCGTCGAGCCGATCTCCTGACCGGGGAGAGCCGGCGGCTCGAGGCTCCATTCCGGATCCAGCGCGAGTGACACGTCGGGCTGCTTCAGGAAGCGCTCGTAAGAGCGCGCCTCCTCCAAAAAGGATGCATAGCCGGGCTGGATGTCGAGGATCAGGAGCATGTCGGCGCGTCGCGCCGCTCGCAGGTAGCGCTCGATCACGCGATCCTCCTGGCGCACCGCGTGGTCGCCGTCCTCGCCGGGATCGGCATGCACGATCGTGGAGATCAGCTCGAACGCGGGGAGCACCGGCCGTCCGGGCTCGGCGTACGGCCGCGCCTGGCGCTCGAGCCGGCGAGCAACCCCCGCCGGCCGGCCCACGCCGAGCGCGCCGAGCTCCTGGTCCTGCGGCGCGCCGTAGAAGGCGACCACGCGGCGCTCGGGAAAGATGCTGCGCCCGCCGCGGGGGAGCTCCGCCGGCTGGGCCGCGTCGCCGGCACCGCTCGCCTCGGTGTCCCCGTCGCCGCCGCCGACCAGGAAGGTCGCGACGAGCGCGAGCACCAGCAGTCCAGCCACGACGGCGCCGAGGGCCATTCGCCGCTGGCGCTGAACGCGGCGGCGGGCCTCCTCTCGGCGCAAAGTGCGGGTCTGCGGGTCCACGGGCTGGCCTGTACCCGCTGAGGCATATCACGCAACCCGCGCCGCGAGGATCGCCGCCACGTGCACAACGTGGATTCCTGCTGCGATGCCGTCCTTTGTTCAGGCCGAGGCCGAATAGCTGCTCGAGGGAACGACGCCGGCCGGCCCGCTCGCCGATCTTGACCGCAACGCACCGTGTGTGACGATTGGCGACATGGCAGTGGTGATCGGCAGCGCTCTGGACAAGGACATGGCGGGCTCGCCGTTGTTCCGCGGCGTCTCGTTCAAGCTCGAGCGCGGCGACCGCATGACGCTGGCGGGCCGCAATGGGGCGGGCAAGACCACGCTCCTGCGCATGGTGGCGGGCGAAACCGGGATCGACGGCGGCGAACTCGTTTTCGAGAAGGGCGCGCGCGTGGCGCTGCACGACCAGCGCCCGCCGCGCGAGCGCGAGCTCAGCCTGCGCGACTACGTGCTCTCGGGCTGCCGTGACCTCGTCGCCCTCGAGGAGCAGCTACGGGCGCTCGAGACTGCGATGGCCGAGCGGCCGGAGGACACCGCACTGCTCGACCGCTATGCGCGCGCCCAGAGCCGCCTCGAGCACGCCGGCGGCTGGAACTGGCGCGAGCGTGCGCTCGGGCCGCTGCACGGGCTGGGATTCTCCGACGACCAGCTCGACCGCCGCCTGGCCAGCTTCTCGGGCGGAGAGCTCACACGCGCCTCGCTCGCGCGCGCTCTCGCCGGCGATCCCGACCTGCTTCTACTCGACGAGCCCACCAACCACCTGGACATCAGCTCCCTCGAATGGCTGGAGGGATACCTCACGGAGCTCGACGCCGCGGTGATCCTGGTGGCCCACGACCGCTGGTTCCTGGAGGCCGTGGGCACCTCGGTGCTGGAGCTGGAGGCGGGGCGCTCGCGCTTCTTTCCCGGCACCTGGCACGCCTGGCGCAAGGAGGCCGCCGCACGCGACATCCAGCTCGGCAAGGCGATCGAGAAACAGCAGGCCGAGATCGCGCGCATGGAGCGATTCATCGAGCGCTTTCGCTACAAGGCAACCAAGGCCCGCCAGGCGCAGTCACGGGTGAAGAAGCTGGACAAGATGGAGCGGATCGAGCGCGATCCGAGCGACAACCGCTCACTGGGCTTCTCGTTCGGCGCCGCAGAGCGCACCGGCCGGGTGGTGCTCGATCTGGAGGATGCGCGGCTCGAGGTGCCGGGGCGCACCCTGCTCGAGGACGGCGACTTCTGGCTCGAGCGCGGCGAGCACGTGTCGCTCGTGGGGCCAAACGGCGCCGGCAAGACCACCCTGATCGACGCCCTCGCCGGGCGCCGCGCGCTCGAGGCCGGGCGGCTGCGCAGCGGCCACAACGTGCAGCTCGGCTACCTCAGCCAGCATGCCGAGGAGCTGGGCGCGCGCGGCACCGTGCTGGAGGCCGCGCAACGGGCCACCGGGCTTACACCCAACAGGGCCCGGGCGCTGCTCGGCCGCTTCCTGTTCAGCGGCGAGGAGGCCGAAAAGCCGCTGGACGGCCTCTCCGGCGGCGAGCGCCGCCGCGTCTCGCTGGCCATCCTCGTGAGCTCGGGCGCCAACGTGCTGATCCTGGATGAGCCCACCAACCACCTGGATCTCGACGCCCGCGAGGCGCTGGAGGACGCCCTCGGCGCGTTCGACGGGGCGCTCCTGCTCGTCTCGCACGACCGCGCCCTGCTCGATGCCGTGGGCACCCGCACCGTGGCGCTCGAGGACGGCCGGCTGCGCAGCTACGAGGGCGGCTGGGCGGAGTACTCGCGGGTGCGCGAGGAGCGCCGCGAGGCGGCCGCCGGCGCGCGCACGAGAGCCCGTAGCGAGCGCGCGGCACGGCGGCGGGACGCGGGCGCCAACGGAGACTCAGATGGCGTGGCGCGGTCGCCCCGGCCGAGCCGCGCAGGCTCCACCGGGTCGCGGGCGGCGGGCCCGTCGAAGAACGCGCTCAAGCGCATCGCACAGCTGGAGCGCGATGTCGAGAAGGCCGAGAAGGAGCTGGCCGCACTCGAGGACGAGCTCGCCGACCCCACGCAGTGGAGCAGCCCCAGCAGCAGCGAGCGCGCCACCAGCCGCCACGCCGAAGCCAAGCAGGCCGTCGAGCGGGCCTACGCCGCGTGGGAGCAGGCGACGCGCTAGTCGAGCAGGCTCGGCTGGCCGCGGGCGATCCTGTACGCGAAGCGGTTGTCGGGCAGCGCGGTGCGCGAGCGGCGCTTGACGCTGTCCACTCGCCGCAGAGTGCAGCTGAACCCCTTCTGCGTGGCGGTGACCAGCCCGTAGCCGTGGTGATCGAAGTCGGCGTCGACCGCCCACGGGTTGGTGCTGCGCAGGAGATCGATGATCGACTCGGGCGTCTGAGGATCGGCCGGGTTGGCGCCCGGCAGCACTCCGCCGCCGCCCTCGCCAAGCCCCGGCGAGGTGATCGAGCCGCCCACGAACTCCGTGGCCACGGGCTTGGTGTCGTCGTTGTTCACCCGCACGTCGCCGGCCACGAAGGTGTGGATGTCGCCGGTCACGAAGACCACGTCCTTCACCTTCTTGCGGCGCACGTGCTCGAGCAGATCGCGCCGCTCCTGGGGGTAGCCCTGCCAGGAGTCGAAGCCGATGTAGCGGCCGCCGGGGTAGATCGTTGGCATCACCATGACCTGGTTGGCGAGCACCTTCCAGGCGGCCCGCGACGAGCTGAGCCGCTTCTTCACGAAGCCGAGCTGGCCCCCGCCGAGGAAGGAGCGCGGCTGTTCGAGCTCGGCGCAGGGGTCTCCGAGCTGCTGGTCGCCACAGGGCTGATCGTTGCGGTACTGGCGCTGGTCGAGCAGAATCAGGTCGACGGTCCGGCCGAAGCGCAGCGCCTTGTATATGCGGTCGGTTCCGCGCTTGACCCGGAACGTCGGCATGCTCTCGAAGTAGGCCTGATACGCAGCCGCGCGACGGGCGTCGCTGTAGCGCTTCTCAGGCGTGAGGCCACCGCTCGGGCCGGCCGCCCCGACGTAGTTGTCCACCACCTCGTGGTCATCCCAGATGGAGATCATCGGGAAGCGCGCGTGCATCTTGCGCAGCGGCGCCTCCGTGCGGTAGAGCGCGTACTTGGCCCGGTACTGCTCGAGCGTCTCGGAATAGCCGATCGGGTCGGTGCGCACGCCGGCGTAGGCGTCGCCGGGCGCGTAGTAGGCCTCGGCATAGATGTAGTCACCGAGGTTGACCACGAAGTCGATGTCCTCTTCGGCCAGCAGCGAGTGTGCGTTGAAGTAGCCGAAGGTGTACTCCTGGCAGGAGAAGAAGGCGAACCGCACCGGCTCGCGCGAGTCGGGCGGCAGCGCCGTGCGAAAGCGGCCGATCGGGCTGTTCTCGTTGCGGGTCGAGAAGCGGTACCAGTACTCCTCGTGCGCCTTGAGCCCCGCCACCCTGGCCTTGACCGAGTGCCCCACGCCGGGTGAGGTCTTTACCAGGTCGCGCGACACCACCTTGCGAAAGCCCCGGTCGCGCGCCACCTCGAGCTCCACGGTGCCCGTGCCCTCGACGTCGGCCAGGCGGGTCCAGAGGGTGATCGAGTCGGGCGCCGGATCGCCGGAGAGCACACCCTCGGCAAAGCGCCCGCCGCGCAGACTCGGCTTGCCGCGGGGCTTGGCCGCCAGCGCGTCCGGCCCCGTCGCGGCGGTGGCGAGCGCGAGGCCGCTGGCCCCGGCGATGAAGCCGCGGCGTGAGAGTGCGAGTCCGGGCAAGGCGGCGCTCACCCTATACGCGCTCCGGCGACGGCGCCAGCGCCGTTAACGTCAAATTCCCAGTTCGTCCGCGTAGTGATCGCGGTAGTCGGCCCTCGTCTCGAGCACGTTGTCGACGTAGGCGCGGGTCTCCGGGAAGGGCACGTGCTTCGAGGACTCGAAGCTCTCCGCCCCGCCAGCCTCCGCCACCCAGGAGTCGACGTTCGTGATGCCCGCGTTGTAGGCCGCCAGCGCAGCCTCCTCGTCACCCTCGTAGTGGTCGAGCAGGTAGCGCAGGAAGAAGGCGCCGTAGGCGATGTTGATCTGCGGTGTGGCCAGATCCGCCTGGGTGAAGCGCACGCCGCCTGAGTTCTTGGCGATGAACTCTGCGGTGTCGGGCGTGATCTGCATCAGGCCGCGGGCTCCCGCATTCGACGTCTGATCGCGGAAGCGCGACTCCTCGTAGATCACGGCGGCGATCAGCGCGGCGTCGAGGTCCTTGTCCGAGGCCTGCTGGCGGATGATGTCGTCGTGCTTGAGCGGCAGCGTGATCTCCCGCACCGCCTCGCCCAGCGGCCCCACGCCCGCCACCACGGCGGCGAGGACAGCCGCCGATACCGCCCCCGCCACGAGCAGGCGTGCGCGCCGGCGTCGTGTCCGGGCGCGAGAGGGCCGGCGTGCCATGCGAGCGGCTTGAGAGCTCATGAGGTGGTGTCCTCGAGTCTTGCAAGTACGCGGGACAGCGTCTGCCTCAACTCACCCGGCGTGCCGTCGTTGCGCACGGCAAAGTCCGCTTTTTGCGCCTTCTGCTCCTGAGACAGCTGGCGCCCGGCACGCTCCGAGACGGCCGCATGGCCGCGAGCGGCCGCGCGGCGCTCGCGCACATCCTCGTCGGCGACGATGGCGATCGTCGCGTCGAAGACCGCTTCCATACCCGACTCGAACAGCAGGGGCACCTCTACCACCGCCACCGGCGGGACGGGCGACAGCGCCTCTACTTCCATCCTCCAGTCCGCCACCCGCGCGCCCACCCGAGGCCAGAGCACTCCCTCGAGCCAGTTGCGCGCCTCGTCGTCGCCGAACACCCGCTCGGCGATGGCGCTGCGGTCGAGTGTGCCTCCGGGAGCGACCTCGTGGCCCAGCCGCTCGATCACCTGGTCGCGCAGCTCGTCCGTGGCCAGCAGGTCGTGCACCACGGCATCGGTCGAGAGCGTGGCCGCGCCAAGCTCCGCCAGGGCACGCAGGGCCTCGGACTTCCCGGATCCCAGCCCGCCCGTTAGACCGACGAATGGGACGCTCATCAGCTGCTCCCGGATCCCTGACCGGGCCGCGGCCCGCCGGGGACTACTCCGCGGGCTGCTCTTCGGCCGCCGGCGACTCGGCGGGAGTGCGGCGTCGGCCTCCGGCTCGGCGTCGGCCTCCGGCTCGGCGTCGCGCTCTGCCTCTGGCTCGCCCTCGGGCGCCGACTCCGTGTCCGCCTCTGCCTCGGCCGGGGGGGCCTCGTCAGGAACGTCAGCGGCCGGAGCATCAGCGGCCGGAACGTCAGCGGCCGGAGCGTCAGCAGCCGGAGCGTCAGCGGCCGGAGCGTCGCCCTCAGGCGCCGGCTCTTCCGCCCCGGCCGGCGCGTCGCTGGTCTGGACGCCCGACAGGGCGGCGCGCAGGTCGTCGGCGCCGCTCACCTGCGGCCCGGCGAACACGTCCTCCGAGAGGCCGAGGTCCGGCACGTCGCCGATCTCCTCGGCGGCGCCGGCAGCGGCTGCACCGGCAGCCGCGGCGGACTTGATGTGCGCCAGCTGCTCCTCGACCCGCTTGACCGAAAGCGACAGGCGACGGCGCTCGGAGTCGATCTCGAGGATCTTCACGCGCACGTCCTGGCCCGGCTCCACGATCTCACGCGGGTTCTCGACGTGATGGTGGGCGAGCTCGGAGATGTGCACGAGGCCCTCGACCCCGTCCATGATCTCCACGAACGCACCGAAGGTCACGACCTTGGTGACCTTGCCCTCGAGCTCGTCCCCGATGCGGTAGGTATCGATGACGCGCTGCCACGGATCCTCCTGGGTCTGCTTGAGGCCCAGGGAGATGCGCTGGCGGTCGCGGTCGATGTCGAGCACCTTGACCGGAACGACGTCGCCGATCGAGAGGATCTCGGAGGGGTGGTTGACGTGCGACCAGGACAGCTCGGAGATGTGGATCAGACCGTCGATGCCGTCGAGGTCCACGAACGCGCCGAAGTCCACGATGTTGGAGATCGCGCCCTCCACGACCATGCCCGGCTGCAGGCGGTCGAGGATCTGCTGGCGCACCTCCTTGCGCTCCTCCTCCAGCACCGCGCGGCGCGACAGCACCACGTTGTTGCGCGAGCGGTTGAGCTCGATGACCTTGCACTCGATCTTGGTCCCCAGGAACTCGTCGAGGTTCTGAACGCGCCGGATGTCGACCAGCGAAGCGGGCAGGAAGCCGCGCACTCCGAGGTCGATGATCAGGCCGCCCTTGACGACCTCGATCACGGTGCCCTCGACGGGCTCGCCGGACTCGGCCGCGGCCTCGATCTTGCGCCAGGCCTTCTCGAAGCGGGCGCGCTTCTTGGAGAGGATGAGCCGCCCGTCCTGGTCCTCCTTGGTGAGGACGAGGGCGTCGACTTCCTCGTTGAGCTCCACCTCGTCGTGAGGATCCACCGACTTGCGGATCGAGAGCTCATTCATGGGAATGACGCCCTCGCTCTTGTAGCCGATGTCGACCAGGACCTCGTCCTGATCGATGCGCACGACCTTCCCGGACACCACGTCGCCCTCGTCGAACGGGACGATGGTGGCGTCGTAGTTGGGGACTATCTGGCCGTCGATCTCGAGCAGGAGTCCGCCCGAGCCCTCAACGGTCTGAGGTGGAGTAGCAGTCTGTAGTTCCGGCACTGGGGCGACAAGCCTAGCGATATGCGCGTCGAGTGGCCTCTCCCCGGAAAGGCGGCCCCTGCTGAGTACCCTGCGCAGAGCCATGCCAGTTCGACGCACCCTGCGCGGGCCCGACCGCACCCCCCTTGCGGGGGACTTCGACGTCCTTGTCTGCGGCGCGAGCTTCGCCGGCCTGGCCATCGCGCGCGAGTTGTCGGGCAGCGGCGCGCGCGTGCTGGTGCTCGACCGCTACGAGATCGGAGAGCGCCAGACCTCGGCCTGTGGCATTCCCACACAGTGGTTGCGAGTGATGGGGCTGATGGGCTCTCATCGCCAGACCTTCGGCCGCCTGGTGCTGCATACGCCGCACGGCACCTCGCGCTTCGAGCTGCCCTGGACCTTCTCCACCTTCGACTACCCGGAGCTGTGCCGGCTGCTCTGGGAGCAGTCCGACGCGGACTTCGAGACCGCCAAGGTCGACGGCCGCAGCGGCGACACGATCCACACCGATCGCGGCGACGTCAGCGCGCCGCTGATCGTCGACGCGCTCGGCTGGCGCCGGGTTCTCGGCAGCGGCTACCAGCCGCCCGACGCCCCTCTCTCGCGCGGGCTCGAGGTGCATCCCGGCGGCAGCGGAGACGAGATGGAGCTCTGGATCGACCGCCGCTACGTGCCCGCCGGCTACGGCTGGAGCTTTCCCGCGGGCGAGGAGCTGCGCATCGGGGTGGGCTCGTTCGACCCCCGCTTCCACGTCAAGGACACCACGGTGCTGCTGGCCGAAGACCTGGAGCGCGACCCGGTGCGCTACCAGGGCAACTGGATTCCCCACAAGCTGCGCGCCGCCACCGACGACGGCATCTTCTTCTGCGGCGACTCCGCCGGCCACTGCCTGCCGCTGACCGCGGAGGGAATCCGCACCGCGTTGTACTTCGGCATCGCCTGCGGGCGCGAGCTGCGCGCGGTGGTGGAGGGGCGCCAGAGCACGGCGGAGGCGCTCGTGCGCTACGGCGACTTCTCCGCCTCCCACGCGTGGAAGTTCAACTGCATGCTCGCAGCCCAGCGGGCCGTGCCGCGGGTGCCCCCTCGGGTCCTGAACCGCGCCGTGGGCGCGATGTCCTGGCGGCGCTTCGTCGACTGGTCTTTCGGGCACTACCTGTCGATCGCGCCGCCCGCGTTCGCCGGGACGGCGCCGCGTGCGGCGGCCCGGGCTGCCGAGCGGCTCGCCGCGTAGGCGGCGGTCGAAGCCGCGCGACCCCTAGCCGGTGCAGGCCTTAGACAACGGCACCACCACGAACTCCTCTTGGTCGGCGTGCAGCGGCTGCGGGTTCTCCTTGCACCAGGCGGCCGCGCCGATGGCCTCCACCACACGCGCGCGGAAGCGGTAGCCGCTCACGAGCTCGCGGTCGCCGTAGACGCCGCTCGAGCTGCCCTGCCGGGCCAGGCAGGTGAAGACCGTCGCGCCGCTCTCCTGACGCCCCCGGATCGGCCGGCAGCCGGTCTCGCCGGCGGGCCCCTTCAGATCGCCCGCGCGCACGCGGCGCTCGTAGTCGGCGCCCACCGCGGCCTCCAGGTCGCTCACCTGGAGCGGCAGCGGGAGCGTGGCCCGGCGCGGCCGCTGCTCCTGGACCAGCTCCAGTCGTATGCGCTCGAGGTTGGCCGCCGCGGCCCGACGCTGGTTCTCGCGGTTCTCGCCGGCGTTTTCGAGAGCGGGCGGGACGAGCAGCGCGAGCAGCGCGGCGGCCGCGAGCAGCGCGGCACCGAGAGCCACCTTCCCCCCTCGCGGCAGGACCCGCCAGATGCGGCCGGGGAGGCTGAGAAAACCGGGCAGCGGGCGGTGGCGCGCCTCCTCGGCTGACCCCCGGCCCGAGATCGCGGCTCGCTCGGCGTGCTGCGCGAAGATCTCGCGCACCTCGGAGCGGGTGTGCTCCCCGCCACTCGACCAGGGATCGTTCGCTCGTCCCATCTCTCATGTTGTACCGAGCCCGAGCAGCGAGCGCGCCTCGTCCGCATCGGCCGGCCGGCGGTCGAGCAGCGGCGCGAGCGTGACCGCCTTCTCCACCAGCTCGGCGTTCGACTCGGCGCGCCTGTCTGCGCTCACACGCAGGTTGTCCTCCAACCCCACTCGCATGTGGCCCCCCAGCATCAGGGCGGTGGCGGCCAGGTGGAACTGCCCCGGGTAGCCCACGCCGGCGGCCGACCAGGTGAAGCGGTCCCCGCCGAACAGGGAGACCGCCGTCCGGTGCATGTGGACCAGCTGCTCGATCGAGGCGGCGTTGGCTCCGAGCACGCCCAGCACGAACTGCACGTGAAAGGGAAAGTCGACCAGATCCTGCTCGGCCAGGTAATGGAGGTTGTAGAGGTGGCCCACGTCGTACACCTCGTACTCCGGCTTGGTGCCCGCGTCGCGGAAGAGCTCGGACAGCCGCTGGATGTCGTTGAAGGTGTTGCGAAAGACGTAGTCGCGCGTCGACTCGAGGTACTCGATCTCCCAGTCGGCCATCTCGGGCCGGTGGCGGGCCTGGAAGATCCCGAAGTTGAAGCTGCCGCAGTTGAAGGTGGCCATCTCCGGCCGGCATTCGGTGACCACCCGGGCGCGTTCCTCGATCGTCATCCCCACGCCGCCTCCGCTGGTGGGCTGGGCGATCGCGTCACAGCGCTCGCCGATCCCGGCCAGGACCTCGCGAAACAGCCCGAGGTCGGCCGCCGGCTTCCCCGTGTCGGGCTCGCGCACGTGCACGTGCACGATCGCTGCCCCGGCGGCGCTGGCCGCGGCGGCCGAATCCACGATCGCCTCGGGAGTGACGGGGATGGCCGCGCTCTGGCCGGGCACGCTCATGCCGCCGGTGAGAGCGCACGAGAGGAACACGGGCTCCAGGCTCACGGGGCCAGCACCTCCGCCTCGAGGCGATCGGGCGGAGTCAGGCGGGCGGGTGAGAGAGGTAGCACCGAGGCCACGAACCCGGCGGCCACCGCCACGAGCACCCACAGACTGGCCGAGAACGAGCCGGTGGCGTCGCGCACGGCGCCCAGCGCGAGTGGCCCCACCGCCGTGATCGTGTAGCCGGCGCCGAGCATCAGGCCCACCACGGCGCCCGTCTCCGCGGGCTCGCGGGCGACGTCGAGCGGCAGCGTCATCGTCAGCGGAAAGGTCGCGCCGATTCCCAGTCCCGCCAGCGTGGCCCACAGCCAGCCGCCGCCGGGCAGGGCCGCGATGCCAACCGTGGCGACGAACAAAGCGCCGGCGCATAGGGTCAGCCACTGGCGCCGCGACCCGCCGCGGTCGGCCAAGAAGGGCACCAGCAGTCCGCTGGGCAGCGCCGCGACGCTCATCACGCCCAGCAGCGCACCGGCCTCGGCATCGCTCCAGCCCCGTTCCTGGAAGGAATCCGGCATCCACGAGACGAGCCCGTAGTAGACGATCGACTGCAGCGCGAACACCGCCGCCAGCCCCCACACCATGCGGCTGCCCCACGGCAGCCGCGGGGGCGCCTCGAACTGCACGCGTTCCTGCGCCCGCGGTGTGAAGAAGAGCCAGCCCGCGAAGAACAGGATCGTGCAGGCCGAGAACACGGCCAGGGCCGCGCGCCAGCCCCCCCAGGCGGCCGCGATCGGCACGGCCAGCGCCGAGGACAGCGCCGAGCCCAGATTGATCCCGGTGGTGTATACGCCGCTCGCGAACGCCGGGCGGTGGGCGAAGCGCTCCTTGACCGCCACCGGCATCAGGGCCCCGGCCAGCCCCATGCCCACGCCGATCGGGATGGTGAGGGCAAGCACGAGGGGCGCACCGGGTGCGGCCGCCCGCGCAAGCCCGAAGGCCGCTATGCCGGCCAGGCACGCCCCGATCGCCGCTCGCGTGCCCAGACGAGCCGCCACGTAGGCGGCCGGCGGGGCGAACAGGCCCATGCACAGAACCGGGATCGTGCCCAGCAGACCGGCCACGGCGTGCGAGACGCCGAGGTCGTCGTCGATGTCCGGGAGCAGCGGGCCCACGCCCACGAGCTGCGGGCGCAATGCGAGCGCGCCGAGAAAGAGCGCTGCGAGGAGGCCGACGCCCACGCCCTTCACGGGCGCACGATGACCTTGAGCGCGCCGTCGACCCGCTCGGTGAACACCCGATAGGCGTCTGCGAAGTCTTCGAGCGCGAAGCGATGCGTGATCAGCTCGTCCAGGCGCACGCGGCCGGCGGCGACCAGGGCGATGGCCTCCGGCATCTCCCCCGCGTTCGCGCGCACCCCGGTCAGCTCGATCTCGTCGAGCACGAGCCGGCGCAGCGGTATCGGGGCAGGGTCGAGCGGGATGCCGATCACCGCCACGCGGCCGCCCTTGCGCACCGTGTCGACGCAGTGCCCCACCGCCTCCGGGTCGCCCGAGCACTCGATCGCCACGTCCGCCCCGCGGCCGCCGGTGCGTTCGCGCACCCCCTCCACCGCGTTCTCGGCGGTGAAGTCGACGGTCTCGTGGCCCAGCGCGCCGGCCTTGGCCAGCCGCGCGCCGCGGCCGACCACGATCACCCGGGCCGCGCCCAGCGCGCGGGCGCATTCGGCCACCAGCAGGCCCATCACGCCGGGGCCGACGACCACGACGGTGTCGCCCGGTGCCTGGCCGCCCCGCTTGACCGTGTGCAGGGCGATCGAGGTGGGGTCGAGCATGGCCGCCTCCTCGTCGCTCAGTGAGTCGGGCACTGCGAACACGCTCTTGACCGAGTGCACGACGTAGTCGGCGTACGCGCCCTGGGTGTAGTGGCCGTACTGGCGGTGCAGTCGCTCGTTGCCGAAGTTCTCACAGATGTTGTAGCGCCCGGCCACACACAGCCGGCAGTAGCCGCAGCCGGCGTGCGAGGTGCCGGCCACGCGCATCTCGGTCTCCCAGCCCAGATCGGAGGCGCCCGGGCCCAGCTCGATCACCTCACCGACCCATTCGTGCCCGGGGATGAAGGGGAACTCCTTGGGCCAGAAGCCGGGGTAATCGCCACCGATGATGTGCGGATCGGTGCCGCAGATGGCCACTGCCTTGACCCGGCACAGCACCTCGAAGCGCCCGGGCTCCGGCCGCGGAACGTCCTCCACCGAGAAGCGGTTGGGCTCGTGCACCACCAGCGCGCGCACCTAGACCACCGCCACGGGGTCGATCATCGAGCCGGTGGCGCCGCGGATGCTCAGCGGCAGGGCGACGAACAGGAACTCGGCGGCGCCAGCGGCGGCCAGGCCTTCGAGGTCGAGGCTTTCCATGATGTAAATCCCCCGTTCGATCAGGAGCAGGGTGTGCACCGGCTGGGGATTGGAGGGCTCGCCGGGGTCGGGCGCGGGCTGCACCTCGTAGGTCTCGGTGTCGGACCCGGTGGCCACCACGCCACGCTCGGCCAGCAGCCGGGCGGCCGAGGCGTCGGGCCCGGGGCCGCGGTGCTCCGCCATCCGCTCGGCGTCGGGCCAGTGGCGCATGTAGCCGGTGCGCACGAGCGCCACGTCGCCCGCCCCGGCGGCCGCACCGCTGTCGGCCTCGATCGCCTCCAGCTCCTCGGCATCCACCGCCTCGCCGCGGCCCAGGAAGGGCACACCGCGGTGGGCGGGCACGTCGTAGAGCACACCCGCGCCGCCATAGAGGCGGGATCTCCGTGGCGTCTCCTCGCAGGGGGCCGAAGTCACCGAGATGCTCGCTCGCGGCGCCGCCGTTCCAGCGGTCGCCGGCGCCGATCGTCATGTGGGCGTGGGCGTCGATGTGAGCGCCGCTGTGGGTGGTACCGATCACCAGCTCGCTCATGTAGCCGAGGCCGGCGTCGTTGCCCGGCCCCCACGGCGTGTCGCCCGCCGCGCGCAGCCCCTGCGGCGTGCGGTAGGAGAGGACCTCGAAGCTGGGATGGCCGGGGAAAAGGGGCATCCGCGGGTAGCGGTCGCGGGCCAGCGAGAACACCCGGCCCTGCTTGATCAGCGCGTTGGCCGCCAGCACCTCGTCGGGCGCCGGCACCGCGGCCAGGCGCTGCAGCGCGGCGGCCAGCAGCGGCGCGGCCTCCTCGCGCGCGCCGGTGAGCGCCGGACTCATGCGCTCGAGCGAGTGGCGCGCCTTGCCCTCGGCCCGCTCGCGAGGGACGCGTCCCGACTGCACCCAGTCCCCGATCAGGCCGATCATGGTCTCGAGAAAGGACAGCGAGTCGGCGGCCTGCACGATGTCGGCCTCGGGCCAGCCCCCCTCCTCGTGGACGCGCACGAGCGCCTCCACCTCCTCCACCAACCCGGGCTCCGCTCCCTGCTCGCGCAGCCACTCGGCCACGATGCGGGCGCAGCGCTCCTGGTGCCAGCGGTTGTAGGCGGGGTCGTCCCAGGAGACGGCCGAGTCCCAGCCCGCCTCGTGGTCGGGGTAGGCCCGCTCGGCGTCGTGGGTCACCGCCGCGATGCGCACCGCCTCGCTCGCCCCCGGGTCGATGAACTCGGCCCAGTGCAGGGCGCGCTCCATGTGGCGGTAGTGCGGATGCACCTCGGCCATCCAGGCACGCGCCCGTTCCAGCAGCTCGGTCATGTGGTCACCGGGCGTGCCTGGAGCACGTAGAGCTCGCCGTCCTCGAGCGCCCATTCGATGTCCTGCGGCGTCCCCAGCTTGTCTTCGAGATCGCCGCCCAGGCGGGCCAGCGCGCGCAGCGCTTCGGCATTCAGGGTGGGGGCTCCGCCCTCCTCGGCGCTCAGCTCGCGCTCGGCGATCCCGCCCTCCGGGCCGCTCTCGACGGCGAAGGGCTGTACCGCGATGTGCTCCTTCTTCACCTCGCCGTCGCGCGAAAGCACGAAGTGGTCGGGGGTCACCTGCCCCGAGACCGCCGCCTCGCCCAGGCCGAACACGGCTTCGACCACCATACGGTCGCGGCGCCTGCGCACCGGGTCGCACGTGAACAGCACGCCGGCCACATCGGCGGACACCATGCGCTGGACCACCACGGCCATGGCGATGTCGTCGAGCGAGCCCTTGCGCTCGCGATAGAACAGCGCGCGCTCGGAGAAGAAGGAGGCCCAGCAGTCGCGCACGCGACTCAGCACGTCGTCGAGTCCCCGTACGTGCAGGTAGGTCTCCTGCTGGCCCGCGTAGCTGGCCGTCTCCGAATCCTCGGCGCAGGCGCTGGAGCGCACCGCCACGTGGCGCTCATCGCCCAGCTCGCCGTGGGCGGCGGCGATGGCGTCGAGCAGGGCGGGCGGAGGCTCGGCGGCCCGGACCAGCGCCTGGGCGCGTTCCGCGGCCTCCGCAGCGGCGCCCGCCGCGAGCAGCTCGCGAAGTTCGCCTCCCGAGTCGGCCAGGCTGGCCGCGAGAGCGTCCGCGGGAACGACGAAGCCCGGCGGCACCGGTAGCCCGAGCTCGGCCATGCGGGCCAGCGAGGCACCCTTTCCGCCGGCGGCCGCGACCTCGCGGCAATCCGGCTCGCTGAAGCGCAGGACGTTCATTCGTCGACGATCGCGATCGCCCGGACCGGCGCGGCCGTGGTGCCCACCCACTTGACCGGCAGCACCACGAGCTGGAAGCCGTGCGAGCGGCCGATCTGCTCGAGGTTCATGAGGTTCTCCAGGTGCCAGTACTCCTCGTCCCACATCACGCGGTGGGCCTCCCAGAACTGCCTGCGCTCGAACATGGCCCAGACGGGCGGGTCGAAGGTGATGGCGTCGATGCCCATCATCCGCACGCCGCGCTCGATCAGCCAGCGGGTGGCTTCGGCGGTCATCCCGCAGTGATCGGTCTTGTAGCGCTCCTCGTCGTTGTACGCGCCCGCGCCGGTGTGGATGAGCACGATGTCGCGCTCCTTGAGCGTGTAGTCGATGCGCTCGAGCTCGGCCTCCACCTCGGCGGCGCCGATGCCGTGGCCGCTCTCGGCCTGGGTGAAGTCGAGCAGCACGCCGTCGGAGACGCACCAGTCGAGCGGGATCGTCTCGGGTCCTCCGGCATCGGGCACGATGTGGCGCCGGGCGTCGCAGTGAGTGCCCACGTGGTCGTCCTGCACCACCAAGCAGTGGGCGGTGAGCGAGGTCACGCCGAACTCGGTCGCACCGATGCGCTCGGCGAACTGCTCGTGGGTCTCGAGCACGGCGAGGGCCGGCGGAGGCACGCGCGGGAAGGTCAACATGTCCGCGTGCACCGGCATCGAAAGGTCGACGATGCGCCGGCTCACGACTTCTCCACGCTCGAGCTGAGCAGCTCGGCGGCGCCCATCAGGTGGTCGTGCATCGCCGCCGCCGCGGCCTCGGCGTCGCGGCGCCGCAGCGCGGCCACCACGGGGACATGGCGCTCGGACAGCGCGATCAGGTCGATGCCCGGACGGGACACGGTGAGGTAGGTGCGCGAGAAGGGCTCCAGCATGCCCCATTGGCGGACCAGCACGTCGTTGCGCCCGGCACGCACGATGGTGGCGTGAAAGGAGGCGTTGGCCTGCGACTGCTCGTGGGCGTCTCCGACGCGGGCCGCCTCCCGCATCCGCTCGAGCAGGTCGTCCAGCTCGTCCAGCTCGGCCTCGCTGATGTGCTTCGCGGCGAGCCGCGCGGCCAGCGCCTCGAGCGCGGCGCGCACGGGAAAGGCGTCGACGAGCTCGGAGGCGGAGAAGTTGCGCACCGAACAGCCGCGATAGGGCTCGTGTACGACGCAACCGAGTTGCTCGAGGTCGCGCAGCGCCTCCCGCACGGGCGCCTGGCTCACCCCCAGCTCCTGCGCGATGCGTGTCTCCACCAGGCGGCTGCCCGGCTCGTAGCTGCCTTCGACGATGCGCTGCAGGATCACGTCCTTGACCTGCTCGCGCAGGTTGCTGCGGGTGAAGGGCACGGCCGGGCTGCCGGCCAGCTCGGTCACCGCCCCCTCCGGCGCAGCAGGGCGAGCAGCAGGAGCAGCAGCGCCAGACCCGCCATGGCCGGAGCCGCTCGCTTCAGCACCGCCCCGCGACTGAGCTCGCCGAGATCGAGGACGTCCTCGGAGGGCGCCGCCGGCGCAGGGGTCGCGGGCTCCGGCTCGGGCTTGACCGCCTCGAAGCCCGCCGGCGGGGTGATCTGCTCCTCGCGTCCCCCGGGGAGGCGGGCCACCGGCTCGCTCGGCGGCGGCTCCGGCACGTCGTCGGGCAGGGCGGCGGCGGTGGGCGCGGCCGCGCCGGCCTGCTCGTCCGCCGGCGGCGCGGCGGACGTCGGCTCTGCCGGCGCCGCGTCGGCGGCCGCCTCGTCGGGCCCGCCCATCTTCGTGGCCAGGCAGTCGGCAAAGCGGTTCATCATCGTCGCGCTGACCTCCTGCATGACGCCACGGCCGAACTGCGCCGCCGGCCCGGTCACGCGCAGGTCGGTCTCCACCCGAACGCGGGTGCCCTCGCCCGCGGGCTCCATGCTCGACGTGATCGTCGCTGCCGCCCCGCCGCGGCCGCGGCTGTCGCGCGCCTGGGCTCGCAGCACGGCGCGCCGGGCCTCCTCGTCGGCCTCCGCGATCTCGATGGTTCCGTCGTATATCGCGGTGATGGGCCCGATCTTCACCCTCATGGTCCCGTTCCAGCGGTCGCCCTCGGAGCCCGTGATCCTGGCTCCGGGCAGACACGGGGCGATCCGCTCCACGTCCAGGAGCACCTCCCACGCCTGCTCGACCGAGGCGGGGACGGTCAACTCGTTCTCGAGCTTCACCGGAGGCCGCCGCGGTCGTCGATCATGGTCTCGTAGAAGGCCCGCTCACGCGACTCGAGGTTGGGGATCGCCTCACCCACCACCAGCCGCTGGAAGTGCTCGGAGTTCATGTGGTCCTCGTAGCCGCCCTCGTCCACGTACTGCTCGTACATGTAGAACAGGCGCGGGTTCTCCGGCGAACGGTGCGCCTGGTAGAAGAGGTTGCCGGGCTCCGCGCGGGATGGCTCGGTCATCTCGTCGATGATGCGCGCGATGCGCTCCTCCTCGCCCTCGTTGGCCGTCCACAGGGCCGTCACCACATAGGCCATTCAGGTTTCTCCCTTCGCTCCGATCGGGTTGCGTAGCACCCCGATGCCATCGATTTCCAGTTCCACCACATCGCCGGGCTCGAGGCGCCGGTCGAGCTCGATGCCCGACCCGCCCGCTGCCGTGCCCGAGCCCAGCAGCTCGCCCGGATAGAGCGTCTGGCTGCGCGAGGCGTAGGCCACCATGTCCGCGAAGCCGTGGTGCATGCTGGCGCTGGTGTCCTCACCCCAGAGCTCGCCGTTCACGCGCACGCGCATGGGCAGGTCGCCGGCGTCGAGCTCGTCGGCGGAGACAAGGCAGGGCCCGAGCACGTTTGAGCCGTCCCAGTCCTTGGCCTTGCCCGGGCCCATGCCGATCGGCAGCTCGCGCGTCTGCACGTCCCGGGCCGATACGTCGTTCCAGATCGTGTAGCCGAAGATGCAGTCCTCGGCTTCCTCCGGGGCCACGTCCCGGCAGCGGCGGCCGATCACCGCTGCCAGCTCGAGCTCGTGGTCGAGCCGCTCCGTCCAGGCCGGCCAGGGAATCTCGGCTTCGGGGCCGATCACGGTGTCGGGCATGCCCTTGTAGTAGGCGGGCACGTCGTACCACTCCTCGGGGATGGGCCGCCCTAGCCGTCCCAGTGCGCCCTTCAGATGGCCCTCGAAGGCGAGGAAGTCGCGCATCGAGCGTGGCCGCAGCGGCGCCAGCAGGCGTGCCTGCGCCACGGTCGGGCCCTCGCCGGCGGGCGCGCCCTCCTCGAGGAAGGCCACCATGTCCCCCTCGAAGCCGAGATCGCGGACCACACCGTCGTCGAGCGCCCCGACCCGCGGGCCCGCGTCTGACTCGTACGTGACGAGTTTCATGCCGCCGCCCGCTTCACGGCGTCGGCGATCTTGACGTAGCAGCCACAACGGCAGAGGTTGCCGCCGAGCGCCTCGGCGATCTCGTCGTCGCTCGGGCTGGGCTGCTCACGCAACAGGCTCGATGCGGTCAGCACCATCCCCGGGGTGCACCAGCCGCACTGGAAGGCGTGCGCCTCGGTGAACGCCGCGGGCACCGGGTCGCCGGCAGGCAGACCCTCCACTGTGGTGACCTCGTGCCCGGCGGCCTGGGCGGCCAGCAGCAGGCAGCCGGATACCGGGTCGCCGTCGAGCAGCACGGTGCAGGAGCCGCAGATGCCGATGCCGCAGGTGGCCCGTACGCTCAGCAGCCCCCGGCGGCGCAGCGCTTCCAGCAGGGTCTCCGAGCTGGCGACCTCGAGCTCGGTGCGACGCCCGTTCAGAACCAGCTCCACGTTCATCCCCGCGGCTCGCTCTCGTTGGCGTCCACCGCCGCCAGCACCCGCTCGGCCGTCATCGGGAGCTCGGTGAGGTTCAGGCCGAGCGAGCCCAGCGCGTTGCCGATCGCGGCGGGCACGGGCGGCAGGGCGGTCTCCCCCAGGCCGTGTGCCTCGGCACCCTCGCGCTCGATCAGCTCGTGGGTGAGGCGGCGGGGGAGGTCGCCGATCGCGGGCACGTTGTAGTCGGACAGGTTGGTCCCGGTGACCTGGCCGTCGGAATGTTCGACCTGCTCGAAGAGCGCGCTACCCAGGCCCATGATCATCGACCCCTCGTTCTGCAGCTCCGCTCCCGCGCGGTCCACCACCCGGCCGGCGTACACCGCGGCGTGCAGGCGCTCGACCGACAGCGCGCCGGTTTCCTCGTCCACGAGCACATGCGCGGCGGCCGCCCCCTGGTGCCAGTGGGTGGAGGCGATGCCCTGGCCGGTCTCGGGGTCGAGACCGCCTTCGTTGACCACCTCGCCGTAGCCGCGCTCTCCGCCGTTCGAGCGCAGGTCGGCTACTGCCTCGGCGAGGGCGCGGCCCATCATGTGCGTCGAGCGGCTGGAGGTGGTGCGCGTGTCGTAGGGGGAGCTGTCGGTGTCCGGGTCCGGCACCTCGATCTGACCGGGCTCACAGCCGAGCAGACGGGCGCCGGTCAGGCGCAGTGACTGGCGGATGCCCTGACCCATCTCGCACGAGGCGCTGCGGATGACGTAGCCCACCGGTGTGCGCTCGACCGCGATCGCGGCGCGGCTCGGCGTCTGCATGCCCTTGAGCAGCAGGCAGAGGCCCTTTCCGCGCGGGTCGCGCTCGTATTCCACCGCGTCGGCCGCCGCCTGCAGGCACTCCTCGAAGTGCACGTCGTGCATCAGCTCGCCGGTGGCGAAGCGGTCGCCGTCGCGCAGCAGGTTGCGG
The DNA here is from genome assembly GCA_963813495.1 of uncultured Thermoleophilaceae bacterium. Taxonomy (GTDB): domain Bacteria; phylum Actinomycetota; class Thermoleophilia; order Solirubrobacterales; family Thermoleophilaceae; genus JACVRW01. Next base: position 91,380 of record CAWEZC010000005.1, read on the forward strand.
CGGCGCAGCTCCAGCGGGCTGAGGCCGAGGCGCTGCGCCAGCAGGTCCATCGCCCGCTCGGAGGCCCAGACCGACTGGGTCGCGCCGTAGCCGCGGAATGCCCCGCTGGGCGGCAGGTTGGTGTAGACGGCGAGCGAGTCCACGCGTACGTGCGGGATGCGGTAGGGGCCGATGCCCGCGTAGCCAAGCTTGGTGGCCACACCCGGCCCGCAGTCGGCGTAGGCGCCGGTGTCCACCCAGCAGTCGAGCTGCTTGGCCACGAGCGTGCCGTCCAGACGAGCTCCCAGGCGTACCCGCACGACCGCAGGGTGCCGGTTGAGCGTGAGCCACTCCTCCGAGCGGTCGAGCACGGCCCTCACCGGGCGCCCCGCCTTGCGCGCCAGGCAGGCCACGAGCGCCTCGAGCCGGGTGAAGGTCTTGGCCCCGAACGAGCCGCCCATCGGGGGCGCCACCACCCGGATGCGCTCCTCGTCGATCCCGAACAGGCCGGCGAGGTCCGCGCGCAGGTTGAAGGGGGTCTGCGTGCCGGTGTGCAGCTCGAGCTGCCCGTTCCCGGTCCACAGCGCGGCGCTCGCGTGAGGCTCCATCGGGGCGTGCTGGGCGCCGGCGACGCGGAAGGTCTCCTCCACCACGGCCCCGGCGCAGGCAAAGCCCTCCTCCACCTCGCCCTGCACGAGCCGGAAGCGGTGGCAGACGTTCGTGCCCGGCAGCGGCCGCACGCCGATCGAAACCGCGTCGCCGGCGGAGCTGCCGGCGTCGGGGTGGAGCAGCGGCGCCCCCTCGGCCACCGCGGAGAGCGGGTCGAGCACGGCCGGCAGCTCCTCGTAGTCGACCTCGAGCACCTGCGCCGCGGCTCGCGCCTCGGCGCGGGTGGGAGCGGCCACCGCGGCCACGATGTCCCCCGCGAAGCGCGCCGTCGAAGCCAGCACGGTCTGGTCCTTGAGCTGGCAGCCGTAGCGTCCCAGGCCCTCGACGTCCTCGGGCAGCAGCGCCAGCGCGCCGGCCGGCAGGGCGGACGCGTCGATCCTGCGTACCCGGGCGTGGGCGTGCGGGGAGCGCACGAAAGCCGCCTCCCACGCGCCCGGGAGCTCCACGTCCTGGGAGTAGCGCTGCGCTCCGCTGACGCGCGGATCGCTCACGCGAGCGCCTCCAGCGCCCGCCGAACCTCGACCTCGATCACCCTGCGCCGGTAGGCCGACGAGCCGCGCGAGTCGGCGAGCGGGTCGATCTCGCGCGCGTAGCGGCGGCCGATCTCGGCCGCCGCCTCGGCCGAGATCGGTGACTCCCCGGCCGCGGCGAGCGCGTCGGGCAGCTCGCGCGGGCGCTCGGAGACCGCCCCCACCACCACCCTCAGCCCGTCCTCCCCGCGGGCCGCGGCCACCGCCACGCAGGGACGGTCCTCGCGCGAGCGGGAGCGGAACTTGCGGTAGACCGCGCGCTCCGGACAGGGCGGCACGCGCACCTCCACGAGCAGCTCGTCGGGCTCGATACATGTCTCGTAGAAGCCGAGGATGAGCTGCTCCATGCTCACGGTGCGGGTACCTCGCCTCGAGCGCAGCACGGCGCGCGCGCCGAGGGCCATGAGCACCGCCGGTGGATCGGAGGCGTAGTCCGCATCGGCGAGGACCCCTCCGACCGTGGCCTGGTTTCGCACTCTCGGGCTGGCGACGAGCGAGAAGGCCCGCGCCAGTACCGGCCAGCCGTCGCGCACCACGGCTGAGCGCTCGACCGCGCGATGGCGTGCCATCGCCCCCAGGCGCAGCTCACCCTCCACCTCCGACACGTAGTCGAGTCCGCGCACGGCGCCGAGCGACAGCAGGGCCGGCGGCGAGACCAGGTCCTGATTCATGAGTATGCCCAGGAAGGTGCCCCCGGCCAGCACCGTGGCCTCGTCGCCGTGCTCGGCCCGCAGGCCGAGCGCCTCGTCGAGCGTGACCGGGTCGAGCCATTGAGGATCGGTACCTGCCACCTCAGGCGAGCAGCTCGACCACGCCCGTGGTGCCGTTGACCCGAATGCGGTCGCCGGTGGCGATGCGCTCGCCCGCGTTGGTGGTGCCCACCACCGCCGGGATCCCGAACTCGCGCGCCACCACGGCGGGATGCGACACCGCCCCGCCGGCCTCGGTCACCAGGCCGCTGATCTTGGTGAACAGCACCACCCAGGCCGGGTTGGTCATGCGACAGACGAGGATCTCGCCGTCCTTGACCTGGTCGAACTCGTCGAGCGAGTGCACGAAGCGAGCCGGCCCTTCCACCACGCCGGGCGACGCGGCCAGCCCGCGCACCTCGCCGGTCGTGGCCGGCTCGCCCGCGTAGAACTTCTCGGGGAAGCCCCAGAGCGCGTTGTAGGGGAAGTCGAGCGCCGGCTGGGTGGCCGTGCCGACCCACGACGGGGGCCGCTTCTCGGAGGCCTCTTCGAGGGCATCGCGGCGGTCGCCCACCAGCTCACGCGCCTCCAGCGAGGACTGGTCGGCCATCAGCAGGCGCAGCTCGTTGTAGCGCAGGTACACCACGTCCTCGGCGTCGTCGAGCGCCCCGGCCTCGACGAGCTTGCGGCCGATGGCGATCAGGACCAGGCGCAGCCGCGCGTTGGTGCCCTGGTCGATGTAGAAGTGGTGGTCGGGCGTGAGCGGATTCATGCTCAGGGAGCGCGCCAGCGCCGCGTCCAGCTCCGCCCGCTGCTCACCCTCGACACCGTCGAGCACCTCGGTCTTGGCCTTCTCGAGATCGTCGCGCACGGCGGCGATGTTCGAGGGGTAGTCGTAGTCGGTGGCCAAGTAGCCGCGCACGGCTTCGACGATCGGGGCGGCATCCTCGCTCCAGGTCTTGAACGAGAACTCGTGAGACCAGATCGCCTTGTAGCCGAAGTTCTTCTGGTGCGGCTCGATGCGCTCCACTACGAAGCGCCTGCCGCGCTCCGAGCCATCGAGCGCGCGCATCACGTCGGCCGCGGTGTCGCCCTCGAAGGCTGCGCCCAGCTCGGGCTCGTCCTTGATCTCCTCCTTGAGCTTCCAGAGGTCCTCGATCGAGTCCCAGTTGCGGTCCTCGAGCGAGCTCTGGAGGCGACCCATCAGTCCCGGATCGGCCTCGCCGCGGGCCTCCTCGATCAGCGCGTTGAGGGCCTGGGTGGAGGCGAACTGGGCGAAGTTCAGCATCCAGTGGATCTTCCAGTGACGGTCGTGGATATCGATCGCGTCCTCGAGCAGCACGGCCAGCTCGAGAAAGGACGCGCCGTCGGTCTCGAAGCCGTCGAGGTACTCGAAATTGTGCTCGATCTCCGGGCGCAGGCGGTCGCGCCACCAGCCCAGGAAGTTCTCCGCGTAGTGCGGCAGCACCCAACCCAGATACGCGCCGATCTTGCCGGCGTGCTCGGGGTCGCGCGGCACGCGGGGCACGTAGCGCGACTGGTACTCGGCCGCCTCCGCATGGATCGAGGCGTCCGCGGGCACGGCCGCGGTGTAGACGTAGCCGTTGATCTCCTTGGCCACCCAGTCGCATGCGAACGGAGTGCCGAAGCGTCGGAACATGTGGTCGCAGGTGAGCCACCAGCCGCCGATGTCGAAGAACATCGGGGAGACCGGATTGGGACAGTGCAGGTCGTCGTAGATCCAGAAGAGCTCCTTCTGGCCCTCCTCCCACTCGATCGGGAACTCCTCGCTCCCGTGAAAGCTGCCGAGCACCTCGTCTTGCGCAACCGCCATGGCCCTCTCCCCTCTTGGACGCTGCCCGGGCGCGATCATAGATAATCGATGATCGTCCTGCGCTGCGGTCTGCGTGCGGACTCAAGCGGTGTCGGCGCTGGGCGAGCCGGAGGTCCCGGGAGTGACGAGCGGATCGACGCCGACATCGAGCGGCTCACAGCGGCGGGCCGCTGGAGCAGGGCCCTTGCCGGGTGACTCCCGCGTTACTCGCGCACGATAAGCACGGTCCCCGCGGCCAGCAGGGCGATCCCGAGCAGCTTTTCCCAGGTGATCGCTCGCTCGTCCAGGCCGAGGACCCCGGCGCGGTCGAGCACCACCGAGAGGGCGAGCTGGCCCGCGATCACCGCCGCGGTGGTTCCCCCCGCTCCCAGCTCCCGCACCGTGATCAGCGTGATCAGGACGATCGCCGCCCCGCCGATCCCGCCGAGAATCCAGTAGTACCAGGCGGCTGACTGTGCCCCCTCGTCGCCCTTGAGCCCACCGCCCACGGTGAACGTGAGCGCCAGGATGAGCGCGGTCCCGACCAGGAAGCTCACCAGCGCCGCACCGAGGCTCCCCACCGAGTTCGAGATGACGTTGTTGGCGGGAGCCTGCGCGGCCACCAGCCCGCCGGCGGCGACCGTCAGCAGCACGGCGATCTCCTTGCTCACTTGGCCTCCAGCCAGTTGGAGCCGACGCCGAGGTCGACCTCGAGCGGCGGGTCCATGTCGAACGCCTCCGCCATCTCGCGGCGCACGATCTCGGAGGCGCGCTCGGCCTCGCGCTCGGGTCCCTCGAAGAGCAGCTCGTCGTGGATCTGGAGCACCAGCCGGGTGTCGAGCCCGGCCGCGCGCAGCTCGTCGCGGGCCCTCACCATGGCGACCTTGATGATGTCCGCCGCCGTCCCCTGGATGACCATGTTGACCGCGAGGCGCTCGCCCAGGGAGCGGGTCTGAAACTGCCGCGAGCGCAGCTCGGGGACGCGGCGGATGCGACCGAAAAGCGTGGTCACGTGCCCCTCCTCGCGCGCTCTCTCGATCGTGGTCTCGATGAACTCCTTCACCCGGGGAAAGCGCTCGAAGTAACGGTCGATGAACTCCTGCGCCTCCTCCTGGGGGATCTGGAGGCGGTCGGCCAGCCCGTAGGCCGACAGCCCGTAGACGATCCCGTAGTTGACCATCTTGGCCTTGGAGCGCGTGCCGGGGTCGGTCTTGCCGCCCAGAATCGCCTCGGCGGTGGCGGTGTGGACATCCTCGCCGCGCCGGAATATCTCTTTGAGCACGGGCTCGTCGGCGATGTGGGCGAGCAGGCGCAGCTCGACCTGGGAGTAGTCGGCCGAGATCAGGCGGTTGCCGGGCTCGGCCACGAAACACGCGCGGATCTCGCGGCCCTGCTCGGTACGAATCGGGATGTTCTGCAGGTTGGGGTTGGTGCTCGACAGGCGCCCGGTGGCGGTGGCCGTCTGGTTGAAGGTCGTGTGCAGGCGCCCGTCCTCGCCGATCAACTCGGGGAAGGCGTCCAGGTAGGTCGACTTGAGCTTGGTCACCTCGCGCCATTCCTCGATGGCGGGCACGATCTCGTGCTCGTCGCGGATCGCCTGCAGCACTCGGGCGTCTGTGGAGAAGCCAGTCTTGCCGCGCCGCTTGCGCGACAGGCCGAGCTTCTCGAACAAGATCGGGGCCAGCTGCTGGGGCGAGCCGATGGTGAACTCCTCCCCCGCGAGCTCCCAGACCCGGCGCTCCAGCTCCACGGCGCGGACTCCGAAGCGCCGGCTGATCGCCTGCAGGCGCGCCACATCGAGGGTGATGCCCTCCCGCTCCATCTCGACGAGCACGTCCACCAGGGGCAGCTCGACCTCGCGGAACAGGCTGGTCAACCCGTCCTCCTCCAGGCGCTCGCGCTGGCGCTCGGCCAGTACGCGGGTGAGCACCGCGCGCTCGGCCACACCGTTGGCGCCCTCGACCTTGGCCCCGATGCCGGTCTCGGTGGCGAGCTCGTCGAGCGGATAGCCGCGCCGGGCGGGGTCGATCAGGTAGGCCGCAACCATCGTGTCGTGCTCGAGCGGCGGCGGATCGGCGGGGTCGTCGGCCACGGCGATCGTCTTCCAGTCGTGAGCCACCACCGGCCGCTGCTCGCGCGCCATCGTGAAGGCGGCCAGCGTCTCCGCCTCGGCCACCAGCACCTCGTCGCCCGCCCAGGCGGCCACCGTCAATGGCCCGCGGCTGACGGCATCGAGGTCGAAAGAGCCCTGGGGCGATCCGCCGGCCGCGGCCGTAGCGGCGGGCGCGGGCGCCTCGGTGGCCTCGAGCTCGGCGGCCGCCGCCTCGGGATCGAGCTCGCCCGCGAGCTCGGGGGCATCGGGATCATTCAGGTCCAGGTCGCTGCCCGCGGCCGGCTCAGCCGTGGCCGCCGGCTCGTCGGGCTGCTCGCCCGGCCGCAGCGCCGCCACCGCGACCAACTCGCCCTCGAGGCCGCCCAGCTCGGCCACCGGCACCTCGCGCGCGCGCACCCGGATCAGCTCCTCGACCCGCTCGGCGGGTGCGGCGCCGTCCTCGCCCAGCGCCTCCTCCAGGCGCTCGAGCGGAGCACGCAGCTCGAACTCCCGGAACGTCTCCCGCAGGCGCGAGCGGTCGGGCTCGCGCGCAATCACGCCCGCGAAGTCGACGTCCACCTCGACATCACGCACGGCGGTGGCGAGTTGCTTGGAGATGCGCGCGTTCTCGGCGTGCTCGGTGAGGTTCTGCTTGCGCTTGGCCCCCGAAATCGAGTCGATGTTCGCAAGCACCCCTTCGAGGTCGCCCCAGTCCTGCAGAAGCTGTGAGGCGGTCTTGTCGCCGATGCCCGGAACCCCGGGGATGTTGTCCGAGGTGTCGCCCTTGAGACCCACGAAGTCGGGCACGAGCTCGGGCGGGATGCCGTAGCGGTCGATCACGGCCTCGCGGTCGTACACCTTCGTGTCGGTCACGCCCCGGCCGGTGGCCATCACCTTCACCCCGGGCTCGATCAGCTGGAAGAGATCGCGGTCGCCGGTGAGGACGGTCACGTCGATTCCCTCCTCTCGCGCCTGGCGGGCCAGCGTGGCGATCACGTCATCCGCCTCGTAGCCGTCCACACGAACGCTCTCGTAGCCGAAGGCCTCCACCAGCGGCTGCATGTGCGGCCACTGCTCCTGCAGCAGGTCGGGGCGCGACTCGCGGTGACCCTTGTAGTCCTCGTAGATCTCCTTGCGCCCTGACATGCCCGCGTCCCACACCACGAGCGTCGGCCTGACCCCGAAGTCGGAGATCATCTTCACGAGCATCGAGGCGAAGCCGAAGATCGCGTTGGTGGGCTGCCCCTTGGACGTCGCGATGGACTCGGGAAGGGCGAAGAAAGCGCGGTACACGAGGCTGTTCCCGTCGATCAGGAGCAGCTCGCGTGGGGTCTCGTCGGGCACCACTCAACCCTATCGGCGCGCGGGCCGGCAATCGGGCCGGGGGCAGGCCCCCGCCCTATGATGCGTGACCCGCCCATGGCCACTCCCTCCGCCCAGTTCTCCCTCACCCTGAGGGTCGCCCTTCCGGCCCGCACGGGCGGGGGGCTCGGCCGCGTGACCGCGGCGATCACACGCGCGGGCGGGGCGATCGTGGCCGTCGACACCATCGCCGCCCGCGGCGAGCGGACGCTGCGGGAGATCACCGTCGAGTGCTGGTCGGTCGAGCACCGGGGGCAGGTCATCTCGGCCGTCCAGGGCGTGCGCGACGCCGAGCTCGTGGAGATCACCGATCGCACCTTCGAGGTGCATCGCCGCGGCAAGATCCACACCGGGCTGAACCTGGCGATCAAGACACGCGACGACCTCTCGATGGCCTACACCCCTGGCGTGGCCAGGGTCTGCACGGCGATCGCCGAGAACCGCCAGAAGGCCTTCAAGTACACGATCAAGGCCAACACCGTTGCGGTGGTCTCCGACGGCACCGCGGTACTCGGCCTCGGCGACATCGGCCCCGAGGCGGCCATGCCGGTGATGGAGGGCAAGGCCATGCTCTTCAAGGAGTTCGCCGACGTCGACGCGTTCCCGATCTGCCTCAACACCAAGGACGTCGACGAGATTGTCGAGACCGTGATCCGCATATCGCCGACCTTCGGCGGGATCAATCTCGAGGACATCTCCTCTCCGCGCTGCTTCGAGATCGAACAGCGTCTGCAGGAGCTCCTCGACATCCCGGTCTTCCACGATGACCAGCACGGCACCGCGATCGTGGTCCTCGCCGCCCTGATCAACGCCTGCCGGCTGACCGAGCGCCGGATGGAGGACCTCGAGGTGCTGATGGTGGGCGCCGGCGCGGCCGGGGTGGCCGTGGCGAAGATCCTGATGGACGCGGGCGTGACCTCGATCGTCGCCTGCGACCGCTTCGGCGCCATCCACACCGGGCGCGACGACTATGGCGCCGGCTCGATGAACGCCCCCAAGCGCTGGCTGGCCGAGAACACCAACCACGAGCGCCGCGACGGTGGGCCACGCGAGGTGATCGAGGGCACCGACCTGTTCATCGGGCTGAGCGGGCCCGGCATCATCGAGGCCCAGGACCTGGAGCGCATGAAGCCCGACCCATTCGTGTTCGCGATGGCCAACCCGAACCCCGAGGTGCGCCCCGAGGACGCCGCCCCCCACGTGCGCGTGATGGCCACCGGACGCTCGGACTACCCCAACCAGATCAACAACGTGCTGGCCTTCCCGGGCGTCTTCCGCGGTGCGCTCGACGCGCGGGCGACGGCAATCACCGAGGAGATGAAGCTCGCCGCCGCGCAGGGCATAGCCCGCGTGGTCAGCGACGAGGAGCTGGACGAGGACTACATCATCCCCAGCGTGTTCAACCGGGATGTGAGCCACGCCGTCGCCGGCGCCGTAGCAGAGGTGGCGGCACGCGCCGGCAGGGTCGAGGCTGAGTCCGATCAGCCCACCGTCGAGCGCGCCGCTCTCGGCTAGATGCAGATCACCGTCACCGGCGCAACAGGGACCATCGGCAGCGCGCTCGTACGCGAGTTGCGTGCCCGCGGCGACGCGGTGACCGCTCTCTCGCGCGACGCCCGGCGCGCCTCCGAGGCGCTCGGTGTGGAGGCGCAGGAGTGGAAGCGCCCCCAGGGCGAGCAGCCGCCACTCGACTCCCTGCGCGGTCGGGACGCAGTGGTGCACCTCCTGGGCGAGACCGTGGCGCAACGCTGGTCCGACGAGGTCAAGCGCGAGATCCGCGACTCGCGCATCCTCTCTACGCGCCGGCTGGTGGCCGCTTTGGCCGAGCTGCCCGAGGCCGAGCGACCGCCGGTGCTGGTCTCCCAGTCCGCCACCGGCTGGTACGGGCCCCACGGCGACGAGCGCCTCGAGGAGACGGCGCCCGCGGGGAATGACTTCCTCGGCCAGGTCACCGCCGACTGGGAGGCCGAGGCCGTGAAGGCCCGTGAGCTCGGCCTGAGGGTCGTGCTGACCCGCACCGGAGTGGTGCTGTCGGATTCCGGCGGCGCCCTCGAGAAGATGCTGCCGTTCTTCAAGCTCGGGATCGGCGGGCCCGTGGCCGGCGGGCGCCAGTACGTGCCCTGGGTCCACCTCGACGACGTCGTCGGCGCGCTTCTGGTCGCGCTCGACACCCCCGAGGCCGACGGTCCGCTGAACGTGACCGCGCCCGAGCCGGTGACCAACAAGGAGCTCTCGCGGGCGCTCGGCAAAGTGCTGAAGCGCCCGGCCTTGGCGCCGATCCCCGCCCTCGCGGTCAAGACGCTTTACGGCGAGATGGCCGAGATCGTGACGACCGGGCAGCGTGCCGTGCCCGCGCGCCTCCAGGAACTCGCCTACAGCTTTCGGCAGCCGGACCTCGAGGCCGCATTGCGCGAAGCCACCGGCCGCGCGTAGCGCGGGGCGCCGCTACTCGGAGCTCTGGCGGGCTTCCTGCTGCTCGGCCCGCAACTCGGCGACGGTCTTTCCGCCACTGCCGAACGGCCCCTGGAGCTTCCAGCGTGAGTCGGGCTTGGCCGGCCACACCAGCCAGATCAGCGCGCCGACGAACGTGAGCAGCAGGCCGAAGGCAAGGCCGAGCTTCTCGCCGTAGCCCTTGCGAGCCGACAGATAGGAGGCGACGATTGCCGAGGCCAGCCACAGGTAGGTGAGCCACAGGGCCCGGGCTCCGATGACCGCCAGTTCGAATTTCATGCGCCTAGGTATGCCTTCTGGACGTCGGGGTTGGTGCGCAGCCGGCTCGACTCGTCCTCGAGTGCGACCTTTCCAGTCTCCAGCACGTAGCCGCGTTTGGAAACCTCGAGCGCATAGTTGGCGTTTTGCTCCACGAGCAGGATCGTGGTGCCCTGGCGGTTGATCTCCGCGATCGTCTCGTAGATCCGCTCCACCAGGATCGGGGCGATGCCCATCGAGGGCTCGTCGAGCAGCAGCAGCTTGGGGTTGGCCATCAGCGCCCGCCCGATGGCCAGCATCTGCTGCTCGCCGCCGGACATCGTGCCGCCCTTCTGCTTCTCGCGCTCCTTGAGGCGTGGGAAGAGCGCGTAGACGCGGTCGAGATCGTTGTTGATCCCGTCCTTGTCGCGGCGCAGGTAGGCGCCCAGCTCCAGGTTCTCCCGCACGGTCATGCGCGAAAACACGTGCCGGCCCTCAGGTGAGAGCGAGATCCCCAGTTCGACGATCTCCTGCGGCGGCACCTCGCCTATCTCCTGGTCGTTGAAACGGATCGTGCCCTGGCGCGGGGGCGTGAGACCGGATATCGAGCGCAGGGTGGTCGACTTGCCGGCCCCGTTGGATCCGATCAGCGTGACCACCTCGCCCTCCTCCACGGTGATCGAGATCCCCTTGAGGGCCTCGATGTTGCCGTAGTAGGTGTGGAGGTCGGTGACCTCGAGCATCGGCATCAGGCGGGTCCCTCCCGCTGACTCGAGGCGTCGCGCTTGGCCGCACCGGCCTCGGCTTCGGCCGCGCCCTGCTTGCCCAGATAGGCCTCCACCACGCGCGGGTTGGCGCGTACGTCGGCCGGTGATCCTTCGGCGATCTTCTGGCCGTGGTCGAGCACGGTGATGCGCTCGGAGACCTCCATCACCACCTGCATGTCGTGCTCGATCAGCAGGATGGTGAGGCCCTTCTCGTCGCGCAGCCGATTCATGAACTGGGTGAGCTCGGCGGACTCCTGCGGATTCATCCCCGCCGTGGGCTCGTCGAGCAGGAGCAGCTTGGGCTCCGACGAGAGCGCGCGGGCGATCTCCAGGCGGCGCTGGTCGCCGTAGGAGAGGTTGACCGACATCGTGTCGTGATGGGACTCCGCTATGCCCACGTACGAGAGCATCTCGGCCGCCCGCGCCCTCACCTCCTTCTCCTCCCGGCGCACGCGCGGCACGCGCAGGATCGAGCCGAACAGCCCGCCGCGCATACGCGAGTGCTGGCCCACCATCACGTTCTCCACCGCTGTCATCGTGCCGAACAGGCGGATGTTCTGGAAGGTCCGGGCCACCCCGTCCTTCATGATCCTGTCGGGCCGGCGCCCGGTGATGTTGCGGCCATCGAAGGAGATCCGCCCGAAGCTGGGCTTGTACAGCCCGGTGAGCATGTTGAAGAAGGTGGTCTTGCCCGCGCCGTTGGGGCCGATGATCGAGACGATCGCTCGCTCGGGAATCGCAAAGCTCACGTCCTCGACAGCGACCAGGCCACCGAACACCTTGGACACGTGCTCAGCCTCGAGCAGGGCGTGGCCGTTCTCGGCCAGCGGCCCTGCCGTGGCGCCGGCGCCGGTCATGCGCGTGCCTCGTACATGGTCTCGCCGCCCCCGAGCTCGGTGTCTCCGGTGCCCACGCCCTCGCGCAGCTCGAGCTGGCGTCTTCGCTCGGGTATGAGGCCCTCGGGCCGCAGCACCATCATGATGACCAGCAGGAAGCCGAAGATGCCGAAGGACAGCTCGGTGAGGTCGAAGTCCAGGCCGAGCTTCTGCGGGTAGTCGTTGAACACGTCCGGGATCAGGTTGAAGTTGATGAAGCTGAGCACCACTGCGCCCAGCAGTACCCCTTCGATCGACCCCAACCCGCCCAGGATCACCATGGACAGCAGGAAGATGGACAGCGAGAACTGGAACTGGTCGGCGTTCACCGTGTTCAGGTAGGAGCCGAGAAAGACGCCGGCGATCCCGCCGAACGCCGCGCCGGTGCCGTAGGCCATCAGCTTGGTCTTGACCAGCGGCACGCCCATCGAGGCTGCCGCCACCTCGTCCTCGCGCAACGCGATCCAGGCCCGGCCCAGGCGCGAGTCACGCAACCGGTAGTTGACGAACAGCACGATCACGACGAGGCCGAGCGCAACGAAGTACCAGGGCCTCAGCTCCAGCCCGGTGAAGGGTTCGACGAACGGCAGGTCGATCTTGTCGATCGGCGTGATTCCCTGGCGTCCGTTGGTGACCTTCTCGCCCGCGATCTTGATCTCGTCGCCGTTGATTACGAGACGGCCCACGATCTCGCCGAAGGCCAGGGTGACGACCGCGATGTAGTCGCCGCGCAGGCGCAGGGTGGGTAACCCGATCAGCATCCCGGCGGTCGTGGTGATCGCCACGGCAATGATGATCACGATCAGGAAGTTGAAGTGTATGCCGGGCAGGTTCGAGGCGGGCTCCCCCACGAGGAAGGAAAAGCCCTCGCCGCCGTTCGCGTTCACGAAGAAGCCGGACATGAACCAGCCCGAGGTGAGCGCGCCCAGCGCATAGAAGGCCACGTAGCCGAGGTCGAGGAGGCCGGCGAAGCCGACGATGATGTTCAGGCCGAGCGCCATCACCGCGTAGGCGAGCGCCAGTGTCACGTCCTCGATGAAGCCCGAGCCGGAGTCGTGGAGGAGAGGCAGGACGATCGCCCATACCAGCAGCGCGACGACCGTTCCCCGGGTGACCCAGGGGTTCTCGTGGAACACCGTGCGCATGGCGATCAGAACCCAGGCCACGAAGGCCATGAACAGGTTCATCTCGATCTGATCCGCCATCCACAACGCGATGATCAGGCCGACGCCGAGCGTCACCAGCGTCCGTCTGTCGGTCTTGAGGCTGCTCCCGCGCTCGCTGGTTACCTCGGTGCTCATCCGGCCTCCCGTGTCTCCTCGCCCAACAGGCCCTGGGGCCGGAAGACCATGACCAGGACGAGGTAGGCGAACACGATCGCCGGCGTCCACTGGCCGCCGATCCGGTTGTCGGAGATCTGCTGGATGATGCCGATGATGAAGCCGCCGAGCACGGCGCCCTGGAGGTTGCCGATGCCGCCCATGACGGCTGCGGTGAAGGCGATCAGCCCCGCCTGGAAGCCCTGGAGGTACCAGATCGTGGTCTGGTAGAGCGCATAGATGAGACCCGCGGCGCCGGCCATGATCCCGCCGAGTAGGAAAGTCGCCGAAATCGTGGTGTCAACGTTGATGCCCATGAGCCGGGCGGCCTCGGGATCCTGGGCCGTCGCGCGCATGGCCTTGCCGAGGCGGCTCTGGCTGATGAAGGTGGTGAGAAGGAAAACCAGCGGGATGGTGGCCGCGATCGCGAGCACGTCGCCCTGGGACACCGACACGCCGCCGATGTTGAAGAGCTCCTTCTGGGCGTTTATTAGGTCCGGGATGCCCTCCGGCGAGCCTCCGATCCAGAGGATGCCGACGTTCTGGAGGATGAAGCTGAAGCCCACCGCTGTGATCAGCGGCGCGAGCTTGGGCGCCGATCTCAGTGGCCGGTAGGCCACCCGCTCGATCATCACGTTGAGCGAGCCGCTGGCCAGCATGGCCAGGACGAGGGTCAACAGGAGCCCGAGGATCAGGCCGCCGGTGCCGGTCGCGGCCGTGAGCCCGATCGTGCCGAAGAGGCCCGCCGATGCGAGCGAGCCGATCATGAACACCTCGCCGTGGGCGAAGTTGATCAGCTCGATGATGCCGTAGACGAGGGTGTAGCCGAGGGCGACCAGCGCCCAGATGGCACCGTTGGAGAGTCCGTCGACGATGTTGTTGCCGAGGCGCGCCAGGCTGCCGTCGTCGGAGATGTCCTGGATGCCGTAGACGACCGGCATCACCAGCAGCAGCGCGATGAGGCCGTACTCGCCGATGTATTTGCGGATCCTGTCGCCGGTGCTCGACCGGACGGGCAGGCGTCCCGCTTCAGAACTTGCCTCCAAGACCCTCCCTTTGTGCGGATCCAATCAGAAACGGGGGGTGGACGACAAGGTCGTCCACCCCCCGTTGTCCGTCAATCGGGCTTTGGATCAGCCGCCGGCTGCCTGAATCGTCTTCTCGAAGGTGAGCTCGCCACCGTCGATCGTGTAGATCCCGTAGTCGGTCAGCGTCGTGTCGCCGTTCTCGTCGATGTCGTAGGTGCCGAGCACCGACTCACGACCCTTGGTCTGGAACAGCGCGTCGATCATCGCCTGCTTGTCGGAGCAGTCAGCACCGAGCTCCTTGCAGGTGTCGAGCACGAGCTTCATCGCCTCGTAGCCGTAGATCGCGTAGGGGTCGGGATTCTTCTCGCCGTACTTCGCCTCGAAGTCGGAGAAGAACTTGCGTCCCTCCGGCGGGTACTCGTCCGGCGACAGGGTCGCCACCGAGACCTGCACGTTCTTCGCGACGTCGGCGGGGATGCCGCCTTCCTTCGGATCGGCAAAGCCGGACTCGGCCACGCCGTCGGGCCCGTACATCTTCGTGATACCGGCAGCGGAGATGTCCTTGTACAGCTGGACCGCTCCGTTGGCGGTGATGCCCGAGAACACGAAGCAATCCGCGCCCGAGCTCTTGACCGTGCTGGCCTGTGAGCGGAAGTTCGGGGCCTTCGGGTCGATGCCCTCGTTGGCCGCGATCTCCAGGCCGATCTCACCCGCCGCACTCTCGATGTTGCGGGCCAGGCCGGCGCCGTACACCTCCTTGTCGTTGAGGATGTACCCGGCCTTGCAGCCGTCCTCCTTCATCAGCGAAGCGAGGGCGGCGCCCTGGATGGTGTCCTTCGGGACGATCCGCATGTAGTGGCGGCTGCCCGTCGGGTAGTACTTGTCGGGCTCGCCCTTCTCCGCTCCCGGCTCGTCCGAGGTCAGGCCCACGGCGGTGTTCGCCGGACTGATCTGGGCGATCGGAACCTCGTTCAGCAGCGGGATCGAGATCGCGCTCGCACCCGAGTTGAACTCGCCGATGTAGGCCACGGCGGAGTCGTCCTGGGCGACCTTGCGCGCGTTCGCCTGAGTCGCCTCAGGAGTCCACGTGCCGGCCTGCGCCGTTGAGTCGTCGAGCGACGTGTACTTGACCGTCGTGTCGCCCGCCTTGCCGTTCACCTGCTCCAGCGCCAGCTTGATGCCCTCGACCATCGCTGTGGTCTGAGGCCGGGATGCGCCCTGCAAGGGGAGCGATGAATAGACGTTGACGGTGCTACCGCCGCCGCCGCTATCGCCGCTGTCGCCGCCGCTGTCGTCGTCGTCATCACCGCAGGCGGTCATGCCCACAGCGAAGGCGCCGAGCAGGCAGGCGAAGAGTGCCAGCCAACGTACCTTCAAGATGTTCCCTCCTATAAAAATGGCTCCAACTGGGCGGCATCCTAAGCACCGTCTGGGTCGCTCTCAATCGCGAGGGCCCGCCTTAACGAGGAGAAAATCTGCCCCCGACGGCCCTCAACCGATGGTGCGCACGAAGCGAAAGCGCCCATCCCGCAGGCCGTACAGCGCGATCAGCTGCCCGTCGACATCGCCGGTCCCGCGCAGGCGGTAAGTCCCCATCGGGGAGCCCCGCTCGCGGAACGCCAGCGCGGCGCGGGTGACCCGCCGGCGGTCGCGTCCGCCGACCGCGACCGCGTCGAGGATCACCTGCATCGCCTCGTAGCCGTAGGCCACCTCCGGGCGCTCCGCGGCCTCGCCGCCCGCTTTCCGGGCGCGCCGCATCAGCCGCCGGCCGTCCGGCGTGAGCTCGGCGCCGGGCAGCACCGGGGTGAGTGCCTCCACGCTCACCGGGGCCGCGGGGATCGGCCGTCGCGGATCCCGAGCCAGGATCCCGCTGGTGGCGTAGACAGGCACCCCCGGCATCCGGGTGTCGATCGCCGCCAGCAGCCGTTCGGTGCCTGGTCCGGCCACGCCTGCGTAGACAACGCTGTCGGGGTCCGCCTCGGCCAGGTGGTCGGCCAGGTCCGGGATCTCCTCGACCTTGCCCCGGTACTCCTCCGACGCCACCGGCTCGCGCCCATCGCGCCGCGCCCTGGCGATCAGCTGCGCGGCCAACTCACGTCCGTAGATCTCCTGGTCGAACACCACGGCCGGGCGCTCGGCGCCGCGGTCGCGCATCAGCTCCACCAGAGTCTCGGCCAGGATCAGGTCGCTCGGCACGACGCGCACGAAGTTGCGCTCGCCACTGGGCCGCAGGCGCTCGGGATCCGAGCGCAACCGGCCGGGCGGAGTCCTGGTGAGGCTCGTGAGAGCGTCCTCCGGTGACACCTGCAGCAGCCAGGCGGCGTTGGTGATGGGCAGGGAGATCGCCGACGCGCCGAGGTCCAGTTCGCCCAAGTAGGCGATGGCGTTGGGGTCGTCGGCCGCCCGCTCGGCGTTGGCGCTCACGAGCTCGGGATCCCAGACCCGCTCGCCCGGATTGGTGGAGCTCAGGCTGCGCAGCCGGATGCGCAGGTCGCCGGCGCGCCCGCCTGCGTCCGCGAGGGCCAGCCGGGCGCCGGTCTCCACCGCCCGCGCCGCGGACGCCGAGACGCCGTGCTGGGGCAGGCTCAGGTACACCGTCGCCGCCTCGCCCTTGACCCGGACGGGCTCCTCGCTGGCGCTTTCGCCCAGGCATCCGCCCAGCGTGAGGGCGATGCAGGCGGCGGCCGGGGCGAGCCAGCGGGCCGCTGTCAGGATCTCGGGCAAGCCGAGCATTCTGACGAGGCTTGTTTAACTTCCCGGGCATGCGGATCGGGATGCTCACCGGAGGGGGGGACTGCCCCGGTCTAAACGCCGTGATCCGCGCGATCGTGCGCAGGGGCATCGACGCCCATGGTCATGCGATCGTGGGCTTCCGCGACGGCTGGCGCGGTCCGATCGAAAACGCCTACGAAGAGCTGACGATCGAGTCGACCCGCGGCATCCTGCCGCGCGGCGGAACGATCCTGCGCTCCTCGCGGACCAACCCCTTCAAGCGCGACGACGGGCCCGAGTTGATCCGCGCGAACATGGCCACGCTCAACCTCAACGGCCTGATCGCCATCGGAGGCGAGGACACGCTCGGTGCGGCGGCGCGGCTGCACCGCGACCACGGCCTGCCGGTACTCGGGGTGCCGAAGACGATCGACAACGACCTCGGCGGCACCGACATGACCTTCGGGTTCGACACCGCGGTGCAGATAGCCAGCGACGCCATCGACCGCCTGCACACCACCGCCGAGTCGCACAATCGAGTGATGATCGTCGAGGTGATGGGCCGCCACGCGGGCTGGATCGCGCTCCACTCGGGGCTCGCCGGCGGCGCCGACGTGATCCTGATCCCCGAGCGGCCCTTCGACATCGAAGAGGTCTGCCGGCTGATCCGGCGCCGCCACTCGCGCGGGCGCTACTTCTCGATCGTCGTGGTGGCCGAGGGCGCCCTGCCCAAGGAGGGCACGATGGAGACCGTGCAGGGCGAGGAAGACGAGTTTGGGCACATGCGCCTGGGCGGGATCGGCCAGCGCCTCGAGCGCGAGATCGAATCGCGCACGGGTTACGAATCGCGCGCCACCGTCCTCGGCCACATCCAGCGCGGCGGCACCCCCACCGCGTTCGACCGTGTGCTGGCCACGCGCCTTGGCCTGGCGGCCGTGGACGCCGCCGACGAGGGCAGCTGGGGCGTGATGCCCGCGCTGCGGGGGACGCGCATAGCGCTGGTCCCGTTGTCCGAAGCGGTGGCGGAGCTGCGCACCGTGCCCACGGAGGACTACGAGCTCGCCGCCACCTTCTTCGGGTAGGCAGTCGCTAGACAGCGGCGCTGCGGTCGGCCGGTGGGGCGGCTTCGCGTCGCAGCATCTTGTCGACGAAGGGCTTGACCATCACGAACGCGGCCGCGCCGACGGTCAGGAGCACCGTCACCAGAAAGGCGTCGAAGGACTTGATGCCGAAGGACCAGGCCGTGACCCAGAAGACCAAGCCGATCGTGAACGTGACCAGGACCGCCATCAGGACCCCGTCCGTTCCGCGATCGTCCGTCGTGCCCTCGTGACTGCGTTGAAGGCGCCCTTGAGAGCGCGCTCGGCGCCGGAGTCCTGGGCCGGCATCATGCCGACCTGACGCGCGAACGCCATGCCGTCGTAGTAGGCGGTGTTGCTCACGAACTTGCCGCCCTCGATCTCGATCAGGTCGAAGCCGCGGATCTGGACGTGCTTGCCGGTGGGGTCGATGCCCTGGAACGGCTCACCGTCGAAGGTACCCTCCATCCGCCACTCGACGGCCGCGCTTCGATCCCCGGCCACCAGCCGACCAAGGGTGGTCTCGACATCGGGCACCGCGGCGAACGTCGCCTTGAAGAACTTCTCGATCTCGTCGCGCCCGCGGAGGATGCCCACGGGCAGGATCTCCTCCACCCCGTCGTGCCGCCAATGCCGGCCCATCGCGGGTACGTCCCGGCGGTTCATCGCCTCGAAGTAGGAGCGCACGAGTGCCTCGACGGCTTTGCGCTTGCTGATCCGCTTGGGCTTGGGCTCGGCCTCGGCGGTGGCGCTGTCGGCCGCGCGGTCGGGTGTCTTCGACTGCGCCATCGGAGCCACCCTACCAGCGATTCGGGCCGCCGGGTTCCGCTCAGGCAGCGGCTTCAGCGGCCCTGGCGCGACTCCGCGCACCGGTCCGCGGGCGCACTGCGAGCAGCCCCAGTCCGGCCAGCACCAGCAGCGCTCCGGCGGCCGTCGCCGCGCCCGGGCGCTCGCCCAGGACGATCACTCCGAGTGCGGCCGCGGTGAGCGGCTCGGCGAGCGTGAGGGTGGCGGTCTTACTCGCGCCGACGCTTTCGAGCCCGCGGGCGAAGAGGATGTAGGCGAGCGCGGTCGGGATGGTCCCGATGTAGAGCGCGAGGGCAAGGCCGCCGGGAGAGGCCAGCCCACCCGTCGGGCCGAACGCCAGAACCGGCAGCAGCAGCAGCGCCCCGACCCCGAAGACCGCGGCCATCACACCCTCGGGAGTGCCCCCGGAGTCCATCATGCGCTTGCTCTGGACGGCGTATCCGGCATACCCGGCGCCCGACAGCAGCGCGAGGCCGACTCCCGCGAGCGCCACCTCGCCCTCCGCGCCGCCGCCCAGCACCAGCAGGCAGACTCCGGCGCAGGCGAGCCCGGTCGCCGCCGCCCAGCGCCCGTCCAGCGGCTCACCCGCGAAGACGCGCGAGAACAACCCGGCGAAGGCGGGGGCCGAGCCGATCGCCACCACGGTGCCCAGAGCCACGCCGGTGTCGGCCACCGCCACGAAGAAGCTCGCTTGGTAGAGCGCCACACAGACGCCGGCCAACAGCACCGGCCCGGCGGAGGCTCCCACCTGCAACCGTCGCGCCAGGCCGGCCATCAGAATCAGCAGTGCGGCGCCGACCGCGATGCGCGAGGCCCCGACCACCAGCGGCTCGATCGAGGGTCCGAGCGCCTGAGCCGTGCCCGTGGTGCCGAACAAGACTGCGGCGAGAAGCACTTGGGTGTGCGGCATGACCGGAGAGATTGTTCCACAATTGACCGAGGTCGCAGGGAAGCCTGCGGCGGGGCCGCAAGCGGCCCAGCGGGGGCCGTCAGCCGCTCAGGGCCTCGTTGAGCTCGGACACCAGCGCGCCTACGGCGGCGGGTCCCCCCTCCGCCCCGGCGCGCACGACCCGGCTGCCCACGATCACCCCGTCGGCGATCCCGGCCACCGTCCGCGCGTGCGCCGCTGTCGAGATCCCAAAGCCGACGGCCACGGGCGTCTGCGTCGCGGCCCGCACCCGCGCGACCGTCGCCTCGAGCGCCGGCGGCAGCTCGCTGCGCTCGCCCGTGGTGCCGGTGAGCGACACCGTGTACACGAAGCCGCGGGCACACTCACCGATCTCCTCGATCCTCTCGGCGCTCGACGTGGGCGCTACCAGCGGGACAAGCGCCAGGCCCTCGGCGTCGCAGGCGGCACGCAGCTCGGCGGCTTCGTCGTGAGGCAGGTCGGGCACGATCAGGCCTGCCGCGCCCGCCGACGCGGCGCGCAGCGCGAAGCGCTCGACTCCGGCGGCCAGCACGACGTTGGCGTAGACCATCAGCACCACGGGGACGCGGGCGGCCACGGTCTCGCAGATGCGCAGCACGGCATGCGGGGTGACCCCGGCGGCGAGCGCCTCGGTGGCGGCCTCGTGGATCACGGGCCCGTCGGCGAGCGGGTCGGAGAAGGGGATGCCGAGCTCGATCAGGTCGGCGCCGGCGTCGGCGGCCGCCAGGCCGGCCTCCGTCGAGCCTCCGGGATCGGGGTGGCCGCCCATCAGGTAGGGCATCAGCGCCGCGCGCTTTCCATGACCGGAGAACGCGGCGGCGATGCGGTCCACCCCGGTGGCGGCCACGCTCACGATGCGTCCTCCAGCCCGAGCACCTCGGAGAGGTCCTTGTCGCCGCGGCCCGACATGGTCACGAGATCGAGACCGGGCACCGGGTTCTCGAGCAGCCAGGCCACGGCGTGGGAGGACTCGAGCGCGGGCAGGATCCCCTCGAGCTCGGCCACGCGGCGGAACGCTGCCAGCGCGGCGCCATCCTCCACGGCCTCGTAGCGCACCCGCCCGCTGTCGCGCAGCCAGGCGTGCTCGGGGCCCACGCCCGGATAGTCGAGACCGGCCGATATCGAATGCGCCTCGAGGATCTGGCCCTCCTCGTCCTGCAGCACGGCCGACATCGCGCCGTGCAGCACGCCGCGCGCGCCCGTGGTCAGCGGCGCCGAGTGGCGCAGGGTGGCCAGGCCCTCGCCCGCCGCCTCCACGCCGATCAGCTCCACGTGGTCGTCCACGAAGGGGATGAAGGTGCCGATCGCGTTGGATCCGCCGCCCACGCACGCGATCGCCCGATCCGGCAGGCGCCCGCAGCGCTCGAGCAGCTGGGCGCGGGCCTCGTCGCCGATGCGGCGCTGAAGGTCGCGCACGATGGCCGGATAGGGCGCCGGCCCCACGCAGGACCCGATGATGTAGTGGGTGGTTGCGACGTTGCTCACCCAGTCGCGAATCGCCGCCGACACCGCCTCCTTGAGCGTTCGCGCCCCCGCGTCCACCCCCACCACCTCGGCGCCGAGCAGGCGCATCCGCTGGACGTTGGGCTCCTGGCGACGCATGTCCTCGGTGCCCATGTAGACCACGCAGTCGAGCCCCAGCAGCGCACAGGCCGTGGCGGAGGCCACGCCGTGCTGGCCCGCGCCGGTCTCGGCTATCACCCGCGGCTTGTCCATGCGGCGGGCGAGCAGGGCCTGGCCTAGCGCGTTGTTGATCTTGTGCGAGCCGGTGTGGGTCAGGTCCTCGCGCTTGAGCCACACCTCGCCCGCGGTGAGCTCGGAGAGGCGGCGAGCGTGGTAGATCGGGGTGGGGCGGCCGACGTAGTCGCCCAGCAACCCGTCGAGTTCCGAGACGTACGCGGGGTCGGCGCGGGCGGCGAGCCACTCCTGCTCGAGCTCGTCTAGGGCGGGGATCAGCGTTTCCGGCACGTAGCGGCCCCCGTAGGGACCGAAGCGGCGCTCGATGGGCGTGGCGCTCATGCTGCCGCTCGGTGGTCGGCGGCCTCCACGGCCCGGAAGAAGGCCTCGAGCTTGGCGGCATCCTTGCGTCCCGGCTCGGCCTCCGTGCCGCTGGCGGTATCCACGGCGAAGGGACGTATGGCCTCGATCGCCTGACCCACGTTGTCGGGTGTCAGCCCGCCGGAGAGGATCACCGGGGGCGTGCGCGGATGCAGCCGGGCGAGATCCCAGTCGAAGCGCTGGCCGGTCCCGCCGGGCGTGTTCTCCGCGTAGGCGTCGAGCAGGTGGAAGTCGGTCCGGAAGGCGCGCAGTGCCTGCACGTCGGCGGCGTCGCGCACGCGCGCCGCCTTGATGACCCGAGCACCGGTGCGCCGGGCCGCCTCGCCGCAGTAGACGGGACCCTCGTCGCCGTGGAGCTGGAGCAGGCTGAGACGGCAGCGGTCGGCCGTCTCGGCCACCTCGTCGAGCGTGGCGTTGACGAAGACGCCCGTGAGTTGCGCCGAGCGGTGAAGCTCGGCCCCTATCGCCTCCGCCTCGTCCAGCGGGCAGGCCCGCGGGCTGCCGGGCCAGAAGATCATGCCCAGCGCCCAGGCGCCCAGATCGACGGCCCGGCGAGCATCCGCCGGGCCGGTGATCCCACAGATCTTCACGCGGGTCATCGCCCCCAGTATGGCGCGCGCGAGCGCCCGATTTCTCGTCGCAGAGACTGAAAGGCGCCTACGGGAGCGGGAAGAGCCCGCCGCCGTCGTCCTGCTCATCCGGCTGCGCCTGCTGGGGATCCTGCCCGGCCTGCTCGGGGCGCTCGCCCAGCTCGACCTCTGAGGTCTCGAGATCACCGCCGCGGTAGTACTCCACCTCGATGGTGTCGCCCGGGCTGTTGTCGGCGATGGCCGCGGCCACGTCGTCGGCCGACTTGACCTCCTGGCCGTCGACCTTCACGAGCAGATCGCCGTCCTTCGACTCGTCGCCACGGAGGCCGGCCTCGTCGGCCGGGCCGCCGGGTACCGCCTCGACGATCAGCGCGCCCTCCTCCACGGGAAGGTCGAGCTCGCTTGCGACGTCGGACGTGACGTCGGACATGTTGATGCCCAGGTACGCGCGCTCGATCTGGCCGCCCTGCTTGAGCCGGGGCAGAAGCTCCTTGGCCGTGTTGACCGGCACGGCGAAGCCGATGCCCACCGAGCCCTGGCCGCCGCCGGTGGCGATCTGCGAGTTGATCCCGATCACGCGTCCCTGGGCGTCGAGCAGTGGACCGCCCGAGTTACCGGGGTTGATCGAGGCGTCGGTCTGGATCACGTTGGAGATCTGGAAGCCGTCGGGGGCAGTGATCTCGCGCTGCAGGCCGGAGACGATGCCGGTGGTGACCGTGCGGCTGTAGCCGAACGGGTTGCCGATGGCCACGACCGCGTCGCCGATCTCGGCCTTGGAGGAATCGCCGAGCGGCAGGACCTGGAGATCTTCGACGTCGGAGGGGTCGATCTTCAGTGCCGCGAGGTCACTCGAGGTGTCGACGCCCTTGACCTCGGCGTCGATCTCCTCGCCGCCCTCTTCGAAGCTGACCGTCACGCTGTCGGCGCCGTCGACCACGTGGGCGTTCGTGAGGATCGTGCCGTCCTTGTCCACGACGAACCCGGAGCCTGTGGCCGTCCCCTGCTCGGGCTGGCCGAAGCCGGAGCTGCTGTCGCTCACCCCCTGCGCGGAGATGAAGGCCACGCCGCGGCCTTCGGACGCGTAGATGTCGCGCACGGTTCGGCGTTCGCCGTCGCCGTCGCCGTTGTCGGACGTGGGCTGGGTGATCGCGGATGGGCGCTCCACCACGGTCTGGTCGCCCGTGTCGATCACGTCCGTGGAGATCAGGATCGCGCCGAGCACGAGCACGACCAGGCCGCCGAGGAGACCAGAGAGAAGGTTCGTGCCAGGGGATTTCATGAGTCCGAGTGTTGCGACGCAACCTTAGAGTCGCCTAAAACCGCGGACCGCCGGGCGGCATGGCGACGAGACCGAGGAGGCGGTCGCGAACGCTTCCGCGGCTCAGCTCGCGGCGCACGGCCCGCCGCTGGGCCAGGTCCGGCGCCTCCGGCTTGCGGGGGTCGTAGCGATTGGCCCTCAGAGCCCCTGCGTAGGCCTCCGACGCGGGTCCGGCGAAGCGTCCGAGGCGCCGCTCCAGGGCCAGCAGCGTCGTCGTCTTGGGGAGCTCCCAGCCGAGGCGCAGGAGCGTCCCGCGCAGCTCCGAGAGCTGGGCCTCGGCCAATTCGCCGGGCTCCAGCGAACGCACGCGGCGCACGCGGCGGATCAGCACCAGGCCGCCGCCCGCCAGCAGGGCGAGCAGGCTCAACAGGAGCACCGGCAGCAGCCATCCGCCGCCCTCGTTGCGGGCGCCGGCGGCGGGCGAGGCGCCGGTGCGCTCTGCCGCCACGCCCTCGCGACCGCCGCGCACCTCACCGGCGCCGGCGGCCGCGGCGCTGGCGGCTGCGGCACTCGACTGCGATTCGGCCGGGGACGCGGCCGGCGTGGGATCGAAGGGCACCCAGCCGATCCCGGTGAACCAGACCTCGACCCAGGAGTGAGCGTCGAGGTCGCGCACCCGGTACTCGTTCGTGTCCTTGTTGAACGAGCCCGGCGAGAAGCCGGCGGCCACGCGCGCGGGGATGCCCGCCATGCGCAAGAGCAGGGCCATCGCCCCCGAGAACTGCTGGCAGTAGCCGCGCTCGTCCTCGAACAGGAAGCCGTTGAGCGGAAGCGGCCGTGTGGGCACGCGCTCGCTGTATTGGTAGTTGGTCTGCAGGTACTGCTCGACGGCCTTGACCGCGTCGTAGGGCGTCTCCTCAGGGGCCGTCAGCTGCCGGCTCAGGGCGTACATGCGGGCGTAGCGCGATCCCTCCAGGGCCGGCGCCGCTGCCGGTCCGAAGCCGCTCTCAGGGTCGCCGCGGAGAGGCACAAACACCCGCTGGCGCAGGGCGCTGGGGGACGAGCGGCCGGCGTCGCCCTGGAGCCCCACGCCCTCGGTGGCGTCGTCGGTCCGGCTCGGCAGGTCGATCGCCGTGTAGGGGAGCAGCAGGTCGGAATAGCCCTCGGGCGCTCCGCGCATCTGTCTCTTGGTGGGGTCGGGGGCGTAGGCCTCGACCGTGTAGCTGTCGCCCTTGCGCAGCTCCTCGCTACCCACGAGCTGCGTCGTGCCGTCCGCGCTGGTCTCGGCGTCGGCCCCGCGCACCTCGTACGTGATCCCCGCGCCTACGATCAGGTCACTGGAGAGCGAGCGCACGGTGAAGCTGATCTCCTCGTCCCAGGCCGGGTTGTACTCCGAGTAGTCCCAGGTGGCCCCGTCGGTGACGAAGCGCGGGAAGGCGACCTCTGCGCCCAGGCTGTCGCGCTCGCTGCCGGGCGAGCGGATCCAGCGCATGCCATCGAACCTGTCGAGCGCCTGGGCCTTCCAGTAGTGAGGCCGGTCGGCCTTGACGTTGAGCAGCGTCGTGCCCTCGCGCGGCCAGTCGAGCGGGCCGTACTCGTGCGTCCAGTCGAAGGTCACGGCCTTGCCGTCCCCGAACCAGCTCCAGGCGCGGTAGTCCCACCAGGCGTGTTCGCCGTCGAGGGCCGCGGCGAGCGGCAGCGACAGCACGCCCACGCTCGCCACCACGGCGGCGCCGAGCGCGGCCTCGCGGGGGGGCAGGCGCGGCAGCCACAGCCATGCCGCCACCAGCACCAGCAGCACCAGTCCGCGCAGGGCCGGCTCGCCCGGGTCGTACTCCGTGACCGCCGTCCCGTAGAGGACGAGCAGAACCACCAGACCAGCGGCGCGCAACAGGGTGGCGCCGCGGCGGGCGGGCCAGAAGGCCACCGTGGCGGCGATGGCCAGCAGCAGCGGAGCGCCCAGGAGGATCGTCAGCCGTATCCAGTCGTCCGGCCCGTCGTAGGGCCATTCCACCCCCTGAACGCCGGCCAGGCCGCGATCGAGGCCGTCGCTGAGCTCGCTCCAATTGGCCGGCAGCAGCAGCCGCCCGGGCAGTCCGGCGGCCATCAGTCCGAGCATCAGCGCGGCGAACCCGGTGAGAGCGGCCAGCGTCCACACCAGCCGACGCGGGAGGGGCGCCCGGCCCAGAAGCGCGAGTGTCGACGCCGCGGCGATGGCGACCACGAGCACCAGCAGGGTCCGCCCGACAGGCGCGTCCTGCACGAGCATGGCCCAGTGGGCGGCGCCGAAGGCGGCCAGCGCGCCGAAGGCGGTCAGGCGCACGGCGAGCGAGTCGCGCGGCGCGGCGGCGGCCCGCGCGGCCGCGGTGGAGCCGGGCGGCGCCGCCTCGCTCGGCGCGCCGGCGGCACCCGCGATCGCAGGCCGGCGTCCGAATGGGCTGCTCACGCCGCCACTCCCCGCCGGCCCCGCTCCAGGTGAGCGCCGGTGCAGCCCGCCACCTCGAACGCCGCCCGCGCGCCGGCCAAGGGCTCAGGCGTGACCACATAGCGCGCGCCGGCGGGCAGGCGCTCGAGCGTCCGCGGAGCGGCCTTGAGATCGGCGCCCGTCACCCAGACCACCGCGCCTCCACGCGGTCCCAGCAGCGAGCTCGTGGGCGGCGGGCCCTCTTCGACCAGCGCCAGGCGCATGTGCACCGCGGGCCAGGCTCCGAGGTCGTGCCCGACCTCGATGGGCCGGCGATCGCCGGGCAACAGGATCGCGCAGCCGCCGTCATGGGCCAGCCACACGCACAGGGAGCCGGCGGCGCGCACCGCCTTGTCGAGCGCCTCCTCGCTCGCGGGCGCGGACGGGTCGAGCACGATCAGCGGTGCCGAGTCGAGCTCGGCGACCAGCCGGCGCTCCAGCATCACCCCCGTGCGGGCCACCGAGGGCCAGTGAATGCGCGACGCGGCTGCGCCCTCCCGGTAGGGGCGCAGGCCGTCGATCTCGAGCTCGGTCAGCGAGGTGTCGAGGCGCCGGCCCGACAGGCCCGGCGCCGCCCCGAGCCCGCCCTGGCTGCCGGCCCCCGCACCACCACTGCCCGGGGCGGTCACGGGCTCGACCCGCGGCAGGACGAGCACCTCCTCCCC
This sequence comes from uncultured Thermoleophilaceae bacterium, assembly GCA_963813495.1. Classification (GTDB taxonomy): domain Bacteria; phylum Actinomycetota; class Thermoleophilia; order Solirubrobacterales; family Thermoleophilaceae; genus JACVRW01. The sequence continues at coordinate 117,752 of CAWEZC010000005.1, forward strand.
GCCGGCCCCGGCGAGCTCGCGCGTGAACAGCCGCAGTGGATCGCGGATCACGAGCAGCGCGGGCTCCAGGACGCGACGGCCGCGGCGCGAGAAACGCACGTTGATGCGCAGCCGCCGCGACCAGCGCCCGGCGATCGGCACCGGCCAGCCCAGCAGGGGCTCGAGAAGCTCGCCCCCAGGGGGCGGCGCCACTCCGCTTGTCACCTCGACCCGCAGCGGGTACGGCTCCTCCTCCACCACCGTGTGCGGACCGGGACGGCGCACGATGGTGGCGCCCTGCGCGGCCAGCAGCACCCATGCGGTGGCCACCACCGCCAGCGCCACCAGCGCGACTCCGGGCACATACAGAGAGGCGGAGTCGAAGGTGGCTGCGGCGAGGCACAGCGCGATTCCGAGCAGCGCCGTGACCAGTGGCCTCAGCACAGCGATCAGAGCGCCGGAACCCGCTCCAGCGCGTCGCGCACCACGGCCGCCCGCTCGTCGGCACCGGCGCCGGGGGACAGCAGCAGGCGATGGGTCAGCACGGCGCCGGCCAGCTTCTGGACGTCGTCGGGAAGGGCGTGGTCGCGGCCGTCGAGCGCGGCGTAGGCCTTGGCGGCGCGGAACAGCATCAGTCCGGCGCGTGGGCTCGCCCCCAGCTCCACGCGCGGATCCGCGCGCGTGGTCTCGAGGATTGCCACCACGTAGCGGCGCAGCGCCTCGCTGCCGTGCACGGCGGCCGCGGCGGCCTGACCCGCCAGGATGTCGCCCACCTCCGCCACCGGCCCCAGGTCGAGCACGCGGTCGCTCGCGGCGTGGTCGAGCAGCATGTCGGACTCCTGCTGAGCGGTCGGGTAGCCGAGCGACACCCGCACCATGAAGCGATCCAGCTGCGCCTCGGGGAGCGGGTAGGTGCCCTCGTACTCGACCGGGTTCTGGGTGGCCACGACCAGGAACGGCCGGGCCAGCTCGTGGGTGTGCTTGTCGACGGTCACGTGGCGCTCCTGCATGCACTCGAGCAGGCCGGACTGCGTCTTGGGCGAGGCCCGGTTGACCTCGTCGACGAGCACCACGTTGGCGAACACCGGTCCGGGGCGGAACTCGAAGCGGTTCTCGCGCTGGTTGTAGACGTTGGTGCCCACGACGTCGGCCGGCAGCAGGTCGGCCGTGCATTGGACGCGCGCATACTCGGCCTCGATCGAGCGCGCCACCGCCCGGGCCAGGGCCGTCTTGCCGACACCGGGGTAGTCCTCGATCAGGACGTGGCCCTCGGCGAACAGCGCCACCAGCACATCGCGCAGCACCTGCTCGGGCGCCTTGACCGCGCGAGCGACGTTGTCGCGCAGCCGGGCGCCGAGATCGGCTACCTGTGAGGGATCGAGCTCAGGGACGATCGCCATGCAGCACCATGGTAGGGATACGCAGACGCCGCCTCATCGGTTCCCTCTAGTCGATCGCGCCAGGCTCAGGCCTGGGTGGGTTCCTCGGAATGGCTGAGTTCACGGGTGGCCGCCTCGGGGTCGGCCGCGCGCATCAGCGCCTCCCCCACGAGCACGGCGTCGACCCCCACCTGCTCGAGCTCGTCGATCTGGTCGCGGTGGTGGATGCCCGACTCGGAGACCACCACCTTGCCGGCCGGCACGTCGGCCAGCAGGTCGAAGGTGCGCTGGATGTCGACCTCGAAGCTCTCGAGGTCGCGGTTGTTGATCCCGATCACGTCGCAGTCGAGCTCCAGCGCGCGCTCGAGCTCCTCGTCGTCGTGGATCTCCACAACGGCGTCGAGGTCGAGCTGGCCGGCCATGGACCATAGTGAGGCGAGCTCGCGCTCGTCGAGCGAACCCACCACCAGCAGCACGGCGTCCGCCCCCGCCACCTTGGCCTCGTAGAGCTGGTACGGGTCGATCGTGAAGTCCTTGCGCAGGATCGGCAGGTCGCAGGCGGCGCGCGCTTCGCGCAGGTCGTCCAGCGAACCCCCGAAATGCGCCTGCTCGGTGAGGATGGACAGCGCCGCGGCGCCGCCGCGCTCGTAGGCCTGGACGATCTCGGTCACGCTCGCACCCGCGCGTATCTCCCCCGCCGACGGCGAGCGGCGTTTGTACTCGGCCACCAGCGAGGTGTAGGGACGCCACAGGGCCTCCGCGAACGGCCGGCCTTCGCGTCCCACGTCCACCTGCCCCTCCAGTTCGGCGAGCGGCTGCTCGCGCTTGCGCTGGGCGACCGCATGACGCGTGGCGTCGACGATGTTCTCCAGGCGCTGGGAGCTCACGCGCGGGTGACCTCCACCCAGCGGCGGAGAACCTCGGCGGCCGCTCCGGAATCGAGCGTATGGCCCGCCTTGGTGACGCCCTCCGCGAGTGAGGACGCCCGCCCCGCCACGTGGATCGCCGCGCCGGCATTCAGGACCGCCAGTGCGCGCTCGGTCCCGGGTTCCCCGTCGAGCACGCCGCGCAGAACCCGCGCGTTCTCGTCGGGGCTCCCGGCGCGCAGAGCGCCGTTGGGCACCGGGTCCAGGCCGACCTCCGAAGGCGTCACGTCATAGCTCGAGAGTTGGCCCTGCTTCAACTCGACCACCCGGGTGACACCCGAGACGGAGAACTCGTCGAGGCCATCCGCGCTCGACACTACCAGGGCTCTTTCGGTTCCCAGTTGCCCCAGAGCGGCAGCCATGGTCTCCAGCTTGGCGGGGTCCGAAACTCCGATCACCTGATGCCGTGCGCCCGCCGGATTGGTGAGCGGCCCGAGGAAGTTGAAGATGGTCCGCACGCCCAGCTCGCGGCGGATCGGGATCAGGTGCTTCATGGCCGCGTGGTGCCGCGGAGCGAACATGAACCCGAAGCCGGTCGAGTCGATGCAGGCGGCCACCGCCGCCGGCGCGAGGTCGATCCGGGCCCCCAGCGCCTCCAGGACGTCGGCCGAGCCGCATTGGCTCGTGGCCGAGCGGTTGCCGTGCTTGGCCACCCGGCAACCCGCCCCGGCGGCGATGAAGGCGGCAGTCGTCGAGACGTTGAAGGTGGGCCGCCCTCCGCCTGTGCCCGCCGTGTCCACGAGGTCCTCGCCGGCGTCCACGCGCAGCGCCAGGGCGCGCATCGTGCGCGCCAGCCCGGCGATCTCGGCCACGGTCTCCCCCTTCGTGCGCAGCGCGATCAGAAAGGCTGCGGCCTGCGGCTCGGACGCGTTGCCGCCCATGATCTCGGCCAGCACGCGTGCCGCCTCGTCGGACGAGAGGTCCTCTCCCTCGGCCAGGCGGTCGATCGCTCCGGTGAGCACCTCGTTGGGCATCAGCGCGCTTGCGCGAGGAAGTTGCGCAGCATGTGCTTGCCGTGTGGGGTGAGCACCGATTCGGGATGGAACTGCACGCCCTCGAGCGCCAGCTCGCGGTGGCGCAGGCCCATGATCACCTCGCCCGACCGGGCCGACACCTCGAGCTCGTCGGGGAGCTTCTCGGGCGCCACGATCAGCGAGTGATAACGACCCACCACGAGCGGAGATTCGAGGCCGTCGAAGATCGTCCTGCCGTCGTGCTCGGTCTCCGCCGTCTTGCCGTGCACCGGCTCGCCGCGCACCACCGTCCCGCCGAACTCTGAGGCCAGCGCCTGGTGGCCGAGGCACACGCCCAGTACGGGCACCCCGGCCTCGGAGTAGCGCCGGATGGCCTGCTTGGAGAGTCCCGCCTCCTCGGGCGTGCAGGGGCCCGGCGAGACGATCACGCGGTCGGGGGCGCGCTCGAGCAGCTCGGGCACGTCGTTGCGCACCACCTCCACCTCGGCCCCCAGCTCGCCCAGGTACTGGACCAGGTTGTAGGTGAACGAGTCGTAGTTGTCGACGACCAATACGGAGCTCATGCCCAGTCCCCCTGGGCGCAGGCGAGCCGGATGGCGTCCATCACCGCGCCCGACTTGGCCTCGATCTCACGCACCTCGTACGCCGGCTCGGAGTCGGCCACTATGCCCCCGCCGGCCTGGACGTGGACCTTGCCGTCCTTGACCAGGGCGGAGCGGATGTAGATACAGGTGTCGAGGTCGCCGGTGTAGGAGAGGTAGCCCACGGCGCCTCCGTAGGGGCCGCGCTTGACCGGCTCGAGCTCGTCGATGATCTGCATGGCCCGGATCTTGGGCGCCCCGGACAGCGTGCCGGCGGGCAGCGACACCCGCAGCGCGTCCATCGGCGACACGCCCTCGCGCAACGTGCCCGACACGGCCGACACGATGTGCATCAGGTGCGAGTAGGTCTCGATCGCCATCAGCTCGTCGACCGCGACGCTGCCGTACTCGCAGACCCGGCCGAGGTCGTTGCGACCGAGGTCGACCAGCATCACGTGCTCGGCGCGCTCCTTCGGATCGGCGAGCAGCTCGTGGCCGCGCTGCACGTCCTCCTCGGTGGAGCCGGCGCGCGGGCGCGTGCCGGCGATGGGGCGCTGCTCGACGCGGCGGCCGCTCACCTTCACGAGCGACTCGGGCGATGCGCCCGCGATCTCGAAGTCCTCGAAGTCGAGGAAGAACATGTACGGACTGGGATTGATCGCGCGCAGGCCGCGGTAGATCGAGAAGGCGTCCACGGGGCAGTCGGCGGTCCAGCGCTGGCTCGGGACCACCTGGTAGATGTCGCCCGCGCGGATGTACTCCTTCGCCCGCTCGACGGCGGCGGCGTAGCCGTCGGGCCCCAGGTTGGAGAAGAACTCGGGCGGCTCGCGGCGCCCCGCGCCCCCCGCCGGGACGGGGCCGCGCAGCCGCTCACGGACGTCGGCGATGGCCGCCGCGGCATCCTCGTAGGCCCGATCGACGTCGCCCTCTGCCAGCACGTTGGCCAGCACCGTGACCTCGTGGCGCAGGTGGTCGAAGGCCAGCAGGACATCGGTGACCATGATCGCGAGCTCGGGTACCTGGGTCTCGTCGCGGTTGGGCGAGCCGACACTGGGTTCGGCGGTACGCACGAGGTCGTAGCCGAACATCCCCACGGCACCGCCGGCGAACGGGGGCAGCCCCGGCAGCGGAGCGAGCCGGTAGCGGGCGAGCTCCTCGGTGACCAGCGCATAGGGGTCAGGGTGCTCGTCGCGGCCCACCCGGATGACCGTGCGAGGGCGAAAGCCCAGGAACGACCAGCGGCCCACGCGCTGCCCCTGCTCGGCCGACTCGAGCAGGAACGAGGGCCCGTCCCCGCGCAGCTTGAGGTATGCGGAGACCGGCGTCTCGCAGTCGGCGATGAACGTGTGGCGAAGCGGCACGAGGCTGTGCTCCCGCGCCAGCTCGCGCACCTCGGCCAGGGGCGGCGTCAGGTCGAGGTCAACGGCGACGCTCACCGAGCACCTCGTAGGCGTCGCTGAAGGAGAGGCCGCGCGAGGCCAGCAGGACGGCCAGGTGGTAGAGGACGTCGGCGGCCTCCTCGGCCACCCGCTCGTCGGGCTCCTCCCGCGCGGCGCGGGCCACCTCCTCGGCCTCCTCCTCGACCTTCTCCCCGATGCGGGCGGGCTGCGCCAGCAGCGCAGCCGTGTAGCTGTCGGCCGGGTCGGCCTCGCGGCGCTGCGCGACGGTCCGCTCGAGCGAGGGCAGCGCCTCTGTCGGCTGCAGCTCCATGTCACCGCGATAGAAGCAGGTGCGCTCGCCCGTATGGCAGGCCGGCCCGGCGGGCTCCACCAGCGCAAGCCAGGCGTCCTCGTCACAGTCGTAGCGCAGTGCCTTCAGCTTCTGCACGTTGCCGGAGCTCTCCCCCTTGTGCCACAGCTCCTGGCGCGAGCGGCTCCAGAACCACATCTCACCGCTCTCGCGCGTGCGCGCGAGCGCGTCGTCGTTCATATAGGCCAGGGTCAGCACCTCGCCGGTGCGCGCGTCCTGGACGATGCAGGGGACCAGTTCCATCGACATGGGATGAAACTACCTCCGCGGGGCATCCCGCCCCGCGCTTGGAGACAGTAGGCGACATCCTGTCGCCGTAACCGAGCGTGCTTCGCCCGCTCTCATGGCCGCGGCGTGGCCACGGGCAGCTTGAGGAACTCGTAGACGCGGCCGATCTCGTCGAATCCGAGTTTGCGGTACAGCTTCTGAGGCCAGTCGTTGGCGTCGGTGAGCAGGAAGATCGGGGCGCGGCCCTGCGAGTCCGCGGCCTCAACGGCGGCGAGGACGGCGGCGCTCGCGTGGCCGCGTCCGCGGCGCCCCTCGACCGTACCCACCTCGTCGATCTGCGCCAGCTCTCCGTTGGAGTAGAGCCGGCAGGAGCAGGCCGGGTCGTCCGGCGGTGAGGCGAAGTCGCGCGCGTCGCAGGCCTGGCCGTAGCGCTCGTCCATCTCGGCCAGCTGGCGCACGGCCTCCTCCTGCCAACCGAAGGGCTGCTCGCGACGGAAGGCGGCGAGCGCCGCGGCGCCCTCGGCGCGGCCGATCTCCGCTCCTGCGACCGTCGGGTGCCGCTCGGACTCGCGGTGCCGCTCCATCACCAGCAGCCGGAAGACGTTCCAGCCATTCGCCGCCAGAGCGGGTGCGAGCCGCGCCCCCAGCGAGTCGTCGTGCACCACCAGCTTGCGGTGGGCGAGCCCGCCCTGGATCTGCTCCGCCTCGGACATGACGGCTGCGGGTGTGGCCTCCCGGTCGGAGACGTGGATGGCATTGAGCTGCCAGACGAGCGGCAGGCTCGGGGTCACCATCGCGGTGCCGTGTGCCGTGGGCACGAGCTCGTCACACAGCTTGGCCTCCGTGCGGCGCAGGAAGTCGTGGATGCGCTCCATCACTCGATCCCCAGGCGATCCAGCAGACCCTCGTCGCGGCGCCATCCCTTGCGGACGCGGACATTGAGGTCGAGATGCACGCGCCGGTCGAGCATGCGCTCGATCTCCTTGCGCGCGGCGGTGCCCACGGCCCTGACCATCCGCCCCCCGGCCCCCACGAGAATTCCTTTCTGGGACTCGGTCTCCGCCCACACCCGGGCATGGACCATCAGCAGGCCGTCCTCGCGCTCGAGGATCTCGTTCACCTCCACCTCAACGGAGTGCGGCACCTCCTCGCGCGTACGCAGCAGCACCTGCTCGCGCACAAGCTCGGCCACGCGCACCTCGAGCGAGAGGTCGCTCTGCTCGTCGGGCGGGTACATGAACGGGCCCTCGGGAACGAGCGAGATCACGTGGCCCACGAGCTCGGCGATGCCCCCGCCCTCGAGCGCGCTGACCGGGAACAGCTGGCCCTGCACGTCGAGCCCCGCAGCGGTGCTCAGGGCCTCCACCGTACGCGGGCGGTCCAGCCGGTCGACCTTGTTCAGCACGGTGGCGCACGGCAGTCCGACGTTGCGGATGGCGTCCGCGATGAAGCGATCTCCCGCGCCGATCTCCTGCTCGCCGTTGAGCACGAACAGCACGGCGTCGGAGTCGGCGAGGGAGCGCTCGACCTGGCGCTGCATGCGCTCGGTCAGGGCGTCACGGGGCTTCTGGACGCCGGGCAGGTCGACCAGGACGAGCTGCCAGTCGTCACCGGTCGCGATGCCGCGGATCTCCCGCCGCGTGGTCTGCGGCTTGTCGGACACGATCGCCACCTTGTCGCCCACGATGCGGTTCACGAGCGTGGACTTGCCGGCGTTGGGTCGACCCGCCAGCGCCACGAAGCCCGAGCGGGTCACAGCCTGTCCATGATCCGGTCCTGAAGCGCGAGCATCTGGCCGGAGTCGCTTTCGTGGTCGTAGCCGCAGAGGTGGAGCACCCCGTGTACCACGGCTTCGTTCAGGTCCTGGGTGTGCTCAGGGCAGATCACCACGTCGCCGAGTTCGCGCGGCCCGGCGGCGGGCGCCGCCTCGTCGACGGGGAAGGACAGCACATCGGTGGGGCGATCGAGCCCACGGTGCCGGCGGTTGAGCTCGCGAATCCGCTCCTCCTCGACGAGCGCGACTGCCACGTGGCCCTCCTCCACCCCGGCCGCCGCCAGCGCCGCCAGGGCGGGGCGACGCAGCGTCTCGGGGGCCTCTATGAGCTCGAGCTCGATCAGGTGGCCTGCTGCCGCCTGGCCTCGCGCAGCGCGGGTGCCCGCTGCTCGGCGTACTCGTTGTAGGCGGCCACGATGCGCTGCACCAGCTTGTGGCGGACCACGTCCTCGCCCCCGAAGCGCACGAACTCGATGCCCTCGACCTTCTCGAGGATGTCGCCGATCACCACCAGCCCGGAGCGCTCGTCGCGCGGGAGGTCGACCTGGGTGATGTCCCCCGTCACGACCATCTTCGAGTTGAAGCCGAGCCGGGTGAGGAACATCTTCATCTGCTCCGGGCTCGTGTTCTGGGCCTCGTCGAGGATGATGAAGGAGTCATTGAGGCTCCGGCCGCGCATGAATGCCAGCGGGGCCACCTCGATCACGCCGCGCTCGAGATGCTGGTTGACCTTCTCGGGCTCGAGCATCGTGTAGAGCGCGTCGAACAGCGGGCGCAGGTAGGGGTCGACCTTGGCCGCGATGTCCCCGGGCAGGAAGCCGAGCCGCTCGCCCGCCTCCACCGCCGGCCGCGTGAGCACGATGCGATTGACCTCGCGCCGCGAGAGAGCCGCCACGGCCATCGCCACGGCGAGGAAGGACTTGCCGGTGCCGGCCGGGCCTATCCCCACGGTGATGGTCTGGCTGCGGATGGCGTCGACGTATCGCTTCTGGTTGACGGTCTTGGGGGCGACCTTGAGCGCGCGGTGGCGCCAGACCACGTCCTCGAGGATCCTGCTCGGCGACTCGTGCCGGTCGAGAGCCCCGGCAATCGCCTCGATGGTCCCGGGAGCGATGTCGTGGCCCTGGCGCACCAGATCGGTGAGCTCGCGGACCACCGTGCGGCCCATTTCCACGGCGCCCTCGTCGCCGTCGAGGGTGAGCACGTTGCCGCGCAGGAAGACCTCACAGTCAAGATGCTCCTCGAGGGTCTTCATGATCAGGTCACCGGGGCCGGCGAGCTCGGCCGCGATGTCGTTGGGAAGTTCGAGCTGGACGCGGGGCATCGGCTACGGAGTGAGCTTCTCCTTGACGGCTGCGCTCACCCGCTTGCCATCGGCACGGCCCTTCACCTGGGGCATCACGAGCCCCATGACCTTGCCCATCTCCTGGGGGGACGCGGCGCCGGATCGGGCGACGGCGTCGCCCACGATCGCGTGCAGCTCGGCGTCGGACAGCGGCTCGGGCATGTAGGAGGAGATGATCGCGGCCTCCTGCTCCTCGGCCTCGGCGCGGTCGGCGCGCCCACCCTCGCGGTAGGCCTCCGCGGCCTCGAGGCGGCGCTTGCGCTCACGCTGCAGCACCTGCAGGTCGTCCCCGCCGTCGTCCTTGGCGGCCTTCTGCAGCTCGTTGGCGATCAGGCGCAGCGCATGCACGCGCTGCTTCTCGCCCGCCTTGAGCGCGGTCTTCACGTCATCCTGGACCCGGTCGAGCAGTGACACGCTTCAAGTCTAGATACGTGGGGGGCGGTGCGGCGGGAATGATCCGGGTGGCGACTTTCGACTGTTATGGGACGCTCATCGACTGGGAGGGCGGCGCGGGCGCCTTCCTCTACGAACTGGCGCGCCGACACGAGCCGGACCCGCCGCCGGGGCGCGAGCTGCGCGAGCGCTGGGAGGAGCTCCAGTTCGAGCGACTCTCGGGAGACTGGCGACCCTACCGCCGGATCCTGGACGACTCACTCAACGCCTGGGCGGGCGAGCGCGGCTACCGCCTCCACGACGGCGACGGCGAGGCGCTGGCCCGCGCGATGGAGAGCTGGCAGCCCTTCCCCGACACGGTGCCGGCCCTGCGCGCCGCCCAGGAGGCGGGGCTCGCGCTCTGGATCATCTCCAACACCGACCGCGCGATCATCGAGCACAGCCTGTGTCAGCTCGAGATCGACTTCGCGGGGGTCACCGTGGCCGAGGACTGCCGCGCCTACAAGCCCTCACCCGCGCCCTTCGAACGGGCGCTGCGCGCGATCGAGTCCGAGCCTGAGGAGATCCTTCACGTGGCCTTCGGCTTCAAGTACGACATCGCCACCGCGCAGGCCTTCGGCCTCGGGACCGCATGGGTCAACCGGCACCGGGAGCCACCTCCGGGCCCGGCACGCCCCGACCACGAATGGACCGACCTGTGGCCACTGGCAGCGGCCGCCGGGCGGTAGCGGTCCGTCAGTCCGGGAGGATCGCCACAACGCGGGCCGGCGCTCCGCCCGCCCCCTCGATGCGCAGCGGAAAGGCGGCCACCTGGAAGCCCGTGGCGGGCAGCTCGCCGAGGTTGGCCAGCCGCTCGATCTGGGAGTAGGGCAGGTCGGCCTGGTGGGCGGCCCAGAACACGCCCTGCTCGTCGCGCTCGAGAGCCTGCTGAGCCTGCACGTGGAGCGGGGCGTCCCAGCCCCAGGCATCGATGCCCATCACCCGCACGCCGCGCTCGTAGAGCCAGCGTGTGGCCTCGGCGCTGACTCCGGGGCCGAGCGCCATGTAGGCGGGCTCCTCCAGGAAGGCGTCGCGGCCCGTATGCACGAGCACGATCTCCCGCTCGGCCAGCTCGTGCCCGATGCGCGCGAGCTCGGTCTCGATGTCGGCGACGTCCACGACCTGGCCGTCCGCCCTCGCGGTCATGTCGAGCACCACTCCCGGGCCGAAGAACCAGTCGAGCGGCAGCTGGTCGATGGTCTGGGCGGGCTCGCCCCCGATCCGTGAGTTGTAGTGCCAGGGGGCGTCGATATGAGTCGAGTTGTGGGTGCCGAATCGGGTGAAGGTCTCCACCGACCAGCCCTCACCGTCTCGCAGCAGCCGCGCCGGGACGCCCAGCAGCGTCTCGATCATGGCCGCGCCCTCGGAGTGACCGGAGAACTCGATGTCGGTACGCAGCGCCTCGGGGGTCTCCGACGGGCTCTGGCGGATCGGTGCGGAGAGGTCGACGAAGCGCATCGCGGGAGACTAACCCCCGCCGCCCGCCTCAGCGGTCAGCAACAGGGCGCTCCAGCCGCCTGCACTCAGCCGGCGCCGCTCGGACAGGGGGGCAAAGGCGGCGGCCACCTCGTCCTCCTCGCCCTCGAGCAGCCCGGAGACGATCAGCCGCTCCGGCCGCCGCGGGTTGGCCCGAGCCAGGCGCAGCAGCAGGGGGCGGACGAGGTTGGCGGTCACGGTCGGCGCCCAGAGTGCGGGCTCCTCGCGCAGGTCGAGGCGCTCCACCCGCCCCAGCTCCACCCCGTTGGCGCGGGCGTTGTCGAGCGTGGCCTCGAGCGCGGCGCGATCGTTGTCGAACGCTGCCACGGGTGCGAAGCCCAGCAGCGCCGCCGCTATGGCCAGTACCCCGGAGCCGCAGCCGAGATCGGCCAGCTCTCCACCCGCCTCGAAACCGAGCAGCAGCTCGAGGCTGAGCCGGGTGGTGGGGTGCGCGCCCGTGCCGAAGGCCTGGGCGGGATCGATCACCAGGTCCAGAGCGCCGCCCGGGTGCGGCGCGGCCCAGGGCGGCCGGACCCACACCCGGTCGCCGACCAGCACGGGCTCGTGGAAATCACGCCAGCGCTCGGCCCAGTCATCGGCCACCTCGTCGCCGCTGATCGTCACCCGCACGCCCGCCACCTCGGCCTCGCCTCGTGGGAACGACGGCAGTTCGCCGGGGGCGCCATAGAGCGCGAACTCGACGAAGCCCTCGCCATCCACCTGCTCGAAGCCCGCGGGAGCGAGCTCGAGCAGAGCTGCCACCACGCGCTCGGCGTCCTGCGCCGGCGCTCGTATGGCGAGCCGAATCACCTCAGCGCAGGGCGCGGCGGACCTTGGCGAGGATCGACTCCGGCTCCGCCTCGCTCAGGTTCTCCTCGGTGAGGCTGTCGCGCAGCTCGTCGAGCAGCTCGCGCTGGCGCGCGCTCAGGTTGCGCGGGATCACCACGTTGAGCACCACGCGCTGGTCACCCCGGCGCCCGCGGCCGATGCTGGGCATGCCACGGCCGCGCAGGGTGACCACCGCGCCCGGCTGGGTGCCCGCAGGCACGTCGATCTCCTCGTCGCCCTCGAGCGTCGGCACGCTCACGCTCGCACCCAGCGCCGCCGCCGGGGCGGGTACGTCGACCACGGACACGAGGTCGTTGCCGTCGCGCAGGAAGCGCTCGTCCTCGCGCACGCGCACGAGCACATAGAGATCCCCGGGCGGACCGCCCCGTTCGCCCGCATGGCCGCGCCCGCTGAGCCGGATGCGCTGGTCGTCCGCGATGCCGGCGGGCACGTCGACCTTCAGTGTCTTGCGCACGGCGCGCCGCCCGCGGCCGCCGCACTCGCTGCAGGGCTCGGACGGCACCTTGCCCTCGCCGCCGCACACGTCACAGGCCTGCTCGCGGACGAGCTGGCCGAAGGCCGTGCGGGTCACTGCCCGCAGGCGGCCGGCGCCGCTGCAGCGCTCGCAGGTCTCGATCGGGGTGCCGGGCTCGGCTCCGTTGCCGTGGCAATGCTCGCAGGTGTCCACGAGCTCGTAGGCCACCTCGGCCTCCACGCCCGTGGCCGCCTCCTCGAGCGAGATCTCGATCTCCACCGCCTGGTCGCCGCCCTGGACACGGCCGGCCCCGCCCCCGAACGCCCCTCCGAAGGGATCGCCGCCGAAGAAGGCGTCGAAGATGTCGGCAAACGAGCCGAAGCCGTGGGCCTGGGAGGCAAAGCCGCGCGAGTCGAGACCCTCGAACCCGTAGCGGTCATAGGTGGCGCGGCGGTCGGCGTCAGCAAGGATCTCGTAAGCCTCGGCGGCCTCCTTGAACTTCTCCTCGGCCTCGGGATCGTGGCTGTTCACGTCCGGGTGCAGCTCGCGGGCGAGGCGCCGGAACGTCTTCTTGATCTCCCGGTCGTCGGCGTCGCGAGCGACGCCCAGCACGTCGTAGGGGTCGCGCCTCACTCGTCGTACACCTCGGCCACGAAGCGCGACAGCTCGCCCGCGGCTTGGCGCACCGCGATGATCGCCTGCGGATAGTCCATGCGCATCGGCCCGATCACCGAGACGACCCCAAGGTTGCGCCGCGCCAGCCCGTAGTTGGCGGCCACCAGGCTCAGGGACTGCATCTCGGGGGTCGGGTTCTCGCTGCCGATGCGCAGATACACGCTGGGCTCGGTGAGCGACTGGCGCAGGACGCCGAGCAGCACACGGCGGTGCTCGAGTATCTCCATCAGCGCCCCGAGCTGAGACAGCTCCTGGAAGCGGTGCTCGGACACCAGCCGGGCGGCGCCGTCCATGTAGAGCGTGTTGTCGGCCGTGCTCTCGAGCTCGGTGAAGGCGGGGGCGAGTGTGCCGAGGAAGTTGCGCTCGCGGACGCCCAGCTCGGGGTCGCGCAGTCGCGCGGCCAACTGCCGCGAGCCCACGTCGAGGCCGCCCACCGCCTCGTTGAGGTAGCTCACGGCCCAGTCCACCACGCCGGCGTCGACGGGCTCGTCGTAGGAGATCACGCGCTTGGTCACGCCACCCGTCGAGCTGATCACCACCACCATCGCCACCTGGGGCTGCAGCAGCAGGACCTCGACTCGCCGGATGGTGGCCGTCTCGAGTGGCGGCGCGGTGACGAGCGCCAGTAGGTTGGTCACCTGCGAGAGCTGCTCGGACGTGGCCCGCATGGCCTCGTCGACCTCACGACGCATCGTTGAGAGCTCCAGGCGCTTGCGGGGCACGGGCAGAAGGCCCTCGGCCAGGATGTCGTCCACGTAGATGCGGTAGCCGCGATCGGTGGGCACGCGGCCCGCGGAGGTGTGCGGATGCACGAGCAGCCCGACGTCCTCCAGCCGCGCCAGCTCGGCACGAACGGTCGACGGACCCCAGGGCACGTCATCGAGCTCGGCGATCCACTTCGAGCCCACGGGCTGGTCGAGCTCGACGTGCGACTCGACCACCTTGCGCAGGATGAAGCTCTGGCGGGGCGTGATCTCCACCCCACAAAAGTATCTATGGGTGGGGCCGGGCGGCCCCGGGTGGTCAGCCGGTGGCCAGCTCCGCCTCGCCGTTGCGGATGATGCGGTTGTCGCCCTGGGTCGCCTCGGCCGCGATCACCACACGTCCTTCGGCCTCCTCGCGCACCTCGCCGCTCACCACGATCTCCTGCTCGGGGAAGCCCATCCCCCGGAACTGCACCGAGAGCCGGCGCAACGAGCGGGGATCGCCGCCCGCGGCGTTGGTGCAGGCACGCGCGACCTGGGCCATCGAGTAGAGGCCGTGCAGGATGTTCTGCGGCAGGCCCACCGACTTCGCGAAATCCACGTCGATATGGATCGGGTTGAAGTCACCCGAGGCCCCCGCGTAGCGGTGAGGCAGGTACTTGTCCGGCGTGACCTTGAGATCGACGTTCACGAGACCCCCCTGACGATGTTGGTCCAGGTGCCGCGCACGACCTCCTGGCCGTCCTGGTTGTGCGACACGGACTCGAACACGTAGAAGCCCATCCCGCCCTTCTCGGAGATGTCCTTCACCGTCGTCTCGGTGGTGATCACGTCGCCGGCACACACGGGCTCGCCCCACACGAACTCCTGGCTGCCGTGCACCATCATCGCGAAGTTGATGCCCACGTCGGGATCGAAGATCCCCGGCGCGACCGACCCCGACGAGTAGACGACCGCGAACATCGGCGGCGCCGGGATGTCGCGGAAACCCTCCGCGGTGGCCTTGTCGCGATCGAAATAGACCGGGTTGTCCTCGCCCACGGCTTGGGCGTACTCCCGAATCTTCTCCTTGCCCACCTCGTACTCGAAGGGCGGGAAGGCCTTGCCTATGGCGGACTGGTTGACGGGCACGGCGCGGCAGTCTAAGCGCGCGAAAAGAAGCGGCGCGCCCACCCCCCGTGGACGCGCCGCCGATTGTCGCGCACGAACTCCCGGTCTATGCCGCTTCGCGGAGGCCCTGGGCCTCGGCGAGCGTGGCGAGCTTGCGCAGGGCCGCCTCTTCGATCTGGCGGGTGCGCTCGCGCGTTAGCTGAAAGAGCTTGGCCACCTTGTCGAGCGTCTGCGGGGCCTCCCCGTTGAGTCCGTAGCGCAGCTCGAGAATGCGCTTCTCGCGATAGGGGAGGTTTTCCAGCACGCTGTACAGGCGCTCGTCGCGCATCCGCTCGACGGCCTCGTCGAAGGGCGAGGCCGTGGCCTGGTCCTCGATCAGGTCGCCGAACAGCGCGGCGTCGCCGTCGTCGCCCACCGGCTTGTCGAGCGAGACGAGCTGCTGCGCCGCGCGCATGATCACGTCCGCCTCCACCGGATCGACACCCGCCATCGCCGCGATCTCCTCGATCGTCGCGTCGCGGTCCCCGTTGGCCTCGAGCTTGCGCTGCGCGCCGTCGAGCTTCTTGAGGATGTTGTCGATGTGGATCGGGATCCGGATCGTGCGCGCCTTGTCGGCGATCGCCCGCGAGATCGCCTGGCGGATCCACCAGGTGGCGTAGGTGGAGAACTTGAAGCCCTTGCGGTAGTCGAACTTCTCCACCGCCCGCACAAGCCCGATCGTGCCCTCCTGGATGAGATCGAGGAAGGGCAGTCCCTGGTTGCGGTAGCGCTTGGCGATCGAGACCACCAGGCGTAGGTTGGCCCGCGTCATGTGATCCTTGGCATCGAGGTCTCCGCGCTCGATGCGCCGGGCCAGATCCAGCTCCTCCTCGGCCGTCAGCAGCGGCGTCTTGGCAATTCCGTCGAGGAACTGCTGCAACGAATCGAGGGTGGGATCGGGGGCAGCCGGAGTGAGGGTCTCGGTGGTCACGATCGCCAAGCTACGACTGCCCCCTAAGGCTTCCCTAAATCCTTCCCGGGGCACTGAGAATCCCGTTGCAGAGCCGTTCAGCTCGTGACGAACGGCTTGACCGCGTCGAGCACCTGCTGCATCTCGAGCGCCGGGTCGAACGCGCCCGCCGCGGGCTGCTTGCCGTTGAGCAGCCGAACCGCCGCCGCGTGCCGGGCCTCGATCTGAACGATGCTGCCGGCGGCGCCGAGCACCTCCTTGGACTGGATCGCCGGCGCGGCGCCGTTGTAGGCGCTGACCCCGGTGTCCTCGAAGGTCTGGGCCAGCTTGAGAAACGACTTCTGGTTCATGAAGGCGTTGCCGAAGTCCACCCCGGGAGCCTTGACGGGCATCCCACCGAGCTGCTCGATCGTCGCCTTGAGCGCATCCACGTGCTCGTTCTCGTTGTCGCGGATCTCGGTGGCCAGTGACTTCACGTCACGGGACAGCCCGCCGACCTGGTTCAGCGCCTGCGTGTAGAAGGCCGCCTCGAGGTACTCGAGCGTGAGCGCGAAGTTGAGGATCTCGACGTCTCCGTCGCCCTCCTGGGCGATCGCCTGGCGCACGAACGGTCCGACCGTGCCGAGTCCGTACACGGCTCCGGCGGTGAGCGCGCCGCGCATCATGAACGACTGCCGGGTCATTCCCTCGATCTCGATAGCCGCCAGTTCGGGGGCAGCCAAATCTCTCGTTGACATCAGTGGGTCTCCTTGTCTGGGACCGCGCCGCTAGGCGAGGAACGGCTTGACCTGCGGAAGGACCTCCTCCATGGAGGCCGGCTTCGCGAAGGCGCCATCGGGGACGATTGTCTTGCCCACAACCGTGTTCAGTGCGGCGGCGTGGCGAGCCTCGATCGAGTGAATCGAAAGCGCGGCGGCAAGGATGTCCTTGGACTTGATCCGGCCCGCCTGGCCGAGGTAGGCGGCGGCGCCGAGGTTCTCGACTGTCGCGGCGGTCTCCAGCACCATCTTCTCGCCGCCTTCGAGGACGGCGTCGAAGTTCGTCTTGGGACGCTCGGGCATTCCGCCAAGGTCCTTGACCACGCCGGTGAGCGTGTTCACATGGGCCTGCTCGGCGTCCCGGATCAGCTTGGCGGTCTCGCCCAGCTGCTTGTTCTTGACCACCCCGGAGTCGAGTACCGCGTTGTAGAAATCGGTTTCCAGATGCTCCAGGGTGAGGGCGTACTGGACGATCGCCAGATCGCCGCCGGCCGCCGCATCCCTGGCCATCGCGTCGGCCTCGGTGGTGGAACCGGAGCTCGCCTCGTCATCGTCGTCGCCGCACGCGGCGAGAAACACGGCGAAGGCACTCGCGGCCCCTGCGCCGCCCATCATCTTGAAGAAGCGCTTGCGCGACGAGGCGTCCTCCGCGAGTTCGCGCATGGCGCCCTCGTGCTCCCGCTCCTGGCTCGTTGTTTCCATGCCCCTTTCTGCGCAGAGGGCACGAAATGGATCAGCGTGCTCGCGCCATCACCACCAGTCGCTTCGACTCCAGCCCGAACGGCGCGCGTTCCGCCGGATCGCCGAGCAGCTCGTCCAGCTCGAAGCCGGCGCCCTCGAGCAGCCGGACGATCTCGGCCACCGTGTGCACGTGGTGAACCACCGTTGCGGTCTCCGGCTCGCTCCCCGGGGCCGTGAACTCGAGCTCGCTGACCTGGCGGCTGTGCCGCACGTCGTAGCTGTGGCTCCCGCGCATGCGCACGTCACCCAGGTCGTAGTCGAGCCGCTCGCTCAGCTGCGGCAGCATCAGCTCCGCGGCGGTCAGGGTCTCCAGCACCAAGCGCCCGCCCTCGCGCAGCGCACGGCGGCTGGCCGCGAGGTGCCTGATCGTCTCCGCATGGGGGGTGTAGCCGAAGCTGTTGCCCCACATCACCAGAGCGTCGTAGCCCTCGGCGGGCGCCTCGCGAACGTCGCACACCTCGAAGCGCACCTCCACCCCCCGCTCGGCGGCGACGCGCCGGGCCTCGGCGATCTCCACCTCGGAGATGTCGATGCCCGTGACGCGCAGCCCACGCTCGGCCAGTCGCACCGCGATGCGCCCGGCGCCGCAGGGCGCGTCGAGCACGCGCGCGCCGGCGGGGAGGTCGAGCAGCGCGGCGATGGCGCCAGCGTCGTCGTCGGCCCACGGCTCTGCGACCGCGCGCCAGAACTTCGCCTTCAATCCGTCTTGGAACCCGACGAACCAGTCGTCGGAAGCCTGCTTGAGCACTTCGGGTACTTCCTTTCGGCTCGCTGAGAAACGCTGGCTTCAGCGCGCCGAGCCGGCGGCGAGGTGCTGCGCGAGGCGGGTGTGACGGTGCGTACGCAGAGGCTTCGGGGTCCAGGCTAGCGCCCCAGGAAGCTGCGGACAAGCTCCGCCGTCTCGGCGGAGCGCTCCAAGGACGGCAGATGGCCCGCCCCCTCGACCGTCACGCTGCGCGCGCCCCGGATCTGATCGGTCAGGCGCTCGGCGATCGTGTGGAAGTCGGTCTTGTCGAGCTCGCCCACCACCACCAGTGTCGGCGCGCTCACGGCCGCGAGATCGATCGTGGCGATATCGGCTTCCTCGGCCTGCGAGGCCACCTGGAGCTCGAACGAGCGCCGCACCATGGGGCGCACGATGTCGCCCAGCTCGGGTGCCCAGAAGCGGACGTTGAGCTCCGTCGCGGCATCGAGGTCGCCCTCCTCGAGCAGCCGGTCCTCCTCCTCGGCGAAGTCCCGGATCTCCTGCGACCACTGATGGTCGGGCAGCGGCGCGTCGAGCAACACGAGACGCTCGACGAGCTCCGGGTTGCGGGCGGCCACCTGGAGGCAGACCATCCCGCCGAACGAGGCTCCCACCAGGGCCATGGGCGGGTCTGTCAGCGCGGCCGCGAGGTCGTCGGCGTGCGAGAACTCGCCCGTTTCGGGCAGCGGTGTGTCGCCGAAGCCGCGCAGCTCGTGGCGGACCGCCCCGGGGAGCTCGAAGCCGTCCCACATGCGGGCGTCGGCCACTCCGGCGTGCACGAGCACGATCATCGGAGCTTCAGCAGCGCAGGCGGGCTACCGCTTGGACTCGCCCTCCCCGTTGAGCTCGAGCACGGCGAGGAAGGCTTCCTGGGGAACCTCGATACGGCCCACCTGCTTCATGCGCTTCTTGCCCTCCTTCTGCTTCTCGAGCAGCTTGCGCTTGCGCGAGATGTCACCGCCGTAGCACTTGGCGATCACGTCCTTGCGGATCGGCTTGACCGACTCGCGGGCGATGATCTTCGAGCCGATCGCCGCCTGGATCGCCACCTCGAACTGCTGGCGGGGAATCTGCTTGCGCAGGCGCTCGGCCAGACCCCGGCCGGCGGCATAGGCCTTGTCGCGGTGCACCACCATCGAGAGCGCATCCACCGTGTCGCCGGCCAGCAGGATGTCGAGCTTGACCAGGTCGCCCTCCCGCATGCCGAGCAGCTCGTAGTCGAGCGAGGCGTAGCCCTTGGTGCGCGACTTGAGCTGATCGAAGAAGTCGAGCACGATCTCCGCGAGAGGCAGGTCGTACTGCAGCTGCACGCGGTAGGGGCTGAGGAACGTCATGTCGGTGTGGGTGCCCCGGCGTTCCTGGCAGAGCTCCATCACGGCACCCACGAACTCCTTGGGGCAGAGGATGGTCGCGCGAATGTAGGGCTCCTCGATCGCGCCGATGGTCGCGCGGTCGGGCATGTCGGAGGGCGAGTGCACCACGACCTCGCCGCCGTCGGTGAGCTTCACGTCGTACTCCACGTTGGGGGCGGTGGCCAGGAGCTCCAGGTCGTATTCGCGCTCGAGGCGTTCGCGCACGATGTCCATGTGCAGCAGGCCCAGGAAGCCGCAGCGAAAGCCGAAGCCGAGCGCCTCGCTGGTCTCGGGCTCCCAGGTGAGTGCGGCGTCGTTGAGTGAGAGCTTCTCGAGGGCGTCGCGCAGCTCGGGGAACTGGTTGGTCTCCACCGGGAACAGCCCGCAGAAGACCATCGGCTTGATCTCGCGATAGCCCGGCAACGGCTCGCTCGCGGCGCCGGCCTTCGTGGTCAGCGTGTCGCCCACGCGCAGCAGCGAGACGTCCTTGATCCCCGTGATCACGTAGCCGACCTCGCCGCTGCGGAGCTGGTCCACCGGGGTCATGCCAGGCCCGAAGAAGCCGATCTCGTCGATGTCCGCCTCGGTGCCCGTCTGCATGGCCATGATGGCGTCGTTCTTGCGCAGCGTGCCGTCGACCACGCGCACGTAGGCGACAACGCCGCGGTACTGGTCGAACTCGGAGTCGAAGATGAGCGCGCGGGGCGGTGCATCGAGATCACCCTCGGGCGGAGGGATGTGCTCCACGATGGCCTCGAGCAGCTCGGTCACCCCCTCCCCCGTCTTGGCCGAGATGCGGATCACCGAATCGGGCTGATCGCCCAGCAGCTCGGCAATCTCGCCCGCCACCCGCTCGGGCTCCGCACCGGGCAGGTCGATCTTGTTCATGGCGGGAATCAGCTCCAGTCCGGAGTCCACCGCCAGGTAGGTGTTGGCCACGGTCTGCGCCTCCACTCCCTGGGAGGCGTCGACCAGCAGAAGCGCGCCGTCGCAGGCCGCCAGTGAGCGCGAGACCTCGTAGGTGAAATCCACGTGCCCGGGGGTGTCGATCAGGTGCAGCCGGTAGAGCTGGCCGTTGCGCGCCGTGTACTCCACCCGCACGGCCTGGGCCTTGATCGTGATGCCGCGCTCGCGCTCGAGATCCATGGAATCGAGCATCTGGGGGCGATGGTCGCGCGGATCGACCGCCCCGGTGAGCTCCAGGATGCGGTCGGCCAGCGTGGACTTCCCGTGATCGATGTGGGCGATGATCGAGAAGTTGCGGATGTTCGAGGACGGGCTTGCCACGCTTTCGAGCTTACGCGCAGGGCCTCGGGGTGGGAGTACGCTGCCTGCAGGACTCGTGCCGAGCAGTGACGTAGATGTCGTCAGAGCAGTCTTCGCGGCCTTCGCGGCTCGCGACGTGGATGCCCTGCTCGAGTTGCTCGACCCCGAGGTCGTGTTCAACGCGCAGACCAGCGAGCTCGCCGGCCGGAGCGGGCCCTACCGCGGCCACGAGGGCATGCGCGAATACCTCCTCGACGTGGCACGCGTCTGGGAGGAGTTGAAGCTGACGCCGCAGGAGTTCCGCGCGCTCGACGGATTCGTGCTCGTCACCGGCCGGGTCAGCGCGCTGTCGCCGTCGCGCACGATCGTCGGATCGGCCGGCTGGATCTGGCAGGTGCGAGACGGCCGGATCGTCGCAGGGCGCGTCTTCGACTCCGCGGCCAAGGCGATCCAGGCCGCCGAGGAGACTTCGGCGGGGCCGGCCGCCCCCTAGGGCCGCCGGCGTGCGCGCAGGAGATAGTCCACCTGCTCCTGCTTGCGCATGATGATGTGCTCGAGCCGGTGCTCCACGGCCTCCGAGGCAGCCTCCCGGCCGGTGGGCTCGATGGCCGCCTGCAGCGCTTCGAGCGTCTCGTTCTCGCAGTCGATCAGCTTGTCGAGCGCCTTCGACGGGTCGGCTACGAAGTTCATCTCCGCGACGTCCGTGGTGGGCTCTCCTCCCAGCGCCGCGATCTTCTCCACCAGGCGCGTGGCGTCCTCGAGCTCCGAGAGGGCGTGCTTGCGCATCTTGTCGGCATGGGCCTGGTACTCCAGGCCGATCACGCTGCCGGCGACCAGCGAGTAGTGCAGCACCGAGCGGTGCTGAAGGGTCAGTGCCCGGTTGAGGCAGTTGATCTGCTCTTCGACATCCATCGTCTCCTCTTCAGCCATGGGACTGCCCTTACCCATCGGAGCGGCGTCGGCTAACGAGCAGCCGGAATATCTGGCGCGCCTCGGGCACGCGCAGCAGCCACACGCCGGCCGCGTAGACCGCCAGCCCGGCGGTGATCGAGCCCAGCACGGAGAGGACCTGGGCCACCAGCGAGCGCCCGAGCAGCTCGTCGAGGCCGTACCAGACGGCGTAGGAGACGGCACCGAGCAGCGCCGCGGCCGCGAGCATCCGTACCCCGGCCGCCACCAGCGCCCGGCCCTCGACTCCGCCGAGCTCCCCGCGCAGGATCCAGCCCTGCGCTGCGCACATCACGATCGTGCCCGCCACGGTGCCCAGCACGATGCCCGCGATCTCGAAGGGCTGGTAGAGAGCGGCAGCGAGCGCCGCATTGACCACCAGATTGAGCCCGGCGAGCGCCGTGGTGGCCCACGGGCGCTGAAGCGAGAAGAAGGTGCGCGAGAACAGCAGGCTGACTCCCTGGAAGGGCAGCGAGAGCGACCACCAGAACAGCGCGGTCGAGGTGAGCTCGGTGGCTTCGGAGCCGAAGGCACCGCGCTCGAAGACGAGCCTGGTGATCGGCTCGGCCAGCACCGCCATCAGCACAGCGCTGGGGATCAGCAGCAGGCAGATCTGGCGCGTGCCGTTGCCCATGGTGCGACGCAGGTCGTCGCGCGCGCCGCGGGCCGCGAAACGCGAGAGCGTGGGAAAGAGGATCGTGGCGATCGAGATCGAGAAAAGGCCCTGCGGCAGCTGGTAGATGCGAAACGCCTTGTCGATGGCTGCCGGTGCCTGCTCGGACACCAGCGTGCCGAACAGCGAGTTGATGAGCAGGCTGAGGTTGATCAGCCCGAGTGCGAGCGTCACGGGCAGCATCAGCTTGAGCACGCGCCGCACGTGCTGGTTGCGCCAGTCGAGCCGCAGCGTGAAGCGCCCGCCCCGCCCTCGCAGCCAGGGCAGGGGCAGCAGGAACTGCACGACCGTGCCGGCCAGGATGCCCACCGCGTAGGCGTAGATCTCATCCTCGGCCGGGAACACGGGCACGAGGCCGACGAGCGCGAGGATGATCACCGCGTTCCAGGCCACCGGAGCCAGGGCGGGCACGGCGAAGTGCTCGAACGAGTTGAGCATTCCCACGGTCAGTCCCGACAGTGCGAGCAGCACGACTATCGGGAACATCAGCTGCGCGAGGTTGACCGTGAGGTCCTTGAGCGCCGGGTTGTCGTCGAAGCCCGGAGCGAACAGCCCCATGACGGGCTCCGCGAACAGGATGAACAACGCCGTGACGGCGCCCAGCACGAGGCAGATGAGGAAGAACAGCGACGACGCCACCCGGAACGCCTCGCGCCGCTCCCCCTTCTCCAGCAACTCGGTGAACACCGGCACGAAGGCACCCTGTAGCGCCGAGTCGGCGAACAGGGCGCGCACCAGGTTGGGCACCTGGAAGGCGATCGTGAAGGCGGACATGGCTCCGCTCACGCCGAAGTAGCTCGCGGCCACGACCTCGCGGGCGAGCCCTAGGATGCGCGAGAGCCCGGTGGCGAAGGAGAAAAAGGCCGTGTTCCGAGCGAGCCGGCGTCCGTGGCCGCTGCGCTCGGGCGCGCCCGTGCTCACCGGTCGGGCGCTACAATGTTCCTCCGCCGCGCCGGAACTGCCGGTCGCGGCGTCGGTTCGTCTATGGCCAACATTCCTTCACAAGAAAAGCGGATCCACCGGGCGGAGCGCGAGCGGCTGGAGAACCGCCGCCGCACTTCGCAGGTGAAGACCTGGTTTCGCCGGCTCGAGGACGCCGTGAGCGAGGGTGACGCTTCGCGGGCCGACGAGGAGTTCAGCTCGCTCACCTCGCGGATCGACAAGGCCGTCAAGTCCGGAGCGCTCCACCGCAACAACGGGGCTCGCAAGAAGTCCCGCGCGGCACGCATTCGCTCGCAGGACTCCTAGCGCCTCCTGGTTGCCAGGCCCGTCGTGCGACCCTCGGTAGGGTCCGCCGGCATGGAGACCAGACTGCTGATCGGCGGCGAGCAGGTGGCCGGTGAGGGTGACTCGCTGGCCGTGGAGAACCCGACCACCGAGGAGACCGTCACCGAGCTGCGGGGAGCGTCACCCGACCAGCTCGACGCGGCGATCGCCGCCGCCGACGAGAGCTTCCGCGCCTGGTCGACCATGCCCGCCCTGGAACGCGCCGAACTGCTGCACGAGGTGGCGGCGCGCATGCGCGCACGCACCGGGGCACTGGCACGAGCGATGACGCTCGAGGGCGGCAAGCCTCTGGTCGAGAACTCCGACGAGGTGAGCTGGACCGCCGCCGCGTTCGACTACTACGCGGAGATGGGCCGTAACTTCGCCGGCCGGGTGATCCCCTCGATCGAGTCCACCCAGCTCGCCCTGGTGGTTAAGGAGCCGATCGGGGTGTGGGGCTGCATCGTGCCCTGGAACTACCCCCTCCTGCTGCTGGCCTGGAAGCTCGCCCCGGCGCTGGCGGCGGGCAACACCGTGGTGGCCAAGCCGTCCGAGCTCACCCCGATCTCCACGCTGATGCTCGCCGACTGCTTCGATCACCTGCCGCCGGGCGCCTTCAACGTCGTGGCCGGCGCCGGGCCGGTCGGCGAGGCGATTGTCCGTGACGAGCGCGTGGCCGGCGTGGCCTTCACCGGCTCGGTGGAGACGGGCAAGCGAGTGGCCGGCCTGTGTGCCGAGCGCGTGGCGCGCATGAACCTCGAGATGGGCGGCAAGGACCCGTTCATCGTTTGTGCCGACGTGGCCGGCGACGTGGAGGTGGCGGCCAAGGGCGGCGCCTGGGCCGCCTATCTCAACGCCGGCCAGGTGTGCACCTCGGCCGAGCGCTTCTACGTGGCCCGCGAGGTCTACGACGACTTCGTCTCCGCTTTCGTGGACCACGCCCGCACCCTTCGAGTGGGCGACCCGCTGGACGAGTCCACCGACGTCGGGCCCATGGTCTCCGCCCGCCAGCGCGAAAAGGTCGAGGCACAGGTCGACGCCGCGGTGTCCGCCGGCGCCGAGCTCGTGCTGGGCGGCGACCGCGCCGGTCAGGAGCGGGGGCACTTCTTCGCGCCGGCCGTGGTCATCGGGGCCGCGGCGGAGACCGACCTGCTGAGCGAGGAAACGTTCGGTCCGGTGGCGCCGATCGTCCCGGTGCGCTCGCTCGACGAGGCCATCGCGCTGGCCAACTCGACGCGTTTCGGGCTGGGCGCCAACGTCTACACCCGCGACCTCGAGACCGCGGTGCGCTGCCTGCGCGAGATCCGCGCCGGCACGGTCTGGATCAACGATCCGCTCACCGACAACGACGCCGGGCCCTTCGGCGGCATGAAGCAGTCGGGCCTGGGCCGTGAGCTGGGCCAGGAGGGTCTGGAGGCCTTCCAGGACACCAAGCACGTCCACATCGAGACGAAGATCGCGCCGAAGGAGTGGTGGTACCCGTACGGCGGCGGGGGACCGGCGCACGGGGCGTAGCCGTCCCCGGTCGCCGAGAGGAACATTCGGCCCGTGTCGGGGGCATCGCTTTCCTCTCGGCCCGCGCGTGGACGGATCGGCGGAGTCGCCTCAGGCCGCGGCGCGCGCGAGCGCCAGCGAGAAGGCCGTGTCCTCGTCGAGCTGAAGCTCGCTGCCGCCGCGCAGGGCCACCTCGAGGTCGGCGAACACGCAGAGGGCGCGTTCGAGCGCTGCTGCGTCGGCCTTCTTCGCACGCGCAACCGTCTTCTTGGCCAGCCACGGCGGGGCCTTCAGGGCCTCTGTCACTTTCTGCTCCGGCAGGCCCGCCTCGAGCAGCGAGGCCGCCCGGTGGACCTCTCTCAGACGACGCACCACGGGGAACATGAGCCGTCCAGGCCGCTCCCCGTAGGACTCGAGCTCCTCCGCGAGGGCCAGCGTCCGGCGCAGGTCGCCGGCCACCAGCGCGTCGGCCAGATCGTAGACCTGCGGTGCGGTGTCCGCCGCGGCCAGGGCCTCGACATCGGCCGGCGTGACGTTGACCGTGGGATGCAGCGCGAGGGCGATCTTCTCCAGCTCGCGCGACAGCTGCTGCTGGCTCGTCCCGACCCGGGCCACGAGCAGCTTCGCCGCCTCGCGGTCGAGCTGCAGGCCGAGCTCGCGCGCCCGCTCGACGCACCACTCCGGGAGCTTCCACGGCTTGGGGGCGGCGTACTCGCGCACCTCCCCGCCGGCCTTCTCGACCCCATTGCAGAGCTGCTTGAGCGCCTTGCCGCGCGCAATCAGCACGAGCAGGGTCTCGGGCGGTAGCTCAGCCAGCGCCTCCTCGACCGGGGCCAGCTGGGCGGCCTTCCAGGCCCCCGCGTCGTCGACGAGCACGTAGCGGGTGCCGGGGTCGAAGCTCAGCACCGACAGCGCGGCCGCCACCTCGCCGGGGTCGCTCTGCCGGGCGTCGAAGGTCTCGAGCCCTCCCGGCCCGCGCTCCGACTCGGCACGCTTGCGCACCCGAGCGCGCCAGGCGTCGATCTTGGCATCGTCATCGCCGCAGATGAGGTAGGCGGGCTTGAGCTCGGCCACGCCGGCCAGTCTACGAGCGCCGCGGGCGGAGCCCGGGCGTCGTGGTCGCGAGCGCGGCTTTCGACGGGAGTCATCGTTCGGTCTCCACCGTCAGCTCGTCGCCGTCCACCGCAACGGACACGGTCCCGTTGCGGTCGGTGCGATAAGTGGGCACGCCGGCGCGGCTCAACGTCCTCAGCGTCGAGGGTGTCGGGTGCCCGTAGGTGTTGGGGCCCACCTCGATGCCGGCGAGCTCGGGCCGGAGCCGCTCGAGCACCCTGGCCAGGCCGGGGTCCGAGCTGCCGTGGTGGGGCACCTTCATCGCCTCCACATCGGGTAGGTCGAGGGGTAGCAGCGCGTCGCTCTCGGCGTCCGCGGACAGCAGCAGGTCGAACGAACCCGAGCTGATGGTGGCGACCACCGCACGCGGGTTGGGGTCCTCGGGCGCCGGACCGGGAGGCCTGGGCGCGGGTGAGAGCACGCGAATCGTCAGCCCTCCGGCGCGCAGGGTCGTGCCCGCGCGTGCAGCGAGCGCGCGAACGCCGTGGCGATCTGCGGAGGCCAGCACGGCCCGGAAGCCGGCGTCGCTCGTGCCGTCGCCGCCGTCCAGGATGAGATCCACCGGGTACCGGTCGAGCACCGCGGGCAGGCCGCCGTGGTGATCGCGCGACGCGTGCGTGGCCACGACCAGGGCCAGCCTTCGGACACCTGCCTTGCGCAGCAGACGCTCCACGCCCGCCTCGGGCGGGCCGCCGTCGAAGAGCACCGCCGTCCCGTCGGGATGCTGAATGAGCGTGGCGTCCCCCTGGCCCACGTCGAGGAAGCGGACGGTCAGCACACCCGGTGGGCCAGGTGGGGCGAGCAGCCGGACGGCCAGGAGCGAGACTGCGCCCATTACCAGCGCGCCAATCGCGACCCTTCGCCCCGGCGCGAGCCGGCGCCACACCGCAGCCAGCTCCTCGGCCCGGCGGGCGCTGCGGCGGGCGAGCGTGCGCACGGTCAGCGCGGCGGCGCCGATCGCCAGGTAGGCCAGGCCCGTGGAGCGCGGCGAAGCGCCGGGCAGCAAGAGCATGCCGCCGGGCAGGTCGGAAAAGCGCTCGGCCAGCAAGCCGAGGTAGCCGATGGGCACGCGGGCGACCGGCCCGAGTGCGGCGGCCAGCCATGCCGCGCCGGGCGCAACCGGAGCAAGCAATCCAAGCGCCGCCTTGACCATGCCGAGCCACATCGCCGGCGCCACGGCCGGCAGGCCGAGGAGGTTCGCGGGGAGGGCGGCCAGCGAGACCGACCCGAAATGATGGGTGAGCAGCGGAGCAGTGGCCAGCGTTGCCGCGACGGTGATCGCGGTGCCTTCGGCCAGCCCGCGGGCGAGCGAGCGCGTTGCGGAGCGGACAAGGGCGGGCGCGCTGGCTCGGCCGAGCGCGGCGGCGCCAGGCCTGACACCCGCGGCCCCGGCTACGCCCTCGAGCGGGCGCTCGGGCCCGGCCCGCATCAGGCTGCCGGCCGCGCGCGTCAGGAGCCGCGCCAGCGGTAAGCCCAGGATCAGGATCCCCGCCACCGCGGCGAACGACAGCTGCCAGCCCGGGTCGGCCCAGGAACGCGGGTTGAGCGCCAGCGTCGCCGCCGCGGCCAGCAAGAGGGCATACCACCGCGACGAAGGTCGTGACATCGTCATCGCCGCGATACCGGCCGCCCCCATCACGCCCGCCCGCTGCAGCGAGGGCCCAGCCCCCGCGAGCGGGACGTACACCGCCACCAGCGCCAGCAGGGCCACCCCGCGGCCCCTCGGACCCAGCCCGGCGGCCGCCAGGACCGGCAGGGCGAGCGCCACCAGCAGCATCACGTTCTGGCCCGACACGGCCAGCAGATGAGCCAGACCCGACGCGCGGAAGTCCTCGCGCACCCCTTCGGCGATCCCCTCGTCCTGCCCGAGCACCATGCCCCGGGCCAATGCAGCCTCGGCACCGGGCAAGCCCGCGGCCACGGCTCGCTCCGCGCGTGACTGCAGGCGGTCGAGCAGGCCGGCCAGGCCTCCGCGGGACGCGCCCGTCACCCGGGCCCTGTCCAGCAGTAACTCGCCCGCGATGCCGCGGCGGCGCAGGTAGCCGGCGAAGTCGACTCTGGAGCTCTCCGGAGGCGAGCGCGCGGCCTGGCGCGAGCGCTGCAGCGGCTCGATGCGACGCAGCCTTCCGTCCAGGATCAGCTCCGCGCCCACGGGCACCGCCTTGGGAAAGCGGGCCCAGCGAGCGATACGCACGAGCAGACGCGCTCCGGACAACCTCCCCGCGGCCACCTTGACCTCGGCCGACGAACCGAAGGCCGAAGCGCGCGGCTGGGTGAGCAGGTGTGCTCGTACTTCGACCGTGTCTCCGTCCTTCACCTCGGCTGCCGGGGCGTCGATCGCCGCCAGCCGGGCCGCCCCGAGAGTCGCACCGGCGAGCACGAGCGCGGCCGCCAGAGCTCCGGCGGCGGCAGCCCGGCAGGCGGCCAGGAGGCCGAGCAACGCCACCGCCACCACCGCGATGAATGTCCTGTTCTCCCCGGCCGAGAGGGCAAGCCCTGCAGCCAGCCCGCCGACGGCCACGTGCCAGGGCCGCGCGGCGAGCAGCGCCGCGACCCGGATAGGTCGCGGACACCGGTCAGCGCCATCCCGGCCGGACGCACACCCACCAGCCCGGACGGGCGGCTCCTTCATCTACGGCTGCAGCCCCTCTCGAAGCGAGGCGAAGCGCTTCTCCCCTATCCCCTCCACCTCGCGCAGCTCCTCCAGCGAGCGAAAGCCTCCGTGCGCATCGCGGTACTCCACGATTCGTTGGGCGAGCGTCGGGCCTATGCCGTCGATCTCGTCCAGCTGGTCCACGCTCGCCGCGGCCAGGCTCAGCTTCGCTCCGCCCCCACCGGACGTGGCGGTGGTGGACCCACCACCGCCGAGCGCCACCGGAGCACCGGCCGTCGGGACCAGGATCTGCTGGCCGTCGATCACCCGCGCGGCGAGGTTGACCGCCGCGAGCTCGGCCCGTCTAAGCGGCCCACCCGCGCGTTCCAGCGCCACCGCGACGCGGGAGCCGCCGGCAACGCGGTAGAGACCTGGCCGTCTCACCTCCCCCGCCACATGCACGTACACCCCCCGATCGGCACGCGTCGCTCCTCCCCGCTCCGTCCCGACGCCACCGCGATCGGTCGCGACGCCGCTCCCGCCTTCGACCTTGATCGGCGGCGCGTCGCCCGCACCGCCGCCGAACAGGCGCAGCACCGCGAGCGTGGCCAGGACCGCCGCCACGACCCACGTGAGCATCGTCAATCGCGGTTGCTCGAGCACCGGGCGACCGTACGAAGAAACGTGTTACGCGTGGGAGCGCTGTGTGACGAGGAAGTTACGATCGTGCGCGTGGAGAGCTTCAGCGCGATCCTCGGCGGCGACGAGGGCGAGCGGCCCACGGTCGAGCTTCCCTTCGACGGCAAGGAGCGCTTCGGCAAGGCCCGCGCACCCGTCACCGGCACGGTGAACGGCACGCCCTTCAGGACGACCGTAGCCGTCTACGGCGGCGTCTACATGATCGGCTTCAACAAGCAGTTGCGCGAGCAGGCCGGCATTGCCATCGGAGACAACGTCGAGGTGCAGCTCGAGAGCGACGCCGAGCCCCGCACCGTCGCGGTGCCCCCGCTGCTGGCCGCAGCACTCGAGGCAGCCGACGACGCGAAGGCCGCCTTCGACGCGCTGTCCTACACCCACCGGCGCGAATACGCCGACTGGATCGCCGACGCCGTACGCGACGACACCCGCGAGCGCCGCGTGAAGCAGGCCATCACGATGCTGCGCGAGGGCGAAGCCGCGCCCTAGCCGACGTCGAAGCCCTCCAGCCCCTCGGGCGGCTCCTCGCTCGTTTCAACTCGCTCCACGGATGCACCGCGCGGACCCTCACCGCACCACGCCACCAGGCTCTCCACCGCCTCAGGGTCGCCCTCGAATACCGCCTCCACCGTCCCGTCGGGGCGATTGCGCACCCAGCCCGCCACACCGACGGCGTCCGCCCGCCGTCGTGCCGAGTCGCGGAAGAACACACCCTGTACGCGCCCGTGGACGACCACCCGCCGGCGCACCGTCTCGCTCACGGCCCAGCCCCCGGAGCGCGCCGATGGCAGACTGCCTGAGCGTTCGAGTGGTCAGCGAGCAGAGGAGGCACGGATGACGGAAGAGGGTGCGCGCACGGAGACGGCGTGGGGCGTCGATTCGGAGTATGGCCGCCTGCTCGACGTGCTGCTCTGCCCTCCGGAGAACTTCCGCTGGCTGCCGGCCAGCGCCATCTCACGGGCCACATTGGCCAGCGGGCTGAGCTTCAGCCGCGAGGATGCGCAGCGTCAGCACGCCGAGATGGTGAGCGTCTACGAGGAGGCCGGCGTGCGGACGCACTTTCTCGAGCCCGATCCGGCCCTGCCGTACCAGGTCTTCGCGCGCGACTCGAGCATCAACGTTCCCCAGGGCCCGATCGTCACCCAGTGCCATCAGTGGTGGAGGAGGGGCGAATATTCGCCGGTCATTCGCTTCTACCAGGACAACGAGATCCCGATTCACCGCATGATCACCGCGGCTGCCCTCGAGGGCGGCGACTTCATGATCGTCGAGCCCGGGGTGGCGGTGGTCGGCAACGGAGAGGAGCGCACCCAGGAGCCCGCAGCACGACAACTTGCCGGATGGCTCGAGGCCGACGGCTGGGAGGTCCGGATCGAGCGCATACCTCCGCATTTCCTCCATATCGACGTGCTCGCGGCCATGCTGGGAGAGAAGCTCGCCGCCGTCTGCGTCGAGCAGGTGGGCGCGGGCTTCACGCGCTGGCTCGAATCCAAGGGAGTGGAGATCGTGCCCGTGGCGCTGGCTGACGCTCTGAAGCTCGGCGTCAACGGCGTCTGCCTGGGTGGCGACCGCGTGCTCACCAGCGCGGAGTCCAAGGACCTCAACGAGCGTCTGCGCGCATTGGGTCTCACCGTCTATGACCCCGAGCTTGCCGCCTTCACCCTCGGCGGAGGAGGGGCGCACTGCCTGATGCAGGCCCTGCGCCGCGAGCGAGTGGGCTGAGCCGGCACGAGCGTGGGCTGAGCCGGCACGATCGCAATCGTGAGCGACGGCCCGGCCGCTCCGGTGGTTAACCCTCGCGCGCCACGCGCAGCGTGCGCAGAGCGCGGTCGCTGGCCCCGCGCAGGCTGCCGCCGTGGGCGATCGTCTGAGCGATGTAGTCGAGCGTCTCGGCGGTCAGCCGCTCCCCGGGCAGCACGTTGGGGATGCCGGGCGGGTAGGCGGCCAGCGACTCGGCGGCCACGCGTCCCACCGCCTCCGCGATCGGCACGATCTCCTGGGGGCCGAGGAAAGCCTCGCGCGGAGTCATCACCAGCTCGCCCCACGGAGGCGGCGGCGCAAAGACCTCCTTCTCGCCCTCGAGCGGGCGGCTGCTCACCGCGTCCACGGCGTGACGCAGCGCGGCCAGCAGGCGTTCGCTCGTTTCGCGTGCGTCCTCGCCCATCCCGAAGACGGCGACGATCACGTTCTCTCCTGCAAGCTCTACAAAGACGTCGTCCTGCTCGCGGACCAGCCGGGCGAGCTCGAAGCCGCTCGCCTCGGTGCCGCGAACGTCGATCGCCAGGCGTAGCGGGTCGTAGTCGAAGACACCCGGCGCTCCGGCCAGGCGCTCATCGAGCACGTCCAGGCCCGGGATCTCGCGCACCGCTTCGCGCGTGCGCCGCAGCGCCGCGAGCGTCTCGCCGAGCAGCTCGTGCCCGTTCACGGCCGCGCTACGGCGCGCGGCGTCGAGCGACCCCAGCAGCAGCGAGTTGGGGCTGGTGGACTCGACCAGGGTGACGCAGCGGTCGACCACGCCAGGCTCGATCAGGTCACCGTGGCCGAGATGGATCATCGCCGACTGGGTCATGCTGCCCACGATCTTGTGGGTGCTCGAGATCACGAGATCGGCGCCCAGGCTGAGCGCCGGCGCCGGCAGCTCCTCGTGAAAGGCCAGATGCGCGCCCCAGGCCTCGTCCACCACCAGCGGCACGCCGTGACGGTGGGCGACCTCCACGAGCCCGGCCACGTCGGCAACCGCGCCGAAGTAGGTGGGCGACACGACCGCGGCGCCGACCGCCCCCGGAGTGTCGGTGAGCGCCTGGTCGAGCGTGGCCGGCGTCATGCAATGAGCGATGTGCAACTCGGGATCGAGCTCGGGCGCAACGAACGTCGGGCGCAGGCCGGACATGATCAGCGCGTCGATCGTGCTGGAGTGGGCGTTGCGCTGGGTGACCACCTCGGACCCGCGGTGGCCCAGCGTGAGCAGGGCGACGTGGTTCCCCTGCGAGGCGCCGTTGACGAGCCACCAGGTGCGCAGCGCGCCCCACGCCTCCGCGGCGAGCTCCTGGGCGAACTGGAACGGGGTGGGCTCCTCCCCCATGTCGATGCCGTAGGTGAGCGCGGGGATGTCGAGCGCGAACGCCGCCGCGCCGTACGCATCGATCAGTCCAGGGTCGGCGCCGATGCCGCCCTTGTGGCCGGGGACGTGGAAGCGGCCGGGGCTGCGCGCGGCAAAGGCCCGCAGGGCGTCGAGATACGGGGTGCCGGACTGGCGGGCGGAACGTGCACGACGCGTCGATTCCGCCGCCTGCTTGGAGACGGACATGCGCGCCGAGTCTAGATGGCTCAGGGCCGCTCGGGCCCGTCCGAGGCCGACTCCCCGGTGGCGTCGGGCCGGCGCACTCGCTCGGTGGCCGCCTCCGATGCTCCCGAGGGCTCGGAGTCCGGCTCGCCGGCCTTCGAGGGTCGCCTTCCGGCCCGCCTGGCCGTGGCGTAGCGCTCGGCGGGCGGCTCATCGGCAGACCGCTCGGCGGCGGCATCGCGCGGCTCGACCGCCAGTGAGATGTGCGCGGTGGCGAGCACCGCCCCGGCCACCATGAGCGCGGCGCCGCCCAGGGCCAGCCAGATGCCCACATCCTGGCCGGGCCCGTTTCCGCCGGCCACGGCGGGCGGGTCGTTGAGTACCTGCGTGAGCACCACGACGATCGCGAACAGCGAGACCAGCAGCGAGACAGTCGGCGAGACCGGCGGCCTGATCAGACCCATGCCGCCGGCCAGCTGCACGATGATCAGCACCGAGCACAGCACGAGCACGACGTCCACGAACTCGAACACGGTGAAGCCGGTGAGCCCCTCGTACCAGTGGAGGAACAGGCTCACGAGGAGCAGCACGCCTCCGATCGCTCCGACGAGCGGCCCTACCGGCACCTGGATGGGTCCCTGGCGTGAGTTCATCGGGCCACGAAGTTGACGAGTTTGCCGGGCACCACGATGGTTTTCACGATCTCCTTGCCGTTGAGGCGGGCGCTTAGCTTGTCCGAGCCGCGGGCGATCTCCTCCAGCTCCTCCTGGGACGCCTCGGCCGGTGCGGCCAGCCGGTCGATCAGCTTGCCGTTGAGCTGAACCACGAGCTGAATCTCGTCGCTCGTGAGCAGAGCGGGCTCGGGCTCGGGCCAGGGCTCCTCCCACACTCGCCGACCGGTCAGGCGCTCGTACACCTCGGCGCCGAGATGAGGAGCGAAGGGGAAGATGAGCGAGGCGGCGGTGGCGATGGCGAAGCGCACATGTGAGGCCGGCACGGTGTCGCGCTGCTTGTAGACCTCGTTCACGAGCTCCATCACCGCCGCGATCGCGGTGTTGAAGTTGAAGTTGGCCTGCATGTCGCGCGTCACCCGCTCGATCGCCCAGTGGGCTTTGCGCAGCAGGGCCGAGGGCTCCCCGTCGGGATCACCGGACCCGTCCGGGGCCTCCACGGCGGCGGTCCATAGACGCGAAAGGAAGCGCTGGACCCCGCCCACTCCCGAGTCCGACCAGTCCGCGTCCTTGTCCGGCGGGCCGATGAACAGGATGTAACAGCGCAGGGTGTCGGCCCCGTAGCGCTCCACCAACTTCTGTGGAGAAACGACGTTGCCCCTCGACTTGGACATCTTCGCGCCCTGACGGGTGATCATTCCCTGCGTGAACAGGCGCTGGAAGGGCTCCTGCACGTCGAGCAGTTCCATGTCCGCCAGCGCCTTCACGAAGAAGCGCGCGTACATCAGGTGCAGGATCGCGTGCTCGACGCCGCCGATGTACTGGTCGACGGGCATCCAGCGCCTGACCACGTCGCGATCCCACGCGGCCTCGTCGTTGTGGGGATCGCAGTAGCGCAGGAAGTACCACGAC
Source organism: uncultured Thermoleophilaceae bacterium (assembly GCA_963813495.1). GTDB lineage: Bacteria > Actinomycetota > Thermoleophilia > Solirubrobacterales > Thermoleophilaceae > JACVRW01. The sequence goes on from CAWEZC010000005.1 coordinate 151,847, forward strand.
GAGTCCACGAACGTGTCCATGGTGTCGGTCTCGCGCTTGGCGGGGCCGCCGCAGGTCGGGCAGGTCGTGTTCACCCAGTCCTCAGCGGCCGCGAGCGGGGAGCGTCCCTGCGGCGCGTACTCCTCGACGTCCGGCAGCTCGACCGGGAGCTGTTCGTCGGGCACGGGCACCAGGCCGTCGACCGGGCAGTGGAGTATCGGGATCGGGCAACCCCAGTAGCGCTGGCGCGAGAGCAGCCAGTCGCGCAGGCGGTAGTTGACGGTCGGCCGCCCCAGCATGCGTTCCCGCAGCGAGGCCACGATCGCGCGCTGGCCCTCCGGTGCGCTCAGGCCGTCGAACTCGCCCGAGTTGACGAGCCGCTCGTTCTCGGTGTGCGCCACGAAGGCCTCGCCCTCGGCCGGCGGCTGGTCGCCCTCGACCACCTGGCGGATCTCGAGGCCGAACCTGCGGGCGAAGTCATAGTCGCGCTGGTCGTGCGCGGGCACGGCCATGACCGCGCCCGTGCCGTATTCCATGAGCACGTAGTCGGCCACGAACATCGGGATCTGCTCACCGGTGACCGGGTTGGTCACGGTGCGCCCCAGCGGGACGCCGGTCTTCTCCTTGTCCTCGTCGCCCCGCTCCTCCGCCGACTCCCGAAGCGAGCGGTTCACGTAGTCGTGGACCTCCGAAGAGTCGTTGAGGCGAAACACGTCCGGATGCTCGGGCGCCATGACGAAGAAAGTCGCGCCGAAGAGCGTGTCGGGACGCGTAGTGAAGACCGGGTAGTCGATGTCGAGTTCCTCGCAGCGGAACACGACCTCGGCGCCCTCGGAGCGGCCGATCCAGTTCTCCTGCATGCGCACCACGTGGGGCGGCCACTCCACCGTCTTCAGATCGTCGATCAGCCGCTTGGCGTACTCGGTGATGCGAAAGAACCACTGTTCGAGCTGGCGCACCTCGACGACCGTCCCGCAGCGCTCGCAGCGCCCGTCGATCACCTGCTCGTTGGCCAGGACGGTGGCGTCCTTGGGGCACCAGTTGACCGCCGCCATCTGGCGGTACGCGAGCCCGCGCTCGAACAGACGCAGGAAGATCCACTGCGTCCAGCGGTAGTAGCGCGGTTCGTGCGTGCCGAACTCGCGTGTCCAGTCGATCGAGATGCCCCAGCGCCGGAACTGCTCCTGGAACGCCCTGATCGCCTCCTCGGTGGATTCGCGCGGATGGCGCCCGGTCTTGATGGCGTGGTTCTCGGCCGGCAGCCCGAAGGCGTCGTAGCCCATGGGGTGAAGCACCCGGTCGCCGTGGCGGCGGCGGAAGTGGGCCACGGCGTCTCCCACCGAGTACGTCTTTAGATGCCCGATGTGCGGCTCGCCCGACGGGTACGGAAGCATCTCGAGCACGTAGGCCTTTGGGTGGCCGGCGACCTCCTCGTTGGAGACCTCCCAGGTGTGCTCGTCAGCCCACACCTTCTGCCACTTGGGCTCTATCGCAGTGGGGTCGTAGCGCTCTGCCATCGGAGTTGAGGAGGTTATCGGCGGGACCCTCGGGCTTAGACTCGCGCGGTGCCCGCCGCACTCCTGAGCACCGGAGCCGAGATCGCCTACGAGCACGCCGGCGCCGGCGGGGTACCTCTGCTGCTGCTGCACGGCTGGCCCGAGACGAGGCGGATCTGGACCCGCAACGTGTCCGAGCTCGCGGACGCGGGCTTCGAGGTGATCGCCCCGGACCTGCGCGGCTTCGGCGACTCCGGTCCGGCTCCAGACGATCGTTACGACGCCGCCGCGCATGCACACGACATGGCGGCGCTGATGCGCGATGTACTCGGGCACGAGCGGGTCGTAGCCTGCGCCGGCGACCTCGGCGGCGTGGTGGCCCAGGACCTGTCGCTGCGCTACGAAGGGCTCGTCGAGCGCCTCGTTCTCTTCAACACGATTGCGCCGGTGCTGCCCGACGAACCGCGCGGCGTTCCGCGCGAGGTGCGCATGGCGGCCGACTACTTCGTGCGCCAGTCCCGTGACGCGGATGGACTGGCCAGCGAGCTCGAAACGCCGGACAAGCGCCGCCGCTACGTGGCACAGTTCTACGGGTCGCGCTTCTGGGCCGCGCCGGGCTCGTTCACGCGCGAGGAGGTGGACTGGCTGACCGAGCCCTTCGCCGACGCCGACTGCTTCCGAGCCTCGATCGCCAACTACGAGTACGTCGGCGGACCGCGCTCGGCCCCCGAGCAGCCGCGCCTGCTCGAGCCCAACCCCACCCCCACGCTCATTCTGTACGGCCCCGAGGACCACGTGATCCCGCGCGACTTCCCCGCGCGCATGGAGGCGGCCTTCCCGCACCGAGCCGGCCCCTTCGTGGTGCCCGGGGCCGGGCACTTCCTGCAGTGGGAGCGCGCCGGCGTGCTCAACGGTGCGCTGCGCTGGCTCTGCCTGGAGCGGCCGCTCAGCCGGTAGCGAGCATCACGTCGGAGGCCTTGATCACGGCGATCGCCTCGCCGCGGCGGATACTCCCCACCGTGCCGGTGAGCTGGTTGCGTGCGCTGATCGTCATGTGAGTACCTCCTCGTTTGTCAGCTGGCGACGATCCGGGTGGCGGCGGCTTTCCAGCTGGCCGTGACCCGGATCCCCGCTCGCAGGTCCAACTGCTCCGCCGACGCCCTGGTGATCTCCGCCGCCAGGGGCTGAGGACCGGCCAGGCCGAGTCGTACCCGATTGCCCACGGTTGTGATCGACACGATCTCGGCGGTCACACGGTTGCGAGCCGACCCGTGCGCCGCATCGCCGGCCGGCTCGATGGCGATCTCCCAGGGGTAGATGGACACGGCGACCTGCCCCGAGCCCTCATCCGTGCTGGCCACCGAGCCGCCGCCGTCGAGCTCGACGTGGGTGAGCCCGTCGGCGCCGCCGTGTGCCGTGCCCGTCAGCACCACCGCGCCGGTGAAGTCAGCGACGAAGGCCGAGCGCGGGGCGGCCGCCAGCTCGCTCGGAGTGCCCTCCTGCACCACCTTGCCCGCGTCGATCACACCGACCCGGTCTCCCAGCTGCGCCGCCTCGACGAAGTCATGGGTCACGAGGAGCGTCGGCGCTGCAGTGTCGCGCAGGACGAGTGCCAGCTCGCGCGCGGCGCCGGCGCGAGTGCGCGCGTCGAGCGCCGACAGCGGCTCGTCCAGCAGCAGGACCTCGGGCTCCCGGGCGAGCACACGCGCGACCGCCACGCGCTGGCGCTCACCGCCGCTCAGCTGGCGAGGGCGGGCCTCGGCCCTCTCGCCCAGGCCAAAACGCTCGAGCAGCTCGACGGCCCGGGCCCGCCGGTCGCGGCGCGACAGCCCGCGCAGCGCGTAGGCCACGTTCTGCCACGCGGACAGGTGTGGAAACAGGGCGTACTCCTGGAATACGTAGCCGCAGCGGCGGCTTTCAGCAGGAACGTCGATGCCCCGCGTCGTGTCGAGCCAGATCTGGTCGCCCGCCTCGACGAAGCCCTGTTCGGGGCGCAGGAGGCCGGCCGTCACGCGCAGAGCGCTCGTCTTCCCGGCTCCGGATGGGCCGGCCAAGGCCAGGCACTCACCCGGCGGCACCCTCACGGCAAGGTCCAGCTCGAGCGTGCCGAGGCTGGTCGTGGCCTCGACTGTCAGCACCGCTTGTCGGTCACTCCGCCTGCCATCCGCCCAGGGCATCCTTGCCCTGAACGAGCTTGACCGAGAGGAGGATGCCGGCGGACACCGCCACAAGGACGGCCGACAGGGCCAGGGCGGAATCGAACTCAGTGGAGAAGCGGTCGTAGATGGCGAGCGGGACCGTCTGGGTGATGCCCTGGAAGGACCCGGCGAACATCAGCGTGGCACCGAACTCACCCAGCGCCCGCCCGAGCGCGAGCGCCGTTCCGGCGGCGAGCCCCGGGAGGGCCACGGGGATCATCACGCGCAGAAAGCCGCGCGATTCGCTAGCCCCCAGCGTGCGTGATGCGTCCATCAGCGTCCGGTCGACGGACGCGAACGCGGCCATCGCCTGGCGCACGTAGAACGGGGAGGCGACGAAGGTCAATGCCACCACCACCCCGGCGGTCTCCAGGGCCAGTTCGATCCCGGCCGCCTCCACCGCGCCTCCCAGGATGCCGGAGGGACCCACGGCCGCCAGCAGCGCGATTCCGGCCACCGCCGGGGGCAGGACCAGCGGCAGCTCGACCAGCGTTACCACCAAGGACTTGCCGCGGAACGATCGCGTGGCCAGGAAGTAGGCGGCGGGGGTGCCGACCACCAGGATGATCGCCATCGCGGCTGCGGTGGTGCGGAAGCTGAGCCATAGCGCGTCGAGCGCGCCGGGCTCGCCCAGGCTCGAGATCAGGTCCGCCGGGCTCGAGTCGACGAAGATCGCGACGATCGGGAGGGTCAGGAAGGTGAGCGCCGCGGCCAGGCTGAGCGCCAGCAGGGCGGGAAACCAGCCCGTGCGCGTCACTACGGCTTACCGAAGCCGGCGTACTGGAGAGCCTGTGCGCAGTCTCCGTCGGTGAGCCCGCTGACGAAGGTCTGAGCCAGCTCGGGCCGGCGGGCGGCCGTCACCACCCCGGCGGCGTAGGTCACGTCCGGCTCCAGGCCGGCGGGCAGAGGAATCGCCTCGAGGTCCTCAGACGCGGCGTTCACGTCCGTGATGTAGACGAAGCCGGCATCGGCCGCGCCCTGGCTCAGCTTGCCCACGATCCCCTTCACGTCCGGCTCATTGGAGCGCACGTTGGCCAGAATGGCCCTCTCCTGTGCCGGCGCCAGCTTGGCCAGGGTCTCGCGGGTGTAGGTCCCGATCGGCACGGCGTCGGAGCCGATGGCGATCTTCGTGCCCTCCCGCGTGAGATCGTCGAGAGAGGTGATCTCGGAGTCCTTGGGCACCGCGAGCACGAACTCGTTGGTGGCGAATTCGACCGGCTTGCCGAGCAGGTCCTCGTCGTAGAGCTCGTCCGGGAGCCGGGTGTTGGCCGCGGCGTAAACGTCCACCTTCACGCCCTGGCGGATCTGGGCGGCGAGCTCGTCGGAGCCGGCGAACGAGAGCTTCACGTCCGCGTTCTCGGCCTCTCCGAACTCCGGGACGCACGCCTCGATCGCCTCTGTCATCGACGCGGCGGCGGAGACGATGAGGCGGGTCGGGTCGCCGCCGCTGTCGTTGTCGTCGTCATCGTCGCCACAGGCACCCAGCACGAGAGTGGCGGCGACGAGTACAGCCACGGGGCTCTTCACGCCCCTCCTCTCTCCACCATCACCGACGTGGCCTTCACCGCCGCGATGGCCGGCACGCCCGGGGCCAGGCCGAGCTCCTCGACGGCGTCGCGAGTGACCGCGGCCGTGACCAGGTGCGGACCCGCTTCGATCTCGACGAGGGCCATCACTCCGTCGACTTCGACGGACCGCACCACACCCGGAAAGCGGTTGCGCGCCGACAGCGAATCGCCGGCGCGGTGGCGGTCCGGATGTCCCGCGAGGCGCTCGATCTCCCTCCGGGCGACGCGCCGGCGGTTGGCCGAGTCACGTGACGTGCGCAGCTTCCCGGCCCGTTCCCAGCGGCGTAGGGTGTCCGGGCTCACGCCGATCGCGCGAGCGGCGTCACCCAGCAGCAATCCCTCGTTCGTGGCCATGTGCCCAAGCATTGCATAGGCAAGAAGGCCACCCACGGATGGCTGCGATCATCGGGGACGTCGTGAGCGTCGCGGAGGTACCGGAACAGGTCGAGGAGGGAGAGGTGGACGGCTCCGAGAAGCGGGTGGCGCCGCTGGAGCTGTTCTTCGACCTGGTCTTCGTCTTCGCCCTGACCCAGGTCACCTTCCTCATGGCCGAGACGCCGACCTGGGAGGGCGTCGGGCAGGGCATGCTCGTGCTCGCGGCACTCTGGTGGGCCTGGGCCGCGTACGCCTGGCTGACCAACTACATCGATACCGAGGCCGACACCGAGCGCCTGCTGATGCTCGCCGCGATGGGAGCGATGCTCGTCTCAGCGCTCGCCGCGCCCCACGCATTCGGAGACGACGCGCTGATCTTCGGCATCTCGTACGCGATCGTGCGCTGGCTGCAGATCCTGATCTTCGCCGAGGCCAGCGACGAGGTCGATACCGCGGGGGCCGTGCGGGTGCTCTCGCGGAGTGCCCTGCCGGCGCCGCTCCTGCTGATCCTGGCCGCTTTTGTGGACGGGCCCGAGCGCACGGTGCTCTGGATCATCGCCCTGTCGATCGACTTCTCGGGGCCCTACATCTTCGGCGTGCGCGGCTTCAAGGTCTCAGCCGGGCACTTCGCCGAGCGCTTCGCGCTGATTGTGATCATCGCGCTGGGTGAATCGATCGTGGCCATCGGCGCGGGCATCCAGGGAGTGGACCTCGACGCCGGCCTGGTGCTCGGGGCCGTGCTCGGAGGGGCGCTCGCGGCAGCGCTCTGGTGGGCCTACTTCGACGTGGTGGCGATCGTGGCCGAGCAGCGCTTCCACGATTCCCGGGGCTACGAGCGCCTGCGCATGGCGCGCGACTCCTACAGCTACATCCATTTGCTGATGATCGCGGGGATAGTGCTCGTGGCCCTCGGCGTCAAGAAGACGCTTCAGCATGTCGACGATCCGCTCAAGCTGGTCCCGGCGGCGGCCTTGTTCGGAGGCATGGCGCTCTACTACGCGGGCCACGTGGCCTTCCGCCTGCGCAACGTCCACAGCGTCAACCGCCAGCGGGTGTTCGTCTTGGTGGTCTGCGTGGCCCTGATCCCGCTGGCCACCGAGGTCGATGCGATCTACGCCCTCGCCGCGGCCGCAACCATCAGCGGGCTGCTGATCGCGTACGAGGCGCTTCACTTCGCCGAGGCGCGCCGGCGAGTGCGCGAGGCGCGGGCTGGTGGATAGCGCCTTGTAGGTCGGTTCACCGCCTTTTCACCTGCATATGGAGGTTGTTGCCTAGGTTCGGCGCATGAGTGGGCTTTTTGCGCTGCGCGGGCGGTCGGCAGTCAACAGCCTCGCCGGGCCGGAAACCAGCGAGCGCCCGGCGCGGATCGTGGGCCGCGGGCCTGACTACCGGGAGCTTTTCGATCTGCTCGGCCGAGCGGGTCGCAACGTGGCGCTCTCCACGGCTCTACTCCGCGAGTTGATGCGCTCCTGGCCCGACGGCGCCGAGAAGCGGCTCGAGCTGGTGGATGTCGAGCACGCCAACGACGCCGTCACCCACGACATCGTCCACCACCTCCACGCGCGCATGGCCGTGCCCTTCGAGCGCAGTGACGTCCTTGCGCTGGCCTCCGGCCTGGACGACGTGGTCGACTACACCGAAGAGGCCGCCGACTACCTCGGGCTGTACCGGGTGGAGGCGCCAATGGACCAGGCGATCGACCTCGCCGACACCCTGGCCGCCGCCGGCAACGAGGTGGCCCTGGCCCTCGGCGCTCTCGACGGAGGCGATGACCTGGAGCACGCCCAGCGCCACCTGGCCGAGATCGACCGGCTCGAGGACGAAGGCGACCGGCTTCTGCGCGAAGGGCTGACGGCGCTGTTCGAGGGCGGCGTCGATCCCATGGTCGTGATCCGCTGGAAGGACATCTTCGAGCGCGTGGAGGAGGGCATCGACGCCTGCGACCGCGTGGCACACACCCTGCGCGGCATGGCGGTCAAGCGGGCCTAGGCGTCACCTCAGTGAACGCTGCCTCCCGGGAAGCGGGAAGTGGAGCTGAGGGGGCTCGAACCCCTGACCTTCGCGCTGCCAGCGCGACGCTCTTCCAGCTGAGCTACAGCCCCTTGACCCGTGATCGGAGCCAAGATTAATGGACGCACTCCGGAACGTCAGCCCACCGAGCGGGCCGGCGCTTCGCCCCAGAGGTTCTCCAGGCGGTAGTACTCGCGCGCCTCGGGCGTGAAGACGTGGACCACCACGTCCCAGTAGTCGAGCAGAATCCAGCGGGCGTCGCGGTCGCCCTCGGTTCGGCGCGGCAGCAGGCGGTCGGCATCGTGCTTGAGGTCCCCGTAGATCGCATCGTGGATCGCCTTCGTCTGGCGCTCGGTGTTGCCCGAGCAGATCACGAAGAAGTCGGTGTAGGAGACGATTCCGCGGAGATCGATCACGCGGATGTCGATCGCTTTGCGGTCGGAGGCGATGGCGGCGATCCGCTCGGCCAGCGCGGCCGAGTCGAACTGCTGCTCGTCCGCACTCACGCCTGCGCCGCCTTGACCTCGCCCTGTGTCTTGGTCTCCGTTCGGCCCGCGACGGCCTCAGCCGCCGGGCTGTAGAGCCCCTCCTCGGCGATGTAGCGCTCCACCGACGGCGGCACCCAGTAGCGGATCGGCTTGCCCTCGCGGGCCCGCCGGCGCACCGCGGTGGACGAGATCTGGATCAGCGGCATGTCGAGGTAGCGGACTCGGTCGGCACCGGGCATGCGCCCTATGCGGATTCCTATTCCGTTGCGCGTCCAGCCGGTGCGCGGCACCACGGCCACGGTGGCGTGCTCGAGCACGCGATCGGGCTCATGCCAGGACGGCAGTGCCGCCGCCTGGTCGCCGCCCAGGATCAGGAAGAGCTCGTCGTTGGGAGAGTCCGCGCGCATCGCCTCGAGCGTGTCGGCCGTGTAGGAGGGCCCCTTGCGGTCGACCTCGACGCGGGAGATCGAGAAGCGCCCGTCGTCGCGCACGGCCAGCTCAACCATCTCGAGGCGCGCCTCCGCGCCCGGGTCGTCCTCGAGCTCGCGGTGTGGCGCGTGGCCCACCGGCACCAGCACAAGGCGGTCGAGGCCCAGCTGGACCATCGCCTCCTGAGCACACACGAGGTGGCCCAGGTGGGGCGGGTTGAAGGCTCCTCCGAAGACTCCTACACGCAAGCGGTCCGGCACCTAGTCGCGGACCTGCCCGGAGCCTTCGACGAGAAACTTGTAGGTGGTGAGCTCGCGCATCCCGATCGGCCCGCGGGCGTGCAGCTTCTGGGTCGAGTTGCCGATCTCGGCGCCCATGCCGAACACCGCGCCGTCGGTGAACCGGGTGGACGCGTTCACGTACACGCAGGCTGCGTCCACCCCGCCGGTGAAGGCCTGGGCGGACTCCGTCGAGCCGGTGACGATCGCCTCCGAGTGACCCGATCCGTAACGGTTCACGTGCTCGATCGCCTCGTCCACCGAGTCCACGACCTTGACCGCCAGTATCAGCGCGTGGTACTCGGTCGACCAGTCCTCCTCGGTGGCGTCGGCGAGCGAGTCGGCCAGCGGGCCCGCCAGCGAGCGCGTCCGGCCGTCCACCCGCAGCTCCACCCCCGATTCGCGCAGCTCATGGAGAACGCGTGGCAGGAAATCGGCTGGCGCCTCGGCGTGCACGAGCAGGGTCTCCGCCGCATTGCAGGTGGAGGGTCGCTGGACCTTGGAGTTGACCGCGATGGCCACGGCGTCGCCGAGGTCGGCCGTGGCGTCGACGAAGACGTGGCCGTTACCCCCCGCGGCATAGATCACGGGCACGGTCGCGTGTTCCTTGAGTGCTTCCTTGAGGCCGTCGCCGCCGCGCGGGATCACGAGGTCGACCACGCCGTCCTGCGTGGCGATCTGACGCAGCTCGTCGCGGTCGCCGCCGGACACGATCGAGATCGCACCCTCCGGCAGGCCGGCGGCCCGCACCGCGAGCGAGGCCACCTGGGCCAGCACGGAATTCGAATGGGCGGCGGTCGATGATCCGCGCAAGACGATCGCGTTGCCCGATTTGAGGCAGAGTGCCGAGCAGTCGATCGTCACGTTCGGGCGCGCTTCGTAGACCACCGCGACCACGCCGAGCGGCACGCGCACGCGGCGCACGTCGAGCCCGTTCTCCAGCCGGTGCCCGTCGATGGTCTCGCCCACGGGATCGGGGAGGGCGACGATCGAACGTACGTCGCCGGCGATGCCTGCGAGCCGCTGCTCGTCGAGCTGCAGCCGATCGAGGAGGCCCGGGTGCAGGCCGGCTTCCCGGCCCGCCTCCATGTCGCGCTCGTTGGCCTCGAGAATCTCGTCAGTGCGCTCCTCGAGGGCGTCGGCCATCGCCTCCAGCGCGGCGTTCTTGGTGGCGGTGTCGAGCACGGCCAGCTCGCGCGCGGCGCGCTTGGCCTGAGCGCACAGGTCGGCAACCGATTGAGCGGTGGTGGCCATCCCGGCAAGGGTACCGGGCGCGCTTGGCGGCGCGCCGGCCTCAGGCGGGGGCGAGGATCAGGCACGTGGTGGTGCCGTGAGCCAGCAGCTTGCCGCTGTCCTCGGCGAACACTCGGCCCTCGGCCGTGGCCACGCGCCCGCCTCGGTGCACGATCGTCCCTTCCGCGCGGATGCGCCCGGTGGCCTCGCTTATCGGGCGCGTGAAATTGACCTTCAGCTCGAGCGTCGTGTAGCCCGATCCCGCCGGCAGGGTCGAATGAACGGCGCAGCCCATGGCCGAGTCCAGCAGGGTCGCGGCCAGCCCGCCGTGCACCACCCCGATCGGGTTCAGGTGCTGAGGGCCGGGCACGACCGCGAACACGACTCGGCCCTCCTCGACCTCCACGCCCTCGATGCCCAGGAGCTCGGCCATCGCGACCGGCGGAAGCTCTCCCGTGCCGATCGCACGCAGAACCTCGAGCCCGGTCATCAGGCCACCGCCTCGGCCGGCACGGGCGCGGCTCTGACCGCGCGCACCCGGCCGAGTGCCAGCGCCAGGCCGGCAGTCAGCGCACCTGCGCAGGCCATCAGGGTGTACGCGCGCGTGAAGCCCGCGAGAGGATCGCCGGGCGGAGCCGCCCCGAGCACGGCCACCAGCAAGGCTATGCCCAGCACCGCGCCGACCTGGCGCAGGCACGACAGCACCGCGCTCCCGGTGGCAAAGCGCTGCATCGGCAGCTCGGCCACGGCGGCGCTGCCCCAGGCCGCGAAGCTCAGGCCCACGCCCGCCCCCGTGAGCAAGGTCGGCACGAGGAACTCGCCCGCGTAACCGGGGCTGGAGTCGAGCCCGGTGGCGAACAACAGGCAGCCGGTCGCGAACAGGAGCGCTCCGGGAAGGGCGACCACCCGCTGGCCGAAGCGATCGGACAGTCGCCCACCCGGCGGAGCGAACGCCGCGGCCATCAGCGGGCCGGGCGTGACCGCAAAGCCCGCCTCGAGGATCGTGTAGCCCCACACCTGGGTGAGGAACAGGACGTTGCACAGAAGCAGGGCGTAGAAGGCCGTGGAGAAGGTGAACATGCCGGCGTTCGAGACCGCGAACGAGCGCACCCTGAACAGCCCGAGTTCGATCACGGGAGCCCGGTGGTGCGCCGAGCGCAGCACAACTGCGGGGAGCAGCAGCGCGGCGGCCGCCAGTGACCCGATCACTCGTGTGCTGTCCCAGCCCCACTCCGGGCCCTTGACGATCGCGAGCGCGAGCGCGCCCACGCCCGCCACCATCAGTGCGCTGCCCACGACGTCCGGCACCACGCCGGACGGGTCGCGCGACTCGCGCAGCAACCGCCGCGCCGGGAAGAGCGCCGCCAGGCCGATCGGGACGTTCACGAAGAAGACCCAGCGCCAGTCGACCTGGTCGACGAGGACGCCCCCGAGCGACGGTCCCAGAGCGGCAGCCACCGCACCGGTGGCGCTCCAGATCGAGACCGCGGTCGCCCGCCTCTCGGCCGGGAACTCGGGTAGCAGCAGGGCCAGCGACGTGGGTACGAGAATCGCGGCGGCGGCGGCCTGCAGCACCCGCGCAGCCACCAGCCACTCGACCGAGCCGGCCACTCCGCACAGCATCGAGGCCGCGACGAATGCCACCACCCCGATCAGGAACATGCGGCGCCGGCCGACCAGGTCGGCGAGTCGCCCGGCGGGCACGAGCAGGGCGGCGAAGACAACGTTGTAGGCATTCAGGACCCAGGACAGGTCGGCCCGCGAGGTTTCGCTGAACTCGCGCTCGATGTCCGGAAACGCAACGTTGACGATCGTCACGTCGAGGAAGCCCATGAAGACTGCGGTGGCGGTTACGGCGAGGACCTTCCAGCGGCGTTGCATCGCGGCGGCGGACTCCTGGGTTGCTTGACGAAACGCACCGTAGACGATTAAGTTGCTTGATGCAACCGACAGTGTTAGGCTGACCCCTCAACGTGCTCCCGCGCACCTACGACAACCAGATCTGCTCGGTCGCCCGCACGCTGGAGGCGATCGGTGACCGCTGGACGATGCTGGTGATCCGCGACGCCTTTCTGGGCCTGCGCCGCTTCGATGACTTTCAGCGCGATCTCGGCGTGGCCCGCAACGTCCTGGCCGACCGGCTCGGCCGGCTGGTCGACGAGGGCATCCTCGAACGCCGTCTCTACCAGAAGCGCCCGGAGCGCCACGAATACCGTCTGACCGAGAAGGGCAGGGACCTGTGGCCGGTGATGATCGGCCTGATGAAATGGGGCGATCGCCACGCTCCGGCCGAGGGCGGCCCGCCCACCGTGATCCTGCACCGCGACTGCGGTGGCGAACTCGACGAGCGTCTGATGTGCCGGCGCTGCGGGGAGCCGGTCGACGTGCGCTCGGCCGAGGGCCGGCGGCGCGCCGACCTCAGGCCGCAGCCTGCCGCCTAGAGCCGGTAACCGCCCAACGCCGGCCCGAGAAGCGCCACGCGCAGAGCACGAGCCGGGTGGCGATCAACGCCGCCAGCCCGCACCAGACCCCGATGATGCCGAGGTCGAAGGCGAGGGCGGCGAGCGTGATGGGCACGAACACGCAGAGGGCGGCGAACAGCATGCCCCACATCAGGAAGCGGGTGTCGCCGGCACCGATGAGGATCCCGTCGAGAGCGAACACCGCTCCGTTGGCCGGCTGCATCAGCGCGAACAGCAGCCAGATCTCCTGCGCGCGCTCGATCACCGCAGGGTCGCTGGTGAAGACCCGCGGGAGGACGTCGATCAGCGCCACCATCACCAGCGCGAACAGCCCGCCCGCGGCAACCGCCCACTCGATCATGCGGCGCGCAGCCCGGTAGGCCCCCTCGGCGTCACCCGCCCCCAGCGAGCGGCCGACGATCACCTGCCCGGCGATCGCGATCGAGTCCAGCACCAGTGCGAGGAACACGAACAGCTGAAAGGCGATCTGGTGGGCACCGAGCGAGTCCTCGCCGATCCGCGCCAGCACCGCTCCGGCTACCAGGAAGGAGCCGTAGAGGGCCGCGGTGCGGACGAAGATCTCCCCGCCGATGCGGGCCAGCGGGCGCATGCGGGCGAGCGATGGGCGGCGCGTGTCGGCGGGCGCCCTCAGCAGAGCCCGCACGAAGGCTGCGCCCATGCCGGCCTGGGCCATGACCGTCGCCCACGCCGAGCCGGCCAGGCCCCAGTCGAGCCCGTAGATGAAGACCACGTTCAGCACGACGTTGACCAAGTTGGCCACCACGACGATCACCAGCGGCGTACGCAGGTTCGAGACGCCGCGCAGGAAGCCCTGGCCCGCCAGCGCGATGAGGGCGAAGGGCAGCCCGAGCGAGCCGATGCGCAGGTACTCGAGAGCCAGCTCGCGCGTGCGGCCCTCCGCGCCCATCAGGTCGACGAGCGGCGCAGCGGCCGAGGCGAGCAGCACGGTGAGCGCCAGACCGAGGCCGGCCGAGAGCCATAGCGCCTGCGCCGCCAGGCGCCCGGCCTCCACGCTCTCCCCCGCCCCGTGAAAGCGCGCCACCTGCGCCGTGGTCCCGTAGGTGAGGAAGTTGAACAGCGTGAACGCGCCGGTCAGCAGCGTGGCGGCGATGGCCAGCCCGGCCAGCTCCTCGGTGCCGAGATGGCCCACCATGGCCGTGTCGGCCAGCAGGTACAGCGGCTCGGCGGCAAGGGCGCCGAGGGCCGGCAGGGCGAGGCGGAAGATCTCGCGGTCGTACGGGGAGCGCAGGCCCACCGCGGTGAGTCAAGCAGGGGGCGCTGTCAGCAGGCGCGACCGCCGGCGGCCTGAAGCCCGACGGGCAGGCTCCCAGCGGCGCCCCGACGAGATCGACCAGCCGAAATCAATGCTCGCGCCGATCGCTCCGCGCCTATGCCGCCGCAAGCGCGGCATCCTCGCTATTCGAGCACGAAGTAGTCACGGTGCACCGCCTCCTCGGTGGCGCGCGGCAGCACCTGGCGCACGGCGTCGGTCTTCAGTCCCTTGATGCGGCGCAGCTCGGCGGCCGAGTAGCCGACGATCCCCTTGCCCACGGCACGCCCGTCGCAGCGCACCTCCACGGCGTCGCCGGCCTCGAACTCGCCCTCCACGTCCACCACCCCCACGGGGAGCAGGCTCGTGCCGCGCTCGCGCAACGCATGCTCGGCACCCTCGTCGACGAGCAGCCGCCCCTGCGTGGGCTTGGCGTACTTGAGCCACAGCTTGAAGCTCGAGACACGTCCCTCCTGAGGATGGAAACGCGTGCCACCGGGTGACCCGACCAGGGCCGCGGCCACCGACTCCCGCTCGACCCCGCTCGTGATCGTCACCGGGATGCCGGCCGCCGTGGCCATCTCGGCGGCCACAACCTTGGAGCGCATCCCGCCCGAGCCCAGCGGCGAGCTGGACAGGCCGATCTCGTAGGCGTCGAGCTCCTCGAGCCGCCTGACGTCGGAGATGAGCTCGGCACTCGGGTCGTGGCGCGGGTCCGCGCTGTACAGCCCGCCGGTGTCGGTGAGAAGCACGAGCAGGTCCGCACCGAGAAGGATGGCCACCTGGGCAGCGAGGAAGTCGTTGTCGCCGAAGGAGATCTCGTCGGTGGTTGTGGTGTCGTTCTCGTTGATCACCGGCACCACGCGCCAGCCCAGCAGGGTCTGGAGCGTGTGGCGCGCGTTGAGGTAGTGGGTGCGGGCCGACATGTCGAAGAACGTGAGCAGCACCTGCGCGGAAGGTACGCCGCGCGCCTGGAGCAACTCGTCGTAGTGGCGGTAGAGCTTGCCCTGCCCGACCGCGGACGCCGCCTGCAGTTCCTGCATCGCCGTCGGGCGCATCGGCAGGTTCATGAGCCTCATCCCGCGCGCGATCGCGCCCGACGTCACCACCACCACATCGTCCCCTGCCCGGTGGCACTCGGCGACCTCGTCGCAGAGCAGTTCGAGCACCGGACCGCGCACCTCGCCGGCGTCGTCGGCCACGATGCTCGAGCCGAGCTTGACGACCACCGTTGCCACTAGTCGCCGCTCCCGGCGCCGATCAGCTTCCAGTCCCCGTCTTCTTTCTTCAGGCGCAAGGTCTGGGTGCTTCTGGCACCTTGCGTTCGCAGGATCGCCGTGACCCGGGCGGAGTCCCCATCGACAGCGGTCCTGCGAAACCGCACGAGCTCGACCTCCAGGCCGCGGACTGCCTTCATCTGGCGGCGGCACTCGTCCTGGGCCTTGTCGCCGCTGGCGCCGGTGGTGCTCTCGAGGAACTCCTGAGTGACGAGCTCGCCGCAGAAGGCGTCGGCGTCGCGCTCATTCGTGGCGTTGACGAAGTCGCGCACGGTCTGCTCGGCGTCCTCTCTGTCGTCCCCTCCGCAGGCGCCCAGAGCCGCCGCCGCGAGAAGGGCCGCAAGCAGGGTGAGGGTCGAACGACGGGGCACGGGCGGCCTTTGTATCAACCGAACGGAGCCCCGGGATCCAGCTCGAACACGATGCCGCCGATCTCCACGTCGTCGCCGGCCTCGAAGCCGGCGGCGTGAAGCGCCTTGATCACGCCCAGCGCCCGGAGCCGCTCCTCGACGTAGCGCAGCGCCTCGTCGTTCTCGACGTCGTGACGGGCGATCAGGCGCTCCACCCGCTCGCCCTCTACCCGGTATGCGCCCGAGGGGGTGCGATCGATGTGAAAGGCGTCGGCGCGGCCCGGGCGATACACGCGGTGGGTGGCCGGCATCGCCACCGGCTCAACCTCGGGCTCGTCTCGGACAACGTGCCGGAAGATCGCCGTGGCCAGGTCATCGAGGCCCTCTCCGGTGGCCGCCGAGGTGGCGATCACATCGAGCACGGCACCGGGCGTGGGCCGGGCATCGGGATCCTCGGGCACGCCCGCGCGCAACCGCCTGCGCCAATGCTCAACTGCCTCCGCCATGCTCTCCGGCGGTGCCAGGTCGGCCTTCGAGAGCGCGACTATGCGCGGCAGATCGGCCAAGCCCTGACCGTGCTCCTCGAGCTCGGCCTCCACGGTGGCGTGGTTGTCCGCGGGGTCCGAGCCGTCGAGCGGCGCCAGGTCGAGCACGTACACCAGCAGGCGGCAGCGCTCGACGTGGGCCAGGAACTCGTGCCCCAGCCCCGCACCCGCGCTCGCCCCCTCTATCAGACCGGGGATGTCGGCGATCACGAGCTGGCGGTCGTCCCGCTCCAGGGTGCCGAGCACCGGCTCGAGGGTGGTGAAGGGATAGTCGGCCACCTTGGGCTGGGCGCGCGTGAGCCGCGCCAGCAGCGACGACTTGCCCGCGTTGGGCAGTCCCACCAGGCCGGCGTCGGCGAGCAGGCGCAGCCGCAGCTCGAGCCGTCGTTCCTCGCCCGGGAGCCCCCGCTCGGCGAAGCGCGGCGTCTGGCGCGTGGAGTGCGCGAACTGCTTGTTGCCGAGGCCGCCGCCGCCGCCGCGGGCCACGACCGCCCGTTGGCCGGGCTCGAGGAGATCCCAGCGGTCGCCCCCGTCGGGGTCCTCGACCGCGGTGCCCGGCGGCACGCGCACCTCGAGCTCGGCCGGGCTGGCGCCGTGTTTGTTGGCGCCCTGGCCGTGACCACCGCGCTCGCCCTTGAAACGGGCTCCGCGCCGGAAGGAGGAGAGGTCGCGCAGCGAGGGGTCGGCCAGCACCACCACGTCCGCGCCGCGGCCGCCGTCTCCTCCGTCGGGACCGCCCTTGGGTACGTGGGCCTCGCGCCGGAACGAGACCACGCCGTTGCCGCCGTCTCCGGCGCGCACGTGGATCAGCGCGCGGTCGTGAAACACGGCTATTCGGGCCGGGACTCGGCACGAGTCCCGATCAGGCGGGCGATCAGAGCGGGGTCGTTGGGGAACAGTCCGGCGGCCGGCAGGCGCGCGAGCAGCTCCGCCCAGCCGGGATGAGAAGCGAAGGCCTTGCGCAGCAGCGGCGCGGCCTCTTCCTCTGCGCCCTCGGCCGCGAGCGCCGCGCCGTGCCAGAAGGCGAGTTCGGAGTTGTTGGGCTGCGCTCGGTGAGCGGCGGCATACTCGCGAAGCGCGCCGGCCGCATCGCCCGCCGCCGCGAGCTGGTCGCCCGCATCCACGCGGGCGTACGCGCGCTGCAACCCGACCAGCCGGCGCAGCTCGTCCAGCGGCTCGGGGTGGTCGTCCACGCGCAGGTCCAGCAGCGTGTCCTCGCTGGGGCGGCCGGCGGCGCGGGCGGCCACCACCATAAGCGCGGCCGATTGGCGTCCGCGCAGGTCGCCGCCCTCGGCCTCGGCTGCATCGAGGGCGCTGAGCAGGCGCTCCGCGAGACGGCCGTCCGCGGCGACATATGCCGCGAGCATCGCCTCCGGCACGGTAGCGCGAGCCATGATGTTGGCCTGGGCGCTCACCTGGTTGCCCACTGCGTGCCCAGCGTGGGCGATGCAGCCGGGACCGGTGTGAACCGCCACTCGTCCGGCGTGGTCGAGCACCGCCACCTGGCGCGCGTCCGCCTGCGCGTCTTCGGCGAGCAGCTGCTGCAGCGCCTGCGGCGCGCTCTCTCCCTCACGGATGAGGCCGAGCGCGCGGGGGCCGTAGGCGGGCTCGACCATCGACTGCGTGGCCACCGCGCCGACGCCGGCCGCGGCCCACGTGACGAGTGGGCCCACCCCGAAGAAGTGCGACTGGACGGCCACGCCGAGCTCCCCGCTCGACGGGTCACGGGCGACGATCGAGTAGGTCAGGGAGCTGAGGCTAGCGGCGCCGGGAGCGTGCTACTCGGCCGGCTCGACCGAGATGACGCGGCCGCGCCGGCCCTCGGCGAACTGCACGGTGCCCTCGCGCGTGGCGAAGATGGTGTGATCGCGGCCGAGGCCCACGCCCTCTCCGGGCTTGAAGCGGGTACCGCGCTGGCGCACGATGATCTCGCCGCCGTTGACCTGCTGCCCGGCGAACACCTTGACGCCGAGCCGCTTGGCGTTGGAGTCGCGCCCGTTCCGGCTCGAGCCGAGACCCTTCTTATGAGCCATCGTCGGTCTCCTTCTTGGCCGCGCCTTTGCGCGTAGCGCCGCCGGCCTTGATCGAGCGGATCTCGAGGCGGGTCAGGTGCGAGCGTGCACCGTAGCGACGCTTGTAGCCGCGCTTGGGCTTGAACTTGAGGCCGTGGATCTTCTTGCCGCGCTCGTGAGCGGTGACCGTGGCCTGGACCTTCACCTTCGAGAGGTCGTCGCCGCCGAGCACCGACTTGTCGCCGTCGGCGAACAGCAGCGGCTGGAGGTCGACCTTGTCGCCTTCGTCCGCAGGCATCCGGTCGACGACGATCGACTGGCCTTCCTCGACGCGGTACTGCTTACCGCCCACTTTGACTATTGCGTAGCTCATGACATACAAACGGCGCCAGGTGCTCGGGCGCCAGCAGGTCAGTCTAGCGCGTGCTGGACGGGCTAGATTGCGACCCGATGGATCAGGATTCCCGCCGCCGCAGCCTGATCATCGTTGCGATTGCGGTCGCCGCGTTCATCGCCGCGGTGACCCTCGCCTTTCTCTGGACGGGCTAGCGCGCTCAGTCCTTCCCGGCGGACGCGAGTAGCGGCGTACGCTCGCCGGGCCGCGACTCAGGTGGCGCCGGCTCGCCGCCGGCAGCCGAGCGCCCGCTTTGCGCTATCAGCAGGCCCGCGGCCACAAGCAGCGCGCCGGCCAGCGCGCGCCAGGTGATCGCCTCGTCGTACAGAGCGGCGCCGAAGGCCAGCGCCCCGAAGGGCAGCAGCATGGCCAGGAACGACATGGCCTGCGCGGTGAGCTGGCGCAGCAGCACGGTGAGACCGACGAACGCCACGGCCGAGCCCACGATCGCGAGGTAGACGATCGAGCCGATGGACTCCGCAGTCCAGGCGAGCTCGCCCCAGTCCTCGCCTGCCACGGAGATCACAAGCAGGAGAATGCCGCCGGCCAGCATCGCCCAGCCGTTGAGTACGACCGCGTCGAGCTTGGCGGCCCGGCGCTTCTGGGCCACGTTGCCGGCGGCCGCGCCGACCGGAGCCAGCGCGAGCGCCGCGGCGCCGGCGAGCGCCAGCTCGTCGTCGCCCAGATTCAGGCTCTCGGCGAAGCTGAGTGCGAGGCCGCCGATGGCGATCAGCACGCCCACCACCAGCCGGGCGCGCAACGGCTCCTCGGGCAGGAAGATGCCGGCCAGGATGCCGGTGTAGAGCGGCAGCACTCCGAACAGCACCGCGGCCAGGCCCGACGGGATGTACTGCTCGCCCCAGTAGACGAGTCCGTACGCGAAGGCGAAGGGCAGCGCGGCCAGCACCGCCGCGAGCAGCCAGTCGGTGCGCAACGGACGGCGCTGCAGGGCGGCGAACGCGAGCAGCACGATGCCGGCGAGCGCGAAACGCAGGCCTGCGCCCAGCAGCGGCGGGCTGTCCTCGAGCCCGAACTTGATCGCCACCCAGGTGCTCGACCAGATCAGGACAAGCAGCGCATAGAGGGAGAACAGGGCGGCGCGGCTCACGCCTGCCGACGTTAGCGCCGGTGTTCTCTCAGTCGTCGCGGTGGACGGTGTCCGGCGAGAAGGCGGGCAGGCACACGGCCACGTACTCCGCTCCGGCGGGGGTGGAATAGCGCACCCACTCGCCGCCGCGCACGAGCACGGCCTGGCCGGCCGGCACCTCGAGGGTGGCGGCCTCGCTCTCAACCTGGAGCATGCCGGCGAGTACCACGGTGTACTCGTCGAACTCCGGGCGCTGGCCGGGCTCGCTCCAGCCCGCGGGCGAGCGCATGCGGGCCACGCTGAGGCGCTCCTCGCCGTTGCTCGCTCGCCCCGCGAACTCGTCGATCAGCTTGGGCGGCTCTCCAGCGGACTCCACGCGAACGGGCGACTCGATCAACTCGGGCATCGGCGGGCAGGCTACCTCAGGGGTGGGCGCTAGCGTCCGTCTGCAATGCGGGTCCTCGCCCTGGCCGATGCCCCTCCGCACGCGCCGATAGCCGATCTGGTGGCCGGCAGCAGGCCCGAGCTCATCCTCCTGCTGGGCGACCTGGAGCCGGCCTGGCTCGAGGGCCTCGCAGCGGTGGAGGTGCCGAAGCTCGGCGTGCGCGGCAATCACGACGCCGCCGACTCGCTCACCGCGGTTCGTGCGCTCGATCTGCACCTGCGGCGCGAGAGCGTCGGCGAACTCAGCTTTGCGGGCTTCGGCGGCTCGCCGCGCTACAGCGGCCACGGGGGCAACGAGTGGACCGAGGAGGAAGCCGCGGGGATGCTCGAGCGGCTGCCGGCCGCCGACATCCTGCTGGCCCACAGCCCGCCCGCGGGCGTCAACGACGAGCCCGACGACCCCGCTCATCGGGGCTCACCGGCGCTTCGCGCCTGGGTCGAGCGCAACCAGCCGGCCGTTCTCGTGCACGGCCACACGCTGCCCCACCCCGCCCGGCGCATCGCGCGGCTGGGCGCCACGCGCGTTATCCACGTGCGTGGCGCCCGGCCGTTGGAGCTTGGGCGCTAGCCCTGCGCGTCCTCGTCCTCTGAGCCGTAGCGGTCGAGCCAGAACAGCTCCCGGGCCGCGAAGGCCGTGTTCGGGAAGTCCGAGAAGAGCCCGTCTACGCCCGCCTCGTAGAAGGCCAGATATTCATTGATCGGGTTGCCGCCGTAGTCGTTGGCCAGCCTGAACTGCTCGTTGCGGAACGTGTACGGGTGGACCAGCAGGCCGCGCTCGTGGGCGCGAGCAACCAGGTCGGTCGCCGGCAGGAGCTTGCGGTCGGTCTCGTTCACCTGACCGTCGCCGTTCTCGTCACCCACGACCCCGTCACCGTTGATGTCGATCGCGGCGGTACTGATGATGTATGGCTTCCATGGACCGATCCCGTCGGCGTAGCTCGCCACCTCGGCCAGACCGGCGTCGGTGGTCAGGTACCCGAAGGTCCGGGCCAGCAGCTCCGGCCGCCCGGAAGCGGTCCAGTCGTAGGGCCGGTCGAAGGGTGCCGTGTAGTCGAGCGTGCCGTCCGGCTTGACGTCGTTGGCGTCGATCAGCTGCACCAGGCGTATCCGGGTGAGCCGGTTCAGCTTCTTGAGGTTGGACGTCTCGAAGCTCTGGATGAACACCGGTGAGCTGCGCCGATTCCAACCCGCCCGGTCGAGGATCTTGAGGAGCGGACGCTCGAGCGCGAGCCCCAGGCCCTTGTGGAAGGTGGGGTGCTTGGTCTCGGGATAGATGCCGATCCTGCGGTCGTAGCGCTTCGAATAGCGCTTGGCCAGCGCGATCACTTCCTGCAGGGTCGGAATGCGGTAGCGCCCGTTGAACTCCCCGTTGAACTCCTGCGGGCGCTCCGTCGATGCTCCTTCCGTCGAGGGTGCCGGGCGCAGTTTCTCGCATCGATGGCCACAGTGTTGAGCGCTAGGCGCTCGGGGCTGTGCTCAGCGCGGGATGCCGAAGGCGCCGAGCGGGTAGCGCTTGCGATGCCCGTAGCGCGTCCCCGGCGGCGGCGTCTCCCAATCGGTGGCGAAGCGCGCGTAGGACAGCGCCCGGGGCGGGTACCAGGAGATGGCCCGGCCCTGGCAGATCTGGGCGAACCCGGGCCGGTTGATCCACAGGTAGGCGTCCACGAGCGGATGCGAGGTGTCGGTGGTCGGCGCCTTGCCGAGGCCGCGCAGGCCCGGGTTGCACCAAACGTTGATGCGTCGGCCGTTGCGCCGGTAGGAGACCGGCCCCCGTCCGTTCTCGGCGGTGTTGATCACGAAGTGCTTGCCGCCGGTCCGCCGCGAGATCTCCCGGCCGTGCTCGATGTTCGCCGCCGTCCAGTCGTAGTGGGTGGCGTTGAGCATGAAGCCGCGGACCTTCGCGATTCCAATGGCGCGCAGCTGACGGGCGGTGCGCGCGGCGGATTCCCAGTCCGAGGCTCCGGCCTCCAGGTAGACGGTGGCGTTGGCAAGCTCGGCCAGCGCTTCCACGCCATGGCGCAGCAGACGCAGGCGGTCGTCCTGACGGCTTCGGGCGAGGCAGTCGATCGTGCCGAGCGAGTCCGGCTCGAAGAGGATGACCACGCGCTCGTCGCCGATCACGCGGGCGAGGTCGCCGTACCAGGCTCGCGTCGCGGCGTCCTCGGCCGCGCCGCCGCCGTCGTAGCTGGGACCGCATGAGGTGGCCTGGGCACGCAGGACGGAGAACACCGGCACCGCGCCGTCGGCCTTGGCAGCATCGATGAGGCGATTGACCTTCACGGCGAAGTTGGGGCGGGTGAAGCGCCCCAGCCACAGCGCCCGGGGCTCACGGGCGATCTTCCAGATCAGGTCGGCCTTGCGCGTCTCGCCTGCGCGTTGAAAGGCCTGCCACTGCAGCCAGGAGGGCGAGTCGCGGTCCACGAAGAGCGTGACGCCCTCGAGCGGGTTCGTGCCGGCTCCAGCCTGAGCGGCAGGGGCGGCGAGGAGAGCAATAAGTAGGACCAACGGAACGGCAAGCTTTGCCATCTGAGGGGAGGTAGCCGGGGGCGAGCCCGTCGGATCCTAGACAGGCTCGCCCCCCACGTGCGCCGGTCGGGCTGCGCCTAGGCCGCCTCCTCCAGCGCCGCAGCCGGCTCCGACTCGTAGGCGGGGACCGGCTCCTCGGCCTCGGCGAGGGCGACCCGACGCGGCAGCAGCACCACCGCCAGCAGCAATCCCGCGGCCACCAGGGCGGCGCCGATGCCGAAGGCCAGGTGATAGCCGCCGGTCAGGGCGGCTGCGGTCGAGTCCCCGCTCTCGGCGAGGCTGTCGGTGCGGGTCGTGGCCAGCGTGGCCAGTACCGCGAGGCCGAGCGCGCCGCCCACCTGCTGGGTCGTGTTGACGAGGCCGGAGGCCAGGCCGGAGTCGCTCTGGGTGGCACCCGACATCGCCAGTGTCATCAGCGACGGGAAGGAGAGCCCCGCTCCCACGCCCAGCAGCACCATCGCCGGGAGGATGTCCGGGAGGTAGCTCGCGTCCACGGGCGCCTGCTGGAAGAACACCAGGCCCGCAGCCACCAGGACGAGCCCCGGCAGCAACGTGGCCCGCGCTCCGAAGCGCACGATGAGACGTGCCGAGACACCCAGCGAGAGTGCGCCGATGGCCAGCGCCACGGGCAGGAAGGCCAGCCCCACCTCGATCGCATCGAACCCGAGCACGCGCTGGAGATAGAGCGCGCCGAGGAAGAACATCCCGAACAGGCCGGCGACCATCAGCGCCTGGATCAGGTTGGCCGCGGCCACGACCCGGACGCGGAAGATGCGCAACGGGACGAGCGGGTTGCGGGCGGTCGCCTCGCGCACGAAGAAGGCCACGAGCAGGCCCACCGCCACCGCTCCCAGAGCGAGTGTGGTTGTCGAGCCCCAGCCGCGGTCCGCCGCCTCGACGATCGTGTAGACCCCCAGCATCAGCGCGCTCACCACGAACAGCGCTCCGGGGACGTCGGCGCCGCGCTCGAGGCCGAGGCCCTCGTCGCGATCCAGCAGCCGCCAGGCCAGCACCGCCGTGAGCACCCCGATGGGGAGGTTGACGAAGAAGATCCAGTGCCAGTTGATCGCCTCGGTCAGCGCCCCGCCGGCCAGCAGCCCGATCGAGGCCCCGCCTGCCGCCACGAAGCTGTAGACGCCGATCGCCCGGGCCTGCTCTCCGGGCTTGGGGAACATCGTCACGATCATGCCCAGGATCACCGCTGAGGCCATCGCTCCGCCGAGGCCCTGCACGAAGCGCGCGCCGATCAGCACCTCCTGGCTCTGAGCCAGGCCGCACAGCAGCGAGGCCACGGTGAACACCGCGAGGCCCGTCATGAAGACGAGCTTGCGCCCGATCAGGTCGCCGAGACGCCCGGCCAGCAGCAGCAGGCCGCCGAAGGCGATCAGGTACGCGTTGACCACCCAGGCCAAGCTCGACTGCGAGAAGCCGAGATCGTCCTGGATCGAGGGCAGAGCCACGTTGACGATCGTCTGGTCGAGGATGATCATGAGGAAGCCGGTGCAGAGCACCAGCAGCGCTACCCAGCGCTCGTGCTCGCCCATGGCCTGTGGGGTCTGGACTGCCGGTGCGGCGGTCTCCGTCATGGCTTGATCTCCGGTCGTGTTCACGAAGGCACGACCGTAGCAGATCATCCCGTACGGGACTAGTTCGTACGGTCCTACAGTCGAGGGGCCCGGCGCCGCACCGGCTGCGAGCACTGCACGGGCTCCGACAGACGGTCGCCCACCAGCCGCGCGAGCGAGCGCATGAACACCTCCCGCTCGTCGGGCTCCAGAGCGCTGAGCACGTCGGCGCGTACTCGGTCGGCGATCACCTCGCCCTCGCGCACCTTGCGCTCACCCGCCCTGGTCACGGCGATGACTCGTGCGCGGCGGTCCTTGGCCGACGGACGCCGCTCCGCGAGGCCGGCGGCCTCGAGCTCGTCGAGCGCGACCACCATCGTGGTCTTGTCGAGCCCGACGATGGCGGCGAGCTCGGTCTGAGTGAGCTCGCCCTCCAGGGCCGCGGCGAGCACCGCGTGTCCGCGGGGCGAGACGCCCAGATCCTCGAGCGCCCGGGTGATTTCCGTGGTCAGCGTGTAGCTGGCCCGCGACAGCAGCCAGCACAGGTTGTCGGCCAGCGCCTCGGGCGGCGCGCAGGCCGAGCTTGACTTGACCTCGGTCGCTTCCACGTCCGCAAGTCTAGCGAGATAGGTCGCATCCGAGACCTTCTCAAACGAAACGATCTCACTCGCTGCGCTGGCCCGGACCCGGGCGAGTCGCCTCGAGCGTACGCTCGAGGTTGTCGAAAGCACTGCTCCATCCGCCCTCGTGCGAGCGCACGGACTCCTCGTCCCACAGCCCACTGTGCATGAAGCGGACCGTGGTGACCCCATCGGCCTCCTGGAACTCGAGCTCGATCAGCTGCCTCGTGGTGTCACCATCCCAGATCCAGGTGAAGGCCAGGCGATTGGGAGGCTCGATCTCCGTGTACTTTCCACCGCCGCCGTACTCGACGTCCTTGTGAGGGTCGCGCATCACCACGCGCACGTCACCACCGACGCGCAGGTCGACCTCCGCCTCGGTGGTCTCCCAGTCGTGCTCGGCGTGCCACCAGCGCCGGATCACCTCCTCGCTCGTCCACGCGTCGAAGACCGCCTGGGCGGGCGCCTGGTAGGTGCGCTCCATCTGCAGCGTGTGACCGGTCACGTCCCGGGCTCCCGTGAGCGACGGAGGTGCAGCATCACCCAGGCGCGGGCCAGCAGCAGCGTTGCGCCCGCGCCGGTCAGCGACGGCACGATCTCCTCGACCGGTACGCCTCCCACGTGGGCGATCACGCTGCCTCTCCGTACTCGTCGTGCAGGTTCCACCACTGGTACGGCGGGGTCTGCGGGTAGCCCTCCGGCGAGTCCTCCCACTCCTCCTGGCGCCCCAGTGCCGTCAGGTCGAGGTAGGCCCAGGTGGTACCCATCGCCTCGTCGCCGCGGTTGTTGATGAAGTAGGTGCGGAATATCTGGCCTTCCCCGGTGCCCGCATGGGTATCTCGGATGAAGGCGTTGGTGCCGTGCCATTCGTCCACGCCGAAGTCGGCGTCGAAGTCGTCCGTGAGCGTGTACCAGGGGATCTCCCAACCCATGCGCGCCTTCCACCGCTCGATGTTGGCCTGCGGCGCGCGCGACACGAACGCGAGGGTGGTGTCGCGAGCGTTCAGGTGCGAGAGGTGGGCGACCTGGTCGGCGAGGAAGGAGCAGCCGCCGCAGCCGCTCTCTGGCCAGCCGGCCACGCCGGGCTCGAAGAAGAAGCGGTAGACCACGAGCTGACGGCGGCCCTCGAACAGGTCGAGCAGGCTCGCCGCGCCGTTCGGCCCCTCAAAGGCGTACTGCTTCTCCACGGCCATCCTGGGCATCCGGCGGCGCTCGGCGGCCAGGGCGTCGCGTGCGCGGGTCAGCTCCTTCTCCTTGACCAGCAGGTCCTCACGGGCGCTCTCCCACTCCTGCGGCGAAACGATCGACGGGGTCTTCATCGCGGCTTGTCCTCCTTGAGGTATTCGTCCACTACGTCGAACAGGCGCCCCCAGAGAGCGCGCTGGCGATCCATCCAGTCCGCCGCCTCGCTGAGCACGTCGGGCTCGAGCGAGAGGCGATGCGTGCGGCCCTCGACCACGCGGGTCACGACCCCGGTCTCCTCCAGCACCTTCAGGTGCTTGGAGATCGCCGGCTTGGACACTCCGAAGCCGGCGGTGGCGTCGCCGACGGTGGCCGGACCTGCGGCCAGGCGTTCGACGATGCCGCGGCGGATCGGGTGCGAGAGGGCCTTGAACGGATCGTTAACCACAAAGTTAACTGTACCACGCGGGATGGCAGCAGAGCCTCGTCCTCCCCATGGTCCGGGTCTATCCGTGCCGGCGCTGTCCCAGACGGCCTGCGCCCGGCCTGGCGCGGAGCCCCGCTTTACTCGGAGGCGGCCTCGGCCTTCTTGCGCCGGTTGCGGCCGCCGCGCCGGCCCCGCCGCCGGCGCCGGCCGTTCTCCGACTCCGCGTCGTCCGACGTGGCGATCACGCCCTCCGGCGGGTCGACCAGGGAGGCCTGCGCCGCGCTGCGCCCCACCTTCTCGATGCGCACGAGGGTCTTCTCCCCCACCAGCGGCGCCGCCCCGAAGACCGACACGACGTAGCCGTCCAGCTTGGCCACCGCGTCGTCGTCGTTGTACATGTGCGGCTCCTCGATATGGACGAGCACCTCCTCGCCCTCACGGAACGGGAGTGCCCGCTCCTCGACCTCGTCGTGTGTGCCCTCGAGGACCACGTCGAAGAAGTCGATCGGCAGCGCCTCGGTGCCCTCGAAGTGGAAGTGCTTGCCCGTCTCCGCCTCGATCTCGTGGATCGGGCCCTCCACGCCGTGGCCGCCCACCAGGATCGAGGCCACGCTCGGGTGCACCCGGATCAGGAAGGCCGGTGGCTCGGGCCGCTCGGCCACCAGGTCGCGCAGCCAGCGGTCGACCTCTATGGCCACCGTCTCCTCGGACAGGACGACGCCCTCGCCCTCGCAGGTCGGGCAGGGCTTGGTGATGATCTCGCGCACGCCGTCGGTCACGTTCTGGCGGGTCATCTCGACCAGCCCCAGCGGCGAGATCTCGACCACGTAGGTCTTGGTGCGGTCCTCGTCGAGCGACTTGCGCAGCGTCTTGAGCACCGCGTCGCGGTTGCGCGCCCGCGACATGTCGATGAAGTCGATGACGATGATCCCGCCGATGTCGCGCAGCCTCAGCTGGCGCACGACCTCCTCGGCGGCCTCGAGGTTGGTCCTCGTGATCGTGTCCTCGAGCTTGGCGCCCTTGCCGCGCCCGGTGAAGGAGCCCGAGTTGATGTCGATGACCGTCATGGCCTCGGCGTAGTCGATGATCAGGTAGCCGCCGCTGGGCAGGTCCACGCGGCGCTTGAGCACCGAGAGGATGGCCTCCTCCACGCCGTAGCGCTCGAACAGCGGCTCCTCCTCGTTGCGGGAGAACTCGAGCCGGTCGAGCAGCTCGGGCGCGGTCCGCGTGAAGAAGGACTGCAGGCGGTGGTGCTGCTTCTCGTCGTCGACGATCGCCTTCTCGAACTCGCCCGAGAAGATGTCGCGCGCGACGCGCACCGACAGGTCCGCCTCCTGGAAGGCCATCGCCGGCGCCGTTGTCTCCTTGGCGCGCTGCTGGAGCACCTCGTGGAGCTTGTGCAGGTACTTGATCTCGCGCTCGAAGTCTTCGCGCGTGGCGCCCTGCGCGGCGGTGCGCACGATCACGCCGCCGTCACCCAGGTCCGCCTTGGCGGCGGCCCGGCGCACACGGTCGCGCTCCTTGTCGTCCAGCCGGCGCGAGACGCCCACGCCATCGCCCTGGGGCACGTAGACCAGGTAGCGCCCGGCGATCGAGAGCTGCATGGACAGGCGCGGACCCTTGGTCTTCAGCGGGTCCTTGATCGCCTGCACGAGGATCTCCTGGCCCGGCTTGAGCAGCTCGGTGATCCGCTTGCCCTTCTGGCCCCGGCCGCTGCGCCCGCGACGGGCGACCTCCACGCCGGGGAAGACGACGTCGTCCGCGTGCAGGAAGCCGTTCTTGTCCAGGCCGATATCGACGAACGCCGCCTCCAGTCCGGGCAGGACGTTGTCGACCTTGCCCTTGTAGACGTTGCCGACTATGGAGCGGTTGCCCTTGCGCTCGATGTAGAGCTCGGCAACCCGCCAATCGTTCTTGTTCTGATTGCTGTTCTGGTTCTGTCTACCGCCGCGGCCTCTGCGCGGGCTCCCTTCGGGGGTGCCCTCCGATTCCAGGATCGCGACTCTTGTTTCGCCTCGGTCTACCGAGACGAGCAACTGCTTTCTCAAGGTTTTTTCCCTTCATATTTGTCATAGCGCCTTCGCCGCAGTCGTCTCGCGCGCCTGCGCGTGGATCGACTGGAGAAGCCCTATGGCCATCAGCGTCGTTATCACCGACGAGCCGCCATAGCTCATGAGCGGCAGGGGGATGCCGGTGATAGGCATGATTCCGATGGTCATCCCTACGTTAACGAAGACCTGGAACATCAACATGGCCGTGATGCCGCCGGCGACCAGCGCGCCGTAGAAGTTCTTGGCCATCGTCAGGGTTCTCAGCGCTCTCCAGATCAACAGCGCGAACAGGGACAGCACCAGCGCTGCCCCGATGAAACCGAACTCCTCACCCACCACGGAGAAGATGAAGTCGGTGTGGTGCTCGGGCAGGAAGTCCAGCTTGGTCTGTGTAGCTTCGTCCCCGCGGCCCGACTTCCCCCCGGAACCGATCGCCGTCAGGGACTGGTTGATCTGGTAGCCCTCCTCGCGGGGGTCGGATGTCGGATTGAGGAAGGCCGTGAGGCGGTCCATCTGGTACGGCTTGAGCAGCTGGATCCCGGCCGCCGGGGCGGCGACCACCACCACCACGATCGCCACGGCGGCGAGGCCGGCCAGTCCCGCGAAATGGGTCCACGGGGTGCCGGCCACGAACAGCACAGCGAGCAGGATCGCCAGGAAGACGAGCCCCGAGCCGAGGTCGGGCTGCGCGATCACGAGCATGGCCGGCACCAGCGCCAGCAGCACTATCCGGCTGGTGGTTTCGCGCTCGGTCAGCCGGCGCATCCGGTCGACCATGAAGGCCGACAGCGACACCACCAGCAGCAGCTTGCCGAGCTCCGAGGCCTGGAAGTTGAAGAACGGGAACTCGATCGCGCGGCGCGAGCCGCGGGCGGAGAAGCCCAGGGCGTACACGAGCAGGATCGAGCCGATCAGGAAGGCGTAGACGCCGATCTTCCATTCGCGAAGGCGCGAATAGTCGAAGCGCGAGATCAGGAACATGAGCACCAGGCCGACGCCCGCATAGGCCGCCTGGCGCACCGCGAAGTAGTTGGCGTCGCCCGGAATGTCGTCCGAGGTGGCAGTGGCGACGGTGTAGATGCTGGCCGCGACGATGCCCAGCGTGGCCAGCAGCATCAGGGGGTCGATGCGCAGCACGCGCACTCCCGCATCGCGGAAGTCGCGCACCGGCGAGGACGAGGCCGAGGCGTTCATCAGTCGGGCGCCCCTCCGCCCTCTACGAGGCCCGTCTCGTCCACGTTGAAGAGCTCGGCCATGATCCGGCGCGCCAACGGCGCAGCGGTGTCTGCGCCGAAGCCGCCGGCCTCATCGGTCACGACGACGGCGTACTTGGGGTTGGGGTAGGGAGCCAGCGCGGCGTACCAGGACTGGTCCGCGCGCCCCGCGCCCTTCTCCGCCGTGCCCGTCTTGCCGGCGATCTCGATCGGGAAGCCTTCGAACACCGGGGTCGAGGTACCGCCGGGAGAGTTGGCGGCGCCATAGATGCCGTCCAGGATCGCCTGGCGGTTGGCGTCGGAGATGTTCGCCTTCCGGGCCGTGGGGGCCTCGAGCTGCTGCAGGGCGCGGCCCGTGGAGTCCTCGATGCGCAGGCCCAGCCGCGGCCGCAGCACCTTGCCGCCGTTGGCCACGGTCGCGTAGGCCACCGCCATCTGAAGCGGATTCGCGGCGATGTCGCCCTGGCCGACGGAAAGGTTGATGTTGTCGCCCACCGACCAGGGACGGTCGAAGTAGGTGCACACGCCCTGCTGGATCTCGATGACGCTGGGCTTCTTCTTCTTGACGCAGCGCTGGTACTGCTGGTAGCCGTGGTTGCGCCAGGCCGGCGTGGGAATGCGGCCGGGCAGCTCCTCGGGCAGGTCGATGCCGGTCTGCCGCCCCACCCCCAGCCGGCGCGCCCAGCGCTGCAGCAACAGGCCGTCGTCCTTGGTGTTGAGCTGCTGGCCGAGCTGGTAGAAGAACACGTCGCTCGACACCGTCAGCGCCTGGCGCAGGGCAAGGGGCCCGTTGACGGCGTCGCCGGCGTTCTTGAAGGTCACGCCGCCGACCGTGATGGAGCCGGAATCGTTGAGGACGTCGTCAGGGCCGATCACGCCGCCCTGGAGTGCCGCGACGGCGGTCACGAGCTTGAACGTCGAGCCGGTGGGATAGCCGCCCTGGACGGCGCGGTTGGTGAGTGGCGCGTTCTCGTCCTTGCGCAGGCGGGTGTAGTCCTTGGTGAAGCGGTTGGCGTCGAACGACGGGGCCGAGCCGAGCGCCACGACCTCGCCGGTGGTCACGTCGAGCACCGCGAAGGCGCCCTTGCCGGTCCCCCCGGCCAGCGCCTCCTGGCCCGCCCTCTGCACGTCCAGGTCGACCGACAGCCGTACCTGGCGGCCCTGCTCGGGCTCGCGCCGGGCGAGCCGGTCGGAGATGTTGCCCAGAGCGTCGACCTCCACGCGGGCGGCGCCGTTGCGCCCGCGCAGGAAGCGGTCGTACTCGGCCTCGATGCCGGTCTGGCCGATGCGGTCGCCGGGCTCCACGCCGTTGTAGCGCTCGTCTTCGAGCTGCTCCTTGGTGACCTCGCCGACCGTGCCGAACAGGTGCGCGCCGATCTCGCCGTGCGGGTACTTGCGCACGAACTGACGCTCCACCTCCACCCCGGGGAAGCGTTCCTGGCGTTCGAGCACGTAGGCGGCCAGCGGGTCGGCGACGTCCGCCTTGATGGTCGCGGCCGAGAAGGGCACGGCCTTCAGGTCGCGCTCGGCCCGCCGCTCGATGCGATCGGGATTCATACGCAGCAGCTTGCCCAGGCGCCGGTAGACCTCGCGCCGCTCGCCCCTGTCCTCGGACATCCTGTCCGGGCTCACCACCAGCGCCAGGCCGCTGCGGTTGATCACCAGCGGCGTGCCGTTGCGATCGACGATCTCGCCGCGCGGCGCCTGCACCTTGATTTCGCGCACGCGGTTGTCGCTGGCCTCGGCCAGATAGCGGTCGCCCGACAGCACCTGCAGGTACCAGAGCCGGAAGAAGATGATCGCGAAGGCCATCAGCGCGACGCCGCCGATCACCGCGACGCGGAAGGCGAGCTGAGGCGTGAGGGTGGGCCGGCGCTCGTTGTCGAGGTACATCAGATCTCGAGTCCTCGCAGCCCGAGCGGACCCGTTTCGCGCGGCGGCCGGCGCCGGGCGCGCAGCTCGAACGGGTCGACCGACAGCACCGGGCGCAGCAGCCGCCGGCAGAGCATGAACACGGGCAGCGCGATGAGCGTGTTGAGCAGGACGGTCACGAGCATCTCGCGCAGCACCAGCGGGCTGACCGTGGCCCCCACGTCGAGCATGAACGAGACGCCGGCGAAGGCCACGACCCAGGCGCCGGTGGCCGCCGCGCCGACCGGCAGCGGCAGCAGGCCGTGGCTAGGGTCGCGGATCTCGGCGAAGCGGCCCACGCCGTAGGCCACCGCCGTGAGCACGAGCGAGGACGCGCCCATGGTCGCGCCGCTCAGGAGGTCGAGCAGGAAACCGGCGGCGAAACCGGTGGCGCAGCCGGGCAGCGCGCCGCCGTAGAACGCGACGGCGGCGACCACGAGCACCACGATGTCGAAATGACCGCCGAGGATGCCCATCTGGCTGAACGTCGAGAGCTGGAGGACGACGGCCAGGAGCAGCAGCAGCCCCACGCGCAGAAAGCTTCCCGGGGAGGGGTTCACGGGACGGCGACTCCGGCGGTCTGGGTGTTCGGCGGCCTGCGCGTGAGCACCTGCACGATGTCTATGCGGCGCAGGTCGGCGAAGGGACGCAGGTGCACGCGCTGGTAGATGTCGACCTCGTCGAGATCCACGTCGCTCACGCGGCCGACCGGGATGCCGCGCGGGAACAGCGACTCGCCGACCGCGGTCTTGAAGCCGGAGGTGACGACCACCGCGTTCTCGGTCACACGGCCACCGTGAACGAGGTCGAGCAGCAGGTCACGCGGATCGCCCACCTCGGGGCGGACTACGCCCGCGGCGCCGGCGGGCATGACCTGGGCCCCGACGCCGATCGAAGCGTCGGTGATCAGCGTGACCTCGGCGGTCCCGCCGGTGACGCTCGTGACCTTGCCCGCCAGACCTCCGGCCGACGGCCCCGACGAGTCCGACCCGGCCGCGATCACGGGCTGATCGACCTCCAGGCCGTCGCTCGACCCCTTGTCGATCTTGATCGACGAGTACCAGACGTTCGGCGAGCGCGCGATCACGCGCGCGGCCACCGGCTCGGTTCCCTGCGGGAAGCCCTCCTGCTTCTGCAACCCGACGAGGCCCTTGAGCTGGCTGGCGTCGCGCTGCGCGGTGCGCGCCTCGGCCACCTCCTTGGTCAGGCGGTCGACCTCGCGCTGCAGCTCTTCGTTCTGGTCCTTGGCGTCGATCGTGTCGCCCGTCCAGCCGACCAGATCGCGCATCGGCTTGAGCGCGCGGCTGGCGCCGGTCTCGATGGGGGCAAACGCCTCCTGGGCCCCGCGCTGCAGGGCGTGGAAGAAGCCGCCGGAGGACTCGCCGAAGTACGCGGTGAGGATCGCGATCGAGAGCGCCATGAACACGGCCAGGGTTGCCCGCCGCCTGCGGATCGTCTTCCGGTCGTGCATGAGAAGGGGTGCCGGCCGGGGGCCGCCGCCCGGTTACCGCCGCCGGCTCGTTCGGGAATTCTTGTTGGCGCGGTGAATGGCCTCGAACTCCTCGAGGCTGCGGCCCGAGCCCACGGCGACGCACGTGAGCGGTGACTCGGCCAGGTGAGCCGGCATCTGGGTCTCGTCGCGGAGGCGCTCGTCGAGCCCCTGCAGGAGGGCTCCACCGCCGGCCAGCATGATGCCGCGGTCCATGATGTCGCTCGCCAGCTCCGGCGGGGTGCGGTCGAGGGTCTCCTTCACCGCATCGATGATCTGCTGGAGCGGCTCCTCGAGCGCCATGCGCACCTCTTCGCTCGTGAGCACGATCGTCTTCGGCAGCCCCGAGACGAGGTCACGCCCGCGGATCTCGGCCTGGACCTCCTCGTCGAGAGGGAAGGCCGAGCCGATCTCCAGCTTGACCTCCTCGGAGGTCTGCTGGCCGATCATCAACTTGTACTCCCGCTTGACGTAGTTGATGATCGCCTCGTCGAGCTCGTCGCCGCCGATGCGGATCGACTGGGACACCACGATTCCGCCGAGCGAGATCACCGCGACCTCGCTGGTGCCGCCGCCGATGTCGACGACCATGTTGCCGGTGGGCTCTCCCACCGGCAGGCCGGCGCCGATCGCGGCGGCCATCGGCTCCTCGATCAGGTAGGCCTGGCGGGCGCCGGCCGACAGGCAGGCCTCCTCGACCGCGCGCTTCTCGACCCCGGTCACGCCCGAGGGCACGCACACCACCACGCGCGGGTGGGCCCAGCGGTTCTGGTGCACCTTCTGGATGAAGTGGCGCAGCATCTGCTCGGTCACGTCGAAGTCGGCGATCACGCCGTCCTTGAGCGGCCGGATGGCCTGGATCGTGCCGGGCGTGCGGCCCAGCATCCGCTTGGCCTCTATGCCGACCGCGTGAACCTCGCCGGTGCGCGAGTCGATGGCCACGACCGAGGGCTCGGAGAGCACGATGCCGCGGCCGCGCACGTAGACGAGCGTGTTGGCCGTCCCGAGATCGACGGCCATGTCGCGGCCGCCCATGCCGGTGAGGTAGGAGAAGAAGCCCATTCGCGCTGTGAAAGGAGGATAAGCGCCGGGGCGGAAGCAACCGGGTCCAGCGCCGCGCACCTGGCGGGCGCCGGCGCTCCGCCGGCCGGCGCGCCCCAGTCTAGCCGACGAGATCGGGCCTGCGAAACCGCGCAATCCTGGTTTCGGTGCGTGTCAGAAGCCACAAAAAGGCTGCAAAGAGCGGGGTCGCGCGGAGGACACGTGATTCGGCGGACGCAGTCGGCCGATCCATGTCGACCATGGCATGCATCGTGGTGTGGCGAGGTCGGCGGGTCAGAGGGCCAACAGCGTCGGACAAAGCCTCAGCAGGGCGGCCACCGGCAGGCCGACGACGTTGAGGTAGTCGCCCTCGATTTCCTCGACAAGCGCCGCCCCCTTGCCCTGGATCGCGTAGCCGCCCGCGCGCTCTCGCCACTCGCCGGTACTCAGGTACCAGGCGAGATCCCTCTCCTCGAGCGGGCGGAAGCGCACGCGGGTCACGGCCACGTCGGTGCGCTCGCTGGCTGCCTCGTCTCGGAGGACGATCCCGCTCATCACCTCGTGGACCTCGCCGGAGAGGGTGCGCAGCGTTCGCTCGGCCTCCGCGGCGTCGCGCGGTTTGCCGAAGACGCGGCCGCCCAGCACCACCACCGTGTCGACGCCCAGGACGAGGTCGCCCTCGACCGCGCGCGCCTTGCGGAGCGCGTTCTCGACCACGACCTCCCGCGGCTCTCCTTCCGTGAGCTCCTCCGCCTCAGGGACCTCGACGCGGAACTCGGCGCCGAGCTGCTCGAGGATGGCTCGGCGTTGGGGGGAGCCCGACGCGAGGATCAAAGCTCGGGGAAGAAGAGCGCGCTTTCGCGGGTCGCGGACTCCGGGGAGTCCGAGCCGTGCACGAGATTGGTCTGCACCTCGAGCCCGTATTCGCCGCGGATCGAGCCGGGCGCCGCCTCGAGCGGGTTGGTCGCCCCGATGACCTGCCGGGCGGCCACCACGGCCTCGTGCCCCTCGAGCACGAACGCCACCAGCGGACCGCCGGTGATGAAGTCGACGAGGTCGCCGAAAAAGGGCTTGCCCTGATGCTCGGCGTAGTGCTCCTCGGCCAGCTCGCGCTCGGCCGTCATGTGCTTCATCGCCGCGATCCGCAGGCCCTTGCGCTCGAAGCGGGCGACGATTTCCCCGGTCAGGCCGCGCGCGAACGCGTCCGGCTTGACCAGGATCAGGGTCCGGTCCATTGGTTCTCCTCTCGGTTCAGTGGGCCGAGAGGCTAGTCAGCGCCGCGCACGGCGGCCGCTAGCCCGCCGACTGGGGCCGGTCGCGGCGCGCCCGGGCCGGCCGCTCCGCAGCGGCCTCCTCGGCCGGCCGCGGCTGGCGGGCGGCCTGGGCCTGGCGGGCCGCCGCAGCCGGGCGCGCAGCGGCGCCTCCGCTCGCGGCGGCAGCCGCGCGACGGGGCCTGGTGCGACGGGCCTCCGGTGGCGCCTGACCGACCTCTGCCTCGCAATACGGGCAGATCTTCCAGCGCGGGTCGAGCGGCTTGGCGCAGACGGTGCACGGCTCCTTGAGCCGGCGCAGGCAGCTGGGACAGCGCAGGAACGATTTCTCTACCTCGAAGCCGCAGTACTGGCAGTGCAGGTGCTCGAGGGTCTGAAGCCGAGCCTGGGCGGCGGCGATTTCGAGGTCACGCTCGCGCACGTCCTCCAGATACTCGGGCGGGCGGACGATCAGGTAGACGATCGTGCCGACGAAGGGGAACAGCGACGCCGCCGTCGCGCAGCCCACGAGCATGGGGTCGCCTATCCGCCGCCGTGCGTCCGCGAAGGTCCAGTAGACCAGCGCGAGCCAGATCACCACGAGAAACAGGAGCAGCAGGTTGACGGCTAGGTTCAGCCCGTCGTTCTCGATCCCAAAGACGGCAAGGGCGCCCATTGAACGGGCGAGTGTACTCAGCAGGGAGTACGGAACTTTTGGCAGCGGCTCAGAGGAAGAGGCGCCCGAGCGCGTAGCCGATCCCGAAGAAGACCAGGATCACCGTGGCCACGACCACCGCCACCAGGGCGATCATCGCTCCGAAACGAGGCCCGTCGCCGTCCATGGTCGGAATCCTGGCAGGCCGTGCGCCTTCCGCGCTACCTGGTACGGCGCGGGCGAAGGGAGAGCTCGCCGCGCGCGGCGGCCTTGATCGTCCGCATGAGCGCGGCCGCGACGCCCTCGGCGGGGAGATCGATCTCCACCTCGACCGCTCCGAACTCCTCGGTCTCGAAACGAACGTCGCCCAGGTCGTCCAGCAGCTCCAGCATCGGCCGGTTGTCGCTCAGGATCACGGCGGTGAAGCGGCGCACGCCCTCCTCGCGGGCGCGGTCGCTCAGGCGGGCGAGCAATGCGCCGCCCACCCCGCGGCCTTGCCAGTCGTCGGCCACCGCGACGGCGAACTCCGCCTTGTCGGGCTCTGCGGCCGAGCGCACGTAACGCGCCACTCCGACCCCGGTGCCCGTCTCGGGCTCCACGGCGACGAGCGCCTCGTGATCGTGATGGTCGACCTCGGTCAGGTAGCTGAGCTCGCGCTCGGACAGCTCGTTCGTGGGCGCCAGGAAACGCCTGTAGCGCGACTCGGGGCTGAGCCGGCGCAAGCCTGCTGCCAGCTGGTCGCGATCGCCGGGCTCGATTGGCCGGAGCTCGACCAGCCGCCCGCCCTGGAGCTCAGTCTGCTGTTCCGGCACGAGCCGGGCAAGCTACCGGCATCAGAGCATCGATGCCCGGGCCTGAGTCGACCCGCGCACCAGGTCGGCGATCAGGTAGATCGAGCCCGTGGCCAGCACGCTGCCGTCCGGCCCCGCCAGCTCACGCGCCCGCTCCAGGGCGGCGCGGGGATCGGCCACGATCTGCGCGGGAGGGCCGCCCAGCTTCTCCTCCAGCGTCTCGAGCGTGGCCGGCGAGAGCGAGCGCGGGTTGTGCGAGCGCGTGAACACGACCAGGTCGACATGGGGCAGCAGCAGCTCGAGCATCCCGGCCGCATCCTTGTCGTCGAGGACGCCGATCACCGCGACCCGCGGCCGCCGCTCGCTCAGCACCTCGTCGATCGAATCGGCCAGCGCGTGCGCCCCCGACGGGTTGTGAGCACCGTCCAGCACGGTGAGCGGGCGTTCGGCGACGACCTCCAGGCGACCGTGGACGATCGTCTCGGCCGCGGCGGCCGCGACCGCGCCGGCGTCGAGCCGGCGCCCGAGGAAGGCCTCGGCCGCCGCAGCGGCGAGGGCGAAGTTGTGCCTCTGGAAGCCACCCGCCGCTCGCAGCGCCGGCCCGGGGAGCTCCTCCGGGGCCCGCACGAGCGCGGCCCGGCGATCGGCCACCACACGCTCGGCCACGCGGAGCGAATCGGGGTCTAGCTCGCCGACGACCAGCGTGCCGTGATCGGTGACCACGTCGAGCTTCTCTTCGGCGATGTCGGCCAGAGCGGGCCCGAGCCAGCGCGTGTGCTCGAGGCTGACCGAGGTGAGTACCTGGACCTTCGACGGGATCACGTTGGTGGCATCGAAACGGCCGCCGAGACCGGCTTCGATCACGGCCACCTCCACCCCGCGCCGCGCCAGCTCGTGGTAGGCGGCGGCGGTCAGCGCCTCGAACTGGGTCACGTGGTCGTCGGGTTCTGCGGTGCGGTTGACGAGCTCCGCCGCGTGCGCGGCCCGTTCAACCGCCGCGGCGAAGTCCGCCTCCGGGATCGGCTCCTCCCCCACCTCGATGCGCTCCCGGAACGAGCGCAGGTGGGGCGACGTGTAGCTGCCCGAGCGCAGCCCGTGGCGCTCGATGATGGCCGCGGCGAAGCGCACGGTGGATGACTTGCCGTTGGAGCCCACCACGTGGATCGAGGCAAAGCGGCGCTGAGGCAGGCCGAGGACGGTCATCAGGCGGTGCATGCGGTCGAGCCCGAAGCGCATGCCGAACAGCTCCAGGCCGAGCAAGTACTCCTCGGCCTGGCGAAAGGTCACGGCGAGCCCTCCAGGCGGCGCAGCGCCTCACGGTACTCGTCGAGCTTGCGTCGCTCCTCGTCCACCACCTCGCGCGGCGCCTTGGCCACGAACCCCTCGTTGGCCAGCTTGCGCTCGGCGCGCTCGACCTCCGTGCGCAGTGCTTCGCGCTTCTTCTCGATGCGGCGCGACGCCTCGCCGGCGTCGAAGGCGTCGGAGGGCAGCACCTGCACCGCGCCGCCGGGAATCGGCACGCTGGCCAGCACGTCGCCGTTCTGGGACGCGTCGACCCACTCGAAGCGGGCCAGCCGGGCCAGCTGGTCGCTCAGGGCGTCGTAGCCCTCGGCGGCCAAGCGGCCGCGCACCGGCTTGCCGGGCTTGGCGCCCACCTCGTCGCGGTAGCGCCGCAGCGCCGTGACCGCCTCGATCAGGCGGCCCACCTCCTCCTCGGCACGCTCGTCGAAACGCGAGGGGTGGGCCTCAGGCCAATCCGCCACCGCCAGGAGGCCGCGCTGCCCGGGCATGAGTCCCCAGATCTCCTCGGTCACGAAGGGCATGACGGGGTGGAGCAGCCGCAGCGTCCGCTCGAGAGCCCACAGCAGCACCGCGGAGACCTCGGCGTTGTCCTCCTCGTAGAGACGCGGCTTGGCGAGCTCGAGATACCAGTCGCACAGCTCCGACCAGAAGGCGCCGTAGAGCTCCAACGCGGCCGCCGAGAAGCGAAACCCGTCGAGCATCTCGGTCGCGCGCTGGGTGTGGCGCTCGAGCTGGGAGACGATCCAGCGATCCTCGGCCCTGCGTCCGGCGCGCGGATCGGGCTCCACCTCCGAGACCCGCAGCAGGATCAGCCGCGAGGCGTTCCAGAGCTTGTTGGCCAGGTCGCGGCCCTGCTTGACCCGCTCCTCGTTGAAACGCACGTCCTGGGACGAGGACATCGCGAGCAACCCGAAGCGCAAAGCATCTGCGCCATAGGCCGGGAACTCGCCGCCCTGGTCGAACACGGGCGGCCGCGGCCCGCCCTCGATCAGGTCGGAAGGGTCGATTCCGGTGCCCAGCGATTTCGACATCCGCCGCCCGTCAGGCGCCTGGATCACCGAGTGGATGTTCACGTCGGCGAACGGGATCTGGCCGGTCAGCTCGACCCCGAACATGACCATGCGCGCCACCCAGAGGAAGATGATGTCGCGCGCGGTCGAGACCACGTCGGTGGGATAGAAGGCACGCAGCTGGGGCGTCTCACGCGGCCAGCCCAGCGTGGCGAAGGGCCACAGCCCGGACGAGAACCAGGTGTCCAGCACGTCGGGATCGCGCTCCCAGCCCTCACCCTCGGGCGGGGTCTCGCCCACGTAGGTCTCCTCGTCCCGGTACCAGACCGGCAGTTGGTGCCCCCACCAGAGCTGGCGCGAGATGCACCAGGGACGGATGTTCTCGAGCCAGTTCAGATAGACCCCGGTCCAGGGCTTCTCGGGATGGAAGGTCACGCGACCGTCCTCGACGACCTCGATGCCGGGCCGGGCGAGGTCGTTCATGTCGCAAAACCACTGCAGCGAGATGAGCGGCTCGATGCGTCGCCCCGAGCGGTGCGAGTGGGGCACGTCGTGCTCGTAGGGCTGGGTGCCCGAGATCAGGCTCTCCTCGCGCAGCGCGGCCACCACGGCGGAGCGTGCCTCGTCGACCTCGAGGCCCTGGAAACGCTCGGGCGAGGAGTCGGTCATGCGCCCGTCCTCGCCGATCACGGTGATCTCCTCGAGCCGGTGGCGGCGCCCGATCTCGAAGTCGTTGGGGTCGTGGCCAGGGGTGATCTTGAGCGCGCCGGTCCCGAACTCGGGATCCACGTGCTCGTCGGCGATGATCGGCAGGCGGCGGCCCACCAGCGGCAGGATCGCCGCCTCGCCCACCAGCCGCGAGTAGCGCTCGTCGGACGGGTTCACCGCGATCGCCGTGTCGGCCAGCATCGTTTCCGGGCGCACGGTGGCCACGGTCACCGAGCCCGAGCCCGACTCGAGCGGGTAGTCGACCATGTAGAGCGTGTCCTCGACCGTGCGCTGCTCGACCTCCAGGTCGGAGATCGCGGTGCGCAGGCCGGGATCCCAGTTGACCATGTAGTAGTCGCGGTAGATCAAGCCCTTCTCGTAGAGGCGCACGAACACGTGCTGAACGGCGCGCACGTAGTCGTCGTCCATCGTGAAGCGCTCGTCGTCGTAATCGAGGGAGGCGCCGAGCGCCTTGAACTGGCGCACGATCGTGTCGCCGTACTGCTCGCGCCACTGCCATACGCGGCGGATGAACTCCTCGCGCCCGATCTCCTCGCGGCTGGTGCCCTCCTCCTCGAGTCGCTTCTCGACCTGGCGCTGGGTGGCGATGCCCGCGTGGTCGGTCCCGAAGATCCACTTGGCCCGCCGGCCGCGCATGCGCGCCACGCGGATGCACGCGTCCTGGATCGAGGCGTTGAGGGCATGGCCCATGTGCAGGTTGCCCGTGACGTTGGGCGGCGGCACGGCGATGGAGCAGTTCTCGTCCGCGGTCCCCTCCGGCAGAGGGCTGAAGATGCCCGCCTCCTCCCAGCGCGCGAAGACGCGCCCCTCCACTTCGGTGGGGTCGTAGCGGGTGCGCTCCTCGAGGGTCTTCAGGCGATCATCGGCCATGCCAGCG
Organism: uncultured Thermoleophilaceae bacterium; assembly: GCA_963813495.1. Lineage (GTDB taxonomy): Bacteria > Actinomycetota > Thermoleophilia > Solirubrobacterales > Thermoleophilaceae > JACVRW01. The sequence goes on from CAWEZC010000005.1 coordinate 192,403, forward strand.
CAAGTCTGGCACCCCGACGTGCCCGAGCATCAGGCAAGTCCCTCGATGAACTTCACGAAGTGGGCAGTGTCGCGCAGCGGCGGCCCGTGCCCGAAGCAGACGAGGCTGGGCTCGAGCGGTGCGAGCTTGCGGGCGGAGCGGCGATTCTCGGCCGGGTCGGACGTGAACACCGCCTTGGGTTCGTGCAGTCCGCGCAGGCCCGTGAAGATGTCGATCGAGTTGAGAACGTCGCCGAGGATCAGCACACCATCGGCCTCACGCCAGAAGGCGACGTGGCCGGGCGAATGGCCGGGGACATCGATCACCCGGAAGCCGGCCACGTCGTCGCCCTCGCGCAGGGCGCGGTCGACGTTGCGGCCCGGGCCAACCCAGTAGCGCATCGCCAGGCGGTTCAACGGGCCCGAGGGCTGGCTCGCGCCGATCAGGTGGGGGCGCTCGGCCAGCGGGACGTCCTTCTCCCCCACCCAGTAGGGGATCCCGAGCTTGCCGCAGACCTCGTCCGAGGCGCCCTGGTGATCCGGATGGGCATGGGTGAGGGCGTGAGCGCTGACGGTGCGCCCCTCCAGCTGGCCCAGGATCCGCCTGCCGGCCCGGCGGGTGGCGGCGTCGATCAGCACGTCCTCGACGAGATACACGTTGATCCCGTCCGGCGGGAACCCGCCGAGCTGCCAGACCCCTTCGGCGAGCTGCTTCACCGGCGCGGAGCCTAGCGCCCGGCGGAGCTCGGCGGCCCGGTCTGCGCGCGCCGATCGCGCCGCTCACCGGACTCCCCGTTTCGGTCGCCGGTAGCCGGCCGCCGCCTGCACGCTCGAGGGCCGCCACTTCTGGCCTCCCCGCAGCGTCGGCACGCCGTCGTCGTTGAGGGTGTCGGCGATGGCCTGCAGGGTCATGCCGCTCGCCCGCATGGCGGCGATCTGCTCCTTGAGCGAAGGAATGTCCTGCACCGAGGGACGGCTGATCGGCGCGCCCTTCGCCCGCGCCGCGGCCAGGCCCTTGCGCGTGCGCTCGCCGAGCCGCTCGTGCTCCCAGCCACTCACCGAGACGATCACGTTGGCCGCCTTGCGCCCGGCCGGGTCGGCCGTGTCGATCTGGTCCTCGAGCGATACGAAGCGCCCGCCGCTTCGCCCGATCGCCTTGAGGATGCCTCCCAGCTCCGCCACCGTGGGGCTCAGACGTGGCAGCGCCCCCACGATCAGGCACGAGGCGTCGCCGCGCGCCAGGCTTTGCAGCGCATACGTCAAGCCGGGCCGGTCGGAGGCCTTGCCGCGCTCGCGCTCGATGTCACGAACCACCTCCAGCAGCGTCCAGCCGTGGCGCTCGCAGGCGGCATCGATGGCCCGCATTTGGGCCTGCATGAAGCTGCCGCGCAGCGATTGGCCGGGCGGGACGCTGACGTAGCCGATCGCTCGTACCTCCTCGGCGTCCGGGGCCGGAGCCTGCTCCGTGCCCGCCGGGTAGCCGGTCGTCACCGGCCGCGGCGGCCGGCTGTGGGGCACGGAATGCGCCGCCTCGGCGACAACAGGGTCTCTCCCGGCGCGGGTCGCCGATCCCGCCCGTCCGACCAGAACCCCCACCAGAGCCGCGCCGAGCATCAGCGGGAGTGCGAGGGCCACCACCAGCCCCGGCTGGAGGAGATCGTCTTCGCCGGTGGCGACACCGACGGTCGCACCAACTGCATCCGGCTTCGTGGCCTTCATCGTTTGCCTCGCAAACCGCGTCGGGACCGAGCGCCGGCGGGCCGGCGTGCGGGCCGGCAGGCTGGAGCGCTGGTCGGTACGGGTCCGGGCGCGGGGAACGTCGAGCAGAAACGGCCGCGTGGCGCGGCTGACGACGCCGGTGGCGTCGAGCCCGTTGCTGCGCTGGAGACGCTCGACCGCGGCCTGCGTCCGGGGACCGAACATCCCGTCGACCGGTCCGGGCTTGAGCCCGCGGGCCTTCAGGCGGGATTGCAGCGTCCGTACGCGGGGCGAGCCCGCCGGCGCGCCGTAGCCGGCGCCGCGGGTCAGCGGCTGTCGGTTGGCCGCGAGCAGGCGGCCGGCGGTTTCGGGACCGACGATGCCGTCGGCGGCGATACCGGCAGCCCGCTGGAAGCCCAGAACGGCTGCTTGGGTTCGTGGGCCGAACAGCCCGTCAGGCGTCCCGGGGCGCCAACCCACTCGGGCCAGCAGGCGCTGGAGCGCCTCGACCCGGCGCGCGGCCCGCGCGTCCTGGTAGCCGGCGCCGCGAGCCAGCGCGAGAGCTCCCTCGGGCTGCGTGATCGGCGCGAGCGCTTGGCTCAGGCCGGATGTCCTGTCGGCTTCGCGAGCAGTGCTGGCGCCGGGCAGCGCGAGGCCCACCAGCACGGCCAACAAGGCCAGCAGCCCAGCCTGCACGAGTGGCAAGCCGTATGTCCTTGACATGGTTTCTCCTCATCGAGCGATGAGCCCGGGTGCGTCCCGCACCCAGGCAGTCCTGGTCAGAGCCCGCGGGGGCTAGCCAGGCCGCTCGACGACGGCGATGAAGCTCGCCGGACGCCAGGGAGCCGGCGCGAACTGAAGGCGCCGGCTGAAACGCAGGGCGGCAAAGGCCGCGAGTGAAGCGAGAAGAGCGAACAGGGTGCTGAAGGCGATGCCCGACCCGGCCGGCGAGCTCACGCTCGAGCCGGGAGCCGGACTTGGGGGCGCCTGCTGGGCGGGGCCGCCGGCCGGACCGCTGCCCGCCTCGGCCGGTCCGGCGGACTCGGCGGCGAGCGAGACGGCGATCGGTGCCGCGTGGAGGGCGCCGAGCGGGTTGGCGGAAAGGGGGCCGTGGTGGGGGCTCACTGCGGCGGGACCGGACGCCGGCGCCTGCGAGAGCGAGATCGGGCCGGTCGGCTCGGACTGGGCGAAGGGCGCTATCTGGGCCGGCCGCGGAAGCGGCGCGCCGGTGGCGGTCTGACCGCCGTTGGCAGGATTGGGCGCCGACGGGGTCACGCCGCCGGTCGATGGGCCGTCGCGCTCCGGAATGAGCGATCGCACCGGGGCGGTGATCCGAGACAGTGGGTTGCCCGCGGGCGCCACGACATCCGCTACCGGGGCGATGACCGGCGGCAGTGCGTCAAGAATGGGGGTGACCGGAGCCAGGACCGGGTCCAGCGCACCGGCGACGGCGTCCATGACCGGCGGTACCACGCCGGCCACCGGGGCGAGCAGTTCATCCGCGACATCGAGCACCGGGCTCACGAGCTCGCCCGCCGCGTCGAGCACCGGGGTCACCAGCTCGCCGGCCGTGTTCAGCACCGGGGCGACCAGATCGCCGGCCGTATCGAGCACCGGAGTCACCAGCTCGCCGGCCGTGTTCAGCACCGGGGCGACCAGATCGGCGGCCGTGTCGAGCACCGGAGTCACCAGCTCGCCGGCCGTGTCGACCACCGGAGTCACCAGATCGCCGGCCGTGTCGACCGCCGGAGTCACCAGATCGCCGGCCGTGTTCGAGCACCGGAGTCACCAGATCGCCGGCCGTGTTCAGCACCGGGGCGACTACATCGCCGGCCGTGTTCAGCACCGGGGCGACCACATCGCCGGCCGTGTCGAGCACCGGAGTCACCAGCTCGCCGGCCGTGTCGACCACCGGAGTCACCAGCTCGCCGGCCGTGTCGACCACCGGAGTCACCAGCTCGCCGGCCGTGTTCAGCACCGGAGTCACCAGCTCGCCGGCCGTGTCGAGCACCGGAGTCACCAGCTCGCCGGCCGTGTTCAGCACCGGAGTCACCAGCTCCCCGGCCGTGTCGAGCACCGGAGTCACCAGATCCCCGGCCGTATTCAGCACCGGAGCGACCAGATCGCCGGCCGTATCGAGCACCGGAGCCACCAGATCGGCGGCCGTGTTCAGCACCGGGGCGACCAGATCGGCGGCCTCATCGAGCACCGGCGAGAGCGGCTCGGCGACGCCACCGAGCGGCGCGGCCGGGACGTCGAGCACGGGGGTCACCGTGTCGGCGAGGTCCGAAGTGAGCGGCGTGGTCACATTGATGACCGGCTCGAGCAGAGCTACCGGCTCCTCGCCGCCGGGGAGGGAATCGGCCGGGGGCGTCGCTGAGCCGATGGTGTCATCCACTGCCGGCGCCACGACAACGATGGCGTCCTCGACGACCGAACCGATCTCAGGGCTGAGACTCGCGATCGGCTCCACGACGAGCGCGGGCACGCCGGTCTCGTCGGAGTCGTCCCCGTTGCCCGCGCCGATGAGTCCAGTGGCGGGGGCCAGCACCGAGCCGAGCGGGCTGGGCGGCGGGGGACTGGACGGCACCGGGGCGACGGGACCCGGCGCGTCGGGGAGCTGCGGTGCCGGAGCTACCGGAACTTCGGGGAGCTGCGGGGCGGGTGCTGCGGGGACGTCCGGCGCGGGGACGGCCAGCTCAGCGGCCACGGGCTGCGACGGAGCGGGCGGGGCGGACGCTACCGGAACTTCGGGAACCTGCGGGGCGGACGCTACGGGAACCTCGGGAACCTGCGGGGCGGACGCTACGGGACCCTCGGCGACCTGCGGGGCGGGCGCTACGGGAACTTCGGCGACCTGCGGGGCGGGCGCTACCGGAACTTCGGGAACCTGCGGGGCGGGCGCTACGGGGACGGCCGTCGCCGGCGCTGTGGCGGCCGAGTCGACTTCTGTCGCGTCGGGGAGCGCCGGGAGCTGGGCGGAGGCGCCGGGGGCGAAGGCGGCCAGGGCTCCGAAGGCAGCGACTGCAGCGATCATCAAGCGGCTCCGGATGAGCGTCTTGGTCTTCGCCGAGGTTAGGTTCACGCTTGCCGTTTGTCTGGCCACTGCTGAGTTCCCTACGTTCCCATTCGTCTGTCCGCCGTACCCAGTTCGTTAAAGAAGCCTCCAACAAGAACGCAACTCGACCCTCTGTTTTCTCGCAAATTCCGGCCTTTTAGGGTCCAAAACCTGTGCAATTTACGCAACGACCCACCGCGTCCACCCCCTCGGAGGCGGACCTGCTGCGCCGGGCCAAGGCGCGGCTGGACCGTCTCGATCTCTACCCGGAACCGGTCCGGATCGAGGGGGTCCGGATCCGTGTAGCGCCGTGGTTGTTCCGGATCCCGGGCTTTCGCCGCTACCGCGGCTACGCCACGTCGTCGCAACATCTGGCTCAAGCGCTCCGGCCTCGACGAGCGCCTGATCGCGCACGAGCTCTGCCACGTCTGGCAGCTCCAGCACCGCCCGCTGAGGGTCTGGCTCTCCTACGCCCGCCCCTCGACCTTCAGCAGCGACCGCACGGCGTACCGGGCCAACCGCTACGAGGTCGAGGCGCGACGGGCCGAGAGGGCGTAGCGGCCGGCAGGCTTCAGGCCGATTCGGCCTGAGCGGCGCCCGTCTCCTCGTCGTCGTCCGAGACGGCCTCGGTGACGAGGGTGGGCTTGAGCTGCTTCTCGATCGTCTCCTTCGTCACGACGCACTTCTTGACGTCGCGCCGGGAGGGCAGCTCGAACTGAACGTCGAGCAGGGTCTCCTCGAGGATCGAGCGCAGCCCGCGCGCGCCGGTCTCCCGATCGAGCGCCTTGTTCGCGATCGCCTCGAGCGAGTCGTCGGCGAAGACCAGCTCGATCCCATCGAACTGGAAGAAGCGCTGAAACTGCTTGACCAGGGCGTTGCGCGGCTCGGTCAGGATCGTGACCAGGTCGTCACGGGTGAGCTGGTGGATCACCGACGCGACCGGGAGGCGGCCGATGAACTCCGGGATCAACCCGTAATCCACGAGGTCCTCGGGAAGCACCTGCTCGAACAGCTCGCCCGTGTCCTTGTTGTGCTTGGAGGACACCGACGCGCCGAAGCCCACGCCCTTGTGCCCCACCCGCCGCTCGACCACCTTGTCCAGGTCCGCAAACGCCCCGCCACAGATGAACAGGACGTTCGTGGTGTCGATCGTGAGGAATTCCTGGTGCGGGTGCTTTCTCCCGCCCTGCGGGGGCACCGAGGCCACCGTGCCTTCCAGGATCTTCAACAGCGCCTGCTGGACCCCCTCACCGGACACGTCGCGGGTGATCGACGGGTTGTCGGCCTTGCGGGCGATCTTGTCGACCTCGTCGATGTAGATGATCCCGGTCTCCGCCTTCTTGACATCGAAGTCGGCGGCCTGGATCAACTTGAGGAGGATGTTCTCGACGTCCTCGCCCACGTAGCCCGCCTCTGTCAGCGCGGTGGCGTCGGCGATCGCGAAAGGCACGTTGAGGATCTTGGCCAGCGTCTGGGCCAGCAGCGTCTTGCCGCAGCCCGTGGGCCCGAGCAGAAGGATGTTGGACTTCTGCAGCTCGAGGTCCTGCTCGCCCTCCGACTGCATCATCTGCACGCGCTTGTAGTGGTTGTAGACCGCCACCGAGAGCGTGCGCTTGGCCGGCTCCTGGCCCACCACGTACTCCTGCAGAACGGCGTTGATCTCCTTCGGCTTCGGCAGGTTCTCGAGGTCGAAGGAGGGAGCGCCGGTCAGCTCCTCGTCGATGATCTCGTTACAGAGATCGATGCATTCGTCGCAGATGTAGACGCCGGGCCCGGCGATCAGCTTCTTGACCTGTCGCTGGGACTTTCCGCAGAAGCTGCAGAGGAGCTGTTCGTTGGAGTCGGTGGGTCGGGCCACAAGTCTCTCCTCGAGGGCGAGGGTATCAGCGGGGCTTCGCCCAGGTAGATACTCGACCGATGTCCAGCTCCCTGCAAGTGGGAGGTTGGTTTCGCCGGCGCAGGCGAACCGCGATGCGCTAGTGCTTGTCGATCACGCGGTCGATGAGGTTGTACTCAACCGCCTCTTCGGCCGACATGAAGTAGTCGCGCTCCGTGTCGCGTGTGACCTTCTCGAAGTCCTGCCCCGTGTGGAGGGAGAGGATCTTGTCGAGGCGCTGGCGCACGTCGATGATCTCGCGGGCGTGGATCTCGATGTCGGTGGCCTGCCCCTGGAAGCCCGAGCTCACCTGGTGGATGAGGATCTTGGCGTTGGGCAGGGCCATACGCTTGCCCGCGGCGCCGCCGGCCAGCAGCAGGGCGCCCATTGACATGGCGATCCCGACGCAGATCGTCTGCACGTCCGGCTTGATGAACTGCATCGTGTCGTAGATCGCAAGTCCCGCATAGACCGACCCGCCGGGCGAGTTGACGTACAGCGAGATGTCCTTGTCCGGATCCTCCGACTCGAGATGGAGGAGCTGGGCCACGATCAGGTTGGCGATGTCGTCGGTGACGGGGGTGCCGAGAAAGACGATGCGCTCGTTGAGGAGACGCGAGTAGATGTCGAACGCGCGCTCCCCTCGGGACGTCTGCTCGACCACCATGGGAACCAGAGGACTCATAGGCGGGCGAGTCTAGCGGGCACGTGGTGCCGCCCTGCCGGGCTGGAGGCCGCTCAGGACCCGGGGGTCCAGATCTCGCCCGAGCCCGCGCCCTGCTCGTCCTTCTCGGGCGTCCAGAGCTTCTCGCGGGCGGCGGCGGTCTCGGCTGCGATGGGCTTGGCGTGCTCGACCACGAGGTCCACCGCCTTGCGCATGGCGATGTCCTCGCGCAGGGCCTCCTCGGCCCCCTGGGAACGTGCTCGCTTGAGCGCGCGCTTGAGCTGCTTCTCCGAGGCGTCGGGCGGAGCGGCGGCGCGCAGCGCCTCGTCGACCTCATCGTCGGATACCTCGATGTCCTCGGCGTCCACGATCGCGGCCAGCACCGCCTCGCGCTTGAGGGCGAGCTCGGCGTCGGACTCCGACTCGGTCACGAGCTCCTCCTCGGTCTTCCCCGTGAACTCGAGGTAGCGCTGCGGGTCCATGCCCTGGGCCGCTAGCCGGCGCGAGGTCCGGTGCCACATCTCGTGCGCCTTGGAGTGGACGAGCTCGTGCGGGACCTGGACGTTGGCCTGGGCCACCACCGCGTCCACCGCGGCCTCGCGAAACTCGCTCTCGACCGCCTGCTGCTCGGCCTCGGCGAGGCGCTGCTCGATCTCCGAGCGCAGCTCATCCAGCGAGTCGTAGCCTCCCGCCTGCTCGGCGAGCTCGTCGTCGAGCTCGGGCAGACGCTTCTCCTTGACCTCCTTGACAGCGACCGAGAAGACGGCGTCCTTGCCGGCCAGATGCTCGGCCTGGTAGTCGTCGGGGAAGGTCAGCGCCACCTCGCGCTCCTCCCCGGCCGCCGCTCCCTCGAGCTGCTCCTCGAAGCCGGGGATCAGGCGGCCCGAGCCGAGCTCGACCACGTGGCCACGCGCCTCGCCGCCCGCAAACTCCTCTCCGTCCACGCGGCCGACGAAATCCATGACCACGAAGTCGCCCGGCGCGGCAGCCCGGTCCACGTTCTCGAGCGAGGCGAGCGACTCGCGCACGCGCTCGAGCTCGGCCTGGACCGCCTCGGGATCGGCGCCGGGCTCACGGCGCCCGACCTCCACGCCCCTGTAGTCGCCGAGCTGGGCAGGCGGGACGATCCCCACCTCTATGGAGAAACCGAGCGCCGAGCCCCTCTCGGGCAGGTCGGAGAGATCGATCTGCGGATCGCCGACCGCCGTGATGCCGGCCTCGTGAATCGCCTCCTCGTACCAGCCCGGGAGCCCGCGGCGCACGGCCTCGTCGAGCACCGCCTCCCGCCCCACCTGGCGAATCACGACCTGCGCGGGGACCTTGCCGCTGCGAAAGCCGGGGACACGCATCTCCCGGCCGATCGCGGCTGCGGCGGTCTCCATCTCGCGCTCCAGGACGTCGCTCGGCACCTCGACCTCCACGCGTACGCGCGAGTCTGGAAGCTCGGTGGTCTTGGTGGTCACTGGGGTGGCCATTGGTGCGATGACGATAGTGATTCGGTGCCGGCCGGCGCTGGTAGCGTGGGGCGTCATGGACCCGCTGCGCCGCGATCGCTCCGAGCAGCTCGCCGCCTGGCTTGTCACCGGCCCGCTCGGTCACCTTTGGAGCACGCTGGCCGACGTCGTGGCTCTACTCGCACGCTACGGCGTGCTGCGACTGCGCCGGACGCTCCGGGCCGCCGCCTAGCGCAGGCTGGTCGGGGCCGGGAGCCGCTCGAGCAGGCCCCGGTAGCGCTCCATCGTCGCGCGCGTCATGTCGCCGTGGGTCTGACTGCGCAGCCGCGCCACTTGCTCGCGGTGAAAGGGGCTCTCGCGATTCTCGTTGTGCCCGATCACGTTCCTGGTCGCGATCCCGTAGCGACCCTGCAGCATGCGGGTGAGTCGCAGCGAGGCGGCGCGCTGGCGGCGGTTCCCGAGGATCTGGGCGTCGCTGCGGCCGACGTGCTCGATCCCGATCGCCGTCCAGTTGAGGCCCACGGTATGGCGGCACATGATGCTGGTGGGCACGAGGCCGTAGGTCGTGCCGTCGCGGTCGATCACGAAATGGGCGCAGACGCCGGGCAGCTCGCCCAGTTCCGGGTCGGGCGCGTCGGTGGCGAAATAGTCGAAGACCGGTGCGAAGGTGTCGGTGACCGTGAAGTGCTGGACGATTACCTTGGGGTCCCTCAGCCGGAAGTCGTCAATCCCGTAGTGGCGGCGGGCGTAGCCGCGCATCTCCTCGCGGCGCTTGGGCCCGAACGGGATCGGCTTGCTGACCACCCGCGGGGGCGCGACGGCGCGGGCGAGCGCGAGCACGGCACGAGCGTGGCCACGCACCCCGGCCGCGCTCAGGGCGCCGCCCGGCAGCTCCACCACGAATGCGCTGTCGCCGGGATTCTCGTGGTTCTGCCAGGAGGTCGCCGTGCCGTGATAGGCCGGCAGGCGCTTGCGCGGCAGGCCAGTCGCACGCGAATAGAGGCGCTCGAGGGCGGGATCGCCGTCGCTGCGCACCACCATGCGAAGCGCCTGGTGGTACCAGAGCGTCACGCGCGGGCGCTCGCGCTCGATGAAGCGCTGCAGCGCCTGGGTCTCGGGCTCCGAACCAGGACCGGGTCCCGACTCGTAGACGCCGTCCTGGAGGCGCCAGCGGTAGGGGAAGTTGCGGTTGAGGTCCACGCCGGCCGCGTTGTGGCGGTTGCCCGCGGCCGCGCCGTCGGGGTTGGCGTCCTCCACCAGCCACAAAGCCGTCCCGGGCGCGGGCCGCAGGCGACGCAGGCGGGCCACCACGGCCTTCCCGGCCGCCTCGTTGCCGTGCATCGCACCCACCACCATCAGCTTCGTGCGGGCCCGCGGGCTCCCCACGCGCAAGGCGCGGATCGGCCGGTCCTCGGCCGAGCGGCCGATCACCTCCCAGCCCGCCTGGGCGGGCACGGCCTGGGGAGTGGGGACCGCAGCCGCGACGAGCGACATGAACAGGGCACCGAGAAGCACCATCGCTGAGACTACGACCGGCGGCTAACGTCAGGTCGCAGTGATCACCGAACTCGCCGAGCTCGCCACCGCAGGACGCCGCCTGGCCATCGACACCGAGTTCGTCTCCGAGCGGCGATATCAGGCTCTACTCTGCCTGGCCCAGGTCGCCGTGCCCGATCCGGACGCACCCCACGGGGTACGCACCGAGGTGCTGGACCCACTCGAGCAGGAGCTCGACACCGCCCCGCTGGCCCGGGTGCTGGCCGAGCCCGAGATCGAGATCGTGGTCCACGCCGGGCGCCAGGACGTGGCGATCCTGCGCCGTACCTGGGGTACCGAGGTGACGAACGTATTCGACACCCAGGTGGCGGCCGGGTTCTTGGGCTTCGGCAACCAGGAGGGCTATGAGTCGCTGGTGCGCAAGGTCCTCAACGTCAAGCTGCGCGGCAGCGAGGGATTCACGCGCTGGGACCGCCGGCCGCTGACCGAGCAACAGCTCGAGTACGCCGGCGACGACGCCCGGCTGCTGCTCGAGCTCGGCGCGGAGCTCGAACGCCGGCTGTCCGAGCGCGGCCGGCTCGAGTGGGCACGCGAGGAATGCCGCGCGATCGCCGACTCGGACGACGAGCGCAGCGCCGAGCGCGCCTACGAGCGCCTGCCCAGGCTCGGGCGTCTGAACGACTCCGCCCGCGCCGTCGCGCGCGAGCTGGCCGGGTGGCGCGAGGACGCCGCCCGTACGGCGGACCGCCCGCCCGTCTCAGTGCTGCCCGATCAGGCCCTGATCGAGCTGGCGCGGCGCACGCCGCGCGACCGTCAGGGGCTGGAGCAGATTCGCGGCCTGCCGCCTCAGACTCTCCACCGCCGCGGCGACGCGCTCCTGCAGGCCATCGTGCGCGGGCGGGACCGCACCCCTCCCCCGGCTCCGGAGCAGCCGCCGCCACGCGATTCCGCCGACGCTCCGCTCGTCTCCCTGGCCCAGGCTCTGGTGCGCCACCGGGCCACGGAGTCCCAGGTGGCGGTGGAACTGGTGGCCACCCAGGGCGAGCTGGCCGCGCTCATGACAGCCCTGCGCCGCGGCGGGGACGGCGATCACCTGCGCGTCAACCAGGGCTGGCGGCGCGAGTTGGTGGGCGACGAGCTACACGAGCTGGCCGCCGGGCGCCGCAGCCTGAGCGTGGGCGAGGGCGGGCGCCTGAGGGTCACCGAGAGCTGAGCGCTCAGGGCAGCTTCAGGCCGCGTGGTAGCTCGCCATCGTCGATCAGCCGCCGGATCTCGCCGCTGCGCTTGGGGTTCAGACACACGTGGCGCTGCCCCACGCTGGGCTTCTCGCTCAGAAGGTCGGCCTCCACGAGCGCCTCACCCACCTCGTAGGCCAGGGCGCGCTCGTTGCCCGCGAAGCCGCGCGCCAGGTGGTCGAAGGCGGTGTGGTAGCCGCCCCATTTGCCCATGCCGTCGAGGCGCTGGAGGATCCGGCGGGTCACGCGGCGCGAGGCATCGGGGTCCTCGTGCGCGCGCCTTACCGACCCCGACGGCTCGAGCAGCTGCAGCAGCTGATGCTCGAGCACCTCCATGGCGTCCTCGTCGAGCGGCGAGGCGCCCAGGCGGGTCACCGCCTCCGCCACGCGAAGGGGATGCGTGGTGCCGATCGGGGGTCGCAGGTCCGCCACGCTCTCCAGCACGTGGCCGGGAAACAGCAGGGCGCGCGCTCGCAGGCGGTCGATGCGCTTGCCGCCGAACTCGGTGTTGAGCGCCTCCTCGGCGTACTCCGCCGCCTCGAGCGGTGCGGCGGCCGGGTAGGAGAGAGCGAGCATGTCGCCGAGCTCGCCCAGCTCGACTCGCAGGTCAGCCCCGGCTCGCGGTGGGCCCGGGGATGCGCCCTCGACGAGCTGCTCGACCACCGCGGCCGAGAGCCTAGCGGCGCGCTCGCCGACCACGCCCGTGTCGGCGCGCAGCTCCTTGGGCACCGGCAGGACGGCCAGCACGGCGCCCTCGGCGGGAGCCAGGGCCACCACGATCGGCGAGTCATAACCCGTGCGCCGGTCCTCCAGCTCCTTGAGCCCGCGGGCGAGCTCGCCGTCCAGCAGCACGCGCAGGCGGGCTGTCCATTCGCGCTGTGCCTGTGCGCCGCCGGCGTCGGCCAGGGCCCGCTCGAGGTCGCTCGGGGCGTCGCCCATGCAGGCCAGCGTACGCGCAGGTCCCTTTGGGTAGTCGTGTCTGATGAATCGCAAGCACCTGGGCATCTACCTCAACGACCACCTCGGGGGGTCGACCGTGGGGGTCGAGCTCGTCAAGCGCTCCGCCAAGGCCAATCAGAACACGGAGTTCGGAGACTTCCTGGCCAACCTGGCCCGGGAGATCGAGGCCGATCGCCAAACGCTCAAAGCGATCATGGACGACCTCGGGTTCCGCCAGGACCCGGCCAAGCAGGTGGTGGGCTGGCTCGGCGAGAAGGCCGGCCGCCTCAAGCCCAACGGTCAGCTGCGCGGCTACTCGCCGCTGAGCCGTCTGGTGGAGCTGGAGGGCCTGGCGCTAGGGGTCACGGGGAAGCTGGCGCTGTGGAAGGCGCTGCGGCTGCTGGAGGACGACGAGCCGAAGCTGCGCGCTCATGCTCTCGAGCGCCTGGTGGAGAGGGCCGAGAGCCAGCAGCGCGGGATCGAGGAACGACGCCTCGCGGCTGCTCGTATCGCCTTCGCCGGTTAGCCTCCGGCGCCGATGAGCTGGGAGCCGGAGCTCGCTGAACTGCGCCGGCGCGAAGAGCTCGCCCACCGGCTGGGGGGCGAGGAACGCGTGGCGCGCCAGCACGCCTCCGGACGGCTGACCGTGCGGGAGCGCATCGAGCGCCTGCTCGACGCCGGCAGCTTCCACGAGACCGGGGCGCTCGCGGGACGGGCGAGCTACGACGCCGACGGCGAGCTGGAGAACTTCCTGCCCGCCAACACCGTGGTGGGCCAGGGCCGCGCCGGTGGCCGGCGAGTGGCCGTGCAGGGCGACGACTTCACCATCCGCGGCGGCGCGGCCGACGCCGCGATCTGGGAGAAGGCCGTCTACGCCGAGCGGCTGGCCCACGACCTGCGCATCCCGCTCGTGCGGCTGGTGGACGGCACCGGGGGCGGCGGTTCGGTCAAGACGCTCGAGCAGATGGGCTTCTCCTACGTCCCGCCGCTGCCGGGCTTCGAGCTGGTCGTGGAGAACCTCTCGCGGGTGCCGGTGGTGGCGGCCGCGCTAGGCCCGGTGGCCGGTCTGGGGGCGGCACGGGTGGTGTGCTCGCACTTCTCGGTGATCGTACGCGGCAGTGCCCAGCTGTTCGTGGCCGGGCCTCCGGTCGTGGCAATGGCGGCGATGGGCGAGACGCCCGGCAAGGAGGAGCTCGGCGGAGCGCGCCTGCAGGCCCGCGCGGGCGCCGTGGACAACGTCGCCGCCGACGAGGACGACGCGCTCGAGCAGCTGCTCCGCTTTCTCTCCTACCTCCCCGGCAACGCGTGGGAGGCGCCGCCGCTCGAGGAAGGGTCCGACCCCGCCGACCGGCGCGAGCAGGAGCTGCTCTCGATCGTCCCGCGCGATCCGCGCCGCACGTACAAGATGCGGCGCGTGCTCGAGCACGTGCTGGACCGCGGCTCGGTCTTCGAGCTGGGGGCGGCCTTCGGGCGCCCGACCGTGACCTGCCTGGCCCGCCTCGGCGGTCGCCCGGTGGGCGTGCTGGCCTCCGATCCCGAGCACTACGGCGGGGGTGTCACTGCGGACGCCGCCGAGAAGACCGCGCGCTTCGTGGACCTGTGCGACCAGTTCCACCTGCCCGTCGTGAACTTCGTCGACGTGCCGGGCTTCGTGATCGGCACGGAAGCCGAGCGCGCGGGCACCATCAGGCGAGGGGCGCGGGGCCTCTTCGCAATCGTTCATGCAACCGTGCCCTGGGTGTCTGTTCTTGTCCGTAAGGTCTACGGCGTGGCGGGTGCCGGACACGGCGACGGCTCGCGGCTGAACCTGCGCTTCGCGTGGCCGTCGGGCAACTGGGGATCGCTTCCGATGGCGGGTGGCCTGGAGGCCGCCTACCGCCGCGAGCTCGAGGCCGCGGATGACCCGGTGGCCCTGCGCGCCGAGATCGCCGCGCGCCTGGAAGCGGTCAGCTCGCCGTTTCGCACGGCAGAGCGCTTCAGCGTGGAGGAGATCATCGATCCGCGCGACACGCGCCCCATCCTGTGCGACTGGGCCGAGCGGGCACACGAGCTGGTCGGGCACGAGCTGCACAGCGGTCCCAAGGCACGAGGACTGCGGCCCTGAGCCTGTCCTCTCAGAGTCGGCCTCCGCTCGCGGAGGCGGGCGCACGACGCAGACGCCGCCGGCGGCGCGGCCGGGCCCGGCGCGGCGACGGCTGGACCCAGGCTCACGTCCGCCGCCTGTTCTGGAGGGCCGGCTTCGGCGCGACGCGGCGAGAGAGCGCGCACTGGGCACGCCGGGGCAAGCAGCCCACGATCCGCTGGCTGCTCAACGGCGGACCCGCGCCCCTGCCGCGCATCGCGGCGCCCAGCGTGGACGGCAAGCCCCTCGACCCCGTCAACGAGTGGAGTCACGACGTGATCTGGTGGCTCGACCGCATGGTGCGCTCGCCGCGGCCGCTGCAGGAGAAGATGACCTTCTTCTGGCACGACCACTTCGCTACCAGCGACCAGGACACGCCGCTGATGCTGGCTCAGAACCGCACCCTGCGCCGGCACGCGCTGGGCCACTTCCCCCAGCTGCTGCGTGCGATCACCACCGATCCGGCGATGCTGCTGCACCTCTCGCTGGCCAACTCGGATCCGGAGGCGCCCAACGAGAACTTCGCGCGCGAGCTCATGGAGCTCTACACGCTCGGCCGCGGCTACAGCGAGCGCGACATCCGGGAGGCCGCGCGCGCGCTCACCGGGTTCCGGGCCGACTGGCGCGACGACGGGAGCGTGCGCACCTACTACGACCGCGAGTACCACGCCAAGGGGCGCAAGCGCATCTTCGGAGAGCGCGGGCGCTACGACTGGAAGGACGTGCTCAGGCTCTGCGTGGCCCATCCCTCCCACGCGCCCTTCATGGTGGAGAAGCTCTGGGATTACTTCGTCGGCACGCCGCTGCCGCGCTCCACCCGGCGCGGGCTGGCCGCCACCTACCGGCGCTCGGGACACCGCATCAAGCCGTTGCTGGCCGAGATCCTCGCCCACCCGGCGCTGTACCGCAGGCTCGACAACCCGAACATGGTCAAGTCGCCGGTGGTCTTCGTCGCCGGTGCGCTGCGCAGCTCGCGACAGGGAATCGACCGTGATTCGTGGGGCTACCTGCTCAGCGGCATGGGCCAGTCTCCCTTCAGCCCTCCCTCCGTGGCGGGCTGGGACTGGGGCACGGCCTGGCTCTCGTCCAACTCGATGCACGTGCGCTTCGACGCCGCCAACCAGCTGCTGGACACTCCGCGCGTCAGCGTGGAGGACGAATCCATCCCGCCCGGCCTCGGCCCGGCGAAGGCGGTGGCGCTCGCCCGGCGCGCAGTGGGCGACCCCTGGACCTCACGCCAGACCGATGCCCAGCTGCTGCGCATCGCACGTCGCCTGCTCGACGACCGCGAGAAGCGTCGCGACGGCGGCTGGCGCCAGCCCAAGCAGCAGCGAGCCGACATGTGCCAGCGCGTGCTGCGCCAGCTGCTCCTCTGCGGACCCGACGCCCAGGTGCATTGATGAGCCGCCACCGCGCATGCGACGACTTCCACCGCAGCACGGAGGGGCAGCGCCGCGATTACCTCGGCGGGCACGGGCTGACGCGCCGCCAGGCGCTCGGCGCCGGGCTGGGGGCCGGCCTCGCGCTCTACACGGCCAAGGCGATGCCGGTGACGCAGGTTTTCGAGGCGGCCGCCGCCGACGCCGCCGCGGCCCCCGACGCGCCGGTCCTCGTCTCTGTGTTCCTGCCCGGTGGAGTCGACCTGCTCGACACGCTCGTGCCCCTGCACGACTACGGGCGCTACGCCGATCTCCATCCCCAGCTGAAGGTGCCCGGAGTGGCGGTCCAGGGCGCGAGCTTCGGCTTGAACCCGCGGCTCGCCGAGGGATTCGGCGGCGGCGTCAAGGGACTCTACGAGCGGGGCAAGATCGGCTTCCTGCCCGGCATCGACTACGCCAACCCGGACCTCTCGCACTTCCACTCGCGCCACTTCTGGGAGACCGGCCTGATCACCGACAAGACGGCCCCAGGCTGGCTCGGGCGTTGGCTCGACCGCTCGGGCGGGCGTGACAACCCGCTGCAGGGCGTGTCGATGAACTGGGGGCTCTCCCCCGTGATGCGCTCGGGCCGCGCGCCGGTGGCCGCGGTAGCCTCGCCCGGCGACGCCGGCTTCTGGATTCGCGAAACGTGGGGCGAGCCGTTCGAGGAGGCCCTGGCGGCCTACGGGAGCTTCGGCCGCGACCGCGGTGGCAGCCACGCCCTCCAGGCTTCGCGCAACGCGGCCCGGCTGGCCAAGCAGGTGGCCGACCGCCTCGAGCCCTACAAGGAGAAGGACGGGGTCGACCCGCTCGCGTCGAGCATCCCCTATCCCACCGAGAGCGACTTCGGTCAGCGCCTGCGCTACCTCGCGGCGATGATCCAGCAGCCGCTTGGTATCCGCGTGGCCGACGTGCATGCCGACGGCGACTTCGACACCCACGACAACCAGGTCGAGCTGGGGCCGCTGCTGGCCGACGTGAGCCAGTGCCTGGCCGCCTTCCAGGCCGACCTCGAGGCCCGTGGCGTGTCGGGCCGGGTGCTGACCTTCGTGTGGTCGGAGTTCGGCCGCCGGCCCGAGGAGAACGACACCGGCACTGACCACGGCGCCGGCGGCCTGGCCTGGGTCCAGGGCGACCGCGCCGTGGGCGGGGTGCACAGCGAGTATCCCGACCTGGGCCGCCTCGACGACGACGACAACCTGCAGGTGACAATCGATTTCCGGCGCGTCTACTCGAGCCTGCTCGAACAGTGGCTCGGTACCGATGCCAGCGCCGTGATCCCGAAGGCGGACGGCTTCGGTCGCGTCTCGCTCGTGCGGTGAGGCGGCGGCTGCTCCCCGCGGTCGCCGTGGCGCTGTGCGTAGCAGCTGCGGCGGCGCCAAGCGCGGTCGAGGCTCGCCCGACCGCGGTGGGCGTGAGTGAGCGCGAGTGGAGGGTGGCGCTCTACCGGCCCAGCGTTCCCGTGGGACTGGTCCGCTTCAACGTTCGCAACTTCGGCGAGGACGGCCACGACCTGGCCGTGCGCAACAGCCGCGGGCGCCTGCGCGGGCGGATGCCGGAGATCCGCGCCGGCACCACGGGCAGCCTCACCGTGAGGCTGCGGCGGCCGGGCCGCTTCGTGGTCTTCTGCTCGCTCGCAGGTCACGAGGAGCTCGGGATGCGAGCAGTGCTGCGGGCCAGGCCGCGCCGGGGCTATACCGCCGGCGGCACGAGGCAGTCCGGTCCCTCATGATCGGCCGAGTTCACCACCGGATTGGCCCGCGCCGCCGCCATCAGCTCCGCGGGCAACGTAGTCAGCAGAGGGGCCACGGCCTCGCCGTCGAGGGCCGGGTCGAGCCATGCCTCGCACGCGTCCGTGCCGTTGAGCACCACCGGCATGCGGTCGTGCGCGGGCGCGACCAGCTCGTTCGGCGTGGTGGTCACGATGGTGCAGCTTCGGACCACTTCCCCGGCCGGGCTCTTCCACGTCGTCCAGAGCCCGGCGAAGCAGAAGCTCGCGCCGTCCGCCAGCGCGAAGTGCAGCGGTGAGGGCGCCTGCCGGGGATCCTCCGACCGCATCCACTCATAGAAGCCGTCGGCCACGACCAGGCAGCGATGCGTGCCCCGGGCACAGAGCCCGGAGAAGGCCGGGCTGGCAGCAAGCGTCTCCGCGCGAGCGTTGATCATCGTGTGTCCGCTCCTGAGCTCCTTCGCCCAGCGCGGCACGAGTCCCCAGCGCAGCACCTCGGCGCGGCGTCCGCGGCGGTCCTGCACGACGGCCGGTACCTCCTGAGTGGGCGCGACATTGAAGCGCCCGTACATGTCGTCGCGCTGGAGCCGGACCCGCAGTCTTGCGGCGACCTCTCGCTCCACGTCCGTGCGCTTCTTGGTGATCGAGTAGCGACCCACTGGGTGCTATAGTTGCACATGCAATCATTCTTCGGAAGGACGGGACGATGAAGCTCAACGGAATCCACCACATCACCGCCATCACAGGCGACGCCCAGGCCAACGTCGACTTCTATACCCGCGTCCTGGGACTGCGGATGGTCAAGAAGTCGGTCAACCAGGACGACCCCACCGTCTACCACCTCTTCTACGGCGACGAGCACGCCAAGCCCGGGCTCGACCTGACGTTCTTCGAGTATCCCGGCGCCGCGCCGGGCCGGGCCGGGGAAGGCATGGTCCATCGCATCCTGTGGCGGGTGGGTGCCCCTGCCGCGCTCGACTTCTGGGCGGCGCGCCTCGGCGACGAGGGCCTCGAGTCCGAGCGCGTCGGTGCCGATGACGCCGAGGGCGAGCGACTGCGCTTCCGCGATCCTGAGGGCCTGGAACACGAGCTGGGCGTCCGCGCCGTGCCCGACGAGCCGCTGATTGCCGACCACCCCGAGGTGCCGGCCGAGCACGCACTGCAGGGCTTCCACGGCGTGCGCGCCTTTGCGTCCGACCCCGAGCGCAGCCGGGGGCTGCTGGAGCTGGGAATGTCGTTCGCGCCCCTAGCGGACGGCTGGGAGACTCGCGGCGAGAGCCGCGGCGGCATGTATGCCTACGACGCTGCACCGGAGGGCCGCGGGCTGCAGGGCGCAGGCACGGTTCACCATGTGGCCTGGGCCACCACCGACGAGGAGCATCCCGCCTGGCGCGAGCAGATCCGCGCACATGGGGCGCACCCGACCGACGTGATCGACCGCCACTACTTCCGCTCGATCTACTTCCGCGAGCCCAGCGGCGTGCTCTTCGAGCTGGCCACGCCGAGCCCCGGCTTCACCATCGACGAGCCGCTCGAGACATTGGGCGAGAAGCTGTCGATCCCGCCGTTCCTCGAGTCGCAGCGCCCGGCCATCGAGGCCGCGGTCAAGCCGCTGACCTACCGCCGGGCGGTGTCGTCGGGCTCGTAGCGCCGCACAGGGCCTCTCGGCGAGAATCCGCCCGGTGGGCGTCATCCTGGAAGGCGGAACGATTCGCACCCTGGCGCCGGGCGCAGCTCCGGCCCGGCGCTTGGCGATCGCCGGCAACTCGGTGGCCGCCGAGGTGGATGCGCCGTCGCGGCGCATCGATCTCGACGGCCGTTGCGTGCTGCCCGGCTTCGGCGACGCCCACGTTCATTTCCCCACCTGGTCGGTCGGCCTGCGCCAGGTACGCCTCGAGGGAGCCCGCTCGCTGGAGGAGGCGCTCGACCGCGTGAGCGCCGCGCTTCCGCAGGCCAGACACGGCGCCTGGCTGCGCGGGCTGGGCTGGCGCGACGGCGACTGGCCCGATCCGCCCACGCGCTGGGCCCTCGACCGGGTGACGGGCGACGTCCCCGTGGCTTTGATGGCCAAGGACTACCACTCGCTGTGGCTCAACAGCGCGGCCCTGGCCCGCGCCGACGCGCCGCTCGACCGGCATGGCGGCGTGGTGGTCCGCAACGCGGGCGGCGAGCCCACCGGCGTGCTGCGCGAGAACTCGGCCTGGGCCTTTCGCGACCTCTACCTCCGCCCCAGCATCGGCGAGATGGTTGACGCCTCGCGCGACGGCATGCGCACGGCGGCGGCGCGCGGGGTCACTGCGATCCACGACAAGGACGGCTGGCTCGGAGCGCTCGACGTGCATCAGCGGCTGCACGAAGACGGTGACCTGCTGGTTCGGGTGTGGCAGTCGCTGCCCTGGGAGCGGCTCGAGGAGCTGGAGGCACTCGGTCTGCGCTCGGGCTTCGGCGACCCGATGCTGAGGCTTGGCTACCTCAAGGGCTTCATGGACGGGACGCTCGGTTCCGCGACCGCCAGGCTGCTCGACGGCTCCGGAGTCGAGATCACGAGCAGCGAGGAGCTCGAGGCGGTGGTGCGCCGGGGGGCTGCCGCGGGGTGGCCGGTGGCGGTGCACGCCATCGGCGATGCTGCCAACCGTGCTGCGCTCGACGCTTTCGAGCGCTCTCGCGACGCCTGGCAGCCCAGCGGCCTCCGACCGCGTGTCGAGCATGCGCAGCTGCTGGCGGACGAGGAGTTCGCGCGCTTCGCCGCCCTCGGGGTGACGGCCTCGGTCCAGTTCAGCCACGCCCCGTCGGATCGCGATCTCGCCGACCGCGTGTGGGAAGGCCACCCGGGTGCCTACGCCTACCGCTCGCTGCTCGACGCCGGCGCGCTGCTGGCCAACGGCTCGGACGCCCCCGTCGAGGAGCTCGATCCGCTGGCAGGCATCGTCGCGGCCGTGCGCCGCACCTTCGACGAGCGGCCCCCCTGGCGCGCCGATCAGTCGCTCACGGTCGAGGAGGCCCTGCGCGCCACCTGTTCGTCCCCCGCCTGGCTCGAGGGTCAGGAGCGCCGTCGTGGAATGCTGTTGCCCGGCATGCTCGCCGACCTCGTGGTGCTCGACCGCGACCCGTTCACCTGCGCGCCCGAGGCGCTCTCGGAGATCAGCGTCGAGGCGACGATGACCGGCGGGCGCTGGACGCACGTCACGGGCGACTGGGCCGGGCCAGTGCCTTGAGCGCCACAGAGGATGCCGAGGGCCGGGTCGAGCGAATCGCCGGGGCCATCTACGGCACGATCGTGGTGGCCGGGGTGCTGGCGGCGACATCGCCGGACGACAACCCGGAGGTCGTCGACACCGCCGTCTACGCGCTGGCCACGATCGTCGTGTTCTGGCTGGCACACGCCTGGGCCCACTCCATCGCGCACCGAGCGGCCGGCACCAGTCACGCCGCGCGCCGGCTGAGACAGTCGCTGGTGCAGAGCTGGCCGCTCGTGCAGTCGGCATTCCCACCGATCGTGGTGATGATGGTCGCGACCGCACTCGGGGCCGATGACGAGGCTGCGATCCTGTTCGCCACCTGCAGCTGCGTCGTGCTGCTCGCCGGCTGGGGCTACATCGCCGCCGCCAGGAGGGCCACTCGCACGCGCGGGCGCTGCTCACGTCTGCGGGGTGCGCCGCCCTGGGCCTGATCCTGGTGGGCCTGAAGGTCCTGTTCCACTGACAGCGGCGGTTGTCATGTGTCGCCGCCTGGCCGGGTGGGCATATCCACGTTGTCATGAAGCGGGAATCATGGCTCCCGGCCGCGCCGGAAAGCGCGGCCCTTGCTCGTGCCGCCGTCCGGGAGGCAGCACTCGGGCTGCCCGAACTCGACGACGGCGCGTTGTGGCAGCTGATGCTGGCCACCTCCGAGGCAGTCGCGAATTCCGTGGAGCACGGCGAGGGCTGCCGCGGGCCGGGGCCTGGCTGCGAGGAGGTGGGCGCGATCCTGCTCGTGATCGAGGTCACCGAGGAGGGTGTGTTCGTCGAGGTATGCGACTGCGGGACCTTCGGCGTGGGACCGCGCATGCCGGACCTGGAGTCGGTGCGCGGGCGCGGCATCCCGATCATCGCCGCGGTGGTGGATCACCTCGAAGTGATGCCTACCCCAGACCGCACGCGGATCAGGTTCAGCAAGAAGCTGGCGGCTTAGCGCGCCTGGCCGCCGGCCGTCGAGAGCTCGAACCAGACACGGGTGCGGCCGTCGTTGACCACGCCCCAGCGCTCGGCCATCTGATCGACGAGCACGAGACCCCAGCCGCCAGGCTCCTCGAGCGGTGCCTCACGCTCGCTGGGGACGAACCCGGGGCCCGGGTCGGTCACCGAGACGCCGACGCCGCCTTCGATCTTCCGCAGCTCGAGCTCGATCAAGTCCTCGCGGCCGGCGCCACCGTGGCGTACGGCGTTGTTGACCAGCTCGGATACCAGCAGGGCGAGGGTGCTCTCGGCCTCTGTGGGCAGCCACGACGTGGCGTTGCGCAGCCAGCTGCGAGCGAGCTCGGGGGCGTGTGCGCCGCCGGCCACGGCGAGCTTGAAGCGCTTACCGCGAATGCCCACGGGCGGTCGCAGGTCTAGCGCCGGAACGGTGGAATGTGCCATCGGGTACTAGCCCCTCCGGGGTTGGCCTGGGTACGGGTCCTCGGCCATCCTCGGCATCTGGGGTGGTGCCCTTTAACCCCGCAAACGCGCGCTTGGCCGCCTGTTCGAAAGACAGCGTACGCGCCTTGCCCGTTTGGTGCGTCAGTTCACCCTTTCAGGCCCGGTGTACACGTTCACGCTCCCCCGCCGCGCGAAGCCCGCCAGGGTGAGGCCACGGTCGTCCGCCAGCTCCACCGCCAGCGACGTCGGTGCCCCGACGCCCACCAGAATCGGGCAGCCCGCGGTGACCGCTTTCTGCACGAGCTCGAAGCCCAGCCGCCCGCTCACGCACAGCACGCTCTGGGAGAGGGGCAGGAGTCCGTCCAGCAGAGCCCGGCCGATCACCTTGTCCATCGCGTTGTGGCGCCCGACGTCCTCGCGGACCAGCACGGGCTGACCGCGCCCGCCGTCGAACAGCCCGGTGGCGTGGAGGCCGCCGGTGCGCTCGAACACCGGCTGGCGCAGCCGGTCGGGAAGCGCCGCCAGCTCGGCGCGCTCCACCACGGGCCCACCCACCACGCGCGGCGCGTGCACCGCCACCTCCTCGAGAGCGCCCTTGCCGCAGATCCCGCAGGACGAGGTGGTGTAGAAGCGCCGGTTGGCGGGCGCCGCCGCCCCGGGCGCGCGCACCTCCACCGTGTTGGCCGCCAGATCGTCGGGGAGAGTCACCTCGGGCGCCGAGTCCACGATGCCCTCGCCGAAGAGAAAGCCCGCGGCCAGTTCGAGGTCGTGCCCCGGCGTCCGCATGGTGACCGCCACCGGCTCGCCGTTCAGGCGGATCTCCAGCGGCAGCTCGACCGCCACCTCGTCGCTGCCGCCATCGCGCTCGACACGCGCGAGCATGCCGGCCGCGACACCTTCGAGCGCGGCCAAGACGGCTACCCGGTGAGCGCGGGCTCCGCCGAGACGCGCGGCGGCGGCTCCTGCGCCACGCCCGCGGGCTCGACGGACACTGCCACCACCTTGTACTCCGGACACGAAGTGTTGACGTCGGCCGACGGGCCGATCAGCAGGTTGGTGCGCACCTCGGGGAAGTGGAAGGCCGTGAACACGTGCCCTTGCTCGATCCGCTCGGTGACCATCACCGGGAGCTCGATCTCGCCCCGTCGGCTGCGCACCCGCACGCTCTGCCCCTCCGCTATCCCCAGGGCTGCGGCGTCCTCCGGGTGGATCTCGAGCCAGTCGCTGGGCATCAGGTCGAGGTTGCCGGTCCGGCGGGTCATCGTGCCCGCGTTGTAGTGCTCCAGTCGCCGGCCCGTGACCAGGATGAGCGGGAACTCGTCGTCGGCGGTGTCCCCGGGGGGCTTGTAGGGCAGGGCCGCGAACTGAGCGCGCCCGCCGGGCAGCTCGAAACGGTCCTCGTAGAGAATCGGCGAGTCGGTGCCGTCGGCGGCCACCGGCCACTGCAGGCCGCCACGCCCCACCCGCTCGTGGCTGATGCCCGCGTAGCGCGGCGTCAGCTCGGCGATCTCGTCCATGACGTCGGACGGCGTGTCGTAGCCCATCTCGTGACCGAGCGCCCTCGACACCGTGGTGAGGATCTCGAAGTCCGTCTTGGCGGCACCGGGCGGGTCCGCGGCCGCTTCCACGAGCTGGAGCCTGCGCTCGGCGTTGGTGAAGGTACCCGTCTTCTCGAGAAAGGCCGAGGCGGGCAGGATCACGTCCGCGTACTCCGTGGTGGCGTTCTCGAAGATGTCCTGGCAGACCAGGAAATCAAGCGACTCGAGCGCCGTGATCACGTGCTCGGTGTTGGGGTCGGTCTGGGCGACGTCCTCGCCGAAGATGTACATCGCCTTGAGGCGACCGTCCACGGCGGCGTCGAACATCTCGGGGATCTTCATCCCCGGCTCACGCTTCATCTCGACGCCCCAGCGCTCCTCGAAGCTGCGCGCCACCGGCTCGTCGGACACGTGGCGGTAGTCGGTGAAGGTGTCGGGCAGCGCGCCGTGGTCCGACGAGCCCTGCACGTTGTTCTGGCCGCGCAGCGGCAGCAGCGCGGCGCCCGGGCGGCCGACGTTGCCGGTCATCAGCGCGAGGTTGCAGATCAGGCGCACGCACTCCGAGCCGTAGCGGTGCTCGGTCACGCCGAGGCCCCACAGGATCGAGCCGCGCTCCGCCTTCGCGAACAGGTGAGCCGCGCTCTGAAGGTCGGCAGCGGGGACACCGGTGATCTCCTCGACCGCCTCGGGGGTGTAGGCGGCCACCAGCTCCTGGACGGTCTCGAAGCCCTCAGTGCGCTCGGCGATGAAGCGCTCGTCGGTGAGCCCGTCGCGGATGACCACGTGAGCCAGCCCGTTGAGCAGCGCCGCGTTGGTCCCGGGCCGGTTGCCCAGATGGAGCTCGCCGTAGTCGGCCAGCTCGATCCGGCGCGGGTCTGCGGTAATCAGCTTGAGGCCCTTGAGGGCGGCCTGCTTGATGCGGGCCCCTACCACCGGGTGGCCTGAGGTGGGGTTGGCGCCGATGATGAGCGCCACCTGCGCAGCCTCGATGTCGTTGAACGAGCCGGTGGCGCCGGACATCCCGAACGACTTGCGCAGGGCGAACGAGGTCGGCGAGTGGCAGACCCGGGAGCAGTTGTCGATGTTGTGCGTGCCCACTGCGGCCCGCATCAGGCGCTGCATCACATAGCAGTCCTCGTTGGTCGCACGCGACGAGGCCAGGCCGGCGATGGCGTCCGGGCCGTGCTCGGCTTTGATTGCGCCCAGCGCGTCGGCGATGCGCCCGATGGCCTCCTCCCAGGAGGCGAGCCGGAAGCCCTCGCCCTCGCGTACGAGCGGAGCGGTCAGGCGGTCACGAGAGCGCGAGAACTGGTGCGCGAAGCGGCCCTTCACACAGGTGTGGCCCTTGTTGGCCGGGCCGTCCATCGCCGGGCTGATCGAGCGGATGCGCCCGTCGGCCCGGTGCGCCTCGAGACGGCAGCCCACGCCGCAGTAGCCGCACGTGGTGGTGGTCGTCGCTTCGAACCGGGTGCTCATGTGGTCTCTCCCTCGTCTACTGAACTGGAAGGTAGCGCGAGTTCCAGCAGCAGGTGCTCGGTTATGGCATCGGTGGGGCAGGTATCGGCGCAGGCCCCGCAGGACACGCAGGTGGAATTGGTGAAGCCCGAGTCCAGCCCGGCCGTGATCCCGGAGGCAAAGCCGCGGCCTGTGGCGGTGAGCGCAAAGGCACCCTGGACCTCGTCGCACGCGCGCACACAGCGCCCGCATGAGATGCACAGCTCGTGCTGGAGGACCAGGTACGGGTGGCGCTCGTCGTGGGCCGACTTGCGCTGCTCGCCCTGCCAGCGCGGCTCCTCGATGGCGAAATGCCGCGCGACGTCCGCCAGCTCGGTGTGCTCACCCGGTCCCTCGGGCAGCTCCGAGATCACGAGCTCCACCGTGGCCCCCGCTATGCGCCGCGAGGTGTCGTCCTCGGTGTCCACCACCATGCCGTCGCGGCAGGGCGTGGTACAGGAGGCCAGCGGCCCGGGAGCGCCCTCCACCCCGACCATGCAGACTCGGCAGGCGCCGAACGGATCCATGCGTTCGTCGAAGCAGAGGGTGGGCACGTAGCGCCCGGCGGCCTGCGCGGCCTCCAGGATCGTGGTCCCGGGGGCGACCTCGAGCTCGCTGCCGTCGATCGTGACCTTCACCAGTCGACGCTCCCGCCGTTCTCGCTCGGCTCGGCCGGGCGGCGCATGTACGGGTCGTCGGGCCCATCGGGCTCGGCCTGCTCGGCCCCGCCCACCCCCAGCTCGTCGGGGAAGTGCGCGATCAGGCTGCGGATCGGGGCGGGCATACCGCCGCCGTGAGCACACAGGGAGCCGAGCTCCAGCGTCTCCAGCAGCGCCTCGAGGCGGTCGCGGTCGACCGGCCCCGGGCGTTCCACCATCTCGAGGCCGCGGCGCAAGCCGATGCGGCAGGGAAAGCACTTGCCGCAGCTCTCGTCCGCGCCGAACTCGAGCAGGTGGCATGCCAGCGCGCGCATGTCGGTGCGCTCGTCGAAGGCCAGGATGCTGCCGTGGCCGACCATGCAGCCCTCGGCCGCCAGCTCGTCGAAGTCGAAGGGCGTGCCGAGCTTGCCCGCGGGCAGGATGCCGCCCAGCGGCCCGCCGATCTGTAGCGCCTTGATCTCGTGCCCGTCGCGCAGGCCGCCGCCCAGCTCCTCGCAGATGCGGGCGATCGGGGTCCCGAAGCGGACCTCGTGCACGCCGGGCGTGCTGAAGCGCTCGTTGAGGCAGACCAGCTTGGTGCCCGGCGTGGCCCCGGGACTGAGTGCGGCATACGCCTCGGCGCCGTCCCGCGCGATGAAGGGGACGTTGCAGAGCGTCTCCACGTTGTTGACGACGGTCGGCTTGCCGTGCCATCCGCGCTCGGCGGGGAACGGCGGGCGGGCCGAGACCGTGCCCCGCAGGCCCTGGGCGGAGGCCAGCAGGGCGGTCTCCTCGCCCACCACGTAGGAGCCGGCGCCCTCGAGTACCTCGACGTCGAAGTCGAGGCCGCTGCCGTGGATGTCGGTGCCGAGGTGCCCCTCCGCGCGGGCGCTCTCCACCGCGGCCCTCAGGACAGGCAGCGAGCGCGGGTACTCCGAGCGCACGAACACGATCCCGTGGCGGGCGCCCACCGCCCAGGCGGCCAGCGCCATGCCCTCGAGCAGCAGCTCGGGGCTCTGCTCCATCAGGTGCTTGTCGATGTAGGAGC
The DNA here is from genome assembly GCA_963813495.1 of uncultured Thermoleophilaceae bacterium. Taxonomy (GTDB): domain Bacteria; phylum Actinomycetota; class Thermoleophilia; order Solirubrobacterales; family Thermoleophilaceae; genus JACVRW01. The sequence goes on from CAWEZC010000005.1 coordinate 219,405, forward strand.
CGGGATCGCCCTCGTCGCCGTTGACCACGATGGCCTTGTCGGTGCCGGGCGCCTTGCCCGCGAACTCCCACTTCACCCCGGCGGGAAAGCCGGCGCCGCCGCGTCCGCGCAGGTTGGCCGTCTTGACCTCGGCCACGAGCTCCTCCGGGCTGAGCTGGGCGAGCGCGCGCTCGAGGCCCGACCAGTCGCCCCGGCGCAGCAGAACGGGCGCTTCGAGCATGCTCGTGCCGGCCGGCTCTGGAGCTGCGCGCAGCGCCCCCGCCACGACGCGCTCGGCGGTGCCCTCGCCGGCGTCGATCAGCTCGCCGTCGCGGACGGCGGCGCCGCTGTGGCAGAAGCCGAGGCAGACGGTCTGGCCGAGCGAGACCTCGCCGTCGGGAGAGCGCTCGCCCAGACCCAGAGCGAGGCCGGCCTTGACCTCACGCACGTGCTCGCCGAAGTCCCTGGCCCAGCAGGCGGTGCCGGTGCACACGCAGACGTGGCGCTTTCCGCGCGGCTGCAGAAAGTCGTCGTAGAAGGTCGAGACCCCGTAGACGGTCGCCTCCGGCAGGCCCGAGACCGCGGCAGCATGGCGCCGGTCGTCGTCGCTGATCTCGCCGCGCTCGTCCATCGCCTCCTTGAGAACGGTGAGCGCCGTCGCGGGTGCTTCTCCCTCGCGCGCGCGGAGCATCTCGATGAGATTGCGAGACATGCGGCCGCCCGCATCATACGTGCTCTTTGCGCAAATTGGTACAGCGTCGTGCTACGCGGCGGCCGGCTCCACCGGAACGCCCGTCATCTGCTCGCTGACCTCCTATAGCCGCCGTGCGAGCTGCTCGTCGCGCGCGGACGTTGACGGCTGGTCCACTTCTCGCTCAACGCAACCGCCAATTCAATCGCTTCAGCGGCCGCAGGACGGGCATACACTCAGAGAGACCGGTTAGGGAGGAGAGCGTGAGTGTCCAGGACGCGGACGAGACGCTGATCGAAGAAGTCTGCTCGCGGGTGCGCGAGCAGCTCGCCGATGACGGCGCGGACGACGCCGAGGCGTTCGTGCGCCAGTTCTACCGCTGGGTCTCGCCGGAGGACATAGCCGAGCGCGACCCGCTCGATCTCTACGGCCTGGCGGTCGGTCAGCTCGCCTTCGCGCGCCGGCGCGCCGAGGGTGAGACCAAGGTGCGCGTCTACAACCCGCAGTTCGAGACCCACGGCTGGCAATCCACCCACAGCGTCGTGGAGATCGTGACCGACGATAAGCCCTTCCTGATCGACTCGATCAGCATGGAGCTCAACCGGCGCGGCTACGGCGTCCACCTGATCATCCATCCGGTGATCGACGTGCGCCGTGACGCCGACGGGACGCTCCGGGACCTTCTCCCCCCTCCGTCGGTCGAAGGATCCGGCGAGGGAGTGCTGGCGGAGTCGGTGATCCACGCCGAGGTCGATCGCCAGACCGACCCGGGCCTCCTCGACGAGCTGCGCACTCACGTGCTCCGCGTGATCGGCGAGGTAACGGCGGCGGTCGACGACTGGCCGGCGATGCGCGACCGTGCACTCCGCCTGGCGGCCGAGCTGGCCGCTTCCCCACCCGAGGGCGTCGACGCCGAGGATGCCACCGAGTCGCGCGCCTTCCTCGAGTGGCTGCAGAACCACAACTTCACCTTCCTCGGCTATCGCGAGTACGAGCTGGCGCGCGAGGAGGGCGAGCTGTGCCTGCGCGCGCTGCCGGGCTCCGGCCTCGGGATCCTGCGCCAGTCGGATGCCGAGCCCACGTCACGCTCCTTCGACAAGCTCCCGCCCGAGGTACGCGATCTGGCGCTCGAGCCGCATCTGCTCAACCTCACCAAGGCCAACTCGCGAGCCACGGTGCACCGCCCGGCCTACCTCGACTACGTCGGCATCAAGCGCTTCGACGCCGACGGCAACGTGGTGGGCGAACGGCGCTTCCTGGGGCTCTACACCCACACCGCGTACGAAGCGCACGTCTCCGAGATCCCGATCTTGCGCCGCAAGTTCGCCTCGGTGCTCGAGCGGGCGGCCTTCCCGCACGGCAGTCACAACGAGAAGGCACTGGTCGAGGTGCTGGAGGCCCACCCGCGCGACGAGCTGTTCCAGGTATCGCCCGACGAGCTGTTCGAAACCGCCATTGGGATCCTGCACCTGGGTGAGCGACAGCGCGTGCGGCTGTTCGTCCGCCGAGACCGGTTCGGGCGCTTCTTCTCGTGCCTCGTGTTCGTGCCGCGCGACCGCTTCAACACCGAGAACCGGCGCCGCATCGAGGCGATCCTGCGCGACGTGACCGACGCGAAGGCGATCGACTACACGACCCGCGTGTCGGAGTCGGTGCTGGTTCGCCTGCACTACATGGCGTACACCGAGCCGGGGCACAACCCGACGGTCGACACTCGGGCGATCGAGGTCATGCTGGTGGCCGCCACCCGCTCCTGGGCCGACGACTTCGAACAGGCGCTGATCGAGGATCAGGGTGAGGAGCACGGCACGCAGCTGTTTCGGCGCTACGGCGACGCCTTTCCCACCGCCTACCGGGCCGACTGGGTGGCCCGCTCGGCGATCGCCGACCTGCGCCATCTCGAGGAGCTGCCCGACGGCCGCGGCCTCGAGATCAGCCTGTACCGCCCGCTGGGGGCGGGGCCGGGTGTGCTGCGGGCGAAGCTCTATCGCTCCGGGCGCCCGCTGGCTCTGTCCGACGTACTGCCGCTGTTCGAGAACATGGGCGTGAAGGTGGCCGACGAGCGGCCCTATCCCGTCAAGCCACGAGACGGGGAGTCCGCCTGGATCTACGACTTCGGCCTCGTCTGCCGCGGCGACGGGGATCCCGAAGCGCGCGGCGTGCGCGAAGCGTTCCAGGAGGCTTTCCTGCGCGCCTGGCACGGCGAGGTGGAGAACGACGGCTACAACCGCCTCGTCCTCGAGGGCGGCCTGACCTGGCGCGACGTGATCGTGCTGCGCGCCGTGGCCCGCTACCTGCGCCAGACGGGCTCCACCTACAGCGACCGCTACCTGGAGGAGGTGCTTGTCCGCCACCCGGAGGTGGCCGCATTGCTGCTGGAGCTGTTCCGCGTTCGTTTCGACCCTCAGCGCGCCGGCGGGCGCGCGGATCCCGAGGGGTCCGACCAGGTGACCCGCCGGATAGAGCAGGCCATCGACGAGGTCGAGAGCCTCGATCAGGACCGCATCCTGCGCCGCTTCCTGAGCGTGATCTGCGCGATGCTGCGCACCAACTTCTTCCAGCGCGACCGTGAGGACGCGCTGAAGACCTACCTCGCGTTCAAGCTCGACCCTTCCCGCCTGTCCTGGCTGCCCGAGCCTCGCCCGGCGTTCGAGATCTTCGTGTATTCGCCGCGTACCGAGGGGGTGCACCTGCGCGGCGGCCGGGTGGCCCGCGGCGGGCTGCGCTGGTCGGATCGCCGCGAGGACTTCCGCACCGAGGTCCTCGGTCTGATGAAGGCGCAGATGGTCAAGAACGCGGTGATCGTCCCCGTCGGCGCCAAGGGAGGCTTCGTCGTCAAGCGCCCGCCCGAGGGCGGCGACCGCGAGGAGCTGCTCGCCGAGGTGGAGGCCTGCTACCGCACCTTCATCCGCGCACTACTCGACCTGACGGACAACATCGTGGACGGCGAGACCGTAGGTCCACCCGGAGTCGTGCGCTACGACGAGAACGATCCGTACCTGGTGGTGGCCGCCGACAAGGGCACCGCGACCTTCTCCGACATGGCCAACTCGGTGGCGGCCGAATACGACTTCTGGATGGGCGACGCCTTCGCCTCGGGCGGCTCCTCGGGCTACGACCACAAGCGCATGGGCATCACCGCCGCCGGCGCATGGGAGTCGGTCAAGCGCCACTTCCGCGAGCTGGGCCACAACGTGAGCGCCGAGCCGTTCAGCGCCATCGGAATCGGCGACATGTCGGGGGACGTGTTCGGCAATGGCATGCTCCTCTCACGCCAGATCCGACTCGTGGCGGCGTTCAACCACCGCGAGATCTTCCTGGATCCGGAGCCCGATCCCGAGGCGAGCTGGCACGAGCGCAGGCGCCTGTTCGAGCTGCCGCGCTCGTCCTGGACCGACTACGACCCGGAGCTGATCTCGCCCGGCGGCGGTGTCTGGCCGCGCACGGCCAAGTCGATCGAGCTCTCCGAGGCGGCCCGGGCCGTGCTGGCAACCGAGGACCGCAGCCTCTCCCCCAACGAGCTCATCCGCGTGCTGCTGCGCACTCCGGTGGACCTGCTCTGGAACGGCGGCATCGGCACCTACGTCAAGGCATCTGATGAGACGCACGCCGACGCGGGTGACAAGGCCAATGACGCCGTGCGCATCGACGCCGCCGACCTGGGCGCCCGTGTCGTCGGTGAGGGCGGCAACCTCGGCTTCACGCAGCCGGCCCGCATCGAGTACGCCCTGGGCGGCGGGCGCATCAATACCGACGCCATCGACAACTCGGCCGGCGTGGACTGCTCCGACCGCGAGGTGAACATCAAGATTTTGCTCGACGCCGTGGTGGCGGCCGGTGACATGACCGTCAAGCAGCGCAACGAGCTGCTTGCCCAGATGACCGAGACCGTGGCCGACCTCGTGCTGAAGGACAACTACGAGCAGGCTGAGACGCTCAGCCTGGCCGAGGCGCAGGCCTCCTCGATGCTCGAGGTGCATCAGCGCTTCATCCGCGCGCTCGAGGCCGCGGCAAAGCTCGACCGCGAGCTCGAGGCGCTTCCGAATGAGGAGGACCTCGCCGATCGCGCCCGGGAGCACGGCGGGCTGACCCGGCCCGAGCTGGCCGTGCTGCTCGCCTATTCGAAGGTCTTCCTGTACGCCGCCCTGCTCGACTCCGACGTCCCCGAGGATCCGCACCTCTCCGCGGAGCTGGCGCGCTACTTCCCGCCGCCGCTGCCCGACCGGCACGCCGAGGTCATGCGCTCGCATCGCCTGGGACGCGAGATCGTGGCCACGCAGGTGGTCAACAACATGCTGCACGGCGGCGGCACCACGTTCGCTTTCCGGCTGCACGAGGAGACGGGCGCCCCGGCCTCGGAGATCGCGCGTGCCTACGCCGTGTCGCGCGAGGTGTTCGGCATGCGCCCGCAGTGGGCGGCCATCGAAGCGCTCGACAACGAGGTCAAGGCGTCGGTGCAGATCGAGATGCTGCTCGAGGGACGGCGGCTGATCGAGCGCGGCTCGCGCTGGCTGCTGCGCAATCGGCGCGCCCCGATGGACATCGCCTCCACGGTCGAGCATTTCACCCCCGGCGCCACCGTGCTCACGGAGGCGATCTCCAGGCTGCTCGACCCGGCCGACGTCGAGCCGCTGGCCCGCCACGTGGATGAGCTGCGCTCGGCCGGGGTGCCGGACGACCTGGCCATGCGCGTGGCCGGGCTGTCGACGATGTACGCCACCTTCGACGTGGTCGAGGTGGGGGACGAGAGCGGCCTGGACGTGGAGGCCGTGGCGGCCGTCCACTTCCGCCTGGGCAGCCGCCTGCACCTGCATTGGCTGCGTGACCGCATTGTCGGTCTCTCGCGCGAGGATCGCTGGAAGGCGATGGCGCGGGCCGCGCTGCGAGACGACCTCTACTCGATCCACCGCCAGCTCACCGCAGAGGTGCTGCAGAACGGCCCGCGCCTGGCCGCCCCAGCGGAGCGCGTTGACGGCTGGATGGCCGAGCAGCCGCCGGCTGAGCGCTGTCTGGCCACGCTGGCCGACATCCGCGCCGGCCGGACGTTCGACCTCACCACGCTGTCGGTGGCCGTACGGGCGGTGCGCAATCTCGTCGGGGCGCCGCGAGGCTGACGGGGAGGACATCGTGCGCATCCGGCAGAGCCGGATGCTTCGCCTGACGACGGAACATCGTGCGCATCCGGCAGAGCCGGATGCTTCGCTACAACAGGCGCCAGGCGGCGCAGTCGATGACCTCGTCGACCTGTTCGACGAGCTCGGTGCGCCGGCTCTGGTTCAGCCCCAGACCGGGGATCGTGAGCTCTGCGGCGAGCGGCACCACGCGGTCGGCATAGGCGTCCGGGTCTCCCACCAGCGAGGACAAGGTCGCGCGTACACGCGCAACGGCCTCGGCCTCGCTTCCCGCCCGCACCGGCGCCCACACTCGGCGATCGGTGTCCTCTAGAAGCCGCGCCAGCAGCTCCATGCCGAGGAACCCGGTCGAACCGGTGAGGAGGAGGTCGCCCCGAGAGCGGGCGCCGGTGTTGGAGGGGAGGAGCATCCGGCCTTCAGGTTGGCGGGCGAGGGGCCGGCTTTCTTTGGACGCCTGTCGGAAATCGCCCGGCCGCGACTAGACCGAAGGTCGAGTTAGCGCGGATGCGCACGAGAGTCTCTCCTAGTCGATCAGCCGGGCCGTCATTCGCGACACGGCCACCCGCCATAGCGCGACGGCGAACACCACCAGCGCGCCGACGCGCAGGAGGTCGGTGGCCTCGAACCCGAAGCAGGCATGACGCACGAGCTCCACCAGCTGGTGCAGCGGATTGAACTGAGCGGCGACCTGGACGCCCTGGGGGAGCTCGTCGATCGGGAAGAACGTGCCCGCTACCAGGAACAGCGGTGTGATCACCAGGGTGGTGACGTAGTTGAACTGGTCGATCTTGGACACGCTGCCGGCCACGGCGATGCCGAAGGCGGCGAAGCCGAGCGCGGTGAAGAAGGCGAAGAAGGGCACGAGCAGCATCCCCGGCGTGGGGTCGAGCCCGAACAGCATGGACACGAGCAGGGGAAAGCAGCCGTAGAAGCCGGAGCGGATGCCGATCCACAGCATCTCGGCGGTCACCAGCTCCTCGACGTCCACCGGCGCGGCCAGGATCGCGTCGTAGGTGCGCTGGAAGCGCTCCTTGACGAAGGTCCCGAACATCGCCGGCAGGGCGCTCGAGAAGATCACTGCGGTAGCCACCATGCCGGTGCCCACGAACTCCACGTAGTCGAGGCCGTCCACCCGGTCGACCACCGTGGCCCCGAGCCCGAGCCCGAAGGCGAGCAGGTAGACCACCGGCTCGAGCAGGCTGGAGAAGGTGGTGGCCTTCCAGAAGGTGCGGAAGTTGGCGACCTCGCGGCTCATCACGCCGCCGATGGCAGCGGGCTCCAAGCGCCTCATCGCGGGAGCACCCCGGCTCGGCCGGGTGCAACCGAGGCTCTCACTCCGCCTCCTCCCCGGTGAGCAGCACGAACACGTCCTCCAGCGACGCCGCGCGGATCACGGCGTCGTCGGGAATGGCTCCGTTCTGTGCTCGCTCCGCGCCCATGATGGCCACGGCGGGGCCGGCGGGGCGCACGAGCAGGTTCTGGGCCTGCGCGGCCTCGCGCACCTCGGCCAGGCGCGCGGGCGGGCCGTAGACCTCGGCGGTCTCGCGACCGGCGTGCTTGGCGATCAGGTCGGCCGGCCGGCCGCGGTCGAGGACCCGGCCCTCGGCCATCACGGCCACCTCGTCGGCCAGCCGCTGGGCCTCCTCGATGTAGTGCGTGGACATCAGGATGGTGGCACCCTCGGAACGCAGGCTGTCGATCAGCGACCACAGCTCCGTGCGGATCTGCGGGTCGAGGCCCACGGTGGGCTCGTCGAGCAGCAGCAGCCGCGGCTGGTGCACCAGCCCGCGCGCCAGCAACAGGCGCCGGCGCATGCCGCCGGACAGCTTGTCGACGGCGTCCTTGCGGCGGTCGGTCAGGCGAGCGAGGGCCAGCCCGCGGTCCACGGCCTCGCGGACGTTGGGCACGCGGTAGAGCCGGGCGAACACGGCGAGGTTGTCCTCCACCGTCACGTCCACGTCGAGGTTGTCCAGCTGGGGCACGACTCCCATCTCCGCGCGTGCCTCCTTCGACTCCTCCGGCAGCACGCGGCCGAGCACGCGGATCGACCCCTCGTCGGCCAGCGCCTGGCCGGTGAGCATGCGCATGGTGGTGGACTTCCCCGCCCCGTTGGGCCCGAGCAGACCAAGGCAGGTGCCCTCGGGCACATCGAGGTCGAGACCGTTCACGGCGGTGATCTCGCCGAAGCGCTTGACGACGCCCTTGAGCTCGATTGCTGCCATCCACCCGAGACTACGCACCGGGGCGTGTCATGCCGCGCGCTCAGCCCACCGGCTCGCGCTCCGTCTTGGCCCAGTCGCGCCGCTCGGTCAGCTGGCGGGCCGCCGAGCGCAAAAGCACCGGCCACAGCAGCCAGGAGTAGACCGCGTACAGGTGGGCGACGGCCAGGCCACGCGCCACCCCGGGCGCCCCCTGAGGCGCACCGCGGGCGGCACAACCCAAGAGCACTCCGCCGAAGCCGAGCACGTAGAAGAACACGAGCTGCCACCACGGACCGGTGTCCCAGAACGACGCCACGTCGAGGACGGCGAGGAGCACGGCGGCCACCAGCGCCCCGCCCACGATCGCCTGCCAGAGCGGCATGAACAGGTAGGCGATCTGCTCGGCCCGGGCCGGCAGCGGGGCGCGCGCCCCGCGGATCGCGCCCACCAGCCCGAGGGCCTGGAGGTTGCCCTGGGACCAGCGCGTCCGCTGGCGGAACAGCCGCCCCAGGTTGGGCAGCCCCTGCTGCTCGATCGACGGCACGCAGCTCCTGGCGCCCGAGCCAGCCGGCGCCGATCAGGCGCAGCCCCAGGTCCTGGTCCTCGGTGAGCCGGTCGCGCCACGGACCGCGGTGGTCGGCCACGTCGTCGAGCGCCGAGAGCCGGTTGAACTGGCCGTTGCCGCCCATCCCCGCCGTGCCCCAGCCCGTGCGCCCGGCCTGGTAGAGGAAGCCGTAGACCGAGAACTCGATGTCCTGCATCCAGGTGAGCAAGCGTCTGCGGTTGTAGATGCGCACCAGCGCCTGCACCCCGCCCACTCGCGGGTCGCTGAAGTGCGCCGCCACGAAACGCGGCGCGTCGGCCCGAAGGCGGCCGTCGGCGTCGACGATCGACACGATCACCGAGCCGCGGTCGGACACCGCCTCGCCCAGCAGGTCGTCCAGCGCCCGGTAGGCGGCGTCGAGCCGGCCGTGGGCATCTGCCCGCCGTGATCGCCGTAGGCGTCCACGCAGAACTCGCCGAAGCGAGCGATCACGTTCGCCACCCGGGCGTTCAGGCTCGGGTAGCGGCTGTCCACCTCGAGGTGGTGGTCGGGGACGATGCCGGCCATGGCCATGATCTCGTCGACCATCAGCTCGTGCTGGCCGGTCGAGATCACGACCGGCTCGAATACATCGCTGTCCCGCAGGCAGCGGATGATCGGCACGAGCTTGATCGCTTCGGGACGAGTGCCGGCTACCACCAGCACCGGGAATCGTGGCTTTTCGGCTTCCTGTGCCCCCATTTGAGTGCTGAAGCTAACTCGTGCGTCGGCGGTCTTCGCTCACCTGGGCGCCGGCGCGTTGCCAGCGGGGCGAAAGCCGGCTGCAGAAGTTTGGACACCTGGATAAACGCACTTGGCCAGCCTGTGGATAGCTTTCCCCGGGCCCGGACCCACCCAGGAGGATCGTTCACGACATGCCAAGAATCCGCCAGCAGAACGTCACCGCCGCCCAGTGGAGCCCCAATGGAGGGGCACTCGGCTCGGTCGACTTGACCCAAGCCGCCAACTATCCGTTCGGCGCCAACGTCTTCTCCGCCGCCGTCCAGCGCACCCGGCTGCCCAAGGACACCTTCCGCCGGCTGCAGCTCACGCTGGAGCAGGGCGAGACGCTCGACCCGTCCCTCGCCGACGCCGTGGCACTGGCCATGAAGGAGTGGGCGCTCGAAAACGGCGCGACCCACTTCACGCACGTCTTCCAGCCGCTCACCGGGCTCACCGCGGAGAAGCACGACTCGTTCTTCAACCCGGCCGGCGACGGCGTGGCACTGGCGGAGTTCTCCGGCAAGGAGCTGATCCAGGGCGAGCCCGACGCATCCTCGTTTCCCACCGGCGGCGTGCGCGCGACCTTCGAGGCGCGCGGCTACACGGCGTGGGATCCCACCAGCCCGGCCTTCATCCTTGAGAACCCCAACGGCGCCCTGCTGTGCATTCCCACGGCCTTCGCCTCGTGGACCGGCGAGGCGCTCGACGCCAAGATCCCGCTGCTGCGCTCGATGGACGCGCTGTCGCGCTCGGCCACCCGAGCGCTCCGCCTGCTGGGTGACGAGAACGCCTCGCGTGTATTCACCACCGTGGGGCCCGAGCAGGAGTACTTCCTGATCGACGAGCAGTACTACTTCGAGCGCCCCGACCTGATCAACACCGGGCGCACGCTGTTCGGCGCCAAGCCGCCCAAGGGGCACGAGCTCGACGACCACTATTTCGGCTCGATCCCCGAACGCGTGCTCGCGTTCATGATGGATTCGGAACTCGAGCTGGCCAAGCTCGGCGTGCCGGTCAAGACACGCCACAACGAGGTGGCGCCGGGCCAGTACGAGATCGCTCCGGTGTTCGAGAACTCGAACGTCGGATCCGACCACCAGCAGCTCACCATGCAGCTGCTGCAGTCGGTGGCGCGCAAGTACGGGCTGGTCTGCCTGCTGCACGAGAAGCCCTTCGCGGGGGTCAACGGCTCGGGCAAGCACAACAACTGGTCGATGGGCACCGACACCGGCCACAACCTGATGGAGCCGGGCGACACGCCGGCCGACAACGTCAACTTCCTGTTCTTCTGCGCCGCAGTGATCAAGGCCGTGGACAAGCATCAGGGGCTGCTGCGCGCTTCGGTGGCGGGTATCGGGCAGGACCACCGCCTCGGGGCCAACGAGGCGCCGCCGGCGATCATCTCGATCTTCCTGGGCGCCGAGCTCGAGAAGGTCTTCGAGGCCTTCGCCTCGGGCGAGGGCGACCCGCACACCCCGGCCTCCGTGCTGGGCCTGGGCACGCCGGTGCTGCCGCCGCTGCCGATGCACGGCGGCGATCGCAACCGGACGTCGCCGTTCGCCTTCACCGGGAACAAGTTCGAGTTCCGCGCGCTCGGGTCGAGCCAGTCGCTGGCCTTCCCTAACACGGTGCTGAACACGATCACCGCCGAGGCCATCGACGAGCTGTCGGACCAGCTCGAGGGCAAGCTCTCGAACGGGGGCGACGTCGCGGAGGCGGTGATCGAGGTGGTCAAGGACGCGTACAGCGCCAGCAAGCGGGTGATCTTCGGCGGCGACAACTACTCCGACGAATGGCACGCCGAGGCCGAGCGGCGCGGGCTCAAGAACCTCAAGGACACGCCCGAGGCGCTACCCGAGATCCTGGCCGACACCTCCGTCGCTGCCTTCGCGAAGTACGAAGTGCTGTCGGAGCGCGAGCTCGAGTCGCGCTTCGAGGTGTGGGCCGAGCAGTACTCGACGCGGGCGAACATCGAGACGGAGACCGCCGCCTCGATGGCCCGCACGATGCTGCTGCCGGCCGCCCTGCGTCACGTGGCGCTGGTGGAGGCCGCGGGCATGGACGCGCTGGCCGCGAAGACGCGTGAGCTGGTCGGAGAGTTCGCCGAGGCGATCAGCGCGCTCGAGGCGGCCAACGTCTACCCGGACGCGATCGAGGGCCTCGAGCTGGCCGAGTACGCGCGCGACAACCAGCTCACCGCGCTCGAGAAGGTGCGCGAGCTGGGCGACCGGCTGGAGAAGCAGGTGGCCGACGACCTCTGGCCTCTGCCCAAGTACGCGGAGATCCTGTTCATCAAGTAGCGGGGCGCTGAAATCGCGTGAGCGCGGTGAAGGCCGGCGCGAGCTGGTCGCAGAGGGCGGCGAACACGGGCAGTAGCTCGTGGTACACGGCCACGGCCGCGGCGTCCGGCACAACCTCGTCGTCGATGCGCAGGAGGTCGGCCGCCACGGCAAACGAGTCGATCATCCCGAGCGCCTCCATGCCGAGCAGCGCGGCGCCGAAGGCGGACCCCTCGTGGCTGGCCGGGAAGCCGACCGTCATGCCCAGCGTCTCGGCCAGCATCTGCTTCCACAGCTCGCTGCGGGCAAAGCCGCCGGTGGCGCGGACCTCGGTCACCGCGTGGCCGGAATCGCGCACGGAGGCGAGCACCAACGCGAGCTGCTGGCACACCCCCTCGATCGCGGCCCGGACCAGATGCCCACGCCCGTGGTCGCGCGTGAGCCCCACGTAGGCGCCGCCCGGCAGAGCATTCCAATCCGGCGCTCGCTCACCGAGGAGGTAGGGCAACATCACGAGGCCCTGGCTGCCCGCCGGCACCTCGGCGGCGAGCGCCAGCAGCTCCTCCTCGGGGTGCTCGCCCAGGTCCGGGGCCAGAGCGTCGCCGGCCCACTGGAGCACCACGCCGCCGTTGTTGATCGCGCCGCCCGTGACCCAGCGTTCCGGAGTGAGCGCGTAACAGAAGACGCGACCGGCGGGGTCCACCACCGGGCGCTCGACCACCACACGCAGTGCGCCGCTGGTGCCGATCGAGCACGCGGCGACGCCCGGCTGCACCGCACCCACGCCGAGGTTGGCCAGCGGGCCGTCGCCCGCTCCCGCCACCACCGGGGTGCCGGCGTCGATCCCGGGAATCGACTCAGTCAGCGCGAAGGTCTGCTTGGCCGGCACGAGCGGGCAGAGCCGGCCGGCGTCGATCCCGGCGAGCTCGAGCGCCTGGCCGTCCCAGTCGAGGCGGTCCAGGTTCAGGAGACCCGTGCCCGAGGCACAGGAATGGTCGATCGCCCACTCCCCGGTCAGCCGCGCCAGGACCAGCTCCTTGATGCCCACCCAGCGGCTTGCCGCCGCGAAGGTCTCCGGCTCGCGCTCCCGAAACCAGACCAGCTTGGCCAGCGGCGCCATCGGATGCAGCGGAGTCCCGGTGCGCCCGTGGAGCTCTGGATGGTCGCGCTTGAGCCGCTCGGCCTGCTCGCGGGCGCGCGTGTCGGCCCAGGTCAGCAGCGCGGTGAGCGGCCGCTCGCGCTCGTCCAGAGCCACCAGTGAATGCAGCGCGGAGCTGAGCGACAGTCCGGCGATCCGCGCGCCCCGGGCAGCGGCCTCGCCGGCGGCCGCTCGGATGGCCTCGAGCGCCCCGTCCACCACCTGCGCCGGATTCTGCACCGCCTGGCCCGGATTGGACGAGTCCAGCGGATAGCCGGCCTCCGCGTTTCCCCGCTCCTCGCCGGCCGCGTCGAAGGCGACCGCCTTGGCGCTGGTGGTCCCGACGTCGACGCCGATCACCACGTCCATGTCAAGTCACCGGGCCGAGCGCCATCACGACGATCATGCCCAGCCGCGGCGGCGGCTAGCCGGCTGCGTCGGGAATCACTAACTCGGTCACCGAGAACACGGCGCCCTGCGGGTCGGCCACTACGGCCTGCTTCAGCGGCGCGCCGGGAATCTCGTAGGGGGGCGCGACGACCTCGCCGCCCAGTTCGGCGACCAGCGCGACGCTCGCCTCCACGTCGTCCACCCAGAAGTCGACGCTCCAGTGCGGCGGCGGCGCGTCCGGCGAAGCGTCGCTGTCGAGCGCCATGAGCGTGGCGATCACGTCCCGCGGGACCGGCTGCTGGGGCTCGCCGCCCACATAGCCGGGCAGCCGCAGCATCGTCACCTCGGCGCCGCCGAGGTCCATCGCGTCACTCTCCCAGCCGAACACCTCGCCGTAGAAGGCCTTGGCCTGCTCCGGGTCGCGAGCGTTGAGCGCGCTCATCGACCAGGCACCGGGCTCGTTGACCAGCTGCGCTCCCCGGTGGTCACCCGGCTGCCACACGCAGAACACGGCTCCTTCCGGGTCGGCGAGCACGGCGACGCGAGCGGCGTCGAGCAGGTCGAACGGTGCCGCGAGCACGCTGCCGCCGGCCTCGCGCGCCCTGGCGGTCGCCTCGTCGGCGCTGTCCACCCACACGTGGGTTCCCCAGGCGGCCGCCGCCGGCGTCCCCCCGCCGCGCTCGGAGCCGATGGCCGCCACATCGCGATCGCCGCGCAGGCGGCACAGGTAGTAGCGCCCGGGAGCTTCCGGCGGCATGGTGTCCTCGGCCTCCCAGCCGAACAGCCGGGTGTAGAAGGCCAGCGCCCGCTCGGGGTCGGGGAAGACCCCGGCGATCCAGCAGGGGACGCCGTGCTCGTATCCATCGCGCTCGCTCATCGGTCCTCCTCGTGCATACGGTTAACTAATTGGTGAACAGTACCAACTGAAACTGCTCGCCGCGTCCCTCGATCGGCGAATCAGCGCCTGAGAGGAATCTCCGGCCCCTCTGAGCACCAACCCCCCGACGATGAGTACCAGCCCGGCCAGCCCGATCACGAGCGCCCATGTGTACAGGGGGCTCAGGTAGGTGTCGAAGAGGGCGCCGATCGCGTCCTCCAGCTCGGCCTCGGTCAGCCGGCCCTCGCTCTGCCGCGGAGCCACGACCGCCAGCCGGGTGAGCAGCATGCCGCCCGCGAGCAGCGCCGCTGCGACCACGAGCGCAGCGCCCACGGCGGCCGCCGCCAGGGCCCGGCTCGGGGCGACAACCATCGCCAGCGCGAAGGCCACCAGCGCGAGCAGCGACAGCAGCACGGAGAACAGGCGCACGTTGTCGGCGCTCACCGCACCCGCGCCCGGGAACTCGTCGCGGCGCAGGACGACCAGCTCGACGTCGACCCGGCGCGGCACCGCGCGGACCAGCCGCGGGGATACCGAGCGCAGCTCTCTGCGCACCAGCGGGACCACCTCCTCTAGCTCGACCGTCGCGGTGTCGCTCGCCCTCCTCGAAGAACCGCCGGTTCGTGTCGAGAGCCGCCGCGCGAAAGAGGCGACGGAAGGCCGCCGACGCGATGATCTCGTCGACCCGCGGGCTCAGCAGGGCCCGGGCTGTGGGGCGAACGCCGGGCCCGGTGCGAGCCAGCAGCGCGCCGATGATCTCCCCCTTGACCGCCCGGCGCACGGCCGGCTCGTCGAGCGCCTCCACGGCACGATCGGCGAACACCTCGGGGTCGATCACGTGCGCCCGGGCATAGAGGGCTACCGTCGCGAAGGGGACGAGCAGGGCGCCGATCACGACGAGGACGACGCTCAGGTTCGCGTGCCGGCGGCCCAAGGCAGCGAGCTAGAGGGACAGCACGTGGGCCGTCGTCGGCTCGATGCGCCCCTCGAGCAGCTCCGCGTAGACCTTCTGAAGCTCGTCGAAGCCCTGGCCGCGGCTGACGTCGAGCCACGTGCCGATCCATTCGCAGAACGGGTGCCAGGCCTCGGCCACGCGCGTGCCGAGGGTGTCGCGCCCCCAGTCCGCCGAACGCTTGACCACGCGATCGGGCGCGAAGAAGAAGACCGGTGCCGGGCCGGGCAGCTCCCCGCCGCCGGCGGCGAACTCCTCCCAATGCGTCACTCCGACGGCGATGCTGCGAATGAGCTCGTCGCCGTACAGGGAGTGAACGGCCATGCGCACCTGGCCGTCCCCGGCGATGTCCACGAACGAGGCCGGTTCGCGCGCGAGTGAGCCGATCGCGTCATAGGGCACCACGCGGTCGTAGAGCTCCAGACGCGCGACGAACCCGGCGCTGCGCGGGGAGGTCAACCCGACCAGCTCGACCCCTTCGCGCTGGGCCAGCAGAAACGCCACGCCGATCGCCGTCTTGCTCGACGCGCTCGAGATCACCACCGGACCCCGCTCGGCCAGCCCGTCGTCGGCGAGCAGATCGTCGATCAGGAAGGAGGTGAAGAACAGCGGCCGCAGCAGGACCTGGATCGGCTCGGTGTCCTGGCGGTAGAAGGGGTCGTCCTCGCTGAACAGGTAGCGCTGGTAGGTCGAGGACAGGGCCGCGCGGTGCGGCGCGCCGTCCACAAACCCGAAGCGGTCGACCCCGCTGGGTGTCACCACCAGGTGCGAGGAGGGCGGCAGGTAGCCGTACAGCCGCGTGCCGGGCTCGACGCCCGCCACCTCGCTGCGCTCGACCTCGGCGAAGCCCCACACGGGCACGCGCCCCCAGCCGTCCTGCGCGGGGAAGAAATCCCAGTAGGACATGAGGTCGCCGAACACGGCGTAGGTGATGTTGTTGGCCGTCAGCCCGAAGGTGTCCACCCGCAGCAGCGCTTGTCCGGGCTCGAGTCCGGGCGCCTCGGACTCGACGATGCGGGAGCTACGCAATTCATCGCGCTTGACGAGGAAGTCGGTCATGGTTCAGCCGTCGGCCAGCGCCACAGTACCGCCCAGCACCCCGCTGTAGAGCACGCCGCTCGGGCTCAGCGTGAGCCCCGCGTAGTGCACGTTGAAGAGCCGGCCGGTACCCATCAGGCGCCGCCAGACCGTCCTGCCGGTGAAGAAGTCGATGGCCGTGAGGTACCAGCGGTCGGGCGTGCCCGCCGGCTTGGTGTAGAGGTAGATCAGCCCATTGGCGAGCGACAGCTTGGGCACCGTGCTGGGCGAGATCTCGCGCGACCTCCAGACCGTGCGGCAACCACGACCGCCGCGGCGGATATCCACCCTGGTCACTCCCGGAACGGTGGTGTTGCCGTCCTCGGTGGCGAACGGCGGCGGCGCGTAGCCGTAGTTGTTCTCGATGACCATCGAGCGCCCGGTGGCGACGATGGAGTTCTCGGTGGCGCTCGCCCCGCGCTCGAACACAGGCGCTTCGCAGACGCGCCGGCGCGAGCCCCGCGGCAGCCGCCGGTCGCGCCGCAGCACCACCACCTGCATCGGGTCGGCGTTGTCGGTGATCGACAGGTAGCGACGCCCCATCAGCGTGGGCGTGGTGCCCGAGCCGGCGTCGAACTGGCCCGGCTTCTGGATGCCCACGTTGTCGTAGGGCAGTCGCCAGCTGACCTGTGGCCGCCCACGGCGGCCGGCGTCGAAGCGGTACTGCGCGGCGTCCGTGACCACGAACACGCCGCCGGTGTCGTCCACGGCGAAGGAGTTGCCAATCGCCTCCCCCGTGCGCCGGAAGCCGAGGAGCCGCCCGTTGCGCTGATCGAGCGCGCCCACGATGCCCTCGTTGCGCGACACGAACCAGAGCCGTCCCTCCCAGTCGGGCAGCGCCGAGTTGAGCTGCTCGTCCGCGGGCAGCACGCCGCTCAGGTCGAAGGTCTTGACTCGGCGCCACTGGCCGTCCTTCAGGGCAACGATGAAGATCTGCCGGGCGATCGAGACGACTGCGCGGTCCTTGTGGTCGAGGTAGAAGTAGGCGCCGCCGGAAGCCTCGAAGGGGGTCAGTCCCGGCGGGATGACACGATCGGGCAACTGGTGCTCGGCGATCGTGTCGAGCGTCCGTGGGTGCATCAGCCGCAGGTAGACCTGGCTGGCCGTGACGCAGGTGGTGACCAAACGGCCGCGACGGTCGAAGGCGATCGTGATCCCGCACGAGCCCAGCCCGATCGGGCCGCCGAAGAACTGCGAGAAGGTGCGTGTGCGCCGCCCCAGCGGACCCAGGGTGCGGTATGTGTCGGTCTGGTAGGCGTCGTTGTGGACGTTGGAGCGCCCATTCGCCGCCATGAAGGGATGGCGCGGGACGCGCGGCGCCCTGACGGGCCGCGGGGTCGCCGGGCGGCCGCTGAACGTATCGAGGCCGGCGAGCTCGGAGGGATCCTGAGGGATCGGCGGTGCCGCGGAGGCGCTCGCGGGCGCGGAGAGCGCGCAGCAGGACAGAATCAGGACGACCCGTAGGGCGATGTTCATGCGGGTAGTCTGCCGCGCCGATGAGAGCGATCCAAATAGCCGAGCTGAGCGGACCCCGGAACGCCCTGCGCGAGGTCGACCTTCCCGAGCCGGAGGCCTCGCACATGCTCACGCCGGGCAGCGGCGTCGTCGTCGAGGTCCACGCGGCCGGCGTCTCCTTCCCCGAGGTGCTGCAGACCCGAGGCGAGTACCAGGTCAAGCCCGAGCTTCCCTTTGTGCCCGGCTCCGAGGTGTCCGGCGTGGTGGTTGCAGCGCCCGACGGCTCCGGGCTCGCCGCGGGAGACCGCGTAGCCGCCTTCTGCATGCTGGGCGGATTCGCGGAGACCGCCGTGGCACCGGCCTGGCTCACCTTCGCGCTCCCGAAAGGGCTCGACTTCAGTCAGGGCGCCGGCCTCGTCCTCAACTACCACACCGCCTACTTCGCTCTGGTCACGCGCGGGCGCTTGGCCCGCGGCGAGACCGTGCTGGTGCACGGTGCCGCGGGTGGCGTGGGCACGGCCGCGCTGCAGATCGCGAAGGGCCTCGGGGCGCGCACGATCGGCGTGGTGTCGACCGACGACAAGGCACAGGTCGCCCGCGAGGCCGGGGCCGACGAGGTGGTGCGCTCGGACGGGCCCTGGAAGGACCAGGTCAAGGAGATCTCCGGCGGCGGCGTCGGCGTCGTGATCGACCCGGTCGGCGGTGACCGCTTCACCGACAGCCTGCGTTCGCTGGCCGAGGGCGGCCGCTGCGTGGTCGTGGGCTTCACCGGCGGTTCGATCCCCGAAGTGCGGGTCAACCGCCTGCTGCTGAACAACATCGACGTGGTCGGCGCCGGGTGGGGCGCCTACGTGATGGGCAAGCCCGAGGTCAACCAGGAGATCGGCCGGGAGGTCAACCGGCTCGCCGAGGAGGGCTTCGTCAAGCCGATCGTAGGGGCGCGATTCCCGCTCGAGCGGGCGGCCGATGCGCTCGAGCTGATCGACTCTCGCGGCGCCACCGGCAAGGTCGTGCTCGAGCTGCGCGCGGACTGAGCGGCGGACTCCCCGCCCCTAGCCGCGCTCGGACTCGGGCCGGAATTGCTCCAGCCGCGGCCGCTTCGCGGGCAGCCCGTCGCCCGACGAGACGCCGCGAGCGCGACGCAGCAGCCACGGGGCCAGGTGGCGGCGCGTCCAGGTGAGGTCGGCCGCCAGCATCCGGCGCCGCGGCAGTGGTGACGCGGGCGGAAGCGGCTCGGCCCAGGTGCGGCCGGAGCCGGGCAGCCCGAGCACGTCGGCGAAGGCCTCGGCGATGCGCGCATGACCCTCGGGGTTGGCGTGCAGGCGGTCCGGGTCCCAGAGACGGCGGTCCGGCGGTGCACCGTCGCGCTCGAAGTCGACCACCAGCGCACCGTGGCGTGCCGCGATCTCGCGCATCCGCTCGTTGTAGGCGAATACGCGCGGGCGCGCGACGCGGGCCAGTGCGTTGATCGGCACGGGATCGGGAAAGCACATCGTGGCGACGGTGGCCCCGGTAGCCCGCAGCGCGCCGATCATTGCGTCCAGGTGCCCCGCCACCACGTCGATGTCGCAGTTGCGGCGCAGGGTGTCGTTGAGTCCGGCCACGACCGTCGAGAAGTCCGGCTCGAGCGCCAGCGCGGCCTCGAGCTGCTCCTCGCGCACCTGCCTCGCCAGCTTGCCGCGCACGGCCAGGTTGGCGTACAGCAGGCCCGGGTTCTCTGCTGCCAGCCGCTGGGCCAGGCGATCCGCCCAGCCGCGGTAGCCGCGCCCGTCCGGATAGGGGTCCTCGAGCCCCTCCGTGGTGCTGTCGCCGATCGCCACGTAGCGCGTGAAAGCCATCAACCGCGATTGGTACCACGACCCGTACCCTCTGCGCGAATGACCCGTCGCGAGATCAACTCCTGGCTGATGGACATGGACGGCGTCCTCGTACGCGAGGAGCATCCCGTGCCCGGCGCCCCCGAGTTCATCGCCCGCCTGACCGAGCTGGGTGTCCCGTTCCTCGTCCTGACCAACAACTCGATGTACACGCGCCGCGACCTGTCGGCCCGGCTGCGCCGCAGCGGGCTGGACCTGGCCGAGGAGTCGATCTGGACCTCGGCGCTCGCCACCGGCCGCTTCCTCGATGACCAGCGTCCGGGCGGGACCGCCTTCGTGGTGGGCGAGGCGGGACTGACCACGGCACTGCACGAGCACGGCTACACGATGACCGACCGCGACCCCGACTACGTGGTACTCGGCGAGACCCGGACCTACAGCTTCGAGCGCATCACGAGGGCCATCCAGCTGGTGGCCGGCGGCGCGCGCTTCATCGCCACCAACCCCGACAACGTCGGTCCCTCGCCGGACGGGCCGCTACCCGCCACCGGCTCGGTGGCGGCACTGATCAGCCGCGCGACCGGCGTGGACCCCTACTACGTGGGCAAGCCCAACCCGCTGATGATGCGATCGGCGCTCAACGCCATCGACGCCCACTCGGAGACCACCGCGATGATCGGCGATCGCATGGACACGGACATCGTCTCGGGGCTGGAGGCCGGGCTGGAGACGATCCTCGTGCTCACCGGCCTGACCTCGCGCGTCGATGCCGAACGCCACCCCTACCGGCCCTCGCGCATACTCGAGTCCGTGGCCGAGCTCGTCGAGGAGCTGGGCTGAGCGCCCGTCCCCCCTCGCGCCGAGCCGCCCTGGCCGGTGGTCTGGCGGCGACGCTCGCGTGCGCCGCGGCGTCGGAGCTCCCCGCTTCGTCGGCGCTGGCGCAGGAGCCTCCACCTCTGCCGCCCCTGCCTCCGGTCGAGCTGGAGGGGCCGCGCGTGGTGGCCACCGGCACGGCGTTCTCGGTCAGCGGCACCGGAGCGCCGGCCGGCACCCGCGTGATCATCGAAATCGCCTCCAACGGGCGCTGGCGAGCCCTGGCCCGCGCCGCCGTGAGCCCCAGTGGAGGCTTCGAGCGCCGCATCAGGCCGCGCACGCTGCGCCGGCGTTACCTGTTCCGAGTGCGATCAGCCGACGGGCGTCGATCGCGGCGCTTGACCGTCCGGTCGCGCAACGTGACGCTTGCCTCGGTCGGCGACATCAACCTGGGCAACGGTCCCGGCGCCTACATCGACCAGTTCGGGGTCCGCTACCCGTGGACGAGCGTGGCTCCGGCCCTGCGCCGGGCCGACGTGGCCTTCGGCAACCTCGAGTGCGCGGTCTCCACCCGCGGAGCGCCGGTGCCCAAGCAGTTCAACTTCCGCGGGCGCCCCTCGGCCCTGCGGGCGATGGCGACGTTCGCCGGCTTCGACGTGCTCAACCTGGCCAACAACCACGTGGGCGACTACGGCACCGCGGCCCTGCTCGACACCGTCAAGCTCGTCCGCCGCTTCGGCATGACCGCGGTGGGCGCGGGCGGCAGCCTGGCTTCGGCCTCCGAGCCGCGGCTGGTCGAGACGCTGGGCCTGCGGATCGCCTTCGTCGGCTTCTCGGACATCCTGCCCGCCGCCTTCTTCGCCGGGCCCGGCCGGGCTGGCACCCAGGCGGCCACTCCCGAGAACATCGCCGCCGGCGTGGGCCGGGCGCGCAAGCGCGCGGACGTGGTGATCGCCACCTTCCACTGGGGGGTCGAGCGCGCCATGAGCGAGGACGCCCGCCAGCGCGGCTTCGCAGGACAGGCCCTGGCCGCCGGCGCCGACGCCGTCATAGGCGCTCATCCCCACGTGCTGCAGCCGATCCGCCGCGACGGCCGACGGGTCGTGGCCTACAGCCTCGGCAACTTCGTCTTCGGGGCGGGCTCCCCGGGCACGAGCAGCACGGGCATCCTCGAGCTCGGGCTGTCCACCCGCGGCGTCGAGCGCACGCACTTTCGCCGTGCCGTGATCGCCGGCACCAGGCCGGTGCTGCGTTAGCCGCTGACGCCCGCCGCGGCGGGCTGGTGTCGGTACCACTCGGTTTGTTCGGCGGGCAGCGGCGTGTTGCCCAGGATCAGATCCGCCGCCTTCTCGGCGGTCATCATCACCGGCGCATAGATGTTCCCGTTGGTCACATAGGGGAACACCGCGGCGTCGACCACGCGCAGTCCCTCCGTGCCGTGCACTCGCAGCGAGCGCGGGTCGGTGACGGCCAGGTCGTCCTCGCCCATGCGGCAGGTGCACGACGGGTGCAGCGCCGTCTCGGCGTCGCGCGCCACCCAGTCGAGGATCTGCTCGTCGGTCTCCACCTCCGCTCCCGGCGAGAGCTCGCCGCCGTTGTAGGGCTCGAATGCCGGCTGAGAGAGGATCTTGCGCGTGACCCTGATCCCCTCGATCCACTCGCGCCGGTCGTTGCCCGTGGACAGATAGTTGAAGCGCAGGGCGGGGTGCTTGCGCGGATCGCTTGACACCGCCTTGCAGGTCCCGCGGACATCGGAGTACATCGGCCCCACGTGCACCTGGTAGCCGTGGCCGCCGCCCCCCTCCGGCACCGTGCCGTCGTAGCGAACCGCGATCGGCAGGAAGTGGTACATCAGGTTGGGCCACTTCACGTCGTCGTTGCTGCGAATGAAGCCGCCCGCCTCGAAGTGATTGGTGGCGCCGGGCCCCGACTTGCGCAGCAGCCACTCGAGCCCCACCTTGGGCCGGTTCTGCATCTTGAAGTAGGGCGCCATCGACACCGGCTGGGTCGAGCTGTGCTGGACGTAGACCTCCAGGTGATCCTGCAGGTTCTCCCCCACTCCGGGCAACTCCTGCACCACGTCCACGCCGATCGAGCGCAGGTCCTCGGCCCCGCCCACTCCGGAGAGCTGGAGCAGCTGGGGCGAGTTGATCGCGCCGCCGCAGAGCAGCACCTCACCGGCGCGCACCTGCTGGGAGCGGCGCCCGCGGGCGTACTCGACCCCCACCGCCCGCTTGCCCTCGAACAGGATGCGGGTGGCGAGCGCGAACGTCTCCACGTCGAGGTTGGGCCGGTCCATCACGGGATGCAGGTAGGCCCGGGCCGCCGACAGGCGCTTGCCGTCGTGAACGTTGCGGTCGAACGCCGCGAAGCCCTCCTGGCGGTAGCCGTTCACGTCCTCGGTGAGCGGGTAGCCGGCCTGCTGCACGGCTGCGAAGAAGGCGTCATATAGCGGACCGTGGGCGGGCCCGCGCTCCAACACCAGGGGGCCGTCGTGCCCACGGAAGGGATCTCCGGGGGCGGCGGCCAGGCAGTTCTCCATCCGCTTGAAGTAGGGCAGGCAGTGCGCGTAGTCCCAGGTCTCCATGCCTTGCCCCGACGCCCAGCGCTCGTAGTCCATCGGGTTGCCGCGCTGGAAGATCATGCCGTTGATGCTGCTCGAGCCTCCCAGCACCTTGCCGCGGGCATGGAACACGCGACGGCCGTTCATGTACGGCTCGGGCTCGGACTCATAGCGCCAGTCGTAGAAGCGGCTCCCGATCGGGAAGGCCAGCGCCGCCGGCATGTGGATGAACACATCCCAGGACCAGTCGGGCCTGCCCGCCTCCAGCACCAACACGCGGTTGGACGGGTCGGCCGAGAGCCGGTTGGCGAGCGCACAGCCGGCCGAGCCGCCTCCGACGATGACGAAGTCGTACCGGGAGTTCATGGTCCCTCCTGCGTTGTCACTCCGTTGCCGCTGTCAACTCCTGCTTGGGCGTCTCCTTCTGGGGATCGACGAAGGGCTTTTCGACGACCACCGCGGACACCGTCTCATCCGGTCGCTCGACCTCGAACTCCGTGCCCAGCTGCGAATGCTCGGTCGGCACCATCGCGTAGCCGATGTTCTTCTCGAGCCGCGGCGAGTAGCAGGCCGAGGTGACCTGCCCGATGCGGCTGCCGCTCAGATGCACGGGGAACACGTCGACCATCGAGTTGTCGTTGTAGGACCCGAGCCCGCTGCCGCCGATCTCGACGCCCACCAGCTGGCGCTTGGGCCCCTCGGCCTTGATCTTCGAGAGCGCCTCCTTGCCGATGAAGTCGGACGCCTGCTCCAGGTCGACCATCCAGTCGTAGCCCATGCCGACCTCGTAGGGGTTCGTGTCGTACCACATGTCGCAGCCCGGCCCGAGGGCGAGGATCCCGCCCTCGATCCGGCGGATGTGACAGGGCCCGATCACGGCGAGGCCGTGCGGCTTGCCGGCCTCGAGCACCTTGTCCCACAGCTTCACGCCGTTCTTGCTCGCGTCGTAGAGATAGATCTCGAAGCCCAGCTCGGAGGTGTAGCCGGTGCGCGAGACCAGCACCTTCATGCCGTCCAGCTCATAGGGGCGCAGGAAGTAGTAGGGGATCTCGAGGATGCTGTCGCCGAAGAGATCGACCATCACGTCCTTCGACTTCGGCCCCTGGACCTGCAGCGGCCCCACGTCGAGCTCCTTGATGGTCACGTCGTAGCCACCGTTGTAGGCCACCCCGCGCGCCCACAGCTCGACGTCGCTGTCCGCGAGCGAGAGCCAGAAGCGGTTCTCCTCCACGCGCAGCAGTACGGGATCGTTGATGATGCCGCCGTCGGGCAGGCAGAGGAAGACGTACTTGCACTGCTCCACAGCGCACTTGTTCAGGTCGCGCGCCACGAGCAGCTGGGTGAAGTCGAAGGCGTCCGGCCCGGAGATCTCGATCTGCCGCTCGACCCCCACGTCCCAGAGCGTGACGCCGTTCAGCAGCTGCCAGTACTCCTCGACCGGGTCGCCGTAGTGGCGGGGGTGGTAGGTGTGGTTGTAGACGCTGTACAGCTGCACGTCGTGGCGGCGCGACGCGTAGAAGTACGGCGACTTCCGGATCCGCGAATACAGCATGATTCCCGGGTGCTCGTTCACCTTTGTCAAGGTCGTCTCTCCCCTTTCACCGCGCGGCTTGCTCTGGGGGCCGCCGCCTCGCCCGTTCGGCCTGATATATCAAGCTTGAGGGTGGCCGGTCAACCGGTGCTCGGCTAGTTCGCGGCCGACTCGCCGCCTCGGGCCCACGGCCGATGGCGATCCCTCCCGAGCGGTGGGGCGGGCGTGGCCGTGCCCGTGGCCGACGCGAGCCGCGCGAGGGCGTCCTCGAGCGAGATTCGGCGGTAGGTCTCCACAGGTACGCCTTCCTGGATCAGCGCACGCCGCGACAGCCGGATCGAGCGGCGCAGCTCGGGTGCGACCTCGCCCATGCGAGCGGCGATGGCATCTACAAGGGCAGCGGCGGCTTCCCCTCCGTCACCGCCGCGCAGCTCCGCGATCCGGCCCTCGGGATCCAGGATCGCCGTCACATAGCCTTCGCTCACGCGGTTGCTCGCGATCCGGACGTCGGCTTCCCTGGCCCGCCCGGACGCCGAGTAGGCGACGCAGGTTCGGATGCGGTCGCGGGCGCTGGCCACGGCTTCCAGCTCGAGCTCGGCCGCTCCCACTTCCGGCTGTTCCGCCGGATCTCCTCCACCAGCAGGCGCGTGATCGCACGGTCGTTCACCGCCTCCAGGATCGACTCGGGCTCATCGGGCACGACGACCTCCTTGCGCCGCGGCCAGATGTCCAGCTGCGCGTGGTCCCCGAGCGGACGGCCGACGTGGAACAGGAAGTAGTCGGGATAGATGAAGAAGCTGGGCCCGCGGGCGCGCTGGCGGTCGTAGAACGCCGTGATCGTCGCGGTGATCAGCGCGCTCGCGCCCACCGCGCCGCAGGGCCGGCTCATCACCAGCCCCAGGCGGTCCTGTTCGCCGAAGCCGGGAAAGAGGTCCTCGAGCCGCGCGGGACGACCGTCGAGGGCGATCTCGAACAGCGAGCTGCGAAGCTCCCGCGCCGAGTGCATGGGTGTGATATATCAGTTGCGCCAGGCCTTCTCCAACCCTGAGGTAACGCGCGTGGAAGCTCATTCCGGATCCCCCCTGCCGTCGAAGGCCCGGGCGGTGCTGATCGGCGCCGGCATCGTCGGCAACAGCCTCGTCCATCACCTCGCCCGGCTCGGCTGGAGCGACCTGCTGCTCCTCGACAAGGGCCCGCTGCCCAACCCCGGCGGCTCGACCGGCCACGCGTCGAACTTCATCTACCCGGTCGATCACTCGAAGGAGATGACGGCGCTGACGCTCGACAGCCTGCGCCAGTACGACGAGCTCGGCGTGCTCACAACCTGCGGGGGAATCGAGGTGGCGCGCACCGAGGAGCGCATGGAGGAGCTGCGCCGGCGCATGGCGTCGGCCAAGTCCTGGGGCGTCGAGCCGGTCTCGCTGGTCAGCCCCGCCGAGGTCAAGGAGCTCGTTCCCTACATCGACGAGAGCGTGATCCTGGGCGGCTTCTACTCGCCCGGAGTCGGCGTGGTCGACTCGCTGCGCGCCGGCACGCTCATGCGCGAGCGCGCCCAGGAGGCGGGCGCCCTCACCGTCTCCGCCAACACCGAGGTGCTCGGCATCGACCTCGAGCACGGGCGCGTGCACCGCGTGCGCACCACGCGCGGCGACGTCGAGACCGGCGTGGTGGTGGTCTGCTGCGGAGTCTGGAGCCCGCGGCTGGCGCGCATGGCCGGCGCCTCCATCCCGCTCACCCCGGCGGTGCACCAGATGATCGACATCGGGCCGGTGCCGCGCTTCGCCGGCGCCAAGAGCGCCATCGAGCACCCGATCGTGCGTGACATGGACACCAACATGTACGAGCGCCAGGACGGCACCGGGCTGGAGGTGGGCTCCTACGCCCACCGGCCGATCCTCCACGACCCCGACGAGATTCCCTCGATCGAGGAGTCGGCGCTGTCACCCACCGAGCTGCCCTTTACCGAGAACGACTTCCTCGAGCAGATGCAGCACGCCCTCGAACTGATGCCGGAGATCGTGGGCGACGAGTCGGTGGGTGTGAAGTACGCGATCAACGGCCTCCTGTCGCTGACCCCCGACGGCCTACCGGTGCTGGGCGAGACGCCCGAGGTCAAGGGGTTGTGGTCCGCCGCCGCCGTGTGGGTCAAGGAGGGCCCGGGGGTGGGGCGCGCCCTGGCTGAATGGATGGTGGAGGGTGAGCCCGAGATCGACCTCCAGGCGTCCGACGTCGCCCGCTTCCACGAGCACCAGAAGAGCGTCGAACACGTGAAGGCCCGCGCCCGCGAGCACTTCAACAAGACCTACGGCATCGTCCATCCGGGCGAGCAGTGGGAGTCCAATCGCGGCGTGCGCCTCTCCCCCTTCCACGCGCGCGAGCGCGAGCTCGACGCGGTCTTCTACGAGGCCGCGGGCTGGGAGCGCCCGCACTGGTACGAGTCGAACCGGCCGCTGCTCGAGGAGTTCTCCGGCCAGGTGGCGGAGCGCGAGGCCGAGTGGGACGCGCGCTGGTGGTCGCCGATCATCAATGCCGAGCACCTGGCCATGCGCGAGCGGGCCGCGATGTTCGACCTCACGGCGTTCTGCATCTTCGACCTGATCGGGCCAGGCGCACTGGAGGCGGTCCAGCGCGTGGCCGTGCGCCAGATGGACGTGAAGCTGGGCCGTGTGGTCTACACGCCGCTGCTCACACCGCTCGGCGGCTTTCGCTCCGACCTGACGATCATGCGCATGGGCGACGAGCACTTCCGCGTCGTCACCGGCGGCGCCCACGGGATGGCCGACCTCAAGTGGTTCGCCGACCACCTGCCCGAGGACGGCACCGCGCAGATCTTCGACCTCACCTCCAGCTGGTGCACGCTCGGGCTGTGGGGCCCGCGCGCGCGAGACATTCTGGCGAGCACGACGGGCGCCGACGTGTCGCACGAGGGCTTTCCCTTCGCCGGCTGCCGCACGATCGAGATGGGCTCGCTGCGGGTGCTGGCCTCGCGCATCTCCTACGTGGGCGACCTGGGCTGGGAGCTCTACGTGCCGCTCGAGCAGGGCGCCAAGCTGTGGGACATGGTCTGGGAGGCCGGGGAGCCGCATGGCGTGGTGCCGGCCGGGATCGGCGTGTACGGCACCACCGGGCGGCTCGAGAAGTGCTATCGCGCCTTCGGCTTCGAGCTCGACGGCGAGTACAACGTGGTCGAGGCGGGCATGGCCTGGGGCAAGGTCAAGGAGCCGGACTTCGTGGGCAAGGAGGCCTACGTGGCCCACCGTGAGGCCGAGCCGGCCGCCGTGCTCTGCACGCTGACCGTGGACGACCACACGTCGAGCAGCGGAGTCAAGCGCTACATGCTGGGGGGCGAGCCGATCACCACGCGCGACGGCGCCCCGCTCACCGACGCCAAGGGCCGCCGCTCGTTCGTGACCAGCGCCGGCGCCGGGCCGTCGGTGGGCCGGCACATCCTGATGTCATACCTGCCCCCCGAGTACGCCAACGTGGGCGAGCAACTGGCCGTCGAGTACATGCACGAGAGCTACCCGGTGACGGTCGACGTGGCCGGCTCGACGCCGATCTTCGACCCCGACAACGAGCGGGTCAAGGCGGCCGATCCGGTGCTCACGTGAGGATCCTCGTCTGCGTCAAGCGGGTGCCGCTGACGGGCGGCAGGATGGTTCTCAGCGCAGACTCGCGCGCACTGGAGACACGCCACCTGGGCTTCACCATCAGCCCCCACGAGGAGTGCGGGGTCGAGGAGGCCGTGCGCCTGGTCGAACAGCACGGCGGCGAGACCGTGGTGCTCACGCTGGGTCCGCCAGAGGCCGAGGAGCAGATCCGCGACACGCTGGCCGCCGGAGCCGACCGCGGGCTGCTGCTGGCCGCCGGCGGCGAGGAGTGGGACCCGCAGGCCACGGCGGCGGCGATCGTGGACGCGGTCGAGGCCGAGCAGGCGGAGCGGGGCGAGTTCGACCTGATCGTGTTCGGCAATGAATCCGCCGACTCCGGCAACTATCAGGTAGGCATCCGCGTGGCCCATGCTCTGGGGCGTCCGGTGGTGACGGGCCTCAAGGGCCTGTCGGTGGAGTACGGCGAGCGCCCGGCGGGCGCGAGCCCTCGTTCTCCCGGCCATGCGCGTTGCGAGCAGGAGGTGGCCGGCGGGCGCGACGTCTTCCGCGTACCGCTGCCCGCCGTGGTGAGCGTGCTCGAGGGGATCAACCTGCCGCGCTACCCGTCGGTGCCGGCCAAGCTGCGCGCCCGCCAGAAGCCGGTCGTCAGCAGTACCCCCGAGCGACCCGAGTCCCGGCTCGAGATGCTGCGCCTGGTGGTGCCGGCCGGACAGGGCAAGCACGCCGAGATCCTCGGCCAGGGCCCGGAGGCGGCGCCGGCGGTGGTGGGCGTGATGCGCGACCTCGGGGTGGCGTGATGGGAGTGCTCGTGCTGGTGGAGCAGGAAGCCGGCGAGGTCGATGAGCTCTCGCTGCAGGCGCTGACGCTCGCCCGGGCCCTCGCGGGGGGCGAGCCCATCGAGGCCCTCATGGTGGGCCACGGCCGCGACGCCGCGGGAGCGCTGGGCGCACACGGCGTGGCGATCGCCCACGTGGCTGAGGACGAGCGCCTCGCCGCGTATGCCCCGTCGGCCTGGGCGCGCTGCCTCGACGAGCTGATCGAGCGCACCGAGCCCGCGGCGGTGGTCGCGGCGGGAACCAATCGCGGCAACGAGGTGCTGAGTCACCTCGCGGCGTGGCGCGAGCTGCCCTTCGCCGCCAACTGCACCGAGGTACGCGACGCCTCTCCGCTCGAGGTCACCCGCATGCGCTGGGGCGGGAGCCTGCTCGAGGAGGCGCGTGTGCATGCGCCACTCGCGCTGCTCTCGGTGGCCCCTCACGCCGTGGCGCCGTCCTCCGCCAACGGCGCCGGGCCGGCAGCGCTCGAACCCTTCGCGCCCGCGCTCCAGGACGCCGACCTGGCCGTGCATGTGTCCGAGCACGTGGATGACGTGTCGACCGGCGTCTCCCTGGCCGAGGCGAAGGTTGTGGTCAGCGGCGGGCGTGGCGTGGGCTCGGCCGACGGCTTCGGCATCCTCGAGGAGCTGGCCGCATTGCTCAACGCCGCGGTGGGCTGCTCGCGCGTGGTCACCAGCGCGGGCTGGCGCCCGCATACCGACCAGGTGGGCCAGACCGGCACCAAGGTCGCTCCCGACCTCTACATCGCGTGCGGAATCAGCGGCGCCACGCAGCACATCGCCGGCTGCAAGGGCGCCAAGAAGATCCTGGCCATCAACTCCGACGCCGAGGCGCCGATCCTGGCGACCGCCGACTACGCCGTGATCGGCGACCTGACGGAGATCGTTCCGGCCATCACCGCCGAGCTGCGAAAGGCGAGCTCCCCATAGAGGTCGTCGTGGGAGCGGTCGCGCTGGCAGCGGCCCTCGCCGTCTGCGGCGGCCTGTTCGCACGCCGCGCCAAGCTGCTCGTGGACCTCGTCCGGATGGGCAAGCCGGTCGAGCGCTTCGACGACCTGCCACGGCGCGCGCGCAACGAGGCAGTGATCGTGCTCGGCCAGCGAAAGCTGTTCCAGCGCCTGGTTCCGGGGCTCATCCACGCGCTGATCTTCTGGGGCTTTCTCGTGCTCTTCCCGACGATCCTGATCGCGATGGTCGGCGCGGTCGACCGCTACGCCACGCTGCCCTGGCTCGGGGAGCAGGGCTGGTTCGCGCTGACGATCGACGTCTTTGCCGTGCTCGTGCTGGCCGGCGTGATCGCCGCCTTCGCCATCCGCAAGGTTCAGCGCCCGGCGCGCTTCCGCGGCAGCCACCTGGGTGAGGCCGACCTGATCCTGGCCATGATCGCCGGGATCGTGACCACGCTGCTGCTCTGGCACGCCACGCGGATCGCGCTCGGGATCAACGAGTGGCCCGCGGACTGGTCGCCCATGTCCAACGCGCTCTCCGGCCTGTTCGCCGATGACTCGACCACCGAGGTGCTGGAGCGGGTCTTCGTCTGGGCCCACGTCCTGCTCATCCTCACCTTCCTGGCCTACCTCCCCCACTCCAAGCACCTGCACATCGCCACCGCCGCGATCAACGTCTTCTTCGGCCGCACGCGCGCGCCGGGACGGCTCGAGCCGCTGCGCTTCGACGGGCCCGACGACGAGCTGCGCTTCGGCGCGGGGACGGTGCCGGACCTGACCTGGAAGCAGACGCTCGACACCATGTCCTGCACCGAGTGCGGGCGCTGCCAGGACGTCTGCCCGGCCTTCGCCACCGGCAAGGAGCTCTCCCCCAAGCTGCTGATCATGGCCCTGCGCGACCAGGTGTTCGAGGAGGGTCCCGCGCTGGTGCGCGGCAGCGAGGGCTTCGAGCCGGCGCCGCTCGTTCCGAATGCGGTGACCGACAACGTGGTCTGGGACTGCGTGACCTGCGGCGCCTGCGTGCGCGAGTGCCCGGTCTCGATCGAACACGTGGATCACATCATCGACCTCCGCCGCCACCTGGTGATGATGGACTCCTCCTTCCCGGCCGAGACGGAGCCGATGCTGCGCGACGTCGAGCGCGCCTCGAATCCGTGGGGCAAGCCGCAGACCGAGCGCGCGGACTGGGCCGAGCGGCTCGGCGTGCGCGTGCTGGAGCCCGGCGACCCGGCTCCCGAGGTCCTCTACTGGGTGGGCTGCGCGGCCTCGTTCGACGAGCGCGCCCGTACCGCGGCCGAGTCCACGGCCAAGCTGCTCCAGGCCGCGGGCGTGGACTTCGCCATCCTCGGCCCGCGCGAGTCGTGTACGGGTGACCCGGCGCGGCGGATGGGCAACGAGTACCTGTTCCAGGCCCACGCGGAGCAGAACGTGGGAACCCTCAACGAGGCGGGCGTCACGAAGATCGTGGCCAGCTGCCCGCACTGCTTCAACACGCTCGGCAACGAATACCCGGACTTCGGCGGTAGCTACGAGGTCGTGCACCACAGCGAGCTGCTCGCCGACCTGGTGCGCGACGGGCGCCTGCAGCCCGAGGCCGACGCCTCGCGCTCGATCACCTACCACGACTCCTGCTACCTGGCCCGCCACAACGACGTGCTGGCCGACCCCCGCGAGCTCGTCGAGGCCGTCGGCACGCCGGTGGAGATGGAGCGCAGCGGCAAGCGCACCTTCTGCTGCGGCGCCGGCGGCGCCCACATGTGGATGGAGGAGCGCGGTGGCCTGATCAACGAGGAGCGGGCGCGGGAGGCTGCCGAGACCGGGGCCGAGACCCTCGCCGTGGCCTGCCCCTTCTGCACGGTCATGCTCGACGACGGCGTCAAGGCCCACGGCGACGAGCTGCGCGTGGTGGACGTCTCGACGCTGCTGGCCGAGTCGCTCGAGACCGGGGCTGGCCGCTCGGGGCCGGACTGATGATCGAGGGGAACGTGGTGGAGCGTCTCCCGCTTCCCGATGACTCGACCGCCGGGCCCGAGCTGGCACGCGAGTATGCGGCGGCTCGCGAGCGCGAGGGCCACGTCATGGCGATCCTGCGGGCGATGGGCCCACGCGCCGAAGTCGTCCGTGCCTTCCTGGGACTGACCGACGCCGTCCTCTATGGGCCCGCCGAGCTCGGGAGCCGTGAGCGCGAGCTGCTGGCGCTCGCAACGTCGGAGGCCAACGGCGCCGACTACTCCAGCACCGTCCACGCCTCACTGCTGGAGCGCAGCGGCGGCGGGCCCGACGGCAGCGACCGCGACGCGGCCCTCGTCGCTTTCGCCCGGCGTTTGACCCTCGAGCCGCGTCACGGCGGCGAGGCCGTCGCCGAGCTGCACGAGCACCTCTCCGCAGGCGAGGTTTACGACGCCATCGCCGTGGTGGGGCTCCTGAACCTGGCCAACCGGGCAGCGCTGGC
This sequence comes from uncultured Thermoleophilaceae bacterium, assembly GCA_963813495.1. Taxonomy (GTDB): domain Bacteria; phylum Actinomycetota; class Thermoleophilia; order Solirubrobacterales; family Thermoleophilaceae; genus JACVRW01. The sequence goes on from CAWEZC010000005.1 coordinate 251,451, forward strand.
CACGGGGATCAGCTCAGCCGACGACCTGAGCTGACCACGGGCGTCCGCGGGGTCAGCCGGCCTCCAGCCGCTCCAGCGCCTCCCGGCGCCAGCGCTCGGTACGCGCCACCTCGTTGAAGGTGTAGAGGTGCAGGCCGGCCACGTTGGCCGCCGGGTCGGAGATGCCCGGCGCGAGCTCGCCGACCAGGCGGTCGGGCTTGAACTGGCGAGACAGGAGGCGAGCGAGCCAGCCCTCGTGGTGGCGCAGGAAGCGGGCCGACTCGCCGAGGCCGATCTTCATCGAGATGCGCACCAGCTTCGCGTAGCTCACGTGGCCCGGCAGGCCGATCCAGATGGGCAGATGGGTGCCGCGCCGGCGTACCTCGGCGATCCAGCTGGTGATCGTCGCCGCGTCGAAGCAGATCTGGCTCACGATGTAGCTGGCCATCTCGGCCTTGGCGAACATCGCCCTGATCGTGTCCTCGTCGGAGATCAGGTGGTGGCTCTCCGGGTAGCCGGTGATGCCGATGGCCTCGAACTCCGAGCGCCGCGGGCCCATCGCTCGCAGCAGGTCGACCGCTCCGGGGAACTCCCCGGCGGGCTCGCCGGCGTCGCCGGCGAGCACGAACAGATCACGTATGCCGGCACGCCGAAGCCGGTCCAGGATCTCGTCGAGGTGCGAGCGGTCGCGCACCAAGCGGGCCGACAGGTGCGGCACCACGTCGTAGCCGGCGCTCGCGAGCCGCTCGCCCAGCTCGAGCGTCGCCGCCAGCCCGCGGCTGGGCGACGCAGTGATCGTGACCTTGACGTCGGTGCCGAGGTGGGCGAGCACCTCGTCCTCGATGCCGTCGAGAGGCAGGACCTCGAAGCGCGGGCGCCGCAGCAGCTCGGCGAGGGCGGCGGAGCGGTGGGTCCGCATGCTGATATATCAGGGTAACATTGCCTTGCTGGTAGGTATATCCGCCGATGGCCGCCGAGCCCACCACCTCCGTAGACAACGGGCCGCCCTCGCCGGGGCTCGTGGCCGAGCGCGCCTACGTCGAGCTGCGTGATCGCATCGTCACCCTGCGTCTGGCGCCGGGCACCGTCCTGCGCGAGGACGAGCTCATGCGAGCGATGGAGATCGGGCGCACGCCCCTCCGCGAAGCCGTCAAGCGCCTCGCTCTCGAGAACCTGGTGACCGTGGAGCCCCGGCGCGGCACCTTCGTGACCGCCGTCGAAGCGACGGACATCATGAACATCTCCGAGGTGCGGGCCGAACTGGAGGCCTACGCCGCCGAGCTCGCCGCCCTACGCATGGACGGCGGGGCGCGGGCCCGGGCCGAGGCGCTGATGGAGGAGGTGGAGGAGGTGGAGGAGTTGAGCCGGCCCGAAGACCGGGACTGGCTGATGCGCTTCGACGAGCGCATTCACCGCTTCATCTGGGAGGCCTCGGGCAACCCGTACCTGGTCGACACCCTGGAGCGCTACTTCACCCACTCGCTGCGCATCTGGTACCTGGTCCTCGACCGCGTACCTGGCCTGGGACACGCGGTACATGACCAGACCCACCTGCTGAAGGCCGTGCTCGCGCATAACGGTCCCCGCGCGCGGGACACCATGCGCGAGCACGTGCTCGCCTTCCAGCGCGAGATCCTGGCCGCGTTCAACCAGCGCTGAGCTACTTCGGCGCGTAGCGGTGGTGGAACATCAGCGCGTTGCCGTCGGGGTCCGAGAAGTGGGCCATGTGGCAGACGCCGCTATCCATCGTGTCGGCCGCGAAGAGGACGCCGTGGGCCTCGAGGCGCGCCCGGGCCGCGTGCACATCCTCGACGTGCAGCGCGATCGGGTGGGTGTGCGGCTGGAACTCGATGCCGAACGCATCGGACTGCATCACCGCGATGGTGAGCGTGCCGGTCTCGAACTCCGCCGCCGGCATCGATCCCCACTGAGCCGAGCGCGGAAGGCCCAGCACATCGCCGTAGAACTCGGCGGCGCCGTCGAAGTCACGCGTGGGCACGGTGATGAAGTCGACGCCGGTGACGAGTGCTGCGCGGCCGGTGCTCATGCGGGTATCTCCTGCAGGGCCCAGCCGTTTCCGTCCGGATCGTGGAAATACGCGAACTTGAAAGCGGCCTTCCCCGGCGCGCCGAGTTCCTTCACCTCGGTGATCTCGAGCCCGCGCTCGACGAGCTCCGCGCGCGCGGGCGCCATGTCGGTGACCACCAGCTGCAGGCCCGACAGAGAGCCCGGCTGCATGTCCGGCAGCGGCGGAGCGGTGCCGATCACTATCGAGCACCCCGATCCCTGCGGCGTCAGCTGGGCGATGCGCATGTCGTCGCCGATCTGCGTGTCGTGATCGACGTTGAAGCCGAGTTGCTCGGTATAGAAGGCCTTCGCGCGCTCCACGTCGGAGACGGGAACCACGACGACCTCAAGCCGGTAGTCCATCGTCACCTCGCTCACGCCAGGTGCTCGGCGAGGCGCTCGATCGAGCTCGCCATGCCGGCCTCGGCATGCCCGCGCATCTCGTCGGTCGTGTGCACCGTGGTGCGGAAGTCCATCGCCGTCCGCCCGTCGCCGAGATCGGTGAAGGTCACGATGCTGACCGCGCCATCGTGCCAGGCGCCCTCGGAAGCCTCCTCGATCACCAGTCGCTCCGGCGCGACCACCTCGCGGTAGACGCCCTCCTGGGGCATCTGGGTGCCGTCCGCTTCGGAAACCGAGGTCAGGCGAAAGGCACCCCCCGGCCTGACCTCCATCGTGATCGTCGAGGGGAGTGCATGCCAGCCCCGCTTGCCCCACCACGCTGCCAGTTGCGCGGGGTCCGTCCACGCCTTCCACACCAATTCGCGCGGAGCGTCGAACACGCGCGTTATGGCGATTTTGTGAGCCGTCACTGCCTCAGCCATCTCTAGGTCCTCTCTGGATCTCCCTCAGGTGCTCGTCCAAACGGTCGAAACTCTCGTCCCAGTAGCGCCGGTAGTCGGCCAGCCAGTCGGCGACCGGCTTGAGCGCCTCACCCTGCAGCCGCGACGGCCGCAGCTGGGCGCTGCGCCCGCGGGCGATCAGGCCGGCCCCCTCCAGCACCTTCAGGTGCTTGGAGACCGCCTGCACGGTGATGGGAAACGGCTCCGCCAGCTCGTTGACGGTCGCCTCACCATCGGACAGCCGCGCGAGGATCGCGCGACGCGTAGGGTCGGCCAGGGCCGCGAACGTGGTGCTGAGCTGGTCGACCGCCACCGTTAGTCACCTGATCGGTTGATAAACATAGCGGTTGAATATAGCTCACGCGGGCGGCGGATGCCACAACTCCCACGAGCGCACGTACCAGCGCGCCCCGGTGAGGCGCCCGACCGTCGCCTGCCGGTAGGCCTCGAGGTGGGTCGCCAGCGCGAGAAAGACCTGCGCGGTGGTGAGCGCATCCCCCTCGGCCACGTGCGGGCGATGAATCGGGAGCTCCAGCTCCTCGGCCAGTGCGGAGAGCGTGCAGAGGCCGGGATCGCCCTCGCCCCGTTCCATGCACAGCACCCGCCACAGCAGCGCGGTGTCGACGATGCGCCGCGGCAGCGCAAAGCCGAGCCCACGCAACCGCGGCGCCAGAAAGGTGCGCTCGACCCAGGCCACGTGGGCCACCGGCACTCGGCTGCGCAGCACGGCCACCAGCGGGGCGAGCGCCTCGGGGCCGGAGGGAGCCGCGGCGAGATCCGCGGCCCGCAGGCCGTGGATCTCGATCGAGGCTGCGGGCGGCGGGTCGGCGGGTCGCACGAGCCCGGCCACTGCCGAGCCGGCCATCACCCGGCCGTCCTCCACCGCTACCGCGGCAAAGGAGATCAGCTCGTCGCTGCCCGGGTCCAAGCCGGTGGTCTCGACGTCCACGGCCACGAACGGCGCCGCCCGCCACGGAGTGCGCCGCGCCACGTTCAATATCCGGCGAGGCTCCGCTCGACAGCGAGGCCGCGCTGGACCCTGCGCACGCCCCGGAACGCCTCCTTGAGCGAGGCGCGGGTGAGCGGGCCGAGGCGCTTGGGCTCGATCAGGTCGTCGGGCGGCTCCCCGTCGCGCAGCTGGCCCACCTGGTGCTCCATGCGCAACTCGCAGACCAGCTCGAAGGCGTCACGCAGGATCGCGGTGTCCTCGCTGTTCAGGACGCCCGCCTCCTCCGCCACGTCGAGGCGGGCCGGCGTGGAGGCCGCGCTCACACCGGCCACGAGACCGGCCCAGCGCGCCAGCGACTCGATCGGCAGCAGCCCCCCGCGCTTGATGTCGAGCACGCCTCGGCGCTCACCGCTCGATTGCAGCACGAAGTCGCGCAGGAAGCCGGTAGGGGGCTTTACCCCCAGCGCGCCGGCGAGCACGCGCGCGAGCATCAGGTCGCGCCGCGGGGAGCGAGTGAAGGCCGCCCATAGTCGCTGAGCCACCGCGGTCAATCCCCACACGGGATCGCTCTCCACTGCCACGGAGAGCAGCATCAGACCGCGGTCGCGGTCGGGGTCCTCGACCCAGGCGCGAGCCGCCTCCTCCCACTCGGCGACGGAGCGAGCAAACAGCGGGCTGGAGGCCACGGCGCCCTTGCCGTCGGGCGGGAAGCCGCTTGCCTCCAAGCCCGCGAGCACCCGCTCGGCGAGTGCCTTCATGGCTCGACGCAGCTCGGGATCGTCGCCCGGTCCGTCCCAGGCGAGCGCGCAGTCGACGTCGGAGCTCGGGAACGGCTCGCGCCGCCCGAAGCTGCCTGTGGCCAGCCAGGTGTAGGGGACCGGTGGGCGTCCGAGCTCGGCGTGGGCGATCTCGATCAGCCGCCGGGTGGTCGTGTCGTGGATGCCGGAGATCGTGCGCGAGATGGCGGGGGCAGGCAGGTCGGCGTCGTGCAGGGCGATCACCATCGCCGGCAGCTCGGCCACGGCCTCGGCGACGGCGCCGGCATCGGTGCTGCGCGCGATCAGCGCCCGCAACCGAAACGGTGTGCGGTGCTCGTTCGCCAGCAGATCCACGTCGTCGAGCACGCCCGCGAGCCGGCGCCCTGCGTCCAGCACGGGAAGGTGGCGGATGCCCTGGTCGAGCATCTCGAGCAGCGCCTCGGTACCCGAGGAATCGGCGGGGATGGTCCACGCCGGTGCACTCATCACCGCGGACAGCGGCGTCTGCGGGGGAGCGCCGGCGGCAACCACCCGTTCCCGGATGTCGCGGTCGGTGACGATCCCCAGGGTCTCGCCCAGATCGACGACCACGCAGGTGACGCCGCCCTCCACCATGCGCCGGGCGGCGTCCTGCACCCCGGTGTCAGGAGGACAGACGAGCGCCGGCGCCCGGATCAGCTCGCCCACCGGGCGCCCGCCGGCGCTCACCGGCGGCTCCTCCTCGCGCCCGGCGAGCAGCCGCACGCCCTTGTTCATCGAGCGCGCGATGAAGGGCACCGCGGCGGGCCGCTCGAGCACCGGGCGGATCACCGCGGCGGGAAAGCGGTAGACGAGCGTGTCCTCGGCCGCCCGGGCCACGAACCCGAGCGGGCCCTCCTCGAGCAGGGAGGCAAAGCCGAACATCTCCCCCTCCGCCAGCAGGTCGAGCAGGCGGCCGTCGATCACCAGCTCGACCGAGCCGCGGCGCACCACATAGGCGAACTCCGACGTCGCGCCGGCGCTGTCGAGGATCGGCGAGCCCTGGGCGAAGAACTCGATCTCGGCGGCGGCAGCCACGCCCGCCAGACTCTCGTCGTCCAGCGAGTCGAACGGCGGGTGAGAGTGGAGGAAGTCAGCGACCTCGTACATCGACGGATCGAAGCGAGATATATCACTGTTGACACCGGCCCAGGGGCCTGGGATATTCCACTGGGGTGGACGCGGATGTCCACTCCGTGAACGGCCTGAAGTGAACAAGGAGGGGTCGTTACGCGAGCAGAGGTGCTCAGCCTCAGAGGAGCCAGGGCACGCGCCGGGTTCGCTGCGCTAGCGATCGCACTCTCAATCCTCGTGGCTGGGTGCGGGGACGATGACCCGGCTGCAGACGAGAGCTCGGGCGAGGGCACGACGGTCAGGCTTGCCGTCAATCCCTGGACCGGGTCAGCCGTTAACGCCAATGTGGCGAAGATCCTGCTCGAACGGGAGCTCGGCTACACCGTCGACCTCGTCGAGATCGACGAGAACAACCAGTTCCCGGCGATCGCGTCCGGCGAGCTCGACGCCTCGCTCGAGGTCTGGCCCTCGGGTCATGCGGAGGAGATCAACCGCTACGTCGAGGGCCGCCGGGGTGGCCCGCTCCGCGACGGCGGCATCATCGATGGCGGTGAGCTGGGCCTGATCGGGAACATCGGCTGGTGGATCCCGACCTACCTGGTCGATCAGCAGCCCGAGCTCGCCCGTTATCAGGGCTTCAAGGGGAAGGAGGACCTGGTCAACGGGGAGTTTCTCGCCGGCGACCCGACCTTCGTCTCCTACGACAGCGAGATCATCAAGAGCCTCGGCCTAGACCTGGAGGTCGTCAACACCGGCTCGGAGCGGGCCCTGATCAGCGACATCGACGAGGCCTACAAGGCGAAGCGACCCTTCCTCACCTACTTCTATACGCCGCACTGGGCACACCGGAAGTACGACCTGACGGAGGTTCAGCTCCCGGCGTACGACGAGGAATGCGAGGAGGCCGCGCGCGACCGGGACGGCGAAGGCTACGACTGCGACTACGCCAACGACGTCCTCTTCAAGGCTTTGTGGCTCGGGCTCGAGGACAAGGCGCGCGAGGCGTTCCGGTTTTTCGAGAAGTTCAACTACACGACCGAGGACCAGCAGGAGATCGCCTTCCAGGTCGACTCGGAGGGAGTGCCCATCAGCGAGGCCGCCGAGCAGTGGATCAGTGAGAATCCGGACGTCTGGCGGCCGTGGTTGTCGTGACCAGCCGTCCGAGGTCGAGACCCAGCAACCGCCGAAGGAAGGGCGCCCGTGGCGACCGAAGCGGCTGAAGCCCACTCCGACGACCTCGCTGAGTTCGGCTACAAGCAGGAGCTCGACCGCAGCATCGGGAAGTTCGCGAGCTTCGCCGCCGGGATCAGCTACATCTCGATCCTCACCGGCGTCTTCCAGCTCTTCTTCTTCGGCTTCGCGTTCGGCGGGCCGGCCTACTGGTGGACCTGGCCGATGGTCTTCGCCGGCCAGCTGATGGTGGCGCTGACCTTCGCCGAGCTGGCCGCCAACTTCCCGGTGGCCGGGTCGATCTACAACTGGGCCAAGCGCTTGAGCACCGCGACCGTTGCCTGGTTGGGCGGATGGATGATGCTGACGGCGTCGATCGTGACGCTCGCCGCGGTGGCCCTCGCCTACCAGTACACCCTCCCCCAAATCTGGTCGGAGTTCCAGTTCGTTGGCGACGGCACCGGCAAGTACGACTACGCCGTCAACGCCGTGCTCCTCGGGACGGTGCTGATCATCTTCACGACAGTCATCAACGCCTTGGGCGTGAAGCTGATGGCGCGCATCAACAGCGCGGGCGTGTTCATCGAGCTGATCGCTTCCGTGCTGCTAATCGTCCTGCTCGCGGTCAACATCACACGCGGGCCCGACGTGCTATTCGAGACGCAGGGCACGGGCGAGGGCCACGACTGGGGCTATCTCGGCGCGTTCCTGACCGCGGCGCTCGCCTCCGCCTACGTGATGTACGGCTTCGATACCGCCAGCTCGCTCGGGGAGGAGACCATCGATCCGCGCCGCACCGCCCCGAAGGCGATCCTCCGCGCGGTGGTCGCCTCGTTCCTGCTGGGCGGCTCAATCCTGTTGTTCGCGATTCTCGCCGTGAGCGACATCAACTCTCCGGAGATCGCCGCGGGCGGGCTTCAGTTCGTCGTCCTGGACGTGTTCGGCAGCACCGTCGGGAAGATCTTCCTGATCTGCGTGGCGATTGCCATCACGGTCTGCTGCCTGGCCGTGCAGACGGCCACCATCCGGATGATGTTCGCGATGGCGCGCGACAACAACCTGCCGGCCGGCGAGCGGCTCGCCAAGGTGCACCCGAAGACCAAGACGCCGATCGTCCCCGCCGTCCTCATCGGCTTCCTCGCGTTGCTGATCCTCGTCGTGAACATCAGGCAGCCCCAGATCTTCACGGTGATTACGAGCATCGGGATCATCATGATCTACATCGCCTACCTGCTTGTGACGGTGCCGATGCTCTTCAGTCGGCTGCGCGGGGAGTGGCCGCCGAAGGACGCGAAGGAGAAGGGCTACTTCTCACTTGGGAAGCTCGGTCTCCCGATCAACATCCTGGCGGTCTCATGGGGAGCGGGCATGGCGATCAACCTCGCCTGGCCGCGCAAGGACGTCTACAACGCGACCGAGCCCTTCCACTGGTACCTCCAGTACGGGGCGATCCTGTTCATCGGCGTCGTCTTCTTCGGCGGGCTCGCCTACTACTGGTTCGTCCAGCGGCACAAGACCGGCGTCCTGGCCTCGCACGCGGCCGAGGGGACGGCGCCGGCCGCGGCCGCGCCTCCGAACCCGGCGCAGCCGGCCGGGGCCGTGTCCCCCCCGGAGTAGGGCGCCGCGCGCGCACGAGAGCGGAGCAGCGGTCGTGGAGCCACCGTCGGGCGCCCCCTCACGTCGGCGCGGGCGCATCCGGTATCAGCTTGCGCATCCCCGCAACGGCGCGCTTGCGCGCACGTGCATCGAAGCGCTGGCTCGGACCGGTGACGCTCACGATCGCCGGCGGGCGCTCGCCCTCGTCGTGCACCGCCATCGCGACCGCGGCGAGCCCGTCCTCCAGTTCGTCCACGATCTCGGCCCAGCCGGCCGCGCGGACGCGCGCGAGCTCGGTGCAAAGGGAGGCCGGGTCGGTGATCGTGCGCGAGGCCAAGCGTTCGAGGGGCTTCAGCGCCAGCCGATCGAGTTCGGAGTCTCCGAGCCACGCGAGCAGCACCTTGCCGTCGGCACTCGCGTGCAGCGGGGGCGCGTCGCCGAGGCGGTTCTCAGCGCGGATGCGATGAGGCGCAGCGATCTGGTGGATCGCCTCCAGCCGCGGCCCGGGGCGGGCCACGGCGAGGGTGACCGTCTCGCGCGTCATTTCGGCGAGCCGTTCGAGCGCCGGTCGCATGCGTGCGATCAGGGCGCGATCGACGTCGACGGCCCGCGAGAGCCGGCTGAGCTCGTAGCCGAGCAGGTAGCTCCCGCCGCGCTCGGAGCGCTCAACGAGGTGGCGGGCCTCGAGCGTGGCGAGCAGGCGCGTCGCAGTCGGGCGAGGAATGCCTGCTTCGGCGGCCAGCTGCGTGACCGTCGCCCCCTGCGGATGCCGGCCGATCGTCTCCAGCAGCGTGACGGCCTTGTCGATGGACTGGTTGAGCTTCATGGATGGCCACCGGTAGGACGGCCACGATCATCCCACAGCACGTCCGCTGCGAGGTGGCCCTGGTCACTAGGTGAACACGAGACCCCCGCCCGCGCTACTGCACGGCCGGCGCGCGAAAGGAGCTGATGGCGTGACGACACGAATGTTCATCGACGGCGAGTGGTGCGACGCCGCGAGCGCCGCCACCGTCGAGGCCACCAGCCCGGCCACCGGTGAGTCGCTCGGCCCGGTGGCCGAAGGCGGTCGCGAGGACGCCCGGCGGGCCATTGCCGCCGCCAACGCGGCGTTCCCATCCTGGGGCGCTCGGACCGGCTTCGAGCGCGCCGCACTCCTGCACCGGGTGGCCGACGCATGCGAGCGCCGGCGCGATGAGCTGGCCCGCGTGCTGACGCTGGATCAGGGCAAGCCGCTGAAGGCCGAAGCGGAGGGCGAGGTGGGCGAGTTGATCGAGTTCTTCCGGATGGCGGCCGAGGACGGCAAGCGCCTGCAGGGGACGATCCCGGAGAGCGCCGCGCCGGGCCGCCGGGTGCTGCTGCTGCGCCGGCCGCTAGGTGTGCTCGGGCTGATCACGCCCTGGAACTGGCCCTACACGATGCCCGCAGAGGTGCTCGCGCCGGCGCTGGCCTGCGGCAACTGCGTAGTGTGGACACCCGCGCCGTCCACCGCTGTCTGCTCGGGCGTGCTGGCCGAGTGCGTGGTCGAGGCCGATCTGCCGCCCGGTGTCTTCAACCTCGTGCTCGGCCCCGGTCTCGAGGTGGGTGACGAGCTGGCGGTCAACCCCGGCACCCGGGCGGTCGCCTTCACGGGCTCGACCGCCACCGGGCTGACGGTCTCACGTCGGGCGGCGGGCAAGGCTCAGCTGCTCGAGATGGGCGGCAACGGGCCGTTCGTGGTCATGGACGACGCCGACCTTCCCGCGGCCGCGGAGGCCGCGCGGGTGGGCAGCTTCCTCGGCGCCGGCCAGAGCTGCTCGGCCGCCGAACGCCTGCTCGTACACGAAGCGGTGCGCGAGGAGTTCGTGGCGCTCCTGGCCACGGAAGTCGAGCGCGAGGTGCGCTTGGGCGACCCGCTGGCGGAGGCCACCACGATGGGGCCGGTCAACAACGAGCCCGGCGCGGTCAAGATGGACGAGCACGTGGCCGACGCGGTGCGGCGCGGCGCCACGGTGGTCACCGGCGGCAGCCGGGCCGACGGCTTTCCCACCAGTCTGTACTGGCAGCCCACGGTGCTCGACGACGTGCCGCCCGACTCGATCGCCGTCATGCAGGAGACCTTCGGCCCGATTGCGCCGATCATGGGCATCGGCTCGCTGGAGGAGGCGATCGAGCAGACCAACGCACAGTCCTACGGGCTGATGGCCGCGATCTTCACGCGCGACCTCGGTGCCGGGCTGCGCTACGCCGACTCCGTGCACATGGGGCTCGTGAACATCAACGAGACGACGAACTACTGGGAGCCCCACCTCCCCTGGGGCGGCCGGGCGCGCTCCGAGAGCGGCATCGGGCGGGTGGGCGGGGCCTACCCGATGGACACGCTGACCGAGCTGCAGACCGTCCTCATCCAGGCCTGATTGGCGCACCGTTAAGTCGCCGCGGCGGTGCTGGCACGCGCCGCCAACCCTGATATATCATGGCCGCGGATGACCGACGCTCACGGCATCGGGGCCGTCCAGACCCCCGAGGCGCCTCCCTCCGCCGCCCCTGACGGCGAGCCTGTCGTCCGCGCGGAGGGCCTCTGGAAGATCTTCGGCCCGCGCGGCCACGACATCATCGGCACCCCGGACGCCGAGCTGTCGCGAGCCGAACTGCGCGAGAAGACGGGCTGCGTGATCGCTGTCCGCGACGTGACCCTCGACATCCAGCCCGGCGAGATGTTCGTGGTGATGGGTCTCTCGGGCTCGGGCAAGTCGACACTGATCAGGACGCTGATCCGGCTCATCGAGCCCAGCGCGGGCCGAATCACCATCAACGGGCGCGACGTGGTGGCCGCCGACACCGAGGAGCTGCGCGAGCTGCGCCGGCACACCGTGGCGATGGTCTTCCAGCACTTCGGCCTGCTCGCTCATCGCACGGTCATCGAGAACGCGGCCTTCGGTCTCGAGATCCAGGGGGTGCCCAAGCCGGAGCGCCTCGCGCGCGCGAGTGAAATTCTCAGCCTGGTCGGCCTCGAGGACTCCGCCCGCCAGTTCCCCGACCAGCTCTCGGGCGGCATGCAGCAGCGGGTGGGCCTGGCGCGTGCCTTCGCCGTGGACCCCGAGCTGATGCTCTACGACGAGCCCTTCAGCGCGCTCGATCCGCTGATAAGGCGCGACATGCAGGACGAGGTCCGCCGCCTCCAGACGGAGACCGGCAAGACGATGTTGTTCATCACCCACGACCTGCAGGAGGCGCTGCGCCTCGGCGACCGCATCGCGATCATGCGCGACGGCGCAATCGTGCAGCTGGGCACGCCCGAGCAGCTCGTGGCCTCCCCCGCCGACGACTACGTGGCCAACTTCATGCGCGACATCCCACGCACGCACGTGCTCACGTTGCGCTCGGTCATGCGCGACGCGGGGCCCGGCGAGGCGACGAACGCTCCGGAGCTCGACGTGGGCACCACGGTCCAGGACGCCGTGCCGCTGGTGGCCGCCACCGAGGGAGCCGTGGCCGCGGTCGAGGACGGTCGCGTGGTGGGCGTGGTCGACCGTGTGGCCGTTCTCAACGCGATGGCAGGGGGGCGCGAGGAGCCGGGTGGCAGTAGCTAGCGGCAGGCTCGCCGCGCCGGCGTTCGCGGCGCCCGCATCGCGCTGGCGTGGCCGGCCGGCGCAGGTGGCCGGGATCCTGGCCCTGATGCTGGTCGCCTTCGTGGCGCTGCGCGGCGAGTTCCCCTGGCCCACCTCGCTCACCTGGCAGGAGCTGCCCGAGCGTCTCGACAGCCTCCAGGTCTGGCTGCTCGAACAGCGCACGGCCGAGAACCCGAACATCATCTTCGCGATCTTCGACGGTTTCCGGACGCTCGCCGAGTGGCTGGTGACCGCGATCGAGAACGTGCTCCTGTGGCTCACCTGGGTGGGCACCATCGCGGCCTCGGTGCTCGTGGTGCTGCGCTACGGCGGCTGGCGGCCGGCGCTGATCGTGGCCGGCGCCTTCGTCTCCTTCGCCCTCATGGGCCTGTGGGAGGAGAGCATCCAAACGCTTGCGCTGATGTCGGCGGCGGTGGTGCTCTCGCTCGCGATCGGAGTGCCGCTCGGCGTGATCGCGGGACGCTCCGACGGCGTCTACCGCGGCGTCACCCCGGTGCTCGACGCGATGCAGATCGTGCCCGCCTTCGCGTACCTGATGCCGGTGGTGATCCTGTTCTCGGTCGGCCCGGCCGCAGCGGTGATCTGCACGATGATCTACGCGATTCCGCCTGCCGTGCGCATCACCGCGCTGGGCATCCGCGGGGTCACGGCGGACTCCGTGGAGGCGGCGCAGGCCTTCGGCTCCACGCGCCTGCAGACGCTCTTCAAGGTTCAGCTGCCGCTCGCCCGGCGACAGCTGTTGCTGTCGGTCAACCAGACGATCATGTTCGCGCTTTCGCTGGTGGTGATCGCGGGCCTGATCGGCGGCCGCGGGCTGGGTGACGTGGTCACGAACGGGCTCTACTCCAACGCCGCGCTGGCCATCCTGGCCGGGATCGCGATCGTGATTATGGCCATCGCGCTCGACCGCGCCACTGCGGCGATTGCCGAGCACACCGACCCGACGCGGCGCCACCTCACCGACGACGGGCGCCGGCGAGCCCGCATCCTCACGCTCGCCACCTTCGGGGCCATCGCCGCCATCGTGCTCGTGGCCCGGGCCCTCGGCGCGGACGCCATCTACCCCGAGGAGTTCGAGACGGCGACCACGGTCTACCCGGCGAACATCCAGGACGACATCCTGAGCTGGATCCAATCCGTGCTCGACTACGTGCAGGACCCCGACTCGTTCATCTTCGGCATCACCGAGCCAATCGGAAACTTCCTGCTCGAGTACCTGCTCGAGCCGCTGCGCGTGCTGCTGGTGGAGACACCCTGGTTCGTGGTCCTCGCCGGCCTGGGCGCGATCGCTTACGTGGTCAGCGGCGCGCGCCCGGCGCTCACCGCCTTCCTGATGCTCGTTGCCATCGGCGTGATGGGTGTCTGGGAACCGGCCATGGACACCGCCTCGCAGGTGCTGGTGGCCACGCTGCTGGCGGTGGCCTTCGGCGTGGTGATCGGCATCTGGGCGGCTGAGAGCCCGCGCGTGGAGAAGCTGCTCCGCCCGCTGCTGGACACGCTGCAGACGCTGCCCCAGCTCGTTTACATCATCCCCTTCATCTACCTCATGCCGGTCTCGCGCATTCCCGGAGTGGTGGCCTCGGTGCTGTACGCGATTCCGGTGGTGATCCGGCTCGTGACCAACGGGCTGCGCACCGTCCCGACCGCCGCGGTGGAAGCCGCGTCGGCCTTCGGGGCGTCGCGGATGCAGATCTTGGCCAAGGTGAAGGTCCCACTCGCCCGGGACTCGATCATGCTCGGCGTGAACCAGGGCATCATCATGGTCCTGGCTGTCGTGGTGATCGGGGGGCTGGTGGGCTCCGGCGCGCTGGGCGACACGATCGCCCGCGGCCTGCAACGCAACGAGTTCGGAGAGGGAGTGGTCGCGTCACTCGCGGTCCTGGCGCTGGGCATCGCGCTCGACCGGGTCACGCAGGGCCGTCGCGACACCAGACAGGAGAGCCCCGTCCGCAGGCCCGGCCGCGGCTGGGGGCTACGCAGGGCGCAGGTCCAACCACGATGAGTCCATCGGTTCGCACCCGGCCGAGCCGGGTGCTTCCGCAAAGAAGGGGGTACCGAATGCAGGAGGGAGCTCGAATGAGGAGCAGACGCCTGATGCTGCTCGTCCTGGCGCTCGCGCTGGCGCTGTTCGTGGCCGCGTGCGGTGAGGACAAGGACGACAACGGAGGCAGTGGGGACGGCGGCAGCGCCGACTCCGGGACCACCGACTGCGGCAAGGTCGTGCTCAACGAACAGGCCTGGGCCGGCTCGACGGCCAACACCTACATCGCCAAGGCGGTGCTGGAGGACAAGCTCGGCTGCGAGGTGGAGATCACCAAGATCGCGGAGATCCCGGTCTTCCAGGCGATGGCCGACGGCAAGGTCGACGCCGTGCTCGAGGACTGGGAGCACGTCGATGAATACGAGCAGTACGTCGAGAAGGCCGGGACGGTCGTCAAGGGCGGCCCGCTCGGCGTGACCGGCCACATCGGCTGGTTCATTCCCAAGTACCTCATGGACGAGAACCCGGAGTTCAAGACCTGGGAGGGCCTGAAGGGCAAGGAAGACCTGTTCAAGACCGCCGAGTCCGGCGACCAGGGCATGTTCCTGGGCGGTGACCCGTCCTACGTCCAGAAGGACAAGGAGCTCATCGAGGCGCTGGACCTCAACCTCAAGCACGTGACCGCCGGCGCGGAGCCGGCTCAGGTCGCGCGCTGGAGCCAGCTCTACAAGCAGGAGAAGCCGGTCCTGTTCTACTGGTACACGCCTCAGTACCTCAACGAGGAGTACGACCTCGCCGAGGTCAAGCTGCCGCCGCGCACCGCGGCGAACAAGGACTGCCAGGACGACTCAAAGGCGGGAGGCGACCCCGAGCAGTACAAGTGCGAGTACATCGTCACCAACATCCAGAAGCTGTTCAGCAAGGACTTTGCCGAGAGCGGCTCACCCGCCTTCCCGGTTCTCGAGAACATGAAGCTCACCAACGAGGATCAGGACTCGGTCGCCAAGGCGATCGCCGGCGACAAGGTCGACCCCGACAAGGCCGGGCAGGACTGGGTCGCGGCGAACGAGAAGACGGTGGACTCCTGGATCGAGTAGGCAGCCGCGCATGACGGCCGGGCGCCGCCGGGACCCAGAGGTCTCCGGCGGCGCCCATGCCGATGCGTCCTGGTTCTAGCGCTGCGCGAGCCGCAGGCCCGAGCCGCCGGCCAGAAGCAGCGAGCCGAGCAGCACGAGGCCGATCAGCTCCAGCCCGGCCACCGGCAACCGGCCCGCCACGTCGGTGTCCAGAGCTCGGACGAGCGAGGCGGGCACCGTCTCGGCGGCGCCGTCCGGGCTCAGCCCCTCGAGTGCGACGACCCGGGTGTCGGGAGCGCCGCCACCGTTGGCGTCATCCGCCGCCCCACCGTCGTCCTTGCCCGGCAACGGATCCGAGCCGGTCTCCGCCGGGCCCGCGTCCGCGCTCGCCGTGGCC
The DNA here is from genome assembly GCA_963813495.1 of uncultured Thermoleophilaceae bacterium. GTDB lineage: Bacteria > Actinomycetota > Thermoleophilia > Solirubrobacterales > Thermoleophilaceae > JACVRW01. The sequence goes on from CAWEZC010000005.1 coordinate 266,969, forward strand.
GCCGGCGGCGTGTTCTCGTCGTCGCTCAGCACGCGAATGGGAGTGCCGATGTCCAGGAATCCCACCTGAAGGATCCCAAGGGACCCGTCCGTCCACTGCGGGCCGTCGGAACCGGCGTTCGAGGAGGACGGTGCGCTGTCTCCGTCGCTCGCCATCCGCACCGGGGCCTTCACGCCGGCACCGGTGACCTGGACGACCCCGGCGGAGTCGCTCGCCGCCTGGGGCGAGCCGGCGAAGGATGATCTGCTCCGGCCCGGCGCCCGATCGTCACCCTCGCTGAGCACGCGCACCGGCGCATCCACCTCGACGGAACCGGCCTGCGCCGATTCGATCGAGTCGCGCACCGTCTGTCCCCCGGTCGGGTGCTGAGTGGCGGCCGAGCCGTTCTCACCTTCGCTGAGCACGCGCACCGGCACGTTCGCCCCTACGGCCGTGACCTGTGCCGTACCGACGGAGCCGTCGGTGGTCTGCGGACCGCTCGTTGCCGCGGCGCCGCGCGCGGCGTTGTCGCCGTCGCTCAGCACTCGCACGGGCGCGTTCACCTGTACCGACCCCACCCGGGCGGCCAGGATGCTGTCGTTCACGCTCTGCGTCGCCTTGGTCGCGGCCCACGCCGGCCCAGCGGTCAGCGCCAGGGCGGCCGTGGCAGCGCCCAGCGCAAAGAAACTGCGGTTCATCTCGTTCTCCTTTGTCTGTTGCCTTCGAACTGCCGGGCTGGCCCGGCTGTGGCTACGCCCCGGAGGGGCTAGCCCGGTCGTTCGAGCAGGGAGACGAAGAGCGGCGGTCGCCACGCGACCGCCAGGGTTTCGAGGCGGCGGCCGAGGCCTGGACCGGCCAGGCAAAGAGCGGTGGCCAGAAGCGCCAGGCCGCCGAGCAGAAGAGTCGTGGAGAGGCCGGCGCCGGCGGAGCTGCCCGAGCCGACAGCGGGGGCGTCGGGAAGCCGAGCCGGGACCTGGGCCGGCGGGTTCGTCTCGGCCGGCGCGGTCGCCTGGGACGGTGCAGCGAATCCACGGCGCGCGTCTACGGAGGCGGCCGGCCGACTCCCGATGGCGGCCGGGACGGTTGCAGCCGTCCGCTCATTCCAGGTGAGGCGCGGACCACGGGGCGCCGGATCGGCCTTGCCGGCCGGAGCGCGAACCGGAGCCGCAGAAGCCGGCGTCCGAACCGGATCTTCCCGCTGTGGGCGATCCACCGCTGTCGTGACCGAATCAGCCGTACGACCGGCCACCGCGGGGATCTCGGAAGCGACTCCGCGGGTGACCGACTTGACCACCGGCTCGGCGACCGGGCGCGCGGGCTCGAGTGCTGTCGCGGCGCGGGCCACCGTGGGCGTAGCGCGCTCGATTACGGCAGGAGCTGCGGCCAGGGTGGTGTCGACGGCGTGGCTTCCCACGTGCGCGACGTTGCCGGTTGCCACCGGGACATCAAGGCCCGCGGCGGAGGCCGGGGCGGCCCATGCGCAGGCGGAGGCGACAGCGGCAATCAGCGCGACCAAGCCGGCGCGCGGGTTCAGCATCGCGTGGCGGGCCCCTGCCTCCACTCGGGCGGAGAAAACAGCCAAATGGGGCATCCGTCATGGCCTGCGCGGGTACGGCTCAACCTGAGCCGTCAGAACCCGTGCAGGGCGCGCAGCCGAGCCCCTCGGGACTGGATCATCCGTCCAGCCGTCACAGGACGCCTCCCGGTCTCGTCTCTTGTGTACAACCCGAAAGGAGAGACATGAAGATCTTCGTAGCAGGCGCCACCGGAGCACTCGGAAAGCGGCTCGTGCCGATGCTCGTTGCCGAGGGCCACGAGGTGACGGGCCTGACCCGCAGCGACTCGAAGGTGGAGTCGTTGTGGAAGCTTGGGGCGCGCCCGGTGGTGGCCGATGCTCTCGACCCCGACGCCCTGGCACGAGTCGTCTCCGAGGCCGAGCCCGAGGTGATCGTTCACCAGCTGACCGCGCTGTCGGGTTCGCTCGACATGCGCCACTTCGAGCGTGACTTCGCCCAGACCAACCGTCTCCGTACCGAGGGCACGGACAACCTCCTGTCCGCAGGCCAGGCGCTCGGCGTGCGGCGGTTCGTCGCGCAGAGCTTCGCCGGCTGGCCCTTCGCGCGCGTCGGTGGACCGGTCAAGACCGAGGACGATCCGCTCGACCCAACGCCGCCGGGCGCCATCCGCACGACTCTCGACGCCATCCTGCATCTGGAGCACGCGGTGACCGGCGCGGATTGGACCGACGGAATCGTGCTGCGTTACGGCGGCTTCTACGGCCCGGGGACCTCGTTGGGCCTCGACCCGGAGGGCGAGCACATTCAGGCGATCCGGCAACGCAAGTTCCCGGTGCTGGGCGATGGCGGCGGAGTCTGGTCGTTCATTCACATCGACGACGCCGCGCGCGCCACCCTGGCCGCCGTCGAGCAGGGTGGGCGCGGCATCTACAACGTGGTCGACGACGAGCCCGCCCGGGTGTCCGAGTGGCTCCCCGCGGCAGCCGGGGCCGTCGGGGCCAAGCCCCCGCGGCGGGTGCCGCGCTGGCTCGGGCGGATCGCAGCGGGCGAGCTGGTCACCGTCATGATGACCGAGATCCGAGGGGCGTCCAACGCAAAGGCCAAGCGCGAGCTCGGCTGGCAGCCCCGTTACCCCAGCTGGCGCGACGGGTTTGCGTCCGGGCTGACCTAGCCGTGACCGAGACCGCGCTCTACGCGGAGCTGCGCCCGGCGGCGTTCGCGATCGCCTACCGGATGCTCGGCAGCGTGAGCGAGGCCGAGGACGTGGTGCAGGACGCCCTGCTGCGCCTGCACCATGTCCTCGAATCCGGAGAGAGGATCGAGTCGCCTCGCGCCTACACGGCCACGGTGGTCACGCGGCTGTCGATCGACGTGCTGCGCTCGGCGCGAGTTCGGCGCGAGAGCTACGTCGGCGAGTGGCTGCCGGAACCGCTCGTGACGAGCGAGGCCGACGACCCGGCCCACCGCGCCGAGCTGGCCGATTCGCTCTCGCTCGCCTTCCTCGTCCTCCTCGAGAGCCTGTCGCCGGAGCAGCGGGCGGCGTTCCTGCTACACGATGTCTTCGACTATCCGTACGAGGACGTCGCTGCGATCGTCGGCAAGAGCGAGGCCAATGCCCGGCAGCTGGCAGCTCGCGCGCGCCGTCACGTAGCGGAGCGCCGGCCTCGCTACGAGGCGTCGCCGCAGCAGCGCGAGGAGCTGGCCCGGCGCTTCTTCGCCGCGGCGGGCGACGGAGATCTGGAGACGCTCGAATCGCTCTTGGCCGAGGACGTGGTGCTGCACGGGGACGGCGGCGGCAAGGCTCCCGCGCTCGCCCGGGCTCTGCACGGCCGCACCCGGGTCGCGCGCACGCTCAGCGCCTGGGCGAAGCAGGCCCGGCGAATGGCCGGGATCAACGTCGCGCCCGCCGAGGTCAACGGCCAGCCCGGTGCGATCGTGCGCGACGGCGAGGGCCGGGTGGTGGCGGTGTGGGCGCTCGAGGTGGCCGCGGGCCAGATCCAGGCCATCAACTCTGTGGTCAACCCCGACAAGCTGGAGCACCTCGGCGAGCCGGCCGACGTCCGTGCGCTGCTGCGCAGCAGGGGCAAGCGCTAGGGGCCGACCTTGTCCCGCTCCCGCGACTCGGGAGCGGACGCCGAGGGGGCCAGCGAACCGTTGCCGTTGGTCCTGCCGTTGGTCGCCGCTACCTGGGCGGCGGGAGCGGGCGGCGTCGTGCTGCGCCGGCCGCGTGTCCGCACGCGCTCGGCGAGCAGGTAGCTGCCGACCACGAACAGCGCCGCCGCGATCTGCGCGACGATCGTCTCCACCGTGGGGAACACGCCGAGCCAGAGTCCCATCCAGTAGGGCGGATCGATGTCGAGGGGCGTGATCGGCAGCCAGCCGACGCCCTGAAGCGTGCGCGCGGTCTTGCCCACCATGATCACGAGGACCACGGTGAGCAGCACACCGGTGACGATCAGCATCTTCTTGTAGGGCAGCTTGCGTTCGAGCACGAAGGTGGCCACGGCTACGGCGGCCACCGCCACCGCCCCGAGCGCCACGCCCTCGAGCACCACCCACAGTCCCGAGCTCAACTCGAGCGCCTGCAGGAAGAGCACGGTCTCGAAGCCCTCGCGGTAGACGGTCGAGAAGCCGAGGAGGACGAAGCCGGCCACCTGCGCCGAGATCAGGCCGCCGCCGGCCATGCCCAGCAGCCGTCGGCGGCGCTTATGGAAGCGCGAGATGTGCTCGGTCCAGTAGACGCGGTGGAAGAACCAGTTGAGCACCACGAGCAGCACGAGTATGGCCACGAGGCCGACCACCGCCTCGAGCTTCTCTCCGTACTGAGCCAGCGAGGTGAGCACGGTCTGGGCCAGCACGAAGGTGATCGCGCTGGCCACTATGGCCAGACCGGCCCCGATCAACATCGGCTTGCGCTGCCCGCGTGCCGCGCCCAGCAGGCTGGCCATCACCGCCGCCAGGATCAGCACCGCCTCGAGGCCTTCGCGGAAGACGATCACCGCCGCGTTGGTCACCACGGTGGCCGTGCTCGCGCCCTCGCCCAGCGTGCCCGCGCCCTCCTCGAGCGCTTCGTCGAGCGCAAGCCGCGTCTCGCGCACCTCGCGCGCGGGACGCTCGTTGGCGATCAGCTTGGCCAGGCCGTCCTTGCCGTCGGCGCCGAACCAGACGAGCGCCTCCACCTGCGCGACCACGCTCGGGGCGATCGAGCGCAGGCTCAGTTCGGGCCCGAACTCGAAAAAGGCGTAGGCCTCGAGCCGAGCCTGCTCGGCCTGGCGGTACTCGCCCGCTCCGACGGCGGCCTCGAGGCGGTCGAGGGTCAGGTCGATCAGGTCGAAGTCGGACTGGGAGTCCTCGGCCTTCCACTCCTCCGGGAACAGCTCGTCGAGTGGCTCGCGGGCCTCCTCGTGCGCGTCCTCGACGTCGCCCTCGGACACCACCTTGCCCCCGCGCCCGGCATCCCCGGTGTAGGTGCCGAGCAGCGCCAGCGCTCTCTCCACCTGCGCGGTGGCCTGCGGGTCGCGCTCGCGCAACTCGGACTCGAGGTCGGCGAAGGCCGAGGCCGCGCCCTCCTGGAAGGCGATCGCCTCCTGGATCTCGAACGGGACGGTCACGCGGTCGTCGTCGACGCCGTCGCGGTATTCCTTGGGGATCAGATCGAGGAAGCGCACGAGCTGAGCGGCGCGGCGGGCCTGCTCCTCGGCGGTGAAGGGGGCGGCCACGAAACCGTCGATCACGGTCAGGGCCTGCTCCCGGGCCTCGGCGAAGGCGCTCGCGGAGCCGCGGGCGCCCGCGCTGAGCGCGGCGAAGGCGGCGTCGGCCTCGCTGCGGTCCGCGGCGCCGCGCTGGCGCTCGTACTCCGGAGTGAGAATCAGCCACAGCCCCGAGGCCGTAGCGGCCGTCTCGGCGAGGCGCGCATCGAAGCCGCGCTCCGCCGCGCGCCCCGCCTCCTCGAGCTCGGTCGCCAGGCGGGCCTGGTAGGCGTCGAGCAGGTCCTTCTTGACGCCGAGCAGAGCCCGGCGCGGGCCGAACGCTCCGCGGGCCAGCTCGCGTACCGCCAGGGTGGCGTCCACTCCCGGCCGGGTGAAGCGGGTGGCCTCGCGGAACTCGCGCAGCAGCAGCCAGTCGCGCGCGCGGGCGGCGTCGCCGGCGCGCACGGCCGCGAGCGTGACGTCGTAGGAGCCGCTCAGCAGGGCGGCGCGCAGCGATCCGCGAGCCGCCGCCAACGCGGTCTGGTCAGAGGCGCGGGCCGCGCGACGGGCCTGCGCCAGCGCGCGGCGGACGGTGAGGTCGGCAGCTGGGGCGTCGCGGCGCAGGCCGCGGGACAGCTCGCCCCCGTAGCTGCGCCCCGCCCGCTCCGCGGAGCGCGCGGCGTCCGCGTCGCCGAGCAGCAGCGCGCTCTGCGCGGCGAACAGCCGCTCCTGGATGCGCTGAGCGCCCTGCCAGGGCGGCTCGCCCTGCGTGGCCGCCCCCGCGGGCGCGGCTACGGCGAGCAACGCGCCCAGCGCGAGGCCGAGGGCCCGGAGCGCCCTCACCCCGGGCGTCAGCCTTCCTCGAGCTCGATGTTCAGCTTGGCCGCCGCCTGGGTGAGCTGCCCGGCGATCGCCTCCGCCTGCTGCTGGGCCTGGGTACCGAGGGTGTCGGCCTCCTCGGCGCTGTAGCGCCGGCCGGCCTCCTCCTTGTCGCGCAGCCCGGCCGCGAAGCCCTCCAGCTGCTCCAGACTGCGGGCGGTCTGGCGCGCCTGCTGGCGGTCGGCCCTGGCCACGAGCGGGCGAACGCCGTCGTAGGTGAACACGAGCCCCTCGAGGATGTCCGCGATGTCGGACAGGCGCGAGGTGGCCACGAAGGCCTGCTCACTCGCCTTGCCGCCGGCCACGAAGCGCGAGTTCTTCCACGCCTCGAAGTACTCCGACATCGTCGGTGTCATCACCACGAGGGCGGAGAACGCGTCCGCCTCGGTGGGCTCGAACTTTGCGGCCTCTGAGTCGAGCTCGCGGGCGTAGCGGTCGAAGTCGCGTGTGGTGGCCAGGAAGATGCCGGCGTCCGGCAGCGCCTCGCCGAAGTCGACCTTGCCGTTCCCGTCGAGGTCGGCCTTGGCGCCCTTGGCCAGCAGAGCGTCGTTGGTGCCGTAGAGCGCCGTCTCGGTTAGGAACATGAAGTTACCGGGCTGCTCGAGCGTCTTGCCGTTGGGCAGCTCGAGGTCGAACGGCACCGCGTTCTCGGGATCGTCGCCCGCCGAGCCGGCGTCGATGATCACGTCGTAGTCGGCCAGTGTGGACACGCCGGCGACGATGCCCTCCATCTCCTCGTAGGCCGGGTTGGCGCGGCGGTAGGCCGCCTTCGCCTCGGCGAGGATCTCCCGCACCTCGGGGCCGTTGTCCTCGAGCAGCTTCGCGTAGTCGAAGTCGGCCTGCTTGGCCAGCTCGTAGTAGGCCGCGCCCTGCTGCTTGAGCTTGGCCGTCTCTGCGCGCAGCGCCGCGGAGTGATCCGTCAGATACTGCTTGATCGCCCCCAGATCGGCGCCGTCGGAGGCGCTCGTGGAGGTGGTCTCGGTGGAGCCCGAGTCGCCGTCATCATCCCCGCAGCCGACGGCGGCGAGGGCCAGCGCGGCGGCGGCAAAGACGGTGGCCAGGCGGGTTGGCGGCATGTACGGAGTCCTCCGGGTCGCGGGTTCGGACGCCCTAATTAGGGCGCCCTAAGGGCGGCGCGCGGCCAGGCTACCACGACCCGCTTTCGATCACCAAGCTCGCCGCTCGGGATTGCCGTCGTGCGCATCCGGCCGAGCCGGATGCTTCGCCTGAAACTGCCGTCGTGCGCATCCGGCCTAGCCGATGCTTCGCCTGAAACTGACGCGTCAGCCGCAGACCGCGTAGGCCACGAGCTGCCAGTTGCCGGTGGGAGCCGTGGCGTAGGCCGTGGCCTCCCAGGCACGGCCGTTGGGGGCGCTCGTGGTCAGCGCGACGGGCGCCGGAGATCCGGCGACCACCCGGGCACCCCCGCCGAGCAGGCGCTTGCCGCGCGGACAGCGGGCCAGCGGGGCTGCCTTCGTGGTGGCGGCGTCAGCGGCGGTCTGGGTCTGTACGCGCTGGACCCCGCGCACGTAGCGCCCGGCGTCGAGGCCGCCGAGCGTCTGGATGTCGAGCTTGGTCTCGTCGATCTCGCGGTCGCCGAGCGTGTTGGAGGCGAGATCGCTGCCGCCCAGCGACCGGTCGTTCACGTCGATCCCACGCAGCGCGCCATCACGGATGTCGCGGCTCTGGACGCTGCCGTTGGTGATGTCGCGGCCCTGAGCCGAGCCGTCGCGCACGTCGCTGCTCTGCACCGCGTTGTTCTTGATCTCGCGGCTGCCGATCGAACCCTCGGCGACGGCATAGGAAACCCCGCCGAGCGACAGGAAGAGCGCGATGAGCGCCACGACCATCGCGGGGGAAGGGCTGCGGAGAGAGATCTTCACGGCTGCTCCTGACGGTCGCGGACACGCTCGGTGTGAGCCGACCTACCCGGGTCCGGCCTCGGCCAGTCCGAGCGGAGCCGTGAGGGGCTCGCCGAACGAGACACGCAGCAGAGCGCCTCCCCCGGCGGCGTTGCCGGCCTCCACCCTGCCCCCGTGCGCTTCGGCGGCCTGGCGCACGATGGCGAGGCCGAGCCCGGATCCAGGCATCCCGCGAGCGGAGTCGGCGCGGTAGAAGCGCTCGAAGACGCGTGGCAGATCCGTCTCGCTGAAGCCCGGCCCGTGGTCGCGAACGCTGAGCTCGCCTCCGGCCAGCTCGAGCTCGATCTCGCCTCCCGGTGGGCTCCATTTGACCGCGTTGTCCACCAGGTTGGCGATCGCGCGGTGGATCCGCTGCGGCTCGCCGCGTACGAGCGTCGGCTCGGCGCGTAGGCTGAAGCTCGCGGCGTCTCCGGCACGGCTGCGGGCCCGCTCGACCACCGCCTCGACGATCTGGTCGACGCGCACGTCGTCGTCCGGCGGTCCGGGCTGATTTCCGCGGGCGAGCTCGACAATGTCGGCCACCAGGGCCGTGAGCTCGTCGAGCTCCTCCACGATGTCCGCCCGCAGCGCCTCGCGCTCGGCCGGCGGCAGGCGCTCGGCCTCCTCGAGCGTCTGCACGTTGGCACGCAGACTGGCGATGGGAGTGCGCAGCTCGTGGCTCGCATCGGCTACCAGGTGGCGCTGCGCCTCGACCGAGCGCTCGAGCGAATCGAGTGTGGTGTTGAAGCTGCGCGCGAGCCGCGTGAGCTCGTCGCGGCCCACGACCTCCATGCGCTCTGAGGGATCGGGGTCGGCTGCGAGCTCTTCGGTGCGGCGGGTGAAGCGCGCCACCGGCGCCAGCGCCGCTCGGGCCACGCCGGCGCCCAGCGCGGCGCCCAGCGCCACGCCGGCCGCGCCCACGATCAGGAGCAGCAGGGCGATTTTGTCGAGCTGGCGGTCGATCTCGTCGAGCGGGCGCGCCACCTGGATGGCTCCGCCTCCCGGCAGCCCGCGGGTGAGCACGCGCAGGTGCGTGTCGTCCACCGTGGCGTCGCTGAGATCCTCACCCGAGCCCCCGCGCGCGATCTCGCGCGCACCCTCCTGTACCGGCAGGCGCTCACCGGACTGGGTCCGGCGCAGGGCCCGGCCGTTGGGGAGCACCAGCTGCACGTAGCCCTCGGGCCCGCCGAAGGGCTCGGCCGGAGCGTCGAGCGGCAGCTGCCGGAAGGGGCCCTCGGGGCGTCCGAACTCCCCGCCGCCGGGTCCGCCGGGCCCGCCCGGGCCGCGGTCGACCACCGACTCGGCGCGTCGGCGCAACGAGTCGTCCACCTCACCGCGCAGCTCGGCGCGCACGCCCAGGTAGACCGCCAGCGCGGCCGCCACCACGGCCAGCGCCACCGCCAGTCCGGCCGCGGCCGCGATGCGCGTGCGAAGGGTCATGGCTCGCGCAGCACGTAGCCCACGCCGCGCACCGTGTGCAACAGCGGGCGAGCGCCGGCCTCGTCGAGCTTGCGCCGCAGATAGCCGATGTAGACCCGCAGCGCGTTCGAGGTGGGTCCGAAGTCGTAGCCCCAGACGCGGTCATAGATCACGTCGTGAGGCAGAACGCGCCGTGGGTTTCGCATCAGCAGCTCGAGCAGCTGGTACTCGGTGCGGGTGAGATCGACGACGCTCTCCCCCACGGCCAGCCCGTGCCGGGCGCTGTCGAGGCGCAGCTCCTCGAACTCGAGCTCGGCCGGCGGTGCCTCCTCTCCGCGGCGGCGCAGCAGCGCGCGCAGCCGCGCCTTGAGCTCGCCCACGTCGAAGGGCTTCACGAGATAGTCGTCGGCGCCGGCGTCGAGACCGTCGATGCGGTCGGCCACCGCGTCCCGTGCGGTCAGCATCAGCACCGGCACGCGATCGCCCGAGCCGCGCAGCTGGCGGCACACCTCGAGGCCGTCGATACCGGGCAGGCCGACGTCGAGCACGATGGCGTCGGGACGGGCTCCCGCCCGGGCGAGCGCCTGCTGGCCGTCCTCGGCCTGGTCGATCTCGTAGCCGGCGAGCGCAAGAGCTCGCCGCAGGGCGTCGCGCAGAGCACGGTCATCGTCGACGATCAGGACCTTCATCACCAGTGATTCTGCCTTCCGCGCAGGTCCTCTTCGACACTCCCTACCTGGCTCTTATGTTGCTCCTACGGCAGGCAGCGAGCCTCGCGGCATGCGAACTCCAAAGAAGGCAACAACAGTGGTGCTCGTCGGAGCAGTGGGACTGGCCTCCGCCGCCTATGGCCTCGGCAGTCAAGTGGGCGACGGCTCGGCCGCGGCCGGCGGCGGCTCAGGCTCGTCGGCGGGCACGGCCGACCGCGACTTCCAGCGCGGGGCGCCGCCGGGCTTCGAAGACCTGGCCGACTCGCTCGGCGTGGAGGCGGACGCACTCGAAGAGGCGCTGCGCGACTTCCACGATCAGGAGGCACAGAACCGCCAGGGTGCCTTCGCCGCGGCGCTCGCCGGCGCGCTCGGCATCTCCGCGGACACGGTCACCGAGGCGCTCGACGGGCTCGACGACAAGCGCAAGGAGCGCTTCGCGGCCAAGCTCGCCGCGGAGCTGGGTGTAGAGACCGCCAAGGTCTCGGAGGCACTCGACAACCTGAAGGACGAGCGCCCGGGCGATCCGGTCGAGTTCGCGCAGACGCTGGCCGACGAGCTGGGAGTCGGTGTCGACAAGGTCGAGGACGCCCTGACTGCCCTGCGGCCCGACCACGGAGCACCCGGACGCCATCACCACGGGCAGCCTTTGCGGCAGCTGGCGACCGCCCTCGGCGTCACGCGAGCAGAGCTGCGCAAGGCCCTGCGTGAGGTGCGGGCCGGCGAGGAGTCACGCTGGGAGAAGCGCCAGGACGAACTGGTCACCTTCCTGGCCGATCGCCTCAAACTGTCCAGGGACAGGGTCGCGAACGCGCTGGACGAGCTGCCGGGACCCGGCGACGGCCCGGGCCGGCACGGCCGCGGCGACCACGGAGGGCCGGGAGGACACGGCCCAGGCGGGCCGGGCCCCTTCGGCCCCTGACACCAAGGCGGGTCAGGCCCCTGAGTCGCCGAGACTCAGGGGCCTGACCCGTTCGCCGTTGCGGCCCGAACCCAGCCGTTTCGACCGATAGTCCAAAAAGGCGTTTGGATCTTTGGACGATGGGCCAAGTAGATGCAGGCCCTCCGTGAACAATCTAGAAACGTGAACCGAGGCTCGGCTCCCACCACTCCCGTCTACGAGCCGGCAGCAGGCATCTTCGACGAGGCGCTCGAGCCCGACGGCTCGGCCCGTCCGATCTACGAGGAGCTGCTGACGACGCTCGAGGAGATGAACCTCGCCGGGCTCGCCGGAGCGGTGGATCACGAAGCGGGCAACCTCGGTGTGTCGTTCCGAGTGGACGGCGAGATCGAGCTCTTCCAGGTCGACCCGGTCCCGCGGCTGATCGAGGCCGACCAGTGGGACCGCCTGGCGCGTGGGCTCGTTCAGCGCACGCGGGCGCTCGACCTGTTCGTGGCCGACGCCTACGGTGAGCGCGCAATCGTCGAGGCGGGCGTGGTCCCGGCCCGCGCGCTCGAGAGCTGCGATCACCTCGAGCCGCGCCTGGCCTCCCTGCCGCCCGCGCCGGTGCGCATCGCCGTGGCCGGCCTGGACGTGGTGCGCGACGCGGAGGGGCGCTTCCGGGTGCTCGAGGACAACGTGCGCACGCCGTCTGGCCTCTGTTACGCCCTCGCTGCCCGCGAGGCCGTCAACCGCCATCTGCCCGATCGGCTGACGGACCTGAGGCGGCCGTTCTACACCGCTCTGGAGATGCTGGGCCGCGCCGTGGCCGCCGCCGCCCCGGCGGATGTTGACGAGCCGTCGATCGTCCTGCTCAGCGACGGACCCTCCAACTCCGCCTGGTACGAGCACGAGCGGCTGGCCATGGCTCTCGCTGTCCCGGCGGTCGCGTTGGCCGACCTGAGCGTGCGCGGCGATCGCCTGCTCGCCCGCGTTGGGAGCACGTTGCGCCCGGTGGACGTCGTCTACCGCCGTACCGACGAGGACCGCCTGACCGACGAGGGTGGCACGCTCACCGACATCGGCGCCGTCCTCATCGAGCCGCTGCGGGCGGGCACCCTCAGCGTGGTGAACGGCTTTGGAACCGGCGTGGCCGACGACAAGCTGCTGCACGCCTACGTCGAGGACATGGTGAGCTTCTACCTCGGCGAGAAGCCGCTGCTGGACTCGGTCCGAACTTACGACCTGGGACAACCGGACAAGCTCGAGATGGCGCTCGACCGGATCGGCGAGCTCGTCATCAAGCCACGCACCGGCCATGGCGGGCACGGGGTGATCGTGGCGCCGCACGCACGTCCTGAGGACATTCGCCGCACCGCCGAGGAAGTTCGCGCCGACCCGGCCAGTTTCATTGCTCAGGAAATGGTGATGCTCTCACGCCACCCGACCGTCGTCGACGGCCGCCTCGAAGCAAGGCACGTGGACCTGCGGCCGTTCGTGTTCCTCTCCCCCGCCGGCGCGGAGGTCGCGGACGGCGGGCTCACGCGGGTCGCGCTCGAGCGCGACGCTCTCGTGGTGAACAGCTCCCAGCGCGGCGGCGGCAAGGACACGTGGGTGCTGCAGTGAACGCGGAGCCGATCATCGGCGTGTCGACCTCCGAGGTGCGCCGCAGCGGCGACCACGAGACGGTCCACCAGGGCGAGCCGCCCCGGACCGAGCTGGCGCTGGGCGAGCGCTATCTCGAGGCGGTGCGCAACGCCGGCGGGCTGCCGGTGATCGTGGCGCCGGTGCGCACCGGCGCGGTCGACCGGCTGATCGACCGCCTCGACGGCCTCTGTCTGTCCGGGGGGCCCGACCTGCACCCGAGTGCCTACGGGGCCGGCGAGCACGCCGAGCTCGGCCCCACCGAGCCGGAGCTGGACCGCTTCGAGCTCGCCCTTGCCCGGCGGGCGGTGGTGCGCGGCCTGCCGGTCCTGGCGATCTGCCGGGGTGCACAGGTGCTCAACGTGGCCCGCGGCGGCACCCTGCACCAGCACCTGCCCGACCTGGGCGCCGCGATCGATCATCGCCAGGAGCTCGCGGGCGCCGACACCACGCACCCCGTGCAGCTCGACCCCGACAGCAAGCTGGCGGCTCTGATGGGCGGCGCCCAGCTCGAGGTCAACTCGTTTCACCACCAAGCCGTGGACACCCTCGGCCGCGGTCTCCGCGTGGTCGGGCGCGCTCCCGACGGCACCGTGGAGGCGCTCGAGGGCGTGACGAGCGCGTTCTGTTTCGGGGTGCAGTGGCACGCCGAGTGCCTGGTCGAGCGCAGCGCTCAGCTGGCGCTCTTCGAGGCTCTCGTGGTGGCCGCCTCCGAGCGCTCGGGGCGCGTGGAGCGCGCCGCCTGATGTCACCCGCGCTGCCCGACTGGGCCCACTGGAACGTCGATCCCTCGCGCCCGGCCTGGACGGTGGGAATCGAGGAGGAGGTGATGCTCCTCAATCCGCACGACTGGACGCTCGCTCATGTGATGGACGAGCTGCTTCCTGAGCTGTCTCCCGAGCTGGCCGCACAGGTCAGCGCCGAGACACACGCCTGCACGCTCGAGCTCGCCACCGGCCCACACCCCACGGTGGGCGAGGCGGTGGGCGAGCTCGGACTGCTGCGTGCCGCGCTGGCCGCCGAGCTGAGCCCGCTCGACCTGGCTCCGGCCGTCGCCGGGACCCATCCGATGGCTGTGGGCGAGGACACGGAGGTCTCGGGCAGCGCCCGCTATCAGGTGCTCGAGGAGGGCCTGCGCGCGCTCGCCCGGCGCGAGCCCACCTTCGCGCTCCACGTCCACGTGGGGGTGCCGATCGCCGAGCTGGCGATGGCCGCCGCGGACCGCCTGCGCGCGCAGTTGCCGCTGCTGCTCGCCCTCTCGGCGAATTCCCCCTTCTGGCGCGGCGCGGACACCGGGATGGGCTCTATGCGCGCCGCCCTCTTCCAGGCCTTCCCGCGTTCCGGCATCCCGCGCCGCTTCGGCGCCTACGCCAACTATGTGGAGACCGTCGACGCGCTGCTGCGCGCCGACGCCTTTCCCGAGCCCACGTTCATCTGGTGGGACGTGCGCCTGCAGCCGCGCTTCGGGACCGTCGAGGTGCGCATCATGGATGCCCAGACCCGGCTGGCGGACGTCGGAGCGCTGGTCGCCCTGATCCAGGCCCTGGTGCGGCTCCTGGCCACCGAGCGGCTGGTGCCGGACGAGCTGCTCGACGCCCAGGAGGCGCTCGACGAGAACCGCTTCATCGCCATGCGCGACGGCATGGGCGCGAGCTTCATCGATCCCCTCGCCGGCACGCGGGTGCCGGCCCGCGAGCAGCTGGCGGAGGTGCAGAGGCGCTGTCACGCGCACGCCCGCGACCTCCACTGCCGCGACGAGCTGGCCGCGGCCGCGACGCTGGCCGAGCAGCCCGGCGCGAGCCGCCAGCGAGCCCTGGCGGAGCAGATGGGACTGCCCGGGATGGTGGGCACGCTGGGCGCCGACTTCCTCGCGTCTTCCACCGAGAAGGACCTCGCTAGTTTCGTAGGGGCGCGTCGGCAACTGGCTCGAGAAGGCTGACCGCCTCCGGCGCCGGAATCGCCCGGCGCCCGGCAGGATCGCACCCCCGACGAGTATCAGGAGGCCCGCAATGCGGACACTTCAGACGTTCCTGTCCCGTCTCACCCGCACGTCGACGGTCGACGAGCGCGACGCCCACGTGCACTTCCACGCCGGCCCGGATCATCGTCCGGCGGCCTGCCACGACCCCCGCTGCCCGAACCCGCGCCTGCTCGTTGGCGAGGAGCCCTGAGCACAGGTCACAGGTTTCTTACGGGTTTCTCATTTCGACCCGCCACCCTGCATGGCAATGCGCCTGAATCTGTACCGCTGCACCAGCTGCCGTGAGCTGATGCTCTCCCCGCTTTCGACGCGGGTCGGGCGCTGCTCGTCGTGTCTCGCGCGGGTCGCCCCCGTCTGGATGCCGAGAGCCCCACGGGCGAAGGCGGGCAGCTATCCCGAGAGTGACAACACCTGGGCCTCGATCGAGGATTTCATTGCGGCCGATGAGCGGCGGCTGCACTCTCGCGAGGTCGACTTCGGGCTGCTGTGGCGCCCGTCGGGCGCGGGCGTCACCCATCGCGCGGCCTGGATCGAGGAGACGGGCGAGCTCTACCTCGCCCAGTCGGGCCCCACGAGCTCGGGTGGCGGACACGTGGAGCTGCTGGCGGTGACCGACCGCGATGGAGTCGAGCGAGCGCTCGCGGGCTGGGAGCCGGCCTCCAAGCGCCCCGGCTCCCTGGCCTGGCTGCGCAGCCGCGCGGCTCGGCTGCCGCGCCCGGCCCCGCGGGGTCGCTGGGCCGGCCCGGCCACGGGGCAATAATCTGCCGGCATGCCCGCCCGTTCACGGCCGCGAAAGAGCCGGCGCTCACGATCCCCGCTGCTCTGCTCGCTGCTCCTGATGGTCTCGCTCGTGGGGTGCGTGGCCCAGCGGCCGGAGGATCCGGTGGTGCTGAACGCCGATCAGGTTCCGCGTCTGCTGGGCGCTCAGCCCGGCAAGGTGCTCGCCTTTCGCTATCTCACCGACCGCTGGGATCAGGTCCCGGTCCAGGTGGACGAGCGCGCCCTGGTCGACCTCGCAAAGCCCAAGAACGCTGCGCCCACGGGCAAGACCTTCCTCACCTACACCGATCCCGCGACGTTCACGGGCCCTGACCCCGACCCGACCGTGGACGCCAACGACGAGATCGCGATGATGGGCATCGACTCCGGCCTCGAGGCGCCGGCGGGCTCCGCGCCCCCCAACACCGTGGTGGGCTCCGGCACGAAGGTCAGGCTGGTCGACTCGGTGGGCGACGCCACGCCCTCCTACCTCTATCTCTTCCGCCAGACCGGGAACCTCGATCCCGGCGCCGG
This sequence comes from uncultured Thermoleophilaceae bacterium, assembly GCA_963813495.1. GTDB lineage: Bacteria > Actinomycetota > Thermoleophilia > Solirubrobacterales > Thermoleophilaceae > JACVRW01. Next base: position 282,858 of record CAWEZC010000005.1, read on the forward strand.
GCGGCGCTACGTGGACTATCGCTTCCAGTTGCTGTCGGGCGACTACAAGACCACATACAAGCTGGGCGCGGGTCCCAACCCCGAGAACTCGACGGTCAGCACGCCCTACTACTCACAGCACTTCTCCGACCGCTGGGTGGACGACCAGCTCAGGATCACGATGCCCGGCGCCGGCGGCCAGGACATCCTCGACCGCCACAAGAACCTGTTCGCGCCGGGCAACTGCGGGCGTAGCGAGGACACCTTCTCGGCGGGCGCGGGCGCGATGATCGCCAACAAGAGCGGCCCGGTGCGGGCGATCCGCTCCTATATCGGAGCCAACTCGGGCACCTACACCCAGCGCGAGCACATCTTCTACGAGCGCCGGCACGACATCACCACCTACCTGCGCGTGCACGCGATCCCCGGTGTGATGGACTTCTTCGACTACGCGCCGGCGGCCATCGGCATGACCTACAAGAGCGACGTGGACCTGCGCGGGGTGCGTATCGACGGCGTGCCGGACTCTCCGACTCCGGGGGCGCTCGGCTGGGAGAGCGTGGACGGCCCTCAGGGTGCGCTGGGCATAGTGCACACCAGCGACACCGACGTACCCGGAGCCGCCGCCTCCACCTCGTACTACCTGGACAAGCAGGCCCCGGGCGGTGGAGCCGAGACGCAGTGCACGGGCGACGGCTCGGCCTACGGCGCGAGCGGCCCACGCCTGGCGCAGGCAATACCCAACACCGACCCGACCATCGGCACGGCAAACCGGCTGACGGTGTCGCGGCGGCTGTTCTACGGGTCACCCGGCAAGATCGACGGCGCGAAGGTCCGCGCGCAGGTGCTCAACCCGCTGCAGACCACCATCTCGAGCTGGCCCTAGAAAGACCGGGGCCGCGGTGGCCGACACGCTCGTGTTCATCCCGGCCTGGAACGAGGAGGCCTCGCTCCCGGACGTGCTGGAGGAGGCCCGCCGTGAGCTGCCCGCGACGGACCTGCTGGTGATCGACGACGGTTCGGAGGACGCCACCGCCGAGCTGGCTCGCGCGGGCGGTGCGCTGGTCCTGAGCTTCCCGGAGAACCGCGGCCTGCGCAGCGGCATCGCCGAGGGCTACCGGCGCGCCGCCGACGGCGGCTACGAGTTCTGCGGGCGGCTGGATGCCGACGGCCAGCACCCGGCGGCCGAGCTGGCCCGCATGCTCGAGCTGGTGCGCTCCGGCGAGTGCGACGTGGCCGTCGGCTCGCGTTTCCTGCCGGACTCCGGAAGCGCCGGCGAGCGCTACCGCCCCGCGCCGGAGCGCGTGGTGGGCACCTCACTGCTTCGGCTACTGATGCGTCTTCGCCTCGGCCAGCAGATCTCCGACGGCACCAGCGGCCTGTACGCCGTCAATCGCAGCGCCCTCGAGCTGCTGGCCGATCCCTACGTGTGCGAGTCCCCCGAGGTGGAGGCGCTCGTGCGCATCACCGACGCCAAGCTGCGCCTGCTCGAGGTGCCGGTACACATGCGCCGGCGCGAGCATGGCGAGTCGTCGTTTCAGGGCAAGCGCGCGCTGGAGCTGGTGGTGACCATCGGGCTCACGCTGTTCGCGGGAGAGCTGCTGCGCCGGCGCCACCAGCGCCGTCAGCCGCGGAGCGGCTGGCGGCGCCTGCTGCGGCGCGGCTGATCAGCCACGAACCGGCGGCCAGCCCGGCGATCCCGGCGAGGGCACGACGGCGCCCGAGCTGGCGGGCCGGGGCCAGCGGCCAGAGGAGCGGCGTCGGCGCGGCGCCGTCGCCGGCGTCGTGGAGCAGGTGCGAGCAGAGGCCGGCGAAGGCCGCCCAGGCGTGAACGGCGCCGCCGGCCACGCCGCCCAGCGCAGCGGCGCCGACAGCCGTGAGCAGGCTGTGGCTGCGCGGGCGGGTGGCCAGCGAGAGGTTTGACCCGAGATCGAGCGTGCGGGCGGCCAGTGGATGGTCTACGTCGATCAGCGTGCCCGCGGCCACGGCGGTGAGCAGAGGGGCCGCGCCCGAGCAGCGCACCAGCGGAGCCGTCACCACGGCGGCCAGCAGGCCGTGGGTCAGCGGGTCGCTATAGGCAACCAGCCGCCGGCGAGTGCTGAGCTCGGTCATGGAGCTCAGACGGGGCGGCGCTCGGCGTCGCTCGCGGTGCGCTTCTCACGCACGAGAACACGCGGACTGTCGAGCACGAGTCCGCGCCGACGCAGGCCGGTGAGGCGCGGCTCCTGGTCGGCGAGAGTGACGAGAGTCGCGTAGTCGTCCCTGCGACCGATCCTGAGTTCGTGTCCGTCCACCTCGGAGCGGCGCCCATCGAGCTCGTAGCGCACGCCACCGAATCCCGGCTCGACGTCGAGCTCGACGCGGCTCCCGGGGCCGGCCACGAGCGGCGCGACCGAGCCGCCGTGCGGGGCCAGTGGCGTGACCGCGATCCCGCGGGCGCCCGCCGCGAGGAGCGGGCCCCCCGCAGCCATCGTGTACGCGCTCGACCCGAGCTCGCTGGCCACCACGAGCCCGTCGCCGGCTACGCGCGCGTACAGCTCTCCGTCGACGGTGATCGAGAGCAGCAGCTGCCCCGGTCCGTCGCGGATCACCACCACGTCGTTGACCGCCACGCCTCCGCCTCCGTTCCAGCCGACTTCGAGTCCGGGAACCGGCCTCAGCGTCCAGCGGCCTTCGGCCACCTGCTCGAGTGCCCAACGGGCCTCGTCGGCGCGCACCGAGGTGAGCGCGCCGACGCTGCCGCACGCCACTCCCATCACCGGCCGTCCGACCCGCGCGGCAGCGTGAAGCGCCACAAGCGTGGTGCCGTCCCCGCCCACGGCGACCAGCAGGTCGCAGTCGCCGGCCTCAACCGGATCTGCCAAGCGGCGTGACTGGCCCTCGGCGGGTACCTGGCCAACGGCGACCCCGTGCCTCGAGGACCATTCCGAGATCACCGCGAGCACCCCGGCCACGTCCCGGGTGGGGTGGACCACCAGGCCGACCTGACGCAGGGCTCGCTCGGGCACGACGGGAATCCTCGCCGACCGCGGCGCTCGATGCGGTGCGGGCGCTCAGCAGTGGCGGGCCGAGGGGGACAGCGCGGCGCGCATCGCCTCGGCGCAGAGCTGCTCGAGCGGAAACAGCAGGCCGCGCAGCAGGACCAGTGGCTCGCGGTCCTCCTCGCGGAGCCACTCTGCCTCGTCACGCGTCTCGACGAAGCGGGCCACGGCATCGCGATAGGCCGACAGGCGCGCCGGGCGCATGACCAGCGTGCGAACCCCCGAGCCGGACTCGCCCAGCTCGTCGGCCAGGACCGTCAGCTCACGCAGCTGGATCACCTCGTCGCCAGAGAGGCTGGCGTTGCGAAAGCGATCGGAGGTTCCGGCGCGAACGGCATGCGCGGACGCGGCGACCTCGGCCTCGGCCAGATCGAAGCAGGCGTGGACCACGGCGTCGCCCTCCAGGTCCTGCGAGATGTCGATGCGCGGATGCTCCATGCCCCTAAGAAGGTATCGGCCCGTCGGGACCTTTCCGTGATTTCGCTCTCATACCCCCGCAACGTGGTGCTACTCCGGCGCTGCACCCTTACGTCGTTCGGACGCGGTCAGGCGCCGGGGCGGTCGGGAACCTCGCGACGGCGACACTCAGCGGCTCGTCGCTCACTCTCCCTCCAGCACGAAGGCCACGTCGTCGACGTAGCAGTAGGTCCAGTCCTCGCCGGGCTCGACCGATGAGATCACGGGGTGCTCGGTCTCGCGGTGATGGGCGGTGGCGTGCCGGTTGGGCGAGGAGTCACAGCAGCCGACGTGGCCACAGGCGCGGCAGACCCGCAGGTGCACCCAGGTGGCGCCGATGCGCAGGCAGTCCTCGCAGCCGGGCACGTTGTCGGGGCGCTCGACCTGGATCTGGTCGAGGTGAGAGCAGGTGGTCATGGGGGCCGCCTCGCAGTCGGGATCGCAGCCGAAGTGTTGCGCACCGCGGTGCGCTGCCGGTCAGGCCGTGACCGGCGCCTCGTCCTGCGCGAATGCGAGCAGCCCGTCGAGCCCGCGCTTGTTGATCTCGTTGGCGATCACCAGGCGCTGGATCTCCGAGGTGCCCTCCCAGATGCGGTCAACGCGCAGCTCACGCCAGAGCCGCTCCACCGGGAAGTCGCGCATGTAGCCACGCCCGCCGAAGATCTGCACGCAGCGGTCGACCACCCGGTTGGAGGCCTCCGAGGAGGCGAGCTTGACCATCGCCGCCTTGGCGTGGAGAGTCTTGCGCTCGGCGCCCCGGTCGAACTCCCAGGCCACCTGGTGCGTCAGGGCCCGATTGGTGGCGATCTCGGCCGCCGAGTCGGCGAGCATCCCCTGGATCAATTGATGCTCGATGAGAGGTGCGCCGCCCTGCACGCGCTCCCGCGCCCAATCGGCCGCCAGCGTCAGCGCCCGGTGTGCCGCGCCGATGGTGCGCGCGCCGATCATGAGGCGCTCCTCGGTGAACCAGTCCCGCGTGAGGTCGTAGCCGTCGCCCAGCTCGCCCAGCACGCACTCCGGTCCCAAGCGGACGTCAGCGAAGACGAACTCGGGATGCTCGTACACGAAGGTGTGCGTGTAGCGCGGCACGCGCTCGATGCTCACCCCCGGCAGGTCGCGATCGACCAGGAACATCGTCGCCAGGCCTTCGGGGCCGGCCTTGGCCAGCACGAGCAGGTAGTCCGCTACGTCGCCGACGGTCACGAACCACTTCTCGCCGTCGAGGCGGTAGCCGTCGCCGTCAGGGGCGGCGGTCGTCGTGATGGCCTGAGGATCGGAGCCGGCGTGCTCCTCGGTGATGGCCACGGCGTCCCGGCGCCCGCCCTGGATGCCGGGGATCAGGTAGCGCTCGCGCTGCGCCGGGTTACAGGCGCGAAGGGCGTTCGCGGGGCGCCAGACGGTATCCCAGAGCGCGCCGGTGAGCTTGCCCAGCTCTTCCTGAACCACGACCTGCTCGAGGATGGACAACCCGGCGCCGCCCCACTCCTCGGGCATGTTGATGGCCTGCAGCCCGGTGTCGAGCACGGCCGCCCTGATCTCCGCGTGGTCCTCGGCCGAGAGGCCGTTGTTCTCCTCGCAGCGCTGCTCGTAGGGCATGATGCGCGCGCTCAGCGCGGCCGCGCGCTCGCGCAGCTCGACTAGGCGCGGTGTGTAGGCGAAGTCCACGGAGCGGCACCGTACACTGCCGCAATGCCGCGCCGGACCGAGGCCCAGCGGCGCTACCGCGGGAGAGCGCCAAGGAGCGTCGCGCCGGGCGTCGCGGGCGCCTTGTGGCGTGATCGCGCAGAGCCGTCGTCCCGGCCCGCGAAAAAGAACTCGTCGAGCCCGGCGCCTAGGGGCGCCGCCGGAACTCGAGGACCTGCTGGAAGACAGGCCGGTTGGTGGCCCGAAACGTGGTCGGAATCAGGCCGGGCTGAAAGGACGTTCGCTGCGCCTCAGAGCGCCACAGTCGTGGATCGGGCTGGTTCTGCGCCGCCGCGAGCTCATCGGCGGTCGTACTGATCGCAGCCCAGAGCGACGCTCGACAGGCGGCCAGTGAGCCGCGGCCGCAGTAGCGCAGGTTGAAGCGCCCGCGGACCGGCTTGCGCAGGAGTGTGCGCAGGTCCTTATCGACGTACGACTCACCGGAGAGGCTGCCCAGGTTACGCACCTCGTTGAGGGCATCGAGGAGGTCCCCGCTGAACACGGGCCGCATGACCGCTTCGGCGATCGGCCTCCAGGCCGCGTCCATGATCGTCGGGCCGGGGCTGTCATAGAAGCCGTTCTCGTCGGCGTCCAGGCGGGGCGCGTCGCGGCGCACCCAGCCGTCGAGGATGGCGGCCACCTGGGCTGCGCGCGGGTTGGGCGCCGGGCCGGTGCGCAGCACCCTGCTCACCACCGGCCACGCCGGTGACCGCACATCCTCCGTAGCCGCCCGGTTCATGACACCGACGTCTCCGGTGAGCGTTACCCGGCGCGGATAGCGGTCGAACAACTCCACTCGATGGACCGACCCGTACGGCTGGTTGTCGCCGTGCATGAAACCCGGCGCCGAACGGTTGTTCCAGTTGAGCAGCAGGCCCCCCGGTCCGCTAACCCCGTGGGGGTGCTCGCGCTCGCGCAGATAGCCACCCCACTCGTAGGCGCCCGTGCCTAGGGTCGGTAGGCGCCTGTCGAGGCCTCGTGCCCGCACGGGAAGCCGCCCGGAGCTGAAGAAGGCGGTGGCCGTGCGCGAGACATAAGCCCAGTTGAAGGTGAAGCCGAACTGGTTGGCCGCGCCCCAGAAGCGTTGCGGCGTCTTGCCCTTGCCCTCGGTCATGTCCTTGAGCGCGGCCAGGTTCAGGGCATCGCGACCGAAGGTCGAGCGCCGGCGCGCGAGCGCGTAGGGCCTGCCCGCCACCGTGGCCGTTCCGGTGACCGGACCGTGCACCGAGGTCTTGAAGCTGATCGGCGCCCCGTTCAGAAGCCCGGCATTGAAATCGGCGAACGGGCGGCAGCGGCCCTTGTGGAGGTAGTGGGTCGAGGCTCGCGTGGGCTGTCCGCCGCCCGGCTCACACAGCTGCTCGGCGAACACGTCGCGCACGTCGTGGCCGGCCGAGGTGAGGCTCCAGGCGTAGTTCTTCGTCCGCCCGAGTAGGAGGTACATAGCCAGGCCCGGCACCGCAGCGCCCTGTGCCTGTATCCCCGGGCCGTGAAGGTCGATCTGGTAGTTGATGGCTGGGTAGTAGTAGCCGAGCTGGGGACCCATGACCGCGAGGGAGTTGCCGGTCTTGGAGCGCTCGGGCGCCACGGCCAGGAAGTTCGAGGCCTGCCGGCCGGGCGGCGCCGACGCCGCGTTCACGCTGGCGGGCCCGCCGGCGCCCTGTCGTGGATCGAACGGTTCGATGGAGCCGGGGTCGAGCACCACGGATCCCTTCACCTTCCCGCCGGTCAGGGGTCCGTAGTCGAAGCGGCGGGAGATCGTGGTGGGCGCCTCGGGATCGTCCGCGAGCATCACGTCCTCCCAAGCCGCCTGGCCACGCGAGCGGCCGAGCGATGCGCGCAGGCGACCGAGCAGGTCCGCGTTGTCCGCCTCGGCTCCACCGCCTGCACCGAAGATCGAGCCGATGAATGCCGTCACCGCGAGGATGTCGTTGACCGTGGCCGGGCTCTGGTTGACGCCGTTAGCCTTCCAGTAGGCGTTGATGCCATCGGCATAGGCCTGCGCGTCCGCGATGATCTGGCGCCCCTTGGCGCCATACTCCTGGACCAGCAGCCGCTGCTGAGCGGTCACGAGCGCCTCGGTCTCCGGGCTCGGGACGAACGACTGGCCGCTCGTGACGAGGCTGAAGGCGTTGATTCCGGGTACGTCCGCCACCGCCGCCCGCGCCGGTCCCCGGGCCAGCTGTAGAAGCAGGCCACGGTCGCGCGCCGAGGCCCAGCCGGCCCCGAAGGCGAGGTCGGCGCGGGTCTTGCCGTACACGTGCGGGACGCCGTACTCGTCATAGACGAGGCGCAGCCCGGGCCGGCCGGTCTGCTCGGTGCGCGTGCGTCCTATCGGCTTGAAGTTCTCGGGAAGGAAGAGCCGGTTGATGTCAGCGCTTGTGACACGGCCGCGCTTGGGCGTGAGCGCGTCGTAGAGGGGAAGCTGGTCGAGCGAGTCGGCGTTCGTCGGCAGGCCGCCGAAGTTGCCCGGCGGCAGGATGTAGCGAGCGGTGTCGCCGCGGGCCGCCGACGCGGCGCTGGGCGCCACGCATAGCGCGACGAGACTGAGCACAACCAACCGGACCGAACGGCGCACGAGCAAGGCTCCTCTCCTCAACAAGACAACCCGGCCTGCGGCCGGGGGCGGGGACTCTTTCACATTCCTGGCCGGCCGGCCAAGGCGGAGCCCGACTCCACCGGTGCTGACGCATGTATGCCACCAGCCTGGCGCGGGGCGCCAGAAGGGAAGCGGCCGATGCCGCTGCTCACCATCGCGGCGCGCCGGCCACGTCGGGGAGCTCGCCGATTTAGGTCCCTGATCTTTGAATGCTCGGGGCCTAGCGCCCGCTCGGCTGCAGCGCCTTGAAGCGCTTCATGTTCTCGGTCATCGCCACCTCGGTGGGCAGGCGCTCCATGCTCGAGGCTCCGAAGAAGCCGACGATCCCCGCGGTGCGCTCCAGCACGTAGGCGGCATCCCCGGGCTCGGCCAGTGGGCCCCCGTGGCAGAGCACGAGCACGTCTGGGTTGACCGCCACCGCAGCGTCGCGCATGGCCTGGATCTCCTCGACGCACTGGTCGAGCGTCTTGGCGGTGTGGGCCCCGATGCTGCCCTTGGTGGTGAGTCCCATGTGGGGGACGAGCACGTCCGCGCCCGCGCGCGTCATCGCCTCCGCGGACTCTGGATCGAAAACGTAGGGAGAGGTGAGCAGACCCAGCTCGGAGGCGGCGGCGATCATCTCGACCTCGAGGCCGTAGCCCATGCCCGTCTCTTCGAGGTTTGCGCGAAAGGTGCCGTCGATGAGGCCCACGGTGGGGAAGTTCTGGACCCCCGCGAAGCCGGCGTCACGCACCTGGTGCAGGAACCTGGGGATGAGGCGGAACGGGTCGGTGCCGCAGACGCCGGCCAGGACGGGCGTGTGGTCCACCACGGGCAGCACCTCGGACGCCATGTCCATCACGATGGCGTTGGCGTCGCCGTAGGGCATCAGGCCGGCGAGCGAGCCGCGGCCGGCCATCCGGTAGCGGCCCGAGTTGTAGATGATGATCAGGTCCGTGCCGCCCGCCTCGGCGCACTTGGCGGACAGGCCGGTGCCGGCGCCTGCGCCGATGATCACGCCGCCTCCGTCCACGGTCGCGCGCAGCTTGCGGCGCGCCTCGTCGCCCGTCATGCGCTCATGAACTCGTGGAGCTTGGCCACCATCGCGCGCGCGAACTCCGGATCGTTGATGTCCATGTCGAGCTCGTGCAGCTCCACCCGGCCGTCGACCTTGCGCAGTTCCTCGAACAACGCTTCGTCGGCCTCCGCGTCGCGGAAGGGCTGCCCCTCTACGTCGATCATCGAGACCCCCTTGAGCGGCAGGAACAGCGCCGTCGGCCCGGTGGCCGCCGACAGCTTGCGGGCGATCCGCCGCCCCAGTTCGGCGTTCTCCTCCGCGGTGGTGCGCATCAGCGTTACGACCGGGTTGTGGACGTAGAGGTTGCGCTCCTCGAACTGAGCCGGAACCGAGTCGCGCGCGCCGAAGTTGACCATGTCGAGCGCGCCCACCGACACCACCTGCGGGATCCCCAGCCGACCGGCCATTTCGAGGCGGTCGGGGCCGGCCGAGAGCACGCCGCCCACCAGGTCGTCGCACAGCTCGGTGGTGGTCGTGTCGAGCACGCCGCTCAGGAAGCCCGACTCGATCAGTCCCTCCATCGCCTGGCCGCCCACGCCCGTGGCGTGGAACACGACCGGCTCGTAGCCCAGCCGCTCGAGCTCTTCGCGGGCCACAGTCACGCACGGCGTGGTCACGCCGAACATCGTGGCCCCCACCAGCGGCCGGTCCTCGCTCAGCTCGACGGCCGGCGCCTGGACCATTCCGGCCATCGCCGCCGCCGCATTCGCCAGCACGCGCGCCGACACGGAGTTCACGCCCGCCACGTCGGCCACCGAGGCCATCATGGTCACGTCGCGCGCGCCCACGTAGTCGCGCGTGTCCCCCGCGGCCATCGTGGAGACCATGAGCTTGGGCACGCCGACGGGCAGCGCCTGCATCGCGCGCGTGGCGATCGCGGTGTTGCCCGAGCCGCCGGCGGCCAGGACGCCGTGGATGCGGCCCTCGTCGTGCAGCCGGCGCGCGAGCACCGCGGCGGCATCGGCCATGGCGGTCACGGCCGCGCCGCGGTCGCGGGCGTCGCTCAGCGCGGCGAGGTCGGTCCCCGGTGCCCGCAGCCACCTCCTCGCGGCCGATGTCAGGCTCCACCAGCGGCGGCTCGAGCGTGCCCACGTCGGCCAGCAGGACCTCGACGCCGGCGTCGCGCAGCCGTTCGCGCAGGAACGCGTACTCGTCACCCTTGGTGTCGAGCGTCCCGATGAGCAGGACGGTCGGACCCCGGCTTCACGCGTGCAGAGCCCAGTCGGGCCCCTCGCCCTCACGGAAGTCGGGCAGCCCGCGCAGCGCCTTCTCGGCGCCGCCGGGGTTGTAGAGCGCGAGCAGGCGCAGCGGCTGCCAGCCGGTGTTCACCGTGGAGTGAAACATGCCCGTGGGCACGTAGATGGTGTCGCCGGTGCTGATCGCGAAGGTGTTCTCACCGCCATCGTCGAGCATCTGCTCGCCCTCTCCGGCCAGCACGTAGAGCACCTCTTCGGACTCCGGATGGTTGTGTCGCTCGTGGCCCTTTCCCGGGCAGCAGCACCACCTCGCCGAAGGTGAGGTTCGCGCCCGCGGTGTCGTCGGGCGTGACGAACCACTTGATCACTCCCCAGTCGAACGACTGGACCGGCTTGCTCGCCGGGTCGACCGCTTCCATCCTCACTCCTCCGTGGCGATTGGCTCGACGCCCAGGTAGCGGCGCTGGGCGTCCGGATCATCCTCCAGCTCGCGGGCCGTCGTCTCCGCGGCGATCTGCCCGCCCACCATGCCGAGCTGACGCTCGGCGAGCGCGGTGGCCACGCCGAGCTTCGTGCTCGACGCCAGCAGTGCGGTTCCCTCGTCATGGAGGCCGCTGATCATCTTGATCAGCTCCTCGAGCTCGTGCCCCTTCGTGTCCAGCGTCCCTACGAGGACGACGACGGGGTCAGCGGCCATCAGGCGCGCTCGACGCCCAAGTAGCGGCGCTGGGCCTCGGGATCGTTCGCGATCTCGCTGGCCGTGGTCTCGGTGAAGATGCGGCCCGCCACCATCACGAGCTGTCGCTCGGCCAGCGCCGTGGCCACGGCCAGGTTCTGCTCGACGACCAGGATTGCAAGCCCCTCGCCGCTCAGGCGCCGGAAGGTCTCGGTGAGCGCCTCGATGATGGCCGGCGCGAGCCCCTCGGAGGGCTCGTCCATCACGAGCAGCCGCGGGTTGGTGAGCAGCGCCCGGCCGATCGCCAGCATCTGCTGCTCACCGCCCGAGAGCTGCATGCCGCCGTTTCGTCGGCGCTCGGCGAGGCGGGGGAAGAGCTCGTAGACGGCGTCGGGGGTCCAGCGCCGGTCACCGCGCGAGGCGACCATGCGCAGATGCTCATCGACGGTGAGCGACTCGAAGAGCCGCCGGCCCTGCGGGACATAGCCGATGCCCGAGGCCGCGATCTTGTACGACGGGCGCCCGACGCATTCCTCTCCCCGGAAGCGGATGGAGCCGCGGGTGGTGGCCGGTCGGATCTGCATGATCGCGTTGCAGAGCGTCGTCTTGCCCATGCCGTTGCGGCCGATGATGGCCACCGGCTCGTCCCCCATCGTGAAGGTCACGCCCTGCAGCACGTGCGCCGGGCCGTAGAAGGCGTCAAGGCCCGAGACCTCGAGCAGCGAGCCCTCGTCGGAAACGAGCTCGCTAACGACGTCGACGTCGCCGTGCGGGGCGTCCCTGCCTTCGCTCTCTTCCGCTGCGCTCAAGTTCGCTCCTCGTCGTCGCCCACCCGGCCGCCCAGGTAGAGATCGTGCACGAGCTGGTTCGAGCGGATCTCCTCGGGGGTGCCCTCGACGATCTTCTTGCCGTCGTGCATCATCGTCACCTTTTCGGCGACCCGCAGGGCGACGTCCATGTCGTGCTCGATGAGCACCAGGGTGATCTCCCGGTCGAGCTCGAGGAGCATGTCGGTCAGCGCCACGCGCTCGCCGCGCGAGAGCCCGGAGGCCGGCTCGTCGAGCAGCATCAGCTTGGGATTCACGGCCCGCGCCATGCCCACCTCGAGCTGACGCTGCTCGCCGTGGGAGATGGACCCCACGAGCGTCTCGAGCTTGGGGGCCAGGCCGACCTGGGCGGCGAGCTCACGCGCACGCTCGCGCAGCTCGCGATCGACCGCCCGGCGACGCAGCTGCAGGTGGCCCTTGCGCGTGCCGAGCACCGCAAGGTAGAGGTTGTCCTCGACCGACAGGCCCAGGAACAGCCGCGACTTCTGGTAGGTGCGGCCCATGCCCAGCCGCGCGCGGCCCGGCGCCGAGACCTCGGCTACGTCCCGCCCGAGGAAGAAGATCGAGCCCGAGGAGGCCGGCATGTCGCCCGAGATCACGTTGAACAGCGTGGTTTTGCCGGCGCCGTTGGGACCGAGGATCGCACGGCGCTCGCCGTGCGCGACGTCGAGGTCGACATCGCGCACGGCATCGAGGCCGCCGAACCGCCGGCCGACCCCGCGCAAGCGCAGGATCGGCTCGGCCTGTTCGGGTACTGCCTCCGTCACGGACCCCCTAGCCCCCGACGACCTTCGGCTTCTCGGTCTTGCCGAGCCACGGGATGTTCCGCTTCTCGCAGGGCGGGTACGTCCGTCCCGGCGCCGGGCTCGAGTCGCTGAACGTGCCACCGAACGTCTGGTCCACGTCCGGCACGCTGCCCACGGTCTTCGTGGCCAGCCCCTGGTCGCCCTCGACCAGCTGCAGGTAGTACTGGTCGGTGATCGCCTGGCGGTTCGTCGTCCAGCGTGATCTTGCCGTACGGAGCGTTCAGCGAGATCTGCGCCAGCGCGTCCTGCAGTTCCTTCTGGCCGCCGGAGATGTCGCCCTTGACCTGCTTGAGCGCCTCGATCAGCCCCCACGTGTTCACGAAGTAGCTGTACGTGAACACACTGGCCGCCTGGGGCGCGGACGCACCAGCGTCCGGGATCTCCTTGAACCACTTGCCGATGATGCCGTTGGCGTAGTACTGGGCCTCCGGCGTATCCAGATCGCCCGCCGTGCCGGCACCGCCGGCGTAGACGCCCGCGACCCGCGGTCCGAGTTGCTCGAACTGCGCCGGCGTGCCCCAGAACACGTTCCCCAGGAACTTCTTCGCGTCGATCGGGCCCTTGGCCTGCTCGTAGGCCTTCAGGAACGGGATCAGTCCGGCGCCGCCCACGGCGACGAACGTACCGTCGACGTCGTCCGGCAGCTGCTGCGCGAAGGACGAGTAGTCCGTCGTGTTCAGCGGCGGGAAGACCCGCTTGGTGACCTTTCCACCGGCCGCGCAGAACTCCGAGATGAAGCCGGCCATCGACGTCCAGCCGAAGCTGTAGTCGTCGCCGATCACCGCCGCCGTCTTCCAACCGAGCTTGGTGTAGGCCAGGTCGCCCAGCCCGGCGTTGAACTGCGCGCCGTCACCGTTGAAGCGCGCGAAGTTCGGCGCCCGCACCTTGAGCGTGGTGTCCTGCGCGCCGGCCGCGCCGTTGACGAACGTCTTCTCCGGGTGCTGCTTGGCGTAGTTGGCCACTGCGATCGACTCGTCGCCCGACAGCGGGCCGATCATGACGTCCGCGTCGAGCTGCTCCATCAGCCGCCGCGTCTCCTTGATGGCCGTGCCCGACGTATCGTCGCCGCAGCCGACGCCCACCAGCTCGAGCGGGTGGCCGTTGATCGCGCCGCCGGTCCATCCGTCACGCGGCTTGTTCGGGTTCTTGGGCTTGGCGCCCGCGAACTGGGCCATCGCCGAGACGGCGCCGGCCATGTTCTGGTTGTCGAAGGTGCCGAAGGCGCCCTTGCACTCGGAGAGCACGGCGACCTTGATCGGCGTCCCGCTGCCGCCCGTCTCCTGCTTGACGGCGGCGTACCCCGGGGGCGCCTCCGCGGTGCTCGGCGCCTCCTCGGAGGTCGCCTCGCCTCCGCCGCCGTCGTCGTCGTCGTCGCCGCAGCCCGCAAACGCGAGCGCCGCGATCCCCAGGAGAAGCGCAAGCCACATCAGGCCGCGCCTCCGTTCCCTTACCTCGGACATTGCCTTTTCTCCTCCTCTCGCCGTGGACCCATGCCCCGGCGGTGTCGTTCTACGAGCCCGTGAGCGTCGATGATCCACGCTCACCTGCCGGCACAGCGCCGGCCGAACCTCCTTCCCCGGTCGTCTCACCCGGGCTGGACGGACCGCGCAGCCGCCCGACCATCCGCTCCCACAGGCCGACCAGGCCGTCGGGGGACACGAGCACGATGACCAGGAAGATCAACCCGATCAGCGTGTGGAACCGCTCGGCCACGAAGCCGACGTCCTGCGCGTAGTTGTTGATCAGGACGAATACGAACGCCCCAACCCACGCCCCCTCGAGCCGGAACATTCCGCCGATGACGGCGATCAGGAGCACGTCGATCGTCGCGGTGAGGTCGATGGTCGACGGCGCGATCTGCGCGTTCCACCAGACGAAGAGAATCCCGGCCAGCGCCGCCACGAAACCCGCCAGCCCGAACGCGAGGAGGCGGTGCAGCGTGACGTTGTAGCCGAGCGAGCGCATCCGCACCGGGTCGTCGCGGATCCCCTGCAGGGCGAGCCCGAAGGGAGTGCGCGCGACGTAGCGCAGCCCGACGTACACGAGCGCCGCCACCAGCAGGGTGGCGAAGTAGAGGCGGTCGGGGTGTGCGGTGCGGTCGAAGAAGTCGGGGATGGGGATCCCGCTGATGCCGCCGAAGCCCGAGACGCTCGTCACCTGGCCGAAGAAGAGGTTGGCGATCACCGAGAAGACAAGCGTGATCATGAGGAAGTAGATGCCGTAGCTGCGGCTGGCCAGGGCGCCGAACACGAGCGCGACCAGGACCGCGATGGCGATGGCCACGACGATCCCCAGCACGGGGTCCCAGCCGAGGTTCATGCCCTTCGTGTTGCCCGTCGTCGTGAGGTTGCCGAGCGCGAACCCCGCGATGCCGTAGATCGCCACCTGGGCGAGGGACACCATTCCCCCGTTGGCCGAGAGGAAGATGAGGCTGGCCGCGACGATGCCCAGGAACATCGTCTGGGTCAGCAGCGTGCCGACCCAGTACTCGCTGACGATGAGCGGTGCGAACAGCGCGAGCATCACTAGAAGCGCTCCGACCACGCGGTCGGGCGTGAGACGGGAGCTCGCCGCAGCGCTCATGCGGGCCGGCCGAACAGCCCGAGCGGCCGTACGGCGAGCACGACCGCCAGCAGCACGAACGTGAAGATGATCGAGTAGAACGTGTAGTCGGCCGGGAGGTAGGCGGCGGCGAAGTTCGTGGTCAGCCCCAGCAGCAGCGACCCGATGGCGGCTCCACCAAGGGACCCCATGCCGCCGATGATCACGACCACCAGCGAGTTGAGAAGCCAGAGCCCGTCGACCCCGGGCGCGAGGCTGGCGAACGAGCCGCCCATGGCGCCCCCGATGCCGGCGAGCGCCGACCCGATGAAGAAGGCGATCGCGAACGTCAGCTGGATGTTCACCCCGAGGGCGGAGACCATGTCGCGGTCGTCGACGCCCGCCCGGATCACCATCCCGGTGCGCGTGCGCTTGAGCCAGAACCACAGCGCTCCCCCGATGAGCAGGCCCACGCCGAGGATGACGAGGCGCGTGAGCGTGTACTGCACGTCCGCGACCTGCAGATCGAGGAACTTGTCGAAGGTCCGGGGCCACGAGATGTCCTTCGCGACGCCGCCGAAGTGGGCGAGCATCTGGTCGGCGGCGATGATCGAGATCGCGATCGTGATGAGCGCTTGGCGCAGCTCCTGGCCCTGGTTCCAGCGCAGGAAGGCCTGCTGCATCAGCAACCCGACCCCGCCGACGATGAGGCCCGCCGCCAGCAGGGGCAGGAACCAGTTCATGAAGCTGACCTGGGCGCTCGAGATGCCGAGCGCCGAGCCGGCACCCGGCACCAGATCACGCTGCAGCTCCAGCGCGATATAGCCGCCGAGCAGGAAGAACGCTCCGTGGGCCATGTTCACGACGCGCATGAGGCCGAAGATGAGGGTGAAGCCGCTGGCGACGATGAAGTACAACGCCGCCGCCGTGACGCCGTTGAGCAGCGTGATGAGGAAGTCCTTGGGGTCGTCGACGGCCGGGCCGAAGGTGGTGTTCGAGGCGATGAACAGGACCCAGACGATCGGGAACGCGATGACCAGCGCAAGGAGCACCAGTCCCGTGATCCGCAGCGCCCTCCGCAGGGACACGTTCGTAGAAGCCAAGGTGGGCGAAGCTAACACCCCCCCGCATCCATGCGCAAGGTGCATCCGGCGAGGAGGTGGCCCGGGTGGTCGCAGCACCTTGGGCAGGCTCCGGTACCCCGAGAGGATCTCGCGGTGGGATCGGCCGTGGCGTCTTGGCCACGTCTTAGAGGCAGACGCATGCTTGACACGTATTGAAAACTCATGCAGAGTTCGTTGTCAAGTCCTGAAGGAGCATGACGGCTTTTGTTAACCTGCGTTAATAAGGAGCTTCGTTACGTCGGGCAGCCCGCTACCCACGCAGTACGGAACAGCCGGAGCTGACCCGGCCACCCTCGACGGCCTCCGCTCAGAGCTCCTGGCCGAGCTCGGCGAGGACACGGTCAGCTCCGCTCCCGAGCGGCTCGACGCCTACACCGCAGACACGTACTGGATGGCCCTCCACGCGAGCGCCGTGGGTACCCCTCTGGGGCGCCCCGACCTGGTGGTCACGCCACGCGAAGAGCGCGGCGTGGCCACCGTGCTCCGTCTGGCCGACGCGCGCCGTGTGCCCGTGGTGGCCTGGGGCGGCGGTTCGGGGACCCAGGGTGGATCCGTGCCCGTGCACGGTGGCGTGGTGCTCGACCTGTCGGCGCTCGACCGCATCGTCGAGATCGATACCCGCTCGCTCACGGTGACCTGCGAGCCCGGGGTCAACGGACGCCGGCTCGAGCAGGAGCTGAACGCTCAGGGCCTGATGCTGCCTCATTACCCCGCCTCGGCGGAGTGGGCCACGGTCGGGGGCTACGTGGCCGCGCGCGGCTCGGGCGTGCTCTCCACGCGCTACGGCAAGATCGAGGATCTCGTGCTCTCGATGCGCGTGGCACTGGCCGGGGGCCAGGTGATCGAGACCGTGGAGGTGCCCCGCCATGCCGTCGGCCCCGAGCTGACCCAGCTGTTCGTCGGCTCGGAGGGCACGCTGGGCGTGATCACCCGCGTGACGCTGCAGATCGTGCCGCTGCCGGCGCTGCGTGAGTTCGCGACGGTGCGCTTCCCCACGATCGGCTCCGGAGTCGACTCGATCCGGCGGGCGCTGGCCGCCGGGGCCCGGCCGTCGGTGGTGCGCATGTACGACGACGAGGCGACCCGGCTGGCCCTCTCGCCGGTGGTCAAGCAGGAGCTCGACGGCGTCTGCACCGTGCTGGCCTTCGAGGGACAGGACGCCGCGATGGTGGAGGCCGAGCAGAACGCCACCCTGGCCATCGCTCGCGAGTCCGGGGCGGAGGAGCTCGACCCGGAGCTGGGCCGGATCTGGTGGGACCGCCGCTACGAGTTCTACTACCCCCCGCACCAGCCGGAGCTGCCCTCGGTCTGGGGCACGATCGACGTGGTGGCCACCTACAGCCGCATCGAGGCCGTCTACGACGCCCTGCGCGCCGCGGTCAAGGAGCCGTTCGCCGACGCCGACCTTCAGCTGCGCATGCATTTCTCGCACTGGTACGCGTGGGGCACGATGATCTACGCCCGCTTCGTCGTGCCGGACGGCGGCGGGGGCCCGGAGGCGGTGGCGCTGCACGACCGCATCTGGGAGGACGGCCTCGATGCCGCCTTCTCCGCGGGCGGGGTGATGAACGACCACCACGGGGTCGGGCTCAAGCTCGCGCCCTACATGCAGCGCCAGCACGGGGCCGCACTGGACGCGCTGCGGCAGATCAAGTCTGCGCTCGATCCCAACGGGATCATGAATCCCGGCAAGCTCGGTTTCTAGACAAGGAGAGGAGATCCACTTTGAGGTTCGCCATGCACAACTGGATGCGCGCGGAGCCGATCGAGGACACGATCGAACGGCTCGGCAAGAGCGGCTACGACGCGATCGAGATCTCCGGGGAGCCCGCCGTGTGGGACACCGACGAGGTCAAGGGCCTGATGGACAAGCACGGCGTGGGCTGCTGGGGCGCCGTGACCCTCATGACCGGCGGGCGCGATCTCGTGCACGAGGACACGTACGTGCGCCAGGGATCGACCCAGTACGTCAAGGACACGATGAGCCAGATCGCCGCCTGGGGCGGCGAGATCATCACGATCGTGCCCTCGACCGTCGGCAAGGTGGTGCCGATGGGCTCGCCGGAGGACGAGTGGAGCTGGGCGGTCGAGTGCCTCAAGGAGTGCCAGGCGCACGGTGAAGAGATCGGCGTGCGCATCGGCATCGAGCCGCTCAACCGCTTCGAGACCTACTTCATAAACCGCGCCGACCAGGCGCTCGCGCTCGCGGACGACGTGGGCGGCAACTGCGGCGTCTGCCTCGACATCTTCCACATGAACATCGAGGAAGCCGACTGGGCGCAGGCCATCCGCAACACCGGCGACAAGCTCGTCGACTTCCACGTGGCCGACAACAACCGCATGCCCCCCGGGCAGGGCGCGCTCGACTGGGAGAAGCTGATGCAGACCCTGGACGAGGTGGGCTACGACGGCTGCGTGACTGTCGAGTTCGTGGCCACGGTCGACCGAAGCCGCATCTCCGAGCGCACCGAGATAACCGATGCGTCTGAGAGCGAGAGCTCACAGGGCATGGAGCAGTTCCTGCGCGACCACGGCACCGGCACCGTGCCGGCGCATCTCTACGACCAGTACGTGCAGGACTCGATCGACAGGCTCAAGAAGGCAGCCGAGTCGGTGGGTCAGGCCGTTTGAGCGAGAGGCCTCGGATAGCGCTGATCGCGACCCTCGACACGAAGGGCGAGGAGGTCGCCTACGTGCGCGACCGCATTCGCACGCTCGGCGGAGATGCGGTGGTGATCGACTCGGGCATTCTCGGCGAGCCGGCCGGCTGCGAGCCGGACGTGAGCCGGGCGCAGGTGGCCCGGGCCGGTGGCTGGGAGCTGGACGAGGTGCGCTCGGCCGGCTCCCGCGGCGCGGCCGTGGAGCGGATGAAGGTAGGCGTGCGCGCGGTGGTGGACGGGCTGTGGGCCGACGCGGAGCTCGGCGGCGTGCTCTGCCTCGGCGGCGCCGAGGGCGCGCTGCTGGGCGCCGCCGCGGTGGCGGGGCTCCCCGTAGGGGTGCCCAAGCTGATCGTGTCGCCGAGCGCGTCCGGGCGGCGTCCGTTCGGGCCCTTCGTGGGCGAGGGCGACACGCTGGTGATGCACTCCGTCACCGACATCCTCGGCCTCAACCCGATCTCGCGCGCCGTCTTCGACAACGCGGCGGCGGCGATGATGGGCATGGCGCGCGACGCCGGCCGGCCGGTGCAGAGCCTGGGCGAGCACTGCGTCGGGATCACCATGCTCGGGCACACCACCCCGGCGGTGATGCGGATGCTCCCCCAGCTCGAGAGCGCGGACCAGGCGCCGGTTGTGTTCCACGCCAACGGCGTGGGCGGGCCGGCGATGGAGCGCCTGATCGCAGCGGGGGCGATCTCCGGGGTGATCGACTTCACGCTGTCCGAGCTGGCCAACGCGATGCACCCCACCGGCATCCACGCCACCGGCCCCTCGCGGCTCACGGTGGCGGGCGAGCACGGGCTGCCGCAGCTCGTGGTGCCGGGCTGCGTGGACTTCTTCAACCAGGGCGCGCTGTCCGAACTCCCCGAGCGCTACCTCAACCGCAAGCGCTACTTCCACAACGCCGTGGCCACGCTGGTGCGGCTGACGGCCGACGAGGAGGCCGAGCTCGGCCGCGTGGTGGCCGGCCGGCTGGCCTCCGCGCGCGGGCCGGTCCACGTGCTCTGCCCAACACGCGGCTTCTCGCTGGCCGACGTCGAGGGCGGTGACCTCTGGGACCCCGAGGCCGACCGCGCCTTCATCGACGCGCTGCGTGCGGCGCTCCCGCCCTCGATCCCGTTCGAGGAGGTCGACGCCCACGTCGACGATCCCGACTTCGCCGATCTGACCGTCAGCCGCTACCTGTCGCTCGTGAAGGAGCCCCTCAGTGCCTGAGAACGAAAGCTCGCGTGCACCGCACGCTCGCGAAACGCGCCCCGTATCCAACTGCCTGCTCGATCTCGCCCCGCCCGACATCGAGTGGTTCCGGGAGCGCTCGGACATCGTGCTCATCCCGATCGGCTCCTGCGAGCAGCACGGCGCCCACCTGCCCCTGGGCACGGACACGATCACCGCGCTCGAGGTGTCGCGCCGGGCGGCCCAGAAGGCCGAAGTCCCCTACGCACCCCCGTTCTGGGCCGGCTACTCGCCCCAGCACATGCGCGAGCCGGAGACCGGCGTGGGCACGATCACCTTCCGCACGTCGACCGTCGTCGAGGCCTGGTACGACATCGCCCGGTCCCTCATCCACCACGGCTGGAACAAGCTCATCTTCGTCAACGGGCATGGGTCCAACACCAAGGTGATCGACCCGCTGCTGCGCCGCATCAAGTACGAGACAGGCGCCATCGTTGGTCTCTACAAGCCCTACGCCGAGCGCTACATCGGGATGCTCGAAGGGCTGCTCGACAACCCGGCCGACGAGACCCCCGGCTGGCACGCCTCCGAGCTCGAGACCTCCCAGGTGATGGCCCACAACGCCGACCTGGTGCGCATGGACCGCGCCGCCGAGGACCGGGCTCAGGTCCCGAAGTGGCTGCCGCAGAGCTTCATCAAGCAGGACGGCGCACCCGATGTGGCCTTCCAGGGCTATCAGTACTTCGTCTTCCCCATGGACCACAACGAGTTCTCGCGCACCGGCGTGATCGGCAACCCGATGACGGCCACGGCCGAGAAGGGCGAGGAGGCCTTCGAGCGCTTCGCGGACCACCTCGTGGCCGCCATCGACGAGTTCCGCCCCCTGACCACCGAGATCAAGCGGCGGGAGTTCGAGGACCGCGTTTGAGCCCGACGGTCCCACCCGCACTGCGCCGCGCGCAGATACTCGAGCGGATCCGCCGCGAGGGCGGTGTGTCCGTGGCCGAGCTGGCCCGCGATCACGACGTCTCCACCATCACCGTGCATCGCGACCTGGCCGAGCTCTCCGACGAGGGCCTGATCGAGCGGGTGCACGGTGGCGCGCGCACGCTCGACGGCAGCAACTACTCCGAGCGGATCGAGACCGACTGGGACAAGCGCGTGCGCCAGGCCGGCGCGGCCAAGGACGCGATCGCCGCACGGGCGGCACGGCTCGTAGAGGGCAACGCGACCATCTACATCGACGCCTCGTCGAGCGGTCTGGCTCTGGCCCGGGCGCTCGCCGAGACTCCCCCCGGCCCACTCACGCTGGTGACCAACTCGCCGGCCATCGCCTTTGAGATCACAGCCGACCAGCTGCACGTGATCGTCGTCCCCGGTGAGGTGGACCAGCACATGCGGCTGATCGCCGGCCGCTGGGCGATCGAGTTCCTGGACGCGTTGCGCATGGACGTCGCCTTCCTGTCGGCCGCCGGCGTCACGCTCGATCAGGGCCTGACCACCTCGCGCCGCCCGCTCGCCGACGTGGTCAACGCAGCCCGCGCGACCGCGGCTCGCAGCATCGCGCTGATCGACTCGTCCAAGTTCGGCCGTCATTCGCTGCTCACCATCTGCCGTCCCGAGGAGCTCGACCTGCTGATCGTCGACTCCGGCCTGCCACCGGGGGAGCTCGAGCGCTACCGGAGCGCGGGCGTCTCCATCGAGGTGGCCGACGAAATCGTCCCCGCGACCTGAGAGGAAAGACAATGGCTAGACCCGTGACGCTGTTCACCGGCCAGTGGGCCGACCTGGCACTGGAGGACCTGGCCGCCAAGTGCGGCGAGTGGGGCTTCGACGGGCTGGAGCTCGCCTGCTGGGGCGATCACTTCGAAGTGGATGAGGCGCTGGCCGATGACGGCTACGTTCGTGCCAAGCGCGAGCTGCTGGAGCGCAATGGCCTCGAGTGCTGGGCCATCGGCACCCATCTCGTGGGCCAGGCTGTCTGCGACCCGATCGACTCGCGCCACCAGGCCGTCCTGCCCGAGGACGTGTGGGGCGACGGCGACCCCGAGGGCGTGCGCCGGCGGGCGGCGGAGAAGCTGAAGGACACGGCACGCGCCGCAGCCAAGCTCGGCGTGAACGTGGTCACCGGGTTCACGGGCTCGTCGATCTGGCACATGCTCTACTCGTTCCCGCCCAACGACTGGGATGAGGTCGCGCGCGGCTACGAGGACTTCGCCGAGCGCTGGAACCCGATCATCGACGTGTTCGACGAGGAGGGCGTGCGCTTCGCGCTCGAGGTGCATCCCACCGAGATCGCCTACGACTTCCCCACGACACGCCGTGCGCTCGAGGCGATCGGCCACCGCGAGGGCTTCGGGATCAACTTCGATCCCTCTCACTTCGCTCATCAGTTCCTCGACTCCGCGGCCTTCGTCGAGGAGTTCGCCGATCGCGTCTACCACGTGCACGTCAAGGATTCGCTGAAGCGGCTGAACGGACGGCGCTCGATCCTCGGCTCGCACATCGACTTCGGGGAGTCCGAGCGGGGCTGGACCTTCGTGTCCCCGGGCCACGGTGACGTCGACTTCGAGGACCTGTTTCGCCAGCTCAACCGGATCGGCTACACGGGACCGCTGTCGATCGAGTGGGAGGACTCCGGCATGGACCGCGACTGGGGCGCGCCGGACGCGCTGGCCTTCGTGCGCCGCACCGACTTCGCGCCCTCGACGGTGGCCTTCGACGCCGCCTTCGCGCAGGAGGGCTGACGGATGGCCGAGGAGAAGGTGGGCTTCGTCACGATGGGAGCGGCGGGCAGCGCCGAGGATGTAGAGACCATCGGCGTCGGGATGCTCGGTTATGCGTTCATGGGCACCGCCCATTCGAACGCGTACAAGAAAATCGCCTACATGACCTGGCCGCCGCCGCTCATGCCGCAGCTGGTCTCGATCGCGGGCCGCAATCAGGACGCCGTGCGCGAGGCGGCGCGGCGCTTCGGCTTCGAGGGCTATGTGACCGATTGGCGCGAGCTCGTAGCGGACGAGCGCATCGGGCTGTTCGACAACTCGGGCCCGAACAACCTCCATACGGAACCGTCGATCGCGGCCGCGGAGGCGGGCAAGCACGTGATCTGCGAGAAGCCGCTGGGGCGGGACGCCTCGGAGTCGTATGACGCCTGGCAGCGGGTTGACGCCGCCGGCGTCAAGCACATGTGCGCGTTCAACTACCGCTTCGTGCCGGCGGTGCGCCTGGCGCGCCAGATGATCGAGGCCGGCGACCTCGGCGAGATCTTCCACTTCCGCGGGCGCTACCTGCAGGAGTGGGGGGCGATCGACGACGAGGTATGGCGCTTTGACAAGGCGGCCGCGGGCTCGGGAGCCCTCGGCGACCTGGGCGCGCACGTGATCGACCTGGCGCGCTACCTCGTCGGGGAGATCGAGTCCGTCGCGGGCGCCACCGCGACCTTCAAGCCCGGGCGCGAGGTCGACGACGCGGTCGAGTCCGTCGTCGCCTTCGACAACGGCGCGGTCGGCACGATAGAAGCCACGCGCTTCGCCACGGGGCGCAAGAACGCCTTCACCTGGGAGATCAACGGCTCCAACGGATCGATCGCGTTCGATCTCGAGCGGCTGAACGAGCTGCAAGTCCACGTCGCCGGGTCGACTCCGGCGGAGGCGGCGCAGGGGTTTCGCAACGTGCTCGTCTCCGAGGCCGACCACCCCTTCTGGGAGTGGTGGTGGCCGCACGGCCACATCATCGGCTGGGAGCACACCTTCGTGCACGAGCTGCACCACCTGCTCACGGCCATCCGCGAGGACGGCGACGTGGCGCCCCACGGAGCGACCTTCGAGGACGGCTACCGCTGCGCCGAGGTCTGCGACGCGATTCTGCGCTCGGCCGAGTCGGGCCGGCGCGAGGAGGTCGCGTACCGCGGCTGAGAAACGGGACCTATGTGGACCTGCAGGACCTGATGACTCTCACCGCACAGGGTCAGGTGACGCTGCACACGAGCACCTACCCACTCGACGCCATCAACGACGCGATGGCCGATCTCGATCAGGGCCGGCTCCAGGGTCGCGGGATCCTGATCCCCGCAGGCGCCTGACGAACGACACCCGGCTGCGCCGGACCGACGGCGAAGCTATGCCCCGGCCGGGACCTGCGCGATGTCCGCAAAGGCGGCTGGATCGGCCAGCACCGTCCCTCGTGACAGCGCCGCCGCGCCTCGCACGGCCGCCTCTCCGCCCAGGCGGGCCTCGAGTACCTGGCAGCCGGAAACGTCGCCGGCCAGCAGCCGCCGGTGGAGCTCGGCTTCGATCGGCTCACGCAGCCACTCCGTGAGGGGCGCGAAGAACCCGCCGAGCAGCAGGGCCTGCGGGTTGAGCAGGTTGACCACCGACGCCGCGGCGATTCCGAGCGTGTGCCCCACCTGGCTGAGCGCCTCCAGGGTCTTGGAATGGCCGGTGCGGGCCGACCCGGCCAGCATTGCCCCAGGCCACTCCGGCCGCGTCCCCGGACCACGCACCCGAGCGTCCCAGCCGGCCAGGCGCAGTAGGGCGTCCTGGCCCGCCAGCCGCTCCAGACAGCCGCGCGAACCGCAGGGACAGGGCGGCCCGTATGGATCGATGGTCAGGTGCCCGATCTCGCCCCCGAAGCCGTGCGCGCCGCGGAACAGCTCGCCGCCGATGACGATGCCCGCGCCGATCCCCACCTCGGCCGACAGGTAGATGAAGTCATCGAGGCCGCGGCCGGCGCCCTCGGTCAGTTCGGCGAGCGCGCCCAGGTTGGCCTCGTTCTCGATGGTGAGCGGGCCCAGCTCGGCGCTCATCATGCGGGACAGCGGCACCGCCTCCCAGCGCAGGTTGGGCGCCACCACCACCTCGCCGCTGCGGTCCACGAGGCCCGGTACCGCTACCGCGGAGGCAACCGGCCGCTCGCCGCGGGCGAAAGGCTGTTCGAGCGCCTCTCGGGCCAGCAGCTCGAGCCGGGCCACCACGCTCTCCGGGTCGTCGCGATTGTCGCTCGGGTGGAAGGCGCGGTGGCGCACCGTGCCCGCCAGGTCGGTAGCCCACACCGCCAGGTAGTCGACGTTGATCTCCAGGCCGAGCACAAAGGGCCCGTCGGGGTCGAGCTCGACGTTCTGGGCAGGGCGGCCGACCGCCCCGGGGCGCTCCTGCCCCGACTCACGCAACAGGCCGAGGGCGCACAGCTCGGCCACCAGGCTGGAGACGGTGCTCTTGTTGAGCCCGCTCTCCAGCGCCAGCGTGGCTCGCGAGCGAGGCCCGCGCTCCAGGATCTGCCCCAGCACCAGGCTGAGGTTGTGACGGCGGACGTCGCGCGGGTCGGCCGGCTTCATCGCAGGCCGAGCAGCAGGTCCACCACCAGCTGGTCGAGCCGCTCGTTGAAGCATTCGCGAGCGCGCAGGGCATCGAGGTCGTGCTCTTCGGCGAGCAGCGCCTCGGCGGCATCGCCGGAGTAGGGGCCGACCGTCTCGACGGCGAGCTCGGGCACCTTCGCCGCCTCCAGCGCCGCGTTGATCTCGGCGTCCGCGTTCATGCGCGCGGCGCGCTCGCGGAGCGCGAGGTAGGTACGCATGCAGCCGGCGGCGAAGTCCCAGATCCCCTGCTCGCCCTCGACCCGCAGCGGGCGCGCGTCGAAGTGGCGCACACCGTCATACCCGGAGTCTTCGAGCAGCTTGACCAGGAAGAGCTGATCCTTCACGCCCACCGCGCCGAAGCGGAAATCCTGGTCGTAGCGCCCTATGCGCTGTCCGTTGAGATCGATGTGGAAGAGCTTGTCGGCCCAGAGCGCCTGCGCCACACCGTGGAGGAAGGACAGGCCCGCCATCGTCTC
This sequence comes from uncultured Thermoleophilaceae bacterium, assembly GCA_963813495.1. Taxonomy (GTDB): domain Bacteria; phylum Actinomycetota; class Thermoleophilia; order Solirubrobacterales; family Thermoleophilaceae; genus JACVRW01. The sequence continues at coordinate 308,505 of CAWEZC010000005.1, forward strand.
GTGGGCCACCTCGGGATTCACGCCCACCATCTCGGGGTGCCCGAGCTTCTCGATGAAGGCCAGCGCGTGGCCGACGGTGGGAAGGAAGATGTCGCCACGCGGCTCGTTGGGCTTGGGCTCGATAGCGAAGCGCATGTCGTAGCCGCGGTCGAGCACGTAGTCGCAGGCGAAGTCCACCGCCTCGCGATAGCGCTCGAGCGCGTCGCGAGCCGGCTTGGCGGCGTCGGCCTCCACGCCCTCGCGTCCACCCCAGAAGATGAACATCGGCGCGCCCAGCTCCGCGCCCAGGTCGATCGCCCGGAGCACCTTCTGGAGGGCGAAGCGGCGCACGTCACGATCGTTCGACGTGAAGGCGCCGTCCTTGAAGACCGGGTCGGCGAAGAGGTTGGTGGTGGCCATCGAGACCTTCATTCCGGTCTCGTCGAGCGCCTTCCGAAAGCCCGAGACGATGTGCTCGCGATCGGCCGCGCTCGTCCCCATGGGCACGAGGTCGTTGTCGTGAAAACAGACTCCGTAGGCCCCCAGCTCGGCCAGCCGGCGCACGCTGTCGGCGGGGTCGAGTCCCGCGCGCGTGGGCTCGCCGAACGGGTCGTTGCCCTTGTGACCCACCGTCCAGAGCCCGAAGGTGAACTTGTGCTCGGGACGCGGTGTCAGGTCGGACTCCTGCACGCGGGCTGCGGTATCGGTGGCCATCCCTCTCCCCTCGGGTGGTTGCAATTAGTCGGCGCTCCCAACAAACTAGTCGCGCGGTGGACGCTGGTCAATCGATCACCCCGGGGCAGCCCCTATGAGCCCGCTCGTGGCGGGCGTCGACTGCTCCACCCAGGCCACCAAGGTGCTCGTGGTGGACTCCGAGTCGGGCTCCGTGGTGGCGCTCGGCCGTGCCCCCCACGAGGTCACCGGCAGCGGCGGCGCACGGGAGACCGATCCCGAGCTGTGGTGGGAGGCGCTGCGCTCCGCGCTCGCCGAGACCGGGTCCGCGGGAGAGGTCGCCGCCATCGCGGTCGCCGGGCAGCAGCACGGGCTCGTGGTCACCGACTCGGCCGGGCGGCCGCTGCGCGCGGCCGTCCTCTGGAACGACACGCGCTCGGCATCCGAGGCGCGCGAGCTTCGCGACGCGCTCGGGGGACCGGAGTGGTGGGCCGAGCAGATCGGCGTGGTGCCCGTCGCATCGTTCACCGCCACCCGCTGGGAGTGGCTGCGGCGGCACGAGCCCGACACGGCTCGCGCTACCGCCGCGGTCCGCCTCCCTCACGACTTCATCACCGAGCGGCTCAGCGGCCGCGCCGCCACGGACCGCGGGGACGCCTCCGGCACCGCCTGGTGGTCCACCCGGGATGAGCGCTACTCGGAGGAGGTCCTCGACCTGATCGGGCTCGACCGCTCGCTGCTGCCGGAGGTGCTCGGCCCCGGCGAGCCCGCCGGCGAGGTGGGCGCGGAGGCGGCCGAGCGGCTCGGCCTGCTCCCCGGCACCGTCGTGGGGCCGGGCACCGGCGACAACATGGGCGCGGCGCTGGGCCTGGGCGCGGCGCCGGGTGAACCGGTGGTCAGCCTCGGCACCTCGGGCACCGCCTACGCCGTGATGCACGAGCGAGCCGTCGACCCCAGCGGCACAGTGGCCGGCTTCGCCGACGCCGGCGGGCGCTTCCTGCCGCTGGCCGCCACGCTCAACGCCACGCTGGCCGTGGACCGCTTCGCCGACTGGCTCGGGCTACCGCGCGAGGCGGCGGCCGAGCGCACCGAAGCCGTGGTGCTGCCCTACCTCGACGGCGAGCGAACCCCCGATCTCCCACGGGCCGCCGGCATGGTTGCGGGCCTGCGCCACTCGACCACGCGCGAGGAGATCCTGCTGGCCGCCTACGAGGGCGCGGTGGCCTCGTTGGTCGAGGCCGTGGACGAGTTGTCGCGCCAGGGCTCGGGCCTCGACCCCGGCGCGCCGCTGCTGCTGATCGGCGGCGGCGCCCGCGGCGCCGTCTGGCGGCGCGTGGTGGCGCGGCTCTCGGGCCGCCACGTGCAGGTGCCGGACGCCGACGAGCTCGTCGCGCTGGGGGCCGCCGCCCAGGCCGCGGGCCTGCTCGAGGGGCGCCCCGCGGAGGAGGTGGCGCGCGGCTGGGACACCCGGCGCGGCGCCAGCGAGGAGCCGCCCGGCGACCCCGACCGCGAGACACTGGCCCGGATCCGCGCCGTGCGCGAGGCGACGCTGGCGCTGCACCGCGGCGACTGAGCGATCGATCCTGGCATGCGTTCATGCGGAACGTCGGACCATCCGCAGCGCCCCCCAGCGCTGTCTTGACAGCTCGAGCAGCGGCCGATTAGTGTGGGGTGCGGCAAACGTTTGCCGAGCGACGAGCCTGCAAATGAGCACCGAAGCCACCGCCCCGCCGACCCCCTCCCCCGCGGACGAGCTGCGCGCGGTCGGGATCGCCATGAACGGCGTGACCGGGCGGATGGGCACCAACCAGCACCTGGTGCGCTCGATTCTTGCCATCCGGCGCCAGGGCGGCGTCAGCGTGCCCGGCGGGCCGACGATCTGGCCCGAGCCCGTGCTGGTCGGCCGCCGCGAGGGCAAGCTGCGCGCCCTGGCCGAGGAACACGGGCTCGAGCGCTGGACGACCAGCCTCGACGAGGCCCTGGCGGACGAGTCCTGCGAGATCTACTTCGACGCCGCCGCCACCGCCGCCCGAGCGGAGGGCATGGAGCGCGCCATCGCGGCAGGCAAGCACGTCTACTGCGAGAAGCCCTCGGCGCCGGACCTCGACTCCGCGCTGCGGCTGGCTCGTCTCGCACGCGCGGCCGGCGTCAAGCACGGCGTGGTGCAGGACAAGCTCTTCCTCCCCGGCCTGCGCAAGCTGCGGCAACTGCGCGACAGCGGCTTCTTCGGCCGCATCCTGTCCGTGCGCGGCGAATTCGGCTACTGGGTCTTCGAGGGACCGGAGCCGCCCGCCCAGCGGCCCTCGTGGAACTACCGCTCCGAGGACGGCGGCGGGATCCTCGCCGACATGCTTCCGCACTGGCGCTACGTGCTCGACGACCTGTTCGCGCCGGTGCGGACCGTGTTCACGCTCGGCGCCACCCACATCGGCGAGCGCGCCGACGAGGAAGGGCGACCCTACGAAGCGACCGCCGCGGACGCCGCCTACGCAACCTTCGAGCTCGAGGGCGGCATCGTGGCTCAGCTCAATTCGTCCTGGTGCGTGCGGGTCAACCGCGACGAGCTGGTCGAGTTCCAGGTCGACGGCACCCAGGGCAGCGCCGTGGCCGGCCTCCGTGGCTGCCGGATACAGCCACGCGACGCCACGCCGCGAGCGCTCTGGAACCCGGACATCGCCAACCCCATCGATTTCCGTGAGGGCTGGCTCGAGCTGCCCGACCAGTCCGACTACGACAATGGCTTCAAGGTTCAGTGGGAGCTGTTCCTGCGCCACGTGGTGGCCGATGACCCGTTCCCCTGGGATCTACTCGAGGGCGCACGCGGGGTACAGCTCGCCGAACTGGCCGAACGCTCCTGGAAGGAGCGGCGAATGCTCGAAGTGCCGGAGCTCGAGTCGTGAGCATCGCCACCGGCGAGCTGCTGCTGCCGCGCCCCGACGGCTCGCTCGAGCGCCTGGTCCCGCGCGAGCCGCCCGCCTACGATCCGCCACGCGAGCCGCTGCGCTCGCGCGTGTTCTTCGCCGCCGCCCACGTGGTGGCCGACCCTCTGGGGCCCGGCGATTCGGTGGGCGCCGCGCTCGATTGGGAGGCAACGCTCGCCTACCGCCGCCACCTCTGGAGCTGGGGCCTCGGCGTGGCGGAGGCGATGGACACGGCTCAGCGCGGAATGGGGCTCGGCTGGGAGCAGGCGCGCGAGCTGATCGCCCGCTCGGCGGCGGAGGCGCGAAGCGGCGGCGGGCGCATCGCGGCCGGGGCCGGCACCGACCAGCTGGCGCCGGGCGACCGCCACTCGCTCGAGCGCATCCGGGATGCCTACCTGGAGCAGTGTGCGTTCGTGGAGGAGCAGGGCTGCCAGGTGATCCTGATGGCCAGCCGCGCACTGGCCCGCGCGGCCTCGGGCGCGGAGGACTACCGCGCCGTGCTCGACCCGGTCCTGGAGCGCGCCGAGCGGCCGGTGATACTCCACTGGCTGGGCGAGATGTTCGATCCCGCGCTCGCGGGCTACTGGGGCTCGGCGGATCTCGACTCGGCCGCGGAGATGGTCACGCAGCTGATCGCCGACCACGCGGAGCGCGTGGACGGCATCAAGCTGTCGCTGCTCGAGGGCGAGCGCGAGCTCCGGCTGCGCGCTGCGCTCCCGGAGGGGGTGCGCCTCTACACCGGCGACGACTTCAACTTCCCGTCGCTGATCGCCTCCGGCAGCGACGCCCTGCTCGGCGTCTTCGACCCCATCGCGCCGGCGGCGTCAACGGCGCTGCGGGCCCTCGACGCCGGCGACGGCAAGCGCTATGACGAGCTGCTCGCCCCGACGCTGCCGCTGGCGCGCCGGCTGTTCGCCTCGCCCACCTACCACTACAAGACCGGCATCGTGTTCCTCGCCTGGCTCAACGGACACCAGGAGCACTTCCGGATGGTGGAAGGCGCCGAGAGCGCGCGCACGCTGGTGCACCTCGGCGAGCTGGTGAGGCTCGCCGACGCGGCGGGGCTGCTGGCCGACCCGCCGCTCGCGGCCCGGCGCATGCGCGACCTGCTGGCGCTGGGCGGGGTCCACCCGTGAGTCTCGACCCGGCGCGGCTCTCCTTCAACCAGATCACCGCCGACCATCTCGACCTCGCACAGGCCGTCGAGGCCTGCGCGCAGGCCGGCATCTCCTGGTTCGGGCCCTGGCGCCACAAGCTCGGCCCGGATGCCGCGCAGCGCATCACCGACGCGGGCCTGGGGGTGTCGAGCCTGTGCCGCGGCGGATTCTTCCCGGCGTCCGGCGCAGAGGTCCGGCGCGAGCGCGACACCGACAACCGCGCCGCCGTGGACGAGGCGGCCGAGCTCGGCACGAGCGTGCTGGTCCTGGTCTGCGGCCCGGCACCGGCCGGCGATCTGCAAGACGCCCGAACGCAGGTGTTGCACGGCATCGAGGCGCTCGCTCCCTATGCCGCCGAGCACGGCGTGCGCCTGGGCATCGAGCCGCTCCACCCGATGATGATCGCCGAGCGCTCGGTGGTGGTCACGCTCGCGCAGGCGCTCGACCTGGCCGAGCGCTTCGACCCCCGGTCGGTGGGCGTGGTGATCGACGCCTACCACGTCTGGTGGGACCCCGAGCTCGAGGAAGGGATGGAGCGAGCGTCGGGCCGCATCCTGGGCTACCACGTGTCCGACTGGCTCTCCCCCACCCCGGACGTGCTCGCCGGCCGCGGGATGATGGGCGACGGCGTGATCGACCTGCCCCGTATCCGCGCGCTGGTCGAGCGCGCCGGCTACGACGGTCCGATCGAGGTCGAGGTGATCAACCCGGCGCTGGCCGAGCTGCCCACGGCCGAGCTGATGACCACCGTGCGGGAGCGCTTCGTCTCACGCTGCTAGCGGCGCGCCCGTGCCACCACCTGCCTCCGGGCCGTCGTCGAGCGCGGCACCACCCGGTGGGGCAGCACGGTCTCGCGCGGAGGGTCCTCGCCCGCGACGATGCGCTGCGCTGCCACGGCCCCGAACTGGTACATGGGCACGCTGACCGTCGTCATGTCGCTGAAGCGCGCGAGGCGCGTGTCGGTCATGCCCGCCACGGATATGCGCTCGGGAACGTCGATGCGGGCCTGACGCAGGGCGGCCAGAGCACCCACCGCGGTTTCGTCGTTGGCCCCGATGATCGCCTCGGGCGGCTCGGGCTCGGCGATCATCTGCAGCGTGGCCGCGTAGCCCTGGTCGTAGGAGAAGTCGCCGCCGTAGACCCGCCCCGGGTCCGCCCCTGCGGCCGTCATCGCCGCGCGGAAGCCCGCCTCGCGATCACGGCTGGCGTACAGGCCGGACGGCCCGCCGATGTAGGCCACGCGCCGATGACCCAGCGAGAGCACGTAGTCCGTCGCGTCGAAGGCCGCAGCGTGGTTGTCGGCCGTGATCTGCGGGGCCTCGAAGTCGCGCGTGGCCAGCGCCACCACCCGGATGCCGCGCTCGCGCGCGCGCTCCACCGCAGCGGCCAGCTCGGGACCGCGCGGGTCGTCGAGGTAGCCGCTGCCCGCGAAGACCACGCCCTCGGCCTGGTAGTCGCTCAGCACGGCCAGCTGCTCGATCTCGATCTCGGTGCGACGGTCGGCGTTGCAGACGATCGTCATGTAGCCCGAGCGCGCCGCCACGTCCTCGACCCCGCGCGTGATCTCGGCAAAGTAGGCATCGACGATGTCGCCCACCACCACACCGATGATGCGGCTGCGCCGGGTGACCAGCGCGCGAGCCAGGGCGCTGGGCGAGTAGCCGAGCTGGCGAGCCGCGGCCAGCACCCGATCGCGCGTGCTCTCGGAGACCGGATGCGAAGACCCGTTGAGCACCCGTGAGGCCGTGGCGATCGACACCCCCGCGGCCTGCGCCACGTGGGACAGCGAACTCGACGAGGGGCTGCGGCTCATCGCATTCCAAGCGCCTGGTAAACGTTTGCAGTCGTTTTGCTTGACATCCCCGGACCCCCGCCTTTAGCGTCAAGGAAAACGATAACCGGGGAGGGAGGTGTCGGCTATGGCCACCGTGGTGGAAGAGCGTCCGTGGGCCGGCAAGGTCTTCGTGGACGGCGAGTTCAGGGAGCCCGAGGGCGGGCGCCTTGCGCCGGCCACCGATAAGGCGACGGGCGAGGAGCTCGGCCCGACGGGGGTGGCCTCCGAGGCCGACGTCGACCGCGCCGTGCGCTCGGCCCAGATGGCCCAGCCGGGCTGGGCGGCCCTCGGCTACGACGAGCGGGCAGGACTGCTGCGGCGCGTGGCGCGGGCGCTGGAGGACCGGGCCGGGGAGGTCGCGGCGCTGATCGTGCGCGAGACCGGCGGCATCCCTGGCAAAGCCGAGTACGAGGTCGGGGCGGCCCAGAACGAGCTCTACGAGGCCGCAGCCCTCACCTCGCGTGCCACCGCCGAGGTGCTCCCCTCCCACAACACTGGCAAGCTGAGCCTGGTTCAGCGCGTACCGGTGGGAGTGGTGGCGGCGATCACGCCGTGGAACTTCCCGGTGGTCCTGGGCTTCCGCGTGGTGGCGCCGGCGCTGGCGCTGGGCAACACCGTGGTGCTCAAGCCCGCTCCCGAGACCCCGGTCAGCGGTGCACTGCTGATCGCCGAGCTGTTCGCGGAGGCGGGGGCACCGGCGGGCATCCTTCAGGCGATCTCGGGCGACGACGAAACGGGCAAGGCGCTTGTTGCGCATCCCGCCGTGAACATGGTCCATTTCACCGGTTCGTCGGCGGTGGGCCGCGAGATCGCCATCCGGGGCGCGAGCGACTTCAAGCGGGTCTCGCTCGAGCTCGGCGGCAACAACGCGTTCGTGGTGCTCGACGACGCCGATCTGGAGGAGGCCAGCATGGTGGGCGCGTGGTCGGCCTTCCACTACTCCGGGCAGACCTGCATCACCGCCGGCCGCCACATAGTGGCCCGCAACCTGTTCGACGGCTACGTCGAACGCCTGGCCGCCCGGGCCCGGGGGATCGAGGTGGGCGACCCCAGCTCGGCCGCCGTGGGACTCGGCCCGATGATCTCCGAGCCGCAGGTGGCGCGGGCCCAGGGTCTGCTGGAGCGCTCGCTCGAGATGGGCGCCAGGGTGGTCGAGGGCGGCACCCACGACGGGCTCTTCTACCGGCCGACCGTGGTGGTCGACGTGACCACGGACATGCCGATCTGGAGCGAGGAGATATTCGGTCCTGTCGCCCCGGTGCTGGCGGTGGACGACGAGGCGGAGGCGCTGGCCCTCGTCAATGACACCGACTACGGGCTGGTCAACGCGGTCTACACCGGCTCGCCGGCCCGAGGGCTGGCCTTCGCCGAAGGCGTCCGTGCGGGGATGGTTCACGTGAACGACTCGACCTGCCTCGACGAGGCGCACGTTCCGTTCGGCGGCATGGGCCACTCGGGCATGGGCGGCCGCTCCGGCGGCGAGGCCAACCTGGAGGAGTTCACCGAGAGGCGCTGGATCGGAGTTCAGCGGGCGCCGGTCGAATACCCCTACTAGAGGTGGTGTCCCCGGGCCCGGACCTGCTGGTCGCCGGCGGCGGCGTGGCCGGAATGGCGGCCGCCGCCCATGCCGCGCGCCAGGGCGCCCGGGTGCTGGTGGTCGAGAAGGCCGATCACCTCGGCGGCTCCGGGGCGATGTCGGCGGGGATCCTCTGGACCGCGCCCGACCTTCACGCCTTCGAGGAGGTCAGCCCGCGCGGCGACCGCGAGCTCGGGCGCGTGCTCGTTGACGGCTTCGACGACGCGGTGGAAGTGGCGCGCGAGGCCGGCATCGCGGTGTCCGAGCGCTGGACCGGGCAGATGGGCTTCGGCGTGGCGGTGCAGATCGACATTCGCGCACTGCTCGCGCGCTGGGCGGACGACGTGCTCGAGGCCGGCGGGGAGATCCGCCATGGCACGACCGTCGCGACCCTGCTGCTCGATTCCGACGGCGTGGTTTGCGGAGCGACCCTCGGCCCCGAGGGCGCCGATCAGGGCGCGCCTTCGGTGCTGCTCGCCACGGGGGGCTTCCAGGGCGACCCGGCAGCGGTGAGCGAGTTCCTGGGTCCCGAAGCCGCGGCGATGCCGGTGCGCTCCAACCCCGGCTCCACGGGCGACGGCCTGCGCATGGGGCGCGCCGCCGGGGCCGCGCTGGCCGGGCCGATGGACGGCTTCTACGGCCATCTGGTGCCCAGCCCGCTGAGGCGCTTCCAGGCTCAGGACTTCCTCCCTCTCACCCAGTACCACTCGCGCCACTGCGTGCTGGTCAACCGCGACGGCAGCCGTTTCACCTGCGAGAAGTGGGGAGACGAGGTGTCCAATCAGGCGCTGCTGCGCGAGCCCGGCAGCCGCGGGCTGCTGCTGTGCGACGAGCGCATCCGGCGCGAGCATGCCGTGGGTCCGCCCTACCCGCACGGACAGGAGGTCGACCGCTTCGCGCTGGCGCGGGCGGCGGGGGCGCGCCTGACGCAGGTGGCGACACTCGACGAGCTGGCCGACCTGAGCGGCGCGGGGGCGGCGATGCTGGCGGAGCGCGGACTGACGGAGCCGCCCTTCTGGGCGCTCGAGATCCAGCCCACGTTGACCTTCACCTTCGGCGGCCTGGCCGCGGACGCCGACGGCCGCGTACGCGACCCCCACCGGCGCCCGATTCCGGGCCTGTTCGCGGCCGGTGCCGACGTGGGTGGGCTGCAGGACACGGGCTACGTGGGCGGTCTGATTCTCGGCCTCGTCTTCGGCCCGCGCGCCGCCGACGCCGCCTTGAAGAGGAGGGCATCCGTTGTCCGATCCTGACGTCCTGATCATCGGCGCGGGACCGTCGGGCGCGGTGAGCGCCAAGCGCCTCTCCGAGGCGGGCATGTCGGTGGTCTGCCTGGAGCAGGGCGAATGGCCGGACTACGAGCGGGCCCGCTCGCACCATCCCGACTACGAGCTCACCTCGGGCCAGTACTGGGCCTGGGATCCCAACGCCCGAGGAGCGCCGGGCGACTACCCGATCGACGACTCCGAGTCCGACATCACGGCGCTCATGTGGAACGGCGTGGGTGGCGGCTCGGTGGTCTACGCCGCCCACTGGCAGCGCAACCTGCCCTCCGACTTCCGCGTGCGCTCGCTCGACGGGGTGGCCGACGACTGGCCCCTCAGCTATGAGCAGCTCGAGCCCTACTACGTGCGCGTCGAGCGCGACTGGGGCGTCTCCGGCCATCCCAACGACACCGCGTTCCCTCCCGGCGAGGGACCACCCATGCCGCCGGTGCCCCTGGCACCCATGGGACGCCGGGTGGCCCGGGCCCACAACGAGCTCGGCTGGCACTGGTGGCCGGGACCCAACGCCATCGCCACGCGGCGCTACGGCGCGCTCAATCCCTGCGTGCAGCGGGCCACCTGCCTGTGGGGATGCGCCGACGGCGCCAAGGCGACCGTCGATCGCACCTACTGGCCCGGCAACCAGCGCGCCGGCGTCGAGCTGCGCATCCGCTCGCGCGTGCGCCGCCTGCTGGTGCGCGCCGACGGGCTGGTCGAGGGCGCCGAGTATCTCGATGCGGACGGCAACGAGCACGTGCAGCGCGCGGGCATCACGATCGTCTGCGCCAACGGCATCGGCACGCCGCGGCTGCTGTTCCTCTCCGGCGACAACGGCGGGCTGGCCAACTCCTCCGGGCTGGTGGGCAAGCGCCTCATGCTGCACCCGTTCGGCACGGTCACGGGCCTATTCGACGAGGAGCTCGAGAGCTGGCAGGGCGTCTGGGGCCAGCACATCCATTCGCTCGAGTTCTACGAGACCGACGAGTCGCGCGGCTTCCTGCGCGGCGCCAAGTGGGGCCTGCAGCCCACCGGCGGCCCGCTCTCGATGACTCGCTCCTATCCCTGGGGCGAGGAGAACGCCGTCTGGGGTCCCGACTTCCACCGCGAGCTGCGGCGGCGCCTCGGGCGTTCGGCGATGTGGGGCATCATCGCCGAGGACCTTCCCGAGGAGACCAACACGGTCAGCCTCGACCCCGCCACGCCCGACGAGTTCGGCATCGCGGGGGTCAAGATCGACTACGCCAACTCCGAGAACTCGCAGAGGCTGATGGCCTTCCATCGCGAGCGGGCCAGGGAATCGCTGCTCGCCGCCGGCGCCTACGACGTGATCATCGCCCCCTTCATCGAGGCCACCGGCTGGCACATCCTCGGCACCTGCAAGATGGGCGACGACCCGGCGACGTCGGTGGTCGACCGCTGGGGCCGCGCACACGACCTGGAGAACCTGTTCATCTTCGACGGCTCGGTCTGGCCCACCTCGTCGGGCATGAATCCCACGGCCACGATCGCCGCCCTGGCCCTGCGCAACGCCGAGCATCTCGTGGAGGCGCGCCGCGACCAGAAGGAGGCCCGATGAGCCAGGACGCCCCGCCGCCGCGATCGACCGGGAGACGCTGGCCGGCCTGGCCGATGCGCTGATTCCCGAGGCCGACGGCATGCCCTCGGCCAGCCAGGCGGGCGCCACCGGCGCGCTGCTCGACGAGGTGCTCAAGGTGCGTGACGACCTCGAGGAGCCCCTGCGCGAGCTGACCGCCACGGCCCGGGATCGCGATCCCGGCGCCGAGGTCGAGCGCCTCAAGGCCGACGAGCCCGAGCGGTTCGAGGCCCTGACCACCGCCGTGGCCGGCGGCTACTTCATGAGTCCCGTCGTGCGCGAGCGGCTGGGCTACCCGGGCCAGCAGGCAAAGAAGCTCGAGGACGACTTCGACCAGGAGCTGCTGCAGCCGGTGATCGACCGGGGAACGATCTTCCGGCCCACGCCCGGCTAGAGCGCTCGCCGGCGATGGGCACGACGTGCTGACGAGCCTCAACCCCTGCATCTCTCGCCTGTCCGTGCACCAAGATGGGGGCATGGCCAGGCCGGACATCCTGCTGATCTCGCTCGGCACCACGCTCGGCTGGCGCGCCAGCGACCGGGTCTTTCTCCAGCAGGTCGAGCGGGCCGGCGCGCGGACCGAGGCGGTGACCATGGGCTTCGGCCTCGCCGGGCGGCTGCGCCGGGGTTACCCGGTCAACGACCTCGTGGAGATGCACGCCGCCCGGCGCGCCGCGCGGACGGCAGTGGAACGCCTCGATCCAGGCGCGGTCGTGGTCTCCACCACCACCGCCGCGATGCTCCTGCCGCCGCTCGGGCGACCATTTGCGGTGCGCCTCGACGCCCCCGCCCGCATGAACCGTCCCGGCGCGCGCAACGCACTGTTGCGTGAGCTCGAGCTGGGCGCCCTGGCCCGGGCCCGGCTCACCCTCCCGATGAGCGGCGCCGCCGAGGCGGAGCTGCCTCGCGGGGCGGCTCGAGCGGTGGTCGTCTCGCCTCCGGTGGAGGCGTCGGGTCCGGTTCTGCACGAGCGTGAGCGGGTCGCCGTGGCCTACGTGCCCGACCCGAAGGCCAAGGGACTCGACGTCCTTGCCGCCGGCTGGGCCGCGGCCGCCGTGCCCGACGCGAGCCTCGAGGTCTACGGCCTCGACCCGGACTGGGCACGGGAGCACCTGCGGCGCAGGGGGATTGCCGAGCCCGCCGGTCTCGAGCTCTGCGGAACGGTCCCCGCGAGCCGCTTCCGCGAGCGGACGCGCCGAGCGCTGGTCTACGCCGCAGGTGCCCGCTGGGAGGACTTCGGCCAGGCGCCGCTCGAGGCGCTCGCCGACGGAGCTCTGCTGGCCACGGTGCCTTCGGGCGGTCCGTTTGAGGCTCTGCGCCTGGTGCGCCGCATCGAGCCCTCCCTCATCGCGCAGGAGCTGGATCCGGCGGCGCTGGCCCGGGCCCTCCGCGCGGCCTTCGCCCTGCCGGCCGAGCGCGCGCGCCGCTACCGCGGGCGGTCCGCCGAGCTGCTGCATCCGCTTCGTCCCGACGTCGTGCAGCGCACGCTGGCCGAAGAAGTTCTGCCCGCGCTGCTCGATCACAGAGTCCTTATGCGATCCGGCGGCACGGGCCACCACTGAGAGAAGGACCACGACGAACGACCAGGCCCCAGACGGCCGGCGTCGCGCCGGCGCTCTGTGGAGTGGTCGTCATCGCCGCGCTGCCGGCCTGACCCGCTCGAGGCGCTGATTGGCAGACTCAGCCCGAATGCTGATCAGGGATGCGACAGCCGAGGACTGGCCGGCGATCTGGTCGTTCCTACGCGAGATCGTCGCCGCCGGGGAGACCTTTCCCTACGACCCGGAGATGGACGAGGCGGATGCGCGCGAGATGTGGCTTCTGGACGCGCCGGCGCGCACGGTGGTCGCGGTCGCTGACGACGGAACCGTTCTGGGCTCGGCCAAGATGAACCCGAACTACGCCGGCGCGGGCGCCCACGTGGCGAGCGCGAGCTTCATGGTCGACCCGGCGCATTGGGGCAGGGGCACCGGCCGGGCGTTGGGCGGGCACGCGCTCGATTGGGCGCGCAGCGAGGGCTACCGGGCGATGCAGTTCAACGCGGTCGCGGAGTCCAACACGCGTGCGGTGGCGCTCTACCAATCACTCGGCTTCGAAGTGCTCGCCACGATTCCCGAGGGCTTTCGGCACCCGAGCAAGGGCTACGTCGGCCTTCACGTGATGCACTGCCGCCTCTGAGACACAGAACTTGCCGCTCGTTTTCCGGCCTCTCGGCCGGGTACGGGCTCACCCATGAGCTTCGGAGTGAAGAGCGACACGCTCTCGAGCATCGGGCGTGCCGCTCACGACATTGGGCTCGCCGCCCTGATCGGCGGCAACCTCTTCGCGCGAATCGCCATGCACCCCTCACTGGCCGAGATAAGCGACGAGCGCGAACGCGGTCGTGTGCTCAACACGACGTGGCGGCGCTATGGAACCGTCAACCTGATTGCCCTCGCGACCGTGGTCGTCGGGTGGGCCGGCGCCCGCCTGGACGAGGCGAGCCCGCGGATGCTCTCCGGCCGCGAGCGCGACTTCGCGCTCGCGAAGGACGGGGCCGTGCTCCTCGTAGCCGTCACCGGCATAGGGGTGGCGGTGCAGGGAATGCGCTTTGCCCGATCCGAGCCCGGCGGCGCCGTGCCGCTCGAGACCGGCGATCGCGCCTCCGCCCGTGCGTCCGAGGTCGCCGCCCGCCGGAAGCGATGGGTGAACGTGCTGGGCTCGGCCCATCTTGCGTCGGCGCTCGCTCTCGCGGCTGTCAACGCAGCCCTGTCGCAGACGGGATTTCGGCGCCCGCCCGCCCGCAGGGTGCTGCGGCGCCGGTACGGCAGATAGCCCCGTGCGGGTCGTCGTCGTAGGGGCCAGCGGAAACGTCGGCACCAGCGTTCTGGAGGCGCTCGCCGGAGACTCTCGGATCGAATCGCTGGTCGGCGTGAGCCGGCGTCTCCCGAGCGAGAGCTTCCCGAAGGTCGAGTGGCGCAGCGCGGACGTCACGGTCTCGCCCCTGACTCCTGTCTTCGAGGGCGCCGACGCGGTCGTGCACCTGGCGTGGGCGATCCAGCCGGCCCGCGACCGGGAGGCCGTGCGCGCGATCAACGTCGACGGCAGCAGGAGGGTCTTCGCCGCGGTGGCCGCGGCCAGCGTACCGAGCCTGGTCTACGCGTCCTCCGTCGGGGCCTACGGTCCTGGCCCGAAGGACCGCCGCGTCGACGAAAGCTGGCCCACCACGGGGATCCCGAGCTCCTTCTACTCCGCGCACAAGGCCGAGGTGGAGCGCCTGCTCGATGGCTTCGAGGCCGACCACCCGCAGGTGCGCTGCGTGCGACTGCGGCCCGGACTGATCTTCAAGCGCGAGGCCGCGTCCGAGATCCGGCGCCTGTTCGCCGGGCCGCTGCTCCCGGGCTCGCTGGTGCGACGGTCGCTGATTCCAGTCGTGCCCGCCATGGACAGACTCGTCGTGCAGGCCGTTCACGGGGACGACGTGGGGCAGGCGTACCGCATGGCCGTGCTGGGCGACGTGCGTGGCGCCTTCAACATCGCCGCCGAGCCGGCTCTCGGGCCGGACGAGCTGGCGCAGCTGCTCGGCGCCCGTGCCGTCCCCGTGTCTTCGCGGCTCCTGCGGGCTGCCGCGGACCTCAGCTATCGGCTTCGCCTCCAGCCCTCGGAACCCGGATGGCTGGACATGGCGCTTCGCACGCCCCTGATGGATATCTCCCGCGCGCGTAACGAGCTCGGCTGGCAGCCGAGCGTTTCCGCAGCCGACGCCCTGCTCGACCTGATCGGCGGGATGCAGGCCGGGGCCGGCATGCAGACCCCGCCGCTGGAGCCGGGCGGAGCGGGACCGCTGCGCGTCCGCGAGTTCCTGAGCGGCATCGGGGCTCGCCTCGGTTAGCCGTGGCTTTCGCGGCTCAACCGAGGCAAACTCGCCATGACGCGCTACCGTGGAGCGTGCAGCGGTCGCCCGTCCGGTTCTTGTCCTTCCTCCTCTCGCGGCGGGTACCCCCTCAGAAGGACGAAAGAGCTGAACTCCGTGAGTGAGCTGACGCAAGACCGTTCTGTGAATTCACCCAGTCGCCCTGACCTGGTGCAGTTGTCGAATGAGATGGTGCGCCTCTACAAGGTGCAGTTCGGTCGCGGCCCCACCAAGGCACGAAGCGACTTCGCCGGGCCGGACACGCTCATCTGCACCCTCGAGGACACGCTGACCCCGGCCGAGCGCAACATGGCCGCGCTGGGCGAGCACCAACGCCTGCGCGACATCCGCCTGTTCTTCCAGCACGCGACGGAAACAGAGTTTCGCGACTCGGTCGAGGGCATCATCGGGCGCAAGGTGCGCGCCTTCATCTCCGGCATGGACACCCGCGAGGATGTGTCCGCCGAGATCTTCTACCTCGAGCCCGTGGCTCGACAACAGCCGCCCGACGCCACCGCGGCCGGGGCGAACAGCACCAATTCCGGGGGCAGCGCGCCAAAAGCGCCCGCGCGCGTTTAAGAAGCCGTCCCAGCGGCCACAATTCATATGGCGGCGCCGACGTGCCTCAGGGACGGAGGCGGAGCCGACAGCCAAACAAGGGACTACGCGCCGCCGGGCGAACACGGTGGGGCATTGGACCGCGTCAACCACCGACGGAGGTCCTCAAATGTGCGCAGTCGCCCTTGCCACCCCTGGCAGCATCGAGATACGGACCCGCAGGGTTCACGACCGGGCCGCGGAGCGGGAAACCGAGCGTCGGCTTCTGACCCGATACCACGTTCACGGTGATCTGAGTGCTCGAGCGGAGTTGGCCGAGCGCCTGCTCCCGCTGGCCCGGGATCTTGCCCTGCGCTACTCCTACACCGACGAGCCGATCGACGACCTCGTCCAGGTCGCCTCGATCGGGCTCGTCAAGGCGATCGACCGCTTCGATCCCGAGCGCGGCAGCAAGTTCACGAGCTACGCGGCACCCACGATCCTCGGCGAGCTCAAGCGGCACTTCCGCGACAAAGGCTGGTCGGTACACGTTCCCCGCGACCTTCAGGAGCGCTCGCTTGCGGTGAGCCGCGAGTTCGAGGTGCTGTCCAAGCAACTGGGCCGCTCACCCAGGGCACGCGAGGTGGCGAAGGTCCTGGGCTGCTCGGCGGAGGAGGTACTGGAAGCGCAGGAGGTGGCCGCGAGCTACGAGGCCTCTTCGCTCGACGCTCCCGCCGCCCGCGACGACGACGAGTCCGCCACGCTCGTCGACCTGCTCGGAGACGAGGAGACCGCCTACGACCTGGTGGAGGAGCGCGACGTCATCGCCAGGTCGTGGAGAGCGCTGCCCGAGCTCGAGCGCCAGGTGGTGCGGCTGCGCTTCGTCGAGGACCTGACGCAGCGCGAGATCGGCGAACAGATCGGCTACTCGCAGATGCACGTGTCGAGACTCCTGCGCCGCGCGCTCACACGTCTGGAGACAGCAGCCACCGCAGCCTGACCAGCTCCAGAGCGACGGCCAGTCCGGCGCCGCGGGCGAGGAGGGTGAATCGACCATGACCGCGACCGCCGGCCTGGTAGCACAGACGGCCCCTTTGAGGGGCCGTCTGGTGGACTTTTTCGGTGCTCCGCGTTCGAGCGATCAGTCCTCGTCGCCGTTGTCACCCTCGCCGGCCTTGTCGTTGTCGTCGACCTGGCTGAGGACGTTGAAGCCCTTGTCCAGGTGCACGTCGACCTGGCTGCCGTCCGCGAGGGTCACCTCGACCTCGTAGGCGCCTTCCTCGTCGCCGGCCTCGGTTTCGGTCACCTTGCCGGCGCCGGTGTGGTCGAGCGCGGCGGCGGAGGCGCGGTCGAGTGCCTGACCGGTGATCGCCTTGTCGGTCGCGTCGTCGTCACCCCCGCCGGTGGCTCCGGCGATCGCGGCCCCGCCGAGCGCCAGCGCAACGATGGCGGCTGCTGCGATGGCGGCTCCCTTGATCTTGTTCTTCATCTCGTGACTCCTCGTCTCGAATTGACCTGCCGTGATCGACAAGCTACGCCGGGTACCTGAGATGACCCTGAGGAGGGGAGATCGGCGGGCGGGCTGCAGGCCTGGGCCGGGGTGGCGGCGACCCGAGGACAAGCTCGACGAGCCGGCCTATCTGACAACCATGCTGCCTGAGGAGTTGCTCGAGATGAGCGGCGCCCTGCTGTTCGCGCCGGTGCTCCTGGGCGTCGCCCGCCGTGCCCGGCCGGGCCATGCCTCTCCCGCGGTCCCCGCCGCGGGGCGCTCGACCCATGGGGGCTGACGGAGGACCGTTCTTGCGATCATCCGGGCATGGCCACGCTTGGTGCGAAGGAGCGCGCGCAGCTTCCCGACAGCGCCTTTGCCTACATCGACTCGAGCGGCCGCCGTCGCCTGCCGATCCACGATGCCTCGCACGTCCGGAATGCCCTCGCGCGATTCGGCCAGGTGGGATTCGAGGACGACGCCGCGCGCGACCGAGCGCGCGCCCGGCTGCTGAAAGCGGCCAAGAAGCACGGGATCATGCCGATCGGATTCATCAGCGCCCAGCTGCAACCGCAGCTGAAGCTGCCCAAGGGCCAGGTCACCTTCCTGCTCACCGATATCGAGGGCTCGACCGAGCTCCTCAGGCGGCTAGACCATCAGTACGCCGCGCTGCTCGCCGATGTCCGGCGCCGGGTAAGCGCTGCGGTGCGGCAGGCCGGTGGCCGGCAGGTCTCCGCACGCGGAGACGACGTCTTCGCGGTGTTCGAACGCGCTCCCGCGGCCCTGGACGCAGCCTTGGCGATCCAGCGCGCGATGCAGGAGGGCAAGTGGCCAGAGGACAGCGACGTGCGACTACGGATCGGCCTGCATCGCGGGCGTCCCGCACTCACCGACACCGGCTACGTCGGCCTCTCGGTCCACGCCGCGGCCCGCATCTGCTTTGCGGCCCACGGCGGTCAGATCGTGATGTCCTCCGCCGTTCGAGCCGCGATCCCAGTCGCTCGCGGAAGGGGTCGCCCTGAAGAGCCTCGGCGCCTGGCGATTTCGCGGCCTTCCCGAGCCGGTGGACATGTTCCAGGTGGACGCGCCCGGCCTGCTCACCGACTTTCCGCCCCTGCGATCGGCCGTTCCCGAAGCGCGAGCCGGGAGGAAGGCGTAGCGTGGTGGGTGTTGGAGCGCAGCCGCAACGAGTTCCGGACGCGCCTGCTGGCCGAGGCTCTCTCGGATCAGTTCGGCCTCGCGCTGGTCGCGGGCGATCCCAAGGCCGCCGAACGGGTGGCGCGAGAGGCGCTCGAGCTGACGCTCAGCGAGGCGATGTTCTACGACCTCGTGGTCGGGCCGGCGATGCATCGGATAGGCCGGCTCTGGGCCGCGGGTGAGATCAGCGTCGCGCACGAGCATCTCGCCACGCAGATTGCGACCCGGGTGCTCGCCCTCGCCCACGATGCGAGCTCCCTTGCCGCCCGCCGGGCCGACCACCGGGTGATGCTCGCGGCGGCCGAGGGGGAGCACCACATCCTCGCGCTCGACATGGCGGCGAAGCTGCTCGAGTCGGCCGGCTACGAGGTGCTGGTGCTCGGTGCCGACGTGCCGACCGGCGCCCTGCCGGCGATACTGGCCGACCACGAGCCGACCCTGGTCGCGCTCTCGGCCACCATGTCCGCAGCCGGCGAGCGCCTCCCGGAGGCCATCGACGCGATCACCGAAACGGACTCGGATATCGGTCTGATCCTGGGAGGCACAAGCGTCCCCCCGAGCCTGGAGGTCGGTCCGAGGGTGGTCGTGGAAAGCAGCGTCGCCGCCGTGGTCGAGGCTTCCGACGCGCTCATACGGCGCGCCCAGCTCAACTAGCGGCATACTGCCCGGCAGATGACCTCGATCACCCCCCGAGAACTGCAGCAGGTGGAGCAGGCAAACGTGAGTGGAAGGACTCCCGTCCTATTCATCCACGGGCTCTGGCTGCTGCCGAGCAGCTGGGATCGCTGGGCGCAGCTGTTCGAGGAGGCCGGGTACGCGGCGGTGACTCCTTCGTGGCCGGACGACCCCGAGACAGTGACGGAAGCGCGGGCGAACCCCGACGTATTAGCCAAGAAGACGCTCGGGCAGATCGCCGACCACACCGCCGACGTGATCGGAAGGCTCACCAAGAAGCCGGCGGTGATGGGCCACTCCACAGGCGGGCTGTTGACCCAGATGATCGCGGGGCGGGGACTGTCCGCGGCGTCGGTCGCGATCGATCCCGGGCCCTTCCGCGGTGTGCTGCCCCTACCCGTCTCCGCGCTCAGGTCGGCCATGCCGGTGCTCGCCAATCCACTCAACAGGGGCCGCGCTGTCACTCTCACCCTGGACCAGTTCAGGTACGGGTGGGCGAATGCCCTCGCCGACGACGAGGCGAAGCAGCTCTACGAGACCTACCACGTCGCGGCGCCAGGCGTGGCTCTGATCCAGATGGCGACCGCCAACCTGAACCCCTGGACCGAGGCAAAGGCGGACACCAAGCACCCGGGCCGGGGACCGCTGCTGATCCTCGATGGCGAGAAGGATCACACCGTACCGTGGGCGATCGCGAACGCTTCCTACAAGAAGCAGTCCCGCAACGAGGGCGTTACCGAGATCCAGAAGATCCCCAACCGGGGTCACTCGCTGACGATCGACAGCGGCTGGCGCGAGGTGGCCGAGCGGGCCCTGGCGTTCGTGAAGCGCTTCGTCTAGAGCGAACACCCTCCTGGCGCCAGAGCGGTTTAGGCAGATGGCTTCCCGTCCCCTCCCTCTGACGCGGCCCTTCACCGAGCGCACGGCGTGGGCGCGCAACATCGCGGCGCCGGTTCGCGACTTCCTCAGCACGGAGTCCGCCGGCGCGGTCGCGCTGCTCTGCGCCGCGCTGGCCGCCCTCATCTGGGCCAACTCGCCGTGGCCCGACTCGTATGAGTCCTTCTGGAGCACCGAACTCTCGATTCGCATCGGCAGCGAGGGCATCTCCCTGGACCTCCGGCATTGGGTCAGCGAGGGCCTGATGGCCTTCTTCTTCCTGGTGGTCGGGCTCGAGGCGCGGCGCGAGTTCGACCTGGGAGCGCTGCGTGAGCGGCGCCGCATCACGCTTCCGCTGGTGGCGGCGGCCGGTGGTATGGCGGTGCCGGTACTCATCTACCTGGCCATCAACGCCGGCGGCAGCGGCGCGCAGGGCTGGGGCGCGGCCATGTCGACCGACACGGCGTTCGCGCTCGGGGTGCTTGCGCTCGTTGCCCCTGGCGCGACGCGCCTGCGGGTACGGCTGCTGACGCTCGTGGTCATCGACGACCTCGTGGCGCTGCTGGTGATCGCCACGGTGTACACGGAGAACGTGGACGTGATCGCACTGCTGGTGGCCTTCGGCCTGTTCGGCCTGCTGCTGGCGCTGCGATACGCGCCCGGGACGGCGCGCGCGCCGGTGGCCACGCTCCTGGGCGTCGGCGTCTGGGTGGCGCTCCACGAGTCCGGCATCGACCCGCTGATCGCCGGGCTTGCGGTCGGGCTCGCCATCAGCGCGTATCCCCCGGCACGCACCGACCTCGAACGCGTGACGGAGCTTACGCGCTCGTTTCGCGAGCAGCCCACGCCTGAGAGCGCTCGCTCGGCCCAGCTCGGTGTGTCGTCCGCCATCTCCGCCAACGAGCGACTGCAGTACCGCCTGCATCCCTGGACCAGCTTCGTGATCGTCCCGCTGTTCGCGCTCGCGAACGCCGGGATCCACGTCGACGGCGAGCTGCTGCGCGATGCGCTAACGTCCCCGATCACCCTTGGCATCCTGCTCGGGTACGTCGTCGGCAAGCCCGCCGGGATCGTCGCGGCGACATGGCTCGCGTCCCGCCCCTGGGTGACCGGGATCCGGCCGACGCTCAGCTGGCCCGTGGTCCTCGGCGGCGGCGTGGTGGCCGGCATCCCCTTCACCGTGTCGCTGTTGATTGCCAGCATCGCTTTCGAGGGCCGGCAGCTCGAGGAGGCGACCCTGGGCGTGCTCGCAGCCGCGATCGTGGCCTCGCTGCTCAGCTGGGTCGTCTTCCGCCTGATCGCCCGGATGCCCGTCCAGGTGCGCGCCCGCCAGGCGCTCGGCATCGCCGAGGACATGCTCGATCTCTCCGACAACGTTGATCCCGAACGCGATCACGTCCGTGGGCCCGAGTCCGCGCCGGTCACGCTGATCGAGTACGGCGACTACCAGTGTCCCTACTGCGGCCAGGCCGAGGTGGTGATCCGGGAACTGCTCGATGAGTTCAGCGACGAGCTGCGCTACGTATGGCGCCACCTACCTCTGAACGACGTGCATCCCGACGCACAGATGGCGGCCGAGGCCACCGAGGCGGCGGGCGCCCAGGGGGCCTTCTGGCCGATGCACGACAGGCTGCTCGCTTCCCAGGACGAGCTGACGGCGGGCGACCTGAGGCGTCACGCGGAGGAGCTCGGGCTCGACGCCGAGCGCTTCTGGGACGAGGTGCGCCGCCGCGATCACGCCGAGCGAGTGGCCGACGACGTGGCGAGCGCCGACGCGAGCGGGGTCGCCGGGACACCGAGCTTCTTCATCAACGGACGCCGCCACCAGGGGGCGTACGACGCCCACACCCTGAGCGCCGCCGTGCGCTCGGCCCGGGCGCAGACGCACCTCAAGCAGAAGGCGGAGGGCGCGGTCGGCCGGGGCTGAGGTCGACCACAATCTCCCCATGGCGGACGACGACTTCGAGGTGGTGCGGCGGACCTGGGCGGCCGCCAGCCGCGCCGACCAGGACGGCATGCTGCGGGAATTCCACCCCGAGATCACGGCCGTGCCCTTCGGCGCTGCAATGGAGGGCAAGGCCTACCGCGGGCCGGAGGAGGTCCTGGGCTGGTGGTGCGATGAGATCCTGGCCAGCTGGGAGTTCTTCCAGGTGATTCCCGAGCATTTCGAGCGCGTCGGCGACAAGATCCTGGTCACGGGGCGCTGGAACGCACGCGGAATAGAGAGCGGCGTCGAGCTCAACACGTCGGCCAGTTGGATCGTGCAGGTGCGTGACGACAAGATCGCGTACTGGCAGACCTATACCGACCATGCTCAGGCCAGGCGCGATATCGGCCTCGAGAGTCTCGACGGCCGGGGCGATCGATCTAACTGAATTCCGAAGCCTCGTCTCGACTGACCGGAGGACAGCGTGACCGTGCAGACACAGGCTCCGAGCCGGCCTCTGTCCGTTCTGCAAGAAGTTCGAGGAGACGTCGGGCCTATGCGATGCGCTGCTTCCGCATCGCCAACACGGTTAGGCGGCGCGGTCGCCGGGCACGGCTCAGCCGGCCAGTGGCTTGCGTGCCCGGATGATGGCCGAGCTGGCGTGTTCGTGGACGCTGTGGGTTTCCCGAATCTCGATCTCGGTCAGGCCGGCAGCGGCGAGGGCTTGCTCGAACTCCTCGCGGGTGAGAGCGCCGGCGATGCAGCCGGTCCATTGCTGCATGTCGGCCTTGGTGGCGTCGTACATGTCGAGGTCGGCGATCACGTCGGAGATTGCGAAGCGCCCACCTGGGCGCAGCACCCGCGCCGCCTCGCGTAGCACCGCGGGCTTGTCGCCGGACAGGTTGATCACGCAGTTGGAGATCACCACGTCGACGGAAGCGTCCGCCAACGGCAGTTGCTCGATCGTGCCCTTGACGAACTCGACGTTCTGCGCGCCGGCTTAGTTGGCGCTCTGGCGCGCCGGCTCGAGCAGCTCGTCGGTCATGTCGACGCCGATCGCCCGCCCCTTTGGCCCGACACGGCGAGCGGAGATCAGCACGTCCGCTCCCGCACCTGAGCCGAGATCGAGGACCGTCTCGCCCTCGTTCAGATCGGCCACGGCGGTCGCACCCCACAGCCCATCGACGCCGCCACCGCGGTATCGGTGGCGCCCTCCCGCACGCCATCCTGATAGAGCCGCTCGCCGAACACCTCGACCTCCTCGGCGCGTAGGGTCGTGGACCCGCAGCCCTCGGAGCCACAGCAGGCACCGCTCTGTCCCTCTGCGGCGGCGCGGGCGGCGGCCGCGTAGCGCTCGCGCATCGCCTCGCGAGTGTCGGTCAGCTCAGCCATGACGAGAGATCCTCCAGCGCTTCAGGGTTGACGTAGTAGTAGGCCCACAGGCCGCGCCGCTCAGAGTCCACGATGCCGGCCTCGCGCAGCTTCTTGAGGTGATGCGACAGCGTCGGCTGGGCGATCTCGAACAAGGGCACGAGCTCGCACACGCACACCCTGCCCGCGTGCTTTCGCAGCACGTCCACCAGCTGAAGCCGGACCGGGTCGCCGAGCGCCTTCGCCACCACGGCCATCCGTGCCGCCTTTTCGCGCTCCACATCTGGGTATACGACCGGCTCGCAGCAGGGCTCGCCCGCGAGCCGCTTCCGCTTGGGCGCCAGTACCAGATCGATGGACATCGATCCGAAAGTATCGATTGAACTGATAGATGTCAATGCTTAGAATCGCGGGCGTCGATGGCCCAAGCAATGCGCAGCCGCAGGAGGGCGAGATGGAGTACGTGCTGTTCGTGTGCACCCACAACGCGGGACGGTCGCAGATGGCCCAGGCACTGTTCGAGCGTCACGCTCCGGACGACGTCCGGGCCGAGTCGGCCGGCCAGCAGCCGGGCAAACAGGTCTGGCCCGAGGTGGTGGAGGCGATGCGTGAGATCGGCATCGACCTGGCCGACCGCCGGCCCAAGAAGTTGACGGTGGAGATGCAGCTGCACGCCGACTGGGCGATCACCCTCGCATGCGGCGCGCAGTGTCCCTATGTCCCCACCACGGTGGAGGACTGGGACATCCCCGACCCTGCCGGCAAGCCCATCGAAGAGGTGCGCGCCAGCCGCGACGCCGTGGAGATGCGTGTCAAGGACCTGATCGAGCAGCGCCTCGACGCGATCCGCTCCGACCGCACCGCGCATCAGCTGCGCCTCGAGCGCCTCCTCCCCGACCTGGTCCGAGAGTTCGAGGGTGTGCGCTCGGATGCCGAGATCCGGGCCTGCGCCGACGCCATTTTGGCCGGGTACCAGGAAGCGCCCGTGCGCTCGTTCGTGATGAGCATCGCCCACCGGCGCGTGCGCGACTGCCTGCGCGCCGAGCACTGCGACGCCCTCGCCACCGCCGACAGGTAGAGGTGCCGGGAGTGCTTGCCCGGCGACCGGCCCGCTCAGGAAGTCGGCCGGCACCGTTGTGTCGGTGACGAGCTGTACGAGCACGCCGGCGGTGAGCAGGCACTGCACGCGCTCGCGGAGGCGTTCTACGCAGGGTTCTCGCCGATCCGCTGCTCAGGCCGCTGTCTGGCGAGGGGCAACCGCATCACGTCGAGCATCTGACGTGGTTCACCTCGTAGCCGTTCGGCGGGCCCGGCCGCTTCACCCGGGAACTGGGCTTCGAGCATCTGATCCAGGCGCATCGACACCTGGAGATCACAGACGAGCAGCGAGCCCGGCTCGTCGAGCTCTACATGGAGGCGCCCGACGATTCCGACCTTCCCTCGGCTGTCCGGCGTGATCACCCGGATGCCGTCGGCGACGAGCTCGGGGACCACCGGCTCCCATTGAGAGCTGGTGTAGAGCCCGCCGTGGATCAGGATCAGCGGAGCGCCGTCGCCGTGCTCCTCGTAGTAGAGAGTCCCCCCGTTCACCTCGACGGAGCGGCCGGACGGGTTCTCGTTCATCTCGATTCGCGATCGCATCGACTCAACACGGCCGGCAGCCGTTCGCCAGCGCTCGTTCGGACTCGAGGCCGCGGTCCTCCTCGAGCCCCGAATCCATCCGCACGCGCCGGAGCTGCGCCGCGGCGAGGACGGCCGCGCCGATCGCGACCGCGGCGCTGAGACCGGCGGCCAGCTGCAGTGCCTGCGTGAACGCCTCGCGGGCCGCGTCCACCAGCTCGGCGGCCAATGGGTCCGGGAGCTCGTCGCCGGTGGCCACCGCGGCGCCGAGCGTGTCGCGCGCGGCCTGCGCAGCCTCGGGTGGGACGGCCGCCGGGACCGCGTCCTCGATCTGGCGGCGGTAGACGGCCGTGCCCACGGCGCCGAGCACCGCGATGCCGAGCGCACCGCCGAACTCGGCGCTCGTCTCCGAGATGCCCGCGGCCCCACCGGCGCGCTCCGGCGGCGCGGCCCCAACCATCAGGTCGGCCGCCAGCGTGTACACCGGAGCGAGCCCGAGGGCGAAGACGACGGACCCGGTCACCAGGGTGGCGAGCGCGGAGTCGGCGCCGACCTGGGTGAGCAGCGCGAATCCGGCGCCGGCGAGCGCGAGACCGCCCGCGATCACGAAACCCGGTCGGATCCGGCGCACCAACAACGGGGTCAGCATCGCGCCGACGATGAACGCGCCGGCGTATGGGACCGTCCACAGCCCCGCCTCGAAGGGCGACAGCCCGTGCACGAGCTGCAGGTACTGGGCGATGAAGAGCGCGATGCCGAAGTTGACGAAGAAGCCGAACGTGTTGGCCGCGAGCGCGGCGTTGAAGGCGGGCAACCGAAAGAGGCGCAGGTCGATCAGCGGATCGGCGAGCCCCTGCTGCCGGCGCACGAACGCGGCACCGACGGCGAGCCCGGCGACGATCGACAGGGCGGCGATCCATCCCACGCCGTCCTGGGCGATCTGCTTGAGGCCGTAGATCACCGCCAGCACGGCGACGAGCGAGACCGCCGCGCTGATCAGGTCCAGCTTGCCCGCGTCTGGATCCCGGTACTCGGGCAGCAGCCGCGGCCCGACCACGAGCAGCAGGCCCATCACGGGCAGCGCCGGCAGGAACACCGAGCCCCACCAGAAGCGCTCCAACAGCAGCCCGCCGATCAGCGGCCCGAGCGCGGCTCCGCCGGAGAAGCTGGTGATCCACACCCCGATGGCGAACGTGCGCTGCTGCGGGTCGTGGAACATGTTGCGGAGCAGGGACAGGGTCGACGGCGCCAGCGTCGCCCCGGCGACCCCGAGCAGCGCGCGCGCCGCGATCAGCATCTCCGCGCTAGTCGAGAGCGCCGCGAACAGCGACGCGAGGCCGAAGGCGGCGGCGCCGATCAGGAGCAGACGGCGGCGGCCGATCCGGTCGCCCAGCGTCCCCATCGTGATCAGCAACCCGGCGACCATGAAGCCGTAGATGTCCACTATCCACAGCAGCTGCGAGCTGCTCGGCTGGAGATCCTCGCTCAACGCAGGCAGTGCGAGGTTCAGCACCGTCAGATCCATCGCGTAGACCAGGCACGGCAACGCGAGTACAGCGAGCCCGACCCACTCGCGGCGCCCGGCCCGGGCCGCACCGTGTTCGGTCACGCCGGCCCTGTCGAAGTCGAAGTCATTCAGGCGTAACGACTTCGCACCGCTGCCAAACTGACCGCCGAGCCTCAGATGACCGCCCGCCCCACCACCGCGCGGGCCGGCAAGCTAGTCGGGAAGGCCGCTCGGCAACGGCAGCCAGCGACGCGACGTTCACGACGGCTCCCCCAGTACGAGCTCAGCAACGGCAGCAAGGGTCACGGCGCAGGCGCCAAAAAGGTGCACCCGTCGGCACAACTCCGATCCGTTCAACGCCGTCCGCTCAGCACGCCGAGTTGCTCAGCGACCGGCTCTACGCTGAGCTCCATAAGGAACTGGAGCTCGTCGGTCGGCTCGTATTCCTTGATCCGGGCGATGACGGTGGCCCTCGCCTGCTCCGGTTCGGCCCACTCCGCGTCGCCGACGGCGGCGACGAACGTCTCGATGTAGCCGCGCTGCCAGTCCCACATCTCGCCGCCGACGGGCCCGCCGTGGCCGATGTGGAACGTCGCGTCGTCCGGGAACCGTTCGCGGAGCGTCGCGATGTTCGCGAGCCACTCGCGATGGAAGCCATCCGCCAGGAAGCAGTGCCTGTGGTCGTAGATCTGGTCGCCGAGGAACACCGTCTTGGAGTCGGCTCCGAGTATCCATGGGCTGTCGTGAGGTGACTCGCTCGGTCCGAGGTCGATCACCGTGAACCGCACGCCATCGAAGGTCAAGCTCTCGCCGTCGCGAATCGGCGTGTTCGGGAAGATGCGTGTGCCGGGCCACTCATCCCCGAACATCGGTCCGATGATCGTGTCCTTCAGGGCATCGTCACGGGCGATCGTGTCGATCACGCCCTGCGGCGCGATGATCGGGACTTCGTCCTCGGCGACGAGCTGCGCGAGGCCCGCGTAGTGGTCCGGATGCGAGTGCGTCAGCAGCACCGCCTGCAACGGCTTGCCCAGCCGCTCCAGCGCCTGGCGCATCGCCCGGCTGTCGGAGACCGTCAGCAGCGAATCGACGGCGACCACCCCAGCCGCCGTCTCGACGAGGTACGCGTTGACGAACGCACCCTCCGGGTCGACGGGAAATCTATGCACGACGTGTCGCTCGGCCATCTCTCTCCTTTGCGGTTCGGGCTCCTTCGGCGTCACTGCTCGAGTGCGCCTGCCAATCGCCGGGATACAGCCAGCCGCGCAGTAGCCAGGTCACGCGCGGCATCACGATCCAGGTCATCAGCGGGATCGCCAGGGCCGTCGTGATCGCCAGCCTGAGAGCCAGCGGGAGCTCCTCGAGCAGCGGGCCCGTGACGGCGACGATGGCGCTGATCAGTGGGAAGATCGTGATCCAGGTGAGCAGCGCCATCTTGTATGGCGGCGGGGACGTCCCCGAGTGTCCCGGCAGGGAGAACCAGGTCTCGAGACCAGTCACGAAGCTGGTGTGCGCGGGGCCGATCACGTGGGGCTCGGCGCGCTCGTGCCACGCGGCGTGTTCGTCTGAGTAGAGCCACTGGCGCGGGTGCTGGGCGGTATCGAACCGGTAGACGACCCGGTACTCGCCGGCGGTTGCGCTCTGCGGCCGGAAGACCTCGACTCCGAGATAACCTGGAAACCCGCTCGCCGCGGCAATGATCCCTTCGAGGAATTGCTCGTACAACAATTCGTGACCCGGTTTGACGCGCCGGGTCAAGGTGGTGGTAAACGGGACCGTCCACTCTGTCAGGCGGCTTCGAGGCCGAGCCGCTTGCTGCATTCTCGCCGGTCAATGCGCCTCCTTGGCCTTGCTCCTGTTCAGACCCCGAGGGACTCGATCACGAGCTGGGCCACCTTGGTGCCCGAGTACTGCTGCTGGCCGGTGATCAGCTGGTTGTCGCGTATCGCGAATGCCTTGAATAGGCCGGCCTGCACGTAGTTGGCGCCTCGCGGTCGGGCCTCGTCCTCGATTCGGAAGGGCTGGACCCGCTGGCCCACGGCCGCGTCGCCGAAGTCCTCCTCGATGTTCGCGAAGCCGGTGATGGTCTTGCCGTCGATCAGGCGGGAACCGTCGGAGAGCTCGACCTCGAGCAGTGCGCAGACACCGTGGCAGAGCGCGCCGGTCGGCTTTTCGGCCTCGTAGAAGGCCGCGATCGTGCGCTGCAGATCCTGGTTGTCGCGGAACTGGAACATGGGCGCCTGGCCGCCGCAGACGACGAGGGCGTCGTACTCGTCGATGTCGAGGTCTGCCAGCTTGGGCGTCTGGTCGAGCAGCGCCGCGATCTCGGGCGTGTTGAGGGCTCCCATCGAGATCAGGTCGTCCGCGGACCAGCGGCTCTCGTCACGCGGGTCGGAGAGGGCGTCGATCTCGACCCTGCCGCCATCGGGACTTGCGACCGTCACGCGATACCGCGCCTTGGTGAACTCGTAGCGAGGGTGGAACAGCTCCGCGGCCCAGAACCCGACCGCCCAGCCGGTCGTCGAGGAGGTGGTCGGGTTGGCGACAACCATGAGCACGTGCGGCCTGTGGCTGGCGCGGGTCACGTCAATGGACTCGTGATGGGTGTCGGTGTCGTCGGTGGCATTCATCGCGAGACCTCCTGAGGTGCTCGTGCTGTTTCGAGAAGACCGGTGATCGTCGAGATGTCGGTCAGGATCGCGTCGCCGGCCGTGGCCAGGGCGTCGAGCGAGCGCTCGGCGGCAGCGGGGTTCCCGGCGCCGCAGGCGTCTGTGACGAGGACCGGAATGAGGCCCAGGTCGGCGCCGTGCCGGACGCTGGGCTCGAGCCCCACCTCAGTCGCGACGCCGACGATCACGAATGCGATGACATGCGTGTCGCGCAGCGCGAATTCGAGCGGGGTGCCCTCGAAGGCGGACAGCGAGAGCTTGTCGAAGATCGCCTCCGATGCGCGCGGGCGGAGCTCGGGCACGATCTGGAACCCGGGCGAGTCGCGCAGGAAGGGCGAGACGACGTCCTCGACCCGATCCTTGCGCTGCCAGGCCATCCACATGCGCAGCTGGGAGATGCCCATCAACTCGGTAGGTAGCGTCATGTGCCTGTTGAAGAAGACCCGGACTCCGGCCCCGCGGGCCGCCTCGAGCACCCGCCCGACCCGTTCGGTTACCTGCCAGCCATCGGCAAGCTGGCTGACGACGCCGACCTGCATGTCGTAGACGATCAGGGCGATGCGGTCGGGCTGGCAGACGTCCGCCAGTGTGTCGGGGATCTGAAGGTCGCGGTGGTGCTGCACGGCGGGCTAGTTGGCGACCGTAGTCGTGCGGTCGAACGGCTCGGCGACGTCGACCTCGTCCCTGAACAGGCTCTCGATCGGGAGCGGAATCATGAGTGGAATGAAGAACCACTCGAGGAAGCCGGCCTTCGTGAGCGGGAAGTCGTCCGTGTAGCGCTTGGCGTCCTCGACGCTGTCGAGCTCGAACACGATCACGACACCGGGTTCGTCGGCGCGGGCGTGGTTCTCCCGGACGATCCCCGCCTTCCACAGCCGCCAGACGTTGGCGACCTCCTCCGAGAGGTAGGGCTCGATCGTCTCGAGTGTGACGCCGGGCTTGAATCGGTCGTAGGCGAATATCCGCACGATGATCTCCTTTGGTCGGCTGCCGGACCTCGCTCGTCAGCGCTCACTCCGGCGCGGTCGAACACCGGCCGCGCTCCCTTTACTGCCGAGACTCCCGCCTGCCGTCCGCCGGCCGTCCGTTTCGCGAACGTCGCGTCCTCGGCCATCCGGTAGCAGTGGGCGTGAAGCGCCGGGCGGTACGGCTCGATGAGGCTGCGGAAGGCGTCCTCTTCGCCTCCGGAGAGTCGAGCAACCGCCGATCCGATCGCTCGGACGTCGTCGATGCGTAGCTCCTCGTCACCGCGCAAGCACGATGCCGCCGGCTGAGGGCTACGGGCAAGGCTCATGACTTCGTCTCGACTGCGATCCGCCCTGGGGCGGGCTTCCCGCGCCCGCGCCCGGCGAGGTGTGTGAGCGCGGAGGGCCACCAGACCCGGTCGCCGATCTCGAGCACCAGTGCCGGTACGAGCAGCGACCTGACCAGGAAGGTGTCGATTAGGACGCCGACCGCGATCGTGAACCCGATCTCGGTCAGCATCACCAACGGCAGCACCGCAAGCGTCGAGAAGGTGCCGGCGAGTACCAGCCCCGCCGAGGTGATCACCGCCCCGGTCACGGCCAGGCCGCGGATCGTCCCGTCGCGGGTGCCGTGCGTGAGCGTTTCCTCACGCACGCGGGCCATCAGGAAGATGTTGTAGTCGATCCCGAGAGCGACCAGGAAGACGAACGCGAACAGCGGCAGGTCGGGGGGCATGCCCGGGAAGTCGAAGACGTTCTCGAAGAAGAACGCCGAAAGCCCGAGCGCGGCGAGGTAGCTCAGGATCACGGTCCCGATCAGCACCAGCGGCGCCGTGATCGCGCGCAGCAGCGCGGCGAGGATGAGGAAGACGACGATCAGCGCGATCGGCACGATCAGCCGGTTGTCACGCGCCGCCGATTGCCGCAGGTCGTATTCCTCGGCCGTCGGGCCGCCGACCAACACGTCGTCGCCGGCAACCGCGCGTGCCGCGTCGCGGATGCCCGGGATCAGGTCGAATCCGGCGGTGCTGTAGGGATCCTCTTCGAGAGTGACCTCGAGCTTGGCCCCGGCCGGTCCCCGCTCCACCTGCGGCGAGACCTCGGCGACGCCGGGTGCCCGAGCCATCGCGGTGCCGACGGCGTCCAGCTTGCCCTCATCGGTGACCACGACGTTGGTCGGTGCGTTGGAGCCCGCTGGGAAGCCGTCCTCCAGTAGCTCCTGCCCCCGGACCGAGTCGACCTCGTCCCGGAACATGTTGCCGGTGGTCAGGTCGCTGTTGAGGAAGGCGAGCCCGGCGATCATCACCGCGAGCACGGCGGTGGTGCCGACCCAGACTCGTCGGGGCCCCCGTGCCACCCACTCGGCAATCCGGCGCCAGGTGCCGTGCGTCTCGTCGGTGCCCTCGCTGCCGACTCGCGGGATGAGGGGCCAGAACGCTTTGCGCCCGAAGATCGTCAGCAGGGCGGGGAGGATGGTCAGCATCGAGATCATCGCCATCGCGATGCCCAGCGCACCGATCGGCCCGAGGCCCGAGGTCCCGCTGACCTCGGCCAGCGACAGCGTCAAAAGCGCCGCCATCACCGTCCCGCCCGAAGCGAGGATGACGGGACTCGTCCGGCGCAGGGTCACGCGGATAGCGTCGTGCTTGTCCTCATGCCGGCGCAGCTCCTCGCGGTAGCGCGAGACCATCAGCAACGCGTAGTCGGTCCCGGCGCCGAACACGAGGACCGGGAGAATGCCTCCGGACTGGCCGGTGACGGTGACGCCCGCGTCGGCGATCAGGTAGCCGAGCCCGCGCGTGGTCAGCTCGGCGATCAGCACCGAGAAGAACGGGATCATCCAGAAGATTGGGCTGCGGTAGATGATGATCAGCAGCAGCAGCACCAGCCCGCCGGTAGCCAGCAGCAGGGTGCCGTTGATGTCGTTGAAGACCTCGACCGCGTCGGCGGCGAAGCCGGCCGGACCGGTCACCTCGGCCTGCAGGCGGCTGGGCAGCGAGCCGAGCTCGGCCTTGATCTCCTCGGGCGTGTCGGTGAGCAGGTCCTCCGCATCGCCGCTGGCCTCCTCGGGCACCGTGATCGGCGTCGTCAAGAGCGCCGTGGCGGCGTCGGCGGAGATCACCGGCGGGCCGGTCTCGGCGACCGTCCCGGGGCGCTCCGCGTTGATCCGCGCGCGTACCTCCTCGTTTATTCGTGTGCGGACCTGCCCGATCGCCGCCCTGTCCTCGCTGGTCAGCCCGCCGTCGCGATGGAAGGCGGTGATCGCGTCGGCCTGATCCTCGGAGGGGAAGCCCTCGAGCTGATCAATCGCCTCAACCGACTCCGCGTTGGCGGGGAGGTAGTCGACCGGGTCGTTCTCCTGGGCGTCCTCGAACTTGCCCGCGAGCGGGCCGAGAGCGAACAGCACCACCAGCCACACCGCGACCACCGCGAACTTTGTCCGCCGGCCGCCCGCGAGCTGAGCCAAAGAGGCCGCCTGGTTTCGAAGTCTCTGCGTCACTGAGTTCTCGACCTGCTTGATCTACGCCAGGTGAGGGTTCCACTTGGGTTCGCCGAAACAAGGCGGTTACCCGGCGTTACGCGAGTCGGTCTCCCGCCGACTGCCGTTCGGCTCGCCGTAACGGACGCGGGTCGGCGAGTACGGCTAGCCGTACAGTCACGACAGGCTCCCCGCGGGACAATCGGTAGTGATGGGCGCCACCGTCCTGATCGTCGACGATCACTCGGGCTTCCGTGCACAGGCCCGGCGGATGCTGGAGAGCGAGGGCTATCGGGTAGTCGGGGAGGCGGGCGACGTGGCCTCGGCACTTGCGGCCGCCCGCGCCCTCGGGCCGGAGCTGGCCCTCGTCGATGTGTATCTCCCGGATGGGGACGGCTTTGAAGTGACCTCCCGGCTCGAGGCGCTGGACGCCCCGCCGGCCGTGGTGCTCACCTCGAGCCACGACGGCACTGAATTCGAACGATGCGTGGCCGAGAGCGCCGCCCGGGGCTTTGTGCCGAAGACCGAGCTGTCGCGCGAAGCGATCGAGGAGCTCCTGGGATGACAAGCGGGCGGGACACGACCGTCGAGGCGAGGATCCGGTGCGTGTAGTCGTCGGCGAGGATTCGGTGCTCTTGCGGGAGGGGATCGTGCGTGTGCTCGGGGACGCGGGCTTCGAGGTCGTCGCGCAGGCAGGTGATGCCGAGGACCTGGTGCGCAAGGTGTGCGCGCACAAGCCAGACGTGGCGGTGGTGGACATCAAGATGCCGCCCACCGAAACCGACGACGGCCTTCGCGCCGCAATCGAGATCCGCCGCCGCCTGCCGGCGACCGGTGTGCTTGTCCTCTCTCAGTACCTGGAGGAGCGCTATGCGCTCGACCTCGTCGCGGACGGGGCCGAGGGCACCGGCTACCTGCTCAAGGAGCGGGTGGGAGATGTCGAGCGCTTCGCCGACTCGGTGCGCCGCGTCGGCGAGGGCGGGGCTGCGCTCGACCCCGAGGTCGTCGTCCAGGTGCTGGGTCGCCGTCGCCGCGAGGACCCACTGGTCGGGCTAACCGAGCGCGATCGCGAGGTGCTCGCGCTGATGGCGGAGGGTCGCTCGAACCAGGCGATCGCCCGGCGGCTCGTCGTGACCGAGCGCGCCGTCGAGAAGCACGTAACCAGCATTTTCGACAAGCTCGGCCTCATGCCGGCCGCTGAGGATCACCGCCGCGTGCTGGCGGTGCTGAGCTTCCTGCGCTCTCAATGACGCACGTCGAGTCCTCGGTCGCACGGCTCGAAGCGCTCCTCGCCGAGCAGGCAGCGTTGCGCCGCGTCGCGACGCTTGTGGCCGCCGATCCGCACCCGGGGCGGTTGTTCGAGGCCGTCTGCCAAGAGGTCGGGCGAGTCATGGGCGTGGAGAGCACCAACATTACGCGCTTCGAGGACGATGGCACCCAGACCGTCGTGGGTGCCTGGGCGGCCGGCGCCGCGCCCTGGTTCCCGGGGGGCGAGAACGTCCCGCTCGACGGGGAAACGGTCTCCGGCAAACTGCGCCGGAGCGGCAAGCCCCAGCGGGTGGACGACTACGAGCGTGTCCGTGGGGAGCTGGTCAAGAGGCTGCGTGCGGTCGGCATCAAGTCCGCAGTTGGCGCGCCGGTCAAGGTCGCCGGCGGTATATGGGGCGGCATCATTGCGTCGAGCGGACGTTCGCACGCCTTCCCCGAAGGGGCCGAGATTCGGCTCGCAGACTTCGCGGAGCTCGTCACGGCTGCGCTCGCCAACGTTGACGCACGCGAGCGGCTGGCCGCCTCGCGCGCCCGGATCGTCGAGGCAGGCTATGAGGAGCGCCGCCGGCTCGGGCGCGATCTGCACGACGGCGCCCAACAGGCGCTCGTCGGCGCCGTGATCAGCCTGAACCTCGCCAAACGGAGGTGGCGGCAAGCCCCTGACGAGGCGCGTGAGCTCGTCGAGGAGGCGCTTGAGCACATGCAGTCAGGGATCCGCGACCTGCGTGAGCTCGCCGCGGGCATCCACCCAAGCGTCCTCACCGACCGCGGGCTGAGCGCCGCGCTGGAGAGCCTCGCCGCCCGCTCGTCGATGCCGGTGCAGATTGGGCAGATGCCCCCTGGCCGGCTGCCCGCCCCGGTCGAGACGTCCGCATATTTCGTGGTGGCCGAGGCACTCACAAACGCGGCCAAGCACTCACGCTGCAGCCATGTCCACGTCGGCGTGCGAGTTGAAAACGGCTCTGCGACCGCCGAAGTGCACGACGACGGGGTCGGCGGCGCGGACCCCTCCGCCGGGTCGGGGCTGCGCGGGCTGGCCGATCGCGTTAGCGCGCTGGGAGGCGAGCTTGAGATCGAGAGCCCAGCGGGTGAAGGCACAACGGTCAGAGCGCGGATCGCGTTGGGTCCACCGGAGACCGACCGACGCGCGGTACGTCGGCGCCGGCACGAACGCCGGCTAGTTGTAGTTCCTGACCACGGGGGTGCAAGAGCGGGGCATCGAGCGCGCTCGCTGCTCGGATCTCGTCCGGAGCGGGCGTGCGACGGAGTCTAGCCGTGACGGTCGCTTCCAGCACGACGTCGTCACTGTCGCGGCAGTCGGCGGCGTGGCCCGCTTAGCGCCGGCGCCGCCCCAGGCGGCGGCCCAAGTCACGTGCGAACAGAAAGCGAGTGAGCCGGAGGAAGAGCTTGCCCTTGAGGGCGGTATAGGGGTACCAAAGGAGCTCCGACCTGGGGGCCAGCCGCGTCGCGGTGACCGACTGCGGGCGGCAGTACTTGCGAATCCCGTGGGCGCCACCGAGCCGCGCGCCGACACCGGACTCCTTCCAGCCACCCTGAGGAATCCGGATCGCGGAGACGTTCACGAACATGTCGTTGACGTTGACCGCGCCGACCTCCAGGCGCCCGGCGATCTGCTCGCCGCGGGCGCGATCGCGAGTCCAGACGCTGGCCGACAACCCGTAGCTCGAGTCGTTCGCGAACCGAATCGCCTCCTCCACGTCTTTGACCTTCATCACCGGCAGCGTCGGGCCGAAGGTCTCCTCGCGCATGCAGCTCATCGACTGATCGACGTCCACGAGCACGGTGGGCTCGAAGAACGCCCCCGGCGCATCCGCGCGCTGGCCGCCGACGAGTGCGCGTGCGCCCTTCGCCAGCGCCTCGGACACGTGGCGCTCGACGATGGCGAGCTGCGCCTGGCTGGAAAGCGACCCGATGTCGGCGTCGAAACGCTTGCCGGCGGCGCGTTGGCGCAGGCCGCGCACGCGTGCGGCCACGAACTCCACGAACTCGTCGTAGACGGGCTCCTCGACGAATACGCGCTCAACCGAGGTGCACGTCTGGCCGCTGTTGAACATGCCGCCCCAGACTGCGGCGTTCGCCGCCCGCTCGAGATCGGCGTCGGCGAGCACGATCATCGCGTCCTTGCCCCCGAGCTCGAGGCTGTACGGGATCAGCCGCTCGGCGGCGCGCTGCGCGATCCTCCTGCCGGTGCGCGTGGACCCGGTGAACTGGATGAAGTCGGCCTCGTCCACCAGCGCGGAACCAGTCCCTCCCGCCCCGGTCAGGCACTCCAGCACTCCCGGAGCGCCCACATCCTCGCGCCAGCCGCGCACGATCTCGCCGGTGGCTAGCGGAGTGAGCTCAGACGGCTTGATCACGACCGCAGCACCCGCCAACAGCGCGGGCACCGCATCGGCCAGGGCGAGCAAGACAGGGTTGTTCCAGGGGCAGATGACCCCGACGATTGGGTACGGCCGGTAGGCGATCGTGAGCTTCTTGCTCGCGGTCAGCAGGTTGTGCGGTCGCCGATGCGAGTCGGCCAGGAACTTCCCGGCGCGCTTTCGGTAGTACTCGAGCAAGTCGATCGCGAAAGGAACCTCCAGGGTGGCCTCCTGCCACGGCTTCCCCGTCTCCCGCTGGAGCAGCTCCGCGACGCGCTCATCGTTGTCGAACAGCCAGTCAC
Source organism: uncultured Thermoleophilaceae bacterium (assembly GCA_963813495.1). Classification (GTDB taxonomy): domain Bacteria; phylum Actinomycetota; class Thermoleophilia; order Solirubrobacterales; family Thermoleophilaceae; genus JACVRW01. The sequence continues at coordinate 344,659 of CAWEZC010000005.1, forward strand.
GCAGGCGCCCGAGCCAGTGGCCTCGGCCGGTCGGTCCGAGCGCCTCCCAGGCCGGCTGGTTGCCCCGCAGTCGCCCGACGGCGGCGCGCACGTCCTCGGCGCCCTGAGCGGGCAGGGAGGCGACGACGGAGTCATCTGCTGGCGACCTCACCTCGAAGTCCGGAGCAGGCTGCGGGCCGTTCCCCGACGGCCGCGCTCCGATCTCGTCCGCGCCCATGGACATCACCTCGGGGTCGCTCGCCCCCATCAGTGGTTGATGTTCTCACGGCACGATCGGCAATGCCAATCGACACCACGTCGCGAACGATCGAGACGGGAGCGGCCTCGATTCATCACGGCCACTGTGGTGCAGTGCCCGGCTCGCCGTCTTTGGCGATCCGTACGCGATGGGGGCTGGCGAGGCGTGAGGCGGCTGTGCGGCGTTCCTGCGCCGAGCGGCTGGCTGGGGCGAATGCGCTCCAGGTGAACCAGTGGCCGAATCCGCGTTGCAGCGTCCGGGGGCCGCTCATCGTCAGCCGGCCGGCTCGAATCGCGCCGCCCAGCTCGGCCCGTCCCAAGTAGACGCGGTAGAGCGTGGCGGTGTCGACGATGACCTCGAGGTCGACGTCGAAGCCGGGATGCTGGAGGCAGACTGAGACCTCGGAGGGCTCCAGGACCATCCAGTAACGCCGCTTGGGGGCGCGAAAGTCGAACTGAACCACGGTTCGGTTGGGCGGGAGCCGCTGGCGATCGACGTGGCGGGCCATCCAGACGATCAACAGGTCGGGATCGAGTTCCTCGGGGCGCGGCTCGGTGAACGACCAAGTCGCCCCCCATTCGCCGATCGCCTGCACGACCGGCTGGAGGTCATGGCCGGCGGTCGTGAGGCGATATTCGAGGGTGCGGCCTTTGGGGCCCGTCCTGCGCTCGATGACCTCGGCCCGCTCGAGCGTGCGCATGCGGTCGGTGAGGACCGAGCGCGAGATCCCTGGGAGGCCGCGTTGGAGCTCGTTGAAGCCGCTCGCGCCGCCGAGCATCTCGCGCATGATCAGAAGCGTCCAGCGGTCGCCGAGGATCTCGGTGGCCTTGGCGACCGGGCAGTACTGCGCATAACTGCGCATCGCTCAACCATGCTAACCGCGGATTCGCGGTAGGTCTGTTACTCGAACCGGTTGGTTCGAAACTAGAACTAGTCAGCGCGGGTCGGCTGGTGGGACGCTGGGCTCACTACAGCTTGGAGGACGACATGCCCGCTATTCAGACCCCACACGCACCGCCCCTGGAGACGACCGCGTTCGACGAGCTCGGCGGATCGTTCCGCGGAGAGCTGCTGCTGCGTACCAGCCCCGGCTACGACACGGCCCGCAGGATCTGGAATGGCGCGATCGACCGCCATCCGGCCTGCATCGCGCGCTGCACGGGCGTGGCCGATGTGGTCGCTGCGGTGCGCTTCGCGCGCGACCACGACCTGGACATCGCCGTACGGGGCGGGGGCCACAACGTGGCCGGCACCGCGGTGTGCGACGACGGGCTCGTCATCGACCTCTCGGCGATGCGGGCCGTGTGGATCGACCCCGCCGGTCGCACGGCCTGGGTGCAGGGTGGTGCTCTGTGGGCCGACGTCGACCACGAAACGCAGGCCCACGGCCTGGCCACCACCGGCGGCATCGTGGGCCACACCGGCGTCGCCGGGCTCACCCTCGGCGGTGGCATCGGCTTCCTCATGCGCAAACACGGGCTCACCGTCGACAACCTGCTTGCCGCCGAGGTGGTCACCGCCGAGGGCAGCATCGTCCAGGCCTCCGCCGACCAACACCCCGATCTGTTCTGGGCGCTGCGAGGCGGCGGCGGCAACTTCGGCGTCGTCACCTCGTTCCGGTTCTCTCTCCACCCCGTCGGCCCGACCGTGATGGCCGGGCCCGTCTTCTGGGCGGCCGACGAAACCACCGACGTGCTGCGCTTCTACCGGGACTGGGCCGCCGAAGCGCCCGACGAGCTCGGCAGCGTCGTCAGGCTCGGCACCGTCCCCCCACTTCCGGTCATCCCCGAGGACCTGCACTGGCGGCCGGCGATCGCCGTCGCCTGCTGCTACGCCGGCGCCGTCGAAGACGGCGAGCGTGCGGTGCGGGCCCTCCGCCGGCTCGGGACGCCGCTCGTTGACCTGCTCGCACCCTCGCCGTACGTCGCCTTCCAGGGCGGACTCGACGACACCGTCCTCCACGGGTGGCACTACTACTGGAAGGCGACGACTCTCGCCGGCCTCTCCGACGACGCCATCGCCGTCATCGCCGATCACGCCTACGCCGCCGGCTCGCCCCGGTCGTACGCGGCGATGTTCCACATGGGTGGCGCCGTCGCGCGAGTCCCCCACGACGCCACCGCCTACGCCGGTCGCGACGTGGCCCACAACATCGTCATCGACGCCGTGTGGCTTCCTGACGAGTCCGGCGAGCACGCCGCGACCGAGACCGCTTGGGCGCGGCGGTTCCTCCAAGCCCTCCAACCCCACCGGGCTGGCGGCGTCTACGTCAACTTCCTGGATTCCGACGACGACGCCAGCCGGGTTCGAGAGGCCTACGGCGATCAGATCTACCGGCGCCTCGCCGAAGTCAAGGCCAAGTACGACCCTGACAACGCCTTCCACCACAACAAGAACATCCAGCCCGGCTGACGCCCGCGCCGGGCCGGCCGGCCCAAAGGGTTTTCAGAAGGTCGCCCAGGCGAGCGTTGCTTGACCGGGCGGACCCGCTCAAACGCGGGACGCCATGCCTAGTTGAGGATCTTCAGCGAGCTGCCGAAGCCCGTACCCAGCGTGCCCTGCACGCTCATGTGCAAGAGGCCAGCTGCCTCGAGCTCACGCGCGCGCCTGAGCGGCCCCGCATCGATCGGCCGGAGTCCGCCGTCCTCCACGAGCTTCGAGACGCTGGCTTTGGCCTCCTCGTCATCGCCGGCGAGAAAGACGTCGAGCGGCTGACCGGCGACCTGGCCGTCGATGAGCGTGCCCGCGAACGTGGTGTTGAACGCCTTCACCACCCTCGCTCCCGGGGCACTCGCCGCCAGCTCCTGAGCAGCCGAGCTGTCCGGCGGAGTAACGAGCCCGTCGATCGCCTCGTTTACCGGATTGGTGATGTCAATCACGACCTTCCCCGATAGCCCACCGCCATATTGCTCCACTGCGCTCTTGGCGTCGGGGTAGTAGACGGCGAGAACGACGACGTCGTCTGCGATCGGCTCGCCCGAGCGCCCGGCCTGCGCCGAGCCCCCTAGTGCTTTGACGACCGCGTCGGCGTCACCCGGTTCCTTCCCCAATACGGTCACGTGGTGCCCACCGGCAACCAGGCGCGTCCCGATGCCGCGCGCCATGTTGCCAGTGCCGATGATTGTGACCTCCATGCTTCCTCCTCTCGTGTGGTCCTTCTGTCAGCCCTGGTGGTCGTAGAAACCGCGCCCGCTCTTCATGCCTAGCCGGCGGCGACGTAAACCGTGGCGAGCCGTCGCCCGAGCCCCGCGCCGTCGATCCCGATTGCCCTTACCTCCTACCCGGAGCTCTAGCCGCTCATCCTGTCGCGGCGCGAGGGACGACCAGGACGGGGCACGCCGCTTTGCGCATTAGCGCATGTGTCGTGCCGCCGAGCAGCTCCGCGCGCAGGAGCTCGTTGACCGAAGCGCCGCCGGGTCCGTCCCGTCGCGAGCGCCCCGAATGTGATCGGCTCGAAGACCGTGATGATGCGCAGGCGAGCACCGGACGCCCGAACAAGCGCGCGCGCCAGCTCGAGCGCTCCGTGTGTCTTCGTCCGTCGCCGACACCTGGCTCGACCGGTAAACGCTGGGACGGCACGCGGAGACCTCGGGCCGGCGACCTGAGCGCAGGCACCTGCAAGGCTGCCCGGACGTGCTCGAGTTCCTTCTAGACGCCATCAGCGACAGCCCGAGCACCTACCTGGCGCTCTGCGCGATCGTCCTAGTCGACGACTTCGTTTGGTTCGCCCCGGGCGACACGGCGATGATCACCGCCGGGATCATCGCCGCCAACGGCGGGCTGCTGCTGTACCTCGTGATCCTGGCGGGGACGATCGGCGGGATCCTCGGGGACAACATCTCGTACCTGCTCGGCCGCAGGTTCGGCCCGCGCCTCGCCGACCGCCTGCTCAAGGGCGACCGCGCGCGCGAGCGCTACCGCTGGGCGAGACGGCAGATCGCGATCCGCGGCTCGACCATCATCATCGTGGGGCGCTTCATCCCAGCGGGACGAACCGTCACGACCTTCGCGTGCGGAACGGCCAATCTGCCCTACCGGCGCTTTCTGCTCGCGGACTCGCTGGCCGCGCTCGCGTGGGCGACGTACACGGCCCTGCTCGGATTTGCCGGAGGGCGCGCGTTTCGCGACGCCCTCTGGCAGCCGCTGCTCATCGGGCTCGCCGTCGCGGCCGTGCTGGGTGCTGGCGCCGAGCTCCTCGGGCGCAACCGAGGCGGCACCGGCGCGAGGGAGCGATGAGCAGGCGGAGGCCGACCTCATCGGCGCCTCATTGCACGAGCACCGCCCATGAACCCCGACGGGCTGTTCGAGCCTCTGGTAAATCACGCCCGCGATAGCGATCGCGGTGGCAGCTGTGGTGATCAGGTCACCGTCCTGAGGAGCGTCTTTCAGGTGCGTCCGATCGTGGTTGGAACCGGTGTGTTCATCACATTTCGTGGGGTTGACCTCGATCTATCGCTCCACCTCTGCGCTGTTCCAGAGCCGAACTGAGACCTCGGCTGTTCTCGTGCAAGCGGGCGCTCGCCAGGCTTGTCGGCAGCTCCTGCCTTGCACCCAGCAGCGGCGGACACTTCATGCTCGAACTCAGCGTCGCTTCGCGCGAAGCGGAACTACGACAGACCTCACCGCACCACCGACCTGCAAGCGGCATTCCGGGTGGTGGGCTATCCCCCAGGGATGCGGATCAGCGCTAGCTGCCCGCCTTCGCGCTTGTACGTGAAGTCGGGTAGACCGTCGCCGTTGTTGTCGTCGCCCGGTGCCTTCTCCACCCACAGCGTGTGTGCCTGGACGTTGATCAGGAACCAGCCAGGGCCAAAGGCGCTGGAGGCGTCGACGATGCCGGTCGACTCCCAGGCGCCCTGGTTGCCGGGTGGTCTCCCGTCGACGTCCGTTCCCTGTCCGTCGGCGGACTGGTTCACTTTCGCCACGACCTCGGCTTTGGCCGGATTGCGGAGGGGGACGTGCCAGAGTCTCGCCGTCGTCGCAGCGGGATCGGGGGAGTCGACGGGGAACTGCTGGCTCGATCCGGGATCCTCGGTGAGCAGAAGGCCGTTGCGCGTCGTCTCGATGTTGTCTGGCTGGTGGATCTCCTTGAGGGTCTTGACGGGGTTGTCGTCGCCCTCGACGACCACGGTGAGTGACCTCACCTTCGTGGGGTCGTTCGGATCGAGCACCATCTTCCAGACGCGGCCGTTCGTGGATTTGAAGTTCGGCGTGTCCAGGGTCTGAGCCGCGGTGCGGCCCCTGCCCGAGTCGACGATGTACACGACATTTCCCTTGCCGGGTCGTTTGTCGTATGCGATGTCCTCGACGCGGACGAACTGAAACACGTTGTTGATGTCGCTCCAGTATTCGAGCACCCACTGGGGACCGTCGATGCCCAGCGGAGTCGGGGAGCGAAGATCGGTCTGCCAGCTGCCGTTCGTCGGCGGCGGCGGGTAACCCTTGTCGGCGGCCTTCAGCTCCGAGCCATCCGGGTTGAGGCCGGTGGCGATGTCCTTCGGCACCCGGATGAAATGGCCGGACACGGCCATTCCCGACCCTGGGGTCACGTCGTAGTAGTTCTTCACGTCGGGCGTGTCGGCGACGAAGGCCCACAGGTCGCCCTTGTCGGCCAGCAGAGCGTTCGTGCTCGGTGCCATGTAGGAGTAGAGCTGCGACTGCGCCGGCACCGCGCCCGCGGGGAACACGCCCGTGAGAGGACCGCTCGTGAACGTGTCATCGCCCGAGAAGACGACCGGATTCCCATACCCGGGGATCGCGACGGCATTCTCGTGGTTGTGCCTGCCCATGCCGTGGATCGGGTGGTGCTTGCCGTTCCTGACGTCGAGCGCGACGACAAGGCCGGCCTCGCGCTCCGCCGGGCTGCCGATCGGGGGAGGCCAAGAGTCCTCCTGCCGCAACACGTAGTCGGGCGACTCCTCGTTCGTGAAGAAGATATCGCGGCTGAACCCCTCCTTCGCGGTCGCCAGGTAGTTGGAGCAGAAGCGCTGGTAGCCGAGGCTGCTCGGGATGACGAACGAGCCGCCCAGCACTCCGGCCGAATGCTGGTTGAGGGTCAGCCGGCTCACCTGCGCGTTATCGAAGTCGTTCTCCCCGTTGGCCGCGGTGGGGGCTGCCGTGACGTACGGGAACGGCACCTTGCTGGTCTCGTGGTTCACGAAGAGGTCCACCCTTCCCCGGCCCCGGGTGCGCACGGAAATCCCGTCTGGGATGGCCTCGAATCGATAACCACTCGGAAGCGCATCCCCGACGGTCAGGAGTGGCTTGATCTCCACACCTGTCTTGATCGCGGTGAGCATCGAGGGCTGCGCCGTCGTGAAACCACTCTTCTGGCCTGCTAACGCGGCGGCTGTCCCCGAGACTGTGATAGCCACTGCGAGAGCGGTACAGGCAAGGATCGTGCGTCCCCTCATACTTCCCCCATGAGCTGTGGTCGTTGAGGTCTAACAGATCGCGTCGGCCCAGGTCTAGGCCCTTCGAGCCGGCAGCGGTTCGCGCAGCGGCGCACTGCTGCCCACAATCTGTTTGCCCACCGCTTGGACGGGCGTATGTCACCGGAGCCGCTCGGCGCGGTACTCATTCTGCATCGACGCGAGCGAAGGGGTCTGGGCCGCTCGCCAAGCGCGACAGGCTGCCGAGCGCGAAGGGCCGTGCGGCGACGTCCGCTCGGTCGCGCCCGATCACGAGCGGATCATCCGCGGCGTCTAGAAACACAAACTTGCCCCACCCGCGGGTCGCTGCCTGCCGGTTCGCGTGGAGGGAACGACCGTAGAGTCCGCCGCAATGGATACGGGGCTCGTCGTCGCGGTCGTGCTCGCGGCTGGCTTCGCGATGACCAATGGGCTGCACGACGCATCCAACGCGATCGCCACGCTCGTCGCCACCCGGGCCGCCACCCCGCGTCAGGCGATCATCTTGGCCTCGGCCTTCAACCTGCTCGGGCCGTTGCTCCTCGGGGCCGCGGTCGCCGACACCATCGGCGGCATCGTCGCCGTCGCGCCATCGGAAGCTACTGAGGTGATCGGGGCGGGGCTCGCGGCCGCGGTCGCGTGGAACCTCGTCACCTGGCGCCTTGGCCTTCCGTCCAGCTCCGGCCACGCCCTCATCGGGGGCCTCGTGGGCGCGAGCCTCGTCGAGGGAGGGATCCATGCGGTCAACTGGGGCGGGTTCGAGGGTTGGCATCCCGTGGGCGTCCTCGGCACGCTGGTCGCGCTGGCCGTGTCCGTGCCGCTCGGCGCGGTTGCGGCACTGCTGTTGATCCGGGCGCTGCGCCTGCTCGCGCGTCGCGCCACGCGCCGCTGGCATGCACCGGTCCGTGCAGGAGAGTGGGGAATGTCGGCTGCGCTCGCGTTCAGCCACGGCGCCAACGACGCCCAGAAGTCGGTCGGCGTGATCACCGCGCTTCTGCTTGCGGACGGGCAGATCGACACTTTCGCCGCTCCCACGTGGACGAAGCTCCTGTGCGCGGCGGCGCTCACCGCCGGCACGGCACTCGGCGGGTGGCGGATCATTCGCACTGTGGGCCGCCGCATCTACCGCATCAAGCCGATCGAGGGTCTGGCCAGCCAGACGGCGTCCGCGAGCGTCATCTTCGGGGCCTCGCTCGTGGGCGCGCCGGTATCCACGACCCAGGTAGTCGCCTCCTCGGTCGTTGGGATCGGCGCGGGGCGAAGGCGCTGGCACCACGTGCACTGGGCGGTGGTGCGCCAGATCGGCCTCGCGTGGCTCATCACGATGCCCGTCACCGCCGCGCTCGCCGTGGCCGCGCTGGGGATCTGGCGGCTGGTGGTATGAGGCTCCGCGGTTGGTTCCTGCCCGAGACGCCGGACGTGCTGGGGCTATTGCGCCGTCAGGTCGCGGTGACGATCGAGGGCTTGGACGGGTTCGCGGCTTGGGCCGCCGGGGACGCGAGCGCGGCGCAGGCCGTGCTCGACACCGAGCGCGAGGGGGAGGCGGCGAAGCGAGAGGTGCTGAGCGCGTTGCGCGACGCCTTCGTGACCCCGCTGGAGCCCGAGGACGTATTCGCGCTCTCGCGCGGTGTCGACCGGATCCTCAACTACGCGCGCGACCTCGTGAACGAGTCGGAGGCCATGGCCTGCCCGCCGGACGCCGGAATCGCGGAGATGGCGAGGCTGCTCGGCGTGGCTCTGCGGCACATCGACGACGCGATCGCACGGCTCGACTCGGATGGGGAAGAGGCCACCGCCTCAGCCGATGCGGCGATCACCGCAGAGCGACAGCTCGAGCGCGCCTACTACGAGGGCATGGTGGCCCTGCTCGGGGTTGCGGACAGGAGCGAGCGCATCGCGCGGCGCGAGCTCTACCGCCGCTGCTCGCGGATCGGCGAAACTGTGGTCGAGGTCGCGGAGCGCGTCGTCTATGCGGTCGTAAAGCAGAGCTGAGCCGGGCAGCCCCGCGAACGACGATCATGAGGGCAAAGCAGCTCCTTGTTGCGTATGACGGCTCTGCTCCGGGGCGGCGGGCGCCTGCCCATGCTGCCGAGCTCGCCCGCCCCGGGGATATCGTGAGCGTCGTAAAAGTGATGCGCGAGCCCGGCGTGAGCTCCCGGATAGCGCCCCGGAGCGAGGAACGCCATCGGCAGCAGGACCTGCTGGACGAAGCGCGGCGATTCTTGGCCGGCAGCGGGATCGAGACACGCACGGTCGCGCCCGGTCGGCGACACCGCGAGGGAGATCCTCGCCGCTGCCGAGCGAATCGGCGCCGACTCATCATCGTCGCCCGAGCTCGCGCAAAGGTGCCTCAGGTTCTCGGCTCAATCAGCGGTCTACCTGCAGGGGATCTACCCCGAGGAGATCATCGGTGGCGTCCCCGCTCGCCGCGCCCCGATGATGTCGGCCAGCGCCGGCCTCCAACTCTGAGCAACGCTCTCTGACGACGGCGGGAGCGCCCCCGGCGCTCCCGCTTCGCCCGCACGCAAGCAAGGCGTCCGCGCCTCGACCCCCTGCGCTCGCGCCCGTCGTCCGCAGCAGGCGTCTCGTCACGGTCGGCGCAGACGACTGCATTCAGACGATCTGGGGTGTCGTCCGGTGGGTGCGGGACCGGAGTCCTTAGCGGGGGATCAGCCCGGCCGCCCCCAGCTCCCAGGTGGTCGCGCGCATCTGGGCGGCGATCGGGTTGTGCTTGGCCATGAAGGCCTGGAGGTGAGGCTTGGCGAGGTCGTGGAACTCGTCATAGGCGTTGTCCCGGAGGTTGTCGGTGCTCTGGCCGCACTCGCTCGTCTCTGGGTCGTCCGAGCGCTCCGCCCAGACGAGCAGGAGCTTGTTCGCCTCGGCGATCAGCCGCAGCCCCTCGTCCAGTAGCGCTCGCACGCGGTCGTAGCTGTTCGGCATGCGCAGCCGCGCCAGGCGGGCGCGGGCCGCGGCGATCCGCTGCGGCGAGTCACGCAGCTCGGCGCGCGTGCGCCTCGGCAGCGTGGTGCACTCGGCGCCGGGAATGCGCACGTCGATCGCGACGCCCCGCAGTAGCGCGTTGTACTCGCGCACGAGCCTGCGTTCGTCCGCGTTAGGCGGCGGCGCTTGCTCGGCGACGGGCGCCGGCTCCGAGCCGCAGCCCGCGAAAGAGAGCAGCAACCCTGCGACGACGATCGGCCGTCCGCGCATCACCACGCGGCGCGGTGATCCCGCAGGGTTCGTTCTGACACCCGCAGAATTGAACCGCGAGCCATGGACGAGCGACGAGTACGGCGGTCCGGGCTCCTCTGACGCATGCTTCGCCTTGCCAACGGAGGCGTCTGGGCGACGTCGGCCCGTGCGCTCGCGGCTCGTCCCGAGCGGGCGTCTCTGCGAATCTCGCGATGGGGGTCACCGATTGGGCGGCGGTGGGGCGCAGCCGAGCGGAGCGGTCGCGTGCGGTGGTGCGATGCTTGGCGGGTGACGGTGCGGCGCTGTCTGATTGTCGTCGTGCTGGCGTTCGGCGTTCTTGGTCCGGACGCTCGCTCGACGCCGGCCCTCAGCTGCCCTCGCGCATGCATAGGGCCGCGATGTCGACGCCGAAGTAAAGCGGTTGGAACTGCTGGCAGCCCATCCGTGCCGAGAACAATTGGGCGAAGGTCTCGGACACCAGGACCGCCCCAGGAGCGGCGCGCGCGATCTCGAGATCGAGGGTGCCAGCGGCGGCTTCCCGGTCCGGTCCGGCGAGCAGCCTGATCCGCTCGAGTTTGCGTTCGAAGCGACGGGTACGGAACCAGCCCGGCGGCACGCCGCAGTAAGGGCAGTCGGACGTGACCTCCCGCCTGAGCTGGGTTTTCGAGCGCGGGAGCGCGAGCACGTTTTCGAGGAATGTGACCGGGTCCTGGTAGTAGGGGCGGTTGAAGCTCGCGCTCATCCTCGTCAGCAGCATGTCGGCGCCGCCTGCTCGCGCGCGTGCCAAGGGATCGGAGGAAACTCGCACGACAACGTCGATGCCGATCTCCGCCAAGTTGCCGCGGATGATGCGACCCCATTGTGTGCAGTACGGGATGTCGCAGACGTCGAGCACCGCGCGCCCGCCACGCCCTCGAGCGAGCGCACGTGCTTGCGCGAGATCCGGGCGGCCTCTTGGGTAGAGATGCGCGTTGTGGTAGCCGGGCATCCCGGGCGGGAGGTAGTGATCGGCGGGCGGCCAGCCGTAGGTGTCTGAGATCGCGCGCCGGTCGAGGGCGAAGTTGACGGCTCGCCGCAGGCGCGGATCGGAGAACAGCGGCCGCTGTGCATTGAGCGCGATGTGGTTGACCGCGAGGATCGGGCTCACGAAGAACCGCGGCGAGCGCGCTCGATGCGGCGGCCCGTAGCGGTCGGCGACCGCCCCGTTCGCTACGAGCGGCGAGGCCGACAGGACGTCGAACTCTCCCAGGTGGTCGGCCTCGCCGCGCTCAATTTGGGAAAGGGCATCGGCCTTCCGCACGTTTGGGCGGCGATAGACGATCGCGTCCAGCCGCTGTGGTCGCGGGCCCGGGTAGTTGGGGTTGGGCTTGACGACCGCGACCGCTTCGTCGATATGGGCGGCGAGGTAGTACGGCCCTGCGGCGGGGATCGGCTCTTCGAGGCCGTTCGGGACGATCGGCGTCCGGACCGGCACGGCGCAGAAGTAGGGCAGCGCCATCCGGGCCGGGAGGTCCGGGGCGGGGGCGTCGAGCTTGATCGTGAGCGTGTCGCCATGGGTCCTGATCCCGGCGATGTGCGGAGTTCGTCCGGCCCGATACGCGTTCACGCCGGCGATGTCCGACGCGAACGCCGCCGCCAACGCCTGTGGACCGAGCCTGGGCGACAGCGCCCGCTCGATCGTGTACCTGAAGGTCTCCGCCGTCAGCGGTTCGTTCGACGGCGGCGAGAAGCGGAAGCCCTTCCGGATCCCGAAGGAGTAGGTGCGCCCGTCGGCCGACACGCTCGGCGGAGCTGCCGCGACCTCGGGCTGGGCGCGCCAGCCGGCTGACGCCGGTGCGTCGGGATAGTTCATCAGCTTCGCGCAGGTCGCGTACTGGAGCTGCCACTGCCAGGGGTTCGTTGCAATCGCCGGATCGGTGTCCCAGAGCCAGTCCGTGTCAGAGATGAAGTGCGCGACCCGCCCCCGGAGCCCCGCGGTCGCGTCGGCGGCGCTGGGGCCCACGCCGACCGCGACGCGCCCGCCGTCGACCGCGACCGCCCCAGTCTCGTGGCCGACGGTGAACGTCTTCTTCACTTCGGTCTGCGGGTCGATGCGGGTGACCGCGCCCGCGGCGCCGGTGGTTGCCCACAGCGCGCCGTCGCCGTAGGCCAGCCCATCTCCGGCGCCGGCGAGCTTCACGCTGGCGAGGGGCGTCGACGGGTTGGCCAGTCCTGAGAACTTCCAAACCGTGCGGTTGTCCTTCGTCACGATCCAGACGAACCCGCCTCCGACGGCGGCGCAGCAGATCTCGGGCTGCACCCGGACCGAGCCGGTGATCTGGTTCGTCGGGGGGTCGACTCGACGAACGATGCCGGCGCTGCCGGATACGACCCACGCCTTCCCGTCGCCCTGGACCACGTCGCTGGCATAAGGCACGTCGAAACGGTGCACGACCCGACCGGTCCGCGGCTCTATCCGCAGCACGCGCGACTCCCCCTGCGCGACCCAGACCGACCCCGCGCCCACGGAAACGCCGCCGGCGCCACCCGACTTTGCGGACAGCGCGATCTTGTCGACCGAGCCGTACCTCGCGTCGACTCGCAGCAGCGTCGGGGAGTCGGCGTCCGTGACCCAGACGGAGCCCTCGCCGACCGCGAGCCCACCGGGATGCACGCCGACACCGAGGCTCCGTGTGACCTCGTGGGACTCCAGGTCGATCCGCTCGAGGGTGCCGTCGCGGGTCATCGACCACAGGGAGTCGTCGGCGCCGAACCGCAGCAGCGCCGTACGCCGTCCCGGGGCCTGGGCGATGAGCTCACCGCTGGCCGGATCGAGCAACGCCACAGAGTCTGGCTCTGCTCGCGCGAGAACGGAGTCGCGCAGGAGCAGCAGGGTGGCGACGCCGATCGCGCCTGCGAGCAGGATCGCACCCAGGGCGCCGAGGACGCGCGGCCGTGCGATAACCCGCCGGGCGCGCGGCCACACGGTCCGTGCTGCCGGTCCGAGAGCCGGATCGTGCGCGAGGATCGCGCGCTGGAGCTGCTGCATTTCCGCACTCGGTTCTAGGCCGAGGTCCTCGCGAAACGTCCGTCGGGCCTGCTGATAAACCTCGAGCGCCTCGGCTTGACGGCCCGAGCGGTAGAGCGCCAGCATGAGCTGAGCGCGTGGCCATTCTCTCAGCGGCTCCTGCGCGACGAGCGCCGCGAGCTCGCCGACGAGCGTCGCGTGGCGGCCAAGCGCAAGGTCGGCCTCGATCCGCTGCTCGAGCACGGCGAGCCGGCGCTCCTCGAGGCGCGCGATCTCGGTCCGAGCGAAGTCGTCGTAGGCGAAATCGGCCAACGCAGGCCCGCGCCACAGCGCGAGCGCCTCGCGCAGCTTCTCTGCCGCTTCCCGCGGCTCGGCGTCGCGTGCCTCGTCGACCAGCTGCTCGAACCTCTGCACGTCGAGCTGGCCGGGGGCGACCTGCAAGACGTAGCCGCCGGGCCGGGTGAGCAGGACCTGGTGGCCGAGCGTCTTGCGCAGCTGCGAGATGTAGCCCTGCAGCGCCTTGGCGGCGGTCTCCGGCGGCTGCTCGTTCCAGAGCTCCTCGATCAGGCGCTCGCTCCCGACGAACTCGTTCGCCCGCAGCGCGAGGATCGCGAGCAACTTGCGCTGTCTGCCGCCGCCGATCACGAGCGTCCGATCGCCGTCAGCGACCTCAAATGGGCCAAGTAGGCGGAGCTCCATGGCGCGCCGTACGGCCACGCTACCACGCCACTCCGCGCCCGTCGTTACCCGGCTCTTACCGGTCCTTACCGGCTCAGGGGGGCCTGCCCGGACGCTTGGCCGGCAACCCCAACAAGCCGGCTGAGGCCGGGAAGGGAGACACCAATGATCACCTTTAGGCAACAGCGGGGCGCCATCGCGGCGCGTGTAGCGCTCGCACTCGTCGTCGCCGGCGCGCTCGTCGGCGCCGCGCCCTCATACGCCGCTCCAGCACTCCCCTGCACTAGCCACTTTCCGGTGAGCAACTATCACTGCACCCACCAGGCGTATCCAAACCCGGAATACCCGAACCACAAGCCGCTCAGAGGCAACTACGCCAAGAGCCCGTCCACGCCGCTGCAGCAACCCAGCAGCCGATTCGATTGGCTCGCCGCCGGGGTCGGCGCCGCCGGCATGCTCGGACTCATCCTGCTGCTAACCGCGGTCAAGACCGGTGCGCGGATTGCGCGCAATCGCAGGCACGACGTGCCGCTCGTCGTCCAGATTGACGACCATCCAGGCGTTGGTTGAGCCCCTCAGTCCAGATCCGGTGCACTGCGGCAGGAAGATGAACGCGGTGCACCGGAGAGGCCACGCCACTCCCGACCGGCGGTCTAGCGCTTTCCGACCTTGAGCGAGCGCGCCCCGGCCCAGCCCACGCACGCCCGCAACGGACGAAGGCGGCACTCCCGCGTTGCATGGGATGCGGCACTCTGGAAGGGTCCAACCATGCCCGTCGAGCCGGAATCAGAGACGCCGTCCGAGCTCATCGACGCGAAGATCAACGAACTGGACGATTGGCGCGGAGAGATGCTCTCCCGAATCCGCGGGCTCACCAAGCAGGCCGTTCCCAACGTCGTCGAAGAGATCAAATGGCGCAAGGCATCGAACCCTTTCGGCGTCCCGGTTTGGTCCCACGAGGGGGTCATCCTCACCGGCGAGACCTACGAGGACAAGGTGAAGCTCAGCTTCGCCAAGGGAGCTTCCCTGGAGGATCCAGCCGGCCTCTTCAACTCCAGCCTCGAGGGCAAGGTGAGGCGCGCCATCGACCTCCACGAGGGAGACGGCATTGACGAGGAGGCCTTCAAAGCCCTCGTCCGTTCTGCGGCTGAGCTGAACGCGTCGTAGCCCGCGACTGGAGTGCCGCTTCGGACGACAAGCGCAACCCAGCAGAGGACACCGCGGCTCTCCTGCATTGCGCGCAAATCGACAGCGGGATGTGAGGGCTTCGAGGCGCGCGGCACATGCGCAGGTAGGCATCCCGTTGAAACGGCGTTGCAGAGCGCCAGCGGGTGAACCCCGCTCGCGGAGCGGGGTTCACCATCTCGGCTGTCGAGCTGCTTAGGTGCAGACGACGTTTGTGCACTGCGTGGCCATGCCGTTGCCGCTCGCGGTGTTGCCGCCACCGTCGGTGACGCCCACCACCGCCTGAATCCCGAAGCCGCCGTTCTCGTTGGCGGAGTTGCGGGCGATTGTCGTCCCCGTACTGTCCACGAAGATGCCGTCCTGGAGGTTCTCGTTCGCGACGTTTCGCCTCACCAGGGTTCTCAAGGCGGTGCTCTGCACGAAGATGCCGCTGAGCTGGTTCGCGATCGCGGTGTTTCGCTCCAGCCGGCTGTCGTCCGAGTCATTCTCCACAGCGATTCCGAACGTCGTGTTCCGGACGAACGAGCTCCGCTCGATCCGGTTGTCGTCGGAATCGCCCGTCGCAGTGATCCCGGACGTGCCGTTGTCGGATGCCGAGCTGTACCGCACACGGTTGTCGTCGGAGCCGGTGTTGAGGATGATCCCGTCGCCCCCGTTGTCCGCCGCGGAGACCCAGTCGATCCGGTTGTCGTCGGAGGCGTCAAGCGCGATTCCGGGGCCGAGGTTCAGGGAGACCGTCAGGCGAGAAAGGCGGTTCTTCGCGGCCCCCAGAAGCCGGATGCCATCCATGAACTGATGGACCGTCCCCTTCTTCACGGTCACGTCGTCATGGCCGGCCACATTGTTTACGCCTGTGCCGGCGCCCACGCCGTCGATCGTATGGCCGTTGAGATCGATGGTGATGTCGGGCGCGCCGACTATCACCCCGTCGGCCGGGCAGTTGTTGAGGTCGCGCGCGAGCGTCGTGTCCACGGTTATGATGTCGCCGCACTGGACCACGGTGGTGCTGACGCCGTGGTGGGCCAACGACCCGATCGTGGCGGCGCCAGCTACCGCGAACACGACTCCGGCCGTCGCCGCCACGGCCACGACCGACAACCGTCGCCTGCGCGAGGTGTGTCTGGACCCCTTCATTCCCGATCCTCCTCCGAGCTGCAGGGGTAACGATTGGCGGCCCAGCAATGGCCGCCCGACCTCCCGGGCCGTCACGCGTCTGCGTGGCGGCGGGTGGAGGCCCGCGAGGGCGCGGAGAGGAACCTCCTTCACGCGACTACATGTGCTGCTGCCCTCGCACTGCGTGGCGTACCACGCGCCGCAAGACGAGTCAAGTCGGCGTTGAACGCCAGCCCTGCAGGGCTACCTCGCCTCTTCGAGAGCGATGCGCGCCACCAACGTCGCCATGCTGCTCGGGGCCCGGCGCAACCATCCGCTGGACGGCCGCTGGCGGGCCCCATGCACACCCGCGAGGTTCCGTCTTGCATGGAAAGCATGAGCCCGGGAAGCGACGAGCGTCAGGCGAGGCGTCAGACCACACCCTGTGTATAGCCCCCGCGCGCGGGATCCACGGTGCGGTTAGCCGGTCGGGACGCAGTTCTCTCTCAACCGGCTAGATCGGCGCACCGGATGACCGCTTCACCGCGCTCCCGATGCTCCCTCTCCATCAGCACCAGCGTCCTCTCCATGGCCGTCGGTTTGATGCTGCCGCTCTTGTCCTCAAACGGCTGGTCGAGAAATCGCACCAGGACCAGCCCCGAGACGACGATGATCGCCACCGCGGCGGCCAGTGCTGCCTGCGTAACTGCGGCCTCCTCACGATCCGCGAAAAGGGCGACCGAGGCGATCACCACCACCGCGCCGATGATCAGGATGAACCAGACAACCGGGGGCACCAGTCCTTCTGCTTCGCCGATCCGCCCCTGCCGTCCCTGTCGCCGCTCCTCGTTCAACGCGAACCAGTGTTCAAAGGCGGCGGCCTGTTTGGTGTCGTTGACCGGGATCTGTTCGGCGGACTCCTCCAGCGCCGAGACCCTCGCGTCCACTACCGAACTCCCTCCGCCTTCCCGCATCGCGGGCCAGCCGTCCGAGATAACCTCGCGCGCGTAGCAGATCATCTGCCCCTGCAGCTCCGCGCGGGCCGCCGGGCCGAAGGGGCCGGCGGCGTGGAACATCGCGAGCGTGGCGGTCGCCTCGTCCTCGGCGTCGGCCTTGGCGCCGCCGTAGCTCTCGAATGCGATGAAGAAGACGAATGCGACGATGACCATGTAGGCGGTGCCCGCCACCGTGTACACGGCACCACCCGGAATCGGATCGTTGAAGAACGTTCCCGCCGGCGCGCGCCGGCGGACGAGGAGCATGCCGGCTGCGCTCAGCGCGGCGACACCAAGGATGATCAACGCGGCAAGCCAGAGTTCCATGGCGGCCTACTCCGAAACGCGTCCACCCTATCTCAGCCGCGGCCGACACGCTAGAGCGCCCGGTCGGTCGGGCCTGCCGGTCGTCGGGCACGGCGCGCAAGAGCGCCCCTAGCTCGGCCGTGTCAAGAAAGCGAATCTCGTGATCGTCGGGCAGGCTCGGCTTGTCGACACGCCCAGGAGCCTAACTCCGGCCGAGGCCCTGCGCCGCGAAGGTTCACGAGGCGCTCGCATCCGGCGGAGGCCGCCGTTGTGGGACGTGTAGGTGGATGAAGGGTTGGTTGGCCCCCACAACAGGGTCGGGGGCCAACCAACGCGCTACTCAGGGCCTACTTGCGGGGGCTGAGGTGGCCATTGCATGCGCGGCCAGGATTGGAGCCGATCGAGGTGAGGAAATCCCGCCCTTCCGGCCCTTCCTTGGGGATCTGCCCCCAACTCTGCACGTGCGCGGCAGTCCGCCCTGGCGGCGGGTCTCCATCATTCTGCCCCGAGAAGGCGCAGATCGAGTTTGCCTGTGTTCGGATGGGGGTCGGGTCGCCATTTCCGTTGACTTCACCAGCGAACGCCGACCCAGCACCCACACCTGCGACCGCGACTCCACAAAGCGCAGCCGCGACCCATGACTTGAAGCGCATTTCCTTACCTCCACATCTGGGGCCCCGTCCCTGGGTCCGATTCGTGTACTGCCCACCCTCCCACTGACAGCGCCGGTAGCGCAAGGCGCAATTCGTTCAAACATCGGATCCAGTGTGAGAGACGCCCGACCCGCACCGCGACCGGCAGTCCCAGGGGTTTCCGGCGATGAGTCGAGGAGGGTCATTCCCACCGGCGCGGCTCAGACGCTCCCGGGAACGTTGCTGACGAGGCCCGGCCTCCTCCGTCGGCGCTCAGTGGATCAGTGCCTTGAGGCCGATCAGGAACGCGCCGATGAGCGCGAGAGCGGTTGCCTGGCCGAGGGCCGCTAGCGTTCCCGCGTTGGCGAGCCGCGCGGCCCAGAAGCCGTAGAAGCCGATGAGCGCCAGCCCGGACCACTTGGCGATCTCGAAGGCGGTCTCCACCTCCATCGCCCCTGCGACGCAAAGCAGGAAGAAGACGGCGGGGAAGCTGATCCCGAAGGCCACCGCGCCCACGTCCGTCGTGATCTCGCGCAGGTGTGCGCGCTCGACGCGATGCCGGGTACGAACCTCGGTCCCGACGATCTCGCTATAGAACTCGGCGAGTCCGACGGCGATGGCCGTGCCGACGAGGGTGGCGACCATCACGGCCGGGCGCGGGGGATGTTGTTCTAGGGCGACGACGAGGGCGAGCCCGATGATCGTGCCGTAGATAACGCGCGAGACCTGGTTCGACCCTAGGTGAGTCTCGACGACGCGCAGCATCGGCCAAGTATCCCCGGCAGTGCGGCGCGTTAGGTCTCGCCCCCGCCGGGGTCCCTGCGGTTTCCGACGGCGACCGAGGGAGTCCCTCCCCTCCCGCCGTGGTGTGGGTCGGCCCCCGGCCGGTGGGATCGGTGCGGGGCTTCAACTGGTCGAGCCCGAGCCTACGTCACAAACCCGTGCGAGCGCGCGGGCTCGGGTGGGCGACACCGACCCAATCGTCCCGCCGTGCCTCGGCGCTTCGTGTGCGGCCTCACGCCCTGCGCGGCCTCGACCCGACCCCTCGGTCGTCCGCGCGCTGCTCGCCCCGTTGCGACTACGGATGGTGTCCGATTGGTGCCCGCGACGCTGGCGCCTGGCCGCACCGAACGAACGGAAGGTGAGCGACGGGACTAGACCCAAGACCGCCTGGACCACAACCAGGGCCCAGGGGTGTCGTGGGATCGGATTCGGCTCTACAAAGCCAAATCAGTTCGCCTCGATCGGCTCAGTTTCGCTCAAATTGGTAGCTCATTGGTAGCTCGGAGCGGCGCCGACGCGCATCCCGAGGCGGGCCCTCACAGACAGACGAGCGCGCCCAGGGTTCGTCGGGAAGGCCGACGCCTTCTGTCGAGCGGCGTATCGCCGACCGCTCCCTTCGTCGAGAAGCAGGGCTCTCAGCCCCGGCACCTGCTCCTCGTCCCCAGCAGGAGCCGATCGAGTGTCGGCGAGACTGCCGCGTCACGCCAACGCGGACTCTCGGCCTTTGCGCGGAGGCACGTCAACGGTGCTGCTCTGATGGGAAGGAGCACTCTGCTGGCAGGTCGGCAGCGCTCCCGCTCCTCGTCCAAAGCGACAGTGTCGGCTCCTGAGGTCCGCACTAGCGCGTCTGCCTCAAGGCGACAGCGATGGTGCTCGACCTCCATCCGATCGGCAGCTCACGCGCGCCCTCATTGTGCCTATGCACGGGACGCAACGCGTCCGGCCAAGTGGCGCTTCCGTGGGTCGTCGCCAAGCGAGCACCTCGTCGGCACCGCCTTAGGACGCCCGCATTGATGAGAGAGCGGGGCGCGGAATGCCGTAAGCGGATCCCTATCCGGACGGATCGTCTGCGGTGAAGAACAGGATCCGGCAGGGACGTCACGATCGCCTCGGAACACAGCGCCACGAGATCCTTGGGCGGCCCGAAGCCCGCGCTGATCCGACGTCGGGCACTCAGCGCCTGGTCTCGTACCTGGTCAGGAGCACGCCGTCGGGAAACGTCCGGGTCTCCACCAGGGTCAGGTTCACCCAGTTGTCCAGGGCGGTGAAGAACGGCGTGCCGCCGCCCACCAAGACCGGTGCGGTGGCCAGCACGTACTCGTCGATCAGCCCGGCCCGCATGGCCGCTGCGGCGAGTGTGGCGCCGCCGATGTCCATGGGACCGCCGTCCTCGGCCTTGAGCCGGGTGATCTCGGTGACCGCGTCGCCGGTGACCAGGCGGGTGTTCCAGTCGACCGTGCTGATCGTCGAGGAGAACACCACTTTAGGCATGTCCCGCCAACGGCGGGCGAACTCGATCTCCGCCGGCGTGACGCCAGGCTGCTGGTCAGCGGGAGGCCAGTGGGAGCTCATCGTCTCCCACAGTTTGCGCCCGTACAGCGCCAGGCCTGTCGCGCCCACCCGGTCGGACCACCACTGGAACAGTTCGTCGCTCGGCACGCTCCAGCCGAGGTCGTCGCCGGGCGCGGCGATGTAGCCGTCCAGGCTCAGGTTCATGCCAAAGGTCAGTTTCCGCATGGCGTCAGCCTCCCATGAGTTGGCATTTCGGCGTACAGACCAGCACGGCGCGGAAAATCATCGGTCAGGCCCACCGAGGGCCAGTCCCGAGAGCACTGGCCGAGGGCGGTGTGCCGCAACACTGGTTCGGTGATGTGTGCCGGTGAGGGGACGACAACCGGGACCGCGCCACGCCCATGTGCAGGCGTAGGCGAGGGCCTCCCGGCCGGACTCAGGCGCTCCTGCCCGGGACCCATTGCCCAGCGCCACGCAATCCACCGGACCACCACCTGGTGCATAGGCATGACCTGCAGAGCAGGGGCGCCGACGGGACGGAGGCCTAAGTCAACTCGCTTGCGCAATCGCCTGGCAGGAGTAGCCAACCGGCGCGCGCCGCCACTGCTCCTATCCATGCGCAGCGACAGACGTCCTGGCTCGGAGAATGGCTCTCGCATCCATGGGAATCCAACACTCTGGGGAGACGCGCGCTCGCGCCTCGTCCAACTCAGCACTGCCGCAGCGGGTCGCCCCCACTGCTGCTCTTGCCTCGTTGCGGAAGCGCGGAGCGGTTAGCTTCCGAGCGTGCGGAAGCGCATCCCTACTTCCGGCTCGACCCCCGCCCGCTGACGCGCGAGGCCCAGGTCGGCCGCTGAGTTCGAATGGGCGCCTGCGGAGGTTGGCACACGCGCCACCGCATGGCGGGGCGCGTCGAAGCCCGCCGGCAGTGCGACTTCTTCGCCTTATCCGCTCAGATCGGTCATCGGAGTACCCGATAGCGCACGTGGAGCACCCGGTTGCCTTGGATCACCACGTCGGGATCCTCCAGCAGGTGCTGTGCGTCGACCGACCCGAAGTAGCGCTTGCCGGACCCGATCACCACGGGCGCGACGTCCATGCGCACCTCGTCGATCAGGCCCGCGGCCAGCACCTGGCCGCCGACGTCGCCGGCGGCGACCTCGACCGTGCGGTCGCCCGCGAGCTCCTGTGCCTTGGCCATGGCCGCCTCGACGCCGTCGACGAAGTGGAACGGCGCCTCGGGGCGCCAGCCCTCGGGCGCCGGCCGGTGCGACACGACGACCACGTGGTCGATCCCGCTCGGTGGCGTGCCGCCCCAGCCGTCCGTCAGGTCGAAGACGTGGCGGCCGCAGACTGTCGCCCCGATCTGGTCCCAGTACGGCCGGGTGTAGTCGTAGGACGTTTGCGACACCTTCACCTCGCCGCTCTCGTCCAACGGGACGTCACCGCTTACCAACCAGTCGAACAGCGGTCCGGGCTGGTCATTCTCATCCGCGATGAAGCCGTCCACCGACACCGTGCTGTACAGGACCACCTTGCCCATGGGCTCTCTCCTCTGCTCGGGAAGTGCCCATGCTGGCATCTCGAGAGTGGCAAGTCTTGTAAGAAATCGATCGGCCGGCAGCGGCCACCTGTCCAGCGCGTAGCCGGGATGTTCGCGCAGGAACCGCCGCCGGACGTCGAGGTACCGAGTCGGCGTCAGCCCCGTGAACGTCCGGAACTCGTGGCCGAAGTGGGCCTGGTCGTAGTAGCCGGCGCGACCGGCGAGCTCGAGCCAGTCGACCGGTCCGGCGGGGTCGATCGCGAGCACGGTGGCGGTGAAGCGATAGGCGCGGGCGAACCGCTTTGGCGTGACGCCGATGACCTCCTTGAACCGCTGTGCCAGATGCATGCTGCTGACGCCGGCCGCCACGCTCAGGTCGCCGATCGCCACTGCTCCCGTGGCCGCCGCGATGACGCTGCTCGTGTCGCGGACCAGCCCCAGGCCGGCGGTCTCGCAGACCAATCGCATCAGCTGGTCCTCGAGCAGCGTCAGCATCTCGGGCGACGTCCTGGTCGTCCGCGCCGGCGAAAGGCCCTGGACGCATAAGACGATGCAGTCGGTACCAGGGCGGTACTACCGGCTCTGCTGCTGGCTTTGCAGCTCCTTGCCCAGCGCGTCCAACAGGCTGCCCATGCCCTCGTCGCGGCGGGCGGGCGGCTCGTGGGCGTCGAGGAAGGCGCCCTGTTCGGTGTAGACGAGCCGGGTGCCGTCGTGCTCCGGCGTGAACTCGACCGTGGCCAGGGAGATGGAGATCCGGCTGTCGTCCAACAGCATCTCGTAGGTGTAGACGATCCGCCGTGGCGGGACGATGTCTTGGTAGACCCCCTGGTAGGTGTAGACGCGGCCGTCCGGCAGCGTCCCGTTGTGGCTCTCCTCCCCGCCGACGCGGAAGTCGAGCTCGAGCTCGCCGTCGGGGACGCCGAGCCAACGCGCCTTGGCCGCGGCATCGGCCCAGGCGGCGAAGGTCCGCTCGGGCGAGGCTGGATAGCGGCGCTCGATGACGATCGTGCCGTGCTCCACCGATCGTTCGCTCATAGAGTGCCGCCCTCCTGCGGTTCGTCGGGCCCCTCGGCCAGGTACTTGCCAAGACGATCGAGCCGAAGCTCCCAGCTCGTCCGTCGCGCGCTGATCCATCGCTCCACGGGTCGCAGCGCCACCGGCTCGATGCGGCACGTGCGGACCCGCCCGACCTTCTCCGAGCGGACCAGCCCGCTGCCCTCCAGGACCTGCAGGTGCTGCACCACCGCAGGCAGCGACATCGGCAGGGGCTGCGCGAGCTCGCTCACTGAGGCTGGTCCACGGCTCAGGCGCTCGACGATCAGCCTCCTGCTGGGATCAGCCAGCGCGTGGAAGACGCGATCGAGCGGCTCGCGCTCGGTGTGTTGGTAAAGCATCCACTTAAGTATACTGCGACGCTCACGACTGCCGAAGGAGCACCAGCCATGTCACTCGCCCGCGTCCACAACTTCGCCATCTCACTCGACGGCTTCGGCACCGGTGAGCCTCAGAGCCACGACGCACCGTTCGGGCACGCCGGCGAAAGGCTGCACGAATGGATGTTCGCCACCCGGTGGTGGAACAGCGAGATGAGCGACCGGCCCGGCGGGAGTGGCGGCGTCGACCACGCCTTCGCGCGGCAGTTCGCTCCAGGGATCGGCGCGGAGATCATGGGTGCCGGGAAGTTCGGCCCACCCGGATGGCACGAGGACCCCGAGTGGAAGGGCTGGTGGGGCCCCAACCCGCCGTTCCACACACCGGCCTTCGTGCTCACCCATCACACGCGCCCGTCGATCGAGATGGAGGGCGGCACGACGTTCCACTTCGTCGACGCCTCGCCTGCCGAGGCGCTCGAGACGGCCCGCGAGGCCGCGGACGGCCAGGACGTCCGCCTGGGCGGCGGTCCGACCATGATCCGCGACTTCCTCGCCGCCGGGCTCGTCGACCACGCGCACATTGTGGTGGTCCCGATCCTGCTCGGCCGAGGCGTACGCCTATGGGACGGACTGGAGGGCCTCGAGAAGGACTACGAGACCGAGGCGACCTCCTCGCCCAGCGGAGTCACGCACATGACATTCACCCGCGCGCGTGACTGAACCTGCTCAGGCGACCGCTTCGTCGCGGCGGGGTGTCGTCGGGGATAGGTGAAGGCCTTCCGGAGTACCGCAGTTGGTGCCATCCGTCGCGGGCTCGCGTCGCGCGGCGACCGTTAGTCGGGGCGACTGGATTTGAACGAGCGACCTTTCGGCCCCAGCCGAAGCGTGGGGGTCTCGCCGAGGTCTGGATCAGCGAAGTGTGATCCTGCGGGTCACGCGGACGGGGAAGCTCTGTCAGCGGCGACGACGATTGCCTCAGAGGTACCTCCGCCCCGTTTGGGGAAACGGTTGAGCCTTTGTGCCAATGGGTACACGCTTAAGCGGAGGTCGGGGGGCTTCCTGCCCTCGTTGGTCGCCCGGCGAACCCGAGTAATTGGGGAGGTCAGCCGGGATGTCCAAACCTGCCGTCGAGCCGCTCAGCTCACGCCTGTCCTGGGAGGACGCTCATCAGCTCGAGCTGCTGATCCGCCTGCGCGCCTCGTCGCTCGCGCGATCGGCCGGCTCGCGCCACGTCTGCCCCTCTGCGCCAGACCGCTCGGGCCGGCGCCGATGCGCCTGGGCGGCAGACTCGTCCACCCGCGCTGTCTATCCGACTCCGGACCAGGCGTAGGCCTCGAGCACGCCGATCCGCCCACGCTTCCGCGCGACAGCTAGCTCGCCAGGCACGGAGCAGACGGTCCTCGTGCGCTTCGTGGCCGAGACTGTCGTCACCCGTGATGTGTCGCTTATCGCGGCCGGCACGCAAGACGGCCTCCGTGCCGCCCGTGGCCTGCCCCGAGCGCCTACAAATTGGTAGCTCATTGGTAGCTCGGATGCCCTGGATGTAGATGGCGCTCCGGACGGTACGCGCACATTTGCGGGGCTTCTTGAGAGGTGAGCGACGGGACTCGAACCCGCGACCGCCTGGACCACAACCAGGAGCTCTACCGACTGAGCTACGCCCACCACGAGACGCTCGGAATGTAGCAGCGGGCCGGTCGCCGCCTGGGTCGCTCAGCGGCGCAGGACGAGGCTGCGCTTGGTGCTGCTCGTGGGGTTCGGCTTCGCGCCGGCGACCGCCTCGAGGATCGCCGTCAGACGCGACCGGCGGGCCACCGCGGCTCCCGTCGAGCGTTTCATCTTGAGGGTCAGCATCGACCCGCGCGAAGGGACGTTCGCCCTCTTCGCCGCCACCTTCACTCGCTTGGCACCCTTGGGCTTGAGGCCCAGGCCGCGAGCCGTCCTGGCGTCGACCCACAGCTCGAGCGCGAGACGGCAGCTGCGCGAGCAGTAGGTCCACAGCGGCATGCCCTTGCGGGCGATCGAGCTCAGACCTGCGGAACGACTCAGCTTGACCGGGCGGTCGAGCTTCATCGCCACTCGGCCACCGACCTTGACCTCGACCGTGAGCTTGGCCGTCAGCCCGTCGCTGCGCCGCAGCGCAGGGCGCGCCTTCTTCGTCAAGCGGACCGGAAGGCTGAGTCTCCCCGCGCGGCGCAGCAGCTTGGTTCCGCGACCCATCGTCACCCGTGCGGACGAGCGGCGTGAGGAGACCCCAAGGCGGCGAGCGGTCTTCCCGCTCATGCTCAGGGTTGCGCTCGTCCGGCAGGCCGAGGCGCACGCCCCGTACACGGTCATGCGGCCCGCGAGAGCGTCTGCCAGGCGCTCGTTTGCCGAAGCGATCACGAATGACGGCGCAGGGCCGAGGACAGTGAAGGTGACTGCGGCGCTCGAGCCCACGTTGCCCGCGCTGTCGGCCTGCTGAGCGCGGGCCGTGTACGTGCCGGGCGCCAGCACCGAGGGCTCCCGGCTCCACGCGCCGTTCGATGCGCTGCGCTCGGCCTCGAGCACTTGGGCCGGCGCTCCGCTGACCGCCGAGCCCGCGTAGATGCTCGTCGTCACCTTGCTCTGGTCTCCGGCGGCCACGCCGGCGGTGCCCGACAGCAGCGGGGTGGTGTCCGCGGTCGAGGAGCCGTTCGCGGGGGCGCTCAGGGTCACTGCGGGCGCCGTGCCGTCGAGGGGGACCACGTCACAGACTGCGCCACGGACGCTCGTCCCCCAGCCCGCGAGCGTCCCGACGTCGCCGTCGAACAGATCACGCACCCTGAGGGTCCAGGTGCCGGACTTGTCCAGGCCGTCGAAGCGGGAGAGCTGGTCGTTCTGGGGACGGAAGCTGCCCGTGTAGGGCGCCACTCCCTGCGAGATGTTGAGCGGGGCCTCATCGTCGAACACCGTGCCCGCCATGTTGTCCCCGGCGTTGTCCGGTCCGCCGGGGTGGCGGGTCAGCTCCACGGTCACTCCGCCATGGCTCAGCTCGATGGCCAGGTCGCCGACGAACGTATGGTTGATTGCGGTGATGCTGACGTCCAGGTCCTTGATGAGGCCGGAGGTGCCGACGCTCAGGTTGGACGCGACTCCGAGGCTGTTGTCGTCAGTGATCGTCATCGGGCCTGCGCTCGACGAGTTCGAGGTGGCGGGGCCGGGAGCGCCCGTCGCGAGCGTGACGGGAACGCTCTGCGGCCCCTGGGCCGTGGTCAATGCGAGCGTCGCGGTCACGTCTGTCCCACAGGCGGCGGTGGGCGACAACGACGCCCGGAAACCGGCTTGGCCGGTGGACTGCCCGCCGGGTGGGGCGTCGGCAAAGGCCGAGAAGCCCTGACCGACTGTGAGGCCCCCTCCCCCGCCGAGTACGCCTGCGATCCCGGTGGCCGACGCGTCCCCTTCGTTCACGATCCGCTGGCCGAGGGTCACAGACTCGCCCGGCTCGAGCGCGCCGTCGTTGTCTCCTCCGGCACCCGAGTCGCTGATGAACGTTCCATCGTCGGCCAGTTGCGGGGCCGCGGCAGCCGAGTTGGCGTTGGAGACGACGAGCGCGAAGTCCTGATCGGTCGGATCGCTGTTGATCTCCGGCACTCCGTCACCGGCGATGTTGGTGGCTCCCACCCTGACCGAGAAGCGGCCGCTGGTCCCGGCGGGAAGCACCGCGGCCTCGAGATTGTTGCGCGAGTCGGGGGATCCGCCCCTACGCGACAGGCCGCCGCTGAGGACGTTGCCCCGATATGTCCTGCCACCTGCGCTGACCACGAGGTCGAGATCGTTCACGAGCGCCGGGTTTGCGTCCACCGCCGCGGGAGCGTCGGTCCATGCCAGCGTGATCTTCACGGGCCTGCCCGAGTCGGCCACCGAATAGCCGCGGCGGTCGCTCGTCCCCGTGTCCGACAGCAGAGCGCTCTGGTCGAGGTATTCCCGCTCGGTCGTCTCCAGCACGTTGCCGACGTTTACCCGGCCCCAGCCCTGATCGGCGTTGGGGGCGGCTCCCATCGACGCGCTCCCCTTGCCGTCCGAGCCCCCGGCCAGATCGGTCGCGGTGTTGACCAGCAGCGCCTTGGTCAGAGCCGGAGACGGCGCGGGGTGGGTGCGGGCGTACCAGTCCCGGACCAGGGCGGCGGCGCCGGACACGCCCGGCGCGGCCTGCGAGGTACCGGAGACGAGCGAGTAGAAGGGGTTGCTGGTCGGGAATGCCGGGTTGCAGGTTTCGCCACCGTCATAGGCGCCGTGCTGCGGCGAGGCGCCGACCACGTGCGTGCCAGGTGCCACCAGGTCGGGCTTCTGGCGCATGTCGTCGGTGGGTCCGCGGCTCGAGAAGTCGAGGATGTCGCGCGCGCTGTTGGCGAAGCTGTCGTCGACGTTGCAGCCGTCCAAGCCCGCCGAGCGAACATTCTCCGACGCCCCTACGGTGATGACGTTCTTGGCGCTGCCGGGCGACGTGACCGAGCCGTAGCCGGTCTGCGAGCCACGGTTGCCCTCGTTGCCTGCGGCGAACACCTCGACCATCTGCTGATTGCCGTCATGTCCGGCCGTGGGCCGCGCGTCCCGGACCAGGGCGTCGTACTCCTGAGAGTCGACGTTGTAGCCGCCCAGGTCGTTGCTGTTGGACCACGAGTTGTTCGAGATCCGGGCACCTGCGGCGTAGGCGGCGTCGGCCACGGCGGTCGGGCTGAAGCCGGGAGCGAAGGCGCCGCTGCAGGCGAAGATCTTCGACGAGCCGACCTGCACCTGCGGCGCGACGCCGAGCCCGTAGTTGTAGTCCGAGCCGTCGTTGTAGTCGTTGGACGGGCCGGGCTCGTCGTTGTATCCGGCGGCGATCGAGGCGACGTTCGTGCCGTGACCGCCGCAGTCCTCTGCCGAGCCGTCGTCCGTGTAGTCGTGGGCGTACGCGACGCGGTCGGCCCCGGGCTTGTTGCCGCTTACGTAGAAGTCAGGATGGCCCGGTGACGTGGCCGACCCGTTGTCGAGCCCCTCATCGGTCACGTCGATCGCGAAGCCGAAGGTGCTCGGCCCGAAGCCGTTCCCGCTGAGCCAGCCGAGGTAGTCCGAGGAGCCGACCGCGCTCGGGGCGATCACGTTGCCCGCCACGATCTGGGCCGCCTTCTCGTCGGCCAGCGCCGGTGCCGGCGCCGGTGCAATCGTCACGACTGCGGGATCGGCGGCCAGGGTCTCGATCTCTGCACGGGTGAGCGTGAGGAACTGCGTCCGAAGCTCGCCCACGCCCGAAGGCACGCGCATGCTGGGTCCTGCCGCGGCGGCGGCCCGGCGGGCGGGCTGACCCTCTGCGCCGGCCACCGTCTGGATGGCGACGGGGCGTGCGCCGCCGCCGCTCCCGACTGCGCCGCTGAGCTTGTCGGCGCCCGCGACCCGCGTGACCGCCCGAACCGCGGGGTCGGTGCCCACCAGGCCGGCGAGGCGATCCACCTCGGCGCCGCCGGCGTGCACCACATAGCCGTTCTGGGCCACGTACTCGACGATCCGCGCGCCGGTGGCCCGCAGCCGCTCGAGCCAGGCGTCTTTGATCGGCCCCACGAACTGGACGAGCACCAGTGCCTCGGCAGGCTCGACCGCGCCCTTGGCGGCCAGCGACGCCCGCTCTCTCAGCGGATCCAGATCCGATCTGCCGGGCAAGCTGACCTCACGCAGGTCGTCGCGCCGCGCAGCCCCTGCGGCGCGCAGATCGGCATCCTCCTCGCCGCGTGCCTCGACCAGCGTGAAGTCGCCATAGCTCGCCACGACGCGTGCGTCCGTCGCGGCAAGTGTGGCCTGGGCGGGGGCCGAGTCCGGGACGATCAGCAGGTGCGGCGAGCGGTCGGGCTCGGGCGCCCGAGCTCCCGCCAAGGACCCATACGCAACGAGGCCGCCCAAGGCGGCCATCGCCACAGCCAGACATCGAATGCGCCGGACGTCTATCGCCAAGCCCTTTCCCGCGTTGCCAACCCCGTCTTAGGGTAGACGCCCGCGGCGGGCGCAGCGAGCTTATGGTTAACGGCATGCAGACCGGCGCACTGGTGGTCATGGACGTTCAGAGGGCCTTCGACGACCCCGCCTGGGGCACCCGCAACAACCCCGGCTGCGAGGACAACATCGCGACCCTGATCGCCGCTTGGCGTGAGGCCGGGCAGCCGGTCGTCTTCGTCCGCCATGACGGATTGGAGGAGGAGTCGCCGTACCACACGCTGCAGCCCGGCCACCCCGGCAATGCGTTCAAGGACGTGCTAACGGGCGAGCCCGACCTGCTGGTGTCGAAACACGTGAACTCGGCCTTCCACGGAGAGCCGGACCTGGCCGGGTGGCTCCGCGACAACCAGATCGAGGCTTTCGTGGTGTGCGGCATCCAGACGCAGATGTGCTGCGAGACCACCGCCCGGGTGGGCGCCAACCTCGGCTTCGACATGACCTTCGTGGTCGACGCGACCTACACGTTCGACCTGCCCGCCTACGGCGGTGGCACGCTCACGGCGGATGAGGTCGCGCGGGTGACGGCCTCCAATCTCGATCCCGAGTTCGGCCGGGTCGCCAGCACCGAACAGCTCACCGGCCGCTGACCCGCCGGCTCAGCGGACCGGCGTGACCTCGGCCGGCACCGGCTGCTCGGCCACGGCCTCCACGACCTCTTCCTCGGGCTCGCCCTGCTCGCGGGCGCAGACCACGCGGAACGACCCGGTTCCCATCTTCGGATTCTCGTGGATGGGAAGGCCGCGGATGGAGTCCCAGCCCAGCCGCTCGACCTCGAAGGGATTCATCTCGATTGCCACCGCCGGCCACTCACAACTCGTGTTGTGCTGGTCGATCGCCTTGTAGATCGCTTCGAGGTTCTTGGTCTCGGTGGAGCTCATCCCGAGCTCCCCTTCTGCAGCACTCCCTGGTAATGCTCGATGGTACGCCTGAGCCCCTCACGAAAGTCGATCTCGGGCTCCCAGTCCAGTAACTCGCGCGCGCGAGAGATGTCCGGCTGGCGCACCTGCGGGTCGTCGGTGGGCAGCGCCTCGAAGACGATCTCGGAGCGCGACTCGGTCAGCTCGATGATCATCTCGGCCAGCTCGAGCAGGCTCATCTCGTCCGGGTTGCCGATGTTGACGGGCTCGTGAATGCCCGACTCGGCCAGCAGCACGATCCCGCGGATCAGGTCGTCGACGTAACAGAAGCTGCGCGTCTGCTGCCCATCACCGAACACCGTCAACGGGCGATCGGTGAGCGCCTGGCGCAGGAAGGTCGGCACGGCACGGCCGTCGTGGGGCCTCATTCTGGGACCGCTTGTATTGAAGATCCTCACGATGGCCGTGTTGACGCCCTGCTGGCGGCGGTAGGCCATGGTCAGGGCCTCGGCATAGCGCTTGGCCTCGTCGTAGACGCCCCGCGGCCCGATCGGGTTGACGTTGCCCCAGTAGCTCTCCGGCTGGGGATGCACGAGCGGATCCCCGTATACCTCGGAGGTCGAGGCGAGCAGGAAACGAGCGCGGTGCTTCTTGGCGAGGCCGAGTGTGTTGTGGGTGCCGTAGGCGCCGACCTTGAGCGTGTGCAGCGGCAGCCGGGCGTAGTCGATCGGCGAGGCGGGCGAGGCCATGTGGTAGACGAAGTCGATCGGCTCGCCGATCTCGTAGTGGTCCGTGATGTCGAT
This sequence comes from uncultured Thermoleophilaceae bacterium, assembly GCA_963813495.1. Lineage (GTDB taxonomy): Bacteria > Actinomycetota > Thermoleophilia > Solirubrobacterales > Thermoleophilaceae > JACVRW01. The sequence continues at coordinate 375,253 of CAWEZC010000005.1, forward strand.
CATCTCGAAGCGGAAATCGGCGCTGTCGCTCAGGTGCGAGATGTTCTCCAGGGAGCCGGTCTCGAGGTTGTCGACGCAGACCACGCGCTGGCCGCGGCCCAACAAGTAGTCGCACAGGTGGGAGCCGAGGAAGCCGGCACCGCCAGTCACTAGTGAGGTAGGCATCAGCGAGCAGGCTACCGTGCGCAACACTGCCCCGATGACCCAAGCCGCCACCCGTCGCTCGCGACTGGATCCCGACGTCTTTCGCCTGCCGGTGGAACGGATCCGCTCGGGCTGGTATTCCGACCAGTACTTCAACCTGACCAAGGAGCTGCTGGAGAGCGACGGACGCCACCCCCGGGTAACGATGCAGGTATTCCAGCGCCACCACTCGCTGGTCGGAGGCGTCGACGAAGCGGTGGCCATCCTCAAGCAGTGCTCGGGCCGGCACTGGCCCGACGGCTGGGAACCGGGCTGGGAGGCGCTCGAGGTCCAGGCGCTCTACGAGGGCGACGAGATCGAGCCCTGGGACACGGTCATGACGATCGAGGGCGACTACTCGCTGTTCGCCCACCTCGAGACGGTCTACCTCGGCTGCCTGGCCCGGCGTTCGCTGGTGATGCGAAATGTCCGCGAGGTGGCCGAAGCCGCGCGCGGCAAGCCAATCCTGTTCTTTCCCGCGCGCCATGACCATTGGCTCGTCCAGACCGGTGACGGCTGGGCCGCTCACGTGGCCGGGGCGATCGGCGTCTCCACCGATGCCCAGGCCTCGTGGTGGGGCGGCCGAGGGGTCGGCACGGTGCCCCATGCTTTGATAGCCGCCTTCGGGGGCGACACGGCCGCGGCGGCGAAGGCGTTCGCCGAGCGCTACGCGGACGACATGAACGTGACCGTCCTGGTCGATTTCGAGAACGACTCGGTGGGCACGGCGCTGGCGGTGGCCGAGGCGCTGGGCGAACAGCTCTGGGGCGTGCGCCTCGACACCTCGGGGCAGCTCGTGGATCGTGCCCTGTGGGAGGAGATGGGTGACTTCAAGCCCACGGGGGTCAATCCGGTCCTGGTGGAGCGGGTGCGCCGGGCGCTGGACGAGGCCGGGCACGAGCGGGTGCGCATTGTGGCCTCGGGCGGCTTCGACGCCGGCCGGATCGCCGAGTTCGAGCGCCTGGGTGCGCCGGTGGACGCCTATGGGGTCGGCTCGGCGCTGCTGCGCGGCGAGAACAACTACACCGCAGACATCGTTCGCGTGGACGGGCGCGAGGTGGCCAAGGTGGGACGGCGGCTGCGCCCCAACCCGCGGCTCGAGCGGGTCAGCTGAGGCCGAACTGCTCCCGGTATTGATCGGGAACGAGCTCGATGTACTCCCGGTGGCGCTCGATGTAGCCGTTCACGAAGGGGCAGAAGGGCAGCACCGCGAGGTCCCGCCTGCGCGCGTCTTCCAGGGCGTCGTGAACCAGCCGCGACGCGAGCCCCTCGCCTTCGAAGCGCTGCTCGACCTCGGTGTGGATGAAGGCGATCAGGCCGGGGCGGACGCGGTCGAGAACGAAGCCCGCGAGCTCACCGTCCTTGGTGATCTCGTAGCGATGCGCGTCGGGATTGTCGGCGACCTCGACGGGCACGTCGCGATCGTATCCGCCGCCCGCGCGCAACTTCGTTCCGTGGCGGTTGTTTGTCCGGCTGGTACCCACCACCACGATGGAGGTAGAGGATGAGGTTCCAAGGCTCCCGCGCGCGCCTGGCGCTCGCGGCACTGGTCGGGTCGCTTGCGGTCGCGCTGGTCGGCGCGACCGGCGCGCAGGCCAAGCTCGTCGAGTTGAGCGGAAGCACGACCGTCACGCCGTCGGCGCAGGCGGCGCAGTTCCTGGCCAACAACGGCGTCTCGGTCGAGACCACCGGCGGCGCGACGGCGGCCAACGGCAGCTTCAGCTTTCCCGTGGCGGCCGGCTTCGGTGACACGGACACCTATGAGGGCCTGCTGGCTCACCGCGGCGGGCTGCGCTTCTCGAAGGGCGATCGTTCCGCCGTGGTCCGGCGCTTTGTTGCCGTGCGCGTGGCCGATGCCGCCGTGCTGCTCGCTCAGATCCCCGGGCTGCCCGGTGGATGCGGCCACGTCAAGAGCGCGCTGCGCCGCTACGCGGCCGGCCACCCGGGTGTGCGCCGCAAGCTGTGGCGCGCGGCGCTCAACTATCCCCGCGCGGCACGCAAGCTGGTGCGTTCGGTGGGCCGCTATTGCAGCGACGGGCGCGTGATCGTGCTGGCCACGCTCACGAACCTCGGCAAGTCGGTCGACAACGGCACGGCCACTCTGACGGCCGATCTCGAGCTGAGCCGGCCGGCGGCGCGACTGATCAACCGGGTGGCCGGCGCCAGGGCGGTTGCCGCAGGCGCTCCGCTCGGCTCTGCGGTCTCCACGGTGACGCCGCTCCCGTAGCGCGGCGTCGAGCCACCGCTGTTACCACTGAGGGCGGCTGAGGCCGCCCTCAGTGCGCTACAACCAGCGGGTGACGGCGACGACCACGAGCTGCCCCCGCTGCGCCGCCGGGGCGGCGGCCGGGACGGCGCGCTGCCGCGAGTGCGGCTTCGTCTTCTTCGAGGAGCCCGCGCGGCGCCGGCTGCCGCGGCCCTCCCCATGGTGGCTCGCGGCCGCCCTCCTGGCGCTCGCCGCCGGTGTGGTGATCGCCGTGCTGGTGGCGCGCGACTCCGCCCCCGCGCCGCTACCCGCGGTGGCGCCGGCGCGGGCCGAGGAGCGACTCAAGGGCCAGCTCGGGCGTGACGGCATCGAGCAGGTCGGGTCGGTGCGCTGCGACAGCTTCATCCGCCCGGGCCGCCAGACGCGCTGCGAGCTGCTCTACGCGGATGGCGATACCCAGCTCATGCTCGTCGGTCTGAGCGCCGACGGCGCGCTCGACATTGCGGTGCCCTATCCGGCGCAGCGCCGTCCCGGGGGCTAGCGCTTCGGGGGACGAGCTACTCCGCGTGCAGGGTCACCACCGAGCTCAACAGGAGGTTGTTGGGCACCCGCACCGTCTGCCCCTCCCCCGTGCGCAGCACCGTCGCCGCCGTGTCGATCTCAACGATCTCGCCGCGGATCTCGCCCACGCTGATGGTCTGCCCCGCGCTGTAGGCGCCGCGCAGGTAACGCCCGGCGCTGAGCTCGCGCGCGACGTCACGGCCGCCCAGCCCGAAGGCCAGCGCGAAGGTGGCGCCGACCGCGGCCAGCACGATGGCGGCCAGCGCCAGCAGGATGGCCGTGGACACCGCGATCTGCGCCGCGGCGGTGATGACGAACACCCCGACAATCGCGAACTGGGCGATCTGGCCCAGCGGCACGGGCAGGTCCATCTGGCGAGCCGTGCGGTCGAGCCGCTCGCGCGCGAGCGCTCCCAGCACCACTCCCACCAGCACCAGCACGGCGGCCACCAGTAGGTTGGGCAGGAACAGGATGGCCGCGTTGAGCGACTCGCTGAGGAACTGCAGGCCGAGCAGCGACAGCGAGGCGAAGATCACCACGAGGGCGAGGCCGATCCAGACGGCCCGGCCGCCCAGAGCGCTGAGGGAGCGGCCCAGTCCGGCGCGCTCGAGGGTGTCGGCTGCCCCGAAGCGCTCGGCCAGGCCGTCCAGACCCGCCCGCTCCAGCAGGTTTCGCACCAGCCGGCCCACCAGCCGGGCCAGCAGCAGGCCCACCACCAGCAGGACGAGCGCACCGGCCAGCCGGGGCAGGAAGCTGCCAAGGGTTTCGGCGGCCTGGTCGAGCACCGTGGCGGCGAGAGCCATCAGCTCTGCTCCCGGCCCGCACCGGCGAAGGCGAGTACACCATCCAACACCGACCCGCCGATCATGCCCGCCACCCTCAGCGGAGCGCGGACGGCGCCCTGCCAGCGTGCGGTGCGCACAATCCGGCGCACGAGCGAGGAATCGTCGTCGAGGGTCTCTCTGTCTGCCTGCTGCAGCAATGCCAGGTGGCCGGCAAGGGCGCGCTCGGCCGCGGTGGGCTCTAGTTCATCGTTCACTTCGGCAGCTCCCAGTCGTAGGTGTTGTGGCGCAGGAGCTCGATCAGCTCGCCGCGCGCACGATGGAGACGCCCCTTCACGCTTCCCATCGGCGTTTCGGTGACCCCTGCGATCTCCTCGTAGCTCAGACCCTCGAGATCGCGCAGCACGAGAACCGCGCGGTGCTCGGCGCTCAGCAGCCGCAGCTTCTGCTCGAGCCGCTCGCGGCGCTCACGCTCCTCGAGCCGAGACGCCGGCCCGCGTCTCTCGTAACTCGCCCCGCTCACCTGATCGAGCTCGCCATCCCCTCCGACGGGATCGGGCTTGCGGCGGGCAAGTGCGTTGAGCGCCGTGTTGTGGGCGATCTGCAGCAGCCAGGAGCGGAAGGCGCCCTGGCCGCGAAAGCGCTCGAGGCGGTGGAAGGCGCGCAGGAACGTGTCCTGGGCCACGTCTTCCGCTTCGTCGGGGCCGACGATGCGCTGGGCCACGCGGTGGACCACGGGCCGGTGGCGCGAAACGAGCTGCTCGAATGAATCGAGCCGGCCGGCGCGCGCCTCCTTGACGAGCTCTAGATCGGGCACCACGGGAAGCCGCCTGATACCCGAGTTGGGGCTCATCACACCGTCCACCGGACACTGGGACCGGCGTAAGGCCTTCCTGGTTACAACCGGTGTAACTTTTGGGTAGACCGGTCTGTCTCAACAGGCAATGAACGACCGGGCAAAAACGCTGAAGGCCGCCGACCGGCGCCGCACTCTCTTCGAAGAGGCGGTGGCGATCATCGAGGCCGAATATCGAAAGCCGCTCAGCCTCGGCGAGGTGGCGCACCGCGTGGGTGCCTCGACACGGAACCTGCAGCGGGCCTTCGCCGAAGTGGCGGGCTCGTCTTTCTCCGACCACCTGCGTGCCGTGCGCCTGAGGCGCGGAGCGGCTCTGTTGCAGGACTCGGAGCTACCGGTGAAGACGGTGGCCTACCTCGTGGGCTACCGCGACCACTCGGACTTCAGCAAGCGCTTCAGGAGCCACTTCGGTCACCCGCCGGTCTCGTACCGCAGAGTCGACCGCGCCGCTTGAGCTGATTGGCGCGCCTGCCCTAGAGGTACGCGGTTGAAGACGGCTCAGTTGAGCACCAGTACACCTTACGACCGGCAAGGAGTTCGCATGGAGCAGACCGAGAGAACACAGACGGTGACCGACATTCCGAGCGGTCCACCACCCACCGCCACCCCAGGCCCGGCTGACGACTCCAGCAAGGAGCAGGCACAGGCCAAGGCTGCGGAGGTCAAGGGCCAAGCGCAGGAGAAGGCCCGAGACGTGGCCTCCCAGGCGCGTGGCCGCGCCGTCGAGCAGATCGACCAGCGCTCGACGCAGGCAGGCACCCAGGTGAGCACGGCGGCCGGCGACGTCCGCAGCGTGGGCGAGGAGCTGCGCCGCCAGGGCAAGGAGGGCCCGGCCAAGATCGCGGACCAGGCGGCTGAGCGGGCCGAGAAGGTGGGTAGCTACCTGCAGGAGTCCGACGCCGAGCGCATTCTGCGCGACGTCGAGGACTTCGGGCGCCGCCAGCCTTGGGCCGTTGTGGCCGGTGGCCTTGCGCTCGGCTTCGTGGCCTCGCGCTTTCTGAAGGCCTCGAGCCGCCAGCGCTACGAGCAGGGCTCGACGCGCATCCCGCAGTCCAACGGCGCTCCCCCCGCCACGGCTGAGCTACCGCGATGACCACCGGCGGAAACGACCTGCGCGACGCGTCCACCGGCGAGCTGTTCAAGCGCCTCTCCCAGCAGACCACCGAGCTCGTACGCAAGGAGGTGGACCTGGCCAAGGCCGAGCTGACCGAGAAGGGCAAGACGGCCGGCAAGGGCGCCGGGCTGTTCGGCGGCGCCGGCCTGTTCGGCGTGACCGCCTTCTTCGTGCTGGCGGGCTGCCTGGTGGCCCTGCTGGCCACCGCCGTGGCCACCTGGCTGGCAGCGCTGATCGTGGCGGTCGTGTACGCGGCCATCGCCGGCGCGCTGGCCCTGGTGGGCCGTCGCAAGATTCAGGAGGCCACGCCTCCGATGCCCGAGCAAACAGTCGAAACCCTGAAGGAGGACGTGGAATGGGCCAAGACCCAGAGACGATCCGGCGCGAGATAGAGGACCAGCGTGACGAGATGTCCGACACCGTGGACGCGCTCGGCTACAAGGCCGACGTGAAGACCCGCGCCAAGGACGGCATCAGCGCGCGCAAGGACGCCTTGGTGTCCAAGGTGAGCGGGAGCACCCCTGACGGTGCTGACGTCAAGCAGGGCGCCAAGCAGGCCGTGGGAGTGGCGCAGGAGAACCCCCTCGGACTGGCGATCGGAGCCGTGGCCGTCGGCTTCGTGGCGGGCATGCTCGTGCCCTCCACCAAGGTCGAGGACGAGAAGGTGGGCCCGATGGCCGATCAGGTGAAGGAGAAGGTCAAGGAGACCGGCGAGGAAGCCGTGGAGCGGGGCAAGCAGGTGGCCCAGGAGGCGGCCGCGAGCGCCAAGGAGACCGTCCAGGAGAGCGGACAGCAGCACGCGGACGAGCTCCGGTCGAGTGCCGCGGACAAGGCCGAGGAGACCCGCACGGCCGCGCCGCAGGCCTAGCTCGAAGCGGAGGAGAGAGCGCCATGGAGGAGACGACACAGGAGAAGCGGATCGCGCGGAGGCCCGAGGGCCCCGCGCATCCGCGCAAGGGCGGTGTCGTGCAGACGGTGAAGCGCACGATCGCGGAGTTCCAGGAGGACAATCTCACCGACTGGGCCGCGGCGCTGACCTACTACGCGGTGCTGTCGATCTTCCCCGCGCTGATCGCCATGGTGTCGATCGTCGGGCTGGTCGGGGATCCACAGACGGTGACGGACTCCCTCACCGATGTGGTGAGCGCCATCGGACCGGCGTCGGCCGTCGACACCTTCAAGGGACCGATCGAGGGCCTCACCGAGAGCAAGGGCGCCGCCGGCATCCTGCTCATCGTGGGCATCGCCGGAGCCCTCTGGACCGCCTCCGGCTACGTGGGCGCGTTCATGCGGGCCTCGAACGTGATCTACGAGGTCGAGGAGGGACGCTCGTTCATCAAGCTCCGGCCACTCCAGATCCTGGTCACGCTCTTGCTGGTGATCATGCTCGCCCTGGTGCTGGTGGCGCTGGTGCTGACCGGCCCCGTGGCCAAGGAGATCGGCGGCGCGCTCGGCGTCGGCGACACCGCCCTGACGATCTGGGACTTCGCCAAGTGGCCGGTGCTTCTGGTGGTCGTGATGTTCATGTTCGCGATCCTCTACTACTCCTCGCCGAACGCGAAGCTGCCCGGCTTCAAGTGGGTCACGCCCGGTGCCGTGCTGGCCATCGTCGTCTGGCTGTTGGCCTCGGCGGCCTTCGCGTTCTACGTGGCCAACTTCGGCTCGTACAACAAGACCTACGGAGCACTGGGCGGAGTGATCGTGTTCCTCGTATGGGTCTGGCTCACCAACGTGGCCATCCTGCTGGGCGCCGAGCTCAACGCCGAGCACGAGCGCAGCCGCGAGCTCAAGGAGGGTATCCCGGGCGCGGAGCGCGAGCTACAGCTCGAGCACCGTTCCGAGCCCGCCGACAAGCAAAAGGCCAGAACGGCCTGAGGAGGAGAACGATGGAGATTCCCAAGGACAAGATCCTCGAGCTGCTGCGCAGCCGGGGCGATGACGACAAGGCCGAGCAGGCCGACCAGGAGCTGCCGAACCAGGTCGACACCGAGCGCGACGCGGGCCTGTTGTCGAAGTTCGGCATCGACCCCGCCGAGCTGCTGGGCAAGCTCGGCGGCGGCAAGATTCCCGGTCTCTAGAGACAGCACCAACGCAGCGCATGAGTCCAGAGGACACCACAGCGGACCTGCCGGAAGACCAGCAGGCGATACGCGCGCAGATCGAGGAGACCCGGGACGAACTGGGTGAAACGGTAGAGGCGCTCAGCGCGAAGGCCGACGTCAAGGGCCAGGTCAAGGACAAGGTGGAGGACGGCAAGGCGCAGCTTCGCGATCAGCAGGCCCGGGCCGAGGCGAAGCTCCACGAGGTCCGCGGGAAGGCCAAGGCCAATCCGGCGCCGTTCGCCGTGGCGGCGGCCGCGGGCGTCTCGCTCCTGCTTGTGATCCGCCGGCTGAGAAGGCGGCGTTAGACGTGAAGGCGCTGTAGACCGCCGTTCGAGATCTTTCGGCGTCGTGGGCGGCCTTATCGGCGGTCAGATCTTAAGCATCCGGACCTCGCCGTGACCGGCGCGGTGGTACCGCGGGGCGAGAAACGCTACCCGGGCGCCTGGGCGGGAAACACGAGCCGGAGCGCGGTTTCCCGCCGCCTGTCCGGGTACGCGAGCCGCGAACGATTCAACAAGCGAGGAGTGAAATGGCAACCAGGACGAGGAAGCAGACCACCCGAGGCAGCCGCCGCGGTCGACGTGGCTCCGCCGCGCCGGGCGGCCCCAGGGGCGTGCTTAACCAGATCACCGGCCGCTTTGGCCGTAGCGGCGGCCGCAAGCAGTCCAAGGGCAGCGGCGTTGCCTCGAATGTCTCCGGATTCGTGCGCGGCTTCCTCAGTGGCGGCGGAGGATCGGCCGGGCGCCGGCGGCGATAGACGACGGCCGGGCCTCCGACCCGCGCTGCTCAACGCCTCAGCCGACAGGGCTTGCGGCGGGACCGCGAACGGCCCCGCCGCAGCCGCGGTCAGAACCTGACGCGGTCGAGGTAGTCGAAGCCCGCCTGCGCGGATGCGAAGGCATCAAAGCTGGGATCGTCGAAGGGCGGATCCTGCTCGTAGATGTCAACTTCACATGGCCTTCGGCCGCGCGCAGGATCGGCTCGAAGACCATCTCGCCCTGGCCCATCGGGACAGGCGTGACGTTGGCCGGGTCCGCGACATTGATGCCGTCCTTGACGTGCAGGCTGAAGATCCGGTCCCCATAGCGTCGCAGCAGGGCGACTGGGTCGGCGCCGCCGTCGGTCGCCCACAGGACGTCGAGCTGGAAGGTCACGTAGCGCGGGTCGGTGTTCTCGCCGAGGATTTGCCACGGCTCTTGATCTCGCCGGTCGCCGGGTCCGTGTACGTGGTTCGGAACTCCGGCTGGTGGTTGTGGCCGTAGAACTTCCCGGTCCCGTTGCGCACCGACCGCCGGCCCAACTCGTTCATCACGATGGCGGTCGCCAGCGTGTTCTCATAGCTGCCGATCCCCGGCGTCGGGAATCCGCCTGAGCCCACGTACCTCTGGCGCAGTGTCTTCGAGTCCGCCAGGGTGGTCGCGAAGCTTGTGATGGACACGTCACCGTGACGCGAGGGCGCCTTGAGGTCGTACTTGTCCAGCAGTGCCTTGAACTGCGCGACGGTCAGGCCGTTGAAGGTGAACGGCTCCACGTTGCGGTAGCCGATGGCGCCGAGCCGTCGTAGTACCTCCTCGAGCCGGGCCTGCGTGGCCGCGTCGGTGCCGAAGCCGACGTACGCGGCGAAGTTCCACAGCTGGATCGAGATCTCGTCGTCGGAGATGCTGTGACGCTGCTGGCCGCCCGTCGTGGCCGCGGCCGTGACGACGGCGCCTTCGAGACCCAGCGCCAGGACAAGGGCTGCCACCACCACCAACAGCGCTCGCGGACCGCGTCTGCGACTCTGCATACTTCCTCCCCTCCCTGGGGTTCATGGCGGCCCTCTGCGAGGTCGCCCGTGCCTGGCGCTGACCAATGCGCAGGTCAGGTTCGATCTACTCAGAGCCCGGGCTTACGACGCGGCCCTCGGTGAGGCGCGGCTGATGTACCGGTGTATGCCCCGGGGAGAACTCGGCCTGCGACATGAGGCTTAGCCCCGAAGTCGTGAATCTCCTCTGTCTGGGGAAGCCTCCAAGTTGTCTGCTTCCCATGCGCCTTGCGCGCGCCGCACGGTCTCGACGTTCTCCTGCAACCTCGCCCCGCCCAGTATCCCGGGCTTGTCCCGGACCCGGCTGTGCGGAGGCTTCAGCATCGACGCCTGAGACGGGAAGCTGACTGACCCCCTCCGAACGGGCGCCGCCGTCGTCTCATCGCAGTCTCATCTGCCACGGCTTCAGTTCGCCCGAATGAGCTCCCGAACCGAAGGAACGAGCATGAGTCGCAGCAGACCCATCACCTTCCTCGCCGGCGCGGCAGCGGTACCGCTCGTCGCACTGGCCGTCGCCGGCTGTGGCGGCGACGGCGGCAACGCGAGCGCGTCGGCGCCGCCCTCGAAGACCGCGAGCGGAACGGCCGCGACGGTCGCCGTCGCGAACGGCGGCCTAGGCAAGATCCTCGTCGACTCGCAGGGCCGCACCCTGTACCTGTTCAAGAAGGACTCAGGAACGAGGAGCGCGTGCTTTGGCGCATGCGCCATTGCGTGGCCCCCACTCCGGGCGAACGGCAAGCCGACAGTCGGCAGCGGGGCAAGCGCCTCGATGGTCGGAACTACCACCCGGTCAGACGGAAAGCCACAGGTCACCTACAACGGCCACCCGCTCTACCTCTACCAGGGCGACAGCACGGCCGGCGACACGAACGGCCAGGGCATAACGGCGTTCGGCGGCGCCTGGTTCGCGGTCTCTCCGGCGGGGAACCAGGTCTCCGGCCAGCCATCGACCTCGGGCGGCAACGGTGGCTACTAGCCAGCCCCGCGCCTCCTCCCCCAAGCAGCGAGCGCAGCGCCGCCCCTCTCCCTCAGTAACGCCTCGTCTCTAGAAAGGTGAATGTCTGGCGGGCTGAAACACTACGGGCGAAAACCAAGGCCCCCGCCCGCAGCTGCGCGCAGCTGGTCGCGGAGCCCGGGTCGCATGAGCGTGTCGCCGTCGGCCCGCGCCGAGGCGAGGAACCCTGTCGCGGCGTTCGGGTCGATGGGTATCCGGCGCCCTTTCTGACCAGCAGTAGTCGCGGTTTCGGCATTCTCCTCACTCAGACGCGCGTCCGAGAAGTCGGCGTCTCGTCGCAGGCGAGCCAGTTGTACGTCCTCACCGCCGCGCCGAACCTCGAGCACCTCCACCGCGTTTTCGCCGCGGCGAAAGGCGCGGGGCGAAAGGAGCGCTCCGAATCGACGATCGTCGCCGTCGCGGTAGCTGCGCGTCAGCGCCTGCACTCGCCCGTTGACCGAAATCGCGAGCTGGCGCTCGGGGCCCGTGCCTGAGAGCCGGCCGGTGACGAACACGGGCAGGGTTGTCCCTCGCGGGTCGACTGAGCGAAAGAGGGACTCGTTGTCGAGCTCGACCTGCCAATCCGAACGTCCCAGCGGCCCCTTGGTGGCAACATCAGCCCCGACGAGCGCCGCCGTGCCCGGCGTGCGAAAGACGTCGGCCCACCCTGTCCCGAACACCGCCTCCGAAAATGCGAGTAGGGCGTCCCGGCGCCGGACGAAGTCGGCAAACGCCACGGTCGCCTCGCCGCTTGGATACGACAACACGGTGAGCGGATCCTCGTGTCGTGCCTTGAGCAGTGAGCGCCCGACGGTCGTCCAGGAAAGCCTCGTGTCGAGATGATCGGCGATGGTTGGGAGCACGTCAGTAGTCCCCGCCTCGCCGTCGTCCACGCGCCCTCGGCGCTGATGCGGCGCCTTGATGAACAGTGGGACGTTCGCCACCTCGGGGAAGGCGGCGCCCCTTACCGATCGCCGCGACTCACCTGGCCGGAAGCCGATCCCATGGTCCGCTGTTATGACGATCAACGCGTCGTCGTACATTCCTTGAGCACGCAGACGCTCGGTCAGCTCGCCTACCAGGCGGTCGACATAGCCCACCTGCAGGAGGTAGCGCTGGCTCGCCTGCAGCACCAGCGAGGGGTCGCCACGCCAATTCCCACCACCATCCAGTCCAGGGATTTCCGGGCCGCCGACTGGATACTGCTGGCCAGAGGGAAGGTACTGCCACGCGGTGTGCGGCAGTTGCACATGCAGGAAGTGAAGACCGGGCCTCTCGCTTGGACGGATTCCCCGGACGAAGTGCGCGAACCGGACAGCTCGATTCTCGAAGGCCTCCGGGGGAATGGCGTCTTCGTCACCGCCGTCGGTCGCGGAGTCCTGCGACTCGTCTCGCGCCTGATTGCGAAAGCCACCGAATGTGCGGTCCACGGGGGGAAGCCCATCGTCGAGGTCGTCCGGAAGCAAGCCGTGCAGCGAGACAACGACGAGATCATCGCTCAGCCGGTACAGCCGCCGCGGCATGTTCGCCCCCAGGCGCTCAATGCAGACCTGTCGCGGGCAGAGATTGGTGGATGGCTCGTCGACATTCGCGAATGAGTAGTGCCCCTCGAGGAGCGTGAAGAGGCTGCCCGGATACTCGGATGCGATTGGAAGCGCCTCCAATCGTGGAGCGGTGCCGCTCAACAAGGCGGGCACCGCGGTGGTGGTGTGATCGGCAGCAGTGACCGCATTGCGGTACCAGGTTGAGTGCCGGCCGAGCGCCGCGAAGTTGGGAAAGCGCTGTGCGTTCACGCGCCCCTGCGCGTCCATCAGCGACATGCCGGAGAACTCGTCGAAGACGACCATCACGATCGGCGTGTCGCCGCTCACCGGCGCTGCCGCCTGCGTCGAGTCGTCCTTCTCAAAAACGAGCTTCGAGACCGGGGAAGTCACGAGAAAGAGGAACAGGAACACAAGCGGCGCCGGTGCTAGCGCGCTCAGAAAGGACGAGGCTGGGCCGGGACGGCCGTAGAGCCACGCCGCAACCGCCCCGCTTCCAAGGGCCACGACAACCAGCAGCGCGCCCGGCCCGTCTGCGGCCACGTCGACCAGGATCCGGAGAACCAGGGCAGAGACCAGCAACCCCACGAAAACGAGGTGCACGACTCGCCGCGCCGTCGGCATGCGCACGAACGGAAGCTCGAGTAAGGCCAGCAGCGTCGGGGGCACAAACATGGCCCCGAATGCGAGAACCAGGATGTCGCCGCGGGTATTGCCCCTGGCCACGAAGAACTCAGGGCTGTCGGCCAAGACGGCGAAAAGCGGCTGCACGACAGCGAATGCCCACAGAACCACGAGGTGGATCCAGGTCCACCCCAGGCTCGGAAGGCCGTTCAACCGCGAGGGGGTAGATGGGCTTCTCTCACCGATGTGCGGCAGCGTAGCCAGCCAGGCCGCTCTCAGTCCGCCGAGACTTCGAGTTCTTGGACGAAGGGCATCCTGCCCGCCTTTGTCGTCGACATGTGCCGGACAGGACGCTGCGCTCGCGCCTTGCTGTCGTCCAGCGAGCGCGCCGCCGGGGGAGTTCGCGCGCCAAGGCAAGTACGACATCGACCGTTCGACGGGGCGTACGTACAAGCCCCTAGACGCTTCCTGCGCCGAACCGGATACGTGTGCTGACGGGAAGCGTCCCTGGAGGCGATGTGCGGATGCGAGTCAGACTCGACGTAGCACGGGGGTAGCTACCTAAGCCGCTCCCGCAGCCCACCGCGGCAAAAGAGAAGCCGGTGACCTCGATGGAACCACCAGGTGAGTCAGCGGAGCAGGATCTCGCATCGGCTCGCGGCTGAACCTTCGGTCAACGGTCGGCCCGATTTCTGCCGGTTGCAGGGACTTGCTGCCCCTTGCGTCCGCTCGCATGAGTGCCCCGGGCAGGACTCGAACCTGCGACATGCGGCTTAGAAGGCCGCCGCTCTATCCAGCTGAGCTACCGGGGCGGGTACCGCAAAGCCTAGGCCTCATCGCCCTCCCCCTCCGCCGATCGAGGAACCGGAGAAGAAGAAGAACCAGATCTCGAAGAGGACAGCGGCGAGCAGGACGCAGCCCACCACGATCCGCTCGGCCCCCGAGATACCTGCACCCGTCGCGTGGTGTTCGGGCCGCTCGCCCCGCATGCTGCGCAGCCAGGGCGCGTGAGTCCGCACACTGGGCTGCGTGCCGGTCGCCTCCTGATAGGCGCTCATCGTGATCCTGAGCAGCCGGTAGAGCCCCCAGCTGAAGGCGATCAGGCAGGCGATCACCGCGATGAACGCCCCCATCGAGGGCTGGCTCTCTTCCCCCTGCACCTGCGACCCGATCCAGAGCGCGAGCAGCGGGCTGCCGGTCCACAGGTTCAGAGCGAGGAAGGCCATCGCCGCGGCCAGGAGTATGGGCTTGAGTCGTCCTCTGGAGCCGGCGTCGACATGTGAACCGGTCACCGCGCCTTGGCCCACTCGGCCTTGTGCTCTCGCTTTGCCGCTTGGTAGCGCTCCAGCGCCTCCGGCGAGTCCACATCTCCGAGCGTCGGATGCCAGGGCACGAGGTCGCGCGCGGCCTCCACTCCGAAATGCTTGGCCAGCACCGCGCCCAGCGCCTTGATCTTCATCTCACCGAAACCAGGGAGCGCAGCCAGGTTGGCGCGCAGTTCGTCCGAGTCCCCAGCGACGGTCCACACCCGCGCGGCATCACCGTCGTAGCGGTCGCGAACGTGAACGGCCAGCTCGTGCACGCGCTTGGCCATCGAGCGGGGATACCGGTGGATCACCGGCTTGGCGAAGAACACGGGCTCGAGATCCGCGGCCGCCAGGGTGGCGGCGTCGATCGCGCCCAGGCGCTCCTTCAGCGCGAGCGGCCCCTGGAAGGCCTTCATCACTGTGACCTGCTGGTCGAGCTCGAAGCCCACCAGCAGGGCCATCGGATCCGAGGCGATGAGCGCGTTGGCCTCGTCGGACTCGGTGAAATAGAGGCGGTCGGGCACAGGCCGATCGTACCCTGGCGCCACGCAATGCGGAATCCAGTCGGGGCGCCCGGACAAGACCCGCATCCGGGGCGGGATAGCGGGGTCCGTGCGTCACTGTTGCGTCCCGGATCACTCGCCCACCGCCCTCAGCTTCATGGGAACCACGTTCTCAGCAGCGAACGCCCTGTCCACTTCTCGAGCGCCCCTACGTCGCCGTGGCCGTAGATCGCCAGCATCTTGTCTACGGTGCCCAGCGACCAGCCCGCCTGGGCGGCGATAGCCCGCCTTGACATGCCGAGCGTGGTCCACATGTAGTGCACCCCGTAGTGCTTGGTGGCGTGGTAGAAGTCGAACCCCAGCCCGGCGCGGGCGAGCACCTGCGCCCAGTAGCTCGACATCGTTGACTGCGACAGCCGCTTGCCCAGCTTCGACGTGAACACCAGCTATGCCACGCAATTACAGCAGCTTTGGGACGCCACCCGGCGTCGACACGGACGCCCGCTTGGCCCGCGGTAAGCGGGGGGTGAGCGACGGAGCGGGACGGCTCGCCCGTGCGGGCTCTGCCGCGCTTGCGCTTCGCGTCGTGCCGATCAGCCTTCAGATCGTGACGGTCCGGCTCTATGAGGTCGGGCCGCTTTGCTGTTGGGCGTTGCGCGGGCATGGTCCAGGCTCGTCCATAGCTGGAGGGCGGCGTATGCGCGCCAGGGCCGCCATCGCTGTTGCATGACCGCGAGCGAGCGGGTGTCGTGCGGGCGATCCAGGGCCTTGAGTGCGCGGCGAAGGCCGGCGTCGCCGTGCGGGAATGCATCGGGATCGTGGAATCCTCGCATCGCCACGTACCCAGCGGTCCTGGGTCCAATCCCATGTATCGCGAGTAGCCGGGTGAGCGCTTCCCTCGGGTCTGAGCCGGCGTCGATGCGCACTTCACCGTTGGCGAGTCTGGCGGCGAGAGTCTGTAACCCGTCGCGGCGTAGGCCCAGCCCGGCAAACGCCTTGGGGTCAGCTTCGGCGAGTACCGCGGCGGCCGGGAACAGATGTGTCACGGTCCCGAGCGGCTGTTCCAGCGGCGTGCCGAACGTTTCGACGAGATGGGCTGTTTGTGTCCGTGCTGCCTGCAGCGAAGCGTGCTGACCGAGCAGCGCGCGCAGCGCGAGTTCGTCGCCGTTGACGCAGCCGGGCACTCGCAGTCCCGGCCGCGCGCGCACGAGGCCGCCGATCAGCTGGTCGTGGCCGAGCGCCTCGGCAATGGCCTGAGGGTCGGCGTCGAGGTCGAGCAAGCGCCGACAGCGTGCTACCGCCGTGGCGAGGTCGCGAAGATCGTCGAGGCGGAGGACGCAGCGGACGGCACGCGGTTCCGGGGTCAGCTCGACGATCCCGACGCCGTGATCGAGGCTCAGCGCCCGCCGATAGGTACCGCCGCGGAGCTCTTCGAGACCGGGGACTGCGCGCGCTTCGAGGAATCGCAGCAAGGCGGCTCCGTCGAAGGGCTCCCGGCAGCTCAGGCGAAGCTCGACGATTCCCGGCGACCGGGGACGGGCCCGGTTCGACCGCTCCCGCAGCTCGCTCGGGGTCGACGCGAACACGTCTCTGATCGTGTCGTTGAACTGGCGGACGCTATGGAACCCGGCCGTCAAGGCCGCCTCGGCGAAGGGCATGGCGGTCGACTCGATCAGGAGCCGGGCCGTGTTGGCGCGCTGCGCGCGCGCCAGTGCGACCGGGCTTGCGCCGACCTGCTCGGACAGGAGTCGGCGAAGCTGGCGATCGCTGAAGCCCAATCGCTTGGCGAGCCCGGGGACGCCTTCGCGGTCGACGATGCCGTCTCCGATCAAGCGCATCGCGCGTGCGACACTGTCGGCGCGCCAGTTCCAGTCGGGTGAGCCGGGCGCCGCGTCGGGGCGGCAGCGCTTGCAGGCGCGGAAGCCGGCCGACTGCGCGGCGGCCGCCGTCGGGTAGAAGCGCACATTCGCGCGTTTCGGTTGGCGCGCCGGGCAGCTCGGCCGGCAATAGAGCCTCGTCGAGGTGGCGGCTATGAAGAAGATGCCGTCGTAGCGCGGGTCTCGGCTGTCGCTCAGCCGGTAGCAGCTCTCGAAGTCCTCGACGATGGCGCTCATCGTCGCATCTGAAGTCCAGGCTACCAGCGGTTTTCGGCCACTTCGGCAAGCTGCCACTGAGTTGGCCGAATCCCGCCAGTCGCCGCCCTGTCAACGGCGTAGCGTAGAGCCGACCGACAGCGAGAGGAGCGGCATGACCGGACAAGGAGCAGCGACACCTCGCGTGAGCCGGCGGACCGACAGCCGGCGCATGAAGGCGAGCCCCATCGACGTCGCCGGACTCGACGGCGGTCTTGTGAGGCTGACGCCGGAGCAGCTCGACGGGCTCGACTCGCGGGTCGAGTGCCAGTTGCTTCGAGCGGGCGCCGCGGGCTGGGACGACGCAGTGCGCGTCTGGAACGGCATGGTCGCCAAAGCCCCCGCACTAGTCATCCAGCCGACCTCGGCCGCCAATGTCGCTGCGGTCGTCGGGTTCGCGCGTGATCAGGGTCTGTTGTTGAGCATCAAGGGCGGGGGCCACAACATGGCCGGAACCTCGATCGCCGAGCGCGGTCTGACGCTCGACATGTCGGGCATGCGCGACGTCGCCGTCGTCCCGGACGCGAGGCTCGCGCGCGTCGGCTCTGGGTGTCTGCTTAAAGACGTCGACCGGGCGACACAGGCGCACGCACTGGCCACGCCGTTGGGCTCGTTCAACTCGGAAGTCGGCGTCCCTGGCCTGACGCTCGGCGGCGGCTTGGGTTACCTCACGCGTCGCTTCGGCTGGACGGTGGACAACCTTGAGGAGGTCGAGATCGTCACCGCGGACGGCCAGATCCGGAGGGCCAGCGGCGACGAGAACGCCGACCTCTTCTGGGCGCTCCGGGGCGGTGGCGGCAACTTCGGCGTCGTCACTCGGTTCACGTTCCGCCTGCACGAGGTCGGCCCGATCATCACCGGCGGCCTCATCGTCTGGAGTGCCGAGCGGGTCGACGACGTGCTCGCGACCTACCGCGAGCTCACCGAATCGGGCCCGCGGGAGTTGACCGCGGCCGTGACCGTGCGCCTAGCGCCGCCGGCCCCGTTCCTCCCAGAGGAGTGGCACGCGAAGCCGATCATCGGGCTGCTGGTGTGCCACAGCGGCGCAGACGCCGAGGCCGACCTCGCCCCGGTACGCGCCCTCGGCGACCCCATCGCCGACCTCATCACCGAGAAGCCCTACAGCGACCAGCAGTCGATGCTCGACGGTATGGAGCCCAGGGGACACCGCTACTACTGGAAGACCGAGTACCTGGCCGGGCTGACGGATGAGTTCCTCGACACCTTCCGCGACAGCGCCTTGAAGGTGACGTCGCCGCTGTCGGAGTCGATCGTCATCCACCTCGCGGGTGAGCTGAACGAACGGGCCGACGACGATGGGGCGGTCGGCAACCGCGACGCCCTGTACATGACCGCGTTCGCCGGTCAGTGGCCGGCCGACACCGCCGACGACGAGCACGTGGCCTGGGTCCGGCAGGCATGGGAGAGCATCCGGCACCTGTCGACAGGGGGCAACTACCTCAACTTCCAGACCGCCGACGAGGACGAGCAGCGGGTCCGGGCAACCTACGGCCCCAACTTCGATCGCCTCGTCGAAGCCAAAGAGACGTACGACCCGGAAAATCTGTTCCGCCGCAACCGAAACATCCGACCTCGAGCCCGAGCCGGGACGCCGGGCCCGACCTAACCGCCTTGCGTGTGCTGATCGTCGGCGCCGGTATTGCCGGGGGCCCCAGTCAGCGCCTTGCTGCGACTCTGACGGAGTCGGACACCCGGCCGCGGATCCGCTTGTCGACAAGTCCAGGAGCGACGCTGGAGCCGATCATTGGCCATCTCGCTCCGATCGGGCTCGGGTCGTCTGGAGAGACTGGGCCACGACGACAGGGTGAGCTCATGGATCGACCGCGAGTAAGCCGCAGCGAAGCCGCCTTCATCATTGGAGTGCCGCTCGCGTGGGCTGCCTGCACCTCTTTCATCCAAAGGGCGAGGCCGATGAGATCTAGCTGAATCTCCAGGATCAGGTGACCGCCGCGCTTGTGGTGCACATCGCCCCCGTTTCCGCCTAGCGCCAAGGA
Source organism: uncultured Thermoleophilaceae bacterium (assembly GCA_963813495.1). Taxonomy (GTDB): domain Bacteria; phylum Actinomycetota; class Thermoleophilia; order Solirubrobacterales; family Thermoleophilaceae; genus JACVRW01. The sequence continues at coordinate 393,977 of CAWEZC010000005.1, forward strand.
CCGCGCCCTGGTAGGGCGCTAGACCAGCCCGAGCGTGAACGAGAGTGTCTGCGGTTTCGCTACGCGATCTGCGTCATCACCGGAATCAGTGACCTTTGCGAGCAACTCCGGTTGTCGGTACCCGTGCGCAACATTGGGTCCGGCGTCGCCCGAATACCATCTGCCGGCTGATTCGCGGCTACAGCCGAACCGGCTCGGCGGCGTGTCTCGTGCCTTGCTTCGCCGCCGCCCGCGAGCGGCGAACGCCCGGGCCACACGCAGGCGCGACAGCTGGGCCCCGCCCGGCTCCAGCTTGGCGATCACCCATGCGACGAGCACGGCTCGCCACTGTACGCCATACACGCGGCCACCGAGATGAAGGCGCGCGGCGCACCACCCCGCCGCAACTAGAAGCGTCGCCCCGGCGCCATGCCCACACCTGACCGGCGACCTGGACTTGCAGCTAGGCGGCAGAGCTCGAGCTCGCGGCGGCGGCGCTGCGGAAGATCGGCCATGCTCGAATCCTCAGCTCGAATGCCCGCATGCGCGCCTCGAGTTGGTTGAAGACGTCTCGGGCGGAGGTCGACCCGCTCGATCTACAAGGCGCGCAGTGTCAACGGCGCAGGTGGTCCACTATTCGGCCGGCGCCGACACGGGGCGCACCTTCGTTCGCGGGGTCGCGCGCCGCGGGCGCGCTTCCTCGAGGAAGGCGCCGGAGCTGCGCTGGAGGATGGCCGTTGTCTCGGCGGCTGTGCGGTCCGCGTCGGTTGGTGGTATCACCTGGATGAGGCGAGTCGGAGGTGAGGCGATGGAGTTGAAGGTTGGGAATCGCGTCGAGGTCGAGTCGGAATCGCCCGAGCGGCGGCCGCGGATGGGCGTCATCAAGGAGGTGGTGCGGGACGCGGCTTCCCCTCGCTATCGCATTCGCTGGGACGACGGGCACGAGAGCATCTACACCCCTGCGGCGGGGGCGCTGCGTCGCGCCGGCCCGAGCGAGAAGACGTAGAACCCGACAGCAGGGCGCAGGAACGGGACGGCGGCCGCACGGGCCCGCGGATAGAGCCCGAAGCGTCCCCGACCACACCGGCGCGACCACCAGGGCGGGGCGCGATGCCGCCCTTGCGGTGCAGCTAGCGGATTGGTTGGTATCGGCCTGAGAAGGGAGTACTGTGGGTAGTTGAGCTGACCCTGCGGGCAGGACTTCAGCCTCTAGGCCCGAAAGCCACCGAAGCGCGGCTGCGTTGAGGCGCGGAGCTTGAGGCCATGATCGAGACCCGCAGGGCCTAGCCGCTGATTCACGCGTTTGGCTCTCGTTCCCTCTACCTCTCGCGCGACACGCTCGATGAGGGTCGGGAGGTCTTCACAATGCAAACGCAGCGCACCGTCGCCGGAGCGCCCACCCTACTGTCGCCAGAGTCGACACTCGTCACAGCGCCAGTGGTGCCGCGGCGCTCGGCGCGTCGAGCGACCGCGCGGCGCGCCCATAACCGTCGCGCCATGGCCCGTCAGCGCAAGCCCGACGTCGAGGCGCGCATCATCGAATACCTGAAAGACCACCCGCAGAGCACTACCGGCGACATCGCGAAGCGATTGAACGCCAACCGCGGCACGATCGGCGCGGGGCTGTCGCACCTGGTTCGGGCCCGCGAGATCACCAAGGAATACGCGGTCAAATAGCCATGGCGCACACCCTCAGCCAGCGCGTGACGTCCGCCGCGCGGGCCCCGGACCAAGAGGTCGGGCCGACCATCACCGCCGTGCTGGACGACGGCCCGCTGCGAGGCATACGCATGGACGCTGAGGTCGTCGAGGGCCGACCACCGAGCACGGTCAATGTGCCCGCCGACGACGGCAGCACGTGCCGCTACTGCCTGGCGGACTGGGTCCAGGGCGGTCCGTCCGCGGTGTACACGTTTCTCTACCGCGTGTAGACACCCCCGCGGCACACACCAGTCCGTCCCGCGGCACACGCCGTCGGCCGCCTTGAGGCGCCACTCTCCGCCGGCGCCTGTCCTCATGCTGGGGATCGGCCTCGTGGCGTAAGCCCACTCGGGCGCGGGTTCCCGACGGGCTCGCGGTATGCGACCGCGATGGCCACCTCCGGCGGTGCTCCGTTGCGGTGAGGTCCGCGCGCCATGAGAACGACCAGGCGTCAGGTGCAGGGTTATTCACCGACAAGCTACGGGCGCTTGGCCCTCCATGCGAGATCGAGGAAGTAGGGGTTCTCGATGCATATCTTGCACTCGTTCAGGGCGGGCGTGAGCATGCGAATGGCGCCTCCGCTTGGGCGGATCGCGTGGACCGCGCCTGTGCGAGTTGCAGAAGACCGTTCGGGGAGGCCGGCTCCTTGCTGTGAGCGCCGCAGCGCCCCCCGAAACGGCCAGCCAGGCCTGCACCCACCTTTGCCGACGTGGGACACCGATGCCATTTTCGGGGGAGCTGCTGCGACCAAAGGTGCCCGCTCCCCGCGACGAGCGAGCGTCGTGCGACCATTGCGGCAGACGCCCTCTTCGGACGACGAGCAGGCGTCCGCGCAGCTCTCGACCTCGCGCCTGCTTTCGGGGAGAGCGGGCGTGTCCCCGCACACGCGGTCATCTACCGCAACAATGGGAGGACCGTGTTGTAGTGAGCCTGCATATGCCAGGTACTGCAGGGGACGAGCCAGTGGTCGGCGTCACGGCCCGCCGGTGGCCACGCGAACAGGAGACTTCCCCACACCGCGTCCAACCCGCTGCTGGTCCCTTACGGGTCAGCAACGAAGCCCGGGAGCAGCGAGTGGGTCCCGTCTCGCATCGGAGTAGCAGCGCGACAGCCGGAGGTCTACAGTCGCCCTATGGCCCTGAGCAGGGGCTCTCGGTATCGGACGGGGGCGCGGGTTGCTCGTCCTCTGCTCGCGTTCATGGTAGTGCTGTCGGTTGCCTTCGTCCCGGCGGCCGTGGCTGGGCCACCTAACGATGCGTTCGTCAACGCCGCGGTGCTGAGCAGCTTTCCGGTCGCCGTCGACGCTAAGAACGTCGGGGCGTCGGGCGAGCCGGGGAGCCCTTCATGTATTGGCGGCTGATTGGCGGGCAGCACCCGCCGAACTCGGTGTGGTGGCGCTGGACCGCTCCGACGAGCGCTGCTGTGGCCGTGCAGGTCTGCTCGCTCGGGCCCGGCTTGTCGCCTTCCAACACTACGGTCGGTGTCTACGAGGGCGACGCGCTTGCCTCGTTGCAGCACGTGGGGAGCAGCGCCTCGGGTTTTAGTTCCCCCCGCTGTCCTGAGGGCCACGCCAGCGACCGCGTGGCGTTTTTCGCGCTCGCGGGCCACCGCTACAGCCTCGAGGTCGATTCGGCGGCGCCTGGCGGCCAGTTTCGCCTCGAAATCGTTACGGCGGGATCGCTGACCAGGAGGACGGTGCGCGTGCGGGGCGAACAACGCGCCCGCGTGGTCTACCGGACGGCCCCGAACGAACCGAATGAGGCGAGTTTCGCGCTTGACTGGGACCCAAGCGACGAGGTCTTCTTCGCAATGCCGCTGGCGCCGTATCCACCCGTCTCCTTCTGGGTCGAGTCGAGCAACGTGTCGCCCGGCCCGGGCTGCCCCGCCAGCGGCCGACAGGTAGCCATTGAATGCCCCATCCGACCGGGCCTCAAGGCGGCAGGGCCGCTGATCACGCTGGGTGGCGGCAATGACTCCGTAGCGGTGGACTATTCCCGGCCGGGAACGATCGTCATGGGAGGCGCGGGCGACGACATGATCAACGCCGGCGGCCGGGTGAACGGAGGCCCCGGGGACGATCTGATCACGGCTCGCCTTTGGGGCCAGTCCTGGATCACTGGCGGGCCGGGGAACGACTCCATCGCGGGTTCGGCCCGCAGCAACGCGATTGATCCCGGACCGGGGATCGACAGCGTATCTGCCGGTGGGGGGCGTGACGTGATACGCACCCGCGACGGCGACATCGACTACGTGTCTTGTGAGGGCACCGCGTACATCGATGGGCTCGACGAAGCGGAGTGCCCGCGCGTGCGCCGGCGCGGCGCCGCCCGCGCGATCCCCTACGAGGATCCCGGCGACGCCGGCGACGAAACACCCGGCACGTCCGCCATCGACCCCGATCCTGGCTTTATCTGGGTGAGTTGCCCCCGCGACGCACCCCGGGTCTGCGCGGGCACCGTCACCGCCAGCCGCCGCGACCGAGTCTTTCTGCGGTTGCCGTTCCGGATCAACCGCTCGGACCCGAAATCCGGCGACATAAAGGCCGTTGGGTTCCAGGTCAGCCAACGCAAGCTCCGCGCGATGGAAGGAAAAGTCAGGCTCACAGTCCGCTCCCGCGACCGCGCCGGAAAGCTCAAAACCGCATCGGGACTATACGACGTCACCTTGTATGGCATGAACTCAGCAGGCCGATTTCCTCTTTCTCGGCGGGGAGTCCTCAACCGAAAGATTGGACGGCTTTCCCGCCGGACCGGGATTGGCAGGCACTACCGCGCCGGCACTAGACGAGAGATCACCGGTCGCCAACTGTGGCAGGCCTGTCCTCGCAGCCTGGCCTTCTCGTTGCCGTCGTAGCCGTGCGGGTTCTTAGCCGGTCAGCGGGTTCTCTGCTCAGGGCTACGGGGCGCGGCCTAGGTGTGGTTCCTGATCACGTTGTTCATCCGGGCCTCCTTGGAGGCTGGGGGTGTCGAAGCCACCCAGACCAAGGAGGTCACCGGGTGAAGCTCCACGCTAACGCGCCGCTCGGCCCGAAGGGCAGGGCGCTGTTGGTCGGCCGGGTCGTCGATGAGGGCTGGTCGCTGGCGGAGGCGGCCGAGGCCGCCGGAGTCAGCGAGCGCACCCACAGAAAGTGGGTTCGCCGCTATCGGGGTGAGGGCGAGGCCGGCCTGGCCGACCGTTCCACGGCGCCCGCGCGGGTCGCTAGCCGAACCGACGAGCGTCGGATGGAGGCGATCGCGGCGCTGCGGCGGATAGCTGGTTCGTCGTCACGGACGCGATTACGCCGAACCTCCCGCGTTACTGCCGAGCCCGCTCGCGCCGCCGAGCGGGGTGCTGAACTCGACGCGGCCCGCGATCACCGTCGCGCCGACCAGGGGGACGCCCGGGCGGTACACGAGGTGCGTGTAGGAGGGGCAGTCGAGGATCACCGCGTCCGCGCGTGCGCCCGGGGCGAGCCGGCCGACGTCGTCACGCAGCAGGGCCCGCGCGCCGCCGCGGGTGGCGGCCAGGAGCGCCTCCTCGGACGTCATGCGCATGTCGCGGACGGCGAGCGCGATGCAGAACGCCATCGAGGTCGTGTAGCTCGATCCGGGGTTGCAATTGGTCGCTATGGCCACCTGGACGCCGGCGTCGATCGCCCGGCGCGCGTCGGGGTAGGGCCCGCGGGTCGAGAAGTCAGTGGCCGGAAGGAAAGTGGCGACGGTATCGCTTGCGGCGAGGGCGGTCAGGTCATCGTCGGAGAGGTAGGTGCAGTGGTCCACGGATGCCGCGCGCAGCTCCACCGCGAGACGGACGCCGGGCCCGAGGCCGAGCTGATTGCCGTGCACGCGCAGGCCGAGACCCGCGTTGCGGCCCGCCTCAAGCACGGAGCGCGACTGGTCGGCGTTGAACGCGCCCTCCTCGCAGAAGACGTCGATCCAGCGCGCGTAGGAGCGGCACGCGTCGAGCATCTCGCCGCAGACCAGCTCGACGTATTCGTCCGAGCGGCCGTCGTACTCGGGTGGCACGACGTGCGCTCCAAGGAAGGTCACGTCGTCGGTCAACTCGGCGGCGACGGCGCACGAGCGGCGCTCGACCTCCGGCTCGAGTCCGTAGCCGGACTTGATCTCCAGGTGAGTGATCCCCGCCCGCACGGCCTCGGCGCGGCGGGCGCGCGCGAGCTTCCGTAGGTCGGCCTCGGTCGCGGCCCGGGTAGCAGCGGTCGTGACCCTGATCCCGGACGCCGCGTACGGCCGGCCAGCCATCCGGGCGGCGAACTCGTCGGCGCGGTCGCCGGCGAAGACGAGATGGGTGTGGCTGTCCACGAATCCCGGGATGACGCAGCGACCGGCGGCGTCGAGCCGCTCATCCCCGGCCGCGCCGGCCGGTGCGATCGCGGCCACCTGCTCGCCCTCGATCACGACCGCTGCGTTGCGCACCAGGCCGAGGGGCCCCTCGCCGAGCGAAGGCTCGCCCGTCACGAGAAGGCCGATGTTGTCGATGACGAGGGCGCTCACTCCGTGACTCTCAACGCGGCCTCGTGAAGCTCGGCAACGTCGATGCTCGTGTGGCGGCCGTCGGCGACGATCTCGCGGCCGTCCACCAATACGTGCCGGACGTCTCGAGCCGAGCCCGCGAAGACAACCGAGTCGAGCGCGTACTCGGGCGAGCTGCCGGCCAGCTGCACGCCCGTGAGCCAGACCGTCACGAGGTCCGCGCGCGCCCCGGGTTCGATGCGGCCCGCGTCGGGCCAACCGAGGCAGGCATGTCCGTCCTCGGACGCAGCCCGCATCAGGGCCGCGGCATCGTGGTGGCCGCGCTCGCCGCTCGCGAGGCGCTCGTCCAGCTCCACCGCGCGCGCTTCCTCGAAGAGGTCGATCACGGCGTGTGAGTCGCTGCCGAGCGAGAGCGAGGCGCCCGCGTCCCTCAACCGGCGCATCCGGCCGATGCCGTCGGCGAGATCGCGTTCGGTTGTTGGGCAGACGCAGCAGCACGCGCCCGCGCCACCCAGCAGGCTCACGTCCGCATCGTCGAGATGCGTGGCGTGCACGGCGGTGAAGTTCGCCCCGAGCGCGCCAGCATCGGCGAGCACGGCCGTCGGGGTGCGTCCGTAGGCGTCGAGGCATGCGCGGTTCTCGGCCGGCTGCTCGGAGACGTGCGCGTGGAGCGGCCGCACGTGCTCCGCGGCCCAGCCGGCCACTATCGCCGCGGCTTCGGGATCGACCGCGCGCATGCTGTGGATCGCGGCCCCGATCCGCACCGACTCGTCCTCGGCGAGCTCATCGACGCGATTGACCCAGGCCTCGGCGCTGCCGTCGGAGAACCGCCGCTGCGCCTTCTCCGGCGGCGCTCCGATCCCGCCGTGCAGGTAACAGCAGTCGATCAACGTGAGGCGGATTCCGGCGTCGTTGGCCGCGGCAATCAGCGCTCGGCCCATCTCATTCGGGTTGTCGTACGGCATGCCGCCGGGGCCGTGGTGGACGTAATGGAACTCTCCGACCGTCGTGATGCCGGCCAGCGCCATCTCGGCATAGGTCCCGCGTGCGAGCCCGAGGTAGTTCTCGGGGTCGAGCCGCCCGGCCACCCCGTACATCTGCTCGCGCCATGTCCAGAACGAGCCGCTCCCGTGCGTGCGGCCGCGCAGCGCGCGCTGGAAGGCGTGCGAGTGGGCGTTGGCGAGCCCTGGCAGCGTCAGCCCATCGAGGCGCCGCGCGCCCCTCGGCGGCACCTGCTCGTCGCGCGAGACTGCTGCGATCCGGCCATCCTCGACGTCGATCACCACACCGGCCTCCGGCCGCGGCCCGCCCAGCCACGCCAGCGTGCACCAGTACGAGGTCACGAGCCGACCCGCTCCACGAGCCGGCGCGCGCGCTCGGTGAATGCGTCGTGGTGGAAACGCTCGAACTGACCGCGGGTGCGCAGCGTGCTCCGATCGGTGACCCTGTCGACGAACAGCGTGCCGTCGAGATGGTCGAGCTCGTGCTGGAGGGTCCCGGCCGTCAGCCCCTGCCTGACCTCGTCGTGCTCGGCTCGCTCGCGGTCGAGGCAGCGCAGGCGGATGTTCACGTGACGCGGAGCTCGCCGCGCAGGCCCGACACCGACAGGCGGCCCTGGTTGATCTGCGCGATCTCATCGTCGAGCGGCTCGATTAGCGGGTGGACGATCACGGTGAGCGGGATCGGCGGCTTGTAGGGGTCGCGCAGGTTGCCTGCCTCACCTCCACGACCGCGATCCACACGGGTCTCGGTTACCTGGTTGGCGGCGAACCCGGCGCCGTCGCGGCTCGCATTGTCTCGACCATGTCGTCGATCAGCCGCTGAACGTTTCGCGAGCGAAGCTCGCCGGGGCGTCACCTCCCATGCCCGTTCGCGCAGGACGGGATGGCCGATCTCGACGATCTCGCGCCGGCTCACTCGTCGTGCTCGCGCATCGGGATGCGCACCTGGCGCTCTTTCGCGACCTCGATCGCTCGCTCGTAGCCCGCGTCGACGTGGCGCATCACGCCGGTGCCGGGATCGGCGGTTAGCACGCGGTCGAGCTTCTCGGCGGCGAGCTTGGAGCCATCGGCCACGCACACCATGCCCGCGTGGATCGAACGCCCGATCCCCACGCCGCCGCCGTCGTGAATGCTGACCCAAGAGGCCCCGGCGGCGGTGTTGACGAGTGCGTTCAGCAGCGGCCAGTCGGCGATCGCATCCGACCCGTCGAGCATCGATTCGGTCTCGCGGTATGGCGAGGCGACCGAGCCCGAGTCCAGGTGATCGCGTCCGATCACGATCGGCGCACGCAGCTCACCACTCCGGACCATCTCGTTGAAGCGGAGTCCCAGCCGGCGACGCTCGCCGTACCCAAGCCAGCAGATTCGCGCGGGCAGCCCCTGGAATGCGATGCGTTCGCCCGCCATCCGGATCCAGCGGGCGAGGCTCTCGTCCGCGGGGAACTCCTCGAGCACGGCGCGATCGGTGGCCGCGATGTCCTCCGGATCGCCGGAGAGCGCCACCCAGCGGAACGGCCCCCTGCCCTCGCAGAACAGCGGCCGTATGTAGGCCGGGACGAAGCCGGGGTAGTCGAAGGCGCGCTCGAAGCCGCCCAGCTTCGCCTCGGCGCGCAGGCTGTTGCCGTAGTCGAAGACCTCCGCGCCGGCGTCCATGAAGCCGACCATCGCGAAGCAGTGGGCGGCCGCCGAGAGGCGCGCGCGGCGGACGTACTCCTCGGGATCGTCCCGCCGCAGCGTGTCCGCCTCGGCGAGCGTCAGGCCGGCGGGCACGTACCCCACCAGTGGGTCGTGCGCGCTCGTCTGGTCGGTCACGACGTCCGCCTCGAGACCCTGGCGGAGCAGCTCGGGGAGCACCTCGGCTGCGTTCGCGCAAAGGCCGACGCTGAGCGCGCGTCGTTCCTGCTTGGCGCGCAGGCAACGCTCGACCGCGTCCGCGAGATCGTCCGCCTCCTCGTCGAGGTAGCGGGTTTCGAGCCGGCGGCGGATGCGATCGCGGTCGATCTCCACGCACAACGCGACTCCCTCGTTCATCGTCACTGCGAGCGGCTGGGCCCCGCCCATTCCACCGAGGCCGGCGGTGAGGGTGACCGTGCCGGCCAGCGAGCCGCCGAAGCGCCGGCGGGCGATCTCCGCAAAGCACTCGTACGTGCCCTGCACGATTCCCTGACTGCCGATGTAGATCCACGAGCCCGCCGTCATCTGGCCGTACATCGTCAGCCCGAGCGCCTCGAGCCGGCGGAAAACGTCCCAGTTGGCCCACTCCCCGACGAGGTTGGAGTTCGCGATCAGCACGCGCGGCGCCCACTCGTGCGTGCGGAACACGCCCACGGGCTTCCCGGACTGGACGAGCATCGTCTCGTCGTCCGCGAGCGTTCGCAGCGTGCGGACAATGGCCTCGAACGCCTCCCAGGAGCGGGCCGCCCGACCGGTTCCGCCGTACACGACGAGCTCGTCCGGCCGCTCGGCCACGTCCGGGTCGAGGTTGTTCATCACCATACGCAGCGCGGCCTCCTGAGCCCAACCGCGGCACGATCGCTCGGTGCCGCGTGGGGCGTGGACGGTCCTCAGGCTCACTCGAGGCTCCCGATCGCGCCCTCGACCGCCTCGAGCAGGACGTCCGAGCCGAGCAGCGCCTCGGCCTCCGCCAGCTCCGGAGCCAGCCAGCGGTCCGGGCCGGGGCCGGGAATGGCCTCCCGCACGGCGGCGTGCGCGGCCGCCGTGCCTGGCCCCGGTTGGAGCGGGGCGCGCAGATCGAGCGCACGCGCCGCGCAGGTAAGCTCCACCGCCAGGATGCGGCCGAGGTTGGCGACCACGGTGCGCAGCTTGCGGGCGCCGCCCCAGCCCATCGAGACATGGTCTTCCTGCATGGCGCTCGTGGGCAGCGAGTCGGCGCTCGCCGGGACGCAGAGGCGGCGGTTCTCGGCCACCATCGCCGCCTGGGTGTAGTGGGCGAGCATCAGCCCGGAGTTGACCCCGGCATCCTCGGTGAGGAACGGCGGCAGGCCGTACGAGCGGCTCGGATCGAGCATGCGGTCTGTGCGGCGCTCGGCGATCGCGCCGACCTCGGCGGCCGCGATCGTCAGGAAGTCGCAGGCAAGCGCTAGCGGGGCGCCGTGAAAGTTGCCGCACGACTCCACGCGGCCGTCGGCCAACACCACCGGATTGTCGATGGCCGAGCGCAGCTCCGCGGCAGCCACGGTGTTGACGTAGCTCCACGTATCGCGCGTGGCCCCGTTCACCTGCGGAGCACAGCGCACCGAGTACGCATCCTGCACGCGCGGATCGTCGTAGCGGTGGCTCGCCACGATTTCGGAGCCGGCGAGCAGCCGCGTCAGATTGGCGGCACTGCGCGCCTGGCCGGGCTGGGGGCGCATGGCCACGAGGTCGGCAGCGAAGGCGCGGTCCGTGCCGAGCAGCGCCTCCGTCGACATGGCCGCCGTGACGTCCGCCACCTTGAGCAGCCTGCTTACGTCGTGGAGGGCCAGCAGCAGCATCCCGAGAATGCCGTCCGTGCCGTTGATCAGAGCGAGGCCCTCCTTGGCGGTCAGCGTGAGCGGCTCGAACGACACCGCGGCGAGCCCCTCGGCCGCTGGCACGCGCTCACCCGCGGCCGTCCAGACCTCGCCCTCGCCCATCAAGGCCAGGCCACAGTGAGCGAGCGGAGCGAGATCACCGCTCGCCCCGAGCGAGCCGTGCTCGGGGACCACAGGGTCGAGTTTGGCCGCCAGCAGAGCGAGCATGGTGTCGGCGACGATCGGGCGGGCCCCCGAGCGGCCCATCGCCAGGGAGCGGGCGCGGAGAAACATCATCGCGCGCACCGCCTCACGTTCGACCGGCGGGCCCATGCCCGCCGCGTGCGAGCGGATCAAGGCACGCTGAAGCTCCTCGCGCCGCTCCGGCGGGACCCAGGTGCCGGCCAGCGAGCCGAAGCCGGTCGACACGCCGTAGACCGGCCGCTCCGAGGCGGCGAGCCGCTCGACCACGGCCGCGCCTTCGGCCATGGCGGCGCGTGCCTCGTCCGACAGTCGCGCCGCCGCTCCATGGCGGGCCACGGCGACAACGTCGGCCGGCTCGACCCGGTCGCCGGTTAGCTCGATTGTCGCCGTTTGCATCACGGCCATTCGATCACATCGCCGCGCGCTGTTAGTGGGAGACCAAGCGGGTGGGTGACCCGGTGAAGTCGTCGTGCGCGATGCCAAAAGCCCAGGCCCGGCCAGACCCGAATCGTCGCGTGCGCCGCCAGGAAGTCGACCGTGATGCCCGTACTTGGCGTTCATCAGATCGGCGACGCGCGCGATCTCGTCCCGCCCTTGCACGACGTCCGCGCCGCCCTCGATGACCACGTTCCGCACCTTGCGCGACCGGAGACCGCTGCTGAACCAAAGCGCCTCCCCGTCCCACACGCTCCGACCAGGCATCGAGTGAGGGCGGCCGTCGGGCCAAGGGCTCGTCACGTGATCGAGACCATGAAAACCCTGGGCTTTGTGAGCGCGAGTTGGCCTGAGGACGTTGGAGGCCCGCCGCCGCACCGGAGTCCAAGGCCCTTCCGGCGGGTACCCGATTGGCTGCTGAAGCTGGCGGGGAAGGTCGCCAGGTTCGTCTTCAAGTCGTCGAGTGCGCGATGGCCTCATTGGCCTTCGTAGGCGTCACGGCGGTCGCTGTCGGGGTCTCGCTATCCCCGCAAGTGAGCTTCGAGTTCCCAACCGATATAGCCACCCGCCATGAGGAATGGCAGCGTGCCCGGACGTTCTTGGGCGGCATGCTCGCCGAACTCGGTGAGAACGTGTTCTCGTCCTAGTTGACAGGACACCAGCGAGCGCCATCGTCGGACGAAATCGCGAAGGGGTGGGATCGGTCCTTGGGAGCGAAGCTCCGGATCAGGGGAGCGATATTTGACCTCTCACCGGCACGCCTGACAGGCTCGCGCGCTTCCCACACATCCCAACAAGGACGCTCCTCGGACATCACTGGCGCGCCCGCTCCGGTGGGAAAGCAGGCAGCACCGTCCACACTGACGAGACGGTTGATCCGGACGAGTTCCGGCTTTCCGGGCTGGCTAGCCGCCCGGCTCGCGCATTGCCAGCGAGAAGCGGGCGTGAGCCGACCCGGCGGCGGCCATCGAGACGCTCGTTCAGGCCGCGACGCCGGCCGATCGCTGCGCGCTCCTCGTGACCAAGTCCCGCGGCCGGTCAGGGGCTCGTTGTTGCGACGTGGTCATGCCCGGTCGTCGAGCAGCTTCACGGCCGTCTCCACGCCGCGGGCGAGGAGCTGGTCGGACAGGTCGCGGTCCGTGAGCGCTCTGGCGAGTTGCAGGGTGCCGATCATCATTCCGAAGATCGTGAGCGCGTCGGTTCGAGCCGAGTCGGCGTCTTTCGGGTCTAGGCGCGACGCGATGTCGTCAATGACGCCCATCAGTTCGTCAGTGAAGACCTGTCTGGTGGCGGAGGGGCGGCGGGCGATCTCGTCGAGCAGCGCAGCCGACGGGCAGCCGTCGGCGCACTGGTCGCGGTGCTGCGGGGACAGGTAGGAGTGGATGAACGCTTCGAGTCCCGCCCGATCTGGGCCCTGGGCATCGAAGCTGTGGCGTTGGGCGCGCAGTTGGTCGGCGAGAACGTTCGCGACTAGATCCTCCTTGGACGTGAAGTGGCCGTAGAAGGCGCCGTTGGTCAGGCCGGCGTCGGACATCACGGCCGCCACGCCAGCGCCGTCGATGCCGTCTTCTTTGAAGCGCCGCCCGGCCGCTTCGACAATGCGCTGCCTGGTCGCCTGCTTTTGGTCCTTGCCGTATCGCACAGCGAACCTCTCTCGTCGTTCTGCTCTCGATCGTGCCGTGGGAGCTGCCGCGCGAGGCCCGACCCCTAGGCCAGCCAACGGGTGGGCCCTGCTCGCGTCCAGCCATTCGCTATTGAATTATAGTCGTACTACAGTAGTATGATCGTAATGCAAAGCCCAAGGCAGTTCGCACAAGGAGAGAAGCGATGACGACGGTCGACGCACCTACGGGTGCGGCTTTGAACACGACGTGGAAGACCGCGCCGACGCAGACCATCAACGCCGGCGGCGTGCAGTTCGCCTACCGTCAGCTCGGCCCGAGCACGGGGGTGCCAGTGGTCTTCCTCACCCACCTGGCCGCAGTCCTGGACAACTGGGACCCCCGAGTCGTGGACGGCATTGCCGCCAAGCATCGGGTCATTACGTTCGACAACCGCGGTGTCGGTGCCTCCAGCGGGGCCACGCCGACGAGCATCGAGCAGATGGCGAGCGACGCCGTGAGCTTCATCCGTGCCCTCGGCTTCGATCAGGTCGACCTGTTCGGGTTCTCCATGGGCGGCATGATTGCCCAGGTGATCGCGCAGCAGCAGCCGCAGCTCGTGCGCAAGATGATCATCGCCGGAACCGGCCCCGCGGGGGGCGAAGGCATCGACAAGGTCACCCGCATCTCCTACCTCGACACCGCGCGAGGACTGCTCACCCGCCAGGACCCCAAGCAGTTTCTCTTCTTCACCGGGACTCCGAACGGCCGCCGAGCCGGAAAGGAATATTTGGCACGGCTCGAGGAACGCACGAACGACCGCGACAAGGCGATCTCCGTAGGCTCATTCCGCGCCCAGCTCAAGGCGATCCACCGATGGGGTCAGCAGAAGCCCGCCGATCTCGCGAGCCTCCACCAGCCGGTGCTCGTCATGAACGGCGAGAGCGACAAGATGGTGCCTACCAAGAACACCATCGACCTCGACCGGCGACTCCCGAACAGCCAGCTCGTCGTCTATCCCGACTCCGGGCACGGCGGGGTGTTCCAGTTCCACGAGGACTTCGTCAAGCGGGCTCTCGAGTTCCTATGAGAACTCCCGCGCCGACCCACACCCATGCGATGGCTGGCAATTACCCGCCGGGGAGAGCGGTCATGAAGGCATTCGTCGTCGAGCACTACGGCAAGGACGGACTCCGCGCCGCCGAGGTACCCGAGCCCGACGTCGGCGACGGTGACGTGCTGGTCAGGGTGAGCGCCGCCAGCATCAACCCGCTCGACATGATGGTCCGCAATGGCGAGTTCAAGCGGCTCCTGAAGCACCGGACCCCGTTCGTGCTCGGCCACGACGTCGCGGGCGTGGTGACCACGGTCGGCTCGGCCGTACGCGACCTCCAGGTAGGCGACGAGGTCTACGGCCGCCCCCGCGACCTGCGGATCGGGACCTTCGCGGAGTACATCGCGATCGATCAGGACGACGTCGCCCCCAAGCCAGCCTCGCTCACACTGCACGAGGCGGCCGCGGTGCCGCTGGTGTCACTGGCCGCCTGGCAGGCCCTCGTCGACCGCGCCCACGTCAAGCCCGGCCAGAAGGTCCTCGTCCACGCCGGCTCCGGCGGCCTGGGGTCGACCGTCATCCAGCTCGCCAAGCACCTCGGCGCCACGGTGGCCACGACCGCGCGCGGCGAGAACGCGGAGCTGGTGCGCAGCCTCGGCGCCGACGTCGTCGTCGATTACACCAAGGAGGACTTCGCCGAAGTCCTCTCCGGCTACGACGTCGTGCTGGACTCGCTCGGCGGCGAAAACCTCGAGAAATCCCTCACGATCCTCAAGCCCGGCGGACAGGCGATCGGCGTGACCGGCCCGCCGGACCCCGGGTTCGCGAAACAGCTCGGGGCGCCGAAGTTAGTGGGCGTCGTGATGGGGCTGCTGAGCCACAAGGTCCGCAAGCAGGCGCGGAAGCTAGGCGTGAGCTACTCGTTTCTGTTCATGCAGGCCAACGGCGGGCAGCTGCGCGAGCTGGCCTCCCTTCACGACGCCGGCCACCTTCGCCCACTCATCGACAAGACGTTCCCGTTCGACCAGACCCTCGAGGCGCTGGTGTACGTCGAGCAGGGCCGCGCCAACGGCAAGGTCGTCATCACGCTCGACTGACAACGCCGCCTGCCTTGGACGACATGCGGGCGCGGTGACACAGCCTTGCGTCACGGGTGTCGGGTTCCTGTCGCGAGCGCCTCTTCGCTACTCGACGCTGCGCTAAGACGCTTCGGTGGGGTCGCGCTTAGGATGCGGCTCGATGTGATCCTCTGAGCCCTCATCCTCGCCCTCGATTTCCTTTCGCTGGGACTTCTCCGGGTCGCCCGACTTCAACTTCTTGACGTCGCCTTCGACGTCATCCTCGCGGCCCTCTTTGTAAGCATGCAGCGGAGTATCGGGGAGCGTCTCCTTGTCGGCACGCTTCTGCTCATCTTCGCCTGCCATCGGTCACCTCGTTTCGTGTCGCCCGCATAACCGGACGCCTCGCGATTGGTACCCCGGCACGCGGACCCCAACCACGGGACATCGAGGCCGTTCGGTCGCCTAAGCAGCAGTGCGTCGCAGACCGCGTTCGCGGACCACCCGCCAAGCTGCTGCATGAAAGCAACTTCGGTGGCCGATTGAGGTTGATGCGAGCCGCTACCGCCCACAGTCTGCACGTGGCCAGCAGAAGACCCGGACGCGAATCCCGTCGGGATCGAATTGGGGTTTCGCCTGGGCCGTCCCAGAAACGCTCGCCGTCTGTAGTGGGATGGCCCCCGGTCTTTGAACGGGGCGTCGGACCGTCGGGGACGGACATTCGGGGCGCTCTTAGGGTTACGGGAGCGCACTGATGCGCTGCCGCCTCGGACTACTTCGACCCAACCCCCCCGGAACACCCTGAGGGGCTCAGATACGGCGTCTGCCAGCGGCCGGCTCGTTCAACGGTCCGTAGTGAGTCGGTGCCGGGCGCTACGGGGTCGGGAGGGTGTCACGGCGTGCCACCTGCTCCTCGGTCAGCCGTGCCATTCGGTCGGCGGTCAGGTTGAGGAAGCGAAGCTGCTCCCGACGGCCGAACAGGCGGAAGCCGATCCGTACCAAGAGATTGCCCCGCGGCGCCGCCCGCGAAAAGGACGCGACGCGGAAGAGCACCTCTCCCGTCTCGGGGAATTTCCATACCTCCCATTTCATCTCGCCCTGCTCGACGTGCCCCTCGAGCGTTCGGTAGTTCCAGCCGAAGACACGGCCGCGGCGCCCGTCGAGCGTGCGCTCCTCGTCGTAGACGTCTCCCACCCGTACGCCCACGTAGATCCGCAGGCGGTGGAAATGCAGGATCAGCAGCATCGTGCGCTGCTCGAACGGCTCTTCACGTTCGAACACGCCGCGCACGGTCGACGGGTCGACGAAGTCGTAGTTGCGAGCGATTACCCGAGCCGTCTCCCAGCTTCCGCCAGGGGTGGGGGCGCCGGGTGGCTCGGGGGGTAGAGCTTGGCGCACGTCGTCCGCGTGCCATCCGTTCTCGGGTGTGTACTCGGCCCGGCGGGTGACGTCGAAGTTGAGCCCTCGGTCGCGGAGCTCCGCAAGCGCGCGGCCGGGGTCGCGGGGCTGCCCCAGCAGCAGCCGGCTAAGCACCGGCGGGCACGTCCTCGACGCGGCGGGTGTCGATGCGCAGGCCTCCGTCACGCTCACCCCCCGACATGCGGATGACCCGTTCGAGGAAGGAGATCCACATGTGGAGCTGGATCTCCTTCGACATCCGCATGCGGTCATAGAGCAGGTTGGAGAGGCGGTCGCCGCTGCGTGCCCACGACTCGATCTCGAAGCGCATGCGCTCGTCGCCGCCGCCCACCCGGAAGGCGATCTGGCCCGCCTCGAGGTGTCCGGCCAGCGTCATGAAGCGAAACGAACGATCAGAGACCTCGATGACCCGCACCGGACCGTCCCAGGGCCCGGGCATGCGGACGATGTACTCGTCACCGGGTCTCATGCCCCTCTCCTGCCCCGAGACCTTCTTGAAGGTCGCGAATTCGCTGGGGGCGGCGGAGTCGGGGTCCGCCTGTAAGCGCGCCATCAGCTCTTCGGGTGACAGGCTCGCGCCGCTGATGTCCGCCCGGTATCGGCGATGGAAGAGCGGGCCCACGCCATCAACGACCCGCTGAGTCTCATCGTCTGTGCTGCCGTCCGGTAGCGGCGGCGGTGCGTCGTTGGCCCAAGATCCAGGTTCCTCGGCGCGGTAAAGGGGCATGGTTCGCCATAGATAGCGCCAAGAAGTCAGCGCCAGGCCGAGCGGCCACCGTGCCGCGATCGCCGCCGAGCGCGTCAAGGGCAGCTTGCTGGATCGGGGCATAGGCATCCACTACCCGTGAGCAAATGAGGCATGCACACGCCAGGCCCTGGGTAGCGGTCCGGGGTGTTGACGAAGCCACTCGTTCGTGTGGGTCTACGCGGCTGGCACTTCCAGTTGACCTCGCTCGCGTCGATCTACCTCTGCATCGCGCTCTGGATCCGCGCGAAGACTGTGGACCAGGAGGAGCGAGGAAACGCGGAGCGGCGAGCGCTGTTCGTCGGCCTCTGGCCGCCCATGTTCTGGCTGATCGGCGACGCGGTCCAACATGAGGAGCGCTCGCGCCGTAGAGGGACCGTGGCGAGCATTCCTCTTCGACGGCGACGCGGGAGCAAGGCTGGGGTCGCACGAGGCTGGCGCAGATAACCGGGTGTTCCGGCGGCCGGTCCTGAGGCGCGGGGGACACGCGGCTGCTGTCGGCCTTCCATAGCTGCTTCGGCTCGCCGGCAGCCTCGTAGTACTCAGCCGAGAGCTTCTCACCCCCTGACTTACCGCGTGCTCGACCTAACCGGCGCAGGCGACGCGCCGGGTTGGCCCCGCCTGTGGCGTCTCGGGGTTTTCTGTCTTGGCGGCCGGGTAGCTCGCGACAGTGAACTCGGACTCACCGCCCGCCAGATGGCCCGGTTTTCTTCTCGGTCTCGGCCTGGGCGGCTTTATCGACGGGATCGTGTTGCATCAGATCCTCCAGTGGCATCACCTGCTGACCGACACTGGCGAATATCCGGCCGCGACTGTGGCTGGGCTCGAGGCCAACACCCTCGCCGATGGGCTGTTTCATGCCTCGACCTGGCTGCTGGTGACGGCAGGCCTGGCAGCGGCACTTGTTGAGTGGCAGCGCGGACGGCTCGCGCCGCCATGGGGTCTGCAGGTGGGGATGTTGCTGGTCGGCTGGGGCGCTTTCAATGTCGTGGAGGGGCTGATCGACCACCACCTACTGGGGCTACACCACGTTCGTGACGATTTGGGCGGTCCGCTCGGCTGGGATCTCGGGTTTCTGGTCTTCGGTGCCTTACTCGTAATGGGGGGCCTTACGCTGGCCCGCAGGACGGCCGAGTAGCTGGCCCGCACGACGGCCGAGTAGCTTCGCTGCCGCTGACCGTCTGCGGGTCGGGCCGAGGGTTCAGTCGCTCCGGCGAAACAGGCTGCGCCGTAGGGGCGGGCGGCTGTGGCCGCGCTGAGCGAGCAGCGCGTTCGTGGCCACGATCCCTACTCCCGAGGCGATGTTGACGATCCCGAGTCCGGCGAGCGATCGCTGGGCCCGAGCGGCGCTCGACGGCGTGTCCTCTGCGGGCTTGGTGCCCCGCTCCATCGGGACCGCGCCATCGGGTGCCTGCTTTGCGAGGCGAGCCCCCTGGATTGCGCTCGCTATGCCGGTTGCGAGCGCGGCTACGGTGAAGCCGTCCTTGGCCGTGGCCAGCTTGCGCTCGGTCTCGGTGAGCCGATCAGGCCGTGTCTCTGTGAGGCGAGATCCGAACCAGCCGAGCGCAACTGACCCGAGCGCTGCTGCGTTGATCACGTTGTAGCCGTTCCAGGCGGCGTTCACGACCTTGCCGCGTTCGCGGCGGTCGTCGATCCTGGCTACGGCCGGGTTGAGGGCGAACTGTCCGTACATGCTGCCGCCGAGCCAGCTCGCAAGCCCCCAGTCGTGCGCGACGCGAGCACCTTGGGCGAGGCTGTCGTTGACCATTGTGTCTCTTTCGTTCGAGAATCCGTTGGTACGGATACCCGGGCACGCCCCCGCAAGCCAAGTTGGCGCTTTGGGACCGAGATCCGTTTACCGGTGGGTGCGTCGGGACACTTGAGGCTCGTGAACCAGCCCCCGAAACCGGTCGTGATCACCCCGTACCGCGACGGACCGCTGATCGTGCGCGGCCCGGTGCGCCTGCAGGACATGCACGGGCGTGAGATCGAGGTGGACCGCGACACGATTGCTCTCTGCCGCTGCGGTAAGTCCCGCATCAGGCCGCTCTGCGACGGCACTCACAAGCTATCCAACTTTCGAGCGCCGTCAGAATTGGAGCGCAACTAGGCGGCGAGCTGGTGAATCGGCGCTCGCAGCGAGCTGTGCCCGTTCTGCCAGCAATCCAGCACGTGTCGCGCCCATTCGGCGTCGATGGCGGCCAGGGCCCTCGCGCCCCAAAGCACGTCGGGGCCGAGAGCGGGATCCTGGCGAACCAAACCTCCGGCCAGATCGACGGCGGCGATGTTCTCGTGTACGGCATCGGCCTCGATGTGTTCGTCGAAGAAGGCGGTGGCCGCCCCGCCGAAGCCGAGCCGGCGCAGCGCCGTCGCGTAACGGCGGTTGGGTATCGACGAGGTCATTTCGAAAAGGGCCAGATGACCGATGATGGCGCCGCGCCAGCGTCGGTGCAGGCCGAGCATGGACATCAGATTGACCGTCGCGAGCGTGATAGCCGGAATCGAGTCGAGGTACGCGCCGGGACTCGAATCGAGCCCCAGGGCGTCCATGGAACGAGCGAACATCGTCGCGTGGATTCGCTCCGCCCGCCCGCCGCCGTACTCGTCTGCCTGAATCTCAACCAGGGCCGCCTTGGGCGGTCCGCTCAAGCGCGGCAGGGCCCAGGAATGGGGATCGGCCTCCTTGAGTTGATAGGCGGACCGGTGGACCAGAAACTCGACAATCTGCTCAAAGTCAGCGCGGCGTTCGACGTGGCGTGACAGCGACGGGGCGTTGTCGGCTTCCGCGATAGCCCGCAAGGCCAGGTCCATTTCCTCGGGCAGAGCCGAGTCGCTCGGCGCACCCAGGGTGGCGAACAGCTCCTCCTCGAACACCGTTTCCAGCCCGGCACGCAGCTCCAGGAGCCACGGATTCCACTCCCAGCGCTCGTCCACTCCGGGCAAGCCGCCGTAATGAAGCTCGTAGCAACAGTAGAGCGCGAGCTGGAGATCCTCGTCGAAGAAGGCGCCTGAGGATGCGCATGCCGGCTGGCGAGGACGCGCGCCGCGCGGAGAGTCTTGCCAGTGATCGAAGAGCAGGTCGGTTATCGGACCCCGTGGCTCGGGCATTGGTCTCATCGCAGCGCGCTTACCCGCGAAGACCGTCACTGAATCGGCTCGCGAGCCAGTCGGCCAAACCCCGGGCTCCAATCTCCGCGGCCACGGTCCGCTGTCGCATCGAACCGTTTCGCTCCACCAGAGTGCGTGCGTGTTCGAGCTGGGCCGACGCGCCGAGCCGGCCCGCGAACGGCTCGAGTCGATCGAGCAGTGCGTGCAGGCAGTCGCGCACAGGGTGTCCCTCCCCGCTCCGGACGTCGGCGAACCCGCCTTCGACACCGTCGCGACAGGCTGCCCATCGGTTCTCCTCGATACGCCAGGTCGGCACCGGGCGGCCCGCATACTCCCCGTTGTCGCCGCACTCTGCGAGCCACGCCACCAGCCCTTGGGCCACCGCGGCGATGGCCCCCGCGTCGGCCACCGTCGTCTGCGCGTCGGGCACACGCAGCTCAAGCGTGCCGTAGCGCAGGTGGGGCCGAAGCTCCCACCACCATGAGCCCTGATCCGGCACGGTTCCGGCCGTTTGGCCCCAGCGGAGTTCGCCCTCCAGCTCGTCCCAGCCGCTCAGCGCCGGCGGCACTCCCTGCCGCGGCAGCAGCTCGGCGATCTTCGGCCGCACCGAGGCGAGCCCGGTGTCGCGCCCTTGGTACACGGGTGCGTTTGCCGCTAGGGCCGCCAGGAGCGGGAGCTGCTCGCGCAGCGCGTTGTACACGGCGAGTGTCCGCTGGGCCCCACCCACGGCAACATGAACCTGCAGGGCACAGACGAGCTGGCGGCGGGCCAGCCGCCCGTACTCGCCCGCCGTGTGCTCCCAGCGCGATCCGGGATTGAGCGCTCCCTCCGACGCGCTGAAAGGGTGGACGCCCGCGGCGGCCGGCCGGGCCAAGCCATCTACGCCATCCAGCAGGGCTTGGCGGGCGGCGCGCAATTGATCGACTGCCGCCGGCACATCGTCGCAAGGCGAGGTGAGGAGCTCCAGCTGCGAAGCCGGCATCTCGAGCTTGAAGCGACCATCGAACGGCAGGCGCTCGAGCAATTCTGGACCGCGCGCAAGCAGGTCGAGCGAAACCGGGTCGAGGAGCATGACCTCCTCCTCGAGTCCCACCGTGAAGGGCCTGACCGCGTCGAACATACGCACCAGCTCTGCGGCAGCCTTCATTGGGGCATTTTTCCCGCTGCCTAGCGCGCCAACCCTCGCCCCGCGGAAGACAACCACCCCGGTCGGGTGACCATGCCTCGTGACCTTCGAGCGGCGGGGCAGCGGCAACCCGCTGATCCTGTCCGCGGATCCGGTGCAGGTAGACCTGCTTGAGAGCTCGCCACCTGTGCGGACTCGACGCGGACCGGACTAGCCGTGCGCTCCTGTGAAGCGGTAGCCGGGGTCCCGCAGCCCACCACGGCAAGCAGAGCCGCTGAACGTCTTAAGTCCCTGGGCGCAAACCCCACCCCGCGGCGCAGGAAACGTGGCACGCAGGTACGGCGAATCCAGAGGGGTGTCCCCGTACTTCCTAGGCGCTGTCGGTGGAGGTGATCTGTGGGTGGAGGTAGAAGACCTCGGCCGACACGTCGTGCTCGCTGTCGGTGCCGCTGATAAAGGCGCGCACGTTGCGGCCGGTGATCTTCTCGACGGCCTCGACGAACTCGTTCTCGCTGGCGTGCTGGAAGAAGTTGCGGATGTCCCTGATCCGTTGGTGTTCGCCGAGCTGCGCCATCCGGTGCTCGGCTGGGGTGAGGCTGTCCTCCAGCGTGCAGACCACGAGATTGGGACTGGCGTAGACCGAGTGGGCCTTGGTTGGTCCTCGGCCGAACTGCTCCTTGTAGAGCCGCACCATCGCGTTCGAAAGCTCAGCCGTCTGCAGCCCTCGCCGCTCGGCAGCGGTCTGCTCGGGCATCCGCGTGTCCTGACTCATCAACTGCGTCGTCTCGAGTCTCTGTGTCTCGAGTCTCTGTGTTAGTGAGGCGCGCGCGCGAGAGAAAGAGACCGGAGAACCAGGCGAACGCTGTAGACAGACCAGTCTAGCGCCAGGACAGAGGTGTGGCCACGGCGGTTGAGGTCCCGGGCGGCGGGTACAGAGGCCGAGAAGAGACGTATGTCTCGACACACCAATGGTCGCACCGCTGCTTCGGACCTTCACCGGGACGAGCAAGCGGGACGGCTGTTAGTGCGGACCGCGGCCGGGACAGCATCGCGGTGGCCAAGCATTCGATCTTCGGATCGAGGTTTGTGGTGTACCCAATCGGGCATCAGCGACCGGGCCGGGTGGGGGCGCGAAGGCGCAACCGCTCACCTCACAGGACCGCAACAAGGTCGCTGGCGCGGACGCAGCCGAACGCACGGACGCAGCCAGCGACTCGCGAAACAATCCATTCACAGGAGGACTCATGGCCACCACAGGTGCCACGACCCACGGGCGCGAAGCCCGCAACGTTGCTGTCGGATCCCGTATCCGCCGGCTCGCCACAGAGACCAAGGCCGCTTTCAAGACCACCGAGTTTTGGGCGATGGTTGGTCTGATCGTGGCGATCCTGGTCAGCGCCGCGTTGATCGACGGCGGCGACAACGGAACCGACGAGTTCATCGCCCGCCAAGCCTGGCTCTACGTCGCGATTCTCGGCGGGGCCTACTTCATCTCTCGCGGCCTTGCCAAGTCGGGAAGCCAGGACCCCTACTGGGACGAGCCCAGCGACCGAAACGGCCACGACGGGCCTCGGTAACACCTCGCCACTCGCCCACCCAATCGGGCGATAGGACGACCGCGGCTGGGCAAGAGTCATGTCTGCCCAGCCGCGCGGCGTCGCTCTAAACGAAGCCCGGAATCGATCAACGGAGGCCTGATATGCCCGACGTGCATGTAGTCCCAGCCGGCGACCGATGGACGTGTGAAATCGGCGGACGCAAACGCTCCACGCATGACACGCAGGAGGAAGCGATCACCAGGGCCAGCAGCTAGCGGACGAGCAGAACGCCGAACTCGTCGTCCACGCCCAGGACGGCAGCATCAGGGAGAAGGACTCACACGGCAACGACCCGCGCGACATCCCGGGCTAAGGGCGTCAGAGGGCGGCCGTCAGAGGGCGCAAGACGGCCCAGAGGGATGCAAGACAGAAAGCCCGACACGCTGGCGCGCTGAGCCGCTGTCCCGGCTCGCGTTTGCAGTGGGCCGACCTCGGTAGGAGCAAGCGCGTGCAATGTCGCTTTTGGGTAAGGGGCCTTTACGTTGGGTGCGCCCGGGATCCGCAGGCGCGTCACAGAGAAAGTGATGCTCGGGCGGGCCGAGAAGCCGACTGGCCACCTGACGTAGGAGACGACGCACCTTGATTGAGATGGGCCGACCGCACATTCGGCGGCGGCGCTTCTGCGCCCCGCTGAAAGCTCTGAGGGCGCTGCGGTGACCAGCGTCTCGTTGGCTGTCGGCGTGGGCCTGTTCTGTGCGCTGCTGTCCGCGCTGGGGACGAATCTCGCCTTCCTGTTCAAGCACAGGGGGGCGGTCGCTGCGCCCGATGTCGACATGCGGCATCCCCTGCGCAGCGCAATCGATCTCTTTCGGTCCAAGTGGTGGAGCATCGGCTGGGGCATGGCGGCGGTAGCGTTCGCGCTGCACGTGGCCGCGCTCACGCTTGCCCCGATCTCGATCGGCCAGGCGGTGCTCGCCGGAGGCCTCGTCTTCCTGGCGGTGCTCGCCGAGCGCTTCTTCGGCTTCGAGCTGGGGCGTCGCCAGTGGATCGGGATCGGCCTGGTGGCGGTCTCGCTCACCTTGCTGACGCTGACTGGCGGGAGCGAAGGAGGAGCCCAGTCGGGCTACTCCCTCGCCGGGATGATCATCTTCGAATCGATCGCTGTCTGCGTCGGCCTGCTTCTCGTCTTCACCCATCTAATCGAGCGCATCCCGATACAGCGCGGCGTGCTGCTCGGCATTGCCGCCGGACTCGGGTTCGGCATCTCAGACGTGGCCATCAAGGCGCTCTCGGGAGACCTCGACAGCGGCCCGGTCGGCCTGCTCAGCCCCTGGAGCGTGGTCATCGTCACGGCGGCGGTGTTCTCGTTCTTCGCCTCCGCTCGCAGCCTCCAGATCGGCGACGGCGTGGCGGTGATCGCC
Source organism: uncultured Thermoleophilaceae bacterium (assembly GCA_963813495.1). Taxonomy (GTDB): domain Bacteria; phylum Actinomycetota; class Thermoleophilia; order Solirubrobacterales; family Thermoleophilaceae; genus JACVRW01. The sequence continues at coordinate 418,351 of CAWEZC010000005.1, forward strand.
GTCACCTCGGTCGCGGCGAACCTGTCCACGATTCTCGCCGGGCTGGCGGTCTTCGGGGATCGGCTCGGCAGCGACGCTCTCGTGATAGGCGTGCGCCTCGCGGCGTTCGCCCTCATCCTCGCAGGGGCAGCGCTGATCCCAGCGCCCGTGCGCGCCGGCGAAGCGCTCGAGGAGTCAGCCGTGGAGTCCGAGCCCCCATCTGCTAGTGACGACGCCCTGAGCCTGAATACCGAGGCCGAACGAAGCCCCCAGACCGTCGCCCTTAGCGGTAAGACAGCCGGGGCGGCTGCTACGCCACAGCACACCCCATGACGCAGCACCCGCCCTGTCACTACAACGCCTAGGCCCCTCGAAAAGTCCACACGTCTAGGGGTCCCGGGCCGCTGACCGGGTCAAGGTGGGGGGCGTCCCCGACCGAACTCCTCCCGCAGGGTCGCCCGGCCGAGTCCACCTACCACTACGACTCCCCCATCCAGTTAGGCGGAAACTCCGGGCTCCGGTTCGAGGACGAAGACCTCGGCGGCGCAATCGGGGTCGACGTGGTTGGCGCTCATAAAGGCGATCACCTTACGGCCGGTCGCGCCCTCCACCACTGCGACCAGCTCGTCACGCATCGCCTGCTGATAGGCGTGTCGGACCTCGACCACGAGATCAACCCTCCCCTCGTCCCACCGGCTGCGCTCGCCCTTCGTGAGGATGTTCCCCAGGATGATCGTCACCAAGTCGCGAGCAATCGTGGTTTCGCCTTTGTCGGCCCGCGACCGGTGTACTCCCGACGCAGACGCACCGCCTCGTTAGAGATCACCCCGGCCGGGGTCGTGACTAGTAACGCGTCGCACGCTGAGAAGTTGGAATCTGTCGCGGGGCGAAAACGCTACGGGCGGCACCGGAGCCCCTCGGTCGAACGGCTCCGTCGCGCGGCCGTTCGCCGGCCTCGACCCGCTCGTCAAGGCGAAGATCGGGCACCTGATCGACCCGGCACCCTGCAGCGCCGTGGCGATTCACCGCGGACAGGCAATCGCGCTTAGGTTGCCTCCTCGCACGGACCACCCAGCCGCCGGCAATGCGGACAGCGAGGGTTGAACGGGCCGCCCCAGTGTCTCGACCAGCGGTCGACCGTGTTCCCCGGGTCCGGGTCCGGCAGCCCGTCGAAACGCGGCGGTTGGGCGTTCACCTGCCCCAGCTGCTGCTTCAAGTGCGTCACCGTGCGGCGGTTGCAGGACGCGTGCGAAGCACCCGGGTAACGCTGGTGGGTCGGATCCGAATCGTCGTGATCGAGGTCCCACGCCTGCCCCGGCTGAATCAGCCCACCGGGGAACGTGCAGTCCGGCCTCGCGCAAACCACCCCAGCAGCGGCCACCCGCTCCGCCCAAATCGCCCGGATCCGCCGGTGCCTACGTTCATAGCGGCGCTTCACCCCTCCGCCCTCAAGTCCGTGGAAAGTTGCAACGACTGCATCGGGGGGAAATCTGTGCAGAGCGGGGTCAACGGGTAGGGACCGGCCGGTGGTCAACCGGCCCCCCCCCGTTTCGCTTCACCCGTACCACTGATTCGCCGCCATTAGCGCGCGGATCCTCGCCTTCGCCTCCTCGCCGTGGCGGATCGCCGCGCTCGCCTGCTGCTTTGCAGCGAAAGCGGAAGCGGGGTCAGCGAGCGCCGCCGCTACTGCTCTTCGTCCTGAGCGCAAGCAAGCTCGCATGATCGTCACAGTGCCGCTTACATGAGCGGCCTCGACTGCGGGCGCCGACCCGGCGGCGAGGGGCGGTTCCCCGACCGCGTAGTTCGTTGGTGCCAGCGCCGCGGTGCTGGCGGGGGAAGATACGCTGCTCCGGTCGCCCGATACGGGCGAAAGGAGACCCTATGAGCAGCGTCGAGACCGTGCAGCAGATCTACGAGGCATTCGGTCGCGGGGACATCCCCGCGATCCTCGAGCACCTGGCGGACGACGTCCGGTGGGAGCATCACCCGACCGGCAACACTGCGCAGGATCAGGACGTCCCGTACATGAGGCCCCGCAGCGGTCGGGAGGCGGCGGCCGGGTTCTTCCAGGACATCGAGGAAGACTTCGAGATGAACTCCTTCAACCCCCATTCATTCCTCGAGGGGGAGGGCCGCGTCGCGGCGGTGATCGAGTACGACCTAACCGTCAAGGCCACCGGGAAGCGAGTCCTAGACGAGGAGATTCACCTCTATGAGTTCGGCTCCGACGGCGAGGTAACCGCCTTCCGCCATTTCCTCGATACGGCGAAGGCCATCGAAGCCCACTCGTGACGCGGCTCCTCGGGATTGGCCTTAGCGCGGTCGCGCGCCTGGGGTCCGCGGCTCCCCTCGTTGCCCATTGTCCTGATCGATGGCAGGGGTGCGGGGAAACAAAGTGGTAAGAGCCACGCAGGAACTTTCGAAAGAACGCTCCCCGGCTTGGGGTGGGCTCTAGCCTCGCCGAGACGTCCCGCCAGGCGCTCAATTCGATTCCGCCCCGCGCTGTCGCTCTCGCGGTCTGAGCGAGCGTCGCGCCTGGTGTCCGGCACGCTTGCGCACCGGACGAGCACCGGTCGCACAGCGGAAGGCACTCACGACTCTCGCCTTCCCAGGGCGAAGCAGGAGTCTGCGGGCGATCGGTCGGGACTCTCGGAGCTCGTCCCGAGCAAGAGCCCGCCAGCCTCGGTCACGACGCCTGCCTTCGGCGGGAGCAGGTGTCTCCGCACGCGCGGTCGTGGCCCCCTTGGACACGGGCAGGCGTCTCTATCGCGCCGTCCGCGCCCTGAGCTCAGGACGCGGTTGTCGGCCCTGGGGAGCGGTGCTCGAGATCAACCGTGGGAGTCATCCTCATGGTCGCCGGTGTTTGTTGGCCTCGTGATCGGCTTGTTCCTGATGGCTTCCGGTCGGCGGCGTGTCGGCCCGGCCGATCAGAGGGAGGTGCGTCACTGTTGGCGACCGAGGGCGCGTCACTGTTGCGTCCCGGATAGCCCCGTACCGCCCCGCATAGCGACCCTAGGTACTGGCCTAGATGCCTCTGTGCTGGGCTATGCGAAGCAGTGCGTACTGTCCGTGAGGATCGGGGCGCCCGGATTTGAACCGGGGACCTCCGCCACCCAAAGGCGGCGCGCTACCAAGCTGCGCTACGCCCCGCGCGCAGAGAAGTGTAGGGCGGCCTCAGAGGCCGCCGGCCGTCGCCGCCCCGTAGGCGAGCACAACCGAAGCCAGCGCCAGCAGGGCCACGCCGGTCACCGGGACCGCTCGCGCTCCCGACGGGCGCGTCTTCTCGTGGATCATCAGGGCCGTCAGGGCCGCCATCCACAGCAGGCTCGCCAGGCCCGCGGCGAACATAACCAGCATCAGCGCCCAGCAGCAACCCACGCAGAACGTCCCGTGGCGCATGCCGAGCTCGAGGCCGGCCGCCGGCCCGCGGCGGTAGTGGCGGGTGAGGAACTGTGCCGGATGGCGGCACTTGTCGAGGCACGCATCCTTGAGCGCAGTGAATTGGAAGAGACCCGCCAGCGCGAGCACCGCGCCGCCGATCATCCAGTCGCGCTCGTGCAGCCACGGGCTGGCCTCGACCGCCGCATGCAGCCCGGCATCCAGCGCGAAGGCCAGCAGCCCGAAAGCGCTCCAGACCATTGCGTAGCCGCCAACGAAGGCCGCCATCGCCCTCGAACGTGCCGGCGCCCGCGCGCTGGCAGCCGCGTAGAGCCTCACCAGCGGCAGGCTCGACGGGAGCATCATCGCCGCGATCATCACCTGCCAGGCCAGCAGGAATAGCAGAGTGGACAGTGCCGGCGGTGGTCCGTCCACCAGTAGCGCATCGTGGTGCACCAACGCGGCGGCCCCCACCGCCTGGGCCGCGATCGCGGCGACCCAGGCGGCGGCTATGCCGGCGACGATCGGCAGGGGGGGTGCCGACGATCGGGACACGCGGGAGCGGAGGGGGTCCGCTCGCTGGGGGGCTGAGACCGTCATCAGGCCGTCAACTCCGGTGGTCGATCTTCCAGTCCGACTGGATCGCGTTGCGGCCTTCGAACTCCCACTCGTAGCCGTGCTCGGGGATATCCACCTTCTGGTGGTCGGCCACCGCCACGTAGGCGGGCGAGCCCGGAACCGTGGAGAAGACCGAGTTGTTGAGCGTGGTGATGCTGCCGTCGGGGCCGCGGTAGGGATGCATGCTGCAGTCCACCTTGTCGCCCACCTTGAGCGTGCCGGCGCCGTCGACGATCGAGTGCGTTATCGGAGCGCGCTCGACCGCCACGCGTTCGCCGATCAGCTGGGCGAGGTCGGCGAGCGGACCGCCGAGCTTCCCGCTGAAGGCGTCGAGCATGGCCTCTGCCTGCTCGTCGGTCGCGCTGTCGTCCAGCAGCACCAGCTGGCGCCAGTTGCCCGCCAGCACGTTGCCGGGGATGTGGACCACGCTTACGAGCGTCAAGCCGCTCACGTCCACGCCGCGGATCAGGCCCCTGTCGAGGTGGTACGCGACCACCGACTGGCAGGTGCCGCCGTCGGGGTCCTCTCCGATCCAGCAGGGACACAGCGTGTTGCAGTCACAGACCTCGAGGAGCGATCCCTCGAGCTGATAGCCCGTGCCGGTGTCGGGCGGGGTGGTCTCTGTGGTGGTCATGGCCTTTCCTGTGTCGAGGGGTGGGTTGCGAGTCCGGTGCGAAGGGCGGGCGGTGCGCGCGAGGGTCCTTCGACGAACTCGCGGATCAGCGGGTTGACGAGTACCGGCTTGCGTGCGTGTGGCGCGTGTCCGCAGCCGGGCAGGCCTACGAAGCGCCCACCGCTGGCCTCGGCCAGAGCGCGCCCCGCGGAGGCCGGGCGAACCAAGTCCTCCTCGCCATGGATCACGAGCACCGGGCACGCGAGTTGGGCGCATAGCTCCAGGCAGCGCTCGGGAGAGTCGATCCACGGTCCGAGCACTGTGGCGGCCAGCGTCTCGGCGTCGGTCTCCGAGGCCCAGGCCACGGCATCCTCGATCTGCTTGGTGGAATGCGGCTCGCAGAATACGCGGCCGAAGAAGAAGTCGAGAAAACCCCGGTAGTCGCGGCGCCAGTAGTCGGCGTTCCACTTGGCCCAACCCTCGTCTGTCTCGAGCCGCTCGGAGAAACGCGACATGAACGCCGCACGCTCGGGGGCGACTGGCGCGAGCGGCACGGCCGGGCCGATGAAGATCGCTCCCAGCACACGCTCGGGGTGCCCGTGGGCCAGCAGCAGGGTCCGCTGCGCTCCGCGGGACCAGCAGACCATCACCGCGCGCTCGGTATCGGTCGCGTCCATCACCGCCAGTGCGTCGCCGACGAACTCGGTTTCCGCGTAGGCGTCCGGGTCGCGCGGCCGGGCGCTGCGGCCGTTGCCGCGCGGGTCGAAGGTGACGACACGGAAGTGGCGGGCGAAGTAGGGAACCTGCGCCTTCCAGCAGCGCGAGTGGACAATCGACCACGTCGGCATGAACAGCAGCGTCGGCGAGCCATCACCGAAGCGCTCCCACCAGACCCGCACCCCGTCGCGCTCGACGTAGCCGGACTCATCGGGGGCGAGAGCTCTCACGCCAGCAGCTCCGCCAAGCGCCCGGCGGCGCGGCGGGCACCGTCGGTCTCCACGGGCCGATAGTCCATCTCGCGCCCGATCTCGTCAGCGATCGCGGCTGCCACGTCCCGGGGCTCGGTGCTCTCGAAGTCCATCCGCCGGCCCGCCCCGTAGCGCTCGAGGCGGTGGCGAACATGGAGGTTCTGCTCGAAGTGATGGGCCAGCGGGAAGTAGAGGAACGGGCGCTGGTTGGCCGTGAGCTCCATCGCCGTGGTGAGCCCGCCCTGCACGACGGCCAGGTCGCAGGCGGCCAGGTGCCGGTAGAGGTCGTGGACGTAGGGACAGATCTGCAGGCCGTCGGCGCCCGGGAGCGAGGCGGGATCGATGCGCGGGCCGGCCACGACGATCATGCGAAGGTCGGGCACCAGCTGCTTGGCTTCGGGAAACGCCGCGATCACCTTGCGCAACAGAGATTCCCCGACCCCCGACCCGCCCACGGTGACAACGCACACTTGCTCGCCCGGACGGTATCCCAGCTCGGCGCGCAGCCTCTCCCGGTCTCCGAACTCGCCCGGGTCAAAGCCGGTGACGTAACCGGAGAACTCGAAATGGCTCTCTGTCCAGTCGCGGATGGCGGGCAGCTCGGGCCCCAGCCGCTCGGACACGACGTCGTCAGGGTTGCCTACGAACAGCGCGCAGTCGCGCACCTCAGGGTGGGCGTCGATGTGTTCCACCATCTCGGCGTTGTAGTCGGCGGTGAGAAAGGCCTCGTGGGTGCCGCCGTCCTCCATCGGCAGCCAGCCCACGAAGTCGGTGAGCCACGCGTAGGGAGCGCGCTTCTCCGCGGGGTGCTCGTGGAGGTAGTAGTCGATCTCCCAAGCCTCGTCGCCGACCCACAGGTCGTAGCGCTCCTCGTGCACGAGGTCGCGGAAGACCATGTAGTTGGCCACCAGGATCTCGTCCATCCGCCGCCAGGCCTGGAAGCAGTGCAGATCGTGCTCGGAGGACTCCGACTCAATGTGCGCCGACTCGTTGGACAGATGGCGGCTCATGGGGTGGATGCGCTCGCCCTCCCTCTCGAGCACGCGCGTGACCGGGTCCTGGGCGAGCCAGTCCACCTCCGTCCCGGGGACGAGCCGGCGCAGCTCCCGGGCGATGGCCACGTCGCGGCGGGCGTGCCCCAGGCCGATCGGGGATGAGATGTAGAGCACCCTCATCGCCGCCGCTCCTGGGCAGTCAGCCAATCGTCGATCCAGGCCAGCAGCTCCTGATGCCCGGCCCGGACACCCAGCAGCTGCTCGAGCTCGATGCCCTTGTTGAAGGTCATCACCAGCGAGACCACTGCCTCGAGCGGGAAGCGATCCGAGTCGAGCCCGTACTCGTCGAGCGCCCCGGCGAAGGCCTGCCGCAGCGTGGAGCGCCACTCGCCGTCCACCTGAAGCAGGCGCTGCTGCAGGTCGGGGCGGTTCCAGGCCATGGCCTGCAGCTCGAGCCAGATCTTGGGGTAACCCGCCCGGTAGTCCTCCTCGAGGTAGCGCATCGCCGCGCGCCACTTCTCGATGAAAGGCTCCTCGGCTGCGTACATCTCGCGCTGGCGCGCGATCAACCCGTCGGTGAAGCGCTCCAGTACCTGCAGGAGCAGCTCCTCCATCGACCCGAAGTAGTAGTGCACGAGCCCGTGATTGACGCCCGCCTCCGCAGCCACGCGACGGGTGGTGATCCCGGCATACCCGTCGCTCAGGAGCATCCGCTCAGCCGCGTCCAGGAGTGCCTCGGTGGCCTCGCGCCTACCCCGGGATGGAACCCTTGCCGCTTCCATATTGGTCAGTCGTCTTAGTCAGATGACCAAGGGTACGACTATAGATCGGCCGGCCCCTCCGGGTCAAGTAGGGTGCCGCGTTCCGATGGCCGATGTTCAGCCCCTCCGCACCCTTCGCTACGACGCCGCCTCGGCCGGGCCCCTCGAGGACGTGATCGCCCCTCCCTACGACGTGGTCGACGGAGAGCTGCGCAGCGAGCTCGTTGCCCGCAGCGCCCACAACGTCGTGGGGATCGACCTGCCGGAGCCGGGACCCGACGGCCGCGATCGCTACGAGCATGCGGCGGCGACGATGGCCGGCTGGCTCGAGCGAGGGGTGCTGGTGCGCGAGGACGAGCCCGCGCTCTGGGTGCTGCGCCAGGACTACCGCGCACCCGACGGCGGAGAGCGCTCGCGCACCGGGATCTTCGCGCGCGTGCGCGTGGAGGAGTACGGGCCCGGGCGGATACGCCCGCATGAGCGTACGCATCCCGGGCCCAAGGAGGACCGGCTGCGGCTGACGCGCGCCACCCGGGCCAACCTGTCCCCCATCTTCAGCCTCTTCCCGGACCCGAGCGGCGCGGTGGCCTCGACACTCGAGCGGACCCAGGCCCAGCCGGCCGACGCACAGGCTGCCGATCACGAGGGCACGCGCAATGCGCTCTGGCGGGTGGCTGACCCCGACCAGGTCGCAGAGCTGCAGGGCGCCCTCGCCGGCGCCGAGCTGCTGATCGCCGATGGTCATCACCGCTACGAGACGGCTCGGGTATACGCCGACGAGGTCGGCGGCGAGGGCGATCACCGCTACGTGCTGATGCTGCTCGTGTCGCTGTCCGACCCCGGGCTGCTCGTCTTCCCCACCCATCGCCTGCTCACCGCCCTGGCCGGCGACAGCGAGAAGCAGGAGGCGATCCGGGAGGCGCTCATGCGCGACTTCGAGATCGAGCCGCTCGCGAGCACCGGAGAGCTCGAGCCACCCGCGGGCACGGGCGTGGCGTTCGGATACATGGACAGCTTCCATCGCATGCCCTACCGGGTGACGCTCAAGGACCAGTCGATCGCCGACGCCGCTCTCGCCGGAATGCCCGAGCCCTACCGGCGCCTGGACACCGCCGTGCTCGAGGCGCTGATCCTGCGCGGGGCCCTCGGCATGTCCGAGGACGACATCTCGCACCTGCGCGGCCTCGACTACTCGAAGAACCTGGCGGACGCCATCGAGCGCGTCGAGTCGGGCACCGCCGACGCCGGCTTCTTCATGCGCGCGACGCCGGTGGAGCAGGTGAGGGAGGTGGCCGAAGCCGGCGAGTCGATGCCCCCCAAGTCGACCTACTTCTACCCGAAGGTCCCCACCGGCCTGGTATTCAATCCACTGGCGTGAAGATCTATACGCGTAAGGGCGACGACGGCACCACCGGCCTCTGGTACGGCGGCCGGGTGCCGAAGTTCCACGGTCGGCCGGAGGCCTACGGGTCGATCGACGAAGCCGCATCGGCCCTCGGCGCAGCGCGCGCGGCGGCGGAGCGTGGCAGCGAGCTCTACGAAGACATCCTCCGCGTGCAGAACGAGCTGTTCGTCGCCGGGGCCGAGCTGGCCACCGCGCCCGAGGCCGCCGAGCGCCTCGAAGACGGAGTGTCGAAGGTCACGCCCGACTTGGTCGAAGCGCTCGAGTCCGACATCGACCGCTATATGGACCGGGTCGACCTACCGCCCAAGTTCGTGATCCCCGGAGGCACCGAGCTCTCGGCCCGTCTCGACGTGGCCCGCACCGCGGTGCGCCGCGCCGAGCGGCGCGTCGCGGCGCTCCAGGCCGCCGGCGAGCTGCCCGACCCCACTGTCCTGACCTATCTCAATCGCTTGTCCGATGCGCTGTTTGCCATGGCGCGCTTCGCCGATGAGCCGGAGCCCGAGCTCTTCGAGGGGAGATCATGAGAGCCACCTCACGCCGTGCGGGGGCGAAGTTCGAGCAGCACGTGGCGGTGCGCCAGCATCGCCTGACCGCCGACGAGCCCCGCGATCAAGGAGGCGATGACGCCGCGCCCAGCCCTCAGGAGCTCCTGGCCGCGAGCCTCGCGTCGTGCACGGCCGTGACCATCGAGATGTACGCACAGCGCAAGGGCTGGGATGTGGGCGACGTGGTGGTCGACGTGGACTACGAGCCCGCCCAGCGAGGCTCGCCCACTCGCTTCGCGATGGACGTGCAGCTGCCCAAGGAACTACCCGAGGACCAGCGCGAGCGGCTCATGCAGATCGCCGCCAAGTGCCCTGTGCACCGCACGCTCGAGGGCGAGGTCATGTTCGAGGAGAACGTCTCGCTCAGGTAGGTCGGCGCGGCGCGGGCCGGCGCTCCCACATCTGGACGGATCCGAACGAGGTGTACCCGAGCCGCTCGTAGACCGGCCGGCCCAGCTTCGTGGCAATCAGGGTGCTGGTGGGCATACCGCGCTCTGCCGCGTCGGCGAGCGCGTGCCCCAGGAGGGCGCGCGCCATTCCCCGCCCGCGTGCCTCCGGTTCCACGGCGACCATCTCGACGCTGGTGTTGCCCTCGTGGTCGAGGGTCATAAGGCAGGCCACCGCGCGGCCGTCCACGTGGGCGAGGTAGACCCGCAGGCCGTCGCGCGGCAGGTCGCTGAGAGAACGTGCGAACGAGTCGGTTCCGTGCTCGTAGGCGAGGTCGTTCAGCGGCCCGACCAGCGAGGGATCACCGTGGCTGGTCCAGTTCTCCAGCACACCGGCCCCGGGCCGCTCGATGCCCCCGCTCAGGTCGAGGGACATCGTTTCCGGCTCGCCGTCGAGCAGATGGCCGCGGCGCTCGAGCAGCGCCACCGCACGCGCATCGGCCGGATCGACCCATACCGCCCAGGCGCCGCCGAACGCGGCATAGGCGGCCTCGAGCTCGTCGTAGGCGCCTGCGAGCAGGCCGGCGTCGTCGTAGACGACGCTGTTGACCACCGACCGCTCGGGGGCCAGCGGAACGACCGCCGCCGTCACGCCCGGACGATCGAGCACACGCGCACCGGCGGACGCACCCCCTACGAGGCGGATCCAGTGGCGCAGCGAGCGCTGAAGCACGTCGCGCATGTCACTCCACCGTGGCGCCCGCCACGGCCAGATCCTCCAGCGCCCGCGCCGAATCCCCCGGTTGGACATCGATCCCCCGGATGCCCCGCCGGTCCACGGTGACGACAAAGCCCTCGCGCAACGCATCGGCCGCGGTGGCGCTGACGCAGTAGTCGGTGGCCAGGCCGACGATCGTCAGCTCGTCGACGCCGCGCACGCGCAGCTCGCGCTCCAGGTTGGTCTCCTCGAAGGCCGAGTAGCCCTCCAGACTGCGCTCATAGCCGGCGTCCACCACTAGATCGACCTTGTCCCGCGCGAGCGACGGGTGCAGCTCCGCCCCCGTCGAGCCCTGAACGCAGTGCGGCGGCCACGGTCCGCCCTGCTCGCGAAACGAAGCGTGGTCCGCCGGGTGCCAATCGCGCGTGGCAACCACCAGGGCGAACTCGCCCGAATCAATCAGCTCGCTCACCCGCCCGGCGATCGCGTCCCCGTCCGGGACGGCCAGCGCGCCGCCCTCGGTGAAGTCGTTCTGGAAGTCGATGATCAGGAGCGCGCGGGCCACGTCCGCGATGATAGGCAGGTGCGGGAGCTTCTCCTCACGCCCGAGGACGCCGCGGCCATGGACGCCCCGGGCACCAAGGACGCGGCCGTCCTGGTGCCGCTCTACGGCGACCCGCTGACCGCCGTCTTCACCGAGCGGCGAGCCGATCTGCGCCGCCACGGGGGCGAGATCTCGTTCCCGGGCGGGCGCCAGGACGAGCCCGACGAGGATCTGCGCGTGACCGCCCTACGCGAGGCCGAGGAGGAGATCGGCCTCGATCGCAGCGGCGTCGAGCTGGTGGGCGCCCTGCCCCCGGTCGGCACCTTCGTGACCGGCTATCGCATCTTTCCCTTCGTCGGCCTGATCGAGCCCGGGCAGACCTGGCGCCCGCAGGAGAGCGAGGTCGAGCAGGTCCTCGAGTTCTCGCTCGAGCAACTCGAAGCCGGGCACGAGATGAAGCGCCTCGTGCGCAAGGGCGTCCCGATCAGGACGCCCACCTACACCGTGGACGGCCACCTCGTCTGGGGTGCCACGGCACGGATCGTGCAGTCGCTGCTCGAGCGGCTCCGGCCGCTGCTGTGAGCTCTTCTCAGACGTCCTTCTCGATGGGAACGGCCACCATGTTGCCCCACTCGGTCCACGAGCCGTCGTAGTTCTTGACGTCGTTGTTGCCGAGCAGCTCGTGGAGCACGAACCACGTGTGGGCGGAGCGCTCGCCGATCCGGCAGTAGGCGATGATCGGCTCGCCGCCGAGCACGTCCTTGGAGCCGTAGAGCTCCTGCAGGTCGTCGGCGGTCTTGAAGGTGCCGTCCTCCTGAACCGCCTGAGCCCAGGGCACCGAGGCGGCGCCGGGGATGTGGCCGCCGCGCTGGGCGCCCTCCTGCTCGTAGCCCGCCATCGCGATCAGCTCGCCCGAGTACTCCTGGGGCGAGCGCACGTCCACCAGGCGCGTGCTCTGATCGAGCGCTTCGAGCACCTCGTTGCGGTACGCGCGGATCGTCTCGTCGCCCTCCTGGGCGGCGAACTGCTGGGGCTCGTAGCTGGGCACGTCGGCCGACGTGGGCCGGCCCTCGGCGATCCACTTCTCGCGCGGGCCGTTTACCAGGCGCACGTTGTCGTGTCCGTAGTACTTCAGATACCAGTAGGTGTACGCCGCGAACCAGTTGTTGCGGTCGCCGTAGAGCACGATCGTGTGGTCGTCGGAGATCCCGCGGCTGCCGAACAGCTCGCTGAACTCGGCCGGACCGAGGAAGTCGCGCTTGACCTGATCCTGCAGGTCGTTCTTCCAGTCGAAGCCGATGGCGCCCGGAATGTGGGCCTCGGCGTAGAGCCCTGGATTCTCGTCCACCTCGACGATTCGGATCGAGTCGTCACTCAGGTGGTCCTCCACCCACTGCGTATCGACGAGAACGTCCTTCGCGTAATCGGCCACCTCGCGGCTCCCTTCTCATTCTCTCTAAACCCGGTCGGGTATCAACCCTATCGACCCAGCGACCTGCAGGGAGTGCATTGTGCGCGTTCACGACGCCAGGAGTCGGGCGATCGCCGACCGCATGGCGGCGAGCCACTCCCCGGGTTCGGTCGGATCGGTGTCCACGAGCTCCAGCGGGATCCGCCAGGTGTGCGCCGCCTCGCGCACGATTGCCGCTCCTTGGCCCAGCAGGGCGGCATCGACCGTGCCCGCGGCCTCGTAGAGAAAGCCCCTGACCGGCGTGTCGACGAGCCGCTCCATGAACGTTCCCAGCCGGTCGCCGTGCAGGGCCGCTGCGTCGTCGGCGCTCCCCAGCAGCCAGCACACAGCGGTCACGCCGGCCAGCGCCCCCATCAGCGTCCCGAGCCGATCGGGGTCGGCCACCACGCCCTCTGCCCCGGCCGCCTCGATCGCCTCGAGGCCCGAGGCGTCGCGCGTGGTGCCCCGCACAGCGTGCCCGTCGGCGCGCACGGCCTCGGCGAGCAGCCGGCCGCGGCAGCCGCAGCCCACGATGAGCACGCGCGCCATCTCAGCCGGGCGGGGGCTCGGAGGCCCGGCGGCGCAGCTCGTCGCGCCAGCGCTCGTCCTCGGCCACCCGGGCGCGCACGTCGTCCTCGCTCAGCTCGGGGCGCCCGGTGGCGCGCCGGCGGGCGTTCTGGGCCTCGAGCATCTGGTCCACGTCGTCGAGCTCGAGCTCTGCCTCGACCTCCGGGGACCGCGTCGGGCGCCAGTCCACCTGCTCGGCGCCGGAGCCCGGGTACCACTTGCCGATCGCGAGGAAGATCGCGAGCAGCACCAGCCCCATGCCCAGGACGAAGATGGAGAACTCGTCCACAGCACGCGAGTGTACGCTCACCGCCCGTGGCCCCGGACGCCGTCATCATCGACGCTCTGCGTACCCCCATCGGCCGCCACGCCGGGATGCTGGCCGGCACTCGGCCCGATGATCTCGCCGCGCGCGTCCTCGGGGCGGCCGTGGAGCGCAACGGGCTCGATGCCGGTTCCGTGGACGAGGTCTTCATGGGCGCCACCAACCAGGCCGGCGAGGACAACCGCAACGTGGCGCGCATGGGGCTGCTGCTCGCCGGCTTTCCCGTTTCGGTGCCGGGCGTGACCGTCAACCGCCTCTGTGCCTCGGGCCTCGAGGCGGTGGTGCAGGGCGCCCGCCAGGTCCGGCTCGGCGAGGCGGACCTGGTCCTAGCCGGCGGCGTGGAGTCGATGTCGCGCGCGCCGCTCGTGATGCTCAAGCCGGAGCGTGGCTTCGCGCGCGGCAACCCCGAGCTGGCGGACACCACCATCGGCTGGCGCTTCACCAACCCGCGCATGGCAGAACTGCACTCCACCGAGTCGATGGGCGAGACGGCCGAGAACGTCGCCGAGCGCTATGGAGTGTCCCGCGAGGACCAGGACGCCTTTGCCCTGGAATCGCACCGGCGCGCCCTGAGCGCCGCGGAGGCCGGGCGCTTCGACGACGAGATCGTGACCGTCGACGTCCCCCAGCCCAAGGGCGAGCCGCTGACCGTCCACGCCGACGAGGGACCTCGGGCCGACACCACGCTCGAGCGCCTGGCGGCGCTGCGGCCTGTGTTCCGCGCCGGCGGCAGCGTCACCGCGGGCAACTCCTCCCAGATCAACGACGGTGCCGCCTGCGTCGTGCTCACGAGCGAGTCACGGGCCGCCCGGCTGGGTCGCGAGCCGCTGGCCCGGATCGTTTCCAGCGGCGCGGTGGGTGTGGAGCCCGGCTACATGGGCGTGGGCCCCGTGCCCGCGGTGCGCAAGGCGCTCGACCGTGCGGGGCTGTCGGTGTCGGACATCGACCTGGTCGAGCTCAACGAGGCCTTCGCCGCCCAGGTGCTGGCCTCCATGCGCGAGCTCGGATTCGCTCATGACCGCCTGAACGTCAACGGAGGAGCGATCGCCATCGGTCACCCGCTGGGCTGCTCGGGCGCCCGCCTGATCGGAACGCTCGCGCACGAGCTGCGCCGCCGCGGAGGGCGCTACGGCGTGGCGACGATGTGCATCGGGGTCGGCCAGGGCATGGCCGCGGTGATCGAGAACCCGGCGGCCTGAGCGCTCGCCGGGCGCTTCGCGGCGCCCGGCCGCCGGCGGGGTGGGTTCTCGAACTCCCCACATGCGGTAGTCAGAGGGCCCACCCCTCCAGCCGCGCCCTCGATCGGGCCGGACCGGTGCGCCGGCCGGGCAGCGCGGCCACCAGGGGCTGCAGCGCGAGGGCAAGCTCCGAGGCCGTCGGCCGGGCTTCGGGATCGCGGCGCAGGCAGGACAGAATCGCCGAGGCGAGTTGGCCGGGTAGCTCGAGCGGCCATGGACGCACCTCCTCGGTCAGCTGGGGGAAGCGGATCTCGGGGTCGACGCCTTCCTCGGTCGACCGGGGCTTGGGGAAGGGACGCTGTCCCGCGACGGCGTGGTACAGCGTTGCGCCCAGGCCCCAGACGTCGGACGGCGGGCCGATGTCGCCGTCGGGCAGGCACTGCTCGGGCGGCATGTAGGCGTTGGTGCCGATGTGGTCGCTCACACGCTCCGCGCGCTCGAGTGTGCGCGCCAGTGACAGGTCGATCACCCGCGGCGGAATCCCCATCACGATGTTGTCGGGCTTGAGGTCCAGGTGTACCCAGCCCTCCGCCGCCATGTAGTGCAGAGCAGCGGCCATGTGGAGGGCCAGCGGCAGCGCCTGCTCCACCGCGAGCCGGCCGCTGCGGCGGATCAGGCGGCGCAGCGTTGGGCCCTCGAGATGCTCCACGAGCACGTGCGGGTGCGGCGGGTCGAAGACAGCGTCGAAGCCGCGCAGGATCACCGGATGGGCGAGCGAGTCGAGCGCCTCGGCCTCGCGCCGCAGCCCACGCAGCGCACCCTCGTCGTCGACCTGGTCGGGCCGGATGAGCTTGGCCACCATGGGCGAGAAGAGGCGCTCGTCCCAGACCAGATAGGCCTCGTAACGGTTGCCCCCGCCCAGCAGCTCGAGGACCGAACGGCCCTGCGCGATCTCCTCGCCCTCGGACAGCTCCCAGGAGGCCTTGGCGGACATGCGAACGTGCATCTTGCAGAATCAGCGCCACATGATCGACTTCGAACTCACTGACGAGCAAAGGCTCATACGCGAGACGGCTCGCGATTTCGCCGACGGCGAGATCGTTCCGCGCGCCCGCGACAACGACCGCAACGAGCATTTCGACACGGAGCTCGTCCAGAAGATCGCCGACATGGGGTTCCTGGGCGCGATCGTGCCCGAGGAGTACGGCGGTCGCGGCGTGGACTACCGCACCTATGCGCTGATCGTCGAAGAGGTGGGACGAGGCTGCTCGGCGATGCGCACCGTGGTGTCGGTGGTCACCTCCCTCGTGTGCTCCTCGATCGTGCACTGGGGCAGCGAGGAGCAGAAGCAGGAGTGGCTGCCGCAGCTCTGCTCGGGCGGAGCGCTCGGCTGCTTCGGGCTGACCGAGCCGGACACCGGCTCCGATGCCTCGAATCTCAAGACCCGGGCCGAGAAGATCGACGGCGGCTGGCGGATCAACGGCAGCAAGATGTGGATCTCGCTCGGCAACTACGCCAAGCTGGCACTCGTCTTCGCCCAGACCGATCCCGAGCTCAAGCACAAGGGCATCGCCTGCTTTCTCGTGGACAGCGGCTCCACCGGCTTCTCCACCCAGGAGATCCACGGCAAGCTGGGACTGAAGGGATCCGACACCGCGTCGCTCGGGCTCGACGGGGTCGAGGTATCCGACTCGGCGCTGCTGGGCCAGGTCGGCGACGGGTTCAAGGTCGCGATGTCCGCGCTCGACTCCGGCCGCTACAGCGTGGCGGCCGGCTGCGTGGGCATCTGCCAGGCCTCAGTCGACGCTTCGGTGGCCTACGCGAAGGAGCGCACGCAGTTCGACCGGCCGATTGCCTCCTTCCAGCTCGTGCAGGAGATGCTCGCCGACATGGCGGTGGAGACGGAGGCGGCCCGTGGCCTGGTCTGGCGTGCCGGCTGGACCAAGGACATGGGCCGGCCGAGCACCACCGAGACTTCGATCGCCAAGCTGTACGCCACCGAGGCGGCGGTGAAGTGCGCCAACACCGCCATCCAGGTGCACGGTGGCTCCGGCTACGTGGACGACTATCCCGTGGAGCGCTACCTCCGCGACGCGCGGGTCACAACGCTCTACGAGGGCACCTCACAGATCCAGAAGCTGATCATCGGCCGCTCGCTCACCGGCCTCAACGCCCTCGTCCCATGAGCGTGGTTCTCGCGGAGACGCGCGGGGCCGTGGGGCTCGCCCGCCTCAACCGCCCCGACGCCCGCAACGCCCTCTCGCCCGAGCTGATGGAGGAGCTGGCCGCGTTGTGCGAGCGCTGGGACGAGGACCCGGAGGTGGGCTGCATCGTGATCGCGGGCGACGACGACTGGTTCGCCGCCGGTGCCGACATCAAGGCGATGGCCCAGCGCACCTTCGTCGAGACGCTCAGCTCCTCGGCGGCCCGCTTCTGGCCACGCCTGGCGGCGGTGCGCACTCCGCTCGTGGCGGCGGTGTCGGGCTACGCGCTGGGCGGCGGCTGCGAGCTCGCCCTCGGCTGCGACATGATCGTCGCCTCGGAGGAGGCGGAGTTCGGGCAGCCGGAGATCCTGCTCGGAATCATCCCGGGCGGCGGGGGGACCCAGCGCCTCGCCCGCGTGATCGGCAAGCAGCGCGCGATGGAGCTGGTGCTCACCGGCCGTCGCATCGGCGCCGCAGAGGCCCACGCGCTCGGGATCGTCAACCGCCTCGCTCCACCGGGCGAGTGGCTCGCCTCGGCGCTCGAGCTCGCCGGCGTGGTGTCGCGGCGCCCGCCTCTGGCGGTGCGACTGGCGAAGCAGGCGGTGCTGGCCGCCGACGAGACGCCACTGGGGGCCGGCCTCGACCACGAGCGCCGCCTCTACGAGCTGGCCATGGCCACCGAGGACCGTGTGGAGGGCATGAACGCCTTCCTGGAGAAGCGCCGGCCGGAGTTCCGGGGCCGGTGATCGTCGGCGTGGTCGGCGCCGGCACGATGGGTGCCGGCATCGCTCAGCTGGGCTGCGCCGCCGGGATGCGTACGCTGCTGCACGATCCTGCGCAGGACGCGCGCGAGCGCGGCTCCTTCGCGGTGCGCCGCGGCCTGGCGAGATGGGCCGAGAAGGGACGGGTGGGCGAGCACGCCGGCGGCCTGCTCGAGCCGGTCGTGACACTGGAGGAGCTGGCCGCCTGCGACCTCGTGATCGAGGCGGCGCCCGAGCGCCGCGAGCTCAAGCGTGAGCTGTTCGCCCGGCTCTCGGAGGTCTGCGGCCCGGTGACGGTGCTGGCCACCAACACCAGCTCGATACCGGTGACCACGCTGGCCGGCGCGGCGGCGCATCCCGAGAACGTGGTGGGCATGCACTTCTTCAATCCGCCGCCGCTGATGGACCTGCTCGAGGTGATCCGCGCCGCGCAGACCGGCGAGCGCGCCTTCGAGCTGGCGTGCAGCGCCGGGGAGTCCATGGGCAAGCGAGTGATCGTGGCCGCGGACGGGCCCGGCTTCCTCGTCAACCGCTGCGGGCGGCCCTTCTCGGGCGAGGCGCTGCGCCTGCTCGGAGAGCGGATCGCCGGCCACGAGCAGATCGACCGCATCTGCCGCCTGGGCGGCGGCTTTCGCATGGGCCCCTTCGAGCTCATGGATCTGGTGGGCGTCGACGTGGGCTTCGAGGTGGCCCAGTCGTTCAGCGCGCTGTCCTTCGGCGAGCCGCGCTGGCGCCCCAGCCCGCTCCAGGCGCAGATGGTGGCCGCCGGCCGGCTCGGCCGCAAGACCGGCCGCGGCTGGTACGACTATCCCGGCGAGGGGGCGTACCGGCCCGCTGATCCCGAGCCCCCTGCAGCCGGCGGGGGTGAGGGCACGTACGTGGCGATCCTGGGCCGGGGGTCGCTCGCCGACGGCCTGCGCGAACGCGCGCGGTCCGCCGGGTACGAGCTGCGCGAGGGCGGCCCCGCGGAGCTCGTGGTGGACGCCGGCGTGGAGCCTGCCGCGAAGCTGCCGGGCGGCGCGCCGCTGCTTGTGCTCTGCGCAGGGCGCAGCCTCGCGGCCTACGGTGAGCCGGGCGCCGTGGGCTTTCACCTGCTTGCCCCGCTCGACGACAGTCGCCTGGTCGAGCTCACCCGGCTGCCGAGCGCCCAGCCGTTCGCCGCCGAGGCGGCCGAGGGCTTCTTCGCTCGCCTGGGCTTCGCCTCGGAATGGGTGGAGGACGCCCCGGGCCTGGTCCTGGGACGTATCGTCTGCCAGCTGGTCAACGAGGCGTGGTTTGCCGTCGGCGAGGGTGTGGGCTCCGAGGAGGACGTGGATGCCGGGCTCACGCTCGGCCTCAACCACCCTCGCGGGGCGATCGGCTGGGGCGAGATCATCGGGCTCGACCATGTGGCCGCCGTGCTCGACGGGCTCTGGGCCGAGCGCCGCGAGGAGCGTTACCGCCCGGCCCCGCTGCTGGTGCGCCGGGTTGCCGCTGCTTCCGCGCGCCCCCGGGCTTGAGTCGGCAAGCGCGGCGTATCCTCGGCCCGTGTCCACCGCCGACCTCACCGTGCTTGCGCTGGGCCGGCCCGAGGTGAGCGCGAGCGCCTACATCGCCGAGCTGCAGCGGCGGCTGGCAGCCCAGGACCGTGTGCGCTACCGCATGCACGCCATGGGCACCTCGCTCGAGGGAACGACGCAGGACATCCTCGCGGTGGTGGCCGAGCTTCATGCCGTCCCCTTCGAGCAGGGCGTGCCTCGTGTCTACACCGTGCTGAAGCTCGACGAGCGCCGTGACCGCCCGGACCAGACCCTCGACGACAAGGTCCGGGCCGTCGAGGATCGCCTGGGCGGCGACATCTAGTCCGGGCCCGCGTCTCCTGACGATGCCCCTGAACGAGTTTCTACCCCGCTACGACGTTTACGAGCTTCACTCGCTGACCGTCAGCGCGCCTCCCGAGCGCGTGCTCGCGGCCGCCCGCGATCTGACCTGGCGCGACGTGCCGCTCTTCGCCGGCCTGATGGCCGCGCGTAGCCTCCCGGCCCTCCTGGGCGGCAAGAGCGTCTCGGCCGGCGGGCGCATCGTCGACGACTTCCAGCGCGGCGGCTTCGTCGAGCTGGCGCAGCGGCCCGACGAGCTGGTGTTCGGGGCCGTCGGGCGCTTCTGGCGGGCGGCGGGCGGCCTGCGCCGCATGGCTCCCGGCGACTTCGCGGCCTTCGCCCAGCCGGGCTACGCCAAGACCGCCTTCAACTTTCGCGTGGAGGCAGAGCCCGGGTCCGGGCCGCCACGCACGCGGCTCAGTACCGAGACCCGCGTGCTGGCCACCGACCCGTGGGCGCGGCGGCGCTTCCTTCTCTACTGGCGCGCGATCCATCCGGGCAGCGCCCTCATCCGGCGCGTGTGGCTGAGAGCCATCGGCCGCCGCGCGGCCCGAGCCGCCTGAGGGCCGCCCCTTCAGCCGGCAAGGTCGGCGAGCGCTTCCAGCAGCCGGTCGACCTCGGCCTCCGTCGTGTAGTGCAGGAAGCCGGCGCGCACCGCGCCCCCCTGCTCCAGCCCCAGGGCGCGCATCGGCTCGAGGGCGTAGTAGTCGCCGTCCCATACGTACAGCTGACGCTCGGCCAGGCGCTCGGCCACCTCGCGAGGCTCGCGTCCGTCGACGTTGAAGCAGAAGGTGGGTGTCCGATCGCGCACGCCGGGCATCCCGTACAGCGTCACGCCGTCCGGCAGGCCCGCCAGGAAGCGCTCGGCGAGCGCCCGCTCGTGGGCTTCGATGCGCGTGAAGGCCGTGTCGAGGTCGCCGTCGCCGAGCGAGCGCAGGTAGTCGATCGCGGCCACCGCCCCGGCGATCGACTCGTGGGATTGGGTGCCGGTCTCGAAGCGATGGCCGGGCGGGTGCTCGTCGGCGGGCCGGACCCGATCGGCGGGCAGCGACTCGGCCAGGTCGGCTCGGATGAATGCCAGCCCGACGTGGGGGCCGAAGAACTTGTAGGGAGAACAGAGCACCACGTCGAGGCCGAGCTCGCGTGCCCGCAGGCGCCGGTGCGGCGCCAGGTGCACGCCGTCCGCCCACGCCAGCGCGCCCACCTCGTGCGCCGCGGCGGCGATGCGCCCGGCGTCGGTGATCGAACCGACGGCGTTGGAGGCGAGCGTGAAGGCGACCACCGCCGTGCGGTCGCCGATCATTCCTTCGAGGGCGTCGACGTCGAGCGTCACGTCGCGCGTACGGATCGGCGCGACGCGCACGGTCAGGCGGTGATCGCCGGCCACGAGCAGCCACGGCGAGACATTGGCGTCGTGGTCGAGCGAGGTGACCACGATCTCGTCGCCCGGCTCGAGCGTCCGGGCCACGGCGTGGGCCAGCAGGAAGTTCAGCGTCGTCATGTTCGCCCCGAAGGCGATGCCGTCCGGTTCGCCGCCGGTGAACTCCGCTGCGCTCTCTCGCGCTCGCTCCATCAGCTCGTCGGACGCCCCGGACGTGGGAAAGGCACCCCCCAGGTTGGCGTTGGATTCCAGGAGGTAGGACGACATCGCTGCCACCACCTCGCCCGGCACCTGGGAGCCGCCGGGCCCGTCGAGAAAGGCGGCCTCGCCGGCGAGAGCGGGAAAGCGGCGGCGCAGGGCGGCTACGTCGAGCACGATGGCACCGTACCGCGGGCAGGCGCGCACACGGCACGCCCGCCCGGAGAGATGCGGCTACGCCGTGACCGGCTCGGCCACCACGGGCTGGGCCGGCTCGGCGGCGGCCCGGCTCTTGCCCGGCACCAGCAGCGCGACCAGCGCGCCCGCAGCCAGCACCGCGGCGCCCACCCACACGGCGGGGAGCAGGCCGTCCACGAAGGCCTGCGGGGAGCCCATGCCTCCGCTCTGGGTGAACACGGTGGCCAGCACCGCCACGCCGAGGACGCCGCCAACCTCGCGAATCGTGTTGGTGGCCCCGGAGGCCTGACCGGCCTCCTGCGGGCGGACGGCGCTCAGCACCGCATTCGCCGCCGGGGCGAACACCAGCGCCATGCCCGTGCCGGCCATCACGAAGCCGGGCACGATCAGCGCGTAGGCCACGTCCGGCGCCGTCACGAGCGCCAGCCAGGCCAGGCCGGAAGCCTGGAGCGCCAGCCCGGCCGCCATCAGCGGCCGGCTGCCGATGCGATCGGACAGGATCCCCGCGATCGGCGCCACGAAGATCGGCATCGCCGTCCACGGCAGCGTCCGCAGGCCCGCCTCGAGTGGCGAGTAGCCCTGCGCGACCTGGAAGAACTGGGCCAGCAGGAAGATCGACCCGAACGAGCCGAAGAACATCGCCAGCGAGACGCCGTTGGTGGCGGCGAAGGCCCGGTTGCGGAAGAAGCGCATCGGCAGCATCGGCTCCTTGGCGCGCAGCTCCCACGCGACGAAGGCAGCCAGCAGCGCCACGCCGGCGCCGATCGAGACCAGCACGGTTGTGCTCGTCCAGCCCAGCTCCTGCGCGCGCACGATCCCGAACACCAGACCGAGCAGGCCGGTGCTGGCCAGGGCCACACCGCGCACGTCGAGCGAGCGGCTGGGACCGCGGCTCTCAGCAAGCAGCCCGAGCGCGGTGGGAGCCAGCGCGATGCCGATCGGCACGTTCAGCCAGAAGATCCACTGCCACGAGAAGCCCTCGACGACGGCTCCACCGACCACGGGACCGAGCGCGACGCCCAGGCCGGAGACGCCGGACCAGATGCCCAGCGCGAGCCCGCGCCTGTCCGCCGAGAAGGCGTCGCTCAGCAGCGTCAGCGACAGCGGCGTGATCACTGCGGCGCCCAGGCCCTGGAGCGCACGCGAGGCGATCAGCGCCTCGGTGCTGGGCGCGAGCGCGGCCGCTGCGGACGCGACCGTGAAGATCCCCAGGCCGGCGACGAACAGCCTGCGCCGCCCGAGCCGGTCGCCCAGCGCCGCGGCGCTCAGGAGGAACACGGCAAAACTGAGCGTATAGGCGTTGACCGTCCACTCGAGCTCCTCGAGCGTGGCGCCCAGATCCTCGCGGATGCTCACGAGCGCGTTGGTCACTACAAGGTTGTCGAGCGTCACCATGAACAGCGCGACCGAGACGATCGCGAGTGTCCAGATGCTGCGCCTGCCTTCCATTTTCTCTCTCCTGTTTATTGATCGATCGATCATGACGCGCACAAAAAAAATGAGTCGCTAGGCCTGCGCCTGCGGGCAGTACTCCTGGGGCAGGTCGAGGGCGGCCGCCACGTTGAGGAACATGCCCGTCGACATGAACTGCAGCACGCGCTCCTCGTCGGCCCCGCTGAGGCTGCGGACCTGCTGGATCACGTCGACGAAGGCCTCGGCGGATGGGGTCGCGAAGCTCCGCGTCGCCCGCCGCGGCGTGCGCCTGCAGCTGGACGAGGATCTCGTCTCTGTCGGCGAGCAGCTGGGTGTAGGCCTCTCCCATCGCCTGAAGCTTCTCCTCAGTGCCGGCCTTGCCGCGGGCCGCGTCGGCGAAGGCCTCGAGGATCCGCAGGGTCACGCGGCGATGGGTGGCAAGGAAGAGCTCGCGCTTGTTGGGAAAGAGCGCATAGATGTAGGGCTGCGAGATGCCGGCCCGCTTGGCGATCGCGCTGGTGCTTGCGGCGTGATAGCCGCTGGACGCGAACTCCTTGACCGCCGCCTCGAGCACCTGCTCGCGACGCTCCTCGGAGCTGGCTCGGGTCGCGTTGCGTGGGGTGGTCTCGGCGCTCATGCTGCACGCAGCTTATTGATTGACCTATCAGATGTCAAGCGCGGCCGGCGTCAGACGTCCGCCAGCAGCCCGCGGAGCACGAAGTGCAGGATCCCGTCGTGGCGGTAGTAGAGCCACTCGTTCGGAGTGTCGATGCGCACGCGGGCGTCGAACTCGACCGGGTCGCCGCCGCCCGAGGGCGTGGCCGAAACCTTCAGCGTGCGCGCTCCCTCCTCCAGCGGAGCGAGGTCGAAGGTCTCGTCGCCCTTGAGGCCCAGCGACTCGACCGACTCGCCATCGGGGAATTGCAGCGGCAGCACGCCCATGCCCACGAGGTTGGAGCGGTGGATGCGCTCGTAGGACTCGGCGATCACGAAGCGGATGCCGAGCAGCCGCGGACCCTTGGCCGCCCAGTCGCGCGACGAGCCCGAGCCGTACTCCTTGCCCGCCAGCACGCAGAGCGGCGTGTCCTCCTCGGCGTAGGTCATCGCGGCGTCGTAGATCGTCTTCTGCTCGCCGTTGCGTAGCGTCCAGCCGCCCTCCGTGCCAGGAGCGAGCAGGTTGCGCAGGCGCACGTTGGCGAATGTGCCGCGCATCATCACCTCGTGGTTCCCGCGGCGCGAGCCGTAGGAGTTGAAGTCGCGTGGCTCGACGCCCTTCTCGATCAGGTAGGCCCCGCCGGGCGAGTCCTTCTTGATGGCGCCGGCCGGTGAGATGTGGTCGGTGGTCACGCTGTCGCCGAGCAGGGCGATGACGCGTGCGCCGCCGATCTCCTCGAAGCCCTCCGGTGCCTCGGCCGGCATGCCCTCGAAGTAGGGCGGGCGCTTGACGTAGGTCGACTCGTGATCCCAGGCGTAGCGGTCGCCCTCGGGGATGTCGAGCCCGTTCCAGTTGTCGTCGCCCTCGAACACCTCGCCGTAGCTCGAGCGGAACATGTCCGACTCGATCGCCGACTCGATCGCGTCATTGACCTCCTGCTGGGTGGGCCAGATGTCGCGCAGGTGGACGTCGTCCTGGAGCGGCTCGTTGACCATGTCGAGATCCATGCGGCCGGCCAGCGCATAGGCCACGCACAGCGGCGGCGAGGCGAGATAGTTCATCTTCACCTCGGGGTGGATGCGACCCTCGAAGTTGCGGTTGCCCGACAGCACGCTCGCGACCACCAGGTCGCGCTCCTCGATCTCCTTGGAGATCTCCTCGGAGAGCGGGCCCGAGTTGCCGATGCAGGTGGTGCAGCCATAGCCGACGAGATCGAAGCCCAGGCGCGAGAGCGGCTCGAGCAGTCCGGCGCGCTCGAGGTAGTCGGTCACGACCTTGGAGCCGGGGGCAAGCGAGGTCTTGACCCAGGGCATGCGCTCGAGCCCGGCCTCGACGGCCTTCTGGGCCAGCAGGCCGGCGCCGAGCATCACCGACGGGTTGGAGGTGTTGGTGCAGCTGGTGATCGCCGCGATCACCACCGAGCCGTGGCCGAAGCCCTCGTTGCGCTCGGCCACGGCGGTGCCCGGCTCGGGATGGCTGTGGCCGACCTTGGGTTCCGCGCCGCCGCCGTTGTTGGTGGGCGGGTCGCTGGCCGGGAAGGACTCCGCGGCAGCCTCGTCGTAGCCGGTGAGCACGTCGCCGTCGACGTACTGGTCGAGCTCGGCCCTGAAGTCCTGCGCCGCGTCGGACAGGGCGACCCGGTCCTGCGGGCGCTTGGGACCGGCCAGCGACGGCTCCACCTCGGACAGGTCGAGCTCGAGCGTGTCCGAATAGGCGGCGTCCTCGGAGCCCTCGTCGTGGAACAGGCCCTGTTCGCGTGAATAGGCCTCCACGAGCTCGACGCGCTCGGGCGGGCGCCCGGAGAACTCGAGGTAGCGCAGCGTCTCCCGGTCCACCGGGAAGATCGCGCAGGTGGCGCCCATCTCCGGGGACATGTTCCCGATCGTGGCGCGGTCGGCCAGCGGCAGGTTGGGCAGTCCGGGTCCGTAGAACTCCACGAACTTGCCCACCACGCCGCGCTCGCGCAGCATCTGGGTGACGGTGAGGACGAGGTCGGTGGCCGTGGAGCCCTCCGGCAGCTCGCCGGAGAGCCGGAAGCCCACCACCTGTGGGATCAGCATCGATACCGGCTGGCCGAGCATGGCGGCCTCCGCCTCGATGCCGCCCACTCCCCAGCCGAGCACGCCGAGGCCGTTGACCATCGTGGTGTGCGAGTCGGTGCCCACGAGGGTGTCGGGGAACGCCTGGCCGTCGCGGGACTCCACCACGCGGGCCAGATACTCGAGGTTGACCTGGTGGCAGATGCCCGTGTTGGGGGGCACCACGGCGAAGTTCTCGAAGGCGGTCTGGCCCCAGCGCAGGAAGGCGTAGCGCTCCTTGTTGCGCTCGAACTCGAGCTCCGCGTTGCGCTGGAAGGCCAGCCGCTCCGCGAACACGTCCACCTGGATCGAGTGGTCGATCACGAGCTCCACCGGCACCAGCGGATTGATCTTGGTGGCGTCGCCGCCCAGCTCCTCCATGGCGTCGCGCATGGCGGCGAGGTCGACGATCGCGGGCACGCCGGTGAAGTCCTGCATCAGCACGCGCGCCGGTGTGTAGGCGATCTCCTGGGAGGGCTCGGCCTTGGCGTCCCAGCTCGCCAGCGCTCGGGCACCCTCGTCCTCGCCGTGGCGCAGGAGGTTCTCCAGCAGGATCTTCAGCGAGTAGGGCAGGCGTGCGACGTCGTACTCCTGCTGGAGCGCGTCGAGACGAAAAATCTCGTACGACTCGCCGCCGACCTCGAGGGTCGACCGGGCGCCAAAGGTGTCTTGGTTGCTCACAGGCTCAAACCTACCTACAAGCCTCGAACCTCAACGCTACGCGCATCGGGCTCGCAGAAGCGCGCAGTGCGCTTTGCCTCGGCCCGGATCGCGGCGTGGGCGGAACGGCGGATCTCCACGTGCGGGGTGATCTCCACCTGCACCCGCTCGCGCCTGCGCCGCAGCTGCCAGCTCGCAGCCACCCGGCCGTCGACCGTGACCGTCTGGTCGCCGCTGAGCGTGAGCTTCAGCGGCTGGATCGAACGGGGGACGATCCGGTCGCGGTCGGCGTAGGCCAAGAGCGGCTGGTCCCAGCGGGCCAGGAGGCGCACCGGCAACGGAGTCGAGGCGGGAGGCAACGGCCTCCGCGGCAGGTCGAGCAGTTCGCTGCCGTCCTCGCCGCGATAGGAGACGGTCCCGAGGCGCTCCCAGGCGTCGGCGAAATCACGCTGCGCAACGCCGGCCCAGGCGGCGGCATCGCGCCGCGTCGCCGGCCCGAAGGCCGCGAGGTAGCGGCCGAGCACGAGCGTGGCCGCCTCTGCGGGCTCGGGCAGCGGGCGCGGGTCGGCGACGAAGGCCGGCCGGCCGCGCTCGCGCCAGAACCCCGCCGGCGGTACCTGGACGAGCGGCAGGAGCGTGCGGGCGAACATCACCGACGCCCACGCGCTGTCGCCTACATCGTCGTAGTGGCTCACGCGGTCGCGAATCTGAGCATTGGTGCGTGGCTCGCTCAGCCAGGATCGGAGCTCGGCGGTCACCTCGGCCTCGTCGAGCTCGGGGTGGCTCTTGTGCCAGTTGCGCATGCGGGCCTGGCGCGCCAGCTGGGCGTACGCGGGGAAGTCCGTCGCGGCGGCCAGATGGAGGGTCATGCGCATGATGGTGGTCTTGACCACCCTCCGCGACTCGAGTGCGGCGTGCAGCCGGGCGGCGTCGAAGCCGTCCAGGCGGGCGGCCAGCGCCACGTAGGGCGCGGGCGAGTCCTGCCCCTGCAGCGGCGTCAGCCGGCGAATGGCCTCCGCGGGCCGCAGGTGCCGCCGCTCGAGCAGCATCTGACGGGCGGCGAGGGCGGCCGTGAGCTCAGGACGGGTGAGGGTGCGCATCGCCACGGGGCGCCTCAGTCGCGGGTCAGCGTGAGGCGAATCCATGGCCGCCAGGTGACACCGTCGTCGTCGGTGCGCGCCGATTCCGCGGCCGCGTGGCGGCCGTCGTCCGCGATGCTCAATGTCGCGCGTGCGCCGTCGGCGCCGAAGGTCCAGGTGCCGTCCGCGTCGAGTCCGTCCACGATCCCTGCCGGCGTCTCGCCGTCGTCGGCCAGCAACTCTCCGCGTGTCCGCCAGTTTCCGATCAGCGCTTCGAGGCTCTTGGTCTCGGGATGAGGCTGGGAACTCACTTCGGCTCCTCCTGGATCGTTACGGCCGGGTCGGTCCTCGCTGGAAGTAAAGACTGGCGCAGCGGCGCCGGGTAGCGTGCGCCGCACATGCACGATCTCGCCTGCGTGGTCCATCTGCACTCGCTCTACTCGGACGGGACGGGCACGGTGCCCGAGATCGCGCGGGCCGCGCGCCGGGCCCGGGCCGACGTCGTGCTGCTCACCGATCACGACACCCTGGAGGCCAAGCGCCGCGGTGAGGAGGGTTGGTACGGAAACGTGCTGCTGCTGGTGGGCGAGGAGGTCTCGCCCGCACGCCGCAACCACTATCTGGCCTTCGGCATCGACGAGGAGATCGACCACAGCGGGCTGGATGCCGACGGGATCTGCCGGGCGGTGGCCGAGGCGGGCGGGTTCGGCTTCGCCGCCCACCCGTGGTCGCGCGGCTCGGCGAGGTTCAAGCGCGCGGGATGGATGCCGACCGCTCGCGCGCGCCGCGCGCTCGCCACTCCGGGAATGCCCTTCGACGGTCTGGCCAGCGAGCACCTTCACGGCGTCGAGCTGTGGAGCTTCGTCAACGACACCGGCGAGGCGGTGGACAGCGTGGCGGGACTGCTGCGTTTCGTGGCCGCCCCGCTGCGGGCCCTCGAACATCCGCCACAGCGCAACGTGCGTGCCTGGGTGGAGCTCTGCCGGGAGCGCCCGGTGGTGGCGCTCGGCGGGCTCGACGCTCACCAGTTCGGCAAACGGATCGGGCGCTTCGTGCCTCTCAGGATCATGGCCTACCGGCGCTCCTTTCGCTTCATCCGCACCCACGTACTGTGCGAACGGGCGCCCGCGGGCGAGCTCGCACACGACCGCGAGCAGGTCTACGGCGCGCTGCGCGCCGGGTGTTGTTACATCGCGGTCGACGCGCTCGCCCCGGCGCGCGGCTTTCGCTTCGAGGCCGACGACGTGCCCATGGGCGGCGAGGCGCCCGCAGGCGTGCGCACGCTCCGCGCGCGCACTCCCCTCGCGTCCCGCATCAGGCTGCTGCGCGACGGCGCGCGGCTTGCCGAAGCGGAGGGCACGTCACTGGATCTGGAGATCGAGGAGCCGGGGGTGTACCGCGCCGAGGCGCTGCGGCACTACCGCGGCCGCGAGCGCACCTGGATCCTGTCCAACCCGGTTTACCTGCGCTGAGCGCAAGGAGCGCCGAATGGGGTCTCCACCCCATTGCCGGACGCGAACGGAGCTAGTGCAATTCAACACATGGCCCAATACATGTGCCCCAATTGCCGTGACGTCGTGGCCTTCGACGGCTTCGCGCGTGTCACGTGGTGCAACGCCTGCGGGCAGCCGCTCGCGATGCTGGACCTGCTGCCCGTGCGCCCGGAGCTCAAGCGCGTCGAGCCGCAGCCGACCGAGGAGGCCGAGCCGCCGACCGTGGTGGCCTGAGTCACTGCTCAGGCGTCGCGCGGCGCAACCGTGGCGTTGCGTGCCGCCCCGGCGCTCGCGGCCACCACGAACAGGATGGCCACCAGCTCGCGCGCCGACAGGCTCTCGCCGAGCACGACGAGGCCGGCGAGCGCGGCGACGCCGGGCTCGATCGACATGAGCACGCCGAACACGCCCTCGGGCACGCGCCGCAGCGCCTCCATCTCGAGCGTGTAGGGGATCGTCGTGGACAGCACCGACACCGCAAGGGCGGTGCCCAGCACGCCGAGCGCGAGCATGTCGGCGCCGCCGTCGGCCACGCCCACCGGCACCAGCACCACGGCGGCCACCACCATCGCCAGCGCCAGTCCGTTGGCCCCCGGAAAGACGCGGCCCACGCGCGCGCTGAGCAGGATGTAGGCGGCCCAGAAGGCGCCTGCCAGCAGAGCGAGCGCCACCCCCACTCCGTCCAGGTCCGATGAGCCGAAATCGGCCAGCAGGACGATGCCGATGGCGGCCAGCGCCACCCACAGCAGATCGAGTGCGCGACGAGAGCCCCAAACGGCCACCCCGAGCGGGCCCACGAACTCGAACGTGACCGCCACCCCCAGCGGTATCCGATCGAGCGAGGCGTAGAACGAGAGGTTCATCCCCGCGAGCGCCAGGCCGAACCAGAACACCAGCCAGAGGTCGCGCCGTGCGTGACCCCCCAGCCGCGGGCGCCAGAGGAGGCCCAGCACCAGCGCCGCGAGGGCCACGCGCAGGAAGACCGTGCCGCCGGCGCCCACCTCGTCGAACAGCGACTTGGCCAGCGCCGCGCCGAACTGGACCGAGCTCACGGCGGCCATCACAAGGACGGTCGGAGGCACGCGGTGGGCCGCAGGCATGGCGAGCCACCGTACCCGGGCGGGATAATCGTGATCGTGACCGTCACCGATCCGCTGCTCCAGAGCCCCGCCCGCGAGCGCTCCTACGAGGAGTTGGAGGCGATCTTCGCCGGTGTGGATGCCCCCTTTGCGCTGGTCGACCTGGACGCGCTCTGGTCGAACGCCCGCGAGCTGCTGGGCCGGGCGCAGGGCACCCCGATCCGGGTGGCCAGCAAGTCGGTGCGCTGCCGTGCGCTGCTGGCCTCGATCCTGGAGCACGATCCGGGCTTTCGCGGGCTGATGACGTTCACGCTGGCGGAGAGCCTGTGGCTGCACGAACAGGGCTTCGACGACCTGCTGCTCGCCTACCCGACCGCGGACCGTGCCGGGCTCGCGCGGCTGGCCCGCCTCGAGGGTGGGCGGGGACCGATCCTGATGGTCGACTCGGTGGAGCAGCTCGACTACATCGAGGCGGCCGCGGCGGGCGGCGCAGGACCGGTCCGGGTGTGCATCGACCTCGACGTGGGCTGGTGGCCGCTGCGCGGGCGGGTGAAGGTGGGCGCCAGGCGCTCACCCATCCGAACGCCGGCCGAGGCGCAGGCGCTGGCCCGCGTGGTCACTGCCCGGCCGCTGTTCGAGCTGACGGCGCTGATGGGATATGAGGCGCACATCGCGGGCTTGGGCGACGAGCCGCTCGGCAAGCGCGTGCAGCGCCCCCTGATCCGCTTCATGAAGCGCCGTTCGGCGGCGGAGCTCGCGGAGCGGAGGGCCGCTGTGGTGGCCGCGGTCCGTGAGGTGGCCGACGTCTCGGTTGTCAACGGGGGCGGCACGGGCAGCGTGCACACCACCGTGCGCGAGCCGGTGGTCACCGAGGTCAGCGCGGGCTCCGGGTTCTATGCCCCCACCCTGTTCGACCGCTACTCCTCCTTTCGACTCACTCCCGCGGCGATGTTCGCGATGCCGGTCGTGCGGCGCCCGAGCGGCGGCGTGGCCACGCTTCTGGGCGGCGGCTACCCCGCATCCGGCGCAGCGGGGCCGGATCGCCTGCCCGCGCCGCACCTGCCGCGCGGGCTGCGCCTGGACGCGCAGGAAGGGGCGGGCGAGGTGCAGACGCCAGTGATCGGCGCCGCCGCCGCTAGCCTCCGCGTCGGCGACAACGTCTATCTGCGCCATGCCAAGGCGGGCGAGTTGTGCGAGCGATTCAACAGCCTCTATCTCCTGAGCGGCGGCGAGATCGCCGACGAGGTCCCGACTTACCGCGGCGACGGCCGCTGCGAGCTCTGACGCGCAACCCGCAACCCGAGCGGCCCGCTCGTGTTGGCAGGCTCGTGTTCCGCAGTACCTGGATCCTGGCCGCGCTGCTCGTCTGCGCGGCCCTGGGCGCCCCCGCGGCGCTTGCCCAGCCGAACGTGGTGGTCGTCATGACCGACGACCAGACCGCGGCCAGCGTTCCGGCGATGCCTCAGACCAACGCGCTGCTGGGCGGCGAGGGCACCCGCTTCGACCAGGCCTTCGCGAGCTTCCCACTCTGCTGCCCGTCGCGCGCCACCAATCTCACCGGTCAGTACGCCCACAACCACGGGGTGCTCCACAACTCCGGCACCTTCGGCGGCTTCAAGGCGCTCGACAACACGAGCACTGTGCCCGTCTGGCTCCAGGCCGCGGGCTACCGCACGATGCACGTGGGCCGCTACCTCAACGGGTACGAGTACCGCGACGGGATCCCCGCCGGCTACAGCGACTGGTACGGAAGCCCCCACTCCGGTGCCTTCAACTACTCGAGCTGGAAGGTCAACGAGAACGGGGTGCTGCGCTCCTATCCCGGCGAAGCCCGTCCCGGCGAATATCAGACCGACCAGTCCACGCGGCGCGCCGTGGGCCTGATCGAGGAGGCCGCCCCGTCCGAGCGTCCCTTTTACCTGTCGCTCTGGTACGTCGCCCCGCACCGCGGCAAGCCGCGCGACAGCGACGATCCGGCGAGCCCGGGCACCCCCTCCCCCGCGCCGCGCCACCGCGACGCCTATGCCGGACTGTCGATGCCCCGGCTTCCGAACTTCAACGAGAAGAGCATGTTCGACAAGCCCCAGGTGGTGGCCGACCGCCGGCGCTTCACCCCCGACAAGGTCGCGGGCATCGAGGAGAACTGGCGACAGGAGCTCGAGAGCCTGCTGGCGGTGGACGAGGGAGTCGCTCAGATCGTCGACGCCCTGCGTCGAACGGGCGAGCTCGAGAACACCTTGATCGTCTACCTGTCGGACAACGGCTTCATGCACGGCGAGCACCGGGCGCTGGCCGAGAAGGTGCTGCCCTATGAGGAGTCCATCCGGATCCCTCTGCTGATGCGCGGTCCGGGGATCCCGCGCGGGCGCGTAGACCAGCGGATGGTGGGGAACCTCGACGTTCCCGCCACCATCCTCGACGCCGCCGGGGTGGCCCCCTGGCGCGTGCTCGACGGCCGGTCCCTGCTCGGCCTGCTCGCCGATCCCGGAGCGGAGTGGGGTCGCGACATCCTGATCGAGAACGGCAACGGGGCCAATGGCGTGCCCACCTACCGCGGGATCCGCACCTACCGCTTCCTCTACGTGGAGCATCGGACCACGGGCGAGTACGAGCTCTACGACCTGCTCGAGGACCCGTTCCAGCTCCAGAGCCGTGACGGCCAGGAGCGTTACCGAGTTGTCCAGCGTGAGCTCAAGCGCCGGTTACGAGCGCTCGACCGCTGCGCGGGACCGGCCTGCTCCTCCCACCCGCGCCTCAAGCTGCTGGTGCGCTCGCACGGGCGGCCGGTCACGAGCTGCGTGCGCACTGACCTGCGTGTACGCGTGGGTGGCTCAGAGGGCGACAACGTGCTGAAGGCCGACTTCATCGTGGGTGGCAGACGGGTGGGCCGGGTGCTCGAGGCGCGGGCGGTGGAGGACATTCCTCGCACCGCGATCCGCCGCGCCGGGCGTTTCCGGCTGCGCGTGCGGGCGGAGACCGAGGACGGCCGGCGCCTGACCCTCGACCGGGTGCTGCGCGCCTGCTCATGAGGATCGCGGCCGCGCTGCTGGCGTTCGCTGCCCTGCTGGCGTGCGCTTCGCCCGCCACGGCCGGCTCCGCTCAACAGCGTCCCAACATCCTCGTGCTGATGACCGACGACCAGACGCTCGAGTCGATGCGCGTGATGGAGGGCACCCGGCAGAGCCTCGGCGCCGAGGGCGCCACCTTCGAGCGGGCCTTCGTCTCCAACGCCCTGTGCTGTCCTTCGCGCGCAACGCTGTTCAGCGGCCAGTACTCCCACAACCACGGGGTGCTCGGCAACAGCCCGCCCGACGGCGGCTACGCGCGGCTCGACAAGAACGAGTGGCTTCCGGTGTGGCTGCAGCGGGTGGGCTACCGAACCATCCACATCGGCAAGTTCCTCAACCGCTACGGCGTGGACTCCCCGCCCACCGAGGTACCGCCCGGCTGGAGCGAGTGGTACGCCTCGGTCGACCCCTCGACCTACCGCTTCTACGGCTACACGCTGAACGAGAACGGCCTGCTCAACACCTACGGCATCGATCGCAACCCGCTCTTCTACTCGACCGACTACTACGCCGAGCGGGCGGTCTCCGTGGTGCAGCGGATGGGTGAGACGCGCACGCCATTCTTTCTCTCACTGGCCTTCCTGGCGCCCCACGGCGGCGGCCCGCGCGACGCCGATGACCCGCCCGGACTGGGGACCCCCTCGCCCGCACCGCGGCACATCGACCGCTTCGCCGGGGAGCCCTTGCCCCCGTTCGCCGCGTTCAACGAGGCCGACGTGTCGGACAAGCCGAGCTTCATTCAGGCACGCCCACCGATCGCAGCGGCGCGCGCACGGGCGATCGAGGAGAACTACCGCCAGCGCAACGAGTCGCTGCTGGCCGTGGACGAGGCCGTCGTACGCATCGTCGAGGCGCTGCGAGCCGAGGGCGAGCTCGACGAGACACTAATCCTGTTCACCTCCGACAACGGCTTCTTCCACGGCGAGCACCGCTTGCCCAGCGGCAAGGTGCTCGTCTACGAGCCTTCGATCCGGGTGCCGCTGCTCATGCGCGGTCCGGGCGTGCCGGCCGGGGCGCGGCGGCGACAGCTCGTGACCAACGCGGATCTCGCGCCCACGATCCTCGACGCGGCCGGGGCGCGCGCGACCAAGCCGCAGGACGGGCGCTCGCTGTTCGGGCTGCTCGAAGACCCCGGGCGCGAGTGGGGCCGCGACCTGTTGATCGAGGGCGCACCCGGCGTGAACCAGCCCGCGTTCGACGCCCTGCGGACCTACCGCTACGTGTTCGTGCAGCACGCCAACGGCGAGCGCGAGCTATACGACTTGGAGCGTGACCCCGACCAGCTCACGAGCCTGCACGCCGATCCGGCCTACGCGCGGGTCCAGGCGGAGCTGGCCGCGCGGCTGGGCACGCTGTCCATCTGCCAGGGGCGCGCCTGCCGGGTGCGTCCCACGACCCGCCTGGCCCTCACGGGCTGCCGGGCCAAGGTGGCCGGCAGAGGAGTCGAAGAGGTCCGCTTCCGCAGCGCGCTGAACCGCCGCGACCAGTCCCGGCCCTTCCGCGCCGCGGTGGCCGGCCGGCGGCTGCGCGCGCGGGTGCGCACGGCCGACGGGCGGGTGGTCACGCTCGACCGGCGGCTTCCGCCGGCCTGCCGCTGACAGCCGGGCCCGCGCCCACCGGTCCGAGGACGCGGCGC
Organism: uncultured Thermoleophilaceae bacterium; assembly: GCA_963813495.1. Classification (GTDB taxonomy): domain Bacteria; phylum Actinomycetota; class Thermoleophilia; order Solirubrobacterales; family Thermoleophilaceae; genus JACVRW01. The sequence goes on from CAWEZC010000005.1 coordinate 452,543, forward strand.
AGGTAGTCGTTCTCGAACCGCCCCTCCGGGTCGAGCTCGCGCCGCACCTCGGCGAACTGCTCCCAGCCGGGGTAGCGGGGCGCGAGCGTGGCCGCCGACTGATAGTGGCGCTTGCCCCAGTGAGGGCGCCCGCCGTACTCGTCCATGATCGCCTCGACGCCGCGGAAGTAGGTCTCGTACTCCATGCCCAGGTACTGGTGCACGGCGATGTAGGCGGTCGGGCGCCCGGCGGCGCTGGAGAGAAGGGCGTCATCGGGAGCGGTCACGCGCAACTCGATGGGGAAGCCGATCGGCAGACGCCGGCGCTCGATCAGCGCGAGCACACGCTCGAGCGCCTCGGCGGCGTGCCTGCGCGGGATGCCGTACTCCATCTCGGTGAAGCGCACGAGCCGCACGTTGGCGTAGACGCGGTTGCTGGCGTCGAGGTGCTCGGCGCGGCCCATCAGCGCGGCGATGCGGCGGTTGAGCGATGGGACCAGCGCCGGGAAGCGCCGGCCCAGGCGGCAGGCGAGGCCGAGTGCCGCGTTCTCGAGCACCACGTCATGCAGGAAGGCCTGGACGCGTCCCGGCGGCTGCGGCTCCCGCCGGGTGCGCTCGGAGGTGAGCGTCAGCGCCGTCCGCGTGTAGGGCATCACGAAGGCCTCCCAGTGGTCATGGGCGTCGGCGTGCGCATCGAGCCGGGGCAGCACGTCGTCGAGCGGGCGGGGCTCGTCGATGCGGTGAATGGTGAAGGCGGGAACGCAGCGAAGAGTCACCGCAGAGATCGCGCCGAGCGCGCCGAGGCCGACCCGCCCGGCGCGCAGCTGGGGACCGTCGCGCAGCTCGCGCGCGCGCCCGGTGCCGTCGACGAGCCGCAGCGAGGCCACGCGGGACGAGAGATTGCCGAAGCGTGCGCCGGTGCCATGCGTGCCGGTGGAGAGAGCGCCGGCGAGCGTCTGGGGATCAACGTCGCCCTGGTTCTCCATGGCGAGGGCGCGGACACGCAGCTGGTCGCCCAGCTGGCGCAGGGTGATCCCGGCCTCGACGGTGACCAGCTCGCCGTCGACGTTCAGGACCCGGCGCATACCGGCCATGTCCACCATCACTCCGTCGGTGCAGGCGATGTCGGTGAAGGAGTGGCCCGAGCCGGCCACCTTGACTCGCCGCGCAGCGGCCACGATCGAAGCGAGCTCGTCCTCCGAGCGGGGGCGCTCGATGCGCTCCGGAGCGCAGCGCTGCTGGCGCGCCCAGTTGGTCCAGCGCTCGGCCACCCCGTCCGGCCGCCGGTCGCTAGCCCGCGCGGGACTGGGCGGCGGCGGCCTCGGCCACGGCCTCTACTCTGTCGGGCTCAGCGGCCCAGTGAGCCTCGGGATCGATCGGCGTGTCGCGCAGGAAGGCCTCGGCGTCGAGCGCGGCCATGCAGCCCGTGCCGGCCGCGGTGACCGCCTGGCGATAGGTGCGGTCGGTGAGGTCGCCGGCGGCGAAGACTCCCGGGAGCTTGGTCTTGGTCGAGCGGCCATCCACCAGAACGTAGCCCTCGTCGTCGAGGTCCAGCTGCCCCTCCACGAGGTGCGAGTTGGGCTTGTGCCCAATGGCCACGAAGGCGCCGGAGACCGGCACGTCCTTCTCCGACCCGTCCTCGGCGTTCTCGAGTACCGCGTTGTGCAGCGAGCCGTTCTCGCCCGCCTCGAAGCGCTTGACCACATAGGGGGTCACGAGCTCGATGTTGTCCATGCTCTTGGCCCGGTCGAGCATGATGGCCGAAGCGCGGAAGTGGGGGCGCCGGTGGACAATCGAAACCTTGCCGGCGAACTTGGCCAGGAAGGTGGCATCCTCCATCGCGGTGTCCCCTCCGCCGACCACGATCGTCTCCGCATCGCGGAAGAAGGCAGCGTCGCAGGTGGCGCAGTAGGAGACGCCGCGGGCGGCCAGCTCGTCCTCCCCGGGCACGCCGAGCTTCTTCGGCTCGGCTCCCATGGCCAGCACCACCGCGCGGGTCCTGATCTCACGGCCGCCGACGGTCACCTTGTGAAGGCCGCCGGGCTCGTCCGCCAGGTCGATCGCGGTGGCGTCGTCGGTGATGAAGCGGGTGCCGAAGCGCTCGGCCTGATCGCGGAAGTTCTGCATCATCTCCGGCCCCATCACGCCCTCGGGATAGCCGGGATAGTTCTCCACGTCGGTGGTCTGCTGGAGCAGGCCGCCCCACGCGAAGCCCTCGATCACGAGCGGAGCGAGATCAGCACGCGATGTGTACAGCGCAGCCGTGTAGCCCGCCGGACCGCTGCCCACGATGACGACGTTCTCCGGATCCCTGATCTCGATATCCATGTCTACCCCCATTACTTTACTTTCTGAAGTGTAGAGGAGGCTGCCCTGGACTCGTCACGCTCGCGCTCCCACTCAGCCACGGTACCGCGCAACTGGATGAAGGCGACGATCCCGGGCGGGATCGGCAGCCAGAACGCGATCACGCGGTAGGTCAGCACCGCCGGGAAGACGATCGACTGGTCGACTCCGAACAGAGCGAAGGCACCGATCATCCCGGCGTCCACGGCGCCCACGCCGCCGGCCGGCGAAGGGATCAGGTTGGCCGCCATGCCCACGAAGAAGCCCTGCACCAGCACGGCGAAGCGCACATCGCCGCCGAAGGCCTCGAAGCTCGCCCAGAGCACGCCGATGTTGGCCGCCCAGAAGCCGACCGCTCCCACGACGGCGAGGAAGCCGCGGCTGGGGTGACGCACGTACGCGATGGCGGTGCGCACCCCGCTGGACACCGTGGCCGGGCCCTTGGCCAGGCGCTGCAGGTAGCGCGTGCGCCGATAGCCGCCGGCAAAGCGCTGGATCCGGCGCTCGACGTCCTCGGGGATCAGCGCGATCAGCAGGAAGACCGCCATCACTCCGGCGGCCACGGCCGCGGGCACGATCGTGCCGCCCACCGGCGCGTTGCCGGGCAGCACGTGCGTGCGCAGCAGGATCCCGAAGATGATCAGCGCCGAGGTGTAGACGCCGTAGGTGAGGACGAGGAAGGCGACCATCCGGCAGGCCGAGCGGCGGCGAGGCATGCCCGCCTTGCGCAGGGCCCAGTAGGTGACCGCGATGCCGCCCGCCCCGGCCGCCGAGAAGATGCGGGTTGCGGCCAGGCCGGCCATCGTGATCTGGTACGAGACACGCAGGTTGAGCCGGCGGTGGACCTCGTCATCACGGGTGCCGCCGAGCACCCCGCGAAACAGCGCCACGTAGGCCGCGAAGGCGAGCACGTTGAAGCCGACTGCGATGACGATCCAGTACCAGACCGCGTCGCCCAGGTTGTCCACCGCCTCGTCGGCCCCGACGATCTTGGGGACCAGCACGTAGATCGCCACCACGATCAGGACGATCAGCACGAGGCCGGTGACGAGCTTGCGCGGGTCGGACAGCAGCGCCTGGAGGCTGCCTACGTCCTGATCCTCGTCGTCCTCCTCATCCTCCTCGAGATCGAAGGACGGACCCTCGTCGGGCATGAGGTCCTCGTGCTCGGCCCGGCGCCGCTCCTCGGTGCGGCGGCGCTCCTCGACCAGGCGGCGATGCTCCGCCGCCATCAGCCCGCCCGCGGCTCCAGTCGCTGAACGGCCTCGGCGATCGTCCTGATCACCGGTTCGAGGCGGGGTGCGGCGCGCCAGATGCCCTCGGCCAGCGCGAATCCTGCGAGCAGGTCGATCACGTAGTGCTCACCCAGGTACACGAGCCCAAAGCCGAGCGTCAGGGCATACACCCAGCCGACCGCGGCATGACCGGGCCCGACCTGTGACAGCAAGCGCGCTGCCATGACTGAGGTGCCGAAGTGGAGGGAAGGCATGGCGGCAAAGGGGTTGCCCTGCAGCGAATGGTAAAGCGGGGGCCAGAGGCGTCGCCAGAAGCGCTCACCGGCATCGGCCATGATTCGCCGAACGGGCGCCATGTTGCCGTTCTCGCCGGCCCACCAGGGTGGCGCTGTGGGCAGCACCCAGTAGACCACGCAGCCCAGGTCGAAGCAGGCGGACATCATGACCGCCGAGCGCGGATAGGTATCGCGGTGGCGCAGCAGCAGGTAGGCAAGCGTCCCGTGCGGAACGAGGAACCAGCTCCAGTGGATCGCGGACAGGCCGTACTCGAGGGGGCCCACGTGACCCTCGCGGCCCAGCGAGCGCTGCAGGCGGAGCGTGGGCGGGACACCGAGACCGACGGCCCGGTCGAAGCGGATCGGATACTCGACCCGCAGGCGGCGCAGCAGCGCCTCCGGGTCGTCGTCGGGCATATCGAAATGCGCGAAGTAAGCCCACATCTGGAGGGCGTAGATCGACGCGTCACGCAACGGGGTGCGTCGCGCGGCGAGCGCGAGCGCGGCGGGAGCCGGCCATGACAGCGCCGAGACCACCGGGGCCCGGAGCCTCAGCCGGTGCCGGACCAGCGGCGTAACGACGCCGACCGCCACCGCAGCCCACGCGACGGTTCGCAGGGCGCGAGTGCTTCGCAAGACCGGCGCAGCATACCTGGAGGGCCCGCAGGAGCCCCTGGCAAGGATGCGTGCAGATCAAGGAACCGGAAGGGGGTCAGCGAACAGCGTCGGAACATGACTCCTTCGCGCGTTTTCCTCCTTGTGGTGGCCCTGCTCGCCGTGGCCGTGCCGGCCTCGATCGCCCATGCCGACACCCAAACCGACGTCGCCGGCAGCGGCGGGGCTCTCGCGGCGCCGCAGGCTCAGTCCCAGGGAGGCGGCAGCGTCGCTCCCGCGCCCGCGCACGACGGCGCCTCGTCCTCGGCCCGAGCGGCGGGCGGGGGCCAGCCCAGCGCGCAGGCCGGCCAGGAGGAGGAACCCACCACCCCCGGCGGTCAGGAGCAGGGTGGCGAGGAGGAGCCCACCGGCACCGTGGAGGAGCCGGCCGAGGAGCCCGCGCAGGAGCCGGCTCAGGAAGAGGCCCCGGCCGGGGAGACCGCGCCCGCCGGGGGTACCGACTACGGCTTCCTGCCCTCCACCGGGCTCGAGGTGGGAGTGCTGGCGGCCATCGGGCTCGGCCTGCTGATGCTCGGCATCGCGCTGCGGCCGGGACGGCCCGTGCCGAGCGGGCGTCGCTAGGGCGGCGATCAGTAGCGGCCCGGCGTCGCCGGCGCCACGGGATCCTCGATCGGTCCCGGCATCAGCTCCTCCGGTGGCGGTATCTCGAGGCCCAGCACCTTCATGCGCCGCTTGAGCGTGCGGTAGGCGTAGCCGTAGATCTGGCGCGAGGTGTAGCCGTAGGAGACGTACTCGCCGGCGTCCTCCACGTACGGCGGGGCGAACACCAGCGCCGCGCGCGGAGCGAGGTCGAGCACGACGCGCTCCACGGTCGCCCGGTGGCGCGGATCGGAATCGATCGCGTCGCGCAGGAAGCGCACCCCGAAGGCCACGTGCCTGTGCTCGTCGCGCTCCACCAGGCCGAAGCCCTCACAGAAGCCCGGGTACATGGCGTGCTCGACGAAGTAGTCGCGGATCAGCGTCTGCCCGGTCACCGCCAGGAAGCCCTCCACCACCATGTGGTAGGTGGTCACGCCCTCCACGAACAGGTCGAGGTCGTCGGGACTGCGCTGGATGCGCTGCGCCACGTCACGGAGGCCGTCGTCGAACACGTCCCGCCACGGTGAGAGCAGCACCTCCTCGACCTCACGCATGCGCCCGCGCAGGTCGTCCGAGGACAGGCACATGACCTCCGCGCCGAAGCGATCGAAGAAGGCGGCGTGGCGCGCCTCGTCGACCAACTGGGTGGCGAGAAAAAGCTCGATCTCGCCGCTGGGCGCGGCGAGCAGAAAGGGAGCGAGGTCCGCTGTCACGCGCTCCTCGCCGACGTAGAAGGAGCCGAGGCTCCACAGCGTGCTCTCCTGCGCCTGGGTGGGCGTGGCAGCCCAGTGCTCGCGGTCCACGCTGAAGTCGAGCTCGCCGGCCCTCCAGTTCTGGCGCTCCCAGAGGGAGTAGAGCTGGCGGTAGTCGAGCAGACCGTGGGCGTCCCGGGCGGCCGCCCCGCCCTCATGGCCAGGATCGCCCTGGCCGGGCGGGACTCCATTACCCGCGTAGAGGCCCGCGCGCCGGGCCTGGACCTCACGCTGGCGCTCCTCGCGCTCGACCTCCTGGTCGTCCTGGCCCTGGGAGCGCGCGATCCAGCGGCCCATGAGCGTGAGCGGGTGCAGCTCGCCGTCGATCGTGGTGAGCTGATTCTGCATCGCCTCGGACGGCGAGATGTGCCCCGCCGCGAGCTGCTGGTAGGAATCGAAGGAGACACGAGCGGTGCCGGCCACCTCGCAGTCGGGCGGCGGCTCGCGCGTGACCTCGAGCGGGCGGCCGTCGCGCACCTGGATGTACCAGTCGCCCCCGCCCTCGCCGGTCACCTCGTAGCGGACAGTGAAGTCGTGCCCCGTGGTCCAGCCGGGCTCCACGAGGTAGGGCAGCGAGCGGTAGAGAACGTCGGGATCGAGCCGGCCGCCGGACTCCACCACCTCCCCCATCTTGAGCTCGCCGCGCGCCATGTGACGCAGCCGCAGCGCCCGGCGGCGCTTGCCCCGGATGCGCAGCCGGCCCTGCATCATCAGCCGCAGCGGGCGTGCTGCGCCGGTGACGAGCTCGACCAGCGTGGTCGGGTCGGTCTGGAGGCGGAAGTCGGCCGCGGCGAGGTCCCCGTTCAGCGTCTCGACCTGGGCCCGGCCGCCGGAGACCGACACGTGCCGCGCCTCCAGTCCCTCGATGTCGAGCACGTAGTCGAGCTCGCCGGGGATGCGCGAGGCGGCGGCGGGCAGCGTCATGAGGACGAGCCGCGCGCCCAGCTCGGGATCGCCGGCCGCCACCCTCTGCAGGGTCTGGAACTGGCGGTCCATCAGGCGACCTTGTCCATGATCCGTACCTCCACGTTGGCACGCTCCGCGAAGGTGCGGGCGTCGTTTTCGGTCCCGATGTGCTCTCCCCAATGCATGGGAACGGCAACCCCGGGTTGGATACGGCGGGCCGCTTCGGCGGCCTCCTGCGCGGTCATCACGTACGTGCCGCTGACCGGAAGCAGTGCCACCTCGACGCCCGTCAGGCTGTCCATCTCAGGGATCACGTCCGTGTCGCCGGAATGGTAAAGCCGCTCGCCCCGGACGTTGACCTCGAAGCCCACCCAGCCGGCCTCGCGGGGATGGAACGGTTTGCCCTCGCCGTCACGCTTCGAGGTGTTGTAGGCGGCCACGGCGGCGACGTGCACGCCGCGCACGATCTCCTCGTCGAGGATCTCTCCCGGGGCGATCGAGTGCACCTGCCCGCTCACCCGCTCCGCCACCGCCGCCGGGCCCACCAGCCAGGTTTCGCGCTTTCGCAGGCGCTCCACGTCCTGGGGCGAGAAGTGGTCGTAGTGCCCGTGCGTGACGAGGATCAGGTCGGCGGGAGGTGACCCTTCGGGCACCCGGTACGGATCTATGTAGACGACGGCCCTGCCTACGCGGATCCGGAAAGCGGAGTGGCCGAGCCAGTCGAGTGAGTCGAGGAGCACGAGTCCACAGGTTGGCAGGCCAGTCTCCGCATGAGCCGCACCTCGGTCCCGTGCTCGCCGGGGGAGATCGCAACCGAGTCCATCAGGGCGTTCATGAGCCCCACGCCGTGCCCGCGATGTGGAAGCGGCCCGTCGGGGCGCTCGACCCAGCCGCCGGCGTCGCGCACCGTTACCGCAACCTGCCCGTCCTCCACTCCTGCTTCGAGGGTGAAGGTTCCCGGTCCCGACGCGCCGGCGTGCTCCACGGCGTTGGCGCAGGCCTCGTGGCTGGCGATCAACACGTCGTGGATGTCGTCGCGGCCGGCTCCCACTGCCTCGAGCCAGGCGCCCAGATCACGCCGCACGGCGGCGAGCAGCCCCGGCTCGCAGGACAGCTCGAGATGAAGCGGCCCGGGCGGGTGCGGCAGCGCCCGCAGAGCGAGCACCGCGATGTCGTCGTTGGCCGGGTGCACGGCGAGCATCGCCTCCACGAGGCGGTCGCAGAGCTCCTCCGGGTCGCCCGGGTCCTGGGCGGCGTGGCGCAGCGCCTCGAGTCCGGCTTCGATCGACACCCCACGCTCCTCCACCAGCCCGTCGGTGTAGAGGACGAGCGTGGAGCCCGGCTCGAGCTCGGCCTCGAACTCGGCGTGGCCGCCGGTGTCGAATACGCCCAGCGGCGGATCCGGAGCGGCATCGAGATAGTGGCCCCGGCCGTCCGGCCGGATCACGAGCGGCGGCACGTGGCCCGCGCTGGCCAGACGCACCGAGCTCAGGTCGGGTTCCACCACCAGGTACACGAGAGTGGCCATCTGGCCGCCATCCAGGCTGCGCACGAGGCTGTCGAGGCGGTCGAGCACCACCGCCGGGGAGTGGCCCTCCTGCGCGTAGGCGCGCGTAGCGTGCCGCAGCTGGCCCATCAGCGAAGCGGCGCCGATGCCGTGCCCCACCACGTCGCCCATCGCCACTCCGAGCCGCCCACCCTCGAGCAGCACGGCGTCGTACCAGTCGCCGCCCACGTCCGCTCCGCCCGGCAGGTAGCGCGCCGCGATCTGGCCGCCGCGCACGCGCGGCAGCCTGTCCGGCAGCAGGCTGCGCTGGAGCAGCTCCACGTTGCTCACCTCGCGCTCGTAGGCGCGGGCGTGCTCGATCGCCAGGCCGGCGCGGTCGGCCATCAGCGTGAGCAGGCTCTCGTCCTCGGCCCCGAAGCGCCGTGCCGAGCGCAGGCACAGCTCGGCCACCCCCACCACCTCACCCTTGACCTCGAACGGGGCCGCCATCAGTGCCTCGGGCCGCTCCGCCGCCAGCACCGGATCGAGGCCGGCGCCGTCGCCCACGTCGGCCAGGGTCACGGTGCGCCCCTCGCTCACGACTTCCTCCAGGGCCCCGGCCAGGGGGATGGGCGAGCCGGCGGGCAGGTCCTCGAAGCCGATTGCGGCGCCCACCCTGAGCAACGAGTCACGGGAGCTGTCGCGCAGCAGGATGCGCGCGAGGTCGGCATCGAAGACCTCGCGCATGCGGCTGACCAGCAGCTCGAGCAGGTCGCGCAGCTCGAGGTGCTCGAGCGCCGCCTCGGTCACCTGCTGCAGCTTGCCGATCGTCAGCGCGACGGCCTCGGCCTCGTCCCGTGCGGCTCGCTCCGCCGCGGCCCGGCGCTGCTCGGTCACGTCCATCACCTGCCAGATCAGGTGAAGCGGGCGGTCATGGGCGTCCGCCGACACCGACACGCTCACGATGGCGTGCGTCACCCGGTCGTCGTGGAGCTTGAAGCGCACCTCCGACTGGTGCGAGCGTTGCCGGCCGGCCAGCAGGCTCTCGACCGCCTCGCGCTCGCGCTCGCGATCGGTGGGGTGGGCGAGCTCCCAGAGCGGTTGCTCCATGAGCTGGAGCGGCGAGCGGCCCAGCAGCTCACACAGCGCCCCGTTGACCTCCAGCCAGGCGCCCTCGAGCGTCGAGAGCCCCATCCCGATCGGCGCGCCCTCGAAGGCGGCCCGGAAGCGGCGCTCGGATTCGCGCAGCTCCGCGTTCTTCTCGGCCAGAGTCAGCAGCATCGCCACTTTCGAGCGCAGCACGTCGGGATCGACGGGCTTGACGATGTAGTCCACCGCTCCCGCCGAGTACCCGCGTGTGATCTGCTCGCTGTCGGCGTCGGCGGCGGTCAGGAAGACGACCGCGGTGTCCTGATGGCGGGGCCGCTCCTTGATCAGCTCGACCGTCTCGAAGCCGTCGAGGCCCGGCATGCGCACGTCCATGACGATCACGCCGAAGTCGTCCTCCAGCAGGTGCCGGAGCGCCTGCTCGCCCGAGCGGGCCGTGGCCACCGTCCGACCCAGCGGAGTCAGCAGCGCCTCCAGCGCCTTCAGGCTCTCGGGCTGGTCGTCGACCACGAGCACCCCGGGCGCCACGCCGGTCGCCCGCGCTTCGGCCCGTGTGGCCGAGCTGCTCACCGGTGAAGCCAGACCCTCATCAGCGCGAGCAACTGATCGACGTCCACGGGCTTGGTGATGTAGTCGGAGGCACCGGAGGCGAGGCTCTTCTCGCGGTCACCGCGCATGGCCTTGGCCGTGAGGGCGACGATCGGGAGCTGCTCGAACTCAGGGATCTCGCGCATCGCGCGAGTGGCCTCGTAGCCGTCCATCTCCGGCATCATGATGTCCATCAGCACCAGCGAGACGTCCGGGTTCATCTCGAGCGCCTCGATTCCGTCGCGGCCGTTCTCGGCGAACAGCACCTCCATGCCGCGACGTTCGAACACGCTGGTCAGAGCGAACACGTTGCGCACGTCGTCGTCCACGATCAGGACCTTCTTGCCGTCGAAGACGGCGTCGGCGGTGTGCAGCCGCTCGAGCATGCGGCGCTTGTCGGCCGGGAGTCGGGCCTCCACCCGGTGCAGGTAGAGCGAGGTCTCGTCGAGCAGGCGCTCCGGTGAGCGCGCCTCTTTGACGACGATCGTCTCGGCGTAGCGCCCCAGGCGCGCCTCCTCCTTGTCGGTGAGCTCGCGTCCGCTGTGCACGATCAGCGGCAGCCCGCGGAAGCGCTTGGTTCGCTTGATGCGTTCCAAGAGCGCGAAGCCGCTTCGCTCGCCGAAGCCCAGGTCCAGCACCACGCAGTCGAAGCGCGAGCCGTTGAGCTCGGCGAGCGCGCCCTCGGCGGAATCCACGCCGACCACCCTGACGTCGGCGCCCCCGATCAGGTCGAACAGGGCCTTGCGTTCGGGCCCCTCGTCCTGGACGACGAGCGCCGAACGCGTGCGCTGCTCGAGGAACTCGCCCAGCTCGGCGAATATCCCTGCCAGCACTGTGCGCGAGACCGGCTTGGGAGTGAAGCCCAGGGCACCGCTGCGCCGTGCGTCGCGCTCGCTGCCGTCGTCGGCGACCACGTGGACGGGGATGTGGCGCGTCTCGGGGTGGCGCTTGAGGTGATCGAGCACCGCGTCGCCCTCGAGCTGGGGCAGCTCGCGGCTGAGCACCACGACCTGGGGCATGAACTCGTGGACGAGGGCCAGCCCGGCGTCGCCGCGCACGGCGAGCAGGCATTTGAAGCCCTCCTCGTGAGCGACCTCGACCGAGCTGCGGGCGAGCTCGCGATCCTCGCTCATCACCACCGCCACGCGGTCGCTCGCCTCGAGATCGGAGCGGTCGTCGCTGAGCGCCTCGGGAAGCGCGACGGTCTCGGAGCGGGGGCCTCCGTTGACCGAGCGCGCCGGAAGCTGGGGTTGCGGCGTCTGGGGTGCGGCGACCGGCGCCACCGGCGGCTCGGCCCGCCGCTCGGCCGGCTGGTGCTGAGCCGGTAGATAGAGGGTGAAGGTCGCCCCCCGGCCGTCCTCCGACTGGACACGGATCTCACCGCCGAGCAGGCGGGCGATCTCACGGCTGATCGACAGCCCGAGCCCGGTGCCGCCGAAGCGGCGGCTGATGGAGCCCTCGGCCTGCTGGAAGGCCTCGAAGATCAGACGCAGCTTGTCGGGCGGAATGCCGATGCCGGTGTCGGTCACCGAGAAGGCCACCACCGCTTCGGCCCCGGCCAGCGTCTCGCCCGCGAACTGCAGCTCCGCCGGCGCGCGGCCCACGCTCAGCGTGACCGAGCCGCGCTCGGTGAACTTGAAGGCGTTGGAGAGCAGGTTCTTGAGGATCTGCTGGAGACGCTGCTCGTCGGTCTCGATCTGGGCGGGCGCGCCGGGCTCGATCTCGATCTCGAACGCCAGGCTGCGCTCCTCGGCCACGGGCCGGAACGAGCGTTCGACGAAGTCGCGAACTGCGGCCAGCGAGGTGCGCGCCGCGTGCACGTCCATCTTGCCCGCCTCCACCTTGGACAGGTCGAGGATGTCGTTGATCAGCGCCAGCAGGTCCGAGCCGGCGTTGTGAATGGTGTGAGCGGCGTCGACCTGCTTGCCGCTGAGGTTGCCGGCCTCGTTGCTGCTCAGCACCTTGGACAGGATCAGCAGCGAGTTGAGCGGGGTGCGCAGCTCGTGCGACATGTTCGCCAGGAACTCCGACTTGTACTTGGAGCTGAGGGCCAGCTGCTCGGCCTTCTCCTCCAGCGAGCTGCGGGCGAGCTCGATCTCACGGTTCTTGATCTCGATGTCGCGGTTCTGGCGCTCGAGCAGCTCGGCCTTCTCCTGCAGCTCGGCGTTGGTGACCTGGAGCTCCCGCTGCTGGGCCTGCATAGCCTCGGACTGCTGCTGGAGCTCCAGCCCCTGGGACTGCGACTGCAGCAGGAGCTGCTCGGTGCGGACGTTGGCGATGATCGTGGAGAGCACCACGCCGATCGTCTCCGTCAGCTGGTCGAGGAACTGGAGGATGATCTCGCTGAAGGACCGGAACGAGGCCAGCTCGATCACGGCCAGCACCTGCTCCTCGAAGAGCACCGGAATGACGATGATGTTGCGCGGCCGCGCGTCGCCCAGCGCAGAGGCGATGTTGATGTAGTCCTCGGGCGGGTCGGTGATCACAATCGGCTTCTTCTCCAGGGCGGCCTGGCCCACCAGGCCCTCGCCGGGACGGAAGCGGTTGGAGACCGACTTGCGCTGCGTGTAGCCGTAGCTGGCCAGCAGGCGCAGCTCGTGGGCCGTTCCTTCGTCCTCCAGATCGGCGACGAAGAAGGCGCCGTGCTGGGCCGACACCGCGGGCGAGAGCTCGGACATGATCAGCTGGGAGACGGTCTCCAGATCGCGCTGCCCCTGCATCAGGCCGGAGATGCGGGCGAGGTTGGTCTTCAGCCAGTCCTGCTCCTCGTTCTGGCGAGTGGTCTCGCGCAGGTTGGCGATCATCTGGTTGATGTTGTCCGACAGGTCCGCGACCTCGCCGCTGGCCTCCACGGTGATCGAGCGGGTGAGGTCGCCCTGGGTGACGGCGGTCGACACCTCGGCGATCGCGCGCACCTGCGTGGTCAGGTTCGATGCGAGCTGGTTGACGTTCTCGGTCAGCCCGCGCCAGGTGCCGGACACGCCGGCCACCTCGGCCTGGCCGCCCAGCTTGCCCTCGGTCCCGACCTCCTTGGCCACGCGCGTGACCTCGGCGGCGAAGCTCGAGAGCTGGTCCACCATCGTGTTCAGCGTCTCCTTGAGCTCCAGGATCTCGCCCTGGGCGTCGACGGTGATCTTCTGGGTCAGGTCGCCGCGCGCGACCGCCTGGGCCACCTGGGAGATGTTGCGCACCTGGTCGGTGAGGTTCGAGGCCATTGAGTTGACCGACTCGGTGAGCCCGCGCCACGTGCCCGAGACGCCGGCCACCTCGGCCTGTCCGCCGAGGCTGCCCTCGGTGCCCACCTCGCGTGCCACGCGCGTGACCTCGGCCGCGAACGAGTTGAGCTGGTCGACCATCGTGTTGATGGTCTCCTTGAGCTCCGCGATCTCGCCGCGTGCGTCGACCTTGATCTTCTTGGACAGGTCGCCGTTGGCCACCGCCGTGGTCACCTGGGCGATCGAGCGCACCTGATCGGTGAGGTTCGAGGCCATGAAGTTGACCGACTCGGTGAGGCTGCGCCACGTGCCCGACACGTCCTCCACCTCGGCCTGGCCGCCCAGCTTGCCGTCGGTGCCCACCTCCTTGGAGACGCGCGTGACCTCGTTGGCGAACGAGTTGAGCTGATCGACCATCGTGTTGACCGTGCTCTTGAGCTCGAGGATCTCGCCCTTGGCATCGACGGTGATCTTCTTGGACAGGTCGCCGTTGGCCACCGCGGTGGTCACCTCGGCGATGTTGCGCACCTGATCGGTGAGGTTCGAGGCCATCGAGTTGACGTTCTCGGTCAGCCCGCGCCAGGTGCCCGACACGTCCTCGACCTCCGCCTGACCGCCCAGCTTGCCCTCCGAGCCCACCTCGCGCGCCACGCGAGTGACCTCGGCCGCGAACGAGCGCAGCCGGTCGACCATCTTGTTGATGGTGTCCGCGAGCGCGGCCACCTCTCCCTTGGCCTCCACGGCGATCTTCTGCGACAGGTCGCCCTCGGCCACCGCCGTCGAGACCTGCGCGATCGAGCGCACCTGGTCGGTCAGGTTGTCGGCCATCAGGTTCACGTTCTCGGTCAGGTCACGCCAGGTGCCGGACACGCCCTTGACCTCGGCCTGGCCGCCCAGCTTGCCCTCAGTACCCACTTCGCGCGCCACGCGCGTGACCTCGGCGCCGAAGCTCGACAGCTGGTCGACCATCGTGTTGACGGTGTTCTTCAGCTCGAGGATCTCGCCCTTGACGTCCACGGTGACCTTCTGGGTGAGGTCGCCCTCGGCAACCGCGGTGGTCACCTGGGCGATGTTGCGCACCTGGTCGGTGAGGTTCGAGGCCATCAGGTTGACCGAGTCGGTCAGGTCCTTCCAGGTCCCGCTCACGTTGGGCACCTCGGCCTGGCCGCCCAGCGCGCCCTCGGTGCCCACCTCGCGCGCGACGCTCGTGACCTGGTCGGCGAAGATTGCCAGCGTGTAGGTCATCTCGTTCATCGTGTCGGCCAGCTCGGCGACCTCGCCCTTGGCCTCCACCGTGATCTTCTGGGTCAGGTCGCCGCGCGCCACCGCCTGGGCTACCTGGGAGATGTTGCGCACCTGGTCCGTGAGGTTCGAGGCCATCGAGTTGACGTTCTCGGTCAGGTCGCGCCAGGTGCCGGATACGTCCTCGACCTCGGCCTGACCGCCGAGCTTGCCCTCGGTGCCCACCTCGCGCGCCACGCGCGTGACCTCGTCGGCGAAGCTCGACAGCTGGTCGACCATCGTGTTGATCGTGTCGGCGAGCGCCGCCACCTCGCCCTTGGCCTCGACGGTGATCTTCTTGGACAGGTCGCCCTCGGCGACCGCGGTGGTCACGTCGGCGATGCCGCGGACCTGGTCGGTGAGGTTGGCCGCCATGACGTTGACCGACTCCGTGAGGTCGCGCCAGGTGCCCGACACGCCCTTGACCTCGGCCTGGCCGCCCAGCTTGCCGTCGGTGCCCACCTCGCGGGCCACGCGCGTGACCTCGTCGGCAAAGCTCGACAGCTGGTCCACCATCGTGTTCACCGTCGTGCCGATGCGCAGGAACTCCCCCTTGACCGGCTGGCCCTCGATCGTGAGCGCCATCTTGCGGTCGAGGTCGCCGTCGGCCACGGCGTCGAGCACGCTGGCCACCTCGGTGGTGGGGCGCACGAGGTCGTCGATGAGCGCGTTGAGCGACTCGACGCTCGTCTCCCAGCCCCCACCCGCCGGCCCCAGCGAAGCGCGTTGATCCATGCGCCCCTCGCGCCCGATCACGCGGCGCATGCGCGAGAGCTCCTTCTCCATGCGGGCGTTCATGGCCACCAGCTCGTTGTAGGCCGAGCCGATCTCTCCCACCAGACCCCTGCGACGGCGCGACAGGCGACGGGAGAAGTCTCCGTCGCGTGCGGCCACGAGGGCCTCGAGAATCTCCTCGAGCACGGCCGCATCCACGGCTGGCGCTCCGGCGCGTTTGGACGTGGCCACGTCTACCTCCCCGGGATCAACTCACCCCACCCTTGCAGAACCTAAGCATCTGGGCGAACGGCACACAAGACGGAGCCGCTGCGGGCCGGCCGTTGCCGCCCGCCGGCCTTCACGCCCAGCGTGATCCCGGCGACCACCACGGCGACGGCGGCGAGCCGCGCGGGGGTGACCCCGGCCACCCCCAGCAGCGCCGAGCAGGCCAGCGCGCTCACCGGCAGCACGCCGGCGAAGAGCCCGGCGCGCTCGACTCCCAGCAGGCCGACCGCCGAATACCAGGCCACGAAGCCGCCCGCCGTGACGGCCGCGCCCAGGTAGACGATCGCCGCCAGCTCGCGCCCGCTCGGAGCGGCCGGCTCCAGCCCGCCGCCCGCGAGGCTCCAGGCGGCCAGGAGCGGCAGAGCGAACAGGCAGGCGTAGGCCGAGACCGCGAGCGGGCCCAGGCGCTCGAGGTGAGGCGCGGCCAGAAGCGAGAAGGCCGCCTCGCAGGCCAGCGCGCCGAGCGCGAGGCCAAGGCCGAGCGGGGTGATGCCGCCGTCGGTCCACTGCACGCCCGCTGCCCCGAGCGACACGACCAGGCCGGCCAGCAGCACCCTCCCGCTCAGCGGCCGCCGCGCCAGCAGCGGCGCCGCCACCGCCAGCACCACCGGCACGCAGCCCACGATCACGCCCACTGTGGCGGGATCGGTTTCGCGCACGCCCTCGACCACGAACACGTTGAACAGCACGAGGCCGGTGGCGGCGACGCTGGTGAGGCCGAGGGCCTCCCTGCGGGTGAGCCGCGGTAGGCGCCCGCGCGCCAGCACGAGCAGGATGGCTGCCGCAATCAGGTAGCGCAGGAACTGGCCCTCGGCGAGCGGGTAGCCCTCCACGGTGTCCGACGCCGCCACCAATGAGCCCACCAGCGCCAGCGCCAGTGTGGCCAGCAGCGAGCCGCGCAGGGTCGCGCTCACGAGGCCCGCCGGCTCCCGGCCAGGGCCACGGCGGCGAGCGCGATGTAGACGCCGCCCGTGGCCCAGCGGCGCCGGCGCTCGAGCATGGCGCTGCCGCGCACCCAGGCGCCGGCGGAGCCCGCGGCGAGCGCATAGGCGAGATCGATTGCCAGCCCGATCGCCACCAGGACGGCGCCGAGGATCAGCACCTGCAGCCACGCGTTGCCCGCCTGGGGGTCGATGAACTGCGGGAGGAGGGCGAGGAAGAACAGCGCGACCTTGGGGTTGAGCAGGTTGACGACGAAGCCCTCGGCATAGACGCGCCGCGTGGGGACCGCCGCGCGGACCGCGTCGGCCTCGGCCTCGCCGCGGGCGAGCAGGGTGCGCAGCCCGAGGTAGAGCAGGTACGCCGCCCCGACGTACTTGACGATGTTGAAGGCGGTGGCGCTGGACGCGAGCGCCGCGGACAGCCCTGCCGCGGCCGCGGTCACGTGCACCAGCGTCGCAGTCTCGACCCCCAGCGCCGAGGCCAGGCCCGCGCGGCGCCCCTGATCGATGCTGCGGGTGACGATGTAGATCAGGTTGGGGCCGGGGATCGCCACGAGGGCAAGGGCGCTGAGCGCAAACAACGCGAGGGTGGCGGGCTCGGGCACGCCACCCACCGTATGATCAGAGTGGTCCGGCCGGAAGGGCCAGTTGAGAGGTACTCCTCTGTACCAGTTTCGGGCGAAGCACCCGGCGCAGCCGGGAGCGCACGATCACTTGCCGTGAGCCAGATCGATCTTCTCGTCCTGCTTGACCGCAGCCGGCCCTCGCTGCGCGCGCAGATCGAGGAGCAGCTGCGCGACGCGGTGCGTGCCGGGCGACTGGCGCCGGGCACGCCCCTGCCCTCTACGCGCGGCCTGGCCGCGGAGCTGTCGGTGTCGCGCGGAGTGGTGGTGGAGGCCTACTCCCAGCTGGTGGCGGAGGGCTACCTGGTGGCCTATCAGGGCGGGCCGACCCGCGTGGCCCAGGCCGCGGGGCCTCCCGCCGGACCCGCGACGGCCGCCGTCGCCGCCGAGCGCGCGCCGCGCTGGGACTTCCGTCCCGGGGCTCCGGACGTCTCCCTGTTTCCCCGCTCGGCCTGGCTGGCCTCGCTGCGCCGCGCGCTGCGCGACGCGCCCGACGCACGGCTCGACTACGGCGACCCGCGCGGGGCGCCCGAGCTGCGTACAGCGCTCGCCCGCTACCTGGGACGGGTGCGCGGCGTGGCCTGCGTGCCCGAGCGGGTGATCGTCACCTCGGGCATGGCCCAGGGCATGGCGCTGTTCGGGCGGGTGATGGCCGCCCGCGGGGCGGCGGCGATCGCCGTGGAGGATCCGTCGAGCACGCCCGGCCGGCGCCAACTCGCCTCGACCGGGCTCGAGCCGGTTCCCGTGCCTGTGGACGGCGACGGGCTGCGTGTGGACCGGCTGGCGACGCTCGGCCCCGGCGGCCCGCGGCTGGTGCTGGTGACCCCGGCGCACCAGTTCCCGCTCGGTGTGGTCCTTTCCCCGGCGCGCCGCGCGGCGCTGATGGACTGGGCGACGAGCGCGGATGGACTGGTGCTCGAGGACGACTACGACGCCGAATACCGCTATGACCGCCAGCCTGTCGGGGCGCTGCAGGGTCTGTCGCCCGAGCGCGTGACCTACGCCGGCTCGGTATCCAAGACGCTCGCCCCCGGGCTGCGCCTGGGTTGGCTCGTGGCCCCGGAGGGGCCGGCCGGGGAGCTCGTGTCAGCCAAGGAGCGCGACGACCTGGGCACTCCCGTGGTGGAGCAGCTGGCCCTGGCCGACTTCCTCGAGCGCGGCGAGCTCGATCGCCACCTGCGGCGGACGCGCAGCATCTATCGGGCCCGGCGGGACGCGTTGGTGGCCGCGCTGGCACGCCACCTGCCGGACTGCCGGCCCACCGGCGTGGCCGCCGGGCTGCACCTGGTGGTGTCGCTGCCGGCTGGGAGCGACGAGGCGGGGCTGCTCACGGCGGCGCGCAGCCAGGGGGTGGGCCTCTCGGGCCTGTCCGAGCACACCGTCGTCCCGGCCCCGCCCGCGCTGCTGCTCGGCTACGGCCGCATCGGCGAGGCGGCGATCGAGGCCGGCGTGAGGACACTTCGGGATAGCCTCCCGGCATGAGCTACGAGACCGTCATCTGGGAGCTATCCGACGGAGTCGGCCGGATCACCCTGAACCGGCCCGACTCGCTGAACGCGTGGACCGCGGCCTTCGGTCACGAGCTGAAGCAGGTGGTCACCGTGGACGCTGCCGATCCGGGCGTGCGCGCCGTGCTGATCACCGGCGCCGGTCGCGGCTTCTCCTCGGGCGCCGACCTCAAGGCGGGCTTCGACCCCCATCCGGGCGACGGCATGCCCGACGTCCGCAAGGAGCTCCACGACGTCTACCACCCGATCATCGCGGGGGTGCGGTTGCTCGAGAAGCCCGTGATCGCCGCCGTCAACGGCCCGGCCGTGGGCATCGGCGCCTCGCTGGCCCTCGCCTGCGACCTCGTGCTGGCGGCGGAGTCGGCCTTCTTCGGGCTGGCCTTCGTCAACATCGGCCTGATGCCCGACGGCGG
Source organism: uncultured Thermoleophilaceae bacterium (assembly GCA_963813495.1). Taxonomy (GTDB): domain Bacteria; phylum Actinomycetota; class Thermoleophilia; order Solirubrobacterales; family Thermoleophilaceae; genus JACVRW01. The sequence continues at coordinate 471,454 of CAWEZC010000005.1, forward strand.
CTCGACCCTGTTCGTGCCCGCCGCGGTGGGCAAGGCCCGCGCCTTCCAGATGGCGCTGCTGGGCGAGCGGGTGCCGGCCCGGCAGGCGCTCGAGTGGGGGCTCGTCAACCACGTCTACGCCGATGACGAGCTGCTTGCAGAGGCCGACGGCCTGGTGGAGCGCATGGCCCAGGGCCCCACCCGCTCCTACGCCGCCTCCAAGCGCGCGCTCAACCGCATGCTGTATCCCGATCTCGAGGCGCAGCTCGAGCTCGAGGCCGATCTGCAGCACGAGCTCGCGCGCACGCGTGACTTCCAGGAGGGCGTGGCCGCCTTCGTCGAGAAGCGCGAGCCCAGCTTCCAGGGCGCCTGACCCCGCGCGCGCGAATAGTGCGCAAACGCCCGAATTCGGGGCATACGGCACGAAGTGGAGCGCTTGTCCGAGCCAGGGATATGATCCCCCGCGCCTTGCTCAGGCGTCCCTTCCATCTTGGCCTGCTCGCCGCGCTCGTCGTGGCCCTGATCGCCATGCTGGCGCTGGCCCCCGGCGCCCTGGCCGACGCGTTCACTCCCGAGTCGGGCGGCTCGCCCAACGCCGACGACATCGACACGCTGTACAAGCTCACGCTCTACATCGGGATCGTGGTCTTCCTCGGCGTGGAGGGCACGCTGATCTACTCGCTGGTCAAGTACCGCGCCCGCCGCGGCGGTCCCGAGCCCGAGCAGATCCATGGCAACACGCCGCTCGAGATCGGCTGGACGGTCGGCGCGGCGGCTGTGCTCGTGGTGCTCACCGTGGTCACCTTCCTCTATCTGCCCGACATCGAGAACCCGCCACCCTCGGGGCCGAACGGGCTGCGGGCCGACCAGGCACGCTTCGCCTCGATCGACCAGCCCTCGCCGCCGCGCAGCGGCGGCCCCGTGCTGCGCCTGCAGGTTACGGGCCAGCAGTACCTGTGGCGCTACGACTACGCGGGCCAGGACAAGCTCTACAGCTACTACGAGATGGTCGTCCCCACGGACACCACCGTGGTGCTCGAGGTCACCGGCTCGGACGTGATCCACTCGTGGTGGATCCCCAAGCTCGGCGGCAAGGTCGATGGCGTGCCCGGCCACATCAACGAGACCTGGTTCAAGATCCCCGCGGGCAGGGAGGGCACGTACTTCGGCCAGTGCGCCGAGCTGTGCGGGTCCAACCATGCCGACATGCGGGCCCAGGTGCGCGCCGTCACACCGGACGAGTTCGAGACCTGGTCGCGCGAGACACGGCGTGAGATAGCGGCCGCGGCCGGCGAGCTGGCTGAGCAGAACAAGCGGCGCGGGGCGAGCGAAGGGGAGTAGTGGAAGCAGGCAACGCGACAGCAACGCGGCGGAGCGCGCCGCCGGAGATCATCCTCCATGATCTCAAGGCTCCCCCGAAGGGCTGGCTCGCCTGGCTGACGACCACCGATCACAAGAAGATCGGGATCCTGTACATCGTCACCGCCTTCGTGTTCATGCTGCTGGGCGGCGTGGAGGCGCTGGTCATGCGCCTGCAGCTCGGGCAGGCGGAGAACACGCTGGTGTCGCCGGAGACCTACAACGGCCTCGTGACGATGCACGGGACGACCATGGTCTTCCTCTTCGTGGTCCCGCTCATCGCCGGCTTCGGCAACTACCTGGTGCCGCTGATGATCGGGGCCCGGGACATGGCCTTCCCCAAGCTGAACGCCCTGTCCTACTGGCTCACGCTGTTCGGCGGGATCGCCTTCTACAGCTCCCTGTTCTTCGAGCCGCCGCAGGCCGGCTGGACCTCCTACGCCCCGCTGTCGGACGATCTCTACTCACCCGGCGGCGGGGTCGACGCCTGGATCTTCCTCGTCCACCTCACCGGCCTCGCGTCGCTGCTGGGCGCGGTCAACTTCGTGGCCACCATCCACAACATGCGCGCGCCCGGGATGAGCTGGGGGCGCATGCCGCTGTTCGTGTGGACGATCCTCACCTTCAGCTATCTGCTGATCGCCGCGCTGCCCTGCATCGCCGCCGCCGTGACGATGCTGCTCACCGACCGCCACTTCGGCACCGCCTTCTTCGACCCGACCGGGGGCGGAGACCCGTTGCTCTGGCAGCACCTGTTCTGGTTCTTCGGGCACCCTGAGGTCTACATCCTGGTTCTGCCCGCCTTCGGCATGATCTCGGAGATCCTGCCGGTCTTCGCGCGCAAGCCGATCTTCGGCTACAAGGCGATCGCCGCGGCCACCGTGGCCATCGCCTTCCTCGGGCTGCTGGTGTGGGCGCACCACATGTTCACCACGCCGACCGCCACCGTGGTGCTGGCCTTCTTCATGCTGTCCTCGTTCACGATTGCGGTGCCCACCGGGATCAAGATCTTCAACTGGATAGCCACGCTGTGGCGGGGCTCGATCGTGTTCAAAACGCCGCTCTACTTCGCCGCCGCGCTGCCCGCGCTGTTCGTGATCGGCGGTATCTCGGGCATCCAGCTGGCCATCTTCCCCGTGGACTGGCAGCTCCACGACAGCTACTTCGTGGTCGCTCACTTCCACTACACGATCTTCGGCGGAGGCGTGTTCGGCCTCTTCGCGGGCCTCTACTACTGGTTCCCCAAGATGAGCGGGCGCATGCTCTCCGAGAGCCTCGGAAAGTGGTCGTTCTGGCTGATGTTCATCGGCTTCAACGTGACCTTCTTGATCCAGCACTCCGCCGGACTTTCGGGCATGCCGCGGCGCGTCTACGACTACAGCGACAAGCTGGGCGTCGAGGTGTACAACCAGATCTCGACCTTCGGCTCGTTCCTGCTCGGAATCGGCGTGCTCGTCACCTTCGTGAACGTCATCATCAGCCTGCGCAAGGGCAAGAAGGCGGGCAACGATCCCTGGAAGGGCAACACGCTCGAGTGGTTCACGAGCTCTCCCCCGCCGGCCAACAACTTCGACGTGGTTCCGCGCGTTCGCAGCGTGGAGCCGATGAAGGACATCCGCCGCGAGGTGGCGGCGGCCGCCAAGGCCGCCGAGACGAGCGCTCAGCCCGTGGCCACACGCGGCGTGTAGCCTGGGTCGCCCCGTGGATGCTGCACCCTCCACCGGCTACCGGCGGCTCGTTCTCGCCACGCTGATCTCGACGTTCGCGCTGATCATCCTCGGCGGGATCGTGCGCGTCTCTGATTCCGGCCTCGGCTGCGGCCCGGCCGGATCGGGCTTCAGCGGCTGGCCCTTCTGCAACGGCGACGTCGTCCCGGGACTCGACCTCAACACGATTATCGAGTACGCCCACCGGGCGCTCGCCGTGGCCGTCGGCTTCATGATCCTGACCCTGTTCGCTCTGGCCTGGAGGCGCCACCGCCGTTACCTCCTCCCCAGCGGCGCGCTGCTCGTTCTCGTGATCCTCCAGGGAGCGCTGGGGGGCCTGACCGTCGAGGAGAACCTCGAGGAGGCCTACGTGGCGGCCCATCTGGGCATGGCGATGATCCTGCTCGGGCTGCTGATCTACATGCGGCGCACGACCGAGGGGGTTCGCCCCGAGGAGGGCGGACCGCGGATCCGGCTTCTGGCCATCGCGGCCACCGCCGCCGTGTTCTGCACGATCGTGGCCGGCGGCTACATGGCCGGCACCCAGAACTACGGACGCGCGGACTACCAGCTCGGCCAGGGTGCCCACCACGCCTGCGGCAAGCAGTTCCCCACCTGCAACGGCGAGTTCATGCCCTTCGGCCGCGCCCAACTGGTGGACATCCACCTGACCCACCGGGCCTTCATGTACCTCGCGTCGATCCTTGTGATCGCGCTGGCCGTAGTCGCGCTGCGCCGCCGCGTGGCGGTGCGTTACGCCTGGGCACTGCTCGGGCTGCTCTTCGTGCAGGTGCTGGTGGGTGCGCTCAACGTGTGGCTGGACGAGTACGAGCTCCTCATACTGCTCCACCTCGCGCTGGGCACGTTGCTGTGGTCGGCGTCACTCGCGATCACGCTGCAACTCTCGCCCGCCCGGGTGCGCTCGCCCGGCCGCGCCGAGGCGGTGACCGCATGATCGAGGCAGCAGCCGCACGCACCACCGGCTGGCGCGTCGTCGCCTCCGACTACCTCGAGATGACCAAGCCGAAGGTGCAGTCGCTGCTGCTCTTCACCACGGTCACCACGATGTTCGTGGCCGGCAACCCGTCCCTGGAGCTGGTGCTCCTGACCTGCCTGGGCGGCGCGATGTCCGCCGGCGGGGCCGGCGCGATCAACCACTGCCTGGACCGCGACCTCGACCGGCTGATGGCCCGTACGGCCGACCGGCCCGTGGCCTCGGGCCGGGTGACGCCTGCCGCGGCGCTGTGGTTCGGCATCGTGCTCGGAGCGGCCTCGTTCGTGCTGCTGGCGACGACCGTCAACCCGCTGGCCGCAGCCCTGTCCCTGTCAGGCCTCCTCGGCTACGTGTTCGTGTACACGCTCTGGCTCAAGCGCACGACCCCGCAGAACATCGTCATCGGCGGCGCCGCCGGCGCCGTGCCGCCGCTGGTGGCCTGGGCCGCCGTCACCGGCGAGCTCGCCGGGACCCCGCTCTACCTGTTCGCGATCGTGTTCTTCTGGACTCCGCCGCACTTCTGGGCCCTCTCGTTGCTGATGAAGGACGACTACGCGCGCGCCGGTGTACCGATGCTGCCCGTGGTGCGCGGTGAACGCGAGACGCGCCGCCAGATCCTGCTGTACACGGTGCTGCTCTACGCCGTCAGCCAGCTGCCGTTCTGCGCCGGCGCCTTCGGGGTGCCCTATCTGATCGCCTCGGTGGTCCTGGGAGGGCTGTTCATCTACGGAGCCGTACGGCTCTACCGGCAGGCCGACCGCCGCTCCGCGCTGCGCCTCTACCTGTACTCACTGGCCTACCTCGCGGCGCTGTTCGCCGCGATGGTGCTCGACGCGCGGCTGTAGGCCCGTGCCCTGGCGAGGGCTGAGCCGTCCCGCTCCCCAGCCGGCCCACCGCCCGACAAGGCGGAGGTCGCCGAGGAAGCCCGCAAGCGCCGCTAATCCACCGAGCGCTGGCGCGCCAGCTCCCGCTCCAGCGGCAGCTCGCCGGCTTCGAGCCCCTGCTCGGCCCGGATCACGTGCATGACGGCGTTGATCAGCGCCAGGTGGGTGAAGGCCTGCGGGTAGTTGCCGAGGTGGCGTCCGGAGCGGGGGTCGATCTCCTCGGCGTACAGCCCCAGCGGGCTGGCGTAGCCGAGCAGCTTGCCGCACAGGTCGCGCGCCAGGGCCACCTCGCCGATCTCGACCAGCGCGGACACCAGCCAAAACGAGCAGATCGTGAAGGTGCCCTCCTCGCCCGATAGGCCGTCGTCGGTCTCCTCGGTGCGATAGCGGAGCACCAGGCCGTCCTCGGACAGCTCGTCGCCGATCGCCAGCACGGTCGCGCGGATGCGCTCGTCGTCGGGTGGCAGGAAGCGCGTCATCACCATCAGGAGAACGGAGGCGTCGAGGGCGTCGGTCTCGTAGTGCTGGGTGAACACGCCCCGCTCGTCGAGCGCGTTCTCGAGAATATCCGACTTGATCTCCTCCGCGGCGGACTGCCAGCGGGCTGCGAACTCGAGCTCACCCCTGAGCTCGGCCAGCCGCGCGCCGCGGTCGGCCGCCACCCAGCACATGAGCTTGGAGGAGGTGAAGTGCCGGGGCTGCCCTCGTACCTCCCAGATGCCGCGGTCGGGCTCGCGCCACTTCTCGAGCGCCATCTCGACCTGCCGTTTGAGGATCGGCCAGATCCGCTCCGGCAGGTGGTCGCGCGACTTGGTGTGGAGGTAGACCGAGTCGAGCAGCGCGCCCCAGACGTCGTGCTGCTCCTGGTTGTGGGCGCCGTTGCCGATCCGCACCGGCCGTGAGTCCTCGTAGCCGGACAGGTGGTCCAGCGTGTGCTCGGGCAGGTCGTCCTCGCCGCCGATGCCGTACATGATCTGCAGCTGGTTCTGCTCCGACTCCGCCACGTCGGCGATGAAGTAGAAGAAGTCGTTGGCCTCCCAGTCGAAGCCCAGCGTGTACAGGCCCCAGAGCATGAAGGTGGCGTCGCGGATCCACGTATAGCGGTAGTCCCAGTTGCGCTCGCCGCGGGGCGTCTCTGGCAGCGAGGTGGTGGCCGCGGCCACCAGCGCCCCGGTGGGCGCGTAGGAGAGGCCCTTCAGCGTCAGCGCGGCACGCTGGAGGTGCGTGCGCCAGGGATGGTCGGGGAACTGGCCGTGGTCGAGCCAGTGCTGCCAGTGGTGGGCCGTCCAGACGAGGCGGTCGTACGCCTCCTCGTAGTTGGTCGGTGCCGGATGCTCGGACCAGGCGAGGGACACGAACAGGGTGTCGCCCTCCTTCATCAGGGTCCGGCCGGTGGCTCGCGGGCCCTCGAAGCCGATGTTCATGTCGGAGCTGAGCCTCAGCTCGACCTCGCAGCCGGCTTTGCACACACACTCGTGGTAGCCCGCCCCGCTGTACTCCCACTCGCCGTGAAGGCGCGCGTAATCGAAGCGCGGCTCGCAGTCGAGCGTGACCTGGACCTCCCCGTTGACACAGCGGACGAGCCGCAGCAGGACGTGGTCGGCGTCGTAGTCGGTGGGTGCGCGGCGGTGGGTGTGCGAACGGTCATGCTCGTGGTGCCAGGGGCCGATCAGGAGGACGTCGCGCACGATGATCCAGCCGCCGCTCGTGCCCCAGCTCGTCTCCACCACCATCGTCCCCGGCAGGTAGCGGCGCGCAGCCGGCACGGCGATGTCGGCGGGGCCGAGCCGGAAGGACCCGGCGTCGCGGTCCAGGATCGCGCCGAACACGCTGGGCGAGTCGAAACGCGGCAGGCAGAGCCACTCGACGTTTCCGTTGGGCGCGATCAGCGCGCAGGTCTCGCAGTCGGACAGGAAGGCGTACTCGGCGATCGGCGGGAACTGCGAGGCGCCTGTCCCGCCCAGCGGGACCCATGTGCTCATAGCCGGGCTGCCGCCGGGGGGTCGAGGAGCACGATCACGCCGGCGTCGACCAGCGAGCCCGGCGCCATCGGGTCCGGGCGTCCCGAGAAGGCGTGGGCCACGGCGTGGGCCTTGTCCTCGCCGGTCACGAGGAAGACGATCTCCCGGCTCGAGTTCACCACCGGAAGCGTAAGCGTGACGCGGGATACCAAAGGCGCCATCCCCGGCGTCTCGACGCCTACCACGCGCTTCTCGCGCTCACCCAGCGCGGCATCGCCGGGAAACAGCGAGCAGATGTGGGCGTCCGGTCCGAGGCCCACGAGAATCAGGTCGAGCACCTCCATGCCCGCCTCGTCGAGCTTGCGCGCGTAGTCGGCTGCACCTTCCCCGGGGCCGAGCTCGCCGTGCATGCGGTGCACCGCGGCGCCGTGGATCTTCGACAGCAGCGCCTGCTCGACCATCCGGAAGTTGGAGTGCTCATGATCGGGTGCCACGCAGCGCTCGTCGGTGAACCAGATGTCGACGCCCGTCCAGTCCGTCCGGTGCTCGGCCACGCGCTGGTAGGCCTCGCGCGGCGTCGAGCCGCCGGTGAGCGCCACATGACCGGCGGCTGCCGACAGCAGCTCGACCGCCTGGCCGGCCGGATCGTCGGAGATCCTGAAGTCCGGCCTGGGCGTCACGCCAGCATTGCCTCCGCGCAGGACAGTGCCCGCTGGTAGGCGGGATCGCGCAGGAGGGCCTGGCGGATGCCCTCGCCCAGGATGCCGCCCTCGCCGCGCGAGGCCCCGAGCACGGTCCAGCTGGACTCGTGACCGTGGCGATCGGTGCGCCGGGCAAGCAACCCGCCGGGGCCGCGGTCGAGCGAGATGCGCATGCCCGACGCCGTGCCGATCGCGATTCCCGCCAGCCCGGGGACGTTCTGCCCGGCGTCCGGCCTGAGCCCCAGCACCACATCCTGGCGCCGGCCGTGGGCCTTGCCGTGCAGCGCTCCGTCACCCGGCATGAGGGCGCCCGGCTCCCAGCCCAGGCGCGAGCACAGCCAACCGCAGAACAGCACCCCGGCGATGCCCGAGTCGGGGCGATGGCGCACCTCGACATCGTCGATGCGGCGCAGCTCGTCGCGCCACTCGGGCGGATCGAAGGTCGCGGCCACGCGCTCGCGCCAAGGGGTTCCGCGCAGCCAGGCCAGGTCGACCACGTAGGCCTCCTTGGCCAGGTCGCGCGCGCGCCGAACCGCCGATGCGGGATCGGGCTCGTTGACGGAATCGATCAACACGACCTGGGCCAGCTGCAGGAGCGCGTCCACCGCTTCGGGATGGCCATGGGGCGACCACACCACCGTCGCGAGGTCGGGTACCACCACCGGGTCGACGATCACGTCGAGCTTCTCGAGGTGATAGGAGCCGATGTCGATCACCACCCGCTCGCGTGACAGCGTGAGCTCGCCCGGCCGCGGCTCTTCCGCCGCCGTCACCGTGACCGTGGCGTCGATCGTCTTGCGCCCCTCCTCGACTGCGCAGAGGATGGTGCGCGAAGCGTGGTAGCGGCCGACCTGGTCGAGCCGGTTGAGGATCTCGCCCCGCCACTCCCGGTCCACCACCACCACCAGGTTGAGTACGCGCGCGGGTGAATGGCCGGTCTCGTTCATGAACTGCTCGCGCAGCAGATCGCGCAGCGCCACCTCGATCGCCGCGGGAGTGGTGTCCTGCTCCCTCCAGACGGCCCCCGTGTCGACCATCGTCAGATGGCCCGCCAGCGTTGCCCGGGCGCGAGGATCCCGTCCGCCTCCTGGGGCCCGCCCGTGCCCGCCGGGTAGGTGTAGACGGGGATGTCCTGGTTCCCCCAGGCCTCGATGATCGGGTCGATGATGCGCCACTGCGCCTCGACCTCGTCGTTGCGCGTGAACAGCGTGGCGTCCCCGCGCATGGCGTCCATGATCAGTCGCTCGTAGGCCTCAGGCGACTGGGACAGGAACGCCGTGCCGTAGAGGAACTCCATGTTCACCGGGCGGATGCGCATGCGCGTGCCCGGGATCTTGGCCCCGAGCGAGAGCGACACGCCCTCGTTGGGCTGCATGGTGAGCACGAGCTGGTTGGGCTGTACGCCGATCGAGCCCTCGGCCTCGAAGGCGAGGTGAGGCACGGGTTTGAGCGTCACGGCGATCTCGGTGACCTTGCGCGCCAGGCGCTTGCCCGTGCGCAGGTAGATGGGCACTCCGGCCCAGCGCCAGTTGTCCACCTCGAGGCGAAGCGCGACGTAGGTCTCGGTCTTGGAGTCCGGCGGAACGCCCTCCTCCTCGAGATAGCCCGGCACGTCCTTGCCCTCGGCGAAGCCCGCCGTGTACTGCGCGCGCACGACCTGGTCGGGAGTGGGCGGCGCGAGGGCATGCAGGACCTTGACCTTCTCGTCGCGGACCTCGTCGGCGTTGAAGGTCACGGGGGGCTCCATGCACAGCAGCGTGAGGAGCTGCAGCATGTGGTTCTGGACCAGGTCGCGCAGGGCGCCCGCCGAGTCGTAGTAGCCGGCCCGGCGCCCGATGCCCAGGTCCTCGGACGCGGTGATCTGGACGTAGTCGATGAAGTTGCGGTTCCAGATCGGCTCGAACATGCCGTTCGCGAAGCGAAAGGCCAGCATGTTCTGGACCGTCTCCTTGCCCAGGTAGTGGTCGATGCGGAAGACCTGGGACTCGTCGAGCACCGAGAGGACCTCGCGGTTCAGCTCGAGCGCTTCCGCGAGGCGGGTCCCGAAGGGCTTCTCGATCACCACGCGCACCTCGGCCCCGTCCACGTGGTCGAGTCCGTGCTCACCCAGCTTGTACACGATCACGGGGAAGAACTGCGGGGCTGTCGAGAGGTAGAAGAGCCGGTTGTACGTGATTCCGGCTTCGCTGTCGAACTGCTCGAGCTCCTCCTCGAGGCGCGTGAACACGCTGTCGTCGTCGAATGTGCCGGGTACGTATTTGACGTGCTCGAGCAGCTTGTCGAGCACCTTGGCGTCGGGCTCGCGGCGTGAATGCTCGACGATCGACTCGCGGGCCATCGCCCGATAGTCGCCGTGGGGGATGTCCGAGCGCGAGACCGCCACCAAGTTGAAGCGCTCGGGCAGCGCGCCCTCGTGCGCAAGGTTGTAGATGGCCGGCAGGAGCTTGCGATGGGCGAGGTCGCCGGTCCCGCCGAAGATGACGATGGTCGTCGGCCTGATCGGCAGCCGCTCGAGCCCCTCGGTGAGCGGGTTCTCCTGCTCGACCTGTTCGACGGTGGCCACCGCTACTCCGCGTGCGCCTGCGTCTGCGCTTCGGGATCGGCCGCCTTGACCGCGTGGCCCCCGAACTGGTTGCGCAGGGCCGCGTTGACCTTGGCCGCGTAGGCATTCTGGGCGCGCGACGAGAAGCGCTCGAACAACGAGGTGGCGATCACCGGCATGGGAATGCGCCGCTCGATCGCGTCCTCCACCGTCCAGCGTCCCTCACCGGAGTCCTCCACGTACGGAGCTATGTCGGCGAGATCGTTGCCCTCCTGCTCGAAGGCCAGGGCGGCGAGCTCGCACAGCCACGAGCGCACCACCGAGCCCTGCATCCAGAGGTGAGCGATCTTGGCATTGTCGAGCTCGTACTCGGAGGCGTTGAACAGGGAGAAGCCCTCCGCGTACGCCTGCATCATCCCGTACTCCACTCCGTTGTGGACCATCTTCACGTAGTGGCCTGCTCCGGTCGGGCCGAAGTGCCCCCAGCCCGGCCCGTGCTCGGGCGTCTCCGGCGGAGCGAGGACGTCGAGGATCGGCGACAGACGCTCCACCGCCTCATCGGGCCCCCCCACCATCATGCAGTAGCCCACCTCGAGGCCCCAGACGCCGCCACTCACGCCCACGTCGACGTAGTGGATGCCCTTCGGCCGCAAGGCCTCCTGGCGTCGCTTGTCGTCGGTCCAGCGCGAGTTGCCGCCGTCGATGATCGTGTCCCCCTCTTCCAGCAGAGCGGAGAGCTGCTCGACGGTGTTCTCGGTGGGGTCGCCCGCCGGCACCATGATCCACACCGAGCGCGGCGCCTCGAGCTTGGACACGAGGTCCTCCAGCGACGAGGCACCCGTGGCGCCGTGACCCTCGGCGTCGCCCACGGCCTCGGCGCTGAAGTCGAAGGCCACGCATCGATGGTCGGAGTCGCGGTGGATGCGATGGACCATGTTGGCGCCCATCTTGCCCAGCCCGACGAAGCCCAGCTGCATCAGATCAACCTCCTAACGGCTTGCGCGGGGTCTCCCTCGAGCCGCACCTGCACGGCCGGCAGCCCGTGATCGCGCAGCGTTTGCAGGTCGCCCACGGCCTGGGCGTTCTTCAGGTGCCGGAACGTATAGCCGGCCTCGGGAATCTCGATGTCGTCCTCACCGTCGTGAATCAGCTGCAGGAAGCGACCGGTCTGCGGGCCGCCCTTGTGGAACTGCCCCGTGGAGTGCAGGAAGCGCGGTCCGTACCCGAACGTCGTGGCGCACTTGGTGCGCTCGCTCAACTTGACCCGCAGCTCCTTCACAGCGGCGTCGAACTCCTCGGAGGGCTTCACGTAGCCCATGATCGCCAGATAGTTCGGTGGGGCGGCGCCGTCGAGCAGCTGGTTCAGGTCGCCGGGGTCGACCTGCGGTAGGTCGCCGCCCTCGAGCACGCGGTTGGTGTTGTCCTTGGCCTCCTGCACGTTGGGCTGGTCGAAGGGGTTGATCCCCAGCACCCAGCCCGCCACCGCCACGGCGAACTCCGCGAAGAAGAAGACGCGGCCGAGGTCCTCGGCCCCGCGGTGCGACAGCTTGATCACGGGCTGGCCCGCGCGCGCGAGCTGTTCCACCGCCTTGCCCTGCTCCTCGTCGGGGCTCTCCTCGTTGAGCAGATGGACGAGGACGCGATCCTCGCCGTACTCGTCGGGCTCTCCGACCGGCTCACCCGCGACCGGCAGGATGCCCTTGCCCTCCTTGCCCGTGGACTCGGCGATCAGCTGCTCCACCCAGAGGCCGAAGCTCGCGATCGGCTCGTCCACGACGAAGGTCCCCTTGTCGCGCCCCTGCAGCGCCAGCGCACCTACGGCCAACCCGAGCCACAACCCCGAGTTCGACTCCGGAGCTCGGCTCTGGCAGTTCTGCTCCGCCACCTGGGTGCCCTTGAGCAGCGCCTCGACGTTCACGCCGGCCAGAGCGGCCGGCACGAGGCCGAAGTGAGACAAGACCGAGTAGCGCCCGCCGATGTTGGGGTCGGCCTCGAACACCCGGCGAAAGCCGCGCTTCTCGGCCTCGGCGACCAACGGGCTGCCGGGATCGGTGACGGCGGCGAAGTGGCTGCCGTCACCCCCGCAGCGCTCGTAGAAGTAACGCATGTGGGAGAGCGTCTCGACGGTTCCGCCCGACTTCGAGGAGACCACGAAGATGGTCTTGTCGAGGTCGATGGCGCTCTCCACGTCGCGGACCGCGCCGGGGTCGGTGGAGTCGAGCACGTGCAGCGTCAAGCCCGGGGCGTCGGGGAAGCTGCGCCGAATCACCTCGGGGCCCAGGCTCGATCCGCCCATGCCCAGCAGCACCGCGTACTCGTACCCGGCCGCCCGGCACTCCTCGGCAAAGCCCAGGAGGTCGGGGACCTGGTCCAGCATGGCGTCCGAGATCGTGAGCCAGCCCAGGCGGTCGGCGATCTCCGGCGTGCCCGCGGCGGCCCACAGCGTGGGGTCCTTGCGCCAGATGCGCTGGACCACGTCCTCCTTCCGGGCGCGCTCGACCTGCTCGACGATGCCCGGCTCGAGCTCATCGGGAATCGAGGACGAGATCGTGGGCGGCCGCTTGGTCACCGCCGCCTCGCGCGCGGACTCGACGCCGCGGATGAGCTCGTCGAAGGGCTCGACGAACTTCTCGATGCCCTCGCGCAGGAGGGTGTCGGTCACATCGCTCATGTCGATGCCGGCCTCGGCCAGCGCCTTCAGATCCTCCGAGGGGTCCTGGTCCGCCGTGGCACCACGCACCTCGGAGTGGTCGGCCGCCGCGTTGAGCGTGGCCATCGGCATGGTGTTGACGGTGTGCGGCGCCACCAGCTCGTCGACGTACATCGTGTCGGCGTACTTGGGGTTCTTCACGCCGGTCGAGGCCCAGAGCGGGCGCTGGACCGGGGCGCCGGCGTCGCGCAGCGTCGCGTAGCGCTGGCCCAGGAAGATCTCCTTGAAGCGCTCGTAGGCCGCACGGGCGTTGGCGATGCCGGCCCGGCCCTGAAGGTCGGTGCGGCCGACCTCCTCGAGGCGCCGGTCGACCTCGGTGTCCACGCGCGAGACGAAGAAGCTGGCCACCGAGTGCACGTCGAGCGACTTGCCCTCCTCGTGCCGGCGCTCCATTCCGCGGATGTAGCGCTCGGTCACAGCCACGTAGGACTCGACCTTGAAGAGCAGCGTCACGTTGACGTTGATCCCCTCGTAGATCGCCTCCTCGATGGCGGGCAGCCCCTCCTCGGTCCCTGGGATCTTGATCATCGCGTTGGGCCTGTCGACCCGCTCCCAGAAGGAGCGGGCCTCCTCGAGGGTGCCCTCGGTGTCGTGGGCCAGCGAGGGCGAGACCTCCAGCGATACGAAGCCGTCCGCGCCGTCGGCCTCCTCCCACACACGGTGCAGCACGTCCGCCGCCAGCTGAACGTCCTTGATGGCCAGGCGCTCGAAGATCTCGGCTGCTGTGAGGCCCTCGGCCGAGAGCTCACGCAGGTCGTCGTCGTAGTCGTCGGAGCCCAGGATCGCCTTCTCGAAGATCGCCGGGTTGGAGGTCATCCCGCGCAGCGAGAGCTCGTCCACAAGTCGCTGCAGCTCACCTCCCGTGATCAGGGTGCGGCGGATCTGGTCGAGCCAGATGCTCACGCCTGCTTCTGTCAGCGCCGCCAGGCGCTCGTTGACCGGTGCGCCGATGCTCATTTCTGCTCCTCCTTCAGCCCCGCGCCGCCGAGACACGCTCGACCGCCGCGCGGCCGGTCTCGGCGATCTTCTGGGGGGTGATGCCGAAGTGCTCGTACACGTCCTTGTAGGGACCGGATTCTCCAAACGTACTCATGCCGACGAAACGGCCCTCGGGACCGGTCCAGCGGTCCCAGCCGAGAGGGCTGGCGGCCTCCACCGCCACCCGGGCGGTCACGTCCGGCGGCAGCACCTCGTCGCGGTAGGCGTCGTCGGCCTCGGCGAAGTTGTCCATGCAGGGCATGGAGACCACGCGCGTGGCCAGGCCGTCGTCCTCCAGCTGCTCGGCCGCCTCCATCGCCAGCGTGACCTCCGAGCCTGTGGCGATCAGGATCAGGTCCGGCCGACCGCCGTTCGACTCCTCGCGCAGCACGTAGGCGCCGCGCTCGATCGCATCGCCGGGAATCGCATCGGGGTCGATGATCGGCAGGTCCTGGCGCGACAGGGCGAACGCGCTGGGCTGGTCGGTCTGGCGCAGGGCGTAGCGCCAGCCGAGCACGGTCTCGTTGGCGTCGGCGGGCCGGATCACCCGCATGCGCGGCATCGCCCGCAGGCCGGCCAGCTGCTCGACCGGCTGGTGGGTGGGCCCGTCCTCCCCCAGGCCAATCGAGTCGTGGGTGTAGACCCAGATGGCCGGCAGCGCCTGTAGCGCGGAGAGACGCAGGGCGCCGCGCATGTAGTCCGAGAAGATCAGGAACGTGCTGCCGTAGCCGCGGAAGCCGTGCAGGGTCAGCCCGTTGACGATCGCCCCCATGCCGTGCTCGCGCACGCCGAAGCGCAGGTTGCGACCCTCGTAGTGGCCGCGTTGCACATCGCCGCCACCGTCGATGTCGGTGTTGGTGGAGCTGGCGAGGTCGGCCGCCCCGCCCACCAGCTGGGGCACGGCCGCAGCGGCCCACTGCACGGCCTGGCCCGATGCCTTGCGCGTGGCCATCGCTTCGCCGGCCTCGAAGCGCGGAGGGTCGGCGTCGAAGCCCTCGGGCATCCGGCCCGAGACCATGTCCTCGAAGCTCCTGGCCTCCTCGGGATGGGCCCTGCGGTAGCCGTCGAAGCGGCCCTCCCACTCCTCCTCGAGCTCGCGGCCGCGCTCGCAGGCCTCGCGGAAGTGGGTCAACGCCTCCTCGGGCACCAGGAAGTGGGCGTCGGGATCCCAGCCGTAGAACTCCTTGGCCTGCCGCACGCTGTCCTCGCCGAGCGGAGAGCCGTGCGCCTTGGTGGTGTCCTGCTGGGGACTCCCGTAGCCGATATGGGAGCGGACGATGATCAGCGAGGGACGGTCCTCCACCGCCATCGCTTCACGCGTCGTCCGCTCCAGGGTCTCGACGGAGAGGTCCTCACCGATGTTGACCACGTGCCAGCCGTAGGCCTCGTAGCGGGCCCCGACGTCCTCGGTCATCACCACGTCGACCTCGCTGGCGAGCTGTATCTGGTTGGCGTCGTAGAAGGTGATCAGACGGCCGAGGCCCCAATGCCCGGCCAGCGAGGAGGCCTCCGCGACCACCCCCTCCTGGATGTCGCCGTCGCTGGCGATCACGAAGGTGTGGTGATCGACGATCTCGTGGTCGGGGCGGTTGTAGCGCGCGGCGAGCATGCGCTCGGCCAGCGCCAGCCCCACCGACATCGACAGCCCCTGCCCGAGCGGGCCGGTGGTGGCCTCGATGCCGGGGGTGTACTTGCGCTCGGGATGACCGGCGGTGGGCGAGCCGACGCGGCGGAAGCTCTCGATGTCCTGGAGCGTCAGCGGGTAGCCCGTGAGGTAGAGCATCGAGTAGAGCAGCATCGACGCGTGCCCCGCCGAGAGGATGAAGCGATCGCGGTCGGGCCAGTCCGGATCGGCCGGGTTGTGCTTCATCACCCGGGTGAACAACGTGTAGGCCAGCGGGGCGAGGGCCATGGGGGTCCCTGGATGCCCCGAGTTCGCCTTTTGGACCGCGTCCATCGAGAGCGTCCTGATCGTGTTGATGCTGAGCTCTTCGAGCTGGGCGGTGCTGGTCGTCATGTGCTCCCCTCGCTTGCCGATGGATTGGCCTCATCAGTCTGTCGGATCTCCTGCCCGGCGAGCACTCCCGCCCCGATCACGCCGGCGTCGGCACCCCCGCGGGCGAGCGACACCTCCGTGCGGCGCCACAGTGCCGGGAGTGCCCGGGCCCCGGCCTCCTGAACCGCGCGCTCCAGGAAGAGACCGGAGGCCCGGGAGAGGCCGCCTCCCACCACCACGCGCTCGGGCTGGAACACATTCACGAAGCCGGCGATGGCCACGCCCAGCATCCGCGCGAAGCGGTCGAACAGCAGGCGGGCCTCGGGATCGCCCTCCTGCGCCACCCTGACGAGCTCCGGCCCGCTCACGCGCCCGTCCTTGCCCAGCGCCCGGGCGAGGCGGCTGTCGGGCTTGTCGCGCGCCAGCTCGGTGGCATCGCGCTCGAGCGCCTGGCCGGAGCAGTAGGCCTCGAGGCAGCCGCTGTTGGGACAGTTGCCGGGACAGGGCGGGCCGTCGGGGCTCAGCGTCACGTGCCCGAGCTCGGCTCCCAACCCGTGCGCCCCTCGGAAGATCCGCCCGCCCGTGACCACCCCACCGCCGACGCCGGTGCCCAGCGTGAGCATCAGCAGCTCCTCGGAGCCGAGAATCTGGGCCTCGGCCAGCGCGGCCACGTTGGCGTCGTTGTCCACGAACACCGGCACCCCGAAGCGGCGCCCGAGCTCTTCGCGCAGCGAGACGCCCGTCAGAGGAATGTTCACGCTGGTCTCGACCCTGCCGGTGGCGTACTCGATCTGTGACGGGACCCCGACGCCGATGGCCATGGGCGAGCCGGCGTCGGACACCACCTCGCGCACTGTGGCCTCGAGGCCGTCGAGCAACGCGGAGGTGCTGGACAGCACGGTCGGGCGCTCGACTCGGTGGGTCACCGCCGCGTCGAGCACGGCGCCGACCGCGATCTTGGTCCCGCCCACGTCCACTCCGAGCACCGATTTTTCCGGGGACACCGCCGGATTCCTATCCCCGCGGGGCCCGCGAAGCAAGCCCCGTCACTCGGCTTTCACCTACTCTCTGCTCCCAATGCGGGCGGGCATCGACCTCGGCGGCACCAAGATCCAGGCGGTCGCGATCGACGCGGAGGGCCGCGTCAAGGGCCAGGAGCGCGTACCGACTCCGCGGGACGGTGGGCCGCAGGAGGTGGCCGACGCCATGGCGGGAGCGGTGCGCACGGCGGCCGAGCAGGCCGGCGTCGAGACCGCCGATCTGCGCGGCGTGGGCGTGGGCTCGCCGGGTGTAATCGACGCGCGCCGGGGTGTCGTCTCGAGCGCCGGCAACCTGCCCGATTGGGAGGGCTCGTTCGCCCTCGGCAAGGCGCTGACGGACGCGCTGGGCCCCAGGGTCAAGCTCGACAACGACGTCAACGTCGCCACCGCGGCCGAGTTCGCCCTTGGCGCCGGCCGGCCCTACAAGTCGCTGCTCGGCGTGTTCTGGGGCACCGGGGTGGGAGGCGGCATCGTCCTGCGCGGCCGCCCCTGGCTCGGCCGCGGGGCGGCGGGCGAGATCGGGCACGTCTGCGTGCGCATCGACGGCGCTCGCTGTCCCTGCGGGCGGCGCGGCTGCATGGAGGCCTACGCCGGCCGCGGCGCGATGGAGCAACGGGCCCGGCACCGTCACGACAAGGGCCACAAGACCGAGCTGTTCAAGATCATGGAGAAGCGCGGCCGCGATCGGCTCACGAGCGGGATCTGGGCGCGCGCACTGGAACACGGAGACAAGCTGGCCGAGACGCTCCTCGACGAGGCCGTTGAGGCCCTCGGCGCCGGTGTGGCCTCCACGCTCAACGTGCTCGACGTCGACGCGGTGATCCTGGGCGGCGGACTCGGGCTGCGATTGGGCGAGCCCTACCGCGAGCGGATCGAGCAGGCGATCATGCCCCACCTGTTCGCCAGCGAGGACCCGCCGCCGATTCTGATGGCCGAGCTCGGCGACCTGGGCGGCGCGATCGGGGCGGCGCTGCTCATTCAGACCCCGGCCAGCGGGTAGGGAAAGCCCGCCGGGCGCGCTGCCTCAGGGTCAAGGTGCCGGCGCAGCCCGGCGTCGCCGACCGCGTAGCCCCAGTTGATCAGGCGCTCCTGTACGCCCTCGGGCAGCGCCTCGAGGCGGGTGGGGAGCTCAGCTAGCGCAAGCGAGCGGTCGACCGGCGCCGGCAGCGCGTCGGGCAGCCCGTAGTCGGCGATGTCGCTGCGGATGCCCACGTAGACGCCCTCGCGGGCGCCACCGCGCAGGCCCTCGATCACCTGCTGCTTTCGCAGCGAGCGCACCTGGTGGTCGATCACCCGCAGGACGCGCAACATGTGTCGTGGCCAGTCGCGCTCGGACCGGCGCTCGGGTGCCATCCGCCCGCCGGCGTCGGAGATGATCAGGGTGCGGCAGCGCTTCCAGGCCGTCTCCAGGCCGAGGTTGTCGTAGACGCCACCGTCGGACAGCACCAGCTGCTCTCGGTGCTCGGGGAGAGCGAGGTCGTTGCCCTCGATGTCGATCCAGCGCCCCGGATCGGAGGTCAGCCTGTGTGGGGAGAGCACCGGCGGGAAGGCCGACGAGCAGGCCACGGCCACGGCGAGCGGGATCTCGGGGGCGGGCAGCCAGCCCAGGCGCCAGTCCTTCAGCCCCTCACGCTCGAAGCGGGCGAGCGCGCCGGTCCCAACGTTGGTGGCGTTGATCACGACGTCGGGGCGTTCGGGCAGGTCCCCGAGCACGGCGTCGCCGACCACGAAGTCACGGTAGGCCGCCACCACCTTGTCCGAGATCGAGCCCGGCATGAGCGCCCCCTCGAGGACCGCGGTCCAGTCGAGATTGCGCCGCGCGAGGTCACGCAGCGGCGCCACCACCCGCTCCTGGAAGTCGCCGTCCCAGCCGAGCGCCAGCACTGCTGCGGTGATCGAGCCGCCGGACACGCTCGAGATGCGGTCGAGACGCTCGAGCCAGCCGGCCTCGCGCAGCCGCCACAAGAAGCCGAGGTGGAACAGCATCGCCCGGTAGCCGCCGCCCGAGAGGCACAGGGCCACGCCCGTCTCGGGCTCCTCGCCGGTGTCGGTGGGTATTGCTCTGACAGGGGAGCTCAGATCGGGCACGGGACCACCTCCTTGTGATCGCTACATCGCGAAACGCCCGGCGGCCACCAGCTCGGCGGCGCGCCGGCACAGCTCCTCGACGACGTCCAGATTCAGATCGTCGAGCCGTTTGAAGCGGACGCAGCTCTGGCCCACGCTGACCTTGCCCGGACCCTGTCGTGCACCGTGCGCACCGGAAGCCATGGCTCAGGCCGCCGCGGCGCCGGCTCGAGCCAGGCGCCAGAGCGCGTCGTTGCCCGCCGGCTCACGGGTGATGTGCCCCACGGAGGCGAGGTCGGTTAGCTCGTCGGCCGCCGCGCCGAGGTCGGCGTCGAGCAGGTCGGAGGGGCGCAGGACCGAGGCCACCTCGGCCGTTGTGAGCCCGTCGGGGAAGCCCGCGAGTGCCTCGAGCGCACCGGCCGGCGCCGAGCGGCGCTCCAGCCCCGCGTCCAGGTTGGCGAGGACCAGGTCATAGGCCTCGAAGGGCTGAAAGCCACCGGCCTCGATCCGACGGCCGTCCTCGTGCACGAACACGAGCGAGGGAGCGGTGTAGCGCACCGGGCCGTCGCTGGTCGAGTGGCGGCCCTGCGCGTGCGTGGGCGAGCCGTCGGCGCTGCGGGTGAGGGCCCGGTCGGTCCTGTAGGCCTCGATGATCGCGGGATCCTCGATCGCGGCTACGGTGGCGCCGGCGTCGATGCCCTCGACCGACGAGAGCGCGGCACGCAGGTGGTCGTCCTCGTCGAGCAGGTCTGTGGTGGTGAACTGGAGCGCCTGCAGGGCACGCAGCGCGGCGTCGGCGCGCAAAGGATCCTGCTCGCGGACGGCCAGGAGCGCGCGGCAGGCGCGCGAGGTCGCGGCCAGGCGCGGCTTGGGCTCGAGCAGGAACGGCATCCCGAAGCGGTCGCTGAACATGCGCCAGCCGTGCGCCGCCGAATCGGGCGTTCGTCCCGCCGCCCGCTGGCGCTCGGTGTCCTCGGACAGCCCGATCGCCACCAGCCACCAGTCGAGCTGGTCGCCGAAGCGCCAGCGTAAACGGGCGTGGGCGGGGCGGGCCGAGTAGGCCCAGGGGCAGCCGGGGTCGGTGAAGTGCAGTACCTGTACGCGCGCCACGCACTCCAGAGATTCGCAGGTGCGTCTAGCGTGCTCGCATGCGCCTCGACTCCTTTCCTCGCGAGCCCCTCCTGTTCGGCCCCTCCCCGGTGCACCCGCTCGAGCGCCTCAGCGCGCAGCTCGGCGGCGCCCGGCTGTGGGCCAAGCGCGACGACTGCAACAGCGGGCTGGCGTTCGGCGGCAACAAGACACGCAAGCTCGAGTACCTCGTGGCCGACGCCCTGGCCCAGCGCTGCGACACATTGGTCTCGATCGGCGGCGTGCAGTCCAATCACACGCGCCAGGTGGCGGCCGCCGCCGCGCGCACCGGCCTGGGCTGCGTGCTGGTGCAGGAGAGCTGGGTCGACTGGCCGGACGTGGTCTATGACCGTGTGGGCAACATCCAGCTGAGCCGGATCATGGGGGCGGACGTGCGCCTCGTGTCGGCGGGCTTCGGGATCGGGTTCAAGGAGAGCTGGGAGGGCGCCCTGGCCGACGTGGAGGCGGCGGGCGGCAGGCCCTACGCGATCCCGGCGGGAGCGTCCGACCACAGGCTCGGGGGTCTCGGCTTCGCCGGCTGGGCCGAGGAGGTGGCGCGCCAGGAGGAGGAGCTCGGCGTGTTCTTCGACACGATCGTGGTCTGCTCGGTCACCGGCAGCACCCAGGCGGGAATGGTCGCGGGCTTTGCGGCTCAGAGGCGCGAGCGCCGCGTGGTGGGCATCGACGGCTCGGCCCGGCCGGACGAGACGCGCGAGCAGGTGGCCCGCATCGCCCGCAACACGGCCGAGCTGATCGACGTGGGGCGCGATCTGCGCGAGGATGAGATCGTGCTCGACGACCGCTACCACGCAGGCACGTACGGCATCCCCGACGAGCTCACGCTCGAGGCCATCCGCACCGCCGCGCGCCTCGAGGGCATGATCACCGACCCGGTGTACGAGGGAAAGTCGATGGCGGGCATGATCGACCTGGTGAAGCGCGGGGAGATCGACCGCGACTCGACGGTGCTCTACGCCCACCTCGGTGGCCAGCCCGCGCTCAGCGCCTATGCGGCGGTAGTCCGGTGAGCGCCGACACCGACGTGGTACAGCGCGCGTTCGATGCCTTCCGTAGCCGCGACCTGGAGACCCTGCTGGGCCTGCTAGACCCCGACGTGCGGATCCGCTCGCTGATGACCGAGTCCGAGCGCCCGCTCTACCACGGCCACGACGGCGCTCGCGAGTGGCTGGAGGCGGTGGTCGACGTGTTTCCCGACTGGCAGCCCGTGCCCCGTGAGCCCTGTGCACTGGGAGATGACGCGGTGATCACGCCGTTCGAGGTGTCGGCCACCGGCGTGGGTAGCGGCGTCCCTATCGACCAGCTCTACTGGCAGGCCGCCCGCCTGCACGAGGGACGCATTCTCGCCTTCGGGTTCTATCGCTCCGAGCCCGATGCGCTCGCGGCGCTGGGGGCACACCCGGCGGGGACGGCATGAGCCTGCCGGCCGACGCTGCCATCGGGGCCGTGCGCCTGCGCGTCGCCGACCTGGACGCCCTCAGCGCCTTCTACGAACGCGTACTGGGGCTGCGGCCGCTGTCGCGCGAGAACGGGCTGACTCGCCTGGGGGTGGAGGGCGGGCCGCCGCTGGTGGAGCTGTCGAGCGCGCCGGACGCCCCGCCGCGCCCAAGGCGCAGCACCGGCCTCTTTCACCAGGCCATTCTGGTGCCGACCCGGGCCGACCTGGCGCGGGCGCTCGAGCGCGTGGCGGGCGCCGGCTGGCGGCTGACCGGGGCCTCCGACCACCTGGTGTCCGAGGCGCTCTACCTCGACGACCCCGAGGGCAACGGCATCGAGATCTATCGCGACCGGCCACGCGAGCAGTGGACGTACCGCGACGGCGCGCTCGAGATGGCCACTCTTCCCCTGGACCTGGAGGGGCTGATGGGGGAGCTCCAGCCCGGCGAGGTCTCCCCGCAGGGCCCGGCGCCGGAGGGCACGCGCGTCGGCCACGTACACCTCCAGGTGGGCGAGCTGGCGCCGGCCGAAGCGTTCTACAACGGGACGCTCGGCCTCGATGTGATCGTGCGCAGCTACCCGGGCGCGCTGTTTCTCTCGGCCGGCGGCTACCACCACCACATCGGACTCAACACCTGGCAGAGCGCGGGGGCGCCTCCGCCGCCGCAGGGCGCCCTCGGGCTCGAGCACTTCGAGCTTGCGCTGCCCGACGCCGGCGAGCGCGATCGGCTGGCGAGCACAATGGCCGCCGCGGGAGCGAAGACCTCTGAGGCGGACGACGGCGTGCGGGTCACCGATCCCGCGGGCGTCGACGTCGTGCTCAGCGCGCCGCGCGGCTAGTCCGCCGCCGCGCGCTCCAGCACGACCACCGGGATCTCGCGCTCGGTCTTCTGCTGATAGTCGTCGTAGGGCGGCCAGGTTGAGGTCATCGTGCGCCACATCTCGGGCTTCTCGCCGGCGGTCGCGGTGCGGGCGCGCGCCGGGAAGCGGTCGTCCCTGACCTGGACCTCGACCTCGGGCTCCGCCTCGAGGTTGCGATACCAGGCCGGGTGCTGATCGTTGCCCCCGTCGGAGGCCACCACCAGGTAGTCGTCGCCGAAACGCTGATAGATCAGCGGAGTGGTCCGGGGCTCGCCCGAGCGGCGACCGTTGGTGGTCAGCAGCAGGGCGGTGGTTCCCTGCCAGTCGTGGCCCTCCTCGCCGCCGGTGGCCCGGTAGCGCTCTACGTGCTTCTTCCCGAACAGCATGCTGCTCCTTCCGCGGTCGCCATCGGCCCCGATGCTAGTCCGTGAACGTATGGTTCCCGGCCCCCGCGGAAAGGACCCGCACGTGTACGACCACCTCGTCTATCAACAGGACGGGCCGGTCACGTTGATCACCGTGAACCGGCCCGAGCGCATGAACGCGATCGGTCCGCAGACCCACGCCGAGCTGGTCGAGGCCTGGGATCGATTTCGCTCCGACGACGACGCCTTCGTGGCGGTCCTGACCGGTGCGGGAGAGCGCGCCTTCAGCGCCGGCGGAGACCTCCAGGCCGCGGCCGCGGGCGAGCACGTGGTCCCGCTGAGCGCACCAGAGCGCGCGGCCCACGAGCGCGGGGAACGTCCCGGGATCCTGGGTCCGTCGCGCTGGACCGATCTCTACAAGCCCACCATCGCAGCGGTCAACGGCATGGCCTACGCCGGCGGCCTCGAGTGGGTGTGCTGGACCGACCTGGCGATTGCGGACGAGCACGCCACCTTCGGCGTCACCTGCCGGCGCTGGAACATAGGACTGGCCGACGGCGGCACGCAGCGCCTGCCGCGGATCGTCGGGATGCGGCGCGCGATGGAGCTCATCCTGACGGGTCGTGTGATCGACGCGGCCGAGGCCGAGCGGATCGGCCTCGTGAACGAGGTTGTGCCCAGTGGGACCTGCGTGACGCGGGCGCTGGAGCTCGCACATGAGATAGCCGCGCTGCCCCAGCCCGCCATCCGCACCGACAAGGAGGCGGCCGTGCGCGGCTTTGGCCGCCCACTCGCCGAGGGGCTGCGCATCGAAGCGGAGACCTTCAACCGCCTACTCGAAACACCGGAGATCGAGGAGGGGCTGCGGCGGTTCATCGAGCGCGACCACCCGGACCGGCGCCGGGGCGGCGTGCAGGGTCGCGGGTAGGAGGGACTTCCCGCGGGCGGGCACGCGTAGCTCGTCAAGGGTGGCGTAACCCGTCCCCGCCACCCTCCTCCGCGTGCGCCTGTACCTCGTCCTCATCGCCCTCGTGCTCGTCGCCGGCGCCGCCGTGGCGGCGTCGTTCGCGACGGAAGACCAGCGCGGGCCCGGCTTCGCCCGGATCGGCCTGCCCGATCTCGGCGCCCTAGAGGTCAGGCGCGCGAAGCCACCTGCGCCGCGCTACGCGCGCGTCCGCTGGCGCCGCTCCACGCCGGTCGGCTCACACGCCGCCGGCCGGCTGATCGACGGCGTGCGGCTGCCCGCCGAGGGACGCAGCTTCTACACCTGGGATCCGGTCAAGCGGCGTTCCCCCAACCGCTCCTGGCGGCGCTGGGGCTCGGACCGCCTCGTCCGCACCGTGCTGCGCGTGGGGCGCGACTACAGAGCCGCGCACCCCGGCGTCGCCCGCCTCGCCGTGGGCGACATGAGCAGGCCCCGGGGCGGCGACTTCGGCCTTCGCTTCGGCCCGATCGGGCACGCCAGCCACCAGAGCGGGCTCGATGTGGACGTCTACTACCCGCGCGCCGACGGGCGCGCGCGGGCGCCTCGCTTCGCTTCCGAGATCGACCGCGAGCTGTCCCAGGAGCTCGTCGACCGCTTTCTCGCTCGCGGCGCCCAGGTCATCTTCGTCGGGCCGAACACCGGCCTCAGCGGCCCGTCAGGCCGCGTGCAGGGACTCGTCAACCACGACAACCATCTGCACGTCCGGCTGCCCTGACGGCTCGCTCAGTGAGCCAGGCGGGGCCGTGGAGGCGCCGCGAACAGGCGCCACAGCCCGGCTTCGCACATGTGCTCGACGGCCAGGCCGGCAGCGAGGCAGTCGCCCTCGACCAGGGTGGCCAGATGCGGTTCCGGAGGAAAGCGGCTGAGAGCGACGACGTCGCGTATTCGCACGGCCAGGGGGCGCTCCTCCAGCCACAGCACCACCATCGGCGGCACGGGCAGGGGCTCGCCCGAACGCGGGTCGGTCGTGGGCGGCAACTCGCGCAGCTCCACCTCGAGCGACCCCCGGCTGAAGGGGGTTGCCTCCAGGAAGGCCTGCATGGTCCTCCGCTCACCGATCACCTTCGCCTACTGCCTCCGTTTGTGGTAGGCCGAACGCCACCGCGGCGAATCGGCCTGGCCCTCGAACTTAAGGGCGGTTGCCGTTGAGCGCCAGTCAATCATCTGTCGAGGCTCGCTGCTTGGACGTACCCTCCGGCGCATGAGCGGTGTCCAGGCCTTCGCACCGGGGCGCGTCAATCTGATCGGGGAGCACACCGACTACAACGACGGGCTGTGCCTGCCCTTTGCGATCGAGCGCGGCGTGGAGGTGAGCGCCCGGCCGCTCGAGGGCCGCGCGGTCGAGGTCCACGCCCTCGACCTGGGCCAGAGCGCGCGCTTTGCCGTCGAAGACCGATCCCGTCCGCGCAGCTTGCCCGCGGACGGGGAAGCGACCTGGCACTGCTTCGTGCGCGGCGCCCTGGCCGAGCTGCGCGCCGGCGGCATCGAGCCCGTTCCCTGTCGGCTCGAGATCCGGGGCGACCTGCCGCGCGGCGCGGGGCTCTCGTCTTCCGCTGCGCTGTCGGTGGCGCTCTGCCTCGCGCTGACTGGACTGACCGGCGCGGAGCCGCCAGGGCGCATCGAGCTGGCCCGCCTCTGCTCGCGCATCGAGAACGACTGGTGCGACACCCGGTCCGGGCTGCTCGATCAGCTGGCCTGCCTGTTCGGGGAGCCGCGACGGGCCCTGCGCCTCGACATGCGCAGCCTCCAGATCACCCCGGTCGAGCTCGCGCTCGGCGGCTACCGGCTGGCCACGCTCGAATCGGGGGCGTCGCGCCGCCTGGCGGGTTCGGGCTACAACGAGCGCCGCGACGAGTGCCGAAGGGCCGCCCGGGCGCTCGGCGTCGAGTCGCTGCGCGGCATCGCTCCGGCCCGAGCCGCCGAGCTGGTCCGCGACCCCGCCGTGCTCGCGGAGCCGCTCGGCCGCAGGGTGCGCCACGTGCTGAGCGAGAACGAGCGCGTGGAACGGGCGGTGGAGGCGCTGCGCGCACGGGATCCGGAGCGACTCGGCGCCCTCCTGAACGCGTCCCATGCGAGCCTGCGCGACGATTACGAGGTTTCGCGCCCGGCGGTCGAGCGGGCGGTCGCCGCGTGCAGGCACGCCGGAGCGGAGGGCGCCCGCCTCATGGGCGGCGGCTTCGGCGGCTCGGTGCTGGCGCTGTTTGCGCCCGGCCGGCCCCTGCCCGCCGGCGCGGTCCCGGTCAGTCCGGGAGCGGGAGCCCGGCTCCTGTGATCGGGCGCTGCGCGATCTGATTAGCTTTGCGACGTGGATCGCCGCCTCGCCTACAAGAACCTCCGGACCGGCCTGATCGCGGGAGCCGTCGCGCTGGTCGTGTTCGCGATGTCCTGGGTCGTCGGGTTGGTCTACTGATGGCCGAGCAGCCGCGCCCCGAGGACGGCGGCGCGCAGCCGCCGGGCGAGCTGATCCACCTCCCGGGGCCGTCCTACCTGCCGGTCGTCACGGCGCTCGGCATCACGCTCGCCGTGACAGGGGTGGTCATCTCGATCTGGCTGGTGGCGATCGGAGCCGCGATTACGCTCTACGCGCTGGTGCGCTGGATCCGTGAGACGCGCCAGGAGATGTCCGAGCTACCGCTCGAGCACCACTAACCGCCCCTCAGCTCTAGGGATTCGCCGCCTGCAGGTCCGAGGGCAGCTCGCTCGTGGCGCCATCGGAGACCCAGACGCGCACGATGTCGCGCATCGAGAGCACGCCGGTCATGCGACCTCCGTCGACCACCACGAGGTGGCGAAAGCCGCCGCGCACCATCGCCTCCGCAGCCCGCTCGAGCGACCAGTCGGGAGCGGCGAAGACCAGCTCGGGCGAGAGGTGGTCCGCCACGCGCTCCTCGTCCGGGTTCTGTCCCTGGCCGATCGACTGCAGCACGTCGCGCTCGGTGATGATGCCCGGACCCGGCTGCTCGGGATCGATCACCACCGCTGCGCCCACGCTCCGCTCCGCCATCGCCCGCGACGCGTCCCGCAGGGAGTGGCCCGGATTTACGGTTAGCACGACGTCGCTCATCCCTGCCCGGACCTGCATGCCGCTCCCTTCGAACCCCAAGTGACGATCAGCATAAGGGAGGGTACCCCATGATCCGGTCGCGATGTCAGGTCGTACCAAGCTATGAAATGCGCCAATCGACTGTCTATCGACGTAGTGAGCTGTACCAGGATGCGTTGCGCGTGATCGAGCAGGAGTACGCCAACGAGGAGCTCTCCCTGTCGCTCGTGGCTCACGAGATCGCCACCTCACGGCGGCAGCTCCAGCGCTCGTTCGCCGAGGTGGGCCACACAAGCTTCCGCCGTGAGCTCCAGCGCGTGCGCATGTCGCGCGCGGCTGAGCTGCTGGGCGAGGGATCGCTCTCGGTGCAGGAAGTGGCGGCGGCCGTCGGCTACCGCCAGGCCGCCCAGTTCGCCAAGGCGTTCCGGCGCAGCCACGGAGCGCCGCCTTCGACCTTCCGCGGCCTCAACGGCTCCGGCTCGTTCAGTGCCGCCGGCAGCCGCCTGGCAGCCTGAGCTGCAGCCCGGCCCGCTACAACTCTGGCCCCATGAGGGTCGCCCTGACCACCGTGGCCGTCTGCCTGGTGCTGGTGCCACCGGCCGCCGCGGTCCCGCTCGACGCCGCCGGCGCACTCCCCCCTGTCCGGACGCCGGCCCCCTCGCTGCCCGACCCTGACTGCATGGAGAGCTACGCCGACGAGGGCCCGCGGCCCGGACCGCCGCTGCGCTTCGGAGTCGGGCCCCGGCCCGCGGGCGATGCGGGCGCCGGCCAGAGCGCCCCGCTCGTGGCCGAGCACCCGGGTCGGCGCGACACCGCCGTGCTGGCGCTGCGCGGTGACCGGCGCACGCGCTTCGCCGTGCGCCTGAATCGCCTCTTCATGGCCGACGGACGGCGCGGGATCGCGCGTTTCGAGCGGCTGGCGCGGCGCTTCACCCGCCACGGGATCGAGGTCGAGCTCCAGGTCCGCTACCACCCGCGACCGGCCGAGGACGGCGACCTCGCGCGCTGGCGGGCCTATGTGCGCCGGGTCATCCGCGCCTTCGGGCCCAACCGCCTGGTCACCGGCTTTCAGATCACCAACGAGGTGAACCTGACCTTCTCGCCCAACACCTCCGACGGCGCGTATCGGCGCGCCGCCGCGGCGCTGGTCCAGGGCGTGATCGAGGCCAAGCGCACCTCGCGGCGGCTGGGCTACGGACATCAGGAAATCGGCTTCAACTACGCCTGGCGCCTGGCCGGGGCCGGCGACGCCGCCTTCTGGCGCCGGCTGGGCGAGCTCGGCGGCGAGCGGCTGCGCCGGCACACCGACTGGGTGGGGCTCGACATCTATCCCGGTACCTATGCCCCCGGGCTGCTGCTTCCCGGCCCCCTGGTGGATGCCGGGGACGCCCTGCTCGAGGGGCTCGCCCAGACTCGCGAGTGCTTCATGCCGCTGGCCGGCTTCGGCCGCCGCACGCCGCTGCGGATCGAGGAGATGGGCGTCTACACCGGCAGCCCTATGCCCGGCCGCAGTGAGGCCGAGCAGCGCCGCCTGCTGAGGGAGCTCGTGCGCACGGCCCACGTCTTCCGCGGCGCCTACGCGCTCACGGACCTGCGCTGGTTCAACCTGCGCGACAACAACTCGGACGTCGAGGGCTGGCAGTCCCACTCCGGCCTTCTGCGCGACGACTACTCGCGCAAGCCCGCCTTCGACGAGTACCGCCGGTTGATCGCCAGGCTGGGCGCCGAGCAGCCTCGATAGCTGGCGCGCGCCTGCCTCGCGTGCATCGGGCGCAGCCAATAGACTCGCGCGCCGTGAGCGAGAGGGAGCCGCTGGGGCAGGACGACGCGAAGGGCCCGCCCGAGACCGATCCGCGTATCCGCGGGGAGAAGCACCCCGTCGGCCGGATGATCGGGCTCGGTGTGCTGGCCTCGCTCGTCGGCATCGCGATCTCCCTGCTGATCGACTGGTTTCCCACCGACGCGTCGGGCGCCGCGCGCGACATCGACACGCTCTACGACGTCCTGCTGATCTGCTCGGTCCCGGTCTTCGTGCTGGTCATGACGGTCGCCATCTACTCGGTGGTCCGGTTCCGGGCCAAGCCGGGCGACATGGGCGACGGCCCGCCGATCCACGGCAACACTCGGCTCGAGATCATCTGGGTCACGATCCCGTTCATCATGGTCACCGCGCTGGCCATCTACGGCTGGATCGTGCTCGACGACATCGAGGCCGAGGCGCAGGACCAGATGGTCGTCGAGGTCACCGCCCAGCAATTCGCCTGGACCTTCGAGTACCCGGAGGAGAAGGTCAATGCGGAGGAGCTGGTGCTGCCCGTCGACCAGCCCGTGGAGTTCAGGATCCGCACGAAGGACGTGATCCACTCCTTCTGGGTGCCGCAGTTCCGCCTCAAGTCGGACACAGTGCCCGGCCTGACGACCACCGTGCGCGTCACGCCCGACCGCACCGGCGACTACGAGGTGGTCTGCACCGAGCTGTGCGGCCTGGGCCACGCCGCCATGCGCGCGTTCGTGAGCGTGGTCCCGCGCGATGCCTACGACGCCTGGATCGCCAAGCAGGGTGAGCAGGCCGACGCCGGCGGGGGCGGCGGCTCAGGTGGCGGCGGCTCGGCCGGCGGCGGCCAGGCGTCGGCCGAGGGCGAGCAGATCTTCACCTCCAGCGGCTGTGGCTCCTGTCACACGCTGGCTGCAGCGGGCGCCAAGGGCAACGTCGGTCCTGACCTCGACAACATCTCCCCGGCCGGCGCCGCGTACATCAAGGAGTCGATCAGCGATCCCGGTGCCAAGGTGGCCGAGGGGTTCCCCGACGGCGTGATGCCGCAGGACTACGCAGACCAGCTTTCGCCGGCGGAGCTCGATGCGCTCGTGAAGTACCTTCTGGAGGCTCAGGAATGACGTTGACCCACAGGCTTCTCGCACCCGGGTGGTACCGAGCCGCGCTCGGCATCGTCCTGGGCTTCGGCTTCGGCCTGGGCCTGGTCGTGCTCGTCCGCTCGCTCTACGGCTACGAGCCGGTGCTCGACTGGGACGCGATCATCACGGTGGGGGCGCTGGTCTGCGCGCCGCTGGGCTATCTCGTCGGCATCGGGTGCTTCGACTACTGGTTCCGCTGGGCCTCGGGCGCCCCCACGATCCCCGAAGACCATTCGGGCCACGGGGCCTACTCGTGGAAGGACTACTTCCGCGTCAACACCGACCACAAGGTCATCGGCATCCAGTACATCTGCACGACGATGTTCTTCTTCATCGCCGGCGGCCTGATGGCGATGCTGATGCGCGCGGAGCTGGCCCAGCCGGGCACGCAGTTCGTGGACCCCAACACCTTCAACGGGCTGTTCTCGGTCCACGCCTCGCTGATGATCTTCCTGTTCATCATCCCGGTCTTCGCCGGGATCGCCAACTACGTGATCCCGCTGATGATCGGCGCTCCGGACATGGCCTTCCCGCGCCTCAACGCGCTCTCGTTCTGGATGCTCCCGGCGGCCGGTGTGATGATGCTGTGCTCCTACTTCGCCGAGGGCGGGGCCTTCGCCACGGGCTGGACGGCCTACGCCCCACTGTCCACCGAGACACCGCTGGGCCAGCAGTTCTTCACGCTGGGCGTGCAGTTCGCGGGAGCCTCCTCGATCGCCACGGCGCTGAACTTCCTGGTCACGATCATCACAATGCGCGCGCCCGGGATGACCTTCTGGCGCATGCCGCTGCTGGTGTGGGCGAATTTCACCACCTCGCTGCTCGTGGTCATCGCCACGCCCTTCATCGCCGGCTCGCAGTTCTTCGTGCTGCTCGACCGCTCGCTCGGCACACAGTTCTTCGACCCGGCGGCCAACGGCGACGTGCTCATGTACCAGCACGTCTTCTGGTTCTACTCCCACCCCGCCGTCTACATCATGATGCTGCCCGGCTTCGGGATCATCAGCGAGGTCATCTCCACGCACGCCCGCAAGCCGGTGTTCGGCTATCGGATGATGGCCTTCTCACTGGTGGCCATCGTGATCCTGGGCTTCACGGTCTGGGCCCATCACATGTTCGTGTCCGGCATGCAGAGCTGGCTGCGGATCCCGATGATGATCACCACGATGCTGATCGCCGTGCCCACCGGCATCAAGATCTTCTCCTGGCTGGCCACGCTGTGGCGCGGCGTGATCCACCTGCGAACGCCCCTGTTGTTCGCCCTCGGCTTCATCACCATGTTCACGCTAGGCGGGATCAGCGGGATCATGCTGGCGGTGGTGCCGTTCGACATCCACGTGTCGGACACCTACTTCATCGTCGCCCACATCCACTACGTGCTCTTCGGCGGCTCGGTGTTCACGATCTTCGCCGGGCTCTACCACTGGTTCCCGAAGATGACCGGGCGCATGTACGACGAGACGCTCGGGCGCCTGCACTTCTGGCTGTCCTTCGTGTTCTTCAACCTCACCTTCGGCCCCATGCACTTCGTGGGCATCGACGGCATGCCTAGGCGGGTGGCCGACTACTCCGAGCAGTTCGCCACGTGGAACGCGATCATCTCGATCTCGGCCTTCATCTTCGGGCTGTCGTTCCTGATCTTCCTCTACAACATGATCGCCTCCTGGCGCCACGGTCCGCTCGCGCCGGGCAACCCCTGGCGGGCCCACTCGATCGAGTGGCAGGTCTCCTCGCCTCCGCCGGTGTTCAACTTCGACGAGATCCCGACCGTCGTCGGCGGTCCCTACGAGTACGGCGTGCCCGGAGCGGTCCACGCGGTGTTCAAGGAGAAGACCCCCGCGGCGGTGCCGACACCCGCCGGCGGGGGCGGGGCCCCGCCCCCCAACGAGCCATGAAGCGGATCCTCGTGGTGGCCAACGAGACGGTGGCGGGCAAGCCGCTGATCGACGCCGTCAAGCGGCACGCAGACGAAGGCGAGATCCAGGTCCACGTGATCTCCCCCCAGAACCAGCCCAAGCACGGCTACGTGATCTACGCCGACCACATCCGCGACGCCGCCGAGAACCGGCTTCGGATGACGATCGCACTGCTGCGCGAGGAAGGCATCGAGGCGGACGGGGAGGTCATGGACCCGGATCCCTACTCGGCGGTGATGGATGCGGTGGGCGAGCAGGACTACGACGAGATCATCGTCTCCACCCACCCCGAGACCCGCTCCGGCTGGCTGCGCCAGGGGCTGGTCGACCGACTGGCCCGCGCCACGCGGCGGCCGGTCGAGCACGTGGTCGTGGACCTGGACACCGAGCGCGACGACGTCAAGCGCACGCTCGTGGTGGCCAACCAGACGATGGGCGGGGCCGCCCTGCTCGAGGAGCTCAAGCGCAAGGCGAGCGAGGAGCCGCGGCGCTTCATCGTGATCGCCCCCCAGTCGGCCACGGAGGAGAACGGCGACGCCGAGGACAACGCCGCCAAGCGGCTGGCACATACCCTGGCCGAGCTGGAAGCCGCGGGGCTCGAGGCCGTTGGCCAGGTGGTCCACCCCGATCCCTACACGGCCATCCAGAACGCCCTCCAGTTCTACGGTCCCGATGACATCGTCATCTCGACCTTCCCCGAGACCCGCTCCGGCTGGCTGCGCGCCGACCTGATCGGGCGGGTGGAGGCCTCCACGGGCAAGCCCGTCGAGCACATCGTGAGCGATACCCGAGTCGGGGACACGTCCCCGCCGGGCACAGGTGAGGCCTGATGGAGTCCGCCTCTGTCGCCGCCGGCCACGTCGCTCACGACGACCATCACGGGCCGCCCCCCGCCAACGTCTCGTCGCGGGTGGAGGCTCAGTTCCTCGGGATGCTGCTGTTCATCATCTCGGAGATCATGCTCTTCGGAGCGTTCTTCACGGCCTACTTCTTCATCCGGGTCGTGAACGAGGCTCCCTGGTTCCCCTTCGACGGCAACGAGCTGCCGGTGGCCGTGGCCGGGGTCAACACGGCCATCCTCATCTCCTCCAGCTTCACGATGCACTGGGCGCTCGAGGGAGCCCGCAACGACAACCACCGCGCGATGAAGATGGGCCTGTTCACCACCGCGCTGCTCGGGCTGACCTTCCTCACCATCCAGATCAACGAGTACGTGCACATCGGCTTCCCGATCTCCGAGAACGCCCAAACGACGATCTTCTACTCGCTGACCGGCCTGCACGGCGCCCACGTATTCGTGGGCCTCACGCTGCTGACCTTCGCGACGATCCGGGCCTTCCGTGGCCACTTCTCCGCCAAGGAGCACCGCGGCGTCGAGGTCCCCGGCATCTACTGGCACTTCGTGGACGTCATGTGGATCGTCGTGTTCAGCACGATCTACCTCCTCTAGGAGGCCACTCACCGCGTGCTCAACCCGCTGCGTTCCGAGCAGGAGGCCTTCCGCTTTTTGATCTATGTGGTGATCGTCGTCGCCGTTCTGCTGGCTCTGGTGTTCGCCGCGCGCGCACTGTCGTGAACGCCTCTGGCGATCTCGAGCTCGCCGAGCGGATGGCGCGGGCCGCCGCCGCGGTACTGCTCTCCTACTACGGGCGACCGGCGGAGGGGCTCGACTCCAAGTCCTCCGACACCGACCTGGTCTCGGACGCCGACCGCCATGCCGAGCGCGCGGTGCGTGAGCTGCTCGCCGCGGAGCGACCCCGGGACGGCCTGCTCGCCGAGGAGGGCTCGGATGTCCAGGCCGAGAGCGGCCGGCGCTGGATCGTCGACCCGCTCGACGGCACGGTGAACTTCCTCTACGGCTTTCCCGCCTGGGCGGTGAGCGTGGCGCTGGAGGACCGCAACGGCGCGCTGGTCGGCGTGGTGCTCGACCCAATGCGCGACGAGTGCTTCGCCGCCGTGCGCGGCGAGGGAGCCTGGCTCAGCGCACCCGGGCCTCCGAGCGCCGGGGCGGCGGCCGCGCCGGCGCGGCGCGAGCCGCTGCGGGTGAGCCCCTGTGACGAGCTCGGCCGGGCCATGGTGGCCACCGGCTTCTCCTACGAGCCCGAGCGCCGGGCCCTCCAGGCCGACGAGCTCCTCGGCGTCCTCCCCCGCGTCCGCGACATCCGCCGCGCCGGTGCGGCGGCGCTCGACCTCTGCTATCTCGCCGCGGGCCGCGTCGACGCCTACTACGAGCGCGGGCTCAACGCGTGGGACTGGGCCGCCGGGCGCCTGATCGCCGAGGAGGCCGGCGGGCAGGTCGCGGACCTCGAGGGAGAGCCCCATGGCCTGATCGGTGCCGGCACCCGCGAGCTGCTCGCCGCGCTCGGCGCGCTGGTGCGCTGAAGCGTCAGCCGCCCTGCAGCAGGTACTCGGTGAGCGCCTTCACCTGGGCGTCGGTCAGGCGCCCCTCGTAGGAGGGCATCACGCCCTGGTTGAAGCCCTCCACGGTGAAGGCGTCCGGGTTCAGGATCGCCTCTCCGACGTAGTCCTCGGCCGACTTGCCCGGCTCGCGGTCTCCGGCTGCGCCGGCGAGCTCGTCGAGGCTCGGGCCGATGTTGGCGTTGCTGCCCGCAGGGGCGAAGGTGTGGCAGCTCCCGCAGCCTGCCGCGGTGAAGATCTGCTCACCCGTCTTGGCGTCACCCAAGCCCGCCTCGGCCAGCGCGCCCCGGTCCTCGCCGGAGCGTCCGGAGGCGTAGGCCACGTAGGAGGCGACGTCGGCGGCCAGCTGGCCTGCGACCAGGCCGGCCGGCATGATGCTGTTCATGCGCGGATGGGCGATCTGATCCTCGACGATGCCCTTGACCAAGTCCCGGTCCATCCCGGCGGCCAGCGCGGCCTGGAATGAGGTGTCCAGGTTGGGCCCCTGGTTGCCCTGAGTGCCGGCGCGGTTGAGCGTGTGGCAGGAGCCGCATTTCTGGACGAACTGAGCCTTTCCCGCGGACAGGTCGGCTTCCTCCTCGCGCCCGCAGGCCCCCAGCGGCACGGCGACCAGGGCCACGGCAAGGGCGGCAAGGAGCGGCTTGGCCGTGTTGCGGGCGAGGCTCACGCGGCGCGAACAATAACCCTTCAGCGGGCTGGACGGGGAAGCCCGTCGAGCTCCCCTCGGCCGGCCATGATCACCCGCTCGGCCACCGTTTCCCAGGCGAAGTGGCGGGCCGCCTCGGCGGCCAGCGCGGCCTTGGCGCGCCCCCGCTCGGCGGGGTCGAGCTCGAGCCAGGACACCAGCTTGGAGGCGATCTGATCGACCGACTCGGGCCCCACGTCGAACGCCAGCAGGGGCCGCAGCTCTTCGGGCAGTGCGGGCGCCAGCGTGGCCGTGACCTCGGCCATGCCGGAGTGGTTGGCAGACAGCGGGAAGGCCCCGCAGGCCGCGGCCTCGGCGGCGACCATGCCGAACGCCTCGGGGAAGGTCGACGGCATGACCTGGGCCTCGCAGGCGGGGAGCAGGTCGGGCAGGTCGTCGTGCTCGAGGCGGCCCGTGAAGTGGATCCGCTCGGCGGCGGCGGGCGCGGCGTCCAGGAACTCGGGGCCGGCGCGGTCGAGGAACGCGTTCAGGTAGCGCAGCTCGCCCGCCGGGCCACCCTCCAGCTCGCGCCCGCGCGCGGCGATCTCGCGCAGCGCGGCCATGTCCTGGTCGCGCAGCGCCTCCACGAAGCGGGTCAGAGCCTCCCGATAGGTGCCGAAGCCCACCACCAGCAGGCGAGCGTCCGGCACGCGCGCGACCACCAGCGGCCAGGCGGCGAACAGCAGGTCGAGGCCCTTGGACACGATCAGTTTGCCGACGAAGCTGACGATCCGGTCGCGCGCCGGGTCGAGTCGGTGCAGCGCCTCGGCGGCGCCGGCCTCTCCGCCCCACGATGCGGTTCCCGCCTGCTCGACCTTGGTCGCCAGGCGCTTGAGCCCCGACGCCGGGTCGCTGCTCGGCCGGAAGGTATGGATATCGACCCCCGGAGGGCCCAGCCGGGTGCGCTCGGGCAGGCCGGGCTCGTCGGCCAGGACCTCCCACAGCGAGGCGCCGGTGTGACTCGAGCCCACCAGCACTCCCGAGGCTCCCCGGATCCCCTCGAGCGCGTAGGGCAGGAAGCGCTCACGGTTGGGGCGCACGGTGTACTCGAGCGCGCTGCCGTGGACCTTGACCGCAAACGGGGCGCGCCCCGACAGAGCGCGGGCCAGGATCACCGGAGCCATCACGAGATGGTTGGCCAGCGCGACGTCGGGGGTGGGCGCCGCCTCGACGGCGGCCACGTTGGCGGCCAGATAGTGCTCGAGCTCGGCATCGGTCAGCTCGGGGTAGGTCTTGGCCTCGAAGCCCTCGTAGCGGTCGGCGACGTAGACCGGGAGCACCGGCCCGATGTCGGGCACGTGCACCGTCACCCCGTCGGGCGCTTCCCAGTCGGGGTCCTGGCAGAACAGGTGCACCTCGTGGCCCAGGCGGGCCAGCGCACGGACCAGCTCGGCGTTGTAGATGTTGCTGCCCGTGCCACGCATCAGGTAGCTGTGGAAGACGAGAATTCGCATTGGAGCGGACGCTATTGTTCGCGCCTCATGTCTGCCCGCCAGAAGTACCGCCTGCGTGCCCGCTCCGATCGCGAGGTGATCCGTGAGGTCGAGCCGGGACACACGTACGTGGACCACGACTCGGGGGAGGAGCTGAAGGTCGTTGGGGCTCTGCTGCCCCTGGCCCCCTCGCCCAGTGACCTGCCCTATGCGGTCGAGAACCTGAGGTTGTGCGGATGTTCGCTCGAGCAGCTCGTCCAGAAAGACCTGAACGACTGTCCGCATTGCGGCCGGCGTCTTCCGGCCGTCGACGGCTGACCGCGCCTCTGGTCGCGCTCGTGGCCGTGCTGGCCGTTGCCGGCTGCGGGGGCGACGACGAGAGCTCGGCGGAGACGACCCCTGCCCTGCCGGAATTGACGGTGCCCCAGGGCGAGCGCACCGCGCCACCCGAGCCGCCCACCGAAACCACCCCGGACCCGCCGCCGGCGACCGAGACGGTACCGCCCTCCACGGGCGGGGGCACCCCGGCGCCCGAGCCCACTCCACCGCAGGACACGCCGGAAAACGACACGCCGCCGCCGGCGGACAGCCCGGCGGAGCGCTTCGAGGACTTCTGCAACGAGAACCCGGGAGCCTGCGGCTAGCCGCCTAGGCCAGGCAGCCGAGCGCCTTCTCGCGCGAGGCGAAGATCGTGAGGTGGCCCACCAGGCCGGTGACCTGGAAGGGCCGCAGAATGCGCTCGGTCGGGCACACGAGCACCATCACGCAGCGCCGCACGGTCATGTGCCGGAGCGCATTGAGCAACACGCCGATGCCCGTCGAGTCCATGAAGGTCACGCCGGACAGGTCGACCACCACGTGCCGGGCTCCCTCTTCGGCCAAGCCGAACAGGCGGCTGCCCAGCTTGGGCGCTGTATGAGCGTCAATCTCCCCCCGGAGCGAGACGACGTGGGTGCCATCGTCGACGGATTCGTCGACCAGCCCAAAGTCGATCACCCGCCGAAGCTATCACGCAGTCTGGCGGAGAAGCCGCCCGTGTCCGACGGAATTCAGACCTGGCGGTGCGTGGGTACCGGCGAGCGCGGCCTGCGTACACGCGCTGGAGAGGGCACCCGCGGCTCCGTGCCCCGGCGGCGATGCGACCGGTCCGGCCTCGAGTGCTCCCGGTCGCGGCCGCGCCCGATTCCCCAGGCGCCGAGCGGCAGACGGATGCCGTCACCGCCGGGTCCGTCGTCCCGCGGTCGCGGCCCGGGACCCTCGCCCCCGCCGCCATCGTCGCCCCTCGAATCGTCGTCGTCGTCGCGCAGCCTGAAGAACCAGATCAGCCACACGATCAGCAGCCCGACGTCGAAAACGCGGAATCCGACCATGAAGATCCACCCCTCGGTGGTCATCTAGGTCGATGCTACCGCGCTGAGCGTGGACCGGAAAGAGCTTCGGACGCCTATTCGCCCTCGCTGGGCATGGTGGGCCGGTTGTCCGGGACGTAAGTGGCCGTGTAGAGCAGGCGGGCGCCGCTGTAGGTGCAGCCGAACTTGACCACCTCGCGCAGCTCCTCGATCGCGAATTGGCGCAGGCTGCGCGGCGGATCGCAGCTTCCCTTCGCCCTCGACGAGCGCCACCAGTCGGACTTCGTGAGGTTGATCGCAAGCATCGGCGCCCAGGTCGGGACCGTGATGGCGATCCAGTTGCCCTTCTTGACGCGCATCGGCCTCGGGAGCACGAACGTCGGGCTCGAGCCGAAGTACTCGTCCACCTCGAACGGCTCCGTCTGCTGGACGAGGCGGTGCTCGAGGCGTGTCTTGCGCGTCGTCCCCCGGCGCAACACCGACAGCTGTACCGCCGCGGGAGAGCCATAGTTGTCGTTGAAGAACGTCGTCTGCTCGGCGGTGGGCGCCGCGAGCGTCACGGTGAACGCGGTGATGTAGCCGTCCCGGCGGATGTAGTACGGGTTCTTGGGACCCCCGGCGGAGCGGCCCTGATAGCCCGTGACGCGCACCACGGCGACGCACGGATCGGCGGGGCAGCTCGGCGTTGCCGGCTCGGCGGTGGCGCCGAGCTCGACGATGCGCGCGGATGCACCCGACGGCAGCACGAGGGCCACCGCCAGCAGTGATGTCAGCAGGAAGATTCGCTTCATGACCTGGGGTGAAACACCCCTTGCCCGAGTGAGTTGCGGCGTCCTACTTGTACCTATAGGTGATCCGCCCGCGGTCGAGGTCGTACGGCGACAGCTCGATCTTGACCCGGTCGCCCGGAAGGATGCGGATGTAGTGCCTGCGCATCTTTCCCGAGATGTGGCCGAGGACTTCGTGCCCATTGTCGAGCTGGACCTTGAACATCGTGTTCGGGAGGGCTTCAAGAATCTCGCCCTCCATCTCAATCTTCTCTTCCTTGGGCACGGCCTGCAGCGCGATCAGATCGCGCGTACGTTCACCGCCTTCGGCCCCTTGTCGCCGGTCTCCTCTTCGTACTCGACCTTGGAGTTCTCGGCCAGCGACTTGAAGCCCTGGCCGTCGATTCCGGTGTAGTGGACGAACAGGTCACGGTCGCCGTCGTCCGGCGTGATGAACCCGTAGCCCTTCTCGTCGTTGAACCACTTTACGGTTCCGGTAGGCACGAAACTGCCCCTTCCTGCTTGTGCCCGGCCGGTCTTGCTGTCGCGAATCCGTACCACGGCACCTGCATGTTGCAACTACGCCGGACTTGCCGGCCCGAACAGGACGGGACGCTACCATCCGAGCGCGGCGGAAGCTGCTCAGCGGCCCTCGAAGCTGGCGTGCCCCGGTCCCCGGTCGAGAAAGGTCTCCACCGCGCGGCGCAGGTCCTCGGTCTCGAAGAGCGGTGCGCCGATCTCCGCCGTGCACGCGTCCGCGGCGCGTACTCCGTCGTCCACCACCGCGCGAACGATCCGCTTGGTCGCGTCGTGCGCACGGGTCGGCCCCGCTGCCAGCCGATGGGCGAAGCGCAGTGACTTCTCGGCCAGGTCGGCGTCGGGCAGCACCCGGTTCACGACGTTCCAGCGCTCGAGGGTGGCCGCGTCGTACACGCCCGCGCTCATGACGAACTCGCGCGCTCGGGCGGGCCCGGCACGCTCGGCCATGCGCTGCGTGCCGCCCATCAGCGGTGTCAACCCGACCACCGCCTCGACCAGCCCGAAGCTGGCCGATTCGGAGGCCCAGATCATGTCGCAGGCCAGCGACAGTTCGAGCCCGGCGGTCAGGCACAGGCCGTGCACCGAGGCGAGCGTCGGGAAGGGCAGTGCCTCGATGCGGTGTGTGATGGCGATCAGGCTCGCGGTGAACTCCTGGGCCTGGGCGCGCGTCAGCCCATGGAAGACGTTCACGTCCGCGCCGCCGGTGAAGTACTCGCCCTCGGCGCGCACCAGCAGGGCGCGCAGGCCCGTGGTTGAATCGAGTGCGGCCTGGATGTCGCGAACCATCTCGTCGCCGAACAGGTTCAGCGGCGGGTCGTCGATGACGAGGACGCCCAGGTCGCCGTCGCGCTCGAGGCGCGCCCGCTCAGCCACCGCGGATCTCCTGCGCCACCCGCGCCAGCTCCTCCGCCTCGGCCTGGCGCGGGCGCACCGGTAGCTGCAGGGGGTCATCGTCGTAGCGCGGGATCACATGCATGTGGAGGTGAAAAACGGTCTGCCAGGCGGCCGGCTGGCAGCAGTTGAGCAGGTTCACGCCGTCCGCGCCGAGGCGGTCGCGCATCGTGAGCGCCAGGCGCTGGGAGGCCGCCACGGCTCGGCTCAGGTCCTGGGCGGGCGCCTCGTAGAGGTTCTTCGAGTGGTGGCGCGGGATCACCAGCGCGTGCCCGCGCGTCCACGGGTTGATGTCCATGAAGGCGAGCGTGTGCTCGTCCTCCTGGACGATCTCGGCCGGCAGCTCGCCCGCCACGATCTTGCAGAAGATGCAGTCGTCGGCCATGGCGCGGCAACCTACACGCTGTCGCGCTCGGCCCGCAGGCGTCGGGCCAGCTCGAGCGCCTCCGCGCGCGTGCCCACCTCACCGGCGTAGCGAGCCTCGGCCAGCTGAGCCAGCAGGCGGCCGAGCTCGGGCCCGGCAACGATCCCCAGCTCACGCGCGAGCTCGTCGCCGCGCAGCGGCGGCCGCGGCGCTCCCTGCTCGCGCCAGTCGAGGGCCGCCTCCATCAACTCCGCGGCCAGCTCGAGATGGGCGGCGATCGCCACGTCGGCCTTGCGCCCGCGGGTGGCCAGGCGGTCGGCGCAGGAGAGCAGCGTCACCTCCACCTCGACCGGCGTCGTGCGCTCGAGGTAGCGGTAGACCTGGCGCCGCCCGAGCGGGCGCTCGTGGACGAGGAAGCCGAGCACGAGATGGTGGCGCGCCAGGGCTCCGAGGAACCCGGCCAGCCGCCGGCTCGTGCGCAGGCGCCGCGACAACTCGTCGATCATCCGCTCGCCGAGGCGGTCGTGGCCGATGAATGTGACGCGCCCGTCCTCGCGCACGGCGTGAGTCGCGGGCTTGCCGATGTCGTGAAGCAGGGCGCCGAAGCGCAGCGCCTGGCCGCGCGTGAGCTCGTCGGCCAGCGGCTCGTCGAGCACGCCACTCAGGCGGCCCTCGGCCTGGGCCTCGAGCTCGATCACGCGCTCGAGCACCTCCATGGTGTGCCCGTAAACGTCGAGGTGGTGGTAGTGGCTCTGCTCCACCTCGTGCAGGTCGGCTAGCTCGGGCAGCACCGCACGCAGCACACCGAGGCGATCCGCGAGCGCGAGGCCCTGCACCACACCGGGGGCGAGCACCAGGCGGCGCAGCTCGGCAAAGACGCGCTCGCCCGAGATCTCGTCCAGGCGGGCGGCGGCGGCCCGGGTGAGGCGTTCGGTGTCGCGGTCGGCGGTGAAGCCGAGCTCGGCCGCGAAGCGCGCGAGGCGCAGCGCGCGCAGCGGGTCGGATTCGTACGCCCGGGGCCCGAGCACGCGCAGGACGCCGGCCTCCAGGTCGGCGCGCCCTCCGAGGGGATCGATCAGCTCGCCGCCCTCCCGAGGCCGGGCCATGGCGTTGACCGTGAAGTCGCGCTGGGCCAGATCGCGCTCGATCGTGTCGGCCTGCAGCGGAGCGAAGTCGAAGATGCGCCCGCCCTGCCGGTCGATGACGCGCCAGGCGCCGAAGGCCTCCGAGAGAGCGAACACGGGGCCGCGCACGCGCTCGGCCTGCTGGCGGGCCGCGGCCTCGGCATCGCCCTCCACCGCGATGTCGACGTCGGTGACGACGCGGCCCAGCAGCTCGTCGCGCAGTGCGCCGCCGACTATCCAGGAGCGGCTCACCGGAAGTGCTCTCGCCGCACCCGCTGCGACAGGCCGCAGGTCACCTCGTAGTTGATCGTCTCGAGCTCGCGCGCCACCTCCTCCGCCAGGATGCGCTCGTCGCCCTGCCTGCCGATCAGCATCACCTCGTCCCCCACCTCGACCCCGCTGTCGGGTCCCAGCTCGACCGTGATGTTGTCCATGCTCACGCTGCCCACCGAGGGGTGGCGCCGCCCGCGGATCAACACCTCGTGGCGGTTGCTGAGCCCGCGCCGCCAGCCGTCGCCGTAGCCGATCGGGATCGTGGCCACCCAGCTCGGCTGCGGTGCGCGCCAGCGCCGCCCGTAGCCGGCGCTGTCTCCTTCCGCGAAGCGCCTGACCACGGCCACGTAGGAGCTCAGCGACAGTGCAGGCTCGAGCTCGCGCTCGGCCGGATCGAGCCCGAACGGGTCCATGCCGTAGAGCGCCACGCCGCAGCGCACCATGTCGAAGCGGGCGGCGGGTTCGCGCAGCGCGGCCGCGCTGTTGGCGGCGTGCACGCGCAGGTCGTCGCGGCCCACCTCCTCGACGAAGCCCTGAAAGGCCTCGAGCTGGCGCGGAAAGTGGTCGTCGCCCAGCTCGTCGGCGGTCGCGAAGTGAGTCATCAGCCCCACGACGTTGGGCCGGAGGGCCAGCTGGAGGGCGCGGCTGCGGTCCTTGGTCCCCAGACGCCCCATGCCGGTGTCGAACTTGACGTGCACGCGCGGGGCGGCGCGCGCCACCTCGTCGGTCCAGGCCACCACGTCGGCATCCGCCTCGACCGCCGTGCGCAGCTCGGCCGAGGTCAGGGCCCCCATGACCAGGATGGGAACCGAGACCCCCTGTGCACGCAGGCCGGCCGCCTCGCCCGCCGTGGCCACCGCGAGCCAGGTGGCTCCCCCGGCCAGCGCCGCCTCGGCCGCCGCGCCGGGCGCCGTGGCCGTAGCCATCGGCCTTGACCACCGCGCACAGCTCGCCCGGCAGGCGCGCGCTGTTGCGCTCGATCGCACCCAGGTCGATGCGGGCCAGCGCGCGTTCGGGTTGGCTCACGCCGCGAGGGCGCCCAGCACGTCCACGCGCGTGACGGCCGGGACGTCGGTCTCCATGATCGCGCTGATCCGCTCCGCCATAGGGTCGAAGATACCGGGCGGCCTCAGCCGCGCCGGGTCAGGCCTTGGGGAAGAGAGTCGATCACGTCGCCGGCCACCACGTGGTCTGCGCCGATCCGCGCTGCGGCGGCCTTGCCGGCCAGCGCGTGGGCCAGCGCGCCCAGGGCCGCGGCCTCGAAGGCCCCCAGTCCCTTGCTGAGCAGCGCGCCGATCAGCCCCGAGAGAACATCGCCGGTGCCTGCGGTGGCGAGCGCCGGCGTGGCGCCGGGACTGACCGCCGTCTCGGCGTCCGGCGCGGCCACAATCGTGTCGTCGCCCTTGAGCAACACCACGCACCCGCTGCGCTCGGACGCCTCGCGGGCGTAGCGCAGGCGGTGCTCCCTGATTTCGCCGGAGTCGAGGCCGAGCAGGCGGCCGAGCTCGCCTTCGTGGGGGGTCAGGACGGTCGGACCCGGGCGGCTCTGCAAAAGCTCGGGCCGGCCGGCGTGGGCGTTGAGGCCGTCGGCATCGATCACCAGCGCGAGCGTCACCGAGCGGGCGACCTCCCGCGCGAACTCGGCGGCGGAGTCCGCCCGGCCCAGGCCCGGACCCAGCACCAGCGCCCCGGCCCGCTCCGCCATCTCGGCCACCGCCGCGACTCCGGCCGGGCAGTGCGAGCCGTTCTCATGGGGTAGGCCGCGGCTCATCTGCTCGAGCAGCCGCATGTCGATGGCCGGCTGAGCCGGAGCCGGCACGGCCACCTGCACGTAGCCGGCGCCGGCGCGCGAAGCCGAGCGCGCCGCCATCGTGGGCGCGCCCGTGAGGCCGGCCGAGCCGCCGGCCACGACGACGACGCCCGACTCGAACTTCGAGCCGCCGCGCCAGCGATGCGGATAGAGGTCGAGCACTCGCTCGGAGATCAGCCCGGCGCTCTTGGGAGCGGGCGCACCGCGCGGGATGCCGATCGGCACCACCTCGACGCTTCCGGCGTGCTCCTTGCCCGGCTCCACGTGGAGCCCCAGCTTGGACGCGTGGAAGGTGGCGGTCGCCACCGCCCGCACCGCCTCGCCCTCCAGCTCGCCCGTCGAGGCGTTCACCCCCGACGGCACGTCGCATGCCACGACGGGCACGTCCAGGGCGTTGAGCGCGACGATCGCCGATGCCAGCGGCTCGCGCGGCGCGCCGATGAAGCCGGTGCCGAGCATTGCGTCCAGGACCACTCCGGAGCTCTCGAGGCGCTCCCCGGAGAACGGCTCGGGGGGCGGGCCGGGCAAGCGCTCCAGGTTGGCGGCGGCGTCCCCGCGCAGCTCGTCAGGCGGGACAGCGGCCAGCACGTCCACCTCGTGACCGTCCTCGCGCAGCAGGCGCGCCGCCACCAGGCCGTCCCCCCCGTTGTTGCCCTTACCCAACACGATGCGCACCGGCCCCGGCTGCGCGGCGGCGGCGGTCACGCGCGCCAGCCCCAGCCCGGCGTGCTCCATCAGCTCGAGCGAGGGGACGCCCTGCTCCTCGATCGCCCAGCCGTCGACCGCGCGCATCTCAGCGGCCTCGTAGAGGGGGTCGAGCCAGTCCCTCACTCGAGCCGGTCCCTCATCGCCGGTCGCACCGTTCCCTTTGGCCGATCGTAGTGACAAAGATTGAAATCTGTTATCACAATGTCTATCATGCTCAACATGCTCACACGTTCACTCACCGAAGACTTCCACGTATCGGCCCTCGGCCTCGGCTGCATGGGGATGTCCGATCTGTACGGGCCCGCCGACGAGCAGGAGAGCGTCGCCACCATCCACGCGGCCATCGATGCCGGCGTCTCGTTGCTCGACACCGGCGATTTCTACGGCATGGGCCACAACGAGATGCTCATCAGCCGCGCGCTGCGGGAGGGCGATCGCGAGCGGGTTCAGCTGAGCGTCAAGTTCGGTGGCCTACGCGACCCGAGCGGCGCCTTCATCGGTTTCGACACGCGCCCGGTGGCGGTCAAGAACTTCCTCGCCTACACGCTGCGTCGCCTCGGCACCGACCACGTAGACATCTACCGTCCCGCGCGCCTCGACCCGGCCGTGCCCATCGAGGAGACGGTGGGCACGATCGCACAGCTCGTGGAGGCGGGCCACGTCAGGCGGATCGGCCTTTCCGAGGTCGGCGCCGATACGCTGCGCCGGGCCCATGCCGTGCACCCGATCGCCGACCTGCAGATCGAGTATTCGCTCATCTCACGTGGCATCGAGGATGAGATCCTGCCCACTTGCCGGGAGCTGGGCATCGGCGTGACCGCTTACGCCGTCCTGTCCCGCGGCCTGATCAGCGGTCACTGGTCGCGCGAGCGCCCGGCCTCTGCGCGGGACTTCCGCACCAGATCTCCGCGCTTCA
The DNA here is from genome assembly GCA_963813495.1 of uncultured Thermoleophilaceae bacterium. GTDB lineage: Bacteria > Actinomycetota > Thermoleophilia > Solirubrobacterales > Thermoleophilaceae > JACVRW01. Next base: position 516,315 of record CAWEZC010000005.1, read on the forward strand.
GCGACGAGAACCTGGAACGCAACCTCGAGCTCGTCGAGCGCCTGCGCGAGGTGGCCGGGGCCAGGAATGCCACGGTCGCCCAGGTGGCCATCGCCTGGGTGCTGTCCCGCGGGGACGACATCGTGCCCCTGGTGGGAGCGCGTCGGCGCGAGCGGCTGGACGAGGCCCTGGGAGCGCTCGATCTCGAGCTCGACGCCGGTGATCTCGCCGCTATCGAGAGCGCGGTTCCGGAGGGAGCCGCCGCGGGCGCCCGCTACGACGCCCAGCAGATGCAGATGCTGGACAGCGAGAAGCGAGCGGTCCAGACGGCATGAGCGAAGCGGCGGCTCCGAGCACGGCACTCACGCCCGACCGCATCCTGGATGCGGCCGAGGAGGCCCTGCGCCGCTACGGGCCGGCCAAGACGACCGTGGTCGACGTGGCCCGTGCTCTCGGCGTGAGCCATGGCAGTGTCTACCGCCACTTCGATAGCAAGGCCGCCCTGCGCGACGCCGTGACCCAGCGCTGGCTCGAGCGGGTGTCGGACCCCCTCGAGAAGGTGGTGGCCGCGGAGGGACCTGCCGACGAGCGTCTGCGCCTCTGGCTCGAGCTGCTGACCAGTACCAAGCGCCGGAAGGCGCTCGAGGACCCGGAGATGTTCGCCACCTACATGGCGCTCGCCGGCGGCGCGCGCGAGGCGGTCGCGGAACACGTCGACCACCTGGCCGAGCAGCTCGGCCGGATCGTCGCCGACGGTGTCGACGCCGGCGAGTTCGAAGCCGCGGATCCGGCCGCGGCGGGGCGCGCCGTGCTCGAGGCCACCGCGCGCTTTCATCATCCGGCACACGCCTCCGAGTGGGGCGATCCGGGCATCGCCGCCGCCTTCGAGAGCGTGCTGTCGCTCGTGCTCGACGGGCTCCGCGCCCGTTCCTGAAGGCGCCGGCTCAGTCGGCGATCGCCACCGCGCCCGCCACCGTGTCGGTGTGGGTGAGCGAGACGTGCGCCGTCACGCCTTGCTCGGCCGCGCGGCGCGCAGCGCTCCCGCTGAGGCGGACCTCGGGCGCGGCGCCCGTGGCCACCACCTCCACGTCGCGAAAGCTCCAGCCCGTCAGGCCGAGCGCCTTGGCCACGGCCTCCTTGGCGCAGAAGCGGGCGGCGAGGTGCATCACGGGGCGTGCCCGCCCCTCGGCGTAGGCGCGCTCGGCCTCGCTGAAGAGGCGCTCGGCCAGGCGCGGCCGGCGCGCCAGCGCCCGCTCGAAGCGGTCGATGTCGAGCAGGTCGACGCCGACCCTGGCCACTATTCGACCGTGACGGTCTTGGCCAGGTTGCGCGGCTGGTCCACGTTGAGCCCACGCGCGCGAGCGATGTAATAGGCGAGCAGCTGGAGGGGGATCACGGCGAGCAGCGGCTGCAGCAGCCAGTCCGTGCGCGGCACCTCGACCACCTCTTCGGCATGTTCGGCCACGCGGCCGTTGCCCTCGGTGGCCACGGCAATCACGTGCGCGCCGCGCGCCCGCACCTCGGCGATGTTGGACAGCATCTTGTCGAGCACGGGCGAGTCGGTGGCCACGCAGACCACCGGCGTGCGCTCGTCGAGCAGCGCGATCGGGCCGTGTTTCATCTCCCCCGCCGCATAGGCGTCGGTGGGGATGTAGGAGATCTCCTTGAGCTTGAGCGCTCCCTCGAGACAGATCGGCAGCCCCACGTGGCGGCCGAGGTAGAGGAAGAAGCCGGCGTCCTTCCAATGCTCGGCGATCGCGCTCATGCGTCCCTCGGACTCCCTCACCAGGCGCGTGATCTGGTGAGGCATCTCGCGCAGCTCGTGGCACAACCGGCGCAGGACATCCTGCTCCAGGGTGCCGTGGACCTGCGCGAGCTTCAGCGCGAACAGGTACATCGCCGCGACCTGGGACACGAAGGTCTTTGTGGCGGCGACACCGATCTCGAGGCCCGCGCGCGTGAACAGCACGCCGTGGGCGTCGCGGGTGGCCTGGCTGCCCATGATGTTGGTGATCGCGAGCACCTTGGCGCCGCGCTCGCGGGCCAGGCGCATAGCGGCCAGGGTGTCGGCCGTCTCGCCCGACTGGGAGATGCCGATCACGAGATCGCGCTCGGACAGGACCGGATCGCGATAGCGGAACTCCGAAGCTATGTCCATGTCGACCGGGCGCCGCGCCCAGCTCTCGATCGCGTAGCGGCCCACGAGGCCGGCGTGGTAGGAGGTGCCGCAGGCGACGATGACCACTCGCCGGACGTTCTTCAGGAAGTCGTCGGACACTCCGATGTCACCGAGGTCCACGAATCCGTCTCCGAGCCGGTCGGCCACCGTCTCGGCCACGGCGTCGGCCTGCTCGTGGATCTCCTTGAGCATGAAGGTCTCGTAGCCGCCCTTCTCGGCCTGGTCGATGTCCCAGTCGACCTCATCCACCGCGCGGCTGATCTCACTCCCGTCGGGGGAGAGAAAGCGCGAGCCCTCGGGCGTGATGGCCACGATCTCGCCGTCGTGGACGAGCTGCACCCGGCGGGTCTCGTCGAGGAAGGCGGGAATGGCGGAGGCGATGAAGCTCTCACCTTCGCCGAGGCCCACCACGAGCGGGCATTCCTTGCGCGCTCCCACGAGCACCCCGGGAGCGTCCGCGGCCATGGCCACGAACGCGTAGTGGCCACGGAGCTCGTTGTACGAGCGCCGGACGGCCTCGATGAGGTCGCCCTCGAAGTGGTGGGCGATCAGGTGGGCCACGACCTCGGCATCGGTCTCGGAGCTGAACTCGGCGCCCTCGGCCCTGAGCCGGTCGCGCAGCTCGGTCCAGTTCTCCACGATCCCGTTGAGCACGATCTGGAAGCGCCCGGAGCTGTCGGAATGGGGGTGGGCGTTCTCCTGGGTGACGCGACCGTGGGTCGCCCAGCGCGTGTGGCCCACGCCGGTGGAGCCGCGCAGGTGGCCGTTTGAGGCCGCCACGGCATCGCGCAGGTGCTGCAGGTTGCCCACGGCGTGCACGCTGCCGACCGACCCGTTGGTGACGAGCGAGAGCCCAGCCGAGTCGTAGCCGCGGTACTCGAGGCGCCCGAGGCCCGCCAGCAGCAGGTCGCGGCACTCACGGGGGCCAACGTATCCGATGATTCCGCACATGGGAGTCCTTTTAGCCTAGTTCGGACTGCGCGAGATCCGCCAGTCTCTGGGCGATCGCCTGCGCCTGGTCTTCCTGCGGTGCTTCGACCATCACCCTCAGCAACGGCTCGGTACCCGAGGCCCTTACGAGGACCCGGCCGTTGCCCTCCAGTAGGCGCGACTCCTGCTCCACCGCGTCCCAGAGCGATTCGGCACCCTCGATCGCCCCGCGGTCGCGCACGCGCACGTTGACCAGGCGCTGCGGAAGCTTGGCCATTCCGTGGCGCTCGGCGAGCTCCGCCCCGGCTAGCGCCTCGAGGGTAAGCAGGGCGGCGGCGATTCCGTCTCCGGCGGGCACGAAGCCGGTGTCGATGATGTGGCCTGACTGCTCGCCGCCCAGGGCCCAGCCGCGGCGCATCAGCTCGGCCAGCACGTGGCGGTCGCCCACCGCGGTGATGGCCACCTCGATGCCCGCCGCCTCCATCGCACGGTGAAAGCCGTAGTTGGTCATGACGGTCACGGCAACGCCGTCGCCCGACAGGCGGCCGTGCTCGCGGAGGTGGAGCGCGGCCAAGGCCAGCAGTTCGTCGCCGTCCACTACCGCGCCGCTGCCGTCGACCGCCAGCACGCGATCACCGTCACCGTCGAAGGCGAAGCCCACGTCGTACCCGTTGATCCCCTCAGCCAGGGCGTCGACATGGGTCGAGCCGCAGCCGAGGTTGATGTTGCGCCCGTCGGGCTCCACCGCCACAGCATCGACGTCGGCGCCCAGGCGGCGAAAGATCTCGGGCGCGACGCGGTGGGTGGCGCCGTTTGCGCAGTCGAGCAGGACGCGCCGGCCGGTCAGGTCGAGCCCGGAGAAGCGCAGCTCGAGCTCGCGCAGATAGTCGCCGGAGGCGCCGTGCAGCTCGCGCACGCGCCCCATGCCGGACGGCGCCGGCGACTCCAGGCGCTCCTCGATGTGCCTCTCCTGCTCGTCATCGAGCTTCATGCCCTCGGGGCCGAAGAACTTGATGCCGTTGTCCTCGTACGGGTTGTGCGAGGCCGAGACCACGGCGGCCATGTCCAAGCCGTAGCGTCGCACCAGCAGCGAGGCGCCGGGCGTGGGCAGCACTCCGCCCAGCAGGGCATGGCCTCCGCCGGCGGCGATGCCCGCGGCCAGCGCCGCCTCGAGCATCTCTCCCGACTCGCGAGTGTCGCGCACGATCAGGAACTGCGGGCTGCCGGCCGGGGAGACCTCCGCGGCGGTGCGACCCAGCGCCAGCGCGAGCTCGGCCGTGAGGAACTCGCCCGCGACGCCGCGGACGCCGTCGGTGCCGAACAACGCCACCGGCGGATCTAGCGCTTGCTGAACTGAGGCCGCTTGCGGGCCTTCTTGAGACCGGCCTTCTTGCGCTCCTTGACGCGTGGGTCGCGCGTGAGGTAGCCGCGCCGCTTGAGCTCGCCGCGCAGAGCCGGATCGGCCTCGACCAACGCGCGGGCGATGCCGTGGCGCAGAGCCGTGGCCTGAGCGGAGACGCCTCCACCGTGGATGCGCGCGACCACGTCCATGCGGGCCTGGTTGCCCGTCGCCTCCAGGGGCTGGCGGGCCATGCGCTGGAGGCGCACGCGGGGGAAGTACTCGTCGAGATGGCGGCCGTTGACGGTGTAGGTGCCTTCGCCCGGGCGCAGGATCACGCGAGCGACGGAGCTCTTGCGCTTGCCGGTGGCGGGGTAGCGAGCGTCGGCAGCGAGGTCGAGCGGAGTGTGCGCGACCGTCTCCTCCTCGGCCGACGCTCCCTCGGCCGGCTCGCCGTCGGCTGCGGCCGGGGCGGGCTCGCCCTCCTCGTACTCGGCGTACTCGGCGAACTCGCCCTCCGCCGGACGCTGCTCCTCGAGCACCAGATCGGGCTCGAGGTGGGCGCCAGGAATGACCTCGGGCTCGTCGCCGCCCTGGCTCTGCTCAGGGCGGCGGGGGCCGGGCCGGGGGCGCTCGGCGGGCGCGGCGGCCTCATCGGGTGCCTGGTCACCGGCCTCGCCCTCGGCTGCGGGCTCCTCAGCGACGGCGGGCTCTTCGGCGGCGGGCTCGGTCTCGGAGGGCTCCTCGGCGGCCGGCTCCTCCGGCACTGGGGGGTTCGTCGGCGCTTGGCTCGCCCTCGGGCGCCTGCTCGGCCGCCTGGGCCAGCTCCTCCATGCCCTCGATCTCGGGGCCGGGATGCGCCTCGCCCGCGCTCGACTCGGCGGCCTGGTCGCCCGGGGCGCCCGGCACGGCCTCTGGGTCCTCCTCGTCGGGAGCCTCCCCCTCGGGCTGCTGCGGGTCTTCCGTCATCAGGCGAGTACCTCCATCGGCTCGGGCTTCTGTGCTGCGTGCGGGTGATCCGGGCCGGCGTAGACCTTGAGCTTGCGCAGCTGCGCCCGGCCCAGGCGGGTGCGGGGCAGCATCCCCTTCACGGCCAGCCGGATGACCTCCTCCGGGCGCCGGTCGAGCATCTCCTGCAGCGTGCGGCTGCGCAGCCCGCCCGGATAGCCCGAGTGACGGTAGTAGCGCTTCTCGGTGAGCTTGTTGCCCGTCACCGCGATCTGCTCGGCGTTGACGACGATCACGAAGTCGCCGGTGTCCACGTGCGGGGTGTACTCCGGCTTGCGCTTGCCGCGCAGGGCATCCGCGATCTGGGTCGCGAGACGGCCCAGCGTTTCGCCGGAAGCGTCGACCACGAGCCAGTTGCGCTCGCGGGTTGCCGGTGTCGCCACGTAGGTCTTCATCACAAAGGGACCGCCCGAGGGCGGCCGGCGACCTAGTGTGGCAGATGCCCAGGGTTAGCGACCACCGCCGGCGGGTAGTAATTTCGCGCCCGCGTCCGTGCGTATACTGGCGCGCCAGTCAGTGCCTGCCGAATCTCCGGTGGCGGTCCGCCTAAGCCGCCGGGGAACGGGGGAACCGTTCGGTGGCCGTCGAAAGAGGGTCACCGTGGGGGCGAATCGGCCCATCACCGGGTCGTAGCGCTGCTCTTCAAGCGCGAGCCCGTCAGCTAACCCCGTAGGCCGGAATTCGAAGAGAGGCCAAAGGGATTTGCGACATTTCCATGCTTCCGCGAGGGTCGGTGCGCTTGCAGCGTGCGCGCTCGTTCTCGCCCCGCCCGCGGCGGGTCAGTCCTCCGCGGGCGGGGGCGGCGGCGGGGTCTCGTACGTAGCCACCCCCAAGATCGCCAAGGTCAGCTGCCTGCGTAAGTGCGCGTCGAGGAAGCGGGCCCGTGCCGGCAGCGTCCTCAGCATCCGCGGCCGTGCGCTCGCCGGGGTGACCGAGGTGACCTTCCACGGGAGCCACGGGACGTCGGACGATGTCGAAGCGGCGGTCCGCGCCGGCAGCGACACGCGCATCAATGCGCGCGTGCCGATCGGCGCCCTCACCGGAGCGGTCTCCGCCGGGACCGCCGAGGGCGTCCGCTCACCGCTCTCCAAGGCGGTGGCCATCCTCCCCGCACCTCCGCCCGAGCCCAACGCCGAGCTCTCCCCCGTCCCCGGGCAGAGCGCCGCCGGGGCGCCGCAACTCGAGACCGGCACCAGCCGCACCAAGGCCTATGTGGGCGCTCGCCGGGCGGTCACGTTCTCGTTCCGCCTCTCCGGGCCGGCTCCGAGCGCGCTGAGCGTGGAGCTCGTTCGCGCCGCCGACGGCGTGGCCGTCAAGACCTGGGCCCCGGAGGGCGTCGTGGCCGGGCAGGTCTCGACCGTGTCCTGGGATGGGCGCCTGGGCCGTGCCGGGGCCGCACCCGGCCGTTATTCGTTCCGCCTGACGGCGGCCGGCCCCGACGGGGTGCAGGCCACGAGCTCGCAGACGGGCGACGTCGAGCGCGACGCCTTCGACCTGTACGACCACATCTTCCCGGTGCGCGGCCGCCACGACTATGGCGGCTCCGGCGCCGACTTCGGCTCGGGCCGGTCCGGCCACTCCCATCAGGGCCATGACGTGTTCGCCAAGTGCGGAGTCCCGATGGTCGCCGCGCGCGGCGGCACGGTCCAGTACGTCGGCTATCACGGAGCTGCCGGCAATTACATCGTGATCGACGGGGCCGGCAGCGACCTGGACTACGCATACATGCATCTCGCCGAGGCGCTGGCCTTCCGCGCAGGCGACCGCGTCTACACGGGGCAGCGCATCGGCTCGGTGGGCGAGACCGGGAACGCCCAGGGATGCCACCTGCATTTCGAGCTGTGGGGAGCGCCGGGCTGGTACGACGGCGGAGACCCGTTCGACCCGCTGCCGTCGTTGAAGGCCTGGGACAGCTGGTCCTGAGGGTTCCGGACCAGCTCGAGCCCGGCGAGTAGGGCGCGCGCCAATTAGGGTGAGCGGGTGGATCCCTCCACCCTCCTGCGAGCGAGCATCGAGTCCGGAGATTTCGCCTCGCTCCGCGAGGCCTACGACGAGGAGGCGCTGCTCGAGCTTTCTGTGCCGGGGGCGCGCCGCAAGCTGGTCGGCCCGGCGCAGATCGGCTCCGCTCTGGAAACCGTGTTCCCGGGCGAGGGCCGGCTGGTCGAATGGGACGCCGCCGTTCATCCGGACGGCCTGGCCGTGTGGCTGGAGCGGATCGGTGACGACGGGCACGCGACTCGCCAGCGCCACTACCTGACGGTCGCCGACGGCCGGATCGAGCGCCACTGGATCTACACGGCCCGGGCGCGCAGCGCCGCACCAGCGGCGGCGGCGCCCTCGGAGGCGGCCGAGTCGCTGTTTCGCAGTCTCGGGCCGCTGGCCGAACGCACCACGCTGGTGTCCAGCGGCTGGTCGGGGAACCGCATCGACCGGCTGCGCATGCAGGACGGGCGTGAACTGATCGCCAAGCGCGTCGTTCCCGGCGCCGACTGGCTGGGGCGCGCCAGCGGCGACCGGGGGCGCGAAGCGCTCCTGTTCGTGGACGGAGTGCTCGGGCGGCTGCCCGCGGTGATCGATTCCGCCGTGATCGCTGCCGAGCGTGAGGGCGACGCCTGGTGGATAGTGATGCGCGACGTGAGCGGGGAGCTCCTGGACGAGAGCACGCCGCTCAGCCGCGAGCAGAACCGCTTCGTGCTCGGGGCCGCGGCGCAGATGTGGGACTCGTTCTGGGACGAGCAGGTTCCTCACCTCTCCAGTCAGCTCGACCGCCTCGCGTTCGCCACTCCTGCGTTGTCCGAGCGCGAGCGCGACGGCTCCGATCTACTGCCCAAGCAGTTCGAGGCCGCCTGGGAGGCCTTCGCCGAGGCCGTCGACGGCGACGTGGCCGAGGCGGTGCTGGAGCTGGTGGCCGACCCGGCGCCGCTGTCGGCCGCACTCCAGGCGCGCGGGACTACCCTGATCCACGGTGACCTGCGCGACGAGAACCTCGGCCTTTCCGCCGGGCGCCTCGTCCTGCTCGATTTCGGCCTGGCCGCGCAGGCGCACCCTGCGCTCGAGCTCGCGTGGTACATGGTCCATGACGTGTGGCGCATCGCCGCCACCCACGACGAGGTGGTCGAGGACTTCCGCGCGGCGCTCGGCCCGCGCGACGACGAGCTCGCGCTCGACCTGGGCTTGGTGAGTGGGCTGGTGCAGTACGGCTGGATCTTCGGACACTCCGCTGTTGTGCACCCCGACCCGGTGGAACGAGAATGGGCGCATCAGGAGCTCGGGTGGTGGGTGCCCCGGGTGCGACGCGCTTTCGACAACTGGAGGTGAGATGGACGACTGGACGATCAGGACGCTCGAGGAGATCCCCGATGTGCTGGGCGACTATCCGGGCGAGATGCGAATGAGCGGAGCTGCTTCGGAGCTGGGCTGCGAGCAGGTGGGCTTCACCTGGCGGCGCATGCCGGCCCAGACGGGGGGCAAGGGCAGCTACGGCCACCGGCACAAGACCCAGGAGGAGGTCTACTTCGTCGCGGAGGGCGTCCTTCAGTTCAAGCTTGAGGACGAGGTGATCGACGTCCCGGCCGGCACGATCGTGCGCGTGGCTCCCGCCGTCGCACGCTCGGTGTGGAACGAGGGACCCGGCGACGCCGTGGTGATCATCGCCTCGACGCGGTCCGCCGACCCGCGGGACGACGTCGAATCGGTGGAGAACTTCTGGCCCGAGTAGCGCGCCGCCTATTGGCGCCACTCGCGCATGCCGTCACCTTCGGGGAGAAGTCCGTTGACGGCCCGGCAGACCAGCGCGAAGGCCACGAGTGCGAGCACGAGGCTGGCCACGCCAGTGGTGTTGGCGGCGGCGTAGATCGCGGGAACGGCCAGGCCCAGAGGGCGCCAGATCTGCCAGTTGGGCTCCCACTCGGGACGCCCCCCTGGCGGGGGGTCGGAATCCGGCTCGTGAACGTAGGCGACAAACGGCACGGGTGCTCCCCGAACAGAGTAGCTCCGGCGAGGCACCGCGCGCCGGAGCGCCGCGCAGCGATAGTCCACGAGCAGGCCGATGATGCCGGGCGCGAGCCCGGAGGCCCCGCCCAGAGCGACCGTGTTGATCTCCTCCACGTCGCCGAGGTCCATGACGATGCGCGTGAACTTGCTGCGCCGGACCAGCGCGGCCGTGCCGCCGGTTTCAGGATGGCCTTACTTTTCGTTTGCATGACCGCCAAGACGGCGGCCGGGCGGGTTTATTCCTGGTATTCGTCGTGGCGGAGCGGCCACTCGGCAGGCGCGCCCTCGTCGCGCCCCTTCGGCGTGCGGTCCAGCAGCTGCCAGGCGGTGTTGAGCGCGTCGGTGCCTCGGTCGTAGCACGTGTAGGTGTGGTAGACGACGCCGTCCTCGATCACGAACGAGCTCAGCGCCATCAGCTCCTGATCGTTGGCGACGTCGACCCAGGCCCCGCTCGGCGTCCCGAAATTCCACCCGGTTCCGTTGTGCCGGTCCTCCTCGGTCCAGGCGCTGAAGTCGCGATTGAAGTCGGTGCCCCCCGAGGAGACCCAGGGGATGCTCCATCCCATGCGCCGCTTGTAGGCGTTGAGCGTCTCCAGTGGAGAGCGGGAGGCGAGCACGAAGGTCACGTCGTGCGCGTTCAGATGCGCGACGGTCCCGTCGAAGCTGTCCGTGGCAAAGGTGCAGCCGCGGCAGCCCTCCGGGGTGTTGGGCCCGTGCATGAAGTGGTAGACGATCAACTGCGAGCGACCGTCGAAGAGCTCGGCCAGCGTCTTCGTCCCCTCGTCGGTCTCGAACTCGTAGGGCGTGTCGATGCGGACGCGCGGCAGCTGCCGGCGCTGCCTCGCCAGCCCGTCGCTGAGCCGGGTCAGCTCCTTCTCGCGCTCGAGCAGCTCCTTGCGCGCAACCAGCCATTCTTCGCGTGTGCCGATGGTGCTCTCCATGTCGCCGGCGTCTCCAGGGGTCGGGTCAAGGATCGGATCGTCGCCTTACGGATAGAGACCGCGCCCGGGGCTCGAACTAATCATCTGCGGCGCTAGGCTTCACCGACCGGCATGGGACTCTACGGCGACCACGTTCTTCCCCGGATCGTCAACGTCGCATGCGGCCTGAAGACCGTCGAGCCGCTGCGCGACCGGGTCTGCGAGGGGCTCGAGGGAGAGGTCGTCGAGCTCGGCTTCGGCTCGGGACTCAACATTCCCTTCTATCCCTCCGCCGTCAGCCGGATCGCCGCGATCGAGCCGGCGGACACCGGCTGGAAACTGGCGGCCAAGCGCCTCAGCGCGACGAGCGTCCCGGTGCAGCGGTCGGGCCTGGACGGGGAGTCGCTGCCCTTCCCCGATAACAGCTTCGACGCTGCTCTGTCCACGTGGACGCTATGCACGATCCCGGACGTCGGCGCCGCTCTGCGCGAGGTGCGCCGCGTGCTCAAGCCCGGAGGAAGTCTGCACTTCGTCGAGCACGGTCTGGCCCCGGACGAGAAGGTGCGTCGCTGGCAGCATCGGTTCGAACCCGTGCAGAAGCGGGTGTTCGGCGGCTGTCACCTCACTCGGCCGATCGCAGGCCTGCTGACCGGCGCCGGCTTCACGATCACCGCCATCGACGTCTTCTACGAGGAGGGCACGCCCAAGATCGTGGGTGCGAACTCGCTCGGCGTCGCCCTGTCTCCCTAGGGACAGGCCTGGACTCGGGCTTCACCCCATCCCACCGCGGCGGGTCCGGGCCGCCACTCGTGTGCCTACACGGCTTCCTCGACACCTGCGCACCTGGGAGCTCGTTCTACCCGCGCTGGAGCGTCGTCATGAGGTCCTGGCCCTCACGCTGGCCGGGCATGCGGGCGGACCGCCGATCGAGGGCGAGATCAGCGCCGAGGCGCTCGCCGCCGAAGTCGAGCGCGCGATGGATGCGGCCGGCTTTCAGAGCGCGCACATAGCCGGCAACTCGCTTGGCGGCTGATCCTCGGCCTGACCGCTCGGTAGGCTCGCGCCGGACTGGCGAGGAAGGTGAGCGATGACGACTGTCTCCTACACGCGCATGACGGACATGACCGAGGCCGACCTGGGCCTCGTCAACGCCGACTCCGACGCGGATGCCCGGGAGTTGCCGAACAGGCTGATCTGCGCGGTGGCCGGGCTGGAGCGGTTCCAGGGCCCGCTCAAGGTCAATCGCCTCGAGCATTCGCTGCAGTCGGCCACGCGTGCCCACCGGGCCGGCAAGGACAAGGAGTACGTGGCCGCCGCTCTCCTCCACGACATCGGCGACGCTCTCGCTCCCCATTCCCACGGTGATCTGGTCGCTGCCGTGCTGCGGCCGTTCGTCAGCGAGCGGGTCTGCTGGATCGTCCAGAAGCACGCCCTGTTCCAGAGCTACTACTACGCCCACCTGATGGGCGAAGACCGCAACGCGCGCGACCGCTATCTCGACCACCCCTACTACGAGGACTGCGTCGAGTTCTGCGAACGCTTCGACCAGAACTGCTTCGATCCCGACTACGCGTCGCTCCCGCTGGAGTTCTTCCGGCCACTGGTCGAAGAGGTGTTCGGATCCCCTCGCTACGCCGCCGACGACCTGGGCTTCGTCGCGTAGCTCAGGCCGGGCGGTGGCAGACGGCTTCGACGTTGTTCCCGTCGGGGTCGAGCACGAAGGCGCCGTAGTAGTTCGGGTGGTAGATCTCGCGGACGCCGGGACGGCCGTTCTCGGTCCCGCCGGCCTCGAGCGCGGCCGCGTGGAAGGCATCAACGGTTTCGCGATCCTCGGTCGCAAACGCCACGTGGGTGCCGCTGTGAGGTCCGCGGTCGCGCCGGGCGATCCAGAAGAAGGGAAAGTCGTCGCCGAATCCGCCCACCTCGGCCACCGGTTCCATCAGGAGCCTCATCCCCAGCGGCGCGAGGGCGCTCTCAAAGAAGGCCTTGCTGGCCTCGTAGTCGCTCACATCAAGCCCGATGTGGTCCAGCCTGGGCTTCACGAAGACCTCCTCGGGTCGGATATGGCGGCCGCAGCGATCCTACGCCGAACGCCGCATGGAAGGCGTCGGGTAGCGCTGCCGGGGACCCTCCGGGTCCGGCGTTGGCGGTGTTGACGGCGATCGCCACGTCGCGCTGGTCGGGGTGGGTGGGATAGCTTGTCAAAGCTTCTCCCCCACGCCCTTGAAGAACGTGTAACAGAACACGCCGTCCGCCTCGGTGGTCCGGTGTAAATCGCGGATGCCCTGATCGAAGCGCGCCGGCTCGATCAGGCCGGCGGCCAGCACAGGCGTGCGCACGCCCTCGATCATCGCGGTGAACGTCTTTCTCGTGAAGCCGTCGACGAGCTCGGGCCGGCTCGAATCCACGTAGACCATCCGGGGAGAGACGCTGACCGCGTCGAAGCCCGCCTCGACCATCAGCGGGTAGAGCTCTCGACCGATCAGCGCGTTTCCGCCGGCCTCCCGCTGCAGCTCGACCTGGCTGTCGACGGCCGCTCGAGCGGCGCTGCTGTCCGGATGGAAGTAGGCCGAGCCGTGATCGCCCTCGATCACGGTGATCGTGCCACCGGGCACGAGTAGCCGCTTGAGAACCGTCAAAGCCTCGACGGGCCGCGGGAGGTGCTCGAGCACGAACGAGACGAAGACGTGGTCGAAGGACTCGCGCTCGAAGGGCAAAGCCAAGATGTCCGCCTGCCGGAACTCAACGTTGGTGAGCCCTGCCGCGTCGGCCCTTCGCCTGGCTGCCTGGATCGACTCTGCGGAGACGTCAACCGACGTGAATCGCGCCCCCGGGCTTCGCTGAGCCAGGGTGACCGTCTGGGCCCCGACGCCGCACCCCGCCTCCAGCACCGCACTCCCGCGGCGGTACGCGGTGCCGGAGTGCAGGAGCTCGACCAGCGTTCCGGCCTGATCCTGCAGGCGCTCGTTCTCCCGCGCGTGATAGCCGTGTACGTACTCGCCGCTCATGGTCGGCAGTCAAGTTGATTGCGCGGCGACGGCGGGCCCGCACGAGGCGAGCTCGTAGCTGCCCGGCATGTCGCGCCGCAGGGCGGCGAAGGCGATGCCGCCCAGGATCAGGGGCAGCCAGAACAGGATCACGCGATAGCCGAGTACCGCCGCCGCCGTGCCCGCGGCCGGTGCGCCGTAGACGATCAGAGTCCCGATCAGCCCGCCGTCGATGCCACCGATGCCGCCGGGAATCGGCAGCAGCCCGCCTAGTTGACCGATCAGGTAGCCCATCAGGATGACGGTGAGCGGCGGCGACAGGCCGAAGGCGTGAAAGGTCGCCCACAGCACCGCGTTGTCGAAGGCCCAGTATCCGATCGACCCGGCCAGAACGCGGCGATTTCCCGAACGCAGTATCCGCAAGGCCTCGCCGGTGCCGTCGATCACCGCCCGTCGCGCGGCGTTGACCGCGCGACGCAGCCGGGAGGCTCCCGGACCCGGGAGCCGGCCGGGACCGAGCCGCGGGATCGCCACCACCGCGCCCAGCGCCAGCGTCGCCATAGCCGCCGGGAACGCGGTCAGCCAGAGCGAGAGCTCGGGCCCGACCAGGCCCAATGCCATCACCATTCCGAGCACCGCGACGGCGACGAAGTTGACGGCGCTCTTGATCAGGAAGAAGGCGACCGAGCGGCGCGCGATCCGCTCGCCGTCCATGCCTCCGCGGTGCAGGACCCAGGCACCCAGAGCGAGCCCACCGGCCCCGCTGGCCGGGACCAGGGAGCCCATCGCCAGCTCCGAGCCGCCGATCTGCCAGCTCCGCCGCCAGCTCAGCCCGGTGCAGAAGATCGGCCCGAACATGACCACGTAGGAGGCGAACGAGAGTCCTTCGAGCAGCGTCGCCAGAACGAGCCATCCTGGGCTGGCGCCGGCCAGGCGCTCACGCACCTCACCCAGGCCGGGTGCGAGCACGAAGAGCGCCACCAGGACACTGAGGGCGGCGACCGCCTGGAGCGCTCGGCGGCGCAGCGCGCGCGGCTGAAACTCGCCCGGAAGCTCCGCGGGCGACGGCGACGAGACCTTGATTTGGCGTGCGCGTTGGGTGTTCGTGGTGTTCCTGCCGGTCATCCTGCCGCGGCGATGGCGCCCAGGGGACGAGTGTGGTGGGCCGCGACGGCCGCCACCGCGGCGGGCCGGGTGCTCAAGGTGTTCTGTTACTTACCGTCCAGTCGAACCTACCGTGGCGATGCGGCTCTCACGTCCCCCCAACGGTCAGGGATATCCGGCGCCCTCGGCGGGGCGGCCCGAGGCAACGGGCGTGCGCTCGCGGCCCGCCGGCTGGGCCGAGCGTTCCTCGCCGTCGACATCTCCCTCCAGTGAGATCCTTGGCAACACGCGATCGAGCCACGCGGGCAGGGTCCAGGCGCGGTCTCCGAGCAGGGTCATCACCGCGGGGGCGACCACCATGCGCACGACCAGCACGTCGATCAGTATCGCGGCAGCGAGGCCGAGGCCGATCGTCTTGACGACCACGTCGGGATCGGAGACGAAGCCGAGGAAGACGCTGGTCATGATCACGCCGGCCGCAAGGATGATCTTGCCAACACGCGACATCGCGCGCACGACGCTCTGTTCCGGCCCCACGCCGCGCATGTATTCCTCGCGGATGCGCGATTGCAGGAAGACGTTGTAGTCCATCGAGAGGCCGAACAGGATCGCGAACATGAAGAGCGGGACGAACGACACGATCGGGACCTCGCCGTCCACGCCCAGCAGGCTGGAACCGACTCCCTGCTGGAAGACGAGCACCACGACGCCGTACGCCGCGGCGATCGAGAGCAGGTTGAACGCGGCGGAGACGACCGGCACCCAGAGTGAGCGGAACACCGCCATCAGCAGCAGCACGCTGAGCCCGACGACCATGGCGATGAAGATCGGCAGCCGCCCGGCGATCTTGTCGGCCAGGTCCTGGAGCGTCGCCGTGGCCCCCCCGACGTAGACGTCCACCTGCGAGCCGCGCGTCGCGCCGGGGAGCACGTCGTCGCGCAGCCGCTCGACCAGCTCGGTGGTGCGTTCGTCCTGAGGCGAGCTCTTGGGGATCACGTTCAGCACCGCGGCGTCGCCGTTCGGCGAGGGCTGCGCCGGGGACACGAAGGCCACATCCCGGTCCTGCGACACGGCCTGCTGGACCCGGGTCAGCGTGGTGTCGCCCGAACCGTCGCGGGGCGTGGTGGCGGCCAGGACGAGCGGGCCGTTGAAGCCGGGGCCGAAGCCCTCGGCGAGC
Organism: uncultured Thermoleophilaceae bacterium; assembly: GCA_963813495.1. Classification (GTDB taxonomy): domain Bacteria; phylum Actinomycetota; class Thermoleophilia; order Solirubrobacterales; family Thermoleophilaceae; genus JACVRW01. The sequence continues at coordinate 531,931 of CAWEZC010000005.1, forward strand.
CGGTCGTACGCGACGCGGGTGGTCGACCCGGCTCTGTCGTTGCCGTCGTCGGGCTGGCCGAGTCGCAGCGAGGCGAACGGCACTGCGAGGAGCACGAGCACGAGGCCGCCGACGACGGAGGCCACAAGCGGCCGGCGGGTGATCATCCCGGCCCAGCGCCCGAAGCGCTGCGAGGGCTCCACGTGCTCGGGTCGCTTGGGGCGCAGCCGCCGGGCGAAGGCGCCCATCAACGTGGGCAGCACGGTGACCGCGCCCACGGCCACCATGGCGATGATGATCGCCGAGCCGATGCCCATCCGCCCCACGAAGGGGATGCCCGTGGCCAGCAGCCCGGCGATGGCAACCACGACAATGGCCCCGGCCGCCACCACCGACGTGCCGGCGGTGGCGTTCGCAACGCGCGCGGACTGGGCCACGCTGTCACCGTTGGCCAGCTGTTCTCGATAGCGCCCGACTATCAGGAGGGCGTAGTCGATGCCCGCGCCTAGCCCGAGCATGACGCCAAGCGTGGGAGCAAAGCTGGGGAAGTCGGCGAAGGCGCTGGCGAACTGCAGCAGTAGCAGGCCACCCGCCAGGGCGATCAGGGCCGAGATCAGCGTCAGCGCCATCGCGGCCACCGAGCGGAACACGAGCGTGAGGACGATCATCGCCACCGCCACGCCGATCAGCTCGCCGACCGGGGCGGTGGTCTGCTCGGCCTGGTCCACGACCGCACCGTTGCGCGAGACCTCGAGACCCGCGCTCCGGCCTACCTCGGACGCCTGCTCGAGGCGCTCGCCCGGCTCCTTGCCGAGCACGGAGGCGGTGTCGTCGTACTGGACCGGGACGTAAGCGATCCGCCCGTCCTCGGAGAGCCGGCGGCTGTTCTCGGCAAATGGGCTAGGTGCACCCGTCACGTGCGGCTGCGCCGCGATCTCGTCGATCGTCCGCTCGATCGCGGCCTGGCGCCCGGGCTCGCGAAGCGAGCCCGACTCCACCGCGAAGACCACGTTCGCCGTATCGCCGGAGGCGGCCGGAAAGCGCTCGTCCAGCACGTCGACGGCGTTCTGCGATTCCGTGCCCGGGGTCCTGAAGTCGTCGACGAACGAGCCGCCGCCGGCGCTCGCCGCAAGGCCGAGCGCCACCAGCACCACCGCCACGATCGCGAGTGAGCGCTTCCAGTGGTGCGCCGCCCAGGCGGCCAGGTTCCCAAGGAGATGTGCCATGGCCGGAGAGGAAAGCACATCGTGTGTGTATTTGCAATAGCTGCAGACTTGCCGTGTCTGTTTTCTTACACGTCGTGCATGTTCGCTACTATTGCCACGTGCCAGAGGGACTGCGGGAACGCAAGAAGCAGCGCACGCGCGAGCAAATCATCGAGGCGGCAATGGGCCTCTTCACCGAGCGTGGCTATCAAGCCACGACGATCGCCGACATCGCGACCGCCGCCGACGTCGCGCCGCGTACGTTCTTTTCCTACTTCCCGTCGAAAGAGGCGGTCGTCTTCCACAACGTGGAGCGCGACCTCGACGGCCTGGCGAGCACGCTACGCGACCGCCTGCCCGGCGAGACCGCGTTCGACGCCCTCCGGCGCTGGATCGATCAGATGTTCGACGAGTGGTCGGCCGAGGAGGACGAGGCGCTCCTGCGCAAACGCTTGTGCCGCGAGGACGAGGGGCTGTCCAACTTTCAGGGCGGCATGATGGCTCGCATCCACGAGCTGCTGCTCGAGGCCATCGCAAACGACCTCGACGCGCCGCAGGACGCGCTGCGTCCGCGGCTCGTGGCTGCCGCTGCGATGGCCGCACTGACGTCGCTCGAAGGCAGCTTCGACGAGAAGGCCGAGCAGCGCGCGCCGATCGCCAAGGCCGAGGCGCTCGCCGTGCTCGACGACGCCATGCTGTTCCTGCGCGGCGGGCTCGACGCGCTTCAGGACAAGTAGCGCGGCGCCTGGTACCGCCTCTCGATCTCGGCGCGCAAGCCGTTCGCGGACCAAGAAGCTCGACGAGCGCGACGATGCACGCCCGCACGGCCGCTCATGGCGTTTGCGGACCTGGCTGAGCCGCCCGCACTAGGCCGAGGCTCGGGGCTGGTTGCCGTGAGTCTTGTCCACCGCCTGGTGCCACGCCAGCAGGTGATATGCGACCACGGCTCGCAGGTCCTCCTCTTTCAGCTCCGCCACGCCGTGAAAGGCGCTTTCGTGAGGCTCGATCTGCTTCAACTGCTCCCAGACCCGTAATCCGTACGCGGCGTGCTGGATGATCGGGTCGGCATGCCCGGCGAGCGAATGCGGCTCGTTGAGTTGGGCCGGCTCGTTGTCGCGTATTCGTGGTTCCATGCGCCTGGGAGCACTCACTCAGATAACGGCCGTGCCAATCCGGACGGCCAGGTACACGAGAAGGACAGCCCAGGGGACGCACAGCGCAAAGCCCGTGACGACCAGGGCGTTTGGGAGCAGCCGCGGCGGGCGTGAGGCGGCCGGTGGCCGGCGCAGAGGCGGCGGTGGGGCAACACCAAGGGCCGGCTGCGCTGCCGGACGGACCTGGCTCGGGGCGTGTGTCATCCGGGTTCTAACGCCTCAACTCCGGCAAGGTTGGGGAGTCCCGAAAGGTCGTTTGCGAATCCGTGCGCCGGGAAGATTGGCTGGCTCCCGGTGAGCGGGCCCGGGCGTGCGAGGCGAAGTAGAAACGAGCACGGCCCCCCCCGCGCGACCCGAAGGGCGTAGTCGCGATGCCTCTAGCGGCCCGGTCCGAGCGTGTCGCGCCGCGGCCGGTCACCGATGCCGGAAGCGTCGGCGGCTCCGATCAAGCCCGCAGCTGCGATGACGCCGACTACCGTGCCCAGGAAGTTGAGCTCGAAGACGTCTCCGGTCCCGAGGGCGCTGGCCACCACGCCGCCCACCAGCGCCCCAGCGATTCCCAGCAGGACCGTCATGAGCGTGCCGATGCGCTGACGACCGGGGAGGACGAGGCGGGCCAGAACGCCGATGACGATTCCGATCACGATGAGGCCGAGAATCTGCATATATGTCCGTGTTCCCGGTGGGGTGCAGGCGAAACTCTGCGGCGACGTCTGGGTTAGGCCCGCACTGCGAGGCATGGCGCGGCAGCCCGTCGAGCTCTCATGCTGTGATCTGAGCGGCGAACAGCGCGTACACCGCGGCACAGCGCCGCATGGCCGCCTCGTCTATGTACTCGTCGGGGCCGTGGGAGATGTCGAGGCGACCCCCGCCGTAGGCGAAGGCCGGGATCCCGAGCTGGGAGTACCAGCGGGTGTCCAGCACGCCGGGACACAGTTGGAAGGTCGCGCCGGCGGCTGCGACGGCCTCGACACAGCGGGCGAGCGTCTGCGCCGCCGGGTGGTCCTGGTCGGTGCTGCCGGAGGGTTGCGCCTGGAGCACCTCGATTTCCACGTCGGCGCCGGCCGCCTCCGCCGCCTCTTCGATCATGCCGGTTAGTCGCCCGAGCTCCTGGTCGAGCTGTTCTTCGGGGTTGAAGCGACGATCGATGGAGAACCACGCGGAGCCGGGCACGACGTTGAAGCCGGCCCCGGCGCCGGCCTGTCCGCCGACCACCAGCATCGAGCCCGCCGCCTCGTCGCTGTTCACCGGAAAGCTCGTGCGTTTCTTGAGCAGCTCGTGGGATAGCGCGTTGAGCGGCTCGGCGATGCGGACCATGTTCGCGAAGGCGTTGACGCCCTCGTGGGCGTACCCGACGTGCGCCTCGCGGCCGGAGGTCTGGACCCGCAGCGTGATGGCGCCGCGGCAGGCGTGCCAAATCACCCCACCGGTCGGCTCGGCGGTGAGCATCGCTAGCGCGTCGGGATCGATCAGGTCGGCGCCACGCAGATGCCCGGAGCCCGCGGTGCTGCCGGTCTCCTCGTCGCAGACGAAGTGAAAGACGATCTTGCGATCGTCGAGCAGGCCGAGTTCGCCGGCGGCGGCGGCGCCGTAGAGCATCGACACCAGGCCGCCCTTCATGTCCGCGGTGCCGCGCCCGAGGACCTTGCCGTCGCGGCGTTGCGGCTCGAACTGCGATGGGCTCTGTGCCGGGACGACGTCGAAGTGCCCGTGGTAGTAGACGAGCTGGGCGCCGCTGCCGACGGTCCCGCGGACGATGGCCGGTCCTTCGAGGCTCCCGGTCGGCGCAAGGTCGGTCAGCTCAGGTGAGAAGCCCAGCCGTTCCAAGGCATCGCCCAGTACCACCGCGCACCGTCCGAGCTCCCGCCCCGGCGGGTTCTCGGTCGGAACACGGACAAGCGCTTCGAGCAGCGCCGCCATGTCCTCGGCACGCTCATCGAGCCAAGCCTGGACAGCGAGGCCGCGATCGGTCACCTCTGGTCAGCGCCTAACCGGTCACGCATACGGACGAGCCATGCTCTCAGGTGCGAATAGCGAAGGCTCTTCGGCATCTCGGCGCGTTGGGGGTCGTGCGCGTTCTAGATTTATTCGTTCTGCTCCCCTGTCGGGGGGTTCTCAGGCGCGCGAGGAGGCGACGCTAGGAGCATGAGCGAGCTTGTCGCCGCCGAGAAGGGTTTTTCGTTTTCTGAGCCGTATGCCATTGGGCTGCTGTTTTGCGGCGTCGCGGTATTGGCGGCAATCGGCGCTCTCTCGCATCAACACGATCGCGCCTTCTCGGCCAGCCTGATCTACCTCGGGCTGGGGGTGGGCAGTGCTGTCGTGATCCAGGTGCTGGGCGTCGACTGGCTGGATCCGATATCGGACGCTGAGCTGCTGCAGCGGGTCAGTGAGCTGGCGATCGTGATCGCGCTGTTCGCTACCGGGCTCAAGCTCGACCGCCCGCTGATGTGGCGCTCGTGGTCTGGCGTGGGGCGCCTGCTCGTGATCGCGATGCCGCTGACCATCGCCGCGGTCGCCCTCTTCGGCAGCAGTGTCATGGGCCTCTCGCTGGGGGCGGCGCTGGTGCTGGGAGCCATCCTCGCGCCCACCGATCCGGTGCTGGCCGGCGATGTTGGCGTCGGCCCGCCGGGCGATGAGGACGAACGTGAGCCGAACTTCTCGCTAACCGGTGAGGCCGGTCTGAACGACGGCCTCGCCTTTCCGTTCCTCTTCCTCGGGCTGTTCGTCGCCGAAAGGGGCGGAAGCGACTGGCTGGACACGTGGCTCGTGGCCGATGTCCTCTACGCGGTGGCCGTGGGACTCGCGATCGGCGCCGCCGGCGGTTACCTGCTGGGCGCGGCGGCGGTCAAGCTGCGTGAACGCGACCTGCTCGAGCCCCAGCTCGATCCCTGGATGGCCATCCCGGCCGTGCTCCTCGTCTACGGCGCAGCGGAGATCGCCGGCGCTTACGGTTTCCTCGCCGCGTTCGCGGGAGGTGTCGGCTTTCGCCACTACGAGCACGGACACGAGTACAACCGACGCGTTCACGACGGAGCCGAAACGGTGGAGAAGTTCGGCGAGCTGGCGGTGATACTCCTCATAGGCAGCATGATCGGAACCACGGGCCTGGCAGCGCCCGGTCTCGAGGGCTGGCTGCTGGTACCGGTCCTGCTGCTCCTGATCCGGCCGCTCGCAGTTGCGGCCTCGCTCATCGGCTCCGGCCTCCCTGCGGCTGAGCGCGGGTTCGTGGCTTGGTTCGGGGTGCGCGGGATCGGTTCGCTCTACTACGCCGCCGTGGCAGCCGCCGCAGGGGTCTTGGCCCCTGGCGAGACGGAGATCATCGTCTGGACGGCGCTGGCGTGCGTGCTGGTCTCGATAGTCGTGCACGGCCTGACCGCGACCCCGGTGAGCCGTCGGATGAGCGCAGCCCAGGAACGCGCGATCCGCCGGCAGCAGGCATCGGCCGGAACCTCCGACGGCGCCGGTGCCGCGGCCATGCCGGCAGCGGAGCGGCCGACCGGCGGCTGAGAAGGGTGCCCTCGTCGCGCCGACCCAAAGCCGACAGGTTGAGGGCGCTCCGCCACAGGCGCACGGCGCAAGCTGAGGCGACAGCGCAGGTGGGAGAGCGGAGCGCGGCCACCCGACTCCGATCCCAGCGGCGCGTGCAGCGTCAGCGCGGAACCCGCGGCGGACCTGTTGGCTGCGCCGCGGGAGCGGCTCGCCGGCCGTCTACGCGGGTCCCAGGAGATCCCAGCGGTTGCCCACGATGTCGAGAAACACCGCAACTCGGCCGTAAGGCTCGGAGCGGGGTGAGCTGACGAACTCGACACCGGCGGAGACCATCCGCTCGTAGGCGCCGGCGAAGTCCTCGACCCTCAGAAACAGGCCCACGCGGCCGGCGAACTGAGCACCCACAGTTGCCTGTTGGTGCTCTCCATCCGCGCGCGCCAGCAAGAGACCTGTCACCGCGCCCGGAGGCCGGACCACGACCCAGCGTTTCGGTCGGCCATCGTTGGTCAGTGAGGGCGAGTCCTCGACCAGTTCGAACCCGAGGGCTTCAACGAAGAATGCGATCGCCGAGTCGTAGTCCTCGACGATCAGGGCCACATGCTCCAACTGCACGCACCGAAGTTTGTCGCGCGAGCCCTTCGGGCGGCCTGACACCCAGGCTGTCGGCCCCAGACGAGCCCGTTCAGCGCGCGTGAGCGTCGCGGGGCGGGCGCGGAGCGAGCGCCGTTCTCGACAGCGTGGGGTAGGTCGCGCGGTAGCCGCGGCGGCGGGCAATCGGCGCGAGCGTCCTGAACAGAACGCGCTGAACAGCAGCCGGTGGTTTGCGAAGGACGATCACGTCGGAGAACTCGGTAGCGAAAAGTGCGAGCTGGAGTGGGTGCGGCATCCCGCGCTTGTTCACGTGACCTTCGCGGGCGAGCCCAAACAGCGTTTCGATCATGTGGATGAATCGCTCACCTGGTGTGATCTCGACCCGAACGACCGCGTCCACATCTGCCTCGTTCCACCAGTCGTGCCAGACGCCCGGCTCGATCTCCGCCCGCTCACCGGCGCGCAGCACCGACTTCCGACCGTCGCGCAGCACCGTCAGCTCGCCCTCTTGGACGCTGAAGCCTTCGAGCAGCGCCGGATGCATGTGCTCGCCCGCGACACGCGCACCGGGCAACGCGGTCAAGTCGGCGACCGCACGGCCGTCATCGTTCAACCACGGCAATTCAACGATGACTCCGCGCTCCAAGGTCACCGGATTGGTCCAAACCTCACCCGGCTCGATCGGACGGGTATCAGGTGGGGCAGCTGGATCGGGATGCGAGATCTGCTCACGCTACACCCGTGCCATCACTCTCGCTTCCGCCCGCACATTGCTCGGCACCCACCGCCGAGCTCCATGTCCCACCGGGCTCACCTCGGGGCGAAACACCGCATGCCGCCGGGGTCCGGTGCCGCCGACCCTACCCTCCTCGCCGTCGGAGGTGCAGCACGAGCCAGGCCCGCGCCAGCAGCAAGCCGGCGCCGGCGCCCGTTGCCGACGGCAAGATCTCCTCCAGCGGCACGGCTCCTACGTGAGCGATCACGAGCGCGACCGCGAGCCGCGCTGCGAGGCGGCGGCACTCGACAGGGCCGCCTCGTGGATGGCCGCGTGAGCCCCACCAACACCGTCACGTCCAACGCCATCGGGATCGTCCGGGTCAGCGTCGTCGGCGACCGCGACGAGGATCGCCTGCACTCGCCCGACGAGCAGGCCGAACGGATCGCCACCGTCTGCGAACGCGAGGACCTCACCCTCGTCGACACCGTCAAAGCGCTCGACCTCAGCGCCGGGAAGCCGCTCGACGAGCGCACCGACATGCTCCAGGCTGTCGCCGCGATCGAGTCGGGCAAGGCCAGCATCGTCGTCGTCGGCTACTTCGACCGGCTGTTCCGCAACCAGGCCGTCCAGCGCGAGTTCGTGGCCCGCGTCGAACAGGCCGGGGGCCAGGTCGTCACCGCCGACCTCGGCCGCGTCCACGAGAACAACGGCAGCGCCGCCATGTGGCTGTCCAGCAACATGCTGGGGCTGGTCGCCGAGTACATGCGCCGCTCCGTTGGGGAGCGCGTCAGGGGGCGCAGAAGCGCGCCGTGGAGGACGGCCGTGTGCCGTTCTCGCTGATCCCCGGACTGCGCCGCGACGACGAAGGGCGCGTCGAGCTGGACCCCGCCACCAGCCGCGCCGTCGCGGACGCCTTCCGCCTGCGCGACCGGGGAGCCACCATCGCCGCCGTCCGCAAGCACCTGGCCGCACGCGGCATCAAGCGCTCGCAAAACGGCACCCAGACGCTGCTCGCCTCCCGGGTCGCCATCGGCGAGGTCAGGTTCGGCGACTACCGGGGCACCTGCCCCGCGCTGATCGACCGCGACACCTTCGACCGCGTCCAGCGCATCGCCGTCCCGCGCGGCCGGGTCGCCAGGTCGGAGCGCCTGCTCGCCCGCCTCGGGGTGCTGCGCTGCACCTGCGATGCCCGCATGGTGGTCGGGAGACGATCAGCCCACGGGCGGCAGCGAAGGGCAAGGGCAAGGTCGGCGCGGAGTACCCGCTGTACCGCTGCTGCAACCCCGACTGCGAGCGCGGCGTCACGATCAGCGCGCCCAAGGTCGAGGACGCGGTCGTCGCCTACATGCGCGAGCGCCTGGCCGAGATCACGGAGATGGCTGACGCGACCACCGAGGCCGACGACGCTGCCGCCGCCTTTGAGCGCGCCGAGCGTGCCTACCGCGCCGCCGTCCAGGCGCTCGACCCGACCCAGCCTGCCGAGGTCGAACGGCTCGACGAGTGCCGCGCCGCGCGGGAGCAGGCCCGCAACAGCTACGACCAGGCCCGCGCCGACCTCAGCGCCACCGCCTACGCCGTCACCGTGGACGACGGGGACGACATGACCCTCAAGGGCCGACGCGACCTGATCCGCGCCGTCGTGGAGCGCGTCGACGTCGCACCCGGCTACAGCCCGAACCGGCTCACCATCGTCCCGAAGTGAGCCCCGGCTTCCCCGCGCTCCGCAAAGGCCGCCGTCAACCTCAGCGACTCCGCAAGCCCACCGCGTCAGCTATTCGTCGATGACCTGTTCGCGCCGATCCGCGTCCCGGTGAAGGTGACGGTGTGAGGCTCGGGTCAGTCCTGCTTTCAGCGCGGGGCTTCGTCTAGCGTCCGACCGCACCCGTCCGGGCCGCTGGTCCGGCCGACCGTTCGCCCATCCCTGCCGATGCCGCCTCTCGTGATCCCGCTCGCCTAGCTTGCGCGCCCGCTGGCGGTCTCGCCGCGCCGCTCGTAAGGGTGCGCAACATCACACCCAAGCGCTGGTGTTCAGCCAGCATCGAGACAGACCCGTGAGAGGTAGAAAGCGGGAAGCCAACCGAGGAGGCCCTCGGATGCCGTACATCAACCGTCGTGGAGGAGAAGTCGGGACCGCGGATGACCACACGTGGTCCTATGTGGTCGGCAGCTTTTACAGTGGCCCCACCCCCAACGTGGTCCACGCGACCTTTCCCACCGGATCGTTCGCAACCACTCAGTGGCAGGAGAACCGACACGCGATAACGATCGCGGCACCTAAGGATGTCTTCGCCGGGGCACCGGCGAGCGCCTGAGCACCGACCGACCAGGGCGGCGATCCGCTCCGGGTCGCCGCCTGAGTTTCGTCTACCTCCCCCTTTTGTCGCGGTGCCGATCCCGCCGCTGCTGGTCGGACTAGACCCGAGCGTCCCGGCCTAGGCCGCTCAGCAGCAGCGAGGCAGGGGACGGGCCGACGACCGCGAAGTGGTACGCCAAGGAAATTCGAGCGGGGGGACCTTGTGAACCGCGTATTCAGCCTCGGTGGCATCGTCGCCAGCCTCATCCTCATCGCCGTTGGTGTCGGCGCGATCATCATCGGCACCGTGGGCCGAAGCGACGTCACGCAGCAAATCGAGCAGGAGAAGATCACCGGCTCACCGGACATGAGCCCCGAGGGGATACGCCCGGGCATCGAGGAGGCCAACCTCGACGTCGAGGTCCCGACCTGCGACGTCGCCGACGAGCGCATCGACAGCGGCTCCGAGGCGAAGTGCTTCGCCGAGTACCTCCGAATCCACGCCCTCGAAGGCACCGGGGGGCGGGTCTATTCGGAGATGGGCCAGTTCCTCACCGAATCTGGCGAGGAGACGTCGGACGAAGCGGAGGCCGCAAAGGACCCGAAGACCGGTAAACCCGTCCCGAACGCCGCCCGGAACGTCTGGGTGACCGCCACCGCGCTGTCGACAGCGCTGAATACCTCGTACTTCGCCCAGCAGGTCGCGCTCTTCTCGATCGTGATGGGTATTGCCCTTCTCCTGACCGGCATCGGCTTCCTCGTGCTGACGCTCGGCACGCGCCAGGCTGGTGGCGCGCGGAGCGCATAGCGCGGCACCGGGTATCGGTTGACCTTTCGTCTAGCGACCGGGCGCACCCGTTCGAGCCGCTCGTCCCGCCGACCGTTCGCCCGTCCCTGCCGATGCCGTCGCTCCGGGTTCGGGTTGCCGTGTGAGCGTACGGGGGTCTGGCTGGGAGAACCTCCCCCGCATGCCTCAGCCGAACGAGAACAGCCGGTGCGGGCGCGGCAACTGCACCGGCTCTCCGGTCCAGCGCTGGCGGGCGCTGATCGGGATGTGGCACCCCCCTTTGCCGAAAAAAAAGGACTTTGGCAGAGGCGTGCCCAGATGCGGTGCACATTCACGGCCAGGCCAATCGGTCCTACCCCCACCCCCTTGTGCGCGACAGGTGTGCGTGACCTCACAGTGGCCGCTCGCGCCGGAGGCGACACTCGATCGTTCGATCCTACCCTCACGAAAGGCCTGCATGTACTCCACGAACGCATACGTCATCCGCCAAGCCGCCGTCGATGATGAGGGCACGGTCCGCCGCCTCGCTGAGCTGGACAGTCGCCCACCGCTATCCGGTCCGGTGCTGATCGGCGAGATCGACGGGAGCCCGGCGGCGGCGGTGTCGCTCACGGACGGGCAGATTGCGGCCGACCCGTTCCAGCCGACCGCACAGCTCGTCGGGCTGCTGGGCATCCGCGTCCGCGCGCTGAGAGCCTTCGAAAAGGAGCCGTCCCTGCCCGCGCGTCTGAGGGCGAACATGAGCGGGTGGAGGGCCAGGAACCGCGCCCGAGAAAGTCTCAGTACGGGGGGCTAAGAAAGCGCTGCCCTCAGAGGGTTCCTCCTCTGCGTCTGTTGCACGCGGCGCACAGGAGTTGAAGGTTTCGTTCCGTGTTCGATCCGCCCAGCGCGGTGGCTGGACGTCCTTCCTGGGGTCCAGCCACCGCGCTGTCTTGTCGCGCTTCAGCACGGGATGGTGGCACCGCGTCGCGTGTCGGGCGGGCGGGGAGTCATCGTCAGGTCGTCGGTCTAGCCGCGTACGGTCCCACCGTGCCCTGGGCCGGTCGGATACCTGCCCGCGAGCCGCAGAGTCCGGGCACTTCCGTCCACCCGCAGAACGAGGCTCTGAGACATGAACGACAACCCCGACCCCGATCCCAAGCCCGACGAGACCGCTGCTCTCCGCAGGGAGGCCGCGAAGTGGCGCAAGGCCGAAGTGGCGCAAGGCGTTCCGGGACGCGGAGGCCACCATCGCCGCCCAGGCGGAGGAGATCTCCTCCTACCAGCGCGACAAGCTCGAAAGCCTCGCCGCCGAGCGGCTCGCCAACCCCGCCGACCTGCTGCTCGCCGTCAGCGTGGACGACCTCCGCGACGACCAGGGCAAGGTCTCCCCGGAGAGGGTCAATGAGGCCATCGACGGGCTGCTGGAGGAGCGCCCTCACTGGTCCAAGCCCGAACCCGAGCCCGAGCCGCCCGACAACGGCTATCCGGATCTGCACGGTGGCGCGCGTCAGTCGCCCCCGTCGCCCGGTCCGTCGTTCGGCGAGATGCTGAAGCGGGCCTAGCGCCCAACCTCGCGGCGCTGTACGCTCGCCCACGGCGAGCAGGCTCGCCAGGTCGTACCCGCCGCACCCGCCCGCAGGCAGGCCTACAGGCGGACTCCATCGTCACCGTCACGTCTGAGGAGTTCGAATGGCATCAGCGCCTGTAGGCCACGGCGTACCGCCCGCCTATCCCCCGTTCTCGACGCACAACTGGTCGAGCGTCCTGCTCCGCCTCTTGCAACACGAGAGCGTTCTGCTGTCGAGCGGAGCCAGCTTCTTCACCGTGGACGGCGCGACGCTCACGATCCCGAAGCTCACCGTCGACGCTGACGCCGCCGCATGGCTCGACCCCGGGGAGGAGTTCCCCACCGACGACGTCCAGGGCGACAGCGTCAAGCTCGCTCCGCGCAAGCTCGGCCTCATCACCGGCATCGACGTCGAGGCGATCGAGGACGCCGATGTCAACACCCTCGATGTCGTCGGCCAGTCCCTCGCCCGGGCCATAGCGGCCAAACTGGACGCGCCTGTTCAGCACCGCAGCCGCCGACAAGGGGCCTGCCGGTCTGCTGGGCACGTTCACCCCGCTCGCCGAGGCGCTCGGCGTGATTCCGCTGCTCAAGCCGTGGCGATGATCCAGGCCGAGGGCGGCAGCCCGGACACCATCTACATCAGTCCCGCCGACATGGTCGACCTCCGCACCGAGCCGGTCGAGACAGGCGGCAAGCTGCCGCTGCTCGGGGTTGACGTTTCGCAGGCGGGTGCCAAGACCGTCGACGGTCTCGCGCTGCGCGTCTGCCCCGCCCTGCCTGCCGGGAAGGCCGTGGTCGCGGAGGCCCGCCAGATCATCATTGGCATCGGGCGACACATCAACGTTGTCGCGTCCAGCGAGGCCAAGTTCACGTCCGACGTGGTGCTGGTCAAGTCGAGTGTCCGCGCCGACTTCAAGATCAACGATCCGCTGGGCGTCGTGCTCGTCGGAACCTGATGCCGAAGGCGCAGCTCACCGACATTCTGGTCGAGCCCAGGTCGGAGCCGCCCAGCGAGCCTTCCGACCGGCTGGTGATGGCGACCATGTGGAACGGGCCGTTCACCCTCGCCCAGCTTGCGCCTGGTGAGGACGAGCCCACACCGGCCGAGGTGGAAGACGTCGCAACGAAGCTGATCCCCGCCAACGGCGGCGTCAAGCCGGTGGTGCGCACGGTCACCTGTCCGCGCCAGTGGTCGCCGTTCTGCCTCGACTCCACCAGCGTCGAGTACGACGACGAGCCGTGCGGGGAGATGGAGGCGGCGATCGTGCTGCCCGCAGACTGGGCGGTGGTGGACGACGACTACGAGCCGGTGTGCTCGTTCTGCCTGGACCGCGAGGAGGCGCTGGCGCTAATGGCCTCCCGCGCGCTGGCAGGCCAACTGATGCGGGGCGAGCAATGAAGCGGGAGGAGCAGGGCGACAGCCCCAGCGCCGAGGTCGGCCGCTTGCTCGACCCGCCCGTCATTCCTCCGCTGGAGCCAGAGCCGGAGGACGTGGTGCCGATCCAGTTCGACCCGGAGGCCCCGACGAAGACCAACAAGCGGGAGGCCGGTGGCGGTAGGTGAGCTGCCACTGATCGAGGTCGCGGACGACGCGCCGCCCGTCGCCCCGGTGGCTGCGTGGTGCCGGACTGCGCCGTGAAGCACCACGCTCGCGGCATGTGTCAGAAGCATCTGGCGCGCTTCGTCAAGCACGGCTCGGTCTACTACCTTGAGCGCCCGCGCCGCTACGAGGGCGTTTGTGTCGTCCCGGGCTGCGGGCAGCCGCATCGTGCGCGCGGCCTCTGCGGGCTGCACTACAACCAGAAACGCCGCTTCAACGACTGGAGCAACGTGGCGACGGCGTTCGACACCTGGGCCGATGTGGACGAGTGGGTCGAGACGTGGAGAGAGCTGCGCCACGCCCAGTCCGGTGCGCGCTGGGGCGACCCGGACGCCCCGATGGTGGAGCTGGGCCGCGCTGCCGTGCGCGCCGGGTGGCCCCCCGAGCTGGCCGTGGACTTCGTGCCGAAGCTGTACGCCAACTGGCCCGAGCGGGCTGGCGACAGCACGCACGAGCAACACCTGTCCTACCCTGGCGGACCAGGCGCGCACCGACTTCGAACTGAGCCTGCCCGACTGATGCCCGAGCGCTGAGCAGTTCCACGCGGGTCAGACCAAGGCGCGATACTGGGCGGGCGATGTCGCGGGAGAACGTCGAGGTTGTGCGGGCCTTGTTCGACGCGTGGAACGCCGGCGACATGGATGCCTATCGCGAGCTGTACGACCCGGACGCCATCATGCGGATGGCTCAGGATTGGCCGGAGCCGGGGCCGTACGTCGGCAGGGAGGCGATCATGCGCGAGTTCGAGCAGTTGCGCCAGACGTGGGACGGGCGCGACACGGCTGAACCGATCGGCGACTTGATCGACGTTGGCGATCGAGTTGCCGTGAGGCACATCTGGCGTGGCGCAGGCCACGGTCCTGAAGCTGCCGTGGAGTTGACGGGCGTCTGGACCGTGCGCAACGGCAGGATCCTCGCCGCTGACTACTTCCGGGACTACGCCGAAGCCCTCGAAGCCGTGGGGCTGCGGGAGTAGGCGATGTCGCAGGAGAATGTGGAGGTGGTGCGCCGCGCGTACGAGGAGTGGGCCCGGGGCGATTTCTCCGCGGGCGATGTCTTCGACGCGGACGTGGAGTTCGACATGGTCGACTGGCCAGGCCGAGACAAATCGCGCGGCATCAAGGAGATGGCTCAAGCGTGGCAGGAGTCGCTCGCCGCCTGGGACGACTTCCGTGCCGAGCCGACGGACTTCATCGACAACGGACGACACGTCGTGGTACCCACGCACGTCACGGCACGTGGCAAGGGCAGCGGTGCCGCGGTCACAGCGGAGACCGCGACGGTCTGGACCTTCGAGGCCGGGAAGGTCGTTCGCCTGGCGCTCCACTGGGACAGTGCCGCCGCCCTCGAAGCCGTGGGGCTGCCGGAGTAGCCCGGCCTCCCTCCCGCGTTCTGCTCTTTGCACAACAGCTCGGTGCCTCGACTGGCGCAAGCGGTCGTTCCACAATTCCACAATCCGGCTCGACCAGCCAGAGCGCCCACAGGAGGCCGCTGGACGCCACCGGAGCGCCTCGCCCTAGCCCTGCGCACCAGAAGCCCTCAGAACGCCTCTCACAGCCTGGGCTACCACCAGTAACCCAGCCTGCCCACTCCCTGCGCGTGTGCAACCCAGCCTCTTGGACGACGTTCTGCTGCCCGGCAAGCAGGCGACCAGGGTTCAGGGAGGCTGGGTGTCCCAGTCCCAAACCCCTAGGAAACCCGGGCCGGGACAAACCGTGTCCCAACCCAAAACCCCCTAGGGAAGTGGACGCGGGACAAGAGGTGGCTCAGCTCGCCGCCTCCGACGAACTGCTGGAGGAGAAGCGTCGTGGCGCGTGACGACGTTCGCCGCTCCGTCCTGGCCGCTGTCGCACGGGGAGACCTGCCCAAAGGCGGACCCTCCGAGATCGCCGCATACGGCCTGACGCGCGACGTGCCGCCTGGCTACTGGGAGCGCTGGAGCGCTGCGGCTGCCGCCCGCATCCGTGCCAGCGCAGTCACGGAGAGGGCGCGTGAAGGCTAAGCCCAAGCCCAAGCCGCCCCCTCTGCCGCCCGCCGTCGAGGCCGAGGTTCGGGCAATCCTCCGTCGTGAGGCCAAGCTCCTGCTCGCCAAACGCCTCAAGGCCGCCAAGGCCGTCAAGGCCGGGATTACTGCAAAAACACCCTAAAGCAGTGATGTCGAGGTAGCTCCAGGCGCTGCCCAGTGCTTCGTCGCCACGCTTGTTGACGAAGTAGGTGCGGAATATCTGGTCTTCGCCTGTGCCCGCATGGGTATCTCGGAAGAAGGCGTTGGTGCCATGCCACTCGTCCACGCCGAAGTCCGCATCGAAGTCGTCCGTGAGCGTGTACCAGGGGATCTCCCACCCCATGCGCGCCTTCCAGCGCTCGATGTCTGCCTGCGGCGCGCGTGAGACGTACGCGAACGTGGTGTCGCGGGCGTTCAGATGAGCGAGATGTGCGACCTGGTCGGCCATGAACGAGCAACCGCGGCAGCCGCTCTCGGGCCAGCCGGCCACGCCGGGCTCGAAGAAGAAGCGGTAGACCACGAGCTGACGGCGCCCCTCGAACAGGTCGGGCAGGCTCGCCGGGCGACCCGGGCCTTCGAACGCGTACTCCTTATCCACGGCCATCCTGGGCATCCGGCGGCGCTCCGCGGCCAGGGCGTCGCGTGCGCGGGTCAGCTCCTTCTCCTTGACCAGCAAGTTCCTAGCGCGCGGCGTCCCACTCCTGGGGCGACACGATCGGCGGCATGTTCATTGCGATCCTTCCTCCTCGAGGTGCTCAACTCTTGGGCTTTGCTCGTTGAGACACCGCAGCCGGCGAGAACGGAACGGCCGATCCGATCAACACCGGGCCCCGCCCCTATCGCGCGCGAGCCGCTGCCCCCCGAACGGCGCCGTTGCGGAGCAGATTGCCACGGCCGGTCGGCCATGGCAGGCGGTTGGCCGTCGAGCGCGGGACGCGGAATACGTCGATCCCGTGGTCGATGGTCGAGACGACGATCTCGAGGCGCCCGTCACCGTCGATGTCGCCGACGGAGGGCGCAGCGGCCACGCCGATGCCGTTCGCGTTCCTGCCTTGGTGGCGAAGGCGGATATCGTGAAGTCGCTTGCCGGAGGCTGAGAGCACGATCAGCCGTCCCGAGCGACGGGCGGCGCCGTATGTGCCGAAGATCAGCTCCGGACGGCGATCCCGGTTGAGGTCGGCGGCCACCACCTCCGACGCGAACGCCTTTGCCGCTCCGCCCGCATAGTCGTAGCGCCACAGCCGCCGCCCTCCCGGTCCAACCGCGTGCACCTTCCCATCGGGCACGGAGGCGATGATCTCCGGGCGGCGATCGCCCCGGATGTCGGCGATCGACGGGGCCGGGATCCCGCTCGGGGGATACCAGTCCCCGTCGGCACGAACGGCCGGCTTGCCGGTCAAAGGCAGCCTCCGGAAGCCTCTGTGCCTGCGGGCCGACCGCCTTCCCGAACCCTGCGCGCCATCGAGAACCATGAACGCGTACGCCTGAGTCTCGTAGGGCTCCTTCCTCTCAACGTTCGGCACGCCGATGACCTCGTTCCGTCCGTCCTGGTCGAGGTCTGCGACCGACGGCGGCGATGCCGTCCACTGCAGCCACGCGGTCCTGCGAACGTCGGGCCACGGGCCGACATGCCGGTGGTAGTGATCCGCTTCCACCCGAGGACTCAGCCAGCGGATGAACTGGCCCCATCCAAGCCTGTGACCAACGTTGTCGGTTGTCCGGTTTGTGTACCAGCGCGAGGCGAGCAGAGACGTACCATCGTGATTGAAGACGTTTATCTGATGGTTGTCGAACGTCACGACGATCTCCAATTGGGGGTCGTTGTCGAGGTCGCCGATCCCTACGTTCTCGCCGTACGCGCCGTAGCCGTGATTGCCGACGCCGTTGAAGCCGACGTCGTTGCCGGAACCGGACAGGTCGTTGAATCGTGGCCAGGCCGTAGCGGGTGCGCCCCCTGGCTGGTACGTCGCGCCCGACCCGTCGAAGACGAACACCTGTGAGCCGCTCGGCGAGGTGTTCGTCGTCGTCGCCACCACCTCGACCCGGCCATCCCCGTCGAGGTCAGCCGCCGCCAGGCCACGGGTCTCGGGACACTGGCCGCCGCTACAGGTCGAGGCCGGCCAGCCCGGCTTGACCCGCAGCCCTCCCTCGCGCAGGTTGTAGGCCGCGACCGTCCCCTCGTTTCCACCCACCACGATCTCCGGCACGCCGTCCCGGTCCATGTCGGCGACGACGCTCGGGGCATACACACGTCCGTTCGTCGCCGTGCCCTTGCCCAGGAGACGCCCCGTGGCACCGAAGACGAAGGTCGAGTAGGCCGGGGCCACGATCTCCAGACGTCCATCCCGGTTGAGGTCGACGAGCCCGGGCGACGAGAACCAACCCGTCTCGCCCGTGGCGATATTCCTGACGAAGCGCGGCTTCGCAGCGCTCGAGCTCTCGACCGAAGTCAGTGACGTCAGAACGACCAGCACGGCGAGGACCGCCGGGAACGCACGCCGCACGTGCCCTCGCATCTCGCAGAGCCACCCGGCCTGCGGACGGCATCCGCCGGCCGAGGCGGGGCCGGTCGCCACCGCCCGGCAGCGGGCCGCCGAACCTACGTCGCATCGCCTTACTCCCACTCGATGGTGCCCGGCGGCTTCGACGTGATGTCGAGCGTGACCCGGTTGACCTGCGCGATCTCGTTGATCATGCGCGAGGCCACCTTCTCCAGCAGGTCGTAGGGCAGGCGCGCCCAGTCGGCCGTCATCGCGTCGTCCGAGGTGACCGCCCGGATCACGACCACGTAGCCGTAGGTGCGCTCGTCGCCCTGCACACCCACGCTGCGCAGGTCCGCCGGCAACACGCAGAAGGACTGCCACAGCTCGCGATAGAGCCCGGCTGCGCGGATCTCGTCCTGCAGTATGGAGTCGGCGTCGCGCAGGATCTCGAGGCGTTCCTTGGTCACCTCGCCGCTGACCACGCGGATGGCCAGGCCGGGACCCGGGAAGGGCTGGCGCCAGACCAGGCGGTCGGTCATGCCGAGCTCCGCGCCCACCTGGCGCACCTCGTCCTTGAACAGCATCCGCAGCGGCTCCACCAGTTCGAACTCGAGATCCTCCGGCAGGCCCCCGACGTTGTGGTGCGACTTGATCGTGGCCGCACCGGTGCCTCCGCCGGACTCGATCACGTCCGAGTAGAGGGTCCCCTGGACGAGGTAGCGCGGGTGGCCGAGCTTGTCGGCCTGCTCCTCGAAGACCCGTATGAACTCCTCGCCGATGATCTTTCGCTTGCGCTCGGGTTCGGTCACGCCGGCGAGTCGCGTGAGGAAGCGCTCCTCGGCGTCAACGGCGATCAGCGGCACCTTGAAGTGATCGCGAAAGGCGGCGACCACCTGGTTGCCCTCGTTCTTGCGCATCAGACCGTGGTCGACGAACACGCACGTGAGCTGGTCGCCCACCGCGCGGTAGGTCAGCAGGGCCGCCACCGAAGAGTCGACACCCCCCGACAGCCCGCAGATCACCTTGCCGTCACCCACCTGCTCACGGATCCGCGCCACCTGCTCCTCGATCACCGATTCGGCCGACCATGCCATCTCGCAACCGCAGATGTCGCGCAGGAAGGTCTCGAGGATCTGCGTTCCGTACGGGGTGTGCACCACCTCCGGGTGGAACTGGATCCCGTACAGGCCGCGCCCGCCGTGTTCGATCGCCGCCACCGGCGACTCCGTGGAGGCGGCCAGCCCCGAGAAGCCCGGCGGGGCCTCGAAGACCGTGTCGCGGTGGCTCATCCAGCACGACTGCTCGGCCGGCGTGCCGGCCAGCAGCCGGCCGGGCTCGCTGACCGTGAGTTGCGAGCGGCCGAACTCCCCCACCTCGGCGCCCTCGACCCGGCCGCCCAGCTCGAGCACCATCGCCTGCATCCCATAACAGATGCCGAGCACGGGAATGCCGAGCTCCAGCAGCTCCGGGCGCAGCCGCGGCGCGCCGTCGGCGTAGACCGAGGCCGGCCCGCCCGACAGGATCAGCCCGCGCGGCCGGCGCCGGGTGATCTCCTCGAGCGGGACGTGGTGGGGCAGCAGCTCGGCGAAGACGCCGCACTCGCGCACACGCCGGGCGATCAGCTGCGAGTACTGGCCTCCGAAGTCGAGGACCAGAACCTCATCGGTGGCGGCGGCAGGGGCCGAGGCGGACGCGGGTGCGCTTGCCGCCTGTGTGCTCACTCGACGAGAGCAGGATCAGCCGTGCCGACCCCGTTGGCCTCCGGATGGGCCATCGCCGCCGCGGTGGCTCCCATCCCTACCTCCTGGGCGCGTTGCAGCTGCTTGCCCTCGGACTGGAGGGCGGGCGCCACCATCACCTCAGCCTTGTGGAACGCGGCGATGTCCTCGTATCCGCAGGTGGCCATCGAGGTGCGCAGGCTGCCGATCAGGTTGAAGGTGCCGTCGTTCTCGTGGGCCGGGCCGAGCAGGATCTGCTCGAGCGTCCCGTTCTGGGTGGTGGCGACCCGAGCGCCCCTCGGGAGCGTGGGATGGAACGTGGCCATCCCCCAGTGGTGGCCCCTGCCCGGCGCCTCGTAGGCCCGGGCGAGCGGTGAGCCGACCATCACGGCGTCGGCCCCGCAGGCGAAGGCCTTGGAGACGTCACCGCCGTTGCGCATGCCGCCGTCGGCGACCACCTGGACGTACTCGCCGGTCTCCAGCATGTGCTGCGAACGCGCGGCGGCCACGTCCGCGATGGCCGTGGCCTGCGGCACGCCGATGCCGAGCACTCCGCGGGTGGTGCAGGCAGCGCCCGGGCCGACCCCCACCAGCACGCCCTTCGCGCCGGTGCGCATCAGGTGCAGGCCGGTGGCGTAGGAAGCACAGCCACCCACCACCACCGGGACGGGCACCTCGCGGATGAACTCCTTGAGGTTGAGGGGCTCCGAGCGCGTGGAGACGTGCTCGGCCGAGACGACCGTGCCCTGGATGACGAGAATGTCGAGGCCAGCCTCCAGTGCGGTCTCGTAGTAGTTGCGCACCCGCTGGGGGGTGAGCGACGCGGCAACCACCACGCCCTGGTCCTTGATCTCGCGAATCCGCTGGGCGATCAGCTCCTCGCGCACCGGCTGCGCGTAGATGCGCTGCATCTCGCCGGTGGCGAGCTCCTTCGGCTGGTCGGCGATGCGCTCGAGCTCCGCGTCCGGATCGTCGTAGCGCGTCCAGATGCCCTCGAGGTTGAGCACGCCCAGGCCACCGAGCTTGCCCAGGATCCCCGCCGTACGCGGAGAGACCACGCCGTCCATGGCCGAGGCGAGCAGGGGCAGCTCGAAGCGATAGGGACCGAGCATCCACGTGATGTCGACGTCGTCGGGGTCCCGCGTGCGCCGGCTCGGCACGATCGCGATGTCATCGAAGCCATATGCGCGGCGGCCCTTCTTGCCGCGCCCGATCTCAACTTCCATTGGCGGATCCTAGGTTCGGCGGCGGACGTTGACATCTCGACGCTGCGGTGCTCGCCCGACCAGCGCTCGGGCTGCGCTCCTCGCGTAGTAGGTAGAAGCGAACTTAGCAGCGTCACCCAACGGCCAGAGCCGGGGTCTCGAGCTCCTCCACCCGCACCTCGGGCATGAGCCGCTGGACCTCCCGCTCCTCGAGCCTGCCGGCCCCGAAATGCTGGGTGGACTCCGCCCCGCAGGCCACCGCGAAGCGCAGCGACTCCTCGCTGCTGCGATCGCCGTAGCGGGCCGCCACGAAGCCGGCGAGGAAGGCGTCTCCCGAACCCACCGACGAGACCGGCTCGAGCGGCTCGAGCGTCGCCCGGTAGATGCGGCGCTCGCTGCCCTCGCCAAGGAGCGCCAGGCAACCGTCGGGCAGCGTCATGATCGACTCGCTGGCGCCCAGCTCCACCATCTCGAGCACGGCCGTGCGCCGGTCGGCCTCCTCGGAGAACTCGTAGCCCACGAGGCCCTCGGCTTCCAGCTCGTTGGGGCTGACCACGTCGGGCCCGCGGCGGGTCCCCATCCGCATCGGCTCTCCCTCGGCGTCGAGCACGGTGGTGACCCCCAACCGCTTCATCTCGTCGATCACGCGCCCGTAGAGCCCGGGCTCCACTCCGCGCGGGAGGCTGCCGGCGATCACGCACACAGCGGCGCCCTTGGCCAGGTAGAGGAGCTTGTCAACGAACAGCTCGAGCTCGCCCTCGGACACGTGCGGCCCGTGCTCGTTGATCTCGGTCTGCTCACCGTTGGTGGGGTCGACCACGGCCGTCGAGGTGCGCGACTCCTCCCGGATGCGCACGAAGTCGTTGAGGATGCCCTCCTCGGTGAGGTGCTCGACGATGCGGGTGCCCGTGGGCCCGCCAGCCACGCCGGTGGCGATCACGGGCTGGCCGAGCGCCCGCAGCGCGCGCGCCACGTTCACGCCCTTGCCTCCGGCCATTGCGGTCTGCTCCACGGCGCGGTGGCGGCGGCCGAGCCGGAAGTTCGGCACGGCGAGCGTCTTGTCGATGGCGGCGTTGAGGGTGACGGTGATGATCATCTGACGATCCTGAGCCTGGTGCGCAGTTTGACTACCAGGATGACGGCCGCGAGCAGGATGGCGAGCCCGAGTACCAAGGTCAAGGGGACGCCGAGCACCGAAGTGAGCACCCGGAGGGTCCCCGCCCCGGGCACCTCGCCGGCTGTGACGAGCGCCACGCGGCGCACCGGCTCGCCCTCCACCAGCACGGTGACCACGCCGGCGCGTTCTCCGGCGGGGAGCGGGCCCTCGAGCTCGTCGCGCGCCCTCACGCGCCGTCTCACGCGCTCGCCCGAGCGGAGGGTGACCACGGCTCCCTTGCGGGGGACAAGCCGGATCCGGTCGTCGTAGTAGCGGACGTCGGCACGAGCCAGTGCGCGCGCCGGGTCGAGCACCTTGACGCGCCGGAATTGCTCGAGGCCCCAGGTGAGCAGCTCGAGCGTGTCGGCGTCACGGGCCGGCTCGCTCGGCTCGCCGAGCACCACGCTGATGACCTTGGCGCCGCCCCGGCCCTCCGCGGCTCCGACGAGCACATAGCCCGCCTCGCCGGTGTAGCCCGTCTTGACGCCCGAGACCCAGGGCGTGGTGGCGACGAGGGTGTTGCGGTTGTCGATCACCCGCGGCACCGCGCCGGACTCGAGCTCGGCCACCGGGGTGTCCACGATGCGCGCGAAGCGCGGGCGGTTCAGCAGCAACCGAGTCAGCCTGGCCAGGTCGCGCGCCGTGGAGAAGTTCTGCGGGTCGTCGAGGCCGATCGGGTTGGCGTAGCTGGTGTTCTCGAGGCCGAGCTCGGCGGCGCGCGCGTTCATCGCCTCGACGAAGGCGTCACGCGATCCGGAGATGTTCTGCGCCAGCGCCGCCGCGGCGTCGTTGGCACTCTCGAGCAGCAGCGCCTTGAGCAGGTCGGCCACGGTCATGCGCTCGCCCGTGCGCAGGTTGATGCGCGATTCCGGGGGCAGCGCGTCGTAGGGGGGCGCCGTGAAGACGTCGCGCGGACGAGCTCGCTCGAGCGCCAGCAGGGCAGTCATGAGCTTTGTCGTGCTGGCGATCGAGCGGCGCTGGTCCGGGCGCTTGGCGAACATCACGTCGCCGTTGCGGCCGTCGACGACGATGGCCGACGCCGCGCTGCTCACGTCGGGCGGCGGCGTGGCCGCGCTCGCGCCGGCCGCGAGACTCAGCAGCCCGGCCAGCGCCGCGAGCGCCACCAGCGCGAGGAGCCTCACTCGCGCAGCTTGATCTTCTGGCCCACGACTAGTGCTTGGGGATCGAGTTCCGGGTTGAGCTCCTCGAGCCGAGCGACCGGCACGCCGGTCTTCTCGGCAATCGAGCCCAGGCTGTCGTTCAGCTTGACCGTGTAGCGCCGGCGGCGCGGACGCTGTCGCTCGGTGGTGGTCTCGCCGCTCGTGGCCGTCTCCCGGGCGTCCGTGGCGGACTCGCTGCCGTTGTCGCCGTCGGCGATGTTCGAGCTGAGGACCACGCCGGCGAGCGCGGCCGCACACAGCAGAAGCGCCAGCGGCGCCAGCAGTCGTGCCAAGCTGCGTCGTCGTCGGTGATCGGGCATCGGTCCTCCCAGGCAAGCGCCGCGGAGCATAGGGAGGCGCGCGACCTAGGACGAGGCGCACGCCGTTGGGAGAGGTTCAACGCAGCTGTCGCCGACCCTGCCCACAACGGTGCCGGCGCCCTTGCAGCGGCTCGCACTATCCGCGATCCTGGCGCCCACCCCAGCCCCCCAGGCAGCCCAGGAGACATTCATGCTGAGAGCGACACTCACGACCGCCGGAACCGCACTGGCCGTACTGATCCCCGTGTCCGCCGCCTGGTCGGCTCCGGTCGTGCGCCAGGCATCCGGAGCCGACACCGCCTCGATCACGCCCATCGTGGACCAGTTCCGCAGCGAGCTCGGCAACAACAACGGAGGCGGCCTCCCCGCCGCCACGGGACGCCGGCAGATCGCCTGGGACGGCGTGCCGGACCTGCGCTCAGGCCCGGCCTTCATGCCCGAGGGGCAGTTCCGCGGCGTGGGTGCGCTGTTCACCGGCCCGGGCACCGGCTTCCAGGTCAGCGGCGACGACAACTCAGCCGACGCGGCCCCGTTCGACGATCCCGATCAGGTCAGGTTCTCGGACATCGACCCCAGCTACGCGACCTCGTTCGCCACCTTCTCGGCGCAGCGGCTCTTCACTCCCATCGGGACGAACCTCTACGACACGCTGTTCGTCGTGCCCGGCAGCGCGACACCCGCCACCACCAACGGCTTCGGCGCCGTCTTCAGCGACGTCGACGGCCCGGGCAGCTCGATCGAGTACTTCGGCGAGGGCGGCGTCAGCCTCGGGTCCTTCCCGGTGCCGGCCACGGCCGGGACGGCCACGTTCTCGTTCCTGGGAGTGCGCTTCGATGCCGGCGAACGCATCGAGCGCGTGCGCGTGACGAACGGACCCACCAGCCTGGCCGCCGGCGTGACCGACGTCAGCCAGGCGGGTACGGCGGATCTGGTCGTCAACGACGATTTCATCTTCGGCGAGCCCCAGCCGGCCCAGCCGGACACGGCCCGCCCCAATGTCGCGGTCGGTGCGCCGTCGCGCATCCGGCTCCGCGGCCTGGTACGGCGCGGCGCGCGCGTGACCCTGACTCCCAGCGAGGCGGTGACCCTGGACGTCAGCCTGTTGGCCTCGCCGAAGGTCCTGTCGATAGCGAGGTTCGAGCTCGTCCTTGCGAGCCGCAGCTTCGCCCGCGCCTCGACGGCGCGGACCTTCCGCCTGCGCGCGCCTCGGCGGCTGTTGAAGCGCACGCCCAGGCGCTTCAACGTCCGGCTGCGCGTCGTGGCCATCGACGCGTCGGGCAACCGCAGGGCGGTGACCCGGTTGATCCAGGTAAGGCGCTAGGGAGCGGGCCCTAGAGGGCCGCCACCGCCGCGCGCAGCTCCTCCGCGGCGTCGGCCGCCGCCTGGGCCGGCTCGCCCCCACGCTCGACGTAGGCGTTGACGATCGAGCGCGAGGCAGTGACCAGGCCGGCGGCCGGGTGGGTGCGGAACGCCGCCCCGAGGTCCTCCACCCGGCCGCCCTGGGCCCCGACGCCCGGGAGCAGGAAGATCGTCCTGGGCATCAGCTCGCGCAACCGCTCGAGGTGGTCGGGCCGCGTGGCGCCGGTCACGGCGCCCAGCGCGGACAGGCCGCAGTCGCCCATGCTCTGGGCCCCCAGCTCGTGCACCAGCCGGGCCAGTCGCTCGTGCAAGGGCGGATCGCCCGCGTCCTGGATCTCGGCCGCCCCGGGGTTGGAGGTGCGCACCAGCACGAAGCAGCCGGCGCCCGCGGCCATGGCGGCGTCGCGGAGGGGTTCGAGCGCATCGCGGCCGAGCAGCGGGTTGGCGGTGAAGGCGTCAACCCCGAGACCGGGCACGGAGCCGAACGGCCCAGGGGTCTCCCCCACCAGCGCCTGGGCGTATGCGTTCGCGGTCACCGGAACGTCGCCTCGCTTGCCGTCGGCGAGCACGAGCAGGCCGTGGTCGCGCGCCAGGGCGACGACCCGCTCGAGCGCCTCCCAGCCGGGAGGGCCGAGCCGCTCGAAGCAGGCCAGCTGCGGCTTCACCGCCACGCAGGCCGGACCGGCCGCCACGATCGCGGCCCGGCAATGCTCCGTGACCGCCTCGGCGGTGCGGCTGCGAGCCAGCCGCGGCTCCGGCGAGCCTCCGGCCAGCCGCTCCACGGCCGCCGGCCAGAGTGCCGCCGGATCGGGATCGAGCCCGAGCACGACGCGGCTGCGGCGCTCCTCCACGAGCGCCGCAAGCCGGTCGGCGAAATTAGGGCGCGAAAGCCCCTTCAAGAGCCCCGGCTGTGGATCTCGCTAACCGCTCTTGACGGCGCTCTTGAGAGCCGATCCCGCCGAGAAGCGCGGAACCTTGCTCGCGGCGATCTGGATCTTCTCGCCGGTCTGCGGGTTGACACCTTGGCGGGCGCTGCGGTCCGCCACCGAGAACTTGCCGAAGCCGGTGAAGTTGATCTCTCCACCGCGCGACAGAACCTCTTGAATCGACTCGAGAACGGCGTCGACGGCCTTGCCCGCCTCACCCTTCCCAAGTCCGCTGTTGTCCGCGACCCGATCTACGAACTCAGACTTAGTCACGATCTCCTCCTTGCCGGGGGCCTTCCAATCCGGCCGCAAGCTAACAACGTATTCGGACGACAGAAGCGCAGATTTCCGATTCCCAAGCGGAAAACCGCGCTCGTTACGCGCCTTTCCGCTCCTCAGGAGCCCGAAACGGCCATCTCCCCGATGAGAATCGGGGGGGCCTTGACGCTGCCGCCGAAGGGCACCCAGCGGGCCTCGGAGCCCACCGCGCGCACGGCCTGGAGCATGCCGACGAGGTCGCTGGCGATGGTCATCTCGCGTGCCGGCGCGCCCAGTTCGCCACCCTCGACCAGGAGGCCCGAGGCCCCCACCGAGAAGGTGCCCGATACGGGGTTGACCCCCGAATGCAGACCCGCGACCTCGGTCACGTAGAGCCCGTCGCCGGCCCTCGAGATCAGCGCCGCGAGGTCGTCCTCGCCCGGCTCGATGACCAGGTTGGTGGTGCTCACGCCGGGCGGGGAACGATAGGACCCGCGGCCGGCGTTGCCGGTCGTCCGGGCGCCGGCCTTGCGGGCGGTGCGCACGTCGTACAGAAAGCCCTGTAGGCGGCCCTCCTCGATCAGAGACGTGCGGCGGGTGGCCGAGCCCTCGCCATCGAAGGGAGCGCTGGCCGGGCCCTCGGGATGGGCGCCGTCGTCGGCCAGCCGCAGGGCGGGGTCGGCCACCTCGTCGCCCTCCCGTCCGGCGAACAGCGAGCGCCCGCGCTGGACGGCGTCGGCGGACAGCATCGCGCCGATGAAGCCGAGGAAGGAGGCGGCCACGAAGGCGTCGAGCACCACCGGGCAGCGCCTGCTCTCGGGCTGGCGGGCGCCCACGAGCGCCAGCGCGCGCTCGGCCGCCTCCGCGCCGATGGCCTCGGGATCGAGCGCGCCGGGGTCGCGGCCCAGGTCCACCCCCATGCCGGTCATCAGGTCGGCACCCTCTCCGGCGAAGGCCGACGCGTAGGCCCAGGCCTGGGTGGCCGAATAGGACTCCGAGAAGCCGCGCGAGTTGACGAGCGCCACGGATCCCTCCGCATCCGAGTAGACCGCGTTCTCCACCTGGGTCACGCCCTCACGCGCTCGTGCCGCCCGCTCGATCTCGAGCGCCAGCTCCACCTTGCGCGCGGTGCTCCAGTCGGCCAGGGCGGGCGAGGCCAGGTCGTCCACCGGCGCCGTTCCGAACTCGTCGGGCAGGCCCTCGTACTCGTCCTCGTCGGCCACGTCCGCCGCCGCGCGGGCGGCACGGGCCACCTCGGCCACGCCCTCCTCGGACAGGTCGGTGCCGTAGGAGTAACCCGAGCGCGTGCCCGCGAAGGCACGCACTCCCACGCCGCGCCCGCCGGCATCGCTGAGGCTCTCGACCTCCCCGCCGTAGACGCGGATTCTGCGGCTGGTGGACTCCTCGGCCCAGGCCTCCGCGTCGCTGGCGCCCGCGGCCGCGGCCTCGTCGACGGCCCTGCGGGCCGCCTCCTCGAGGGTCACGATGCCGTGCCCCCCACCGTAAGCTCGCGCAGCCGCACGTGCGGCTGGCCCACGCCGGCCGGCACGGTCTGACCGGCCTTGCCGCAGTAGCCCGTGGCGATGTCGAGGTCGCCGGCGATGCCGTCGATCGCCCGCAGCGCCTCGAGCCCGTTGCCCACCAGCGTCGCCCCCCGCACCGGCGCGCTGACCCGTCCGCCCTCGATCAGGTAGCCCTCCGAGACCCCGAACACGAAATCGCCGGTGGCCGGCTCCACCTGGCCGCCGCCGAAGGACACGGCGTAAAGGCCGCGCTCGACGCCCCCGATGAGGCCTTCCGGGCTGGCGTCGCCGGGGGCGAAGAAGGTGTTGGTCATGCGCGGCACGGGCAGGTGCCGAAACGACTCGCGGCGCCCGTTGCCGGTCGACTCGGCACCGTCCTTGCGTGCGGTCAGCAGGTCATAGAGGTAGGAGGTGAGCCTGCCGTCCTCGATCACCGTCGTGCGGCGGGTCGGGGTCCCCTCGTCGTCGCAGCCCTCGCTGCCCCAATCGCCCTCGCGGCTGCCGTCGTCGTAGGCGGTGACGAAGCCCGGAGCGAGATCCTCGCCGATGCGTCCCGCGTACACGCTCGCCTCCTTCTGGACGGCGTCCGCCTCCAGCCCGTGGCCCACGGCCTCGTGCAACAGCACGCCGCCGAAGCCGTTGCCGACCACCACGGGCAGCCGGCCCGTGGGTGCGTCGACGGCGTCGAGCAGGGTGAGCGCGCGCCGGGCGGCCGTCGCGGCCACCTCCTCCGGATCCTGGGCGACGAGCTCGAAGCCGGCATGGCCGCCGCGGGTGTCGGTGCCGGTCTCGACCCGCTCGCCGCGACGCGCCACCACCTGCGCGCTGAGCCGGACTCGCGTGCGGTCGTCAGCCGCCGCTCGGCCCTCGGAGTTGTAGATCTCGACCTCGCGCCGGGATTCGGCGTATCCCACTCGTACCTGGGTCACCTCGGCCCCGGCGGCCCGGGCCCGCTCGTCACAGGCGCGCAGCAGCTCGGCCTTGCGCGCCGCCTCGACAGCGTCGGGTGGCACGGCCACCGGGTGGCGGCGGGCGGCCTCGGCCGCAGACAGCGCGGCCGGCCGGCGCGAGTCGCCGCGCACGCCCTGGGCTACAGACTCGGCGACGCGCAGGAGGTCCTCCTCGGCCAGGCCGTCGACGTGCCCGTAGTAGGTGGACTCTCCCTGGACGACCCTCACGCACACGCCCCGCTCGCGGCCGCCCTGGGGGCGTTCCACTCGCCCGTCGTCGAGCGACAGACCAAAGCCCTGACGCGACTCGGCGTAGAGCTCCGCCAGGTCGCCGCCGCGGGCCAGCGCGCGCTCGAGCACGCGCTGCGCCAGCTGCGCGTCGACGAGCGTCATTCGCTCTCGTCCGCGCTGCGGCGGGCGCGCCGCCGCCGGGCCGTCTCGTCGCCCGGGGGCTCCGGCTCCGAGGCGAGCGCCACCATCTCCTCGGCCAGCTCCATGATGCGTTCGTGGCCGCGTGCCTCGGGCTGGATCAGGCGGGCGTAGCCCGTGGGATCGTAGGCCAGCACGCGCGGCTCGCGCTCGCG
This sequence comes from uncultured Thermoleophilaceae bacterium, assembly GCA_963813495.1. Lineage (GTDB taxonomy): Bacteria > Actinomycetota > Thermoleophilia > Solirubrobacterales > Thermoleophilaceae > JACVRW01. The sequence continues at coordinate 560,946 of CAWEZC010000005.1, forward strand.
CTGCATGCGCCGCACGGTGGCCGCGACCGAGTCGACTATTCCTCCCGCTCGCGAGATCGGTCCCTTGCGCTTCTCCTTCACGCCGTCACGCCTCGTCCTCGCGCCCGTCGCGTCCCAGTTCCGGCACCGGCGACCCGCCGGCGGCCTCCTCCTCACTGGCGGGGCCGTCGCTCTCCGCCCCGGCGTCGGCGGCCGTGGAGCGGCGGATCGGGGGGCCGCCTTCGAGCTCCCCCAGCACCGCGCGCAGATCGCAGAGCATGAGCGAGGAGAGCGCGGCGCGGCGGGCCACCACGGCCAGCGTCCAGCGCGGGGTGCGCGAGGCGAACACGGCCCCGCCCGCCACCTGCGCCTCCACCTGCTCGGGCGGGTCCACCTCCCAATCGCGCGTGGCGCGGTCGACCGTCTCGAAGAGGTCGCGAGCCAGCTCGCCGAGGGCTCGCGCGCGCACGGGATCGGTCTCGCTCGAGCCCGCCAGGGAGCCGGCCGCATCGAGCAGAACCGCTGCGCGGGCGTCGCCGGACAACTCGCAGAGGCGCCCGGCAGCAGCCTCAGGACTGAGCGTCTCCGCCATGCAGGGCAGAATAGGCCACGTGCCCCTCTCCCGAATCTCGTGGCTGGTGACGGTGGGAATCTGCCTGATCGCCGCCCTCCTGCTGCTTCTGAACGGCTACTTCGGCTACTCCGGCGTGCTGCTCGCGGTGGCGGCCGCAGCGGCCGTCAACCTCGTCTAGACGGTTCACCGGAGCGGTCGGCGAACTCCTCCGGCTCGAGGTGGATGAGGACGTCGGTGCCTCGCAGGCGCCTGGCGATCGCGCCCTGCAACTCGTGTGAGATCTCGTGCGCGCGGCGCAGGCTGGTGCCGTCGCGGAACTGCACGTGCAGGTCGATGTAGCGCCGGCTGCCGGCCCGGCGGGCACGCAGCTTGTGGAAGCCGACCACCTCCGGGGCGCCGTGCTCGGAGATGGCTTCGCGCACCGCGTCGAGCTCCTCCTGGGGTAGCGCCTCGTCTACAAGCACCCGGCTCGTCCGGCTTAGGATGCGCAGGCCGGCGAAGACGATCGCCCCGGCCACGACCAGGGCGGCCGCCGGGTCGAGCCACGTAGCGCCGGTGATCTCGACGAGCGCGAGGCCCACGAGCACGCCCAAGGACGTGAAGGCATCGGTGCGCAGGTGGGCAGCGTCGCCCTCCAGCGCGGGCGAGTCGGTGGCCCGGGCCTGGCGGTACAGGTAGGTCGAGACGGCGAGGTTGGCGGCGGCCGAAAAACCCACGACCGCCATCCCGAAGCCCAGCGACTCCACCTCCGAGCCCTGCGAGAGCCGGCGCAGCGACTCGAAGATGATCACGCCGGCGCCGACGAGGATCAGCATCCCCTCTATGGCCGCGGCCACGTTCTCGACCTTGTCGTGCCCGTAGGGGTGCGACTCGTCCGCCGGCTGCTCGGCCGCCCGGACCGAGAAGAAGGCGATCACCGACGCCACGAGGTCGATCGCCGAGTGGGCGGCCTCGGTCAGGATGGCGATCGAGCCGGTGACCACGCCCGCCACCACCTTGAGCGCGATCAGGATCGTGTTGGAGAGAATCGAGACCGCCGCCGCACGCTCCTTGCGGGGTGCCTGTGCGGCAGGTCCGACGGCCCGCCCGGGCGCGGCGGCTGCGGCGGCTATCCGGTCACGCGCACCGCCCCTCACTGCGTCCGCCCGCCGGTCACCTGGACCTCCGCCGGCGCATGCTGCGCCGCTCAGCGGCTCGGCTTCCGAACAGGGAGCTCAACGGGCTCGTGGGGCGCTCGGCGGCCTTGGCTCGGCGCAACCGCCCCAGCAGTTCGCGCGCGGCGCGCCCGCGGTGGCTGATGGCGTCCTTCTCGCCCACGTCGAGCTCGGCCATGGTGCGCTCGCCGGGGTAGGCGTCGGGCACGAAGGCGGGGTCATAGCCGAAGCCGCCGTGGCCCCGTGGCTCGCGGGCCAGCGTGCCCTCGCAGCGGCCGTGCACCACCTCCTGGCGCCCGCCGGGCTCGACGTAGGCGAGCGCGCACACGTAGGCCACGCGGCGGTCGGCGTCGGGGGCAACCTCGCCCAGGAGCTTCGCGAGGTTCTCTTCGTCGCTCGCGCCCTCGCCGGCGTAGCGCGCCGACCACACCCCCGGCGCGCCGCGCAGGGCCGAGGCCTCGATGCCGGAATCGTCGGCGATCGCCGGGCGTCCCGTGGCCAGCGCGGCCGCCCGGGCCTTGGCGAGTGCGTTGTCGGCGAACGTGGTGCCGGTCTCCGGAGGCAGCTCGACCCCGTCGGGCAGGGCGTCGAGCTCGTAGGGGCGCATCAGCTGCGAGAGCTCGCGCAGCTTGTGGTCGTTGCGGGTGGCGAGCACCAGCCGCACGGGCTCAGCCGGCGACCACTGCCGTCTCCTGCGCGGCGCGCAGGCGATCGATCCCGTCGGCCGCGAGCGCCAGCAGCTCGTCGAGCGAGGCCCGCGACAGTGGCGTCCGCTCGGCGGTGGCCTGCACCTCCACCAGGCCGCCGTCACCGGTCATGACGACGTTGGCGTCGACCTCGGCGGTGGAATCCTCCGAGTAGTCGAGGTCGAGAAGCGCCCGGGCGCCGACCACTCCGCAGGACACGGCGGCCACGGAGCCGGTCAGCGGCAGCTGGTCGAGGTCGCCCTTCTTCTGCACCTTCCGCAGCGCGAGCTCGAGCGCCACGTAGCCGCCCGTGATGGCGGCGCAGCGGGTGCCGCCGTCGGCCTCCAGGACGTCGCAGTCGATCCAGACCGTGCGCTCGCCCAGCGCCTCGAAGTCGACGACTCCGCGCAGCGAGCGACCGATCAGGCGCTGGATCTCGACACTGCGCCCGTCGGGACGGCCCTTGCTGACGTCGCGGCGCTTGCGCTCACCGGTGGAGGCGGGCAGCATCCCGTACTCGGCGGTGACCCAGCCGCGCCCCTTGCCGGCCATCCAGCGCGGCACCGCGTTCTCGACCGTCGCAGTGCAGATCACCCGCGTGCCGCCGATCTCCATCAGGGCGGAGCCGGTGGCCGTGCGCACGAAATCGGTGGTGATCGTGACCGGGCGCAGGTCACCCGGAGAGCGGCCGTCGGTGCGCAAGGCGACATCGGCGGCCACCGCGCCGTCGACGCCCACGGCCCGGTCCGCGGCGTCGGCCCCAGGCGCGCCGCTCATGCCGCCACCCCGGCCGCCGGGGCGGCGGGACCGGCCACCTCGACGTGCTCCACGGCACCGATCGGCAACGCCAGGAAACGCGAGCCGAGCCGGCGAAACTGCTCGGGGTTGCCGGTGGCCAGGAAGCGGTAGTCGCCGCGGCGGTCCGAATCGCGCTCCAGCCCGGCCGCGCCCAGTCGCTGTTCCACCTCGGAGGCGATCGCCTCTCCGGAGCTCACGATCGTGACGCCGCGGCCCAGCGCGCGCTGGAGCACGGGCCGGACGAGTGGATAGTGGGTGCATCCGAGGATCACGGTGTCCACTCCGGCTACCCGGAGCGGGCGACAGACCCCCTCTACACAGCTGACCACGCGCTCGTCGACCTCACCGCCCTCCTGAATCAGCGGCGCCAGCTCAGCGGAGGCCACCGCATGGAGCTCGGCCGCCGGCGCGGCCTCGGCCAGTGCGCGGGCATAGGCGCCGCTGCGCACCGTGGCCGGCGTGGCGATCAGCCCGACCCGGCCGTTGCGCGTGGCCGCCGCGGCGAGGCGCGACTCCGGGCGCACCACGCCCACCACCCCGACCCGGCACTCGAGCTCGGCGCGCAGGACGGGAAGCGCGGCCGCTGTGGCCGAGTTGCAGGCCACCACGACGAGCTTCGCGCCCCGCGAGAGCAGGATCCCGGCCAGCTCGCGCGCGAACGCGCGCAGCTCCTCCGGCGAGCGGTCGCCGTAGGGAAAGCGCGCCGTGTCGCCGAGGTAGAGAAAGTCTTCGTGCGGCAGCGACACGAGGCACTCGTGCAGCACCGTGAGGCCGCCGACGCCCGAGTCGAAGACGGCGACCGGCAGGTTGCGGTCGGGCTCAGCCACGCGGGAATGGTCGCAGGCCACGCGGGTGACGCGCCGGCAGCACCCTCGATCGCACCTCCCCTGAGGGCAGGCCGAGAGGTCCCGACGCTCCCTACGTTCTGCGTGAGATACGTGCCGAACGTGGGGACCGTCCGCGCCCCTGTGCTCAGAACTGCACCTTGCGCACCGCCTCCTTGATCTTCCCGATGATCACGTCGCCGAGCTCCTTGCCCTCGTCGGTGCGGAAGCCCTTCATCGCAGCCACCACGCCGGCCATGACAAGGGCCACCAGCAGGATCAGAGCGACGTACTCCACCGTGCCCTGGCCGCGGCTCGAGCGCAGCCCGATCAGGCCGGCGTGGACACGTCCCATGAGGCGGTGCATTGCTATCTCCCTTCGCGGATCTGCCGGACGTGACCCATCGTCCGCGGAGGCGGCACACGGCTCCAGACCCGGGTGCACCAAGCCGCTCACCGGCGTGTGACAAAGGAGCGACAGCCCTCCGTGCCATGATCAGCGGCGCATGTGCGGGATCGGAGCAATCCTCGATCCGGCCGGCATGTCGGGCCCCGAAGCGGCGCAGCGCATGGTCGAGGCGCTTCGGCACCGCGGTCCCGACGGCGACGCGCTGAAGCGGCTCGGACCGCTCACGCTCGCCCACACCCGGCTGGCCATCATCGACGTCGCCGGCGGCGACCAGCCGCTCGATTCCGAGGACGGCAACGTCACCGCGATCGTCAACGGCGAGATCTACAACCAGCTCGAGCTGCGCGAGACGCTGGAGGGGCGCGGCCATCGTTTCGCCACGCATTCCGACAGCGAGGTGGTGGTGCACGCCTACGAGGAATACGGCCTCGACTGCGTACGCCGGCTCAACGGCATCTTCGCCTTCGCCCTCTGGGACCGCGGGCGGCGCCGCCTGGTGGCGGCGCGCGACGCCTTCGGAGTGAAGCCGCTCTACTGGTGGAGCGACGGGCGTCGTGTGGCGCTCGCCTCCGAGATCGGCGCCCTCATAGCGGCCGGGCTCGTCGAGCCGGTCGTGGATCGCACCGCGCTGGACCACTACCTCGCCTGCCGCTTCGTGCCCTCCCCGCGAACGCTGTTCGAGGGAGTGCAGAAGCTCCCACCCGCCTCAACCCTGGTGGTCGAGGAGCACGGCACGCCGCGAATCCAGAGCTGGCGCGAAGCGCCCGGCCCGCCCTTCGCCGGCACGTCGGAGGAGGAGCTCGCGGCCGAGCTGGCCGAGCGCTTCAGCGACGCCGTCGAGCGCCAGATGATGTCCGACGTCCCCTACGGCGCGTTCCTCTCGGGCGGCGTCGACAGCGCCGCGGTGGTGGCCGCGATTGCCGCACGCTCGCCGCTCCCCCCACAACGTTCACGATCGGCTTCCCCGGGCACGGCGAGATCCTCGACGAGCGTGGGCCGGCTGCCGAGAGCGCCCGGCTGATCGGCACCGACCACCACGAAACGGCGATGACCGAGACCGACTTCCTGGGCGAGCTGGCCCGCTGCGTGCCCCGGCTCGAGGAGCCCTGCGGGATTCCCAGCGCGCCCGCGCTGCTCCAGCTGTCGCGCTTTGCCGCCGAGCACGTGAAGGTGGTGCTCGCCGGCCAGGGTGCCGACGAACCCCATGGCGGTTACGGCCGCCACCAGGCGGCCGCCGTCCTCAACCGGCTGCGTCTGGTGCCCGCCGCGGCGGCCACTCCCGCGGCCGCGCTGGCGCGGGCCCTCCCCCGGGCCGCCCGAGCCCGGCGCGCCGCCCACCTGCTCGGGGGCCGCGGCGATGCCGAGCGCCTGCTGCGCCTCGTGGAGATCACCGACGACCGCGTGCGCTCGGGGCTCCTGACGAACTCGTCGACCGACAACGAGGCCCGCACCGAGCGCCTGCAGAGCGCTCGCGGCTATCTCGGAGACGTGGCCGGCCGCGACCTGCTCGAACAGGCCCTCTACCTCGACACGCGCATGTTTCTCCCCGACGGCATCCTGCTCTGCAACGACAAGATGTCCATGGCCGCGGGCCTCGAGCTGCGGGTGCCCTTCCTCGAGCTGGAGCTGATGCGCTTCGTCGAGCGCATCCCCGCCTCGATGCGCGTCCGCCCGCGGGCCGGCAAGCGGCTGCACCGAAAGGCGATGGCACGGCTCCTGCCCGCGGGTGTGGCCGGCCGGCCCAAGCACGGCTTCGCCACCCCGTACGACGACTGGCTGCGCGCCTCGCTCGGCCATGAGGTGGAGCGCCGCTACGCGCCGGCGAGCCCCCTCTCCTCCCTGGTCGAGCCCGCCGCGGTGGCCCGGCTGGTGGACGAGCACCGCCGCGGGCGGGCCGATCACAAGGCCGTGCTCTACTGCCTTCTCGAGCTCTCCGAATGGCACGGCTGCTTCGTCGAGGCCAGAGAGCCCGTGGCCGCGTGAAGCGGGCACGCGTTCTCTACGTCCACTCGCGCAAGGCGAGCTTCGTGGCCATCGACCGCGCGATCCTCGCCGAGCGCTACGAGGTCGAGGACCTCTACCAGCCCGGCCGCTGGCCCAACCCCGTGAAGGTGATCGCGGGGGTGAGGCGGGCCGATCTCGTGTTCGGCTGGTTTGCCTCCTGGCACACCTTCTTCCCGATCACGCTCGCCTGGCTGCTGCGCAAGCCGTCGGTGATGGTCATCGGGGGCTTCGATGTGGCCAACATGCCGGAGATCGGCTACGGCCACCAGCGGGGCGGCCTGCGCCGCCACGCGGCGCGCTGGATCTTCCGCCGATCGGGGCGGCTGATCACGAACTCCAGGTACTCGCTGACCGAGATCGAGCGCAACACCCCCATCCCGGCCGAGCGCGTCACGGTGATCCATCACGGGGTTCCCGACCCGTTCGACGCGCTGTCCGCCGATCTCAAGGAGCGCAGCGCCCTGACCGTGGGGGCGATCGATCGCAGCACGCTGGTTCAGAAGGGCCAGCTCCCCTTCGTGGACGCCGCACGCGAGCTCCCTGATGTTCGCTTCCGGGTGGTCGGCAACTGGCTGGACGACGCCGTGGACGAGCTGAGGCGCCGCGCCGGGCCCAACGTCGAGTTCAGCGGCTGGCTGTCCGACGAGGATCTGCTCGACGCCTACCGGCGTGCAGCGGTCTACGTCCAGGCCTCCCGCCACGAGGGCTTCGGGCTGGCGGTGGCGGAGGCGATGCTGGCCGGCTGCGTGCCCGTGGTGATGAACGTGACCGCGATGCCCGAGGTGGTGGGCGAAGCCGGCATCCTGATCGATTCGCAGAGCCCCGAGGCGGTCGCCGACGGCGTGCGTCGGGCGCTGGAGCTGGGCCCGGACGCCCACGCGGCGGCGCGCGAGCGTATTCTCACGGCCTTTCCGATGGAGCGCCGCCACGAGGGAATCCTGAGAGTGGCGGAGGAGGCCCTGGGTGGCTGACCTCCGCAGCTGGCGCCGCCTGCGCGAGCAGCGCCGCCTGCGCGAAGCGCTGCTGCTCGACCTCGGCGCGCTCGTCTACGAGCTCCACCGCCAGGGCCGGCGCGCCCCTGAGCTTCTCCAGGAGAAGGCCATCGAGCTGGGAAAGGTCGACCGTGAGGTTCGTTCGCTCGAAGAGGGGCTGGAGCACAGGTGAGCGAGGAGCGACCCTGCCCCACCTGCGGCGAGCCGGTGGAGCCTCGCCAGCTCGTCTGCCTCAACTGCGGCGGCCGTGTGGCGCTGGCCCAGCAGCGTTCCTGGGCCAACGAGCCGGTGACCGCGATCGCCGCCGCCATCATGGCGGTGATCGTGATCGGAGCCGGATTGTTCGGCTTCGCGATCGCCGAGCTCACCAGCGACGACGGCGGCGATCAGGCGGCGGAGGTACAGGCCCAGCAGCCAGGCGACGGCGGTGATGGACCGGCCGTGGTCTCGGGCCAGGGCCAGGAGACCGAGTCGTCGCGGGCGACCGAGCGGGAGCCCGTCGAGACAGAACCCGCTCCCGCCGAGACGGAGACCGCTCCCAGCGACACCACCCCCGCCCCGACCGGCTCCGGCCTGCCCGGCTGGCCCGCAGGCCTGACGGCGCACACCGTCGTGCTCGTGACCAGCAGCGACGAGCCCGCCGCGCGCAACGTCGCCCGCCAGGCGCGCCGCTCGGGGCTCGAGGCGGGTCTGTTCCGCTCCGACCCCTATGACCTCGGCAGCGGCCTGTTCATCGTCTACTCCGGCCGCTTCGACACCCGCGAGGGTGCCGCGCGCCAGGCCGCAGGCCTGCAGGAGCGCTACCCCGGCGCCTATCCCCAGCTGGTTCAGAGCGGCCAGTAGCGGCCGAGCACGCTCGCCGCCTGCTCGGCCAGCGGATGGCGCTCCACCTCGGTCGGCGGATCGCCGGCGCCAGCGAGCGCCGCCATGGTCGCGGCCACCGAGGCCGCGAGGGCGTGCAGGTCGTAGCCGCCCTCGAGTACCGCTCCCACCGGCGCCTCCAGCTCCGCGCCGAGCGCGCGCACCTGGCGCGAGAGCGCGCCGAAGGACGCGGTCTCCAGCGCCAGCCCGGCGAGCGGGTCGTGGCGGTGGGCGTCGTAGCCGGCGGAGATCAGGATCAGGTCGGGGCGGTAGGCCCGGGCCGCGGGCGCCACCACGTGCTCGATCAGCGAGAGAAAGGCAGGCTCGCCCGTCCCGGCCGGGACGGGCAGGTTCATCGAGTAGCCCTCCCCCTCGCCCTCGCCGACATCGGTGAGCGCCCCGCTGCCGGGCCAGAAGGGGTACTGGTGGATGCTTGCGAACAGCACCTCGGGCGAGTCGTGGAAGATCGTGTTCGTGCCGTTGCCGTGGTGCACGTCCCAGTCGAGGACGAGCACCCGCTCCGCACCCAGCGAGTCGAGCGCGTGGCGCGCGGCCACCGCCACCGTCGCGAATAGGCAGAAGCCCATCGCACGTGAGAACTCCGCGTGGTGGCCCGGTGGGCGCAGGCAGGAGAAGCCCGTCTGCTCGCCGCCGCCGAGCAGTGCCTCCACCAGCGCGCAGGCCCCTCCTGCGGCGCGCACGGCGGCCTCCAGGGAGCCCGGGCTGGTGGGGGTGTCGGCGTCGAACGCGGCGCTCCGCGCGCACACCTCCCGCACCAGCTCCACATACTCGCGCGGGTGCACTGCGAGCAGCTGTTCGTCGGCGGCTCGAGGAGCCTCACGCACCTCCCAGCCGAGCCAGTCGCGGCGGGCGAGCTCCGCCTCGATGGCCCGCATGCGCTCGGGGCGCTCCGGGTGGCCCGGTCCGGTGTCGTGCCCGAGCGAAGCGGGGTGGCTGAGGAAGGGCGGAGACACGCGCGCCGGTACGGTATCTGGGCGCCGTGGACGAGCCCCTTCGCACCGACGTGGCAGTGGTGGGCGCCGGCGCTGCCGGGCTCTACTCCGCGCTGGTCGCGGCCCGCGAGGGCGCTCGCGTGGCGCTCGTGAGCCGCTCGCCGCTGGCTCAGACGGCGAGCTTCTGGGCCCAGGGCGGCATCGCCGCCGCGCTGGCGCAGGACGACTCGCCCGCGCTCCACGTCGAGGACACCCTCACAGCGGGCCGGGAGGCCGCTCGCGAGAGCGCCGTGCGCGTGCTCTGCGAAGACTCACCGATCGGCGTGCACGACCTGCAGCGCCTCGGCGTGCAGTTCGACGCCGACCGCTCCGGCAACCTGGCACTGGGGCTCGAGGGCGGGCACTCGCGGCGCCGGATCGTGCACGCCGGCGGCTCGTCGACCGGGCGGCGCATCACCCGCGAGCTGTCGGCACTCGCCGCCACCGACGAGCGCATAACGGTCCTGGAGCCGGTGGCCGCCACCGCGCTGCTCACCCACGACGGCCGTTGCGCGGGCCTGGTGGCGCGCTCGCGCGCCGGCGAGGAGCTGAGCGTGGCCTCGCGTGCGGTGATCCTCGCCACCGGGGGGATGGCCGCCCTCTGGGCGCGCACCACCAATCCACGCGGAGCGGTAGGCGCGGGGCTGACGCTGGCCGACGGCGCGGGCGCCCGCCTGGCCGACCTCGAGTTCATGCAGTTCCATCCCACGGCGCTGCGCCGCGACGGGCCGCGCGACGGCTTTCTGATCACCGAGGCGGTGCGCGGCGAGGGTGCGCGCCTGGTCGACGCCGCAGGCGAGCGCTTCGTCGACGAGCTCGCCCCGCGTGACCAGGTCGCGCTGGCCATCCGGGCGGAGCTGGCACAGAGCGGCGAGCAGGCGGTGGGGCTCGACATGCGCGAGGTGGACGTGGCCCGCTTCCCCAACATCGCCGCCGCGCTGGGCGAGGTGGGCCTCGACCCGGTGCGCGACCTGATCCCGGTGGCGCCTGCTGCTCACTACACGATGGGCGGCATCGCCGCCGACCTCGAGGGCCGTTCGTCGCTGCCCGGGCTCTACGCCGTGGGCGAGTCCGCCTGCACCGGTCTCCACGGCGCCAACCGGCTCGCCTCCAACTCGCTGGCCGAGTGCTTCGTGTTCGGACGTCGCGCCGCGCTGGCCGCCCACGCGGACCCCGAACCTCCTGCCGTGCCGGGCGCGGCCCAGCCGGCCGGCCCGGCGCTACCCAGCGAGGAGACTCGGGCGGCGCTGTGGAGCAAGGCGGGCCTGCTGCGCGACCGCGAGGGCCTGCGAGAGCTGCTCGACGATCCCTTTCCGCTAGCCCGCCTGATCGCCGCCGCCGCTCTCGCACGCGAGGAGAGCCGAGGGGCACACCAGCGCACCGACCATCGCGCGACCGATACGGCCCTCGATCACATGCACACCCTCGGCGGCAGCGGCGCCGAGCCGCGCTTCGAGCGATGGGAATGACCCGCGACACCCCGGTGCCGGAGCTGTTCACCGAGTCGATGACCATGCTCGCCTCGGGGGTGGCGGTGATCACCGCGCGGCGTTCCGACGGCGCGCCGTGCGGCCTGGCGGCCACCTCGGTCACGTCGTTCAGCGCTCATCCGCCCTCGCTGCTCTGCTCGGTATGGCACGGCTCGCGCTGCCACGACGCTCTGGCCGCCAGCGGGCACTTCGGCGTGCATCTGCTGCGCAGCGACGAGCTTGACCTGGCCCACCGCTTCGCCGACCGCGAGCTCCCCGACAAGTTCGCGGGCCTCGCCTGGTCCTGGGACGGCGACACCCCCGAGCTGGCAGGCACGCTCGCCTACCTGCGCTGCCGGCGCTCCGCCAACTTCGTGCGTTACGACCACACGATCCTGATCGGCGATCTGGAGGGCGGCCGCATCGAGGAGGGCCACCCGCTGCTCTACGCCCGGCGGCGCATGGATTGGCTCATGCGGCCGATGCAGTAGCCAGCCCTACCCCGATCACCTTGAGGCGGCGGGTGAGCGCGCTGTAGGCGAACTCGGCCTGCTCGGCGCTGGTGTAGCCGAAGAACTCGTAGTCGTCGCCGAGCGAGTAGCCGGGAGGCACGAGCACCCCGGCGGCCAGCGGCAGCAGCTCGTTCAGTGTGGACCGCACGCGTTCGCGCATGCGCTCGTCGGCACACTTCTGCTGAAGGAACCAGGTCCCGTAGGCCACGTGGCGGTGCTCGTCGCGGGCGATATTGGAGAAGCCCTCCTGGAACCCCGGCAGCAGGTCCGCCTTCTCGTAGAAGTCGAGCATGAAGTGCTGGCCCGTGAGCGCCAGCGTTCCCTCGATGACCATGTGGTAAGCGGTCACGAAGTCGACCTTGGCGTCGAGATCCGACGGATCGCCGATCAGCCGCTCGCCGGCCTTGACGAGGCGCTCGTCGAACAGCTCGATGAAGGCGTCGGTCAGGTGGACGCGCACGGCGGCCAGCCGTTCCTGGATGAAGTCGTGGTCGACCCCCAGCACCTCGCGGTAGTAGCGGTCGAAGAACTGCATGTGACGAGCTTCGTCCACCTGCTGGGTGGTGAGGAAGGCCTCCTCCTGCTCGTCCTCGTAGGCCATCACCAAGCCGGAGAACTGCGTCGTAACCCGCTCTTCGCCCACGAAGAAGGAGCTGAGCCCCCACAGGTGCTCCTCCTTCTGCTCCTCCGGCAGCGAGCCCCACTGCTCCTTGTCGCGCTCGAGGTCGATCGCCTGCGACTGCCACTGCTGGCGCTCCCACAACTCGTACAGCTGCTGGGGGTTCATCAGCTGGAGGGTGCGGTTCAGGTAGCCGTCGTCGGTGATGGTGGCGGGGTCGCCCTGGCTGGTGAGATCGAGCAAGCTGGCCATATGCCGATCGTAACCCGTTGCGCAGGCCTTCTTAACGCCAACTCAACATTGGCAGCGTCCTAGTCGAGCAGGACCAAGTAGAGGCCAAGGGAGGCCCCGATGTACCAGTTCAGTCGCTCGCTCTATCGGCAGTTGGCGCCGGCTGTCGTCCCCTGCAGGGGGGAGGACGTGAGCCTCACGCGTCAGCATTTCCTGAAGACGTGCGAGTCGTGCATGGAGCGGCTCGCCCTCGACCGGCACTACTTCGGTAACCCGGTCAGGACGCTGTTCCGCGATGTGCGCCACTTCTTTCCGATGGCCGACCAGCTGCGGGTGAAGCGCGTCTGCACCGAGCAGATGACACTCGCCGTGGAGTTCGTGGACACCCAGCTCCGAAGCGGTGTCACGTTCGACGGCAGTCCCGTCTGCTGCCACGCCAGCACGCGTAGGGGTACCGCGTGCCAGCGTGTGCCGCTGCCGGGCAGCAAGTACTGCCCGTCGCACAAGCACCTCGGCGAGGTCGTCGCGGTGGTTGCCGCCTGAAAGCCATAGCGTCCACCCCGGGATGATCCTCGGGGTGGACGTAGGCGGCACCTTCACGGATGCCGCCCTGCTCACGGGCGACGGGCTCGTGACCGGTAAGGCCCCCACCACTCCCGCCGATCAGTCCGAGGGGGTGATGAACGCTGTCGAGCAGACCCTCGACGAGGCGGGCGCAGAGGCCGGCGCGGTCTCGCGCTTCGTGCACGGGATGACCGTGGGCACCAACGCACTGCTCCAGGGCGAGGTGGCGCGCACCGCGCTGCTGGCCACCGAGGGCTTCACCGATCTGGAGGAGCTCGGGCGCCAGGCCCGGGCCGAGCTCTACCGGCTCTGTGCCGGGCACCCGCCGCCCCTGGTGCCGGCCTCGCGGCGGGTGGCCGTGCCCGAGCGCATGGGCCCGGACGGGGTCCTGCGCGAGCTCGACGAGGACGCCCTGCGCGAGGCGCTGCACGGGCTCGAGGCCGAGGCGGTCGCGGTCTGCCTGCTCTGGGGCTTTCTCCATCCCGAGCACGAGCAGCGCGTCGCCGCCGTGCTCGGCGAGGAGCTGTCGCGCGTTCACGTGTCCACCTCGCACGAGACCGCCGCCGTGTTCCGGGAGTACGAGCGCTGCGCGACCACGGTGGTCGACGCCGCGCTCTCACCGCTCCTGCGCCGCTACCTCGAGCGGCTGACGGAGCGCGCGCTCGAGGCCGGACTGCCCGAGCCGGAGGTGATGCTCTCGAGCGGAGGCACCGCGAGCGCCGCCACCGCGTCCGGCCATGCGTCGTGGACCGTGCTGTCGGGTCCGGCCGGCGGCGCGGTGGGAGCGGCGCGCGTGGCGGGCGCGACGGATGCTGTGGGGCTCGACATGGGCGGCACGTCGTGCGACGTCTCGTTGATTCTCGACGGTGCCGCCGCGGTGGGCAGTGGACGCGATGTGGGTGGCCGCGCGCTGGCTCTGCCGATGGTCGACGTCCATACCGTGGGAGCGGGTGGCGGCTCGATCGCGTGGCGCGACGCCGGCGGAGCGCTGCGCGTGGGGCCCCGCTCCGCGGGCGCCGAGCCGGGGCCCGCGTGCTACGGCCGCGGCGGCGACCGGCCGACGGTGACCGACGCCAACCTCCTGCTCGGCTACCTCGACGCGGACTCGCCGCTGGCCGGTGGCGTGCGCCTCGACCGCGACGCGGCCGAGCACGTGGTGGCCCGGCTGGCGGACGAGCTGGAGCTCTCGCCGGACGCGACCGCCGCGGGCATCGTCCGGGTCGCGAGCGCGGCCATGGCGGCAGCCGTGAGAGTGGTCACCGTGGAACGCGGCATCGACCCGCGCGAGCTCACGCTGATCCCCTTCGGCGGCGCCGGCCCGCTGCACGCGGCTCAGATCGCCGACGAGCTCGGCATGCGCCGGGTGCTCGTGCCCGTGGCCAGTGGTGTGCTGTCGGCACTGGGCCTGGTGGTCTCAGAGCGCCGCCGGGACCTGCTCGAGAGCGTGCTGCTGACCGGAGACGAGCTCACGCGCGAGAACACGGCCGAGGCGGTGGAGCGCCTCGGCCGGCGCGCACGAGAGGAGCTGGAGGAGCCGGACGCCGAGCTGCGCGCGACCTACGACCTGCGCTACGCCGGGCAGGCGTTCGAGCTCTCGGTGCCCGGGGAGCTGTCACCGGATCCGCACGACCTGCGCGAGGCCTTCGACCGGATCCACGAGGAGCGTTACGGGTACCGCGACCCCGATGCCCGTCTCGAGCTGGTCACGATCCGGGTGGCGGCCGCGCTGCCCGGAGCGGAGCCGCCCAGAGGCGAGGCGGCGCAGGCGGAGCGCGGCCCCAGCCGGGAGGTACGCTTCGGCGACAGGGTCGTCCAGACCGAGGTGATCCGCGCGGGCACTGCCGGCGTCGCCGGGCCGGCGATTTTCGAGCTGCCGGGCGCCACGCTCGTGGTGCCGCCGCGCTGGCGCGCCGAGGCCGGGCCCGACGTGGTGGTGATGGAGCGCGCGTGAGCGGCCTGGACCCCATCACCCTCGAGGTCATGCTGGGCGCGCTGCGCGCGGCCTGCGACGAGATGGGGGCCGTGCTCGTGCGTTCCGCGCACTCGGCCAACATCAAGGAGCGTCGCGACGCCTCCACCGCCCTGTTCGACGCCGGCGGAGAGATGGTGATGCAGGCGGAGCACATCCCCGTGCACCTGGGCGCCATGCCCTCGGCGGTCGCAGCCGTGCTGGGCGAGGAGCAGCGCCCCGGCGATGCATGGGTGCTCAACGACCCCTACCGGGGCGGCACCCACCTGCCCGACATCACGGTGATCGCGCCGCTGTTCTGTGACGGCGAGCTCGTGGGCTTCGCCGCGAGCCGCGCCCACCATGCGGACGTGGGCGCCGAGGAGCCGGGCAGCATGCCCGCCCACTCCCGCACGCTGGCCGACGAGGGAGTGGTCATCCCGCCCACCCGCCTGACCGACGAGGTGCTGCGGCAGCTGGCTGCGCGGATGCGCAATCCGCGCCAGCGCGAGGCCGACCTGCGCGCGCAGCTGGCAGCCGGGCGGGCCGGCGCAGAGCGCGTGGCCGCGCTGATCGAGCGCTTCGGGCTCGACACCGTGCGCGCGGGCATGCGCGAGACGCTCGACTACGCCGAGCGGCGCACGCGCGCGCGGCTCGCGGAGCTGCCCGACGGCAGCCTCGAGGCCGCCGACGTCCTCGAAGCCGACCACGGGGACATCGAGCTGCGGCTGACCGCCACCGTCGCGGGCTCCGAGCTCACCCTTGACTTCAGCGGCTCGGCCGAGCAGCACGAGGGCAACCTGAACTGCCCCCTTCCGGTGACCCTGTCGGCCTGCTATTTCGCGCTGCGAGTGCTCACCGACCCCGACGTGCCGCCCTGTGCCGGCGCCTACAGGCCGCTGACCGTGGTGGCACCCGAGGGCTCGCTGCTCAACGCCCGCCCTCCCGCAGCGGTAGCGGCGGGCAACGTGGAGACCTCGTCGCGCGTGGCGGACCTCGTGCTCGGCGCCTTCGGCCACGCGCTGGGGCAGGGAACGATGAACAACCTGACCCTCGGCAACGACAACTTCACCTACTACGAGACTCTCGGCGGTGGCCAGGGTGCCTGCGAGGACGCCGACGGGCCTGGTGCCGTCCACGTGGCCATGTCCAACACGCTGAACACACCCATCGAGGCGCTCGAGCTCGAGTTCCCGCTGCGCGCGGTCGAGTACTCGATTCGGCGCGGCTCGGGCGGGGCCGGGCGAAGGCGCGGGGGGAACGGCGTGGTGCGCGAGGTCGAGGTTCTGGAGGAGATGCGCTACTCGCTCATCACGGAGCGGCGCAGGCACGCGCCACCGGGGGCGGAGGGTGGCGAGCCGGGCGCTCCTGGTAGGAACCTCCTGAACGGAGACGACCTGCCGCCGAAGGCCTCGGGCTCGTTGAGCCCCGGCGACCGGCTGCGAATCGAGACACCCGGAGGTGGAGGACATGGAGAGGCCTGAGCGCGTTGCGTTCTTCGGGCTCGGAATCATGGGTGGGCCGATGGCGGCCAACCTGGCGCGCGCGGGTTTCGAGTTGTCGGTCTGGACGCGCACGGCCGAGAAGACGCAGCGCTTCGCCGCCGAGCACGGGGTGCAGGCCGCCGCCACCCCGGCCGAGGCGACCGAGGGTGCGGAGGTGGCCATCACGATGGTTCCCGACGCTCCCGAGGTGGAGGAGGTCCTGTTCTCCGGGCAGGGCGCGGCGGGGGCCCTCGACGAGGGATCGCTGGCCATCGACATGTCGACGATCGCTCCCTCGGCCGCCCGCCGGATCGGCGAGCGCCTGGCGGAGCGTGGCATCGACTTTCTCGAGGCCCCGGTCTCCGGTTCAAGGCCGAAGGCCGAGGACGGCACGCTCACGATCATGGCCGGCGGCGAGCCCGCCGTCTTCGAGCGCGCCCGGCCGCTGTTCGAGGCGATGGGCGAGCGGATCGTGCTGGTGGGCCCGTCCGGGCACGCGCAGCTGGCCAAGCTGCTCACCAACACGATGGGCGCGGTCCATGCGGTGGCGCTGGGAGAGGCGGTGGTCGTCGTGCGTGCGGCCGGAGTCGATCCCGCGGCCTTCCTCGAGGTCGCCGCCGGCAGCGCGGGCAACTCGACCGTGCTCGCCCTGAAGGGACGCCCGATGTTCGATCAGCGCTTCCAGCCGCTGTTCAAGCTCGAGCACATGCTCAAGGACGTCCGCCACTGCCTGGCCGAGGCCGAGGCGCTCGGTGTAAAGCTGCGTCTGGGGAGTCTCGTGGAGGGCCTTTACGCACGCGCACAGGAGGAAGGGCTCGGCGAGGAGGACTTCGCGGCCGTGGTCACCGTTCTGGGCTGAGCGGTACCCCTTTCGTACCGACCTGCCCGGTCGTTGCATTTGCTACGCAATTTCCGCTTGAAAGCTGCGCATTCGTTCGTAACAATGGCGCCCCGCGCCTACTCCTGAGGAACGCAGAACCCCGGGGTGCGGCTATGGAGGTTTCCCTCGTCTATGCCAGTTGCAATGAAGGAATGGGCCGTAACCGTGCGTGCGCTTGCCGAGGGCGAGCAGCTCATCACGCTCCGCAAAGGCGGAATCCGCGAGGAGAACAAGCATTTCGAGATCGAGCACGACCGCTTTTTCCTCTATCCCACTTTCGATCACCAGCGCAACGACCTGATTCGCCAGTCCCACGTGCCCGAGCTCGATCGCGCACTCGAGGAAGGCGTCTGGCCCGAGAGCGATCCCCCCGCCGAGGCTCTGATCAGGGACGGCGGCATCCCCCAGCCCGAGCGCGTGCGTATACGCGCCTGGGCCGAGGTCTCGGCCAGCTACCTGATCACCGATCCGCGGGCCATCGACGCGCTGTCGCCCTACTACATCTGGACCACCGACTACGCCGAGAAGCGCCTGCACTGGAAGCGCCGCCATCCGCTCCACGTGATGCTGCTGCGCACGTACCGCATCCCGCGGCCGGTAACGGTCAAGGTGCGGCCCGAGTACCACGGCTGTCGGTCGTGGCTCGAGCTCTACCGTGAGCTGCCCTTCGAGGGCACCCCGGTGCTCTCGGACGAGGAGTTCGAGCGCGCCTCCGAGGAGATCGAGTCGATCGCCTCGGACGCCGTGCCCGTGTTGGCCTAGTCGACCGCTCGCCGGGCGGCGCGTGCCGCTGCGCGAAGGCCCGTATCACTTCGAGTTGTACCTCTCAGCCCGTCGCGGCAAGCAGCTCGTGCCGGTCCCAGGCCTGCCCGCGGGCCCAGGCTTCGAGCTCGGTCTGCCCCGCACGGACCAGGGCCGGGTCGGGGGCCGGCGGCGGCGGTCCCGCGGCCATCGCGGCGTAGAGGCCCGCGATGCCGTCGGCAAACTCGTCGCCGGTGTAAGGGCGCATCATCTCGCCGAACTCGCGCGGCTCGATCGTCTTCCATTCCAGCGGGCGTCCGAGCCCGCGGCCCAGCGCAGCGGCCGCCTCATCCCCGGTCAGCGGCCGCGGCCCGCAGACGAGCACCGGCTGTGACACGTCGCCGCCGATGGCGGCGGCGATCTGCTCGGCGAGGTCCGCGAGGGCCACCCACGGCACCGGCGCCTCGGCCGGAAGCGGGTAGGCGAGGATGCCGTCACGCACGAGCGGCGCGGACCAGGGCGCGACGAGGTTCTCCATGTACGGTCCCATCGGGCCGACCACGGTGAGGTCGAACGTCCCGCACTCCAGCGCTTCCCTGAGCACGAGGCGCGCGTCGATGTAGGGAATGCCCACCGGCTCGCTGGGGCTCGGCCCGCTGGTGTTGAACACCACGCGGGGCACCCGGGAGCTCAGCAACGCCTCCGCGAGATGCTCGGCCTGGCGCAGAGCCGTCTCGTCGAAGGTCCCGGGCAGCTGCACGACCACGGCGTCGGCTCCGGCGTAGGCGCGGGCAAGGGCCTGCGCGTCCCCGAGCCCGGCCACGACGGGCTCGCAGCCCCTGGGCAGCTCGGGCGATTGCTCACGGTACCGGGCAACGGCACGTACGTGGTGCCCGTCACGGAGCAGACGGCGGACGATCGCCGCGCCCTGAACGCCCGTGGCGCCGTGGACGGCTATGTCGAGCGGATTGGGGTGGTGCATCGTGTCTCCTTCGGATCTTTAGACTGTGTTCCGTAGCTTATAACTATGTTCCACAGCTAAGTCAAGTTGACGATACACCACGGCACCCAGGCCGGCGGGAAGATCGTGCGCCAGGACATCTTCAACGCCAAGGACCAGGCGCTCGCGGCCGCCGGCCGGCGCAGCAGGCAGTCAGTCGGCGAAGGGCCCAGCGTCGGCGGGCACGTCGACGGCGTGCTCCTGGAGCGCTGCCAAGGGGACGATCTCGAGAGCCTTCTCGTGGGTGGAGGCCAGCACCACGAAGGCGGCGGCGCCGTCCTCGTGGGCCCTCAGCCAGTTGGCTGCGGTCACGCACCAGCGGTCGCCGGGGACGAGGCCCGGGAAGCCGTACTGCGGCATCGCCGATGTCAGGTCGTTGCCGATGGATCGCTGATGCTCGAGGAACTCGGACGTGACCACCGCGCAGATGGTGTGGCTGCCCTGGTCGTCCACTCCGGTACGACAGCAACCGTCGCGGTGGAAGCCGGTCACCGGATCGGTGCCACAGAGCTCGAGCTCCTCCCCCAGGACGTTGCGATCGGTCACCCCACCAGTATCGCGCGCCGCGCTCAACCGGGGCAGCACCAGCCCGACAGTCGTGGGAAGCCGGCGCCGGTCGCGCCGGGGTCGAGCTGGCGCGACACGCCCGCGAAAGCGCGCGGGCGCCCGCGCCCGATCAGGAGCCATTGGTTGGCCTCCGGCCACGCCACGAGCAGGCGCCGGCCGTCCGGCGACCAGGCCAGTTCGCGGAAGCTGCCCGAACCCGTGAACAGCTCGCGGCGCACGTCGGCGTCGCCGGCGAGACGGACCCTGAGCACCCGCGACACGCCGCGCCGGGTCAGGGCGATCGCAGCCGAGCGGCCCGAGGGATGCAACGCCACCGCGCCGGGGCTGGCCGCCAGGCGCCGCTCGGCCAGCAGGTGGCCGTCGCGCCCGTAGACCCGCAGGGCGCCGGGAAGCAGCACCACCAGCCGGCGGCCGTCGCGCGTCCAGGCCAGCTCGCGTGGGACGGATCCAGTGCGCGCCGACCAGAGCTGCACGCCGGTGTCGGCGTCGACGGTGACGATCCCCGGGCCGCCGGCACTCGCATAGCTGAGCACGTAGCCCCCACGGGGCCGCCAGGCCGGAGTCAAACGCGCCGCGCCCGCCGCCACCGGGTGATCGAGACGCCCGCTCCCGTCCACCACACGCAGAGCGGTGTCGCCGCCTGGCGTGGTCTCCAGATACGCCACTCGATACCCGTTGCCGCCCGACCAAGCGGCGTGCCCCACCCGTCCAGGACGGGCCAGCGACCAGCGCGGCTCACCGCTCGGCTCCATCGCCGTCAGCCGGTGAGCGCGACTGCCGATCACGTAGAGCCCCCGAGGCGACCAGCCCACCTGCTCGTAGGCACCGAGGCGGCGCAGGGCGCCGCCCGCCTCGACCACCCAGGCGCCCGAATCCGACACCGCGAGCAGCCGCCCGCCCTCGGGGAAGCCCGCCAGCGTCGGCCGGGCGTCCTCGGCGCCGAGCCCGGTCCTCTCCCCGATCCACTCCCCCACCGCCGCGCCGGCGGGACTGAGCGCGGCCACCAGGCCTGCGCCCAAGAGTGCGGCGACCAGAGCCAGGCGGAGGGCCGGTCGGCGCGAGCGCCGGGCGAGGCGGCGCTCGGCCAGAGCGGCCTCGACGACCGGCCAGCTTCTGCGGCCGGCGGCGAGCTCGCCCGGGGCGGGACGCTCGGCGAGCGCTTCACGCAGCTCCTGCTCCAAGGACGAGCTCACCTCTCCCCCACGACGTCGCCCATGCGATCGAGCGCTCTGCGCAGACGCGAGTTGACGGTTCCGCGCGGGAGTTCGAGCAGGCGCGCGATCTCTCCGGGCGTGTACTCGAACAGGTAGCGCAGGACCACCAGCGCGCGCTGCTCGGGGCCGAGCTCACGCAG
This sequence comes from uncultured Thermoleophilaceae bacterium, assembly GCA_963813495.1. Lineage (GTDB taxonomy): Bacteria > Actinomycetota > Thermoleophilia > Solirubrobacterales > Thermoleophilaceae > JACVRW01. The sequence continues at coordinate 581,588 of CAWEZC010000005.1, forward strand.
GGCGTCGAGCAGCTGGTCGGAGAGCGGCAGGCTGGGCGCGTCCGGCGGCGCTTCCTCGCCCTCGGCGGCGGAGGCGTCGACCTCGCGTCTCAACGTGCGTGCTCGGGCCGCGTCGATGGCGCGGTTGACCACTATGCGGTGCATCCACGGTCCGAAGGGGCGGCGGCGGTCGAAGCGGTCGAGCGCCCGCACCGCGGCCAGGAAGGCCTCCTGGGCAATGTCCTCGGCCGCCGCGGCGTCGTGTACGACGAGATAGGCGGCGCGATAGGCGCGTGGCCATTCGCGCTTGAACAGAAGCTCGAGCGCCTCCGCCGAGCCGCGCTGGGCCTCGCGCACCAGGCGCCGCTCGCCTGCGTCCACGCCGGCCCGCGGTCCCGCGGCGCGCGCAAACAGGCCCGTCCCGCCGGAGGCGACGGGCAGCAGAGCCGCGGGCCGATCCTCGTTCACACTGACAGCGGAGCTTCTCACGCGCTTCACCCGCAGTCACTACGAACCCGGAGGGGTCAGAGGTCCCGGGATCTTGTGCCGTGGTGGCTCACGGGAGCCGAGCCCGCGGCGGACGCTCCCCCCGCGCCCGCCGCGACTGGTGGCGCGCGCTGACATGTTCACTGCATCCGTCACCTAAGGCGGCTCTGGGTAGTCGAGGACAGCCGCGGTGGAGCAATATCGTCTCGATTGCCGTGGTTTGAAAGCGGCGCACGGCCTGCGGGCTGCGAGAGTTCGGCGCGTGGCCTGGGACGAGTCACACTCACTCGCGTTCTCGGCGCGTCACGACTCCTCCCAGAGCGAGGAGGCCGCCGGCGTGCTCGCGGCGCTCGAGGCCTTCCGAGCCGAGCTCGAGGGCCTCTTCGACCACATCCCGGCCGAGATCGCCGTGATCCTCCACCCTCGCAGCGCCGCGCTCACCCTCGCTCACCCGTGGCTGCCGCTGGCGCGGCGGGTGAGCGCCCCGGCGGGGCGGCGCTACTTCGCCGGCTGGTTCGCCGAGACCGAGATCCACGTCCTCTCTCCGCCCGCGCTCGAGCGCCGGGCCGCGAACCTGGAGGGTTCGCGGGAGGCGCTGCGCCTCGCGCCTCTCCACGAGTACGCGCACGTGGTGGTCGGGGCCAACAGCACCGACCTGCCGCCCCCCTTCTCGGTGGCTGCGTTTCGGCGCTACGTGCGCTGGGCCTGGCTGTGCGAGGGGGCGGCCACGTGGTTGTCGGGGCAGTCGCCGCACCTGCGGGCGGCGATCGTGCGCCGCCTGCGCGAGGGCGGGCGCCCCGACTTTCCCCCCGCTGCGGCCGACGCCATGCTTCTCGGAGGCACCATCTTCGACATGCTCGAGCACGAGGCGGGGCCGCGCGCGGCCGTCGGTCTTGCCACCCGCTCGCTCGAGCGCGGACCGCGCTCCCTGCTGGTGGACGCCTTCGGGCGTCAGCTGGCCAGCGTCGAGCGCGACTGGCGAGCGGAGCTGGATTCGCTGTCCGCCGCCTGAGCATCGAGCACGGCCACGAGAGCCTCGACCACGCGAGCGTCGAACTGCGTGCCGGCGCAGCGGCGCAGCTCGCCGCGGGCCTCCCCGGGAGTGCGTGCGGGCCGGTAGGGGCGCTCGCTCAGCATGGCGTCGTAGGCCGAGCAGGCCAGGATCACCCGCGAACCGAGCGGAATCTCGTCCCCCGCGAGCCCGTCCGGGTAGCCACCGCCGTCCCAGCGCTCGTGCTGGTGTCGGACCAGGCCACGCACGTCGTCGAGGAACCCGAGCGGTGACAGGATCCGCTCGGCTGCGACCGGATGGTGTTCCATCACGGCCCGCTCCTCCTCCGTCAGGGCGCTCGGCTTGCGGAGCATCTCCTCGGGTAGGGCGATCTTGCCGATGTCGTGGAAGCGCGTCGCAAAGCGCAGGGTGCGCAGCTCCTCGATCCCCATTCCCAGGCGTTCACCCACCGCGTCGGCCAGGACCTCGACCGGTCGCGAGCGGCGCCCGTCGCGCGCGTCCATCACGGCGGCCAGCGCGTCGGTGCTCCCCAGGCGGGCGCGCTCGAGGCTCGCGTGCAGCGAGGCAAGGCGCAGCGCCGATCCGATCTGGTGCGCGACCGTCTCGATCACGCGGACGTCGTCCTCGTCGAAGGCGTCGGCCCGCACCTCCTCGACGTCGATCACGCCCCACAGCTCCGCGCCGGCCCAGATGGGCGTGGCGAGCTCCGAGCGCACATCGACCATCCCTGGCACCAAGCGGTAGTCGGGCTCGGAGCTCACATCGCCGGTGAGCACCGGGCGCCCTTCCCGAACGCAGCGGCCGATCAGACCGGAATCAACCGGCTGCGCCCAGCGCTGGCTGCCCAGGCGTGCGTATGCCACCCCCTTCACGGCGACACTCTCGACGTAGCCGTCACCGCGAATGCGCATCACGGCGGCGATGAAGTACTCGAAAGCGCGGTGCAGCTCGTCAACCGCCGCCTCCGAGATCTCCTGCGGATCCACCAGACCTGCGAGCCGCCCCGCCAGCGCGTTGGCCAGGGCGAGCTGGCGCGTGCGCTTGCGCAGGCGCTCGGCCTGCTCACTGACGCTGCCAGCGGCGGGCTCGCCGGCGTGCTCCTGGCCGGAACGCGTCTGCCCGGCGGGCTGGAACTCGGGTGGCAGCCGGGAGCTTCTCAGCGCCGTGCCTCGCTTGCCGCGCTGCTTGCCGAACAGGAGCGCCCGGTCGGCGCGCGCGATCAGCGCCGTGGGTCCCTCGCCGGCCTGCCACTGGGCCACGCCCGCGGTCGCGCCGGCAGGGCGATCGAGCTGATCGCCCTCGTCGAGCGCCCGCCCCACCCCCTCAATCGCCCGCGTGGCGACCTCGGCGGCCGTGTCTTCGTCGGCGTCGATGGCCACGATCGCGAACTCGTCACCGCCGTAACGCGCGACGAGGTCGTAGGGCCGCACGCTGTGGCGCAGCGCCTGGCCCACGCGCCGCAGGACCTCGTCGCCCGCCAGGTGGCCGTGGCGCTCGTTCACCTGCTTGAAGTCGTCGAGATCCACGATCGCCAGCGCGATGCTGTGGCCGCTGCGGCGGCAGCGCTCGAGCTCGCGCCGCAGCGTGTCGTGCAGTGCCGCATGGTTGAGGCAGCCGGTCAGCGCATCCGTCCGCGAAGCGAGCACGAGACCCGCGTGGGCGCTCGCGTTGCGGCAGGCCACGGCGGCGAGCTCGGCGAACGCCTCCAGCAGGGCGAGGTCGTCGCGGCCGACGCGGTGGCTGCGGAAGTAGCCCACCGCCAACGCCCCACGCAGCTCGGAGTCCCAGTGCATCGGCACGGCGAGCGAGCTGCGCACCTCGCTGAACTGCGGCAGCGCGACCGGGCGTGGGAGCGCCTGATAGTCGTTGGTGAGCATCGGCTCGTCGCGCTCGATCACCTGGCCGACGAGCCCCTCCCCCGTGGCCACCCGCGCACCGATCAGCTCGGGCGGAAGCCCGGCGGTGGCCTCGAAGCGCAGGCCGCCGGCGGCGTTGCCGAGGAAGACGTTGGCGTAGTCGGCGTCCAGGATGCTGGCCGCCTCCTCGCAGATGCGCACCAGCACGCGGTTCAGGTCGAGGCTCTCGTTGAGGGTGCGCGCGGCACGGGCGAGTGAGGCCTGGCGAGCCGTCTGCGCCGCGCTCTCGGACGCCAGCTGCAGCTGCACGAGAGACGCCGCAGCGGCGGACGCGAACGCCCGTGCCACCTCGAGGTCCTGGTTGCCCAGCCTCAAGCGCTCGCCAGCGTCGGCCAGGATCAGCACATGGGGGACGTTGTCTGCGGATGGCAGCGGCAGCAGCAGGGCCGCACCAAGCTCGTGTTGTGCACCCAGCTCACGGCCGAGCGCGGACGCCTCGTCGCCCGACACGACCAGCGCGGTGTCGGCCCCCGAAAGCAGGGTGGCCAGGGCCGGCAGGCCTCCCGGCGACGGGGAAGGCGAGGTGGTCTCGGTGCCGCGGGCGGGATCCATCGCGGTGATCTCCGGAGTTCCCTCGCGCCCGTCCAGCGAGATGAGAATGGCTCGGTCCACGCGGAAGAAGCGGCGGGCCTCGCTGACCAGAGTCTGGGCCACCGCGGCAGGCCCCTCCGCCAGGCCGGCGCTCCCCAGAAGGCGGGACACGGCATGCATCGCTTCGCCCGCGCCACCGAAGCGGGCCGGGTCTTCCCGGCGGTCTTTGCCGTCGGGCCAGCGTGGGCCAGGCCCGGACATCATGTTGTCATCGGCCGGTTTCTCCACACCCTTGAGAGGTTCCGAGGTCTTATGGGACAAAAACCCGCCCCGAACCTACAGGCCGAGAGTCTTGGCGATGATGTTCTTCTGGATCTCCGAGGTGCCGCCGTAGATCGTCGTCACCACAGCGGTACGCAGGTGGCGTTCCATGGGGTACTCGGTGGCGTATCCGTAGCCCCCCATGATCTGGACCCCCTCGAGCGCGCAGCGCTTGGCCAGCTCGGTGGCGGCGAGCTTGGCCATGGAGGCCTCCCGAGGCAGCATCCGGTCCGGGTCCTCGTCGGTGAGCGAGGCCACCCAGCGCACCAGCAGCCGCACCTGGGCCAGCTCGGTGGCCAGTTCGGCGAAGCGGTGCTGCAGGGCCTGGAAGCTTCCGATGGGCCTCCCGAACTGACGGCGTTCTTTGGCGTAGGCGAGCGCGTCGTCGAAGGCGCGCTGGGCAAGGCCCAGCGACGTCGCCGCGAGGATCGTGCGCTCGTAGTTGAGACCGGCCATGAGCTGCGTCCAGCCCGCGCCTTCGGCGCCCAGCAGAGCCTCCTCGGGCACGCGCACGCCGTCCAAGTGGATCTCGTTGGTCTCCTCGCCGCCGAGCGTCTTGATCGGCGTGAGCGTCATGCCGGTAGCGTCGCGCGGGACGAGGATCATCGACATGTCCTCGTGGCGCTCGCCGGGGCCGGTGCGGCAGACGATCAGGATGTGGCTGGCCTTGTGGGCGTAGGAGCACCACATCTTGGCCCCGTCGAGGACATACTCGCCTGCCTCTGAACGGGCGCGCGTCTTGAGCGCCGCCACATCCGAGCCGGCGTCGGGCTCCGACATGGCGATGGCCAGCGTGCCGCCGCGCACCACGCGGCCGAACAGCTCGCGCTTCTGCTCCTCGCTGCCGAAGCGGTTGAGCGCGCCGACCACGATCAGCGTGACCCCGTAGCCGCCGACCGGGATCCCCCCGTAGGTGGTCTCCTCGAGGAACAGGGTCGCGTCGAGGAAGGACCCGCCCGAGCCGCCGTACTCCTCGGCGATCTGCAGCCCGTACCAGCCCAGCTCGCCCATGCGGGCGGCGACCGCGTCGTCGTGGCCGTCCTCGGCTGAGCGGTCGAACTTCTCCCGCGCGGCGAAGTCCCGGATCGCCTCGACGAAGGCGGTCTGTTCCTCCGTCAGCCCGGTGGTCAAATCTGAGAGGGCGTCGCTTCGCGCCCGCCGGGCGCTTGCGCGACCGCCGGCTCCCTCGGCTTGAAGCGGTTGAGCTCGCGCAGGGCAACCACCATCTTGTGCACCTCGTCCGGGCCGTCGGCAATCCGCAGCCAGCGCCCCTGGCGCCACATTGCGGCCAGGGGCGTGTCGTCGGACATCCCGAGCGCCCCGTGGACCTGCATGGCACGGTCGAGCACGTCCTGGTGCATCTGGGCCGCGATCACCTTGATCATCGAGATCTCCTGGCGCGCGGCGCGCTTGCCCTCGGTGTCCATCTTCCAGGCGGCGTGGAGCACCATGAGCCGGGCGGAGTCGATCTCCATGCGCGACTTGGCAATGAAGTCCTGGACGAACTGCTTCTCCGCCAGGGGACCGCCGAAGGCCTGGCGGTCGTGGGCGCGGCGGCACATCAACTCGAAGCCGCGCTCGGCCGAGCCGATCGCGCGCATGCAGTGGTGGATGCGCCCGGGCCCGAGGCGGTCCTGCGCGATGGCGAAGCCACCGCCGCGCTCTCCAAGCAGGTTGCCGGCAGGCACGCGACAGTCCTCGTAGCGCACCTCCCAGTGACCCGGGCCCTCGTCGTGGCCCATCACCGGCACGGGCCGGATGCCCTCGAAGCCGGGGGTATCGAGCGGGACGATGATCATCGATGCGCGCTTGTGGCGCGCGGCGTCGCGATCGGTGACCACCATCGCGATGGCTACGTCGGCTCCGTTGTAGCCCGAGGTGAACCACTTGTGCCCGTTGATGACCCACTGATCACCTTGGAGCTCGGCCAGCGAGGCGAGCTGAGTGGGATCGGAGCCTGCCGTCTCGGGCTCGGTCATCGAAAAGCAGGAGCGCGTCTCGCCCTCGAGCAGCGGCGTGAGCCAGCGCTCCCGCTGCTCGGCGGTGCCGTGCTCGGCCAGGATCTCCATGTTGCCGGTGTCGGGAGCCGAACAGTTGAAGACCATCGGCGCCACGCCGCTGCGGCCCATCTGCTCGCAGAGCATCCCGTACTCCCAATTGGTCAGGCCGGGACCGAAGCGCTCGTCGGGCATGAACAGGTTCCAGAGCCCGTCGGAGCGGGCTCGGCCGCGCAGCTCGACGAGGATCTCGGGGTAGGGCACTCCCGGGCGCACCTCGCGGTCGAGCGCCTCCATCGCCTCGCCCTCCACGGGATCCACGTGCTCCGCCATGAACTCCCTGATCCGGTCGAGGAGGACGGCGACGCGATCGGAAGGTGCGAAGTCCATAGGGCGCGCAGCCTACCGCCCCCGGCCCGCCGGTTCAGACCCCCTGAAGCAGCCAGGCAATCAGGGCGGCGCCCGCGCCGCCCCCCAGGATCACGGCGCTCAGCAGCAGCGGATTGGGCGCGCCCGAGCCGCTGGCCTGGGTGGGCGCCAGCTCGGTCTCGAGGAGCACGTCGCGCGCCACCTCGGCGCCGGCGGCGGGCACCATCACGTCGCGCGGCCCGGCGGCGAGGAAGTCGGGCACGTCGAAGCCGGCGCTGCGGCGCAGCACGCTGGGCACGCCCTCCTCCAGCAGCAGCCCCTGAATGAACTCGGCCTCCGCCTGGTGGCGCCCCCCGGCCACTCGCACCAGGTCACCCTCCACGTAGAGCGGGTTGATCTTGCGCGCGCGCCCGTGAGCCTCGCTGAGCGGGGCCTCCAGCGGCTCGGCGCCGCGAGCCACCAGCGGCATGCCGCAGTCGGCGCAGAACGTCTCCTGGGACGCGCCCCGGCGGCCGCAGGAGGGACACGCGAGGTCAGCCGACGACGAGCTCCTCCTCCTCCACCCGGCCGTCGGCGATGCGCCAGGCGCGCACCGCCGGTGCGTCGCCGTTCTCCAGGGACACGATCAGATAGGTCCAGTGCGGATAGCTGGCCAGGTTGATGTCGGTCTGCGAGGGCTCGGCCGGGCTGCGGGGATGAGAGTGGTAGATGCCGACCTGAAAGCCCTCGTCGTCGAGCTCGTTGACGGCGAACAGGCTCTCGTGATCGAGCGAGTAGCCGTAGGGCGAACGGCGCTCGTTCTCGGCGCGGATCACCTGCTGCACCTCGCCTTCGCGGGCACTCAGGTAGCCGCAGCACTCGTTGGGCGCTTCGTCACGCGCGTGGGCCACGAGCTCGTCCCAGTGGGCCTGCGAAATCCTCACGATCCGAAGGCTAGTGTCCGCGCCATGCCGGCCGCCCTCACCAGACGCGGCGCCCTTGGCGCGGGCGCCGCCGCGCTTGCCCTCGTGTCCTGCGGTGGCGGCGATCCAGCGCCGCCCGGGGGCGCCCAGCCGGGCTCGGGCGCTGCGCTGCTGGGCTCGCTGCTCGCGCTCGAGCGGGCGGTGATCGCCGCCTACGGCGCCTCCGAGCCCGTGCTCGCGCGCGAGGCCCGCGCCTACGCCAGCCGCATCCGCGAGCAGGAGCTCGAGCACGCGCACAGCCTCGAGGAGCTGATTCGCGAGCTCGGCGGGGAGCCTCCGGCGGGCCGGCCGGCGCAGGAGTATGCCCGGACCTTCCCCCGCCTCGACAGCCAGGGCGACGCGCTGCGTTTCCTCGAGGACCTGGAGGAGCGCCAGGTGCGCGCCTACCTGGAGGCGCTGAGCGAGCTGCCGGAGCTGGATCTGCGCCGCCGGGCAGCGGAAATCGGCGCGGCGGAGGGCCAGCAGCTGGCGACGCTGCGTGTGCTCGACGGGCGACCGGCCTCGCCTCACCCGTTCGAGACGGGGGCGCTGTGACGCTCAGCCGCCGCGGCCTGGTGGCGGCGGGCGCGCTGCTGGTGGTGGCCCCGGCGGCGCGCGCCCGGCAGCGCTCCGATGCCGAGCTCCTCGAGGAGCTGCTCGGCCTCGAGCGGCGCCAACTCTCGGCCTACGAGGCCGCGCTACGGCGCGACGCGATCGAGCCAGGCCTGGGCGAGACCCTGCGCGACCAGGAACGCGACCACCTCCAAGCGCTCGAGCGTGCACTCGCCGAGCTCGGCGGCGGCGCGCCTCAAGCCGCCGTCCCGCCGCGCGGCCTGGGCTCGGCGCTGCGCGGGCGGCGGGAGTTCGCCGCCTACGCGCTCGGGCTCGAGCGGGAGGCCACCCTCGCCTACGCGGACGCGGCATCGGGCATCGGGCGGCCGGGTCTGCGTCAGCCACTCGGCTCGATCATGACCTGCGAGGCGGCCCACCAAGTCGCGCTGCGCGCCGCCGGCGGCGCGCCCCTGCTGGCGCCCCCTCGCTGATCCACGCGGCTGCGAGCCGCGTTAAAAGGGGCGGCAGGGGACTCGACTACGGGAGGTCGGCCGTTGAGCCGGCTCACGGCAACGGCGATGGTGGCGGCGGCAGTGGTGCTCCTTTCCGGCTGCGGAGGCGGAAGCGAGAGTCCCAGCAGCGCCGCGGTCACGGCGACCGGCTTCCACTTCAGCCCGGTGCGAATCGAGGTGCGGGCCGGCGGCAGCGTGAGGTTCACGAACCTCGACCGGGCTTCGCACACGGTCACGGCGGACACCGGCTCGCCGGTGGACTTCGACACGGGCCGGCTCAGGAGCGGCGAGGGCCGGTCGATCGAGTTCGACGAGGCCGGAAGCTACCCGTACGTCTGTCTATTTCATCCGCTGATGACCGGCATGGTCGACGTTGTGGAGTAGCCTGATGCGCATGGGTTTCATCTCAGCACCCGGACCGCTCGAGATGATCGTCGTGCTCGTGATCGCGCTGATCGTGCTTGGACCGAACAAGCTGCCCGAGGCCGCCCGCTCGGTCGGGCGCGGGATGCGCGAGCTCAAGGATTCCCTCTCGGGGGACAACGACGAAGAAGAGGACGACACGACGACGTCCGAGCGCGCGGTCTGACGCGCACGCCCTAGTCGTCGTCTACCAGAAAGACGCGCTCTCGAGCACGCCCTCGGCCTCGAGCTGCTCGATCGTCTTGTTGTAGACGCCCGAGCTCAGGTACTTCCAGCCGTCGTCGGGCACGACGAAGACCACGTTGCCCTCGTCGAGCTCGCCGGCCACTCGAACGCAGATTGAGGCGATCGCTCCGGCGGACACGCCGACGAAGAGGCCCTCCTCCTCGAGCAGCTTCTTGGTCCAGACGACGGAGTCGCGATTGGACACGAAGATCTTGCGGTCGAGCAGCGACAGGTCGATGATCGGCGGGATGTAGCCGTCCTCCAGCGAGCGCAGGCCCTGCACGAGCTCGCCCTGCATCGGCTCCGCGGCAACGATCAGGGTGTCGGGGTCCTCCTCCTTGAGGCGCCGCGCGTTGCCCATCAAAGTGCCCCCGGTGCCCAGACCGGCCACGAAGGCGGTGACCTCGTCGAGCTCCTCGAGGATCTCCACGGCGGTCCCGTGATAGTGGGCGTCGGGGTTCGCCTGATTGCCGTACTGATAGGGCATGTAGTAGCTCGAGTCGGCCTCGGCCAGCTCGAGCGCGAGGGCCACGGCGCCGTTCGAGCCCTGCTCGCCGGGCGAGTAGACGATCTCGGCCCCGTACATCCGCAGCAGCTGGGTCCGCTCAGCGGTGACGTTGTCGGGCATCACGACCTTGAGCGGGTAGCCCTTGCGCCGGCAGATCATCGCCAGCGAGATGCCGGTGTTTCCGGAGGTCGGCTCGAGGATGGTCTGGCCGGGGGCGATCAGACCACCCTCCTCCGCGCTGTCGATCAGCGAACGCGCCACGCGGTCCTTGACCGAACCGGTGGGGTTGTAGTTCTCGAGCTTCGCGTAGATGCGGACGCCGGGCTTGGGACTCAGCCGGCGCAGCTCCACGAGCGGCGTGTTGCCGATGGCCTGGATGATGTCGCCGTACTTGCCTCCGCACGGCTTGTTGTCGAGCTCCGGCTGCAGCACTTCAGAAAGTGTAGTACCAGGCTTGCACGGGAGCTCACATACGCAGCAGCTGTTCCGAGCGCTCCACCCGACCGAACTTCATCTCGATGTTGCGGAGCGTGCCCGCGTGCAGCTCGGCGTCGAAGGACGAGACGCCGTCGCGGACCATGACCATCTCGAACCCGCGGTGAAAGCCTTCGCGCACGGTGTCCTCCACGCAGATCTGGGTGACGGTGCCGACGGTGACCACCTGCGACACGTGCCGGGCCCGCAGGACGTCCTCGAGCATCGTGTTGTGGAAGGAGCCGTAGCCGTATTTGTCGACCACGGCCTCCGTGTCGAGCGGAGTCAACTCCGGGATCACGTCGTGCCCGCGCAACTCGGTCCCGTCGTCGTAGGCGCGCACGACCCCGGGCCAGCATGAGCGCAGCTCCGGGCCGCACTCGGGCGACCAGCTCCAGAGCAGGGTCCGCTCCGGTCCAGCCGTGAAGCGGGTGAACACCACGGGCCTGGCCAGCGCGCGAAAGGCCTCGAGCAGCCCGGCGATCACCGGAATCGTGGCGCGCGCGTCGGGCACCTCCTGCGGTGCGCCGTCACGCACGAAGTCGTTCTGCATGTCGACCACGAGCAGCGCTGCCCGGCCGGGATCGAGGGGGAAAGGTTCGGCCGGAGCGGCCATGCGCGGCGCCAGCCTACTCGGTGATCACGGTGTCCTCGTGCGAGTACGCGGGCGCGCAGCAGCAGAGCAGCCGCAGCGGCTCGCCGGACCCGGCCCAGATCTTGTGCCGCACCCCGGGCGCGATCACGACCGTGTCACCGGGACCCACCTCGCGCTCCTGCTCGCCGAGGCGCATCCGTCCGTGACCGTGTGTGAAGAAGTAGATCTCCTCGGTTAAGCGGTGGTAGTGCTCGTCGGTGGCGGTGCCGGCCGCGAGCGTGGCCTGGGCCAGGCTCTGGTTCTCGGCGTCGCCTCGCGCGGGGCCGGCGACCTCGCGTATCTCCGAGCCGTCGAGGGTGGTGAAGGGCTCGACGGAGCCGAGGTTGGTGACCTTCACGGCCTCGGGGGTGGTCCCGCCACGCGCTAACCGCCGGCCATCGCCGGCAGGATCACGATCGTGTCGCGCTCGGACACGCGCGTGTCGAGCCCGTCGAGCACGCGCACGTCCTCGTCGTTGAGGTAGACGTTGACGTAGCGGTTGAGACCGCCGTCCTCGGAGAACAGCTGCGATTCGGTCGCGGGGTGCTCGCCGGCCAGCGACCGCAGCACCTCACGCACGTTCGAGCCGGAGGCCTCGACCTCCTTGGCCCCTCCCACGGAGCCGCGCAGCACGGGCGGGATCTTGATCTTGCTCATCCGGTGCGGCAGCCTAACCGGCACCGGCGCAGAAGGCCTCGTAGTCCGGGAAGACGCCCATCTCCTCATCGCCGATCTCGTCGGGAGCCCGCGAGCAGATCGGGCAGTCGGGATCGCGACGCACCTTGAGCTCCGTGAACGTGGTGCCGAGGGCGTCGTAGAGCAGCAGGCGGCCTGCCATCGTCTCGCCCGCGCCGGTGATCAGCTTGATCACCTCGACGGACTGGAGCAGCCCCATCACGCCGGGCAGCACGCCGAGCACGCCGGCCGCGCCGCAGGAGGGGGCCAGCTCCGCCGGCGGCGGAGTCGGGTAGAGGCAGCGGTAGCAAGGGCCCTCGTAGGGGTGAAAGACCGACAGCTGGCCCTCGAAGCCGAGGATCGAGGCCGACACCACGGGCATCTGCTTGCGGACGCTGGCGTCGTTGAGCAGGTAGCGGGTAGGGAAGTTGTCGAGGCCGTCGACGATCACGTCGTAGCCATCGATGATCTCCATGATGTTGTCGGCGCCGAGCCGGACGGGGTACTTGTCGACCTTCACGTCCGGATTGATGTCGTGAATCGAGATCTCGGCCGAGTCGACCTTGGGAACCCCGATGCGGTCGTTGGCGTGCGCCACCTGGCGCTGCAGGTTCGAGAGGTCGACCACGTCGTCGTCGACGATGCCGATCGTGCCCACGCCGGCGGCGGCCAGGTAGAGAGCGGCGGGCGAACCCAGCCCGCCCGCGCCCAGCAGCAGCACCTTGGCGTCGAGCAGCTTGAGCTGGCCCTCGAGGCCGATCTCCGGAACCAGCATGTGGCGCGAGTAGCGCTCACGCTGCTCGGCCGAGAGCACGCGGGGGACCTCGACCTCGTAGCCGCGGTCCTTCCAGAGGGTGATTCCGCCCCGCATGGATGCGACGTCTTCGTAGCCCAGCAGCTCCTGCAGGGTCTGAGCGGCGAAGGCGGAGCGGTTGCCCGAGGCGCAGTACAGGACCACACGCTGGGAGCGGTCGCCGACAGCGCCCTCGATACGCGATTCCAGATGCGCGCGCGGGACGTGCACGGCGCCGGGCAGGTGAGACTGCTCGAACTCGTGCTGCTCACGCACGTCGACGATCACGGCGCCGTTGCCGTTGCCGTTGTGCGTCAGCTCGTGGACCTCCTTGGGGTCCACTTCCTCAATTTGCTCCTTCACCTTGCGGAGCAGTTCGGCGCCACTGGCCATCTGATTCCCCTGAATCCGGGTCGGCTTTCTTTACTTCAGAAAGAATAGCGATGCGAGAGCCCTCCGAAAAGCTACCGGGGCGCCCTTTCGAGCGCCCCGGTGGAAGACCCAGACCTAGATTGTGCGGAAGCCCCGAGCAGTTCACCTGCCGTTTGAAGCCTCACCAGGATTCTCGTCTCTGGCGCCTCCTGCCGATATGGGGTGGAGACCCCATTCGCCCGGAATGGGCTCCCTCCGATTCATGAGAGCGAACGTGACACGCCGCGACGACTCCCTCATAGGCCAGATCGTGGCCGCCAACGTTGTGCTGGTGGCGCTCACGCTCCTGGCTGCCAGCCTGGCGGCCGGCCTCGACCTCACGGTCCAGAACCAGCGCTGGTCGTTCATGATCCTGGCGCTGTCGATCGTGCTCACCCTGTGCCTGAACCTGTGGATGCTGCAGCGCCGTTTCCGCCCGCTCGAGCGCCTGATCGACCGGGTGGAGCGCATCGACCCCTCCGAGGCGGTGGCGTACGCACTCGGCGAGCCGGAGCCGGTGGCCGAGATCGACCGTCTGTCCAGCTCGTTTCGCAAGCTGCTCGACCGCATCGAGGAGGAGCGCCGGCGTTCGGGCACGCTCGTGATGCGCGCGCAGGAGGAGGAGCGCCGGCGCCTGGCGCGCGACCTGCACGACGAGGTCAACCAGGCGCTCACCGCCATCCTGCTCCGCCTCGAGGCGCTGGCCCAGGATGCGCCGGCCGAGCGCTCGGGCGAGGTGGCCGAGCTCAAGCGGCTCGTCAACCAGGCGATGGACGAGCTGCTCAACCTGGCCCGGCAGCTGCGCCCGTCGGCGCTCGACGACCACGGCTTGATGCCCGCGCTCGAGGCCCAGCTCAAGCGCTTCTCCTCGCGCACGGGAGTGGAGGTGCGCCTGCGCCGCGAGGGCGACCCCGACGCTCTGCCCGAGGACGTGCAGACAGCGCTCTACCGGGTCACCCAGGAGGCGCTGGCCAACGTCGGCCGCCACGCCGGCGCAACCGCCGTCGAGGTCGACGTGGCGGCCGGCAACGGCCACATCGAGCTGCGCGTGCGCGACGACGGCGAGGGCTTTCATCCCGGAGCGCTGGCGCGCGCCGACAGGCGCGGCAACGGCGCGGGGCTCGGCCTGAGCGGGATGGCCGAGCGCGCCCGTCTCGCCGGAGGCGAGCTCGACGTGCGCTCGGCTCCCGGCGGCGGCACCACCGTGACGTTGCGGATCGGGGACCGTTGATCCGGATCCTGATTGCCGACGACCACGGCATCGTCCGCTCGGGCCTTCGCATGCTGATCGAGCGTCAATCCGACATGAGCGTGATCGCCGAGGCCGATGACGGCGTGAGCGCACTGGAGTCCACGCAGTCCCATCGGCCGGATGTGGCGGTACTCGACGTCTCGATGCCGCGCATGACCGGCCTGCAGGCCGCCCGCGAGATCCGCTCTCACGTGCCCGACACGCGCGTGCTGCTGCTCTCGATGCACGACGACGAGCGCTACTTCTTCGAAGGCCTCGAGGCCGGGGCGGCGGGCTACGTGCTCAAGCGCGCCGCCGACACCGATCTGATCGGTGCGGTACGCACGGTGGCCGGCGGACGCAGCTTCCTCTCCGACGACGCCCAGAAGGCGCTCATGGACGAGTGGCTCGAGGGCGGGCGCAGCGAACCTGACGACCCGCTCACGCCGCGCGAGCTCGAGGTCGTCAAGCTGATCGCCGAGGCATTCACGAACCGCCAGATAGCGGAGACGCTGATGCTCTCGGAGAAGACGATCGAGTCGCACCGCGCCAACGTGTTCGCCAAGCTCGGAATGCGCGACCGCGTGGAGATCGTGCGTTATGCGATCCGCCGCGGGCTGGTCGAGCCCTAGCCCTGGGCTCCCGAAGCGTCGATAGAGGCCGGTTGGAGAGCCTCTCTAGGCTCCCACCGAGGTGAATCCGCGGCTGGTCATCGCCCTGTTTCTGTTTGCTGCCTTTTCGCTAGGCGCCATAGCCCTCGCCGCGACCAACCGCGGCGACAACGGCGCCGACACCGACACCGCCGGCAGCCGCTTCGAGGGCGCGATCATGCCGGAGGGCGTGCGGGCCCCCGACTTCGACCTGCGCAACCAGGACGGCGACCGGATCTCGATGCGCGAGCTGCGCGGCCAACCCGTGGTCGTCACGTTCCTCTACACCACTTGCGAGGACAGCTGTCCCATCCAGGCCCAGACCGTGCGCGGCGCGCTCGACCAGCTAGGTCACGACGTGCCCGCGCTCGCCGTGGCCGTGGATCCGCCGCGCGACACCCCTGAGCGGGCCCAGGCCTTCCTCTCCGAGCAGCGCGCCCTGGGGCGCATCGACTTCGTGCTCGGCACGCGCCGCGAGCTGCGCCCGCTGTGGGACGGCTACTTCATTCAGCCCCAATCGGTGACCACCGAGCATCAGGCCCGCTTCACCTTGGTGGACGCCGAGGGGGTTCAGCGCGTGGGCTTCCCCGGAGCCGAGGCGACGCCCGAGCGCCTGGCGCACGACCTCAGGCTGCTGGAGGCCGAAGCGGCCGGCTAGGCGAGTGCCGCGAGCGCCGCTCGCGCCCGGGCGGCGAGCTCCCCCACGCAACCCGCGTCGAGGCCCGCTCGGATTCCCTCACCGCGCAGCCGGAGCGCTTCTTGGACCAGCGCAGGGTCGGGCGCCCGTTCGCCCGCCCAGCTCGCCGCCTCCGACTTGGTGGACCAGACTCCCTCCTCGGCCCAGCGCCACGAGCGGCAGGCGTTCAGCGCAGTGTCGGGTGCGCTCGGCTCGGCCGCGGCAAACCAGTCGAGCGCCTCGAGCGCCGCGGCGGCCAGCCGGGCGCGCGGCTGTTCGGGCACGAGCTCGGACAGCGGCGGCCCCAGCAGCGAGCGGCTGCGCCCACGCGCGATAGCCAGATCGAGCACGAACCAGAACAACTCGCCCGGGCGGGGCTCGGTCTGCGCCGACTCGATGTCGGTGCCGGTGTTGAGGTTGAGCACGAAGTCGCCAGCGGCCAGCCCCGCGCGCGTGTAGACCACCAGCTCCAGGCGGCGGGCCGGCACGGGTCGCCGCCTGTGCGACAGGTCTCGCGCCAGGGCGACGGCCGCGTCGGCGGCCTGGGCCCCGTCCACCACCACGGCAACGTCGATGTCGCTCGACGCCGGCTCGAACTCCCCGGCCCCGCCGCCACCGACGAGTGCCACGGCCAGCAGGTGCTCGCCGAAGCGGGCCGCCACGACCTCGACCAGCTCACGGAGGTAGCCCTCGCACGCGTCCACGTGGGAAGGCTACGCCGCCGTCGCACCGGCCTCGGATCCTTCTCCGACTCGGCGAGTAGGATTTGCCGAGGATGATGTTCTCGACCAAAGCCGAGTACGGCGTGCGCGTGATGGCGCATCTCGCGCAGGAGGCACAGCGCGAGTCTCCCGGAGCCCCGATCTCGCTGGGTACGATCGCCGACGCCGAAGGCCTGCCGCTGGCCTACCTCGAGCATCTCGTGCAGCGCCTGCGCAAGGCGGGCCTGGTGGAGTCGCGCCGCGGCGCCCGCGGTGGCTACACGCTGGCGCGCTCGCCGGAGAGCATCAGCATGGCCGAGGTCGTGCGCGCCCTCGAGGGCGAGATCGCGCCCATCGAGTGCATCAGCGCAGATCCCGACGGCACGCTCGTGTGCGTGCGCGAAGGCCAGGACGGCCACGAGCCCTGTCCCACCAAGCTGCTGTGGACCCGCGTACAGGGATCCATCGTGCGCACTCTCACCGACATGACGCTGGCCGACCTGGTGAGGCCGGCCGGCCCCCGAAAGACACCGGAGAAGACAACCGCATGACGCTCGAAGTTCAGAACCTGCACGTCCGCACCGAGGAGCGGGAGATCCTCCACGGGGTGGACCTGGTGGTGAAGAAGGGCGAGACCCACGCCCTGATGGGCCCCAACGGCTCGGGCAAGTCGACCCTGGCCAACACCCTGATGGGCAACCCCACCTATGAGGTCACCGAGGGCCGCATCCTGCTCAACGGCGAGGACATGACCGAGGCCGATCCCGACGAACGCGCCCGCGCCGGCCTGTTCATGGCCTTTCAGTACCCGGCCACCATTCCCGGCGTGTCGGTCGCGAACTTTCTGCGGATGGCCATCAACGCCAAGCGCGAGGAGCCGATCAAGGTCAAGGAGTTCGGGGCGCTGCTGGGCAAGAACATGGACCTGCTGAGGATCGATCGCGCCTTCACCAGCCGCTACCTCAACGAGGGCTTCTCGGGCGGCGAGAAGAAGCGCGCGGAGATCCTTCAGCTGGCGATGCTCGAGCCCGAGTTCTCGGTGCTCGACGAGACCGACTCGGGGCTGGACATCGACGCCCTGCGGATCGTCTCCGATGGCGTCAACGCGATGCGAGGGGACGAGCGCGGATTCCTCATCATCACCCACTACACGCGCATCCTCGAGTACGTGAAGCCGGACTTCGTGCACATCCTCATCGACGGCCGGATCGTCCAGGAGGGCGGCTCCGAGTTGGCCGCCGAGCTCGAGGACAAGGGCTACGAGTGGGTCCGCGAGGAGGTGGCCGCGCGTGCCGGGTAAGTCGACCCGTGCGCACTCGGCGCCGCCGAGTGCAGCGGCCAAGCGCTTCGTCGAAGACCGCCGCCGCGCCGCCCTGGAGGCCTACGAGGCCGAGCAGGTGACCACCTGGCGCCGCTCCGGCTTCTGGACCACCAGCCTGCGGGGGCTCGAGCTGGACGCCCTCGAACCCAAGCGCTACGAGCCCGTGGACGAGCTTCCCGAGATCGTGCGCGAGGACCTGGGCCACGAGGAGCACGCCGCGCTGATCGTGCAGCAGGGCGCGAGCGTCGTGCACACGCACGTCAGCGACGAGCGCATCATCGTGATGCCGCTCGAGCAGGCGGTGGAGGAGCACCCCGACCTCGTCGAGCCCTATTTTGCTCAGCGCCTGCCCTATGACGAGGGCAAGTTCGCCGCCGGCACGGCCGCTTTCTGGACCGGCGGCGTCTTCGTGCACGTGCCCAAGAACGTCCAGATCGAGAAGCCGATTCAGGTCGTTTGGCTGATCGACGAGCCCGGGACCGCGCAGTGGGCCCACACGCTCGTCGTGGTGGGCGAGCAGGCCGAGTGCCGGATCCGGGAGTACTTCATCGCTCCCGACTTCGAGGGGCAGGCGCTGCACTCGGGCGCCTTCGAGCTGTACGCCCTCCCGGGCGCCCAGGTCGATCTGGCCCACTACCAGGACTGGGGCACCGGTGAGGTCTACGATCTCTCGACCCGGCGCGTCGAGATCCGCCGCGACGCCCGCGTCAAGTGGGTCCCGATCCATCTCGGCGGGCGGCTGACCAAGCAGACGCTGGACATCATCACCGCCGAGCCCGGCTCGGACATGCGCCACACGGGCATGTACTTCACCGAGCGCGACGAGCACCTCGACCTATTCACCACGGACCGCCACGAAGCGGGCCACACCACGGGTGACACGGTCTGGAAGGGCGCGCTCACGGGCGACTCCCGCGCGTCGTACGAGGGGCTCATCCACATCATCCCGAAGGCGTCCGAGGTCGACACCTACCTGCAGACCCACCAGATGCTGCTGTCACCGAAGGCCAAGGGCGACGCCATTCCCTCGCTGATCGTCGAGGTGGACAACGTCAAGGCGTCGCACGGCGGCACCGTGGGCGAGCTTGACCCCGACCAGATCTTCTACATGATGACCCGCGGCATCCCGCGCGCCGAGGCGGTCCGCGTGCTGGTCGAGGGGTACTTCGAGGAGGTCGTGATGCGACTCGACGACCCGGGCCTCGAGGACCTCGTGCGGCGCCGCATCTCCGAGAAGCTGGCGGGCGCCGAGGACCAGGTGCGCGAGTTCATCGGGGAGCGGGCGGAGGCGTCTTGATGGGGGCCACGGCGGAGACACCCCTAGTGGACGTCCGCGCCGACTTCCCCGTGCTCACGCGCGAGTTCGAGGGCCGGCGGGTGGCCTACCTCGACTCGGCGGCCACCTCGCAGCGCCCGCGGCAGGTGATCGACGCCATGGACCGCTTCCAGAGCCAGTCCTACGCGCCCATCCACCGCGGCGTGTACGAGCTCGCCCGCGAGTCGACCGAGGCCTTCGAGTCGGCCCGCACGCAGATCGCCGGGTTCGTCGGCTGGGAGCCGGCCACCTCGATCTTCACCCGCAACGCCACCGAGGCCATCAACCTGGTGGCATACGCCTGGGGCCGCGACCACGTGGGCAAGGGCGACGAGGTGCTCATCACCGAGATGGAGCACCACTCGAACATCGTGCCCTGGCAGATCCTCTGCCAAGAGACCGGTGCCCGTTTGCGCTACCTGACCGTCACCGAAGGCGCGGAGCTCTCACTCGACGAGCTCGATTCCGTGCTGGCGGAGGGTCGCGTGAAGCTGGCGGCGGTGGCCCACGTGTCGAACGTGCTCGGCACCATCAACCCGGTGGCCGAGATCGTGCGCCGGGCGCGCGCCGCCGGCGCCGTCACGCTGATCGACGGCTCGCAGGCCGTACCCCAGCTACCGCTCGACCTCTCGGAGATCGACGCGGACTTCTACGCCTGGACAGGCCACAAGGCGCTGGGGCCGACCATCGGACTGCTGCACGGGCGCCGCGAGCTGCTCGAGTCGATGCGGCCCTTCCTGGGCGGCGGCCACATGATCTCGCGTGTCGAACGCGACAGCTCCACCTGGAACGAACTGCCCTACAAGTTCGAGGCGGGCACGTCGGCCGCCACGGAAGCCGTCGGCCTCGGCGCGGCGGTGCAGTACCTCGCCGCTATCGGCATGGAGAGCGTGCGCGCCCACGAGCGCGACCTCACGGCCTACGCCCTCGAGCGGCTGGCCGAGGTGGAGGGCATCACCCTGTTCGGTCCCACCGATCTCGACCGCCGCGGCGGCGTCGTCGCCTTCGCCATCGAGGGCATCCATCCGCATGACATCGCCGAGCTGTGCGATCGCGAAGCCGTCTGCGTGCGCGCCGGCCACCACTGCGCGCAGCCGCTGATGCGCTGCCTCGGGGTGGGCGCCACCGCGCGCGCCTCGTTCCAGGTCTACAACGCGCGCGAGGAGGTCGACCGCCTGGTCGAGGCCCTCGGGAGCGCGCGCGAGGTGTTCGAGCTCTAGCCCGATGGACGCGCTCTACAGGGACTACATACTCGAGCACTACAAGAACCCCCGTAACTTCGGGGAGCTCGAGCCGCACGATCTCGAATGGCACGACCACAACCCGCTGTGCGGGGACGAGCTCACGGTCCACGTGCTGGTCGACGACGACAGGGTCAAGGATCTGCGCTTCTCGGGCCAGGGCTGTGCGATCTCGCAGGCGGCCGCCTCGATCACCTCGGAGGAGCTGAAGGGGATGCCTGTTGAGGAGATTCAGCGCCTGGGCGCCGACTGGGTGATCGAGCAGCTCGGCATCGACATCTCTCCCACGCGCCGCAAGTGCGCGCTGCTGTCGCTCAAGGTGATGCGCGGCGCCACCACGGGCGACGCCTCCTGGCCCGAGTAGCCGGCCACCCAAGGACGAGTGCCGGAATTACGGTTTCGGCGCCTAAGCCCCGGACGCCGGATTGGCCCGCGCCCACTCCACGATGCGCGCCGACTCGCGAATCACCTCGCCGTCGTCGGTCACGAGCACCGGCACCCACTGCTGGCCGGTGAGCTCGCGCACCTTGCTCCGGCCCGGGTTGAGCGCCGGGGGCAGCGGGCCTAAGCCATAGGTCTTTTTGACCTCGGGACTCCAGCCCGCCTTCCTCAGCGCCTGGTGGGCGTTGCGACACGGGTGCCCCCCCGGCCTAGGGGTGGAGAAGGTCCCCCAGCAGACGTACAGCTCCATGCGCGCCACCCTATCGGGACGCCCGTTTTGGCCACCGGCGCTGCGGGCAAGCCTGAATGATGAGCTCTCACACCGAAAGCGTTCCGCGGCTCCCACTGGGCGGCGGCGAGGAGATCCCCCAGCTCGGCTTCGGCGTCTTCCAGGTGCCACCACCCGAGACGGTCGAGGCGGTCACCGGGGCACTCGCGGCGGGCTACAGGCACATCGACACCGCGGCCGCCTACCGGAACGAGGCCGGTGTTGGACAGGCGATCAGGGCGTCCGGGCTCGACCGCAACGACGTCTTCGTCACCACCAAGTGCTTCAACGACGACCACGGCTACGAGGAGGCCAAGCACGCCTTGCGGGCGAGCCTCGACCGCCTCGAGATGCCGCACGTCGACCTCTATCTCATCCATTGGCCGGTGCCTGCGCACGACCGATACGTCGAGACCTGGAAGGCCTTCATCGAGATGCAGGAAGAGGGCCTGACGCGCAGCATCGGGGTCTCCAACTTCCAGCCGCCCCATCTCAGGAGGCTGATCGGGGAGACCGGCGTGACGCCGGCGATCAACCAGGTGGAGCTCCACCCGCGCCTGCAGCAACCCGGCCTGCGCCGCGAGCACGCCGACCTGGGGATCCTCACCGAGGCCTGGAGCCCGCTGGCTCAGGGCCAGGTGCTGGACGACCCGGTCATCACGGCCATTGCCGAAGCGCACGACCGGACCCCCGGCCAGGCGGTCATCCGCTGGCACCTGCAGCTGGGCAACGTGGTGATCCCCAAGTCGGTGACACCGGAGCGCATCGAGGAGAACTTCGACGTCTTCGGTTTCGAGCTCAGCGACGAGGAGATGGAGCAGATCGAGGCCCTCGACGCCGGCGAGCGCACCGGTCCCGACCCGGACACCTTCGTGCGCCCTTGACCGCACGTGAGAAGATCGCCGCGTGGCGGACAGGTTCGGCGCATCGGTGATGATCGACCGTCCCATCGAGGAGGTGTTCGCCTTCCTCGCCGACGGCGAGAACGATCCGAAGTTCAGCCCTCGGGTCCAGCAGATCGCGAAGACCACCGAGGGCCCGCTGGGCCTGGGCACCCGCTATGCCAGCACGGTCAAGGACGCTCGGATGACCACCGAGCGGGAGTTCGAGATCACCAGCTTCGAGGAGCCGAGCCGCATCCGCTGGGCAGAGCGCTCGAAGAACGCGATCACCGTCCCCGACGGCGGATATGACCTGGTTCCCGCGGGCGAGGGGCGGACGGAGCTGGCCTTCTTCAACACCTTCGAGGGCCACGGCTTCGGCAAGCTGATCATGCCGCTGGCGCTGCGCTCGGCACGCAAGGGAGCCGACGATTTCGCCCGTTCGATCAAGGCCGCTGTCGAAGGCGCGTAGGACCGGGCGAGCCTCCGCTAACTCCGACGGCAGAAGTCGGGAAAGCCGCTCGGACCGCTAACATGGGAGGCCGATATGGCTGCCACAGACAAGACGCGAATCGCCACGCCCAGCACCATTCATGAGGACGAGCAGGGACAGCTCGTCGCCAAGAAGGGCATCTCCCGCGAGGTCATCGAGGAGCTCTCGAAGATCAAGGGTGAACCGGGCTGGATGCGCGACAAGCGACTGAAGTCCTTCGAGATCTTCGAGCGCAAGCCGATCCCCACCTGGGGCGTCGACCTCTCGGACCTCGATCTGTCCGAGCTCGTCCTGTACTCCCCGCCCACGGCCGGGCGCTACGACAGCTGGGACGACGTCCCGGACGAGCAGAAGGACACCTTCGAGAAGCTCGGCATCCCGCAGGCGGAGCGCGAGCACCTCGCCGGCGTCGTCGGCGTGTGGCGCCAGGAGCCCTTCTACGAGGGACTCAAGAAGGAGTACGCCGACCTCGGGATCATCTTCTGCGCGATGGACACGGCGGTCATCGAGCACGAGGACCTCGTGCGCGAGTACTTCATGAACAAGTGCGTGCCGCCGCAGGACAACAAGTTCTCCGCCCTGCACGGGGCGGTCTGGTCGGGCGGCTCCTTCCTGTACGTCCCCAAGGGCGTCAAGGTCGACCTTCCGCTCCAGGCTTACTTCCGCATGGAGGGCTCGGGCGAGGGCACCTTCGAGCACACGCTGATCATCGCGGACGAGGGCTCCGAGGTGAACTACATCGAGGGCTGCACGGCGCAGACCTACAGCGCCAACTCGATGCACTCGGCCGTGGTCGAGATCTTCGTCAAGGAGGGCGCGAAGGCTCGCTACACGACCGTCCAGAACTGGTCGAAGGACGTGTTCAATCTGAACACCAAGCGCGCGATCGTTGAGGCGCACGGCACCGTCGAATGGGTCGGCGGCTCGATGGGCGCCAAGAAGGTCATGCTCTACCCCGGCTCGTTCCTGATCGGTGAGGGCGCCCGGGCCGACCATCTCAACGTGGGCGTGGCGTCGGGTGACGTGTGGAAGGACACCGGCGCCAAGGTCGTGCACCTCGCGCCCAACACCACCTCCAACATCCTCGCCAAGTCGATCTCCAAGGACGGCGGGATCATGGGCTACCGCGGTCTCGTCCGCATGGGCCACAACTCGCAGGGCTCCAAGGCCCACGTCCAGTGCGACGGCCTGATGATGGACGACCGCTCGCGCTCGGACACCTGGCCCGACATCCAGATCCAGAATCCGCACGTGACCGTGGCCCACGAGGCCGTGGTTGGCAAGATCTCCGACGAGCAGCTCTTCTACCTGCAGTCGCGCGGGCTCTCCGAGGAAGAGGCGGCGGCGATGATCGTGAACGGCTTCATCGAGCCGGTCACCAAGGAGCTGCCGATGGAGTACGCCATCGAGCTGAACCGCCTGATTCAGCTGGAGATGGTCGACTCAATCGGCTAAAGGCGGCTGGAGCCATGCCGGTGACCGCGGCGCAGACACTCGGCGCCCGGTTCGCGAACGCGCTCGCGGCGAAGGACTTCGATGAGCTGCGCGAGCTGCTTGACCCCGAGATCGACTTCCGTGGGATGACCCTCCCGTTCTGGGAGGCGGGCGACCGCGACACGGTCGTGGCGGATGTGCTCCAGCACTGGTTCGAGCCGACTGATGAAGTCGAGGCGCTGGACGCACTGGAGACGCACGCGTTCGCCGACCGTGAGCACGTGGGCTCTCTCCGCACGCGACGACAGGATTGACTGGATGCGCGTGATGTGCTCGGGTTTCCGGCCGGTCCCGTAACCAGCCCGCCGTGAACCTGCGATCCGATGCCAAACCGCCGGGGCCGACTGAGCTCAACGAACGCTTCGACGCTCACGCCCTCGACGAAGACGTCTGGGTCGCGTCCTACCTGCCGGCCTGGAGCTCACGCGCCGCCTCGAAGGCGACTTATGCAATCGACCAACAGGGTCTCCGGCTGTCGCTCCCGGCGGACCAGCCGCTCTGGTGCCCCGACCTGCACGACGGCGCGCTGCGGGTGTCGGCGGTGCAGACCGGCAACTGGTCCGGTCCGGCGGGCAGCAGCCGTGGACAGCAGCCGTTCCGTGACGACCTGGTGGTTCGCGAGCAGCAGCCGGCGCACTGGGGCTTCACCCCCCACTACGGCCGCGTCGAGGTCGAGTGCCGAGCCACGATCGGTCCGCGATCGATGTTCTCCGTCTGGATGGTCGGCCTCGAGGACCGCCCGGAACGCTGCGGCGAGATCTGCCTCGTCGAGGTCTTCGGCGACACGCTGGAGGACGGCTCGGCCGCGATCGGGAGCGGCATCCACGCTTTCCGTGACCCGGCGCTGACGGAGGAGTTCTCGGCCGATCGTCTCTCGATCGACGTCGCCCGCTCGCACACCTACGCAGTCGACTGGCGCCCGGGGGCCGTCGACTTTCATGTCGACGGGGCGCGAATCCGGACAGCCGGTCAGGCCCCGGACTACCCGATGCAACTGATCATCGGCCTGTTCGACTTCCCCGATCGGGCGCCGCCCGGCGGGACCGAGCCGCAGCCGGAGTTGATCGTGCGTAGGGTGAAGGGCACGGGCTCTCCCGAAGCCTGAGCGGACGTCAGTTGCGGCGGAGCCGCTAGAAGCCCAGCAACGCCTTCGCACTGAACTCCAGATCGTGCGCGCCCCTCTCCAGTCACCGACCGCAAGCGCGTCCCGGCCGGCCTCCATAGGTTCATGCCGGGCCTCTGCAGCCGTCGCCACAATGGTCCCAGCCCGGTCCCAAGCGGTACGGTCGCTCGTGCCGATGAGCTCGACCGTTCACATAGAGGAATCGGTCCGGATTGCCAGACCGCCGGAGGAAGTCTGGGCGGCCATCGCCGACTACTCGTTCGACCGCGAGTGGCGCAACGGCCTGAGCGAGATGACGCCCGACCCTCCGGGACCCCCGGCGGACGGCACCAGGGTTCACGAGGTGGTCAGGTCCTCGGGCAGGGACTTCGTGGCCGACTCGGTGGTGAGTGACGTCGAGCCAGGCCACTCCTATCGCTTTGCGGGCTCAGGCACCATCGGCGGCGTCGCCGGAGGGCGAACGGTACGGCCCGATCCTCCCGGCTCCGGTGCGCTCTTCACCTATGCCATAGAGCTCGAGCCACGAGGCGGGATGCGCCTGCTCGGTCCGCTGCTGGGCGCGCTGGTCCGCTCGGGGCTGAAGAAGGATCTCCGGAAGCTCAAGTTGCTGCTCGAGGCTCCCTCCTAGCGGCATCCGGCTGGGAGTAGGCTGCTTGCTCGGAAGGACCCGACGGAGTCCCGGAGGAGAGGAGCCGTAGGTGCGCAGGTGGGTGTTTGCGCTGGTCGCCGTGGCGGCCGTGCTGGTGCCGGCGGCGAGCGCCTCGGCGCGTGAGCCGATCCTCTTCGTGCACGGGTTCTCGGGCGCGGCCTGGAACTGGGATGTGATGATCGACCGCTTCGAGGCCGACGGCTATCCGGCATCCGAGCTGCGGGCCATCGACTACGACAGCGCGCAGTCCAACGCCGCGACGGCGCGGGAGCTCGCCGATGAGGTGGCCGCCTTGCGGGCGGCGACCGGCGCGCCCCGGGTCGACGTCGTGGCCCATTCGATGGGCAGCCTGTCGTCGCGCTACTACCTGCGTAACCTCGGTGGGAGCGCCAACGTCGACGAGTGGGTCTCGATCGGCGGCCCGAACCACGGAACCTGGACGGCGGTCGCGTGCGCGGTGCTGGTCTCCTGCCGCGAGATGATCCCCGGGTCTTCCTTCCTCGGCGCACTCAACAGCGGCGACGAGACGCCCGGGGGTGTCCGCTACGGCACCTTCTGGTCGCCCTGCGACGAGATCATCAATCCCGACACGAGCGTGATCCTCAGCGGAGCGACGAACACGCGGACGGGCTGCATCGGTCACATCTCCCTGCTGGCGAGCTCGTCGGTCTATGCGGGGGTGCGCGGCTTCGTGGGCTCATGAGCCAGCTCGTCTTCGATCGGAAGCTCGCCGAGCAGATGGAGGTGATCTACCGCTCGGCCGACATCGTGCGCCGCCGGCAACTGGTGTACGAGGCGCTCGGCGCGTCGCCGGGTGAGCGCGTGCTCGACGTGGGCTGTGGACCGGGCTTCTACAGCTCCGAGCTGCTCGACCAGGTCGGGGCGCAGGGGTCCGTGGTGGGCCTCGACGCCAGCCCCGCAATGCTGGCCATGGCGGCCCACCGATGCGAGGGCCGGCCCAACGTGCGCTTTCACGAAGCCGACGCCACGGCGCTGCCCGTCGACGACGCCGACTTCGACGCGGCGCTGTCGGTGCAGGTGCTCGAGTACGTATCCGATGTGGATCGCGCGCTGCGCGAGCTCCACCGTGCTCTGCGGCCGGGCGGGCGGGTGCTGATCTGGGACATCGACTGGGCGACCGTCTCCTGGCACTCGGCCGACCCGCAGCGGATGCAGCGGATGCTGGGCGCCTGGGATCGGCACCTGGCCGATCCCTCGCTTCCGCGCACGCTCGCGGCGCGAATGCGGGCGGCTGGTTTCTCCGACCTGCGGATGCAGGCCCACGCCTTCGCCAGCACGGAGTTCAGCCCCGACGCGTACGGCAGCGCGCTGGCCCCGCTGATCGAGCGGTACCTGGCGGACGCCGAGGGAGTGGACGCCGGTGAGGCGCACGCCTGGGCCGCTGAGCAGCGTGAGCTGGGTGAGTGTGGCGAGTTCTACTTCGCCTGCATCCAGTCGGGCTTCAGCGGAACCGCCTGAGCGGGCCCAGAACGGACGCCGCCCCCTCGCGGCAGTCGCTGCCACGAGAGGGCGGGTGTCCGCAACTATGCCCGAAGGACTACTTCTTGCAGGGCACGCTGGCCGTGTCGCTCAGCTTGCCGTCGCGCACGATGTTCTCGAACTTCAGGGTCCACTTCTTGCCGGTGCAGCCGGTGGACTCCAGGATGCCGCGCGTCTTCTTGTCGATCTTCGCCTTGGCGTTCAGGGCGAAGCTCAGGTCGAGGATGGCCGACGGGATGCCCGGCGCCGGCTCCTGGATGTTGGGCGGGATGATCACGTTGATGACGCGGCCCTTGACCTTGCTGTCGAGCATCTCCGCGATCGGAAGCGGCTGGCCCTTGATGAACAGCCCGAGGTTGCCTCCGGTGGTCACGTAGGCGGTGACGCTCAGGTTCTCGATCACGGGGCCGCCCGCGGCGACGGTCTTGCCCGAGCCGATCTTGGAGCCCTTGGGGCAGACGCTGTCGGTCTGCTGCTGGGTGGCCTCAGTAGCCGAGCAGCGCTTGCTCTTGGGCCACTTCTTGCCGTTCCACACGATGCCCTTGGGAAGGGTGATCTTGAGGGAGGTCGAGGTGGAGGGCTGTCCCACGCCGTCCTTGGTGCCGCCCTTGACGCCAAGACTCAGCTTGACGGCCTTGGGCTTCTTCTTGGTGCCGGACTTCGCCGGACCGGTCTTGAAGCTCGACAGCTCGAAGGTCGAATTGTTGATGTCGGCGTAAGCCACGCCGGCCAGCGAGATCGCGAGCGCGCCAGTGAGCGCGAGCGCCAGGGTCTTCTTCCGCACGGAATCCTCCGGTTTGAGGGGTGTCTGCTCTTCCTGCACGCGGGCCGACGGCCACGCGCCTACTGCGAACCGTCAAAGGTATACGGCCCAGCCCTAAATGACACATAAGCGCTCAACAAGTTTCGCTGCGCTGCCGATCTATTTCACGATGAGCGTCAACGACCTCGTGCTCGTCCAGGGCATGGCCGACACGAAACTGGCGCTCCGTCGCTGGAACCGCGCGCCGCTGAGCGTGCTCGGTCCCTGGCTGGTCCTTAGCCTCGGGATCGCGCTCGGGCTGCTGGCGGCGGTCTACCTGATCGCCCACGCCTCGACACCCGACATGACGATCTACGCCGTCCCCGGTCTGAACGTGCCCGCCGGTTTCGAGGACTACCTGCACGTGCTCTACCGCAACTCGCTCGTGTTGGCCCTGCACGCGATGGCCTGCGTGGCCGGCTTCATGGCCGGTAGCTCGTTGCCGCTCGCCGCCGAGCACCGGACCGGAGTCTCGCGCTGGGTCCACGAAAAGGCCGGGCCGCTGGCCATCGGCTTCGTGGTGTGCGCCACGCTCTTCTCGCTCTGCACGCAGGCCTACGCGATCGGCGGGGCGGCATCGAACATCTCGGCGCAGCTCGGCATGGGCCCCGGGTTGCTGCTGCTCGGCCTCGCTCCCCATGCCCTGCCCGAGCTGGTCGCGCTGTTCCTGCCCCTCGCCGCCTGGATGATCGCGAGCCGCCATGACGACTGGCAGGATCTGCTCGCCGCCACACTGGTGACAACCGCCGTGGCCGTTCCGGTGCTGGTGGCCGCCGCCGCGGTGGAGCTCTTCGTCTCGCCGCACCTGATCTCGGCACTCGCGTCCTGAGAACGAAACGAGGCGGCCCGAAGGCCGCCTCGTCGCGTCACACGAATGCTGCGCCGATCAGGCTCCGATCAGCACGGGCCCTTCTTCGTGGCGGTGAACTTCTCGTCCTCGAGGTTGACGAACTCCACGCGAACGGTGCGGGTCTTGCCCTTGCACCCGATCTTCGAGTAGAAGCCGACCGTCCGGGTCTTGCCCTTGACCTTGGTCTTGGCCTTCTTCATGTTGACGGTCGACGTCGTGTCGGCCACGGCATTCGAGACACCGATGACCGGCTCGTAGAGGTTGCGCTGCACGTCGAAGCGGAGCTCGCTGGTCTTCAGCCCCTCGACTTTCACGTTGAAGAACTTCGCCTTGATGGTCTCCTGGATCAGCAGCGGGCACCCGGGGGCCGGCTCCTGCCCGGGACCGCCGTCTAAGCGAATCGCCATGCCGCCGAGCTTGCCGGCATCCGAGATGTTGTATAGGCGGAGCCTCAGATTGCAGGGACTCTTGACGGTACGGTCGATCGTGGGCCCGAACTCGTTGCGGACCGTACCTCCCCCGACCCTGGCCTTGTTGCACGCCGCTGCCGGCTCGGGCAGCTGGTTGGCCTGGTCGAAGGTGCAGGCCTTGAACAGCTTCGGATAGGTGACGAGTCCCTCCGGAGCGATCCGGTACTGGCGAATAGCGGTCGGGCGTAGCCCGCCCTCTGCGCTCACCTCGTAGCCGAAGCCCAGCTTTGCCGGCTTGGGCTTGTCGGGGCTACCCTTGCCGGCCGGCGTGGCCGTCGCGAGGTCTACCTCGTAGGCATTGTCTCCCGGTTGCTGGGCGAAGGCGATGCCAACGCCCAGGGCCAGAACCGCCACGCCGCTGCCCGCGGCGATCAAACGATTGCGCATTCCTCTCCTCCTGAGGGTGGTACTTGGGCACGGAGCCCGGCTTGCGGGCCACCCTATAACACCTTCGCGCCAGCGAGTTGCGGTGGTCATCCGGCATGCTTGGGCGGTGCGACCGCCGCCCGAGGCCGACATCTATGCGCCCGAGTTTCCGCCGCAGATGGACTGGCTTAACGTCGCCTTTCTGCGCATGAACACGCTGCTGGGCCGCGGCGGCGTGCTGATCGAGTTCTGGGACTTCGCCCGCGTCAACTCCCTGCGTACCCTGCCCTACCTCAGGGAATGGCACTCGCGCTACGCCGATCAGGGCTTGACCGTGATCGGGGTGCATGCGCCGGGATACAGCTTCGGCCGTGACCGGGACACAGTCGCGCGTGCGGTCGAGCGCCTGGAGATGCCCTACGCGGTCCTGCTCGATCCCGAGCTCGAGGTCTGGCGCGCCTACGGCAACAAGGGCTGGCCCGGGCGCTATCTGTTCGACCGCAGCGGCAGGCTGGCCTTCATCCACTACGGCGAGGGCGAGTACGACGAGACGGAGCGGGCCATCGGCGACTGCCTCGACATCGAGGTGGAGCCGATGACCGCACTGCGACCCGAGGATGCGCCCGGCGTGCTGCTCGAGGCCCAGACGGCCGACATCGCCCTACCCGCCGACCGCTCGCGGGTCGAGCTGGTGCGCGACTGGGCCGACGGCGAGGACTGGATCGAGGCCGCCGACGCCGGCGCGGCAGCGAGCTTCAGCTTCAGGGGCGGCGCGGCCTACGCGGTGCTGTCCGGCGCGGACGTCGAGCCGGGCCTGCACGGGTCGGACGGTGTGGTCACTGCGCCGAGCCCCGGCCTGCGGCTCCACGGCGTCCAGTTCACGCCTGCGCCGCCAAAGCGCGGCGAATCTCCTTCGGCAGCATGAAGCGGACGTCCTCCTGGACGACCTCGTACTCCGAAACCTCGGCGGTGCCGCGCGCACGGAAGAACTCGACCAGGCGCTGAACCAGCTCCTCGGGGGCGCTCGCGCCCGAGGAGATGCCCACCACCCGTTTGCCCTCCAGCCATTCCTCCTGCACCTGGGTCTCGTTGTCGATCAGGTAGGAGTCGGCGCCGTGGTCGCGCGCCACCTCCACCAGGCGGTTGGAGTTCGATGAGTTACGGGAGCCGATCACCAGCACCAGGTCGCACTCGCGCGCCATCTGCCGCACCGCCATCTGCCGGTTGGTGGTCGCGTAACAGATGTCGTCCGACTTCGGGCCGGTGATGTTCGGGAAGCGCTCACGCAGGCGGCGGATGAGGCGGTCGGTCTCGTCGACGCTGAGGGTGGTCTGGGTGAGGAAGGCGACCCGGTCGGGGTCCGGAAGCTCGAGCGCGTCGACGTCCTCCTCGGTCTCCACCAGCACGAAGTGCTCAGGCGCCTCGCCCATCGTGCCCTCCACCTCTTCGTGGCCGGCGTGGCCGATCAGGACGATCGTGTAGCCCTCGGCGGCAAACTTCTTGGCCTCCACGTGAACCTTGGTCACCAGCGGACAGGTGGCGTCGATCGTCTTGAGTCGCCGCGTCTCCGCGTTGGCGTGAACCGACGGGGAGACGCCGTGCGCGGAGAAGACGACGGTCTCGCCGGCCGGGACCTCGGTCTCCTCCTCGACGAAGATCGCGCCGCGCTCGCGCAGCTGTTCGACCACGTGCTTGTTGTGCACGATCTCCTTGCGCACGTACACCGGCGGGCCGTAGAGCTCGAGCGCCCGCTCGACGGTCTGAACGGCTCGGTCGACGCCCGCGCAGTAGCCGCGAGGCGCCGCAAGCAAGAGCTTCTCGGGGGCGGCAGCCATCTCAGGTCAAGCCTAGCGAGGCGCTCAGAGCCGGCGCGCCAGCTCGTACACGGTCTCGCCCACCGCGTCGACGCTGCGCTGCGACACCACGCCGAGGTTGTCGCAGGACCGGTGCCAGCAGGGGAAATCGATGTCGATCAGGTCGATCGACGGGACCCCCTGGCGCACGAACGGGATGTGGTCGTCCAGGATGGCGCCCTGGGTGTCGCCGGGAAACAGCCGCTCCGTGCCGACCCGTCGCGCCGCCGCCTGCAGCCTGCGCCACAGGCCCTTGTCGGAGTAGGCCTCGCGCGGGATGCGCAGGCGTTTCTCTCCCACGAAGTCGAGCAGCACCATTGCACGCGCGTCCTGGAAGCGCAGAGCGGCAACCTTGGAGCCACGCAGCCCCAGGCGCTCGAAGCTGCCCGCCGGCGCCCCGCGCGGGCTCTCCTCGCCGTCGAAGAAGACGAAGTGGATGGTGTGCCGTGGGCGCCGTATGGTGCGCGCGAGCTCCGCCACCACGGCGGTACCCGAGGCGCCGTCGTTGGCGCCCAGGAAACCGGGAATGTCCTTGGTGTCGTAGTGGGCACCCACCACCACGTAGCCGGGCTCACGGCCGGGCACCGTGCCGATCACATTGCGCAGCCCACCGGGCACGTCCTGATAGCGGCCCCGCGGCACCAGGCTCCTGAGTCGTTCGGCGAGGTCGCGGGAGGCCGCGGAGGCCGCCGGGCGCGGGCCGAGCTCCACCTGCTGGACGAGCAGCTCGTATGCGGCGCTCCCGTCGAAGCGGTCGACCGCGGCGTGCGGCACCGCAACGGGCGCAGCGCCGTCGGCCTCGTCGTCGGTGAACGGGAGGTTGTCGGTGGCGACGAGCACGACCAGCGTCAAGCCCAATATGACCTGTAGCGCGAGCACGATTCCCAGCAGCTTCACAGACGGGATTGTCACGGGTAGGCTCCGGCGAGTGGCAGACCAGGGTCACAAGGACAGGCTCACGGCGATCGACGCCTCCTTCCTGCATCAGGAAAAGCAGGCTTCGCACATGCACGTGGGCGCCCTGGTCATCTTCGAGGGCCCACCCCCGGATCGGGACGAGTTCTGCGCCCACCTGGAGTCGCGGCTGCGCCTGGTGCCTCGCTACCGCCAGAAGCTCGCCGTCCCGCGCCTGGAGATGGGACGCCCGTTCTGGGTGGACGACCCGAGCTTCAATCTCGACTATCACGTGCGCCACACCGCACTGCCCAAGCCCGGCAGCGACGAGCAGCTGCGCCAGCTCGTGGGTCGCATCTTCTCCCAGCGCCTGGACCGCTCGAAGCCGCTGTGGGAGCTGTGGATCGTGCAGGGTCTCGAGCGCGGCCGCTTCGCGCTGATCTCGAAGACACACCATGCGCTGGTCGACGGCGTGGCCGGAGTGGACATCGCCACCGTCCTCTTCGACCTCTCCCCCGTGCCCGCCGAGCCTCCCGAGGACGACGGCTGGACGCCGCAGCCCGAGCCCTCCGACGCCGAGCTGGTGGCCGAGGGCATCAAGGGGCTCGTGCGCACGCCCATCGGGCTCGCCGGGCGGGCGATCGGCGCCGCACAGCGCCCGGGTCGGACGCTGGGTCAGGCCCGAGAGGCCGCCGAAGGAGTCGGCGAGGTCGTGTGGGCGGGCCTGAACCCGGCCCCCGACGTGCCGCTCAACGTGGAGATCGGCCCCCACCGCCGCGTCTGGTGGGTGCAGAGCCGGCTGGCCGACTTCAAGGAGATCAAGGACGCGCTCGGCGGAACGGTGAACGACGCCGTCCTGGCCGTGGTGGCCGGCGCGCTGGGACGCTGGCTGCGCGACCGCGGCGTGCGCACCGAGGGTCTCGAGCTGCGCGCGCTCGTGCCGGTGTCGATTCGCAGCGAGGACGAGCCCCGCGCTCTCGGGAACCGCATCGCGGCGATGCGCGGGCCGCTGCCGGTCTACGTGCGCGACCCGGTGGAGCGGTTGGCGATCGTGCGCGAGGGCATGGGCCACCTCAAGGAGTCCAAGCAGGCGCTGGGCGCCGAGGTGATCAGCGGGCTGCAGGACTTCGCCCCTCCCACGTTGCTGGCCCAGGCCTCACGGCTCAACTTCTCCACCCGCCTGTTCAACCTGATCGTCACGAACGTGCCGGGGCCACAGTTCCCGCTCTACATCCTCGGGCGTGAGATGGAGGAGATCGTGCCGATCGCCTTCCTGCCCGAGAACCACGCGCTGGCGATCGCGATCATGAGCTACAACGGCAAGGTCGACTTCGGCCTGCTGGCCGACTACGACGCGATGCCCGACCTCGAGTTCATCGGACACGAGCTCGAGCGGTCGCTCGAAGAGCTGCTCAAGGCGGCCCGCAAGCACAGCTCCAGCTCGGCGAGCTCCAACGGCTCCAAGAAGTCGACCCCCAAGCGCACACGCGGCGCCGCGACCGCCAACCAAGAGACCTAGCAGGAGGGAACTTGAAGAAGCTCGTCCTCGCCGCGCTGGCGCTGCTCGCCATGGCGCCCGCAGTACAGGCCGCACCGCCTCGGCCCTTCGGCCACGCCTGCGTGCCGCAGAACGGCACGCTGTTCTGCCCCACGGCCGGCGATGCCGCACGCGTGGCGAGCTTCGACGGCGTTCCCATCGACGTGGACGTGACCCTGCCGCCGCGTGGTGATGGCCCCTTTCCCGCGATCGTGCTGATGCACGGCTGGGGCGGCAACAAGGGCGCGTTCCAGGCCGCATCGCCGGAGGGCGGCGGGGGCGTCAACTTCCACTACAACAACGTCTACTTCGCTCGCCAGGGCTACGCCGTGATCACTCCGAGCGCCCGGGGCTTCGGGCGCTCGTGCGGGGCGCGCGACTCCCGCACGTCGCCCGGCTGCGACCACGGCTGGGTGCGCCTGTCCGATCAGCGCTACGAAGTGCGCGACACCCAGCACCTGCTCGGCCTGCTCGCGGACCAGGGCGTGGTCAAGCCACAGGCGATCGGCGTGTCCGGCATCTCCTACGGAGGCATCCAGAGCCTTAACCTGGCGCGCCTGCGCGATCGGATCAGGCTCCCCGACGGCTCATTTCGCCCCTGGCGCAGCCCGAAGGGCAAGGCGCTGCGCATCGCTGCCGCCTATCCGCGCTGGGGCGCCTCCGACCTCACCTATTCGCTGCAGCCCAACGGGCGCTACCTCGACTCGCGTCCCTACCGGCGCGGGCAGAGCATCGAGCCCGCCGGAGTGGGCAAGCGCAGCTACACCGACGGCCTGTACGCGCTCGGCGGCCTCCAGGGCCTGCTGGCCCCCGAGGGCGGGCCATTCAGCGCCGACATCACACGCTGGAAGGCCCTCACCGACCGGGGCGAGCCCGCGCGCGCCGACGCCCTGCGCGTGGGCCGCGAGCTAAGCGCCTTCCACAGCGGTGCGGGACTCTCGGGCCCAAGCGCGCCGCTGCTCATCCAGAACGGCTGGACCGACGATCTCTTCCCCGCTCCCGAGGCGCTGAGGACCTACCGGACCCTGGAGGGCGTGAAGGGCGCGCACGTGAGCCTCCAACTGGCCGACCTCGGCCACGCGCGCGGCTCCAACAAGCCGGCGGTCGATCGCGCGTTCAACGCACAGGGAGCCCGATTCCTCGCGGCCTTCGTGAAGAAACGGGGACGTCCGCCCCGCCACCGCAGCGTCACTGCGTTCACGCAGACCTGCCCGCCCGAGGCACCGGCGGCCGGGCCGTTCCGCGCCTCCAGCTGGGACCGGCTGCACCCGCGCACCGAGACCATGAGGGCCACCCGCACCCAGACGGTCAGCTCGGCCGGCGGCGATCCGGCGCAGCTGATCGACCCGATCTCCACCAGCTCGGCCTGCGCCACCGTGCCCGCCGGCGTCGCCGGGGGCACCGCCGTGGTCGAGCGGCGTGTGGGCAGGTCGTTCACCCTCCTGGGGCTTCCCACCGTGCGGGCCAAGATCAAGACCAAGGGCGACGGCGGTTTCATCGCCGCGCGCCTGTGGGACGTCTCCGGCGGGCGCCAGACGCTGGTCTCGCGCGGCGTCTACCGCCTCACCGACGACCAGAGCGGCAGAATCGTCTTCCAGCTGTTCGGCAACGGCTGGCGTTTCGCCCGGGGCCACACGGCCAAGCTGGAGCTGGCCGGCAACGATCCGAACTTCCTGCGTACGAGCAACTTCGCGTTCTCGGTCCGGGCCCGGAACATCTCGGTGACGCTGCCGGCACGATAGGAACCACCGGCAGCTATCGTGGCTCCCCGGTGAACGAAGAGCGAGTCCACACCAACGGGGTAGAGATCGTCTACGAGACGCTCGGCGACCCCTCCGGTACGCCGCTGCTGCTCGTCATGGGCCTCGGCATGCAGCTGATCCATTGGGATCGCGAGCTGTGCGAGCAGCTGGTGGAGCGCGGCTTCTACGTGATCCGCTTCGACAACCGCGATGCCGGGCGCTCAACGCAGATCGACGCGCCGGTCCCTCCGATCATGCGGGCGATGGCCGGCTTCGCCATCGATTCGCCCTACCTGCTCGACGACATGGCCGACGACGCCTTCGGCCTTCTCGATCACCTCGGCATCGAGCGCGTCCACGTGCTGGGGGCCTCGATGGGCGGCATGGTCGCCCAGACGATGGCAATTCGGCGCCCCGAGCGGGTGCTGTCGCTCGTCTCCCTCATGTCGACGACGGGCGAGCGTCGGGCCGGGATGCCCAAGCTGCGCGTGTGGAGCGTGCTCACCCGGCGTGCCCCCAGCGACCGCGCCGGGTACGTCGAGCACTTCGTCCGCGTATTCCGGATGATCGGCTCCCCGGGCTTCGACCACGACGAGGCGCGCACCCGTGAGCTCGCCGGCGCGACCTACGACCGCGGCCATCATCCGGCGGGCACGGCCCGCCAGCTGGCGGCGATCATGGCCTCCGGCGACCGCACTCCCCACCTGCGCGAGCTGCGGCTGCCGACCAAGGTGATCCACGGCACCGACGACCCGCTCGTCCCCTTCCGCGGCGGCGCGGCCACCGCCCGTGCCATAGCCGGCGCCGAGTTGATTGCGATACCGGGCATGGGCCACGACCTGCCGCGCGAGGTATGGCCGAAGCTGGTCGATTCATTGGTCGCCAACGTCGGCCATACCGCCGGCCAGCCGGCCTGAACGGCGCCCGCTACTCCGAGGGAGGACGGTGCTCGGGCGCCAGCCGGCGCGCCAGCGCCAGCGTGTCGTCGTCGAGCTCGGCCTCGACCATGTCGTAGTCGCGCGCGTACTCCTGGATCAGGGCATCCCCAACCTCGGTCCAGCCTGCCGCCACGCCCTCGGCCGCCACCGAACCGGTGACCTCGGGACGCCAGTCCAGGCCCAGCGCGCGATAGACCGGTGTCAGCACCTGCCGGATGCGTTCCTCGCCGGCAACCACCAGCACCACCCCGGTGTGCGAGCCACCGGCCACCACGCGCTGGCCCACGCCGGCCAGCTTGGATGCGCCGCGGGCGTTGACGCTGAAGCGGCCGGGGCAGTACTCCCCGGGCACCTCCCCCACGCGGGCCTCCACTCCAAGGGTGCGCAAGGCCGCGGCAATCCGCTCAGAGGTGCGTTCGAAGCGCTCGCGGATGCGCTCGCGCGGCTCGGGGTCGGGCATCGCGTGCCCGAGCTCGATCGTGTCCTCGTGGAAGATGGCGGCGCGGCCGCCGGCCAGGCGCACCACTGCCTCGAAGCCCTCGGCGCGCGCCGCGCGCACGGCGTCCGGGTAGCCGGGGACCACGAGGTCACGCTTGGCGAAGGCCACGAACGCTCCGGGCTGGGCCAGCCGCAGCGTTTCCGGCAGCTCCCCCGCCCCGACACGCAGCATCAGCGCACGCGAGACGGCGGTGTCGAGCGCCGGGTCCTCCTCGAAGGAGCGGGTCAGCAGTCTCAGGCGGGGCACGCCCGAAACCTGTTCACGCCCTCATGCAGAAATCGGCGGCTGCGATCAGCTCGTCCACGGTTGCGGCGTCGTCTTCGGCTTCGAAAGCCAGGGTCCGTCTCCCGATCGGGCCTGTCCTGGCGTATCGGCAGATCAGCCGCGGCCGTAGGGCCACCGGCTCAGAAGCCCAGCGCGAACTTGGCCTCTTCGCTCATGAGCTCCGGCGTCCACGGGGGCGAGAAGGTCATCTTGGGGTAGACGGCCTCGACACCGTCCAGCTCACCCACGAACTCCTCCATCTGCTCGGCCACCTGGGGCCCGATCGGGCAGCCGGGCGACGTGAGCGTGAAGCTGATGAACACGTCGCTGCCCTCGACCTCCACGCCGTAGATGAGACCGAGCTCCACGAAGTCGAGTCCCAGTTCGGGATCGATCACGTTGGTGAGGGCCTCCTGCACGTCGTCAGCGGTGACGGTCGCCATAGGACGAGGATAGTAGGGTCAATCGAATGCCACTCGTCGCGCTCATCGCGATCTTCATCGTGGTGCCGCTCGCGGAGCTCTACGTGATCCTGAAGGTGGGCGATTCCATCGGAGTGGGGTGGACAATCCTGCTGCTGGTGGTCGATTCGCTGCTCGGTTCGCTGCTGCTTCGCGCCCAGGGCCGCAGCGTCTGGAAGCGCTTCAACACCGCGCTGGGCGAGGGGAAGATGCCGCACCGCGAGGTGCTCGACGGCGTGCTCGTGATCTTCGGCGGTGCATTCCTGCTCACCCCCGGCTTCCTCACCGACATCGTCGGGCTCGTCCTGCTGATCCCGCCGACCCGCGCCGTCGTGAGGGGCCTGGTGGCGCGCCGCCTGGGGCAGCGCGTGGCCGTGGGGGTGGTCAATCGCAGCCGGCGCCCGACCGGAGGGGATTTCGACGTCGAGGGCAGCGCCACCGAGGACGACCGGCCGCCGAGAGGCCTCGATCGGTGAGCGCCCCGGCGCTCGCACTCTCCTTCTTCGACCCCGACCACGAGATTCACGGGACGGCGAGGTCGGGGGCCACGATCCTGTTCGAGGGGCGCCGCCCGCGTACCCTGCCCGAGGGACCGACCTTCGAGCCCTCGTCCGGCGGCGTGCGGGCGCTGCTGGACGGAGAGCTGGACCTGGAGGTCGAACCGTTCTCGGAGGCCGTCGGCCTCGACGGGCTGAGCGTGCGGCTGTGCCGCGTACGGGGTGAGGCCGCCGGACGCCGGGTGCAGTGCCTGGGCACGCTGGCCGAGACGGCCGCCCCGCCGCGCTGGGACGAGCTCGACGCGCTGCGCACGATCTCCGCGCTGGTCGACGAGGAGCATGCGCTGCTGGCGCTCGCGCGGCGCCCGCGCGGGGCGCTCGGGCACGGCCAGGAGAGCGTGACCGCGCAGCTGCTCGAGGACGGCGCCTTCGTGGCGGTAGAGGAGGCGCGCCTGTCCACCGTCTACGACGGCGACGGGCGCCAGCGCAGCGCCGGGCTCGAGCTGTGGATGGCGGGCGAGGACTATCCGCGTCGCGGCTCGGGCGTGGTGGTGGCCGGCTCCTCGCTGAAGCTCGAGGACCTGGACGTGCACGCCGCTGTGTTTCGCTGGCAGCTCGAGGGCCGCGAGGGCATCGGAGCCTATGAGCTGATGGCACGCACCGAACCGCCGATCGCGGCGTGACGCGCGTCCTGATCAGCGACTTCGGTGGGGTGCTCACCTCGCCGCTGCAGGAGGGCTTTCTCGCCTACCAGGAGGAATCGGGCGTGTCCCTCACCGAGCTCGGCCTGGCGATGGCCAGGGCCGCCGAGGAACACGGCGACCATCCGTTGTTCGTACTCGAGCGCGGCGAGATCACGGAGACCGAGTTCCGCGACCGCATCGAGCGCCACCTGGAGGCGGGCTTCGACCTGAGCCGCCTGCGGACCCTCTATTTCGACCGCCTCGATCCCAGCCACGAGATGATCGACTACGTCCGAGAGTTGCGAGGGCGCGGGGTGCGGACCGCCCTGCTTACCAACAACGTGCGCGAATGGGAGCCGCTGTGGCGCTCCAAACTGCCCGAGATCGACGAGTTGTTCGAGGTGGTGGTCGACTCGGCCTTCGTCGGGCTGCGCAAGCCCGACCCGGCCATCTACGAGCTGACGCTCGAGCGCCTGGGCGATGGCGTAGCGGCGAGCGACTGCGTGTTCGTGGACGATCTGGCGCTCAACTGTGAGGCCGCACGCGCGCTGGGCATGGCAGCAGTGCAGTTCCTCAACCCGGCACAGGCGATCCCCGAGATCGACTCAGCGCTGGCCCAGTAGCGCGGCCAGCGTGCGGCGCATCGCTGCCCGCGCGCGCTCGGTGCCGAGCCCCTGATGGGCGCGGTAATCCTCCCACGCCGGCCAGGCGCTCGCCGACACCAGCGCGGCCAGCAACACGCTGCGCTCGCCGCGCTCGACCCGCTCGAGCTCGCGCCGGAACACGCGCTCGACGTCGGTGGCCGCCCCGCGGCGGGCGGTGGTCAGCCAGCCCGCCACGACGTCCGATTCGTGCTCGAGCAGCAGGGCGGCGCGTCGCACCGGCGTGATCTGCTCCAGCACGGCGGCGCGCCGCAGGGTGAACTCGTCGATGCGCTCGGCCAGCGGACGAGAGGCGTCGACGGGCACCGTGCCGGTGACCACCTGCTCGTACTGCTGGCGGGCCACGGCCTCGAACAGCGCCTCGCGGTCGGGGAAGTGCTGGAAGACGGAACGCTCCGAGACACCCGCCCGCTCGGCGATGCGCTCCGCGGTGGGCCGCAGCTCGCCGTCCTCCAGGAGCGCGAAGAGCGCATTCACGAGCGCCTGGCGCGTGCGCTCCGCCCGGACCGTGCGGCCATCCTTGTGGGCCTGGGTCCCCGGCTCCATCGAGGAAGAATAGACCCCTCGGCGAGGCCTTTTCCCGTAAAGAGCGGCATAAGTCTAAACGGGGCTATTGACCGCCACGAGGGGTGCTGGTCTACTGCCGGTCGAGACGCGGACCGAGCGCAGAGAGCGAAGCCAAGGGGTTGTAAGGCTCGCCCCGCAGAACCGGAGGCCTCGGCCAAAGGGAAGCGGACCCCAAGCGCGGAGTCTGCGTCTCATTTTTTTTGCCCTGGCGCGCCCGGAAGTCCTACCGCGTGCCGTCCCTCTCTCGCAGCTCCTGCTTGGCCTTCTTGCGAAAGCGCATGATCTTGGACGCGTTGAGCCGGTACCTGCGCAGCATGGAGCTCGGCGGCAGCTCGAAGCCGCCCACCAGCTTGTGCGGAATCAGCGCCCAGCCATCGTTGTCGGCGACGAGGTCTCCGCGCACCTGAAAGTTGCGCTGCCATAGGAAGTCCGGGTGGTGGTCGTGGGCAGTCAGACAGGCCAGGCCCGGCTCGATCGGGAGCCCCAGAACGCCCGCGCCCATCCGAATCCGCCGGGCCTGCCGATCGACGGTGATGGGCAGGCGCACGGCGAAGGGGAAACCGTCGGGCGCGATCAGGGACAGTACGGCGCTCGGGTAGCGCTCACCGAGCTCGTCCATGCGCTCGTCCCACACCGGCCCGCCGCCCTCGGCGGCGGGGTGCGGAGCGGCTGGCTCCTCCACGTGCCCCGAGCGCACCTCCTCGAGATGGGCGTCGAAGAGCTGCGGCTCGCGCGTGGCGTCACCGTCCGGCCAGGAGTACACCCGCTCCGGGCGCACGTGGACGTAGATGCGCGTGTAGTACCAATCGAACATCCGCATCAGCGGCTTGGGCGGCGCCAGCTTCACCGTGGCCGGCAGCTTGATCGCCGACTCCCGCCGGTAGCGCTCGCGGTTGCCTTCGAGATCGCTGTCGTCGACCTCCGCGATTCCCTGCACGAGCACCTGCGGCGCGGTGGCGAGCCCGCTGCCCGTGGGATCGGAGAACAGCAGGCCGACCTTCGGGTTCGCCCGCGCGTCCTTGGCCTTCTTCGGATAGCCCAGCCCGGTGGTCACGTCGATGCAGGGGCCGCCCGGCGCGTAGTACGGCGTGACGGGCCAGGAGATCGGCTGGCCGCGCCGGTCGACGGTCGTGTACTCGGTGGTGATGAAGCTGTGGAAGACGCGCTGGACTTCGTCTGGCAGAGATGCGGTCATGGCCCGCGCAAGTCAATCACTGCGCGGCGAACCATGCCACGGCCGCCATCGTGATCGCCGCGTTGCGCGGCTACGGGGGGCCGCCGCCCCCGTTGCCCTGACCGCCACCGCCGCGCGCCCGCGTTGCCCTGACCGCCACCGCCCGCGCCCGCGTTGCCCTGACCGCCGCCACCCGCGTTGCCCTGACCGCCCCGCCCGCGCCCGCGTTGCCCTGACCGCCGCCACCCGCGTTGCCCTGACCGCCACGCGTGCCCGCGTTGCCCTGACCGCCACCGCCGGTGCCCGTGTTGCCCTGACCGCCACCGCCGGTGCCCGCGTTGCCCTGACCGCCGCCACCCGCGTTGCTCTGACCGCCACCGCGCCCGCGTTGCCCTGACCGCCGCCGCCCGCGTTGCCCTGACCGCCACCCCGAGCACGTCCGGGCGGCGATCCGCTCGGCCGCTCGTCGCGCACGGATTGCCCGCGACCGCGAGCCCCGGGAGTGCCGTCGTTTCCGTTTCCGTTTCCGTTTCCGTTTCCGTTTCGGTTTTCGTTCGCGTTCCCGTTACCGCGGCCGCCGGCGTTCGCGTGCTCGGGGGGACCGCCGTGCCCCGGGCTGGCGTTCTGGCCCGGGCGGCCGTCCTGCCTGCCTCCCTCCAGGCCAGGCGCGTCCCCGTGGCCCTGACCGCTGGGGCTCTCGCCGCCTGCGCCGGGTACGTCCGCGGCCGGGCCGCCATCCCGCTCCTCACCGTGCGCCGGATCGGGCAAGTCCCGCGAGACCCCCGGCCCCGCGGCTATGCCCGGACCGCCTGGCGGCTGGGAGCGCAGGCCCGATTCGGTGCCCGGCTGCCCCGGGGCGCCCATCGGCTGCTCTTGCGAGTGGGTCGCGGCACTGTGACCGCCGACTCCGAGCAGACGCTGCGCAACTTCCAGCCGGTTAGGCAGCTCGGCCTGCGCTACTCCCGCGCCGCCTCCCAAGACCAGAGCGGCCGTCACTGCAAGCTTCGTCAGGCCGCCCGTCGTGAGGGCGCCCGCGAGACCACCCCCCGCCAGGCCACCACCGGCTACCGAAGCGCCTCCCACGGCCTCGCTTGCAAGTCCGGCTCCCGCCCCCATCGACCCGGCGCCGGCGGCGCCGCCGCCTGCCGCGATACCCGCGCCGGAGAGGATGGCCTCGCGCAGGCCCGGCCCCGACACAACCGGCAGGATGATCGCGAGCTGACCGCGCTGGGTCCGTACCGCGACCTCATACTCGCTGCAGCCGGCGCACTCGTGCACGTGGCGCCGCAGAGTCCGCCGCCGTGACGAGGATCCGGTGGCGCCGGCCAGCTGGGTTCTTATCTCGTCACAGGAGGTGTCGCGCGCCTCGCGCGTCGACAGCAGTGAGCTGCGCGCCTGGTGCACGAGGGAGCGGACCTTCGCCGGCTCGACCCGCAGCACCTGCGCGATCTCGGCGTGACTCAGAGCCTCGAGCTCGGCGAGCACCAATGCGGCGCGCTGCTGTTCGGGCAGACGCCCCAGGTCCCTCACGAGCGCGCGCAGCTCCTCGCGCCGCTCCACCTCTGCGGACAATCCCTCCAGATTGACCGGCAGCTGCCGTTCGATCGAGGCGTCGCAATCCGCCCTGCGTGCGTGCGCTCCGCCCGCTGACACGCCGGCCAGGGCAGGCTCGGCCTGCATCCTTGGCGTCCGCCGCGAGCGCAGCAGCGACAGGCAACGGTTGCGGGCCACGGTGAACAGCCAGGGCTTGAGGTGGAGCTCTCCGTTCGAAGCGGTGATTTCCCTGTACGCGTTGAGGAAGGTGTGCTGGACCGCATCCTCGGCGTCTTGGAGCTGCCCCGTGAGGTGGCGGCAGAAGGCGAGGATCGGCGGGTGGTGGTGGTCGAAGATCTCCTCGAAGGCACGCATGTCACCGGCCCGCACCCGCGCGACCAATCGGTCGTCGGCGCTTCGGTCTCTGGCTGCGCTGCGCTCAGCCCCCACACCCGCTCTATCGGCGGGCTGGCCGATATCTAAAGTGGTAGCGGCCCCGCTACCGCGACAGCACGGGGTCCCTGCGCGCAGGCGGCGTCCGTCCGGAGTCTTCGCCGCGAGCGCCGGCAGAGTAGGCCACGCGGTACAACGCCGCCTCACGCACGTACTGCGCGACGCTCACCTCCTGCGCTGCCGCCTCGCGCTCTAGCTGCTCCCAAAGGTCGCTTGTGAATCGGATCGTGGTAGCCCTCATGTCCACTCAAACGCGCGGCCGGCACGAATGTTGAGTGGTCGGATCGATCGTCCAGCAAGCTCTGACTCGCCTCAAAGATCCCGATAGCGGCTCCGATAGCGGTTGCGATGGCTCCCCGTCGAGTCCGTGCCCCCACAACGTCGCGCCGCGCCGCGCTCTGCTCTGAGCGCGGCTCCCTGCTGGTCGAGGTGATGGTGGGCGCGATAGTGCTCGCGATCGCTTCGACGGCGATCCTCACGGGCCTCGACGGCTCGCAGGACACCGGGCGCCGCAACAAGGACCGCTCGGTGTCGGC
Source organism: uncultured Thermoleophilaceae bacterium (assembly GCA_963813495.1). GTDB lineage: Bacteria > Actinomycetota > Thermoleophilia > Solirubrobacterales > Thermoleophilaceae > JACVRW01. The sequence goes on from CAWEZC010000005.1 coordinate 625,112, forward strand.
CACTCTGGCCCAGCAGGACATCGAGCGCCTGCGGGCGCTGCCCATCACCGCCCTGTCGAATCGCGACGAGACGCGCACCGTCCGCGTGGCCAATGTCGACTACACAGTCGTCTCCAAGACCGACTGGGTGCGCGACTCCAGCGGGGTTCTGAGCTGCACCGACGACAACACCCAGGCCGAGTACCTCAAGGTCTCCTCCACGGCCCACTCCCCGGCCAGCCGGGATTATCCCGTCGAGGAGACGACGCTGCTCACGCCGGCGCCCGGGGCCTTCGGGGCCAACTCCGGCACCGCCGCCGTCCTCTTGACCGACCGCGACGGCAACCCGCTGGAGAACGTGCGGGTGACGCTGTCCGGGCCGAGCTCGATCGCGGAGGACACCAACGAGCTGGGCTGCGCGATCTTCGGCTACATCCCGTCCGGTGACTACACGGCCACCGTGAGCGGCGGCGTCTCCTGGAACGGCGAGGTGCCGCCGACCGCAGAGGTGACCGTCAACCCTGGCCGCACCAGCCTGACCCAGATCGAGCTGGACCAGCCCGGGTCGCTGCGCGCGGTGTTCCAGAAGCCGGCGGGGTCGCCGGTTGCCCAGGCGGCCCTGGCCGGCCGGATCTCGGTGGCCCACTCCAAGCTCCCCGGAGGCGTGAAGCTCTTCCCCGGCGCCGCGCCCGTCTCGCCGACCACGTCATTGGCGGCGGGGAACCTCTTCCCGCACCGAGACGCGTACGGCGTCTACGCCGGCGACTGCGACGCCCACAACCCTGCCTTCTGGAACGCCAACTACTTCCAGCCCACGGTGCCGGGCTACATCGTGCTCGATCCGGGCGACTTCGAGAAGAGCGTCAACGTGACGATGCCCTCGCTGCGCGTACAGGTGAGGCGGTCCTCGGGCAGCACGACCTGGACGGCCCGAATCAAGCTGCGCCAGATCGACAGCCCGGCTTACCTGCCGGCAGAGCCCAGGCTCACCGATGTCGACTGCACGGCCGTCATCACCAGTGGGACGACGCAGGCCGGCATCACCGGCACGGCCACCTTCAATTTCGTGCTCCCCTTCGGCCACTACCGCGCCGTTGCCGACAACAACACCAACAGCGGCTCCAGCCGGCGCAGTGCTCAGCGTGACCTGGACCTGACCGACCCCTACCACGAGCTGTCCGACATCACGCTGCCCTCGTCGAACAGCGGTCCCGCCAACCCGTCGTGGTAGCCCGCCTCCGACAGCTCCACTCCGACGAGAGCGGCTTCACGCTCACCGAGTTGCTGGCCGCCATGGTCGTCGGCCTCGTGCTCCTCATGGCGGCTTTCCTGCTGCTGGACCACGCCAACGCACTCACCCAGGAAGTGACCAACCGCCAAGAGGCGGTTCAGAAGGGGCGCCTGGCCATGGAGCGCATGACCCGCCAGCTGCGTTCCCAGGTCTGCCTCAACGACGTGACTGAGCCGATCAGCTACGGCGCTCCCCAGAAGGTCAGCTTCTACTCCGACCTCAGCGACGGCAGCAAGAACATCCAGAGCCGCACCCTCGAGTACAACGCAACCACCAAGACGATCGAGGAGCGCATCTACTACGGGGACGGCATCTATCCGGACCTCACGTTCCCGACCGCTCCCACCGAGACCAACGAGCTGCTCGAGAACGCCGAGCAGGTCAAGGTGGGCGCCACGCCGCAGCCGATCTTCCGCTACTACGCGTTTCGCACCGGCGGTGCGCCGGGCGACCTCGAGCAGCTGCCCACTCCGCTGAGCGTGGACGACGCCTCGCGTGTCGTCGTGGTCAAGATCCAGTTCGTCTCGATGCCCAACCGGATCCGGCCCGAGGACCGAGAGTCCACGACGCTCCAGAGCGACGTCTACGTCCGGCTCGCAGACCCGACCAGGCCCACGGAAGGACCGAGATGTCTCTGAAGCTCAGGCTGCGGCTGCTGAAGCGCAGCGCCGAACACGGGTTTACCACCGTGACGCTCATGGGCGTGCTCGCCGTGGGCGGGCTGCTGGTGGCTGCGGGCTTTGCCGCCGTCGATCCGGACATCTCCCTGTCGCGGGAGGACCAGGACTACAAGCAGGCCTACGGCGCCGCCGAGGCCGGCCTCCAGTGGTATCTCAACCGCCTCGGGCAGGACAACAGCTTCTACGTGCGCTGCGACAACGTGCCGCGGCCCAACGCAACCGAGTTCTCGCCGGTGAACCAGGCGTGGGACCAGACGGGTGCCGACGACCGGCTGTGGCGAAAGCTGCCGGGCGAGCAGGCCGAGTACACCGTCGAGCTGCTGCCGGCAGAGGGCTTCGACGAGTGCGTGCAGGGCAATCAGTACTCGATGGTCGATACCAGCGGGAACCTGCGCATGCGGGTCACGGGCAGGTCGCGTGGCGAGGTGCGCACGGTGCTCGCCACGCTGCGCCGCCGCAACTTCATCGACTTCATCTACTTCACGAACTTCGAGACACTCGACCCCGCCACCTACGTCGGGACAGCGAACGTCCAGACGGCCACCACCGAGTGCCGCCGCTTCCGCGCGGCACGCACGAGCTTTTGCACGGAGATCCAGTTCGCACCGACGGACGTGATCCAGGGGCCGCTGCACACCAACGACAACCTGCGTGTGTGTGGCGGGGCCACGTTCGGGCGCAACCGACGTGACTCGATCGAGGTGAGCGGAGACCCGACCTACGTGAACTCAGGCAGCTGCACGGCCAGCCCGAACTTCCTCGGCACGCGGGTGGACAGGGCCGAGCAGCTCGGCATGCCCCCCTCCAACGCGGCGATCAGGTCGGTCACGCTCCCTCAGTACGTCTTCAACGGCCGCACCGACATCACCATGAACGGGGCCTCCATGACCGTGACCACCTACGACCTCACCAACCCGGCCAGCCCCCAGCCGGTGACGCGCAGCATGCCGCTACCGCCGAACGGCGTCATCTACGCGGCCAACACGTCCTGCACCGGCGGCTACGTGCGTTCACAGAGCTACACCGACCCGCGCTACGGCTGCGGCGACGTCTGGGTCCGCGGAAGCTACGGCCAGGACCTCACCATCGCGGCCGACAACGACATCGTCGTTCGCGACGACGTGACGCGCGGCGCCGAGGGGCTGCTGCTCGGCCTGATCGCGAACAACTTCGTTCGGGTCTACCACCCGGTGGACTTCACCCAGACGGCCGGTCCGGGCGGTTGTCAGAACACCGGCAACTGGACCGATACGCGGAACCTGCGTATCGAAGCCGCCATGCTGACGCTTCAGCACTCCTTCATCGTCGACAACTGGTTCTGCGGCGCGCCGACCGGCGACCTCACGGTCTACGGCGCCATCGCGCAGTTCTTCCGCGGCACGGTGGGGACCGGCGGTTCCGCCGGCATCGCCACCGGCTACCGCAAGGACTACACCTACAACGACCGCCTGCGCTACCGCGAGCCCCCGTTCTTCCTCGACCCGGTCCAGGCCTCCTGGCGCATCGCCCGCGAGACCGAGCAGGTGCCGGCGGTCGGCGCCGGCTAGCGGGACCCGGCGAGGAAGGTCCCCACCTCCGCCGCCACCAGCTCGGGCGCGCTGACCGCGGCGCCGTGGCCCTGCCCGGCCAGCGTGCGCACGCTCACCCGCGGCAGCGCCCGCGCGTAGGCGTCGGTCGAGCGGCGCGCCCACGCCGGGCTCTCGCTGCCGACCAGCATGCGGACCGGCAGGTCGAGCGAGGGCAGACCGAGCTGATCGAGGCACAGCTCCGCCTCCGCGCGCAGCTCGCGCGGGATCGTATGGGCCACCTGCTTGCGCAGCTCCCAAGCCGGGCCGGCGGCGAATTCGGCGATCTCCGCCGGCGAGTAGCCGCCTATGAAAGCGAGGAACTCGCTCACCGGAGTGTCGCGGTCACCCGCCTCGATCAGCGACTCCCAGCGGTCGACCTGCGTGGCCTCGGCCAGGACGCCGCCCATGGGAGGCTCGTAGAGCACCAGGCGGGGCAGGCCCTCGACCAGCCGGGCGGCACCGGCGGCCACCAGGCCGCCGTAGGAATGGCCGAACAGGAGCGTCCCCTCGCCCGCGTCGCGCACCACGGCCGCCACGTCCTCGAGCTCGCCGTCGAGCGCATATGCGCCATCGCCGTCACTCGAGTCGCCACGGCCGCGCCGGTCGACGGCGACAACCGTGAAGCTCTCCTCGAGATGCGGGCGCAGCAGCCCGAAGCCCCAGCGTGCCGAACCGGCCCCGTGCACCAGCACCAACGGTGGCCCGCTCCCTGACACCTCACAGGCGATGCGCACGCCGGACGGGACTGTGACGTGCCGGATCACCCGCGGCGAAGGCTACCGGCGCCAGGCGGCGCAGCCACGGCGGCCCCACAGCCCCCGGCCCGCGTCCCTCGCCCGGCGCGCCACCCGCGCGAACAGATCCGCGTACTCGAGGTTGGGAGGGACCGTCAGCGGCTGCGCGTACCCCCGCGCCAGCAACAGCCGGTTGAGGAAGCGGCGCCCGTCCAGCCAGACGTAGGCCAGCGCCCGGCCGTAATGATCGCGCTCCTCTACACCGAGCCGGTAGCGCACCCGTGACCCGATCGGAGCCCTCTTCTGCACGAACGCGGAGGCCTGGCGCCCGTAGCACTGGTCGTCGCCATACACCTCCGGGGTGTCCACGCCGATGAGCCGCACCTTGCCGATGTCCGACAACCACAGGGTGTCGCCGTCGGTGTGCTTGGTGACCCGGGCGAGCTCAGATCCGCCGGATCCGGCGAGCCGGTCGTCCTTGCCGAGCGGCTCGGAGCAACCCACAGGGGCCAGGCAAACCAGCAGCGCAAGGAAGAGGGGGAAGGACAGTGCTCCGCACGGCCTTCCGCCGATGCCGCCGCGATGCGCCGCTTTGCAGCCGGCTAATTGTCGCTGCCCAGGCGATCCCAGCAGTACAACTCCACCGCCTCGGCGGCGAGCTCCGTCAACCGCTCCTCGGACAGCCAGGGGAGCACGGTGCTGAGCGCCTGCTCCTCGCTCACACCGGCCTCGAAGGCGTCGTCGCCCTTGAAGCCGGCCGCGATCCGGAGCGCCTCGCGGCGATGTTCGCCCAGCCGCGGGAAGGCCCCGAGCAGGAACTCCTTGTTGGCGATCGGGTGGCCGATCTCGAGTGACGCGTGCCAGGCCGCGAGCATCAGGAGATCGTCGTCGTCGAGCTCTTCCACTGCCTTGGCATAGTGGACCTGGAGCTCGTCGTCGGGGATCTCGTCGACCCAGGCGCGCACGACCTCGCCCAGCAGCTGACGGCGCGCTTCGCGCCCGACGCTCTCGGCGACGACCCTGATCGCTTCCTGTGGCTCGATGAAGCAGAGAGGCATCTGCCTTCGCTCTCCTCCGGTTGGCATAGCTGACAGGTCGGAGAGTAGGACCAGGTCCTGACGGAAAGACGCGCTGGAGCGGCTAGGAGCCGAGAATCTGGCCGAGCCGCTCGGATGCGAGCTTGAGGCGGCGGAAGTACGCGGCGCGGCTGAGGTCGAGCTCGTCGGCGGTCGGTCGAGTGCTGGGTGATCGCATACGGGCCGGGCGGCCTGCTCGGGCTCCAGCGCGACACGATCTAGCTCGGGCTCGGGATCAACCGGCAAGCACGCCCAGCGGGGAGGGCGGCGGCGAGGAATGCCCCTAGACCCTTGTTCGATCGGGCTCTGGGAGCCCACGCAGGGTGAGCTCGGCGCCGTGCGTGCACAGCGAGCTGCGCCCGGGGCAGTCGGCGCACAGGCCGAAATGGGGCTCGTCGGTGGGGCTGAAGCTCCCCTCGACCAGGCCCCGGGCCAGGTCGAGCAGCTGCCGCTCGAGGGCTTGGGCGTCGGTCTGCACGTAGACCGCCAAAGCCGGCTGGTCGGGCAGCTCGAGGAAGCAGTGCGCCACCTCGACGCGCTGCGCGCCGGAGCGCAGCACGGCGAGCGCGTACACGATGCGCTGCGTGGCGTAGGACTCGGCCACCAGCTCGGCGGGATCGCGCTCTCCGAGCACGTCGCTCTTCCAGTCCACGACCAGCACCCCCTCCTCCTCGGCGGCGTGGACGTCCACGACGCCGTTGACGAGCAGGCTGCGGCCGCCGGCGTCCGGAGGCGCGAGCGTGAAGGCGAAGGGCAGCTCGGCGCGCACCCGCCGGGCAGCGGCGATCCGCTCGATCAGCGCGGAGCCGGCCACCCGCTCGACCATGCCGCGCAGGTCCGCCACGCGCTCGTCGCTCGCGGGCACTGCGTGGCGCTCCAGCAGAGCCGCCACCTCATCGGCCGCGGGCACCACGGGGCGCCGGAAGTCGAGGCGCTCGAGCAGCCCGTGCACGAGCGAGCCGCGCAGCAGAGCGCTCATCTCCGCCTCCACGGTGGGCGACTCGATCGACGCTGCCGGGGGCGGAACGGCGGCCAGGCGCAGCGCGCGCTCCAGATAGAAGCGGTAGCCGCAGCGCCGGTAGGCCTCGAGGCCCGAATAGCTGAGCCGGCTCACCGGCAGCGCGCGCGGCGCCGGAGGAGTGCCGAGCTCGAGCACCGGCTGTTCGTGACGCGGCTCGGCGGACTCGGCCTCCCGCGCCGGCGCCCGGTCGGCCGGAGGGAGCAGCTCATCGAGGGTCGCGGACGTGAGCTGGGTGTAGCGCACCCGCACCTCGCGGCCCTCGCGCTCGTCCACGTGCACGCCTTCGGCGGGGCCCCCGGCCGGCAGGTCCGGGCAGAAGCCGCGCCAGATCCAGCGCATCGGCTCGGCCAGCTCCGACGGCTCGGGACGCTTCTCGAGATCCGTGGCCCCGCTCAGGATCAGATGCTGCTGGGCGCGGGTCGCGGCCACGTAGAAGATGCGCCGCTCCTCCTCCTCCGCCGCGACCTTGCCCGCGGCCTTGAGCTGCTCCAGGCGCTCCGAGTCCACCGCCCCGCCCAGGCCGGCCAGGCGCAGGCCCACGGTGCCGTCCTCGGAGATGCGCAGCGACCCGTCGTCGTCGCGCCCGTCCTTGCCGAGGTCGCACAGGCACACCACGGGGAACTCGAGCCCCTTGGCCCGGTGTACGGTCATCATGCGAACGGCGTCGAGTGCCTCGGCCTCCAGGGGCGCTTCACCCTCGCGGGCCTGGAGGATGTCGCGCTCGGCCACGATGTCGACGAAGCCGCGCAGGTCGCGGCCCTCGTCGGCCTCGTACTCGCGCGCCATCCGCATCAGCTTGCGCACGTTGGCCATGCGCCGCACCCCTCCGGGGAGCGACAACAGGTGCCGGTCGTAGCCCGTGCGGCTGACGGCGCGATCGATCAGCGTCTCGAGCGAGACCTGGGTGGCCACTCGGCGTTCCGCCCGCAGGCGCTCCACGACGGTCGACAGCCGGCGGCGGTCGCGTTCGGGCAGCAGATCGAGCAGGTCGGCGTCGGGCTCGGACACCGTCCACCACACGTCGCGGTGGGCGCGTCGCGCGTGCAGCCCGATCAGCGCCACACCGTCCAGAGACAGGCCGGCCAGCGGCGAGGCGAGCACGGAGTAAACGGCCAGCTCGTCGAGCGGGTTGGCCAGCGCCGACAGCCAGTGGCGCAGGTCGGACACCTGCTGGTGGGCGAAGTAGCCCCTCCCGCCCACCACGTGGACGGGCAGACCGCGCTCCTCGAGCGCCCGCTCGTAGAAGCCCATCCCGGTGGTTGCCCGGAAGAGCATCACGACATCGCCGTACGACCACGGGCCGGCGCGGGTCAGCTCGTCCACCCGCCTCGCCACCAGGCGAGCCTCCGCGGCGCGCCAGACGGGAGCAGTGCGCAGCGTCGCACCGAAGGGATCGGCGCTCAGGTCGAGAGCCGCGTCCCAGTGCCCCTTGGGCCTGTCGACCACCAGGAGCTCGACGCTGGGGTCCACCCGGGGCGGCTCTGCACGCGCGACCGGGCTCTCGCGCAGCGGCTCGAAGTCGTTCCCCCACGTACGCTCGAAAGCGAGGTCGATGGCGTCGAGCACCTCGCCGCGGGCGCGGAAGTTGACGGTGATGCTCTCCGCCGCACCCACCGCCCGGGCCGCTTCGTGGTGCTCGCGAAACACCCCGACGTCGGCGTTGCGAAAGCGGTAGATCGACTGGTTCTCGTCGCCGACCCGGAACAGGTTGTCGCGCGCCAGCAGCTCGAGCAGCTCGTTCTGGAGCGGGTTCGTGTCCTGGAACTCGTCCACCAGCACGTGGGTGAAGCGCCCGGCGTAGGACTCGCGCAGCCCCTCGTGCCCGGCGAGCAGGTCGCGTGCCACCAGCTCGAGGTCCTCGAAGTCGAGCCCGGAGCGCTCGCGCTTGGCGTTCGCGTAGCGCTCGCCGAAGAGGTCGAGCAGCGCGCGCAGCAGCGTGTGGTCGCGGTGCTCACGCTCTCCCAGCGCCAGCGTGCGCAGCGCGGCGAGAGCGTCGCGGTACTCCTCGCAGACCGGCGACGAGAGCGCCTTGGCGCGCCCCTTGAGCTTCACGACCTCCAACCCGGCGGCCTCGGGCGCGCTGCCGGCCTCGGTCGAGCCGAGCAGCTCGAGGCAGGCCTCGAGCCGCTCGAGCGCCGCGCTGACGGTCGCCGAGGGCGGCGCCGTCCCCAGCTCGTCAAGCGCGGCCCGGGCGGCGGCCTCGAGCCGCTCGTGCTCGCCCGCAGGGTGGGGCGGGCTCGTCTCATCCAGGACGGGGCGCCGCTGTCCGCGGCTGCGCAGGTGCGAGTGGACGGTGCGAACCATGTCGCGCAGCCGGTCCGGGGTGTAGGCGGCCACCATCTCGATGCGCTCGGGATCGGCGCCGTCGGCCATGAACTCCTCCAATGCGCCGTCGAACGCGTCGAGCGCAAGCCGCTCAGCCTCGAGCTCGTCCAGCACGCGGAAGCCCGGGTCGATGCCGGCGCTGAGTGCGTGGGCGCGCAGCATCCTCGAGCAGAGGCCGTGGATGGTGGAGATCCAGGCCCCCTCGGCCGAGCGCGCCTCCTCGCGCCGGCCCAGCTCCAGGAAGCGGCGGCGCACGCGGGCCTTCATCTCCGCCGCGGCCTTCTCGGTGAAGGTGATGGCCAGGACCGACTCCACGGCGACGCCGTCGTCGAGCACCGCACGCACGAAGCGCTCGACCAGCACGGTCGTCTTGCCCGTGCCCGCTCCCGCCCGCACGAGCAGCGAACCGGAGCGCCGCTCGACGGCCCGGGCCTGCTCGTCGGTCAGCGCGGTCATGCCTCGCTCCGGCAGATCGAGGGGTAGCGGCAGCCGCCGTTCCAGTCGCAGCTGTCGGGTGATGCGCAGAGCTCGCCCCGGCGCATGCTGGCATCGGTCTCGCGGATGCGCCCGAGCGCCCACTCCAGCTTCTCCCGGAAGTCTTCGGGCTCGAGGCGGTCGCCGGGCACGAAGCCCGAGCCGAGCTCCTCCACGCCTGCGGCCACCATCCCCCGCGGCCGCGAGTCCGCGCTGCCCAGGGCCACGTAGACGCCACCGGCGGGGCGCAGCTCGAGCAGGCGCTCGACCACCAGCATGTAGAGCGCCGCCTGGAAGCGGTTCTCGGCCTCCCAGCTGGCGACCTTGTAGCGATCGACCCGCTTGCCGCTCTTGTAGTCGAGCACGAGTGCCATACCGTCGCTCGTGTCCACGCGGTCCATCCGCCCGCGCACTCGCAGGCCCTCGGCGATCTCCACCGGCTCGCTGTCGTCGCCGTAGCCGAAGCGCAGCTCGAGGTGCTCGGGCTCGAAGCCCGTGTCCGAGCCGGCCTCCGAGCGCAGGTAGCGCAGCAGGTCGAACTCGAGTCGCCGCGCCGCCGCCTTGACGCGGGTCTCCTTGGGCGAGAGCGGGAAGGCGGCGCTGCGCTCACGCAGCTCCTCGACCAGGATGCGCTCGGCGCGGGCCAGGTTACCGCCGGTGACGCGCCGGTCACCGGTCTCCTCGCGCAGGCGCCGGTAGGTGTGCTCGAGCACCGAGTGGGCGTAGTCGCCGCGCACCATCGCCTCGGGATCGGGAGCAAGCTCCTGCGGACGCAGCAGGTCCTCCACCAGCCACTTGACGGGGCAGTCCGCGAAGCGCTCGAGGGCCCCGGCGGACACGGCGTCGCGCGCGGCGAGCTCGGCCAGCAGCGGCGCGCAGGTGAGCGGCCCGGGGGGCGTTTCCGTGCGACGCGGCCCGGCGGCGGCCAGCGCGCGGTCCCACTCGGCCGCGGTGGGAGCCGAGTCGGCGCTCCAGGTCACGTCCGAGAGCGAGCGCTCGCGCAGCTCGGGGTCGTCGGCGAGCAGGTCCCGCACATCCTCCAAGAAGAACGACTGGGCTTCGGGGTTGCCCTCCTCGTCGCTCGAGCGCGACGACAGCACGAGCAGCCGCTCGGCGCGCGACGCGCACACGTAGAACAGGTAGCGCTCGCGGTCGAGGCGGTCCTCACGGACCGGAAGGACGAGACCGGTGGCGCCGGCGATGGCGCGTCTGTCCTCGTCGGACAGGAAGGGCTCCGGCGCCGCAGCGCGGGGGAACTCGCCCTCCTGCAGCCCGCACACGAACACCGCCTCGAAGCGACGAGCGCGAATGGCCTCCGGAGTGGCCACCTGAACGCGGTCGGGCTGAGCGTCCTCCCCGACGTGAACTTCGAGCTGCTCGAGGACGCGCTGGACCCGGGCCGCCGCGGGTGCCCCGGCGGCGCCGCGGCCGAGTAAGGTGCGCAGCTCCGTGAGCGCGCTCTGACCTGCGCGCAGCGCGCGCGCCTCGTCGAGCTCTGGGCCCTCCAGCACGGCGGCCTGGCGCTCGTGGGGAGCGGCGAACAGGCGTGTCAGGCGACCCTCCAGCTCGGCCACGAAGGCGGCCCCGTCGGGCGCGTCCCGCAGGCGGTCGAGCTCGCTCAGCGGCCAGTGCTCGGCCTCCCACAGCTCTCGAGCCTGCTCGGCCGCATGCGCGCCCTGCTTGCGTACGGCCGCCTCGAGGCGGTCGGCCAGCCCGGGGACCTGCAGCAGACCCGGAGTGCGCAGGTAGGCGAGGAGGTCCTGGGCGCTCCCGCCCGGCGCGGCGCAGCGAATCAGGGCCAGGAGCCCACGCCCGATCCCGGTATGCCCGAAGGGCACCGAGCGGTCGATCGAGTAGGGAATGCCGTAGGAGCCGAAGACCTGCTCGAGCAGCGAGGCGTAGCGGCCCGGCTCGCGGAACACGACCGCGACGTCGCCGGGCTGGACGCCCTCGCGCAGCAGATCGAGCACGCGGGCGCCTGCAAGCTCGACCTCGGCACGCTCGCCGCCGGCGGAGTGGAAGGAGATGGCCGGACCCGCCTCTGCCTCCGTCCCGGGCTCTTCGAAGAGATTGCGTTCGAGGTGATGAAGCGCGGCGCGCGACTCCTTTGCATAGTGCTCGTCGACCGGCTCCAGCACCTGCTCCTGAGCGCCGCGCGCGAGCAGCTCCTGGCGCACCCCGGCGGTCGCGCGGAAGGCCTCGCGCGCGGGCTCGAAGGGCAGCGAGACCGTGACGTCCGCCCCGCAGCGGGCGGCGATCGTCTCCAGGGCGTCCAGCTCGAGCAGCGTGAAGTCGTCGAACCCGTAGACGAACAGCGGCGTGGACCCCCAGGCCGCGGGCCGCTCCCGCAGCGCGTCGAGTGCGCTCCAGGCAAACAGCTCCGGGTCGACCAGGCCGGCCGCCTCGAGGCCGTTGCGATAGCCGCGGTAGAGGGCGGCCACCTCGTCCGCATAGTCGCGCCGAGGGCCGTCGCCGCTCCAGTCACGAAGCGCGCGCGTGAAGCGAGCGGGGTCGACCATCGAGCGGCCCAGCTCGGCGACGAAATGGCCCGTCGCGTGCACGAAGCCGGGGTGGCCGGCGGATTCCGCCAGCACGCGCAGGTCGGCCCGGCGCACGGCGCCCTCGGCGATCAGCTCACGCTGAACCTCCGAGGCCACGCGGGCGCTGTACCCGGCCCGGCCGGCGATCTCCTGGAACAGCCAGCGGAATCGCAGCACGCGCGCGCCGAAGACGGCGCCGCGCTGCGCCAGCTCGCGCTGGGCGTGCTCGACGTCGCCGAAGGCCGGCACCACGAGGATCGGCCCCTCGTCATCCAGCCGGGCCCTCAGGCCGCCCAGCACCGCGCCGGCCTTGGCGGCGTTGGCGGGGCCGGTTACGAGTGTTAGCGGCACACCGGTAAGAGGTAGCGCGCGGACAAGACGGAGAGAGTCGCGCTCAGGGCGTCAAGTCTGACGCCAGCACGCCCTGAGCGGCCGCCGCCTCGAGCGCTTCGGCGAAACGCGACGGTGGCAGCATCACGGGCGCCTCCTGGAGCTCCCAGCCCCTGTTGGGGCGCATGACCCAGCGCGCAATGCGCAGGTGCTCGGGATCGATCCGCTCCACCCGCAGCTCGTCGCGCAGATCGCCCGAGCGACCGGGGCTGGCGGCGTGAGCGCCCGGGGCGGCAGTGCCGGTCGGCTCGAGGGCGAGCGGATCGAGCACCTCCCGCTCGGAGGCCTCGGCGAGCAGCGCGGGCAGGTCGCGAACGCCCACCACCGGGGCGGCGCGCACGAGCTGGCCGGCGTGCCAGACTGCCAGGCGAAGGCCGCCGGGCACTTTCTCGAGGCGTACTTCGCGCCCGTCCTCGTAAGGTCCTGCGGTCGCGAACACTCCCCGCGATACGCGTGGCGCGGCGCTCGTCCGCGTCCCCCCGCCTGCCTTGCGCGCGCGGCGCGGCGCGCTGCTGCGCGTCCTGGCCGGCTTGAGGCCGGGATCGAGCACGGTGCCCTCGGAGCAGATCGGGCAGTCCGCCGTCAGGCGGTTGTGGCGGCAGAAGCGAGACACCACAGGGGAATCTAGAGACAGCCTCGTCCTCCCGGCTGCCACCATCGGGCCATGCGCACGGCGGTGATCTCCGATCTTCACCTCGGTGCCCTCGCCGGAGCCGACGTGGCCGCCCGCCCGGGCGCGCGCGAGCGCCTGTCGGAGGCGCTGTCGGCCGCCGGCCGCGTGATCGTGCTGGGCGACCTGCTCGAGCTACGCGAGCGGTGCGTGGCCGAGTCGCTCGCGTACGTGCGCCCCTTCTTCGAGGTCGTGGGCCGGGCGCTCGCCGGCCGCCAGGTGGTGCTCGTGCCCGGCAACCACGACCACGCGCTGGCCGATCCCTGGCTGTCGCGCGTTCGCCTCGACGGCGGGGAGCTCGGGCCGGAGAACGAGTGGCCGGTCGAGCCGGGCGACGGACTGGCGGGCCGCCTGTCGGCCCTGATGCCCGACGCCGACCTGCGGCTCGCCTACCCCGGGCTCTACCTGCGTCCCGACGTCTACGCCACCCACGGGCACTACCTGGACCTTCACCTGACCGTGCCCCGCCTGGAATCGATCGCGGCCGGCGCCATGGGCCGGCTGACCAGGCGCGGCCAGACGGTGGCCGCGGCCGACGACTACGAGGCCATACTCGCTCCGCTGTACGCGTTCTACGGCGGGCTCGCCCAGGCCGCGCCACCCGCCGCGCTGCGCCGTGGCGGCGCGATGTCGCGCGGGGTGTGGGAGCGAGTCACCGGCAACGGCCGGGCCGGCCGCTTTCTGCTCGGGCGGGTCACCATCCCGGTGGCGGTGGCGGCTCTCAACGGACTGGGGCTCGGCCCGCTGCGGGGCGAGCTCAGCGGCGAGGAGCTGCGCAGGGCCGGTCTGCTGGCGATGGGCCGGGTGGCCGACACCGTGGCGCCGCAGGCCGCCCACGTCGTCTTCGGCCACACCCACCGGGCGGGCCCGCTCCCGGGCGACGACCCGGGCGAGTGGACGACGGCGGGCGGAACGCGGTTGTGGAACAGCGGCACTTGGTTCCACGAGGCCGCCTTCGTGAGCAGCGCCGGCCCGCGCAACCCGTACTGGCCCGGCAGCGTCCTGCTGCTCGACGACAGCGGCGAGCCGCGCCTCGAGAACGTGCTCGAACAGCTGCCGGCGGTGCCCTGAGCTCAGGCCGGGCCGGCCGCGAGCGTCGTGCGCAGCCGGTCTAGGACCTGCTGTTCGCTCTCGCTCACTTCCTTGCCGCCGATGCCGAGGAAGCCACCCTCCTTGTGGGCGTGCGCCACGGTGTCGGCGAGACCCAGCACGAACTGCCGGTAGGACTCGACCTCCTCGGGAGTGGCCTTGGCCCCGAGGATGGCGATCGCCTCGCGCAGGCGCTCGTCGATCCGCTCGGCCAGCTCCTCGCGCGAGCCCAGCCCCGCCGGGTCGACCTGTGGCGGCGAGGCCACGATCTGGTCGAGCAGCTCGCTCCCCGCTCCCGTCTTGCGTGCCTCGGCGTAGGCCTTCCCGAGCGAGAGAGTCTCGCGGAGGCTGCCGCCGCGGTCGGCATTGATCACCGCCAGGGCAGCGAGGGCCGGAGCCTCGGTGATCTTCGACCATTCCTCTGCGTTGAAGTCCGCCTTGACAGTCATCGCTCGGAGCATGACATGGAACCGAGCCTGCGGCTGTCAGGCTTCTCGGCATGCAGAACAAGGTCAACCTCGCCGAGAAGCTCGCGCTGCTCGACAAGCCCTTCAGCCCCGGGATCGTCGGCCACCTGAACGACTACAAGCTCGCCGTCGTCAAGGCCCACGGTGACTTCGTGTGGCACCGCCACGAAGAAACCGACGACTTCTTCCTCGTGCTGCAGGGTCGCCTCACGATCCAGCTGCGCGACCGTGACATCGAGCTGTCGGAAGGCGAGCTGTTCGTTGTGCCGCGCGGCGTGGAGCACCGTCCGGTGGCGCACGAGGAGGCGCACGTGCTGCTGATCGAGCCGAGCGGCACGCTCAATACGGGCGACGCGGGCGGCGCCCTGACCGCCGAAGAGCGCCAGATATAGCGCGAACCGCCCGCCGGACGGCTAGTCTCAACTGTTTGATGTCAGGCCCTCCCGCCATCGAGACCGTGACCGGGCCCGGCCGGGTCTGGATGCTCGCCGAGAACCCTCGCGAGACCGAGATCGTCTTCGCGTTCCCCTTCGACGAGGAGCTCAACGAGGCGGTCAAGCGCCTGCCGAGGCGCTGGTTCGACTGGCGGCGAAAGCACTGGCGCGTACCCGCCGACCCGCGCGTGTCGAAGGCGGTCGAGCGCCTGCTGGAGCGCTTTCCCGATCTGATAGCCGCTCCCGAGGTGCTGGCCTGGCTGAGCGAGTCCGACCGCTTCCGGGCGGTCGCGTCGGTGCTCGTCCACGAGGGCGCCGGCGCCTTTGTGTTGCGCGTGCTCTCGGGCGACCCGCCGCCCGAGCTCGAAGGCGCGATCGAGGTGGCCCAGGACCGGCTGGTGGTGCCGTTCAGCGAGGACAGCGGGGCGGGGCTCCTGGAGCTCGACGGAATACAGCTCGACGATCTCGCCCGTAGCTGCGCGCGCGACCTGAGAGCGGGCCGCGAGCCGGCATCGGCGTACCTGACGCTCGGGATCGGCGACGACGGCGAGCCCGAGGTCACGCTGTTCTCGGGCTGGGACCCCGTTCCCGTGCGCGAGTTCAAGCGTCTCTCCGAGGCGCGTCCGGTGCCGCGACCCGGGCGCTTCTTCACTCGCAGCGGATCCTGGGGAGTGGCCGTGCCGGCCGATGCCGCCCTGGCGCTCGACCTCGCCGGCTTCGTGGACGACCACCCGGGCGTGCGCGTGGAGGAGACGGTGCACGAGGTGCTCGCGGAGCTCGTGGCCGAGCACGAGCGCGCGGCCGCCACGGTGGCGCTCTCCTACGCCGAGGACGCCGAGCTCGACGGGCTAGTGCTGGGCGGCGAGCTGCATCCCTTCCAGAGGGCCGGCGTGCGCTACGCGCTGGAGCGGCGCCGTACCTTCATCGCCGACGAGCAGGGGCTCGGCAAGACCGTCCAGGCGCTGGCAACGCTCGAGTCCGACGACGCCTTCCCCGCCGCCGTGATCTGCCCGGCGAGCATGAAGCTCACCTGGGAGCGCGAGGCCAACCACTGGCTCCCCGAGCGCCGCGTGGCCGTGCTCGACGGCCGCACCGACACCACCTGGAGCGAGGAGGCCCGCGAGGCGGAGATCGTGGTGCTCAACTACGACATCCTCGAGGCGCATTCCGAGGCGCTCGGGGCACGCGGTCTGCGAGCGCTGGTCCTCGACGAGTCGCACTACGTGAAGAACCCCGGCGCACAGCGCACCAAGGCCGCTCTGGAGCTCGCCTCCCGGCTCGCGGACGACGCCCTGCGGCTCGCGCTCACGGGGACTCCGATCCTCAACCGGCCCGAGGAGCTGGTGGCCCAGCTGCGCGTTCTCGGCCGCCTACGCGAGTTCGGAAGCGGCGCGCGCCTGTCGCGCCGCTTCCGTGACGCCGGCAGCGACGACCGGCTGCACTGGAATCTGCGCGCCCACTGCTACGTGCGCCGTACCAAGCAGCAGGTGCTGCCCCAGCTGCCGCGCAAGCGCCACGACGCCGTGCCCGTTGCGCTGGCCAACGAGCAGGAGTACCGGCTCGCCGAGCAGGACGTGATCGCCTGGCTGCAGACCCTCCCGCTCGACCTGCGCACGCTCGACGCCAAGGTGGCCGCCGCGCTGCGCGCCGAGCAGCTCGTGCGGCTCAACCACCTGCGCCAGCTGGCTGCCGCCGGCAAGCTGCCCACGGCGCTCGCCTGGATCTCCGACTTCCTCGCCTCCGGTGAGCCGATCGTCGTGTTCGCCGACCACGTGGCGATCCAGCGCGCGCTGCTGCAGCGGTTCCCCAACGCAGCCCACATCCTGGGCTCGGACTCCACGGTCAAGCGCCAGGAGGCGGTGGACGCCTTCCAGTCCGAGGACGGGCCCCAGCTGATCATCTGCTCGCTCAAGGCTGCGTCCCAAGGCATCACGCTCACGCGCGCCTCGAACGTTTCTTTCCTGGAGCTCGACTGGACCCCCGCGCGTCACGATCAGGCCGAGGACCGCCTGCACCGGATCGGCCAGGACAGCGCCGTGACGGCCTGGTACCTGCTGGCTCCGGACACGATCGACGAGACCATGGCCGAGCTGCTTCAGCGCAAGCGCAGCGTGATCAACGCGGTGACCGACGGCCAGGTGCGCGACGACGAGCGCATCGTCGACGCGGTGGTGCGCGACCTGCGCAGCCGCCCGGCGGGCGACTTGCGCGTAGTGGCCTAGGAGCGGCTCCAGTCGCGCTCGGCGCGCTGCTAGGGGACGGACGACAGCCGCTCGCCGGTGTCCACGGCGTCCTGCCAGGTCGGAAAGGCGAGGAACTCGACGATCAGGCCGTCGCGGAAGTGGACGAGATGACCCGCGTCGAAGGCCACCTCCAGGCCGCTCTCCGCACCCACGCCCTTGAAGTGAGCCTCGGCCACGACGTAGTCGCCGTACTCCGCTGTGCGCCCGGCCTCGATCGCCAGCCACTCCCAGGCTTCGGTCGAGGCGTACCAGAACTGCTCGATCCGGGCGTGACCGCGATAGACCTCGTCCATGCCGACGAACACGCCGCTGGCTCGGTAGAAGCCGTCAGGGGCGAAGAACTCCGGGATGCGCTCGAGCTGCCCGTGGACGAACGCGTGGTAGGTCTCGTGGAGGCGGGCGACGTTGCGCGACGGCATTGCCCGAGGAATCTATCGCCGGCCTTCGGCCCCGCAAGAGGCCGGGGCTGGTTCGGGGGTCCCGGAAGAAAGGGACCCTATGGGGCACCTGTCTTCAGGGACCTCCCGTTAGCGGCGCTGCAGCGCGCCGGTGAGAGCGAAACGCAGCGCCGGCCCGCGTCAGGCGGCTGTCGGCAGCGGCTCGCGCACCGGCGATGTCAGCGTGTAGGCCGCCTCGTCGAATTCACGCAGCCGCCGCCGGAAGGGCCAGGTGAAGGTCGGCCAGAGCGTCGAGTTGTGGCCGTTGCGATCGATGTAATAGCTCTGGCAGCCGCCCGAGACCCAGACCGTCCCCTCGGTCATGCGCTCGAGCTCGGCGCCCCACGCAGCCTGGGCCTCGGGCCGTACCTCGAGCGTGCGCGCGCCGCGGCGGCGCATAGTGCGCAGGGCGTCGGCCACGTACTCGATCTGCGACTCGATCATGAACACGATCGAGTTGTGGCCCAGCCCGGTGTTGGGGCCGACCATGAAGAACAGGTTGGGGTAGCCGGCGACCGCGGTGCCCTTGTAGGCCGAGGGCGAGCCCCGCCAGGTCTCGGACAGCGAGCGGCCGTCGCGGCCCCTGATCAGCTCCGCGATCGGTAGATCGGTCACGTGGAAGCCGGTGCCGAAGATGATCGTGTCGACCTCGCGCTCGCTGCCGTCGGCCAGCACGATCGAGCGCGCGCACACCTCGCGGATGCCCTCGCTGACCACTTCGACGTTGGGCTGGACGAGCGCCGGGTACCACTCGTCGGTGGGCAGGATGCGCTTGCAGCCGATCGCGTAGCGCGGCCTCAGCCGCTCGCGCAGCTCGGGATCCTTGACCTGGGCGTGCAGGTGGCGCAGGGCGATGCGCTCCACCACGCGCCCGAGGCGCGGGCGGCGAAACTGCAGCACGAACGACTCGCGCGCCCAGTAGATCGCCGCGCGCATGGCCTTCTGCGCGGGCGGGAAGGCGCGGTAGAGAGTGCGCTCGGCGTGCGTCATGGGCCGGTTGGGGTGCGGCATCACCCAGGGCGGCGTGCGCTGGAACACGTGCAGCCGGCTCACCTCGGGCTGGATCTTCGGCACGAACTGGATGGCCGAGGCGCCCGTGCCGATCACGGCCACGCGCTCGCCGGCCAGGTCGTGATCGTGCTCCCAGCGAGCCGAGTGGAAGTAGCTGCCCTCGAAGCTCGCGAGGCCGGGCAGGCCGGGGACGCTCGGTTCGCTCAGCGGGCCCGGCCCGGCGATCAGGACGTCCGCGGTCAGCTCTCCCTGCGAGGTGTCGAGGCGCCACAGGCCGGCGTCCTCGTCCCAGTCGGCTCCGCGCAGCTCGTGGTGGAAGCGCATATGGCCCATCACCCCGTACCGCTCGGCGCAGTCCCGCATGTAGTCGAGGATCTCGGGCTGCGGGGAGAACGTGCTCGACCAGCTCGGGTTGGGGGCAAACGAAAACGAATAGAGGTGTGAGGGGACGTCGCAGCGACAGCCCGGCTAGGTGTTGTCGCGCCAGGTGCCCCCCACCTCGCCGGCGCGCTCCAGCAGCACGAAGTCGCCGTGGCCGTCCTGCCTGAGCTTGATGGCCATGCCGAGACCGGAGAAGCCGGTTCCGACGATGACCGTGTGATGGTGTTGGGCTGCGTTCACGTGAACCTCCTCAGTCCGGGGAGCAGCAGCTCCACCGTCCAATCCGCCAGGCGCTCGATCGGCTCCTCGGGGTGGTCCCACATCCAGTGGGCGACGCCCTCGTACGCCGAGTTGACCGCGTGCGCCACCATGTCGAGCTCGCGCTCGTCGACGTCACCGGGGGCCATCTCCCTCAGCAGCTCGAGCACGAGCGCGGCCTGGCTGCGGCGGACCTCCAGGGCGGCGTCCGAGAAGCGGCCCTCCATCATCAGCTCCCAGGCGACGCGGTGGTCGGCGGCGAAGCGAAGGAAGGCGAGCCCGCCGGCGCGCAGCCGCGCCTCAGGATCGTCCTCGGCGCGCACCGCCGCGGCCACCTGAGCGGCTAGCCGCTCGGCCGAGCGCTCCAGGCAGGCGCGGAAGAGCCCGTCCTTGTTGCCGAACAGCTCGTAGATGATCGGCTTGGTCACGCCGGCGCGCCGCGCCAGCTCGTCCATCGAGGCGCCCTGGTAGCTGCGCTCGGAGAACAGCTCCTCGGCCAGCTCGATCAGCTGCCGCTCGCGCACCGCCCGCGGCACCCGGCCGTGCTGGAAATCCTCTATACGGGGGCTGGCCGCGTCCACCTACCGTCGGTAGGTTACCCCGAGTAGGGAGGGCGCGTCAAGCGTTGGCGGGCTCGGCCTCCGGCTTGGCCGGCTCGGGCTCGGGCTTCGCGGCGGGAGCGGCGACCTCCGCCTCGGCGCGCTCCTCCTCGGACTCGCCCTTGGGCGGCTCCTTGGCCCAGTCCTCGTCGAACTCGACCCGCCACTTGCCCTCCTCCACCTGCTCGAGGCGAAGCTTGGCCCTGAAGGTGCGCCCGGCTCGGCTGCGGAAGCCCGTAACCGGCTTGGCGGTGCGGCCCACGCCCGGGTCCTCGCCGCGCTCGCGCGACTCCTTGAGCGACGCGATCAGCTCCTTGGCCACGGCGACGGGCAGCGACTTGCCGGCCTTCTTCTTCCAGATCACGAAGCCGCAGCCCGGATCCTCGCGCGACCAGCACGAGTAGCCCTTGCGGTTCTCGGAGATCTCGCGACCGCAGATCGGGCAGGGACCTAGCTTGGCCCGCTCGATGCGCACGCCCTTGAGCTTGTCGAGCTCCTCGACGGTCTCGGTGGTGAACTTGGCGATGTCACCCATGAACGCGTCGTGGGTGTCCTCGCCACGCTCGATCAGGCCGAGGCGCTTCTCCCAGCTTCCGGTCAGCTCCGGAGAGGTGAGCTGGTGGCCGTTCAGCAGGCGGATCACCTGGATCCCCTTCTCGGTGGCCACCAGCGCGCGCCCCTCGCGCTCGATGTACTCGCGCCCGATCAGCAGCTCGATGATCCCGGCGCGCGTGGCCGGAGTTCCGATGCCCGAGTCCTTCATGGCCTCGCGCAGCTCGGCGTCCTCGATCTCCTTGCCGGCGGTCTCCATGGCGCCCAGCAGCGACGAATCGGTGAAGCGCCGCGGCGGCTGGGTCTCCTTGCGCAGGAACTCGACCGAGCGTGTCTCGACGGTCTCCCCCTGCTCGAGCTTGGGCAACATCTGGTCGCCGCCCGAGTCGTCCTCTCCCGGCTCGCCCTCGGCCTGGTCGCCGTAGACCGCGCGCCAGCCCGGCTCCACCAGGCGGCGGCCGCTCGTGCGGAAGACATTGTCGGCCACGGTGGTCTCGACGCGCGTGCGCTCGAAGACCGCCTCCGGGTGGAAGACGGCGAGAAAGCGCTTGGCAACCAGGTCGTAGATCTTCAGCTCGTCCTGGCCCATCTTGCCGAGGTCGTGCTCGGAGCGAGTGGGGATGATCGCGTGGTGGTCCTCGACCTTCTTGTCGTTGACCACGCGGTGCAACGGCAGCTCGTCCAGGCCCACCACGAACTCGGCTCCGCGCCGGTAGCCCGGGTTGTGCCCCACCAGCTCCGCAGTCGGCTTGATCTCGGCGACCATGTCACCGGTCAGGTAGCGCGAGTTGGTGCGCGGATAGGTCAGCGCCTTGTGCTCCTCGTAGAGGCGCTGGGCGGCGCCGAGCGTCCGGCGGGCCGAGAAGCCGAGCAGCGTGTTGGCGTGGCGCTGAAGCGAGGTCAGATCGTAGAGGAGCTGCGGCTTCTCGCGCTCCTCCTTCTTCTCGAGCTTGGTGATCTCGCCCGGCTTGCCGGTCGTGGCGTCGACGATCGCCTTGGCCTCGTTCTCCGAGGGCAGCCGCCGGCCGCCGAGGTAGCGGCCAAGGTAGAGGCGCTCACCGGTGGCGGCGAAGCGAGCCTCGACCAGCCAGTAGGGCTCGGGCGTGAAGGCACGGATCTCCTCCTCGCGACTCGCGATCAGGGCCAGCGTCGGCGTCTGGACTCGGCCCAGCGAGACGGCGCCGTCGAACGCCGCGCGCAGGCGGATGCTCGCGGCGCGGGTGGCGTTCATCCCCACGACCCAGTCGGCCTCGGAACGCGAGCGCGCGGCCTCCTCGAGGGGCTTCATCTCATCCCCCGGGCGCAGCTGCTTGAAGGCCTCGCCGATGGCCTGCTTGGTCATCGAGGACAACCACAGCCGCTGCACGGGCTTGTGCACGGGGGCGGTCTCGTACAGGTAGGCGAAGATCAGCTCGCCCTCGCGACCGGCGTCGCAGGCGTTGATGATGTCCGAGATCTCCTCGTCGGCCATCAGGCGATGGATCGCCTTCAGTTGCTTGGCGGCACGCTCGTCGTTGGGCACCAGCTTGAACTTCTCGGGCAGGATCGGCAGGTCGGCGTAACGCCACTTCTTCAGCTTCGGGTCGTAGGCCTCGGGCTCGGCCAGGCCCACGAGATGGCCCACGGCCCAGGTGACGACATACTCGTCACCGACCAGGTGGGTCTTGTCCTTCGCGCTCTTGAAGGATCCGGGCAGGGCCGATCCAAGGTCGCGTGCGACCGATGGCTTCTCGGCGATTACTAGGGTCTTGCTCATCAGGGTCTCTGTTCACGATACGCATATCGGCCGCCATGACGCCACGGGCTGGTGGCTCGAAGAGGCGGGTGGCGCCGATGCTCGTCCCCCTCTCGATAGTTCGCTGGACGCGGATGTCCTCGTCATCGGGGGCGGTTACGCGGGGATGTGGACCGCCTGGCATGTGGCCGACTCCGAGCCCGGCGCGAGGGTCGTGCTGCTGGAGGGAGACGTATGCGGGCACGGCCCCAGCGGGCGCAACGGCGGCTTCTGCGAATCGCTCTGGTTCAGCGCCCCGGCACTCCGGTCGAGCTTCGGCGACGGCCCGGCGCGGTCCTTGCTGGACGCGTCGAGCCGCAGCGTGTCCGATATCGGCGCCTGGTGCGAGCGCAACGAGGTGGACGCCTGGTTCGACCAGTCGGGCTACATGTGCGTGTCGACCGGCGAGGCCTTCGAGGGCGTCGGCCGCGCTGCGGTGGAGGCGGCGGCCGCCCTGGGCGCCCCGGGCGCGGTGCAGGACCTGTCGGCGGCGGAGGTGGCAGAGCGCTGCGCCTCGCCCGTCTTCGGCCGCGGGGTGTTCGTGCCCGACTTCGCCACCGTCCAGCCGGCGCGGCTGGCGCTGGGGCTGCGGCGGCGGCTGATCGAGCGTGGCGTGGAGGTGTTCGAGCACTCGCGGGTAAGCGCCCTGCGCCGCGAGCGGTCGGCCGCCGGCGCCAACGGGTCGGCGCGCGCCGACACCGTCGTGGCCGATACCGAGGGCGGCTCGGTGCGGGCCTCCACGGCGGTGCTGGCCGTGGGACCCGCGGCGCGTTCCGTGACGCCGCTGCGCTCACGGCTGTCGGTCACCTCCTCCCACATCGTGATGACCGAGCCCGTACCCGACCTGCTCCAGGAGATCGGCTGGACGGGCGGCGAGTGCATCACCGACGGCCGCCTGCTGCTGCACTACTTCCGCACCACCCCCGACGGGCGCATCGTGTTCGGCTGGGGCGGTGGGCGGTTGGCCTGCGGGGCGCGCCTGAACGGTCCGATCGAGGTCGACGGCGAGGTGGCCGACGAGGTGGCGTCCTCGCTTCGGCGGATGTTCCCCGGCATCGGCGGGCGGCGCATCACGCATGCATGGGGAGGCCCGATCGACGTGTCGCCGAGCCACCTGCCGCAGGTGGGCACGCTGCCCGGCGCGCCGGTGCACTACGCCTTCGGCTTCACGGGGAACGGGGTGGGTCCGACGCAGCTGGCGGGGCGGGCGCTGGCCTCGTTGGCTCTGGACCGCCGCGATGAGTTCTCACGGTTGGCCTTCGTGGGTTCTGACGCCGGCGCGTGGGTGCCTCCGGAACCTCTCGCCTGGCTCGGCGGGTCGGTCGTCCGCTCGGCGTTGCTGCGGGCCGAAAAGGCGGCAGAGAACGGGCAACGGGCGGATCCGTTCACCCGGGCGGTCTGCGCCGCCCCGCGCGCACTGGGGATGCATCTCGCGCGCTGACCGTGATCACTTTGTAGCCCAGATCGAGCTCGTCCAGGGCCAACAGGTCGGCATGGCGGCGCTGCCAGGCGCCACTCTCCAGGTCGGCCTCGAGGCCGCGCCGCGCCCGCGGCCACGTTCAGCACCGAGCGGGCATCGCGGAGGGCGGCCGTCGATCGCCGCCTGATGCGTGCTCCTCGCGGCGGGTGGGACGTAGCGGCGCCCGATCGTGTCGTAGATCACACCCACGGTCCAGCGGATGATGAAGGCTGAGACTCCGCATGTGCCGTAATTCCGCCCGCGGGCGCCGGTTGGAAGGACGATGGCCAGCGCCGTACAGCCCTTCGCCACGCCGTTTGCCAAACGTGCGCGGAGGAGTACCTTCACCACCGTGGCGGTAGACGGGGATCTTGCCGCTGAAGAGGCCGGGCTTGCTCAGCGTGCGGTGGCGGGGGACGGCGAGGCCTTCGCCGAGCTCTACCAGCGCTACGAGAAGCGTGCCTACAACCTCTGCCTGCGCATCGTCGGCTCCGAGGACGACGCCGCCGACGCCACCCAGGAGGCGTTCGTCAGCGTGCTGCGGCGCCTGCCCAAGCTCGAGGGCCGCGACCTCGCCTTCGGCTCCTACCTGTTCACCTCGGCGCGCCACGCCTGCTACGACCTGATCGAGCGGCGGCGCCGCGCCGAGCCCAGCGACGAGATCGCCGAGGGCGCCATCCCTGTGGGAGGCGGCGTCAGGGGCGGCGGCATGGGCTTCGACCCCGGCGACCCGGAGGACGACCCCGAGCGCAACGTGCTGCTCGCGTCGCGTCAGGAGGAGATCCGCACGGCCAACGCCACCCTGCCCGAGCGCCAGCGCGAGGTCCTGGTGCTGCGCGAGCTCGAGAACCTCTCCTACGACGAGATAGCGGACATCATGCGACCTGAACCGCAACTCGGTGGCGCAGCTGATCTCTCGGGCGCGGATCAACCTGCGCGATGCGCGCGCGGGCACGGCCCTGCCTCGATCGCCACCTCTCGGCTGACTGCCGGCGGGCGATCCTGCTCGCTGCCCAGCGCCGCGCGCCGAGGATCCGCCCTCGAGCTGCCACATGTCCCTGGAGACCTGCACGAGCTCGCCAGGGTGGCGGCGCTCGTAGCGGCTGCGGTGGCCCCGCGCCGCTCGTTCCGCGAGCCCTTGCCCAGCCCCGAGGCGCTGGTCAGACTAGAGCGGACACCGTCAAGAGCGCCAGGCCGAGGAGCCCGGCGATCTGGGCCGCCGTCATGCGTCGTGCTTGCGCCACCGCCCTCGATCGCCCTGACCGCTCGCCGACGCCATCCTCCTCGGCGAGCGGTGCGGACGCGAGCTGCGATCGAGCAGCCCGGCCTCGCCCTTCCTCGCGCCAGCGCATGAGCCAACGCCAGACGGTGCCGCTCGGTGACGCCGGCGGCCTCGGCCACCGCCGTCACCGACGAACCCTCGCTCAACAACCCGCTCGACCAGCAGCCTGCGGCTCTTCGGACAGGTCCGGGCATTACCGTGAAGCTTCATCCGGTGTCCTGCCTTGGGACTGACGTGGCTTGAGCACCTCTCAGCCTCCAAGGGGCACCGGATGCTCCTGACGAACGTCGCTAGGAGCTACACCTAGGCCAGCGAACGGGACGGACGGCCGCCCCGGCCGGGCTCCTGAGCCCGGCCGGGGAACGGCCATCTCCCCCCGAGGAGGTGCTACTGGGCGCGGGCCTTCACGGTGGCCAGGCCGAGGGTCAGGCCCTCGCTGAACGCCGTGACGCCGAACGCCTGGTTGAGAGCGCCTGCCGCCGCAGCGGTCAGCGTTCCCTTGACGCCGCCCAGAGTGATCCGGCGGCCACTGACCGTCGCATCGAGTGCCGAGAGGTCCAGATTCAGGATCGAGACCCGCTGGCCACCCACGAGGGCGGTCAGGTCCGGATCGGCGTCCACGTTGATGGTGAACTCGGTGAGCTCGACAACAGTGGAGCCGGCGGTGAGGCTGATGCCTCCGCTGTGCCGGATGGAGCCGGCGAACGTCTTCGCGTTCACCTTGCCGCCCGTGATCGGGAAATTGAGCCCGTCGGACTCGGCGGTGGCCGGAGCCACCACGCCCGCCGTAACGCCCAGGGACGTAAGCGCCGCTGCCGCACCGGAATCGAGCTGCAGTGCGGTGGAACCGCCCGCCAGCGCGACCTCGGCCGGGCTGGCCTTGACGGTGACCTTGCCGATCGGCAGGCCCTTGGTGAACAGCTTGACTCCGAAGGCCTCGTTGAGCGCCTTCGCCGCCTGGCCCGCGAGCACGGCGCGGATCCCGGTGACGGTGGTGCCAAGACCCGGCCGCTTGATCTTGGCCTTGGACAGGTTCAGCGACAGCACGGTCAGCCGGGCCTTGCCCGCCTGCGCGGTCAGGATCGCCCTCTTCGCGCCGACGTGCACGCGGAAGTTCCTGATCGCGACCCGCTCACCGCCCGCCCGGAACACCAGGCCACCGGAGTGGTCGATGCGCCCGGCCGCGGTGGCCGGATCGATGGAGCCGCCGGTGATCGGGAAGGCGATTCCGCGCTTGCCCGCCTTCGCGGGCTTGATCGGCGCCACACTCGCGCCCGCGCCGGTAAGCGCTGCCGCAGTACCGGCGTCGAGCTGGAGGGTGGTCGATCCCCCGGCCAGCTTGACCTTCGCTGCGCTCGCGCCCGGCGCGGCTACGAGAAACGCAGCTACGATCGCGGTCAGCGCAAGCATGGTGAAACGTTTCACTTCATACCTCCGTCGTTGTTTTGCCTTCAAAAGCTCCTACGGACTCCGGCGCGCGTTCGGTTGGGCAACCGCAGGCGGGCCCGCGCTCGTACATGCCCCGATGGGTGCCGCGACACTTGTACGTCCCATGCAGGCCCGGACGGGGTCCTTCCTGCGCCACGGCCCCAAGCCCGCGCACCGCGACCACGGGCTGAGAAAGCTCCTGCGCAAGCGCGACCGCGCCACTCTGGACCAGATCTACGACGAGTACGCACCCACGGTTCTGGGCTACCTGATCAACACCGTCGGGGACCGCGGCATGGCCGAGGACGTGCACCAGCAGGTGTTCCTCGAGGTCTGGCAACGGGCGCCCGATTACGACCCGGAACGTGCCAGCGTGATGACCTGGATCATGACCATCGCCCGCAGCCGGGCCGTGGACGAGCTGCGCCGCCGCCGCCCGGAGCCTCGCAACCCGAACGAGGGCTTCGAGCTGGTGGAGGATTCCGACCCCGAGCACTCGCCCGACGCTCTGGTCGAGCGCTGGCGAATCGCCCACCTGCTCTCGCGCCTGCGTCCGGAAGAGGCCGAGCTCCTGCGCATGCGCTTCTACGAGGGCTTCAGCCAATCCGAGATCGCCCAGCGCACCGAAATCCCGCTCGGCACCGTGAAGATGCGCATGGTCGGCGCCCTGCGGCGGCTGCGCGATCTGCTCGAGGAAGACGGGGAGGTGAGCCGGTGACCGACTCTTCGCTCGACGATCTCGCCCGCCGCCTCGAGGAGCTGCCGCGCGAGGCCTGGGACCGGCCGGTGCCCCCGCCCGCTCCCTGGCCCGCCGAAGCGGAGCAGCGCCGCTCGCGGCAGGGCCGCCGCTTCGTGTTGCGCCCGGTCGTCGCTGTGGCCACCTCGGCCGCGCTCGTGGCGGCCGGCGTGCTCGGCGGCCTGGCGCTCTCCGGCGGCGACGACAGCGCCGGGGGGCCTGGCGGCGCCGCGCAGAAGGTGCAGCTGGCGCCCCTGGACAGCGGCAAGCAGGGCGCCGCCGGCGGCGTGGCCGAGGTCAGCTCCGGCGCAGGCGGCAACGCCACGGTCGAGCTGACCGGGCTCGAGCCCAGCTCGGGCGGCGACTTCTACGAGCTGTGGCTGCTGGGCGACGACGGCGAGCTGGTCTCGCTGGGCTCCTTCAGGGTGCCCGAATCGGGCGAGGCGCAACTCGACGTGCCCGTGCCGGTCGACCCGTCGAAGTTCCGCTACCTCGACGTCTCGCGCGAGCCGGCCGACGGGAACCCGTCCCACTCGACGGATTCGATACTGCGCGGCCCCACCGCCTGAATCCGTTCCCTCAGCCAGGCTGCCACTTCGTCCGCGGGCGAGGGGCGCAGCAGGTGATAGCCCTGAGCGGCGTCGCAGCCGAGCGTGCGCAGCTCGCGCAGCTGCTCCTCGGTTTCGACGCCCTCGGCCACGACCTCGAGCCCCAGGTGGTGGCCGAGGTCGATGGTGGAGCGAACGATGGCCGCGGCCGCTTCGCTGCTGGCCATGTCCTTCACGAAGGAGCGGTCGATCTTGAGCTCCTGGATCGGCAGCTCGACCAGCCGCGCCAGCGATGAGTAGCCCGTGCCGAAGTCGTCCACCGAGATCCGCACCCCGAGCACGCACAGGCGCTGGATCACGTCCATCGCGGTGGCCAGGTCGCCGATCAGCCCGCGCTCGGTGAGCTCGAGCTGGAGCCGGTCCCCGGGCAGGTCCCAGCGCTCGAGCAGTGACTCGACCTCCACCGGGAAACGCGGGTCGAGCAGGCTGCGCTCGCTCACGTTGACGGCCACCGGGAGATCGAGCCGTTCGTCGCGCCACTCTCGGCACTGGCGCAGGGCGGCGCTCATCACGTAGCTGGTCAGCGCCGTGATCAGCCCAGTCTGCTCGGCCAGCGGGAGGAACTCGTGCGGCAGGAGCAGCCCGTGGTCGGGGTGCTGCCAGCGGACCAGCCCCTCGGCCCCCGAGACGTGGCCGGCACGCAGGTCGACCTTGGGCTGGTAGAAGAGCACGAGTTCCTCGTCGGCCAGCGCCCGGCGCAGCTCGCCCAGGCGGGTCACGCGGTCGGGCCCGCGCCGGTCCCGCTCGGGCAGGTAGAGCTCGAAGTGGGTGCCGGAGCGCTTGGCGGCGTACATCGCGATGTCGGCGGCCTGGAGCAGCGATTCGGCGTCGTGACCATGGTCGGGAAACAGCGCGATGCCCACGCTGGCCTCGACCAGCAGCGGCACGCCGCCGAGCACGAACTCATCGTGCAGCACGTCCTTGACTCGACCCGCCACCTCGATCGCGGACAGCGGCCCCACGTCGGCGAGCAGGAGGGCGAACTCGTCGCCGCCCAGGCGGGCAAGCAGGTCGCCGTTACGCACCGTGGTGCCCAGGCGGGCGGCGACGTCACGGAGTAGCCGGTCCCCGTTGCCGTGACCGAAGGCGTCGTTGACCTCCTTGAAGCGGTCGAGGTCGAGCATCAGCAGGGCAAAGTGGCGGTCTCCGCCGGGCGAGCGGGCGCTGCCGGCGAACCTACGATCTCCCGCGAGCGCTATCTCCCGCTCGATCCGGCGCAGCAACTGGCGGCGATTGGCCACGCCGGTGAGATCATCGTGGAGGGCCTGGTGGTGGCTCTCCTCGGCGTGGCGGCGCAGCTGGCGCGAGGCGCGGAAGACGACCGGGAAGAGGATCAGGTAGAGCAGCGCCAGGCCACCGAGCAGTACGGGGTAGAGCTGGCGCGAGTCGCTGTCGATCTGAGCCGCGATCGGCGCGTAGGGCAGATAGAGCTCGAACACCCCCGCCGGCCGGCGGGCGCCGAAGAGCCGCACCGGCACGTACACCTCGTACACCCGTTCGGTACCCCCCACCGCGGTCGGGCGCTCGCTGTCGAACTCGGCGACCACGCGTCCCCGGAGCGCGCGCGATGTGGCAGCGCCCTCCTCCCGCCGGCCGATCTCCAGGCGGTCGAACGAGTAGACGATGCGGCTGCGCTCGTCGAACAGCTTGGCGTTGCGGATGGTGCCGCGCAGGACGAGCACCTCGACGCGGCGGTCGATCGCCTTCAGCTTCGCCTCGGACAGTCCGCGCTCGAGATCACGCCGAGTCACGTGTTCGTCGGCGAGGTCGTGGGCGAGTGCTTCGGCCATCACCCGGGCATTGGAGACAGCCCGATCGTGAATCTGATCGCGGAGCGCGATCACCAGGGCCGCGCCCAGCGCGGCCACGCAGACGAGGCTCAGCAGGCTGAACTGAGCGAGCAGGCTTAGGTGGGGCACACGCGGACGCACTCAACCAAGTGATCGGCGTCCCCGACCGTCAACTCAAGGCCGAAACGCGCTTCCTGGTCAGCGGCGCCAGAGGCGTCGCAGCAGCCCGCGCTGCTCCCTGGGCGGGCCGGCGACCGTCTCCGGGGGCTCCGGCATCTCATCCGCGCTGCGCCGGATGTCGAAGACCACGTCCCCGCCGCAGTTGGGGCAGTCACCCGCCCCGATCACGACCGGGCTGTTCACGCGCCGGTCGCAGGAGGTGCAGCGAAAGATCGGCATAGGTTGGAATCGGCGATTTCGGAGAGCACGTCAAGCATGCGGACAGGGCACTGGACGTCGCCTAGGCGGCCGGACTGTAGTAGCGCCGCGGATCAAAGGAACGGCCGAGCTCCTCGCCCCGGCACTCGCGCCGGCGCGACTCGGCGCGAAACGGCAGGCGCACGATCGTCTGCGCCTCGTTGTTGTCCTCGTTCGACTCGAAGATGCCGTTCTCCGGATCGGCGATGTGCACGTAGGCAAAACAGCCGCGCAGCCCGCTCACGTCGATCCACTGTTCCGGGTAGGCCGGCGGATAGACGTCGGCCCAGCCCAGCGAGGTCCCGAGCGTGACGTGCCTACGGGTGCGGCTGGTGCTGCATGCCGGGTACACGGGCCGGCGCGGCGCGCCGTCGAGACGGGGCCGGGTGCGCGTAAGGTCACGCAGGCAGTAGGAGACCTTGGGCCCGGTGCGGGCCCTGACGGTGCGGCGGCCGCGGGCGTCCACGCGCCAGAGCTCGAAGCGCGCCGCGTCGTGGTACTTCCACCAGTAGCGCTGCTGATGGGCGAACTTGAACTGCAGGCGAGCGCCGGTCCGGACCACGAGCAGCCCGCCTCCCCGCCGGTGGATGCGCTGGCGGGCGCTCATCCAGCGCCCGCCGGTACGGGTGCCACGCAGCTCGGCGGGCCCGGCCCCGACACTGTCGATCACGTTGCCCGCGCGCAGCACGGTGCTGCCTGCCTTGGTCAGGCGGTCGGTGTAGAGGCCGTAGGGGCGGCGCATCACGAGGTCAGGGCAGCGCAGCTGCGCCGCCTCGACGCCGATGCAGGGATTTTCGTCCACCGGGGCGCGCACGGGAGCGCTGCCCGGCGGCGGTTCGGCCGGGACCCCCAGGCCCAGGGCAAGCAGAGCTGTCGCAACGGCACGCACCCGGGCCTAGTTCTAGCGGTTAACTTCGACGGCATGCGCGTGTTGTCAATCGACGGAGGCGGTATCCGCGGGCTGATCCCGGCGCTTGTACTCACCGAGATCGAGCGGCGATCGGACCGCCGGATCTTCGAGCTCTTCGATCTGATCGCCGGCACTTCGACGGGCGGCATCCTGGCCTGCGCTCTGTGCGCCCCCGATCCGCTCCCGGCGCTCGAGGTGGTCAAGCTCTACGAGGAGGAGGGACCGGGCATCTTCTCGATCTCGGTGGGCCAGAGGATCCGCTCAGCCGGCGGCCTTTTGGACGAGAAGTACGACGGGGCGGCGCTCGACCGCGCGCTCGAGCGCTTCCTGGCCGACAAGCGCCTCGCCGCGGCCACGCCCGAGCTGGTCGTGCCCG
Source organism: uncultured Thermoleophilaceae bacterium (assembly GCA_963813495.1). Classification (GTDB taxonomy): domain Bacteria; phylum Actinomycetota; class Thermoleophilia; order Solirubrobacterales; family Thermoleophilaceae; genus JACVRW01. The sequence goes on from CAWEZC010000005.1 coordinate 656,111, forward strand.
CCTACGACACCGCCGAGCCCGGTCCCTACTTCTTCAAGAGCCGCAAGGCGCGCGAGACGCCCGAGACCGACGACTTCCCGCTCTCGCTGGTGGCCCGCGCCACCTGCGCCGCTCCGACCTACTTCGAACCGCTCGAGGTGGGGGCGCGCTCGCTCGTCGACGGGGGCGTGTTCGCGGTCAACCCGGCGATGAGCGCCTTTGCCGAGGTGGCACGCCACAGCCCGGAGGCCGAGGAGGAGGTGCTCGTGCTCTCCCTCGGGACCGGGCAGCGCACGGACCGACGACCGTTCGACGAGGTCAAGGACTGGGGCCTGGTCGAGTGGGCGCGCCCGATCCTCGACGTGGTCTTCGACGGCATCTCGGATGCGGTCGACTACCAGCTGCGCCACGCGCTGCCCGAGGACCGCTACTGGCGCCTGCAGACCGAGCTGGAGGGCGCGAGCGACGCCCTCGACGACGCGAGCGCGGACAACCTGACCGCACTGCGCAGCCTGGGCGAGGAGCTGATCGCCCAGCGCAGCGACGACCTGGACGCGGTGATCGCCAGGCTCTAACGGGTGCAGGGCCCCGTATCCACCGGCGACCCGGCCCGGCCCAGCGCGTCGCGCACGATCGAATCGGGCACGCCGAAGCCAGTGCCCCCGTCGTCGGAGACCGAGGCCGCGAAGATGGTCGTCAGCACCCGGCCGTCTGTGTCCACCACCGGGCCCCCCGAGTTGCCCGAGCGCACGCGGCCGCGTACCGAGGTGATCCTGCGCTCCACCGGCCCACGGCCGTAGGCGTCCTGCGAGATCACCGTGGTGGTCTGGCCGAGTCGTCCCGGCCGCACGTCGTAGGGCCCGTTCTGGGGAAAGCCGAGAATCGCCGCCGAGGTTCCTACCTCGGCGTTCTCGTGGATCCGCAGCGCAGGAGCATCGGCGAGGTCGGGCACGCGCAGGATCGCGAGGTCGTTGCGTGCGTCGAACCAGATCGCCTCGGCGTCCTCCGAATCGCCCTCACCCTCGAGCTGCACGGTGGTGTCATCCTGACCGGCGACCACATGGGCATTGGTGACCACGGTTCCCGGCCCCGCCACCCAGCCGCTCCCCTGCACGCCCAGGCCACACGCCGTGCCCAGCACCTTTACGACGCTGCCCCCCGCGCGCCGGACGTCCGGATCGCGCGCGACCTTCGAGTTGGGCGGCGGGACGTTCGCCTCGGGTCCCGCGATCTCGGGGAAGGGATCGAAGCGCGCCAGGGCCTGGATGAGCGGTCCCGAGGGCGGCAGCGTGGCGTTCAGCTCACCGAGGATCTTCGAGCGCTGAATCGGCTCGCGCAGCTCGCCCGCCCCGGGGGTGTTGAGTGCCACCGCGCCACCCACCCAGGCCAGCAGCAATCCCAGGCTGCCCACCAGCATGGCCCCCGCGAGCCCGTCCAGCAGGCCGAGGCGCTCCCCGAGCCGGCCGCGCAGGTGAAAGCCCAGGAGCTCGAAGAGGGAGGCCAGGATGCCTCCCACGAGGATCGCCCCCACCAGCGCCGACAGCGGCGCGTAGGGCGACTCGGAGCCCTCGTCCAGCACCAGCGGCCCGAGCCGGGAGCCGAGGAAGGCCCCCGCCGCGAAGCCGGCCAGAGAGAGGGCGCCGACGATCAGACCCTGGGCGTAGCCCCAGGCGGCCATGAGCACCGTGAAGGCGACGATGATCCAGTCGAGGGACGTCACGGCCTGGCTGAGCGTAGTGGTATGGCGCGAAGCGCCAAGATGGCGGCGGCCCCGCGCTCTACCATCGCCGGGGCCCCGCCGTGAAAGACATGCACGCCGAGCGCCGCAGGCGCCTCACCCATCGCGCGCTACCCGCCCTGGGCGGGCTGGCCGGTGTGGCGCTGGCGGCGGGCGCGCTCGTCGGATCGACCGCGAGCAGCGCGTCCGAGCGCACGGCCGGCGACTTCGCCGCGGCCTGGGAGCGGGGCGACCTGCGCGGCATGTACGACCTGCTCAGCGACTCCGCACAGGAGGAGTGGTCTCTCCGGCGCTTTCGGGCCGCCTACCGCAGGGCGGCGGACACCGCCACGCAGACCGGGCTGGACGCCGACGGCAGCGAGGGCGAGCGCAACGGGCAGGTGGTGGTTCCAGTGGTGGTCGATACGCGCGTCTTCGGTGCGCTGCGCGGGGAGCTGCTGGTCCCGGTCTCCGAGGAGCGCGTGGACTGGGAGCCGCGCATGGTGTTCCCCGAGCTGCGCGCAGACGAGCGGCTGGCGCGCACGAGCGTGCCGCCCGAGCGGGCGACGCTGCTGTCGCGCAACCGCAGGGTGCTGGCCCGCGGGCCGGCGGACGAGCGCTCTTCACCGCTCACCGGGATCGCCGATTCGATCGCCGGCAGCATGGAGCCCGAGGAAACCGCCGGGGAGCGCGAAGGGCTCTACGCGCGAGGCTTCCCGCGCGACTGGCCGGTGGGCCAGAGCGGGCTCGAGGAGGCCTTCGAGGAGCGTCTGCGGGGTCGTCCGGGGGGCGAGCTGCGCGCCGGGGGGCGTGCGCTGGCCCGTGCCCAGCCGCGCCCCGCCCCGCCCGTTCGCACCACGATCGACACCCGCATCCAGGAAGCCGCGGTCGTGGGGCTGGGCGGGCGCTTTGGCGGGATAGCCGCCCTCGACCCGGCCAACGGGGAGGTGCTCGCGCTGGCCGGCATCGCCTTCTCGGCGCCCCAGCCACCGGGCTCGACCTTCAAGATCGTGACCACCACGGCCGCGCTCGAGCAGGGCCTGGTCAAGCCCTCCACCGAGTTCCCGGTGGAGAGCGCGGCGACGATTGACGGCGTCGAGCTCGAGAACGCCAACGGCGAGTTCTGCGGAGGTAGCTTCCAGGAGAGCTTCGCCGAGTCGTGCAACTCGGTGTTCGCGCCGCTCGGAGTCGAGGTGGGAGCGCAGGCGCTGGTGGAGGCTGCCGAGCGCTACGGCTGGAACGCCGAGCCGATCATCCCGGGTGAGGTGGCGAGCACGCTGCCGCCGGCGTCGGACATCGTGAGCCCGCTGGAGGTCGGCTCGACGGCGATCGGGCAGTTCAAGACGCTCGCCACACCGCTCCAGCTGGCCTCGGTGGCGCAGGTGATCGCGGCGGACGGCGTCCGCTACCTGCCCACCCTGGCGGCCGGCGAGAGAACCGAGCGCGTGCGGGTCACGTCGCGCAAGGTCGCCCGCACGATCGAATCCATGATGATCGACGTGGTGGCCTACGGCACGGGCACGGCCGCCGGCCTCGAGGGAATCAAGGTGGCGGGCAAGACGGGCACGGCCGAGCTCGAGGACACGCGCGGCCCGAGTGCCGAGGGCACGGGCTCGGATCCCTCCAACACCGACGCGTGGTTCACCGCCTACGCGCCCGCCAGGAATCCCAAGATCGCGGTCGCTGTGATGCTGGTCCGGGCGGGGGCGGGCGGCGCCACGGCCGCCCCGGCGGCGCGCGTGGTGCTTGAAGCCGGGACCTGACGCCCGCGCCCGGACGGGCTTCAGATATCGAGCTCGTAGGTGAGCTTCTCTTCGCCCTCGCCGAAGATCTCGAGCTCGAGCGGGCGGTTCTCGGTCGTCTGGAGCGGCAGCCGGAAGAGCAGCATGGCCCCACCGGTGGGACCGAGCTGTGCCACGCTGCCGGCCTCGGGGATGCACTCCTTGGGGTCGAGCTCGCGCGGGGTGTAGGCAAACGCGTTGTTCTCCGGGAGCGGCTCGGGCTCGAACTCGTTTCCCTGGCTGTCGACCACCGTGAACTCGTCGATGGTCTCGTGTGCCTCTTCGGAGTTGTTGCACGCCTGGATGAATACCCCGTAGAGATTCTCGTCCGCGTCGGGAACGATCTCATCGAGGAAGGCGTCGTCGGCCGGGATGGCGGGGTTGAGCTGGCGCGTGATGAAGACGTTGTAGTCCACGCCGTCCAGCGGCAGGGCCAGGCCCTCGCGGGCCGGCTCGTCGACTCCAGGCTCCTCCTCGTCTCCGCACGCGACCACGCCTACGGCCAGGGTCACCAGACAGGCGAGGAAAGTCAGGCGGCGCGGAAGCGGCATGCGGCTCGGCAGTTTAATGACGCGACGCGCGCGTCGGATCCGTTCCCGCCGGCAGCCCGAACCTGGGCGCCTTGGCAGGCTCGTAGCCCGCGATGGAGGCCCGCCTGAGCGCGTCCTTCGGGGGGTCCTCGAGGATCATCCGCAGCCGCTCTAGCTGCTTCTTGGTCTGCCGGCGCATGTAGCCCGCAGCACCGACCTCCTTGATCCGGTCCACGAAGGTGGCCGGCTCGCTGTACGTGGTCAGCTCGACCCGCGTGACGGCCGCACTCTCCTGGATGAAGTCGTAGATGGCCAGCGAGCGGTTGCGCCCACGCCGCCCCACGGCCACCTCCTCGACGATCCGCCGCGGCCGCTCGAACTCGGTGATCATGAGCTCGGCGTACTCGCGGGCGATCGGAAGTCTCAGCCGGAAGCGCGCCGCCGCGCCTTCGCCCACCGTGTTGACGCGGGCCAGGCGGTAGTCGTGCAGGTAGTGGTCGGTCCACGCGGGGCGTGCGGCGAGGTCGGAGACGAAGTCGAAGACGTCGTCCCGCGGTGCGGATATGACCGTCGAGACGGTGACCTCGCGCATTGCGCGGCCATCGTACAAGGTGGGAGCTGCGGCTCAGGCGGCCTTGGGCACGACGGCGAGGCGACGGTCGCTCGCGTGGACGCGCTCGCTGCGCACCGCGTGCCGGCGCTCGGCCGGAAGCTCGGCGAAGCACAGGCCGCACAGCACGCGGCCGCTGTCGAGCTCGTGCGTGTGCTCGCCGGCGAGGGGGGTGCGCTGGCAGCCTCCGCAGCTGGCGCCGGAGGGCGGCAGCGTGCCCAGCGAAGTGCGCATGATCAGGGCGGCGAGATCGGGCATCTCCACTGCTTCGCTTCCCCTCGACGCAGTCCTCCCGGCACGGCCGCGCGGGCCGATTCGCCCAGCCGGAGCGCCGCGATCGGGCGCTCGAGAGGGCCAGAAAGCCCGCAAATACCGGCGATTTGACTTGGCAGCGGGGTCCTTCTCGTTACTATCCTCACACCCCCACCCCCTGAGGAGAGAAATCCGATGGAAGCCTTCAGTGCCGGAACCCTGGCCGGTGCCGGCTCCTTCCGCTGCGATGCCTGTGGCTTCGCCATAGCACTGCACGAGAGCGACGAGGTTCCCGCCTGCCCTGAATGTGGCGGCGAGAGCTTTCGGCGTGCTTCGCTGTTCGGTGAGGAAGCCCGGATGCCGCGCCATCTCGATCTCGAAGCGACGCCTGACTGGCTCGAAGAGGCCCGCGATGCGCTGGTGCGCGGAGGCGACTACCTCGCCTTCGAGGACGCTGAGCGTGTGCGTGTTGTGCCCCTGCAGGAGGGCTGGACGCGCGTCGGGCGCAGCCTCTCGGCGCATGTCCGCTTCGACGATCCCACGGTCTCGCGTCGGCACGCTCTGATCTACCGCGATCCCGCGGGGGCGCGGGTGTTGGACGACCGCAGCCTCAACGGAGTGTTCCGCAACGGCGACAGGGTGGAGCTGGCCGAGCTCGAGGACGGCGACGAGATCGCCATCGGGCGCTTCCGCCTGTTCTTCATGAGCCTGGCGGGCGAGCGGCATAGCAGCGCCAGCTTCACCAGCGCGCTCTAGGAGTCAGGCGCCGCCCGGCCGGAGGCCAGCTCGGCGAGTCCCTGCTCGCGCGAGATGACGGGGGCGTAGCCGAGCTCCGCCTGGGCGCGCGAGATGTCGATGGTGCACTCCTGCGAGGAGACCCAGACCGCGAAACGGGTGAGCGGCGGGGCGCCGGAACGCCGGGTGAGGCGCCAGATCCGCTCGGCGGCGACGGCCGCACCCCCGGCCAGCGCGGCCGGCACCGACTTGTCGGGCGGCGTCACCCCCTGGGTGGCGAGCATGCGTGTCACGAACTCGCGGAAGACCACCGGTTCGCCATCGGTCACGAAGTACACCCCGCCGGCGGGCGCCCTGGTGGCGCCGAGCCAGAGGCCCTCGACCGTGTTGTCCACGTGGGTCGTGGCTGTGAGGTGACCGCCGCCACCCACCCAGCGGAAACGGCCGGAGCGAACCAGCTCGCTCAGTGCGGGCAGCAGGGTGGTGTCGCCGCGCCCCCACACGAAGCGCGGGCGAATCACCACGGTCTCGAGGTCATCTCCGTTGGCAGCGCGTACGCGCTGCTCGGCCCTGGCCTTCGAGGAGGAGTACAGCGCCGGCGAGTCGGGGCGCAGCGGGGCATCCTCGTCGACGTCGATCAGCGGGCGCCCGGCCATCAGCGCCGCCTCGGTGCCAACGTGCACGAGCCGTCTGACCCCCGCCGACCGGCTGGCGTCGATCACCCGCTGCGTGCCGGCAACGTTCAGCTCTTCGAACTCCTGGGGCTCGCCCCAGTCGTCCACCTTGGCGGCAGCGTGGAAGGTCACGTCGCTGCCCTGCGCCCCGGCCCGCAGCGCCTCGAGGTCGCCGAGATCGCCGAGCACCGGCTCGGCGCCGCTCCCGCGTACCGCCGCGGCGGAGCGCTCGGAGCGAGCGAGACCCCGCACCTCCCAGCCTTCACGGCGCAGGCGCTGGATCAGCGCGCCGCCGATGAATCCCGATCCTCCGGTGACGAACGCCGTCGGCACAGCCGCCACGCTATCCGACAGGCGTCAGACCCTCCCTAGCCGGAGCGCAGCGCCGCGCGAGCCGCCTTCGAGGCCTTGAAGGCCGGGCAGACCGTGGGTCGAGCGCTTCAACTTCAGTTCGCCTTCCCGCTGATACGCGGCAGCGCCAGCTAACGCTCGTCGCGAGGCCCGCTCCAGAAGGCGTCGCCCACGGTGACCGTCCGCGCGATCTCGGCCTGGTGGCGGAGCGAGTTGGGGTCGCCGTCCTCGAAGGCGAACATCGCCTCGGAGGGGACGCGCCGGATCTCGCCCGAGCCGCCGAGGTACTGGTCGACGACCCGCGCGCAGCGACGGCCCTCGGCGATGGCGGTCACCACCAGCGACTGCCCGACGCGCGCATCTCCGCAGGCGAACACGCCCTCGACCTTGGTGCCGTAGACCGGCGCCTTGACGTTGCCACGCCGGTCGAGATCGAGCCGCAGCTCACCCACCGGCCCCTCGTGCTCGGGGTGGCCGAAGCCGATGGCGATGAGCACGAGATCGGCCCGCTCCTCGAAGTCGCTGCCGGGAATCGCGTGCAGATCGCGTGAGGAAGTGCCCTCCACGCGGCGGCCCACCACGCCGGTGACGCGGCCGTCCTCGCCGCGCAACTCGGTGACCTGGGTACCGAAGCGGCGCTTTCCGCCCTCATCGAGCGCGTAGGTCGTGGTGGTGCGCTTGGGGGGCAGCGGCCACGGCGTCCCCACCGGGCGACCGCTGCCCGGGAGCTGGGGATAGACGTCCAGGAGCAGAACGTCCTCCGCACCCTCGCGCAGGGCGTTCGAGATGCAGTCCATGCCGGTGTCGCCACCGCCTACCACCACCACGCGCTTGCCGGTTGCGCTGATCACCCGGTCGGGCATCGTGAGGCGAGCGCTGCGCCCCTCCATCGCGGCCACCGCGCGGTTGCGCTGGTAGAGGTACTCCATCGCGTAGTGGACTCCGTCGAGGCGGCGGCCCGGCACCTCGAGGTCGCGGTGCACGCGCGAGCCGATCGCCACCACGAAGGCATCGTGATTGCGGCGCAGCTCGTCGGCGCTCACGTCTTCCCCCACATCAACTCGGCAGCAGAACTCGATGCCCTCCTCCTCCAGCAGCCTCACGCGCCGGTCGATGATCCACTTCTCGAGCTTGGCGTCGGGCACCCCGAAGCGCAGCAGGCCACCGGCGCCCTCGTCACGTTCGTAGACCGTGACCCGGTGACCCAGCTTGTTGAGCTCGGCCGCCACGGCCAGGCCGGCGGGGCCCGACCCCACCACGGCAATCGTCCGGTCGGTGCGCACCTCCGGCGGCTCGGGCTCGATCCAGCCCTCCTCGAAGCCGCGCGACACGATTGCCAGCTCGATCTGCTCGATCGTGACCGCGTCGTCATTGATGTCGAGCACGCAGGCAGACTCGCACGGAGCCGGGCAGATCAGCCCCGTGAACTCGGGAAAGTTGTTGGTCTGGTGGAGCTTGACCAGCGCGTCGCGCCAGCGGTCGCGGTAGACGAGGTCGTTCCAGTCCGGGATCAGGTTGCCGAGCGGACAGCCCTCGTGGCAGAAGGGAACGCCGCAGTCCATGCAGCGCGCACCCTGGTCGCGCAGCACGCGGTCCTCGGGCAGGTCGAAGTACTGGCGGTAGTCGCGCACACGCTGCTCGGGGTTGCGCTTCTCGAAGCCGACCCTGTGGAGACGCAGGAAACCGCCGAGCTCGCCCATCAGCCCGAGGCCCTCGCGGACCCCGAGGTGACGGGCGCGCCGGCGGCGTAACCGGGGCTGGCGGCCGGGCCGGCCGCCGCGGCGGCCACCTCCGCCTCGCCCTCGGCGGCCAGCTCGATCAGGGCGCGCTTGTAGTCGTGCGGCATGACCTTGACGATGCGGTTGAGCGAGGCCTGCCAGTCCCCAAGGACACGCTCGGCCACCGCCGAGCCGGTGCGTTCGCCGTGCTCCTCGATCCAGCCGCGCAGCTCCTCCGCCTCGTCGGGGCTGATCGCGTCGAAGCCCACCAGCTCCGTGTTGCAACGGGCGCGGAACTCGCCGTCGACGTCGAGCACGTAGGCGATGCCACCGCTCATCCCGGCAGCGAAGTTCAGGCCCGTCGGCCCCAGCACCACCACGCGGCCGCCGGTCATGTACTCACAGCCGTGGTCGCCCACGCCTTCGACCACCGTGATCGCGCCGGAGTTGCGCACCGCGAAGCGCTCCCCCGCCAGCCCGCGAAAGAAGGCGCGCCCCGACGTGGCGCCGTAGAGCACCGTGTTGCCCACGATCACGTTGTCCTCGGCCAGAAAGGTCGCCTCGGCCGGCGGGCGCACCACCACCGTCCCGCCGGACAGGCCCTTGCCGCAGTAGTCGTTGGCGTCGCCCTCCAGCTGGAGCTCCACGCCGTGGGCCAGCCAGGCCCCGAAGCTCTGGCCCGCCGAGCCCTCCAGATGCAGCTCCACGCTCCCCGCCGGCAGTCCCTCCTCGCCGTGCACCCGGGCGATCTCGCCGGACAGCAGGCCGCCCACGGCACGGTTCTTGTTCTCGACCCGGCGCGCGAGACGCACCGGCCGGCCCTCCTCGATGGCTGGCCGGCAGCGCTGCAGGAGGTCGACGTCGATCGAGTCGTAGAGCACCGGATCTGGCCGGCGGGTGCAGTGGCGGGGGGCGCCGGGGTCGAGCCCCTCGGGCTGCGCCAGCAGCGACGTCAGGTCGATTCCACTCGTCTTCCAGTGGTCGCTCGAGCCGTTGGGCTCGAGCAGATCGGTACGACCGATCAGGTCCTCCATCGTCCGCACGCCGAGGCCGGCCATGATCCGGCGCGCCTCCTCGGCGACCATGAACAGGTAGTTGACCACATGCTCGGGCTGGCCCTCGAAGCGCGCGCGCAGCTCGGGGTCCTGTGTGGCGACCCCGACCGGGCAGGTGTTGAGATGGCAGACGCGCATCATCACGCAGCCCAGTGCGATCAGCGGAGCCGTCGAGAAGCCGAACTCGTCGGCTCCGAGCAGCGCGCCGGTCACCACGTCGCGCCCGGTGCGCATCTGGCCGTCGACCTCCACGAGGATGCGCGAGCGCAGGTCGTTCTTCAGGAGAGTCTGCTGGGTCTCGGCCAGGCCGATCTCCCAGGGCACGCCGGCGTGCTGGATAGAGGCCTGCGGCGAGGCTCCGGTACCGCCGTCGTGGCCCGCGATGACAACGTGGTCGGCGTTGGCCTTGGCCACGCCCGCCGCCACCGTCCCTACGCCCACCTCGGACACCAGCTTGACCGAGACCCGCGCGCGTGGGTTGGCACAGCGCAGGTCGTAGATCAGCTGCTTGAGGTCCTCGATCGAATAGATGTCGTGGTGGGGCGGCGGTGAGATCAGGCCTACCCCGGGGGTGGAGTGGCGCAGGCCGGCGATGTAGCGGTCGACCTTGTGGCCCGGGAGCTGCCCGCCCTCGCCCGGCTTGGCGCCCTGCGCCACCTTGATCTGGAGCTCGTCGGCGTTGACGAGATAGTTGACGGTCACGCCGAAGCGCCCGGAGGCCACCTGCTTGATGGCGGAGCGGCGCTCGTCCTTGAAGCGCGCGCGATCCTCGCCGCCCTCGCCGGTGTTCGACTTCCCGCCCAGGCGATTCATCCCCGCGGCCAGCGTCTCGTGAGCCTCCGGCGAGAGCGCGCCCAGCGACATGCCGCCGGACTTGAAGCGCCGGACGATCTCGGTGGCGGGCTCGACCTCGTCGAGCGGAATCGCCTCACCGGTCTCGCGAAAGCGCAGCATGCCCCGCAGCGAGGAGCGCGGCACCGCCACCTCGTTGACGTAGGTGGCAAAGCGCTGGTAGGCGTCGGCGCCGCCCTCGTAGCGCGCCGCCTGCTGGAGCGTGGCGATGGTCTCGGGGTTCCAGCCGTGGAACTCGCCATCGCGGCGCCACGCGTAGATGCCGCCGGCGGGCAGGAGCTCCGAGCTCGCGGCCGGGTAGGCCCGCGCGTGGCGGTCGAGCGCCTCCCAGGCCAGCACGTTCACGCCCACTCCGCCCACGCGGGAGGCGGTGCCGGTGAAGTAGCGGCCGACCAGCTCCTGGTCGAGCCCCACGGCCTCGAAGATCTGGGCGCCCGTGTAGGAGCGGATCGTCGAGATCCCCATCTTCGAGAGGATCTTCATCAGGCCCTTGCCGACCGCCTTGATGACCCGCTGGACCGACTCGTCGGGATCCATCCCCTCCGGCAGGCGGCCATCGCGGTGTAGCGCAAACAGCGACTCGAACATCAGATAGGGGTTGACCGCCGACGCGCCGTAGCCGATCAGGCAGGCCACGTGGTGGATCTCCTTGGCCTGGCCGGTCTCCACGAGCAGGCCGATCTTGAGCCGCGTCCCTTCCCGCACCAGGTGTTGATGCACCGCGCCGACGGCGAGCAGCGACGGCATCGCGGCGCGCTCGGGGCCGAGGTTGCGGTCGGACAGGATGATGATGTTGACCCCGCGACCCACCAGCTCGGAGGCCTCCTCGCACATCTCCTCGATCCGGCGCTCCATCCCCATCGCGCCCTGGGAGACGGGCCACGTCATGTCGATCGTGCGGGCCTGGAAGACGCTGTGATCGACCTGACGCAGCTTCTCCAGCTGGGGGCTGCGCAGCAGCGGCTGGGGCATCACGAGCTGGTGGCAGTGGTCGGGCGTCTCGCCCAGCAGGTTGATCTCGGGCCCGATGCAGGCTTCGAGGCTCATCACGATCGACTCGCGGATCGGGTCGATCGCCGGGTTGGTGACCTGCGCGAACAGCTGCTTGAAGTAGGAGAACAGCGGTGGGCGCATGTCGGACATGACCGCCAGCGCCGTGTCGTTCCCCATCGAGCCGGTGGGCTCGGCGGCGTCGCGCGCCATCGGCGCGAGCGTCACCCGCAAGTCCTCCTCGGTCCAGCCGAAGGCGAGCTGCTTGGCGCGCAGCGGCTCGACGCGAGGCACGCGTGGGCTCTTCTCGGGCAGGTCCTCGATGTGGACCACCCGGTCGGCCAGCCACTTGCCGTAGGGTCGCCGGCGCGCCAGGTCCTGCTTGATCTCCTCGTCGGGAACGATCCGGTCGCGCTCGAGATCGACGAGGAACAGCTTGCCCGGCAGCAGCCGGCCCTTGGCCTCGACCTCGCCGGGCGGGATGTCGAGCACCCCGGCCTCGGAGGCGAAGATCACCCAGCCGTCCTTGGTCTCCAGCCAGCGGCCCGGGCGCAGGCCGTTACGGTCAAGCGTCGCCCCGATCACCCGGCCGTCGGAGAAGGCCACGGCCGCGGGGCCGTCCCAGGGCTCGACGAGCGACGAGTGGTACGCGTAGAAGTCGCGCACTTCCTCGGGCAGCTCGGGGCGGCCGCGAAAGGCCTCGGGGATGAGCATCGACATCGCGTGCTCGGGCGTGCGCCCGCCCAACACGAGCAGCTCCATGAGGCCGTCGAGCGAAGCGGAATCCGAGATGTCGTCGCGCAGTAGCGGGCGGATCTTCTCCACGTCGGCGCCGAACAGGGGCGAGGCGAGCTGCAGCTCGCGCGCCCGCATCCAGTTGCGGTTTCCGCGCAGCGTGTTGATCTCCCCGTTGTGGGCGACCATCCGATAGGGGTGGGCGAGCTCCCAGCTCGGAAAGGTGTTGGTGGAGAAGCGCGAGTGGACCAGGGCGAGGCGGCTGACCACGCGCTCGTCCTGCAGGTCGGGGAAGTAGCGCGAGAGCTGCGGGGCGGTGAGCATGCCCTTGTAGACGACGGTGCGCGAGGAAAAGCTCGCGATGGCGGCCTCCGCCAGCGCGGCGCGCTCCACCACGCGGCGGATCACATAGAGCTTGCGCTCGAAGGCGTCCTGGTCGGTGACGTCGTCGCCGGCGCCCACGAACAGCTGGGCGATGCGTGGCGCGCAGGCGCGCGCGGTGATGCCGCAGGCCGCGTCGTTCACCGGCACGGCGCGCCAGCCCAGCACCCGCTGGCCCTCGGCCTCCACGGTCTCCTCGAGCAGGCGCATGGCCTCGCCGGGCTCGCTCGGGGACAGGAAGCACATGGCGACGCCGTAGCGGCCCTGGGCCGGCAGCTCGAAGCCCGCCTCGGCGCGCAGGAAGGCGTCGGGCGCCTGGAACAGGATGCCGGCGCCGTCGCCCGTGTCGGGATCCGCCCCCTCGGCGCCGCGATGCTCGAGGTGCTCGAGCGCGGTCAGCGCGCAGCGCACCACGTCGTGCGACGCGGGCGCGCGCACCCGCGCGACAAACGCGACGCCGCAGGCGTCGTGCTCGTAGCTCGCGTCGTACAGGCCGTGCGATGCCTGCAGGGGAAGTCACCTCCTAGGGGTTCCGCGCCTTCTCCGAGCGGGCGCACGGCGGGGGATTGGTCGCGAAACGATACCGGTCGCAGAGGGCCGATACGCGCCTACGCCGGGCTGGGTAAGGTCGGCAGCGTGGGCGACACCATCACCGTTCTCTCTCAGAAGGGCGGCACCGGCAAGACGACCACCGTGCGCTCCCTCGCCGACGTGCTGCGCCGCATCGATCTCAACGTGCTGGTGGCCGACCTCGACCCCCAGGGCAACCTGTCGGATTACTTCGACGTGCCGGCCGACGCCTCCCCCACCGTGGCCGACGTGCTCGCCGGCCAGGCCAAGGCGGCCGACGCGATCCACGACGGCGTCCTTCCCGCCAACCTGGGGCTGGCCGAGGCCGAGCTGGTGCTCAGCGGCAAGATGGGCCGTGAGCTCACCCTCAAGCGCGCCCTGCGCGAGGTGCGCAAGGACTACGACCTCGTTCTCGTCGACTGCCCGCCGGCCCTGGGTCTGCTTACGGTCAACGCGCTGGTGGCGGCCGATCACGCTCTGATCTCGAGCGAGGCCGAGTACTTCTCGCTCCAGGGGGTCGAGCAGGCCCTGGAGGTGGTGGAGCTGGCCAAGGAGTCCCTGCATCCCGAGCTCGACTGGCTCGGCGTGGTCCTGAACATCGCCGACATGCGCCTGGTCCACGCCCGCGAGGCGCAGGCCCAGCTCAAGGAGCGCTTCGGCGGCAAGGTCTTCGAGACGGTGATCCGGCGTAGCGTGCGCTACGCCGAGTCGGCCGAGCGCGGAGTGTCGATCCTCGACTATGCGCCGGACCTGGGCGCCGACTACCTCGCCCTCACCGCCGAGATGCTCGAGCGCCTGGGCGGCTTCGAGGAGGCGCGCGAGCGCCTGGCGGCGCTGCGGGCCGAGCTGGCGGCGGCCTGAGCGGGCGGCGCCGAGCGCTGGACGCGCGCGCTCCGCCCGCCGCTGAGGTTTTCCACGCTGGCCGCGGCCGCCCGCGCGCCCGAGCGGAGCGCAACCGCGGCGGCCGGTAGGCTCGCCGCCCACATGTCGGAGCTCATGTTCAAGAGCGCGGCCGAGCTCGCGGCGCTCGTCAGAAGCGGCGAACTCAGCTCGCGCGAGCTCGTAGAGGCCTGCTTCGCGCGGGTCGAGGCGCTCGAGCCGGAGCTCAACGCCTTCGTGCACCTGGACCAGGAGGGTGCCCTGGCCGCCGCTGACGCGATCGAGCCCGGTGACGAGCGGCCCTTCGCCGGCGTGCCCATCCCCGTCAAGGACACCGCCCCGGTGGCCGGCATGCCGTTCAGCATGGCCTCGGACATGTTCGGTGACTTCGTGCCCCAGCACGACGCCTTCCTGGTTCGCCGCCTGCGTGAGGCCGGCTTCGTGCTCGTGGGCAAGACGAACATGCCGGAGTTCGGCATCGTCCCGGTGTCCGAGTCGCGGCGCTTCGGGCCGGTGCGCAATCCATGGGACACCGAGCGCACGCCGGGTGGCTCTTCCGGTGGGGCCGCCGCGGCGGTGGCTGCCGGCATGGTGCCGCTGGCCCACGGCAGCGACGGCGGCGGCTCGATTCGCATTCCCGCGGCCTGCTGCGGACTCGTGGGGCTCAAGCCGGCCCGTGGGCGCATCTCGCGCGGGCCCGAGCTGGGCGACGACTTCCTCGTGCAGGACGGTGTGCTCAGCCGCACGGTGGCGGAGACCGCCGAGCTGCTCGACGTGCTCGCGGGCTACGAGACGGGCGACGCGACCTGGGCGCCTCCTCCAAGCGAGCCGTTCGCCACGGCCGCCCGGCGCGAGCCCGGCCGCCTGCGCATCGGCTTCACCACCACCTCGGCGCTCGAGGCGGAGGTCGACCCTGTGTGCGCGCAGGCCGTCCACGATGCCGCCGAGCTGCTCGCCGGCCTCGGGCACGAGGTCGAGGAGGTGGAGCCGCCGTGGGGAGGCGAGGACCTCATGCGCGCCTTCACGATGGTGTTCGGCACGCCGATCTCCGCGGGCGCCTTCTTCGGCGGCCTGCTGACCGGGCGCGAGCCCACCGAAGAGCTGCTCGAGCCGCTCTCCTGGACCATCTGGGAGGGCATCCGCGAGCGCAGCGCGCTCGACTACTACCTGGCCCGCACGCAGCTGAGCGCGGTCACGCGCGGGATCGTGACTCTATGGGATGCCCACGACGTGGTGATGACGCCCGCACTCGGCCAGCGGCCGGTGCCGATCGGCGAAATCGACACCTGCAGCGACGACCCTTGGGAGGACTTCCGCCGCTCCGGCGAGTTCACGCCCTACACGGCGATCTTCAACGTCACCGGTCAGCCGGCGATCTCGCTGCCGCTGTTCCAAGGCGACGACGGACTGCCCACCGGCGTGCAGTTCGCCGGCCGCCCCGCCGACGAGGCCACATTGCTCTCGCTGGCCGCGCAGCTCGAGGCGGCGCAGCCCTGGGCCGAGCGCCGCCCCTCGCTCGCCGTGGCCTGAGCCGCTGCGCCGGCTACACGGCGCGCAGGACCTCGCCGTCGCGCTCGTAGGTGAGCAGCGAGAGCGCCTCGCGGGGATCCAGCCAGCGCAGCTCATCGACCTCGTCGTTGGGCTCGAAGCCGGGATCGTGCTCGACCTCCATCAGCCAGTAGCGCACCAGCTTCGGCCGGCCCTTGGCATCCGTGTAGCGGATCGCCGGCAGCTCTCGCACCAGCCGCGCCCGCAGGCCGGTCTCCTCCTCCACCTCGCGCAGCGCCGCCTCCTCGAACGATTCGCCCGGGTCGAGCTTGCCCTTGGGCAGCGTCCAGTCGTCATAGCGCGGGCGGTGCACGAGCACCACCCGGCCCTCCGGATCGAGGACCACGCCGCCGGCCGCCTCCACCCCGGTGCTCACAGCTCGCGCACGTCCGCGCCGGCGGCGGCGAAGGTCACCCGGCGCACCTCGGCCTCGGGAGCCGCGGCACGGACGCCCTCCATCACCGCGCCGGTGTGCTCCCACTGGCACCAGAACAGCACCGTGGGGCCGGCACCGGAGATCGTGGCGCCGAGGGCGCCCAGCTCGCCCGCGCGCTCGACCAGCTCCATCGAGGCGGGATAGAGATGGCGGCGGCGCGGCTGGTGCAGCGCGTCGGCGAGCCCGCGGCCGATCAGCGAGAGGTCGCCCTGAGCCAGGCCGAGCACGAGCAGCGCAGCGTGGCCCACGTTGTGCACGGCGTCGGCCAGCGTCACCTCGGCAGGCATGGCCGCCCGTGCCCGGCTCGTCGCCACCTCGTGCGGCGGAACGGCCACCACACCCTCGAGCTCTGGTGGCGGCTCGAGCCGCACCGGCTCCTCCTCCCCCGCGCTCACCACGAAGCCGCCGTACAGCGCGGCGGCCACGTTGTCTGGGTGTCCCTCGAGCGCACGAGCGTGCGCGAACAGCGGCGCGTCGAGCTCGTAGAGATGGTCGGCAGCCGCCAGGCCGGCCACGATTGCGGCAGCGCTCGAACCCAGCCCGGCCGAGGCCGGGATCTCCGACCGGATGCGAAAGGCCAGGCCGTCGGCGGGATGCAGGAGCTCGAAGGCGCGCACGCACAGGTTGGTGGCGTCGAGGGGCACGCCGGGCACCTCGCACTCGACCGAGAAGGCGCCCGTCTCCTCCACCTCGAGCTCGAGCGAGGGCGACAGCGCCGCCGCCAGCACGTCGTAACCCGGCCCGAGGTTGGCCGAGGAGGAGGGCACGCGCACGAGGCGCCGCCGCCTCACCGAAGCACCGCGCGCTCGACGCTCGCCAGGTCCGGCTCGCAGGGCACCACCGACCCGGCCTGGTTCATCGCCGTCTGCGGATCCTTCAGGCCGTGCCCGGTGAGCACGCACACCACCCGCCCCTCCGCGCCGTAGCGCAACAGGCCGGCCACTGACGCCGCCGAGGCCGGCTCGCAGAACACCCCCTCGCGCGCGCCGAGCAGCAGGTAGGCGTCCAGGATCTCCGAGTCCGCGACCGCACGCACCTCCCCGCGCGAGGCCGTGAACGCGTTCATGGCGTTCTCCCAGCGCGCCGGGTTGCCGATCCGGATCGCGGAGGCCACCGTCTCGGGCGCCTCCACCGGCGCGCCCAGCACCAGCGGCGCCGCACCCTCGGCCTGATAGCCGTGCATTCGCGGCGCCACGCCGTACTCGCCGAAACCCTTCCACCAGGCCGTCACGTTGCCGGCGTTGCCCACGGGGATACAGAGCACGTCGGGGGCCTCGCCGAGCTCGTCGCAGACCTCGAAGGCGCCGGTCTTCTGGCCCTCGATGCGAAAGTCGTTGACCGAGTTGACCAGGGCGATCGGGTGCTCGCGCACCAGTTCGCGCACCAGCGCCAGCGCCTCGTCGAAGTTGCCGCGCAGCGCGATCACCCGGGCTCCGTGCATCAGCGCCTGGGCCAGCTTGCCCGTGGCGATCTTGCCTTCGGGGACGATCACCGCTCCCGGCAGGCCGGCACGCGCGGCATAGGCGGCCGCGCTCGCCGCCGTGTTACCCGTCGAGGCGCACACCACCGCCTCGGCGCCGTCGGCCACGGCGGCGCTGACCGCCACGGTCATGCCCCGATCCTTGAAGGAGCCGGTGGGATTCGCGCCCTCGAGCTTCAGCCACACGTCCGCGCCGGTCAGCTCGGACAGGACCGGCGCCTGGATGAGCGGTGTATCCCCCTCGCCCATCGTGACCAGGGGCTCCACCGGGAGCCGGTCCCGGTAGCGCCAGAGCGACATGGCTAGAAGGTCTCCTCGATGACCCTGATCACCCGCGGGGGCTCGCGCACGAAGTCGAGCCGCGAGATCAGCTCGACCGCGGCCCGGAACCGCGACTCCAGCACCGGGTGCATCACCATCACCAGGCGGGCCTCGGCCCCGAGGCCCTTCTGGACCACGGACTTGATCGACACCCCCTGCAGCCCCAGCAGCTCGGCCACCTGGGCGAGCACTCCCGGCCGGTCGTCCACCTCCAGGTGCAGGTAGAAGGAGAACTCGGTGTCGGTGACCACCGGGATGTCCTGCGCGGGCGCGGGCAGCGACGGCGGCGGGATCATGGCCGACACCACGTCGCCCAGCACCGCGCTGGCGGTCTGGATGCCGCCCGCGCCCGGGCCGCTGAGCGTGATCTCGGTGATCGCCGGGGACTCGATCGTGACCGCGTTGAAGGCACCGTTGACCGAGGCCAGTGGATGGTCGGCGTAGAGGAAGGCGGGGTAGACGTGCACGGCCAGGCCCCCGTTGATCCGCTCGGCCGAGCCGATCAGCTTGAGTGACAGGCCGAGGTCCTTGGCGTAGGCGATGTCGTCCGCCGTGAGCCGCTCGATCCCCTCGTAGCTCACCTGGTCGAGGCGCACCGCGGCGTTGAAGGCCAGGCGGGCGAGGATCGCCATCTTGGCCGCGGCGTCCTTGCCGGTCACGTCCTCGGTTGGGTCCGCCTCGGCGTAGCCCAGCTCCTGGGCGTCGGCCAGAGCCTCGGTGTAGGAGGCGCCGGTGCGCGCCATCTCGGTCAGGATGTAGTTGGTGGTGCCGTTGACGATGCCGTGCACGCGCTCGATGTGTGCGGCAGCCAGGCTCTCGGCCATCACCCGGATCGCCGGCACGACCCCCGCCACCGCACCCTCGAAGCGCAACTGGACCCCGCCCTCGCGCGCGGCGTCGAACACCTCCTCACCGTGCTGGGAGAGCAGCTGCTTGTTGGCCGAGACCACGTGCCGGCCTGCTCCCAGGGCCCGCAGCACGTACTCGCGCGCCGGCTCGATGCCGCCCATCAGCTCGACCACCAGGTCGCTGCGCTCCAGGATGTCCTCGTAGTCGCCGCGGCTGCGCGTGAGCACGCCGGCGATCTCGGGTCGCAGGCCCACCTCGGCCTCGATCGCGTCCGCGCGTTGCTCGATCAGCTCGGCGAAGGCAGCGCCGACGGTGCCGTGACCGAGCAGGCCGATGCGAAATACCCTCGCGGGCACGGGTGGCTCAGACATCGCGGGCGGTGAGATCCGCATACGTCTCGCGCCGAACCACCACTCGGGCGTCGCCGTCGCGGCAAAAGATCACCGGCGGCCGCCGCACCGCGTTGTAGTTGTTGGCCATCGCGTGACCGTACGCCCCCGTGGCCGGAATCACGAGCAGGTCCCCGGGCCGGGGATCGTCGAGCTCCACGTCGCGCACGAGGACGTCACCCGATTCGCAGTGCATTCCGGCGACCGTGCACAGCTCCCTGCCTCCGAAGCGGTCGGCGATCTCGGCCTCGTAGCGCGCGCCGTAGAGCATGGGTCGCAGGTTGTCGGACATCCCCCCGTCCACCGAGACATAGGTGCGTATCCCGGGGATGCGCTTGACCGTGCCCACGCTGTAAAGCGTCACGCCGGCGTTTCCCACCAGGGCGCGCCCGGGCTCGCACAGGATCCTCACCCCGGCCGGTCCGCTTCCCACCAGTGCATCGACGTACTCCTGGATCGACGGCGGCGTGTCCTCGGCGGTGTAGGCGATCCCGAGCCCACCGCCGAGGTTGAGCAGAGGCCAGTCGCCCATCCCGGCAAGCACCTCGGACAGCCGCTTAAAGGCCTCGACCTCGAACACCTGTGAGCCGATGTGCGCGTGCAGACCGCGCACCTCCAGGCCCGCGGCTCCGCATTCCTCGATCGCGCGCGGCACCTCGTCGAGGCCGAAGCCGAACTTGGAGTCCTCCTGGCCGGTCTGGATGAAGGAATGTGTGCTCGGCTTGATCCCCGGCCGCACCCGCACGAGCACGCGCACCCGGCGGCCGCGCAGGCGCTCGATCTCGTCGAAGGAGTCGACCACGATGTGCCCCACCCCCTGCTCGATCGCGTAGTCGAGGTCGGCCGGCGACTTGTTGTTGCCGTGCATGTAGATGCGCGCCGGGTCGACGCCCGCCGCGAGGGCGAGGTGCAGCTCCCCGCCCGAAGCCACGTCGGCCGACAGGCCCTCCTCGGCGAACAGGCGAAAGACGGCCGTGCACGGGAAGGCCTTGCCCGCGTAGATCACCGCGAAGGGCACCTCATGGGAGCGGAAGGCAGCGAGGAAGGAGCGCGCCCTGGTGCGCATGTCGTCCTCGGCGTACAGGTAGGCCGGCGTCCCGAACTCACGCGCGAGCTCGCCCACGTCACAGCCGCCGATCTCGAGCACGCCGCGCTCATTCAGGCGCGAGCCGAGGGGATACACGTGCGAGAGGGCCACCGCTGCCATGCGGCGGCGATTATGAAGCACGCCCGACCGCGGTTGACAGCGCCTCCCGCTTGGCTCTAAGTTCCGGGCGGCAAGCGCGACGGCAGGGACGCTGGTCGCTCGATCGTCTGAAGGCCCATGACCAGCAGCCGTTCCCGACCGCCTCCCCCCCCGGGCCGTCGCGCGAAACGCGCGCTCTCGGCGTTGGCCTGCGTAGCCCTGGTGCTCGTTGTGGCGGGCTGCGTCACCGACCCGGCCACCTCGGTGAGCGGTACCGGCGCCACCCTCAATGGGCGGTTCAACCCGCTGAATGCGCCGGCGGTCGGATACTTCGAGTACGGCACTACGACTGCATACGGCTCGGAGACGTCTCCTCGGGTGGAGCTCGGCTCGGGTGCGGACCTCGTTGCGCTCAGCAAGCGGGTGACCGGCCTCGCCCCCAGCACCACCTACCACTTCCGGGCCTGCCAGATCCGCGAGGGCGCCAAGTTCTGCGGCGCCGACAGGACCTTCCGCACGGCTTCGGACAAGCTGCCCGCCGGCTTCGAGGAGGTGATCGCCTTCGAGGGACTGAGCAACCCGACGGCATTGCGCTTTGCGGCGGACGGCAGGATCTTCGTGGCCGAGCGCAGCGGCTTGATCAAGGTCTTCGATGGCCTCGACGACCCCACGGCGGCCGTCTTCGCGGACCTGCGCACCCAGGTGCACGCCTTCTGGGACCGGGGCCTGCTCGGCCTCGCCCTTGACCCGAGCTTCCCCTCGAAGCCCTTCGTGTACGTCGCCTACTCGCACGACGCCCCCATCGGCGGCACGGCACCGCGCTGGGGAGTCGCCGGCGCCAGCAGCGACGGCTGCCCCAGCCCGCCCGGGCCGACGGCCGACGGCTGCGTCATCAGCGGCCGGGTCTCACGGCTCATCGCCGATGGCGAGACCCCGGGGGTGCCCGAGCAGGTCCTGGTCGAAGACTGGTGCCAGCAGTTCCCCAGCCACTCCATCGGCTCACTGGCGTTCGCGCCCGACGGCTCGCTGTACGCCTCCGGCGGGGACGGCGCGAGCTTCAACGCCGTCGACTACGGGCAGTTCGGTTCGCCCCGCAACCCCTGCGCTGACCCTCCTGGCGAGCCGGGTGACGCTCTGACTCCGCCGTCGGCCGAGGGCGGAGCGCTGCGCAGCCAGGACCTGCGCTCGGCGGCGGACCCGGCCGGCCTCGCCGGCACCATCATCCGCATCGACCCCGAAACCGGAGAGGGCGTGCCGGGCAACCCCGGTGCGGCGAGCGCGGACCGCAACGTACGCCGGATCGTCGCCCAGGGCCTACGCAACCCGATGCGCATCACCGCACGGCCCGGAACCAACGAGATCTGGGTCGGCGATGTCGGCTGGAACGACGTCGAGGAGGTCAACCGGGTCACCAGTCCCACCGACGGCGTTGTCGACAACTTCGGCTGGCCGTGCTTCGAGGGTCCGGGCCGCCAGGGAGGCTACGACGCGGCGAACCTCTCGTTGTGCGAGGCGCTCTACACGAGCGGAACCCATTCGCCGCCCTACTTCTCCTACCGCCACGCCGACGCCGTGATACCGGGCGAGGAGTGCGGTGTCGGCAGCTCGTCGATCACCGGCGTGGCCTTCGGCTTCTACGGCGGTGGGCCCTATCCCGCGGCCTATGACGGCGCGCTGTTCTTCGCCGACTACACGCGCAACTGCATCTGGATGCTGCCCAGCGGAGCAGGCACGCTGCCGAGCCCGGCCGCGAAGGCCAAGTTCCTCGAGCGCGCTCGCAGCCCGGTCGATCTCCAGGTCTCCCCCAACGGAGAGCTCTTCTACGTGGACTTCAACGGGGGCACGATCCGGCGCATCGTCTACTCAGCCGGCAACCGTCCTCCCGTCGCCGTCGCCGCCGCCGATAAGACAACCGGGTCGCTTCCGCTGACCGTTCAGTTCGACGGCTCGACCTCCGATGACCCCGACTCGAGCGCCGCGCTCAGCTTCGCCTGGGATCTGGACGGCGACGGCCAGTACGACGATTCAACCGCCGAGAGGCCGTCCTTCACCTACACGGAAGCGGGCACGTACACCGTGCGTCTGAGGGTCACCGACGGGGGCGGTGCGAGCGCGAGCGACGCTGTCGCCATCTCAGCCGGCAACACCCGACCCACTGCAACCATCTCCTCACCGAGCCCCGGGTTGAGCTGGAAAGTCGGAGACACGATCTCCTTCGCCGGCTCGGCCAGCGACGAGCAGCAGGGCACGCTGCCCCCCTCTGCCCTGTCCTTCGCGCTCACGCTCAGGCACTGCCCGTCCACCTGCCACTCCCACCCCGTCGCCAGCTGGCCGGCCAGCGCCGAGGGCAGCTTCGTGGCGCCCGACCACGAGTACCCGTCGCACCTCGAGCTCAGCCTCACGGCCACCGATGCCGGCGGGCTGTCCGACACCCAGACCGTCCGCCTCGATCCCCGTACCGTGTCGGTGACCATGCGCTCGAGCCCGACCGGACTCTCGCTCGCGCTCGGTGCGAGCGCCGGACCGACGCCCTACACGCGCTCGCTCATCGAGGGCTCGACCACGACGGTGGCCGCCGCTTCGCCCCAGACCCTGGCCGGAAGCCCGTTCGTGTTCGGCTCCTGGTCGGATGGAGGAGCTCAGTCGCATACGGTGACCGTGGACAGCGACCGCGACTTCACCGCCACCTTCGCCCCGCCGTAGCAGGACCCCGCACCCGGGGCTGGCAGACTCGATGCGATGAAGCACGCCTCTCCGGCGGCGCCCGAGCTGGGCACCCACGACGGCCTCTCCTACGCGCTCTTTCGTCCCGCGGGGGAGCCCGAGGTGGGCGTGGTGGTGCTCCACGGCGCCGGCTCGGCCAAGGAGAGCCACTTCGACTTCGGGCGCGGCTGTCGCGACGAGGGGATGGCTGCGCTCGCGTACGACGCCCGCGGTCACGGACGCTCTTCGGGCGCGTTCGGACCGGGCGCGATCGACGATGCGCTGGCCATGGTCGAGCTGATGCGCGGATATGCGCCACGGATCGCCGTGCGCGGCTCGAGCATGGGGGGCTTCCAGGCCATTCACGCCGCCGCCCGCGCGGCGCGTGCGCTCTGCGCGGTGGTGGCCATCTGCCCCGCGCCGGAGGAGAGCCTGCTGCGCCTGCTGCGCTCCCCCGAGCCGGCGCGCTTCGAGTGCGATGTGCCCGCCACCGAGCTGTGGCTCGAGTCGCTCGACCTGCGCGCGGCCGCCGCCACGCTGTCGCCCGACACGGCGCTGCTCCTGCTCCACGCGCGCGGCGACGAGCAGATTCCCTACACCGTCAGCGAGGAGCTGTACGCGGCCGCGGGCGAGCCCAAGCGGCTGCTCCTTTTGCCCGGCGGGCACCATCGCTCGCTTCAGCACGACCTCGAGCTGCAGGCGGTGTCGCGCCGCTACATACGGCGTGCCGCGGCAATCCTGTGACCATCTCGGGATGACCGACATCTCGATCGCGATCGCCGGCGCCACCGGCTGGACCGGCAGTGCCATCGCGGAGGGCGCTCTCGCGGCCCCCGACATCACGCTCAGGAGCGCAGTGGCGCGCAGCAGCGCCGGCCAGGACCTCGGCACGGCGCTCGGCCGCGAATCGCTGGGTGTGCCGATCCATGCCGATGTCGCCGAGGCGCTAGACGGCGTCGACGTGCTCGTCGAGTTCACCTCCCACGAGCACGCCAAGCAGCTCGCGCTCGCCGCCATCGAGCGCGGAGTCGCCGTCGTGATCGGCTCCAGCGGCCTGACCGCCGGCGACTTCGGCGAGATCGACGCCGCGGCCCGCAAGGCCGGCGTCGGCGCGGTCTCGGCCGGCAACTTCAGCCTCACCGCCGCGATGGCTTTGGCCGCCGCCGAGCTTGCCGCCGCGCTGCTCCCGCAGTGGGAGATCATCGACTACGCCAAGTCGACCAAGCCCGACGCCCCGAGCGGCACGGCAGCCGAGCTGGCCGAGCGCCTGCAGGGCGTCCGGGAGCCGCAGGTCGACCTGCCGCCCGACCAGGTGGCCGGCCACCCCGAGGCGCGCGGAGCGACGATCGCCGGCACCCAGGTCCACTCCGTCCGCGTTCCGAGCTTCGTCGTGTCGACGGAGATCGTCTTCGGAGCACCGGACGAGCGCCTGAGCATCCGCCACGACGCCGGCGGCACCCCCGCGCCCTACGTCACCGGAGTGCTCCTGGCCGTTCGCCGTGCCCGGGGACACGTCGGGCTCGTCCGCGGGCTCGACCGCCTGCTTCTGGACGCACGCCCGCCTACCGAGTGAGAATGATTCTCGTTTAGGCTTCGCAGGTGCCCTCGCCCCTCGACCTGGCCGAGCTGCCGTTCCTGCGCGACGCGCTCGTCGAGTTGATTCTGCTCGGGGCGGCGGGCGGGATGCTGGGCGCCTGGATCGTTCTCCGCCGCCTGGCCTTCTTCTCCCACGCCGTGGGCTCGGCCACCTTTCCGGGGCTGGTGGCGGCGGACGCTTCGGGACTGAGCCCCACGGTCGCCGGCGTGGCGGTGGCACTCGGCTACGCCGGCGGCGTCGAGCGCGTGGGCCGTGCCGGCCGAGAGCCGGGCGAGGCCACGGCGCTGCTGCTCGTGGCCGCGCTGGCCGGCGGGATCGTGCTCGCCAGCGACGTGTTCGAGTCGGGGGCAGAGGTGGATCGGCTGCTGTTCGGGACCCTGCTCGGCCTCGGCACGGCCGACCTGGCGCTGTCGGCGGCCGTGGCCGTGCTGGTGGCGGCGGGCAGCCTCACGCTGGGTCGCACCTGGGCCGCCGTGGCCTTCGACCCCGACGGCGCCCGCGCCCTCGGCGTGCCCGCGCGGCTGGCCGACTTCCTGCTGCTGGCTCTCGTGGCGGTGGCCGCGGTGGCCGCGATTCCTGCCGTGGGGGCGCTGCTCGTGACCGCGATCTACGTGCTGCCCGCCGCCGCGGCGCGGCTGATCGCCCGATCGGTGCCCGGTCTAATGGCGTGGGCGCTGGCCCTCGCTCTGGCCGAGGGGGTGATCGGCCTCTACCTGGCCTACTGGCTCGACCTGCCGCCGGGCCCGCCGGTGGCCGTCCTTGGCGCCCTCACCTTCCTCGTGCTCACCCTGGTGGCCCGGCGATGAGCGCGGTGCGAGTAGAGGGACTGGCCGCCGGCTACGGCGCCGGACCGCCCGTCCTCACGGAGGTTTCCTTCGCCGCGGACTCCGGCCAATCGGTCTGTGTGCTGGGCCCCAACGGCGGTGGCAAGACCACCCTCTTCCGTGCCCTGATGGGTGAGCTCGAGCTTCGCGCCGGGAGCCTCACGCTGGAAGGCCGGGCGGCCTATGTGGCCCAGACCGAGCGCACCCGGCTCGACTTTCCGGTCACCGCGCTCGACGTGGCCCTCATGGGCACGCTCGCGAACGGGCGCTGGTGGCTCCCGCCGCGCCGCTCCCAGCGCGAGGCCGCCCGGGCGGCGCTCGCCCGCGTGGGGCTGAGCGACTACGCCGGCACGCGCTTCGGCGAGCTGTCGGGCGGCCAGCGCCAACGCGCCCTGCTGGCCCGTGCGCTCGTGCAGGAGAGCCGCGTCCTCCTGCTCGACGAACCGCTCTCCGGGGTGGACCCCGGAAGCTCGACCCTGATCTCGCGGGTCTTCGACGAGCTGCGCGCGGCAGGTCACACGCTGCTCGTCTCGAGCCATGACGTCGAGAGCGCCCGCGGCTTCGATCTGGTGCTCTGCCTCAACCGGCGTCAGGTGGCCTTCGGCGCGCCGCGGGAGGTGCTCGAGCAGCCCATCCTCGAGGCCACCTACGGCAGCGAGATGATCGTGCTCGGCGGGGGCCGCGCCGTGACCGTCCAGCACCACGGACACGAGCACTGATGGAGGTCCTCGATTTCCTCCTCGATCCGCTGCGCTCCGGCATCGGTCGCCGCGCGCTGATCGAGCTCACACTGATCGGCGCCTTCTGCGGGGCGCTGGGCTTCTGGGTGGTCACCGAGCGGCTCGCCTACAGCGCCGAGTCGCTCGCGCACGGGCTGCTGCCCGGGCTCGTGCTGGCCGCGCTGGCAGGCACCTCGCTGCTGCTCGGTGCCGCCAGCGGAGCGCTGGTCGCCGCGCTGGTGATCGCGCTCGCGGCGCGTGACGAGCGCATCGGCGCGGACACCGGCACCGCGGTCGCGGTCACCGGCCTGCTCGGACTCGGTGCCCTGCTCGCGCTCGAGCCGGATTCGCCCCAGCGCCTGACCGAGCTGCTCTTCGGCGATCCGCTCGGAGTGACCGACACCGACCTCGCCGCAGCCGCCGCGCTGGCCGCGCTCGGCACGCTGCTCCTGGCAGCGCTTCACCGGCCGCTCGTGTTCACGGCCTTCGACAGCGACGGCGCCTCCGCGACCGGGCTGCGCCCCACGCGGGTCCGCCTCGTGCTCTTGGCGCTGCTGGCGATCGCCATCGCAGTGGCCGTGCAGGGGCTCGGCGCGCTGCTCGTGCTTGCCGTGCTCGTGGCTCCGCCGGTGGCCGTGCGCCGGCACGCGCGGACGCCGGGCGCGGCGATGCTGGGCGGCGCCCTGGTGGCCGTGCTGGCCGGCGTCGTGGGCATCGAGCTCTCCTTCCACGCGGGCAGCGCGACCGGAGCTTCGGTGGCGCTGGCGCTGTGCGCGGCGGCGGCGCTCGGCTCCGTGATCCCTATGCGAGTGCGGGCCGCGGGGCGTTCCGGCGCACGGCCACGATGGCCACGCCGAGCGCCAGCAGCGCCAGGCTGATCAGCTGCGGCTGGGTCAGCCCCGCCACCACGGAATCGTTGCGGCGGATGAACTCGACAAGGAAGCGCTCGCCTCCGGTCAGGATCAGGTAGAGGCCGAACAGCACCCCGGGCGCGAAGCGGTCGCGCAGGTGCCACAGCACGAGCGCACCGATGCCCATCGTCAGCGTCTCGTAGATCGGCGTGGGGTGCACCTCGTCGGTGGTGGGCACGGTGCCGTCGGGATAGGCCATCGCCCAGGGCAGGTCGGACTCGACGCCGTAGTCACCGTCACCGGAGAGCTGACAGCCGATCCGGCCGACGGCGTACCCGATCACCAGCGACACCGAGCAGGCGTCGAACATCTGCCAGCTGAGCCAGCCCCGCCAGCGCGCCCAGATGAGCACGCCGACCGCCCCGCCCACGAGGCCCCCGAAGAAGACCAGTCCGGAGCCGGAGAAGACGTTGCCCAGCAGGTCGTCGGAGACCTCGCTCCAGTTCTGGATCAGGTAGTCGAGGCGCGCGCCCAGGAGGCCGCCGATCAGGGCGGCGAAGACCATTTCGTAGGTCCAGTCCTGCGGCTTCCCCAGTTCGCGCAGCCGGCGGTTGACCGTGACCCCGGAGGCCACGAAGGCCAGGGCGAAGCAGAGCCCGAAGGTCTGCAGGTCCAGCGGCCCTATGGAGATCTCCGGCAACACCGCTGCGGCAGGCTAGCGGTAGGCCGCGGCGCGCCAGCCAGGCCGGAGCCTTGCGCGGGGACGAAGGTCCTTCCCTACCATCGGGTGCGATGCGGAAGGCGGCACTCGCGACCCTCCTTTGTGCCGCGCCGCTGCTGGCGGCGTCTGCGCCCGCGGGCGCAGACGTGATCGACCGGGCCGCGCTGCGTGAGGTGCTGCGCAGCCAACCCCGCGCCGCGACCGGGGCCCCCCTCCCTCTGCCGCTCCCCGAACCTTCCGCGGCGCCGGCGGCGAGCGCCGCCGCGTCGAGCGAGACGGCCGAGATCGCCCGCCGTGCGGGGCGCCGGCAGCTGCTGGTGGGCCTGCGCGCACATGCGGACGGGCCCGGCGTCGCCGCGAAGCTACGCGACCTGGGTGGCAAAGTCGATGCCTTCCCCCTCATGGGAGTGCTCGGGGCCGACATGCCCTCGGGCGCCGCGGCCGTGGACGCGCTGCGGGACGA
Source organism: uncultured Thermoleophilaceae bacterium (assembly GCA_963813495.1). Classification (GTDB taxonomy): domain Bacteria; phylum Actinomycetota; class Thermoleophilia; order Solirubrobacterales; family Thermoleophilaceae; genus JACVRW01. The sequence goes on from CAWEZC010000005.1 coordinate 684,007, forward strand.
CCCCCGGGTGGCCTACATCGAGAGTGACCGCAGGCTGCGGACGGCCGCCGATCCGTTCGACACACTCGACCCCTCGACCGGCATCAAGTTCAGCTGGTTCTACGACGATGTCCGCGCCGGCGAGGCGATCGCCGCCGCCGGCGGCGGCTCCTCGCGCACGGTCGCGGTGATCGACACGGGCCTCGACGTCAACCATCCCGAGTTCGGCGGCGCGACTCGGATTGCCCGCACCCGCGACACGGCCAGCGGTGGCACGACCGTGACCGACAGCGTCGGCCACGGGACCTTCGTCGGCGGGCTGATCGCGGCGATCGACGGCAACGGCGTCGGCGGCAAGGGGGTGGCCGGCAACACTCGCCTGGTGGCCGTGCGCGCCTCGCAGAACGGCCTCTTCAGGGCGAGTGACCTGCTGCGCGGCATCGCCTTCTCGATCCGCAGCCGGGCCGATGTGCTCAACATGAGCCTTGCGGGAGCGGGCTTCTCGCGCAGCCATGCGCGGGCCCTGGCTACCGTCTTCTACAACGACGTGCTGCCCGTCGCGGCCTCGGGCAACAACGCGCGGGCCGGCAACCCTGTCGAGTTCCCCGCCGCGGCCCTCGGCGGCGAGCGCGGCGCGCCGGGCATCGGCCTCTCGGTGGCGGCCACCAAGCCCAACGGCGGGGTGGCGAGCTTCTCGAACCACAACGAGTTCGTGACGCTCGCGGCGCCGGGCGCCGGGCCCAGCGGGTGCCAGTTCGGCGTCTTCTCCACCCTGCCGCCCACCCTCGGCACCGAGTGGGACAAGCCGCGCTCGTGCTCAGCGATCTTCTCGGTGGGTGGGGCTCGCTACGGCTACGCCGAGGGCACGAGCTTCGCCGCTCCCATCGCCGCGGGCATCGCCGCGCTGGTCTGGCAGGTGGAGCGCCGGCTGGCCTCTGAGCAGGTGGCCGAGGTGCTGGCGCGCTCGGCCCGTCAGACGGTCGGCAGCGGCTGGAACGAGTTCACCGGAGCGGGCATCGTCGACGGAGCCGCCGCCACTGCACTGGCGCGGACCTACGACGTGACCGCGCCGCGGCTGCGGGGCAAGGCACGCAAGCTGGGGGGCTCGGTGAGAGTCCGGCTGAGGCGCGCGAAGGACCGCACCGAAGCGGGCCGCGAGCTGGCCGGCAAGGTGACCTACGCGCTGCTCGTCTCGCGCAACGGAGGGCGCAGCTTCAGGGCGGTCCGGGGCCGCCGCCGCAAGCCCATCTCCACCACCGTGGCCCTGCGCGGGCGCAGGACCAACGTCCTGATCGCCACCGCGTGCGACCGCAACGGCAACTGCGGCGTCCGGCGGCTGGGGCGTTACCGCCCCTGAGCGACCCCTGAGGCCTCAGTGAGCGTGTCCCTGCGCCTCCAGCCGCTCTGGGTCCTCGTTGAGCGCCAGTAGCGCCGCCAGCGCCGTGGTCACCGGCACCGCGGCGATCAGCCCGATCGAACCCACCAGCGTGGCCACGATCTCCTTCGCCACGATCTCGAAGTTCAGGGCGTCTCCCAGGCCGAGATCGGCCGAGGTGAAGATCAGCAGGATCGGCAGCGAGGCGCCGACGTAGGCCAGGACGAGCGTGTTCACGGTGGCGCTGACGTGGTCGCGGCCGACGTCGAGCGCCCGCACGAACAGCGACCGAAAGCCCAGGCTCGGGTTGGCCCGGCGCAGGGCGAGGACGGTGGAGGCCTGGCTGATCGTCACGTCGTCGAGCACCCCGAGGGCGCCGATCACGATGCCGGCCAGCAACAGGCCCTGGAGCGACAGGTCGGCCTGACCGAGCTGCAGGAAGGTCGCTTCCTCGGTCGCCAGCCCGGTGAGGTGTGTGAGCTCGGTGAAGAGCACGGCCAGGCCGGCGGTGAGCAGCAGGCTCACCGCCGTGCCCAGCATGGCCGCCACGCTCTTCGGGCCCCCTCCGTGGGCCAGCGGAATCGTGACCAGGGCGATGGCCAGCGAGCCCGTCACCGCTACTGCGAGCGGCGAGTTGCCGTCCAGGATCGCGGGGACCACGAAGAGCAGCACGAGCGCGAGGCTGAAGGCCAGGCCGAGCAGCGACAGCGCCCCGCGCCAGCGGGCGAAGACGAGCACCACTAGGACGAACAGCCCGGCCAGCAGAAGCATGGGCTCGCGCCGCTCGAAGTCGGTGAGGGTGTAGGCCGTGCCGGCCACCTGATCCGCGCCCGGAGGCGGCTCGGGCTGCTTCGCGACCCGAACGCCGTCGCCCGGATCGAGGTCCGGGTCGAGCCCGTTGGCCTGCAGCTGGAGCTCCACCAGCCGGCCTGACTCCGGGCCGCTCTCCAGGCGCACGGAGGCGATCTCGCAGTTCTGGCCGATGAACCCGGGGCAGGTCGTCTCCTCCACCCGCTCGACCTTGCCTTGCTCGCTCTCCACGGCCACCCCCTCTGCGAGCCGCGACTCGACGTCGCCCGGCCACAGCACCACGATGCCGGCGAGCGTGGCCACGGCGAGCAGCGCCGCGACGACGGTGAAGAGCCGCTTCACGCGCCGGAAGCTAGCGTCAGCCCAGGCCGTCTACAGGTAACCCAGCGGATCGACCGGGGAGCCGCTCACGCGTGTCTCGAAATGCAGATGGTCGCCGAAGCAGTGGCCCGTGCAGCCGACGTAGCCGATCACCTGTCCCTGGCTCACGTTGGCGCCGTTCGAGGTGGCGAAGCTCGACTGATGGGCGTAACAGGTGGAGAGGCTCGCGTTGTGCTGGATGCACGTGTAGTTGCCGTAGCCGCCCACCCAGCCCATCAGCGCCACCCGGCCGGAGTCGGCGGCCCGGATCGGCGTGCCGCTGCCCACCGCGATGTCCACTCCCGCATGCAGGCGGCCCCAGCGCATCCCGAATGGGGAGACCACCGGTCCGTTGACCGGCCAGACGAGCGAGCCGCTGCCCTGCCTGATCGGCCCGGGAGCCGGCGCACCCTGGAGGGCGGCCTGAACCTTGGCCTGCTCGGCCTCGAGCGCGCGCAGGTCCCCCTCGAGCGCCACCCGGCTCGAGCGCACCTCGCCGAGTGCCCCGCGCTTGTCCGCCCGCGCCGAGGCCAGCTCGTCCCTCGAGCCCACGAGCTGACTCTGCACGGCGGCGATCTGATCGCGCCAGCGCAGGATCCGCTCGGCCGCGAGCTGCTCGCGCTCCTCGAGCTCGGCCATCTGCACGGCCTGGTCCTTGGCCTTGTCACGCAGGACACGCACGCGGTCGGTGATCTCGCGGTCTTGCTCGGAGATGCGATCGAGGAACTCCGCCCGCTCGAGCAGGTCGCCGAAGCCGTCGGCCTCGAGCACCACCGTGAGAGCGTCGGGGGCGTCGGCCTTGTAGATCTCGATGAGCCGGCCCGCCAGCACCTTGCGGGCGGTGACGAGCTCGCTGCGCAGCCGCTCCAGCCTGTCCTGGGCCTCCTCCAGGCGGTCACGCACCTCGAGCAGCTCGGCCTTCTGGGCGTCGAGGCTGGACTGGGCGCGGTCGAGGCGCTCCTGGGTGGCGCTGATCTCGCCCTGGACGGCGTCGATGCGCGTGTCGAAACGCTGAATGGTGGTGGACAGCACGCCCTCTCGCTGCTTCTTGTCCTCGATCTGCGAGCGCTTCTCCTCGATCCGAGTCGACAGGGGCGCCGACAGCCCCGGCATCGGGAGCACCAGGAAGGCCATCAGGGCCAGCGCTATGGGAAGGCAGAAGGTCTTCTTCATTGGGGAGGCAAGCGTCTTCGGGTTCCCCCCGTTTCCATGCGTTATGCAGGGGAATTAGGCGCTCGCGACGCGGCCACAATAGCAAGGCACGTCGTCCTGGCAAGGCCTTTTCCTCGTCCTGCAAGACGGCATGCAGCGTGCACTAATCTTCAGGCAGATGGCACAGACGAAGGCAGTGTTTCCCCGAGACCCCGGCCTGCAGGCGCGCATGCTGCTCACGCTGTTCCTGCTCGGCCTCCTCTACGTCGCGTTCATCGCCGTCCTGGTCAGCGCCGGAGCCAACGCGGTCCTGATCCTGATCGTGGTGGGCGGACTGTCGCTGGCGCAGCTGTTCTTCTCGGACAAGCTCGCGCTGTCGGCCATAGGCGCCAAGGAGGTCTCGCCCCAGCAGGCTCCCGGTCTGCACGCCATGATCGAGCGGCTCTGCATCCAGGCCGACGTCCCCAAGCCGCGCATCGCCGTGGCCGACACGCCGGTGCCCAACGCCTTCGCCACCGGCCGCTCCCAGAAGCACGCCACGGTCTGCGCCACCACCGGGATCATGCAGACTCTCTCCCCCAGCGAACTCGAGGGCGTCATGGCTCACGAGCTGGCCCACGTCAAGCACCGCGACGTGCTGATCATGACGATCGCCAGCTTCTTCGCCAGCATCGCGGCGCTCATGCTTCAGTACGGCTTCCTGTTCGGGGGCGGTGGCGACGACGACGAGAATCCGAGCTTCCTGGTCATCCTGCTCGTGTCCGCGCTGGTCTACGTGATCTCGTTCTTCCTGATGATGGCGCTATCGCGCTACCGCGAGTTCGCGGCCGACCGCGGGGCGGCGATCGTCACCGGCCGGCCCAGCGCGCTCTCCGCCGCGCTGGTCAAGATCTCCGGAGCGATGAAGACCGTGCCTCAGCACGACCTCCGCGAGGTAGAGCGCATGAACGCGTTCTTCATCGTCCCGGCCAGCGTCAAGGGCTCGATCAAGTCGCTCTTCTCCACCCACCCGCCGATGGAGAAGCGGATCGAGCGCCTGCAGCAGCTCGAGCGGCAGCTCCAGAGCGGCGCGGCCGCGGCCTAGCCGGTTGGGATTTCTCGACGCGATATTCGGGTCCAAGGGCACCCTCAAGGGGCCCGCTCCCGACCGGCTGTTCGCGATGACCACGGCGTACGTGACGCTCGAGACCGGGCTCGGCCTCAAGCACAAGGGCGTGGCCGGGATCGTGTTCCAGCCCCTGGGCACCGCCGATTTCCAAGGCATCCTGGCCGAGACCGAGGAGCTGCTGGCGGGCACGACCGAGGAGACGGGCAGCACGGTCACCAGCAGCGAAGATGAGTTCGGCTACCGCTGGCTCGTGCTCCACGATCCGGACTTCGAGGACCTCGTCGTCGCGCTCAACACCGTCTCGACCCAGCTCCAGGGCGGCGGCTACGGCGACCGCCTGCTGGCCGCCGTCTTCGCCTTCGAGGAGAACGGCAAGCCGATCTACCTGATCTACAACTTCAAGCGCGGCAAGTTCTATCCGTTCGTGCCGGCGCCCGGGGAGCAGGCGCGCGACAACGAGCGGGAGCTGCGCCTCAAGGCCCAGCTGGGCAACGAGCTGCCTTTCGAGGAGGAGATCGGCCGCTGGTTCCCGCTCTGGGACGTGCCCCTCTAGTCGTCCTCGACGATCAGGTAGGTCAGGAGGGTCTCCCACTTGGACCAGTCGGACTGGCTCTCGGGCCCGATCCTGAAGTGGTCGGCACAGCAGGCCAGCGCCGACCCGCGCTCGGTCTCGCGGCTGTAACGGAGGCCATGCTGGTCCATCCAGTTCAGCAGCTCCGAGCGGGCGCCATCCAGATCGGCCGCCGTCTCACTGCGGTAGGGGCCCACGTGCAGCAGGACCGCGTAGCGACCCGGCGGGAGCTCGCCCGCCTGTACCCGGCCATTGCCGGTCACCGTTCCCGCCACCGGCACCGCGACCTCCAGCTCGAGCGGCTCGCCGGCACGATCGGTCTCGAGCAGGCGGATGAAGGGCGGCCCTGCCGGCTTGACCCCTCGCTCGCCGAGCGAGGCCAACAGGTCCGGGAAGGCGCTGTCCACCGCCTGGGGCACTCCGTCGGTCACCTCTCGGCGGATGGCCAGATAGGGCTGCGCGGCTCGTTGCTGAATTTCGGGCATGTCGTTGAGACCGGCGCCGGGCCGCGAATTCATCGCGGTCCGTCGTCGCCACCGCCGTCCGGGAAGGAGTGGTGCTCGTGGGCCACGACCCAGCGACCGCGCTCCTTGCGGAGCCCGAGCGTCAGCCGCAGGCGATTCTCAGGGTTGTCGGACAGCTCCTTTTGCGTTCCGCAGCGCAACATAGCCTGGGCGTAGGCGACGTCGTCCCCGGCGGTGACCTCCAGGGACACGATCTCGAACGCGGCGCCCCGCGCCTGCAACTCGAAGAACGGCGGCCAGGTCTCGCGGTAGGCGTCGAGGCCGCGAACGCCCTCATAGGGCGGCGGCACGTCAAACATCACGATGTCGTCGGAGTGGTCCGCGATAACGCCGTCCATGTCGCCGGCATGCACGGCCACGGCCCAGCGCTCGATCAAGGTCTGGATCTCCTGCTCGTCAGTGCGCATATTGCTCAGTCCCTTCGACAATGCTTCGGGTCCATACGGCGCTCTGACTTCCGTGAGGATCGAAACTAATCGGGCGACATAGGCACCGCTGGCGAGAGCCGCCGGAGGGGCTGCTGCTCACGGGCACCCGGCCCCCGCTGCCCGCGCTGCGCACCCGGATGGGCGAGGCCGCCCGCCGCCGCCGGCTCGCGACCCCGCTAGCGGATCTGCATCCCGGAGATGGCCCGGGCGATTACCAGTCGCTGGATCTCCGAGGTGCCCTCGAAGATCGTGTAGATCTTGGCGTCGCGGTGCATGCGCTCCACCGGGTATTCCCGGGTGTAGCCGTTGCCGCCGAGGATCTGGATGGCGCGCTCGGTGGCCCATACCGCTACCTCGCCCGCCTTGAGCTTGCTCATCGAGCCCTCGGCGGAGTCGAAGGGCACGCCGGCCTTGCCCATCCAGGAGGCGCGCCAGACCAGCATCCGGGCGCAGTCGATCTCCATCTTCATGTCCGCCAGAGCGAAGGCGATCGCCTGGTTCTCGATGATCGGCCGGCCGAACTGGGAGCGCTCCTTCGCGTACCCGAGAGCGAACTCGTAGGCGGCGCGGGCGATGCCCAGTGCCTGCGCACCCACCGTCGGGCGGCTGACCTCGAAGGTCTGCATCGCCGCCTGAGTCTTGCCGCGCGTGCCCTCGCGCGCGCGGGCGAGGCGCTCGTCCAGCTTCTCCTTGCCCCCCAGCAGACAGCGGCCGGGGACGCGGCAGTCGTCGAGGAAGACGTCGGCGGTGTGCGAGGCACGCAGGCCGTGCTTCTTGACCTTGGTGCCCATCTCGAGGCCCTTGGTGCCCGGCGGGATCACGAAACCGGCCTGGCCGCGCGCCTTGAGCTCGGGCTCGACCGAGGCCACCACCACGTGCACGTTGGCGATGCCGCCGTTGGTGGCCCAGGCCTTCTGGCCGTTGAGCACCCACTCGTCGCTGGCCTCGTCGTAGCGCGCCCGGGTGCGCAGCGAGGAGACATCGGAGCCGGCGTCGGGCTCCGACACGCAGAAGGCGCCCACCTGAGGCTCGTCCTCGGTGCCGAAGCATTGAGGCACCCATTCGCCAAGCTGCTCCATGGTGCCCGCGCTGAAGATGCCTGCCACGGCGAGCGTCGTGCCCATGATCGACATGCCGATTCCGGCGTCCCCCCAGAACAGCTCCTCGTTGACGATCGGCAGCGTGAGGCCGCTGGGGTCGGCCCAGAACTGAGCGAGGCCCTCGAAGCCGTAGAGACCGATCTTCGCCGCCTCCTGGATGACCGGCCAGGGGGTCTCCTCGCGCTCGTCCCACTCGGCCGCCGCGGGCCGGACGACGTTCTCGGCGAAGCCGTGGACCCACTCGCGGATATCGCGCTGGTCCTGGTTGAGCGCCATGGAGAAGCCGCCCTCGGCCGCCTCCGCCGGTGCCACCGCCGCCTCGGCGGCAGCCGTGGCGTCTACGGCAGCCCCGTCTACCTGATCGTCGTCCGTGCGCGTGTCGGTGTCCATGGGCGGCAGCTTAGGCGTCGCCGCTGGTGGCGCGCCCGCCGCGCGCCGGCTTCAGGGCTCCCTAGTCCGGTATCAGGCCCTCGCCCGTGAACTCGCCGCGCGCCTCCTCGAAGGAGATGTCGCGCGGCGGCAGGATCACGTCGGACTCCACCAGCTCGTCCTCCGGGAGTGCGTTGCCGTCGCTGGCCACGATCTCGAGCATCTGCGACCACAGCTCCTTGAAGCCGGTCTCATCGCCTTGCTCGACCGCGGCCACGGCGCGGTTGTCGAGCTCGTTGAGGCGCTCCTCGTCCTCGTCGGGCAGCTTGAACTGTCCCTCCCCCGATACGCGGACGATCACGCGTTTTCCTTACCCTGCTCGAGCTCGGGGGAGTCCCCCCCGCCCGAGCCGAGCTCGGCCTTCATCTTGGCCAGCTCGTCGTCGACCTGGGCGCCGCTCGTGAGCTGTTGCAGCTCCTTCTCGATGTCGTCCTGGCCGGAGCCGAGCTGGGTGATGTCGTCGAACGTGCCGGCGGCCTCGAGCTCCTCGACCGCGCCCGCACGGGCGCGCATCGTCTCGGTCTTCTCCTCGGCGCGCTGCATCGCGAGACCCAGGTCGGCCATCTCCTCGCCCACGCCGGAGGCGGCTTCGGAGATCTTCACCTGCGCCTCGGCGGCCGAGTACTGCGCCTTTATGACCTCCTTCTTGGTCCGGAAGGCCTCGATCTTGGTACGCAGCTTCTGCTCGTTCTCGGTGAGCTTCTCCTGCTGGCCCTGGAGCTCGGTGATCTGGGAGTCCAGCGACTGCAGCTCGGTTTGAGCGAGCGTCTTGCGCTCGAGTGCCATCCGGGCCAGGTCCTCGCGGCCCTGGGACAACGCCTGACGCGCCTGCGTATCGAGCTTGACGACCTGCTGTTCGAGCTTGGACGACTGCATCTGCAGGCGCTTCTTCGCCGTGACGACGTCAGCGATGCCCTTCTTGACGTTCTGGAGCATCTCGACCTGCTTCTGGTAGCCGTAGTCCAGGGTCTCCCCCGGATCCTCGGCCCGGTCGAGCATCCTCGAGATCTTCGACTTAATAACGGTGGACATGCGCCCGCCCAGCCCTGGCATGCCGCCTCCTTCAAGCTCGCGTTCCGGATAAGCGCCTCGAGCGAGGCGCGTCGCCAAGACTAGTGCCCGCTCGGGCCTTGTTGCAGAATCCCCGCCCAGGCGTGTCTTCCATGACCCCCAAATCACCCGCCGGCTCGACCTCGATCCTGAGTCGCTGGATGGGCGTTGCCGAGGCCAACACGGCGGGCAACGTGCACGGCGGCGTGATCATGCACATGTGCGACGAGGTGGCGGGCATCGCCGCCGTGCGTCACTCGGGCCTGCGCGTGGTCACCGCGGCCATGGATCGCATGACCTTCCGTCACCCCGTGCTGGTGGGCGCGCTGGTCACGGTCACGGCGAAGGTCAACGCCGCTTGGCGCACCTCGATGGAGGTGGGGGTGCGGGTGGAGTCCGAGGACGTGCGCAGCGGCGAGATCGTTCATACCTCCACCGCCTACCTGACGATGGTCGCCCTCGACGAGCAGGGCCGGCCGGCGCAGATCCCGCCTGTGGCGCCGGAGACGCCCGACGAAGAGCGGCGCGCGCGCGAAGCGCAGCTGCGCCGCGACAACCGGCTGGCCGAACGGCGGCACATAGAGGAGCACCGGGCGCGCGGCTGATGCTCAGATCGCCTGGCCCCGGGGCTCCTGCCCTTGGTTCCCGCCGGGCAGCTGGCGCCACTCCGTGAACTGGCCGTTCGCGTTGAAGGTGAAGCGGACCTGCACCACCCCATCACAGGGGCCCCCCGGGCCCGCGCTCAGCCGAAACGACGCGAGAACCCTCGGTCCCTCGTCGTCCAGCTTCACGAGCCGGGCGCGGCAGGGCAACGTGGCGTTGAAGATGCGCGCCGCCGCCCTGTTGCGCAGCCGGAACGGCCGGCCCTGGTCGATGAGCGCACCGCGTGCGAAGTAGGTGGCGGCCTGGCCGTAGTCGCTGCGCTCGAGGGCCAGCAGCCAGTCCCGGATGACCCGCCCCTCATCGGAGCGGGTCCCGCCGTCGTCGGGCGCGCTCTGTGTCCTGGGAGAGGCCTGGGACCGGGGCTCGGAATCGGACTCGGAGTCGCAGCCCGCGAACGCCGCCAGCGCAATCAACACCGCGATGAGTCGCGCCGGGCGCACGTACAGAGGGTACGCCCGGCTCCCTCTGATTACAGCGAGCGCCGGTAGCGCTCCAGGGCCCGCAGGGCAAACCAGGCGCAGCGACGAGTTCTGGTCCTAGGCGGCGGGTCTAACCTGTGTGCAGTGCTGCTCGAGCTCGCCCACTCCGGCCACCCGCTGTATGACCACCCGGCCATGGCGGGCATCGCCATCGCGGCCATGGTCGTGCCGCTGATACTCCTGGCCGTCGTGGGCCGGATCTTCGTGCGTGCCGCCAAGCAGGACGCTCGGGCGGAACACGAGCCCAAGCCCTAGGCGGCCGCGATCACGTCACCAGTGGCGTTGCCTGGCGCCTGCTCGAGCACTGCCTGGGCCTCGATCATCCGCTGCTGGTAGTCGGCGCGCTGCATGCGCGAGACCACCAGCCGCTGGACCTGGGCAGTGCCCTCGAAGATCTGGTAGATCTTGGCGTCGCGGAACCACTTCTCGAGTGGGCAGTCGGTGGTTTGGGCGTAGGGGCCGACGAGATCCATCAGCGTGGTGGTCGCCCACATGGTGGTGTCGCCCGCCTTGAGCTTCGACATCGAGCCCTGTCCCGCGGTCATCGGCACGCCGTTGCGGCCCATCCAGGCGGCGCGCCACACGAGCAGCCGGGAGGCTTCGATCTCGGTGGCCACGTCGGCCATCGTCTGCTGGATGCGCTGCTGCTCGAGCAGCGGCACGCCGTTCTCCTCCTTGTCCTCGAGATAGTCGAGCGTCCACTCGTAGGCGGCCTGGGCGATGCCCAGCGCGGAGGCGCCCACGAACGGCCGGGTCAACTCGAAGGTCGCCAGCGCGCCGGAACGGCCGGTGGACTGACCGGTGCGAGCGCGCTCGAGCTTGCGCTGGAGTTTCTCGTGGCCGCCCAGCAGGTAGTCCATCGGGATGCGGCAGTCCTCCAGGATGAGCTCGGAGGTCTGCGAAGCGCGGATGCCGAGCTTGGACTCCTTCTTGCCCATCGAGAATCCGGGGGTGCCCTTGGGAACCACAAAGGAGGCCTGGCCGCGGTGGCCGAGGTCCTTGTCGATGGTGGCCACCACGACGGTCACGTCGGCGATGCCGCCGTTGGTGATGAAGACCTTGGTGCCGTTGAGAACCCACTCGTCGCCGTCCTGAACCGCGGTGGTGCGCAGCGAGCGCACATCCGAGCCCGCCTGGGGCTCGGTCACAGCGTAGGCGCCGAGCTTGATCTCGTCGCCGTCGCCGAAGCACTCGGGCACCCAACGGCCGATCTGCTCGGGGGTACCGGAGCTGGCGATTCCCGCCGCGGCCAGTGAGCCGCCGGAGATCGCGAGCGCGATGCCGGCGCAGCCCCAGTGGAGCTCCTCCGCATAGATGCAGGCCATGATGCCGTCGGGGTCGGAGCCGACCCTGGTGATCTGGTCCATCCCGTGAAGGCCCCACTCACGCGCCGCCTTGATGACCTCCCACGGCACACCCTCGTCGCGGTCGTACTTGGGAGCGACCGGCCGAATGACCTCGGCGGCGAACCTGCGACAGGTCTGCTGAAACTCGAGCTGGTCTTCGTTGAGCCGGAAATCCACGGTATCGGTGCCTCCATGCCACGTTGACTGACCAGTCAATCGTACATGGGCGAGCCGCTTTCTGGGCGAAGCTCCCGACTCGGCCGGGTGCGCACGATTGGGTTTCTCGCTGGAGTCACGGCTATCGTCCGCTCGGCATTGGTCCGCTTTGGCGCACTGCTCCTGGCGCTCGCCCTGGTCCTGGGCGGGTGCAGCCTCGGCGACGAGGAGACGACGGATCCACCCCAGCTGGGGGTGCAGGCCGAGGATGACGAGCCGGCTGAGACGCTCGGATCTCCCTCGAGCGCCACGCGCAACACGATCCGGGTGGGTGGCGCCGACGCCGCCGCCGACGCCGCCGGGGTGGCCAGCGCGCTGTTCCCGGCCACCGGCGACGCCGACCGGCCCACGGCGGTTGCACTCGTGGACAAGGACGACTGGGTCACCGGCATCGCCGCGTCGGTGCTTGCCGGGTCACCCATCGGCGCGCCCATCCTGCTCTCCGACGGCGACGAGCTGCCCGCGGTGAGCGAGGACACGCTCGAGCGCCTCGATCCCAAGGGCTCCGATCTGTCCAAGGACGCTCAGGTGATCCGGGTGGGCCCCGACGTCGCCCGCCCGGACGGCTTCAAGACCGCCGTGGTGGAGGGCGACACCCCGTTTGCGCTCGCGGCGGCCCTCGACCGCTTCTTCTCCGCCGCCCGCGGCGAGCCGTCCAACGACATCGTGCTCTACTCGGGCGACAGCGCCGAGTGGGCCATGCCGGCGGCGTCGTGGGCGGCTCGCTCGGGCGACGCCGTCCTTCCGGTCAGGCGCAACGCGGTCCCCGCTCCCACTCTCGCGGCGATACGCGAGCATGAGCGCCCCAACGTCTTCGTCCTCGGACCCGAGCGGATCATCTCCGAGCAGGTGGTGGAGGCGCTCGAGAAGGACCGCAAGCTCGTACGTTCGGTCGAGCGCATCGAGGGCGCAACGCCGGTGGAGAACGCGATCGCCTTCGCGCGTTACGAGAAGGGCGACTTCGGCTGGGGCGTGGTCGTGCCGGGCTACAACTTCGCCGTGGCCAACGTCTCGAGGCCGCTCGACGCCCCGGCCGCGGCTCCGCTCGCCACGCGCGGCGTGTTCGCGCCGCTGCTGCTGACCGACGATGCCGCCCAGCTGCCCGAGCCGCTGGAGGAGTACCTGCTGAGCATCCAGCCCGGCTACGAGGACGATCCGGGGCAGGCCGTGTACAACCGCGCGTGGATCCTCGGCGACGACACGGCGGTGTCCGTCGAGCAGCAGGCTCAGATCGACGCTGTCACCGAGCTCATTCCGGTGCAGGCCACGGCCCCCTGAGGGGCGCGGACAGCGGCGGAGACTAGGATTGCGCGTCGATGTCGGAGTACGAGCGCCCGGACCGCTTCGCCCGTGAGCCCACGCTGGAGGACGTTCGCCAGCTGATGGGCGCCTCCACGCCCCATTTCGCGCTCCACCTGCGCAACCGCATTCGCACGCTGATCGGCGGCCTGCCGGCCGGTCATCCGGCCCGCATCGAGGGCGAGCGGGAGATCGCCCGGCTGGATGCGATCGCGCTCGGCTCGGAACGCCGCGGACCGATCCAGGAGGGCGAGGAAGGCCTGCCGAGCTACCGCGGGCCGGACTGATTCTTTTTGTGACACGCGTCACGGTCTTGGAATAGGAGGCCGTGCCGACCGCTCCTGCGCAGTGGAACCGAAATTCCGAACTGCGAAGGAGCTTCAGATGTCACGAAGGAACAGGAGTCGCCTCGCCGGCCTGTCGGCCGTGGCGGCATTGGGGCTGATGGCCCTGCCCGGGGTGGCAAACGCCACCGTCACATCCAGCGTTGACGGCACCGGCAAGCTGCTGGTCACGAGCAACGCCGGTGATGCAATCACGGTCACATGCGTGGTTGGCAAGGTTCAAGTCAACGGGTCCGCAGTCGGCGGCAACGACTGCAGCGCGATCACCGCGCTCGAGGTCAACGGCGGGCCGCAGGCGAACCTGATCGACCTCAGTGGCGTGGCGTCGGCGCAATTCACGGCGCTGGCCACTCCTCCGGATGTGGACGGCGGGGGAGGCAACGACACCATCAACGGCAGCCAGCTGGCCGACACCCTTACGGGCGGTGACGGCCATGACCGCATCACGGGCGACAACAACCCGGCCGGCACACGTGACAACTCCGTCGGCGGCGACGGCGACGACACGCTGGTCTGGAACCCCGGTGACGGCGACGACACCAACGAAGGCGGCGCCGGCAACGACACGATCGAGGTCAACGGCGGCAACGGCGGCGAACAGTTCACCGTCGCGCCCTCGGCGACCGTCGGGCGGATCGCGTTCGATCGCACCGGCCCCACACCGCCCGGGCCCTTCAACCTCGACATCGGCACCGCTGAGCGGCTCGATCTCAACGCCAACGGCGGCGACGACAGCATGACCTCCACCACTGCCGACGGCTTCGCGCTCGACATCGACGGCGGTAACGAAAACGACACGCTCGACGGTGGGGACGGCGCCGACCTGATCACCGGCGGCGCCGGCAACGACCGCATCATCGGCGACAACAACCCGGCCGGCACACGTGACAACTCCGTCGGCGGCGACGGCGACGACACGCTGGTCTGGAACCCCGGTGACGGCGACGACACCAACGAAGGCGGCGCCGGCAACGACACGATCGAGGTCAACGGCGGCGGCGGCCCTGAGGAGTTCGAGGTCAAGCCCTCGGCGACCCCCGGCCGCGTGCAGTTCGACCGGCTCGGCCCCACACCTCCGGGACCGTTCAACCTCGACATCGGCACGTCCGAGCGGCTCGACTTCAACGGCAACGGCGGTGACGACACCCTCAACAAGAACGGTGGAGCGGCGGGCCTCAACCCGTTCGTGATCGACGCCGACGGCGGTGAGGGCAACGACATCATCCAGACCGGCGACGCGCCCGACACGCTCAAGGGCGGTCCGGGCAACGACCGGCTCGTGTCCCAGCGCAGCCCGCTCAACACGCGTGACGTGGTGGCCGGCGGCGACGGCGACGACACCCTGGTCTGGAACCCGGGTGACGGCGACGACACCATGGACGGCGAGGCCGGCAACGACACGATCGAGGTCAACGGCGGCAACGGCGGCGAGGAGTTCGAGGTCAAGCCCTCGTCCACTCCCGGCCGCGTGCAGTTCGACCGTCTCGGCCCCACACCTCCGGGACCGTTCAACCTCGACATCGGCACGTCCGAGCGGCTCGAGCTGAACGCCAACGGTGGCGACGACAAGATCACCGGGCGCAAGGGTCTGGCCGGGCTGATCAAGACCACCCTCAACGGCGGTGACAACAACGACCGCATCAAGGGCACCGACGCCAGGGATCGGATCTCCGGCGGCAACGGGCTCGACCTGATCAACTCGCGTGACCGGGCGGAGGACCGGGTGGAGTGTGACTCCGGCTTCGACCTCGCTCTGGTCGACAAGCGTGACACCGTGCGCGGTTGCGAGATCGTGCTCGGTGGCTTCCTGCGGGTCAAGCACAGCGCCAAGTCGGCCTCCGTGGCCGGGGGTGCCGCTGTGCTCAACCTCAAGTGCCTGTCCAAGGGCACCTGCAAGGGCAAGGTCAACCTGATCCACGGCGGTAAGTCGATTGGCTCCAAGTCCTACAAGCTCAAGGGCAAGAAGTCGAAGACGGTCCGCATCAAGGTCGGCCAGCGCGGCCTGCGCCTGCTCGCCAAGGCGTCGCAGAAGGGCCTCAAGGTCAAGCTGCGGATCGACGCCAAGGACTCCAACGGCAACGGCTGGCGGACGACGGATGCGCTGCGCTTGAAGCGGTAGCCAGTAAGACCGGCCGAGCCTCCCCTCGGCCAAGCGTTACGGGCGGCCCTTTTCCGGGGCCGCCCGTCGCGCTACTCTCGTGCCAGAAGTCACGAGCAGATGGGAGACCGCGATGGCCTGGGAGTTCAGCGTGCTGGTGGTGGCCAACGTCACCGCCGCCTCGGATGAGCTGATCGACGCCCTGCGGGAGCGCTCCGATCGGAATGCGTGCCGGTTCACCCTCCTCGTCCCAGAAAGCGCGCCGGAGGGACGGGACAGGCTCGCGGCCGCACTCGAGCGCATGCAGGCCGCCGGCCTCGAGCAGGTCAGCGGTCAGGTGGGCGATCGCGACCCGGTGGTGGCGGTGATGGAGGCCTGGGATCCGATGAAGTACGACGAGATCGTGGTCTCGACCCTCCCGGGCGGCTCCTCGCGCTGGCTGGGGCTCGACCTGCCGCGCCGCCTCGCCCGGCTGACCTCCGTGCCCGTACAGCACGTGGTGTCCCACCCGCGGGCGGAGGTACAAACCCACCCGGTGCCCGAGCGCGAGAACCTCGGCGTCCTGGCGCCGCTGGCCGCAGCGCTCACCAAGCAGCAGCGGTAGGCGAAGCAGCCGGCTCAGCCGGCTGCGCTGGCTGAGCAGGGGTCAGGCGGGGGCTGCCACCCCGGCCGGCGCCTCGAGGCCCGAGAGCCGTGCCACGCGCTCGCGGTGCGTGGCGGCCGAGCCGAACATCAGGGCGTTGGTCTTGGCCCGCTTGAGGAAGAAGTGCAGGTCGTGCTCCCAGGTGAAGCCGATGCCGCCATGGACCTGCAGCGAGGACGAGCAGGTGCGCCAGGCTGCATCGGAGGCGTAGGCCTTGGCCAGCGAGGCCGCCAGCGAGCGCGTCTCGGGCTCCGAGTCCGCACACCAGGCCGCGTAGTAGGCGCCGGACCGCGACCCCTCCACCTCGAGCAGCATCTGCGCGCAACGGTGGGAGACAGCCTGGTAGGCCCCGATCGGGCGGTCGAACTGCTTGCGGTCGCGCGCGTACTCCACCGCCATCTCCATGGCCTTCTGGGCCACGCCGACATTCTCGGCGGCCAGCGCGGCCGCGATCCTGTCGAGGGCCTCGTCGACGTCCCCCGGCAGCGGATCGCCGCCGTCGGCGCGCACGCGAGCAAACCGGCGCGTCGAATCCATGGTCTCGAACGGCTCGACCTCGGCCGCCGAACGCTCCACCACCAAGCCACCCTCCGCGCTCGCGAGCACGATCACGTCGGCGCTGTCGCCGTCGGGCACCAGGCGGGCCTCGCCCGCGCTGCTCACCAGGCCGACCGTCCCGGTCAGCTCACCGGAGGCGAGTCCCGGCAGCCAGCGCGCCTTCTGCTCCCCGGAGCCCGCGTACTGGAGGGCCAGCCCGGCTGCGGCGTTGGATAGGAAGGGCACCGGCGCGAGCGCGTAGCCGAGCTCCTCCATGAGGATGATCAGCTCGACGGTGCCCAGCTCCTGGCCGCCGTGCTCCTCCTCGATGAAGATGCCGGCCCAGCCGAGCTCGCACATCTCCTTCCAGGCCGCCTCGTCGTAGCTCTTTGACTCGGCCAGCTCGCGTACCCGCTCGGGCTTGAAGCGCGCGGCGAGGAACTCGTGGGCCGTGCGCTTGATGGCCTGCTGGTCGTCGGTGAAGTCGAAGTTCATTCGCAAAGGCCTCTCTAGCGCAGCTTGGGCAGGCCGAGCACCCGCTCGGCGATGATGTTCTTGAGGATCTCGGTGGTGCCGCCCTCGATCGAGTTGGCGCGTGAGCGCAGCAGCCTGTAGGTCCAGGGGGAGTCCCACGCCGCACCGTCCTCGCCGAGGATGTCCACGGCCAGCTCGGTCAGCGCCTGGTTGATCTCGCCCCACTGCCACTTGGGGAGCGAGCCCTCGGGGCCGGGCACGCCCGTCTTCATGATCGAGGTCAGCCCGCGCCACGAGTTGAGGCGCAGCAGCTCGACCTCGATCGTCAGCTGCGCGAGCCGCTGGCGAATCACCGGATCGTCGGCCACGCCGCGCTCGCTGGCCAGCTCCTTGAGGTCCTCCAGGGCGATCCTGACGCCCGCCGCAGCGGCGGCGCCCAGGCCGGCGCGCTCGTTCATGAGTGTTGTGATGGCCACGCCCCAGCCGTTGCCCACGCCCCCCACGACGTTCTCGTCGGGGATACGGGCCTCCTCGATGAAGAGCTCGTTGAACTCCGGCTCGTTGGTGATCTGGTGCAGCGGTCGGACCTGCACGGCATCCTGCTCCATGTCCATGATGAAGTAGGTCAGACCCTGATGCTTGGGCACGTCCTGGTCGGTGCGCGCGACCAGCATGCACCACTTCGACTTGTGGGCGAAGGTGGTCCAGACCTTCTGGCCGGTGACCACCCACTCGCCATTCGACTTGACCGCCTTGGTTTTCAGCGAGGCCAGGTCGGAGCCCGACTCGGGCTCGGAGAAGCCCTGGCACCAGATCTCGTCCCCGGTCAGGATCGGCTTGAGCCAGCGCTCCTTCTGCTCCCCGGTGCCGTGATGGATGATCACCGGCCCGCCCATCACCATGCCGAGCACGTTGGCGGGCTGGGGCGCGCGCGCCCGTGCCATCTCCTCGCCGAACAGCGCCTGCTCGATCAGTGTGGCGCCGCGGCCGCCGTACTCGGTGGGCCAGGAGAAGCCCGCGTAGCCGGCGTCGTAGAGCTGGCGCTGCCACCGGCGACGGTGATCGAAGGCGGCGTCCTCGCCGGGCGGGTCCTCGCCGGGATGATGATCGGCGAGCCAGCTGCGCAGCTCGTCGCGGAAAGCCTGTTCGGAAGGCGAGAGCGTCAGGTCCATGCGCGGTAATGTACCAGGGGGTACACAACGTGTCGCACACCTCCGACATCCCCCGCCGGCTGCCTCGCGGAACCCATGGCCTCGACCGCGAGCTGGTGGCCGCGTCCCAGCGTACGCGCCTGCTCGAGGCGGTTGGCCGAGCGGTTTCCGAGAAGGGTTACGGCGGCGCCACGATCGACGACATCGTGCGCGGTGCCGGCGTCTCCAAGAAGACCTTCTACGAGCACTTCCGCGACAAGGAGGACTGCTTCCTGGCCGCCTACGAGGCGGCAGCGGACGAGCTCTTCGAGCGCGTGCGCGAGGCGCAGCGGGCGCCGGGGCCCTGGCTGGAGCGCATGCGCGGCGGGATCTCCGCCTACCTGCGCTGGCTGGCGGCGGAGCCCGACCTGGCCCGGGTCTTCCTTATCGAGGTGGCGGCGGCGGGTCCACGCGCAGCCGAGCGGCGCGAGGCGCTGCGCGACCGCTACGCCGAGCGCATGCGTGGGCTCCAGGCCGAGGCCCGGCAGGAGATCCCCTCGCTGCCCGAGCTGCCGGTGGAGATCTTCCACGCGCTCGTGGCGGCTTTCGACGACCTGGTGGTGAGGCGTATCCGGGAGGCGGGGGCCGAGGACCTGCTCACGCTCGAGCCGATACTGCTCCACCTCGAGGTCGCGCTGCTGGCCGGCCCGAAGGTAGCGGCGGAGTCGGCCGAGCTGTAGTCCCTCGAACCGGCCTCAGTCGACCGTCAGAACGGCCTTGCCGCGCACGCGCCGGTCGAGCAGCGCCTCGAGCGCCGCGCCCGCCTCGCGCCAGCTCGAGCGCAGGCCGATCTGAGTGTCGAGCCGGCCGGCGGCCACTTCGCCGGCCAGGAAGCTCAGATCGCCCACGGCGGAGTCGTGGCGGTCGACCTCGTTGAACACCCGGAGCCCGAACAGCCGCGCGCCCGACTGCGGGTAGAACGAAAAGGCATCGAAGCTCGTGGACTCGCTCGAGGAGTTGCCGAAGTTGACGACAATGCCCGAGGCCGCCACCCGCCCCAGGGCCGCTGCGAGGGTGGCGCCGCCCACCGATTCCAGGATCACGTCGTAGCGCTCGCCCTCGGGATCGATCCGCTCGATCAGAGCGTCGGCCCCGAGCTCGGTCAATCCCTCTCCGCGCTCGGGGCTGCCCACCAAGCCGGTCACGTGTGCACCGCCTCGGTGTCCCAACTGCACCGCGAAGCGGCCGACACCGCCGGACGCGCCGGTCACGAGCAGGCGCCGGCCGAGCAGCGGGCCGGCGGCATGGAGCGCGCGCACCGCCGTGAGACCGGCGACGGGAAGAGTGGAGGCGTCCTCGAAGCTGACGGCGTCGGGAAGCTCGGCCAGGCGGCGCGTGGGAACGGCGGCGAGCTCGGCCCAGGCGCCCTCGTCCACCAGCCCCACCACCCGCGCCCCCTCGGCCGGGCCACTGCCGTCGGCGGCAGCGCTGCGCACCACACCGGCCACATCCCAGCCGTGCACCGTGCCCTCCTGGCGCTGCGGCAAATAGCGCGCCTCGCCGCGGTTGAGCGACACCGCGCGCACCTCGACGAGCGACTCGCTGGCGCCCGGCGTGGGGTCCTGCAATTCGCCGCGTTCGATGCCGTTGGGAGCGGAGGGCCGGGCGATCAGTGCGCGCATGCTCGGAACGTACCGATCGCTTTTCGATACGCAGGCGTTGCATTTTTAAACCTAGTGTGCTTCACTACGAAACGTTACTGTTGCGTATCGTAATAAGGAGAGACTCCATGTCACCTGCAGCCCCCTACGACAAACGCTGGTGGACCCTCCTGGTCCTGTCCGTGTCGCTGCTGGTCATATCCCTCGACAACACGATCCTCAACGTCGCCCTGCCCACCATCGAGCGCGAGCTCGACGCGAGCAGTGGTGATCTGCAGTGGATCGTCGACAGCTACACGCTCGTGTTCGCGGGCCTGCTGCTGACAATGGGCGCTCTCGGCGATCGCTTCAGCCGCCGCGGTGCGCTCGTGGCCGGACTCGTCATCTTCGGCTCCGCGTCGCTTGCAGCCGCGTTCGCGACCTCGGCCGACATGCTGATCGCCAGCCGTGCCGTGATGGGCATCGGCGGGGCGCTGATCATGCCCACCACGCTGTCGATCCTGACCAACGTCTTTCCTGCCGCCGAGCGGCCCAAGGCAATCGGGATCTGGGCCGCCGTGGCGGGTCTCGGCGTGGGCGTCGGGCCCGTGGCCGGTGGTTTCCTGCTCGAGCACTTCGAGTGGAGCTCCGTCTTCGTGGTCAACGTGCCCATCGTGCTCGTGGCGCTGGCCGCCGTCCCGCTGTTCGTGCCCGACTCGCGAGACCCCTCACGGCCGAAGCTCGACCCCCTGGGTGCAGTCCTCTCGACGGTGGGTCTCGGGGCGCTCGTCTGGGCCGTGATCGAGGCTCCCGAGCGAGGCTGGCTGGACGGCGTGGTTCTGGCCGGATTCGGCGGCGCCGCGGCGGTGCTCGTGGCCTTCGTGGTCTGGGAGCTGAGGACCGCCTCCCCCATGCTCGACATGGGTCTGTTCCGGATCCGGCGCTTCAGCGGCGCCAGCCTCTCGATCGCGCTGGTGTTCTTCGCGCTGTTCGGTGCGATCTTCTTCCTCACGCAGTTCCTTCAGGGCGTCATGGACTACACGGCGTTCGAGGCCGGGCTCCGCGTCACGCCGGTGGCGGGCGGCCTGATACTGGGCGGACCGCTCTCGGCCCGGCTGGCGGAGCGCTTCGGCACGCGCGGGGTGGTGGCGGTGGGCCTGACCGTGGTCGCCGGCGCCCTGCTCCTCCTCGCCCAGGCGGACGTGACCTCGGGCTACGGGCTGATCGCCGTGGCGCTGAGCGTGCTCGGCTTCGGGATGGGCATGACTATGGCGCCCGCCACCGAGTCGATCATGACGGCGCTGCCGCTCGCCAACGCGGGCGTGGGCTCGGCGATGAACGACACGGTTCGCCTGGTGGGCGGCACGCTCGGCGTGGCGATCCTCGGGAGCCTCCTGTCGAGCGGCTACGGTGCCGACATGGAGAAGGCCACCGGCTCGCTGCCCGCGCCCGCCGCCCATGCGGCGCAGGACGCGCTCGGTGGAGCCGAGGCGGTGGCCGAGCAGATCGGCGGCGGCACCGGCGCAGCGCTCAGCCGAAGCGCCGAGGCCGCATTCACCTCGGCCATGAGCACGTCGCTCTCGGTCGCGGCGGCGGTCGCCCTGGCCGGGGCGCTGGTGGCACTGGTGGTGCTGCCCGGCCGCGAGCGCGAGCGGGCCGAACGGGCGGCCTTGGCGGCCCAGCCCGCGGGCGCATGAACAAGCAGGCCGGAAAGCCGAAGCGCGACAACCGGGCCGGCGCCTCCGAGGCGCCGGCCCGTCCGCGCGGGCGGCCCCGGAGCGAACAGGCGCACCGGGCGATCCTGATGGCCACGATCAAGCTGCTCGCCGACCATGGCCTGGCCGGGCTGACCATGGAAGCGGTCGCGGCCGAGGCCGGAGTCGGCAAGACCACGATCTACCGGCGCTGGAGCACGAAGAACGACGTCGTGATCGATGCGCTCGCGATGCTCCGCCCCGACGTGGAGCTGCCGGACACCGGCAGCCTTCGGGGCGACCTGCGCGAGATGACCCGGATCCAGGTGGAGCGCCTGGGCGACACGAACGTCCCTCGTCTGATCCCGCGGATCATCGCCGAATCAGTCGACGAGCCCGAACTGCACCGGCTCATCAAGGAGCGCGCAGTCGAGCCCATTCGCGACATCCTGCGCACGTTCCTGCGGCGTGCGATCGAGCGCGGGGAGGTCCGTGACGACCTCGACCTCGAGGCGATGGCCGACATGATCCACGCCATGCCCGTCTATCAGGTGCTGATGACCGGCGGCGACCTTCGCGCGCTCGAGCCGATGGCCGACCGCTACCTGCCGATGATGCTGGAGGGCCTTGCTCCTAGTAGCTCTTCGGCAACCCCAGGGAATGCTCGGCCACGTAGTTCAGGATCATCTCGCGCGAAACGGGCGCCGTCCGCGTGAGGCGCGCTCCCCACCACATGTCGCTGAGGCCGTACTCCAGGGCGAAGCCGTTGCCGCCGTGCGTCTGGATGGCGCGATCCACGCTCTTGATGGCTGCCTCCGCCGCCGCGTACTTGGCCATGTTGGCGGCCTCGCCCGACCCCGGCGCGCCGGCGTCGTAGAGCGCCCCGGCCTTCTGGGTCATCAGGCGTGCCAGCTCCAGCTCGATCTTGGCCTCGGCCAGCGGATGCGCAATGCCCTGGTGGGTCCCGATCGGCGCGTTCCAGACCACGCGCTCACTGGCGTAGGCGGCGGCCTTCTCGAGCGCACGACGGCCCATGCCGCAGGCGATCGCGGCACCCATGATGCGCTCGGGATTGAGCCCGTCGAAGACCGGCCCCAGCCCTCCGGCTTCCCCACCGATGAGACGTTCCTCCTCGAGCTCCACCCCGTCGAAGAAGAGCGTCCACTGCTTATCCGGTCCCACGTAGGGCATCGGTATCTCGTCGCGCGTGAAGCCTGGGCAGTCGACATCCACGATCGCCAGCGACGGCAGTCCCAGGGTGCCGTCGGCCTGCCGGCTGCGAGCCACGACCAGCACGGCTTCGGCGTGCTCTACGCCCGAGATGTAGGTCTTCTGCCCGTTCAGGACAAGGCGGTCCCCGCGCCGCTCCACCGAGGTGGCGAGGTTGTGCGAGTTGGTGCCGGCGTCCGGTTCGGTGATGGCAAAGGCGATCTTGGTGGTGCCGGCGGCGATTCCCCGCAGCCAGCGCTCGTTCTGGGCGTCAGTCCCATGCCGGGCCAGGATGCTCCCCACGATCGCGGGTGAGACGACGATCAGCAGCAGCGACTTGCCCGCTGCCGTGATCTCCTCACCCACGGCGGCCAGGACGCTCATGCCGAGTCCGCCCCCGCCCCACTCCTCGGGCACGTTGAGGCCGAGAAAGCCCTTCTCGGCCAGGGCGTCCCACAGCTCCGTGGGCGGGAGCCCCTCGGCATGCTTTAGGCGGGCGTAGTCCGCGGGGAAGCCGTCGCAAATTCCGCGGACGGCTTCGCGGATCTGGCGCTCTTCGTCGGTCGGGACGAGCGGGAGGACGGCCTGCGTGGCGATCGTCATGGGGCATAGGATGCCAGCGTGCGCATCGGCCTATACCTCGCCTACTGGCCCTGGTTCTCACCCCATGAGCAGATCGACCTGGCCCAGCAGGCAGACCGGGCCGGACTCGACTCGGTCTGGGTCGCCGAAGCGTGGGGCCAGGACGTGGTGTCGGTGCTCGGGCACCTGAGCGCGCTGACCGAGCGGATCGGCCTCGGCTCGGGGCTCATGCAGATCCCGGCCCGCACTCCGGCGATGACCGCGATGACCGCGGCCACCCTCGACACCCTCTCCAACGGCCGCTTCCGGCTCGGGCTCGGCGTCTCCGGGCCCCAGGTGTCGGAGGGCTGGCACGGCGTGCGCTTCGCCCGGCCACTCGCGCGCACCCGCGAATACGTGGAGATCGTGCGGACGGCGCTCGCGCGCGACGGGGCACTGGAGTACGCGGGCGAGGAGTATCGCCTGCCGGTGGACGCCGACGGGCTGGGCAAGCCGCTCCGCCTGCTGATCCGGCCCGTGCAGGAGCGCATCCCGGTGTACCTCGGCGCGATCGGCCCCAAGGCGGTGGAGCAGACCGCCCGCATCGCCGACGGCTGGCTGCCGTTCATGTTCACGCCTGACAGCGCGCCTGACCTGCTTGCGCCGTTCGCCGGCACCGGCATCGACATCGCCCCGGTGGTGATGGTCTGTGTGGACTCGGATCTCGATCGCGCCCGCGACCTGGCTCGCCCATGGCTCGCCCTCTACCTCGGGGGCATGGGGGCCAAGGGCAAGAACTTCTACGTGGAGACGGCAGAGCGTTCCGGCCAGGGCGAGGCCGCCCGCGAGGTCCAGCGCCTGTTCATGTCCGGCGACCGCGTGGGCGCCGGTACCGCGCTGACGCCGGAGTTGATCGACGGCTCGGCGATCTGCTGCCGGCCGGGCGAGCTCGACGATCGCCTGGCCGCATACGAGCGCGCGGGGGCCAGCACGCTGCTGGCGATGCCCTTCGGCGACCGACCGGCGATCGTGGACGCGCTCGGGTCGGCCGTCGCGGCCTGAGCCCGGTCCCGGAGCGGGAGCCGCGGAAAGTTCACGATCGGACGCCGCCCGGGACGGCGCGGTGCTTGTCCTCGTCAGACGGCGGCAACCCCCTGCAGGTTCCAGCGCCGCCGCGCGTGAGGTTTGCCGAGGGCGAGGCGGGAACGGCTACCCGCCGGCTGCCGCCCGCTGGGCGAGCGCCAGCTCCCGCTTGACCACGCCGGTCTGGTTGGGGATCGCCAGGCGCTGCTCGAGTACCGGGATCGCGTCCTGCGGGCGACCGGCCAGCCGCAGCGCCTTGCCCAGGTTGAACAGCGCGTAGGCGTAGTTGAGGTCGTCGGTGCCCGGCGGGAACGACGCGACCGCCTGCTGGAGGACGGGCACCGCCTCCTCGTAGCTACCGGCGTTCAGCAGCTCGAAGCCCTGGCGGTTGAGCTCGGCTCCGCCGCCGGCGTCCGTGGCCTCCCCGTCTGCGCCGCCGCCCGCGGGCGGCTCGGCCTGGGGCTCGGCCGGCGGGGTGGGCGCAGACTGGTCCGGCGCCTGCGCCGCCTCCTCGTCCCGCTTCCCTGCCTCTTTCGCCTTCTTGGCCTTGGGGGGCCTGTCGGCCTGCTCCGGCGCGGGCGCGCTCTGTCCCGTGGCCTCGCCGCCACCGTCGTCCCCCGAGCCCAGCGCGAAAACGGCGACGGCCACCGCCAGCGCGAGCATCAGAGCGGCCAGGATCAGGGCAAGGCGCGGCGAGCCCGGCGTACGCGGGCCGCCTGCCTGCCTGCCGTCGCCGGCGGGCGGTGCGGGCGGCCCCGGTCGCGCCGGAATGACCGGCGCGGGCCTGCGGGGTGTCAGCTCGGCCAGCGCATGCTTCAGCCCGCGGCCCAGGTCTCCGGCCGAAGGCGGGCGCTCCGCGGGGTCGCGGGCCATGCCCCGGCGCAGCAACTCGGTGGCGGCGGGAGGCGCGGCGGGCCAGTGCTCGCCGAGGTCGGGCGGTGGATCTGAAGCAATCGAGTGCGCGATCTGGACCGGCGTCGCGCCTTCGCGGGGGCGGCGTCCGGAGAGCGCCTCGAAGCAGACGGCCGCGAGCGCGTAAACATCCACCGCCGGCCCCGGATCGCGGCCCTCGAGCTGCTCGGGCGCCATGTAGGCGGCCGTGCCCAGCACCGTCCCGCTGCGGGTGATGCGGGTGCCGTCGGCCGCCGTGGCGATCCCGAGGTCCACGAGCTTGGTCACGCCGTCGTTTCGCAGCAGCACGTTGGCCGGCTTCACGTCGCGATGTACCACTCCGTGCTCGTGCGCATGGTCCAGCGCCGCCCCGATCTCACCGGCCAGCGTGCCCACCCGGCGCGGGCCCAGCGGGCCTTCTCGTAGCGCCCGCGAGAGCGGCTCCCCGGGCACGTACTCCATGACGATCAGCACGCCCTCGTCGTCGATCGCGGTGTCGAACACCGCGACGAGGTTGGGGTGGTTCAGCGAGGCCCCCAGCTTGGCCTCGCGTACGAAGCGCTTCTCCACATCAGCCGGGCTGTCGGCATGCAGCCGCTTGACCGCCACTTGGCGGTCGAGGCGCTCGTCCTGGCACAGCGAGACGGAGGCCATTCCTCCGGAGCCCAGATGCCTTATGACCCGGTAGCGCCCGTCCAGCAGCGTCCCCTGCGTCGATACCGGCACGGTGCGGGTGTACCCGCACCGCCTCCGGGATAAGCGTGGGTGGAGACGGTGCGGGGACCGGCTGAAGGCCTAGAGGCGCTGCAGCAGCGTGCCCGTGCCCAGGCCTCCGCCGCAGCACATCGTGACGAGCCCGATCTCCTTGTCGGAGCGCTCGAGCTCGTGCAGCAGGGTCGTGATCAGCCGCGCGCCGGTGGAGCCCAGCGGGTGGCCGAGCGCGATGGCGCCGCCGTTCACGTTGACCCGCTCCATGTCCGGATCGAGCTCCCGGCGCCAGGCCGCCACCACCGAAGCGAAGGCCTCGTTGACCTCGAACAGGTCGATGTCGCCGATCGTCATCCCGTTGCGCTCGAGCAGCTTCCGGGTCGCCGGGATCGGACCGGTGAGCATGATCACGGGGTCCACGCCCACCGTGGTCTGATCCAGCACGCGCGCGCGAGGCTTGAGCCCGAGCGCCTCGGCCTTGCCGCGCTCCATGAGCAGCACGGCGGCTGCGCCGTCGGAGATCTGGGACGAGTTGCCCGCCGTGATCTTGCCGTCCTCCTTGAACGCCGGCTTGAGCTGCGAGAGCGCCTCGAGGTTGGAGTCGGGGCGAATGCCCTGGTCGCTGACGTAGGTGTCGCCGTTGACCTGGATGGGCACGATCTCGCGCTCGAAGCGGCCCTCCTCGGTGGCCCGGTGGGCGTTCTGGTGTGAGCGCACGCCGATCTCGTCCAGCTCGGAGCGCGGAATCTCCCACTGGTCGGCGATCATCTCGGCCGAGATGCCCTGTGGCACGAGGTTGTAGCGCTCCATCAGCTCGGGCGGCCAGGGTGAGCCGACGTCGTCGACCCACTTGAAGCCCACACCCATCGGGATGTGACCCATGTGCTCGACTCCCGAGCCGATGGCCACGTCGTGCACGCCGGAGGCGATCAGGGCGGCGGCGAGGTTGACGGCCTGCTGGGCGGAACCGCACTGGCGGTCGACCGTCGTGGCCGGCGTCTCCACCGGCAGGCCGGCCTGGAGCCAGGCGTTGCGGCCGACGTTGAACATCTGCTCGCCGTACTGCTGCACACAGCCGGTGATCACGTCCTCGACCTCGGAGGCGTCGATGCCGGCGCGGTCGATCACCTCGGTGTAGGTCTTGCCGAGGAGCTCGTTCGGATGGGTGTCCTTGTAGTAGCCCTTCTCCGGGTGGCCTCGCCCGACCGGCGTGCGTGCCGCCTCGACGATTACGACCTCGCGACCATTTCCGTTCTGCAT
Source organism: uncultured Thermoleophilaceae bacterium (assembly GCA_963813495.1). Taxonomy (GTDB): domain Bacteria; phylum Actinomycetota; class Thermoleophilia; order Solirubrobacterales; family Thermoleophilaceae; genus JACVRW01. The sequence goes on from CAWEZC010000005.1 coordinate 711,168, forward strand.
ATTCGTGCTTCCTCCGCGGTGAGTTGTGTGGTAACCCTACTTCATTGACTGACCAGTCAACCAATGCTCCGAGGGGCGCTCAGACCATGAAACCAAGGCTTGGAATCGCCGGTAGCGGCGCAATCGCCTGCGGGCTCGCAAGGGCCGCCGGCGAGTCGCACGCGGTGGTGCTGTGGGCGCGCAGTGATGCCTCGCGGGAGCGTGTCTGCGCGAAGCTCGACGACACGGTCGCGGTCGTCACCGATTTGGCCGCGCTCGGGGGCTGCCCGGTGGTGGTCGAGGCCATAGCCGAGGAGCCCGAGGTCAAGCATGCCCTCTACGGCAAGCTCGCCCGGGTGCTGTCCGAGGACACCGTGCTGGCCACCACCACCTCCTCCCTGTCGGTGGCCGAGCTTGCCGTAGCCAGCGGCCGCCCGGACCGCTTCGGCGCCCTGCACGTGTTCAACCCGGTCGACCGCATGGAGCTCGTCGAGCTGTCCTTCGGCGACGAGGCCACGGAGACCACCCGGCGCGCGCTCCACGAGCTCTGCCGGGAGCTCGGCAAGACGGCCGTCGAGGTACCGGACTCCGCCGGCTTCGTGGTCAACAAGCTGCTCTTTCCCTACCTGTTCGACGCCGTGCGCCTGCTCGAGCGCAACGGAATCGAGCCGGAGTCCATCGACACCTGCATGAAGCTGGGCGCCGGGCATCCGATGGGGCCGCTGGCGCTGCTCGACTTCGTCGGCCTCGACGTGGCCGTGGCGATCGGCGAGTCGATCGGTGCCGAGGTACCCGAGCGGGTCCACCAGCTGATCGGCGAAGGCCGGCTAGGGCGCAAGGCGGGCGCGGGCTTCTACGACTACGACGAGCGCTGACCCGTGCCGGGCCGGGCAGCGAGGTCCCACACGACATCGGCCTCGCCGATGTTCTGAGTCTGCGCCAGCTCGCTGACCCGGTCCCAGGGCAGCGTGGCCTCGGGCAGATCGTCCCAGCGCGCGAGATCGAGAGCCTCGAGCGCGGCGGCCAGCGCCTTGGCGCCTTCGCCTTGCTCCCTGATCAGCGTCTGAAGCGCATCGCGCTGTGAGTCACTGAACCTGACGCACCACATGCCTGCCCGAACGTAGCCCTCTAGGCGGACGGACCGAGCGCTACGCCTGCTGCCGGCGCTCCGGCTGCACGCGCGGCGTTGACGCGGCCTGCTCGACCGGCCGGTCGATCCCGCCGCCGAGGTTGCTCTCCTCGCGGGCGTGGTGGTCGCGGATGCGCACCGCCTCGACGCGGTTCTCGCGCACGGCCTCGACGCGCAGCGAGTAGCCGTTGGACTGGACCATGTCGCCTCGCTTGGGCAGACGGCCCAGCTCGCCGAAGACGTAGCCGCCCACCGAGTTGTAGGCCTCCGAGTCCACCGGTAGGTCGAGCCCGTAGTCGGCGAGGTCGGTGATCGGCACGTGGCCTCGAACCCACCAGTCGCCGTTGGCCAGGCGGCGGACGCCGGCCACGGCCGGATCGGTCTCGTCGGCGATCTCGCCCACCACCTCTTCGATGATGTCCTCGATCGTGACGATTCCCGCGGTTCGGCCGTATTCGTCCACCACCACGGCCATCGAGGCACGTTCGCGCTGCAGGTCGGCCAGCAGGTCGTCGAGCGGCTTGGTCTCGGGCACGATCAGGGCATCCTTGACGCTGTCGCCGATCGGGGCGTTCGGTCCCTCGTTCATCAGACGGCGGGCCAGCGAGTTCACGTGCACGACGCCCTTGATGCGGTCGGTGTTCTCGTTCTCGGTGACCACCAGCCGCGTGTGACCGGAGTCGACGGCACGCTTCAGCGCGTTCTCGACGGTCTCCGAGGCGTCCACCGTGACAACTGCCGGAATCGGTGTCATCACCTGTCGCGCCTGCTGCTCGTGGAGGTGAAAGACGCCGGAGAGCATGCCCGCCTCTCCCGGGTCGAGCTTGCCCCCGCCGGCGCTCTGGGCGATCAGCAGCTTCAGGTCCTCGGAGGAGGAAACCTCCTCGAACTCGGCCTTGGCGTCGACGCCGACCACGCGCAGTATCGCGTTGGAGGCGGTGTTGAGCAACCAGATCAGCGGGCTCAAGGCGACCCGGAACCAATGCAGCGGCCGAGCCACCCTCAGCGCCGTGCGCTCCGCGTGGACGATGGCGTAGATCTTGGGCACCTGCTCGCCGACGGTGATGTGCAGCGCCGTGGTGATCAGATAGGCGATCGAGATCGAGATGGCCAGCGAGAGGCCGTGCGAGACGGAATCACCGATCGCGCTCTCGATGAGGCTCGCGATCGCCGGCTCGCCGAGGAAGCCGATGCCCAGCGAGGCCATGGTGATGCCCAGCTGGCAGGCCGACAGGTACTCGTCGATCTTGTCGATCTGCTTGAGGACGAGCGCCGCGCCGCGGCGGCCCTCGGCGAGCATGGCCTCCACGCGCCCTTCGCGTGCGCGCACGAGCGCGAACTCGGCCGCGACGAAGAATCCGTTCGCCGCTACCAGCAGAACCACGCCGAGCAGGAAAAGGAGCTCGGTCATGGCAGCCCAAGGGCCGGTGGGCCCTTTAGCTGCTTACTTCGAGGTCGATCGTCATCGCTCATTCGGCGAACTTCGGCGAGCGTAGCAGAGCCCCAATCAGCGGCTATGCGGCGTCGATCTTCTGTGCCAGCTCGAAATCGCCGGCCGTCAGACCCCCCTCGCTGTGGGTGCTGATCGTGACCGTCACCGTCTTCCAGGAGATCTCCAGGTCGGGATGGTGATTCATCGCCTCGGCCTCGGGCGTGAGCCGGTTGACGAAGTTGACCGAGCCCTGGAAGTCCCCGTTGTCGAACTGCTTGCGGATCGCGTCTCCCGCCCGCTCCCAGCCCTCCAGGGCGCCCAGCCGCTCGCCGATCTCGTCCTCGCTCAAAAGTGCCATCCTCGTCTCCGTGCGTATTGCTTCGCTTGTACCGTCCGCCACCGAGGTGCTGTTCGCGCTCGGCCTTGGCGACAGCGTGGTTGCCGTGACTCATGAGTGTGACTACCCGCTGGGCGTCGAGCAACTTCCTCACCTCACGCGCAGCGTCATCGGTGAAGGCCTGTCCGCGGCCGAGATCGACGCCGCCGTGCGTGAGCGCACGGGCGGTGGCGAGTCGCTCTACGAGCTCGACGAGCAGCTGCTCGGGAGCCTCGAAGTGGACCTGATCGTGACCCAGGCGGTCTGCGAGGTATGCGCGGTCTCGATCGAGGACGTTCGCGCGGTGGCCGCGAGCCTGCCCACAGAGCCCGAGGTCATCTCGCTGGACCCGTCGACGTTCGGCGAGGTGATGGCCGACATCTCGCGCCTCGCCGAGGCCGCCGGGGTCGCCGAGGCGGGCGAGCGGCTCACCGAGGAGCTGGCGGAGCGGATCGAGGAGGTGGAGCTCGCGATCGCCGGCGACCCGCGCCCCCGTGTGGCCGCGCTCGAGTGGCTCGACCCGCTCTACGTGGGCGGCCACTGGGTCCCCCAGATGATCGAGCTCGCGGGCGGCGAGGACGTTCTCGGCTTCCCGGGCGAGAAGTCGCGTACCGCCGAGTGGGGCGAGCTGGAGGCAGCCCGTCCCGAGATCGTGGTCTCCATGCCCTGCGGCTATTACGCCGAACAGGCCGCGGCCGAGACGATGCTCCAGCGCGAGCGCCTGGCCGCGCTCGGCGCACGTGTGGTGGCGGTCGACGCCGCTGCCTACTTCTCGCGCCCCGGCCCGCGTCTCGTGGACGGCGTGGAGCTGCTCGGCCACGTCTTTCACCCGGACGTCTTCGAGGCGCCGCCCACGCGACGCTCGATCGAGCTCGACCTGCAGCGCCCGGCCCGGATCTGATCGAGGCCTAGCCGGTCGCGACCACGATCGAGCCCGCGATCGCCAAGGCGCCGAGCACACCGCAGATGAGCGAGGTGGCCAGCTCGGGCAGCCGCACCTGGTCGCGCAGGTCGAACAGCACCAGTGCGGCGAGAGCGCCGCCGATCAGGCCGCCGATATGGCCGCCGATGGAGATGTTGGGGAAGGTGAAGGTGATCACCAGGTTGAGGACGATCCAGACGCCCAGTCCGCTCTCCATGAGGCTCAAGCCGCGGTTGCGCGCGTAGATCGCCGCTGCCGCCATGAGCCCGAAGATCGCCCCCGAGGCGCCCACGGTGAGCCCGTCGGGCTGCAGGAGCAGGGCGCCGAAGGAGCCGCACAGAAGCGACACGAAGTAGATCAGCGCGAAGCGCAGGCGGCCCACGGCCGGCTCGAGCAAGGAGCCGAGTATCCACAGCGAGAGCATGTTGAACAGCAGGTGCAGGAAGCCGGCGTGGAGGAAGCCGGACGTGACCAGTCGCCAGTACTCCCCGTCGGCGACCGCCGCGCGCGAGAGCGCTCCCTCGGTCAGCAGCTGACTGCCGCTGACCCCGCCGCCCGTCGCGCTCGCGCCACCCAGGGTCGCGCCGAGGAAGACCAGCACGTTGAGACCGATCAGGAAGTACGTCAGCGTCGGCTCGCTTCCCGTGGAGCCGACGGTCCGCACCTTGGTGCGCTGGCCGGCGCATTCCGGGCAGCGCATTCCCACCGACGTAGTGGTCATGCAGTCCGGACAGATGGGGCGCCCGCAGTTGGAGCAGCGCACCCCCGTCTCGCGATTCTTGTGCCGGTAACAGACGTCCATTCCCGGACGCCCACACTAGCTGGGCCCCCGCGCTACAGTGGGACGCTGAGAATCGGCCGCTCGGTCGGCGCACGCGCTCCGCCGCGGGCCTCACGCGTGACCAGCACGGCCTGCGCATCGCTGAGGTCCTCGGGCACGGCCACCGCTCCCTCCCCGTCCGGCTCCACCTCGAAGGTCGGCTGGGGCACGATGCCGCCGTCCCGCTGCACCCAGGCCTGGTAGACCTGCCGCTCCTCCAGCGCGGGCATGCCCTGGACTCGCAGGATCGCGCCGTCGTCGCCGTCGCCCTCGACCTGGAGCGTCCCGCTGGCCTGAGGCACGCGGCTCTGGTCGACGGTGGCCACGACCGTGCGGCCGTCGTCGCCGCCGCCGAGCTGAGCCACACCGAAGCCGGCCACAAGGCCGAGCATGAGCGCCCCGAGCGCAAGACCGACGCGCATCGGAGACAGGCGAAAACGCTCGCGCAGCGAGCGCCTGGGCGGCGCCTGAGCCGTTTCGGGCGCGGCCTCGCGCGCCTCTCGGTCCACCACCGCCATCAGCGACTCCTTGAGGCTCGGAGGTGGCTGTACCTGTTCGACCGAGCGCGGCAGCGCATCGGCCGCCGGCCGCAGTTGCTCGATCTCGTTGCGGCACTCCGGGCAGTTGGCCAAGTGCCGCTCGAACGCCTGGCGTTCGAGGTCGGTCAAGGCCCCCAGCAGGTAGGCGCCGATCTCCTCCTGATAGCTCGTGTGATCCCTGGCCGTCATGCAAATCCCCCTGCGGCGTAGCCCTCCGAGAGCTGCCGCCGCATCTTGTCCAAGCCGAGTCGCATGCGTCCCTTCACCGTACCTATCGGCTCATGCAGCAATTCGGCTATCTGGCTGTGGCTGAAGCCTCCGAAGTAGGCCAGCTCGATCGTCCTGCGCTGCTCTTCGGGCAGCGTGTCCAGCGCGCTGCGAATGCTGCGCGCCTCCTCACGGCGGGCGACCTCCACATCCGTCCGCTCGCGTGCCTCGTGGCGCTCCTCGACGCCGTCCATCGTCTCCCGCCGACGGTCGTGGACGATGCTGCGCCGCAGTGCGTCGATCGCCCGGTTGTGCACGATCCCGAGCACCCACGTGCGCACGCTCCCGCGCGTCTGGTCATAGCGCAGCCGGCTCCTCCAGATCGAGAGCATCGCCTCCTGGATGATGTCCTCCGCGGTCACGCGGTTGCCGACCATCCGGTAGGCGAGCGAGAACGCAGCGCTCCCGTGACGGTCGTACAGCAGCTCGAAGGCACGGGGATTCCCGTCCTGAACGAGCTGCATTACCTCCTCGTCCGCGAGATCGCGGATGTCATTCGCCATGGCTGTTGAGTTCCTACGCTGCGCAGGGCATAGCGGATCAGCCTCGAATGCTTGATTCAGCATGGACGAGCGTTCTCCCGCACAGGTCTACGCACTGGTCATCGGGCTGACCCTGGTGATCGCCGGGATCGTGGGGTTCTTCTACAACGCGAGCTTCGACACCGGCGACGGCCTGCCGCGCGACGCGGTCCTCGGAATCCTCGATGTCAACGGCTGGCACAACGTGGTGCACATCCTCACCGGGGTACTGGGGCTGGCCGTCGCCGGCTCCTATGACGGCTCGCGCGTGTACGCCATCTCCTTCGGGGTGATCTATCTCGCTGTGGCCGGGGTGGGATTCATCGCCGGCAACGGCGACGAGATCCTCACCCTGATCCCGGTGAACACCGAGGACAACCTCCTGCACCTGTTGATCGGCCTCGCGGGTCTGGCGGCCGGCCTTGCCACTCCGGCGATCAGCGAGCCGACGACGGCCTGAAGCTCGGGGCGCGTTCCACGGCAGCGTCGGGTGGGCTCTCCGCCGGGGACACCTTCGATTGCCTGGCTCACTTCTCGAACGTCTCCTCGAGGTGAGCGCAACGGGCGGCTGCGCACGCGCTCTGGCTCGGACGCCCGCCCCCCGGCGTCGCGTCTACCTGCGCAGGCGCTTCTCGATGTCGCCGGCCACCCCGCGCACGCTCTTCTCCAGCGCCCGCAGTCCGGTGACCTGACGCTTCTTGTGCTGCTGGCGGGCGCGCACCAGCACCAGCCCGCCCGCCGCCGCCGAGCCCACCACGATGGCTGCGGCCGTGGGGACCCAGTTGCGCGGATCGCGCATCGCCGACAGCTCCCAGTCGGAGAGCTCCTCGGCCGCCGCCTCGGTGAGGCCCGAGAGCCGGCGCTCCACGCGGTCGCTCAGCGCGCCCGGCGGGTCGATCGGCACCAGTGCCGAGCGCAGCAGCCGCTCCACGCGTTCCGCGTCACTCATCGGCGGCCCTCTGCTCCTCGAGCGCCTGTTCGAGCTGCCTGATGGCTCGATGTAGGAGGACCTTGGTCGCTCCTTCGGAGCGTCCCAGTGCGCGCGCGATCTCGCGGTTGTCCATGTCCAGAGCGAAGCGCATGATAAGAGCCTCGCGCCGGTCCTCGGGAAGCTTCTGAACACCCGCGAGGACCTCGTGCACCTCCTCGCGCTCCTCGACCATCCGCTCCGTGCCGAGCGGCGAGCTGATGATCGCAGCGTCGTCGAGGTTGGTCTGTGGTTTGCGCGAGCGGTCGCGGTAGTAGTTGGCCGCGAGGTTGTGGGCGATGCGGATCAGCCACGGTCGCAGCGGGCGCCCGTTCGACTCCCGCTGCGCGCGGTCGAAGTGGCGGTAGGCCTGCAGAAAGGTCTGCTCGGTGATGTCTTCGGCGTCGTGATGGTTGCCGATCCGGTAGTAGGCGTATGAATAGACGTCGCGCAGGTGGGCCCGGTAGAGGTCGGTGAAGTCGCGGTCCAGCCGCTGTTTGTCGAGCTCCTCCGCCACCGAGCATCGCAGCCTACTCCCGCTTACGCGGCGTGACTCTTCCGCGTGCTCGGGCGTGCCGAGCGCACGCTCTGGAGCCATTGGTCGGACGAGATCGCGCCGTCGAGCATCCGCCTGAGGCCCGCGGTCACCGGTGCGTCGATGCCCTGGCGCTCGAAGGCCAGGCCGAGCAGGGGGACGGTCGCAAGCGACTCGGCGGTCTGGTCCGTCGAGGCGTCGAGCTGCCGTGGCGAGACGCCGGCCGCGACCAGCCCGCCCGCGCTGCGGTTGCGGCTGCGCCCGGCGATGGCGCTGGCCACGAGATTGCCCGCACCGGCCAGGCCGGCGAAGGTCTCGCTGCGCCCTCCGCTCGCCAGGGCCAGCGCGTGCACCTCGGAGAAGATGCGGCCCGCCGCGGCGCCGGCCATGCCGGCACCACCGCGGGCGGCCGCCGCCGACCCGAGCGCGGCGGCGTTCTTGGCACAGGCCGCGAGCTCGGCGCCCGTCACGTCGTCGGTGACCTCGGCGTCCAGGCCGCCCGCGTCCAGCACGTCGCGCAGCTGGCGCCGCAGATCCGGGTCGCGTGTGGCCACCACGACAGAGGCGCCCAGCTCGACCGCTTCACGGGCATGTACTGGGCCCGCCAGCGCGCCCACCGCGCGGGAACGGACTCGCTCGGAGACGTAGGCGGAGGCTGTGCTTCCCAGCGGCGGAACGAGCCCCTGGGAGGCCACGAGCACGGCGGAACGGTCCGCGACCTGAGTGCCCAACTCGCCCACCACCGCGGGCAGGCTCGAGCAGGGAACGGCGAGAACCACGAGGTCCACCCCGCCGAGCTCGATCTCGGACACGGTCTTGACCTCGATCGAGCGCTCGAGCCTGACCCCGGGCAGGTAGGCGACGTTCTCACGTTCGGAAGCGAGGCGCTCGGCCTGCCCGGCCGAGCGGCAACCCAGCTGCACGTCCAGTCCCGCGCGCGCGAGCACGGACGCCATCGCCGTGCCCATGCAGCCGGCGCCCACCACTGCCGCCGTCCGCAGCGGGGGCAAGCCGCCGAGCCACTCCCACTGGAGGCTCACGCACGGCCAGATGCGCTCGGTCACCTCACCCGCGAGGAAGGGCGACGGGTCCTGGACGCGCGGGAAGGTCAGCGGCGCACCGAAGCGGATGTGCACCTTGACCGGCCTGATCCGGTAACCGTCGCGAGCGCGCTCGGAGCCGCTCACGGCGATCGGCACCACCGGGGCGCCGCTCTCGAGGGCCAGCCGCCCGACGCCGCGCCTGGGCCGGCCGAGCGAGCCCGCGGCGATGCGCGTGCCCTCGGGGAAGATCACGACCGGCTCGCCTCGCTGCAGCAGGATCCGCGAGGTCTTCACGGACTCCTCGTCCGATTCCCCGCGACGGATCGGAAAGGCCCCCAGGCAGTTCAGGATCCAGCCGATCAGCGGGTTCTCGAACAATTCCTGCTTGGCCACGAAGTAGATCGGGCGGCCGAGGCAGCAGCCGATCGCGAACGGGTCGAGGAAGCTGCGGTGGTTGGCGGCCAGGATCACGCCGCCATCCGGAATGTGCTCTCGCCCGAGGCCGCGCAGGCGGAAGTACACGATGATCGCCGGCCTGAGGATGAAGCGCACCGGCCAGTAAACGAAGGAGTTCACGCCGCGCCTGCCGTGTGCGCTCGTGGTAGAGGTCGAGCGGCCGGGTGGTCACTTTCCCTCTCCCCTGGGCATCGCTACAGCTACCCGGGTCGGTTGCTGTCGTTACGCTGCCTGACAATGGAGCTTCGACGGTCACTCAACGGCGCTCTCGCGGGCGCGGCGGCTGCGGCGGTGTGGGCCGGCCAGCAGCCACTCGACAAGCGGGTCTTCGGCTCGCGCTACGACGATGTGGAGCTGCTCGGCAAGCTGGTCACCCGGGGGCCGGCCTGGCCCGCCGCCGGCCTGGCGCTGCACGTGGCCAACGGTGCGATCTTCGGGGCCGTCTACGCGCTCGCGCGCCCGTTGGTGCCGGCGCCCGCGCTCGCCACCGGCGTGGGTGCGGGCATGGCCGAACACCTTGCCCTCTGGCCGCTCGGCAGGGTCACCGATGCCTTCCACCCGGCGCGGGACGAGCTCGAGAACCTGACCGGCAACCGCCGCGCCTTCGCCCAGGCCACCTGGCGCCACCTGCTCTTCGGCGCGGTGCTGGGCGAGCTCGAGCGCCGGCTGAACGACATCGCCGACTACGAGCCGCTGGAGGACGTCCCGGCCTCGTCGAACGGACACGGGAATCTCGAGCACGCGGCGGTGGGTGCCACCGAAGGCTGAGTCGGGCGCGCCACCTTCAGGTCACCTCGTCGAAGGCGGCCGGGTAGGTCACGAGGCCCCGCGCTGCGGACCGATACGGCGGCAGCCGGTGAAGCATCCACGCCTCGGCAGGCACCTCCCAAGGCGCCTCTACGCCCAGCACATCAGCCGGCTCGAAGCCGAAGCGGGGGTAGTACTCCGGGTGCCCGACCACCAGCACGAGCGGAAAGCCCGTCGCGGCGGCCCGGCGCAGGGCCTCCTCGACGAGCAGCGAGCCGACGCCTGCGCGCTGACGGTCCGGCAGGACGGCCATCGGAGCGAGCGCCAGCACCTCGTCGCCGGAGGCAAGGCTGGCGCGGCTGAAGAAGATGTGCCCGACGATCTGTTCACCGTCGACGGCGACGAGGCACAGGTCGGGAACGTGGTAGCCGGAGGCGCGTAGCGCCTCCACGAGGTCCGCCTCGCCGGAGTCGGGGCGGAATGCGGCGAGCAGGAGATCCCGTATGGCCCTGTGGTCAGCGGGGCGTTCGGGGCGGACGGCTGGGTGGGTCGACCTCCGGGGAATGAGAAGCCCGCCGTCGGATTCGAACCGACAACCCCTTCATTACAAATGAAGCGCTCTGCCAGTTGAGCTAGGCGGGCAGTAGGTAGTCAGCGGCCCAGCGGACTCCCTGCTCTTGGTTGTTCCCGGTGGGATCCACCCGAAGTGTCACCTCACAGGCACCAACCTTGTCGATCGTCGAAGCATAGACCTGCCCCGTTCCGTCGCAGTACACCAGGAACACGTCGGCCTCTCCGCGATATCCGCGTAGGACAACCCTCGAGGTGTTGGATCTGATGCTGCGGCGTGGAAGACAACGCAGCCATTACGAAGCGTGCCCGTCTTACACTGACCCGAACGAACCGGCCATCGAGGTGGATCACCAGGTCGTACCGGTGGTTGACGCCAAACGGTAACAGCACCCGATAGCCCCGCTTGAACAGCTCGGCCAGGATGATCGGGCCTCTGTGCGCTGGCCAACCTCAACCGGGTGGGGCGTGCAAGGGACATGTTCGTGGAGTACCGGTGGTCGGGACGACATGATCGTGATGCCCTAACGCCGGAGTAGCGCTTGGCGGAGCATCGCTCTTGTAAAGCGAGGCCCAGTTCGAGAGACCTCGGCGCTGGCCGCCCCCGTCAGCGCCTGATGAACACCGGCGTGCCCAGCGGCACCCGGCGGATCAGCACCTGCAGATCGCCGTCGGCGGCTCGCAGGCAGCCCGCGGAGGCTGCGGCTCCGATGCTCTGCGGTGAGTCGGTTCCGTGGATGGCCAGCCGGCTTCCGCCGGTCCAGCCCGGAGGCGTGTTCGGCTGGTGCCCGCTCAGGGCGAGGATGCAGCAGCCGTAGTAGGGACCGAAGCGCGAGCCCTCCAGCTTGTCGGTGACCGCGAAGCGCCCGCTGGGGGTCTCCGAGCCCGGGCCGCCTATGCCCACGCTCAAGCGGCGGACCCGGCGTCCGTTGCGCCGCAGCTCGAGCCAGCGGCCGGAGAGGTCGGCGTGTAGTGAGTACGCGGTACGGCGCAGCGCCAGCCCGCGCGCACGGCGGTGGACCCATGCCAGTCCCCCGTTCGGGCGCTCGGGCACGACCACGCCGAGCCAGGGACCGCGCCGAGCCGCCACGCTGAGCACCCGGACGTCGCCGAACTCGGTTCGAGCGGCCGCCTGTGCCACCACTGCACCGGCGGGTCCGTCCCGCAGTGGGACGGCCGCCCGGAGCACGGCCAGCTTGTGCGTGCGAAAGCGGGCGGCGGCGGGGCGAGCGCGGCGGGAGGTGGTCGAAGGGGCGTCGGTGCCCGCCGCGACGATGTTGGCCGCGGTGGTGATGGTCGGGCCCGCGAGAGCCTCGGACGTGGGCGCCCCCCGGCCAGCCACCACCGCACCGCCTACCGCGGCGAGCAGGGCCAGGAGAATCGCGGGGCGGGTGGCCATTCTTGTCTCGAATCGACCGGCCCCGGTACTTTCCCTTACCCAACGCGCTCAGACGTGGACGCGCGGTTGATATGGAGGTTTCGCAGCGAACTTGATCCAAAGCCTGCGCCGCGCAGGCCGCCGGCCCGCCTAGAGCAGGACCTGGCGTGAGGTCAGGTGCGTGCCCACCTTGCGCTTCACGCGCTGGAGAGCGTTGTCCACGGTCTTGGTGTCGCACTCGAGCCGGTCCGCGATCGCCTCGTAGCTGTAGCCGTCGAGGTAGAGCGAGAGGACCGAGCTCTCGAGCTCCGAGAGCACGCTCGACAGGCATGCGACCAGGCTGTGCAGCTCCTCTGTGGAGATCACCTGGTTGACCGGGTCGTGCGCGCTGGGGCCGGGCAGCAGCTCATCGAGCGTGGGATCCCCGTCGCCCCCGCCGGCCGCCGGCGTCTGCGAGAAGGAGACGTACTCGTTGAGCGGCGTGTGCTTGTTGCGCGTGGAGGTCTTCACCGCGGTGATGATCTGGCGCGTGATGCAGAGCTCGGCGAAGTTGCGGAAGCTCGACTCACGGTCGGTGCGGTAGTCGCGGACCGCCTTGTAGAGACCCACGAGCCCTTCCTGGATCAGGTCGTCCGCGTCACCTCCGATCAGGAAGTAGGACGACGCCTTGAGGCGCACGAACCCGTAGTAGCGCTTGACGATCCGGTCGTACGCGTCGCGCTTGCCCTGCTTCGCGAGTGCGATCAGGTAGTGATCATCAAGCTCGACCTGAGTGTGAGACTTGAAGCTGGCGGGCCGAAAGGTCGCGGAAGTAGCCATCGAAACTCCTCTCAGGCCAGCGACGGGCCCTTGAAGCTCGGTGACGCACTACCTCCCCTGGCGTCAGGTTCTCTGAATGTCGAGACCTAAAGCTCGACTTCAGCCTGATCTGCGGCGCAAGTATTGCCTTGTTATGGAGCCCTGTCAAGCCCCTGCCGGAAATGCAAGATTCCGTACACCAGAGCGGCCGCGGCGGTCGACACGTTGAGCGAGCCGACCTTTCCGCGGGTGGGTAGGCGGATCAGCTCGTCGCACTCGGAGGCCACGCGCGGTCGCAGGCCACGGCCCTCCGACCCGAGCACGAGCACCACCCGGCCCTGATAGTCCGGACGGTGGTAGGGAACGGTGGCCTCGGCGGCGGCTCCATAGACCCAGGCCTCGTGTTGCTTGGTCGTGCCCAGCCAGTCGGCGAGATTGCGCACGCGGGCGACATCGAGGTGCTCGACCGCACCGGCTGAGGCCTTGCACACGGCCGGCGAGACCTCGGCCGAGCGCCGCTCGGGCAGGACCACCCCTGCCGCTCCCGCCGACTCCGCCACCCGGCACACCGCTCCGAGGTTGTGCGGGTCCTGCACCTCGTCGAGCGCGAGGACGAGCGCGTCGTCAGCCGTCAGCAGCGAATCGGCGTCGGCGTAGGGGTACGCCTCCGCCTCGGCGCAGATGCCTTGGTGGTCGGGCGACCCCGCCCGTTCCTCGACCTCGGCCACGTCGACCACGCGGGTCTCGACCTCGGCCAGCATCACCTCCCGGGCCGCGCGCTCGGTGGCGTAGACGCGCTGGACCCTCCGCTTGCCGCGGATCGCCTCCCGCACCGGGTTGCGCCCGTAGACGATCACGATCGGCGGACGAGCTGCCCGCCGTCGGCGGTGTCGCGGACCTCCCAGCCCGCGGCGGCGATCTGGTCCCGCAGCTCGTCGGCGCGCTCGAAGTCACGTCCGGCGCGCGCCTCGTCACGCTCGCCGGCCAGCCGCCGCAGCTCGGCCGGCGCCTCGTCCCCTGCTTGCGTGGCCAACAGCGACTCGAGCCCCAAGCCGTACAGCAGCTCGCCCAGCCGCCCAGGGCCCAGCCGCTCACCCGCGTCGATGCGCCGGTTGCCCTCGGCGATCCAGTCGAACACCACCGCCCGGGCCCGGGGCGTGTTGAAGTCGTCGGCCAGAGCGGCGAAGAAGCGCTCGGCGTATTCGTCGATGCCGGGCGCCTCAGCACCGGGATCCAGCCGGCGCACGAACTCGCGCACTCGATCCACCGCCCGTCCGGCGTCCTCGAGGGCGGCCTCGGAGTAGCTCACCGGCTTGCGGTAGTGGGCACCCACCATCCACATCAGGAACGATTCGCGGCCGAACTGATCCAGCGCACCGTGCAGCAGGCGGATGTTGCCAACCGACTTGGCCATCTTCTCCGAGTCCAGCTCGACCATGCCGTTGTGCATCCACACCCGGGCCAGCGGCTTGGCCCGGGCGGCCTCCGTCTGCGCGATCTCGTTCTCGTGATGGGGGAAGACGAGGTCGGCGCCCCCGCCGTGGATCTCGAAATCGACGCCGAGGATCTGCTCGGCCATGGCCGAGCACTCGATATGCCAGCCGGGGCGGCCCCGGCCCCAGGGCGAGTCCCACTGGGTGTCCTCGCCCTCCTTGTGCGCCTTCCACAGTGCAAAATCCTGCGGCGACTCCTTCACGTCGGCCGCATCGTCGCCCTCTCCCTGCTGCATCTCCTCCAGAGGCCGGTTGGACAGCCGGCCGTAGTCCTTGAAGCTTGCCACGCGGAAGTAGACGTCACCGCGGGCCTCATAGGCGTGGCCGGAGTCAACGAGCGCTTCGATCAGCTCGACGATCGGCCCGATCGTCTCGGTGGCCCGCGGCTCGGCGTCCGGCCGGCCCAGCGCCAGGCGATCGGTGTCCTCGACGTAGGCCTGGGTCATCTCCGCCGCCAGCTGGGCGCTGGGAACGCCGCGCTCGCGAGCGGCGTCGTAGATCTTGTCGTTCACGTCGGTGATGTTGGCCACGAAGCTCGCCTCATAGCCTTCGTGCTCGAGGAAGCGCTTGAGCAGGGAGAACACGATGTAGGGGCGGGCGTTGCCCACGTGCACGCGCCCGTAGACGGTCGGGCCGCACGCGTAGATCGCGGCCCGCCCCGGCTCACGAGGCTCCAGCGGCACCAGCGTGCCGCGCAGGGTGTCGGTCAGGTGCACGTCGCGCACGGGGAGAAATCTAAGGCGCGCGGATGCGGAACGCCGCGCAGGTTCAGGACAGCGGCGGGCGCCGCGCCGGCCAGCCCAGTTCGGCCTCGAGCTGCGCGGCCAGGGCGATCAAGCGTGCCTCCTCGCCGGGGCGGCCCACCAGCTCGACTCCCACCGGCAGCCCGTCCTCGGTGGTGCCTGCCGGCACGGCGATGGCCGGCTGGCCGGTGAGATTCCACTGGGCTGCGAACGGATAGGTCGCGACCAGCGCCAGCAGCGTGTACAGCGCGCCGCGCCCCTCCCACTGTCCGGCGCGCACCGGCCGCCGTGCCGACAGAGGCGTGACCAGGACGTCGTGGCGCTCGAAGAACGGCCGCATCCGCTCGCTGTTGTCCTCGCGCCGCGCCCAGTCGAGCAGCGGCGGCGCGATCGAGCGGCCCAGCCGGGCGAATCCGCGGGTGCGGCGCTGAAGGCGCTCCGGGCGCTCGACCCGACCGGCTTCCTGGGCGATGCCGCCCAGAAAGCGGTTGATCACGGGGTTGATGAGGGGGTAGGGCGGGTCGTCCGCCTCCACCTCATGGCCGAGTCCGCGCAGACGGTCCGCCATCTCGTCCACCAGCTCCCGCATCAGGGGGTCGACGCGCGCGGGAAGGGAGGGCTTCGCCGAGGCCGCGACCCGCGTGCGACCGGGTGCGGCGTTCGCCGCCTCGGCCAGGCCCGGGTCCTGCGCGGCCACGGCGGTGAGCAGCGCCGTGTCGGCGACGGTGCGCGTGACGAAACCGACCACGCTCAGCCCGTACCAGTGCTCGCTCCGCGGCGAGAGAGGGATCAGGTCGCGCGTGGGCTTGAGCCCCACGAGACCACAGTTGCCCGCGGGCAGGCGGATCGAGCCCGCGCCGTCGGAGGCCGTGGCGGCGGCACACAGCCCTGCGGCAACCGCCACGGCACTGCCGCCACTCGAGCCGGCCGGGCTGCGCTCGGGGTCCCACGGATTGCGGGTGATCCCGAAGGCGGGTCCCTCCGTGTCTCCGATGATCGCCAGCTCGGGCAGGTTGGTCTTGCCGATGATCACGGCGCCGGCGGCGCGCAGGCGCCGCACGAGCTCGTTGTCCTCGCGCGCGGGTGTGAAGTTGGCCGCCGTCCCCCACGTGGTGACCTCGCCGGCAACGTCCTCGGAATCCTTGACGGCGACCGGCACGCCGAGCAGGGGACGGTCGCCGCCGGTGGCCCGGCGCGCGTCCGCCTGCTGGGCGTCGGCCAGCGCCCGCTCGCTCATGACGAGCCGGAACGCGTTCAACTCCGGATCGAGCCGCTCGATCCGCTCCAGGTACAGCTCGACCAGCTCGCGCGAGGAGACCTCGCCGCTGCGCAGCAGCTCGGCCTGCCGCACGACTCCGGCGAAGGCCAGTTCGTCGCGATCCATGCGCGCCGCAATCTAGCCAACCGGGGTCATGGGCGTGCGAGGGACGCTGGGCGGCGACGCCGGCGCCTCGGCGAGCAGGGCATGCGAGGCCGCCATCGGGCGCAGCCTACGAGCGCCGCGGGGCCTCCCCCAGCGTGGCCACCGCCAGAGCACCGATGCCCTCGCCCCGGCCGACGAAGCCCATCCCTTCGTTGGTCGTGAACTTGACGCTCACGGCCGCCGGCGCGAGTCCGCCGGCCTCCGCCAGCCGCTCCCGCATCGCATCACGATGGCCGCTGAGCTTCGGCGCCTCGCAGACCACGGTCGCGTCCACGTTGAGCGGGGCCCAGCCCGCCTCACCCAGCAGCCGGCGCACCTCGCGCAACAGGACGATCGAGTCGGCGTCGCGCCAGCGCTCGTCGGTGTCCGGGAAGTGCGCCCCGATGTCGCCCAGCGCCGCCGCCCCCAGCAGCGCGTCGATCACCGCGTGGGTGAGCACGTCGGCGTCCGAATGTCCTCCCAGACCGAGCGGCGCGCCCGCCACCTCGACGCCGCCCAGAATCAGCGGGCGGCCGTCAGCGAAGCGATGCGAGTCGTAGCCGATCCCGGTGCGCGGCGCGGCGCTCATTCGGCTGTGCTCGCAGGGGCGGTGAGCGGCTCGAGGCGCCGCTCGCGACCCTCGAAGACGGCGATCTCGCTCACTCCGAGCCCGGCGAGCCAATCCACAGCGCGGTCGTACTCGTGGCCGAGCTGCTCCGGTGTGTGCGCGTCGCTGGACAGCGCCACGGGGCGCCCTGCCTCCAGGCACATCTCGAGGAAGGGTGCCGACGGGTAGATCTCGTGCACCGGCTTGCGCAGCCCCGCCGTGGAGACCTCGACCGCGACGTCGGACTCCGCGATTCCGTCCATCGCACGCTCGTAGAAGCGCCGCAGATCGCCGTCGGGAACGGATACGCCCGGGCCCCACACCTTCACGAGGTCGGGGTGGGCGAGAATGTCGAACATGCCGGTGCGAGCCGCCTCGCCCAGCGTCTCGAAGTAGCGGATCCAGACCTTCTCGGGGTCGTTCGAGCGCCAGATGTCCCAGGCCGCCCAGTCGAGCTCGCCGTACAGGTCCACCGCGTCCTCGGCAAGGAAGTGAACCGAGCCGACCACGTAGTCCCAGGGGCGCCCGTCGAGCAGGCCGGCCACGCGATCCTCGTGCCCGGGCAGATAGTCGGCCTCGATGCCGAGCCGCAGGCCGGAGTCCCGCACGAAGTCGCAGTACTCGTCGAGGTCGTCGCGAGCCCAGTGTCGATACCAGGGATGGCCCCAGATCTCGAGCGACTGGACGAAGCGGTGGACGTGCTCGGCCACGCCCAGCTCCTCGATGCCGCGCTCCTCGGCGGCCTCGCGGTAGCGGTCGACGTTCGCGGCCGTGAAATAGCGCTCGGCGGTGGAATCCTGCTCGTCCGGGCGCAGGTGCACGTGATAGTCGGTCAGCACAGCTCTGACTCAACCAGGCGCAGGTCGCGGAGCGTGGTCACCTTGATGTTCTCGGGCGGCGCCTCGACCACGCGCACCCGTCCTCCGGCCGCCACCACGAGTGCGGCATCGTCGGTGGCCCGGGCCAGTTCGGCGTCGTCCACGTCGAGGGCCTGGCGCAGGAGATCGGCGCGGAACACCTGGGGCGTCTGGGCGGCCCAGAGCGTCGAGCGCGGCGGCGTCGAGACGATCACGGGGCCGGGCGCCTTGACCGCGTGGATCGTGTCCGTGACCGGGGCCGCGGCGATCGCGCCGTCCACGCCTTCGAAGGCAGCGAGGCAGCTGCCGACGAGCCCGCGCGTGACCAATGGCCGGGCAGCGTCGTGGACCACGGCCACGCTCGCCTCCGGCGCGGCGGCCAGCGCGTTGCGGACCGAGGCCGATCGCGAGTCGCCGCCGGTCACCCGGTCGCGGCCCTCCTCGTAGCCCGGCGGCACCGCCACCACTACTCGCTCGCAGAAGGGCGCCAATACCTCGAGGCTCCAGTCGAGCAGCGGGCGGCCGGCACAAACGACGAACGCCTTGGGCCGGTCGGCACCAAGGCGTTCGCCGCTGCCGCCGGCGGGAATGATCCCGACGACGGACATATGTCCTCCCCTACGCCGTGGCGGCGGCGCCGTTGCGGCTCGTGTACGCGTCGGCGATCAGTTCCTCCAGATGCCCCTCCGCCTCGTCCTCCTCCATATCGAGCGCGTACATCAGCTCGGAGGCGAGGATCTTCTTGGCCCGGGTGTACATCTGCTTCTCGCCCGTGGACAGGCCCTTCTCGGTCTCCCGGATGGCGAGGTTGCGAACGACTTCAGCCAGCTCGAAGACGTCACCGGTCTTGATCTTCTCGCGATTGTGCTTGAAGCGCCGGTTCCAGTTCTTGGGCATCTGGCTCACGTCGTCGCGGAGGACTGACAGGACCTTCTTGACATCGTCCTCCCCGATCACGCGCCGAAGGCCCGCCTTGTCGGCGTTGCAGCACGGGACCATGACCGTCATGTCGTTATGAAGGATCTTGATGGTCAGGTACTCGCGCTTCTCGCCGAGCACCTCCTTCATCTCCTTCTTGAGGACCTTGCCCGCCCCATGATGGGGGTAGACCACCTGGTCGCCTATCTCGTAGACGGCCGGTGGCCTGTCGATCTCCAGGTCCTCGACGAATTCGTCTTCCAACACTACGTCGCTGATGATTTCCCTCCTACGTCAGACACGGCGAGAATCCCACCGCGCCAGGTTCACTTCAGGTTTGCAGATACCTGTCCACGAGGTTGATCTCCTGCAGGCGGCGAAGGCCCTCGCGAATGTCCTTCGCACGCATGTCCCCCACGCCCTCCACGGACTCGAGCTCCGAGTCCGCGGCCGCGAGTATCTCGTCCAGCCCGTCGAACTCGCCGACGATCGACTGAACCACCATCTTCGGGAGCCGGGGGAGGCGTCCGAGGATGCGGTAGCCGCGAGGCGCGGCGGGATGGTCGAGGGTGTTCAGCTTCCGGTCGTAGCCGAGAAGCTCGGCCAGGCGGCCGAAGTCGAGAAGATCTTGGTGGGGGAGCCGGGCGAGCGAATCGAGCACCATCGCGAAGCCCTCTTCGGACGGCTCGACGATGTAGTCGCGCACGAGCGCGGACTTGTCGGCGGCCACGCCGACCATCGTCTCCTCGAGCTGCATCTCGATCAGGCGGCCGTCGGCGCCGAGCTCCACGATGTAGCGCTCGATCTCGACCGCCATGCGGGTCACGAGCTCGGCGCGCTGGAGCACGGTGAGGACGTCGTGGAGGGTCACGCCGCCTTCGAACTCGAGGGCGGTGAGCCTGGTGGAGACCTGGTCGAGCCGGCTGCGGTACTTGTCGAGCGTGGCCAGCGCCTGGTTGGCCTTGGCCAGCACGACGGGAATGTCCTCGAGGAGGTACTTGGCGCCGTCGAGGTAGATGGAGACGACGCTGCGACTGGCGGAGATCGCGATCACCAGGGCGTCGGTCTGCTTGGAGACGCGCTCGGCCGTGCGGTGGCGGGTTCCGGTCTCGAGCGAGAGGATGGTGGGGTCGGGCATCAGCTGGACGTTCGCCCAGAGGATCTTCGTGCCGTTGGAGGCGAGCACGATCGCCCCGTCCATCTTGGCGAGCTGATAGAGCAGCGCGGGGGTGTAGTCCACGTCGAGCTTCACCCCACCGGACAGCAGGAAGCTCAGCTCCTCCGACTCCCCGATGCAGATCAGGGCGCCGGTCCTGCCCTGAACGATCTGGTCGAGGCCCTCCCTTACGGCGGTGCCCGGCGCCACCATCTCCAGGGCCCGGACGAGCCTCGGTTCCTGCCGTGCCTCGAGCTCTGAAACGTCGTCTCCGGCGTACGGCATGAACCCTGATTCTACGTGAATCTCGTGAGGATGACTTTATATGTGGCGGTTTGCAGCCTTTTCAGGGCCCTGAGCGACCGGGAAAACCTGTCCGTTTGGAGGCGTTACCTGACCCTGAAGACCTTGTACATGCCGAGCCGGTTGTGCTCACCGAAGAAGCACGCGAAGGCGTAGCGGCCCTTGCGCGCGAAACGCACCGCGTTGTCGTTGGTCGTGCCGGGACTGATCAGGCTCTGCCGCGAGACGGGCGGGCCGCCCACGACCTGCCCGATCGCCCGGTCGTTGCCGCCACCGAAAGCACGACGCACCTGCCTGGCATCCACCCCGGGCTGCAGCGGGAACCCCAGGGCGAAGTGGAGGGCGGCGCCCTGGTTCTCCACGCGAATGACACCATTACGGGGCAGCGTCTTCGGGCCGCGGAACCCGTAGTCGAACATCCGCACCCGTGCGTCCGGCGCCGGCGTACTGGCACCGTTCGGAGCGCCGGTGGTGAACGAGGCCACGGCCGAGGACCGGCCCACGATCGACAGGGCGACATAGGTGACGTTCGGCCTCAGATTCACCGTCACCGAGCGGGCGGAATCCGAGGGCGCGGCGCTCGCCTCCAGGAAGACGAGGCCGAGCGCCGCGTCCGAGTTGCGGGTGAGCGTCTGGCGCAGCTCGTCGACGGTCACCCCGGCCCGCAGCGTGGCCACGTACCCCTCCACGTCGCCCCGACCACTGCGGGTGAACGAGAAGCGCGTGGGCCCCGCGGCGATCGTGTCGCTCGGGCTCAGCGTTATGGAGCCCTTGCCGACGGTGACCGCAACCGTCGGAACCGGCGACTGCGCCGTCGCAATCGCGGCAAGCACGCCACCGGCCACTACAACCACCACGGCAAACCTGATCGCCCGCACCGCCGGCACCCCCTTGAAGTGATGCCGTCCCGCCGACCTTCCTCGATCAGCGGGGCCTCGTCAAGGGTCCCCCGCTTGTTCGTCTACCGGGTACCCGGCAGGCCCGGAATCCAGCTCGTGCCGGCGAGCGGCACGCGGGCCATCGCCGCAGCCTCCAGCGTGAGCGCCACGAGGTCCTCGGGCTCGAGGTTGTGGAGGTGTGACTTGCCGCAGCCGCGAGCGAGGGTCTGGGCCTCCAGGACCATGGTGCGCAGGTAGTTGGCCAGCCGCCGGCCGCCCAGCTCGGGATCGAAGCGCGCGGCCAGCGCATCGTCCTGGGTGGAGATGCCGGCTGGGTCGCGGCCCTCGTGCCAGTCGTCGTAGAAGCCGGCGGCGCTCCCGACGGCCTCGTACCCCTCCTCGTGCTCGGGCGAGTTGTCGCCCAGCGCGATCAGCGCCGCCACCCCGATCGAGACGGCATCGGCTCCCAGGGCGAGCGCCTTGGCCACGTCGGCGCCGTTGCGGATCCCCCCGGACACCACGAGCTGGACCTTGCGGTGCACCCCCAGCTCCAGCAGGGCGTCCACCGCGGGACGGATCGCGGCCAGCGTGGGAATGCCCACGTGCTCGATGAACACCTCCTGCGTGGCGGCCGTTCCTCCCTGCATGCCGTCGAGCACCACCACGTCGGCGCCCGCCTTCACCGCCAGCGCCGTGTCGTAGTAGGGCCGCGTGGCCCCGACCTTGATGAAGATCGGCTTCTCCCAGTCGGTGATCTCGCGCAGCTCGCCGATCTTGATCTCGAGGTCGTCGGGACCGGTCCAGTCGGGATGGCGGCAGGCGCTGCGCTGGTCGATGCCCTTGGGCAGGTCACGCATTTCGGCCACGCGGTCGGAGATCTTCTGGCCCAGCAGCATTCCACCGCCTCCCGGCTTGGCCCCCTGGCCCACCACCACCTCGATCGCGTCCGCCCGGCGCAGGTCGTCGGGGTTCATGCCGTAGCGCGAGGGCAGCAGCTGGTAGACGAGCACCTGCGAATGCTCGCGCTCCTCGGAGGTCATGCCGCCGTCGCCGGTTGTCGTGCTGGTGCCCACCGCGCTGGCACCACGGCCGAGCGCCTCCTTGGCGGGCGCCGACAGGGCTCCGAAGCTCATGCCGGCGATCGTCACCGGTATCTCGAGGTGAAGCGGCTTGGACGCGTGACGGTCGCCCAGCACGACATCGGTGTCGCAGCGCTCGCGGTAGCCCTCTAGCGGGTAGCGCGACATGCTGGCGCCGAGGAAGAGTAGGTCGTCGAAGTGGGGCACCGGCCGCTTGGCCCCGAAGCCGCGGATGTCGTAGATGCCCTCGCGTGCGGCGCGCTGGATCTGGTGGATCGTGTGGCGGTCGAACAGCGCCGACTCGCGCAGGCCGGGACCGGGCGCCATCAGTACTCGCCGGCGTGGTCGACGTCGAAGTTGTAGAGACGCCGTGCCGAGCCGAAGCGCCGAAACTCGCCAGGGGACAGGTCGCTCGCGCCCGCCCGTTCGAGCAGTTCGGCGAGCTCGGCGCGATGCTCGTCGCGAAGCTCCTTCTCGACGCAGTCGGCACCCAGCCCGGCCAGCTGGCCGCGAATGTAGAGGCGTGCCTCGTAGATCGAGTCGCCCAGGGCATCGCCGGCGTCGCCGCACACGACGAGGCGACCCCTCTGGGCCATGAAGGCGCTCATGTGCCCGACCGAACCGCGCACCACCACGTCGACGCCCTTCATCGAGATGCCGCAGCGGGCCGAAGCGTCGCCGTTGACCACCACGAGGCCTCCCCGGCCGGTGGCGGCGGCGGACTGGCTCGCGTTGCCCTCCACCACCACCGTTCCCGACATGATGTTCTCCGCCAGCCCGACCCCGCAGTTGCCGTGCACGCGCACCGTCGCCTGCTGGTTCATGCCGGCGCAGTAGTAGCCCACGTGCCCCTTGATCTCGACCTCGACGGGCGCATCGATGCCCACTGCCACAGCGTGCGCGCCGCGCGGGTTGAGCACGCGCCAGCGTCCGCTCAGGGCCGGCGCGTGCAGCGCCGCGTTGAGCTCCCGCAGCGGGGTCCTCGCGAGGTCGACCTCGTGGACGGCGGCCGCGCTCCCGAGGGCGCTCACGGGACCCGCTCGCGCTCCCAGCTGTACACGCGCCCGGGCTCGGGCTCCCACATGCGCGCCTCGTCCGCTCCGGGCAGCGTTGCGATCGCGCGGTACTCCGAGGCCATCGCCACCCAGTCCTCGGCCTCGGCCATCACGGCGGGCTTGCAGGCGATCGGGTCACGCAACACCGCGAAGCCGTCCACCGTGCCGACCGCGAAGGTGTAGAAACCGTCCAGGTCCTCGAGGCAGCCCTCGAGCGCCTGCTCGAGCGTCGCGCCCTCGCGCAGGCGCCAGGTCAGGTAGCCGGCGGCCACCTCGCTGTCGTTCTCGGTCTGGAACTCGATGCCCTCCGCGCGCAGCTGCTCGCGCAGGCGGTTGTGGTTGGAGAGCGATCCGTTGTGGACCAGGCACAGGTCGAGGCCGGTCGAGAACGGATGGGATCCGTCGGTGGTGACCTTCGACTCGGTGGCCATTCGGGTGTGGCCCAGCGCGTGACTGCCACTCAGCTCGGCGAAGGCGAAGCGCTCCAGGAACTGCGCCGGGTGCCCCGCCTCCTTGTAGATCTCGATGGCCTCCCCGGCGCTCATGACCCGCAGCTCGGGATAGCGCTCTCGCAGCCAGGCGACGGTCGTCGGAGCGTCGCTCTCGACCACGATCACGGCGTGGCTTGCGCGCACCTCGATCTCGCCCGCACCCAGCGCCTCGGCGAGCGCCGCGCGCACCGCGTCCCAGTCGTAGCCCGGCGCGGGGGTGTGCAGAGTCACCTTGCAGGAGCCCGGGGGCGCTGGATCGCGGTAGATGGCCACTCCGGCGCTGTCGGGCCCGCGATCGCCCAGCTGAAGCAGCATCTCACCGAGATGGCGCCCGAGCGACTCGCTCAGCTCGGGTGATTTGCTGAATAGGCCCGCAATTCCGCACATGGCTCGACGATCGAGTCTAGGCAGCACCCCCACGGGGCCCCAATGGGCCGCCGCCAACAATTCGGCGAGGCGCTATGTGGGGTTTGCACATGGCCTCCGCCGCGGGCAGCAGGTACGTTGCCGGCATGAGCCAGACATTCACCGCGCCGAGCTCGCGCGAGGACGTGGAGCGCCACATTCGCGAGAACGAGGTGGAGTTCCTGTTCGCGCAATTCGTTGACATGCACGGCAAGCCCAACGCAAAGCTCGTGCCCGCCCGGCACCTCGACGCGCTGCTCGACGACGGCGCCGGCTTCGCAGGGTTCGCGGCCGGGGCGATCGGCCAGGCGCCCAGCGATCCCGACATCGCCGCGATGCCCGACGTGCGCTCGTACACCCCCCTTCCCTGGAAGCCGAACGTGGCGCGCCTGGCCTGCGACGTGACCGTCGAGGGCGAGGACTGGCCCTACTGCCCTCGCACCATCCTGCGCCGCCAGCTCGAGCGGGCGCGCTCACTGGGCTACGAGTTCAAGATCGGCGCCGAGCTGGAGTACTTCCTGGTGCGCCGTGCCGAGGACGGCACGCTGGAGCTGGCCGACCCGCTCGACACCCTCGACCAGCCCTGTTACGACATGCGCGCCCTCACGCGCAACCTCGACTTCGTCTCCCAGGTCTCGCGCTATGTGACCGGGCTGGGCTGGAACAACTACGCCACCGATCACGAGGACGCCAACGGCCAGTTCGAGCAGAACTTCGACTTCGCCGACGCGCTCACCACCTGCGACCGGGCGATCTTCTTCCGCTACATGGTGGAGTCGCTGGCCCAGGAGCGAGGGCTGATCGCGACCTTCATGCCCAAGCCCTTCGGCCACCTCACGGGCAACGGCTGCCACTTCCACATGAGCCTCTGGCGCGACGGCGAGAACATCTTCGAGTGCGATCCCTCCGATGACGAGCGCGGCCTCGGGCTGACGCCGGAGGCCTACCAGTTCGTGGCCGGGCTGAAGGAGCACGCCAAGGCCTACATCGCCATCACCGCGCCCACGGTCAGCTCCTACAAGCGCCTCGTGGTCGGCACGCGCAGCGGCTCGAGCTGGGCTCCGGTATTCGTCAGCTACGGCTACAACAACCGCACGCAGATGCTGCGTATCCCGGCAGCGGGACGCATCGAGGACCGCACCGTCGACGGGTCGTGCAACCCCTACCTGGGCGCGGCCGCGGTGCTCGCCGCCGGGCTCGACGGGATGGAGCGCGGCCTCGACCCGGGCGAGCCCACCACGGAGCTGAACCTGCACGAGCTCAGCGACGAGCGCCGCCGCGAGCTGGGTGTCGAGCTGCTGCCGGCCAACCTGCTCGACGCCACCCGTGAGCTCGAGAAGTGCCATGTGCTGCGCAAGGCGCTGGGCCACACGGGGCGTGAGGACTACGTGGACTACTTCGTGAAGATCAAGCGCGAGGAGTTCGAGGACTGGCACAACCAGGTGACCGACTGGGAGGTCGACCGCTACCTGCAGCTCTTCTAGCTGCGGTCAAGCCGCCTCCTGGGTCACGGCTCCCGGGATCGGGCGCGTACGCGGCTCAAGCAGCCCGAGCCGCCCGGCCAGCCAGCGCGCCGGAAGCGCCTGCACGAGCAGCGTGAGCACGACCGCGAGCGCCACCACGCTGGCGAACACGTCGTTGTAAGGCACGCCGAGCCCGGCCAGCACCCCCACGAGCGCCGCGGGGATCACGCCGGTCTCACGCGTCCAGCACAGGAAGGCGATCTCCTCGCGCTCCCAGGCGCCGCCGCGGTCGGGGAGCAGGCAGGCCAGCACCGTCAGCGGGCGCGCCACCAGCAGCAGCACGGCGAGCACGGCCAGCGCCGGCAGTAGGTTCTCGCCCAGGGCCTCGAAGGGGATGTTGGCCCCGAGCACCACGAACACGATCAGGGTCACGAGGTCGGCCAGGTTGAACGCGAACTGGCGCATCTCGACCTCGTGCGGGTCGTGCATGGCCAGGCCGAAGTGCTCCATGTTGCCCACGATCAGGCCGGCCAGGAAGGCACCGAGATACCCGCTGCCACCGGCCGTGTCGAGCGAGAAGAAGCTGATCGTGACCACGGCCAGCACCGCGATCGTCGAGCTCTCGCGCCAGATCCCCGAGCGGTGACTCGAGATCGCCGCCGCCAGGAGCACGCCGGCCACCACGCCGATCACCGTGCTGATAGCCAGATCGACCACGAACTCCGAGGCCGGCCCGCTGAGGGAGTTCTCCCCGGTTAGGACGACTCCCGCCAGTGCAAGCGCAAGAGCCGCCCCGGTCGGGTCATTGAAGGCCGACTCGGCCACCACCGTCTGGGCCACCTTGGGCCGCACGCGCGACCTGATGAACAACGGGATTAGGATCGCCGGGTCGGTGGGCGACAGCACCGCCCCCACCAAGAGCGCCGCCGACCAGGGCAGGTCGAAGGCCAGATAGGCCGCCGCACCCACGATGAGCGTCGTCAGGATCACCCCGGGGATCACGAGCAAACCCAGGCCCACCCAGACCCGGCGCAGCACGGCCACGGACAGGTTGAGGCCGCCGTAGAAGAGGATCATCGACACCCCGAGGGTGAACATCAGCTGCGCCCCGAGGGACTCGAAGGGGACGTCGACCACGTCGAGGGCCGAGGGGCCGAGCGCGGCGCCGAGCACCACCAGCAGGAGGATCTCGGGGACGCGCATCAGCGAAGCCAGCAACCGGGCCACCAGCGCGGCGATCAGCAGCAGGCTGAGCGTGAGCAGGATGTCGTCTGTCATCCACGCGGCCCCTGGCGGCGGCGCTCGCCCTCGAGGGCCAGGCGGGCGATGTCGCTGGCCGTCAGGAGCAGGAGCACGATTACCAGCGCCGCACCCAGCGCCACGGCGATCAACCGCTTGCGGACGTTGTCACGCTCCTCGTCGAAGGCGGCCTCGGTGGCCCCCTCTACACGTGACTGATAGGCGGCCAGCCGTTCAGCGGTGCCGGCCATCGACTCGAAGTTCGCGATCTCGGGGCCGAGCAGGATGCGCCTGGTCACGTCCTCGCGCCCGCGCTCGAGCGCGCGGAAGGAGATCGCGTCGAGGCGCATGAAGTCCGCGAACTGGGACTCGAGCTCGCGCAGCAGCGCGCGCTCGCGGGAATCGGTGAACGCCGTGTCCGCAGCACGCAGGTCGCGGCGGAAGTCCGCGACCGCGCTCTCGAACTGTGGGCGCGAGTCGCCTCCGTCGTAGCCCCAGGCGGTCTGCCAGCCGTTCACGTCGGTGACGCCGAACTTGAGCTCGAGCGCCAGGGCGCGCCGGCTCGAGCGATCCTGCACCTCTTCGAAGCGGTCGTCGAGCCGAGCCATTCCGTTGAGCGCCACCCCAATCGTCACGAGCGGCGCCATCACGGTGAGAGCGATGGCCAGGTAGAGCTTGGCCCTGATCGTCAAGAGTGGCCGCCCGAGCCGCCGGCGCATATATGGTGGCTCTCGTGCTGCTCTTCCTGCTCACCCAGCAGCTCCCGGTGGTCCTGCTCGTGGCGCTGCTGGTCCTGTGCTACCTGACCGCGATCGAGTTGCGCAACGAGGACGAGCCCCTCCTCATCAAGGCCTGGTGGGTGCTGCTCGTGTTCCTCGCCAACATCCTGGGCTATGCGGCGTTCCGGATCTGGCTGGCCGCGCGGCGCCGCCGGCGCAGCGCCTGAGCTCACCTCCCCGGCTCCTCGCGCACGCGCTGCAGGCGGGCCACCTTGAGCGCGAGCTCGAGCGAGAGCAGATCCTCTGCCTGTAGATCGAGGCCCGTGATCTGCTGGATGCGCTCCAGGCGCTGGCGCACCGTGTTGGGGTGGATGTAGAGGGCACGAGCACTGGCGGCCACGCTGCAGCGCGCCGCCAGGTAGCGCTCGAGCGTCTCCACCAGGCGCCCGTTGCGTCCGTGGTCGTACTCGATCAGCGCGGTGACGGCCTGGCCGTAGCGGTCGCGCGGGGCCTCGTCGAGCTCGAGGTTGACCAGGTAGCGGTACGCCCCCAGCCGCTCATATGCGACTGCCCCGCCGCCCGGGGACAGCGAGCGGCCGATGCGCGCGGCGTCGGCCGCCTCGCGCATGCGACGCCGCGCGCCGGACGCGCCGCGCTCGGAATCGCTCAGCCCGATGTTGACCCCCAGCTCCACCCCCAACTCCTCGCAGTCCAGGCGCAGCTGCTCGAGCGCCCCCTTGTCCAGCGCCGGCAGCGGCACCAGCACCCGCAGGGCATCATGGCGCGCATCGAAAAATGCGCGCCGGTATAGCCGGCGCAGGCGCGACTGCAGGCGGGCGGCAAGCTCG
Source organism: uncultured Thermoleophilaceae bacterium (assembly GCA_963813495.1). GTDB lineage: Bacteria > Actinomycetota > Thermoleophilia > Solirubrobacterales > Thermoleophilaceae > JACVRW01. The sequence continues at coordinate 739,303 of CAWEZC010000005.1, forward strand.
GGCCAGGGCGTGTCGTCGTCCGCCGCGCGCTGCACGTGCGCAAAGACGTGCGGGCGGCCGAGGTCGCAGCGCGCCTCGGTGGCTTTGGCCTCCGCCGTCTGGACCGAGCCGGCGGCGAGCGCCTCGAACATGTCCTTGACGATGTTCTCCGCGGTCAGGCGCTCGATCAGCTCGGCCTTCTTCAGCCCAACCGCCGTCTGGTTGGCCACGGCGCCCAGCAGCTCACCGTCCTCCTCGCCGAAGTCACGGCCGCCGACGGTGCAGCAAAGCAGGCCGAGCTGCTCGTCGCCCGCGGCCAGAGGCGCCACTAGCAGGCGTTCCCCTCCGTCGAGGTCGCCGCGAGCGGCCTGAGCTCGTCCCTTGCGCTGCTCGCGCCGGACGATGTCGAGCAGCAGCGCCGCACGGCCCGGCCGCGGGCTCGAGCCAGCCGGCTCGGGCGGATCGGCCGCGGCCAGCACCAGCTCGTCGGCCTCTAGGTCGAGGCGCCAGATCTGGCAGGCGTCGGCGCTCAAGAGCTCGCGCGCGCCTCGCGTGACCGCGTCGTGCAGGTCCTCCCGCAGCGTCACCGCGGCCAGCGCCTGACTCAGTCGGGTCAGTGTCGTGAGCGCGTCGACGCGCCGGCGCGTCTCCTCGTAGAGCTGCGCGTTCTCGATCGCCCCGGCCGCCAGCGAGGCGGTGTGCACGAGGAAGTTGAGCACCTCGTCGCCGAACTCGCGGGGGGCCTCGGTGTGCAGCACCACCACGCCGATGACGGCCCCCGACCGGTACAGGAGCGGAACAGCGACCATCGACTGGAAGCGCTCCTCATCGAGCTCGGGCACGTACTTCATGCGTGGGTCCTCGAGAGCCTTCTCGCGTATGAACTCCGGCCTGCGGGTGCGGGCCACCCAGCCGGTCAGCCCCTCGTCGATGCCCCACTCCAGGGTCCCCACCAGCTGGGAGTAGCCAGGCGAGGCGGCTCGCAGCACCAGGCGCTCGTCCTCGAGGAAGTACACGAAGCAGGCGTGACAACGGGTCGCGTCGGTGACGATCTCGACGAAGCCGCCCAGCACTCGATCGAGGGACAGCGACGACGAGACCGTCTTGATGACCGCGTAGAGCGTCTCGTTCTCGCGGCGGACGCGATCGAGGGCGTCGCCGCTCTCGGTGACCGGGGAAACCGTCAAGCGGGCCTTCCTTTCCGTAGGGTGATCGTAGCCCCGGGAAGTGGGGCACCCTATGTGAAGATCTCACACTCAAGCTGCTCAAAGCCTGTGCGGGAGTCACATTGCAGAGGCGGCCAACCCGGATTAGCGTCGCCGCTCAGGTGACTCGTGACAACAGTCTCTTGAGCGCTCCGCGCGTCTGCGCGCGCCGGGCGAGGAGGATCGGATGATCGACTTCGTCATCGCCCAGGTTCAGAGCCTCGAGGACGCGGCGCCGGTGGAGGCTCAGACGCTCGACAGCGTCATCCTCGGCGAGCAGTTCTACTTCTTCACGGTCGTGCTCATGTGGCTGATCCACGTCGGCTTCATGAGCTACGAGGCCGGCGTTGTGCGCCGCAAGAACGTGCTCGCGACGGCGATGAAGAACATCCTGACGATCGCCGTCGTCACGCCGACCTTCTACTACTTCGGCTGGTGGATCTACAACTGCAACCAGCCTGGCCTGCCGATCGGGCCGAACTCGAGCGACTTCACCTCCGTCGCATGCCAGGGCGGAATCCCGTGGTCCGACGCCTTCGGCCCGAACCTGACGAACAACATCAACCTGATCTTCTTCCTGGCCTTCCTGCTGTTCTCGTGGACCACAGCCTCGATCATGTCCGGTGCGCTGCTCGAGCGGGTCCGGCTCTCCGCCTACCTCTTGCTCGCCGTGCTGCTCGGCTCGGTGGTATGGATCCTCGACGCGGCCTGGGGCTGGAGCGCGGGCGGCTGGCTCACACTGCGCTTCGGATTCCACGACGCGATCGCCTCCGGCGTGGTGCACGGCGTGGCGGGCGCCTTCACGCTCGGCGTGCTCTTCAACCTCGGGCCGCGAATAGGCAAGTACACGCGCGAAGGGCTGGTGCGCCAGTTCCGACCACACAACCTCCACCTCACCCTTATGGGACTGATGTTGATCTTCACGGGCTTCTACGGTTTCTACGCCGCCTGCCTGGTCATCGCGTCCACAGCCTTCCCGGGCTGGGCGAACATCTACCTCAGCCCGACCACCCTCGGCTCGATCACGATGGTCATCACGTTCGGGTTCGCGGGCGGCTTTACAGGCGGCTACTTCGCCTCGCGCGGCGACCCTTTCTGGACCGTGTCGGGCGGCCTCGCGGGCGTGATCGGCGTGTCGTCCGGCGCCGACGTCTACGCCCCCACGCTCGCCTACCTCCTCGCCATCGTCTCCGCCACGCTGGTGGTCTACGCCGGCAACTGGATCGAGAAGAAGATGCGCGTGGACGACGTGGTCGGCGCGGTCGCCGTTCACGGAGTGGCCGGCTTCCTGGGCATGCTCTGGGTGGGGATCTTCGCAGCCGGCTACCCGACCGGCCTCAACAACGTGGACAGCAGCATCGGGGGCCAGCTGATCGGCATGGCGACCTTCCTCCCGCTCGGCTTCCTCAGTGGCTGGGTGGCGTCCCTGGTGTTGAGGAAGCTCAACCTGCTGCGCGTCCCACCCGAGGTCGAGGTGCAGGGGCTGGACGTGTCCGAATATGAGGAAGACCTCTACATGCCCGAGATGGCCAAGTTCGGCGAGATGATCGTCGAGCCGGACGGCTCCCTGGCCCCGTCTGACGCCGTTCTCCGGGAGGCGGAGCGGGAGCTGGTGAGACCATGATCGAGCCTACGTGCCGATCGCCGAGGAAAAAGGGGGCGCAATGCCCGGGATAATCAACAGCGCGCCGGACTGCGTCGTGTCGAACGAGGCCGCGGAGCCCCCGGACGACAGCGCCGACTTCATCCTCCAGGCCAACTACGAGGACTGCGCGGGGTTCATGACGTTCGGTCCGGGCACGACCTACGGCGACGAGGGCGCTGCCGCCGACACCCTCTACTACATCCTGACCTGGTTGGGCATCGTGGCGACGGTCGTCGCCCTGATCGCCTGGGTGATCTACGAGAACCGCCAGCTGATCTCGCACGTCGCCCGCCACCGGGCCGGCATCCCACGCGGCGGCGAAAGAGTTAGACATCCCTGGGAATCGGAAGAGCCCCCCTCGCAACCGGGCGCCCAGAGCTAGGAGACACAATGATCGACAACGGCAGCGGCAAACGACAGATCGAGTTTCCTCCGCTCCAGACCCATGTGAAGTCGTTCGAGCTCGCGATGCTTGCGATCTCGATCCTGTGCGTGATCATCGTGCTGGTGATCGTCCTCTTCACGAACGTCGGAAACGAGTTCCGTCCGACCGTCTGAGACGGCAACGCAGCGCCCACCGATCCGGCCGACTTGGCCGCGCCTGCTGGTCATCGCTCTCGTCCTGGTGGCCGCGTTCGTGGTCGCGCAGACCTGCCAGAAGGACCAGGTGCGGGTGTCGAAGGAGCAAGCCATCCAGACCGCCCGGGAGCGGGTCTCCTTCAACCCGGAGCGTACGCAGGTCAGGCTGCTGAGGCAGGGCCTCAACTCAAAGCCGTTCTGGATCGTGTCGCTGTCGATCCCGGGTGAGAAGGAGAACACCTTCCGCCGCCTTGCCACGGTCCGGATTGACGCCAACACGGGCAAGGTCGCGGAAGTCAACAAGGAAATCTGAGCCGCTCAGACCGCGGCCCGCTCTGCGGCTGGCCGGCCGGCCACGGCCAGCGCCTGGCGGAGCGTCGCCACGCGCCCCGCCGGATGGGTCACCACGGTGAGGCCGAACTTGCGCGCCTCGGCGAGCCGCCGGTCCGAGTGACCGACGTGGCGAAGCTCACCGGTCAGGCCGAGCTCACCAAAGGCCGCGAGTGGCTTGTCGCCGCCGAGCTCCGTGCCGCGCGCCGCCGAGGCGAGCGCCAGCGCTATGGCCAGATCGGCGCCGGGCTCGTCCACCCGCACGCCGCCGGCCACGGACACGAACACGTCACTGCCGCCGAGCGAGACCCCGCCGTGGCGGGCCAGCACCGCGAGCACCAGCGCGAGCCGGTTGCGATCGACGCCGTTGGCCACCCGCCGTGGTGGCACCAGCTCGCTTGGTGCCACCAGCGCCTGCACCTCCACCAGCAGCGGGCGCGAGCCCTCCATTGAACAGAGCACGACCGAGCCCGGCGCGCGGGTGGCCTCGTTCACGAAGCGGGCGCTGGCGTCCTCGACCTCGACGAGACCGTTCTCGTGCATCTCGAAGACGCCGACCTCGTTGGTCGACCCGAAGCGGTTCTTGAGAGCGCGCAGCGTGCGGTAGGTGCGCTCGCGCTCGCCCTCGAAGGAGAGCACGCAGTCCACCAAGTGCTCGAGCACGCGCGGGCCGGCGATCGAGCCCTCCTTGGTCACGTGCCCGACGAGGATCACGGCCACGCCGCGCGCCTTGGCCACGCGCATCAGCCGGCCGGCCACCTCGCGCACCTGTCCCACGGAACCAGGGCTGCCCGACAGCGCCGCGTCGTAGAGCACCTGCACGGAGTCGACCACGCATACCTCCGGCCGCTCGGTCTCGATCGTGGCCAGCACGGAATCCAGGTCGGTGTCGGCCACGATCGGCACCGACAGGGCGGACGGGCCGAGGCGCTGCGCGCGCAGCTTGACCTGGGCCGCCGACTCCTCGCCCGACACGTAGAGGACGTTGCGGCCGGCCGCCGCGAGATTGCCGAGAGCTCCCGTGGTCAGCGTCGACTTGCCGATCCCGGGGGAGCCGCCGATCAGCACGAGCGACCCGGGGACGAGGCCGCCGCCCAGCACCCGGTCGAACTCCCCGATGCCGGTGCGCAGGCGCTCGACGCGCGGGGCTCGCACCTCGCCGAGCCGTACGGGCTTGAGCGCCCGAGTTGAGCCGCGCTTGCCCTGGGAACCGCCGCCGCGGCCGGCCGGCGCCGAGGCGCGCGCCTCCTCCACCAGCGTGTTCCACTCGCCACACCCGGGACAGCGGCCATGCCACTTCGGGCTCTCATGCCCGCACGACGAGCAGGCGAAGACGGTGGCGGAACGGGCCATCTGCCCGAAGCTAAGGACGTGGGCGGACGGCTTCGCCCCGGGCACCGCGCAGGCGCGCTCTCGATCCGTCCGGCGCGAGGAGTTGCATCGGTCGTTCGTGTCCCTGTTCGCCCAACCACTCGCGCCGGCCGAGTTCGTGGCCGTCGACACCGAGACCAACGGGCTCGGCGGCGACCTCTGCGAGATGACCGAGGTGGGAGCCGTGCTCGTGGGAGGGGGCGAGCTGCACGACACATTCGACTCGCTGGTGCGGACGGAACGGCCCCTGTCGCGGGGAATCCAGCGCTTCACCGGCATCACCCAGGGAATGGTCGACGGCGCGGCACCGCCCGAGGAGGTGCTGCCCGAGCTGGCCGAGCTGTTCGAGGACCGGGTGCTCATCGCGCACAATGCCCGCTTCGACCTGAGGGTCCTGCGCCAGGCCTTCGAGCGGGTGGCGCTCGACTGGCCCGCTCCCCCCGCCCTCTGCACCGTCACGCTGGCGCGCCGCTTCGCGCCGCTCGCCCGCAAGCGCGGGCTCGCTCCGCTGGCCGACTCACTGGGCATCGAGGTCACCGAAGTACACCGCGCGCTGCCCGACGCCCTCACCTGTGCGCGCGTGTTCTGTGCGCTGTTTCCGCGGCTGTGCGCCAACGCGGCCACCGTGGGCGACGCCGTCGACCTGCTGCGCGCACGCCGGCGGGCGCGCAAGACCGAGCACGCCGAGCGCATCCCGCCCGACCAGCGGCCCGATCTCTCCACGCTCCCGGCCGACCCGGGCGTCTACGTGTTCCGCGACGAGCGCGGAAGGCCGCTGTACGTGGGCAAGTCGGTCTCGCTGCGCACGCGGGCACGAGCGCACTTCTGCGCCCCGGCTGGCTGGACCGACCGCGCCGAGGTGGTGGACTACCGGCCCACCAATTCGGAGCTCGGCGCACTGGTGCTGGAGAACCGCCTGATCAAGGAGTGGAAGCCGGCCGGCAACAGGGCGCTCAAGCGCACCGAGCGCTACTGCTACCTGCGCTGCCGCCTAGACATCCCCTATCCGGTCCTCGAGGTGGCCTCCGAGCCGGCCCCCGGCCACGCCGTCAACGTGGGGCCGCTCGGCAGCCGCGCCCTGGCCCGCGAGCTGGCCGACCAGCTCACCTCGCTCTACCGGCTGCGCCACTGCGGCCGCTCGCTGAAGCTGCGCGAGCATCCGTCGGCCTACGGCCAGATGGGGCGCTGCGTCTCGCCCTGCCTCGGCGACCTCGACCCCAATGCCTACCGCAGGCAGATCGACCTGGCCCTGGCCCACTTCGAGCAACCGGGAGCGGGTGAGCGGCTGCTCGAGGAGATCGACCGGCGCATGCGCGAGGCCGCACTGGCGCGGCGCTACGAGCGCTCGGCGGCCCTGCTGCGGCGCAAGGAGCGGCTCGCCTGGGTGATCGAGCGCCTCGACGGCATGCTGCGCGCGACCCACGCGGCGCCGCGCCTGGCGCTGGCCCGGCATCCGGTCAAGGACCGTTTCGACGCCTTCTGGATCATCCAGGGCAGGCTCGTCGATTGGGGGCCGTTGCCCGGTCCCACCGAGCTCGGCGAGCGCACGGCCGCGGCCCTCGCCAGGCCGCGCGGGCGGGCGGTCATCCCGGCCACCGAGATCGACGAGGTGCGGATCGTCGCCGGCTGGATCGCCGAACACGACCCGCCGGTCCTGGAGCTCGGCGAGCACGTCGGGGTGCCCGCGCTGATGCGCTTCGTGGCCGCCGCCGCCCCGGCTGCGCCGGTGCCCGCTGCCCGAGCGCGCGCGCCCTCGCTGATAACGAACCAATAGGTACAATGTCCGGTTCCGCCATGCGCCTCCCCCATCGCGCCCGCCTGGTCAGGATCCCGCTGGAGGGAAGCGTCGGCGCGGGCGACGGAGCACTGCTGGTGCGCGGCGACGATCGCCCCTTCGCGCTGACCGGGGCCTGGGCCGGCGGGGGTGCGCTGGTGGGCTCGGAGCCGCTGGTGGTCGCCGATGACCGCGAGGACCCCTTCGCTCTGCTGGACGAGCAGCCGCGGGTGCAGGGCGTCGACGAGGACTGTGACGCCGTGGGCGGCGGCTGGTTCGGCTATCTCGGCTATCGGCTCGGCGCGCGCCTGGAAGCCGTTCCTCCCGGCCCGCCGCGCCCGTCCGCGCTGCCCGACTTCGCCCTCGCCTTCTACGACCACGTGCTGCGGCTCGACGCGTGGGGCCGCTGGTGGTTCGAGGCGCTCTGGTCCAAGGGACGCGCCCCTGCTCTCAGCGCGCGCCGCGACCTGCTCGCCCGGCGTCTGAGCGCGGCCGCCCGAGCCCGGCCGCTGTGGGTCGGCACCTTCGAGGTGGCACCGCCGGGCGCGGCCGGGCACGTGGCCGCCGTGGCGGAGTGTCGCGAGCGGATCGCGGCCGGGGAGATCTTCCAGGCCAACCTCTGCCTGCGCCTCGAGGCCCCCTGGCAGGGCGACCCCGTCGACCTCTTCGCGCACACCGCCGGGGCGCTGGCGCCGCGCCACGCGGCGCTGGTGGCCGGCCCCTGGGGCTCGCTGTGCAGCCTCTCTCCCGAGCTCTTTCTGCGCCGCCGGGGACGCACGGTGCTGAGCGAGCCGATCAAGGGTACGGCCCCGCGCGACGAAGACGGGCGCGCCGCGCTGGCCGCCTCGCGCAAGGACCGTGCCGAGAACGTGATGATCGTCGACCTGATGCGCAACGACCTCGGCCGTGTGTGCGAATACGGCTCGATCTCCGTACCCGAGCTCACGCAGCCACGCGCGGCGCCGGGGGTGTGGCATCTCGTCTCGACGGTGGAGGGCCGCGTGCGCGCCGGCGTCGGTGACGGTGACCTGTTGCGCTCCACCTTCCCGCCGGGCTCGGTCACCGGCGCGCCCAAGATCCAGACCATGCGGGTGATCGCCGAGCTGGAGGCGACCGGCCGGGAGGCGTACACGGGAGCGATCGGCTACGCCAGCCCGGTGGCCGGGCTCGAGCTGAACGTGGCCATCCGGACGCTCGAGGCCCGCGGCGAGCGCCTCTGGCTGGGTGCCGGCGGTGGCATCGTGGCGGACTCCGATCCCTCCCGGGAACTCGAGGAGGCCCTGCTCAAGGCGCGCCCGCTGATCTCGGCCGCCGGCGGACTGCTGGCCGAGCCGGCCCGCCCGGGCACGCGGCGCGCGGTCCCGGCGCTCGCGTTCAGCGCCGGCGGAGCCGGTCGTCCCGATGCCGCACTCGGGGTCCTGTCCACGCTGCTCGTACGCGACGGCGAAGCGGTCGGCCTTGCGGCCCATCTGGGGCGGCTGGAGCAGAGCGTCGGGGAGCTCTACGCCGAACGGTTGCCCAGCGACCTCGAGGCGCGCGTGCGTGTGGCGGCGGCGGGCGCGCCCATCCAGCGGCTGCGCATCCTGGCCGAGCCGAGCGGCGGGTCCTGGGCGCGCGTGGAGATCGACGCCCGGCCGCTGGGCCAAGAGCCCGGACCGGAGCCTGTGACGATCGCCCCGGCGACGGTGCCCGGCGGGCTGGGAGCGCACAAGTGGCGCGACCGGCGCCTGCTCGCCGAGCTCGAGCGCCGGCTCGGCGCGGTTCCTTTGCTGGTGGACCTCGACGGCGAGGTGCTCGAGGTGGGCCCGGGCAACGTCTGGATCGTCGAGGGCAGCGCGCTCATCACGCCGCCACTCGACGGGCGCCTCCTGCCCGGCACGGTGAGAGCGGCCGTGCTCGAGCTTTCGCTCGACGGCCTCGAGCTGGGTGAGGAGCCGATCGCGCTCGAGCGGCTGATTGCTGCGGACGAGGTGCTGCTGACTTCGTCGGTACGCGGGCTCCACCCGGCGGCAACGGCCGGCAGCAGGGCCCGCTTCGCGGTGGGGGCGCGGGTGCGCGAGGCGCTGCGGGCTGCGCCGCGGAGCGTGCGCCCCGGTGCCCGTCCGCTCAGCCGGGCCTAGCGGCGTCGTCGGCGCCCAGCGCCACCTGACGGGCGGCGGCCGCCCGGGCGCACCCTTCCCGTACGCGTGCCAGTGCCTGGGACTCTGAGCCGTCCGTCAGGTTGATCTCGACCAGCCGTCCGGCCGCGGCCGCGGCCCCCTCGCACAGCACCACGCCGGTCAGCGCGTCACCCCGGACCGCCGCCTCGGCGTCGCGCGCGACACTGACCCCGTGCTCGGCAGCCTCGGCGGCGAGCTCGGTGAGCTCGACCAGACCCGCGCTCGCCTGCTCGAGCGCTCGGGCCATCCGCCCGGGTCGCTCCGGGTCGTCGCGCGGCCGGCGGCGCGCGGCGAGCACCGGCTCGTAGGCGGACAGCTCCTGCTCCGCGCCATCCAGGGCGCGTAGGCGGAGGGCCCGGACGCGATCGGGCAGTGCGGGGTCCAGCGAGGACGCCCCCCGCTCGAGCTCGATCCGAGCGGCCATCTCCACCAGAGCCGCCCCCAGCGCGCACGCCGACGCGGCCGCCGAGCCGCCGCCCGGCGCCGGCGTGGACTTCGCCAGGTCGTCCATGAAGGCGGCCAGCGGCTGACGGGCGAGGCGCGGCATTGCGGCGATGCTACGCCGCCGCTTGCCGCCTTGTGGCTCTCGGCCGGCCTCGGTAGCCTCGCTTGCACCAATTCGTCCAGGAGGGAGCGCGATGTCGTCGGTGGCGGTGACCCAGAACGTCTTCGAGGATGCGACCGAGGAGCAGGTCGAGGGCTTCAACCGCGACGGCTTCCTCATCGTCGAGGAGGGCTTTCTCTCCGACGCGACCGTCGAGATGCTGCGGGAGCGCTTCGCTGCGCTGTTCGACGGCGATTACGCCACCGGCATCGCACCCGACGAGGTCAACTGGAAGAAGGGCCGCGATCCCGAAGACCGCACCCGCCAGCTCTGCAACGCCTGGCGTGCCGACGACCTGATCGCCGCTCAGGTGCTGAGCGAGCGCACCGGGCGGATCGCCGCGCGGCTGATGGGCTATCGCGGCACACGCATGGTGCAGGACAACTGCCTCTGGAAGCCACCGGGCACGCGTTCCCTCGGAATGCATCAGGACGCCTCCTACGCCGGCTATCTCGTCCCCGCCGAGATGATCACCTGCTGGGTGGCGCTCGACGACACGCAGGCCACCGGCGGCACCATCGAGCACGTGCGCGGCTCGCACCTGTGGCCCAAGACCCCGCCCGACCGTGGCAGCTTCCACGCGCCCGACGACTGGCTGGCCCCGCTGGCGGGCGCCGCGCCGGAGGGCGTCGAGCCCGAGCGCGTCCCGGTGGTGGTCAAGGCCGGCGGGTGTGCCTTCCACCACGGCTGGACCTTCCACGGCTCGGGCCCCAACGAGGCGACGGTCGAGCGCCGTGCGCTGGTCACCCACATGGTGCCGGTCGAGGCACGCTTCCACCCCACCAACACCGACCTCGTGTATTCCCGCTACCGCCGTCGCGCCGATCTCTCGCTCGACGAGTCGTTCTTCCCGGTGCTCTGGGACGAGACCGGCGGGCGCAGCGCCTGGCTCGCCGGCCTTCCTCAGCTGCCCTGACCTCCCCCGCCCGCGGGCGTGCTCAGGCCGCCGTCGCGGCCAGGGCCAGCATGCGCGCCCGGCCGCGCGCCTCCAGGTGGCGGCGGAAGGCGGCGTTGGCGTAGAGGCCGGCCAGCGCGGCGGCCCTGTCACGCTGCGTGACTGAGCGTGCGAAGACCGGCACGAGCTCGAGGCGGGAGCGCTTGCCCGATGCCTCGGCAGTGCTCGAACCGGGTTGAAAGAGGCCGCAGCGGCGCGCGAGCCAGAGCGCGCAGAGCACGTCGGATGCGTGCTCGGCGTCGGCCACGAACAGCGTTGACGCGCCCGACTCACCGTGGAGCAGGATCGCCCGGGCCAGCTCGTCGAAGACGTCGGCCTGAGACGTATGGCCGCCGGCTCCGGAGCCGGTGGCGGCCCGCTGGATGGTGGCCCGCGTCAAGCAGGCGGTGGTCAGCAGGGCGAGGCGCTCGGGCTCGCGCCGCGCCTGCGCATAGCCGGGCAGCAACGCACGGCAGGTCTCCTGGAGGAGCGCGGCCGGGACGCGCGGGCACTCGAGTTCGCCGGAGGTCATCCCGCAACCGCCTCGGGGGCCACGGGCGGTGACGCGGCCTCGATCTCCTCCTGGCGCGCCTCGATCTGCTCCAGCTTGGCCAGCAGGTTCTCGGCCATGCGTATCGAGGCGGCGTCGATCAGGCGGCCGTCGAGCGAGACCGCCCCCTTGCCCTGAGCGGTGGCCTCGGTCATGGCCTCGATGATCCGCCGCGTGCGCTCCACCAAGCGCGGCGCCGGCGTGTACACCTCGTTGGCCAGTTCGACCTGCGACGGGTGTATCGCCCACTTGCCCTCGTAGCCCAGGACCGCGGAGCGCCGCGCCGCGGCAAGGTAGCCGTCGCGGTCGGTGAAGTCGCCGAAGGGGCCGTCGATCGGACGCAGCCCGTGCGCCCGGCACGTGACGGCGATGCGCGACAGCGGGTAGTGCCACTGATCGCCCCAGTGGCGGTTTCGCTCGTCGTCGGCGTCGGGGTCGGTGAGCACCGAGTAGTGGGGGTCGACCCCGCCGATCGAAGCGGTGTGGCTCTGGATCGACGCCGCGTAGTCGGCCACGCCGAAGATCATCGCCTCCATACGCTCCGGGCAGGCGGCCGCGATCTCGTCCACCTTGACCATCCCGATCGCAGTCTCGATCAGCACCGCCAGGCCGATACGGCGCTGGAGACCCATCCCGTCCTCGATCTGGGTGAGCAGCGTTGCCACCAGGTGCACGTCGCCCGCGCCGCTGACCTTCGGGATGACGATCGCGTCCACCGACGCGCCCGCCTGCTCGATCACGTCCACCACGTCGCGGTAGCAGTAGTGCGTGTCCAGGCCGTTGATGCGCACCGAGACCGAGCAGCGCGACCAGTCCTGCTCGCCCAGGGCATCGATGATGTTGAGCCGGGCCTGCTCCTTGTCGTCGGGCGCCACGGCGTCCTCGAGGTCGAGCATGACCACGTCGGCGCCGAGCCCGGGCGCCTTCTCGAGCATGCGCACGTTGCTTCCCGGCACGGCGAGCTCGCTGCGGTGCAGACGCGTGGTGATCGGCATGGAGCACACCAGTACAACGCCGAACCCGGCAAGCGGCAAGCTCGAATAGACAAATTCGTCTAAGTCCCCTGCGGTTTTCGATACATAGAACGAAGGTTGTAATCGGCACGAAACTCTTAGCTTGTCTACAAGGGCGTCTTGCGCGACCCTGGAGTGATGAAGCCCGAACTCCGGCCGCTCGCCCCGCCCGAGCGCCTCCTCTGCGGTCCCGGACCCTCGAACGTCGAGCCCTCGGTGCTCGAAGCGATGCAGCGTCCCATGCTGGGCCACCTCGACCCGGACCTCCACCTCATCCTCGACGAGGTCGTGGCGATGCTGCGCGAGGCGTGGGCCCTGCCCGACGGGCTGGTGCTGCCGCTGCACTGCACGGGCACCGCCGGCATGGAGGCGGGACTGGCCAATCTGCTCGAGCCCGGCGACACCGCTGTGGTCGCCCAGTCGGGCTACTTCGGTCTGCGGATCGCCGAGATCGCTCGGCGCTGTGGCGCCGAGGTGGTCGCCGTGTCCGCCGACTGGGGCGAGGTGGTGGCCAACCAGCGGCTGCTCGACGCACTCGACCGGCATCCGGAAGCACGGCTGCTCGCAGTGGTCCACGCCGAGACCTCGACCGGAGCCGAGCACCCGCTCCGGGAGCTGGGCGCCGCCATGCGTGAGCGCGACACGCTGCTGATGGCCGATTGCGTCACCTCGCTCGGAGGCGTGGAGTTGGATGTGGGGGCGTGGGGCATCGACTTCGCCTACTCCTGCACCCAGAAGTGCCTGGCTGCGCCTCCCGGGATGTCGCCGATGGCCGTGTCGGAAGCGGGGTTGCGGCGGATCCGCTCGCGCACCACCTCCGTGCCCTTCTCGTTCGACCTCCAGATGCTCGAGCGCTACTGGATCGAGCGGCCACCGGCCTACCATCACACGGCTCCCATCCTCCACATCTACGCGCTGCACGAGGCCCTCCGGCTGGCGCTGGAGGAGGGACTCGAGGCTCGCTGGGCGCGCCACGCGGCCGCCGCCGAGCACCTGCAGAACCAGCTCATCGCGCGTGGGTTCGAGCTGCTGGCCGATCCCGACCACCAGCTCGCCCCGCTCACGGCGGTGCGGGTGCCCGCGGACGTGGACGGCAAGGAGGTCCAGGTACGCCTTCTGCGCGAGCAGGGGATCGAGATCGGCGGCGGGCTTGGCCCCTCGGCACCCGCCATGTGGCGCATCGGGCTGATGGGCCACAACGCGAACCTCGACACCGCCAACACGGTCCTCGAGGCGCTCGACACGGTGCTGGCGGACTCGCCGGCGCTGACGGGGGCCCGCTAGGCCTCCGCCACGGACGCGGCCGGCCGGCACGGGGGTTCCGGCCGGCCGATGTCCGTTGTCAGAGCGGCCGCAGCGCCTGGCGGGCCGCCGCCGAGGCGCAGAAGGCCATGAAGGCCTCCACCTCATCGCGCGCGGGGGCCAGCGCCGGCCTCACCACGTACCAGCGCCGGCTGGGCAGGCCGCCGCGCGGTGAGATGGTGGCCAGCAGGCCGAGCTCCAGCTCGAGCTCCACCGCCGCCCGCGACTGAAGCGCCACCCCGAGGCCCGAACGCGCGGCCTGCTTGATCGCTCCATTGGAGCCGAGTGTCAGCACGTTGGGCTCGAGCTCACGGCTGGCGAGGTACTCGAGGCAGAGCGTGCGCGTACCGGAGCCCTCCTCGCGCACCAGCCACGGCCTGCTCGAGAGCTCCTCCACGGCCACCCAGCGCCGCTTGGCCAGCGGATCGTCGGGGGCGGTGATCAGGACGAACTCGTTGTCCGCGAAATCGTGGCCCGTCATGCGCTCGGCATCAGGGATTCGCCCGGTCACGGCCACGTCGACCTTGTGCTCGAGCAACCGCCGGAAGACGAGCTCGCGATTGCCCACGTCGAGGCTGATCTCGAGCTCGGGCCGCCGCTCGCGGAAGGCCTGGATCAGCTGCGGAACGAGATACTCGCCCGCGGTGGTGACCGCGCTGATTCTCAGGGAGTGGGGCGCGTGCCCCGCCGTCTCGCGCGCGGCCCGGGCACCCTGGTCGAGCAGACCGAGCACGTCGGCGGCGTAGACCGCGTAGGCCGTGCCCGCCGGGGTGGGACGCAGCGTGCGCCCGGCACGCTCCGTGAGCGCCACACCCAACTCGCGCTCCAGGGCCGAGATGGCCGCGGACACCGACGGTTGCGTGACCACCAGTTCCTCGGCGGCGGCGGTGACCGATCCGCGCCGCACCACGGTCAGGAACGCCAGGAGCTGTGTGAGGGTGACGGCCATGAGCCAGGGCTGACCTATAGACGAGAGTCTACGTTCAGGAGGCGTCAGGTGTGCAGTGCCGAGTCGGCGCCCGGCGCCCAGCGGGGGTCGGCACGGGGCGGCGAGCCCCCGATGGCCAGCGCGGCTCGAGCCGTGACCACGTGGTAGAGAATCAGCAGCTGGACGAGCGCCAGCGAGTCGGAGCGCAGCAGGTCGGTGCCGACCGTGAACTCGCCCAAGCGCCGGATGCGCAGGTGCGAGGCGAAGCTCATGCGCTCCCACACCGCCTCCTCGAGCTCCGCCGCACGCGCGGGATCGAGGTCGCCCGGGATGCGCAGCAGCCACTCCCGCTCGCGCTTGATCAGTGCCGGCCCGGGCGACCCGCCTTCCAGCAGCGGCGACAGGTCGGGATGGGGCAGCGTGTCGCGCAGGACGATGTCGGCGTCCAGGTGGGCCGGATCGCCGGCGCTCCCCGGGCGGAAGGCCACCACTATGTCGGCGTGCTCGCGCTGAGGCTCGATGTAGGCCTCGGAATCCGCGTGGCGCAGATCGAGCTCGGCCAGCACCTCGTCGGTGGTGTAGCCGCGCCGGGTGCAGTCGCGCTTGAGCTTCCAGGCGCGCCGTAGCCGCTCCGGCGGGGTCAGCATCACACGCACGTCGTGCACGCTGCGCAGGGTCTCGGTGTGGAAGTTGAGCAGGCCCTCCACCACCAGGAAGGTCGAGGGGCGCACGTAGACCGGCGGCTCGAAGCTGCCGCTGCGGTGGCTGTAGACCGGCTTGAGCACGGGCTCCCCGCGGCGCAGGTGGACCAGGTGCTGGGTGAGGATGTCGAGGTGGTTGGAGTCGGGGTGCAACGGCGTCACGGACAGCTCCGCGCGCCGGCGGCGGTCATAGCGGTGGTAGTCGTCGGCCGACACGTGCGTCACGTGCTGGTCGCCCAGCACGCGCACGAGCCCGCGCGTGATCGTGGTCTTGCCGGCGCCGGAGTCACCCACCACGCCGACGACGATCGAACGGGCCATGCGGCGATTGTAAGGCCGGCACGACCCGCGAGCGGAGCACTTGTCCAGTCGCTTGGCGCTTTGTAGGGTGGCGCTGCACAAATTCGTCCAGCGAAGGGAGTGGAATGTCCACAGCGGCACTGAAGCGAAGCGCCTTCTACGACGCGCAGGATCAGCTCGGCGCCGAATGGACGGACTGGGAGGGCTGGGCGTGGGCTGACCATTTCGGCGACGCGACGGCAGAGCACCAGGCCACGCGCAACGCGGCCAACCTCTGGGACGAGTCGCCACTGCGCAAGTGGGACATGAAGGGTCCCGACGCCCTGGCGCTGGCCGACGTCCTCTTCACCAACGACATGTCCGCCCTCGAGGTCGGTCAGGTGCGCTACGGGGCCATCTGCGACGAGGACGGCCTCATGATCATGGATGGCACGATCTTCAAGTTCGCCGACGACCACTGCTTCTCGATCACGAGCTATGACTCCGATCTGGACTGGTACCGCAAGGTGGCCTCGGACCGCGGCCTCAGCGTCGAGATCGAGGACGTGACCGCGGACATGCCCCACCTCCAGGTCCAGGGCCCGAAGTCGCGCGACATTCTGGGACCGATCAGCGAGGGTGTGGACCTCTCTCAGCTGCGCTACTTCAGGTTCGAGACGGACGCCAAGGTCGGCGGGGTGCCCTGTCTCGTCTCTCGCACCGGCTACTCGGGCGAGCTCGGCTACGAGCTCTACTGTGAGCCGGCCCGAGCCGGCGACCTCTGGAACGCGGTGCTCGATGCGGGCCGGCCGCAGGGCATGCTCCCGATCGGGTTGTCGGCCATCGAGACGATCCGCATCGAGTCCGGCCTGCTGTTCCCGGACATCGACTACTACCCCCACAAGACCGACCCGTACGAGGTACGGCTCGACAGGATGGTCAAGCTCGACAAGCCCGGCGACTTCGTAGGCAAGGAGGCGCTCCGGCGCATCGCTGCCGAGGGGACGCCGCGTCAGCTGACCACCCTCAGGATCGAAGGCGACACCACCCCGGAGTACGGGGCGACCGTCACGCAGGACCGGCGCGAGGTCGGGATCGTGCGCAGCCCGGCGGAGAGCCCCACCTTCGGCGAGCAGATCGCGATGGCCGCGATCGACCGGAACCTGAACAGCGAGGGCACGCAGGTCGAGGTGGCGCTGGGCGAGGGCAGCGTGCCGGCCACGGTGGCCGCCTTTCCCGTCTACGACACCGAGAAGACGCGCCCCCGCTCATGAGCTGACGATCACCGGCTGGGCTCCGGGCGTCCTGTCGGCGGAGACCGAGCGCCTTGCCCGGTCAGTCCGCCTTGACCCCGGCTGGCCTCAGCGCATTCGGTTCGGCCGCGCCGAGCGCCTCTTCGATCAACTCGGTCAACTCGCGCAATTCGATTCGCTCGGCGTTGCCCGAGGTCTTGATCGCGTCCTCGTACATGGTCACGTCCTTGGGGCAGCTGACCACGAAGTAGTCGAGCTCACCCAGGGACACCGCCTCGTTGATGCGGTTCTCGGATGGCCGCTCCACCCCAGGCTCGTCCGGGATCCAGATTCGGCCCCCGCCGGCTCCGCAGCAGAACGAGTTGTCGCGGTTGCGCGGCATCTCGACGAGCGTGCATCCGAGCGCCTCCAGGATCTCTCGCGGAGCGTCGTAGCCGCCGTTGTGGCGGCCGAGGTAGCAGGGGTCGTGGTAGGTCACGCGGTAGTCCAGCACGCCCTGCAGCGGCAGGGCGCCGGATTCGATCAGCTCGAGCAGCAGCGAGGTGTGGTGGGCCACGCTCCACGAGCCGCCCATCTCCTCCGAGATCAGGTCGGGATACTCGTTGCGCAGCGTGTTGAGTGAGTGGGGATCACTGGTGACGATGCGCTTGAAGTCGCACTCCTCGAGCGTCGCCACGTTCTGCTCGGCCAGCGCCTCGAACAAGCCTTCCTCACCGGCACGGCGCACGTCATTGCCCGAGTTGCGCTCGCCGTCGTAGAGGATCCCGAAGTCCAGCTCGGAAGCCCGGAACAGCCGCGCAAGCGCACGGGTGACCTTCTGGCTGCGAGGGTCGAACGAGGCGTAATCGCCCACGAACCAGAGCACGTCGACGGGCTCCTCGCGCGCGTCCTTGACGTCGAATTCGAGCTCCTCGGTCCAACGGCCGCGCTTGCGGGCACGCTCCCCGAAGGAGTTGCCCGACTTGTGGATCGTCTGCAGCGCGGTCTGCAGGTTCGCGGGCAGCTCGCCCTCCTCGACCAGCCGCCGGCGCAGCTGGTTGATGATCGGCGCCTGCTCGATCCCGACGGGGCAGGCCTCGACGCAGGCGTTGCACTGCATGCAGGACCAGACCGTGTCGGCGCGCACCCCGTCGTCGCGCACCACGGCACGGCTGAAGCCGCCGTTGTCCGGCTGCTGACCCTTGATCAGCACGCCGAGCACTCCGCCGATACCCACCTCACGCATTGCCGCGTTCGACTGCTCGCGCAGTTCGAGCACCACGTCGCGCGGAGAGAGCGGACGGCCGGTGGCCAGAGCGGGGCAGGCCTCGTGGCACTTGCCGCACTTCGTGCAGGCGTCGAGTTGAAGCAGGTGCACCTCGCTGAAGTCGGCCAGCGCCCCATACCCGGCGGGTTCGGCCGCCAGCTCCGGCGGGATCGCACGCAGGCGCTTGCCCGCCAGCGGATCGCGCACCACGAGCGAACCGAAGCTCGCGAGCATGTGCGAGGCCTTGGTGTAAGGGATGGCCGAGACGAAGGCCAGCGCCAGCAGCCCATGTGACCACCAGATCGTGTGCCGCACGACCCGCAGGGCGCCGTCGCTCACGCCGAGTGCCTCGAAGGCCTGGGCCACCGCCCAGCCGGCGGGCGAGAACTCGTTGTACCCGGGCTGGTCCATGGCGATCCGCGCGCCCTCCAGCACGTAGCCGGACACCACCAGGACGAGCAGGATGCCGACGAAGGCCCAGTCGCCGATGCGATACATCCGGCGGCCGTCGGATTCGCGATCGGGCCGCGCGTAGTCGAGCTTGCGGGGGCGGGCGATCCCGCGCCGGACCATCATCATCACCAGGCCCACCAGGAGCGCCAGGCCGAGGACGTCCAGGACGATCGAGTAGCCGAGATAGAAGTCGCCCTCGAAGAAGCGCCAGCCGAAGACCGGCTCGGTGAAGTCGGTGTTGATCGCGAGGATGACCGTGCCGATGAAGAGCACGACGAAGCCGTAGAAGATTCCGCGGTGCGCCCAGCCGGCGTAGGGGTCGCGTCGCCCGATCGACGCGTGGCTCAGCAAGATCCGCAAGGCCTCCCGGAAACGGCCCGGCAGCTCGGACAGCGGCGGCCAGCCACCGCCGTGTGAGCGCCGGTACTTGGCGATCGGGCGGGCGACGCCGTATGCGAACACGAGCACCGAGAGGCCGGCGAGCACGTACCAGAGCACCTCGAGCGCCGGCTCGAAGTCCCAGAAGACCTCGCGCGTCTTCTCGGCGGCCAACGGTGGGACGCCGCCCATGGGCTAGCCGGAGAACTGCTCGGCCAGCTCGTCCGCCACGTCGAACAGGTCGGCCACGGCCCCGTAGTGGGCGACCCTGAAGATCGGCGCCTCGGGATCGGTGTTGACCGCGATGATCGTGTCGGCGTTCTGCATCCCGGCAAGGTGCTGCACGGCACCCGAGATTCCCAGGGCGAGGTAGACCTTGGGCTTGACCGTCTTGCCCGACTGGCCGACCTGGCGCGCGTTGGGCGCCCAACCGGCGTCCACCAGCGGGCGCGACACACTGAGCGTGGCGCCCATGCTCTCGGCCAGCTCCTCGAACTGCGGCAGCGCGTCTTTGTCCTCGATGCCGCGGCCCACTGAGAGCAGGAAGTCGGCCTTGGTGATGTCCACGTCGCCGGCCTCTACCTCGCGAAAACCGAGCGGCTCGGTGCGCGGCTCAGCGGCCACCTCGACCGCCCGGACCGGCGCCGCGTCGCCCTCCTCCGCCGCTTCGAACGCTCCGGCGCGGAGCATGAGCAAGGTCGTCTGCTTGCCCGGGAAATCGAGCTCCACCTCCACCTTGCCGCCGTAGCCGGCGCGCGTGGCCACGGGGCCGTCCTCCCACGCCAGCCCCGTCACGTCGGTCGCGAAGCCCAGCCCTTGCTGCGCGGCCACGGCCGGCCCGAAGCCGAGGGCGTCGATCGTATGGCCGAGCAGGACGAGCCCGGGGCGCTCCTGCTCGATCAGCGCTTCGACCACGCCTGCGTGCACGTGAGCCTCGAAGTCATTGGGCGCATCGGGGATCGTCAGCACCTCATCGACTCCGGAGCGGGCGAGCGCATCGGCGTGAGCATCGCCGCCGGCGCCAATCACGGCGGCCAGCACGCGGCCACCGGCCTGCTCCTTCAGTTCCAGCGCAGCGCCGACCAGCTCGAGCGAGACCTCCCGCAGCGTCCCCTGACGGCGCTCGGCGACCACGAGGATGTCGGTCATCCGGTCATCCGCTCCTTGACGATCCCCGCGATCCGCTCCGCCACTGCGGCGGGCGACCCATTGAGCATCTCCGCGTTCCCGCCCGAGTCGGGCGGCGCCAGGGAGCGGATGCGAGAGCCCGCGGCAGCCGCGAGTGCCTGCTCGTCCAGCCCTAGGCTCGACAGGCCCATCACCTCGAGCGGCTTCTCCTTCGCCTGCTTGATGGCTCGCAGGTTGGCGTAGCGCGGCTCGTTGATCCCGGTCTGGATGGTGAGCAGCGCGGGCAGGCGCAACCGCAGGCGCTCGATCAAGCCGCCCTCCAGCTCGCGCTCGACCGTCGCGGTCCCGGAACCGGCGTCGTAGTCGAGCGCCTTGACGACGGCCACACGCGCCAGGCCGAGATGCGCGGCCAGGGCCACGCCGGTCGCGCCATTGACGGCGTCGCTCGACTGCACGCCACAGAGCACCAGGTCGGGCGACTCGCGCTCCACCACCGCCGCCAGCACCCGCGCCACCGCCAGCGGGTCGGAGCCCTCGAGCGCGTCCTCCCACACCCGCAGCGCACGGTCGGCACCCTTGGCCAGGCAGGCGCGCAAGCCCTCCTCGGCCTCCTCGGCTCCGACCGAGACGACCACGACCTCGCCCTCCCCCTGAGCCTCGCGCAGCTGCAGCGCCGCCTCGAGCGAGAAGTCGTCCCACTCGTTCAGCTCCCACTCGATGGCGTCGGGATCCACGCCGGGACGGTCATCGAGCAGCTCGAACTCCTCATCGAGGACCGCCACCTGCTTGACGGGAACGACGATCTTCATGGACCTACTTGGCCACGCCGACCATCGGGCCAACGTCGGGCGTGTTCAGCAGCCTTCCGTCGTAGTCCTCGTTGGTCACCTCGCCCCACAAACGCCGCTCGCGGATGAACGGCAGGGGCATCGCGGGGTTCGGGCTGTCGATCTCGCGCGCCAGCCGGTGGCCGTCGAAGATCGAGTCCGGGATCATCCGCGGAGCCGCGGCGTCGCCGATCATGTAGACCGCCTCGATGCCCTCGCTGTCGAGCCTCTCCTTGTCGGAGCGCAGCTCGTGATAGAGCTCATCGTTCGACACGCGCTGGGTGCAGAGCACCACCGTGTCGACCTCGAACTGCTCCTTGTGGGCCGGCTTCCAGACGTTGTAGGCGTGGCAGGTGCCCGGCTCGATCTTCTCGAGCATCGTGTACGGATGGATCTTCACGTCGAGCCGGTGCAGGTCGCGGTGGAGCATGGGCGCCTCGAGCGTGTACTCCATGTAGTTCGCGACGTCGCCGAGCTGAGTCAGGATCGTCACGTCCTTGCCCTCGCCGGCGAGCTTCTGGGCGATCGAGACGCCCATGTAGTAGCCCTCGTTCTCCAGTACGAGCACGCGCTGGCCGATCGGCTTGTCGCCCTTGACCACCTCGTCCGGGGTGAGCTGCCAGTCGAGCGAGGTGTCGGCGCCCTCGATCAGGTCGTGCGTGGCCGGGTTGAGGCCGTCGGTGGCGAAATGGGAGCCGGCCGCGATGATCACGATCTCCGCCCCGTACTCGAGGACGTCCTGCGCCGACAGCCGCGAATTCAGGTGCACCTCGACGTTCTTCAGCTTGTCGAGCTGGATCTGGCGGTAGTTGACTATCCGCTTCCACTCTCCGAGGCCCCGTGCGGTGCCGCGGGCCAGGTTCTCCTTGCCGTCCGAGTGGCCGAGCTGCGAGATCCAGTTGACGCAGCCACCGATCTCCTTGTCGGCGTCGACCAGGTGGACGGCCGACATGTCACGCTTGCCGAGGACCATCGCGCACTCCATGCCCGCCGGCCCTGCGCCGACGACGAGCACGCCCTTGTCGCGGTTGGCCGCCGGGTGGAACTTCTCCGGATGCCAGCCGCGCCGGTACTCCTCCCCGGCAGTGGCGTTCTGGGTGCAGATCATCGGCGGGCCGCCGATCTCCCAACGGGAGATGCACTGGTTGCAGCCGATGCACTCGCGGATGTCGTCGGCCCGGCCCTCCTCGATCTTCTTCGGGAGGAACGGATCGGAGATCGACGGGCGGGCTGCGCCGATGATGTCGAACTGGCCGGAGCTGATGATCGCGACCATCGTGTCGGGGTTGGTGATCCGGCCCACACCCACCACCGGCTTGTTGGTGTGGTCACCCGCCTTGATCTGCCCGGTGAATGGCTTCTCGTGGTTCTCCTCGAAGAAGCGTGACGGCCCCGCGTTCTGGCCCCACTCGGCGATGTCGCCGACGGTCAGGTCCCACAGGTCGACCAGGTCGTCCACGTACTCGACGAAGCGCACTCCGTCCTCGCCGATCTCGATCGCAGACGGGCCGTAGAGCGTGTCGACTGCGAAGCGAGAGGCGATCGCGCAGTCGTCGCCGACCGCCTCCCTCACCTGCTCGAGGCACTCCTTCCAGAAGCGGGCGCGGTTCTCGAAGCTGCCGCCGTACTCGTCGCTGCGCTTGTTGTAGAAGGGGGAGAGGAACTGCAGCGGCAGGTAGGAGTGCGCCCCGTAGACGTACACGATGTCGAAGCCGGCCTCGCGGGCGCGAACCGCGGCGTCCACGTACATCTGCTGGACGAGCGCGATGTCGTCCTTGTCCATGTAGCGCGGGTGCGTGTTGACCTCGAAGTCCGACGGGATCTGCGACGGCCCGCGCGGGACGTGGCGTGACTCCATGCAGGGCGCGTGGGGGCCGCCGTACCAGAGCTCGATGCCGGCGAGCGCGTCGAACTCGTGCAGGCGGTCGCACATGACCGCCAGGTTGCGCACGTCGTCGTCGTCCCAGATCCGGGCCGAGACCCGCATCGTGTCGTCCGACTCGGGGTGGATCGAGCAGTACTCGGTGCACAGCGCGCCCCAGCCGCCCTCCGCCTTCACGCCCCGGTGATAGGCCTGGAACCCGGGCTTCTCCGAGCCCGCCCCGATGCAGTGCGGCACCTGGTAGAAGCGGTTCTTCAGCGTCTTCGGCCCGAGCTTGATCGGCTCGAAGAGGATGTCGTACTTCGGGTCGCGTGCCATCTACTCCCCCAGGGTCTTCGAACAAATAAGTACAGAGCCTTCTATCGCATTCGGCGGCAGGTGTCCATGCCGGCCTTGGGCCGCCCAAGTCGCCCAACACCTACCCGCGCTGGGTCAGCCGTCCGGTGCGACCCACACGAGACAGCCTGCCTCCCGGCGCACCCTCCGAGCCGCCGAGCGAAAGCGCCGTCGGCTCGTCAGACGCAGGTCGGGACCGAACACGAGCAGGCCGGCGTCGCGCTCCCGCACCACCTCGAGGAGCGCGGGCACGGCGTGCCTGGTCCTGACCCGCAGCAGCTCGGTCTTTACGCCCAGCTGGGCCGCGCGGTTGGCGGTGGCGCGCACCGCGTCGAGGTCCTCCTCGTGGGGCAGTGTCGTGCCCTCGGGGCCGAGCAGCACCAGCGTCGTGACGTAGAAGGGCAAGGGGATCAGGTTGACGAGGATCAGCGGCACGCCCGCCTCGATCGCACTCTCGATGGCCATGCGCTCGGCGGTCGGGTCGACTCGCACCGACAGCGTGGCCAGCACCACGGGCCGGGCCTTGGTGGGCTCGGCGCGCGTTAGGGCCACGTCATCGTGACGGTCCCGGAGCTGGGTCATGAGGTCACGGGTGAATCGTAACCACCGGTTGACCGCGTCCGGAGGCCGTGGTAGAAGAGCCCTGAACGCGCCGTGTACCAATTGGTACGACTGCGCTCGCTA
Source organism: uncultured Thermoleophilaceae bacterium (assembly GCA_963813495.1). Taxonomy (GTDB): domain Bacteria; phylum Actinomycetota; class Thermoleophilia; order Solirubrobacterales; family Thermoleophilaceae; genus JACVRW01. The sequence goes on from CAWEZC010000005.1 coordinate 762,843, forward strand.
GGGGTCGCTACCAGGGAGAGGATGGTCGATGGCGTCAGCCGAAGTCGAGGAGAGGCAACTTCTCAAAGCGATGACGTGGTGGGACGGCTTCGTCGTCGCCCTCGCCAACCCCGGCTTCCTGATCGCGGCTCTGGGCGGCTCGATCGGCGCGCTCGGCACCACCGGTGCCTTCGTGCTGTGGTCGATTTCGATCAGCCTCGGCGCTCTGCAGAACAACCTCCACGCCGAGCTGGCGGCGATGTTCCCCTCCAAGTCGGGCGGGATTGCGCTCTACGCCCACGAGGCCTGGCGCAAGTACCTCACCCTCATCGGCCCGCTGGCCTCGTTCGGCTACTGGATCGGCTGGTCGGTGGTGCTCTCGATCAACGGGCTCGTGGCCGGCACGCTGATCCAGGCCGAGTGGTTCTCGGACAGCACCTGGGCCGAGAACGTCGGCACCTTCGACTTCACGCTGCCGATCGTGATCGGCATCGGCCTGATCATCCTCGTCTGGGCCTTCAACGTCTTCGGCGTGCGCCCCGCGGTCTGGTTCGGCTATGCCACCGGCGGGCTGCTGATCATCCCGGCCTTCGTGCTGATGTTCCTGCCCTACGTGACCGGCGAGTGGTCGAGCTCGAACATGAACTGGGAGATCGGCGCGAACGGCGGCCTGGCGCTGGCGCTCGTGTGGCTCTACTTCATGTGCTGGTCGTCCTACGGGATCGAGGTGGTGGCGACCTTCGCGCCCGAGTACGAGGACACCGAGCGCGACACGGCCAAGGCCCTCCGCGCCGCGGCGCTGTTCTCGGCGCTCGTGTACGTCCTGCTGCCTCTGGGCGTGGGCGGCACTCTCGGGACGGCGGCGATCGCCGAGGACGCCACGCTGATCGCGTTCTACACGCAGGCCTTCGACGCGATCGTGGGCTCGGGCCTGGCCAACGTGATGATCTTCTGCGTCGTCGCCGGGCTGATCCTGTCGATGAACACGGCGACCATGGACGGCTCGAGAGCCCTGTACGGGATCTCGCGCGACGGCATGACGATCAGGGAGTTCGGAGTGCTCAACCGGTACCACGTGCCGGGCCGGGCCATGACCCTCGACGCGATCCTGAACATTTTCCTGATCAGCGCGTTCGCCGGCGTGCTCGAGATCCTCGCGGTGTCGAACGTGGGTTACGTGTTCGCCACCTGCGCGGCCATCTCGGGCTTCCTGCTGTTGCGCAAGGACCGGCCCGACTGGCCGCGACCTATCCGGCTCTCCAATATCTGGGTGCCGATCGCCGCGGTCCTGTTGCTGTGCAACCTGACCTTCCTGATCGTCGGCGGCTTCCTCTACTCCGGGGTCGAGGGCGGCCCTCTGTTCCTCGGCATCGAGGGCTACGGCTACGGCTGGGACAAGACGCGCACCGGACTGCTCGTGCTGGTGGCCGCGGTGGTGCTCTACATCTGGCGCCACGTGGTGCAGGACAAGCTGCCGATGAGGCTGCGAGAAGAGATCCCGCGCACGCCCGAGGAGGCGCGGGCGCACGCCGAGCTCAAGGCCGCGCCGACGTCGGCTTCACGCTAAGGCAAAGCTCTACTCCGCGCGCAGCTCCCAGCGCGGCAGGCCGCCGATGGCCTGCCGGTAGCGCTTGCGGTGAAAGGGCCGGATGAAGACGAACCAGATAACCAAGGCCGTGGGCAACAGGAAGAACACGCCGAAGATGTTGCCCGTGAGCGTGAAGACGATCGCCAGCAGCGCCACGGTGAGCGCAAACGCCACGGGCAGAGCGCGATAGCGCAGGCTGAGCCTGCGGATCTCCTCGTACTGCTCGCGCGGGATGCGCGTGGTGTCGTAGGCGCGCCCGCAGCTCTCGCAGGCCCAGCGCTCGCCGTAGGCAAGCTGCCGCTGCTCGCCGCACTCGCAGCTCACCGTGATCGGCGGCCCCTTGAGCACGGCGCCCGGAGCCTCCCAGTCACGCGCCCGGCGTCGCCGCGGCTCCTCGGACCCTGCCTCTCTTCGACGCGCGCGCCGCCCCATCGCGGGCCGGAGTCTCTCAGCTCCAGGGATACGGGCTGTTCGACACCGGGTGGAGGTCCCCCGCAGCGAAGCGCTCGTAGCGGAAGGGATGCAGCAGGGTCGAGTGCTCGCCGCCGAGCACGCGGGCGATCTCGCGGCCCACCGCGATCATCTTGTAGCCGTGGTTGGAGTCCGCGGCCACGAACACGTTGGGGCGCATCTGGTCGAAGACGGGGAAGTTGTCGGCCGTGAACGCCCCGACACCGCCGGAGCGCACCCCCTTGTAGAGCTCGCGCTTGCCCTCGAAGCGGCCCATGCAGTGCGACAGGGCGGCGCACCAGAGGTCGGGGAAGCCGGGCTCGACACTCCCGGTGGGATAGGGGTCAACCTCGAACTCGTGACCCTTGGGCAGCGGTGAGGCGCCGCCCTGGACGGAGTGCTTGTCCTGCTTGTAGTAGATGCCCCACTGCTCATCGGTGACGAGCGTCCCGGCGTCGTCGTGGAGCGGCGCGGTCGAATCCACGTGGATCACCGGCGGCAGCGAGCCGTCGTTGGTGACGAACATCGAGGGGTCCACGTCGATCTCGCCCTCTTGGAGGTACCAGTAGGTCCACATCTCCGTCTCGGTGCCGGCGACCTCGAGCCGGCGCGGCAACTCGAGCAGCTCCCACAGGCCCGCGATCCAGGGCCCCACCGCCACCACCACCTGCCCCGGGGCGATCGGCCCGGCGCTCGTGTCCACCCGTATCACCGCGCCCGAGCCGTCGAGCTCGAAGCCGGTGACCTCCACGCCTTCCTCGATCATCGCGCCGGCCGCGCGCGCCTTGCGCGCCAGGCCGAGGATCGACTCGCGGTTGTAGGCAAAGCCGCCGCGCCGCTCGTGCAAGCAGACGCTCAGGCCGGGAGCGCGCCAGTCGGCGAACAGGCCGCGCATGTGCTCGGCCACCTCCGCCTCGCCGGTGATCAGCTCGGACTCGTAGCCGATCGACTGCTGGCGCTCGAAGACCGTGGCGAGGTCGTCCTCCTGCATGCCGTCGCCGAGGGCGATGTAGCCCGAACCGTGGTAGGCGAAGGCCTCGGGATCGGACTCCCAGATCTCCACACAGGCGGCCATCAGCTCCGACATCGCGGGCTGGAAGTAGTTGTTGCGGACCACGCCGCAGGCGATCCCCGACGCCCCGGCGGCCACTCCCGACTTGTCGACCACCAGCACGTCGGTCTGGCCCTGCTCGGCCAGGTGCCAGGCGGTGGAGAGGCCGTGCACGCCGGCCCCTATGACCAGGTGCTCAACGGTGCGCATGTCAGTGGAGGGGCGGTTCCCAGCCCTCGAGCACCGAAGCGCGCCAGTCGGCGCCCACGGTCCTGGAGTCCTCGACCCAGGGCCCCAGCTCGGGCTGGGGGAACTTGCAGTGCTTCTCCTTGAGGCGGATGCCGTAGGAGTTGCCAGCCTGGAGGTGCGCCATCAGCACCTTGCGCGCGATCTCGTTCTCGCGACCCTCGGGAATCGCGAAGTGGATCTTGATGAACGAGTTGGAGTAGCGGTCGAACACCGCCGGGCTGCCCTCTTCCTGCAGCAGCTCAATGTCCTCGAGCCAGTTGATGTCCTGGCCCGGCGTGGAGGCCTCCAGGTCGATGTCTTCGACCAGCGCGATGTCCTCCTGGTAGGGAAAGCGCTGCCCGGAGAGGAACTCGGAGTCGATCGCCTGGATCTTCTCGGGCTCGGCCCGCGCCGGATCGACGTTCATCGCCCCTCCACCGCCTCGCGTGCCGGCATCTCGTCGATCGGGTTCTCCAGATAGCGATCCAGCATGGTCTTGATCTCCTCGAGCGCGCGGCTCTCGGACACGCCCGGGATGTAGTCGGTGCCGGCCAGCGGCACGCGGGCCATCGCGGCCGCTTCGGTGGTGAGCGCGGCCAGGTCCTCGGGCTCGAGAGAGTGGATGTTGGTCTTGCCGCAGGCCCGAGCCAGCATCTGCACCTCGAGCGTGAGCGTGTGCAGGAAGTTGTAGACCCGGTTGGCGGCCTCCTCCACGTTGAGGCGCTTGCGCAGCTCCGGGTCCTGCGTGGTGATCCCCACCGGGCAGCGGCCCGTGTGGCAGTGGTAGCACTCGCCGGCGGGAACACCGATCGTGCCCTCGTAGTCGGTGACCCCGGGGATCTCCTTGTTGCAGTTGAGCGCCATCAGCGAGGAGTGCCCGATCGCGACGGCCTTGGCGCCCAGCGCGATGCACTTGGCGATGTCGCCGCCGTTGCGAATGCCGCCGGCCACCACGAGGTCGATCTCGTCGGCGAGGCCCACGTCCTCGAGCGCGCGCCGCGCCTCGGGAATCGCCGCCATCAGCGGGATGCCCGTCTCCTCGGAGGCCACGTGCGGGCCCGCGCCTGTGCCGCCCTCGGCGCCGTCGAGGTAGATGATGTCAGGCCCGCACTTGGCCGCCATGCGCACGTCGTCGTACACGCGCGCGGCCCCCAGCTTGAGCTGGATGGGGATCTCGTAGTTGGTGGCCTCGCGCGTCTCCTGGACCTTCAGCGAGAGGTCATCGGGGCCGAGCCAGTCGGGGTGGCGGGCGGGCGAGCGCTGGTCGATGCCCGCCGGCAGCGAGCGCATCTCGGCCACCTGCTCGGTCACCTTCTGGCCCATCAGATGGCCGCCCAGGCCGACCTTGCAGCCCTGCCCGATGAAGAACTCGACGGCGTCGGCCAGCATCAGGTGGTGCGGGTTGAAGCCGTAGCGGCTCTGGATGATCTGGTAGTACCACTTGGTCGAGAGATCGCGCTCGGGCGGGATCATTCCGCCCTCGCCGGAGCAGGTGGCGGTGCCGGCCATCGAGGCGCCCTTGGCCAGCGCCATCTTTGCCTCGATCGAAAGCGCGCCGAAGCTCATGCCGGTGATGTAGACGGGGATGTCGAGCTCGATCGGCTTGCTGGCGAAGCGCGCGCCCAGCACGGTCTTGGTAACGCACTTCTCGCGGTAGCCCTCGATCACGAAGCGCGTGAGCGTGCCGGGCAGGAAGATCAGCTCGTCCCAATGCGGGATCTTCTTGAACATCGAGAAGCCGCGCATCCGGTAGCGCCCGAGCTCGGCCTTCATGTGGATGTCGTCGATGACTTCCGGGGTGAAGATCTTGCTCTTCCCGAGGATCGACTTCTGGGAAGGTGCGTTCTCGTCGGCCATGCTGTCTCTCCTAGAGGACGAGCTTGCGCTCGCTGGGCTCGAGGCTGTCGTAGTTGTAGAGCTTCTTGCCGCACACGAACTTCTGCAGCTCGGGCGGAGAGCCGAGGCCGTAGATGCGGAACTTGCGCTCGATCAGCTCGGTGTCGGCGTCCGTCCACTCACCCTCGACGCAGTCGACCCCGAGCGCGGCCACCTTGCCGCCCACGTAGATCGTGCCGTCGTACATGGAGTCGCCCAGGCCGGGGCCCACGTCACCCAGGATGATCTGGCGGCCGCGCTGCATCATGAAGCCGGTCATCGAGCCCGCGGAGCCCATGGTGATGATGGTGCCGCCCTTCTGGTCGATGCCCGTACGAGCACCGGTGCGGCCCTTGATTACGAGGTCGCCGCCGCGCAGCGCGGCGCCGGCGAGCGAGCCGGAGTTGCTCTCGATCACCACGGTCCCCGACATCATGTTCTCGGCCACCGACCAGCCCACGCGGCCGTTGATCTGCACCTCGCCGCCGTCGAGCAGGCCGAGGCCGAAGTAACCCAGGCTGCCCTCGAACGTGATCCGGCAGCGGGTCAGGATGCCCACGCCCAGGGAGTGGCGTGCGCTCGGGTTGAGGACGGTCACGTCCTTGACGCCCTGCTCGTAGAGCAGCCAGCGCAGCTCGGCGTTGATCTTGCGCGTGGACAGCTCGCGGGCATCGAACTGGGCCTTGTCGCCGTCGATATCGGAGATCTTGGGGATGGTCCCGTCGAGCTCCACGAGCCCGCGGGCGTCGTAGGTGCTGGTGATCGCGGGGGAGCCGGCCTCGCCCGTGTTCAGCGTGTCCACACCATCACCTCCCCTTCGTAGGGGTCGTAGGTCTCGATCTCGCGGTCGACCACCTTGCGGATGGCGATCTCCTCGGACGCCAGCGCCACGATGTCGTCGGACTCGTAGAGCACGAGCGGCTTGGCTCCGAGCTCGTCCTTGGCCACGCCAAGGGCGTCCTCGGTCACGCAGATGTAGGTGAACACGCCATCGAGCTCGTGGAGGCTGCGGCGCATGGAGTCCTCGAGCGAGTCGCCCTGGGCCATGCGCTCGGCCAGGTAGACGGCGATGATCTCCGAGTCGCAATCGGACTGGAAGCGGTGCCCGGAGCGCTCCAGGCGCCGGCGCCACATGTGGTAGTTGGTGAGCTGGCCGTTGTGGACCACGGCGACGTCGGGGAAGGGGTAGGCCCAGTAGGGATGTGCGTTGGCGATGTCCACGTCGGACTCCGTGGCCATGCGCGCGTGGCCGATCGCGTGGGTGCCGATGAAGCCGGCCAGGCCGTAGTCGGAGGCCACCGTCTCGGCGTCGCCCAGGTCCTTGACGATCTCGAGCGCGCGGCCCAGCGAGAGCACCTCGGTGCCGCGCACGTCCTCGACGTAGTCGGCCAGGCGCTTGAGGTCGCCGTCGAAGTCCATCGTGACGGTCATGGCGTGGTCGGTGCTGGAGGCGATCGAGTTGATGCGCGCGCCCATGTGGCGCAGATGGGCCTCGACCTCGCTCTGCTGGCGGCGCAGCCGGTTCTCGAGCTCGAAGTCGGCGTGACCGTTTGCCTCGGCCAGCTTGACGTGCATCACGTAGTCGTCGGCCGCGGGGCGGTAGAGCGCATACCCGGTCGAGTCCGGGCCGCGGTGCTTCATGGCCTGGAGCATCGCGGTCATGTCCGCGCCGACCCGATGCTCACTGCCTCCGTTGCGGTAGATGATTCCTGCGATTCCGCACATGGCGCTTCCCGCCCCTAGGGCAGGACCTCCAGATACTCGTCGCGCTCCCAGTCGGTGACGGCGGCGAGGTAGCGCTCCCATTCGTCGCGCTTGTAGTGCTCGAAAACCTTGTAGAGGCGGCCGGGCATCGCGCTCTGGATGAGCTCGTCTTGGGCCAGCGCGTCGAGCGCCGCACCCAGGCTGTCCGGCACCCGCTCGATCTCGGTGCCGCTCTCCAGCAGATCGTAGGTGTTGCCGGTCTGGGGTGGTCCGGGATCGCTCTGGTTGCGGATGCCGTCGAGGCCGGCCACGAGCAGCGAGGCCACCGTCAGGTAGGGGTTGCATGAAGAGTCGACGCCGCGGTACTCGAAGCGCCCGCCCGAGGCCACGCGCACCGTGCAGGTGCGGTTCTGCCAGCCCCAGTTCTTGTAGACCGGCGCCCAGAAGCCGGCATCCCACATGCGGCAGTAGGAGTTGACCGTCGGGTTGCCCACGCACATGAGCGCGCCGAAGTGGTCGAGCATCCCGCCCAGGAAGTGGCGTGCGGTGTCGGATAGCTCGGCCGGGCCGCTGGGATCGTGGAAGACGTTGTTGCCGTCCTCGTCCATGAGCGTGAAGTGGTGGTGATGGCCGTTGGCCGAGACGCCCGTGAAGGGCTTGGGCATGAACGTGCCGAGCAGCCCATGCTTGCGCCCCACAGCGGCGATGATCTGCCGGTAGGTGGTGATGTTGTCGGCCGTGCGGACGGGGCGGTCGAAGCGGAAGTTGAGCTCGAGCTGACCGGGGGCGTCCTCGTGGTCGCCGTAGCTCATGTCGAGGCCGAGGGCCTGCCCGTACTCGATCACGTCGAGCAGCACCGGACGCAGTTCCTCGAACTGATGGATGTGGTAGCAGTAGGGCTTGGTCACGCCGTCGGCGTTGCCCTCCTCGTCGCGCCGCAGCCACATCATCTCCGGCTCGATTCCGATCAGGAAGCTGTACCCCAGCTCTTGCTCGAACTCGGCCACCACGCGCTTGAGGTTCTGGCGTGGGTCGGCGTCGAGCAGCTCGCCCGTCTCGGTGTCGTAGCAGTCGCAGTAGACGCGGGCGACGCGCGGGTCCCAGGGGAGCACGGCGAACGTGTTGAGGTCCGCGACGGCGGCCAGCTCGGACTCCTCTGGGCCGAAACCGATGTAGTTGCCGGAGCGGTCGGTGAACAGGTTGGCGGTGGCGCCGTAGACGAGCTGGTAGCCCTTCTCCGCCACCTGCGGGAAGAAGTCCGCCACCACGCCCTTGCCCATCACGCGCCCGGTGATCGAGACCTGCTGGAAGAAGATGTACTTGATGCCCTCGGCCTCGATGCGCTGGACGATCTGCTGAATCTGCTCGCGGCGGCCGGGCTGGTTGCGGGCCTCCTCGAGGGTGGCCGGCGGCGTCTCGCTGCGCGGGGTCGCGAGGACCGAATCGACCGTACCTCCGAAGGCGGTAGGGCCGGCGCCGTCGACGGTGACGCTGTCACTCATGCATCTTCCTCCGGTGGTCGCTCAGGGCCGGGCCAGGCCGCCCGGCGAGCGGCGAGCATATCACCGCTTTGAGCAAATTTGTATAGAGCGTCAGGGCCCGGTTCGAACGGCCGCCCGGCGCCCGATCGCGGGCACGGGCGGCAGGTCCTCGAGCCAGCGCATCACGTGCAGGTCGATGCTGCGCGGGAGGAATACGTCGACGGAGTGCATGACCGCCGAGCCCTCCGCCGTGGAGGTCACGTGGTCGATCTCGATGGCCGCGACGGTCTCCCCCACCTGGAGCGCCTTGCCCACCCGATCGCGCCTGGTCAGCACACGGGCCGAGATGTGGGCGCGCGTGTAGGCCACCGGGATGCCCTCTTCGAGCAGCACGTCGAGCACCATCTCGCCGCGCTCGAGCGCCTCCCTCAGCCGGGCGTGCGAGGGCAGCTCGAAGTGCGGGTTGACCACGTCGCGCATCCAGGATCCCGGCTGCCCGTCCATCAACAGGACGCGGGTGATGGTGACCGCCTCGGTGTCGGGCTCCAGGCCGAACAGCGGCCCGGCGTCGGGGCCCAGCCGGCGCGCCCCGATCTCGAGTTCGCCGAGCTCGATCGCCACCCCGCGCTGGCGGGCCAGCTCGCTGTAGGAGATGAGCTTCTCGAGCCCCTCGTCCAGGCTGGTGGTCGGCGCTCGGCCAACGTACGTGCCGCTGCCCTGCCGGCGCACGATCTCCCCGCTCTCCTCGAGACGCTGGAGAGCCGTGCGCAACGTGCCGCGCGAGATTCCCAGGTGGGCGGACAGCTCCTGCTCGGGCGGAAGCCGCTCACCCGGGCGATGGCGCCCGGTGGCCAGCCAGGTGCGCAGGGCCTCCTCGGCGATGTCCACCAGCGAGGGCTTGGCCTGGGGTGTGACTACGTCGAGGTCAGGGCCCTTGCTCATGGCTGGGCAGATACTAGAGCGGCCCTCGGGCCGCCGAGCCGGGTGAACGGCTCAGAAGAGACCCACCGTCCGTCCCTCGGCGTCGATGTCCACGTTGAACGCCGCGGGTGCCTTGCCCAGGCCCGGCATCTGCTGGATATCCCCGCACAGGGGCACGAGCCAGCCGGCGCCGGTGTAGGCGCGGATGTCGCGCACCGGCAGCTCGAAGTCCTCAGGCGCGTTCAGCAGCAGCGGGTCGGCCGACAGCGACAGGTGCGTCTTGGCCATGCAGATGGGCAGCTTGTCGAGCCCGTCCTCGTGGTACTGGCGCATCTTGCGCTGAGCGTCGAGGTAGAAGACCACGTCCTTGGCGCCGTAGACCTTCTGCGCGACCTTGCGGATCTTGTCCTCGATCGAGTCGTCGTCCTCGTAGGTGAACCGGAACTCGTTGGGCTGGTCCGCGGCGTCGGCCACCGCTTCGGCGAGCGCAGAGGCGCCCTCGCCGCCCCGGGCAAAGCCCTCGTTGATCTCGGCCCCGTGGGCCCCGGCCTCGAGGGCGAGCCGGCGCACCAGCTGGACCTCGTCGTCGGTGTCGCCCGGGCGGCGGTTGACCGCCACCACGCAGGGCAGACCGAAGGTCTTGACGATGCCCAGGTGGCGGCGCAGGTTGGCAAACCCGTCCTCGAGCGCGCTGGCTGCCTTGGAGGCGTCGACGCGTGGGTCGTCCTCGATGCCGCCGTGGTGCTTGAGCGCCCGCACCGTGGCCACCAGCACCACCGCGCTCGGCGTGAGGTTGCCCTTGCGGCAGACGATGTCGAAGAACTTCTCCATCCCCATGTCGGATCCGAAGCCCGACTCCGTGATCACGTAGTCGCCCAGCTTCTGGCCGATCAGGTCGGCCACGAGCGAGGAGTTGCCGTGCGCGATGTTGGCGAAGGGCCCGGCGTGCATCAGGCAGGGCTGACCCTCCAGCGTCTGGATCAGATTGGGCTTGAGGGCATCCTTCAGCAGAACGGTCATCGCGCCGGCCGCGCCGAGGTCCTCGGCCGTCACGGGCTTGCCGCCGTCGAAGGAATGGGCCACGGTGATCGCGCCGAGCCGTGCGCGCAGGTCGTGCAGATCGCGCGACACGGCCAGGATCGCCATCACCTCGGAAGCCGCCGTGATGTCGAAGCCCGACTCGCGCGGGTAGCCGTTGGCCCGGCCGCCCTGACCGAGGGTGACCTGGCGCAGGGCGCGGTCGTTCATGTCGAGCGCCCGCTTCCAACCCACGCGCAGCGCGTCGATCTTGTGCGGGTTGCCGTGCAGGATCGAGGCGTCGAGCAGCGCGGCGAGCAGGTTGTTGGCCGCTCCCACCGCGTGGATGTCGCCGGTGAAGTGGAGGTTCAGGTCCTCCATCGGCACCACCTGGGTCATACCGCCCCCGGCCGCGCCGCCCTTGATGCCGAACACCGGGCCCAGCGAAGGCTCGCGCAGGCAGAGAAGTGGATCCTTGCCGATGTGCCCCAGGCCCTGGGTGAGGCCCACCGCCGTGGTGGTCTTGCCCTCGCCCGCCTTGGTCGGCGTGACGCCGGCCACGCAGACGATCTTGCCGTCGGGCACGTCGTTCATGCGCTCGAGGACGTCGAGCGAGAGCTTGGCCTTGTAGCGGCCGTAGGGCTCGAACTCGTCCGGTGTGAGCCCCATGCGCTCGGCGATGGTCTCGATCGGGAGGAGCTCAGCCTCCTGAGCGATCTCCAGGCTGCTCTTCACTCGGGTCCTCCCTCGTTCCTCAGTGGCTCACCGCGGCCGCGGCGAGCTCCGATACCAGCTTGTCCTCGTAGAAGCGCTCCAGCGCGAACGGGGCGATCAGGTCCGGCGTCCTCTCCGTGGCGGTCAGCTCGGCCAGCGTCTTGCCCACGATCGGCGCCGCCTTGAAGCCGTAGGTGCCCCAGCCCGAGCTCACGTGGAAGCCCTCCACCTCGGTCTTGCCGAGGATGGGGCTGTAGTCGGGGCTCAGGTCGCAGAGACCGGCCCAGCTGCGCAGGATGCGAGCGCGCTCGAGCTGCGGGAACAGCTCCAGCGAGTGGCGGCAGACCTCCTGCAGGAAGTTGAGCGTGCCCTGCATGCGGTAGGTGGTCCAGGGCTCGATCTCGGCCCCCATCAGGAACTCGCCGCGGTCGGTCTGCGAGATGTACACGTGCATCTGCGACGACACGATCACCACGTCGAGCAGCGGCTTCACCGGCTCGGTCACGCAGGCCTGCAGGATGTGGGTGGTGATCGGCATCTGCACGCCGGCCATGTCGGAGATCAGCGAGCTCCACCCCGCGGTGCAGTTAAGGACCGTCCCGGCCTTGACCGTGCCGCGATTGGTGGCCACGCCCGCCACCCGGCCGTTCTGGCGCTCGATGCCGGTGACCTCGGTGTAGGGGTGGATCTCCGCGCCACCCTGGTCGGCTCCGCGCGCCAGGCCCCAGACCACGGCATCGTGGCGGATCACGCCGCCGGGCGGGTGGTAGAGCGCGCCCATGATCGGGTGCACGGCGTCGGGGTTGTCCACCTGCATCGCCGGGGCAAGCTTCTCGATCTCGTCCGGGTAGATCAGGCGCGAGTCGATGTCGTTGAGGCGGTTGACCTCGGCTCGGTTGGCCATCACGAACATCGCGCGGTCGGTATGGGCCAGCGTGAGGTGGCCGATCTGAGAGAAGAGCAGGTTGAAGTTGAGCTCCTGCGAAAGGCCCTCGTAGAGCTTGACCGAGGCGTCGTAGAAGCGCGCGCCCTCCTCGGTCTTGTAGTTGGAGCGCAGGATCGTGGTGTTGCGCCCGGCGGCGCCCGAGCCGATGTAGCTCTTCTCGAGGATGGCCACGTCGGTGATGCCGTGGTCGCGGGCCAGGTAGTACGCGGTGGCGAGCCCGTGCGAGCCGCCGCCGATGATCACCACGTCGTAGGAGTCCTTGAGCTCCTGGCGCTTGCGCCACATGCGCCGCCTGCGGAAGATGTCACGCACCGGGCGTCACCTCCGTCGCGCGCGAGGGCGCGGGCTGGCCCGCGCCGGAGCGTTCCTCTCCGCCCGGCCGGTCGATCGGCTCGAGTGCATCCACGCCGACCGGCCCGCCGCCGAGGCTGGTGGCGGCGTCGTCCACAACCGTCCAGACGTAGTGGCCCAGGGCGAACCCGAAGATCATCAGGAAGCGGTCCTCGCCCTCGCGCAGGACCGCACCGGCCGTGCGCGCCACCGAGCCCGGCCGGAAGCCGTGCAGCGGCAGCGCCTGCGGCCGCAGGTCGAGTGCCGTGAAGCGGGCAAAGGTCTCTCGGGCCAGCGGCCCCGCCGCGGTCAGCGCCGCGTAGACGGAGGTCACGTCGAGCACCGAGGCCTGCCCGGAGACGGCCGTCGCGGCGTCTTCCAGCGTTTCGAGCAGCGCGCCGGTGTTGGCCGTGTCGCAGTAGACGATCGTCCGCTCACGCGTGTACGGACACCACCAGGCCCCCGGTGTGCGCGTGGCCCGGCCGAGCTCGAGGCGGCCCGCGCCACCGGCCCCCACGATGGCGGCGAGGTCCCCGGTGGAGGCCTGGATCTCGATCTTGCCCAGGTGCGACATGTCCGCGAAGCCCACGTATTCGCGGCAGCGTTCGCTCTCGGCTTGTTCGCCCTGGAAGCGAACGGCCACGTTCCAGCCCCCGCGGCGCTCGAGCTGTGCGCCGGCGCGAATCGCCTGGCGCTCCATCGGGCTGCGGGCGACCGCGCTCGCACCCGGGGTGAGAAATTCGAGCGTCACGAGCGCAGCACCTCCCCGTCCGGGTCGAAGAAGGGCTTCGTGACCACCTCGGCCGCGAGCTGCCGGCCGTTGTCGGAGATCGTGACGCTCGCTCCGTCCTTGGCCAGCGCGGATGGCACCCAGGCCATGCCGATCACGCGGTCGAGCTGGGGTGAGTAGCGAGCGCTCGTGACCTGTCCCATGGGCGCCTCGCCCTCCGGCATGATCACGGCCCCCTCGGTGGGCACGTACCCATTGGCCAGCGTGAAGCCCACCAGCGCGGTCTCGAGCGGCTGCTCGGAGTAGTGCTCGAGAGCCCACCTGCCGATGAAGTCCTGCTCCTTGTCGAGCTTGACGATCCAGGGCATCGCGGCGCCGAAGGGGGTCGACTCGGAGTCGGTGTCCTGGCCCACGAGGATGTGCATCTTCTGCAGGCGCAGCAGGCGCTGCGGCTCGAGGCCGAAGGGCTTCAGCCCGTGCTCGGCCCCCGCCTCGAGCAGAGCGTCCCAGAGGTGCTCGCCCTGCGCCGCAGGGAAGTGAATCTCGTAGCCCACCTCGCCCACGAAGCCGATGCGCAGGATCAGGCAGGGCACGCCGGCCACCTCGGCGCGCTTGCCGTCGAGGTAGGTGAAGGCCTCGCTCGAGCAGTCGAGCTCCGAGACCTTGGCCATGATCTCCCGTGAGCGCGGGCCGGCGAGATTGACGGCGCCCAGACCCTGCGTCACATCGGTGAGGTGTACCCGGGAGCCCCAGTCGGCCAGCCACCACGAGAACCAGTCGTAGACGGCGCCGGCGCCGCTCGAGGTGGTGGTCACGTAGAACGAGTTGTCATCCAGGCGGCAGATGGTGCCGTCGTCCATGATCCGGCCCGAGTCGCTGGCCATCACGCCGTAGCGGATCCGGCCCGGCTTGAGGTTCGAGAAGCGGTTGGGATAGAGACGGTCGAGGAACTCGCCCGCGTCTGGGCCGCTCACGATCAGCTTGCCCAGCGTGGAGAGGTCGATCAGCCCGGCCGCCTCGTGCACCGCCACCGCCTCGCCGCGCGGATCGCCGTAGTCGTAGGCCCGGCGCCAGTCGCCGGCCCACATGATGTTGCCGCCGAGATCGCGGTGGCGGGCGTGGATGGCCGAGCGCTTGGCGGGCTCGAAGGGACGTCCCGCCAGGGCACCCATGGGCACCGTCACCCAGGGCGGGCGCGCCGTGGTGGTGCCCACCTCCTCGAGGCTCTGGCCCGTCTCCCGCGCCATCAGGCGCGCGGCGGGCAGCTGGCACATGCGGCCCTGGCAGGGGCCCATGGTGGTGGTGGTGTAGCGCTTCGACAGCTCGATCGAGTCGTAGCCCTCGTCCACGCTCAGATGGATGTCCTTGGCCGTGACGTCCTCGCACAGGCAGGCAAAGCACTTGCCCTTGCGCTCGCTCGTCACCGGCGGCGGCACCGCCGTGGGCGCGGGCCAGGCGGGCCGGCGCTCGAGGTTGTCACGGTCGACGGCCGCCCTCTCCCGGGAGCCGGCATCCCCGTAGCCGAGCGAATGCGCCGCGTCGGCACCGGCCACTGCGCCGGACAGCTCGGCACTCTCGAGCTCGCCCGCGCCGGCCACCTCGCCGGCGGCGTAGGTCGCCGGCGGCAGCTCGGAGACCGCGAAGTGGCCGCGCTCGGGATCGTAGGAGGTGTGCCCTCCGGACTGGGTGATGAGCGAGGCCGCCGGCGAGTTGCCCCCCGAGACCACCAGCAGGTCGCAGCCGATCGCGCGCTCGCCGTCGTCCTCGGCTCCCGGGGGCCCGATGACCACGCTCTGCAGGTGACCGCGGCCACGCGCCTCCAGCACCGTGGCGCCGCGCATCACCTTCACGTTGCGCCGCTGCAGCCGGCCCACCACCGACGACGCCCCGTTGGGGCGCAAGTCGGCCACGCAGGCCAGCTCGACCCCGGCGTCCAGCAGCGCGAGTGCGGCGTGAAGACCGCGATCGTCGACCGTGGCCACCACCGCTCGGGTCCCGGGCCTGACCGCGTACAGGGCGATCAGCCGCCGCGCGCCCCCGGAGAGCATCACTCCCGGAAGGTCGTTGCCCGGAAACAGCAGCGGCTGTTCGATGGCGCCGGTGGCATAGACCTGGCACTTGGAGCGCACCTGGTGCAGCGTGTCGCCCTGCCACACCGGCACCAGCCCGTCGAACGCCCCAAGCGCCGGGGCGTTGTGCAGGATCTCGACGCCCGCGGTGCGCGCCCGCCCGGTCAGCTCCCGCGCGTAGTCCTCGCCGCCCTCGGCCAGCAGCCGGCCACCGGGCTCCGGCCCCTCGTCGGCCAGCACGCTGTCCGCACCCAGCTCGGCCGCCGCGATCGCAGCGGAGAGGCCGGCAACCCCTCCGCCCACCACGAGCACGTCGGCGTGGCGGCGACGGTACTCGGTACGCCACTCGCGCTCGGGCTGCTTCTTGCGCAGCTTTCCCAGCCCGGCGGCGTGGCGCAGCACCTTCTCGTACAGCGGCCACAGCCGGCGTGGGCGGATGAAGGTCTTGTAGTAGAAGCCGGGAGGCGTGAAGGGGCCGCCGACGAGGTCGGTGGCGCGCATCACGTCCATGTCTAGCGAGGGCGACGCGTTCATGTGCGTGACCTGCATGCCCTCACGCACCGGCTCGGTGCAGGCGCGCACGCCCGGGGCGTCGTCCACCTGGACCAGGCAGTTGGGACACTGGCCGGCGCAGCACATGAGCCCGCGCTTGCGGTGGTACTTGAAGCTGCGTGAGAAGGTGCGCTGACCGGCCGCGAAGAGGGCCGAGCCGATCGTGTCGCCCTCGTGGGCGTTCACCTGCTTGCCGTCAAAGCTGAAGCTGATCTCGGTGGCGCGGTCGATGCGCTCGCCGCGCTGTTCGGGCAGACGGCTCACAGGCCCGGCCCCGCGCCGTCGGCGCCGGCGGCCGTGCCCTCGGCCGCCCTCGGCAGCTCGGTGAACAGCACCTCGTTCGTGCGGGTGTCGCGCTCGGCTATGAACCACGCTCCGCAGCCCGAGCGATGGCACCACCACTCGCGCTGTACCCCGGCGACATTGGCTCGGAAGTAGTTGTAGCGGCCCAGTTCGCGCAGCGATGGCGTCGAGCGCGGACGCGGGTTCAGCTCACCGCCGAAGCCGAAATCGGTGACCTCGCGGGTGCCGCAATTGGGACAGGTGAGTAGGAAGGACACGCAGAGCCGTGCTGGAGAGCCCGGCGATAATAAACAAATTGGTCCAAAGTCTCAACCTTCGGTGTCGGCTTCCGCAACCGCCCGCTCGGCCGCCTCGAAACCGATCTTCGAATGCGTGCCATCGCAGAACGGCTTGGTGGTCGATCCGCCGCAGCGGCACAGCGCCACCGCGCCGCCCTGTTCCGTCAGGTCGTACTCGTTGCCGTCCGCGTCGATCAGGCGCACGGGTCCGGTCACCTTGTAGGGCCCGTTCTCGCGGACCTTGATCTCCACCTCGTCCATGCCGTCATTGTTCCGCGCGATGCAACGCGTGGCGAGGCTCGACCATCCGGAGGTCCACGAGATCGTGCCCTCCCACCACTGCGTGGTCCGCTTCCGCCAGCGCCGGCCGGTGCGCGAGCGTGGCGCCGACGTGGTAGCCGAGGCGCTGGTCGCCGCGCTCGAGGGTGCCGACGTGAGCCGCTGGCCCCCCGCGTGGGCGATCAGCGACCGGCGCACCGACCTGTGGGCGGTCAACGGCCAGCTCGCCTTCCCGCTCGAGCGCAGCGAGAGGCACGGGCGCTACGTGGCCGTCACCTGCCTGTCGCGCTGAAGGCCCTCCAGGGGCCGCGTGTTGAGGACATCCGCCGCGGTGGCCCAGCCGCGGCGCGCCGTGGCCACCGAGAGCTCCATGTTTCCGAGCCCGCGCACCGAGTGCGAGTCGGTGGAGCAGACGATCGGCACGCCGGCACGGATCGCGTCGCGGACGTGCTCGCCCCTGAGGTCGAGGCGATTGGGGAGGCCGTTGACCTCCAGCGCCACCCTCTGCTCGAGCGCGAGTTCGAACACCCGGTCCAGGTCGAGCGCGTTCTCGGGCCGCCTGTTGATCATCCGCCCGGTGGGATGGCTGAGGCAGCGCACATGGGGATTGCGCAGCGCCTCCTCGACCCGCTTCGTCATTTCCCGGCGTGAGGCCCGCTGACCTGCGTGCACGCTTGCCTGCACCCAGTCCAGCTCGGCCAGCACGTCGTCGGGCAGATCGAGCCGCCCGTCCGGAAGGATGTCGCACTCGATTCCACGCAGGACGCGGAACGGCGCCAGCGACTCGTTGGCGGCGGCGATCTCGCCGGCCTGGCGACGGACCTCGTCGGCGCTGAGCCCGCGGACCGCGCCCACGGCGGGGGTGTGGTCACAGATCGCGAGGTACTCGTAGCCGCGTTCGCGGGCCGCGCGGCCCATCTCCTCGACGCTCGCCCTGCCGTCCGACCATGTGCTGTGGCAGTGGAGGTCGCCGCGGATCTCACCCACTTCGACCAGGGGCGGCGGCTTGCCCCGGAAGGCCTCCTCACGCAGCTCGGGGGGACACCAGGGGAGGTTGAGCTTCCTGTAGACGGCCTCCTCGCCGGGCCCATCAGGAAGCGGCTCGAGCGCCGCCACGTACGCGGGCGAGCCCGTGGCACGAACGAGGGCGCTCCCAAAGCTGTCCGGATACGCGACGACGACCTCGATCGGCACGCCCTCCACCGTCACTCCGAGCGCCCGCCGCTCGTCCTGCTCGATCACGGCGACGATCTGAGGAAGGTCCGCGAACCGCCTCAGCAGCGGACCGGGATCCGGCGCGACGCAGACCACGGCCAGGTGCTCACACAGGTCCCGCCAGCGCCGGACATCGCCGGCCGGTTCTCCGCCGAGGCCGGCGGCCACGCCCTCGACGAGCTCCCGAGCGCGGTCGAGCAGAAGTCCGCGCCCCGGTCGCGGCTCGGCCTCACGAGCCAGCGCCTCGAGCAGCCGGGCCTCGGTCTTCGGCCCGATGCCAGGAACGGTGCGCAGCCGTCCCGCCGTCGCCGCGTCGCGAAGCTCGTCGCCCGTTCTGATGTCGAGCGCCCGCGCGATCTGCATCGAGCGGTTCGCGCTCAGGCCGAGGTAACGCCCGAGGCCGACGAGATCGGGCGCGAGCTCGCGCTCGAGCTCGGCCAGCTCGGCGATCTCGCCCGTTTCCACCAGCTCGCGCAGGCGCGCCTCGATCCCCGGCCCGATCCCGCGAAGCTCTCGCGACCGGCCCGACCGCACGAGCTCGGCCACCGGTACCGCCGCGCCGCGGATCGTCTCGGCCGCACGCCGATAGGCGCGCGCGGTGTACGGGTTGGCGTCACCGAGCTCGAGCAGTGACGCGAAGGCGTCCAGGCGATCGGCGATCTGCGGATTCTCCACCGACCGTAGTCTTGCGTGCGGGCCTCAGCCCGAGGAGGGCTCGGTCATCGGCCGCAAGCTGGTGGTGAGGATCCGCATGGTCCGCGGGCGCGTGACCGTGAAGAGCACCACCTCGGCAACCTCGTCCGCCGTCAGCATCCCCTCGAGCTCGGGGTCGCCCTCCTCGCGTCCCGTTCCGATCGCGAAGTCGGTGTTCACGCCACCCGGGCAGATACAGCTCGCGCGTACGCCACGTTCGCGCAGCTCGTGGTCGAGCGCCCGCGTGAAGCCCACCTGGCCGAACTTCGAGGCGTTGTAGACCGCCTCGCCGGGGAACGCACGCAGGCCGGCGACACTCGCGAGCGAGACGAAGTCGCCGCTGCCGGATGCGAGCAGGTGAGGCAGCGTCGCCGCGGCGGTGTAGAGGGTGCCCTTGAGGTTCACGTCGATCATTGCCTCGAGCTGTTCGGGATCGAGGTCCAGGAAGGGTCCGTAGGCGCCCACTCCGGCGTTGGCGACGACGATGTCGAGCCGGCCGAAGCGCTCGACGACAGCGTCCGCTGCCGCCGCCAGCGCCGCACGGTCGCGGACGTCGCAGGCCAGCCCGAGAGCACGCTCGAGGCCGAGGTCGTCCCCACGCCGCGACACCAGCCCCACGGCCGCGCCGGCCTCTTGCAGCCGGCGCGACAGCGCCGCGCCGATCCCGCCGCTGGCGCCCGTGACGAGCGCGACCCTGCCTTCCAGCTCCATGCGGACTCCTCCCTCGTGTGGGTGGCAGCGTATGCGGCGGGAGGCGCGGGCGGCTCAGCGCGCGCAGATCAGCCGGTCTCAGCCACCACCGCGTCGGTCTTCACAGACTCGGCGGGGTGCGCCTGCTCCACAGGAACCACGAACACGAACGAGCGCTCGCCCCCGTGCTTGAGCATCGTGCTCACCACCGTGTCCGTATGGTCGGCGCCGACGATGCATTCCAGCCTGGCCTTGGGTCGCGTGTGTCCCTCGACGGTCGCGCCGCGGTAGTTGCCGCTGAGCGTCTGCTCGGGGACCGAACCGGTGGCGCTCAAGAGCGACAGGGTTCCGAAGCCCTGCTCGAGAAGATCCTCTCGGATCCCCTCGAAGCGGTCAGGGTCGACGTACGCCACAACCATCTTCATGTGCGAGTCCTTCCATCGTGGTTGGCTCGCGGCAGCCTAGGCGCGACGAGCGGGTGGGCATTTAGACGGGCGTCGGAAGATCCGACGTCGCTTTTCGACGTTTCGTCCTATGCCTTACGAGAGAGGCCCCGCGCCTTGAGCTGGGCAGCCGGCTCGGCCGGCTGCCCACGCCCAGGGTTTCGCGGAGCCTCTTTCGACTACTCGTCGGTCTTGTCCTGAGGCGGCGGCGGTGCGTCCGGCACGTCCGGAAGCACCTCCGGGTCCTCGGGGAGATCCGGGGCGTTCTCGCTCGACGGGTCGGTGGAAGAGCCCTCCTCGCGGGCGTCGCCCTGAGCGCCCACGCCAACCGTCTCGCGCTCACGCTTCTTGGGCTTGATGACCGAGATCTTGACGTCGTCCTCCTCGTCGTCCGCCGCCTTGTCGACCTCGATGGTCGAGCCGGGGGGCATGGACTGCGAGAGCACCTCGTCGGCCAGCGGATCCTCGATGTAGCGCTGGATCGCCCGGCGCAACGGGCGTGCGCCCATCGCCGGGTCCCAGCCCTTGTCGACCAGGAAGTCGGCCGCACCGTCGGACAGGTTGAGCGACAGCTCCCGCTCGGCCAGCGACTCCCGGATCCGCCTCAGCAGGAGGTCCACGATGCTCGTGATCTCCTCCTTGGTGAGCTTGTGGAAGACGATGACCTCGTCGATGCGGTTGATGAACTCGGGCCGGAAGACCTTCTTGAGCTCTCCCATGATCCGGTTCTTCATGTCGTCGTACGAGAGTCCCGTCTCGTCACCCACCGTGAACCCGATGCCGGTGTTCTTGGCGATCTCCGAGGCGCCCACGTTCGAGGTCATGATCACGATCGCGTTGCGGAAGTCGACCGTGCGCCCCTGAGCGTCCGTGAGCCGTCCGTCCTCCAGGATCTGCAGGAGGATGTTGAACACGTCCGGGTGCGCCTTCTCGATCTCGTCGAGCAGAAGCACGCTGTACGGCTTGCGCCGCACCGCCTCAGTGAGCTGGCCGCCCTCGTCATAGCCGATGTAGCCGGGCGGCGAGCCGACCAGCCGTGACACCGAGTGCTTCTCCATGTACTCGGACATGTCGATGCGGACCATCGCGTCCTCGTCGCCGAACAGGAACTCGGCGAGCGTGCGCCCGAGCTCGGTCTTCCCGACGCCGGAGGGGCCGAGGAAGATGAACGAACCGGTGGGGCGCTTGGGATCCTTGAGCCCGGCACGCGAGCGGCGGATGGCCTTGGAGACCGCCTCGATGGCGGCGTTCTGGCCGATCACCCGCTTGTGCAGCTCCTCCTCCATGCGCATGAGCTTCTGCGTCTCGGCCTCGGTGAGCTTGAACACCGGGATGCCGGTCCACATGGAGACGATGTCGGCGATCTCCTCCTCGCCGATCTCGGGACGCTCGCCGGACTCGCCGGAACGCCACTGCTCCTCGAGCTCGCGCTTCTTGTTGGTGAGCTGTCGCTCCTTGTCACGCAGGTTCGCTGCCTTCTCGAACTCCTGCGCCTCGATCGCCGCCTCCTTGTCGCGCCGGGTGGTCTCGATGTCCTCCTCGAGATCCCGGTACACGGGCGGGGCGGTCATCGACTTGATCCGCGCACGTGACGCGGCTTCGTCGATGAGATCGATGGCCTTGTCGGGCAGGAAGCGGTCGGAGATGTAGCGGTCGGCCAGCTCGGCCGCCGCCTCGAGCGCCTCGTCGGTGATGCCGACGCGGTGGTGCTGCTCGTAGCGGTCGCGCAGGCCCTTGAGGATCTGGACCGTGTCCTCCGTGGAGGGCTGGTCGACCCGGATCTGCTGGAACCGCCGCTCGAGCGCGGAGTCACGCTCCAGGTACTTGCGGTACTCGTCGAGGGTGGTGGCCCCGATCGTCTGGAGCTCGCCCCTGGCCAGAGCCGGCTTGAGGATCGAGGCCGCGTCGATCGCGCCCTCGGCCGCACCGGCGCCCACAAGGTTGTGGAGCTCATCGATGAACAGGATGATGTCGCCGCGCTGGGTGATCTCCTTCATCACCTTCTTGAGGCGCTCCTCGAACTCGCCGCGGTACTTCGACCCGGCCACCAGGGCGGCCAGGTCGAGCGTGTAGATCTGCTTGTTCTTCAGCAGCTCCGGCACCTCGCCGTTGGTGATCAGCTGGGCGAGGCCCTCGACCACTGCGGTCTTGCCCACGCCCGGCTCGCCGATCAGCACCGGGTTGTTCTTCTGGCGGCGCGAGAGGATCTGCATGATCCGCTCGATCTCGGTCTCGCGACCGACGACCGGATCCAGCTTGCCCTCCGCTGCCAGCTTGGTGAGGTTGCGGCCGAACTGGTCCAGGAGCTTCGAGGACTTCTTGCCCTCGCCCTGGGCGCCGGCTCCCGCCGCCGCACGGCCCTGACGGCCGCCAGGTCCGGACAGCATCCGGATGACCTCGTTGCGGATCTTCTCCGAGTCGGCGTCGAAGTCCAGGAGGATGCGGGCGGCGACGCCCTCGTTCTCTCGGACCAGGCCGAGCAGGATGTGCTCCGTGCCGATGTAGTTGTGCCCGAGCGACAACGCTTCACGCAGCGCCAGCTCGAGAACCTTCTTCGCGCGCGGGGTGAACGGAATCTGCCCCGAGGTCACCTCTTCGCCGGAGCCGACGATGCGGACGACCTGAGCGCGGACGCGCTCCACTGTGATGTCGAGAGACTCGAGCACGCGGGCTGCGAGTCCCTCCTCTTCGCGTAGCAATCCCAGAAGGATGTGCTCGGTACCGATGTAGTTGTGCTTGAGGATGCGGGCCTCTTCTTGGGCCAGTACAACCACCTGCCTGGCCCGCTCGGTGAAGCGCTCAAACACGGCTGCTCTCTATCTGTCGGGAACAACGGGGCGGATGTTTGCCCGTTCTATCCCACTAGATCGGCACCTGCGCCGATCGAATGAGAGGTTCCGGGTTTCGCCGACCCGCTTTGAGCGAGTCTACCAATGGTCCCAGCTGCGCTTTTGGCCTTCACGAAGCCCTAAAACCCGCGTTCTCCGCGGGATTTGGCGCTAGGCTGCCCGCTTCTTGGCCGGTGCGCCAACATCGACAGGGGAAACAATGATCAGGACCCGCATCGCCCTCGCCGCGCTGCTCGCTCGCCTGCTCGCTGGCCGTCGCGGCCTGCGGCGAAGACGAGAACAACACCTTCAAGGAGAACTACAACGAGGCGGTCGGTCCGCTCAGCAAGACGAATACCGAGCTGAGCGGCTCGATCGAGGGCACCCCCGACCAGTCGAACGCGGCCATCGCCGAGGAGTTCAGCGACCTGGCGGACAAGACCGCGCAGGCCCGCAGCAACCTGGCCGAGCTCGAGGCCCCGGGGGACGCCCAGGAGGATCTCGACAAGCTCGTGGCCTCGATGGGCAGGGGCATCGAGGACCTGCGCGCGGTGGCCGAGGCGGCACAGGATGCCGACCCGGTGGCGGGCCGCCAGGCCAAGCAGGCGCTGGTCAAGTCGGCAGCGCAGATCCAGCGGGCGGAGACGGCGCTGCAGGAGGCCGTGGACGGCTGACGCGCGCTGCGTCAGTGGCGCATCGCCGGGAACAGCACGACCTCGCGGATCGACTCGCGGCCGCTCAGGAGCATCACGAGCCGGTCGATCCCGATGCCGATCCCACCTGTCGGCGGCATGCCCTGCTCGAGCGCCCGCACGTAGTCCTCGTCGTAGGGCTGGGTCTCGTCGTCGCCGGCAGCCTCGTCGGCGCGCTGCTGCTCGAAGCGCGCGCGCTGCTCGTCCGGGTCGTTGAGCTCGGTGAAGGCATTGGCGAACTCCATGCCCCCTGCGAACGCCTCGAAGCGCTCGACCAGCCCCGGCTCCGAGCGGTGATCCTTGGCGAACGGTGAGAGCTCGCGCGGGTAGTCCATGATGAAGGTCGGGTCGTCGAGCTCCGGCTCCACGTGCTTGGAGAGCAGGTCGTCCACCCGCTTAGCCCAGCTGCCTTCGCCCGGCAGCTCTTTCGCGGAGGCGATATCGATCCCGGTCTTCTCCTTGATCGCATCGTGCAGGGTCACCCGCCTCCAGGGCGGGGAAAAGTTGATCGGGCCCTCGTAGCCCACGTCCTCGGCCACGTAGGCGATCAGCTCCTCGAGCCGTGCCGCGATGTCCTCGTAGTCGGCGTAGGCCTCGTACCACTCGAGCATCGTGAACTCGGGGTTGTGCTTGTGGGAGACGCCCTCGTTGCGAAAGTCCTTGCCGATCTCGTAGACGCGCTCCAGACCGCCCACGATCAGGCGCTTGAGGTAGAGCTCATCGGCGATGCGCAGGAACAGATCGCGGTCGAGCGCGTTGTGATGGGTCACGAAGGGCCGGGCCAGCGCGCCCCCGTAGAGCGGCTGGAGGATGGGAGTCTCCACCTCGAGGAAGCCGCGCTCGTCGAGCCGGCGCCGGATAGCACGCACGATGCGGCTGCGCAGGATGAACAGCTCGCGACTGTCCTCGTTGGCGATCAGGTCGAGCTCGCGGTGGCGATAGCGCGTCTCGACGTCCTCGAGCCCGTGGAACTTCTCCGGCGGGGCACGCAGGGACTTGGCCAACAGGGTCCAGCTCTCGGCCCTGAGGCTGAGCTCGCCGCGCCGCGACTTGAAGACCGTGCCCTCGACGCCGATCAGGTCGCCGAGGTCGAGCGACACGAGCGTGTCGAAGGACTGCTCGCCGAGCACGTCGCGCTTCGCGTGGACTTGGAGCTTGCCGCTGCGGTCGACCAGGTCCATGAACGCGGCGCCGCCGTGACCGCGGCGGGCGCTCAGGCGGCCGGCGATGCGGTACGAGACGTCGGTCTCCTCACCGGGCTCGAGTCCGCCGTGGGCGGCGATGATCTCGGCAATCGGAGTGACGCCACCGAACTCGTGCGGGAACGGGTCGATGCCCTGCTCGCGCAGGCGGTCGAGCTTCGCCCGCCGGTCGTCCTCCGGCGAGGAAGCGGACTCGGGCTCCCCCTCCACGGACGAGAGGCTACCGCTCGATCTTGGTGATCTTCAGCTTGCGAGCGGGACCGCGCGGCACGGGGACCGTGACCGTCTCGCCGCGCTTGTGGCCGAGCAGGGCCTTGCCCACCGGCGACTCGTTGGAGAGCTTGTTGTTCGAGGGGTCGGCCTCAGCCGAGCCGACGAGCTTGAACTTGGTCGACTTGTCGGTCTTCTGGTCCTTGACGTGGACCGTGGCCCCCACGCCCACCACGTCGGTGTCCACCGACTTGGAGTCGATCACGCGCGCGCTGGCGAGCCTCTCCTCGAGGTCGGAGATCTGCTTCTCCAGCATCGCCTGCTCGTTCTTGGCGTCGTCGTACTCGGAGTTCTCGGAGATGTCTCCGAACTCGCGGGCCTCCTTGATGCGCTCGGCCACCTCGCGCCTGCGCTCTCCGCGCAGATGCTCGATCCGGACCTTGAGCTCCTCGAGGCCTTCTGGTGTGAGGACTGTCTCTCGTGCCATATACAAAAACCCTCCACGTGCATCCCGGAGGGACGGCGCAGTCTAGCAAGGGTTCCGCGCTCGAACCATGGCCTGAAGATCAGGCCGCGAGTGGCGGTTTCGCGGGTCGTGATCCGGCTCCAGACCTCGCGTGCGTGGGCCGTGCTGGGGGGGGTGACGAGGGGTTCGCGCTGGCGCCGCGTGAGGTCGAGACGCTCGGCGTACCAGGGATAGAACTTGCGCAGATAGCGTCCCGCTCGCTCCACACCGAGGTGCTCCTCGGCGCAGCCGATGACCCACTCGACCTCCTCGGCCACCTCGCGCGGCGAGGGCTCCCCCGTATAGGTGCCGAGCAGGCGCCCGAAGCGCCAGGGGTTGCCCATCGAACCCCGCGCGAGCATCACGGCGGCGGCCCCGCTCTCCTCGAAGGCCCGCAGCGTGCGGGCCTCGCTCGACAGGCCGCCGGAGAGGATCAGCGGTACGGGCAGACTCTCCACCAGCTCGCGCGCGAGCCCGTAGTCCGGCGAGCCGGCGTGCTGCTTGGAGGCATGGCGCGGGTGGAAGGCGATCCCGGCCACACCGGCCTCATCCCCCAGGCGCCGGGCGAGAGTGAGGCCGTCGCGGTCGCCGGGCCGCTCGCCGGGGCGCAGCTTGACCGTCACTGGGAGGCCGCTGCCCTCGTGGGCCGCGCGGGCGATGGCGACCGCCTTGTCCTGGTCCTTGAGCAGCGCGGCCCCGGCGCCCGTCTTGCAGACCTTGCGCACCGGGCAGCCCATGTTGAGGTCGATCAGCTCCGCGCCGGCGTCGGCGACCATCGCCGCGGCCTCACGCATCACGTCCGGGTCGTGACCGAAGAGCTGCATCGAAACCGGGTGCTCGTCGGGATGGATGCGCAGGAACTCGCGCACGGTGCGCTCGTTGCCGTGGGCGAGCCCGAAGCTCGACACCATCTCGGACACCACGAGGCCCGCGCCAAAGCGCTTGGCCTGGAGGCGCACGAACCAGTTGCCGATGCCCGCCAGCGGCGCGAGCACCACGCGGTTGGCGATCTCGACGCCGCCCAGGCTCCAGGGATCGGTGAGCTTGGCCATCACCCCGCATGGTAGGCGGGTCAGCGCGCTATCGGCCCATCGTGGCGCCGGGCGCGCTACGCCTCAACACCTCGGCGTTACGACTCGGCTTGGTTTCGCTCCCAGATCAGCTTCAGGCCCTGCAGTGTCAGCAGGTCGTCGACCTCGTCCACCTCGTCGCAGAAGGGCGTTATCGCGCTGGCGTAGCCGCCGGTGGCTATCGCGGTGGCCTCCTCGCCGAGCTCCTCGCGCAGACGGCCCAGGATGCCGTCGACCTGGCCGGCGTAGCCATACACGACTCCGGACTGGATCGCCTCCTCGGTGCCCTTGCCGATGGCGTGCTTGGGCTTGGCGATGTCGACCCGCGGCAGGCGGGCGGCCCGGGCGGTCAGGGCCTCCAGTGAGATCTCGATTCCCGGGGAGATCACCCCGCCCAGGTACTCACCTGCCGAGGAGACGACGTCGTAGTTGATCGCCGTGCCGAAGTCCACGGCAATGCACGCGCCGCCGATGCGCGCGTAGGCCGCCACCGCGTTGACCAGGCGATCGGCGCCCAGCTCCTGCGGGCGGTCGATTCGGATCGGCATCCCGGTGCGCAGCCAGGGTCCCACCAGCACGCCCCGGCCCTCGAGATAGCGCTCCATCATCTGCTCGAACTCGCGCGCCAGCGTGGGCACCACCGAGGACACGATCCCGGCCTCGACGTCGGAGAGGCGCAGATCGCGCAGCGCGAGCAGGCCCGCCACCACGGTGGCCAGCTCGTCGGCGGTGGCGAAGGGCACGGTGGCGAAGCGCCAGTGCTCGACGAGCTCGTCCTCGCGGAACATGCCCACGTGGGTCTGGGTGTTGCCGACGTCGATCGCGAGCAGCACGGCGGGGCGATTATGGCCCCGCCGGGGAACCTATGCGCAGGAGGTTGCCGTCCGGGTCGACCAGAGCGAACTCCCGCAAGCCGTAGTCGGTCTCCTCCGGCGCGCCGTGAAGGCGCGGGATGCCCTCCGAAGGGAGCTCCAGCGAGAGAAATGCGGCATGGAGGGCATCGGCGTCCTCGACGTACACATAACAGCCGGCGATTGAGCTCCACGGGTCGAGCTCCGGGCAACGAAAGAAGTGAAGGCCGACCGAGCCGCGCGAGACGATCAGGTACTCCTGGGGCCAGTGTCCACCCTCTTCAAAGCCCAGTCGTTCGTAGAAGGCCAGCGTCGACGGAAGATCGCGGGACGGCAGTATCGGCGCAACGGACTCCATCAAGCCGACAAAGGCGCACCCATGGCGTGGAAGCCGCCGTCCACATGCAGGATCTCCCCGCTCACCGCGCGCGACCAGTCGGAGAGCAGGAACAGCACGGCGTCGGCCACAGCCGTCGGATCGCCCGTGTCCCAGCCCAGCGGCGCCTGCTTCTTCCATAGCGCAGCGAGCTGGTCGAAGCCCGGGATGCCGCCCGCCGCCGGGGTGTCGACCGGGCCGGCGGAAACCAGGTTGACCCGCACGCCCGAAGCTCCGAGGTCGCGGGCGAGGTAGCGCGACACGGACTCGAGCGCCGCCTTGGCCACCCCCATCCAGTCGTACACCGGCCAGGCCACACGCGCGTCGAAGTCCATGCCCACGAGGCTGCCGCCGCCGTTCATCAGCGGGGCGACCGACTCGGCCAGCGCCTTGAAGGAATAGGCGCTAGTGCGAAAGGCCACCTCCGCCGACTCCGGCGGAGCACTCATGAAGTTGCCCCCCAGCGCATCCCCGGGAGCGAAGGCGATCGCGTGCAGCGCGCCGTCGAGCCCGCCCCAGCGCGAGTCGAGCTCGCCGGACAGCGCGGCGAAGTCGTCGGGGTTGTTGACGTCGAGCTCGAGCACGACCGGCGGATCGGGCATGCGAGCCGCCGCCCGCTCCGTCATTCGGCGTGTGCGCCCGAAGCCTGTGAGCACGATCTCCGCTCCCGCCTCCTGGGCGCGCTCGGCCACCGCGTAGGCGATGCTGCCCTTCGTGAGCACACCGGTGATGAGCAGGCGCTTGCCGGCGAGCAGGCTCGTGGTGCCCTCGGAGGGCCGCGGCTGAGAGCCGGCCTCCATCAGATCAGTACGGGGCTCTGCTCGGCCGTCGGGTCCTCCACCAGCGGCATGCTGTCACGCTTCCACACGAGCTCGACGGTGGCCCGCATCACGAGCTTGCCGCGCTGGTTGAGCACGCGCCAGCGTGTCTCTACCAGTCCGTGGCCCGGGTCGAGGTCGGTCTTGCCCGTGATCTCGCCCTCCACGTGGATCGTGTCTCCGATCTTCACGGGCTGCTTGAACACGGAGTCGCCGACGCGGCGCAGCGCCACGATGCGCTCGGCATCGAACGGCATGAGCCCAGCGGCATAGGAGAGCACGAGCAGTCCGTGCGCGATCCGCTCGCCGAAGCGGCTGGAGGCGGCCCATTCGGCGTCTGTGTGCTGGGGATGGGTGTCGCCGCTCAACGTGGCGAAGGCGGTGATGTCGGCCTCGCCGATCGTCCGCCCGAGGGTGATGTAGCGCTCGCCCACGGCCAGCGCGTCGAAGTCCTTCTCGAAGGGGGTCACCCGGACGGGACCTCCTTTGGCGCGCGGACGTCTCTCGCCCCGCGCCTCCACTGACGCCCGCCCATCCGCTCCCGCAGCGCGCGCATAAACTCGCGCGCTGCGCGCATGTGGCCCTCCTCGGAGGGATGAAAGCCGTCCTCGGCGAACGTCGAGCGCTCCTGGGCGGCGGGATGGTCGAAGCCCTCGAGCAGTACCACGCCGTGACTGAGCGCCACCTTGCGCGCGGCCGCGTTGAAGACCTCCATGCCCTTCTCCACGCGGGCGCGCGACCGCGGACGTAGGTCGAGGAAGCGCGAAATGTCCGGATAGGTGGCCGACATGATCTCCGCATCGGGGGCCTCGCGGCGCAGGCGGCGGAACATGCCCGCCAGCCGCTGGGCGTACTCGCCGGCATCGGGCCGCGTGGACTCGAGCACGTCGTTGGCGCCGCACACCAGCGTGATCAGATCCGGCTCGAGCTCGATGGCACGGGCCAGCTGCTCTCGCTCGACGTCTACGCTCGTGGCTCCCACCACGGCGAGGTTCTCGTAGCGCACGTTCGGCCCCAGCTCGCGGGCGAGCACGTCCGGCCAGCGCGGCTCGTCCGGATCGAGTCCGGCCGAGAAGCTGTCTCCCATGGCGACGTAGACCGTCACAGCGGGATGTTCCCTCCACCGTTCCCGTACTCGCCCGCGCCCGAAAGCGCGGCCAGAGCGCCGGCGAGCCGGCGGCGGGTGTCGGCCGGCTCGATCAGCTCGTCGATGTGGCCACCACTGGCCGCCACCGCGGCGTTCACGTGACCGTCCGCGTAGTCGGTGGCCAGGCGGTCGCGCTCGGCCTCCGGATCGTCAGCCGCCGCGATGTCGCGCCGGTTGACGATCGTCACGGCCTGCTTGGGCCCCATGATCCCTATCTCGGCATCCGGCCACGCGAGCGCGAGATCGGCACCGAGATCCTTGGAGTTCATCGTGATGTATGCGCCGCCGTAGGCCTTTCGGAGCACAACCGTCACCTTCGGCACCACGGCCTCCGCGAAGGCGTGCAGCAGCTTGGCGCCCTGGCGGATCACGCCCAGCCCCTCCTGCTTGGTGCCGGGCAGGTAGCCGGGCGTGTCGACCAGCACCACCAGGGCCAGCCCGTAGGAGTTGCAGATGCGGACGAACTTCGCTGCCTTCTGCGAAGCGTCGGCGTCGATGACCCCTCCCAGGTACCAGGGTTGGTTGGCGATGACCCCGACCGGGCGCCCGTCGATACGGCAGAACCCGGTCACCATGTTGCGCGCCCAGCGCTCCGACATCTCCAGAATGGCGCCGTCGTCCACTACGGCCCGGATCACGTCACGCACGTCGTAGACCGAGCGCTGTGACTCCGGGACGAAGGTCGAGGGATCCACCGACGGGACCATTGCGGGGCCGCCATGCGGCAGGTCGTCGCCGGCCTTCTGAGGAAGGTGCGCGAGCAGGTCGCGTGTCAGCCGGGCGGCGTCCACGTCGTCCTCTGCCACGAACTGACATACGCCGTTCTTCGAATGCACGCGGGGGCCGCCGAGAGCGACGGCGTCCACGTCCTCGCCCATCACTTCCTTGACCACGCCCGGGCCGGTCAGGAACATCGCCGACTGCTCGGTCATGATCACGAAATCCGTGAGGGCGGGCGAGTAGGCACCACCGCCGGCGGACACGCCGGTGATGATCGAGATCTGCGGCACTCGTCCCGACAGGCGCACGCTCTCGCGGAAAATCCGGCCGTAGCCGCCGAGAGCAGCGATGCCGTCGTCCATTCGCGCTCCGCCCGAGGCGACGAAGCCGATCACGGGCACGCCGGCACGACCCGCCAGCTGCATGACCCGCACGATCGTGTCCGCGTGCGCCTCGCCGAGCGAGCCCCCCACGAACGTTTGATCCTGGGCGTAGCAATACACGGGACGGCCCGCCACTGTTCCCGCGGCGCCGACGACCCCGTCACCCGGCTTGACCCGCTTGGACTCGCGCTGCGGGAGCACGGTCGAGCGGATCACGTGCAGGGAGCCCGGGTCGCAGAGAGCCTCGAGACGCTCGTACGCCGTCAGCGTGCGTGGCTCGTCGACTACGGCAGCGGCGTGGCGGCCGTTCGTCGAGCGACGCTCCATCGTCCTCTCGGCAAGGGCGCTCATGATGCCTCCAGGCAGAGCACTGCGTTGTGGCCTCCGAATCCGAATGCGTTCGAGATACCGAGCGCACGCACGTCTCCGTTCTGGAGCGGGCGGGCCTCGTTGGGGACGTAGTCCAGGTCGAGCCCCTCGTCGGGCTCCTCGTAGTTCAGGGTGGGTGGAGCGATGCGGTCGCGCAGGGCCAGCAGCGTCGCGATCGCCTCGACGGCGCCGGCGGCACCCAGCAGGTGGCCGATGGTCGACTTGGTTGAGCTGACCGGCACGCGCGCGGCCAGCTCGTCACCCAGCGCCGCCTTGATCGCATTGGTCTCGGCGCGGTCGTTGAGCGGGGTCGATGTGCCGTGCGCGTTGACGTAGACGACGTCGCTTGCCTCCACCCCGGCGTCCGCGAGCGCCAGCTCGATCGCCTTCGCTGCGCCACGGCCGCTCGGCTCCGGGGCCGTCAGGTGGTGGGCGTCGGAGGTCGAGGCGTAGCCGCGCAGGTAGCCGAGGATGCGGGCGCCGCGCTCCTTGGCGGCCTCCTCCTCCTCGAGCACGAGCACCCCAGCGCCCTCGCCCATCACGAAGCCGTCGCGACGCCGGTCGAAGGGCCGCGACACGCCCGAATCGGAGAGCGCGTCCATGCGCCCGAAGGCGGCGGTGGCGAGCGGCGTGATCGCCGCTTCGCTGCCGCCAGTGACGACGCGGTCGGCATCGCCGTAGCGGATCAGCCGCTCCGCCATGCCGATCGCGTGAGCGCCGGCCGCACACGCGGAGACCGTTCCGAAGGACTGGCCACGCAGGTTGTACTTCATGGCAACCACGCCCGAGGCCGCGTTGGCCATCAGGAGCGGGATCGAGAGGGGCGAGATCTTGTCCGCCCCCTGCTCGCGCAGCACGATGTGCTGATTCTCAAGCGTGCCTATCCCGCCGATGCCCGTGCCGATGACGCAGGCGGTGAGGTCGGGATCGCCGGGCGGTCCGTCCTCCCAGCCGGCGTCCTCGATCGCCTCCTTGGCGGCGGCGAGGGCGAGCTGGGTGTAACGGTCCGAGCGGCGCACCTCCTTGACCGAGAGATGCTCCTTGGGCTCGAACTCGCTCGCACGGCCGTAGCCGTCCTCGATCCCGGACACCCCGGCGCTCCAGCGCTCGTGCAGGGTGCGGGCGCCGACGCCCAGGGGCGTGACCGCGCCGACTCCGGTTATGACGGCGGAACGCGTCATCCGAGCTTCGACATCACCAGATCGACGGCCTGACGGACGGTCTTCACGCCCTCCATGTCCTCGCCCTTGAGCTGGACCCCGTACTCGTCTTCGACGATCTGGGCCAGCTCGACGAGGTCGAGCGAGTCCACGTCCAGGGCCTCGAACTCGGCGTCGGCCGAGATCTGGTCCGGCTCGGCGCCGAACTCCTCGAGAGCCTTGAACACCCGGCTCTCGATCTCCTCGCGTGTAGCGGTAGCTGCCATTCGTTCCTTTCCTTTGGGGACCGCCTACGCGGTCAATCCTCCGTCAACGGTGAGGCACACGCCGGTCACGTACGCGGCGCCGTCGGACGCCAGGAAGCGCACGCACTCGGCCACCTCATCGGGCGTGCCGGCCCTGCGGGCGGGCACGTGTTCGAGCAAGTTTTCGCCTATGCCCTCGGTCATGTCGGTATCGATCAGGCCCGGCGCCACCGCGTTCACGGTCACACCGCGGCGCGCGACCTCGGCGGCCACGGTCTTGGTCATGGCCACGAGGCCGGCCTTGGAGGCCGCATAGTTGGCCTGGCCCGGGTTGGCACGCTGGCCGACGATCGAGGCGATGTTGACCACCCGGCCGTAGCGCGCGCGGATCATGGGCCGAAGCGCGCGGCGGGTCAGGCGGAAGGCGGCGTTCAGGTTGGTGTCGATCACTCGAGCCCAATCGTCGTCGTCGATCTGCGGCGACAGGCCGTCCGCACGCACGCCGGCGTTGTTGACGAGCACGAGCACGGGCCCGAACTCCTCCTCGAGCGCTTCGAACAGGGCGTCGGCCGTCTCGGGGTCCGAGATGTCGCCCTGCAGCGCTCGGGCGCGGCCGCCGGCTTCGGTGATCTCGGCGACCACTGCCTCCGCGGCGTCGCTGTCGGTGCGGTAGTTCACGCCCACCGGCCAGCCCTCGCTCGCGAGCGATCTGGCGATTGCGGCGCCGATGCCGCGCGAACCGCCGGTGACCAATGCACTTCCGTCTGGGCGTCCATTCATGCGCCCCATTCGATCACTCCGGCGCCCCACGTGAAGCCCGCACCGAAGGCGGCGAGCAGCACGTTCATGCCGGGTTCGAGCATTCCGCGCTCGCGCGCGTCCACCAGGGCGATCGGCAGCGTGGCCGACGAAGCGTTGCCGTAGCGGTCGATGCAATCGATCACGCGGCTCGGCTCGAGGGCCAGCCGCTCGCCCACCGCCCGCAGGATGCGGATGTTGGCCTGGTGATAGACGAACAGGTCGATCTCATCCAGCTCGAGCGCAGCGAGACCGACGGCCTCGACCGTGGCCTCGGACATGCGCTGGACGGCAGCCTTGAAGGTGTCGTGGCCCTGCATGCGGATCCGCTGCTCTGCGTGCGAGGCGCAGATGGAGGGGCCGCCGCGACCGTCGCTGTAGAGCACGATGTCGCCGATCGAGCCGCCCGAGCCGTTGGCCGCCGTGACTACCGCGGCGCCGGCGCCGTCGGCAAAGATCGCTGCGGTGCCCCGGTCGGTGGGGTCGATGAAGCGGCTGAGCACGTCGGCGCCGATCACGAGCACGCGCTCCGCGCGCCCGGTCTCCACCTGGGCTCCGGCCAGCGAGAGCGCCGATAGGAAGCCGGTGCACGCGGCGCCCACGTCCATGGCGCCCGCGTCGTGGGCCCCGAGCTCGCGCGCCACGAGAGGCGCAGCATTGGGCAGGATCTCGTCGGGCGACACGGTGGCCACCAGCACCAGGTCGATCTCCTCGGGCCCGACCTCCGCCTGCTCGAGCGCCTGGCGCCCGGCGGCGACGGCGAGGTTGACGAGCGTCTCGCCGGCGCGCACGTAGCGCCGCTCCTCGACACCGGTGCGGTGCACGATCCACTGCTCGGTCACGCCGGCGCCGGCGGCCACGACGTCGTTGCCGATCACCTGATCGGGAACGGTCATCGCGATCGAGGTGAGGGCGGCGGTACGCAGCTCGCGCGGCCGGGGAGCGAGCGTGGCAGCACCCGCTGTGCGGAGGCCAAGGTCAGGCACGGGCAGCCTCCGCGGCGAGCGGAGCCTCGGCCTCGACACCGTCGAGCGACTTGCGGACGAGATTGGTGAGCACCCGGCCGGGGCCGGTCTCCACGAAGCGGGCGGCGCCGCGCGACTCGAGCGAGCGCATGACGTCCAGCCAGCGCACCGGGCTCGTGATGGCCTCGACGAGGCGCAGCCCGATGTCGTCGAAGGGCTCGGCGGTCACGCAGGACAGCACCGGGACGCGCGGCTCGTGCACCTCGGTCTCGGCCACCAGCGCCCGGAAGGGCTCGACCGCAGGCTCCATCAACGGAGAGTGAAACGCGCCGGCGACAGGCAGGCGCTTGGCCCGCACGCCGCGCTCGCGCAGAGCGGTCTCCGCCTCTTCGAGAGCGGCCACGGCGCCGGAGAGCACGATCTGATCGGGAGCGTTGTCGTTGGCCACTGACAGCCCGCCGGCCTCGGCCACCTCGTGGACGGGGGCGCGGTTGTCGCGGGCGCGCACGGCGAGCATGCCGCCGTCACCGGTTTCCTCCGCGGCATCTTGCATGAGGCGGCCGCGGGCGCTCACCAGGCGAAGGCCGTCCTCGGCCGAGATGGCCTCGGCGGCCACCAGCGCGCTGATCTCGCCCAGCGAGTGACCGGCCATGAGGTCGGGCTCGACGTCGCCGCGCAGCTGCTCCCAGCCGGCCAGCGCCGCGCAGAAGATCGCAGGCTGAGCCCAGCGGGTGCCGTCGCCGGCACGTTCGAACAGGTCGGGGCCGACCTCGCCCAGCGCCTGCTCCAGCAGGTCGGGACGGTGGCGCTCGACGGTGTCGCGCATGTCTGCGGTGTGGCTGCCCTGTCCGGGGAAGAGCAGCGCTGTAGGTGCAGCGTGAGGCATACATAGAACCTTTCGCGCTACAGGGCTCTCGGTTACCCGGCCAATGCCCCTACCCCCCGGTCGGGGGGGTGACCGCAATCACACAGGGGGTAGCCTGGCGCCCTTGATACGGCTCTACAGAGCGCCCTTCTCCACCAATGTCGAGCGCGTGGCGCTCGCCCTGGCTCACAAGCGACTCCAGGTCGAATCGGTGGTGATCGACTACGCCGACCGCTCTCCGGTGATCGAGGTGAGCGGGCAGCCGCTCGTGCCGGTGATCGTGGACGGTGGGGAGGTGATCGCCGACTCCACGCGGATTCTGCGCCACCTCGAGGCCCGCTACCCCGATCCGCCGATATTTCCCTCAGACCCGGCAGCTCGCGCCCAGATCGATGTCTTCCTCGAGTGGTTCAACGAGGTCTGGAAGGTACCGCCCAACCAGATCGAGGCCGAGCTCGCGCAGCCGGAGCCGGACGGCGAGCAGATCGTCGCCCTGAGCACCCGGATGCGCGACTGGCTCGATCTGTTCGAGGCCCTGCTCGACGGGCGCGACCATCTCTTCGGAGAGCTCTCGGCGGCCGACTTCGCCGCCTTCCCCTTCCTCAAGTTCGCCACCCTGCGGGATCCCGAGGACGAAGAGCTCTTTCACCGGATCCTCGAGGAGCATTTACGTCTCCAGGGCAACCACCCGCGCCTGGCGGCCTGGATCGAGCGGATGGATCGCCTCCCTAGGCGGTGAGGCCCAGCCGCTCGGCCCGCTGCACGGCCTCCGCCCGGTTGCGTACACCGAGCTTGCGATAGAGCGCGCTCGTGTGCTCCTTGACCGTGTGGGGGGAGAGGAACAGGCGCTCGGCGATCTCCTTGTTGGTGGCTCCGCTGGCCATGTGAGAAAGCACCTCGCGCTCGCGCTCGGACAGCGGGGCCGAGGGCTGCTCGGCTCGGGGAGCGAAAACCGTCATGCCCTTCCCCACCATGCGCACCGCCATGGCCACGTCGTGAGCCGACCAGTCCTTGGACACGAAGCCCGAGGCTCCGGCCGCCTTGGCCGCCTGAGGCGAGATCCAGCCGGCGCCGGAGATCAGCAGCACCCGGGTGCGCGGGGACTCGCGCCTGATCGCCTCGCACAGCTCGGCGCCGGACTCCTCGCCCAGGAACAGGTCGACGAGCGCCACGTGCGGCTCGTAGCGGCGCGTCATGCCCAGCGCCTCCTCCACGCTCGAGGCGGTGAGGCAGCGCTCGACCCAGGGCTGCTCGGTGAGCAGGAGGCGAAAACCCCAATGCACGACGTCGTGGTCGTCGACGACGAGCACGCGCAGGTTGCGCTCGGGGCTCATTCGCCGTCTTCCTCGTCCACCGGCACCACCAGCCGTACCCGCCAGACCGACTCCTCCTCGGGGCCGAACTCCACGAGCGCGCCGCGCTGGAGCGCCTCGACCGCCGCCAGGCGCAGGCCCATCCCCGTTCCGCGCGTGTTGCGCAGCATCCCGTCGTTGCGCACCTCGAGGACAAAGGTGCCATCGGTCTGCCCGACGTGCACGCGGACGCTGCTGGGCCGCGCGTGCTTGTCCGCGTTGCGCAGCGCCTCGGCGAGCACGGACTGGGCCAGCGGCTCGACACCGCTCGGTACCTCCACGCCCGCGTCCCAGTCGAGCTCGAGCGGCAGGTCCTTGTAATGGCGACCGAGACGCGCGAGCTCGTCGCGCAGGGTGGCGCCCGTGTCGAGGCTCGGGGGGGCGAGCGGCCGGGCCAGGGCCTCGCGCAGGTCCACGAGCGCGGCCTGCATCTCGTCGGCGCAGCGCCGGCGCGCCTCCTCGCTGAGACCGTGCTCGGAGCCGAGCACCAGCGACACGCCGAACAGCCGCTGCACCACACGGTCGTGGATCTCACGCGCGAGGTCGATGCGCGCCTCGAGCAGGCGAGCGCGCCCCTGCTGGCTGGTGGCGATCCGCACGCTGGCGGCCAGCGCAGCCGTCTTGCCGAGCGTCCAGAGCGCGTGGCGCTCCTCGTCGGAGATCTCGAAGCGGTCCCCTCCCCGGTCCGCGAAGATCACGCCCAGCCAGCGCCCGGCGGCGGCCACCGGCGTACAGGTGAGCGTGTCCACGGCGTCGAAGCGCGCGTAGCGCTCGGGCACCCAGCGCGCCAGCTCGCCGCAGACCTCGACCACGCGGTCCTCCGACAGCGCCAGCTGGGCGATCGGCGTCTCCTCCAGCGTGCCGTAGACCTCCGTCAGCAGCCACTGCTCGATGCCGTGGCTGCCCACGGGCACCACCAGCTGCCGCGCCTCGTCGTAGAGGAGCATTACGGCGCGCGTCATCGAGGCCATGCGACAG
Organism: uncultured Thermoleophilaceae bacterium; assembly: GCA_963813495.1. Lineage (GTDB taxonomy): Bacteria > Actinomycetota > Thermoleophilia > Solirubrobacterales > Thermoleophilaceae > JACVRW01. The sequence continues at coordinate 799,913 of CAWEZC010000005.1, forward strand.
AGGGCCTCGCAGAGCCGGTCGTAGAAGCCTCCGCCCACGGGATCGGGCGAGCCGTCGAAGGCGCCCAGCAGCTCGACGATCACCTCGAGAGCGTCGGTGCGCGGCGACAGGGCTCGACCTTCGGCCATCTCCGCCCTCAAAGCTACCCGGCCGCCGCCGTCAGGCGGGCTGTAGGGAGAGGCGCAGCGTCTGCTCGGAGGTCAGAGACACCTCGCGCGTGTAACCGCAGGACCGGCAGCTGCACTTGACGAGGCCCTCGAAGTCGTCCACACGCAGCGACCAGCCCACATCGCCGGACAGGCAGGCGCGGCAGGACAGAGCGGCAGCCACCAGCGAGGGGTCGTCGTCCCCGCGGAAGCTCGCCAGCTCGAGATTGCACTCGTCCATCACTCCTAAGGTTTCGCGGTCGCCCCCGCTTCGGAACACCGACGCACGCGGAACCCCCCGCTTGGGGGGTCAGAACGGACCACCCCTCCGGACCCGCTGGTCGCGCACCGCTTCGACGCGTTCCGCGACCCCGGTGCCGTCGGGCAGCTCGAGATCGGGATCGAGCTCGAGCAGTGGCTCGAGCACGAAGCGCCGCGTGGTCACCTCGCGGTGGGGCAGTGTAAGGCGCTCCGAGGAGTACTCGAGCTCGCCGAGCAGGAGGAGGTCGACGTCGATCGGCCGCGGCCCGTGGCGCGGGCCGCCCGCCGCGCGGCCGAGCTCGCGCTCCACGGCCTTGGCGGCATCGAGCAGTTGCTCGGGGCCCAGCGCGGTGCGTACTCGCACGCACGCGTTGAGGAAGTCGGGCTGGTCGAGCAGCTCGCCCTGTGGCGCGGTCTCGTAGAGCGAGCTCGACGCGAGCACCTCGATTCCGCGCGCGGCCAGGCCGTCGCGAGCAGCCCGGAGGTTGGCCTCCCGGTCCCCGACGTTCGAGCCGAGGCCGAGATAGCCGGTCAGACTTCCTTCCACACCTCGACCGCCACCTCGTCGACCGGGAGTGCGATGGGCGGTTCCGGCTTGGCCGCCTTGACCCGCACCGACTCGGCGCCGAAGCGGTCGATAAGCCGGTCGGCCACGGCGGAGCAGAGGCGCTCGAGCGTCTTGTAGGAACGCTCTTGCGCGGCCAGGGCGACCTGCTCGCAGACCTTGCCGTAGTCGATCGTGTCCTCCACGCGATCGGTGACGGTGGCGTCGCAGTCGTCGAGCTCGAAAGAGATGTCGAACACCAGCCGCTGGCCTACGTCGCGCTCGGCCTCGCTCACACCGTGGCGGGTGTAGAGCGAGAGCCCGCTGATGTCGATCGAGACCGCCGGCGAACCGGAGGCGCCGTCGTCCTCATCGAGGTCGTCGTCGCCGTTGACCTCGTCGAAGTCCTCGCCGGGATCCTCCGCCCAGGTCACGGCGCCACCGTAGCAGCGGCCACTGCGAGTGCTTCGGCCACCGGAGCCACGTCGTGAACACGGAACACCGCGGCTCCCCGTTCCAGCGCCAGCACGTTGGTGGCGATGGTTCCGGGCAGCCTTTCGCTCTCCGGCCGTCCGCCCGCCAACCGGCCCAGGAAGCTCTTGCGCGAGGTGCCGACCACCACCGGGCGCCCGAGCGCCACGATCTCGCCAAGACGCCGCAGAAGCTCGAGGTTGTGCTCCAGCGTCTTGCCGAAGCCGAAACCGGGATCGAGCCAGATGCGCTCCTCCTCCACCCCCTCGGCCACCGCGAAGGCCAGCCGTTCTTCGAGGAAGGCCTTGACGTCCGCCACCACGTCGGCGTAGCGCGGGTCCTCCTGCATGGTGCGCGGCTCGCCGCGCATGTGCATGAGGCAACAGGCGGCGCCGCGCTCCGCTACGAGGGCGGCCAGTTCGGGGGCGAACCGAAAGGCCGCCACGTCGTTGACGAGTTCGGCGCCGGCGTCGAGCGCGGCGCGCGCGACCTCCAGCTTGCTCGTGTCGATCGACACGCGGTGGCCCGCCGCGGCCAGGCGCTCGACCACCGGGAGAACCCGTTCTGTCTCGTCGGCGGCGCTGACCGGCTCGGCGCCGGGACGAGTGGACTCGCCGCCCACGTCGAGGATCGCGGCGCCCTCGCCGGCAAGGCGCATACCGTGCTCCACCGCGGCATCGGCGTCCAGAAACAAGCCACCGTCGGAGAACGAGTCCGGGGTGACGTTGACGATCCCCATCACGGCGAAGCGGCTCACGCGCGGAAGTATCGTGCCCGCTCGCATGAAGGCGCCGCTCCTGACCAGGGCCGAGCTCAACCGCGCCACCCTGGCCCGGCAGCTCCTGCTCGAGCGGGAGACGCTGGCGGTGCCGGAAGCGGTCGCCCGGCTGGCCGGCCTGCAGGCGCAGGTGCCGGGCCCGCCCTTCGTCGGGCTGTGGAGCCGGCTCGAGGGCTTCGCGCGCGAGGCGCTGGTGGGCGCGCTCGAGCGGCGCGAGGTCGTGCGGGCCACCGCCATGCGCTCGACCATCCACATCCTGACCGCCGAGGACTACCTCGCCCTGCGGCGCACGCTCGAGCCGGCGTTGATGCGTGCGCTGGTGGCCTTCAACGGCGAGCGGGCGCGACGACTGGATGCCGATCGCGTGGTGGCCGCAGCCCGCAGGCTCGTCGAGGAGCGGCCGCGGGCGCGCGGCGAGTTGATCAAGGACCTGGGCGAACTCTGGTCCGATGAGAGCCCGGAGGCGATGGCCTACCTGGCCCAGTCGCGCCTGCCGCTGGTCCAGCTGCCCGGGGCCGGCCCTTGGGGCTTCGCCCAGTCGCCGCCGTACGCGCTGGCGGAGGCGGTGCTCGGCCGGCCGCCCGCCGAGCCCGACGTCGGGCTGCTGCTGCGCCGCTACCTCGCTGCCTTCGGTCCCGCCTCGATTCGGGACTTCCAGGCCTGGTCGGGCCTGACACGGATGAAGGACGCGGCGAAGGAGCTCGGCGACGGCGAGCTCGTCGTGTATCGCGACGAGGAGGGCCGCGAGCTGCTCGACCTGCCCGGCGCGCCGCGACCCCCGGCCGCCACGGCCGCGCCCGTGCGCTTCCTGCCCGACTACGACAACCTCGTGCTCTCCCACGCCGACCGCACGCGCGTCCTGCCCGACGAGCACCGCAAGCAGGTGCTGCTCGGCGCCGGCCGGGTGCGGGCCACGATCTTGGTCGACGGCACGGTGCGAGGAGCCTGGAAGCTCGGGAAGAAGCGGCGCGAAGCGGTGGTACGGGTGGAAGCGTTCGGCCGCCTCACCAGGGCGGCGCGGGACGAGCTGACGCAGGAGGGCGAGGCGCTCGCGCGTCTGCTGGCGCCGGAAGCCGAGTCGCTGGGCGTGGCCTTCGACTGAAAACATGCGCCGCCGTGCCCAGCCCCTTCGAAGCAGTCGTATTCGACAACGACGGCCTGCTGCTCGACACCGAGGAGGCCTGGACGCGTGCCGAGCGCGACCTGTTCGAACGCCACGGACAGGAGTTCACGATGGAGCACAAGCGGGCGCTGCTGGGCAACGCCAAGGACGTGGCGGCGGCAAAGCTCGAGGCCATGCTGGGTCTCCCCGGTCAGGGCGGCCGGCTGATGGCCGAGCTGCACGAGCTCGTGATGGAGGAGGCGCTGGCCGGAGTGCCGCCGCGCCCCGGCAGCGTCGAGCTGCTCGAGGCCCTGCGGGCGGACGGCCAGAACGTCGGACTCGCCTCGAACTCGACGCGCCCGTTCGTGGAGAGGGTGCTCGAGGTCTCCGGCATTCCCGCCGAGAGCTTCGCGGTGCTCGTGACCGCTGATGACGTGGACCACCCCAAGCCTGCGCCCGACCTCTACCTGGCCGCTTGCTCGGCGCTTGGAGCCGAGCCGGGTCGCGCGGTGGCACTGGAGGACTCCCAGCCCGGTATCAGCTCGGCGCGGGCGGCGGGCATGTTCGTGATCGGCGTGCCCTACTTCGAGGACCAGACCCTCGAGGGCGCCTCGCTGATAGCCACCTCGCTGGCCGACCCGCGCGTGAGCGCGGCGCTCGGGCTGCAGGCATGACTTCTGGGCGCCGATCGCTCGGCGCCGAGGCGTAGGCTCGGACCCCATGACCACCGCCGTCGCAGCCGTCGACGCCGTCGCCCCCGTTGCGGCCGCGAGCGCCGATCGCAGCGACGTCGCCGGGCGGCTCGCACCCGAGGTGGTCGCCGCGCTCCGCGAAGCGGACCTCTTTCGGCTCTGCGTCCCGTCTTCCCTCGGCGGCGCCGAGGCTCCGCCGCGCGCGCTGGTCGAGTCGGTGGAGAGGCTCGCGCGCACCGACGCCAGCGTGGCCTGGATCCTCGCCGTGACGGCCACCAGCGGCCTGCTGGCGGCCTATCTCGAGGACGACGCGGCGGCCGAGGTCTACGGCCGCGCCGGAGTGGCGGTCGGCGGTGTGTTCTCTCCCCGCGGGCGGGCGGTGGCGGACGCCGGTGAGCTGACGGTGAGCGGCCAATGGCCGTTCGCCAGCGGGTCGACGTTCTGCGACTGGCTGCTCGGAGGCTGCCTGATCGGCACAGACGACATGCGGCTGGTGCTGTTCCCCCGCGACGACGTGGAGGTGTTGGACACCTGGCACGTATCCGGCCTCCGGGCCACCGGCAGCCACGACTTTGTGGTCGACGGGCTGCGGGTGCCCTCGTTACGGGCCGCGGCGGTGACCGGCGTCGGCCCGCGCGCCGAGGGTGCCCTCTACGCCTTCCCCATGTTCGCGCTGCTCGCTCTGGCCATCGCGGGAGTGTCGCTCGGGATCGCCCGTGCGGCACTCGACGACGTGCGGGACCTGGCCCTCGTCAAGCAGCCCGAGGGGAGCAGCCGCCGGCTCGCCGAGCGCCCGGCGACCCAGGCCGGAATCGCCCGCTCCGAGGCCGCACTGCGCGCCGCGCGCGCGTTCCTGATGGACGAGATCGACGGCGCCTGGGAGGTGGCTCAGGGAGAGGGTCGGATCGCCAGCGAGACGCGGATGTCGCTGCGCCTCGCGGCGACCCACGCCGGCCATGCCGCACGGGAGGTCGTCGACACCGCCTACGAGCTCGGCGGCGGCTCCTCCCTGTACGAGAGCGGTCCGCTGGCCCGGCGCTTCCGGGACGTCCACGCCGCCACGCAGCACATGCTCGTCAACCCGGCCACCTGGGAGCTCGGCGGCCGCCTGCTGCTCGGCGTGCCCACCGACACCGCTCAGCTCTAGGTCAGCTAGCTCGCCCAGGGGTCGGGCGCGAGGAACTCCCCACCGGACAGCTCTCCCGGACGGACCTCGATGTGATAGCTGCCGCCCGGCAGCACGGTTGCGCCGATCGGTCACGAGGTCCGCCTCCTTGCCGCGATTTGACCGGCGCTCAACTCGCCGTCGCGTGCAAGCGACAGGATCTCGCGGGGACGGCTACCTCAGCTCACCCACATCCGCCATCTCATGTGCCAGCTGCCCGAACGCGCGCGCCACCGGCCGCAGCGCCGGCGGACCCACCAGCTCCAGCCGGAAGCACGGCGGGCGCTCGAGCGGGACCAGACGCACCCCGCGCGCGGTCGACACGGCGGCGCAGCGTGCGGTGAGCCCGACCGCCTGGCCGGAGCGCACCGCGGTCTCCCACGCCATCGGACCCGTTGGATCGCTGACAGTGACCGGCTCGAAGCCCGCCGAGCGGCACAGCTCCACCACGGCGTGGTTGTAGCCGGGGCCGTCGTGCGCATCGACGAGGGCCAGCGTCTCCGACCGAAGCTCGCCGAGCCCCACCGACGGCCGGCCGGACAGCGCATGGGAGTCGGCCACGGCCACCACCGCAGGCTCGTCCAGTAGGTGCTCGAAAGTCAGTGGCTGGAGCGGCTCGGGGCAGAAGGCGATCGCCAGATCGAGCTCACCCCGGGCCAGCGCCCGGCCCAGCGCGCCCGACGAATCCTGGCGGGCCCGTACGCGCACGTCGGGGCACCGACGCTCGTGCTCGGCCAGGAGAGCGCGTGCGACGTAGTGCACACCGGGTGAGAAGCCGAGGCGCAACTCCCCTCTCGCACCCTCCGAGTACGAGCGGGCGATCTCGTCCACGGCTTGCGCCGCCGCCACCGCCGCCCGTGCCTGAGGCAGCAGATCCGTGCCCGCGCCGCTCAGCTCCACGTGGCTGCGCGAGCGCTCGAAAAGGGTCACGCCGAGCTGGAGCTCGAGACGCTTGATCTGCTGGCTGAGCGCAGGCTGCGCGATGCCCAGAAGAGCAGCGGCGCGACCGAAGTGGAGCTCGTCGGCCAGGACGGTGAAGGACCGCAACAGGCGAGGGTCGAGCCTCATGCCGGCAGCTTATTAGCGCGGTCCCACCTGTATTTCGCGGCCCCGGCACGGGGCTCTAGCCTCGCCCGCTCGAATGCGTTGGAGTCTCGCCATCTGGGCAGGCGTCGTCCTGGCCGCCGGTTGCGCCGGCGACGATGACGGCTCCCGGTCTGACGCTCCGCCCCGGCAGGCCGAGCCGGTTTCTCCCGCGCCGCCACCCGATGCCGGGACGGCGGAGGGTCACGGCGCCGACCGCCCCGAACGGATCGCCGTCCCGCGCTCGGACGCCAGCCCGCCCAGCGCGACGATCGTGCTCGCCACGGCAGGCGGACTGCAGCTCGGGCGAGCGGGAACGTCGGAGGCCGCGGACGAGCGCCCGGTGCGACTGCACGTCCCGGCCCTGCGGGGTACGACCGTCGGGCTCGACCGCGACGGTGGAGTGGCGCGCGTCCGGGTCTCGGTGAGAGAGACGATCGCCTGCCGCCCGGGTGGATCCGCTGCTGCGTTCACCCGCCGGCGCACGCGCTACTTCCCACCGCCCCAGGTCGGGCGAACCCGCTCGAATCCCGGTGCGCTGCTGCCCACGCGGCGAGTCCGATCACGGCGGCTTGCACTGGGCGGAACCCGCTGCGGACCTGCTGCCGATCCCGTCGCCGTCCGGGGCGAGCTCTGGGGCGAGGCGATCAACGGCAGCGGCCTCGAAGCGGTGACACCCCACGTCCGCTTCGTGTTCCGGCGGCCCTGACAGACCGCCGCGGAGGCGGGCACTCTCGTACCCTGCTCCCCGTGAGCGGCATTCGCCTGATCGTGATGCCCTACGAGCTCGGCCGGCACCGCGAGGGTGTGGGCCGTGGGCCGGAACGCCTTCTGGAGCTCGGCGCCGAGCGGGCGCTCGGATCGCGGGGAGCCGGCGTGCAGACCGAGTTGCTCGAGTTCGGCGGCACCTACAGCAGCGAGGTCAACACGAGCTTCGACCTCATCGGCCAGGTCTCCGGCCGCGTGCGCTCAGCCGTCAGCACGGGCGAGTTCCCGGTGGTCCTGTCCGGAAGCTGCTTCGCCGCCGTGGGGGTGGTGGCCGGACTGGACGAGCGTTCACCCGGCGTCGTGTGGTTCGACGCCCACGGCGACTTCAACACGCCCGACTCCACCGTCTTCGGCTACTTCGACGGCATGGGTGTGGCGATCCTGACCGGCGGAGCGTGGGCAACCATGCGCGCCGCGGTACCCGGTGACGGGCCGATCGCCGAGGCCGCGGTGGTGATCGCCGGTGCCCGTGATTTCGACGAGAACGAGGAACGGCGCCTGCGGGAATCGCAGATCACGCTCGTGCCGCCCGAGCGGCTGGACCCACCCGACACCCTGATCGAGGCCGTGGCCGGCATCGGCGCCACGGGTCTCTATCTGCACATCGACCTCGACGTCCTCGACCGCGACGAGGGGCCGGTGAATGTCTACAGCCCGCCCGGAGGACCAAGCGCGGGCCGGCTCGAGGCGCTCGTGGCCGAACTGCTCGACCGCTTCCCCGTGCGCGCCGTCTCGCTGACGGCCTACGACCCCGAGGTGGATCGCGACGACCGCGTGCCACCCGTGGCCCTCCGCCTGCTGGAGCTCGTGGCGGAGAAGGCCCAGGGCTAGGAGTCGCGCCGCCAGCCCCGCCCGGGGCTGTGCCGCCAGCGCTCCTCGGCCGCGGCGAGCCGCGGATCCCGCCTTTCCGGCGCCCGGCCCAGCTCGTGCGCGGAGCGGGAGACGACGAGGGACGAAGCGTCGACGGTGAGCTCGAGGATGCTCGCCTCAAGAGGGGGCTCCACGAGCGCGCCGAAGCCCAGCTGGAGCAGCGAGCCCGCCACCGAGCTGTCACGCACGTGCAGGTGACCGCAGGCCACGACGGTCGCCCCGTCGCGGCCGACAAGCGTCTCTTCGAGCGCTGCGCGGTCGGCGAGATCGCCGGCGTAGGGCAGCCCCCGTTCCGCGACGGCGGCGACCCGCGACAGCACCGGGAAGTGGCTCGCCAAGAGCACCGGCCCGTCCCCCCACGTGCGCAGCACCGGCGGCCGGGCCGCGCGCCAGCCGGCCTGGCTGCGTCGGATGCGCAGCCCCGCGACCCTGACCGGCCCCCTCTTCAGTGCGCGCCAGCCGGGGAGCCCGAGCGAGTCGCCGGCCGCCTCGGCCAGCCGGAGGGTGGGCTCGGCGGAATCGTGGTTCCCGCCGACCGCGAGCGGCGCCGGCGCCGACGTGACGATCTCCATCACGTCGCGCACGCTCGGCAGGTCTCCATCGTGGGCCACGTCGCCGAGCACCAGCACGTGGTCCACCCCCTCCCGCTCGAACAGGACGAGCGCGTCCCGGCAGCGCCGCAGGACGCCGGCGAAGTCGTACGCGTTGTGCCAGGACGCCGACCGCGACGAATCCTGGACCCGGTGGATGTCGGTGAGTACGCCGAAGCGGACGTTCACCGGGCTGAAGGCGGCAGGCCGGGCCAGCCGAGCTCGGCCTGCACGCGCTTCGGCAGCCCGGCGACCACGAGGTCATACGAATCTTCGATCAGATCGAAGAGGAAGCCATCGTCGAGCGAGCCATCGATCTCGATGGTGTTCCAGTGCCGTCTGTTGAGGTGGTAGCCGGAGCGCACGGCCGGGTGGGAGCCGCGCAGCTGCTCGGCGATGACCGGTTCGCACTTCAGGCTCACGCTCAGCGGGCGGGCCTTCAGAGCGCTGAGCGCGAACATCTTGCCCGCGACCTTGAACACCGAGGTGCCGGGGCTGAAGGGAAAGGCCTCGACCGAGCCGGGGAAGTCGAGGCAGCGGCGACGGAGGCGGGCCGGAGTGAGCACGATTCTCGATGCTACGGGTCCTTGATCCGCCCCGCACAGCCTCGCGCTGCGCGCTCGTTGATCTACTCCTGGAGGCGCCGGTAGCGAAGGTAGGCGACACGGGATCCGAACGTCCGTGTCTCGACCAGCTCCAGATCGATCCTCTCCTCCCCGGCCGGAAAGTACGGCGTGCCTCCGCCGAGCACGACCGGACTGACGAAGAGGCGAAACTCGTCGACGAGGTCCAGCTCGATGAGGGTGGAAGCCAGGCCGGCGCCGCCGACGGCCAGGTCCTTGCCAAGTTCGCCTTTCAGCTTGCCGACTTCCTCGGCAACGCCGCCCGTTGCCAGCCTGGCTTTGCCCTCGACCTTCTCCAGGGTCTTCGAGAACACGACCTTCGGCAGCTGCTTCCAGATGCGCGCGAACTCGTGCTCGACCTCGGGAGCCGTCGGGTCGTCTGCGGTCTCCCAGTAGACCATCGTCTCGTACAACCGTCGCCCACAGAGCTGCCCGCCCATTTCCCGCGTCTGCTGATTGTGGAACCGATGCAGCTCTTCGTCGGGCGCCGACCAGCCGATCTCGCCGCCGGGCCCGGCGATGAAGCCGTCGAGCGACACTCCCATCGAGTAGACCAGCTTGCGCATAGGGCCATTTTCGTCGATCGGCGGGCCTGGCGTAGCCTCGGGCGCGCAAACCCGACCAGAGCACGTCGGCATCGGAACGGTGGCGAGGTACCACCACCGCATCGATCGTCGCCGCGCCGTAGCCCAGACCCTGAAGCGGCTCGTCGATCAGCAGCTTCCACAGGTGCGCGGTCCCCCAAGGTCGCGACGTCGCGCAGTCGGACAGTGGGCATCAGGTACCCGCGGTGTCCTGATCGGCTTGGACCGGTGAGCCGCGCACGACCAGTCGCCATATCAGTGCCACGCCTACGAGGAGGGTGCCCACCCCCAGCAACCAGAAGGCCAGCTGCGTATCGATCTGACCGATCATCCAGTCGAAGTTCATGCCGAAGAAGCCGGTGATGAAGGTGAGTGGCAGGAAGATGGTCGCGACCACGGTGAGCCAGTACGAGGTTTCGTTGAGCCGCAGGTCGATCAGCGTTGCCATCGCGTCCGACGCGGCGTCGATCGAGTCCACCAGGTGGTTGAACTGCTCAGCGATGCGATCGAAGTAGCGTTCGTCGTCAGCCCCGAGGCCCTCGAGGCGCGTGATCTCAGCGCCGATCCGCTCGAAGAGGCCCCTCTGAGGCGCTGCCTGGCGCCTCAGTTCGGATAGCCGTGCACTGGTTGCTCGCAGGGTCGCCATCCGGAGCCGGCCGGCGCGCAGGTCGGCCGACATCAGCGCAAGTCCATCCAAAGTCTGCTCGGCCTCGTCGAGAGCCTCGAACGCGCTGATGACCATCGCGTCGAGGACGGCGTAGACGGCGTACTGCTCGCTGCGGCCCTCGGGCATGTAGGGGTCCAGCAGCGCGGGTAGCGAGAGCTGTTCCTGATGAACCGTGAGCAGATAGTCGCCGCTCACCAGCACGCGGACCTCTACCGCCTTCAGTCGGTAGGCGCTGCCCTCTCGCGGCCGGCCCAGCTCGAGATAACAGCCGATGCCGAAGACGACGTGCCGCCCGTCGGCCGCGAACCTGCGCGCCGACGGATGGCCCTCGTCGAAGCTCAGCAGCGCCCGAAGGGCGTGCGGCGGGATGTCCAACCCGTCGCTCAGATCGCTCGGGCTCGTCGCGCCCAGTGACACGTCGATCCAGAAGAAGCGGCCCGCCTTGCGCAGGGCCCGGATCCGTTCTTGCTGCGCGCCGCCGAGCCCCTCGACGATCTCCCCCATGAACCGAGACTACGACGCGGCGAAGACGGCCCGCCCATCTGTCCCCAGCGCCCACCCAGGCGCATCGGCTCTCAGCCTGGCTCGCTCGCCTCGCGATCGCCCACAGGCTCCCCCACCCCCGCCTCGCCGAGACGCCTGTGGAGCCGGTCGCGCAGCTCGTCGGGGTCGTAGTCGGTCTGGGCTCGGCGCCGCCGGGCGATCACCACGCCGGTAGCGGCAACGCCCGCCAGCCCGGCGGCTCCTATCAGCTTCCAGGGGACGCGCATGACCCGTAGGTTAAGCCCGGTGCTCCTGCCCCTCGACGACGCTATCGCCGGCGCCTCGACCGGCGACATCTGGCTCTTTCGCGGCCGCTCGCTTGCCGACCTCGCGATTCGGGCCGCCACCAACAGTCCGGTGAACCATGTCGGCATGGCGGTCGCCCTCGATGACCTGCCTCCGCTGCTGTGGCACGCGGAGCTGGGGCGGTCGCTGCCCGACGTTTGGACGGGCGAGCGTCAGCGGGGCGTGCAGCTGCATCTGCTCCGCGACGCCGTGAGGACCTGGTCCGAGCGCTACGGGCAGCGTGCATGGGTGCGCCAGCTCGAGGGCGAGATCCGGCGCCACCACGAGGACAGGCTCCTGGAGGTGATCCAGCGCTACGACGGCCGGCCCTTTCCGACCATGCCGGGTCTGGCCCGGCAGTGGGTCAGCGGCCGCGCGCGCCGCCGTTCCTCCTCGCTCGAGACGATCTACTGCGCCGAGCTCGTCGCGACCACCTACCAGCACATGGGCCTCCTCCCCGCCCGGCGCCCAGCGAGCTGGTACGACCCGGGGCGCTTCTGGAGCGGCGACCGCATCGAGCTGGTGCCGCCATTCGAGCTGGGAGGCGAGATCGCGATCGGCTAGCCGTCGAAAGCCGTTTCTCGTCTCAGCTGCTCCCAGTCTCGGCATACACGTCCATCGCTCCGCCGCCCTGCTCACGCATGATGGGGAGTACCGCGGCGGCGAGTGCGGCCGGGCCCGCCAACCTCGGGCCTCACCGCCGAACCGAGGCTGGGCTGCAGTCCGGTCTGCCGGCTCGAGCGAGCTCCCGGAAACCGCGCGAGGCGGGGAGTCCGGGCGCCCCGCTGGTCCCGCCGCCGTCAGCCTCCGGGCGGCCGGTAGTCGACCGATCGCTTCGCGGCGGCGTCGACCTCATCCGGCGCCAGCAGCACCACGGTCCTGACCGTCGCGCCTCCAGCTGAGTTCACGGTGAGCGCGACCGCCGCGGCGCTCTCGTTGTCGGGAAGCTCGACGATCACGTAGGCGTCCCGCTCGCCAAAGGCGAAGTAGAAGCTCTCGAGTTGCCCCCCTACGCTCTCCGCGACCTGAGCCACCGCGTCACGCCTGCTTGACCCGCCCGCGCTCTGGACGCCCTTGATGCCGTCCGACGTGTACGAGGCCTCGAACAAGAACTTAGGCATCAGCAACCCCCCAGGTTGACTTGGGCGTCCTACCCTCCCACCCCCCGGCAGCACGCGTCAAGGGAGCAGGTACTGCCACGCCTGGGAAGATCGACGGCCTCGTCGTGCTCGCCGACGGCGAGCTGGCGCTGGAGGACCGCAACGTGCTGCGCGCCGCCGGCGTACTGACGACCGAGCTGCCCGACGGCACGGGCATCGCCGGCGGCAGCCTGGCCGCCACCGGCCTGCGTCGCACGCTCGTCACCGAACAGGTCCGCTAGCCGCCGCGGACCGGGCATGCCAGATTGGACGAAGAGGAACTTCCAGAGGCTCCGCGATCAGAGCCCGAAGGATGCTCCTATGCACTGGAAGCTCGCCCGGGCTGCCTGCAGTCGCCCGACCTCGGCGTCAGTCGCTTCTCTGGTGTTCCCTTCGTTCACCGCACGGCGCGCGGCGTCCTACCAGGCCTCCTAGGGCGGAAGCGCTTGGTAGTAGTGGAAGCGCCAGTTTCCAACCACGAGCCAGTCGTAGGAAGCCGCCGGAACGATCTCGAGCTGATTGGTGCCTGTCCGCCCCATCGCCCCGATCGTCTGCAGCATCCCGTTGCCGAACTGGAATGAGACCGGAGCCAGCTCTCCGCTTGTCTGCGTGTAGCCACGCGGCGGGATCTGGCCGACGCTCACGCCGTTGATACGGACATCCGCGAGGGCCCCGGCATAGGAGTCGTACGAGGTGAAGACGTCGAACTCGAGCGTCGAGTACCAGATCGCGTTGTAGACCCAGAAGGACTTGCGGAACGGGAACGATGGCGGGTAGACCAGCTCGGGAGCCCGAGGGAGGCCCATCGACAAGCCGGCGGAGAACTGCGTCACTGCTCAGCCACCCTGCTCGAACTCGATACCGAGCTCCCGGAGCCGCTTCAGTTCCTGTTTCTCGTACTGCTCGCGCGCCCGCTCCTGCTTGCGGGCCTCGGTGACGAGTTTCCTGACCGGGACGTCGCCTCGCAGAGCTGCCATCGGGTTGATCCCCAGGAGCGTCGCGAGCCCAGCGATCTGCAGGCGCGGGTCGTCGGGAAGCTTGTCGACCGGCTCGAGGTCGATCTTCTGCGCCTTGGCCAGCGCCTGAAGCTGATCTTTCTGCGCTTCCAGATCCATGATCTCTGGCGAAGCGACGCGGAGGCGATCGCACGCGCGAGTCTACGACCCGTACACCCACCGTTCAAGGCGGGCCCGAACGCTGCCGTCGGCAGGCTTGGCGCCGCTCCCGATCAGGTCCAATATGTGCAGGCTGGCCTTGCCCGACGCTTGTCCCGCCAACGCCCCACCGAGGCGGGGGCGATCGGCACCTTCGGGCGGCAGAGCATGTCAGAGCAAGCCGCTTGCGGTGAGCGAACGAGCGCGCAGCGCGAGCGCTCTGCGGCCCGAAGCGTGACGAACGCCCCCGCCCGACAGAGCGAAACCGAACCTAGGTGGTGGAGGGGTTCTCGGGCTCCGAGGAACGCATCTCGGCGGTCCCCCCGGCCAGGCCCGGTCGCGGCAGCGTCTTGGGAGCGCGTTCCGGCTTGCGCTCCGGCGCCTCGGGCGCCGCCGGCGGAGCTACCGGGACCGGCGGCTCGTCGATGCCGAAGACCTCGTCCTCGGTCTTGCCGGCCAGCAGCTCGATGAACTGCTCCCGCTCGATCGTCTCGCGCTTGAGCAGGATCTCGGAGGTCATCTCCAGATGCTCGCGGTGGTCCTCGAGCACGGCGCGCGCGGTCACGTGAGCCTCCTCGACGATCCGCCGGATCTCGTCATCGATCTCGCGCGCGATCTCGTCGGAGTAGTCGGGCTCGGAGCTGAACTCGCGGCCCAGGAAGGGCTGGCCGTGGTCGTGGCCGAACACGCGCGGGCCGAGCTTGTCCGACATGCCGAAGCGCATGACCATCTGCTTGGCGGTGGCCGTGACCTTCTCGAGGTCGTTGGAAGCGCCGGTGGTGACCTCGCGGAACACGATCTCCTCGGCGGCCCGGCCCCCCAGCGTCATGGCCATCGTGTCCGACAGCTCGGCGCGAGTGGTGAGGAACTTGTCCTCGGTGGGCAGCGAGATCGTGTAGCCCAGCGCCTGCCCGCGCGAGATCACCGAGATCTTGTGCACCGGGTCGGTGTTGTCCAAGAAGTGGGCGACCAGCGCGTGACCCATCTCGTGGTAGGCCGTGATGCGGCGCTCCTTCTCGGACATCACGCGGGTCTTCTTCTCCGGCCCGGCGATCACGCGCATGATCCCCTCCTCCAGCTGGAGGTGGTCGATCTCGCGCTTGCCCTGGCGGGCGGCCAGCAGAGCCGCCTCGTTCACGAGGTTCTGCAGATCGGCTCCCGTGAACCCGGGAGTCTGGCCGGCCAGCGTGTCCAGCTCGATCGCCTTGGCCAGCGGCTTGCCGCGGGTGTGGACCTCGAGGATCTTGGCGCGACCCTTGCGGTCGGGACGATCGACCACGATCTGGCGGTCGAAGCGCCCGGGGCGCAGCAGCGCCGGATCGAGGATGTCCGGGCGGTTGGTGGCCGCGATGAGGATGATGTTGTCCTTCATCTCGAAGCCGTCCATCTCGACCAGCAGCTGGTTGAGCGTCTGCTCGCGCTCGTCGTGCCCTCCGCCGAGGCCGGCGCCACGATGGCGCCCGACGGCGTCGATCTCGTCCATGAAGATGATGCACGGCGAGTTCTGCTTGGCCTGCTCGAACAGGTCGCGCACGCGGGAGGCTCCCACCCCCACGAACATCTCGACGAAGTCCGAGCCGGAGATCGAGAAGAACGGGACGCCGGCCTCACCGGCGACGGCGCGCGCCAGCAGCGTCTTGCCGGTGCCCGGCGGGCCATACAGCAGCACGCCCTTGGGAATGCGGGCCCCGAGGGCCTGGAACTTCTTGGGGTTCTCGAGGAACTCCTTGATCTCGTGGAGCTCCTCCACCGCCTCGTCCACACCGGCCACGTCGCGGAAGGTGATCTTGGGCGCATCGACCGACATGCGCTTGGCACGCGACTTGCCGAAGGACATGACCTTCGAGCCGCCGCCCTGCATCTGGTTGATGATGAACAGCCAGAAGAGCAGGAAGATCACGAACGGCAGGATGTAGGTGAGCGCCGTGAGCCAGCCGGATCCGCCCTTCGGCTTGACCGTGATCGGGACGTTCTCCGCCCGCAGCTGGTTGGTGAGGTTCTGCTCGGTGTTGTCCGGATAGGCGGTCTGGTACTTCTTGCCGCTCTTGAGCTCGACGTCGATCCGGTTGTTCTTCGTGCTGAGCGTGACGTCCTTGACCGACCCGTTCTCGATCTGCGTCAGGAACTGCGAGTAATTCGGATCCTTCGTGCGATCCCCAGGGCTGATCAGCTTCTGGGCGAAGAAGGCCAGGACAACGACGATCAGAATGGGGAATGCTGCGCTCTTGAAGAATCGGCTCACGGCCTAGACCAAACCTGCCCTCCGAGGATGAAACGCAAGCCTAGCAAGGGGGTAGTTTCCTCTTTCGCCCGTTT
Organism: uncultured Thermoleophilaceae bacterium; assembly: GCA_963813495.1. Lineage (GTDB taxonomy): Bacteria > Actinomycetota > Thermoleophilia > Solirubrobacterales > Thermoleophilaceae > JACVRW01. Next base: position 815,694 of record CAWEZC010000005.1, read on the forward strand.
CCGCCGCCTCCAGACCGGGTTTCAGGGCTCGTTGAGGACGGCCACGTAGGGGAGATTGCGGTACCGCTCTGCGTAGTCCAGGCCGTATCCGATCGCGAAGCTGTTGGGGATCTCGAAGCCGGTGTACTTGATCGGCAGGTCGATCTCTCGCCGCCCCGGCTTCGTCAACAGGGCACAGACCTCGAGCGAGGCCGGGTTGCGCGCCCGCAGCATGCGAAAGAGGTAGGAGAGGGTCAGGCCAGAGTCGACGATGTCCTCGACTATCAGGACGTCCTTGCCCTCGATCGGTGCATCGAGGTCCTTGAGGATCCGCACCACCCCCGACGAGTCGGTGGAGGCGCCGTAAGAGGAGACGGCCATGAAATCGAGCTCGCAGTCGACCTCGAGATTGCGCATCAGGTCGGCCAGGAAGAAGATCGCGCCCTTGAGGACGCCGATCAGCAGCAGCTTGCGGCCCGCGTAGTCGCGCGAGACCTCCTCGCCAAGCTCCTTCACGCGGTGCGCGAGGTCGTCGCGCTGGACCAGGATCTCTCCGAGGGCGGGGTCGGCCATGGGGCGCGAGAGGTTACCCAGGGATTCCACTACGTCTCGGTGCGGTCGATCCACTTCGACTTCATGGTGCCCGGATCGAACTCCCGCAGGCGCTCGATCAGGACCCCGGGGTCCTGTTCGGCCATCAGCATCGCGCGGTGCTCCTCGCGCACGAAGCGCTCCTCCACGGAGTGGTCCAGGAAGCGGGCGATGCCCTCGTAGTAGCCCTCCACGTCGAGCAGGGCGCAGGGCTTTCGGTGCAGGCCGAGCTGCGACCAGGTGTAGACCTCGAACAGCTCGTCGAGCGTGCCCAGGCCGCCCGGGAGGGCGATGAAGGCGTCGGAGAGCTCGGCCATGAGCGCCTTGCGCTCGTGCATCGAGGTCACGACGCGCAGATCGGACAGGCCGGCATGCGCGATCTCCCTGTCCACCAGGGCGCGCGGGATCACGCCGACGATCTCGCCGCCCTCCTCGAGGACGGTGTCGGCCAGCGTGCCCATGAGGCCGACGTGCGCGCCGCCGTAGACCACACCGATGCCCTCGGCAACCAAGAGACGGGCGAGCTCGGCCGTCGTGTCGGCGTAGGCGCGCCGCGCGCCCGGGCTCGACCCGCAGAAGACGCAGACTCTCTGCATGGTTCTGAGCGTAGATTGTCCGGCCGCATGGAGCCGAGCCGCCACACCCGCGTGAAGGTCTGCTGTATCAAGAGCGTCGAGGAAGCCCGGCTGGCCATCGATGCGGGAGCCTCGGCGCTCGGCCTGGTGTCGGAGATGCCCAGCGGCCCCGGAGTGATCGCCGACGACGTGGCGGCCGAGATCGCGGCGATGGTCCCGCCCGGGGTGGACTCGTTTCTGCTCACCTCGGCGCAGGACGTGGACTCGATCGTGGCCCAGCAGCGGCAGATCCGCGCGCGGGTCCTGCAGCTCGTCGACGCTCTGGCTGCGGGGACGCACGCCGAGCTGCGCCGCGCCCTGCCGGGCGTCAAGCTCGTGCAGGTGGTGCACGTGGCCGGGCCGGAGTCCGTGGAGGAGGCGACCTCGGTAGCGGGCGCCGTGGACGCGATCCTGCTCGACTCGGGCAATCCATCACTGGAGGTGAAAGAGCTCGGCGGTACCGGACGCCGCCACGACTGGGAGCTCTCGCGACGGATCCGCGAGGCGGTGGGCGTGCCGCTGTTCCTGGCGGGCGGCCTGCGCCCGGAGAACGCCCGCGAGGCGATCGACACGGTGGCTCCCTTCGGCCTGGATGTCTGCTCGGGGCTGCGCTCCGGGGAGAGCTTCGCCCTCGACGCGGCCAAGCTTGAGCGCTTCATGGCGGCAGTGGGCCGCTGAGCCGCACGCCTGGTTGCGTAGCGTTCATGTCGCCGCGCTCAGTCGCCATACTGAGGGGGTGATTCGCAGGCTTCCCCACGTCGACCGCGTCGGTATCGAGGAACGCGCCGCCACTCTGGGCAAGCGTTCCATCAAGACCAGCGCCAAGCAGCAGGGCATCCGCCTGGCCGTGTCGATGACCGACCTCACGACGCTGGAGGGTGCCGACACCGCGGGAAAGGTCCGCCACCTCTGCGCCAAGGCCGTATGCCCGGCGCCCACGATGCCGGAGATCCCCTCCTGTGCCGCGGTGTGCGTGTATCCCGCGCAGGTCGGGGTGGCACGGGAGGCGCTCGAGGGCACCGGCGTTCGCGCCGCCTCGGTCGCCGCAGCCTTCCCGAGCGGTCAGGCGTCGCTCGAGGTCAAGCTGCGAGACACCGAGGATGCCGTGGCCGCCGGAGCGGACGAGATCGACATGGTCATCTCGCGCGAGGCGTTTCTCTCGGGCCAGGACACCCGCGTGATGGAGGAGATCGTCCGCATCAAGGAGGCCTGTGGCGAGGCCCACCTCAAGGTGATCCTCGAGACCGCGGAGCTCGGCTCCTACGACCACGTTCGCCACGCCTCGATGCTCGCCATGGAGGCCGGTGCCGACTTCATCAAGACCTCCACCGGCAAGGCGGCCAGCGGTGCGACCCCCGGCGTGACGCTGGTGATGCTGGAGGCGATCCGCGACTACGCCGAGCGCAGCGGGCGCGCGGTGGGAATGAAGGCCGCGGGCGGCGTCTCCAACAGCAAGGCGGCGCTGCACCGGCTCGTGCTCGTCAAGGAGACGCTGGGGGACGAGTGGCTGACCCCGGAGCGCTTTCGCATCGGCGCCTCCTCGTTGCTCAACGATCTCCTCATGCAGTACGAGAAGACCGAGACCGGCCGCTACGCGCGGCCCGAGGACTTCTCGCGCGAATGACTTCGAACGCTCGCGCCATATGAGTGCTCAGCAGACACGCACCCGCATCGTCTGGGACTACGCGCCCGCGCCCGAGTCGGCCGACCACGTTCGCCTGCGCGACTCCTACGGGCTGTTCGTAGACGGCGAGTTCCGCGACCCCGGCGACGGCCGCCGCGTGCCCTCGATCAACCCGGCCACCGAGGAGCCGGTCGCCGAGGTTGCCTTCGCGGGCGCCGCGGACGTCCGCGCGGCGGTGGAGTCGGCCCGGGCGGCACAGCCGGCCTGGGCGGCGCTGAGCGGCCTGGAGCGCGGCAAGTACCTGTTTCGCATCGCGCGGCTGATCCAGGAACGCGCCCGCGAGCTGGCCATCGTGGAGTCGCTCGACGGAGGCAAGCCGATTCGTGAGTCGCGCGACGTGGACGTACCCCTCGCCGCCGCGCACTTCTTCCACTACGCGGGCTGGGCCGACAAGCTGTCCTACGGCGTCGGCGGCCGCCCGGTCGAGCCGCTCGGCGTGGCCGCCCAGATCGTGCCTTGGAACTTCCCGCTGCTGATGGCGGCGTGGAAGCTCGCGCCCGCGCTGGCCTGCGGCAATACGGCCGTGCTCAAGCCGGCCGAGACCACGCCGCTCAGCGCGCTGCTGCTGGCCGAGATCGTCCAGGAGGCCGAGCTGCCTCCGGGCGTGATCTCGATCCTGCCCGGGGACGGCGCCACCGGCGCCGCGCTCGTCCGCGATCCGGGCATCGACAAGGTCGCCTTCACGGGTTCGACCTCGGTGGGCAAGGACATCCAGGCCGCGCTCGCCGGCCGCGGAATCCCACTCACCCTGGAACTGGGCGGCAAGTCGGCCAACGTGGTGTTCGAGGACGCCGCGCTCGACCAGGCGGTCGAGGGGATCGTCAACGGGATCTTCTTCAACCAGGGCCACGTCTGCTGCGCGGGCTCGCGCCTGCTGATCCAGGAGTCGGTGGCCGACGTGGTGATCGGCAAGCTCTGGGAGCGGATGGGGCGCCTGCGGGTGGGCGACCCGCTCGACAAGAACACCGATGTCGGGGCCATCAACTCGCGCGAGCAACTCACGCGGATCGAGGAGCTGGTGGCCGCCGGCGAGCAGGAGGGCGCGCTGCGGCGCAGCGTGGCCTGCGAGCTGCCCGAGCGCGGCTGGTGGTTCGCGCCGACGATCTTCACCGAGGTGGCCCCGGCGCACCGGATCGCGGTCGAGGAGATCTTCGGCCCCGTCGTGTCGGTGCTCACCTTCCGCAGCCAGGCCGAAGCGATCGAGAAGGCCAACAACTCGGCCTACGGGCTCGCCGCCGGCATCTGGACCGACAAGGGGGCCAAGGCCTTCGAGGTGGCCGCGGCGCTCAAGGCCGGCGTGGTCTGGCAGAACACGTACAACCACTTCGATCCCACCGCGGCCTTCGGCGGCTACAAGGAGAGCGGCTTCGGGCGCGAGGGCGGGCCGGCCGGACTGCGTCCCTACCTGCGGGTGCTCTCGTGAGCCGGCTGGCGGTTCCGAAGACCTACAAGCTGTACATCGGTGGGGCCTTCGTGCGCTCGGAGTCCGGCCGCTACGACCGCGTGCAGGAGCGCAACGTGCCGCGCGCCTCGCGCAAGGACGTGCGCGACGCCGTCAAGGCCGCGCGCGCGGCGGCCGGGCCGTGGGCGGGTCGCACCGCCTACAACCGGGGCCAGATCCTCTACCGGGCCGCCGAGGCGCTCGAGTCACGGGCCGAGGAGATCGGCGTGGCTCGTTCCGAGGTCAACGCGGCCATCGACCTGCTCGTCCACTACGCCGGCTGGACGGACAAGTTCCAGCCCGTGCTCGGGGGTGTCAATCCCGTGGCCGCGCCGTTTCTCTCCTTCTCCGTGCCCGAGCCGACGGGCGTCGTGGGCGTGGTGGCCCCCGACTCGCCCGAGCTGCTGGGCCTGGTGGCCGAGCTGGCGCCGGCCCTGGCCGCGGGCAACGTCGTGGTGGGCGTGCTGTCCGAGGCCGGTCCCCTGGCGGGGCTCGATTTCTCCGAAGTCCTCGGTGTGTCCGACGTTCCCGCCGGCGTGGTGAATCTGCTCTCGGGCAGGCGGGCCGAGCTGGCGCGCGCGCTGGCAGGGCACCGGGACGTGAATGCCGTGGTCGACGCTTCGGCGGACGCTGATCTGGGCGCGGAAATCGATCGCCTGGCGGCAGAGAGCGTTACGCGGGTGCGGCATGCGGCGCCTACTACCGGCTATGAGGAAGGTGTCCGGGACGCGCTCGGTCGCCTCGAGGCGGTGCTGGAGCTGAAGACGGCGTGGCATCCCGTGGGGGCTTGAGCTCGGCCCGCGCTCGCGCGGCGGCGGGCAGCGTCGTCTTCCTGTTTCTTGCCCCGGGTGTCGTGGGCGGCTTGCTGCCGTGGCTGCTGACGGGATGGGACTCGGCTGATCCCTGGGCCGGGCTCCAGGTGGCCGGCGGGCTGCTGATCGTAGCCGGCGTGGCCGTGCTGCTGCACACCTTCGCTCGCTTCGTGTTCGAGGGCATCGGAACCCCGGCTCCTGTCGCACCCACCCGCCGGCTCGTGGTCGGCGGCCTCTACCGCCACGTGCGCAACCCGATGTACGTGGCCGTGGCCGCGACCATCATCGGCCAGGCGATGCTGCTGGGCCGGCCCGTGCTGCTGGCCTACGCCGCCCTCTTCATGGCTGTCGTGGCGAGCTTCGTTCACTTCTACGAAGAGCCCACCCTGACGCGCCAGTTCGGCGACGCCTACATCGCGTACCGACGCGCCGTCCCGGCCTGGCGCCCCCGCCTGCGTGCCTGGCGTGGCTGAGTCGTAACACTCGTCGCACACGTGTGGCGCAGGGCGCGCCACGCTTCGGGGGTGGGCCCTGTCAATGCCGCATACGAGCATCCAAAGGGCCCACACCCCGATGTTCGGGTCGCCCGCATCGCGGCGCGCCAGCACACCCTCATCACTCATGAACAACTCGTCGCGGTCGGGATCCGCGGGAGTGCGGTGAGTCGGAGGGTTGCGACCGGCCGGCTAAATCGCCGGTACCGCGGCGTTTACGTCGTCGGCCAGCCGAGTCTCACCCGGGAGGGCCGGTGGCTGGCAGCCGTGCTCGCGTCGGGAACGGGGGCCGTCCTCAGTCACCTGGATGCCGCAGTGTTATGGGGTGTCTACGACAGGACGGGCGCGAAGATTCACGTGACCACCGCGCATCGGTCGCGCAAGGGCTCGGGAGACATCCGCCTTCATCGGGTTCGCCATCTCGATGCCGAGCAGGTGACCGTGGTCAACCGCATCCCCGTCACGACCGTCGCCCGCATGCTGGTCGACCTGACCGACGTCCTCGGCCGCGAGCGGTTGACCCGGATCATCAGGGAGGCCGCCTACAGAGGTCTGCTCGACCTCGACCAACTGGACGCCGCCATCACGCGAGCCCACGGGAGACGCAGCTTGCCGACCCTCCGTGCTGCAGTTCAAGCCCACCGCCCCAGCACGATCATCCGCAGCGAGCTCGAGCACCGCTTCCTCGAGCTGTGCCGAACAGCGAACCTCCCCCAGCCCGACACCAACGTTCCCGCGCTGGTCAACGGCAAGAGCATCAGGCACGACTGCCTCTGGCCGACCCAGGGAGTGGTAGTCGAACTCGACGGCACGGCGGCGCACGACAGGTCCGACGCCTTCGAAAGCGACCGCGCCCGCGACGCGGCCGTGTCCGCCGCCGGCCTGCGCACCCTTCGCTACACCTGGAAGCGCATCAGCGAGGATGCCGACGCGGTGGCCGCGGAGCTGCGCGCCGTTCTGGGCCCTCTAGGCCCGCCGCTCAGACCCACACGAAGTGCACCTCGATGTCGGCAAACTCGGCGTAGCGGCGCTTGTTGAACACGTGCGGCACCACCTCCACGATGAAGCGCGCAGCGGGTCCCCAGAGAGCCACCCAGCCGACCACCAGGACGCCCTGCGAGACCCCCTGCGCGAGGATGTCCTCGCTGGTCCGGTCGATCGCGGTCGAAACGACGATCGAGGCGAACAGGAACGCGATCCCGATCCAGGCGGCCACCTTCTGCTGGCGCGAAAGCGGGTCGACGCGGCGCAGCGCCCCCGAGGCCGAGTGGAGGCTCGAGCGGATCGCCGACGCCACCGCCTGCGTGTCGGTGGTGTCCTCCTCGGCGGCCGGGGCGTACACGATCAGGGTCTCGGGATCCTGCTGTCGGACCCGCTCCCACTCGTCCAGCAGATACCAGCGCACGTCCGCCGTCACCTGGCGCTGGGCCACGGGGCGGGCGTCGAACTCCCAGAAGAGCTCGTTGATCGAGTTGAGGCGGATGGCGAACTCGGTGGCGGCGGCCATTCGCCCAACTAGGTTCGGGACGGGCGCGGGGTTCCCTTGGTGGCTCGCCGCCTGACTACTCCAACGCGCCCTCCAGCCTCAGCACCCGCCGGGCTATCGCCAGCGACGACGCGTAGGTCGAGTCCATTCCGTAGTAGGACAGGCCGCGGGCTCCCAGCGTGCGGGCCTGCGTGTAGGGCGTGTCGGAGGCGTAGTGGATGATCCCGAAGTCGATGGGGAGCTTGGAGAAGTTGACCGCTTCGCCCACCGGGTGGCGGTCGGCGTCGGAGATCTCGTAGATCGCGTTGCAGTAGGGGCCGGCCTCCATCTCCACCACCGTGAAGGCCTCGCGGTAGTAGAAGTCGAGGTAGGCGCGGTTCTGCAGGAACGTGCTTTTGACCGTCACCGCGCGCTGGTTGTCGAGCCCGGTGCCGAAGCGCAGGTCGGCCATCAGGTCCTCGACGCCGAAGGCATTGTCGAGCCAGTAGGTGGAGGCGGAGTGCTCGTCGTGCACCACGCTGGAGAGCATCACGTCGCCCACGTCGGCATTGAGGGTCGCGGCCTTGCCGAGCACGTAGACGCCGCGCAGCGCCCCGCTCGATACCGCCACCTCGCGCAGGATGTTGTAGGCCGCCACCCCCAGCGGATAGTCGATGTTCACGATCACCGCGTCGCTCGCGCGCAGGGCCTCGGGATCGACCTCGCCCAGACGGGGATCGAGGCGCTCCGGCATCAGCCGCCCCACCGGGATGATCTGGGCGGGCACGCGCAGCGCGGTGCGGCTCGGGATGTGGTGGATCCCGCTCTCGGCCTCGGACTGCCGCCGCGCCCTGCGGCCCTCGTCGCCGTGCGAGTCGAAGTAGAGCCGCGCCACGAAGTAGAGGAAGTTCTCCCACGAGCCCTTCGAGCGCCCGGCGCGGAAGGCGTCCAGCTCCTCCCGCAGGATGTCGCTCGGGGGCAGCGTCTCCACGAACTCCAGCAACCGCTCCTCGCGCTGGCGCGCCGTGCCGCTCACGATGTTGACCAGGCTGTGCGTGTTGGAGCTGACGAAGTACACCGGCACGTCGGCCAGCCCCTCGGACTCCAGCCGGGTCTGCACGGGCAGCCACCAGCGCCTGGTCATCCGCGCGTAACCCACCTGCGTGCCCCCCAGCATCCGCACCCGCAGCGCCATGCTGCGCTCGGCGATCAGCCGCAGCCGCTCGTCGAAGCGCTCGCCCCAGGCCTTGCGCAGGCGCAGCCAGTCTTCGGCCGCGCCGCCCAGCGCCGCAGCGCACTCCTCCGGTGTGGGCGCCTTCTCCGGGGGCCAGCCGGCCGCCCGCTGGCGCACCCGGATCTTGTTCCACTCGATCTGGAACGCCACCAGCGTGGGAATCAGATCGTCCACGTCGGAGGCGCTCGCCAGGAGCACGGCGTGCACGCCGCCGCCGCTGTCGTGCCAGCGGCGTCTGCGCGCTGGGGCGTCGGCCTCCTCCCACTCGTCGATCACGATGCCGTTCTTGGCGAAGACCTCAGCCTCCTGACCCATGATCACGAGCTCGGCGCCGGCAATCGCGTCGGGCATGCGCCGGATGGCGTAGATGAAGGCGCCGAGATCGGGCTCGTCACTGCCGGCCAGCGGATGCAGGCTCGAGCCCATCGCCCGGTGCGAGGACTCGAGCACGCGCAACGCCGTCTCACCGCTCGAGCGCAACAGGGTGTTGTAGGTGCGCTGGTAGAGCTCGACCTCGTCGCTGAGGCGCCTGGGTGACTCGTCTGGTGGACCGGCGAGCGCGAGCCTGGAAACGGTCATGGCACTACCCCCTCACGAACGGAATGCCGATCGAGGCGGGCGGGCGCGAGCGCCCGATCACTCCGGCCACGACGATCAGGGTGAGCACGTACGGGAGCGCCTGGAAGAGGACGGCGGTCGACTCCGAGAACTCCGGAAGCCGCTGCGCCAGCGCGCTCGAAAAGCCGAACAGGAGCGCAGCGGCCAGCGCCCCGAGCGGCCGCCAGTTCCCGAAGATCACGGCGGCCAGGGCGATGAACCCGCGTCCGTCGGTCATGTTCTGCGAGAACGAGCCGAGCAGCGCGATCGACAGGTAGACGCCACCGAGTCCAGCGAGCAGGCCCGAGCCGATGACGGCGACGTAGCGCGTCCGGATCACCTGTACGCCCACGGTCTCGGCCGCGCGCGGCTTCTCCCCCACCGAGCGCAGCCGCAAGCCGGCGGGGGTGCGAAACAGGAACACCGCCATCAGCGGTACCAGCAGCAGCGCGACCCAGGTGAGCAGCGACGCGCTCCCGATGGCGTTGCCCACGAACGGGATGTCCTCGACCAGCGGCAGGGTCACGTCCGGGACGCGGGGCACCTCGCCGGGCGTGCCCTGGTCCCCGTAGTGGGCGATGTACACGTAGCCGGTGATGCCGAGCGCGAGGAAGTTCACCGCCGTGCCGCTCACCACCTGGTCGCCGCGCAACGAGATCGAGAAGACGGCGTGGATGAGGGCCAGAACCCCGCCGGCCAGCATCCCGATCAGGCATCCGAGCAGCCACGAGCCCGTCTCGTCGGCGCCGAAGATCCCGAAGAACGCACCCATCAGCATCATGCCCTCGAGGCCGATGTTGATGACGCCGCTGCGTTCGCAGAGGATGCCTCCCATCGCAGCCAGGATCAGCGGCGTGGCGAAGCGAAGCATGGCCGCCACCAGCGCCGACCACACGAACACGGCTTCGAGGTTCTCGATTCCCGAGCGGGTGGCCGCCACCGCGCCGATCCCGCCGATCAGGCCGGAGACGATCGCACCGTAGCCCAGCCGCCGCTCGTCCTCGCGCAGGACATAGATCCCCACCGCGATCGCGATGAGTGCCAGCACCAGCGAGGGCACCGGCGTGCGCACGAGGATCGGGGGCAGTGCGATGAACCAGGCCAGCGCGCCCACGACCACCGCCCCCCAGCCGACCTCCCGCGTCCCCACGCGACGGCTCTCCGGCGCCTCCGCCAGCGCGCTCATCCGCCGCCCCCGGACCGCGGTGGTGGCATCGGCGGGCCGACCCGCGGTGGCGGCGCCGTCCCCGGCCCGCCCCCGCGAAACAGCCCGCGCCCTCGCCGCAGCAGGCCCAGCACGAGCACGTCGGCGCTGACCACCAGCACCACGAGGCCCTGGATGATCGTCGTCAGGTTCGCGGCCAGCGAGGGCTCGAAGATGCTCGGGTCGAGGTTGCGCTGCGAGGTGCCGGACAGGAGCGCACCGAACAGCAGCGCCGCGGCCGCCGTACCGACCGCGGTATTGCGGCCGAGGAGCGCCACGGCGATGCCGAGGAAGCCGATCTGGGTGATCTCGATGTCGTTCGTGGCCAGCCGGAACTGCCAGCCGAGAATGTCGAGGGAGCCCGCCAGCCCGGCAAAGCCGCCGCAGACCGCCATCACCAGGACGTAGTTCTTGCCCACGCTCATCCCGCCGTAGCGCGCGGCCTCGGGATTCAGTCCCACGGCCCGGACCTCGTAGCCCGTGGTCGAGCGGTTGAGCAGAACCCAGTAGAAGACGAGCGCCGCGAGCGCCACGAAGATCCCGATGTGGAGGCCCTGCAGGATCGGGTCGCCCCAGAAGACCGGGAGCCGGGCGGACTCCACCACGTCGTTGGACACCGGCAGAGTGGCCTCGCGGTCGTTCTGCAGCGGCCCGCCGAGCCCGAACAGATAGAGCCCGATGTAGAGCGCGATGTAGTTGAGCATGATCGTCGAGATCACCTCGTTGGCGCCCACGGTCGCCTTCAGCGCTCCGGCGATCCCCGCCCACGCCGCTCCGGCGGTGACCGCCGCGAACACCGCCAGAAGGATGTGCAGGAAGCCCGGCAGGCCACCGAACTCCGATCCCACCCAGACGGCGGCGATCGTGCCCATGACGTACTGGCCCTGTCCGCCGATGTTGAAGAGGCCGGCGCGGAAGGCGAAGGCAACCGCCAGCCCCGTGAGGATCAGCGGCGTGGTGATGATGAGCGTCTGCTGGAGGTTCAGCGCCGCGACGGCGCGGTCCTCGCCCGTGACCCACGGGAACAGCCACTGAAGGCCGGTGCCCCTGAAGATGGCCTCGTAGGTGGCGATCGGATCGTTGCCGGTGATCAGCACCACGAGGCCGCCGATCAGGAAGGCCAGCGCCGCCGTCAGGACCGGCACGATCACCCCGCCGCCGCGCACGTAGGCGGCTAGCCGCGAGGCCGGCGTCTGCGAGGCCGCCAGGAGTGCCTCGTCGGCACCCTGCAGGCCCGGGCCGGCCTCGGGCGGTGGATCTTCGCGGTCCCGGTCCCGCTCGTCGCTCACGCGACCGTCCGGCCCGATCCGCCGCCGGTCATCGCGAAGCCGAGCTCCTCCTCCGAGACATCAGGCCCGAACTCGCCCACGATGCGCCCTTCGTAGATCACGAGAATGCGGTCTGCGAGGGAGCGCACCTCCTCGAACTCCAGCGATACGAGGAGGATGCCGCGTCCCCGGTCGCGCTCGGCCACGAGCCTCCGGTGCACGAACTCGATCGCGCCAACGTCGAGCCCGCGCGTGGGCTGGTGGGCGATCAACAGGCTCGGGTTGCTGGCGATTTCCCGCGCGATGCACACCTTCTGCTGGTTGCCGCCCGACAGCGACGAGGCCGGCAGGTCGGCGTCGCGGTTACGGACGTCGTACTCGGCCAGCAGCACGTTCGCGCGCGACTTCATCGTGCTCACCGAGAGAAAGCCGTTGCGCGACAGCGGCGGGTGGCGGTACTCCCGGAGCGCGAGGTTCTCCGCCAGGGTGAAGTCGAGCACCAGGCCGCGCAGCTGGCGATCCTCGGCGATGTGCGCCACGCCGGCTTCGGTCGTGGCCCGCACGCCACGCCCGGTCACGTCGTGCCCGGCCACGCGAATATGTCCCGACGCAGGCACCCGCAGGCCGGCAATCGCCTCCACCAGCTCGTGCTGCCCGTTGCCGTCCACGCCCGCCAGGGCCACGACCTCGCCTCCCCGGACCTCGAGCGAGAGCCCGCGCACCGCTTCGAGTTCGCGGTCGTCACGCACGCGCAGGTCCTCGACCTCCAGCATCGGATCGCCACGCTTGCTCGCCGGCTTGTCCACGCTCAGGAGCACGTCACGCCCCACCATCAGGCGGGCGAGGCTCTCCTCGGTCGCGCCCTCCGTGGGCACGGTGTCGATCCGCTTGCCGCGCCGCAGCACGGTCACGCGGTCGGCTATGCCGAGCACCTCTCCGAGCTTGTGGCTGATGAACACGATCGCCACGCCGTCCGCCTTGAGCGCGCGCAGCACCTCGAAGAGCTCGTTCGCCTCCTGGGCGGTGAGCACCGCGGTGGGCTCATCGAGCACGAGGATGCGCGCGCCGCGATAGAGCGTCTTCAGGATCTCGACTCGCTGCTGGGTGCCGACGGTCACATCCTCGATGACGGCGTCGGGGTCCACCGCCAGCCCATAGCGCTCGGACAGCTCCTTGACCCGCTTGCGCGCCTCGGCCACGTCGAGCATCCCACCGGCCCGGCGGGGCTCGGCACCGAGCACGATGTTCTCCGCCACCGTCATCACCGGCACGAGCATGAAGTGCTGGTGGACCATGCCGATACCGAGCTCGATGGCCCGTGACGGCGAGTCGATCACGACCGGCTCGCCGTCCACCTGAAGCTCGCCCTCGTCGGGGCTGTAGAGCCCGTAGAGGATCGACATCAGCGTCGACTTTCCCGCCCCGTTCTCGCCGAGCAGGGCGTGGACCTCGCCGCGGCGTAGGTCGAAGTCGACCCGGTCGTTGGCGACGACCGGGCCGAACCGCTTCGTTATTCCGCGTAGCTCGAGCGCTGGCGCTTCAGCAGGCAACGGTGCTGAACTTACTGAACGCCTACTTCACCGTGTCCGGGATGTCCGGGATCTCACCCGCGGCGATCTGGTCCTGGATCTCCTTGACCTGGTCGGCGTACTGCTGGCCCTCGGGGCCGATCTTGCCGATGCCGACGCCGCCGTTCTCCACAGTGGCGATCACGTCGGTGCCGCCCTTGAAGGCGCCCTCCTGGGCACGCTTGATCGCATCGAACACGGCGACGTCGACCTTCTTCAGCGCGCTGGTGAGGACGTGCTCGCCGAGATAGGCCTGGTCGGCGTCCACCCCGATGCCCTGCACGCCCTTCTCATTGGCCGCATCGAGCGCGCCGAGACCGCACTGGCCCGCGACCTGGAAGACGACCTTGGAGCCCTTGGAGATCTGATCCAGCGCGATCTCCTTGCACTTGCCCTGGTCGACGAAGTCCTGGGAGTAGGCGTTCAGCGTCTCGACCTTCGGATAGGCCGCCTTGGCGCCGGCCTGGAAGCCGGCGATGTAGTGGTCGACCGGCGGGATCTTCTGACCGCCGACGGTCGAGACCGTGGTGGCGTCGTTGTCCTTGGCCCAGAGCCCGGCGAGATAGCCGGCCAGATAGCCCGCCTCCTGCTCCTTGAAGAGCAGGCCCTCGACGTTCTTCGGCTTGTCCTTGAGCCCGGCCGCCGAGAAGTCGACTATCGCGAACTTCGAGTCGGGCAGCTTCGCGGCCACCGTGTTCATGGCGTCGGCCATCAGGAAGCCGACCCCCACGATCAGGTCGGTCTGCTGCTGAGCGAGCGTGGTCAGGTTGGGGACGTAGTCGCCGTTCGACTCCGAGAGCAGCACGCGGCCCTCGACGCCCAGCTCGGACTGCGCGTCCTCCAGGCCCTTGTTGGCCAGGAAGTTGAACGAGCGATCGTTCAGACCGCCGATGTCGGTGACCACGCCTGCGGTGATGGCGGCCTGCTCCTCGCTGGTGTCGGCACCACCGCCGCCACCGCCATCGTCGTCGTCGTCGTCCCCGCAGGCTGCGACGCTGAGCGCGAGTACCGCGAACAGCGCGAGCAAGATCGCGCGTAGCTTCCTGTCCACCCTTGATTCCCTCCTGAAGTGTGCCGGGTCCCGTTGGCCGGGAGCGGGATCACCCTACAGGCTTTCTGGTAGCCCGTTCATTAGGTCTGTCTTGAGCCTTTCCTCGCAGAATGCGGCTTTCAGGGCCGTTCTGGTGACCTCCTTGAGGGCCCTGTCGCGCCACCCGTAGTACCGCGCGCAGACCGCGTACTCCCCTCCGATGGAAGCGCCGAACCAGGGCGGATCATCCGAGCCGAGCGTCAGCCGCACGCCGGCGGCGGCGAGCTCCGGCAAGGGGTGCTCGGAGTAGCTCGGGTAGAGCCCCAGCACGACGTTGCTGGTGGGGCAGCATTCGAGCACGATCTCCCGCTCCGCGAGCTCCGCCACCAGAGCGGGATCCTCGATCGAGCGCACCCCGTGGCCGATGCGCGTGACCGGCAGCGTGAGCGCCGCCCGGACGCTCTCGGGGCCGTCCCACTCGCCGGCGTGGACGCTGCAGCCCAGGCCGGCCGCGGCGGCGACCTCGAAGGCCTCGGCGAAGTCGTCCGCCGGGAAGTTCTCCTCGTCACCCGCCAGCGAGAACCCGACAACGTAGGGGTGTGGGCGCTCGGCGGCGTGCCGTGCCACCTGGAGCGCCTGCTCGACGCCGAAGTTGCGTACCGCGCTGATGATGATGCGGGCCTCGATCCCGTGGTCGGCGCGAGCGTGGTCGATGCCGAGGGCGATTCCGCCGAGATGCCCTTCGTCGCTGAGCCCCACGAGCGCGGCGTGGTCGGGAGAGGCGATCAGCTCCACGTAGACGACTCCCTCCGCCGCGCAACCGGCCAGGTATTCGTAGGTGATGTCGCGGTAGTCATCGGCCGTGCGGATCACGCCGGCCGCGAGGTCGTAGGCGCGCAGGAAGTCGAGGAAGTCCGTGTAGGCGAAGCGCTCGGGCGACTCGAAGAGGCCGTCGGGCAGGGGCACGCCGTTGCGCTCGGCCAGGCGGCGTATCAGGGCGGGCGGAGCCGTCCCCTCCAGGTGAACGTGCAGCTCCGCCTTGGGGACGGCGGGAATGCCCTCCGGCTCCGGCACTGCTCAGGGTCCCGCGCGCTCGATGAAGCGCACCAACAGCGGGGCGAGGTCCTCAGCGGCACGCGCGGCGTCGTTGAGCGTCTGCTCGTGGCTCAGCGCTGTGTCGCCCATCCCCTCCGCCAGATTGGTGATGGCCGACAGAGCCGCCACGCGCAGACCGCAGTGGCGGGCCACGACCGTTTCGTGGACGGTCGACATGCCCACCGCGTCGGCGCCCAGCCGCGCGAAGGCGCTGATCTCCGCAGGGGTCTCGAAGCTCGGCCCCGCAACGGCCAGGTAGACCCCCTCCGCCAGCTCGATACCGAGCTCCCCGGCCGCGCCGCGCAGTTCGCTGCGCAGTACGGGGTCGTACGCGTCGCGGAGGCTGGGAAAGCGCGGGCCGAGCTCGTCGTCGTTGGGCCCGCTGAGGATGTTGATGCCGCTCAGGTTGATGTGGTCGGAGATCAGCATGAGGCGCCCGGGGCCGACCTCGGGGCGCAGCGAGCCCGCCGCGTTGGTGAGCACGAGGATCTCGGCGCCCGCGGCGTGGAGCGCGCGCACCGGGGTGCGCAGCTCGTCACGATCGCCGCCCTCATAGAGGTGGGCGCGGCCCTGCAGCAGCGCCACCGGCACACCGCCGATGCGGCCGAGCACGGCCTGGCCGCCGTGACCCTTCACGCTGGGGCGCGGGAAGCCCGGCAGCTCGTCGTAGCCGATCGTGGTGGGGTTCACCACGGCCTCGGCCACGCCGCCGAGGCCCGACCCCAGCACCACGCCCACACGCGGACGCAGGCCTGAGCGCTTCTCTATCACCTGCGCGGCCTCGCGCCAGCTCATGGCGAGTCGAGATCGAACGCGAGGGGCAACAGCTCGCCCAGCGTGGTCGCCCGGCGCGGGCCGCCGGGGCGCCCGAGGTACACGGGCGTATCGGGGCGACCGAACTCCGAGAGGCGCTGGCGACAGCCACCGCAGGGCGGGCAGAAATCCATACGCTCGGCGACCACCGCCACGGCGGTGATCTCGCTGTCGCCGGCACTCACCAGCGCGCCGATCGCGGAGGCCTCGGCGCACTGACCCTGCGGGTAGGCGGCGTTCTCCACGTTGGCTCCGGCGTGAATCGCCCCCCCGGGCCCCCGCAGGGCGGCACCGACCTTGAAGCCCGAGTAGGGAGCGTGGGCGTTGCGCATTGCCATGTCGGCCGCCTCGAGAAGAAGCTCGGTGGAGTCGAGCAGGAGGTCGGAGTAGCTGCTCGCGACCAGGCCGGTCTCCTCGATGCTCAGCTCCTCGCGCAGGCGCGCGACCTTGTCGTGCTCGAGCGCCAGGTCGGATTCCGCCGCCACGATGGCCTCGAGCTCCAGGAAGCTCCCCAGCCCCTCGACCTCGTCGAGATGGATGCGCACGTCATCCCACACCAGCAGCCGGCGACGCTTTCTGACCACCACGAGCGTGCCGTAGGCATCGGCGAGTGCCTTGCGGAGGCCGGCGCCATCGTCGGTGGCTACGCGCCGGTAGCTGCTCGTCCGGGCCTCGCCCCGGTCGGGTCGGTGGTACTGGATCAGCTCGCTCACACCCGGTTCCTGCTCGCGCAGCTTGAGCCGGCCGCGCGCGCGCGAGAAGTAGGTGTCGACCTGCTGGATCTCGCCTTGATCCTCGGCGCCGAGCGCCAGGGCGAGCTCGAGCGTGCGCCCGGGATCCGCGTCGCGGGCCTTGATCTCGATGTTGCGCCGGACAGCGGGCAAGCCGCTTGCGAGGCTATCGTCGCGCCATGGCGCAGCGTCTTGTCGTGGTCGACCATCCGGTGCTGGCCGACCGTCTGTCGGTCCTGCGTGACCGCTCGACCGGGCACGGGGCCTTCCGCCAGGCGCTCTTCGAGGCGTCGGCGATCCTCGCCGTGGAGGCCGCGCGCGAGTTGCCCGTGGAGCAGGTCGACATCGAGACGCCGCTCGAGACGACCACCGGCCACCGCCTTCCCCAGGAAATCGCGGTGGTGCCCGTGCTGCGCGCCGGACTGGGCATGGTGGACGCCTTCCTCCGGCTTCTGCCCGACGCCCGCGTGGGCCACCTCGGGCTCTACCGCGACGAGGAGACCCACGAGCCCTTCGAGTACTACGAGCGCCTGCCCCCGCGCTTGGACGACGCCTATGTCTTCGTGGTCGATCCGATGCTGGCCACCGGCGGCAGCGCGGTGCACGCGCTCGACCGCCTGCGCGCCAAGGGCGCCCGCCACCTGTCGCTGGTCTGCCTGGTAGTGGCCCCCGAGGGCCTGGCCGCGGTCGAGCAGCATCATCCCGAGGTGGCCGTCTGGACCGCGGCGCTTGACCGCCAGCTCGACGAGAACGCCTACATCCGCCCGGGGCTCGGCGACGCCGGCGATCGGGTCTTCGGCACGGACTGAGTCAGCGCGGGCGGCGCGCCCTGAAGCTGAAGGCGTCGCGGCCGGCAGCGACCGTGACTTCCTCGAAGCCCGCGCGCGTCAGGCGATCGGGGAGCCCGGCGGGGTCGATCACCACCCTGGTGTCGCCAACGTGCAGGAGCGCGAAGCCGAGTCCGCGGCCCGTGCTGTCGGTTCCGATGAACGGCGCACCCGGCTGCAGCACGCGGCAGGTCTCCGTGAAGAGGCGGTCCTGGGCTTCTCGCGAGGGCACGTGGTGGAGCATCGTGAAGCAAGCGGCGGCACTGAAGGCAGCGTCTTCGAAGCTCATCGCCGTGCCGTCTCCTTGGACGATCCGCGCGCGGCCGTCGAGGCGTTCGCGCAGGCGCCCGGCCAGCACCGAATCCAGCTCGAGCGCGGTGAGCCGCTCGGTCCGCGCGGCCAGCACCTCGGTGGCCGGGCCGAAGCCGGGGCCCACCTCGAGAACGTCGCTGCCCAGCTCGACAGCGTCGATGGCCGCTGGGACGAGCTCTTCACGCACGTGTCGCTTCCACGCCTCGCGGTTGCAGTACCAGTAGTGGAGGCGGTTCATCCAGCCTCGGCCAGCAGGCCGCTCCAGGTTCGGGTCATGGCATCGAGGATTGCTCCCCGAGGGGCTCCCGGGTTGTCGATCCACCACAGCACCAACGCCGCCATTCCCATGCTCATCAGCTCCGCCAGCGGCTGCAGCTCGCGGCGCGGGATCGGCACCTCGCTCAGCGTGCGGATCATCTGCACCAAGACCAAACGGGCGCGCGTGTGGACCTCGAGCCGAAAGTCACGGATCTCGGCGTCGCCGCCGCTGTCGCGGAAGAGCATCCGCCAGGCGTACGTGTGAGCCTCGACGTAGGCCAGCCAGATCTCCAGCACTCCACGCACCCGCTCCTCGGCCGTGCCCTCGTCAGGGATCGCCTCGGCGAAGCTCCCGAGGTCGTCGCGATGGCGCTCGAGCAGCGCGAGATAGAGCTCCTTCTTCGAGCCAAAGTGCCGGTACAGGATCGGCTTCGTCACTCCGGCGGCGCGCGCCACCTCGTCCAGACGGGTCCCCTCGTAGCCGTGCTCGCCGAACAGGCGGCCGGCGGCATCGACGATCATGGCCCGGCGCTCGGATCGGGGGAGGCGCTTTTGCTGGTCGACTTGCATCATTGTTACCGTACGGTAACTTACGGCCCATGACCGAAGTTACCGCTGACAGGGTTCATGATCCGATCCACCGCTCGTCGTACGCGTTTCGCCGCGACGGAGAGAGCCTATGGGTCTACACCTGGCTCGAGGACGGCGGCCATCTGCCCGAGCACTTCCATCCCACGCTGGAGGAACGCTGGGAGGTGCTCGAGGGCTTGGCCCGGGTCAAGCTGGACGGTGTCTGGCTCGATCTCGTGGCTGAGGACGGGCCGCTGCTGGTGCCTGCCGGCGTGCGCCACGAGTTGAAGAACGACAGTGGCCGGACGGCCCGCATGCAGACCGAGGTCACGCCGCCGGGGCGCTTGGAGGAGTTTCTGACCGAGAGCGCCCGCGGGGCCCGGGAGGGTCTCTACAACGCACGCAACCTGCCGACCAGCATGCGCGGGGCGCGCTGGATCGCCGACCTCGCCCAGCGCTTCCAGGACGAGACGGTGATGTGCTCGCCACCGCCCGCGGTGCAGCGGGCGGTGCTGCCGCTGGTAACGCGTTTCGCGCGCTAGGGGCCCCGCACCGGCTCGGCGGTCGGGCGGCCGGCAGCGGCGCGGCCGATCCGGATCAGGAGCGACGACGAGTTGTTGGAGTAAGAGCGCTCGATCAGGGTGCGATCGGGATTGACCGTGTGTACCAGGCGGTAGCGCCCGGGGACCAGATCGGTGACGTCGATGGACTGGCCCTCGAGGTGCGGGGCGTAGTCGTCGCCGTAGCCCACCGATATGCCTTCCCGCAGGCGGCTCAGGCCGGGCTTGTCGCGGCCGCAGGCGGTGGTGAAGGGCGGGAGCGCTGGCTCGCCGCGCAGGCGGCGTTCCGGGCGTGAGTCGTAGCGGTCCCCGAGGCAGAAGCCGGTCTTGAAGTCACGTCCGACCGCCTCGCCCGTACCGGAACGGCGCAGGCGGTAGCGCATGAACCCGGGGTAGTGCCAGTGGCTGTGGTCGGGAGAGACCACGTAGGTCAGCCGGGCCGGCAGCGTGCGCTCGGTGCTCGTGCCGTTGCGCCGGCGCAGCACCTGCGTGGTGACCAGCTCGAGGGGACGGCGCAGGTCGCGCTCGGCATCGACGATCAGCGGCCCGCGCCCCAGGTTGTCCGCCGCCGAGCGAAAGCCGAGCTCGAAGCGCTGCCTGCCGTCGCGCACGACCGCCCGGACCGTGAGCCTGCCGGCGGCCTGGGGCACGAGGTCGGGCAACAGCGCCGGGGGCCCGGCCGCGGGCGCGCCACCCGAGGCGGCCCACAGGACCGCGCCGCCGCAGGCCAGCCCGGCCGCGACGGCCATACGCGGTCTGGTGATGACGGCCACCACCGTGCGAGCATAGGATCTGGGCCGCGATGGCCGAGCGCATCGCATGTGTGGTGGTGGGAGCGGGCCAGGCCGGGCTCGCGACCAGCCGTGGCCTCAGCCGGACCGGAGTCGATCACGTCGTGCTGGAACGAGGCCGGCTGGGGCAGAGCTGGCGCGGGCGCTGGGAGAGCTTCTGCCTCGTGACCCCGAACTGGGGCATCCAGCTCCCCGACGCCAGCTACGAGGGGGACGATCCGGACGGCTTCCTGGTGCGCGACGACATCGTGGCCTGGCTCGAGGACTATGCCAAC
This sequence comes from uncultured Thermoleophilaceae bacterium, assembly GCA_963813495.1. Classification (GTDB taxonomy): domain Bacteria; phylum Actinomycetota; class Thermoleophilia; order Solirubrobacterales; family Thermoleophilaceae; genus JACVRW01. Next base: position 835,907 of record CAWEZC010000005.1, read on the forward strand.
GGCATCGATGCGCCCGTCCGCGACGGGGTCGAGGTGAACACGCTGCACCAGCGGTCCGGCGGCGGCTTTGATCTCGACAGCTCGGCCGGCCGGATCGAAGCCGAGACCGTCGTGGTGGCCACCGGCGCATACCAGCGAGCACACCGGCCCGCGGCCGCCGCGGCCCTGCCGACGGATCTGCTCCAGATCGACGTGGAGTCCTACCACAACCCTGCCGGCCTGCCTGACGGCCCGGTGCTCGTGGTGGGCAGTGGCCAGTCCGGCGCGCAGATCGCCGAGGAGCTCCATCAGGCCGGACGCTCGGTGTTCCTGGCCTGCGGGCGCGCTCCCTGGCTGCCACGCCGGATCGGCGACCACGACCTGTTTCGCTGGGCGCTCGACACCGGCTTCCTCGACCAGCCCGTCGCCGCCCTCCCGGCGCCTGCCGCCCGGCTCGCGGCCAACCTGCTGGCCAGCGGCCGCGACGGCGGCCACGATCTCACGCTGCGCACGCTGCAGGCGATGGGCGTCAAGTTGCTCGGCCACCTGACCGGCGCCGAGGGCCTCCACGCCGTGTTTGCCCCGGACCTCGGCGAGAGTCTGGCCTGGGGCGACGAGCGCTATCAGCAGTTCATGGGCCTGGTCGAGAAGCTGGTGACCGAGCGCGATCTGCCGCGACCGCAGGTTCCCGACCCCGGGCCGTTCGACCCCACGGCGCCCGAGCAGCTCGATCTGAGCGGCTTCGGGGCGGTGATCTTCGCAGGCGGCTACCGGCCCGACTACGCCTCCTGGGTCGACATCCCGGGAGCCTTCGACGAGCTGGGCTTCCCCGTCACCGACGAGGGCGCGAGCACGGTGGCTCCCGGCCTCGCGTTCGCCGGCGTCCACTTCCTGCGCAAGCGCAAGTCGTCGCTGCTCGTGGGCGTGGGCGAGGACGCCACGCTGGTCGCGCAGGGGATTGCTTCGCGCTTATAGCCCGTGAAGCCGGGCGACTTTCGCTCAGCGCGCGACGACGCGGGCACTGAGCCCGATGACCGGTCCCTTCCCGGTGGCGGCGAAGCGCTCGTCCAGCGCCACTCCGGCCACCCAGACGATCGCGCCGTCCGCCTCCACCACCGGCAGCGTCCGTCGCAGCGCGCGGGGGATCTTGCGGTCGGTGAAGAGATCCTGCAGCGTCTTCGTGCCACCCACGCCCAGCGGGCGCATGCGGTCACCGTCGCGCCAGCCGCGGACGATCGCGCCGCTCGCCAGCGCGCCCGCGGCGACCGACACCTCCCCCGCCTGATCGGTCGCGGCCTCCACCTCCCAGTCGCCGAAGCGCGCGCGGCCCGGCACGGGCAACGCCACGGGCGCGGGAGCGTCCGCCTCGGCCTTGCGCGCGCGGGTGAAGCGCAGCGTGCCGTACTCCGCCACGGCCCGCAGGCCTCCGCCGAGGTCGAGTGACTTCGAGCCGCGCTCGCCCAGCGCCACGATCTCCGCGGCCTCGCGCGAGGAGAGCGCCCTCACGCCGGAGCCGCCCTCGAGCGCCTCCCCGGCCGCCTGCTCGGCGAGCCGCCTCAGCAAGAGCCGGCGCACCGCCGCGGGCTCCTCGCGAAGGCCCGCGAGGGAGATCGCCGGGCCTCCGCCCAAGGCCTCGAGGGCAGCCTCCACCGAGCGCTCGAGCACCTCAGCCTCCTCGCGCAGCTGGCGTGCCGTCTCGGCCACGCTGCGCTCGGCCGCCGGGCCGATGCTGCGCAGCGCATCGAGCAGGTCGTGGCGCACGCGCGCACGCGCGAAGCGGCGGTCGGCGTTCGAGGGGTCCTCTCGCCATTCGAGGCCACGGACGCGCAGGTAGTCGCGCAGTTCCTCGCGGCTCACGCCCAACAGCGGCCGGACCAGGCGCCCGCGCCGCGGCGCCATGCCGTGCAGCGCGCGCGACCCGGGCGACACCGCCAGGCGATAGAGGACGGTCTCGGCCTGGTCGCTGGCGCTGTGCGCCGCCGCGTAGTCGCCCGCAGTCAGCCGCTCGGCCAGCGCGTAGCGCGCATCGCGGGCGCGCGCCTGGAGGTTGCCGGCGCCTTCGCCCAGCTCCACGCGCTCCACCCGCAACCCCACGCCGAGCCGCGAGCAGAGTTTGCGCACCAGTGCCTCGTCGGCGTCAGCGCCCTCCCGCAATCCGTAGTTGACGTGGAGGGCGGAGACCTCGGCGCCCAGACGCACCGCCACGTCGAGCAGTGCCACCGAGTCGCCGCCCCCCGAGACGAGCACAAGCAGGGGCTCCCCCGGCCGGATCAGCCCGCTCTCGCGCGCGGCCTCGAGTGGAGCCTCGCTCACGTCTCCTCGCGCAGCGTGGCCCGGCACAGCTGCCGGGGCTGGTCGAAACCCTTGAGCTTGACCTGGCCGATGCCCTCGAAGGCCAGGTGCGAGGAGCCGCTCACCGCGTCGACGACCGAGTCGCTGACCAGCACCTCACCGCCCCGGGCCCGCGCCACCACGCGTGAGGCGAGATTCACCTCGCGGCCGTAGTAGTCACCGTCGCGGTAGAGGGCGGTGCCGAAGTGGATGCCGATACGCGGCTCGGGGCGTTCCTCGAACAGGCCGGTGAAACCCACCGCCCAGTCGACCAGCGCGCGCACGTCGTGGCCCACGACCATCACCTCGTCGCCGATGGTCTTCACCACCCGCGCGTCGTCGGGAAGCGTGTTCGACACTCCCTCGACGAAGCGCTCGACCGAGGACAGCGCCTCCTCGTCGCCCTCCTCTTCGGTGAAGCGCGTGTAGCCGGCCAGATCGGCGAAGGCGATGGCCACCCGCACGCGGCCGAGCGCGGCGTCCCCGCCCTCGAATTCGGCCTCCATGTGGCCGACCACGTCCTGTTCCACGAAGTGCCTGAGGTAGCGCTGGTGCACGTAGTCCATCAGCGGGGAGGCGAGTGGAAGCAGGTCGCCGGCGAGCCCCTGCATCTCCTCCGCCATCTGGAGGCCGGGCACGCCCTCGCGCATCAGCGGCTCGTGGACGTAGAGGTGAAAGAGGCGCACCTCGGCGTCGGCGATCTGGGCCAGCGCCTGACCGTACACACGCACGAGCTGGAGAAAGGCCACGAGCGGAAAGCCCGCCTCGACGACCGACGCGACGTAGCGCAGCGCCTGCACGTCGTCGTCATTGAGCTGGTCGAGGTTCGTGGTGGGCAGGCCGAGGCTCATCCAGAAGCGCTCGATCAGCTGTGGCTCCAGCCCGGTGTCGCGCGACGCCTGCTTCAGCGAGCGGCGCTGCTCGGGCCTGTTGAAGATCTCCTCGATGTAGCCGTAGGCCAGGCGCCCCTGCTCGCCCGCCTCCCTGATCTGCGAGAGCCGGTGTCCGCGCTCGCGCAGGCGGGCCACGATGCGGGCGTGGGCCACGGCGGCGGTGGTCCACCCGCCCGACCCATCGACCTCCGGGATGACACCCGCGTTCGCCCAGCGGCGCAGCGTGGCCGGAGTCACGCCGACCCGCTGCGCGGCCTCCTTGAGTGAGAGCGGCTCTTCCACCCTGATGATTGTGCCGGGCGCAGGACAGTAGGATCGGCGCACCTAGCCTCATGGAGGGAGTGGAGGGACCTTGAATTACTTCGTCACCGGCGCGACGGGCTTCATCGGCAGGCATCTCGTGGCCGAGCTGCTCAAGCGCGACGGCACGATCTACGTGCTCGTGCGAGATGGCTCGCGCGGAAAGCTCGATGCCCTCGTTCAGCGCCTGGGTGCGCCAGAGGGTCGCATCGTGGCGGTCAGCGGCGACCTGTCAAAGCCGGGCCTCGGAGTCGAGGACTTCGACGAGCCCATAGACCACCTATTCCACCTGGCCGCGGTCTACGACGTGGAGGCCGACGAGGAGGCCTCGGAGCGGGCGAACGTCGAGGGAACCAAGCACGTCATCGAGTTCTCGAACGCACGCGAAGTGGGCCGCTTCCACCATGTGAGCTCGATCGCGGTGGCCGGCGAGTACCGCGGCGTCTTCCAGGAGGACATGTTCGACGAAGGCCAGCGGCTGCCCCACCACTACCACCGCACCAAGTACGAGTCCGAGCGGCTGGTGCGCGAGGGCGCCGAGGCGCGCACGATCGTCTTCCGGCCGGGGATCGTGGTCGGGCATTCGGAGACCGGCGAGATGGACAAGATCGACGGTCCTTACTACTTCTTCAAGGTGATCCAGCGGCTGCGCCATGCGCTGCCGGAGTGGTTTCCGCTCGCCGGCCCGCAGGGTGGGCAGACCAACATCGTCCCCGTGGACTTCGTCGCCCGGGCGCTGGACCACATCGCGCACCTTCCCGACGAGCAGCTCCAGGGCAGCACGTTCCACCTGGTCGACCCGGAGCCCATGTCGGTTGGCGTGGCCCTCAACGAGTTCGCCAAGGCGGCGCACGCCCCCCAGTTCGCGATGCGCGTCGATCAGAACGTGACCAACGCGGTGCCTGCGCCGGTGCGCGCCGGCCTGATGGCACTCCCGACCGTGAAGCGCATTCGCGAGCAGGTCTACCACGACCTCGGCATCCCTCCGGCGGCCATGGAGAACCGCGACTTCCAGGCCAAGTTCGACGCTCGCGACACCCAGCGCGCCCTCTCGGGCACGGGCATCGCGGTGCCGCCGCTGTCGACCTACGCCCCGCGGCTGTGGGACTACTGGGAGCGCCATCTCGACCCGGACCTGTTCCGCGAGCGCTCGCTGGCGAGCGCGATCAGCGGCAAGAAGATCCTGATCACCGGAGCGTCGAGCGGAATCGGGCTCGAGACCGCGATCAAGATCGGCGAGGCCGGCGGCGAGGTGCTGCTCGTCTCGCGTACGCGCGAGAAGCTCGAGGAGGTGGCGAGCCAGGTCGAGGAGGCCGGCGGAACCGCGCACGTGCATCCCGCCGACCTGGCCGACCTCGACGACGTCGACCGACTGGCACAGGAGGTGCTCGCAGAGCACGGTGGCGTGGACGTGCTCATCAACAACGCCGGGCGTTCGATCCGGCGTTCGGTGGCGCGCTCCTACGACCGCTTCCACGACTACGAGCGCACCATGCAGCTCAACTACTTCGGCGCGCTCAAGCTGATCCTGGCCTTCCTGCCCGGGATGCGCGAGCGCAAGACGGGCCACATCGTCAACGTCAGCTCGATCGGGGTGCAGACAAACACGCCGCGCTTCTCGGCCTACGTGGCCTCGAAGGCGGCGCTCGATGCTTTCTCGCGCTGCGTCGCACCCGAATGCGTTAACGACAACGTGAAGTTCACCACCGTCTACATGCCGCTCGTGCGCACGCCGATGATCGCCCCCACCGACATCTACAAGGCGTTCCCCACGCTCACTCCCGAAGAAGCCGCGAAGATGCTCACGGACGCGATGATCGACAAGCCGAAGCGGATGGCCTCGCGGCTGGGCACGTTCGGCGAGGTGCTCTACGCCGTCTCCCCCAAGACCGTCGACATCGTGCTCAACACCGCCTACAACCTGTTCCCCGACTCGACGGCGGCCAAGAAGGGCAAGCAGGACGGCAAGCCCGCGCCTGCCGACGAGAAGAAGGGCAGCGACGAGATGTCGAGCGAGGCGGTGGCCATGGCCTACCTACTGCGCGGCGTGTACTTCTAGAACGGTCGGGGTCGAGCTCAGGCGAAGCAGCCGGCTCGGCCGGCTGCGCACGATCTCCCTCAGGCGAAGCAGCCGGCTCGGCCGGCTGCGCACGATCTCATCCCCGGCGGGGCGCGACGACGCTCAGCGGGACCCAGCGGGGCCGGGAGCGATTGCCCACCTCGTCTACCGCGACGGCGACCGCGCGGTAGCGGCCCTTGGGAAGCCGCCGGCCGCGCACCTTGCCGGCGACCCGGACGCTGCTCGGCCCGGGCCCGGTGTCGCGGCCCACACTGACCACCCCGAGCCAGCGCGTGCAGCGCCGGGCGCGCCCGCCCGCCCGGCGGGGACTGACGCAGCGGCCCCGCACCCGGCGGCCCGGCACCGCCCGCCGCAGCGAGAGGCTTACGCGGGCGCTCTCTGAGACGCGGAACCGCACTCGCACGGCGCGGGCGGGGCGCTTGCGGGCGGATCCGCGGGCCAGGCCGGCGCGCCCCGGAGCCGCCAGGCGCCGCGACGATGCCCGCAGCAGCGTGAGCACCGGCCTGATCGTGTCCACCTTGAGGACGGAGTCCGCCAGCGCCACGGCGCGCGCACCGTGCGGGTCGGTCACGCGGACCCTGGGGGTCAGCGTGGTGCTCGATGCGAAGCTGCGCGAGGTCCTCGCTTCGGTACCGGTGTCGGTCTCGAACACACCGTTGCCGTCGAGGTCCCACTCGTAGCGCAGCGGCAGGCCCTCGGGATCGCTGGAGCCCGACGCGTCGAAGCTCACGGGCTTGTCGGCCCCGACGCTGCGGGGCGCGACCTTCAGGACGGCGCCGGGTGGCCGGTTGACCACGATCGCCAGGCCCAGCGGATTGTTGAACTTCGCGTCCTTGCGCAGGAGCCGGGCTTCTCCCGTGGCTCTCACCACGCTCACGAGACCGCCCTCCTGGTTGTTGAGCGCGTAGTCGCTCACCACGAGGTTGCCGTCGGGGGCGATCGCCACCCGCTGAGGCGTCTCGAACTGGTCGGTCGGGCTGGCGTTGGTCGCGATCACGGACTGGAGCCCGTTGAAGGGGTCGACGGCGGCCACGGCGGCGTCGGCGCTGCGCTGGTTGACCACCAGCACCGTCCCGGTCGGCTCAACCGCCAGCCCCACGGAGCCGAGGAAGAGCCCGCCGATGGGCGGGTTGAAGGACAGCAGCTCCTGCTGGCCGTTCGAGGGGGCGATCCGGATGACCGAGCCGGCGCGGGGCACGGCGACCGGGCAGTCGACCACCACAGATCCGTTCTCGGACAGCTCGCCGAAGTCGCTGACGAGGATGCGGCCCTGGGCGTCGACGGCGATCCCGAACGGGTAGCAGAGCCGGCCCCTGCGCGTGATCACGGTCTGCCCGCCGGTCCGAGGATCGATGCGGATGACGGCGGGCTGCCCGCCGCCCTCGCCGGAGCGCGGGTTGCCCCCCACGCCGACGTTCTCCACCACCAGGAGCGAGCCGTCGGGCGCCACGGCCACGCCGGCCGGATCGACCAGCTCACCGCCCTGCGAGATCAGCGTCTGCGCGCCCGTCCCGGGATCCACGCGAATGATCCGCCCGTCCGCCGACGGAGCCGGGCCGGCGGCGAATTCGCCCATGTCCGCGACGTAGAGGCTGCGGCCTCCGGGCCCCACGGCCAGGTCGTACGGATGGCGAAAGAGGTCACCCTGAGCACCGTTGCGTGACACCTCGACGAGCGCTCCGCTGGCCGGGTTGGCGCGGAGGATCACCGGCGCCGGCTGACCCGCCCGGTTGACCACGGAGTTGGCCACGTAGGTGACCCAGGGGTCGTCCGGCGCGGCTTCGGCCACGCCCGTCAGCAGCAGCAGCGCGACGAGGAAGACGGTGATGGTGCGAGTCCAGCGGATCTCCATTCAAGGTAGGGACGGACCTGCGGGTTTGCAACAGGCGGGCCCGCCCCTGCACCATATTCTGGACGAATGGCGTCCTCCGGCGCACGAGATTCGCGGAAACTGCGGTCAGCAGGCCCGACTCCAGCCGGTCGCCGACGATCAGGACGAAGACTGCGGCGTTCGCGCGGGGGGCTGTCACACGAACGCCGGCCCCCGGCGAACGAGATTCGCGTACAGCGCCTCCTGAATCACATTGCGGACCCGCTCCGACAGCTCGAGCACCACCGCGCGGTCGGCCGCCGCCTCCGGGCCGTAGCCGGCGGTGTCGATCGGATCCAGGAACTCGATACGCCAGCGCGAGGGCAGCGGCACCACGCCGAGCGGGCCGAGCCACGGAAACGTGGGGGTCACCGGGAAGTAGGGCGCCCCGAGCAGGCGCGCGACCAGCGGCAGGTCGCCCAGCTTGGGGTAGATCTCCTCGCTGCCCACCACCGCCACCGGCACGATCGGAGCTCCCGCGCGCAACGCGATCTCCACGAAGCCGCCGCGGCCGAATCGCTGCAGGCGGTAGCGCTCGGAGAAGGGTTTGCCCGCCCCCTTGACGCCCTCGGGAAAGACGGCGACGAGCATGTCCTGTTCGAGCAGGCGCAGGGCGTTGTAGGGGGAGGCCACCACGCCACCCACGCGGCGCAGCGCGGAGGAGACCCAGGGCAGATCGAAGGCCCAGTTGAGCACGAGGAAACGCGGATGGCGCGGCAACGGGTGCTCACGCAGGATCGCCATCGAGATCATCGTCGCGTCCCAGGGCAGAATGCCGGCGTGGTTGGAAGCCAGCAGGGCACGCCCGTGAGCGGGCACGTTCTGCACCCCCTCCACCCTCACGCGCCACCAGCTCTCGTAGAGAAAGCCGAGGAAGGGCTCGACCAGATCCGCGAACTCCTCGTCGAAGCCCCATTCGTCCTCGGCGTAGTCACCGTCCATGCGATCGAGCAGGCGTTCGACGGTGGCGCGCGTGTCACGCGGCAGCGCGGCGGCGCCGCGTGCGATCGCCTCGGGCAGATCCAGTCCCGAGTCGAGGCCCTCGCGCAGGCGGCGCATGAAGACGATCGCGGATTCGGTCATGCGGCGGCCTTCCGGAGAGGGCCGCGCCGCACCCAGTCCTCCACGGCGGCGACGGTCGAGTGCAGCGGGCTGAAGCCCATCTCGTGCACCAGCCGGGCGGTGTCTACGCCGCGGCCGTAGCGCAGCAGGCGCCGGAAGTCGTCGGAATACCCCGTCAGGCCGGCCCTGCGCCCGGCCGAGGTGATCGGGCCGAACAGGGGACTGGCGATTGGCAACGCGGACCGGCCGGCCATGCGGATCATGCGCAGGAGGCCGATCGTGCCCTCCCCGGCCACGTTCACCGCGCCGTGTACCGGATTGCGAACGGCCGCCACCAGGGCTCCGAGGGCGTCACGCTCGTGGACGAGCTGAATGCGCGGATCGAAGCCCAGGTAGGTCGGGCAGGCGGGCTGCAAGAGGTAGCGGCTGATCTGCGTGGCGAGCGACGGCCCGATCGCCGGCTGATAGCGAAGCATCGTGCAGGTCACGTCCTCGTGGCGCCGGGTGTAGGTGGCGAAGTAGTTCTCGATCTCGGCGACGTCGCGCTGGAAGCGCGTCCGCAGCGGAAAGAGGCGAGTCATCTCCTCGCCGAAGAACTGCGGCGCGTGGGGCTCGGCCCCGTACACGCCCGCCGACCCACGGACGACGATCGTCTTCAGGGTGCGAGCCTTCTCGCAGGCGGCGAGCAGCTGAAGCGAGCCGATCACGTTGACGTCGTGCATGGCGCGAGAGGACATCCTCGCTCCGGGCTGGCGCACGATCTGCTCGTGCACGAGCGTGTCGACCTCGAGGCGGGGTATGACGCGGGTGAGGCCCGCGTCGCGGATGTCGGCCTCGATCCACTCCGTGCGCGGCAGCCGCTGCTTCGGCCGGCGAGTGTCGAGGCCGGCGATGTACTCCACCTCCGGATCGTCCTCGAGCTCTGCGGCGAGCCGCGTGCCGAGCTGGCTCCCGACGCCGGTGATCAGCACCCGGCGGCCGGCCACTACGAGGAGCGCTTGGCGGGCGAGCGCTTGGGCGTGGTGCGCTTGGCCGGCTTCGCACCGGCCCCCTTCTTGGGGGAAGGCTTCCTGGGCGCGGCCCGTTTGGCGGAAGCAGCCGGCTTGGCCGGCTGCGCACCGACCTTACTCGCCGGGAGCCGCTCCTCGATGGCATCGAGGCGCCGCGCTATCGCGCGCAGCTCGGCCTTGACCTCGCGCAGGTCGTCGAGGTTGGCCGGGCGGCGTCCCTCGATCGCATCGGCCATCGAGCGCCGTCCGCGCGACAGGCGTTGCTCGGCACCGCGGCGCAGGTCCTCTACGGAGTTGACCACGTCGTCGAGTGCGCCCTGCGCGGCCTCGCGGCTGCGCTCGGCCGAGCCGAGCGTCGACTCCACCGTGCGCTCGACAGCCTCGCGCAGCGCGTCGGGCAGCTCGCGGGGGTTTGCCGGTCGTTTCGCCATAGGGCCCGAGCCTACCCCCTATCTTTCCGCAGCCGATGATCAACGCCTCCGCGATTCGCACAGTTCACCTGCGGCCCACGGCCGAGCTGGCCGAGCGCGTCCTCCTGCCCGGCGACCCTCACCGGGCGCTGGCCGTGGCCCAGGCTCTGATGGATGGACCCAAGATGTTCAACCACACGCGCGGGTTGTGGGGTTACAGCGGGCCGGCCGCCGACGGGCGGCCGCTCACCATCCAGTCCACCGGCCTGGGCGGGCCGAGCGCCGCCATCGTCTGCGAGGAGCTGATCGCGCTCGGCGCCCGGCGCCTCGTGCGCATCGGAACCTGCACCGCGCTCGACGGCGGGGTCGAGCCGGGCAGCCTGCTGGCCGCCCGGACCGTCCTGTCACTCGACGGAGCGGGGACGGGCCTGGCCGGCGCGAGCCCGAGCTCTTACACGCCCGCCTCCGCTTCGCCGTCGTCCGAGCCTGCGCGCCTCGAGCCCGACCCCGCGCTGTTTGCGCGCCTTGTGGAGGCGGGGGCCACTCCGGCCACCATCGCCAGCACAGACCTCTTCTATGACCCGCGCGCGCAGGGGCCGGCCGAGGCGGCCAGTCGAGGCGCACTGGCGCTGGAGCTCGAGAGCGCCGCGATCCTCGCGGTGGCGGCGCGCCACGGCGCGGCCGCCGCCTGCGTGCTCGGCGTGGCCGGCGTCGCCGGCGTCGACGGAGGCGGGCGGCTCGGTATAGAGGAACTGGAAGAGCTTGGACTGAGGCTGGGCGAGGCGGGTTACGCGGCGCTCAGGATTCCGTGACCGTCAGGCGCTCCTGGGCCCGTGACACCGGCTCGTCCGCGGGCGCCACAGCCTCGCGCAGGCGGGCAAGGTCGCGGCCCATCTCGTCCAGGCGCTCCATGATCGAAGCCAGCCGCTCGTCGTCGACGGCCCTCGCGGCCGCGCCCACGCGCTCCTCGAGCCGGTCGATCGCATCCTCGATGCCCTCGAGTCGCTGGGAAAGCGACCGCAGCCGCCGCGTGACCCGCTCGATGTCCGCCGCCGAAGGCAGGTTGAGCGCGCCCAGCGCCGCCTCCTGGGCCTGCAGCGCCTTCTCCCGGGCCTCGAAGGCCCGCGCCACGGCTCCGTTGACGACCGGGTTGGCCACAAGCTCCTCGGCAATCCGGCCGAGGGCCTCCTCGCCCGTACGCGACAGGCGGTCGACGAAGCTCGCGTCGTGTTCAGGCTCGGCCATGCGCGGCAGGGTATCCAACCGCGACCCGGGGACAGCCCCACCCGGCGCGCCAAACGCTGCGACCATCGCCAACACTGACCCTGGACTCGAGCCTAAGAGTGGTTTCAGGCCCAGGGAACGGTGGCTAAAGAGAAGAACTGGACACAGAATGGGTCATGGACCAGATGTCCAGTGCGACGGGCGGCGGGATTGAAGTTATGGGGGGGCCGGGTCGATACAAGGACGTGATCCGGCACCTCCGCCCCCACGCACGTCAGGAAGATGCCGCGCCCTCTTCACACGGAATCCCGTTGCAGACCAGAAACCCAGCAAGTAGCGTTCCTCCAGCCGCAGGCGGCTCTGATAGCTTGCGCCATCCCGCGACCAGCGCTACGCGGGGACCCGAGGGAGGACCCGGAAGAGCAAGGATGAAGACGCGGCTTCTAACACTCCTGCTTGCCGCAGGAGCACTTCTCGCGGCCGTGTTCACCGCATTCAGCATTCCCGCCGAGGCCCAGACGCAGACCGTGCACGTGAGGCTGCCCAGCGGCGAGGTGGTGCCGGTGACGGTGGACGTGCCCCCGGGCGCCAGCCTCGACGACATCCAGCTCCCCGGCACGCCGGTCCAACCGACGACGCCGACCCCTCCCCCCACCACGCCGACCACTCCCACGGCGCCCAAGCAGCAGAAGCCTCCGCAGGAGACCACGCCCGCGCCCGCGCCCGAGGAGCCCGACAACGGCCCGGGCGCCGGCGGCGGATCGCCGCAGGGCCGGACCAATTCGGGCGAGCGCGTCAAGCGCCAGGCCGAGAAGCCCGGCAAGCTCGAGGGCGAGGTCAAGTCTCGACCCAAGGACGAGGGTGCGGGCGGCGACAGGAGCAGCCGCAGCGGCCGCCGCTCGCCGCTGCGCAATTCCGACGGTACCCCCACCGCCGGCAACCCGGGCTTCGTAGATGCCCTGCCTGGTCCGTCGACCGCCTCCGGCGTACCGAACTTCATCATCCGCAAGTTCCGGGTGCCGCCGTTCCTGCTCCCGATCTATCAGGCAGCCGGAATCGAGTACGGCATCCGCTGGGAAATCCTCGCCGCGATCAACGAGATCGAGACCGACTACGGCCGCAACCTCAACGTGTCCTCCGCCGGCGCGCTCGGCTGGATGCAGTTCATGCCCGCCACCTGGCAGGCCTACGGGACCGACGCCAACAAGGACGGGCGCAAGGACCCCTACAACCCGGTCGACGCCATCTTCGCCGCCGCGCGCTATCTGAAGGCGGCCAACTACGAGAACGACGTTCGGGCCGCGATCTGGGCCTACAACCACGCCGACTGGTACGTCGACTCCGTGCTGCTGCGGGCGCGGCTGATCGCCGGGGTGCCGGCCGACCTGATCGGCTCGCTGACCGGGCTCACCGAGGGGCGCTTCCCCGTCTTCGCGCGCGCGACATATGCGGACGACCTCGCCGAGGCCGAGCTGGTCAAGCGCGTCAAGCGCGGCGAGAACGCGGCCCACGTGATCGAGTCGAGCGAGGGCCGCCGCAGCATCGACATCTTCGCCAAGAAGGGCGCCCCCGTCGTGGCCGTCAACGACGGGGTGGTCAAGAAGCTCGGCCGCTCGAAGAGGCTCGGACGCTACGTCACCCTGCAGGACGTCTACGGCAACCAGTACACCTACGCTCACCTCGGCGAGGTCTCCAAGTACTACCCGGTGCCCAAGGCGGACGCCGACGCCGACTCCGAGCGCGCCGCCCGGGCGGTCAAGGCCAATGGCGACGACTCGGCCGACCCCAAGCCCTCCACCCCCGCCTCGGCAGGCCGCCAGTTCGACGACTCCGACACCGCGCCGCGGCGCGACCGGGGCGCCAAGGTCGAGTCGCAGGACTCCACCCAGGCCTCGGCGCCGGTGAAGCAGCGGCTGTTCGCGCACCCCGACATGCCGGGCGCGCGCGAGGCCGGCGGGCTGGAACAGCAACTCGACATGCTCGCGCGCAAGGGCGGCAAGTTCGAGACCTACAAGAACTTCTTCTCGCGCCCGTTCGGACTCGACCCGAGCAAGGTGCGCCTGCGTCCGCTCAAGAAGGGCTCGCGGGTAATAGGTGGAACGATCATCGGCCGCGTCGGCGAGACCGTGCCCGCCAAGGCCGCGCACCTCGACTTCTCGATCCGGCCTGCCGGTCGCGGCGCGCCGCGAATCGATCCCAAGCCGATCCTGGACGGCTGGAAGCTGCTGGAGGCCACGGCCATCTACCGCGCCTCGGGACGCAACGTCCTGCACGGATCGGACGACGTTCCAGGCATGTCGATCGGCCAGATCCTGCTGCTGCCCAAGCCCCTGCTCGAGAAGCGCGTGCTGTCCGACGAGCGCATCGAGGTCTACGAATGCGGGCGCGATGACATCCGCTCCGGCCAGGTCGACCGCCGCGTGCTGGCCACACTGGCCTACCTGGCCGAGTCCGGTCTCAAGCCGACGGTGACCTCGCTCAAGTGCGGGCACGGGTTCTACACGAGCTCGGGCAACGTCTCCCATCATTCCTCCGGCAACGCGGTGGACATCGCGGCGGTCAACGGCATCCCGATCCTCGGTCACCAGGACGCCGGCGGCATCACCGAGGTCGCGGTGCGCCGGCTGATGGCACTGCAGGGCACCATGGCCCCCGCTCAGATCATCTCCCTGTTCGAGATCGGCGGGGCCACCGTGTCCATGGCCGATCACGCCGACCACATCCACGTCGGGTTCCAGCCCATGTTCGGCGCGAACAAGAAGCTCGGCAAGCAGGCCCTCGCCGTGCTCGAGCCCGGGCAGTGGTCCGACCTGATCTCGCGCCTGCGGGAGATCGACAACCCCGTGGTGCCCACCAAGCCGTCCAAGTACGCGCTGCCCGTCGAGAAGAAGGACCGGCGCGCGAGCGACGCCCACGAGGGCGAGTAGTACGACGGACGCCGGGCGCGCGCGGCGAGAGTCTCCACCGCGAGACCTCTTCGGCTGCGTCCAGCTCGAGTTCGGCTTCCTGCTGGGGCCACCGGACGGGCGCTACCTGGTGCGCGAGCGCGCCGAGGGACCGGTCGAAGCGGTGCTCGTGCTGGGCACGCTCGGTGCGCCCGAACGCCGCTGGCTGAGGGACCGCCGGCCGCGCAACGTGGAGGACGTGGCTCCCGAGCCCGTGCCCACCGCCCGGGCCACGATCGTGCGGGCCGAGCCGTTCCGCGACGAGGCTGAGGCCGGCGCCTGGCTCGACGAGCTGCGCCGTGATGCCGAGGCCCGCGAGGCGGAGCTCGACGGCGGCCTGAGGATGCTCAACCGAGCGCTGCGCGCCCAGCGCGCGGCGGCGGTCGACCCCTATGTGTCGGAGCTGTCCGCCAGGCGCGCGCTCGCCGCGCGCCTGGGCTACGGCCGCGGCCGCGCGGTGGCCGACGGGCGCTTCGGCGAGGCGCTCGAGCTGCCCAGTCCCGCGGCCGGCCGGGTGCGCCGGTCGATGGAGGCGCCGGAGGAGCGCTTCGCGGCGATCATCGGCGGCCGCGAGACGGTGCTGATCGCCGAGGAGCTCGTCCTGCGCGCGCGCGCCGACCTGCACGCGGGACGCCGACGCGAGGCGGCGCTGCAGGCGCGCGTGGCGATCGAGGCGCTGCTGGCCGAGACCGGCGACCGCTCCCTGGACGAGCACCGGGAGCTCGTGGTGCGGGCCGCCGCGGCGGCGCTCGACGGGGACCCGCCGCACGAGCTCGAGGACGCGGTGGCCGCGATGGAGGGCGTGCTGCGCCGCCGCCGGCTGCGCGGCTGACGAGCAGGTCTTTCCCGCTCCCACCTATGTCCGCGTTCGCTCCTTCGGGTCCGCGCGGAAGGGAAGTGCCTGCACTCGCCCGTCGAGCGCTGGGTGTCAGCTCTGAAGGCAGGTGGCGTGGGCGATGAACCTGGCCGGGTTCGCCGAGCCGCCGCCTCCGTCGAAGGCGCCCCTGACGACCGCTGCGTCGGCCTCCGAGGCAGTGACGCCGCGGTCAATCTCGACGTCCGCCAGCATCCGCTCGGAGTGGTCGTTGGTGTCGATCCAATCGATCGACACGCTGAGCAGGTCCTCATCGTCGAAGAGACAGGCCACGCGAACGCTGCCGATCCCATACGCCCCGTCATGCGCGGTCCCGTCCTCGACGATCACCTCCTCGGATTCGTGCTCATGAACCTCGTCGAGCTCGTTGGCCCCGACCTCGTCGACCCCGATCGCGTCCTTGCCGACGCTGTCGGTTCCGATCTCCGAGGAGCCGACGGCATTCTCGGCAATCTCGGGGCTGCCGACGCCGTCCGTCGCGATCTCCGACCCGCGAACGGCGTCCGTCTTGATTTCGGGGCTGCCGACACCGTCCGCCGCTATCTCGGAGCTGCCGACCGAGCCCCTGGCAAGGTCGATGGCGGCGAGGCCGCCGCCGTTCTTGTCGTCATCGCGGACGTCAGCCGAGCGCACGCCGTTGCTGTCCGAGATGTCCTTCGACTTCACCTGGCCGTTGACGATGTCGTCGCTGAACACCGTGTTCGTTGCCGGCAGCGCAACCGCCGTCCCGCTCAGGGCGACGAAGAGCGCCAGGTAACCAACGACGTTGGAGCGCAGGTGATTTCGGATCACCTGCCTAAGGACCCCCTTCGCGACGCAAATATTCCAGGCGAGATCATCTGATGTGGGTGATGGGCGGGGACGGTGGCCGAGATACGCTCGAAGGGCACAGTCCAGCGAGCGTTGGCTGATGAAAGGAATCCAGGAATGGCCGACAAGCCCGTATTTCTGTACGCCGCCGTCTATGACGAGATCGCCGAGGCCGAGGCCGACTACGAGGCCGTGTTCGACCTCCACGCCGCGGGGGCGATCGGGACCTTCGACTCGGCGGTGATCCGCAAGGAGGCGGACGGCAAGGTGCGCGTGACGAAGACCGAGAAGCCGACCCAGCATGGCGCCTGGACCGGGGCCGCGGTTGGGGCGTTGGTCGGGATCGTGTTTCCGCCCGCGGTCATCGGCAGCGCGATCGTCGGCGCCGGGGCGGGCGGGCTGACCGGGCACCTCACGCGCGGCCTCTCGCGCGGCGACCTCAAGGAGCTCGGCGAGGAACTCGAGGCGGGCAGCGCCGCGGTGATCGTGCTCGGCGAGTCGAAGATCGAAGAGCAGCTCGAGAAGGCGACCAAACGTGCCAACAAGCTGATCGAGAAGCAGATCGACGCCGACGCCGACGAGCTCAAACGCGAGATCGAGGCGGCGGAAAGGGAGATCGCCGAGACGTGACGCCGCCGGCTCCCCCTGTTCGCGGAATGCGAACTGCGTGCACCGCCCTTGCCGTCGTGACGCTCGCGCTCGGCGCGTGCGGCGAATCCGATGAGGAGAAGGCCCAGAACACCGTCTGCGATGCCCGCGACGACATCGGCAAGCAGGTCGACGAGCTCAAGAGCCTGACCCCGGCGACGGTCACGACGGATGCAGTAACGCAGAACCTCGACGCGATCAAGAACGATCTCGAGGACATCTCCGACGCCCAGTCGGACCTCAGCAGCGACCGGCGCAGCGAGGCCGAGGCCGCCACCCAGGCGTTCACCACCTCGGTCCAGGGGATTGCCGGCCAGCTCGGCAGTTCGCTGTCGGCCTCGGATGCGAAAGCAGAGGTCGTCACTGCGCTTCAGCAGCTCGAGGCGTCATACCAGAAGACGTTCGCGCCACTGAATTGCGACTAGGAGGAAGCGGCCGGCGCACCGGGTCCGCATCAACGCTGCCGCATCGCGCCAGCTGAACAAGCGCCGGGCTAGAGACGTCCCTGGGCCGTGCCCACTGCTACGGGCTCGACGTCGAGTCGCGGCAGGATCTGTTCCAGCCAGCTCGGGATCCACCAGTTGCGGTCGCCGAGGAGCTGCATCACGGCGGGAACGAGCACCATCCGCACGACGGTGGCGTCGAGGAAGATTGCGGAGGCGAGGCCGATCCCGAACAGCTTTAGGAAGGTGTCCGGCGCCGCCAGGAAGGCGAGGAAGACGACGACCATGATGGCTGCCGCCGCGGTGATCACGCGCGCGGTCTTGGCCAGGCCGTCGGCGATTGCCCGTCGCGTGTCTCCGTCCTTGAGGTACTCCTCACGGATCCGTGAGATCAGGAAGACCTCGTAGTCCATCGAGAGGCCGAAGAGGATGGCGAACATCATCACCGGCATGAACGGCGCGATGGGTACCTCGTGGTCGATTCCGATCAGTCCGCCGAGCGTCCCGCCCTTCGCGAACAGCGTCATCACGCCGTAGGCAGCGCTTACCGAGAGCAGGTTCATCACGCCTGCCTTGAGCGAGATCAGCGGCGAGCGGAAGGCGACGAGCAGAAGCAGGAACGAGAGACCGATGACGCCGGCGATGAACAGCGGCATGCGGTCCTTGATGTATTCGCTCTGGTCCTCCAGTGCTGCGGTCACACCGCCGATCTCGGCGGTGATGCCGGACGTGCCGAGCGCATCGGGTACGACATCCTCGCGCAGCCGGGTGACGAGATCCTGCGTCTCCTCGTCCTGGGGAGAGCCTCTCGGGATCACTGTGACGATCGCCGCGTCGCCTTCCTCGTTTATTCGGGGTGGTGAGACGAAGGCGACGCCGGGCTCGCTGCGGAGCTGCTCGGCGAACGAGTCGATCTCGGCCTTCGCCTCCGGCCCGGGCAGCTCGGCGGCGATCACGAGCGGGCCGTTCGTGCCGGGTCCGAATCCCTCTGTGTTCAGGTCGTAGGCCTGGCGGGTCATGGTGTCGGGCGGGTCGTTGCCGGCGTCGGGGAAGCCGAGGCGCATGCCGAGCGCGGGCGCCGCCAGGGCGAGCAACAGTGCCGTGGCGGCTATCACGGCGGTCCAGGGCCGACGCTGAACGGCGTGGCTCCAACGTGCCGCGGGCGACTCCCCGTTTCCCTCCGCCTTCAGCGTTCGGCCGAGGAACGGAATCCGAAGGCGGTCGACATTCGGGCCGAGGTACGAGAGAAGCGCGGGCAGCAGCGTAACTGCGGCGAGCATCACGACTAGGACGGCGAGCGAGGCCGAGATGGCCACGCCGTACATGTAGGGCAGGCCGGTCAGGGCGAGACCGAGGACAGCGATCACCACCGT
The DNA here is from genome assembly GCA_963813495.1 of uncultured Thermoleophilaceae bacterium. Lineage (GTDB taxonomy): Bacteria > Actinomycetota > Thermoleophilia > Solirubrobacterales > Thermoleophilaceae > JACVRW01. Next base: position 854,159 of record CAWEZC010000005.1, read on the forward strand.
GGCGCCGGCGATGATCACGCTGCGTCCGGCGGTGGTGACGGCCTCGACCACGGCGTCGTGGCGGTCCTTGCCGTCGTTCATCGCCGCCCGGAAGCGGGTCAGGACGAGCAGCGCATAATCGATACCGACCCCGATCCCGATAAGCCCCGAGACCGCCGTTGTCCAGTCCGGGACGTCCACGACGTTGGCGAGCAAGACGATCAGGCCTCCCGACGAGATGCCGAGCCCGATGAGGGCGATCACGAGCGGCAGGCCGGCCGCCACCACCGAGCCGAAGGCGATCAGCAGCACGATCGCCGCGCCGAGGAAGCCGATCCCCTCCGGGCTGCTCGCCTCCTGAGCCTGGTAGATCGGATCCCCGCCGAGCTTGATCTCGAGGCCGTCGCCACTGTTTGCCTCGGCGGCGGCGATCAGCTTCTCGCCGTCCTCCTTGGGGACCTGCCAGCCGTCGACCGTCAACGGGAGCGTCGTCGCGCCGATCGCGCCGTCCTCCGAGACCCGGATTGGGGTGTGCTCGGCGACGTGATCGACCTGCTCGGCCTCGGCGAAGAAGGCGTTGACACGCTCTTGGGCGCCGGGACTCCTGGCGCCGGCCTCATCCTTCCAGACGACATAGACCTCTTGGCCGGAATAGCCGCCAAAGCGCTGTTCAGTGAGGTCGCTCGCCGCCTTCGACTCCGACCCCGGCGTGTTGTAGTCGGCTTCGAACTCCCCCGCCAAGGAAGACCCCACGCCGATGATCACGACCGCCGACACAATCCACGCCAGAACCATGCGGCCGCGGCGGCGGTACGCGATTTCGGCGAGACGAGTTAGACCACGCGTCATCCTTGAGGCACCCCTTCTGCTGTCATCGGGTCTTGACCGTCATGAGGCCTCGAACGAGAGCCGAATTCATCGGCAGGCACTATGCGCCCCACGCGTGTACGCGCCAATGGGGCTTCCCGGTCAATCGCGGTGCGGTTAACCGAACCAACAACCACCACCGAGCCGACGGTCATGGCCGGCCGGTGGGCGCGACCCCACGAGGCCTCCCGCCGGCCTGGGATCGCTCAGCGGGACCGATCGAGGGCGCCGAGCACGGCGCCCAGTTCGTCCACCACGTCGCCCTCGAGCTTGACCGCGGCGTCGCGGTCATAGGGGGTGGGCCCCTGGGTGACGAGCGCTAGCCGGCCACCGGCCCCGCTGGTGACGGCCGGCAGCCCGGCCACCGGGTAGACCTCGAGCGAGGAGCCGACGCACAGCATCAGGTCCGCGTCCGCGGCCAAAGCGTGGGCCTCAGCCAGCGCGCGCTCCGGCAGCAGCTCGCCGAACAGCACGACGTCGGGCTTGAGGGGGGCGATGCAGACGGGGCACTCCGGCGCCCCGTCGGCCGCGGCGAGCAGCTCCACGACGCGCTCGATCGGCTGCCGGCCGCGGCACTCGAGGCAGACGCTCCACTCGATCGAGCCGTGCACTTCGATCAGGCGTTCGGTTCCCGCCATCCGGTGCAGCCGATCGATGTTCTGGGTGATCACACCGCGTACCAGTCCGCGGCGCTCGAGCTCCGCCAGGGCACGATGCGCGTCGTTGGGCCGCTTGTCGGTCAGCGAGGCGAAGCGCTGGCCGTAGAAGGACCAGAAGCGGTCCGGATCGCGCCGCCAGGCGTCGATGTGCGCGACCTCCATCGGGTCGACGTTCTCCCACAGGCCAGTACCCGGCGTGCGGAAGTCGGGTATGCCGGACGGCACGGAGATGCCCGCGCCGGTGAGCACCACCGCGCGCTCCGCCTCGAGCAGCAGCTCGGCGACCCGCGCCGGACCGGTGGCGACAGCGGCGGGCCCGGCGGCGCCGGGAGTCGGGGCGCTCACCGGCCCCGGAACTGCGGGAGGCGCTTGCCCAGGAAGGCCGCGATGCCCTCGCGGGCGTCCTCGGATCCGAACGCCCGGGCAAAGCCCTCCCCCTCGCCGCGCAGGCCCTCGTCCAGATCCGGATGGTGTGAGCGCTTTTTGATCTCCTCCACCGCGATCGGCGCCTGGCCGGCCAGCTTGCGGGCCCAGCCCAGAGCGGTATCGAAGAGCTCGTGGTCGGGCACCACCTGGTTGGCCAGACCGAGCCGGTGCGCCTCGTAGGCGTCGATCGGGTCGCCGGTCAGGTTCATCTCCAGGGCTTTCGCTTCGCCCACCAGCCGCGGCAGCCTCTGCGTGCCGCCGAAGCCGGGGATGATGCCGAGGTTGATCTCGGGCTGGCCGAAGGTCGCCGACTCGGCGGCTATGCGGAAGTCGCAAGCCATCGCCAGCTCACAGCCACCGCCGAAGGCGATCGAGTTCACGGCGGCGATCGTCACCGTCGAGGACTGCTCCATGCCGCGCATGAAGCGGTGCAAGTCAGCCACCAGGGCGACGCCCTCGGCGTCGCCCGTCATCTTGCTGAACTCCTTGATGTCCGCGCCGGCGCTGAAGGTGAAGATGTTCGACGACGCGATCAGCAACACGCGCGCCTTGCCGTCGACCGCCTGCCACACGTCGATCAGGTCACCGACCGCCTGCGGCGACAGCGGGTTGGCCGGGGGCCGGTTGAGCCAGGCGATCGCGATGTCGTCGCGCGTCTCCACCAGGACGGTTTCGCGCTGGTCGCCGGCATCGGGCTGCGGGTATGCGAAGAAGCCCTGACCGGACTTCTTGCCCAGGCGCCCCTGAGCCACCAGCCGGCTCAACACGGTGGGCGGCTCGAAGGCCTCGCCCCACTCGTTCTGGGCGGCCTCGAGCTGCTCGAGCATGACGTCGAGGCCTGCCTCGTCGGCCCGCGTGAACGGTCCGGGCAGGATGCCCGCGCCCATCATCATGCCGACTTCGATGTCCTTCGCCGAGGCCACGCCCTCCTCGAGGACCAGACACGACTCGACCAGGGTCTTCAGGCCCATGCGGTCGACGATGGACGCCACCGCGGGGCCTCCCGCCTCAGCCGTGCTCATAGAACCCCTTCCCCGTTTTCTGGCCCAGGTCGCCTGCGGCCACGAGCTCCTGCATACGCTCGGACACGTGGAAGCGCTCGCTGCCGTAGGAATCGCGCAAGTGCTCGGCCACGTGCAGGACCGTGTCGAGGCCGAGCAGGTCGGTGAGGAAGTACGGGCCCATCGGCGTTGCCCCCGACTCCTTGATCACCCGGTCGACGTCCTCCACCGAGAGATCCCCGTCCTCGGTGGCCTTCCAGACCTCGGACATGGCCGAGGTGAGGATCCGGTTGACCACGAAGCCCGGCACCTCGCCGCATCGCACGACGGTCTTGCGGATCGCCTGGGCGAAGTTGGCGGCGGTCTGGAGCGTCTCCTCGGACGTTTCATCCCCCTCGATCACCTCGATCAGGCGCATCATCGAGGCGGGATAGAAGAAGTGAAAGCCGCAGACCTTGTCGGGCCGCAGGGTGGCCTCGGATATCTCGGTGATCGACAGTGACGAGGTGTTGGAGGCCAGGATGGCGTGACCGGGGGTGAGCTCGTCGAGCTCGGCGAACACCGTCTGCTTGATCTCCATGCGCTCCGGCACGGCCTCGATCACGAAGTCGACGTCGCCGAAGCCCTCGTAGCCGGTGGTGCCGCTGATGCGCCCGAGAATCTGCTTGCGCTGCAAGTCGGCCTGCTCCTGGGTGATCTTCTCCTTGCCCACCAGCACGGTGAGCTGGGCCTCGGTCACCTGATGGGCCTTTTCGAGCCCCATGTCCACGAATTCCTGTTTGACGTCCTTGAGGACGACCGGGATGCCGGCGGCGGCCACCACCTGGGCGATCTCCCCACCCATGGTGCCTGCCCCCACGACGGCGGCCTTGAAGACGAACAACTTGGTTTACCTCCGGTTAGCGGCGGCCCGGGAGGCTAGCGGAGTCCCGCGTCCTCCTGTGCCTCCAGGGTGAAGTGGAAGAGCGTGCGCCGAAGGGCGTCCCGGAGCGCCCGGCGAATGAACAGCGCATCGGCCACGGCGCTCAGCGGACCGTACTTGACCAGCGTGTACTCGAGGCTCAGCTCGACCCGCGATCCGCCCTCGGCCGCGGCCACGCGCAGATCCTGCCGGCCCATCAGTGCGTTCTCGAAGACCAGCGTTGCGAAGCGGTCCGGAGCGCGTTCTACCACCTTCTCGGTGACCCTCCCGCGCCCACCGGGGATCGATTCCCAGATCACGCGTTCCTCCTCTGCGGGCCAGCCCGGGGAGCGCTCCACCACCCGCGCGAAACCCTCGACGAACGAGGCCCAGCGGGCGGTGTCGCTCCATAGAGCCAGGGCGGCGTCCGGGTCCAGCGGCACGACGCCGCTCGCCTGGGCGGTTCTCACGGGCCGTAGACCTCAGTGACGATCTCCTCGATCGACGACTTGACCGAGTCGAGGAAGGGCCGCACCTCCTCCACCAGGCGCCGGTACTCCGCGCGGCCCTCATCGGTGAGCGAGTAGTAGCGACGGGAGCGACGCTCGGGGTGCTCCCAGCTCCCCTCGATGAGGCCCCGGCCCTCGAGCTGGCGCAGCAGCGGATACATCGTGTTCGGGTTGACCGAGAGCACGCCGGCGGTCATGGCCCCGATGCGCTCCATCAGCTGGTTACCGTAGCTCGGGTCCTCGTTGATCAGGTGCAGAACCAGCAGCGGGAGGACGGCCCGGCGGCGCAGCTCCCCGGTGAACGGGTCGGCGGTGCGCTTGGGCGCAGAGGCCGTGGCTTCCACGCCGCCGGCCTGGGCCACGGCCTCGCGCACCGCCTCCTGGCTGCGCTCGCGCTTGGACCTGCCGGCCATGACCGGCATCCTGCCACGCCCCGCCGGCCATCTACAGCATGCTCAACCCGCGAGGCCCGCCGCCGGAACGTAGCTGAGGATGGCAACGCCGTCCCCGACCGACCTGGAGCCCGAGAGCCGGAGGGGAACGGGCTTCCCGCGTCGACCAGGTTGTGCTCCATCAGCGTCTGCACCAGCTGAGCGCTGCCGTGGACGAGGATCCCCGCGCGCTGCTGCTTCAGCATATTCAGTCCGTGCTCCGGGGTCTCGCCTCAAGGGCGCTAGCGTGGTGACATGACGGAGCTCGAACAGGCCATCCGCGCGCAGCCCGCGGAACTGCGGCGCCTGTCCGCGCTGGACGTGGCGCCACAGGCGCAGCGGCTGGCCGGCGCGGAGCGGCTCTGGTTGGTGGGCACCGGAACGAGCCTCCATGCCGCGGAGCTCGGTGCGGCGATGTTCGCCCGGGCGGGGGTCGACTCGCGCTTCGCCTCCTCCATGGAGTTCGCCCGCTCGGCACCGCTGCGGCCCCGGGATGCCGTGATCGTGCTGTCCCACAGCGGCGGGACCGCCTACGCACGAGCGTCTCGGCAGCGGGCACTCGACAGCGGAGCCGCGACGCTGTCGATCACGGGCGCGGGCCTCGGCTGGCCCGAGGCTGTGGAGACCGGGGAACAGGAGCGCTCCCACACCTACACGCGCAGTTACTTCTCCACGCTCGCGGTGTTGTGCCTGATGGCCGGGCAACTCGGAGCGGACGGTCTAGGCAGCGACGCGGTCCTGACCGCCGCCGACGCCACGCAGGCCGTGCTCGACAGCCCTGAGATCAACGCTCTCCCCGAGCCTGCCCGCCTGCTGGTGGTAACCGGATCAGGGCCGGGTGCGGTGACCGCCCGGGAGGGGGCCCTGAAGCTGCGCGAGGCTGCTCGCCTGACCGCCGAGGGCTACGACGCGGAGTACCTGCTGCACGGCTCGGCCGTACCGCTGGGCGCCGGCGATGCGCTCATCGTGCTGGCTGCCGAACGGGACGAGGACGGCTTCCTGAGCCGGTTGGCCGACGCCGCCCGGAACGAGGGAGTCGAGGTCGCCCAGCTCGAGCAGTCAAAGCCGCAGGACGAGCTGATCGCGCAGATTCCGCTGACCGCGCGACTACAGCTGCTCGCCCTGCAGCGGGCGCAGGCCGGTGGCCATGACCCGGACACCGTGATCACCGGACACTGGCACGACGACGAGCTGTGGGCGACCGGCTCTCCCCAGGGCTGACCCTTCGCGTCTAGGCTGACTGGCGTGCCCCAGGAGCATCTGGATGTCCTGATCGTCGGCGCCGGTCTCTCCGGAATCGGAGCCGCCTGCCACCTGCAGGACAGGTGCCCGGGCAAGACCTTTGCCCTGCTCGAGGCGCGCGAAACCATCGGGGGCACCTGGGATCTGTTCCGCTACCCCGGAATCCGCTCGGACTCCGACATGTTCACGCTGGGCTACTCCTTCCGTCCCTGGAAGGAGGCCAAGGCGATCGCCGACGGCCCATCGATCCGCCGCTACATCCACGATACGGCGCGCGACCACGACATCGACTCGAGGATCCGATTCGGGCATCGGGTGGTGCGGGCCGAGTGGTCGAGCGCGGAGGCGCGCTGGACCGTCGAGGCCGAGCGCATCGATACGGGCGAGACTGTGAAGCTGAGCTGCGGCTTTCTGTTCATGTGCCCCGGGTACTACCGCTATGACCAGGGCTACACGCCCGCGTTCGAGGGGATCGATCGCTTCGGCGGTCAGATCGTCCACCCGCAGGACTGGCCCGAGGAGCTCGACTACAGCGGCCGCCGCGTGGTCGTGATCGGCAGCGGCGCCACGGCGGTCACGCTCGTGCCCGCCATGGCCGAGCAGGCGGCTCATGTGACGATGCTCCAGCGCTCACCGAGCTACGTGCTCTCGCTCCCGGCCCGAGACCCGTTCGCCGACCTCGTCCGCCGCCGGCTGCCGGCCAAGGTCGCGTATCCGATTGTGCGCTGGAAGAACGTGCTGCTCACCACGCTGTTCTTCAACCTCAGCCGCCGTGCTCCCCGGTTCGTCAGGCGCCTGATCCGCAGAGGCGTCGAGCGGAGCCTGCCGCCGGGCTATGACGTCGATACGCACTTCAACCCCCGCTACGACCCGTGGGATCAGCGCGTCTGCCTGGTTCCGGACGGAGACCTCTTCGCAGCTGTGCGCGAGGGGCGGGCCTCGATCGTCACCGACGCCATCGAGAGGTTCACGGAGAACGGACTGAGGCTCGCTTCGGGGGCGGAGCTCGAGGCCGATGTCGTGGTCACCGCGACGGGCCTCAACCTGCAGGCCCTGGGCGGGATGGCGATGACGGTGGACGGGCGCGCGATCGCGCTGCCCGATACCGTCGGCTACAAGGGCATGATGCTGAGCGGAGTCCCGAATCTGGCGCTGGCGCTCGGGTACACGAACGCTTCCTGGACGCTCAAGTGCGACCTGGTCAGCGAGTACGTATGCCGCCTGCTGAACCGAATGGAAGAGCGCGGCTACGCGCAATGCACGCCACGAGCTCCCGGCCCGTCGGTTGCGCGGGAGCCGTTCATCGACCTCACCGCGGGCTACGTGCTCCGCTCCATCGACAGCCTGCCCAGGCAGGGCGCCAGGGCGCCGTGGCGCCTGCACCAGAACTACGCGCGTGACATCGTGATGCTCCGGCTCGGTGGCCTCGAGGACGAGGGCATCGAGTTCTCCAGGGCGGGCCGTCCGGAGCAGACGCGGGAGCGAATGGCGGCCTGAGCGCGCCTCAGGCCGCGCCGAACGCGTGCACGTAGGTGCCGCCGCCCGGCCCCTGCGGCGTGCCCGGCGCCACCCCGATCCCGCTGTCACGCACCGCCCCGCTGAGGATGTTCGCGCGGTGCCCACCCGAGTTCATCCATCCGCTCACGATCCGCCGCGGCGTCCCGAGCGACCCGCCGCCCCAGGCGATGTTCTCCGCGAGTGTGCCGCCCGGGTAGCCGGCGTTGCGGATCCGCTGGTCGAACGATCGCCCGTCCGCGGAGGTGTGGGAGAAGTAGCCGCGCGCGACCATGTCGTCGGCGTGGCCCTGCGCGGCGGAGCCGAGCTGCGCGTTGTCGCCCAGCGGCGCCAGGCCGCGGCTGGTCCGCTCGGCGTTGACGAGGCATAGCGTCGCCGAGCGGATGGCGGGCAGGTTCGCCGCCGTCGGAACCGAGTCCGCGCTCGCGCAGCTCGCCGACGGGCCGATCGGAAGGGCGGGCGCCACCGGCGCGACGGGAGCAGGCGCTCCGGGAGCAGCCGGCGCGGGCGCCGGCCGGCGGATGCGCCGCGGCGAGCGCTTGGCCCGCCGGCACGGCCGTTTGCGACCGGCGCGTCTGCCGCGCCCCTGCTCGCGGTGCCGGCGCTGCTTGGCGCGGCAGCGCTTGCGGCTCTTGGGCCGCGACTTCTGACGCTTGCTTTGCTTCTGCGCCGCGCCCTCGGTGAGGGTCGCCTCGGAGGCGGCGTCCGCCGTGGTGCCTGTGCCGGACAGGCCCACCGCCAGCAACACCGCGGCACCGGCGAGGCCTGCCAGGACGCGTCGAAACAGCACTTGCAGGCAGGCTACCCGCGTCGCTGGGAGCCTGAACGGGCGGGGCGGGATCCTGCAGGCGCCCTCACCTGCCGTCAGCTGCCGCGGCCGGCCAGCGTGTCGAGGTCGGCCCGCTCGAGCCGCCCGTCGGGGAAGCGCACGTGGGCCTCGTCGTCCAGGCAGACCACCGACTCGGCGTCGTCCCCGAGCGCCATCCGCGCGAGCAGGACGGCGGCGATCCGGTGCACGTCGCGGACTATCCCGAGTGCGAGGAGCGAGCGTGTCTCGTTGGCCACCTCGCCGTCACCCACGCGCAGGACCACCCGCACCGGCTCGTGGATTCCGCGCGCGGTCATGGCAGCGGAGATGTTGGCCAGATCATCGGAGGTCACGGCGGCCACCGCCTTTGCCTTGCCGAGCGAGAGGCGGCGCATCAACGACGGGTCGGCCCCCCGGCCCACGACCACGGGCAGTCCATACTCCCGCGCGAGGCCCACGTTCTCGCTCTCCTCATCGCGCTCGACGGCCACCACGGGGATCTTGCACGCCCGCAGCACCAGGCACAGCCGCAGGCCCACCTGGCCCAGGCCGATCACCACAACGTGGTCGCGGCGAGGCACGGCGCGACGCCCCACCAGCCCGGTCAGTCGGCGGTCGATCACGCGATTGACGAGGCCCGCCGTGAAGGCGGCCGCGAACACAAGGGCAATGACCATCGTGGCCGAAGTGAACAGCTTGTACCAACCCGGTCCATCCGTGACGGCGAGGTTCGGATCCACCGTGACAAGGGTCTTGGCCGACCCGTAGATCGCGTCGATCACGGAGTTGTCCAGGACGAAGACGGCGGTCACCGTCTCGATCAGGAACACCGCCACCAGGCCTAGCGCGCCGAACAGGAGCAGGCCGGCGCTCTTGTCGTAGGGAGTGAACAGCGCCCGGGCCAGCGCCTCGGGGCGGCGAGGCTTCTGGGAGGGAAGCGGCTCCTCGCGCAGGTCGCCGTCATCCTCCACCAGCCCGACTGTTCTCCCCTCCTCCTCGCCCACCGCCGTGAAGCGTTCGTCGATGCAGGGACCGGCCAGCGAGGGCGCCACGATGTCGGCCAGGGAGGTCACGCGCGTGTTGCCGAGCCGGGTCCGCATCTGCTCGGCCATCGTCGGGTCGAAGATCGTGAGCAGCAGCGGAACGTCATCGGACACCGAGCGCACCATCAGGGCGCGCCGCAACACCACGGCGTCGGCGCGGCCGACCACCGCGACCGAGTCGACACGGCCCGACTGGAGCGCCTCTCGAACCTCGTTCTCGTCCGGCTCGCGCCGGTGGGCCACCTCGGCGCCCGATGCCTGCAACGCCCGCACGGTCTCCTCGCTGAGATCGCCGTCACCGATGACCACGACCACGTGCTCGCCACCTCCCTCCACGGCCTAGGGCGGGAGCCGCCGGCCCGCGCGGCGGACCCGCAGCCAGCGGTGGTCGTAGGACTCGAGCTCGAGCTGGACGCGGCCGTCGTCGAGCGGGAGGACGTCGGAGGAGAACAGGTCGACGAGTGCGTCGGCGTCCTCCGGCCGGTCGAGCGCGATCGTCACCGTCGCCGACTCGCCGCCCAGCTCGTGCACGGCCACGAGCGTCGACCCGTCCCAGTCGCAGCGGTGGGCCAGGACCGAGGCGGCACCGGCGTCGAGCACCTCGAGCGTGCCGAAACCGATCTCCGGGCACTCGCGCCTGCGCCTGATGAGGCGCTCGAACCAGTTCAGCAGCGAATCGTCCTCCCGCCGCTGGCGTGCGACGTTGACCGCGGCGGGCCCAAAGCGCTCGTCGTCCACCACGGGCCGGCACAGCCGCTCGGCCTCGGCGACGGTCGAGAATCCGGCGTTCGCCTCGTCGGACCACTGCATCGGCGAGCGGACGCTGAAGCGCCCCTCGATCGCGAGGTTCTCGCCCATCCCGATCTCCTCCCCGTAGAACAGCACCGGCGTGCCGGGCAGCGAGAAAGCGAGGCTGTAGACCATCCGGATCGCCCGCTCGTCTCCGTCGAGCATCGGCGGCAGGCGCCGGCGCAGCCCGCGGCCATAGAGCTGGAAAGACTCGTCCGGCCCGAAGGCCGCGAAAACCTCCTCGCGCTCGGCTTCCGAGAGCTTGTCCAGGGTCAGCTCGTCGTGGTTTCGGACGAACCGCCCCCACTGGCTGTCGGACGGGATCTCGGGTGCGCCGCGCAGGGCGGCGCGCAGCGGCTCGGCATCGCCGCGCGCGAGGGCGAGGTACATGGCCTGCATGCCCACGAAGTCGAAAAGCATGTGCAGCTCATCGCCGTCCTCGTCGCCGAAGAACTCGCGTGCCTCGGGCCCCTTGAGGTTGACCTCCCCGAGCAGCATGGCCTCGCCGTTGCGGCGGGTGATGAAGGCGCGCAGGTCGCGCAGGAGCTCATGCGGGTCGACGAGCGCCCCCTCGGGCATGCCCATCGGCTCGAGCAGGAACGGCACCGCGTCGATGCGGAAGCCCGACAGGCCCTGCTCGACCCAGAAGCCCATGATCTGCGCGATCTCGTCCCGCACCTCAGGGTTGGCGACGTTGAGGTCGGGCTGGTGGGAGTAGAAGCGATGCAGGTAGAACTGGCCCGCCTGCTCGTCCCACTCCCAGTTGGACGTTTCCTTGTCGGGAAAGGAGATGTCGCCGGGTTTCTCCTCCGGCTTCTCGTCCGACCACACGTAGAAGTCGCGAAACGGGGACTGGCGATCGGCACGCGCCGACTGGAACCAGGGATGCTGGTCGGAGGTGTGGTTGACGACAAGATCGGCGATCACCCGGATGCCCCGATCTCGGGCGCTGCGTACGAACTCGACGAAGTCACCATGCGTGCCCAGCCGCGGATCGATGGCGTAGAAGTCCGAGATGTCGTACCCGTCGTCGTGGCGCGGCGAGGTGTAGAAGGGCATCAGCCATACGCACGAGATACCGATGCCGCCGAGGTAGTCGAGCCGGTCGGTGAGCCCTCTCAGGTCGCCGCAGCCGTCGCCGTCGGCGTCATAGAACGTCTCTACATCGAGGCAGTACACCACCGCGTTCTTCCACCACAGGTCGCTCGTGGGCTTCAGGCTCATGCCGCAACGCTGGGCAGGACATGTTCACCGAAGGCGTCGATGAACGCGGCGAGGTCTTGGCCGACGTGGTGCAGGTTGATCTCGTCGAAGCCCAGTGCGGCGAGGTCCTGCAACCAGGCCACGTGACGGGCCGGGTCAGCGGAGACCAGGACGGTCTCGCGCACCTGCTCGGGAGTGACCTCCAGGGCCAGGCGGTCGAAGTCCTCGACCATCTCGAGGTCCCAGCAGACCGGCGGTGGAAAGACATTCGTGCGCCACTGCTCGTGGGCCAAGCGCTCTGCCTCTGCTTCGGTGGCGGCCCACGAGAGGTGGACCTGCAGGACGAGCCGCTTGCCCTCGCCGCCGTTCGAGCGGAAGGCGGCGATCATCTCCTCGAGCTTGGCGCGCGGCTGGTTGACCGTGGCCAGGCCGTCGGCCCACTCGCCCACCCAGCCGGCCGTCTCCACGCTGATGGCGGGCCCGATGAGAGGCGGCGGCGACTGAGGCAGGGTGTGCAGCTTGGCCCGGTCGACCTGAACGAGCCCGTCGTGCGAGACCGTCTCCCCGGCGAACAGCGCACGCATGACGTCGACAGACTCGCGCAGACGGGCATTGCGCGTGGCCTTGTCGGGCCACGGGGCGCCCGTGATGTGCTCGTTGGAGGCCTCCCCCGTGCCGAGCGCCACCCACAGGCGTTCGGGGAACATCTCGCACAGCGTGGCGGCCGCCTGCGCGATGATTGCCGGGTGGTAGCGCTGCCCGGGGGCGTTGACCACCCCGAAGGGGAGTCCGGTCGTTGCCATCGCCGCACCGAGCCACGACCAGGCGAAGCCCGACTCGCCCTGCCGCTCGCTCCAGGGGGAGAAGTGGTCGGATGACATGATCGCGCCGAAGCCCGCGGCCTCGGCGTGCCTTGCGTGCTCGAGCAGGCGGCTGGGCGGTATCTGCTCGTGCGAGCAGTGCAGGCCGACTAGAGGCACCCGCTATGCCTACCCGCTCGCCGCTCGCAACACTCCCCCGACGCTGGTGCGGGTCGCGCGCAGAGCTGTTCATTTCCTCGCTCCCCGTTCGTCACATAGGCGACGATTCCCCAAAGGAGGAAGCGATGAAGTACATGCTGCTCATTCATCAGGGCACGACCCCCACCCCACCGTCGGAGGACTGGGAGAACCTCTCGGAGGAGGAGAAGGGGGCGGTCTACAACGCCTACAAGGCGCTCAGCGACACGCCCGGGGTCAGCCCCGGCCTGCAGGAGGACAAGACGGCCGCCCGTGACGGCAACCACGGTGCGCCGTCGCCGTGCAGGTCACGAGCAGGAGGCTGGTCGCCGGACGGCTACCCTTCACGTGCTGAAGGCACCAAGGAGTCGATCGGCGGCTACCTCCTGCTGGCTTTCGCCGGCGGAGGCCGAGGACATCGAGGCGCCGCAATCAGGTGAGACTGGCCGCGGCTGGATGCCCGGCGGCCGCGATGGGCGGGCGCGGTCGAGGTGCGCCCAATAGTCAGAGTGGCTGGCGATCCTCCACGAGTCGGGTTCCGCGAGCGGCGTGGGCCGTCTCGGCGCCGGCTGATCGCCTTGTCCTCGGCGACTTCGACAGTCGCCAGAGGAGGCTGCGCCAGCGAGGCCTTCGCCGTCGCCGCGGAGCGCGGCGGCACGCGACGGCCGCTGCGCAGCGGCCAGACCGTGCGCCTGGCTGGTGATGATCGGCGCGCAACCGAGCCATCCCGGAACGCATTCGGGCCGAGGAAGAGGTCCGCACCCGCTCGTCGGCGCTGGTGAAGACACGGCCTGATCGGCGGCCGCAGAGGCGGCCGTGGCGAGCCTTCGGAGGACATGGATGACTCTGGCTGGATGCGACCCCCGTTGCGCTAGACGAGCGCCTCGAACTGGTCTTCGCCTGCTGCGGCGTCAGAGACGTTGCCGCGGGAGGCCCGACGCGCTCGATCTGCGGACGGTCGGCGGCCGAGCACGCGCGAGGTCGGTCGGTCGCCTTCGAGGTCGCGAGGCGGGATGGCGCGCCGGCTGGTCGCGGGCCCAGCGCTGAGATCAGGCGGCTCGGCGTCGAAGCCCTTCCGCGTCGCCCCTGAGCACCTGACAAGGCCGATCGCCGTTTGCTTTCGTCGGTGCTCGCCGTGGCCATACAGCTGATCTCGTCGCCGTGTGTCTTTGAACGGCCGTGGCGAGCTGGCCGCCGAGGCCGGCTGCCGCAAGCTGGTCGGCAAACGTGCCGTTGACCGAGCTGATGCCCGACGAGCCCGAGGCTCGACGGACTGCTGGCGATGATGTTGCTGCTCGACGCCCGGCGCGAGGCGCGCTTCGATGACGGCGAGCTGGTGCTCTTGGCCGACCAGGACCGGTCGCAATGGGATACGGAGCAGATCGCCGCGGGACGGGAGCGGCTCGAGCGGGCCCTGGCTCTACGCGGGCGCGGCCCCTACGTGGTGCAGGCGGCCATCGCATCCCTGCACGCCGAGGAGCCGCGCGACTGGCCCCAGATCGCCGCCCTGTACGGCGAGCTCTCCCGCCTCACCGAGTCCCCGGTCGTGGAGCTCAACAGGGCCGTCGCCATCGCCGAGGCGCAGGGGCCCGAGGCGGGACTCGAAATCGTGGATCGAGTGGCTCTGGAGGACTACCGCTACCTGCACTCGACGCGCGGCGAGCTGCTGCGCCGGCTTGGTCGCACCGAGGAGGCCCGCGACGCCTACCGCCGCGCGCTGGCGCTGGCGCACGACGACGCCGAGCGGCACCTGCTCGAGCGGCGGATGGCGAAACTCGGCGCGTGGCGTCGATGAGTTTGGGCCCCACCGGCGGTCCAAGCAGGTATGAACCTCGAGAACAGCGCAGCCGGCCGGACCGAGGGGTATGTGGACATCTATCTGCTCCCGCTGCCGGAGAAGAATCTCGAGCCCTACCGCCGGCAGGCCGTCGCGTTCGGGAAAGTGGCCAAGGAGCACGGGGCGCTCAGCTACCGCGAGTTCCTCGGCGACGACCTCGACCAGAACCTGAAGGTGCAGGACGGCGTACTGCTGACGGCGGCCGTGGCCGAGTTCGAGTCCCGTGCGCACCGTGACGAGGTCATGGCCAAGGTGATGGCGGATCCCCGAGTCACCGAGATGATCGAGGGCGAGCAGGTCGCCGACATGAGCCAGATGCGTTACGGCGGCTTTCAGGCCTTCGTCGATCCGTGAGCCCGGCTCCGGCATCGACACCCCGCGAGGACGTGTCGGTCGAGATCTTCTATCTCCGGCCGGCGGCGGGGCCGTGACCTTCACCGGGGTGCGTACATGATCACCGCGACGCCCACGAGGCAGATCGCGGCTCCACTGATGTCATAGCGGTCAGGGCGGAAGCTGTCGAAGGCAACGCCCCACGCCATCGAGCCGACGATGAACACGCCGCCGTAGGCGGCCAGCACGCGTCCGAACTCGTTTTCGGGCTGGAACGCGGCCACCACGCCGTAGATGGCGAGGCTGAGTGCCCCGAGCAGGCCTACGAGAATTCCCTTGTCGTCGGGGATCGCCACCCAGACCAGGTAGGCCCCACCCATCTCGGCGATCGCGGCCGCGACGAACAGGGCGATCGACCTGGTCGTCACGTCGCGGCTGGGTCGAGGCCGAGCTGCTCGTAGCGGTTGAGGCTGTCCTCGATGACCCCAGAGCGCGGCAATGCGCTCGCCGCTGAAGGTGAAGAAGTAGACCTCGTCGACGCGCTCGAAGCTCCGGCCGGTCGGGGCATGGCCGCGCCACTCGCCGAGGTGGGTGGCCGAGCAGGCAAATCGCGCGACCACCGTCTCTGCCTCCGCGACGAGCTCCACGATGTCCATCCGCACGTCGGGGAAGGAGCGACGAAAGGCGCTGAACCATTCGCGCACCTCGCCGGTCATGTCGGAGGTGAACAGCTCGTCGATGACCTCGTCGCGGCCGCCGTTGACCGCCTCGTCGACGAAGCGCTGCACCGTCTGCTTTGTTACCACAGCGGCAGCGTAGGCGACCAGAGCCTCCCGGCCGGGGACCATCACCGGGGAGAGGCCAAGGTCACTCCACCGGCGGAGGCGAGGTCCTAGCTACATCGGCCGCCACGGCACCAGCCCTTCTACGATCGTGCCGATCCGGGCCACGGACGAGTGCAAGGAGAACCTCCTGAGCTTCATCAGGGCCTGACGCTGCGGGTGCCTTTGCCTTCCGGCCACGCCGCGGAGATCTGACGGACATGCCGGTGATCGGTTCCGCAGCATCCACCGAGCACGTTGAGCCGAGGAAGGCTTCTTGCCAGCGCCGCGTACCGGGCGCCGAGGTCGACCGGGTCGCCCTCGTCGAGCTCGGTTGCCTCGTCGAGCTCTTCGTGGCTCTTGGTGGACGCGTTGGCGCGCAGGCCGCCGATCCGCTCCTGCCAGGGTTCGTCCGCCCTGAGCACGCTCTCGAAGTGCGTGGGGTGGGCGCAGTTGATCATGAAGTAGGCAGGACCGCGCTCGGTCTCGCTGTCGACCTGCGCGATCGCCTCACCCAGCGACTGACCGCTCGGAAGGCGCCCGTCTGTCTCGACCGTGAACGAGATCGCGACGGGCATCCCCGCCGCCATCGCCGCCCGGGTGAGGCCGATTGCCTCTTCGGCATAGGTCATCGTTATAGCCGTGACCATGTCCGCCTCGGTATCCGTGAAGGTGGCGATCTGGGTCGAGTGATAGGCCTGCGCGGCTGAGGCCGACAGTCGCTCGGCAGGGTCGTAGCCGTCGTCGTGCGGGCCGATGCAGCCGCTGATCACGATCGGCGACTCGTCCGACTCGTATTCGTCCCGAAGCTCCTCCATCAGCGCGATCGCCTTGCGGTTCAGCTGATCGAGCTCCTGCTCGGTGTAGCCGATCTCGGCGCCCCAGCGGGGACTCGCCCGCCAGGTCGGGCTCTCGAGCACCAGCCCGGCGCCATGCTCGCGCGCCAGCTCGGCATAGGGCTCGAAGTAGCGCCGCAGGGCCTGCGTTCCCTCGGCGTCCTTGAGCAGATCGAAGGCGGCGAACGCCGGCAGCTCGAGCCCCTCGTGGAAGATCAGAGTCGTCTCGATGCCTCCGTCGGTCAGAAACAGGCCGCCGTCCAGCTGCGGTAGGTGGTGACGGTGCCTCACGGAGCTCCTTTCTCGTGGGTGGCGCGAGCCTATCCCAACCCTCAAGCACCCTGCGCAAGGGGTCAGACCTGTCCCTAGGTGCCGCGGGCAGGGCTGAATCCCGGCTTCCAGCCGGCCCAGCGCTCCGCGATCCTGCCGTGGGCGATGCGGAATATCACCACGGCCGCCAGCTCCACCGGCTCCCCGGTGGGCGGCCGGCCCAGCATCGGGCCGGTGTTGGTGCCCTGCAGCGTCCAGCGGATCACCACACGATCTCCCTCGGCGACCAGGTCGTCGATGGTGAAGCGCAGGTCGGGATACGCCGTGTGCATCGTGGTCACCACGTATTCCGGGCCCTCCGCCCCGGCGGGCTGCCCGGGCAACGGATCGTGATCGACCCATTCCGGAGCCACCAGCTCTCGCATGGCCGCGGCGTCCCCCGCAGGGATCACGTCTTCGAAGATCCGGCGGATCAGTGCCTTGTTGGCCTCGAGCGTCACGGTGATGTCTCCTTGTCTCCGATAACTATTGTCCATAGTTATAGACTGTGCTCGAAAGTTCTGCAAGGGGCGGGCCGCGCTCCGGTCGAGGGCGTCGACCGACGGTAAGCAGACATCGGACACTTGACCGCCGCGGCCCACAGCGGCAGGCTCGACCCATGAACGACCCTCCGGGAGTGGCGACGTTCCGCACGCCGGCAGCGGCCTACGACCGGCATATCGGCCGCTACGGGCGCGAACTCGCGCGTGCGCTCATCGGCGCGGCCGGCGTGCGGCCGGGAGATCGTGCGCTCGATGTGGGCTGCGGACCGGGCGCGCTCACGGCCGAGCTCGCGGCTCTGCTCGGCGCCGGCCAGGTGACGGCGGTCGACCCGTCGGCCGGCTTCACCGAAGCGTGCCGCGAGCGCCTCCCCGGAGTGCCCGTCGAGGTCGCGTCGGCGGAGGCGCTTCCCTTCGAGGACGGCGCATTCGAGCACGCCCTCGCCCAGCTGGTCGTGAACTTCATGACCGATCCTCGGGCGGGCGTCCGCGAGATGCGCCGCGTGACGCGCCCGGGCGGCGCGGTGTCCGCCGCGGTCTGGGACTACGCCGGGGAGATGACTTTGCTGCGGCGCTTCTGGGACGCGGCGGTGGCGCTCGATCCATCCGCTGCCGACCGCGACGAGGGACGCTGCATGCCATTCTGCACCCGACCAGAGCTCGGCGAGCTCTGGTCGGCAGCCGGCCTGGCCGGCGTTCGCGTCTCGCCGGTCGTCGTCTCCGCGGACTACGACGGCTTCGCGGACCTCTGGCAGCCGCTGGCACTCGGCGTCGCGCCCTCCGGCGCGTACGCGGCGTCCCTCTCGCCCGAGCGCCGAGCGGCCCTCGCGGAGGAGCTCCGGCGTCGCCTCGGCGTCGGGCAGGAACCCTTCCGCCTCACCGCCCGGGCGTGGATCGCGACGGGCCGGGTGCCGGCTCCCGAGGCGACATGAGGTCGAGGGCGGGGCCCACCACACGCTGCGGGCGGCCGGAATAAAGCGCAGCGCGGAGCGGTCATATGTGGCAACAGTCAGCAATTTCAGAGACGGCGCCGGGCAAGCAATGGCGGAGCACGTCCCGACGGAGGACGAGGAGAGCCCGCATGCCGGACGCCAAGAAGACCGCCGCCCCGAAGACCCCCACCACCACCGCTGACCCGGTCGCGAACGGGGGCATCACCCAGCCCGGCCCGAACTCCTCCGGGGGTGGCTCGGTCATCGTCGGGGAGCACCTCCCCGTTGACCCCTCCCCCGACAGCGGCTTCGGCACGCTCGGCTTCTTCACCGTCGACGGCGAGGGCTGCACCGTGCGGTTCGGCATCGAGCAGCAGCAGTACGTGCTCGAGGCGAGCTCCCCGAACTACAGCGCGATGTTCTCCATGCTCCTGGCCTGCTGGCTGGAGGGGCGCAGGGTGTCGCTCACGTACGTCTCGCCTCTACTCACGGGCCACCCCCAGGTCCCGGACGCCCCGCTGCGCATCGTGTCCCTCGTCACGATCTGAGGTCTCGATGACCATCTCCATCAACTGCGTCACAGCGGCGCTGGCTCCGTTCATCCCGGGTCCGCTCAACCCCATCCCCACCGGGCTGCTGAGCGAGTGGCGAGACTACGAGCGCATGCTCGCCAAGGCCTCCGCCTCACGCTTCCAGCTGGCCGAGGGCGAGTTCCCGCTGTTCGATGGCTGGTGGGCGTTGTCCGAGCCGGCCCGGAGGAAGCGCATCGAGGCCGCGGCCGAGACCGGTGAGGAGATCGGCGAAGCGTTCGTCCGCCTCGCCGCAATCGTCGACGAGGAGGCCGTCTACAAGGGGGAGACGGGCTACCAGCACGTCTCCCGCGTGCCCGGCAACGGCCGCTTTGTGATCTTCTCCGATCACCACATGGGCTTCGAGGGCAGTCGCCAGGACTTCTTCCACTCCTCTGGCAACTCCGACCTGTACGCGGAGATCCTCAACGGTTACGCCGACACCGGCTTCACCCTCGTCGAGAACGGCGACGTCGAGGAGCTCATCATCCACGAACCGGGGCTGCCGGGCCCGCTGGCGGACCCCCAGCTGCGCAGCGAGTGGCGGCTCGTGCAGCTCCGTCAGGTGATCGACCATCACCGCACCCTGTACAAGCAGATCAACGACCAGTTCGTCAGTGAGGGCCGGTACGTCCGGATCGCGGGCAACCACGACCAGGATCTCCAGGACGCCCGCTTCCTCGACGAGCTGCGCTCGGTGTATCCGGACCTGGAGCGCGTCTACGACTTCTTGATCCTGGAACCGGCGCAGGACAGCGACTCCACCTTCGTGATCGGCCATGGCCACCACTTCGACACCGCGTCGACACCGAAGTACTCGAAGCAGATCGGCGAGGTGCTGTCGGAGTGCCTCGGCTGGGCCTACGAGGGAGCGGACCGCGTGTGGCGATGGGCCGCCGGGGACGGTGTGCAGGGCTGGGCCGGAGGAACCGAGGCCTTCGCGAACACGCTGGTGACCGACGACCCGGACGAGAGCATCCCCCTCTCGATCGACGTCGAGGGGGCCTTCCTCACGTGGCTGGGTTCGCTCGGGCTGATCAACCCGTTCGAGGCCCTGGGCGGTATCCCTGGCATCGCCGCCGACCTCACCGCTGAATTGTCGAAGCCGAGCCTGTGGGAGAACAGCTTCCACGGCAACATCGCCTGGGAGTACTTCCAGAGCGAGGATCCCGCCGAAGGGGTCTTCAACGAGATGTTCTGCGGCGAGCGCTGGTTCAAGTTCCGCCACCTCGACGAGATCTTCATCAATGACCGGCTCGAGGACCTGTTCGGAACGCGTGTGCCCTACCTGGTGCTCGGCCATTCGCACGAGCCACGGCACCGGCCCTGGGACCCGGACGGCTCCGAGCAGGCCGACCACTACCTCAACAGCGGCGCCGCCGGGCGCTTCGAGAACCTGATCTGGGGCGTGGAGATCATCGACGGCGTCGCGCAGGTCATCGCGTGGCACCGGCCCGGCGGGCCGGACTCGGATGAGCTGCCCGAGCGGCGCACCTACGCTCCCGGCGTGGATGGCGAGGGCGGAACGCTGATCGCCTCGGAGGAGCATGTCCCGCTGCCTCCCCTCGAGAAGGAAGAGAAGAAGCGGCGCACCTGGCTCGAGCCGGTCCTTCACGCGATGCAGCCCTGACGGGACTCCTTGCCGTAGAACTCCGGGCATGGCCAAGTCCGATGCCGTGATGGTCGATGCCGGTGAGCGCGAGGTACGCGTCTCCAGCCCCGATCGCGTGATCTTTCCCGAGACCGAGCGCTTTCCCGCGATCACCAAGGTCGACATAGTCGAGTACTACGTGGCCGTCGGGGACGGCATCATGCGCGCGCTCGAGCGACGCCCGACGACGTTGGAGCGCTGGCCGAAGGGCGTGCACCCGGGCATCGTCGTGTCGACGCGTGAGAAGGGCGGCGGCGACGCCTTCTTCCAAAAGCGCATCCCCCGGGGAGCCCCGGACTACGTGCAGACGGCGCGGATCGAGTTCCCGTCGGGTCGCCACGCCGACGAGATCTGTCCCACCGAACTGGCCGTCGTCGCCTGGGCGGCCCAGATGGGCACGATCACCTTCCACCCGTGGCCGGTTCGCGGCGAGGACGTCGACCATCCCGACGAGCTGCGCCTCGACCTGGATCCGCAGCCCGGCACGGACTTCGCCGACGCCGTGCGCGTCGCCGCTGAGGCACGCACGCTCTTGGACGAGCTCGGCTATGCCGGGTTCCCGAAAACCTCAGGCGGCCGGGGGGTCCACATCTACGTCCGGATCGAGCCGCGCTGGACCTTCACGGACGTCCGCCACGCCGCGATCGCCTTCGGGCGCGAGCTCGAGCGGCGGCTCCCCGGCCAGGTGACGACCAAGTGGTGGAAGGAGGAGCGCGGCGAGCGCATCTTCGTCGACTACAACCAGAACGCGCGCGATCGAACCATCGCGTCGGCCTACAGCGTCCGCCCCAAGGAGGGAGCGCCCGTCTCGGCACCGGTGACGTGGGACGAGCTCACCGAGATCGCGCCGGAGGACTTCACGGTCGCGACCATGCCCGCGCGCTTCGCCGAGGTGGGCGATCGCCACGCTGCGATCGACGATGCCGCCCATTCACTGGAGCCGCTGCTCGCCATGTACGAAAGGGACGAAGCCGAGGGTGCGGGGGACATGCCCTACCCGCCCGACTATCCCAAGATGCCGGGAGAGCCCAAGCGCGTTCAGCCGTCGCGCGATCGCGACCGCAAGCGGGACTGACTACGGCGCCTGCGGCAGCTTCTTCGCGCCGCGCTTGGTCACGGGCCTCGAGGGCGGAGGCACCACTGGGCCGATCTCTCCGTCCGGCGCCTCGTCGAGGTCGACGATCACCGGCGCGTGGTCGCTCGGACCGCTGCCCTTACGGGCCTGGCGGTCCACCCATGCCGCCCGGACGCGGCCGGCCACCGCCTCGCCGGCCAGCACCAGATCGATTCGCATCCCGAGGTCCTGGTGGAACATCCCCGCACGGTAGTCCCAGTAGGTGAACACGCGCTCGTCCGGCCAGCGGTCACGCACGACGTCGCGCAGGCCGACGGACTGCAGCTCCTTCAGGGCCGCGCGCTCGGGCTCGGTCACGTGGGTCTGACCGATGTAGGCGTCGGGATCGAACACGTCGTCGTCGGCGGGTGCGATGTTCATGTCGCCGCACACCACCGTCGGCTCGGGGTCCGCGGCCACCAGCTCTCGCAGCGAGGCGAGCCAGGCGAGTTTGTAGTGGTAGTGCTCGGAGTTCGGAACGCGCCCGTTCGGCACGTACACCGAGACCACCCGGATCGCGCCACAGGTTGCCGACACGGCTCGTGCCTCCGGATGCGGGAAGCCCGGCGCGCCGGGGAGGCCCGCCACCACGTCGTCCAGGCCGGCGCGCGAGAGGATGGCGACCCCGTTCCAGCCGCCCTCGCCGTGAGCTGCGACCGCATAGCCCCGGGACTCGAGCTCCTCGCCGAGCAACTCGCTGAACGCGTCGTCGGCGAGCTTGGTCTCCTGCAAGCAGACCACGTCCGGGCGCCGCTCATCCAGCCAGGGCAGCAGCCGCGGCATGCGCTGCTTGACCGAGTTGACGTTCCAGGTGGCGATCCGCACGGACCAAACGTATCGCCACCGCCGACCGCGCCGACCCTCGATCAGCTGGACGACTCCGCCGAAGGACACGTGCCACTCGGCCAGCCCCGGGACTAGGCGGATGGGCGAGCACAGCTCCCCTGCCACCCTGCTGTACCCATGTACTTCGAGCTGGACACTTTCGTGCTCGACGCGGCGCAGGCTCTCTGTGTGGCGCTTCCCGCGGCGGGAATTCCGGCGTTCCTGCTGCGGCTGGAGGGTCGCGGCTGGGCGCTGGTGGCACCCGTCTCGGTGGTGCTGAGTGTCGTCGCGATCGCGGCCGCCACCGCCAGTGCCCAGGTGCTGACCTGGATCGCTCTGCTGCTCGTGCCGCTCGGGTGCGCGCTCGCGCTGGGGTGGGCGGCACATGGCGCCCGCCCTTGGCTCGCCCTGGCGGTGGTGCCGCTGCTCGGCGCCGCCCTCGTGGCGCCCGACGATCCGCTGGGGCGGGTTGCCCGGCTGCTGCTGATCGTCGGATCCTGCGTGACCGTGGGGCGCCTGCTCGCCGGGGCGGCGCCGCTGCTGTACCTGAAGGCGGGCGTCGTTGCCATGGCCGTGATCGACGCCGTGTTCATATTCGGCGACCTCTGGGGGGCGCAGAACGCCTCCTTCAATGCGGCCGCGCCGGCGGACGGCCTGCCCCGGCTGCAGGTCGCGGACATCGGGAACGTCTCCACCGACTACGGCGACTACTTCGTGGCCGGGCTGGTCGGAGGCATCCTCGCCGCGGAGCGACGCCCCCAGGCGCTCGCGGCCGTAGCGACCCTCTTCGCAGCGCAGGCCTTCAACCAGCTCTTTCTCGTGGTCGACTCCCTGCCCGGCACGGTCCCCGTCGCCTTGGTCCTGCTGGGCTTCGAGGCCTGGCACCGCCGGCGCGAGCGCCGTCCACCGCTCACCGCCTAGACATCCAGAACCCCGTCGAGGGTAAGGATGACTCCGCAGGCCACGAGCGCGAGGGCCAGCAGGCGAGCGCCCCAGCGGAGGACCCGGCCGTGGGGGCCCTCGGTCGGCCAGCCTGCCGCCAGGCCGGTCAACAGCGCGGCACCCAGCGCCATTGCACCGGCGCTCACGAGCACACCACTGTCGGCGCCGGCACTCAGCGCCAGCACCAGCAGAGCGGGGCGGGCCACGACGGGGACGGCGACCGGGACGAGTGCGGCCCGCCAGCCTTCGAGCGCCGGCTCCGGCGGGGGTGGTCGCCGGAACAGATCGATGGCGCCGGCGAGCCCGGCCACGATGCCGGCGGCGACTCGGAACGAGGGCTCGCTCACGTCCATCGCGTCGAGCAGCGGGCCGCCCACCGCGGCGGCGGCGCACACGCCGAGCCCGCCGATCACGCCGCCGAGGGCCGCCACCCCGACGACGGCTCGCGGCGACCGTCCAGCGCGAGGAATCCCGAACGCTGCCCGAGCCGGGTTGAGAGCCAGGAGCAGGGCGGCGGCCCACAACCAGCCCGATGGCCCGTCGTCGCCGGAATCGGAAGGGTTCGCCCCCTCGCCCGCCTCGACGATCGGGATGGTCCGCAACAGCCCGGCCAAGGCGTGTTGTTGGTCGTCCATGCGGGTCTCGCCATCGCGAAACCACGCGCCCTCCACGCGCTCCGGGCGGGCTGCGTTCGCCGCATCCTCAGCATTCGATTGCTCGCCCACCGCAAGCCCGGCAACGCACGTGGCACGTTCGGCGATGGGGGCTCGCAGGTCGGCCAGTCGGGGCTCCTCCTGCGTGGCCAGCCACCACCCGGTGAGCGCCTCGCCCACCACGCCGTACCAGCCCCCACGGGCCAGCTCGCTGCCGCGCACCAGCCGGCCCCAGGGCCCGTGCTGCTGGCTGAGCCAGCGGGCCTGGACGCCGAACAGCTCGGCCTGGCTGCGCGCGTAGCTGAGCTCGTCCCCGGTGAGCGGCGGGCGGCCCCGCTCCGGGAACTCCACGGTCTCGGACATGCCGTAGGCGGCCCAGTGATCGGGGATCGGCGGCCAGTGATCCTCCACCTCGTCTCGCGACGTAGCCAGGTAGGCGCCGACACGATCCGCGGCCTGCCCCCAGCCCTCGCCCGGGAAGGCGCGGTGCAGGCGGGCCAGAGCCCAGTAGGCCTCCCCGGTGTAGTACTTGGAGTACTCGCCGGCCACCGGCGCCCCCTGTGCGAGGTCGTACTCCGCCAGCACCGCGCCCGAAGGCTCGGTCTGAGCGCGCAGAAAACGCCCGAGCTGGCCCACCACGTCGTCGTAGCGCGTCTCACCGGTGGCCTCCCGGCGGATCAGCAGCCCGGCGACGAGGAGGGCGGTTGCGCCGGTGGTGACCCGATCGTCCAGTTCGAGCGCAGCCCAGCCATCGCTCCTGATGAGCCGGTCGAGCGCCCATTCGGTACCCCGGTCGGCGGACCGCAACGCGCCGGGCAATCCTGCTGCGGTGGCCTGATACAGGCCCATCGTCACCCCGGCGTGGCGCACCTCGTTGTACTCGGAGGTAGTCGAATCGTCGTCGGCGTTGTAGAGGTACAGCCAACGGCCGTTCGGCGCCTGATTGCGCACGAACCAATCGACGGTGGCCTGGGCCGAACCCCGGAGCTCCGCGGTGGTGACGGGCGGGCAGCGCTCAGGCGGGGCCACCACCGTGAACGCGAGGGCGAGGAACAGCGCCAGGAACAGTCCGGCCCGCAGGACGCGCGAGCGGGGCCGTCGTCCGGAGTGATCTGGGGTGTCGTCCTCCGTCATGCCGGTGCCGCGGCGATCCTGTCACGGCCGACGCGGCGAGCCCGGCGGACGGTGGGGAGAAGCAATGCCGGAAGCGCGAACCACGCCGTGAGGGGTAGGCGGCTGAGCGCAAAGGCGACGGCCGGCGCGCCGCACATGCTGGTGCCATCGCGGTCCACGATCTCGAACCGGGAACCCGGCAGAGCCTGCTCGACCCGAAAGCGGGCGAGCCAGTCGAGCCCGCGCACGACCGCGGCCAACCGCCGCTGGCCGGCAGCCGTGGGGTCGATGCAGAGCACCCGATCCCGTGTGGAGGGCACCGCCCAGACCACCAGCACGGCGATCCCCAGAAACGAGAACACCTGCACCGAGGCCGAGCCCTGGATGGCGAGGTGAAAGAAGACAGCGACCCAGACGGCCGCGTAGCGAGTGCCGCGCCACCACAGGCCCCCGGCGATGAACAGCTCGGTGAGCACCACGAACTTGGCCGCCCCGGTGTGGAAGCTGCGGTCGGTCAACAGCGACAGCGCCCAGTCCGGCAGGGGCCACGCTTCCAGCTGGTCTCGCGCGCGCCCGACGCGCTGCCAGGTGACGGTGCCACCGAACCAGCCGGGATCGATCAGCTTGCTCAGACCGGACGCCCCGTATATCGCGGCGCACTCGAAGCGCAGCAGCCACAGCGGCCAGGCCGGCGCCCAGGGGTGGAGAGGGGGTAGCCCCCGACGACGGCGGATCCAGGCGTCCACGGACAGCTCCCGTCCGCACGGCGCCACGGCCAGTACTCCCAGGACGATGAGCAGGTAGGCCCGGTTGTTGTGGAAGTGGGTGGTCGAGAGGAACAGGTTGTAGGCGACGATCACGAACACCGTCGCCGTCGCCAGCCGGGTGAGCAGGCCGATCGACATAGCGATGGCGGCCACGGCCGTCAGCCCGAGCAGCCCGACGTAGACCTTCTCGGGCAGCTCCGGATACCACGCGAGGTAGGGCTCGTGGAAGGCGTCTTGGTAGGTCTCGCCGTGCCAGCCGTCGGAGAGGAACGGCTGGAGATGCAGGAGCACGATCGGCCCGACCAGCAACCTCAGCAGTTCGAGCGCCCGCATGCTGACCGGGCGGCCGAGCAGGTCGTCGAAGGCAGCCACCACGCTGCGCGCTGGGGTCGGCGCGTTCATTCTGCGCCCTCGCGCAGACCGCTTCGGAGGACCCCGACCTGGGCCGGGTCCGCGTTGTGCCAGGACGTGACCCTGGCCTCCAGGTACCGGGTCTCGTCGTCACGCGGAGTGTTGTCGGCGACCCAGGCGAGAGCAGCGTCGAGAAAGGCCAGCTGGTTGTCAAGCCCCGCGTCCGCATGGTGGCGGACCCACGGGTACCTCAGCCCTCGGTCCTGCACCAGCTCGTCCCAGCGGTACCCCGACCAAGAGCGTTCGACCGGGACGCGCCGGCCATCGGCGGTGACCCGGACCACGTCGGCGCGCCAGGTGCTCGACTCCGGGAACATCTGGAACGCGAATTCCTTGTGGTCCGACCAATAGCCCCGGGCCACGAAACCGAGTTGCAGGACCACGACGGCGATGACCACGACTCGCCGCCCGACGACCCTCACCCTCGACCGCACGCGGTTTACGATGACACAGTGTGAGCCGCACCAGGAGTCGCTCGATGCCGGCCGGCCACAGCCTGCCCTACGTCGATCCACATGCATCCCACGGGCCGCTGCGGCGGGGGTTCGTCAAGCTGGCGAGCGCCGGGGTCATGGCCCGGCTCTCGAGGACCGGCTTGTGGAGGAGAACCGTATGGCGAATCGACCCCCACCTCCTGCGACTGACGCGAGGCCGCGTCAGCACCGGGCTCCTCCTCCCCACCGCGCTACTCGAGACGCGCGGCGCGCGCACCGGCCGGGCCAGACGTCACGGGGTGATCTACTTCCACGACGGCGACCGGGTCACGATCATCGCCTCACATGCCGGGCGACCGGAGAACCCGGCCTGGTTCTACAACGCCCGCGCCAATCCCGACGTGCTGCTAGGCGGCCAGCGCTTCCGGGCCGAAGTCGTCGATGACGAGGCGACCCGCACCCGGCTCTGGGAGCTCGCCGACCGCGTCTTCCCGGCCTTCGCCGGCTACCGCGAGAGCGCGGGGCATACCGGACGCACCATCCCGATCCTCCAGCTCCACCCCCGCTGAGCGATGACGAGAGCGCCGCGCTCATCCGGCCGTTCGGCTGGACGATTCGAACCACTCGATACCGGCGGCCACGACCCCGCCCACCTGGACTCGCCCGAAGACTCACCACCGCATCGGCCGCCGAATCGCTGAGGCGGAGGTGCGAAGCCGCGCGGAATGAAGGATCATCGAAACGCCGTGGCTGCTCCGTCGTATGACCCCGACCCGCGCGTCGACCACTACATCGACGCGCTGCCCGAATGGCAGCAAGCCGTCTGCGAGCAGGTTCGTGACCTCGTCCACACCGCGGATCCGGAGGTCCAGGAGACGATCAAACGGAAAGTGCAGCCCTACTTCGTGCTCCAGGGCAACGTCTGCGCGCTGCTGGCGACCAAAGATCACGTGAACGTGTTCCTCTACGACGGCGCGATCGTCCCTGATCCCGAAGGCATCATCACCGGCGGCCACGACAACAAGACGGCTCGGACGGTCGCCATCCACGAAGGCGAAACGATCAACACCAAAGCGCTGCGGACGATGTTCGAGCAGATCATCGCCAACAACCGCGCCGGTGGATGGCGCAGGCTCAAACGGGAGGCCTGACCGCCTTCTCTTCGTCGCTCTTCGCGCGGCTCGGCCAGAGTCGCCAAGCCGCCTCGCCGAACGCAAGCCCGATGAGGATCCCCAGCGAGCTGTCGGCCACGCGCTCGACGCCGATTTCGTCGCCCTGGAAGTCGACAGCGCTGAGCATGAACAGGACCGTCGGTGTGATCAGCGCCACGAGCCAGAAGTAGCCGCGCTCGTCGAGCGCGAACAGGCCGAACGCAGCCACCGCGGCGCCCGCGGCGAGTGCCCAGGGCTCGTGAGTGGCAAGCGTGATGGCGATTATCAATGCCGCGCCCGCGAGGGTGCCGACGGCACGTTGCAGGCTACGCACACGTGTTGTGCGTTCCTCCGGTTGGAGGATCGCGAGAGTCGTGAGGGGCACCCAGTAGCCGTGCGCGAGATCGATCACGAGGTAGAAGAGCGTGGTTGCCGCCACGGCGAGTCCAAGCCGTGCGGCGTGCGCCCGCAACGCCGAGTCGCGGCCGATGACAGCCTCACGCACCGCGCTCAGTGAATCGCGCACCACGTGCTTCGAGTGCTCATGTCCCCTCCGGGCGCTGACCATGAGGACGAGGCTCACGATCACTCCGAGCGAGAAGCAGAGCAGCCGTTCCCCGAACGGCTCGGGACTCACCGGAATGCCGGCGACGACCACGAACACCGCCGCGGTCGCAAAGCCGAGGACGCCGCCCGCCCGCCCGGCGGCGCGGGCGAAGGCCCACGTGCCCACCCAGAGGAGCGTCGCCACGACGACGGCCCAATCTTGGTCTCGAACGAGGTTGGCGAGGGCGAACGCCGCCACGCTGCCCGCGGCCGCGAGCGAGCCCCACCACAGCCGGGAGCGCAGGCCCCCGCCCGGTACGCACAGCGACGTATTCAGCGCGCCGATCGCGGCGATGAGGCCCAGCGTTGCCTCGCCGGAGGCGATCCCGATCGCCAGCGGGCCAACCGTGGCGACCCCGCCGGCGATCCCTGCTCCCCAGTTGGTCCCGCGCGCCTCCGTGCGAAACGCATCTCTCACGAGATCCCGCGCGGCGGACATTCCTGCGATCTTCTCCGATACGGCAAGCACGCGGCGTGGAAGATCCCGAAGACCCGCCGCCGGGATCCCGAAAGCTCGCCATCGCCTCCCCTACTTGCCGAACGTCGGAAATCTTCAAGACCTGCTCTGGCTGGTGCGACAGCCTCTGACCCATGATCGAGCTTCAGAAGACCTCACAGTTCATGGACACTCACGCGAGGCTGGTCGATCGCCGTCGCTTCGACTTCCTCTTCGGGGACGGCGATCCCGACGCGGTGGCCGCCGCACTGGCCGGCTATGCCAATGCCGATGGCGGCTTCGGCTGGGGCCTTCACCCTGATCTGCCCAATGCAAGCAGCCAGCCCGTGGGCGCCCTGCACGCGTTCGAGATCTTGGGGGAGATAGCTGTATCCGCGAGCCTTCTGGCGACGAGCCTGTGCGACTGGCTCGACGCGGTTTCGCTGTCCGACGGTGGGTTGCCGTTCGCCCTCCCCGGCGCGGACGCGACAGGGTCCGCTCCCCCCTGGACCGGTGTGGATCACTCGCGATCGTCGTTGCACATCACCAGCGCGGTCTGCGGGGCCGCCCACCGGGTCGCCGACCACGATCCCGCCGTCGCCGGCCATCGCTGGCTCTCGCGGGCGACCGACTTCTGTCGAGGAGAGATCGCCCGGCTGGAGCGGCCCGCCTTCGCCTACGAGTTTCGTTATGTCCTTCAACTCCTCGACGCTCTTTACGACAAGGACGCCGCCGCCCCCGGCCAGCTCGAGCGGCTGGGTGCCTTCATGCCCCCCTCCGGCACCATGGCCGTCCAGGGCGGTACGGAAGACGAGAAGATGCGGCCGCTCGACTTCTCGCCCGAGCCCGAGCGTCCGCTGCGAGCGTTGCTCTCGTCGCAGGTCATCGCCGACGACCTGGCTCGCCTCGCCGCCGACCGGCGCGACGACGGGGGCTGGGATGTCGACTTCGAGGTGTTCTCGCCTGCGGCGGTGCTCGAGTGGCGCGGCGATGCGACGGTGGGCGCGTTGAAGGTGCTGCAGGCCAACGCGCGCTTGGAACGCGGAGGCCCGCTCAGGGCACCCAAAGCCGCTCGAGCTGAGCGGGACTGATACCGGCCAGCTCGCGGCTCTCGCGCGTCAGATGAGCCTGGTCGGCGTAGCCCGTCGAGGCGGCGATTCCGGCCAGGCCTCCCGAGCCGCCCCGCCCGCGCCCCAGCAGGTTGAGAACTCGCTGAAAGCGCAGGACCCGCTGCAGCGTCTTCGGCCCGTAGCCGACCGACTCACGAAAACGCCGCTGCAGCTGCCTTTCGCTCAAGGCCAACTCTCGGGCAACACCGAGGACCGTCGCGTCGGACGCGGCGAGCAGACCCGCGGCCCGCCGGACGAGGAGGTCCAGCTCCTCTGCCCCATCCGCCAGCTTGGCCAGCCCACGGCCGAGAGCTGCGAACGCCTGGCCGGGATCGGAGACCTCGGCGAGCCGCCGACCCAGGTCCGCCGCCGGACGGGTATCGATCGCAGCCAGGGGAACGTGCATGTCGACGAGCCGGTGCGCCGGCAGGCCGAACAGAGCCGGGCCGACGCCCGGGAGAAAGCGCGCCCCGATCGCCACGAACGGCGTCTGGACAGGTCGCGGCAGGAACCGCCTCTGAGGTCCGGCCACGAGGCTGGGTCCGCCCGCAAGCCAGATGACGTCGACCCGTCCGTCGGGGAGAACGACTCCGGCCTCCTCCGGGCTCTCGGCCAGAAGCTCATGCCGCCAGAAGCACTCGACCAACCCCGCGAGCGCCTTTGGAGCCGGGTATTCGCGGTACATCACGGAGAGCATCGCATCTGAACGCCGACCTGGTCGTACAGGCTTGCGACTAGCGCCCCTCAAGCGGTTGACTTAGCGGCGGGTCGGCATGCACGATGCCGCCCATGGCGTTCGACGAGGACCTCGCCGACCGGATACGTGAGCTGATCAGCGCCGAGCCGGGCGTGACCGAGCAGAGGATGTTCGGAGGGTTGGCGTTTCTCATCGCAGGCAACATTTCAGTGGCGGCCAGCGGCCAGGGTGGCCTGATGGTGCGAGTACAGCCCGAGGACACGGAGGCCCTGATCGCCAGGCCCCACGCCCGGCCCTTCGAGATGCGCGGCCGGGAGATGAAGGGCTGGCTTCGGGTCGATACCGAGGGTGTGCGCACCAAGCGCCAGCTCGAGCCGTGGGTAGAGCGGGGCGTGGCCTACGCGCGCTCGCTGCCTCCGAAGGGCTGATTGTCAGCGGGCTTCACCTCCGGCGAGGCGGCCTACTGGTCCAGCACATGGCGCGTCAGAATCCCCCCACAGTGTCCGTTCCTCGAACCGTCGACATCGGCGACTACCGCGTCACGCGAATCGGCGTCGGCAGCAACCGGCTGACCGACACTCCGGCGACCCGCGACTTCCTCGTGCAGTCGGTCAAAGCCGGGGTCGACTTCATCGACACCGCGCACCTCTACTGCGGCGGTCACAGCGAGCGAACGACCGGGGCTGCGCTGGCGCCCTTCCCGGAGGGTCTCGTGGTTGCCACCAAGGGCGGCTACGAACCTGGGGGTGGCCGGCCCGAGCGGCTGCGCGAGGAAGTCGAGGAGAGCTTCGAGGCGCTGCGCACCGACACCATTGCCCTCTACTACCTCCATCGGGTCGACCCGGAGGTGGCGATCGAGGAGTCGCTGAGCGTCCTCGCCGAATATCGCGACGCCGGGCGCATCCGGAACGTCGGAGTCTCCAACGTGAGCGTGAATCAGATCGAGCGCGCCCGCACCGTAGTGCCGATTGCGGCCGTGCAGAACCACTACAGCGTCTCCGAGCGCCGGCACGAGGACGAGGTGGACTACTGCGACCGGGAGAACATCGCCTTCGTCCCCTACTTCCCCTTGCGCGGAGTCAACGGAGCGCGGCTCGACGAGATCGCGAGCCGGTACGACGCGATCCGGGAGCAGATCGCGCTCGCGTGGCTCCTAAAGCGGTCACCGCAGATCACCCCGATCCCGGGAACGCTCTCGATCGACCACCTCAGATCAAACCTGGCCGCGCTGGACATCGAGCTGTCGGACGAGGATTTCGCGCGGCTCAGCGGCAACTGAGGCCGGGCTTACCCGCTCGGGGGCAGGGCCGCACGCGGGAGGGGGAGTCCCGGCAGCATCGCCTCCGCGAGGTCGGTCCGACGGCCCACAAGTGGTCTGCGTCATGGGCCCGGTGGAGATCAGCGCTTCGCGTGGAACGCAGTAGCGCCGTGCGCGCGGCCGTGGCAAGCTCAGACGATGGGCTTGATCGAGGACCGGCTCGGTGAGCTAGGGCTCCAGCTTCCAGCTCCGCTGGCGGCGCCACCGGGTGTGCGGCTGCCATTCGAGCTCGTCCGCGTCCACCGTGATCTGGCGTACGTCTCAGGCCACGGGCCGTTCGACGGCGACCGGTTGCTCGTCACCGGCCGCGTCGGAGGCGAGGTCTCGGTCGAGCAGGCCTACGAGGCTGCGCGCGCGACAGGCCTGTCCATCCTCGCCTCGCTCAAGCAGGAACTCGGAGAGCTCGACCGCGTGACTGGCTGGGTCAAGGCGCTCGGCTTCGTCAAGTGCGCGGAGGGATTCAACGTGACGCCGGCAGCGATCAACGGCTTCAGCGACCTGATCCTGGCTCTGTGGGGCGACGCCGGCCGCCACGCGCGTTCAGCGATCGGCGCCGGCGAGCTGCCGTTCGGCATGCCGGTCGAGGTCGAGGCAGTGGTCGCGCTCGCCTGACCCGGCAGGGACGACGACCGCCTTATGAAAGGAGCGCGCTGTCGACGGCTGCGGCGTCGCTCACGCCTTTCTCGGAAAAGCGACACTCAGCCTGACGGCTGAGCCGACCGCCACCGTTCGTCGGGACCGAGCGTCTCGGGCGCCGGCGCTCAGA
This sequence comes from uncultured Thermoleophilaceae bacterium, assembly GCA_963813495.1. GTDB lineage: Bacteria > Actinomycetota > Thermoleophilia > Solirubrobacterales > Thermoleophilaceae > JACVRW01. Next base: position 886,660 of record CAWEZC010000005.1, read on the forward strand.
CGCTCGCTGTGCGTGAGACGCGGCCGCGTCATTCCGTGCCTTGAACGCCGCGAACACGGGGGCGCACCAGGAGCCGGCGTCCCCGGGCATGCTGTCTGCCAGGTCAGGCGGCCGGTGCGGGAGGGCCCGGAGCCGGCGCCTCGGGCTTGGGCATGGGCGCGCCCGTCCGGCGCGCCCGCCATAGCGCGACGGCCAGCGCGCCCAGTCCCACAACCGTCGCCGCGAGCCCGACGAGCGCGCCGGCAACGGGAATGAGGGCCAGCACGCGCAGGATCCCCCAGCCCGCCAGCAGCGCCGCCCAGGGCGACGCCGACCGGTTGCCCACTACCCGGCGCCCGACGATCCACGCGGTCGTCCCGTACGCGACGAGCAGCACGGGGATCGCGGCCAACAAGAGCGCGACACCGAACGGAATGCCCACGAGCGTGACGAGCGCCAGGATCGCAAGCAGCGGCACGCCGACCGCGATCGCAACGCCCCACCCGACCGTGGCGCCGAGACGCTCGCGCACCGCACGGTCCGCCGCGTACAGCGCTGCCGGCGCCAGCCAGACGAGGAGCGCGCCGACGATCAGCGTCGAAACGGACACCGCCAGCCACCACGCCAACCAGCTCACCCAGCCCCACCCGCTCGCTGCGTCGACCCAGTCCTCACTACTGATCTCGCCGCCCACCCTCGCGCCGCGCGCGAGCACGGGGGACTCGTCGCCGTAGCGCAGGTCCCCGCCTACGCGTGCGGTCGCACCGAGGACCGCTCGGTCCGACACGGCGATCAGATCGCCGTCAACCCGCCCGGTGACCCGCACGGGCCCGGCCACCGATACCACGTCGCCAGTGGCACGTCCGGCGATCATCACGGTCCCGTCGAGTACGACCACGTCGCCGGCGGTCTGGCCCGCCGGAACGACTACGCCACCCGTGATCACGACATGATCGGTGGCGGCGGACGCGCTACCGGCTCCCAGCAAGAGGGCCACAAGCGCGCCGATCGTTGCGCTGACAACCTGGGGCGTTGACACCTAAACGCTCCTCGCGGCGGGGTCGACTCCAGTCTCCCATCCGGTACCAGCCGCCGCAAGGCACCCGTCACCGCTCGCCGCCGCTCGGCATGGAACGCAGAACCTGCTGTCTGACCCCCGGAGCGCCGCCGGGAAGGAACCGGGCACCGCGGCTCTTGACGCATCAGATCGGCGACCCCATCCAGGGCACCATACGATTGCGACCGTGCCGTTCACGCTCAGGAACCTCAAGGAGGACCTGGAGGACGTCGGATCCAATTTCGACGGCGCGCCGGACCTTGAGTTCCGCTTGGCGACCGAGGCACTCGAGCTCGAGCGATCCGGCCTGAGCTACCAGCGCGTCCCGCCCGGCTATCGCTTTCCATACGGCCACACGCACAGGAAGCAGGAGGAGGTCTACGTGGTCCTGCGCGGGAGCGGGCGGATGAAGCTCGACGACGAGATCGTCGAGCTCAAGGAGTGGGACGCGGTGCGCGTCCCACCCGGTACGTGGCGAGGCTACGAGGCCGGGCCGGGGGGCCTCGAGATCATCGTCATCGGCGCGCCCAATCTCGGCGAGGCTCGGCGCGAAGACGTCGAGGGCCAGCGCGACTGGTGGGCTCACTAGCGCCAGGTATGTGGACTTCCGCTTCGGACGACAAGCGGTAGTGACGCTGCTCGCTGACCTCGCTATCCCTCCCGCGTGGAACCGGGAACACATCCCCGCCCGCGCTCGGCAAGGCACACTTTCGTGCCCGAGCAAGGCGAGGGTGCGCGAAAGGGAATTTGTCCCGGACAGGACCCGTGCCCTGGGCAGCGCTCCCTGCGGAAAGACGAAGGGCCGCCCGAGCGGCGGCCCTTCGTCAAGCCAGTAAAGAAACGCCTACGCGGCGGCGGTCGCCGGCTCCTCCACGCGGCGGGGCATCAGCACCTCGCGCGCGATCACGAGACGCTGGATCTGCGACGTGCCCTCGTAGAGCTGCATGATCTTGGCGTCGCGCATCAGCTTCTCGACCGGGTACTCCTTGATGAAGCCGTAGCCGCCGTACACCTGCACGGCGTCGACGGTGACCTCCATCGCGGTGTCCGCCGAGAAGCGCTTGGCGTGCGAGGAGACCAGCGTGTTGCGCTTGCCCTGGTCCAGCTCCACCGCCGACTTCCAGGTGAGCAGCCGGCCGGCCTCGATCTTGGTCGCCATGTCGGCGATCATGAACTGGATCGCCTGATGCATCGCGATCGGCACGCCGAACTGCACGCGCTCCTTGGCGTAGTCGCGGGCGAACTCGAAGGCCGCCTGTGCGATGCCGACGCCCATCGCCGCCACGCCGGGGCGCGTGCGGTCGAGCGTCATCATCGCCAGCTTGAAGCCCTTGTTCTCCTCACCGATGAGGTGATCGACGGGGATCTCGACGTCGTTGAAGGAGATCATCGCCGTATCGGAGGCGCGCTGGCCGAGCTTGTCCTCCTTCTTGTCGACCACCACGCCGTCGGCGTCGCGGGGCACGATGAAGGCCGAGATGCCGCGGTGGCCGGCCTCCTTGTCGGTCTTGGCGTAGACCGTGTACCAGGAGGCGTGGCTGCCGTTGGTGATGAAGCACTTGGTCCCGTTGATGACGTACTTGTCGCCCTTCTTCACGGCGGTCGTACGCATGCTCGAGACGTCGGAGCCGGCGTCCGGCTCGGTTAGGCAGAAGGAGGCCAGCTTGGGCTCTTCTGTGAGCATCCCGAGGTACTGCTTTTTGAGCTCCTCGGAGGCGCCGATGCCCACCGGTGCGCAGGCCAGGCCGTTGCACATCAGCGAGGTGCCAACGCCCGAGCAGCCCCAGCCGAGCTCCTCCTCGATCAGACAACCGCTGAGGTAGTCGAGACCGGGCCCGCCGTACTCCTCGGGGATGTGGGAGTTCATCAGGCCGAGCTCCCAGGCCTGCTGGATGATCTCGTGCGGGAAGGTCGAGTCCTTGTCCAGCTCCCATGCGACCGGCCGGATCTCCTTTTCGGCGAAGTCGTGGGCGAGCTGGCGGATGTCCTTCTGCTCGTCGGTGAGGGTGAAGTCGACCACTGTCTTGTGCTCCTTCACAGGGGCCTTTCGGCCACCCGATTGATTCGTCAGTCAACCGTGCTGAGATCAGGGTACAGCAGGTTTCGCGTTTAGGACGACCGTCGCTGCGCCGGATACGCTCCAGGCCGTGGATGCTTTCGGCACGGTGCTGATCATCGTCGCCGTCGTCGCCGTGGTGGTGGCGGCCGCGTCGTACTGGAACAGCGGCCGGCTCTACAGCGGGATCGGACGTGATGGGCTGAGCATGGAGCACGACCGGTCCAGCACCACCGCCGGCGGCGGGTCGGCCGCCGAGGCCCGGGAGGAGATCCGCCAGATGCTCGAGGCCAAGTCGGCGCGCCGGGAGGCCCGCGGCCAGTCGGCGCTCGATGTCGATGCCGAGCTGGCTGCGCTCACCGCCGCCCCGAGCGCGCATGATGCCGGGCTGCGCGAGGAGGTGCGCCAGCTCGTGATCGCGCGCAACGCGCGCCGCGCGCGACAGGGTCAGGAGCCGCTCGAGGTGGAGCCCGAGGTGGAGCGCCAGCTGCGCGATCTGGGTGGGTGACTTCCCCGTCATAACGGGTATAGGCTGGGCTCGACGATGGCCGACGACCGCCGCTTCGAGCTCGACGATCTGCTTCTTCGCCCGGGCTGCTACCTCAACCCTCAGACCGAGGTGATGGTCGTGGTGGACGACTCGCCGGCCATCGACGGCGAGATCTTCAACCTCGAGGAGTTCGAGGGCGCCGACTGGGTCCTGATCGCCGACGAGGTCCCCGTGGACGAGGCCCGCCGCGACGAGCTCCTCGAGAGTTTCCAGGCCACCTATCACGGCGGAGACGGACGCATGGCAGCCGCGCCCGAGGACATCGACGACGACGACGACGTGGACGACGACGAAGAGGAGCAGGACCTCGACGAGCGCTGACCGGGCGCTGCTTGGCTGGCTGGGGACACGCGCGATCCCCGGTGTCGAGGTCGTCGCAGGTCGGTCCTACCGGCGCACGGCGTTCCTGGCCGGGCGAAGGGCCGTGGTGGAGCTGCGCCGGGACACCGGCGACCCCGCCGACCTGAGGGAGGCGGCACGAAGGATCTTCGGCCTCGGCGCCGATCAGGACGCCATCGACCGCGCGCTCGGCGCCGACCCCCGGCTCGCGCCGCTGGTCGCGGCTCGGCCCGGGCTGAGGGTGCCAGGTTGCTGGGACGGCTTCGAGCTCGCCGTCCGAGCGGTGCTCGGGCAGCAGGTGTCGGTAGCCGCCGGGCGCGGCCTGACGGCCCGCATCGTGGCCGAGCACGGGGAGCGACTGCCCGACCCGGCCGAGGGCCTGACCCACCTGTTCCCGGAGCCGGCGCGACTGGCGCAGATCGAGCTCGCCGGAATGCCCCGCGCGCGCGCCCGCGCGATCAGAGCGCTTGCCACGGCCGTGGCCGGCGGTCTGGAGATCAACGCAAGCCAGAACCACGACGAGGTGCGTGCGCGCCTGCTCGAGCTGCCCGGATTCGGACCCTGGACGGTGGAGTACATCGCCATGCGCGCCCTGCGCGACGCGGACGCCTTCCCGGCCGGCGATCTCGTGCTCCGCACTGCCATGGGCTGGAGCAGTGAGGCGCAGGCCCGTGAGGCGGCCGAGGCCTGGCGACCCTGGCGGGCCTACGCGGCGATGCACATCTGGACGGCGTTCGCGCAGGACCGCAGCATCGCCTGACCACGTAGGCTTCGCGCGCTCATGCGGCCCGTCCTCTACCTCGGCGTATTCATCCCGGTGGCCATAGCGCTGGAGCTGGCCCACGCCGGCCCGGTGCTCGTCTTCGGGGCCGCCGCGCTCGCGGTGATCCCCTGTGCGGCGGTGATGGGCGAGGCCACCGAGGCGATCGCGGCCAAGACCGGCCCCGGCATCGGCGGGCTGCTCAACGTGACCTTCGGCAACGCCCCCGAGCTGATCATCGCCTTCTTCGCCCTGCGCGAGGGCCTGCAGGAGGTGGTCAAGGCGTCGATCGTGGGGTCGATCATCGGCAACATCCTGCTGGTGATGGGAGCGGCCATGCTGGTCGGCGGCTGGTCGCGCGACAAGCAGACCTTCAGCCGGACGGCGGCCAACGCCCAGTCGGCGATGCTGATGCTCGCCCTGGCGGCGCTCATCTTCCCGGCGATCTTCCAGCTCATCCACGGCGGCGGGCTGCCGGGCGTGGGCGAGGAGAGAGTGGATTTCGGCTCCGACCTCGAGAAGCTCTCGCTCGGCGTATCGATCGTGCTGCTGTTCTCCTACGCGGCCGGGCTGTTCTTCTCGCTCAAGACACACCGGGCCGTCTTCAACCCGTTCAGCGAGGATGAAGGGGAGGAGGCCCACCACTGGCCGGTGCGCCGGGCGGCGATCTTCCTGGCGCTGGCCGCCGTGGCCGTGGGTGGGATGTCCGAGATCCTCGTGGGCTCGATCACCGAGGCGTCGGAGGAGATCGGATTGTCCGAGTTCTTCGTCGGCGTATTCATCGTGGCGATCGTGGGCAACGCGGCCGAGCACTGGGTGGCGGTGCTGGTGGCGGCCAAGGACAAGATGGACCTGGCCGTCAACATCGCGATCGGCTCGAGCGCCCAGATCGCGCTGTTCGTGGCGCCGGTGCTGGTGCTGCTGTCGTTCGTGATCGGCCCCAGCCCTATGGCTCTCGTGTTCAACGGCTATGAGATCGGGGCGCTGCTGTTCGCCGTGCTGATCGCCAACCTGGTCACCCAGGAGGGCGAGTCGAACTGGTTCGAGGGCGTGCAGCTGCTCGCGCTGTACGCGGTGTTCGGGCTCGTCTTCTACTTCGCCTGATCGCTGGGCCGGCAGCTCGAGGCAGATCTCGCCCAGGCGCAGCGCGTCGGGTCCGCGAGTGGCCCGGGTGAGGAACGCCTGGATCAGGCGCGGGTGCCCGGCGGCAGCGGTGGCGGCGCGGGCCCGCAGCTAGGGCTGCGAGCGCGACAGGCGCTCGACCGCCTGCGCGGCGGCGCGCGCCATCTCCAGCAGCACCGCACGGTCAACGTTGCGCCCGGTGTCGCAAGCGAGGTGGTAGCAGGGGTCACGCGGCCTGCCGCCGGGGCCGTCCTCGGACGAGCCGGTGTAGAGGCCGCTGAACGGAATGCCGGCGGCCTCGAACGGAGCGTGGTCCGAGCCGCCCCCCACGCTCTCTTCCGCGAGCGGTCCGCCGACGGCGCCGCGCAGGGCGCGGCGCAGGCCGGCGTCGCCGTTCGAATAGACAGCGCTCACCGCGTTGGGCGAACCGACCATGTCGAAGTTGAGATAGGCGGCGATGCGCTCACGCTCGCCGGCGTCGAGCGAGCGCACGTAGCGGCGCGAGCCGATCAGCCCCAGCTCCTCGGCACCCCAGAAGGCAAGCCGCACACGCCCGCCGGGCGGGCGCCGGCCCACGGCCTCGGCCAGCTCCAGCAGGGTGGCCACGCCGCTGCCGTTGTCGTTGATGCCCGGTCCGGCAGTCACCGAATCGAGATGCCCGCCGGCCATCACGACGCGCTCGGCGGAGCCGCCCGGACTCTCCGCGATCACGTTGTGCGTGGTGCGCCGCTCCGATACGGCGTTCACCCGGACGGCGGCACGTGCGCCGGGGCGCAGGCTCACGCCCGCCACGATGACCACCGGAATGTCGATGCCCGGCGACCCGAGGGTGGCGGCGGGCACGCCGCGGCCGCCCGACCGGTCGGCCACCAGCAGTGCCCGTGCGCCCGCGCGCTCCGCGTTGGCGGCCTTGACGCGGAAGAAACAGTCACCGCGCTCGGCGAGCGGGATCCGACCCGCACCCACGCTCTCGAAGTCGGAGGCCTGGCAACCGTCGCCGACCGCCGCGAGGCGGCCCGTCGCAGCACCGGAGCCGGAATAGGCGATCGCACGAAAGGCGCGCCCCCGGCGCAGCCGGCGGCCAGCCACCTCGACGCCGGCCGAGCGCTCGTCGTAGTAGGGAAAGCGCACTCGCTGGCGGGCCACGCGCCAGCCGGCCTCGCGCAGCCGGGCCACGACGTAGGCGGTGGAGGCCCGATCGCCGGTCGTGCCTGCCGCCCGGTTGCCGTCGTTTCGGTCGGCCGCCCGCTGGAGGGCCCTCAGATGCTCCTCGAGCCCGGCCCGGGTGACCTCCGGGGCGGTCTCCGTGGCCGGAGGCGCGCCGGCCGGGGCCGGCGTGTTGCGGGCAGCCGCCTCGCCCCCGGCGACGGGCTCCTCCGAGTCCCCGACGCAGCCGGCCAGCCCGGCGGTCAGCGCGAGCAGCAGCAGGAGCACCGGGACAGGCACCCGGTGAACGCTAGAGAGGAGCGCTCAGGCCACCCCGGCGGTGGCGAAGCCCGAGGGCGGACGCCGCAGCTCGCTCGCCTCAACGATGCGATCCACCAGTCCGTACTCCACCGCCTCCTCGGCCCCGAAGAAACGGTCGCGCTCCATGTCCTGGTGGATCTCCTCCACCGTGCTGTCGGTGTGGCGGGCGTAGATCTCCTCGATCAGCCGGCGCAGCTCCAGGATCTCGCGCGCGTGGATCTCGATGTCCGAGGACTGTCCCTGGAAGCCCGACGAGGGCTGGTGGATCAGGATCCGCGCATTGGGCAGGGTCAGACGCTTTCCCTTGGTACCTCCGGTCAGGATCAGCGAGCCGGCCGACATCGCCATCCCGTAGCAGATGGTCTGCACGTCAGGACGGATGTACTGCATGGTGTCGTAGATGGCCAGGCCGGCGTGCAGCGAGCCGCCGGGCGAGTTCACGTACACCGATACGTCCTTGTCGGGATCCTCGGACTCGAGGTGCACGAGCTGGGCCACCACGAGGTTGGCGATCTCATCGTCGATCGGGCGCCCGATGAAGACGATCCGCTCGTTGAGCAGGCGCGAGTAGATGTCGAAGGAGCGCTCGCCGCGGGCGGTCTGCTCCACGACCATGGGGACGAGCGAGCTGGTCACGCGGCCGATCTGCATGGAAGTGATCTCCTGGGAATCGGGTACAGTGCAACTTCCGGGTTGCACGATAGCGCAACCGTACGGTTGCACAACGGAGGTCTCGATGGAGCACACTGTCGAACGCGAACTGCTCGTTCCCGACGGACCCGAGGAGGTCTGGCGCTCGCTGGCCGAACCGGGCTGGCTCGGCGAGGACGCCTCCATCGAGCTGACTCCCGCCGGCGAGGTACGGGCGGGCGAGCGCACCGGCTTCGTGGAGGAGGCCGATGAGCCCTGCCGCCTCGTGTTCTGGTGGAGCACGCCCGACGAGGACGCCTCACGCGTGGAGCTCGACCTCGAGGCCGTCGACGACGGCACCGTCGTGCGCGTGACCGAGTCACGGCCGCTCGAGATCCTGACCGTCCGGGGTCGGGAGCTGGCCGAGGAGCTCGATCTGGCCGGAGGCGCGGGCCCGACGGCCTCCGCTCGCTCCGCGTTCGCGGGGCCCGCCCTGATGGTCGGCTGATGCCGGCGGCCGATCCTGCGGACGCCGTCTTCTCCGCCCTCTCGGACGCCACCCGGCGCGATCTCTTCGCCCGGCTGGGCCGGGAGGGCGAGGCCAGCGCCACCGGCCTGGCGCGCGACCTGCCGGTGTCACGCCAAGCGGTGCAGAAGCACCTCGCCGCGCTGGCGGACGCGGGCCTGGTGGCCACGCGTCGCTCCGGGCGCGAGGTCCTCTACCGCTCCACCCCCGCTCCGATGTCCGAGGCCGTGGCCTGGATGGCCGAGGTGGGCGGCGCCTGGGACGAGCGCCTCGCCGCCCTCCAGCGCCAGCTGGAAAACCGGCGCACCCCCGCCTAGCATCAGCCCCGTGAGCTCGCTGCTGGTGGGATTCGGACTCGGCCTGTTCGTGGGCGCCCAGCCCGGGCCGGTGTCGCTGCTCTGCATCCGCAGCGTGCTGCGCGGGGCGATGGCCACCGGTGTGGCCATCGGCGCCGGGGCGGCGCTCATCGACCTGCTCTACGCGACGCTGGGCCTGGCGGGCGCGGCGCGGCTGCTCGAGTCCGAGGGACTGCGCGTGGCGTTCGGCCTGATCGGCGCCGGTGTGCTCGGCTACATCGGCGCGCGCACCATGTGGTCGGCCTTCCGCGTTCGCCTCGGCGGTGAGTCGTCGGAGGAGCTGGCCACCCCCTGGCGCGCATTCGCGACCGCGGTTGCCGCCACCGCATCCAACCCGCTCACGATCGCCACCTGGGCCGCGATCTTCACGGCGGCCGGCGCCGCCGCCGTGGGCGACGCCGCGTCCTCCGCCACGGGTGCCGCACTCATGCTCGGCGGGGTGGCGCTCGGCACCCTCACGGCATTCACCGGGCTGTCGCTGCTCGTGGCGCTGGTGCGCCACCGCTTCGGCCCGCGCCTGCTCGCCAGCGTCGACGTCGTGGCCGGCGCCGGCCTACTGGGCTTCGCGGGCGTGCTCGGCCGGCGCGCCGTCGACGAAGGCTGAACCTGCGCCGTCGCTGCGGTCCACGTCCGCGTCCAGGTCGTCGTCAGCGCCGGAGTCGTCCTCGCCGCCCGCGTCATCCCCGCCCTGCTTCATCTGCTCGACGCGCTCCTCGCGCTTGCGCTCGGAGTCGGGATCGCGCCGGTCGGCCCTGACCGAAAGGCCGATGCCGATCGCAAAGGCCACCGCGATCATCGCGAGGCTCGGCACCGGTCCGATCTTGATGAGGTCCTCGATCAGGAGCTTCACCCCCACCAGGCCGAGCACCACGGCGATCGTCTCGTCGAGGTAGCGGAAGCGCGCCACCAGGCTCTCCACCAGCACGAACAGCGCGCGCAGGCCCAGCAGGGCGAACACGTTGCCCATCCAGATCAACAGCGGATCGCGAGTGATGGCGAAGGCGGCGGGAATGGAGTCGATCGCGAAGGCGATGTCGGCGAACACGATCGCCGAGAGGCAGAGGAACAGCGGGGTTGCGTGCCGCCTCCCGTCCTGCTTGACGAACCAGTGGCCCTCGTGGAACTCGCCCGTGACCGGGAACACCTTGCGCACGCCCCGGACCATCAGGTTCTTGTCGGGATCGACGTTCTCCCCGACACCCCTCCAGATCCGATAGGCCAGCACGATCAGCGCTGCGCCCAGCAGGTAGATGAGCACGTGGAAGCGCTCGATCAGCTCCGAACCGGCCAGGATGAAGATGCCGCGCATGGCCAGCGCGGCCACGATGCCCCAGAACAGCAGCCGCGGGCGGCGCTCGTAGGGCACGCCGAAATACGAGAAGAGCAGGATGAAGACGAACAGGTTGTCGAGCGAGAGCGAGCGCTCGATCAGGTAGACCGTCGTGTAGACCACGGCGTCATCGCTGCCCTCGAGCAGCAGCACCGGCACCGCGGCGAACAGCGACAGCGCCAGCCAGCCCACCGACCACCACACGGCCTCCTTGAAGCTGGGCTCACGGCCGCGTGCGAAGAAATGCAGGTCGAGCCACAGGAACACCACGAGGGCGACCAGCAGGCCCCCGAGTAGCGCTAGGTCGGCCCCGGTCATTCCTCTGAGCCTAGAGTGAGGGCATGCTCGGTCACGTAGCTGTTGGCACCTGGAGCGGCGGGCGCTTCATGCATTTCGGCGAACCCATCTCCGATGAGCGCTTGGAGGCCCTGCTTCGCCCCGGGGACGGTATCCGCACCGTGATGACCGCCGACGCCTACGGCGCCGGCGAGGCGGACAGCCTGCTGGGCCGGGCCCTCACCGGCGTGCCGCGCGCCGACTACGCGCTGGCCGGTGCGGTGGGCCACGACTTCTACGAGGGCGAACGTGAGGGGGCCAAGGGCTTTCCGCGCTTCACCGACCCGCGCCTGCGCGGGCCCGCGGACTACGCCGGCTACCTGCGCATGGCGGTCGAGCGCAGCCTGGAGCGCTGCGGCGTCGACTCCTTCGATCTGCTCATGCTGCACAACCCGGACCGGCGCGGGTTCGAGTCTCCCGACGTCTGGGATGCGCTGCGCGGCCTGCGCGACGAGGGACTGACGCGCTCGCTGGGCCTCGCCCCCGGTCCGGCCAACGGCTTCACGCTCGACGTGATCGGCTGCTTCGAGCGCTACGGGGAGCTGATCGACTGGGCCATGCTGATCCTCAACCCGCTCGAGCCGTGGCCGGGGGAGCTGGCGCTCGCCGCCGCCTCTGAGCACGACATCCGGGTGCTCACCCGGGTGGTCGACTACGGCGGCCTGTTCCACGATGACGTACTACCCGGGCACGAGTTTCCCGACCACGACCACCGTGGCTTTCGCCCGGACGGCTGGGTCGAGGCGGGCCGCGAGAAGCTCGAGCGGATCCGCCCCATCGCCGAGCGGCACGGCCTCACGCCCCTGCAGCTGGCCTGCGCGTGGAACCTCGCCCACCCGGCTGTCGAATGCGTGGCCCCCACGCTCATCCAGGAGCCGGGCCCTGCCGCCAAGCCGATCGAGCGCAAGCGCGAGGAGCTTGCGCGCGTGCCCGCCGCGCCGGTGCTCAGCGACGAGGAGCTCGCCGAGATCCGCGCGGTGGGTGACAACACAGGGTCGATGCTGCTCAAGGGAGCGACACCGGACCACGACGGCGATGAGCGCCCGGACCGCTGGGGCCTGACGCCGGAGCAGTCCGAGCTGGCGGCGCGCTGGCGCATCGACCCCGAGCGCGACCTGCGCAAGAGCGCCGCTCCCGCCTAGGCGGGAGCTAGGGCTGCAGCAGGTCGGCGCAGCGCTGGAGGGCCTCGGTGTCCTCCGGGCGGGCGTCGTCGAGGCAGTCCGCGTACTCCTCGAAGTCCTCGGCCGCCGGGGTCGTGCCGTTGTCGGCGCCGGGCACGCCGCCGCCCTGGTCCGAGCCGTCGCCGGCAGGCGGGACCGGCGCGAGCCCTCCCTGGGCGCCATCACCCTGGGGGGCCCCGCTGAGGCCTTCGACGACGCTGTCGCCGCCCAGTGAGCGCGTCAGCGCCGAGAGCGGGCGCGCGCGGGCCGGCGCTTCGACCTCCTGGTCGCCGTTCACGTCAGCGAACTCGACGGAGAACTTGATCGAGCCCGAGTCGACGCCGCCGAGGCCCGCCCGGCTGGGCTTGGGGACCTCGAACTCGATCCGGCCCGATACGCGCCGGATGATCCCATCCTCCTTGCCCAGGTAGACGTCGAAGCTCGGGTTCTCGACGGCTTCCGCGATGGCGGCGACCTGCGTGGGGGTCAGCGGCGTGGGCGGTGTCTGGCCCGTGGCGCCACTCACGGCCGAGCCCGACCTGCGCACGAAACGGTTGAAGTCGGCGAGCAGGCGCCGTACGTCCAGGCTGCCGGACACGTGGCGGGTCTCCACGCCGGCCACGGTTGCCTCGCCCTCGTCCTGCGCTTCGGAGAGCCAGCTGCGCGGAGTGAAGCCGAGCTCCGAGAACGACCTCTCGCGGCCGCTGCTGCGCCTGAGCGCCCGGTTGGCTCTGCGCACCGCGGCTCGGGGCTGCTCGTAGTAGACGTCCTGGAACTTGAGAAAGGCGCGGTCGCCGAGGGTGAGCACGCCCGTGGAGACGGTCTGCCCATTGCCCTCGCTGCCCACCTTGAGCTCGATGTCGGTGGAGGGCAGCCGGCCGTCGTTGGAGATGAACGGGCCGCTGGCCTCCAGGCGCACCGGCCGCCCGAACGACGAGCTGCCCTTGAGCTCGAGCTCCGCCTCGATCTTCAGGTCGGCGCTGCGGATGCCGGTGGAGAAGCCCTGGTCGAGCAGGCCCTCGACGTCCTGGGAGTCGTCGTCTCCCGCGCAGGAGGCCAGCACCACCGCGGCGAAGAGCAGAAGAAGCAGGGGGCGGCGCACGTGGCGCAGAGTAGCTGTAACAGCGCAACTAGCCGCGGGCGTCGTGTTGGACGATCGAATGAGGTATTTCCGGCGAACAGCTCTGGTCGCGGTAGCGGCCGCGGCCGCGATGGCGGTGCCCGCCCAGGCGGGTGAGGTGATCGTCGTCGATGGCGGCGAGGCCGAGCGGGTGCAGGACCCGGCGGTGCCGAGCAGGGCGGAGGCTGCGCTCGGCATGCCTGTGGGCGGCGCCGGACCGCTCGGCCGCGAGCTCAGGCCGAGGGCCGCGGTCGCGCGGACGGCAAGCACCGCCGCCGCGGCGCGGAGCGATGCCCGCGCGGCGCGGGCCTGGCGGGTCGCGCGGTCGTCCAGCCGGCGCGGGCGCAGCGCCGTCTACGCCGCCCTGCGACGCGAGCTTCGGCGCGAGCAGATCGAGAGCTCCGAGCAGCGCCGCTGGAGGCGCTGGTACGTCCTGTCGCTGCGCGCGCTGCGCAAGTTGTCCGGCGCCCGCGACAGCCAGCTGCGCTACGTGACGGACTCGGTCGAGGCGCTCGCGCTCTCCGGCCGGCTCACGCCCACCCGCATGCCCGCGGTCTTCCTCCAGCTGGAGCGCAATCGCCAGTACTGGCGCAAGCTGCCCTACCCCGCCGCCAACGACCAGGTGAGCTTCCGCGGCAGTCAGATTCTGTTTCAGTACTACGCCGGCCGCGGGCTCCAGCTGCAGCCGCTGTCGACCTTCAAGAAGGCCAATGCCCTGCACGGCTTCTGTGAGCGCGGAGAGGCCGAGTGCGACCGGGCCGCGCTGCGGCGGATCCTCGATGAGATGACCGCGCTGGCGGTCAAGCGCGGGCGGCGCTTCATCGCCTGGGAGTACCTCTTTTACTTCGGCGGCGGCGCGCCACCCTGGATGAGCGGGATGGCCCAGGCCACCGGGATCCAGGCGCTGGGCCGCGCGTCGCGACTGCTCGACGAGCCGGCCTACCTCGCCACGGCGCGGAGGGCCCTGGGCGCGTTCCAAACCCCTCCTCCCACCGGCGTCAGGACCACCGGCCCGGCGGGCGGGGTGCACTACCTGCAGTACTCGTTCGCTCCCGGGCTCTACATCTTCAACGCGTTCCTGCAGTCGCTCATCGGCCTGCACGACTTCGGCCAGATCGCAGGCGATCAGCGCGCCCTGAGGCTCTACGACCAGGCCGAGCCCGAGGCGCGCAAGGAAGTCCCTCTCTCCGATGTGGGCGACTGGTCGCGCTATTCCTATGCCGGCGCCGAGTCAAACAGCGACTACCACGAGCTGCTGCGCGAGTTCCTCCAGAGCATGTGCACGCGCCGGCTGGGCCCGGTCTACTGCGACTACGCCAAGCGCTACCGCGGCTACCAGGTCGACCCGCCCGTGCTGACCTATGAGGGCCCGGCGCTCGCCACCGAGGAAACGCCCTCGGCCATCCGCTTCACGGTCTCCAAGCTCTCGGCGGTGGAACTCCAGCTCTACCGGGGCGACAGGCTCGTGTTCAGCCGGCTGGCCACGTTCCGGCGCGGCAACGGCTCGTTCGCCTGGACGCCGAAGGGCCCGGGCCTGTTCAGCGTAAGGCTCGCGGCCAAGGAGCTGCGCACCGGGCTGGGCAAACGAGACCGCGCGACGGGCGAGATAGAGGTCGAGGGAGTCCCGGGTCAATAGGATCGGGCGCTTGATGGCGCCACGGACGATCCTCTACACCGGCAAGGGCGGAACGGGCAAGACGAGCGTGGCGGCCGCCACGGCGCGCCGCTGCGCCGCCGCCGGGCTGCGTACCGTCGTGCTCTCGACCGACCCGGCGCACAGCCTGTCCGACTCGCTCGAGGCCGAGCTCGGGTCGCAGCCCACGCAGGCGGGCGACAACCTGTTCGGTCAGGAGGTCCAGACCCAGCAGGAGATGGAACGCAATTGGAACGGCGTCCAGGAGTGGCTCGGTGACCTGCTGGCCGAGCGCGGCATCGACCGCATCTCGGCCGAGGAGCTCACCGTCCCGCCGGGCATGGACGAGCTGTTCTCGCTGCTCTGGATCAAGCGCCACCACGACGAGGCGGAGTTCGACGCGCTCGTGGTCGACTGCGCGCCCACCGGCGAGACCCTGCGTCTGCTCTCGTTCCCGGATGTCGTGACCTGGTGGCTCGAGCGCATTCTGCCCTCGCAGCGTAAGCTCGCCCCCTTCGCGCGCACGCTGTTCGACATGCCGCTCCCCGGCGAGTCGGTGTTCGAGGACGTGGAACGCCTCGCCCGCAGTCTCGTGGCGATGAACGGCATTCTGCGCGACCGCTCCCGCACCACCATCCGGCTGGTGATGAGCCCGGACCGGATGGTCGTGAAGGAAGCCATGCGCACCTTCACCTATCTAAACCTCTACGGCTACCTCACCGACGCGGTGATCGTGAACCGGATCCTGCCCGCCGAGGGCTACTTCGCCGAATGGCGGGCCGCGCAGGAGGACCAGCTCGCGCTCGTGGAGTCGGCGTTCAGCCCCGTGCCGGTGCTCAAGGCCCCCTACTTCGAGCGCGAGGTGGTGGGCGACGACATGCTCGACCGGCTGGCGGGCACCCTGTTCGGCGGGGCGGACCCTGCGGCGATCCTTCACGACCGCGTCAGCCAGGAGCTGGCCACTCAGAACGGGCGCGCCACCCTGCGCGTCGAGGTCCCGTTCGCCGAGCGCGGGGACCTGAGCCTCAGGAAGATCGGGCTCGAGGTGATCGTGCGGGTGGGTGACCAGAAGCGGACCATCATGCTGCCGCCCGCGTTGGCGGCGTACGCCACCAAGGGTGCCCGTCTCGACGACGGCGCACTGGAGATCGTGTTCGAGAAGGGTGCTGATGCAGACCGAGCCGGCTGAGCCGATGGGCGAGCGGGAGCCGGACGCCCCGCCTCCTCCTCCCCCGGGGCAGCCCTTCGACCCCAGCGCGCTGTTCGTGCTGCTCGAAGGCGTGCGCCGCGTCGCGCCGCGCGAGCTCGAGGGTCAGGTGACCAAGCTGATCCGGGAGTTCCTGCTCACGTTGCGCTCGCTGATCGACTGGTATCTGGAGCGCCTGGACCGCCCGCGGCGCGATCCGCAGGTGGAGGACATCCCGATCGAGTAGCAGCCGAGTAGCCTCAGGGACATGTGCCGCAACATCCGCACCCTTTACAACTTCGAGCCGCCCGCCACCGACGACGAGGTACAGGCAGCCGCCCTGCAGTACGTCCGCAAGATCAGCGGGTTCAGCAAGCCCTCTCAGGCGAACGCCGAGGCCTTCGACCGCGCCGTCGAGGCCGTGGCCGCCGTCTCCTCGCAGCTGCTGGGCGAGCTGGTCACCAACGCGCCGCCCAAGGACCGCGACGAAGAGGCGGCCAAGGCCCGGGCCCGCAGCGCCGCGCGCTACGCGGCGTAGAGCGGGCCGTGCGCAAGGTCAACCTCGTCTCGGGCGAGACGACCGTCGATCCTGACGACCCGCCGGGTTTCGCAAGCGCGCGCCTGCGCCTGGGACCGGCCCTGGGCGCGTCCCGGCTGGGCGCCAGCCTCTACGAGCTGCCACCCGGCCAGGCGATCTGCCCCTATCACTACGAGTACGGGGAGGAGGAGTGGCTGCTGGTGCTCGAGGGCCGGCCTACGATCCGCCACCCCGAGGGCACCGAGGAGCTCGAGCCCTGGGATGCCGTGTGCTTCGCTCCTGGCCCCTCCGGAGCGCACGCCGTGCGCAACGACAGCGCCGACACCGTGCGCGTGCTGATGTTCTCCAACGTCGTCCACCCCTGCGCCACCGTCTACCCCGACAGCGACAAGGTCGCCGTCTGGACGGGCAATCGCGAGGACGACGTGATCGTCCGGCGCGAGAGCGACGTGGACTACTGGCTCGGTGAGACGCCCCCGGCCTAGCCCCCGCCACCCGCGTTGGAGAAACGCGGCAGGCCCTTGGGCCCGGCGTCGTTGAGGATCAGCTTCCAGAGCCGCCGCACCTGAGCGGGGTGCCGGCGCGCCACGTTGTTGCGTTCGCCCGGATCGGCCTTGCGGTCATAGAGGCGCAGCTCCTCGCGGCGATTGCCGGAGATCAGCAGCCAGCGGTCGTCCGCGGCGCTCACGTAGGTGTTGTAGGAGGCCGTGCGGTAACCGCGCTTCTTGGCCGGCCGTCCGCCCTCGAGCAGCGGAGCGAGATCGACGCCGTCCATGCTGCGCACCTTGTCGACGCCCAGCACGGAGAGCACCGTCGGGCCGATGTCGTGGGTGGAGGCGTAGTAGCTGCTCGCCTGCTTCTTGGCCTTGCCCGCGGGATGGCGGATCATCATCGGCACGTGGGTCAGGCCCTGGTGCATCTCCGTGTAGCGCTTGCCCACCCAGCCGTACTCGCCGAGCAGCACGCCGTGGTCCGAGACCAGCACGAGCAGCGTGTTCTCCTCGAGCCCCAGGTTGGCCAGGCGGTCGAGGAACCTGCCCAGCCAGACGTCCACCATCGTGACCTCGGCGGCATAGAGCTGGCGCATGCGCCGCAGCAGGCCCTCGGACAGGCCGAGCTCGCGCCACTGGCCGGACGGCGTGGGGAACGGCTGGATCGGCTCCACCCCGTCGGGGCGCGGCGGCCCGTAGAGGTCGACCAGGCGGCGCGGGGCGTCCCAGGGCTCGTGCGCGTCGAAGGAGTCGATGACGAGCGCGAACGGCTGGCGGGCGCGCGCCCACTCGATCCAGCCCATGCCCTCTCGGAAGACCTTCGCGGCGTTGTAGTCCTCCTCGCGCCGCCGGCGCGGGTTGACGGCGAGGTAGGCGGCCATGCGCGGCTCGGCGCGTCCGTCGCGCAGTGAGCGCGGCAGGTAGCGGTCGACCTCCTTCTGGGAGACGCGGCGCTTGGGCTTGCGCCTCACCGGCACCTGGCCGTCGATCAGCTCGACGCGGTCGAACTTGCCCCGGAAGCGCCTGTGCACAGGCAGCAGCAGGTGCGGGTTGTCGGTGACGTAGCCGGTGGTCCAGCCGTTGCGGCGCAGCACCTCGGTCCACATCTCTCCGCCGCGCCCGATGGGCTCCCAGCCGGGCTGGGGCGGCAGGTCGTCCCAGCGGGGCTTCCAGCCCCGGAACGGGAAGGTGCGCTTGCCCTCCATGATCGCCCGGCGCGCGGGAATGGTGGGCATCCCCTCGGGATAGGCGTTGGTGAAGCGCAGGCCCTGCTGCATCACCTTGTTCATCGCTTCGGTGCGCGCGCGCGGGCCGTAGACGTGGTCGGCGCGCAGGCTGTCCATGACCACCACCACGACGTTCATCGGGTTGGGTGGCGGTGCGGCGGTGGTCCGCGCCTGCGTCTTGGCCCCGGCATCGCCGTCGGAGCTGCAGGCGCCCGCGCCCAGCAGGGCGAAGCCGGCCGCGCCGACTCCGCCGGCGCGGATCAGATCGCGTCGGGTGAACTCGCTCGACACCGCTGCGCTACCGGCCTCGTCCTATGTCTATGGAGCGCACGGCGTGCTCATCGGGGAGCTTTTCCAGGACCTCTCGCGTGATGCGCTGCACGTCGTGCTCGTCATGGCCGAAATCGTCCAGGAAGGACTTCAGTGCGGTCCAGGTGATCTTCAGCTGGGCCGGGGTCAGGTCGAGCCGATAGGCGACCTCCTCGGGCCCGATCAGGTCGGGAGCTTCGTCGGCCATTACGGGCAACACAGTACAAGGGGCCGCGCGACTATCTTTCGCTCCGTGGCCAGAACCTGGGTGCTCACCGGCTCGCTCGACAACTTCCGTGCCACCCGCGATCGCAACTTCAGCGTGATCGGGGCCAAGGAGGGGCGCCGCCGGATGGCCGAGAGGATCGCGCCCGGCGACCGGCTCGTGTTCTACGTGACGGGGCGCCAGGCCTTCGGAGGAATCGTTCGCGTCCTGAGCGAGATGTACGAGGACCGCCGCAAGATCTGGCCCGGCAAGCCCGGCGAGGTCGATCCCTATCCCTGGCGCTTCGACACCGAGCCCGAGATCGTGCTCGAGGAGGATGAGTTCGTATCGGCAGCCGAGCTGGCGCCCGCGCTCGAACACGTCCGCAAGTGGCCGCTCGAGCACTGGCAGCTCGCCTTCCAGGGCCAGCTGCGCACCGTCTCCGACGCCGACGCCCAGCTCCTCGAGCAGCGCATCCGCGAAGGGGCACGCGCGGCGGCGTGAGCGGCGCGGCCCTCCCGGCACGCCGCCCGCTCTCCGATGGCTGACCTGCCGCGCCGGGCGATCCAGGCCTTCCGGGCGCTGAACCTCGAGCAGCGGGTGGCTGCGGGGGCGGCCCTGCTGCTCGTGGCCAGCACCTTCGGCCCCTTCTCGTTCGTCGAGGCCGCGGAGGTGCTCCTGGCCTTCGGGGTGCTCGCCCTGCTGTTCGTCCGCGCGGAGGGCAAGCGCTTCCACCTCCCCTTCGGCGACGGGACCATCATCGCGGCGGCCGGCGTCTGGGCCGGCGCCCTGATCGTCGCGCGCCTGCTGGAACGGCCCTTGGGCCAGAACCTGCTGGCGCTCGCCTGCGCAGTGATCCTGTTCCTGGCGGGTGCCCGTGAGCGGGCCAAGCATCCGCCCGACGATCTGCCGGAGGAGCGACCGGCGCGGGCGGCGAGAAGCCGCGAGCCCGGCACTCGCGCGCGGCAGCGCAGGCGGACTGCCTCCGAGGCGGAAACCGAGCCGCTGCCGCCGCCCGAGTTCGAGCCCTACCGGGCGGAGGCCGGGGAGCAGCTGCACCTCGCGCCTGACAGCGAGCAGGAGGGCGATGCGCCGCGACCCTAGCCCGGCCGCTCTGCGGAAGGGTGCAGCAGGGGCACGACGCCCTCCCATCCCCTGGCCAGGACGGAGACCAGCGAAGGGGGCGTCAGCAGGCTGACCGGTTCGCTCGCCGGCCGCGGGCGGCGCTCGGCGTAGCCGCCCGGCGTCCAGCGCAGGAGCTCCTCGCCCAGCACGATCCAGGGCGCGTCGTCGCGGAGCACGAAGGCGCCGTCGGGCAGGTCCGCGAGTTGCGCCGGGTGGCGCAACTGCGCTCGCGTGCCCGCGGCCACGCGCTCACGGTGAAGGCGGGCGTCGATGGCGTCGGCTCCGTCGGCACCCGGGTGGAACTCGCTCCAGAGGACGCCGAAGCGGACGTAGTCCTCGCGCCGGCAGAGCGCGCAGGGCCGGTGCCCGGCGGCGAAGGCGGTCGCCTCGTCCAGGAAGAACAGCTCGGTGAAGCGGCCGGGCTGGAGCAGCGGCGACCGCTGCCAGCCGCGGAAGCGCAGGCGGCAGGCGATCCAGCGCCTGCCGTTGAAGCGGCGGCGGATCGAGCCGCTCGCGTCGTGCAGGCAACCGCGGTTGCCGTACACGAGGCCCCGGCCCGGATCGGCGACGAGCTCCCCCAGCGGTGTGGCGCGATTGCGCAGCGGCATCGCCGCCCACGCTAGTAGCCCGCGCGCCGATGAATGCCGCGCTGGGCCGTCTGACTCTCATCCTCGCGCTCGTGAACGGCAGGAAGGGCGACGTCAAGCAGGGGATCGGCGTCTACGTGGCGCTCGCCCGGGCCAGCAACCCGGCCGCTCCTATCTGAAAGAGCGTCCTGCTCAGGCCTCCGTGGCGACCGCGCGCGTCGGCAGCCTCATCAGGACCAGGCCCAGGACGGCCGCGAGGAGCTGAGCGCACGCGGCCACCACCATCGCCTCCGCGGATCCGAGGCCGGCGGCCACCGGGCCCGCCAGTGCCGCGCCCAGCGCGAAGGAACCGACCTTGAGGCCGGCGGCGGTGGTGAACACCTGGCCGTAAAGGGAAGGTGGCACCACCTGCTGGCGCACGGCGAACTGGGCCGCCAGGGCCGGGCCGTCGGCGCTCGCGGCAAGGGCGATCAGCAGCAGTAGCACCGGCAGCGAGCCGGCGAGCGGCCACAGCAGCATGAGCGTGCCGAAGATCGCGTAGCCGGCCAGGACGATCCGTTCGGGCGCGACGCGGCGCTGAATGCGCACCAGGCTGAGCGCCCCAAGCGTCGAGCCCACAGCGAAGGCGGCCCACATGTAGCCGGCGGCGCTGCGCTCGACGTCCAGGTGCTCCACCGCGAAGAGCGGAAAGGCGACCGTCATCAGGCCGAGCCCGCCGAGGCCGAGTGCGGCCGCGGCGGTGATGCCGCGCAGCTCGGGCACCGACACGATCTGACGCAGCCCGTCAGCCGCCACGCCGAGCAGGGTTCCGCGTCCCTCGTGCCGCGGGCCGCTGTCCAACCCCGGAATCCTCACGATCAGCACCAGCGCGCAGAGTGCCAGTGCCGCCTCCACCAGCAGTGGTGTGGCGGGGCCGAAGGCGGCGGACAGGGTTCCGGCGAGTGCAGGGCCGATCACGAGCGCCGAGTTGAAGCTGGTTGTCTCGAGCGCGTTGGCCGGAGGCAGGAGCTCATCGGGCACGATCGCCGGAATCAGGCTGGTGAAGCCGCCGAACGAGAGCGGATAGGTGAGGCCGGCCAGGAGCACCACCAGGGGAATGGTCCAGTCGGGGGTGTTCCCGATCATCAGCACCACGGCCAGCAGCACCGCCGTGATCAGGAGCTGGTCGATCACCATGAGCGAGCGGCGGCGGCCGGTCAGGTCGAGCCAGGCGCCGAGCAGCGGCCCCGTGACCAGGCTGGGCAGCGTGATCGCCGCTACCGTGGCGCCGGCGAGCGCCGCGCTGCCGGTGCGATCGAGCACCAGCAGGACCACGCCGACCGAGAACATCTCGTCCGACACACGCGCGAGGGTGGCCGCGGACACGAACTTGAGATAGCCCGGCTGCCGTCGCAGGCGCCTGAGTGAGTCGCGGTCCACCGCCAGATGGTGGCAGGCGTCCGGCGCTCAGGCGGCCGGAGGAATGGCCTGCCGGAAGCGGAAGCGGAAGTCGGGGTCGACCTGCTTCTTGATCTGCCGCAGACGGGCGAGGTTGCCCGCGTAGTAGGCGCGCTGCCAGGTGCTCAGCTGAGGGTCGATGTAGTTCTGGTAGGCCTGCCCCGAGACGAACGGGCGCAGGGCCCGCCAGACGCCGTTGATCCAGCTGTTGGCCGCCGGGCCGCCGCCACCGCTGAAGTAGGCGCCGTACTGCAGCGAGAACAGCATGTCCCGGTGGACGAAGGCGGTGGCGTCGGCCGCGGGGCGGTTGTAGGCGCCACCGTACGCGTCCAGGATGAGCGCGCCCGAGCCCCCGCCGGCGCGTTGGCGGCGTTCGATCCAAGTGATCATCGTCGCCCGTGCGCGGGGCGGGAGCGGGCTGTCGAAGTAGTCGGACTTCGCGTAGAAGGACGTGCGCGGCATCGTCCCGCCCGGGAAGGTGCCCACGGTGTGGCAGGCGCGGAAGCCCGAGTCGAGGCAGCCGGCCCAGCGCAGCATCAGCGATATGTAGCTCGAGCTGCCCACGCTGATCTTGGCCCCGCTGACGCGCGAGAGCGGCCGCAGCAGGCGCCGCAGCTTGGCGGGCGAGCCGAAGTACTGGCCAAGCGCCGTGATCTGGGGCGAGCCGGAGCCGCCGGTGGTCCCCAGCGAGCAGATCGAGGTGAGCGCAGGCGGGGCCTCGGGCGCGAAGCTCTGCCAGGCGGCCAGCACCTCGCTGGCCTGCGACCACGGGAAGGAGGCGAAGAACCAGGCCGCGCCGCGCGTGCGGTGGGTCTGGAGCGTCAGGCTGGTGGCGATCCCGAAGTTGCCGCCGCCGCCGCCCTGGCTGGCCCAGAACAGGTCCTCGTTCGAATCGGCGTCCACCTGCCGGATGCGACCGTCGGCCGTCACGATCGTGAGCGCTCTGAGGTTGTCCGTCATCAGTCCCCAGCGGCGTCCCGCCAGCCCATGCCCTCCTCCCAGCGCGAGGCCGGCGACTCCCACCGAGGGGCACGACCCTCCCGGCACGGTGAGCCCGCGCCGCGCGAGCGAGGAGTACATGTCGATCAGCTGGGCGCCCGGTCCGATCGTCGCCCGGCCGCCGGATACCCGCACGCCGTTGAGGCGGGAGAGATCGATCACCACGCCGTTGCCGGTGGTCGAGTAGCCGGCGTAGCTGTGGCCGCCGGAGCGCGCCACCACGTCCACGTCGAAGCGATTGGCCCATCGGACCACCGCCGCCACGTCCTGCGTGGAGGCGGCCTGAACCACCGCGTCGGGGCGGGCGCCGTCGTAGCGCACGTTGTAGGCCAGGCGCGCCTTGTTGTAGCCGGGCGTAGACGGGAACAGGACCTTGCCCTTGACTGCGGAGCGCAGCGCGCGCGCGGCCCGCCCGGACAGGGCCGAGGATTGCGCCAGCACGTCGGCCCGCCCCTGCCCGGGCAGTGCGAACACCGCCGCGCTCGCGGCCGCGCCGGTCAGGAACTCGCGACGGTCGAGGTCGGCCACGCGGGCACTCTAACCCGCGCGGCGGCAGCCGCGGATGTGCCTGGCTCGCCGCGCCGCTCAGGCGGGCTGAGGTTTGGCGCCCTCGTCGATGTTGGGCTGCCAGTCGCACGGTGACTGGCGCGAGCCCTCGCGTGTCTGGCCCACCAGCTGGCCACCCGGGCAGTCCGCGGCCGACACCTGCCGCCGCGGATTGATGATTCCGACCAGTCCCAGGATGCCGCCCAGCGCGACCAGCGCGGTGGCGATGGCGATGCCCATCCTGAAGGCCTCGACCGACGCGGTCTCAGCCGCTGCCTCCACCTCACGGCGGACGGCCGGCGGGGCGTCGGGCACCGCGACATCCGACAACGGCTGCTTCTTGGCCTCCTCCGCGGCCGCGGCCACCTCTGGGCGCTCGGCCTGGGCCCCGAGCTCCTCCACGAGCGTCGAGCCGAACGACGAGGCCACGACCGCTCCCACACCGGCGATCGCCACCAGGCCGGCCACTCGCGCGATCGCGTTGTTGACCCCGGACGCGATCCCGGCGTTGCGCTCATCGGCGTCGGCCAGAACGGTGGCCGTGAGCGGCGCGACCGTCATCGACAACCCGAGCGCGAACACGAGCAGGCCGGGCAGCAGGTCGGTCAGGTAGTCGACGTCGGCGTCCAGGCGCAGGAACCAGGCCAGGCCCGCGGCGGCCACCAGCGGGCCCACGCCCATGAAGAAGCGTGGACCGTGCTTGTCGGCCAGCGCGCCGAAACGGGTCGACAGCAGGAACATCACGATCGTGACAGGAATGCTGGCCGACCCCGCCTCGAGCGCGTTGTAGCCCGCGACCTGCTGCAGGAACAGGACCAGGAAGAAGAACAGCAGTCCCAGGCCGCCGTACATGGAGAAGGTCTCGAAGTTGCCGAGCGCGAAGTTGCGCCGCTTGAACAGGCCCAGCGGCAGCATCGGGTGAGCGGTGCGCGCCTCCCAGACGATGAAGCCGGCGAACAGCAGGGCGCCGCCGGCCAGTGAGCCGGCCACCGCAGGATCGCCCCAGCCGCGGACCGGCTGCTCGATCAGGCCGAAGGTCATTCCCGCCAGCCCGACCGCGCACAGCGTGGCTCCCACCACGTCGACCTTGGCGTTCGGGTCGCGCTCGCGCCCTTCGGGCACGGCCCGGACGACCAGAAACAGCGTGACCAGCACGATCGGGACGTTGATGGCGAAGATCCAGCGCCAGGAGGCCGCGTCCACGAGCTGCCCCCCTACCACGGGGCCCAGGACGGTGCCGATCCCGCCCCAGGCGGTCCAGGCGCCGACCGCCTTGCCGCGCTCCTCGGGTGGGAAGGCGGCCACGATCACCGCGAGCGCCGCCGGCGTGAGCAGCGCGCCGGCCACGCCCTGCAGCGCGCGCCCGATTACCAGCAGCTCGATGGTCGGCGCCAGCGCGCAGATCAGCGAGGTGACTCCGAACAGGGTCACTCCGAGCGCGAACACGCGGCGCTCTCCGAACAGGTCCCCCAGCGAGCCGCCGATCAACAGCAGCGAGCTGAGCGTGACGAGGTAGGCGTTCGAGGTCCACTGCTGGCCCGCCAGGCCTCCGCCGAGGTCCTCCTCGATGGCCGGCAGGGCGATGTTGACCACGGTCGAGTCGACCGTGACCACCGTCGTACCCAGGATCGCGGCGACCAGCACCAGCCGCTTCTGGGCCTCTGTCATGGCCCCGGCGCTAGGCAGGTCCTGCGCCATTCACCGCGTCTGCCGCACGCGGCGCAGGGCCCACGTACCGCGCGCTGGGCCGGATCAGCCGGCCCTCGCGCTTCTGCTCCATGATGTGCGCGCCCCAGCCACCGACACGCGCGCAGGCGAAGAGTGGGGTGAACAGATCGGGCGGCACGTCGGCGAAGTCGAGCACCACGGCCGACCAGAACTCGACGTTGGTGGCGAGCACGCGGTCGGGCTTACGCGCCTTGAGCTCGGCCAGGGCCGCCGCTTCCAGGTTCTCGGCCACTTCCAGGCGGGGAGCGCCGATCTCCTTCGCCGTGCGGCGCAGCACACGCGCACGCGGGTCCTCGGCTCGGTAGACACGATGGCCGAAGCCCATGAGGCGGTCGCCGCGGTCGAGCGCCTGCTTGACCCAGGTCTCGGCGTCGCCGGCCTCCTCCACCCCGTCCAGCATCTGCAGCACGCGCGAGGGCGCGCCGCCGTGCAGGGGCCCGGAGAGGGCACCCACGCCCGCCGACAGCGCCGCCGCCACATCCGCCCCGGTGGAGGCCACCACGCGGGTGGTGAAGGTGGAGGCGTTCATGCCGTGCTCGGCCGCGGATATCCAGTAGGCGTCGATGGCCTTGACGTGGCGCGGGTCGGCCTCGCCGCGCCAGCGCAGCAGGAAGCGCTCGGGGATCGAGTTGGCCTGGTCCACGACCTTCTGGGATATCGGTGGGCGGCCCACGCCGCGCGCCGACTGCGCCACGAACGAGAGCGCCATCACCGACACCCGCGCGAGGTCGTCGCGCGCTTCCTGGTCGGAGATGTCGATCAGCTCCCTGAGGCCCCACTCGGGTGCGAGCATGGCTAGAGCCGCCTGTAGGTCGACGCGCGGGTTGCCGGTGCGCACCGCCAGCGGGTGCGGCTCGGCCGGCGGCAGACCGGGCTCGTAATCGCCGTCGACGAGCAGGCCCCAGACCTTCTCGAAGGGCACGTTCCCCACGAGCTCCTCGATGTCCACTCCGCGGTAGCGGAGCGCGCCGCCCTCCTTGTCCGGCTCCGCGATCGTGGTGTCGAACGCGATCACTCCCTCGAGCCCCGAGGGGACCTCGATGAGCGCCATTGAAGCCTCCTTTGGGCGACGACGAGACGAGTGCCTGAGGATACTTGCCGCGTCATGTCCCATTCCATTCGCCTCGCCGGCAGCGACGACGCACAGC
Organism: uncultured Thermoleophilaceae bacterium; assembly: GCA_963813495.1. Classification (GTDB taxonomy): domain Bacteria; phylum Actinomycetota; class Thermoleophilia; order Solirubrobacterales; family Thermoleophilaceae; genus JACVRW01. Next base: position 912,606 of record CAWEZC010000005.1, read on the forward strand.
AGGTGGCCGCCCTCATGATCGGCTTCCGCGACTGGCAGGACCGCTCCGAGCCCTCCGACCAGAGCTTCCACGAGGGAGTCCGGCGCCTGCTCGCCGACGAGGGCACCGAATACCTGCTGGGCGGCGACCCGCCCACTGGCGTGTGCCAGCTGCGCTTCCGCTACGGGCTCTGGTACGCGACGCCCGACTGCTGGCTCGAGGACCTCTTCGTGGACGAGTCCGCGCGCGGCACGGGGCTGGGCCGGGCGCTCGTCGAGGCGGCCTTCGAGCGCGCCCGTGAGCACGGCTGCGCGCGCGTGCAGCTCGACGTCAACGAGGCCAATGCGCCCGCGCTGGCGCTCTACGAGTCGCTGGGCTTCGCGGCCGGCGGGGGCCCGGGCAGGCGCCACCTCTTCATGGCCCGCCGGCTCTAGCGGTCGAAGGCGCGGTCCAGCGGTGACATCGGCGGCCTCGAGCCCCTCGCGGGCTTCGAGGACGAGTCGCCGGAGCGGACCCTGATCGAACGCGGCGTGGCCATCGTTCGCCCCGCCCACGACCTCGCAGCTGCGCTCTAAGGTCTCGCCTATGCCCATCCTCGATGAACGGGTGGAGGACTACCTCCGCGACCTGCGGCCCGAGCGCTCCGACATCATGGCCGAGATGGAAGCCGTGGCCGAGCGCGACTCGGTGCCGATCGTGCACTGGGAGACGGGGCGCCTTCTCGCCGTCCTGTGCCGCGCGCTCGACCCGCGGGTGCTGGAGGTGGGCACCGCCATCGGCTACTCGACGCTGCACATGGCCGAGGCGCTCGACGCCGGCCGAGTGGTGACGCTCGAACGCGACCCCGACCGGGCCGCGCAGGCGCGCGCTTCGTTCGAGCGCGCCGGGGTGGCCGATCGGGTCGAGCTGGTCGAGGGCGACGCGCTCGAGACCATCCCGACCCTGGAGGGTCCCTTCGACCTGCTCTTCGTGGACGCCGCGAAGGGTGAGTACGAGCGCTACATCGAGCTGGCCGAGCCGCTGCTCTCCGAGCGCTGCACGCTGGTGATCGACAACCTGCTGATGAGCGGCGAGGTGGCGCTGCCCAGCGACGCCGAGACCCGCTGGAACCCGGCCTCGCTGGCCGCGGCCCGCGGGCTGAACGCCGAACTGCTGCGCAGTGAGCGCTGGCTGGGCTGCGTGCTGCCGGTGGGTGACGGCATCGGCTTCGGCGCCCGTCGCTAGGCCTGGAGGCCTCCTCGCGTCGCCGTCCGCCAGAAACGCGCCTGTCGTACCGCGCCAACTGCTAAACCGCAGGCCATGAGGCTCCTCCTGATCGTCTTCGCCGTCGCCCAGGTCGTGCTCGGCCTGCTGCTGTGGTTCGCGCCCGGCTTCTTCCATGACGAGATCGGGCCCTACGGCGCACGCAACGACCACTACATGGGCGACCTGGCCACCTGGTACCTCGCGCTCGGCGGGGTGGCGCTCGCCTCCGTGCACCGGCTCTCGTGGCGGGTGCCGGTGCTGGCGCTTGCCTTCGTGCAGAACGCGCTGCACTCGGTCAACCACCTAATCGACGTGGGCGAGGCCGATCCCTCCTGGCTCGGCCCGGCCAACCTGGTCTCGCTCCTGCTGGTGACCGTTCTGCTGGCCTGGATGCTGCGCAGCGAGCGCGAGGCGGCGCGGGCATGAGGGTCTTCGTGGCGGGCGCAACCGGAGCGGTGGGCCGGCCGCTCGTGCCGCGCCTCGTGGCAGCCGGGCACGAGGTCACCGGCATGACCCGCTCGCCGCGCGGCGCCGAGGCGATTCGGTCGGCGGGGGCACGGGCCGTCATCGTCGACGCCTTCGACCGCGACGCGCTCGAAGAGGTGGTGGCCCAGGCCGCGCCCGACGTGCTGATCCACGAGCTCACCTCGCTTCCCGATCGCTTCGACCCGCGCAAGAAGGATGTCTACGAGGCCACCAACCGCGTCCGCACCGAGGGCACCCGCAACCTGCTCGACGCAGCCGAGGCCGCCGGCACCGGGCGGGTGGTCTGCCAGAGCATCGCCTTCGCCTACCGCCCCGAGGGGCAGCCGCGCGTGCTCGATGAGTCCGCGCCGCTGTTCACGGACGGGCCGCCTCCCTTCGGCCCGGCCACCAAGGCGGTCGAGGTGATGGAGCGAATGGTGCTCGAAGCCGACGGCATGGATGGCGTGGTGCTCCGCTACGGCTGGTTCTACGGCCCGGGTACCTACTACGCCGCGGACGGGTCCATGGCCGCCGAGGTGCGCCGGCGTCGCTTTCCGGTGGTGGGTAACGGCAGTGGGCTGTTCTCGTTCGTCCACGTCGAGGACGCCGCGGACGCAACCGTGGCCGCGGTAGGACGGGGGGCTCCCGGCACGTACAACATCGTGGACGACGAGCCCGCCGCGATGCGCGACTGGCTGCCCGTCTACGCCGAGGCCGTCGGAGCCAAGCCGCCCCGGCGCGTGCCGGTCTGGCTGGCTCGCCTGGTCGCGGGACGCATGGCGGCCGAGATGGCGACCGTGCTCCCCGGCGCGAGCAACGCCAGGGCCAAGCGCGAGCTCGGCTGGACGCCGGCCCATCCGAGCTGGCGCAGCGGGTTGGCGCGATCGCTGAACGGCTAGCGCACGAGCGCGTAGGCCAGCGGCAGGAACAGCGTGGCCGAGAAGATGAGCGCCACCCCGATCGCCACCAGCGTGCGCGACTTGATCACGTGCCCGAACGTCCCGATCAGGAAGCCGAGGCCGAGCAGGCCGATGAAGAAGGAGGGCGAGACCCTGAACTCGCCGCCTGGATCCGGACCGTCGCCCGGGTCCAGGAAGTCCGACATGGCAAGCAGGAGGGCGGCGAGCAAGGCGCCGAAAGTATCCTTGCCCGGAGATGAGCGACGAGTTCGGCACGATCGAGGAGGCCCATCAGCGCCTGGGCGAGGCGGGTTACCTGGCGGACGAGCCGGCCTCGCTCGTCGCGTTCCTGGCCGGCCGGCTCGGCAAGCCGGTGCTGGTAGAGGGGCCCGCGGGCGTGGGCAAGACCGAACTGGCCAAGGCGCTCTCGCGCGCCACCGAGCGCAAGCTGATCCGCCTCCAGTGCTACGAGGGCCTGGACGAGGCCAAGGCGCTCTACGAGTGGAACTACCGCAAGCAGCTGCTGCGCCTCCAGACCGAGGCGCCGGGCACCGGCTGGGATCAGGTCCAGGACGACATCTTCGGCGAGGGCTTCCTGCTCGCCCGGCCCCTGCTCAACGCCATCTCGGCCGAGGAGCCGGTGGTGCTGCTGATCGACGAGATCGACAAGACCGACCAGGAGTTCGAGGCGATGCTGCTCGAGGTCCTGTCCGACTTTCAGATCTCGATCCCCGAGCTGGGCGTGGTCGAGGCGCGCACCCGGCCGCTGGTGGTGCTCACCTCGAACAACTCGCGTGAGCTGACCGAGGCGCTCAAGCGCCGCTGCCTGTACCTCTGGCTCGACTATCCGAGCGTCGAGCGTGAGCTCGAGATCGTCCACCTGCATGCGCCCGAGCTCGATGCGGCGGTGGCGCGCAAGCTGGTCGAGGTGATCCACATGGTGCGTGCGCTCGACCTCAAGAAGCCGCCGTCGATCGCCGAGTCGATCGACTGGGCGCGGGCGCTGCTTTTGCTCGGCGCCGAGGACGTCGACCGCGCGGTACTCGAGAAGACGATGTCGATCATCGTCAAGCACCGCACCGACCTCGACCTGGTGGCCGAGCGGGTGGGAGTGAAGCTGGGCGATGGCGTCTTCGGATCGCGCCAGGCGGGCTAACCCCGCGCTCTACGGGGGAATGCCGCGGGCCACCGGCCCGGCGGGCATGGCCCCGCGCCTGCTCGAGTTCGCCGACGACCTGCGAGCCGAGGGCGTCGCGGTGGGCACCTCCGAGCTTCTCGATGCCTTCGAGGCGCTCGAGGCTGTGAGCTGGACCTCGCAGGACGACTTCCGCGAGGCGCTGGCCGCCACGCTCGCAAAGTCGCAGGAGGACCGTCGCGTGCTCGACGTGCTCTTCGACCGCTTCTTCTTTCGCGCCGTGGAGCGCGAGGCGATCGAGCAGGGCCTGCGCGAGGAGCGCTTCCGGGGGGCCGAGGAGATCGACCTCGAGGCGCTGCGCGAGCGCATCCGCGACGCGATCCGGGCCGGCTCGGACGGCGAGATGCGCGACCTGGCGCGCCTGGCCATCGCCGCCTTCGGGCGCCAGGGCGAGGGCTCCGGCGTGATCGGGGTCGACGTGCAGAGGATCCGCCGCACGCTGGGCCTGCGCGGAGAGAAGCCGGGCGCCGAGCTGCCCGATCCGGACTCGGTCCCGCGCGAGCGCCTGCAGGAGTTCGAGCGCCACGTCCGGCGCGAGCTCGAGCGCCAGATGATCGAGCGCACGCAGTCGCTGCCCCCCGCCAAGCCGCTGCGGGAGTTCGACCGCGCGCTGCCCTCCAATCCGGCCCAGGACCTGTCCCAGGTGCACCGCGTGGTGGCCCAGCTGAAGCGGCGCCTGGCCTCCCAGGGCCGAGAGCACCGCGGGCGGCGGCGTTCCTGGCAGGTCGACGTGCGCCGCACCATGCGCGCCTCGCTGCAGACCGGCGGGGTGCCGCTCGAGCTCAAGTACCGGCCCAAGCGCCCGCGGCGCCCGGAGCTGTACGTGCTCTGCGACGTCTCCACCAGCGTCACCAGCGCCAGCGTGTTCTTTCTCAGCGTGCTCCACGCTCTCCACGACCAGTTCCGCAAGCTGCGCTCGTTCGTGTTCGTGGAGCGGATCTCCGAGGTCACCGACGTGTTCGAGCGCGAGCGCTCGTTCGAGGCGGTGTCACGAAAGATCGCCACCGATGCCGGCGTCGCCGACGTGTCGGGCTACACCGACTACGGGCGGGTGTGGGTGGAGTTCCTCGACAAGGTGATGGACGACCTCGATCCGCGCTCCACGGTGATCGTCCTGGGGGACGCCCGCACCAACGGGCGCGAGCCCCACGCCGCGGTCTTCGGACATGTTGCCGAGCGCGCCGGGCACACCTTCTGGATCAACCCAGAGCCGCGGCTGTACTGGAACTACGGGGACTCGGTGATGTCGTCCTACGAGCCGTTCTGCGACGGTGTCTTCGAGTGCTGGACCACCAAGCAGCTGGAGGCGTTCGTGAACGCCATCGCCGAGCTGCGGACGGGGTAGACTCCGGTCGGTCAAATCAGGGGGGCTCGCGGGCAAGCGGGCTGAGAGGGCGCCCACGGTGGGCTCACACCGCCCGGCGCTGACCCTTAGAACCTGTGGGGTAATGCCCGCGGAGGGAGCGATGCACACCGACGCCGAGGCTCCTGTCAAGGAGCCTCTTGTTGTCCAGGACGTGACCCGCCGTTATGGCGAGTTGACCGCGCTCGATTCGATCGACCTGCGCCTGCGCGCCGGGGAGCTCACCGCGGTGGTCGGCCCGTCGGGTTCGGGCAAGTCGACGCTGCTGGAGCTGGTGGCCGGTCTCCAGGAGCCCGACGAGGGCGAGCTGAGCGTGCTCGGCGCCGAGTCGGCGCCGGAGCGCCGTCGGGCCTGCGCCTACATGCCCCAGCGCGACCTGCTGCTGCCCTGGCGCGACGCCCTCGGCAACGCGGCGCTGGCCCTGGAGTGCGAGGGGGTGCCCCGCCGCGAGGCGCGCCGGGGTGCCGAGCCCCTATTCGAGCGCTTCGGATTGGCCGAGTTCGAGCGCTCGCGCCCCGCCGAGCTCTCGGGAGGCATGCGCCAGCGCGTGGCCTTCCTGCGCACCCTGCTGCCGGGCCGCCCGGTGTTGCTGCTCGACGAGCCCTTCGGCGCCCTCGACGCGATCACCAGGGCCGATCTACAGGAGTGGCTCGAACAGGCGCTCCTGGACGACCCCCGCACCGTGCTGCTGGTGACCCACGACGTGGAGGAGGCGGTCTTCCTCGCCGATCGCGTGCTCGTGCTGTCCGCGCGCCCGGGCCGGGTGATCGCGGACTTCGACGTGAACCTGCCGCGCCCGCGCTCGATCACCGACCCCGCTCTGGCCGCGCTGCGCGCCGAGGCGCTGGACGCGTTGCGCTCATGAGGCTGCTGCTCAGCGCCGCGCTGCTCGTGCTGTTCGTGGCGGCCTGGCAGGGCGTGGCCTCACTCGACTCCGTCGACGATCTCACGCTCGCCTCCCCGGTGGAGACCTGGCAGGCGCTGCGCGACGAATGGCCGCTGCTGCGCGACAACGCGCTGGTGACCCTGTGGGAGGTGCTGCTCGGCCTCGGGATCGCGACGCTGGCGGGCGTGGGACTCGCGGTGGCAATGCACCTCGTCCGCCCCCTGCGCGACGCCGCCTACCCGCTGCTCGTGGCCTCCCAGGCCATCCCGATCGTCGTGCTGGCGCCGATCTTCGTGCTCGCCTTCGACTACGGCATCGGCCCCAAGCTCGCCATCGTCGCGCTGATCTGCTTCTTCCCGATCACCGTCAATCTGCTCGACGGGCTGCGCTCGGTCGAGCCCGACCTGCTCAAGCTGATGCGCAGTCTCGGCGCCTCGCGCCTGCGTACGCTGCGCTCGGTGGAGCTGCCCGCCTCGCTGCCCTTCCTGTTCAGCGGGCTGAAGGTGGCCGCTACGGTGTCTGTGATCGGTGCCGTGTTCGGCGAGTGGGCGGGTGCCGACGAAGGGCTGGGCCGGCTCGTCCTGCTCGGCAACACCCAGCTTCAGACCCCGCGTGTTTACGCGGGGATCGTGCTCCTGACCCTGATGGCGGTGGCGCTCTTCGTCCTCGTCGTGGTGATCGAGCGAGTGGCCTGTCCGTGGACCCGAAAGGAAGCAACTGCATGAAGACGGTGGCTCTCGCGATGGCGGCGCTGCTGCTGGTGCTCGCCGGCTGTGGAGAGAAGGAAGAGGCGCTCGAGCCCTCGGGCTCCAAGCGCGTCGAGCTGATGCTCGACTACTTCCCCAACGCCGACCACGCGGGCATCTACGCTGCGCAGGCCGGCGGGCACTTCGAGCAGGCGGGGCTGGATGTGGAGATTCGCCAGCCGCCCGATCCGGCGGCGCCGATCAAGCAGGTGGCGGCGGGCCGCGTCGACCTGGCGATCTCGTACGAGCCCGAGCTGCTGCGGGCGCGCGACCAGGGGCTGCGGGTGGTCAGCGTGGCCGCGATCGTGCAGGAGCCATTGACCTCGATCATGTCGCTGCCCAAGGCCAAGATCCGCGAGCCCGCCGACCTGCGCGGCAAGACGGTGGGCACCGCCGGGATCGACTACCAAACCGCCTACCTTCGTACGGTGCTCGACCAGGCGGGTGTGAACCCGGATTCCGTGAAGGAGCGCAACGTCGGCTTCGGGCTCACTCCCGCTCTGCTGACCGGCAAGGTCGACGCCACCCTCGGCGCCTTCTGGAACTACGAGGGCACCGAGCTGCGCCTGAAGGGCAAGCGGCCGCAGATCATCCGCATCGAGGACGCCGGCGTGCCCAGCTACAACGAGCTGGTGCTGGTTGCCAACGAAGACGCGCTCGAGCGCGACCAGAGCAAGATCCGCGCCTTCATCGGCGCTCTGTCGCGCGGCACGCGCGACCTGCGCGAGGACCCCGACCAGGCCATCGAGGGACTGCTCGAGGCCAACCCGGACCTCGATCCCGAGCTCCAGCGTGCGGTGGTCAAGGTCACGCTGCCGCTCTTCTTCCCGCCTGAGGGCGAGCCCTACGGCTGGCAGAGCCCCGAGCAGTGGGATTCCTTCTCGGCCTGGATGAAGGAGAACGGGCTGCTCGAACGCCCGCCCGAGCCGGCGGCCAGCTACGACAACGAGCTGCTGCCCGGAGCCGGGCTCTAGCCCGAGCCGTTCTCGTCCAGGTCGAGCGCTATCGAGTTGATGCAGTAGCGCTGCCCGTCGGGTCCCGGACCGTCGGGGAACACATGGCCGAGGTGGCCGCCACAACGGGCGCAGGTCACCTCGGTCCGCACCATGCCGTGCGAGTTGTCGGGATGCAGCTCGACGGCCTCGGCCAACGCGGGCTCGGTGAAGCTCGGCCAGCCCGTGCCGGAGTCGAACTTGGAGTCGGAGCTGAACAGCTCGTTGCCACACGCGCCGCAGCGATAGATCCCGTCGGCCTTCGAATGGGTGTAGGCGCCAGTGAAGGGCGGTTCGGTGCCCTTCTGGCGCAGTATCTGAAAGCGCTCCGGAGTGAGCTCCTCGCGCCACTCCTGATCGGTCTTGTCGAGCTTCTCCATTACCTCGTCTCCGCTGGGTGTCGTTGTGGGCGAAGCAGCCGGCTCGGCCGGCTGCGCACGATGCTGTCTCCCGGGGTGAACCTTCTCTGGAGAGCGTAGAGCCCGGCTAGCCCCGCCCATTCCTCGTAGGGAGCGAAGAAGGCGCGCACCTCCTCCTCGGTGGCGCGCCGGCCCAGGCCGGCGGCGCTGCCCACCAGCTGGAGGTAGGCCACGTCGAGGGCGGGAAGCATGTCGTCGCGGCCCTGACCCTCGAAGGCGAGCATCTCGATCGTCCAGTTGCCGATGTCGGGAATGGTCAGCAGCCGCGTCCACGAGGGCTCGTGCCGGGTCAGGTCGGCGCGCCCGGAGGCGACCTCGCGAGCGGCCTGGATGAGCGCGATCGAGCGCTTGGGGGCCAGCCCGCAGGCGTCGAGCTCGGCCGGTGAGCGACCGGCCACGAAGGCGGCGGAGGGTGGGGCTACCAGCGTGCCGCAGGCGCTGCGACGGCCGTGGCGGCGCACGATCCTGCGCTCGATGGCGGCGGCGCGCCGGGACTCGATCAACTGCTCGCAGACGGCCCAGGCCAGTGCCTCGAAGGGCTCGGGGCGCCGGCGTGGCCGCACCCAGGGGCGCGCGCGGATCACCGGGCCGATGAGCGGGTCGCGACGAAAGCGCGCGTGAAATTCGGACAGGTCGTGATCGGTCCCGAGAGCGAAGCGCATGCGCTCGATGCCCGTGATGGCGGCCTCACGCCGTGAGGCGCGGGCGCGGAAGCGCACGCGCCCGGCGGCCGCCCAGGCCTGCACCACCACCTCGTCGTCGTCAACGTGCAGCAGCCGGGCCAGCGTGTACCCACGGCGCACGAGGACGCGGTCACGCCCGGCCCCGGGCAGCCGGTAGGGGCCCGCTGGAGTTACCTCCTGCTCGACGGTGGCGGCTATCGGTCCTTGAGGAGGTGGATGTCGACCAGGAACGAGCGCGAGGCGGCTATCTCGGCCTTCTTGGCGCGACCTCGGCCCAGGCGCAGCGTGGCGCCGCTGCGCGGGCGGCGTAGCACCCGGACGAGCACGAAGGTGGCCACTCCGAGGAGGAAGCCGCCGGTGGCCGCCGCCACGGCGGCGGGCAGCGACACCTCACGCGCCGGCTCGATGGTGCGCGCTTCGGCCAGCACCGGGAGCGGGCGCACCTCGGCTTCCTGGTGCTCCGGGTCGGGCAGGGCGGCGTAATCGGGCACGCCGCGAGTGTACCCGGGTCCACGGCCGCTTCGCGCCGCCGTTAGAGGTCGCGCTCGTAAATCCGGAACTTCTTGACGATCGTCCCCCCCATGGCCTCCATGCCCCGGTTCATCGCCTTGTTGGTCTCGAGGATCCAGCCCATTTCGCCCCCCTTGACGCGGGTGACCGCGGCCATGTCGAAGTGCTCCGCGTAGAGCCCGGCGGCCACGCCGGTGTGCTGATAGGCAGGCCTGACCCCCAGGAAGCCGACCCGGACCCGGTCGACGATGCGCCTGCGGTTCAGGTAGTGCCACCAGCCGAAGGGCAGCAGGCGGCCGTCCATCCGCTTGAGCACCTGGTTGATGTCCGGGACGCTGATCGCGATGCCCACCGTCCGGCCCTCCGAGTCCTCGGCCACCATGAACCAGTCACGGTCGTAGACGAGCTGGAGCTCCTGGGCGTAGGCGTCGAGATCGCCCTTGGAGTAGGGCACGAAATCCCAGTTGCGCGACCAGGCCTCGTTGTAGATCTCGGCGAAGGCGTCGAGCTCGCGGCGCAGGTGGCGCCGGCTCATCTTGCGGATCCGTATCCCGTGCTTGGGCTCGAGCTTGTCGGCCAGGTCCCAGATGATGGGCAGCACCCTGTCCCGGCCGGTGATGTGGAGCTGCCACATGAACAGGTCCATGGCCTTGGCCAGGCCGGCCGCCTCGCAGAGCTCGCGGTAGTAGGGCGGTTGCCAGGGCTGGCGGATCATTGCCTGCCGCTCGTAGCCCTCGATCAGCACGCCGCTCTCGTCGTTCATGGTGAAGTCCATCGGCCCGATCATCAGGTCGCGTCCGCGCTCGCGCAGCCAGGCGGCGGCCGTGTCGAGCAGGGAGCGCATGGCCTCGGGATCGTTCTCCAGCTCCAGGAACCCGAACATGCCCCAGGCGTTGTCGTGCGCGCGATTGAAGGCGGTGTCGACCTGCGCACTCACCCGGCCCACCACCTTGCCGTCTCGCCGAGCTACGAACAGCTGCGCCTCACCGCGCTTGAAGAAGGCGTTGAAGCGGGGGCTCAGGAACAGCCTGCGCTCGATGCGCAGCGGGGGTACCCAGGCGTCCTGAGTAGAGTGCAGCCGGTACGGAAGCTCGATGAACTCGCGCAGGTCCCTGCGCGAGGCGACGGGCGAAACCTCCACGGACACGGCGCGAGACTGTATATGCCGACCGCTATCGATCTCTTCGAAAAGGCCCGCCGACACGAGAGGCTCGAGCAGCTTCAGGCGGCTCGGGAGCACGACCTGATGCCCTACTTCCGAGTGCTCGAGGGACCGGCCGGCCCGGTTGTTCACATGGAGGGACGCGAGCGCATCATGCTCGGGTCCAACAACTACCTCGGCCTGACCGGCGACGAGCGGGTCAAGGAGGCTGCGCGAGCCGCGCTCGAGAAGTACGGCACCGGGCTGACCGGCTCGCGCTTTCTGAACGGCACGCTGGAGCTCCACCTCGAGCTCGAGCAGCAGCTGGCGGACTGGATGGGCACTGAGGACGCCCTCGTGTTCACCACCGGCTACCTGGCCAACACCGGCGCGATCGGGACCCTTCTGGGCCCGGGCGACACCGTCATCTGCGACAGCGGCGACCACGCCTCCATCCTCGACGCGGTGTCGATGTCGCGCGCCCGCATCCGGCCCTACCGGCACAACCGCCTCGACAAGCTGGAGACGATGCTCCAGCGCGCCGAGGGCGACGGCGGCGGCGTGCTCGTGGTGGTCGACGGGGTCTTCTCGATGGAGGGCGACGTGGCCCCGCTGCCCGACATCGCCGTCCTGTGCCGCGAGCACGGCGCTCGGCTGATGGTCGACGAGGCCCACGGCGTGGGCGTGCTGGGCACGCGCGGGGCGGGCACCTGCGAGGCGATGGACTGCGAGGACGAGGTGGACCTGCGCATGGGCACCTTCTCCAAGTCACTGGCGTCCTGCGGCGGCTTCATCGCCGGCCCGGCCGACGTGGTCGACTTCCTGCGCGTCCAGTCGCGCTCCTTCATGTTCACCGCCGCCGCGGTGCCCGCGGCCATCGGCGCGACGATGGGCGCGCTCGAGATCATCCGCTCGGACGAGGGTCCGGTCCTGATGGACAGGGTGCTGGCCAACGCCCGCTACCTGCACGACGGACTGGGCGAGCTCGGCTACCACGTGATGGATCCCTGCCCGATGCCCGACGGCTCCGACCTGATCACTCCGATCGTGCCCGTGCACATCGGTGACGATTGGAAGGCCGTGATGCTCTGGAAGGCGCTCTACGACGCCGGGGTGTACGTCAACGTCGCCATCTACCCGGCCGTTCAGCGTGGCGGTGCGCTGCTGCGCACGAGCGTCATGGCGACCCACGAGCGCGACCACCTCGATGGCGCGCTGGCCATCTTCGAGCGCGTCAAGGGCGAGGTCGAGCAGGCGACACCGCCGCTCGCAGACTGAGACCGCTTTGCCGGCGCTCCAGTTGCCGCAATTGCGGTCTCACCTCGTGCTGAGTGCGGCGCGGCCGACCCAGCACCGCGGCGAGCCCCGGCGGCAGTCGCCCGTCGGTCGAGAGCCACGAGCCGGCAAGGATCAGCAGCAGGCCCACGACGGTGCCCGCCGTCACGCTCTCGTCCAGCACGGCCACGCCCAGCGCCAGCGCCACCACGGGCGCGATGTAGGTGATCACGGTGGCCCGGCCCGGGCCGATCTCGGTGATCAGCCGGAAGAAGACCAGGAAGGCGACGGCGGTGCACAGGAGGCCCAGCAGGGTGACCGAGGCGATGGCATCGCCGGAGGGCATCTCGCTCGGCCGGCCCGCGACACCCAGGGGCAGGAGCAGGATGGTGGCGATGCCGAGGGCGCCGGCCACCGGGCCGATCGGATCGGCCTTCGAGAACTGACGCTTGACGATCATCGGCCCGGCCGCGTATCCGACCGTGGCCACGAGGATCGCCAGCGCGCCCAGCAGCTCGTTCGCGCTCCCGGACACGTCTATTCCCACCAGTGCGACCACTCCGGCCAGGCCGATGAGCATGCCCACGAAACGGGTGGCGTTGGGCCGCTCGGTGTGGTCGAAGCGCAGGGCGAGGAACGCGACCATGAGCGGCACGGCCGCGATCAGGATCGCCGTGATCGACGAGGACAGGTACTCCTCGCCGAAGGCGATCAGGGGAAACGGGATCGTGATCTCGACGAAGGCGAAGGCCAGCAGCCAGCGCGGCGACAGGCCGCGCAGGGCGCCCGTGCGCCAGGCGATCGGCAGCAGGATCGCCGCCGCCATGGCCACGCGCGACCAGGCCACGAAGCCCGCGGAGAGCTCGTCGACGGCGATCTTGATGAATAGGTAGGGCACCCCCCAGATGACCGACATGGAGGCAAAGAGGGCCCATCCGCGTGCGCTCACGTCACAACCCTTAGCAGGGCGGCGCTCGCGGCGGCCACCCCCACGACCACGATGATCGGAGCCCGCAACGCTATGGCCACGGCGGCGGCGACGAGGCCGGCCCCGCGCTCGTCGAGCACGAGCTCCTCCTCGGAGGCGAAGGCCTGGGTGGCCACCAGCGCAGCGAGCAGGGCGGGGCCCACCAGCGCGACCATGCGGCCCAGGCGCAGCGGCAGCTCGCGGTCCCCGGCCAGCACGGGTCCGGCGGCCTTGATCGCCACGGTGGCGACGCCCACGAGCAGCACCGCGCTCCAGGCGGTGCTCACGACGCCTCTCCGCGCAGGGGACGGCGGCGCTCCGGGCGCGTCCGCTCAGGGAGGCGCCGCGCGTTGCCGGCCTGCTTCGCTGAGCTCTCGGGGAGCAGCCCGAAGAGCACCCCGAGGGTGGCGGCGATCACCGGCACGCCGGCCGGTGTCAGCGGCGTCAGGAGCAACGCGATCCCGGCGCCGGCCACTGCGGCGGCGAGCGCATTGCGCGATCTGATCAGCGGGACCATCAGCGCCAGGAAGAGCGCGGGAAAGGCGGCGTCGAGCCCGAGCGTGGCCGGGTCGCCGAGGCTGCTGCCCACCGCCACGCCCAGGATGGTGCCGCCCAGCCAGCCGGCGTACAGCACGCCGCCGGCGCCGAGCATGCGACGCCGGTCGAAGCGCCCGTCCTGCTGTGACACGGCCCAGCTTTCATCCACCAGCAGCTGCGCCTCGAGCGTGCGCCGCAGCCGTCCGCCGGTGAACGTACGTGCGGCCGCAAGACCCATCGGGCCGTAGCGCGCGTTGAGCAGAACCGCCGCGGCCACCGCGGCGAGCAGCGTTCCCCCCGCGCTCAGCACCGAGACCGCGGCGAACTGCGCCGAGCCGGCGAAGGTGGTGGCGCTCATGGCGATCGCCGCGACCGGATCGAAGCCGGCCGACTGCGAGAGCACGCCGAACGAGGCACCGAACAACAGCACCGCAGGGGACAGGGGCAGGATCGCCCGCGCGCCGGCCGCGTAGGCCGAGCGAGCACGTGTCCGGGGGGTCGGGTCGTTCACGGACGCGAAAACGCTAGTGGCTGTATGGAGAAAGAGGGCTCTCACCGGATATCGTTTGCCTGATGGCCATAGCTGACGAACTTGATTCGGTCGATCGGGCTCTGCTGCTGGAGCTCCAGAAGGATGCTCGACAGACCAACAAGGCGCTGGCGGAGAAGGTGGGGGTGGCGCCCTCCACGTGTCTCGAGCGGGTACGCGAGCTGCGCGCGCGCGGCGTCATCCGGCGCTTCCGGGCCGACGTCGACCCGGCGGCGCTGGGACGCCCGATGCAGGCGATCCTCTCGATCCAGCAGCGGGCCGCTCAGCACGGGGCCATAGAGAGCATGCTGCGGCACATGCGAGAGCAGCCCGAGACGGTGCGCGTCATGGCCCTCACCGGCACGACCGACTTCATCATGCACGTGGCCGTGCGCGACATGGATCACCTGCGTGAGCTCGTGTGGTCGATGACCGAGCGTCGCGAGCTCGGGCGCATTCAGAGCTCGCTGATCTTCGCGCACGAGGAAGGACCCGAGCTCATGCCGCTCGACTGACCTCTTCGCTGTCGGCGGCCCGGCGCAGCAGTCTCACCACGTCATCGGTGGCGTGGAACGGGTCGGCCACCATGCGTCCGTCGGTCAGGCCCAGCGCCGCACGCAGCTCACCGTCCACGTAGGCCATCAGCAGGGGCGCCCCGGGCGCCCGCCGGCTGTCGAGCTCGGCCAGGTCGTGCACGTCGTCCTGTTCCGCCGTGCTGGACCGGATGATGGTGATCGAGTTGGTCACTTCGGCCTCCTCGCGTTGTAACCGTCAAATACGTTATGCCGGAATCGTAGCACCAGCTAAACTGTTTAGCCAGTTACGTATGCCACCCGGAGACTCCAGCCCCGAGAAGACGGCTCCACAGCCGCTCGAGCTCGTGCAGCGCTTCGTCAACTCGATCGACCTCGAGAACGGCGAGGACGAGCTGGAGAGCCCGGAGGCGTTGCGCTCCTGGTTCACCGAGCGTGGCCTCATCGGCCCACGCGAGCCGGTCGGCCGCGCCGACCTGCGCCGCGCGCTCGAGGTCCGCGAGGGCCTGCGGGCGATGCTGCTGCAGAACAACGGCCTCCCGCTCGATGCGGGCAGGGTGGCCAGGCTCGACCGCGCCGCCGCCCGCGCCGGCGTGCGCCTGCAGTTCCGCCCCGGCGGCGACCCGGAGCTCGTGCCCGGGGGCAGGGGCACGGACGCTGCACTCGGCCGCCTGATGGCGATCGTGGCCGAGGCGGTCGCCACGGGCACGTGGGAACGTCTCAAGGCCTGCCCGCGCGAAGAGTGTGAGTGGGCGTTCTACGACCAGTCGAAGAACCGCTCGGGCCGCTGGTGCAAGATGGAGGAGTGCGGCAACCTCGCGAAGGCCAAGCGCTTCCGCGAGCGCCGGCGCGGAGCGCGCCCGCCGAGCGGTCGGTGAGCCGGCGCTACTCGAGCGTGTGGACCTTGAACAGGTTGGTGCCGCCGGAGCTCCCGGCCGGCAGCCCCGCCGTGATGCCGATCTTGTCTCCCGGCTGCGCGAAGCCGGCGTCAAGCGCGGCGTCGGCACAGGCCTCGATCAGCCCGAGCGTGTCCATCGGCTCCTGGTGGAGCTGGGGGTGGACCCCCCAGAGCAGCTGGCAGCGGCGTACGACCTCGCGCCGTGGTGACAGTGCCAGCACCGGCGCCCGAGGCCGGTAGGCCGAGATCAGCCGCGCCGTGGCTCCGGTGTTGGTGGGCGACACCACGCACTTGAGCCCGAGCTGGTAGACGCCCCCCACCGCTCCGAAGGCGATCGCGTGGTACTGGTTGTTGGCCTGCGGGCCGCGCTCAGCCAGCCAGCGGCCGTAGGGCAGCTCGCGCTCGGTGCTGGTGGCGATGGCCGCCATCATCTCGATGGCCAGCACGGGATGGCGGCCCACGGCGGTTTCCTGGGAGAGCATCACCGCATCGGTGCCGTCGAAGATCGCGTTGGCCACGTCCGCCACCTCGGCACGGGTGGGACGCGTCGAGTGCACCATCGATTCGAGCATCTGCGTGGCCGTGATCGTCGGCTTGGCGCGCCGCCCGGAGATGGCCAGCAGGCGCTTCTGCACGAGCGGCACCTCCTCGATGGGGAGCTCGATGCCGAGGTCGCCGCGAGCGATCATTATGCCGTCGGCCGAATCGATGATCTCCTCGGCGTTGGCCGCGGCCTGGGGCTTCTCGATCTTGGCGATCAGCGGCACCTCGGCGCCGCGCTGTCGCAGGTGCGCCCGCACGGGATCGAGGTCCTCGCGGCGGCGTACGAAGGAGAGGGCGAAGAAGTCGAGGTTCATCTCCAGGCCGACGTCGATCAGGGCAAGATCCTCGTCGCTCACCGCCGGCAATGAGACCGTGACGTTGGGCAGGTTGAGCCCCTGGCGCGAGGCCACGCTCCCGCCCACCTCGACGCGGCAGCTCACCTCGCCGTCCTCCACCCCGTCCACCCGCAAGCGCACGGCACCGTCGGCCAGGTACATCACGTCGCCGTCGTCGACGAGCTCCGAGAAGCCGGGCCACGCCACCGGAAGGCGGGCCGAGGTGCCCTCCACGGTGTCGGGCGTGAAGACCACGCGGGCGTCGCGGGCCAGCTCGGCCACACCGCCCGCCACCGGACCGATGCGCAGCTTGGGTCCCGGCAGGTCGCCCAGGATGGCCACCTCGCGGCCTACCCGCTCGCTGGCCGCGCGGATTGCGGAAGCGATCTCGGTGTGGCTCTCGTGGGTGCCGTGCGCGAAGTTGAGGCGAGCGACGTCCATGCCGGCGTCGATCATGCGCTCGAGCACATCGGGCTTGCTCGAGGAGGGGCCGATGGTGGCGACGATCTTGGTGGAGCGCATGCGCCCCCAACATACCCATCCCGGGCGTGCCGTTCCGGCCAAGCCGACAGTCGTTCCCTTGTTCAGAATTGGACAAACCAGTACCTCTCACGAAAAGGCCGCTCTTAGCGACAGACCGGGTCGGTTCCGTGTTGACGCTCGGCGCGGGAGCGGCTTTAGTCTGCCCCGGCCTAAGGGCTGCCGGGAGCAGTGAAGGGAAGGCGTCGACGGTGGGTCGGGACCCAGACCGCTCGACAGAGTCTCACCCGCTTGCGAGCTCCCGCAGCGCCTCACGCAGGCCGCCGGGGAACTGCATCCGCTGTAGATCGCACTAAGTGCGGGGGGAGGTCTGATGGGCAAGTCGGCGACGATGGACGCCGGTCAAGAGCAGCATCTGCGGGCACTGGAGTACGCCAACCGCGTACGCCTGGCACGCGCTCAGATGAAGCGTCGCATCACGGCAGGCGAGCTCTCCGCGACGAATGTCGTCCTGAGTTGCCCCTGGGAGGCTCACAGCATGTCGATCAGCGACCTGCTCATGAGCCAGAAGCGATGGGGAAGGACTCGTTGCAGGAGGCTGCTCGTCTCCCTCGGGGTCCCCGAGAACAAGCAGGTGGGGACGCTGACCGAGCGGCAACGTCTGGCGCTCGCCGCGGTGCTGACCGCAAAGAATGCTCCGGCAGGTGAAGGACCCGCCGCGCCCGCGAGGGCGTCGGTTACAGCGCGCGAACACGCGCTCTCGGCCGCCTAGCCTGGACGCGATGGGGGGGACGGGGGCATGATGCCCCCGTCCCGTTCACACCGGTCTCCGGCCCAAGTCCTCCAGCGGCTCGTCGACCGTCAGACCCGGGCCCAGCGTGGCCAGCTCGATGATGTGTCCGTCCGGGTCACGCAGGTAGACCGACTTGAAGTAGGTGCGGTCCATCACCTCGGTGACCGGGACGCCACGGCCGATCAGGTAGTCACGCCAGGCGGCCAGCTCCTCATCGGACTCCACCGACAGGGCGAAGTGGTGGGTCGAGCCGCGCCCCACCGAGCCCTCGTCGAGCTCCGGATACTCGAGGCAGGTGATCAGCGTGCCCGGCCGCCCCTCCTCGTCTCCGAAGAACAGGTGGCGGGCGCCGCGGTCGTCCTCGTTGACGGTCTGCTTGACCACCCGCATGCCCAGCAGGTTGCGGTAGAACGCCACGGCACGCTCGACGTCGGAGCAGAGCACGGTCACGTGGTGGATCCCGGAGATGCGCAGGCGCCGCTCGTTCATGGCCGGGCCACGCTATCTGAAGCCAAGGCCGCCCGAGCGCCGCTTGAAGAGCTCGCGCATGAGGTAGAAGGTGCCGGCGAACACGGCTCCCCCGACCAGCACGAGCACCCAGATCCGCACGGGCCCCAGGCCGAGCGCGACGACGGTCACGACGACGAAGGCGGTCACCCCGGCGAGCAGGCTGGAGTGGGAGCGAAAGCCGCCGAGGTGCTCGCGCAGCGCCAGCTCCCCTCCGCCCAGCGAGGCGATCACGAGCCCCGCGAGCAGGCGCTCCTCACCCTCCTCGCCGCTCACCGCTCCCCAGATGATCAGGAGGATCCCGAGCAGGATCACGAGCTCCGAGAGCGGGAAGCTTCCCCAGGGTGCCGCGGGACGCTCCGATCCCGGCGGCCGGCCCGGCCGCGGCCGGCGCGCGGGAGCGACGTCCGGAGCCGCGCTGCGCGCCTGACGGCGCTCACGGCGCGCCGCATCGCGTTCCGCGCGCGTGGTCTCCCCTCCGCGCTTGCGGCTTCTACGGCCCATTCAGGTGGCTAAGGGACAGCCGGATGAGATCACGACCCGCCACCAGTTCAGGAACATTCCGAGGAACCCGAACCGGGGGCGGACGTGCCAGTGGCGGCAGCCGAGCTCGCCGATGTCCTCGCTCGACACGTGGGCCCAGCGGTGAGCCTCGGGCTCGAGCAGCATCTCCTCGATGAGGCAGCGCTTCTGCTCCTCGACGAAGGTACGGTCCGAGAGAGCCCGGCGCGCGTGGGCCGCGCGCCCGGCGAGATCGTCGCGCAGCTCCTCGAGCTCCCCCACCGACAACAGTCGCGGGCCGCCTCGCCCGGGCACCTTCCAGTCGAAGTCCTTGCGCGGCCAGGCGGAGCAGAACAACTGCGTCAACTCGGTCTCGAGGCGGGCGATCTGATCGAGCAGCGTCCGCCGGACAGCGCGCTCATCCACGAAGCCGGGAGCGAGCGGGCCGACTCCTCTGTCGAGAACGTCAGGCACAGGTGCCAGTTTAGCCCTCCGCGGGCGCCCGGTGCGTGGGGCTACGCGCCGCCCTGCAGAACCTCCGCGCCCAGCCACAGCGCCTCCTCCGCCGCGATCCGCGGCACCCCCTTGACCTGGAGGGCGCACAGCACCATGCGTTGGCAGGCCGAGGTCACACCGGCATCCTCGGCCACCTCACCCAGCACCACGGCCACGGGGCGGCTGGCGTCGGCCACGACTATCTGGCGTGCGGAGAGCGGCCGGGTCGGTCCCAGGCGCTCCGCGGGCCGCGCCAGGCGCAGGCCCAGATCACCATCCACGCGGTCGGCGTCGAGAGCGATCACCGGCACCCCGGTCTCGGCCGTGGCGATGGTCAGGGCATCGTCGAGGAGGTTCTCGCTGCGCAGTCCGCCATGGCGCAGGCGCTCGAGCGCGATCGCCTCGACCGGAGTGCGGTCGGTGTCGGGGTCGATCCCCACCTGACGCGAGAACACGCGATAGGCCCAGGGCACGGAGTCCTGGCGCATGTGGATGACCTTGCCGCCGGTGTAGCGGTCGGCCAGCGCGTGCAGGCGCTCCTTGACGTCGCGCGGCGAACGCGCGGGGCGGGCGTCCACGGCAGCGTGGACGAGACGCAGCTCGGGGAACTCCTCCCCCAGCTCGGGCTCGACCCAGCCGTCGCGCAGGTCGAGCTCCAGCTCCATCATCCGCTGATTCGCCGCGCCTTGGCCAAGAGCTGCTCCTCGGTCAGGTTGCCGAGCTTCACGTCGGCGACCCTGCCGCCGGCGCGGGCGAAGATCGTGGTCGGGCAGCCGCCCACTCCGTAGAGGTTGGCCACCGCACCATCCTCGTCGATACCCACCGGCTGAGTCCAGCCCCGCGCCTGGACCAGGTTGCGCACCTCGTCGCGCTCCTTGCGCGTGAAGAAGACGGTCGCGAACTGAACGCCGTCCACCCGCGCCTTGACCCTCTCCGTGCGATCCACCTGGGGATAGCAGTCGGCCCCGCGGTCGAACACGAAGGTCAGCACGAGCGGGCGGCGGCGCAGGCGACAGACGTTGACCACCGAGTCCGAGTCGAGCGAGCAGGCCGGCTCGGCCCCGGCCTGCTCGGGGCAGGGCTCCTTCTGGCAGACGTTCGCATCACCCTCGAGCGTGCTCAGCGCCGCCGGGGCGGCGAAGTCCTTGAGCCGAGTCCCCGGCTCGGGCCCGAACAGGGCCTCGCCGCTGTTGGGGAGCGTCTCCACGAAGAGCAGGACGCTCAACACCATCACGAAGACGATCCCCACCGCCCAGGCGTACTTGTTGGTCGAGCGTGGCCTCTCGGGGGGCCGAACCGGCTCGGGGTGCGTGCGGTCGCGGTCGGCGAGGCGGTCGCCGACGGAGGGCACGTCGTCACCGTTGCGCCCTGCGCCCAGGTCGCCGAAGCGGTCGTCTTTCACGACGAATCCGCCTGGGCGCGACGGGGGCGCGTGGAGATCAGCTCACGCACGCGAAACGGCCCGTGCTGCTCGGCCCACATCAGCGCCGCGGGCAGCACGATCATGACCCCCAGCAGGGACACGCTGAGGTCGACAACCGTGACGATCCCGAAGTCGCGCAGCATGCGGATGTCCGAGGCGATCAGGGCCGCGAACCCCGCTATCGCGGTGACCCCCGAGGCGAGCACGGCGGCGCCGGTGGAGGCATAGGTGAGCTCGATCGCCCGCGCCGGTCCGGCGCCCGCCCTGCGCTCCTCCGCGTAGCGCGCCGAGAGCAGCACGCTGAACTCGGTGGAGATCGCGATCACCAGGGCGCCGAGCGTGACCGACATCGGGTTCAGGTCGACCGCGAGCGAGCCGGGCAGAAGGCCGAGCAGGAACACGACCAGCCCCGACCAGCCCGTGGCCAGCGCTATCGGGATGAGCGGCACGGCCGCCTCGCGCGCCGAGCGCCGGACGATCAGCAGCACGAGGAAGACCCCGCCCAGTGCGACCAGGAGCGTGAGCGCCCGTCGCCAGGGCGAGGAGAGCGCGCCGTTGGCCTCCGCGGCCAGCACCGGCAGGCCCACCACGGCCGCCTCGACGCCCGGGGGCGGATCGAGCCGGCGCTTCATGTCGTCGACGACCTCCTTCTGGCGGTCGAGCGGCATCAGCCGGATGCCGAAGGCCAGGTTGGCCGTACGGCGATCGGCGGTGACTACCCCCTGTGAGAAGTAGGCGGGCACGCTGTCGAGCAGCCGGCGCACGTCTCGCCGGTCCCCGCCCGCGGTGGCGAACAGATCGGGAAGCGAGAGGGCGGGGCACAACTCCGGCGGGTTGCGGGTCTGGCCGCAGCGCTTGCCGGGCCGGTAGCCGTGCGCGCGCAGCACCTCTCTCTGGAAGCTCGACATCCAGCTGACCACCTGGGGCCGGGTGATGTCATCGGCCCGGACCGTCACGTCGATCTCACCGGAGACGCCCGTCTCCTCCTGCAGCGTGTTCACGTCCTCGAGCGCCTGCAGGTCGCGCGGGACCAGCTCGCGCACGTCGGAGACCACCTCGCTCTGGGTCTCGAGGACCAGCCCCACCAGCGCCACCGCGAGCCCGACGGCCAGCACCCGCCGAGGATGCGCCAGGGCGGTGCCGAGGGTGCGCCAGGAACGGTTGGCCAGCCACTCTCGCGCTCCGTGGAGCCGCGGGTGGTCGAGCCACGCGCGCCCGCGCTCCCGCGGGCGCGGAGCGCGGCCGCCGTAGCGCGTGAGCGCGGCGAAGCCCGCCGCCACCGCGCACAGCAGCGCCACGGCGATCCCGCCCACCAGCAGGGCCCCGAAGCTGCGCACCATCGGCACGGGCGACAGCAACAGCACGAGGAAGCCGACGGCGGTGGCCACGCCGGCGCTGAGGATCGTCGGCCCCCCGGCCACGGCCGCCGCCACAGCCGGCTCGGCCTCCCCCTTGGCGGCCGCCTCGTCGAAGCGGGCCTGGAACTGGATCGCGTAGTCGACCGCCAGGCCGATCAGCACCGGCAGCACCGCGATCGAGCCCATGGTGAGGTCGCCCCCCAGAAGAGCGAGCGCACCGAAGGTCATCGCCGCCGCAGCCAGCGCCAGAGCCAGGGGCAGCAGCCGCAGGCGCGACCGGAACACCAGCGCCAACGTCGCCGCCATCACCAGCAGCGCGGCGCCGAGGAGCACGAAGATCGAGCGCTGCACCGCATCGGCGAGGCCCTCGGTGACCACGGGCAGGCCGGTCACCACATAGCGGGCCCCCTCGGTGGGCCGAAACAGCTTCTCCTCGGTCGCCTGCTCGATCAGGTCGATGGCCCGGAGCCGCTCCTCCTCGGACAGGTCCGGGCGCATGCGCACCTGGATGAGCGCCGCGTTCCTGGACGGAAAGAGGTAGGCGAAGCGCGACTTCGGCACGCCTGCGTCGCGGGCGCCGGAGTCGAAGACCAGGGCCGAGACGAAGCTTGGGTCGTCGATGCGCGGGAGGTCGGTCAGCCCGTAGCGCAGCCCGAGCTGAAGGGCCTGCTGGATGAAGCGAGTCCGCACGGCCTCGCCGGCCGCCCGCGCCAGCCGCTGCTGCTCGGCGGGCGAATCGCCCCGGCGCTGCGAGAGCTTGCGCGCCGCCGTCGCCGCCTTCTGCGCCTGCGCGCGGTTGGCCTGCTCGAGCCGCGAGAACTGACCTCCGATCTGGGTGACCGCGGTGTTGATGAACGTCCCCGGCCCGTAGACCGCCTTGGCCGGCTTGAACTCGGCCAGCCGGCGGCACACCGGCGGGAGCTCGCGCAGGCCCCTCTCGGGCACGTTGCCCGACAGGCAGCCCTCCAGCCGCAGCACGCGCTGAAGATCCTGAGTGAGCACCGTGCGAGCCAGCTCCCCCTGGACCAGCACCAGCACGGCGTCGTCGCCGAAATCGCGCTTGAAACGCTCACCCGCCGCGTAGCTCTCCGAGTCGGAGTCCACCAGCGTCTCGGTCGCCGCGCTCGGCTCCAGCCTCAGCGCCAGCGCCGCGCCGCCGAGCGCCAGCAGCGCCGTGACCGCCAGCACCAGCAGCGGCCGCCGCGTGACGGCGCGCACCACGCGTCCGAACAGATCCCCCTTCACCAGGCTCAGCTTAGGTACTGCCTACGGCAGAGGCTGAAGCTGGGGGAACAAGCCCGGCTGGTCGACCAGGCGCCCGAGCGGGGCCTGCGGGTCGCAGGGCGGCGCCGCGTTGACGTTGTCGGGCGCGCCGAAGACGAACTCCACGATGCCTTCGGCCTCCTCGGTGTTGAGGTTCGCGTTGGGCAGCGGGGGCGCGGGAGTCGGATTGGGCGTGCACAGGTAGCTGCCGAAGACCTCGAGGTGACCCTCGGTTCTCAGCTTGTCGTAGCCCCCGGGCTCGGTGTAGGGATTCGAGCGGTTGGTGCCGAGCCGGAACGGATAGGCCGACATCATCTCCGGGTTGAGCGGGCTCGAGGTACGCAGGTAGTGGATCGGGTTGCCGGTGCCGTCCAGCGGCGCCGCCCGGGCCTGGGTGGCGGCCGAATCGTTGGCGAGGAAGGCCGCGATCTCGCGCTTGTAGAGCCCGAGGTAGTCGACGATCGGGGTGAGCTGGCGCAGGAACGGATCGAGCCGGGCGAGCAGGGGCTCTGTGTTGTCGAGCACCTGCTCGGTGGCCGGCAGTCCCTTGCGCGCGATGGGCACGTAGGGGCCGAGGTCGTCGAACAGCCCCTTGAGGTCGGGGGCGAGCCCGTCGAGATCCACGAGCAGAGGCGAGAGCTGGCGGGCGGCCGGACGCAGCTGGGTGATGAGCGGGTCGGTGTTCTCGGCGAAGCGCGTGAGCCGGCGCGTGGTGGTGCGACCTTCGCGGAGGAAGGTCGGCAGCACTCGGAAGGTGTCGGCCAGCTGCTCGTCGCGGTCGGCGACCGTCGACCACACGCGGTTCGAGTTGCGGATCAGGTCGCGCAGCTGGCCTTTGCGGGCGCTCAGGGCGTCGAACACCACACCGGTGTCGCGGATGAAGCGGCGCGTCGCCCCGCTCTGCACCCGCAGCACCTCGAGCACGTCATCGGTCTCCTCGGCGAAGGGCGTGAGCAGGCCGAGGGCGTCGTTGAGGCCTTCCGCGTTGCCCACCGCCGCCTGCCCGGACTGGTCGAGCCAGATCGAGAACTTCTCGCGCGTGACCGGGTCGAAGGTGCGCAGGATCTCGTCGAGCTCGACGGTCTCGGCCACCTGTCCTCTCCCCAGCCGGCCACCGTCGGGGATCCGGCCCGACGACGGCCTGCCCGGCGACAGGTCCACGTAGGTCTCGCCGAGCAGCGTCTTCTGGCGCAGGATCGCGCGCGTGTCCTTGGGGATCGGGGCGTAGCGGGCATCGATCTCGAGCTCGGTTTCGGTGAGCCCCGTCTCCTTGTTGGGCTCCTTCTTCTTGACCCGCCCCACCGGCACGCCGGAGATGCGCACATCGGCCTCCTGGGCGAGCTGGGTGGCCTCGGGGAGGGCGACGGTCACGCGGTAGCCCTTGGGCTGGAGCGGCACCGACCCACCGAAGCTCAGCCACAGGAAGATGAGGATGCCGAAGCAGGACAACGCGAACGCCACCATGGCGAAGATCCGGCCGAAGCTGGGGGTCTGCTTGATCACGGGATGTTGTCGTCGGGGGGGACGTTGTTGGGGCAGACGACCTTCTCGTCCGGGAGGTTGAGCAGGCGGGTCGACAGGCCGAGCTGCGGGTTGCCCAAGATGACGGCCTCGAGCGTCTGGTAGGCGGCGCAGGAGACGAGGATCACGCCGCGGCGAATCGGGCCGTGGGCGTCCTGGAGCGTGTAGAGCGTGGCCCCCGCGTGAGCGGACCACGCGCTCCAGAAGAGGAACGACTCGGCGCTGCCGGGCGGGTTGTAGGCCAGCGTGTTGAAGAAGCGGTTGAGGACCTTGAAGCTGCTGGTCAGCCGCGGCGTGACCACGGCCAGGTTCTTGCTGGCGCTGCGCAGGTCGCGCACCGTGGGCTGCACGTCGCGGGCGAAGGGCCGGATCTGGTCGCGGATGATCGGCGTGGTCTCGCGGAAGAAGGGCTGGGTCTTTTCCAGCGCAGGGCCGAGGTTGCGGGCAAACGGGCGCAGTTGCTGGAGCGCGGGGCCCAGCTCGGCGGCCAGGGCGCTCGTGCTGCGCAGCGTGGTCTCGGTCTGGTCGAGCGCCCCCGGGAACAGCTGCAGCGCCTCGCGCAGGGCCGTCTCCTCGGAGGCGAAGGCCTCGAAGTTGGCGTTGGCCGAGTCCACCAGGGAGGCCAGCTGGCGGTCGCGTCCGGCGAGCGCCGTGGAGAACTCCTGGAAGTTGTGGATGACGCGGCGGATGTTGCCGCGCCGGCGCGCCAGCAGGCGGGTCAGCTTGTTCCCGTAGCGGGCGGTGGGCTCGAAACGCTTGAAGGTTTCGCGCAGGTCCTGCGCCGCCGTCTGCTCGTAGCGTTCGTCGGCCCCCACTGCCTCGTCATCGAAGGCCAGGCCCCCGGCGTTGAGTAGCACGCGGAGGTAGGAGCGCGTATCGGCGTCGAGCTGCGCCAGGATCTCGTCGGCGTTGACGTCGGGGAGCGTGTTGGACACGGGCACGCTGCCGCCCTCGTCGATCTCGCCGGCAGACGCGGTGCCTGGATCGAGCGACAGGTACATGTCCTTCAGGCCGGTCTTCGGGCGCAGCAGGATGGTGGCGTCCTTGTAGATCGGCTTGTACTCGTCCTTGATCCGCATCTGGACGACGGCGTGGCCGTCCTCCAGCGTCACCTTGCCGACCTCCCCGACCTTGACGCCCGCGATGTTGACCGTCTGGCCCTGCCCCGGCACCACGGCCTGGGCGGTCTGCAGCTCGGCGTTGACCTCGTAGAAGTCGGTGCCGAGCACGGGGAACCAGGCCGGCAGGTAGAAGCGCTGGTTGCTCAGGATGTAGCCGCCGACCCCGAGTGCGAGCGCGAACAGCACCACGATCGAGATGAAGACCGGCGCCTGCTTCTTGATCTGGCGCATCATGGGCCGGCCCCGATCTTGGCGGCGTTCAGATCCGGGACGGCGTTGCGATGACAGTCGAAGTTGGGCTTGTAGGGGGGCTTGGGTCCCTTGGCCGGGCGAGTGCCCAGCGGCGGCTCGGTGGCGTTGGCGAAGAGGGGCGACGCGCCGACCGTCGGCGTCTGTATCTGGTAGCCGCCGCCGCCGGCCTGGAAGCGCACGTAGCTGCCGTTGCCGTCGAAGTTCTGGGACTCGCCGGTGAGCGACACCAGCGTCTGGAAGAACTCCTCGTAGTTGCGCAGCCCGGTCGACAGGTTGCCGTCCTCGATTCGCTGCTCCTGGGTGGGGAGCACCACCTCGAGCTGACAGCGATTGAACAGGTTGAGCTGCGGCAGCAGGTCGATCTGGCCGTCGACGAAGGCGGCGAAGTCGCTCACCGCCGGTCGCAGCTCGTCGACCAGGCCCTGGAGCTCCGGCTGGGACAGCAGCGCCCGGGTCTGGCGGACCCAGGGGAAGCCGGCCTCGATCGTGGCCGGCGTCTCGCGTACGCCGGGGATGATCTCGAGGGCGAACGCGCGCGTGGGCGGGAAGGCGGCGTTGAGGTTGTCGAGTGCGGGGTTGGCCGCCTCGAGCACCTGGGGCAGCTCGGCCACCGTCTCGCTCAGGTTGCCCTCCTCGGCGGCCAGCGCGCCCACGGTGGTGTTGAAGTTGGTGACGAGCTCCTTGAGCTGGTTCTCGCGCGAGGCGAGCGCGCCGAAGACCTTGCGCTGACTGCCGATCAGCTTCGACAGGTCGCCCATCTCCGTGCCCAGAAGGGCCTGATTGACGATGGCCGTGTCGCGCAGGGAGTCGGCCGAGTAGTCGAGCGACTTGTTCAGCGCCTGGCCCGCGGTCAGGCCAACGACCTCAATCTCCTGGTCGTCGTCCTCGCCCTCCTCCGGCTCGCCGTTGATGGCCTCGCCGTAGCCGATCAGGAGCTTCTGCAGATCCTCCCGAGTGTTGGTCTTGAGCGTGCCCAGGACCTGGTCGATCTGGACCGGCGCCGAGGTCTGAGAGGCGGGAATCGTGAAGCCGGTGTCCGCGTCCGGCGCGTCGGGTGTGCCGGGGCGCACGTCCATGAACAGGTTGCCCTCGAAGAAGATGCGGGGGCGCACCTTGACCTCGGCGTTCTCGTGGATCGGCAGCGCGCTGTCCTCGAGCTTCATGGTGACCTTCACAGCCGGCGAGTCGCCGCCCACCGGCTCCACCCCGGACACCTTGCCCACGTCCACGCCGGCGATCCGCACCGCCTGCCCCTTCTGAATCGGCGGAGCGTTCTCGAAGATCGCGTTCAGCTCGTAGGGCTTGGTGAAGGGGATGTCCTTGGTGAATGCGAGGAAGACACCGATCA
This sequence comes from uncultured Thermoleophilaceae bacterium, assembly GCA_963813495.1. Lineage (GTDB taxonomy): Bacteria > Actinomycetota > Thermoleophilia > Solirubrobacterales > Thermoleophilaceae > JACVRW01. The sequence continues at coordinate 939,808 of CAWEZC010000005.1, forward strand.
CGATCACGATCAGGGCAATCAGGCCGACCTGGAACGGCGTGAAGCGCCCGCGTGTGGCCGAGCGCCTCATGGCGTGACCCCCGCGGCGGCCGCGTTGATGCCCTTCTGGCCGCTGGTCTTGGTGCCCTGGTTGCCCGACAGGTTCGTGAGCTGGTTCGTGACCCAGCGGTCGAGGTTGAATTCGTTCGGAGGCGCGCCCTCGTTGCCTGCTTCGCACTCGCGCGTCTGCCCCGGCGCGGCCGTGTTCGGATAGGGGTTGGTGTGGAGGTGGTTGATCTTCGTCGGGCCGTTGGCCGGCGCCGACGAGGGGCCGCTCTCGTTGTTGGGGCCGGTGACGAAGGTGCCCTGCTCGGTGGGCGCCGAGATGACCTGGAAGCGCTGCCAGTTCCCGTTGGGGTCACCCTCGGAGAGGAGGCTGGCGGCATTGCGGAACCAGAGGGTCGCGTAGTTGCAGACGGTCTGGGCCGGCGTCAAAAAGGCCAGCGTGGGCTTGAGCGACGACGAGATGCGCGTGAGTTGATCCACGCCCTGGCGCACGAGCGGGTCGTCGGAGAAGTCGGCCACCGCCTCGAAGAGGTCGGCGAGGTCCTCGTTGGTCTGGATCGTCTTGGGCAGGACCTCGGTACCCGTCTCGAAGGCGTCGGCCAGTACCGGGGCGGCGGAGGGCAGCACGGCCGCGCCTGGGCGCAGCTCGCGGAACAAGGCCGTGTTGTTGCGGATGAAGGGACGCTGGAGCGGGAAGTCGCGGATCGCGACCTCCTCGCTGAGCGGCGCCTCGCTGATCGTCTCCTGGAGGAACGGCCGGGCGACCGAGGCGAGGGCGGTGAAGCTCGTGTCCAGGTTCACGAACAGGGCGGCCTGCTCCTCGGCCACCGGGGCGACCTCGGCGGCGGTGCGGCCGAGCGAGCGGAAGAAGCGGTCGAGGCGGGTGCGCGGGTCGGAGAGGTTGCGGGCCACGGGCTCGAGGTCGGACAGCAGCGGCACGAACTCCTCGATCGCCACGTTCAGGTCCTGGCCGCGCCCCGCGAAGCCGCCGCCGAAGCCGTCGAGGTTCTTGCGCGATCCGACCCTCGCCTTGTCGTCGAACATGTTGAAGACGTCGTCGAGCTCGACCACCTCGGGCGTGGCCTGTCGCAGCGGGATGGTGGCACCGGGCTTGAAGCCGGCCTGGCCCTCGCCGGGAATTACCTCGATGTACTTGAGGCCCAGCGACGAGCGCGGTCGCACGAGCAGCGTGGAGTCGGCGGGCAGCGGCTCGATCTCCTTGTCGAGCTTCATGGTCACCTGCGCGTAGGTGGTGCCGTCCTCCTCCTTCTTGGGCTCGAGCTTGGAGATGAAGCCGATGCGCGCGCCGCCGATGCGCACCTCGAAGCCCTCGACCAGCTGTGATGCGTTGGGGAGGTTGGCCTTGAGGTCGTAGGTGGGGACGAAGGGCAGGCCGGAGTTGGCGTTGTAGGACAGGAAGACGGCGACGATCGTGACCAGCACCGTGACCGCCCCCACCAGCACCGGGCTGGCCGTCAGGGTCCCGCCGCGTGTGCCGCGCGGGCTCACTCGCCCTCGCCCCCCAGCAGGTAGTCGAGCACCGGCTCTCCCGCCTCGTCGAGAGCGGGCGACTGGGCCTTGGCGCGCGAGCGGAGAGTCTTGAGGTTCTTCTCACGCTCGCGTCCGCCCGCTTCGGTGCCGCCCTGGCCGAGCAGCTCGCCCAGGACCGACCCGGTGGGCGCCACGCTGCCCACACCCGAGGACTGGGAGGCGCCGGCGTTGGCCGCGCCGGACGCCGAGGCCGGCTCCGGCGCCGTGTTGAAGAACATCGCGCTGCAGGTGGGGAAGTTCTCCGCCGAGTAGGTCGAGCAGGTGTTGGTCACCAGGCCGGCACGCAGGTAGTGGCCGGTGCTGTCGAAGCCGTTGGTGGCCAGCGCCAGGTAGTAGACGAAGTCGTTGATGCGCTCGACGCCGCCGGTCTCCTTGAGGCTCTCGGTGAGCTGGTCGAGGTTGACCGAAACGGGCGCCAGCTCCTTGCCCAGCCGGTTGAGGTCCTGGATCAGCGGACGCGCCTGGATCAGCGCAGGCCGGCCTCGCTCGAGGGCGTCGCCGAGGCTCGGCAGGGTCTCGGACGACGCGTCCGCCAGGGTGCCCTGAGCCTCGATAAGACGACCGAGGGCGGGCGCTGCGGCGCGGAGGTCGGTGAACACCGGTGTGCCCTGGTCGGCGAAGCCCTCGAGGTCGGCCATCAGCGGCTCGAGCTCGGAGAGGAAGCCGGGCAGCAGCTCGATCCCGCGCGCGATGTCGCCGCGCCGCTCCGCCGAGGCCTCACCGGTGGCGTTGGCCTGCACGATGAAGTCGGCGAAGGCCTCCTTCTCGCGCGCCAGAGGCGCCAGCACGGTGTCCGAGTCGGTGGCCAGGCGCGCCAGCTCGCGGTTCTGCTGAGAGAGGATCTTCAGCACCTCGTCCGTCTCGCGCAGGGCGGGGTTGGCGCGGTGGATGACCTCGTTGAGCTCCTCCCCGCGGCCGGCGAGCGCGGTGCCGAACTCGGTGAGCAGGATCGACAGCCGCTCCCGGTAGGGCAGCCGCAACGTGTTGTTGAGCAGGTCGAGGTCGACCGGCGAGCTCGTGTTGGCCACTGGCAACAGGCGCTCGCCCTTGCCGTCGCCCTCCTCGATCTCGTTCAGCGGCTCGGCATCGGTGGTGCCCGGCTCGCACTCCACGAACTTCTCGCCGATCAGGCCCTGGGCGCGGATCGTGCAGGACGCATCGGCCTTCCAGGGCGTGAAGTCGGTGTTGTCGATGCGCAGCGTGACCGCGGCCTTCTCGTCCTCGGTCACGTCCATGTCCGAGATCTGCCCCACCGGGACCCCGGCGATCTTCACGTCCTCGCCCGCCACGATGCTCGATGCGTTGTCGAACACCGCGCGCACGTAGTAGGCGTCCTTGGTGTCGTCGTCGCCGGCCTCGCGCACGATGCCGATCACGATCCAGGGCAGGATCGCCACTGCCAGCCCTATCCAGACGATGCGCCTCACGGGCCGGGGGGGGTCGTGGACGTGTCGCAGCCCTTGAACGCCCAGGGCGAGCTGCCGTCGGGCGCGGGCTGGATCGATCCGCCCGGACAGCGGTTCTTCTGTCCCTTCTGGAACTGGTCCAGGCGGTTGGCCGGAGGGACGCCGGTCAAGGTGCCCCCGACCTGGAACGGCTCGAGGTTGGTGGGGCTGAACACCGCCTGCACTCGGGCGTAGTGGCCGTTGGCGTCGTAGGTGGCGGCCGCCTCGGCGAACTTGGTCAGCCAGCCGGCGATGTCGGGCGTGTAGCCGCGCGCGTACTCGACCACCGGCTGTGCGCGGTCGAGTGCCCGGATCGCGCGCGGGAAGACGTTCGCCGTGAGCTGGGCCAGCCGAGGCTGCTTGGCGGTGAGCTCGGTCAGGTCGTTGTTGGGCCCCGGCGTGCGGATCAGGTTGCGCAGGTCGGCCACCGTCGGGCGCGCCTCGGCGACCAGCGGCCGCAGCGCCGCGAGGAAGGGCGCCAGGTCCTTGGTGGCGGGCTTCGACTCCTCGACCAGCACATCGAGGTCGTCGAGCGTCGAGCGCAGGTTGACGAAGGTGGTGTTTGCCTTGCGCAGCGTGCCGGGCAGCAGATCGAGCGCCTGTCCCAGAGCCACGTTCTCGTTGCCGATCGCCCGGAAGGCCGCGTTGGTGTTGCCCACCAGGGCCTCGAGATCGTCGCGGCGCTCAGCGATCGCGGAGACGGTGGTCGAGCCGTCGCGGATGAACTGTTCGAGCACCTTCTGATCGATGGCCAGCTCACGCGTGAGGTTCGTGGTGCTGCTGAGGAAGGGCGCGAAGTACTTGATGCTCTCGTTGGCCTGCTCCCCCTTGCCTGCGTACTGATCGCTCGAGCCGCGGATGAAGTTGCGCAGCCCCTCGCGCGTCTCCTCGTTGAGCGAGTCGAACACGGCGTCCAGGTCGACCGGCGCGTTGGTGTCGTCGGCGTCGATGACCCCGCCGTCGTCAATGTCCTCGGCGTCGTTGGGGCCGGGCTGCAACGAGATATAGCGGTTGGCGATCCCGGACAGCGAGCTGGCCCGGATGGTGGCGGTGGTGCCCCGGTGGAGGGGCGTGAAGTCCTCGCTGACCTCCATGGTGACCACGGCCTGCGAGCTGTCGTTCAGCTCGATGTCCGAGATCCTGCCCATCGGCTGCCCGCCGACACGCACCTCGTTGCCGCGCACCAGCTGGCCGGCGCTCTGGAACACCGCCTTGACGCGGTAGTCCTCGCCGCCTCCGAACATGGCCAGCGCCACCAGCGCCACGGCGGCGATCAGGGCTGCGAGGGCGAGCAGCCGCGCCAGCGTCGATCCTCGCTCCCCCTGAAGCGGTTCACGAGTCCTACCTTCTCTTGTTCTCGAATCCAAGCGTGGTCGATCGCGGCTCCGCGCACTTCGGCGCGAGCCTTTGACTACTCCATACCGAGGGGGCCCTGGGCTTCCCCGGAGAGAAACTGCCTCACGAACTGGTTATCGCTGTTGAAGAGCTCGCCTGCCGGGCCCGATTCGACGATCCGGCCCTTCCAGAGAATCGCGATGTAGTCGGCGACCCGGCGTGCCGACATGATGTCGTGCGTGATCACGCAGTAGGCGCCGCCGTTCTCTTGGTGCACCTCCATGATGAGCTCGCACAACAGGGCGGTGCGCACCGGATCCAGACCCGAGTCCGGCTCGTCGAAGAGCACGATGTCCGGGTCCAGCACGAGCGCCCGGGCAAAACCGGCACGCTTGCGCATCCCGCCGGAGAGCTCGTTCGGCATCTTGTCCAGGGCGCCGCCGAGGCCCACCTCGCCGAGGCGCCGCAGCACGATCTCCGAGATCTCCTCCTCGCCCTTGTCCGTGTGCTGGCGCAGGGGGAAGGCGGTGTTGTCGAACACGTTCATCGACCCGAACAGGGCGCCGTCCTGGAACAGCACGCCGAACTTCTTGCGCATCTCGAAGAGGTCGTCATCGGCCATGGCGGGCACCGACTCGCCGTGCACCAGCACGTCGCCCTCGTCGGGGTAGAGGAGGCCGACCATGTGCTTGATACAAACCGACTTGCCGGTACCCGAGGGGCCGAGGATCATCGAGATCTGGTTGTCGGGCAGGCCGAGGTTGAGGCCGTTGAGGATGGTGTTGCGGCCGAAGGACTTCTTCACGTCGATGAACTCGACGGCGTCCTCGCCCCCGTGCTCGCGCGTGCGGCCCGAGTGCCACTGGTAGGGCTGCTCGCCCTCGCGCGTCTGGTCGATGATGTTGTCGGGGATCTCCTCGTTGGTGACGCGCGGCGGCGCGGCCGCAGGTGCGGCTCCCTCACCGGCGTCCGAGGGCACGAGCTCCTGCTCCACCGAGGTGGGCTCCTCGTGGGGCTGCTGCTGAGCCTCGCCGCGCGTCTGCTCCCAGTCGCCTGCGTCGAGTGGCTGCTCGCCGGGCTCTGCGCCTTCCTCTGTCCGCTCCTCGCTCACTGCTTCCCTCCTGCCGGTCCGGCGTCAGCCACCTATCGGCGCTCGTGGATTGGAGCCCCAGAAGATCTGCGTTCCCACCATTCCGATCAGATGGACCAGCACGGTGTTCAGCACCATCGACTTCGCCGTCGCGGTCCCGACTCCCACCGGGCCCCCACTGGCGTTATAGCCGTAATAACAGCCCACGAGGACGATCACCGTGGCCATCGCCATGCCCTTAATCAAGCTGTAAAACAGGTCCGGAGGGTTCTGGAACATCCAGAAGATCAGGAAGAACCCTCCGGAGCTGACCTCCCCGATCTGCTGCACCACCGCCAGGTAGCTCGCGAAGAAGCCGGCGCCCACAGCGGCGATGTACATGAAGGGCAGAACCATCCAGGCGGCCAGCAGCCGGGTAGCGCAGAGGAACACGAGCGAGTTGATGCCCATCACCTCGAGCGCGTCGATCTCGTCCGAGATGCGCATCGCGCCGATCTCGGCCACGAGGCCGGTGCCCACCTTGGCCGCCATCATGTAGCCGAAGGCGTAGGGCATGATCTCGCGCAGGTCGCACCAGGCGCTGAACACCCCGGCGTAGGCGGGCGCGCCCACCGAGCGGTTGAAGTACGCCCCCTCGATCCCGCACTGGAGCCCGAGGATGAAGGCCAGGCCCCAGATCACCAGTCCCGAGCCCAGGATCAGGATGCCGGCCTGGCGCAGCGCCTCGCCGAAGAAGTGGAAAACGCGCCCTGACAGCACGTCGGCCACCACGCGCGCCATGAACTTGGCGATCTCGCCGAAGGAGGTGATCCAGTCCTTGGGGACGGAGAGCCACGTGCGTCCCATCAAACGCGGCCTCTCACTTGATCACCGAGATCTCGGGGTGTGTGGCCAGCAGCGTCTGGGTGAAGACGTAGTTGAAGGCAAAGATCCCGAGGAACTCGATCACCACGCCCTGGTTCACGGCTCTGCCCACCCCTTCGGCGCCTCCGGACGCAGTCATCCCTTTGTAACAGGACACCACGGCGATGATCGCGCCGAAGCCTGTGCACTTGACCACCGAGCCCCAGAGGTCGGTCGTGGACGCGTTGGTCAGCAGCGTGGCGAAGAACGGGCCCAACGGCGCGTCGAAGGTGAGCGTGGCCAGCACCCCGCCGAAGATGCCGAACAGCACCGCGTAGATGTTGAACAGCCCGGTGACGATCATCAGGGCGAGGAAACGCGGGACCACGAGGTTCTTGATCGGGTCCACGCCGAGCACCTGCAGCGCATCGAGCTCCTCGCGGATCTTTCGCGCACCCAGGTCGGCCGTGATCGCGGTGCCGCCGACCCCGGCCAGCACGATTGCGGTAACGATCGGCGCGAACTCCCGAATCGAGGCCAGCACGAAGAAGCCACCGAGGCGGTCGATGGCGCCGAACAGCAGCAGGAAGTTGCCCGCCTGCAGGCCGGGCGCCCCGTAGCCGAAGGCGATCGTCGAGATCATGAGCGGCAGCCAGCAGAGGCGCAGCATGAAGAGGAACTGCTGGACGAACTCGGTGCCGTACGGGTAGGGCGGGCGCAACGCCGAGACGAGCGTCTTGCCAGTGAGAATCATCATGTCGCCGACCTGCTCGAGCAGGTTCTTGGTCGGCAAAAAGACCCGATCGGCTGCGGCTCGGACCACCTACACAAACTCCTCCCCGGGGAAACGACCCGCTCCCCCGTGAAAATCACGCCTCGTGGGCGAAGCCTATGGCATGAGCAGCGCGGCCGCCATACAGAACGGTGCCAGCCGAAAAAGGCTTCGGAATCAGCACCCCGGGGCCCGGGCGGGTGGTATGTTCGCCCGGCTTTGGGGGTGAGGAGGACCCATGGACTGACTGCTTTCGGCCTGGCCTGGGTCGTGTTTCTGGCCGGCTGCGGAGGCGAGCGTCAGGACGAGAACGAGCCCTCCGGGGATTTCCCCGTGGAGGTCGTCGACGCGACCTTCCCCGAGGCCCAGAAGCTGGCCCAGAGCACCAAGCTGCGCATCACGCTGCGCAACGCGGGCGACGAGACGATCCCCAATCTGGGCGTCAGCGTGGAGGGCTTCGACTACCGAAAGGACGACGACCCCACGCTGGCCGATCGGTCGCGGCCCGTGTTCGCGGTCGACGGGGTGCCGGTGGAGATCGCCGGCTTCCCCGAGGCCAAGGACGCCACGCCACTGGGTTGCGACACGGCCTACGTCAACACGTGGGCCTGCGGCCCACTCAGGCCGGGCAGGGAGAAGACCTTCGAGTGGTCGGTGACCGCCGTCAAGGCCGGGGACTTCGACCTGCGCTGGCAGGTCAACGCCGGCCTGCACGGCAAGGCCAGGGCGGTGACGGCCGGCGGCGGGGACGAGCCACCGTCGGGCTCGTTCAGCGGCACGATCTCCCGCGAGGCGCCCGAGTCGCGGGTGGGCTCCGACGGCAAGACCGTGGTCAGCGGCTCGGGCTGATGGGGCTGCGCTCGTAGCCGGGGCAGCGCTCGACCGGCAGGCGCGGGTACTTGGCGTAGCGCGGGTCGGTCTTGGAGCGCTCACACAGCGAGAACGTGCTCCCGCGCGTCGTGTGGACCAGCTTCTGGTGTACGCAGGAGTCGCAGAGGCCGGCCTTCATACGGGCTAAGGCTCGCAGGGCCTTGCCTAAGGGGTGTAGAGCGCGCAACTCGCTCCATCCACCCGATGTGGCACGCCTTCCCCGGCGCCACACTCGACCTCGTGTCCGAGTCGCTGACATGGGAGGGACGGCGCGCGGGATGGGAGGATGGTCCCGTAATGGCCCATCGCATGACCAGCGCCCGCTTCGTGGGGCGTTCACGCCAGCTCGCTGAGCTGGAAGCGGCCCTTCGTGATGCCAGCGCGCGCCGTCCGTCACTGGCGCTTGTCGCCGGTGAGTCCGGGGTGGGCAAGTCGCGCCTGGCCGACGAGCTCGCTGTGCGCGCGCGCGAGACCGGCGCGCGGGTGCTCTGGGGCGATTGCGTCGAGCTCGGCGAGGGCGAGCTGCCCTACGCGCCGTTACTGGGCGCCCTGCGCCCACTGGTGCGCGAGCCCGATCCTGCGCTCGATTCGCTGCCGCCCGGTCTGCGCGCCGGCCTGGATTCGCTCCTGCCCGGGCTCGGCTCCACTCCGGGCGAGGCCGAGCCGGTCACGCAGGCGCGCGTGTTCGAGGGCCTGCTGGCCCTCCTCGAGGCGCTCGGGCAGGACGGGCCCGTGGTGCTCGTGATCGAGGACCTGCACTGGTCGGACAGCTCCACGCGCCACTTTCTCTCCTTCCTGGCCCGCAGCATGTGCGGGGCACCCCTGCTCGTGGTGGGCACCTACCGCTCGGACGAGCTACACCGCCGCCACCCGCTGCGGCCCCTGCTGGCCGAGCTGGGCCGGGATCCGTCGGCGCTGATGATCGACCTGGCGGCCTTCACGCGCGAGGAGATGAGCGAGCAGCTCGAGGGCATCCTGGCCGCCGCCCCCGATCCCGGGCTGGTCGAGCGCCTCTACGCGCGATCGGAGGGCAACGCTCTGTTCACCGAAGAGATCCTGGCCGCCGGGCTGGACGGCCGGGGCGCGCTGCCCCCGACGCTGCGTGACGCCCTGATGCTGCGCGTCGAGAGGCTCTCCGCCTCCGCGCAGGAGCTCCTGCGCTGGCTGGCCTGCCAGCCCTCGGCCGACCACGAGCTGCTGTCGGCCGTTGTCGGTCTGGAGGCCGCGGAGCTGGTCGAGGCACTGCGTGAGGCCACGGCGAGCCAGATCGCCGTGATCCTGCCCCACGGCGACTACGCCTTCCGCCACGCGCTCCTGCGCGAGGTCGTGCACGACGACCTGCTGCCGGGCGAGCGGACCGAGATGCACGCCGCGCTCGCCCGGGTCCTCGAGGCACGTTTAGAAGCGGGAGACTCTGGCGCCTACCTCACCGCCCAGGCGGCCCACCACTGGCAGGCGGCGGGCGATCAGCCGGCGGCGTTCACCGCCGCGGTGAGGGCGGCCGCGGCAGCGGAGCGTGTCAACGCCTTCCCCGAGGCCCACGCGCTGTACGAGCGCGCCCTGGAGTTGTGGGAGCGAGTGCCCGAGCCCGAGGCGCTGGCCGGCGCCGGACAGGTCGAGTTGCTCCACCGCGCCGCCCGGGCCGCCGATTCGGCCGGCGATCCCGCGCGCCAGGAGGCGCTGCTGCGACGCGCGTTGGCGCTGGTGGACCAGGACAGCGAGCCCAGCCGGGCGGCCCAGCTGCTCGATTCCCTCAGTCACTCACTGTGGAACCTCCACCGCCAGGACGAGGCCGTAGAGGTGCTAGACGAGGCGCTGGGGCTGTTGCCGGAGGGCGAGCAGAGCTCCGCGCGTGCCAAGGTGCTCGCCACCAAGGCCAAGCGGCGCATGCTGCAGGCGCGCTTCGGCGAAGCCGAGGAGGCCGCTCGCCAGGCGCTGGCCGTCGCGCAGGCGGTGGGCGACCGCGGCTCCGAGAGCCGCGCGCTCAATGCGCTCGGCGTGGCCGTGGGCGGGCAGGGCGACGTGGACGCGGGAGTGGAAGCCCTGCGTGAGGCGCTGGGAATCGCCCAGGCGGAGGGCCTGGCGACCGAGGAGGGGTCGGCCTGGATCAACCTGGCCGACCTCCTCAACCTGGCCGGCAACACCCGCGAGGCGCTGGCCGTGGCGCGTGACGGCCTGACCTCGAGCGCTCCCAACCCGCACCGCACGCTCGACTGGTTCCGGCTCGCCGTGGCCGAGTTCAGCCTCCACCTCGGCGAATGGCGCGAGGCCGAGGCCCAGATCCCCTCCGCCAGCCGTCGCCACGCCGGGCCCACGCTCGCCTACTGGTTCGCGACCCGCAGCATGCTCGACCTGGGTCGCGGCGATCTCGACGCGGCCGCCGAGGACGTCGACGGGCTCGCCCGGGCCACGCGCGGATCCACGGAGCCCCAGTTCTTGGCTCCCTGCGGGATCTTCCGCGCCGAGCTGGCCCGCCGCCGCGGCGACCTCGAGCAGGCGCGCGCAGAGATCGACAGGACTCTCGACCAGATCGAGTACTGCTCCGACGACTTCATCCGCATCACCGCCGTGTCCGCCGCCGGCGTGCGCATCGAGGGCGATGCCGGTCAGCTCGCCCGCGACCGGCGCGACTCGGAGGCCGAGCGGGTGGTGGGCACGCGCGCCGAGAAGCTGATCGAGCGGGTGCGCTTGGCGGCCGGCATCGGCGGGCCGGTCGAGCAGGCCGAGCTGGCCACCGCGGAGGCGGAGTACGCCCGCGCAACCGGTGGGCGCGCCGACTGGACCGCTGCCGCCCGGGCCTGGGAAGAGGTGGAACGCCCGTATCCCGCCACCTACGCGCGCTGGCGCGAGGCGGAGGCGCTCTCGGCCGCGCGAGATCGCGAGGGAGCGGAGACCGTCGCCGCCGCGGCGCTGGAGACGGCGCGCGCGCTGGGAAGCGCCTGGCTGGCCGCGGAGCTCGAATCGCTGGCGGCGCGAGCCCGGCTGCGTATCGTCGACGAGGAGCGCCTGACCACGGAGGCCGACGGCGATCGCGAGGAGGATCCCTTCGGCCTCACCGAGCGCGAGCGCCAGGTGTTGGAGCTCGTGGCCGCCGGTGCCACCAACCGCGAGATCGGAGAGCGGTTGCACATGGCCGAGAAGACGGCCAGCGTGCACGTCTCGCGCATCCTCACCAAGCTGGACGTCCGTTCCCGGACGGAGGCCGCCGCCGTAGCCCACCGTCACGGGATGGCCTCGACCCTCTGAGCGGGCTCGCGGCACCTGCGCGACGCGTGCTGGTCTCCCACGCCGGGTAGTGCGTACTCCCTGGGATGGAGATCGACGGGGCACGGATACTGGTGGCGGGCGCGACGGGTGCGCTCGGAGGTGCATTTGCGCGCGCGCTGAGCGAGGCCGGCGCCGAGCTGGCCCTCGCGGGCCGCGATCCGGCCAAGCTGGCCGCGATCGGCGACGAGCTCGGGGCGCCGATCGCGCGCTTCGACGTGACCGACGCCGAGAGCCGGCGCACCGCGGTGGACTCGCTGGCCGGCGCACTGGGCGGCGAGCTCGACGGGATCCTCGTGGCCGTGGGCGCGCCGGGCTTCGGGCCCGCGGGCGCGGCGGCGGCGGGTGACGTTCGCCGGCTGTTCGAGGTCAACGCCCTGGGCCCGATCGGGCTGGTCGAGGCCGCTCTGGCTCATATCGATCAGCATGGCGCCGTGGTCGGGGTATCGGCGATCGTGGCCGACCACCCCAGCGCCGGGGTCTCCCATTACTCGGCGGCCAAGGCCGCCTTCTCCGCCTATCTCACCGCCCTGCGCCGGGAGCGCCGGCGCGACGGCCTGTCGGTTCTGGACGTGCGCCCGCCGCATATGGACACGAACTTCGTCGAGCGCAGGCTCTTCGGCCGGGCGCCCGAGCTGCCCGAGCCACTCCCCATGGTCGCCGTCGTCGATGCCGTGCTCGAGGCGATCCGCTCGGAGCGCCGCGAGATCGCCTGGGATCTCAAAGCGCGCTCGCTGATCACGGCCTGAGGACTACGGCCTAGTCTTGCCCACGTGAGCCGAGTACTTGTCACCGGCGCCACCGGCTTCGTCGGTGGACGCCTAGCCACCACCCTCGCCGAGCGTGGGCTGGACGTGCGCTGCCTCGTGCGTAACCGCTCGCGTGCCGCCCACCTCGAGCAGGCGGGCATGGAGCTGCACGAGGGCGACGTGCTCGACCGGGACAGCCTGCGCGGCGCCGGTGAGGGCGTCAAGACCGCCTACTACCTCGTCCACGCGATGGGCCGCGGTGGGGACCGCAGCGGCTTTGCGGAGCGCGAGCAGGCGTCCGCCTCGAACTTCGCGCGCATGGCGAGCGACGAGGGCGTGGAGCGGGTGGTGTATCTGGGCGGCCTGGGCGAACCGCACTCCGACCACCTGCGCAGCCGCGCCGAGACGGCGGCCGTGCTCGCGCTCGAGGGGCCGCCTCTGACCTACTTGAGGGCGGCGATGGTGATCGGCGCCGGCAGCGAGTCCTACCGCGTTGTGCGGTACCTCGTGGCCCGCCTGCCCGCCATGATCGCCCCCGCGTGGCTGCGCAACCGCACCCAGCCGATCGCGATCCAGGACGTGCTCGAGTACCTCGCACAGGCCGCCGAGCGGCCCGAGGCGGCCGGCCGCGAGGTGCAGGTCGGGGGGCCCGACGTGGTCACCTACGGCGAGGTGCTCTCGATGATGGCCGACGTGCTCGGCCTGCGGCGCCGCCCCCAGCTGCCCGTGCCCTTCATCACCCCCTGGCTGTCCTCGCACTGGATCGGGCTCGTCACCCCCGTCGATGCCGGCGTGGCCCGGCCGCTGATCGAGTCGCTGGCGAGCGACACCGTGGTCACCCACCCCGCTCCCGCATCCCTGTTCGACGTGCAGCCGATGGGCTGCCTGGAGGCGCTGCGACTCGCGCACGAGGAGGAGACGCGGGAGGCGGTGGGCGCGCCATCCTGACCTACGAGGCACAGTCGGCAGCACCCGCACGGGAGACCTGGGCGCTGATGGCCCAGCCGCGGCGCTGGAGTGAGTGGGCTCCACACGTGCGCGGCGCCTGGGGCCTGGGCGAGCCCGAGGTGATCAAGGGCGCGCGCGGCTACGCCCGCCTGCTGGGCGCCGTACCCGTGCCGGCGCGTATCACGGCCAAGCGCGCCCGCCGCTCCTGGAGCTGGCGCGTCGGACCCGTCACGCTGGTGCACCGGGTGGAGCCTCGGGACCCGGGCTCACTGGTGGCGATCGATATCCAGGCGCCGCGCGTGCTCGAGCCCCTCGTGCGGGCCTCGTACGGGCCCGTGGTGGGGCTGCTGGTGCGCCGGCTGGCCCGAGTGGCCGAACGCGGGTAGCCGGGCAACCGTCACACTTGCGGGCTTCTTGGAGCTCCGGACCCACACCGCCCAGCTGGCCCTGGCCGAGTCCTTCGGCATCGCGCGCGGCTCGCGCACCACCCAGACCGTGGTCCAGCTCGAGCTCGAGCACGACGGCATCGTGGGGCGCGGCGAGGCGGCACCGGTCTACTACCGGGGCGATTCGATCGAATCCGCGGCCGAGTTCCTCACCGGCGCGGCGCCCGCGCTGGTGGGCAAGGACCCCTTCGCGCTCGAGCAGATCGGAGCTCGCCTGGCCGATATCGAGGGCGAGGGCGCCGGCAAGGCTGCCCTCGACGCCGCGCTGCACGATTGGATCGGGTGCCGGCTGGGAGTCCCGGTGTGGCGGCTGCTCGGGCTGTCCCCCGAGGCGGCCCCCACCTCGTACACGATCGGCATCGACAGCGTCGAGGGAACGCGCGACCGGGCTCGCCGCGCGCACGGCTTTCACTCGCTGAAGGTCAAGGTCGGCGGCACCGAGGACCTCGCCCGCCTGGAGGCCGTTCGGGCCGAGACCGGAGTGCCGCTGCGCGTGGACGCCAACGAGGGCTGGACGCTCGATTCGGCCGCCGAGCTGATGCCGGAGCTGGTGGAGCTCGGGGTCGAGCTCGTGGAGCAGCCCTTCCCCGCCGGCGACCTCGACTCCTTTCACGGCCTGCAGAAGCTGCGCCCGCGCCCGCCCGTGGTGATCGACGAGGGCTGTCACGACCTGGCCGATGTCGCGCCGGTGGCCGCCTACGCCGAGGGCATCAACGTGAAGCTGGCGAAGTCCGGCGGCATCAGGGAGGCTGTCCGGATGATTCACGCGGCCCGGGCGCTCGGCCTGCATGTGATGCTCGGCTGCATGGTCGAGTCCCAGCTCGGCGTGGCCCCCGCGGCCGCCATCGCCTCGCTGGTCGACTGGGTCGACCTCGACGGTCACCTCTTGCTGGCCGACGAGCCCTACACGGGGCTGCGCCTCGAGCAGGGCCGGGTGCTGCCCGGCGACGGCCCCGGGCTCGGCGTCACCCTCGCCGCACCGGCGGCGGGCACATGAGCGAGAAGCTGGCGATCTTCGCCGAGGGTCTGTTCGAGCAGCACAGCGGCAAGACCGGGCACGGCGTGATCCGCTACGGCACCCGCGACGTCGTGGCGGTGATCGACTCCACCCAGGCGGGGCGGACCGCAGTCGAGGTCGAGCCCTTCTGCCTGCACCCGGTGCCGGTGGTCGCAAGCGTGCGCGAGGCGATCGGCGCCGGGGCCACCGAGCTGCTGATCGGCGTGGCGCCCACCGGAGGCAAGCTCGATCCCGCCTGGCGCGCGCCTCTGCTCGAGGCCATCGCGGCGGGCCTCGATCTCGAAGCCGGCCTGCACACCCAGCTCTCCGACGATCCCGAGCTTCTGGCGGCGGCCGAACGGGCCGGTACGCGGTTGCGCGACCTGCGCGCCGCGCCCGACGACCTGACCGTCCCCAAGGGCCCGTATGCCCGCCCCGACTCCGTGCGCGTGGTGCACAGCGTGGGCTCGGACACCGTGATCGGCAAGAAGGTCGTGACCCTCGAGCTGGACCGCGCCGCCCGCGCGCGCGGCGAGCGCTCGGTCTACGTGCCCACCGGGCAGACCGGCGTGGCCATAGCGGGCTGGGGTATCGCGGTGGACCACGTGATCTCTGACTACGTGGCCGGGGCGGGCGAGCGGCTCGTTCACGAAGGGGCCGAGCGCGGCGACCTCCTATTCGTCGAGGGCCAGGGAGCTCTCTTTCATCCCGCCTACTCGGGCGTCACGCTCGGGTTGCTCCACGGCTCGGCGCCCGACCACCTCATCCTGGTGCACAAGGCGGGCGCAACGGCCATCCGCAACTACCCCGACCTGCCGATCCCGCCGCTTTCCGAGCTGATCGCGGCCTACGAGCTGGTCACATCGCGTGTGCGGCCGGCGCGCGTGGTGGCGATTGCGCTCAACACGAGCGAGCTCGACGAGGCGAGAGCGCGAGCCGCGGTGGAGGCGGCGGAGGCGCAAACCGGCCTGACCGCCGACGACGTGGTGCGCTTCGGGCCACACCGCGTGCTCGACGCCGTTGTGGCCGCCCTGTAGCAGCCGCGCGGGCGCCGTTCGACATGGTGGCCAAGCGGGGAGGGCGATCTTTCGACAACCGTACGTGGACTTCACACGTGCCGGCAGTCACGATGAGCGGCATGAACCCCCGCAGGTACGCGCTCGTACCGGACAACGAGCCGGAGCGAAAGCCCCGCAAGCCGGGGCAGATTCGCCGCTACTCGCTCGCCCGCGTGGCGCCGTCCTCGCGCTCCGCCCTGGGCGTCGACCGGCTCGAGCGCCTGGAGGAGATCGCGGCGCTCGACCGCGTCTTCGGCAACGGCCGCCCGTAGGCGAGCCGCTCAGCGCGGCAGGCTCGGCGCGATGATCCGGTAGGCCTTGAGCCCCAGGCCGAGCCGCTCGCGATCCTCGCTCTTGAGCGGATCGAGGCCGGTCAGCTCCTTCACGCGGTCCAGGCGATAGCCCACCGTGTGGCGGTGCGCGTGGATCTCCTGGGCGGTGGAGGCCATGTTGCAGTTGTTGCCCAGGTAGGCCGACAGCGTGCCCAGCAGGTCGGTGGAGTACTGCTCGTCGTAGCGGACGAGCGCTGCCACGGTGTCGTCGTAGAAGCTGCGCACCTCCTGCGGGTGGCTGGCCAGAACCCGGAACAGCAGGCGGTAGGTGCCCTCTCCGATCTCCTCGCCCGGGGGGCCGCCGCCGGCGGCGGTGACTCCGAGCACGAGTTCCGCCTCCTCGAGCGCGCGCCGCACCTCGGCACCGCCCGAGCGGTGGGAGGAGACGCCGACCGACGCGTGGCGGCCCAGCCGCGTGGCGGCCCGGCGCGCCAGTTCGGTCTCGCCGGGAAGCAACGCGTAGACCTTGTCCTCGACTCCCTGGGCCAGCGCCCCCGGCACCTCGGCGAGGATGGATGCGGTGATCCGACCGGGGCCGCGCCCGTTGGGGTCGGCGCACAGAGCCACGTAGCCCTGTGACAGGTCGCAGCCCAGGCGCAGCGCGCGGCGGGCGACCTCGGCTCCGTCGAGCTCGGGCCGCGACAGCACCTCCTCGAGGAAGGAGCCGCGCAGCGACTGCTCGGTCTCGTCACGGGCTTCGGCCACCGCCACCTCGGTGAGCGCGGCGATGGCGGCCATGTGCAGGTAGTCCCCGGCGTCGGAGCGGCCGGCGCCGAGCAGCAGCACGGCCCCGAGATCGCGGCCGCCGGAGGCGATCTGCACTTCGGCCGTGATCTCGGGAGGACGCTGTGGCCGCCCGCCGGCGAGGCGAGCGGCCACGTAGCGCTCGTACCGTCCCCAGCCTTCCAGAGGCACACCCAGGCGGGGAACGATCACGGCCACCGGCGCACCCGTGTGCGCCGCGGCAATCTCCGCGACCCGCTCCAGGCCGTCGCCCGCGAGCACGGCGCCCACCATCTCCAGGTGGGCGCCGCGCGGAGTCACGTCGGGCACGGCTCTGAGGCCTTCCGTAGCCAGGATTCCGTCCTCGTAGCTCAGGAGCCGGCGCCGTTGACGCTGGCTTCCTCGCCCTCGTGGGCCTGGAGCACGGTCTCGCCTTCCTCGCCGGTCCGGATGCGCACGGCATCCTCGACCGGGATGATGAACAGCTTGCCGTCTCCCACCGATCCGGTGCGCGCGTGGCGCAGGATCACCTCCTTTATGACCCCGACGTCCTTGGTCTCCACCACGCACTCGAGCTTGAGCTTCGGGCGCAGGTGCACCGCCAGCTCGGAGCCCCGGTAGTGCTCGGTGATGGCCTTTTGCCTGCCCGACCCCTTGACCTCGCTGATCGAGAGGCTCGGGAAGCCGGCCTCGAGCAGATCCGCGCGGATCGGCTCGAAGGCCTCATGCCGGATGTAGGCGATCACCATCTTCATGCGGTCGCCTCCGTCGTCACGCTGGCCGTCACCGGCTTGGGCACGGGCGCCCCGGAGGGCAGAGTCGTGCCCGACCCGATCTCGGACTGCGGGATGAACTGCTCGGGGTAGCCGTACATGCCGTGCTCGACGATGTCGAGACCGGCCTCTTCGTCCTCGTCGGACACACGCAGACCGATCGTCGCCTTGATGGCGGCGAAGGTCAGGTAGCTCATGCCGAAGACGAACGCGAAGGCCACCAGCACGCCGACCGCCTGAGCGATCAGCTGGGTGAACGAGCCCGAATAGACGAGTCCGCCCTCGGGATCGCCGAACGCGTTGTACTGGGCCAGGCGCGGCGCGGTGAACAACCCGCACGCGAGCGTGCCCCAGATACCGGCCAGGCCGTGCGCCGAGAGGGCGCCGACCGGATCGTCGATCTTCTTGTCGATCCAGATGATCCCGAACACCACGATCAGGCCCGCAACGAAGCCGATGATCGGTCCCGCCCACACCTCGACGTACCCGGAGGGCGCCGTGATGCCGACCAGACCTGCGATAGCACCGTTGGCGACCATGCCGATGTCGATGGTGCGCTGCTTGATCTGCGTGGCCACGAATGCACCGAGCACGCCGCCTGCGGTGGCGAGCAGGGTGACGACGGCCACGTCGCCCATGCGGGTGTCCCCGATGCCGAGCGTCGAACCCGGGTTGAACCCGAACCAGCCGACGAACAGGATGAGCACACCAAGCCCGGCCAGAGGCATCGAGTGGCCGGGAATGGCCCTCGGCCTGCCGTCGGGACCGTACTTGCCCTTGCGCGGGCCGAGCAGGAGCAGCGCGGCCAGCGCGCCGGTCGCCCCGATCAGGTGGACGGCCGTGGAACCGGCGAAGTCCTGCATGCCGGTGGGCAGCAGGAAGGTGTCGCCGTTCTGCAGCCAGCCCCCGCCGAACACCCAGTGGGAGCCGATCGGGTAGATGATCGACGCGAACACGACCGCGTAGATCACGTAGGCGCCGTACTTGATGCGTTCGAGGGTGGTGCCCCACACGATCGCCAGCGACACCGCGCAGAAGGCGAACTGGAACAGCCACTTGGCCTCGACGGTGGCGTCGGACAGGCCCATCACCGGGAACGCCTCCGAGCCGTTGCCGGTGAACTGGAGGAAGAACCCGTTGGAGCCTATGAGTGAGCTCGAGATTCCGAGCACGTCCTGACTACCAAAGGCAAAGGCGAAGCCGACCGCCCAATAACAGATGGCCGCGATCGACATGTTGGTGAGGATCTTGGCCACGACGGTGCCGGCGTTCTTCATGCGCGAGAAGCCGATCTCGAGCATCGCGAAGCCCGCCTGCATGAACAGGACGAGAATGGCCGCCACCACCACCCAGAGGGTGTTGAGCGGAACCGTTTCTCCGAGATTGCCGTCGATGGCTCGAGTGAGATCGTCGGCGGTTGCGAGCAGGGTTGCCATCTGGTCTTACAGCCTCCTTCCGTGAGCGTTCCCGCCAACCTACGAAGGGCCGTGTCAGAGGTCTTTAGACGTGTGTCGAAGATTCGGGGGATGCGATTCGCCCGGATGTCGGGAGCCCTCGGCCCACCTGTACAGCTAACGCGTCAGTTGCGCCCGTCCCAGTTCCTCGGCCACCTCGATCAGCCGCTCCATGTGCCCGGCCTCGGTACGGAAGTTGACGATGCATGCGCGGAGGCAGAAGCGCTCGTTGAGCACCGCGTTGGAGCAATAGATGCGGCCGTCGGACTGGATGGCGGTCAGGACGCGCGCGTTCAGGGCGTCGAGGGCGGTCTCGTCGCCGCGGAGCTCGGCGGGCGCATATCGAAAGCAGCAGATCGAGAGCTTGACCGGCGTCATCAGCTCGAAGTCCGGATGTTCCTGGACGAGCTCCCCGAGGTAGCGCGCCAGGGCGGCGTCGTGCGCTATTCGCCGGCCGTAGCCGGCGCTGCCGTGGGCCAGCAGAGAGAACCAGATACGCAGGGCCGCGAAGCTCCGGCTGAAGTCCGGGCCGAAGTTGCTGTACGAGATCCCGGACTCGCGGATGACCTCCTCGTCGATCCAGATGTAGCTGGCCTCCCCCGAGAAGGAGGCCGGCAGCAGTGCGGCGTCGCGCACGATCGCACAGCCGCCCAGCAACGGCGTGTAGAGCCACTTGTGGGCATCGACCGCGATGGAGTCCGCGCGCTCGATCCCTTCGAACAGAGGCCGCAGGGGATCGGCCAGCACGGCGGGTCCGCCGTAGGCGGCGTCCACGTGGAGGCGAGTGGCGTGGCGCTCGCAGAGGCCGGCGATCGCCTCGAGGGGGTCGATGGAGCCGGTGGCCGTCGTGCCGGCCGTAGCGATCACCGCGGCGGGAACCACGCCGGCCGCCCGGTCGCGCTCGAGCGCTTCGGCCAGCGCGTCCGGGTGCATCCGGAACTCCTCGTCCACCGCGATCTCGCGCACGGCGTCGGAGCCGAGACCGAGCATGTCGGCGCTGCGCCGGTGGACCAGGTGCGACTCACTCGACGCGTAGAAGGCGAGCGGCGGCCCGGCCCCGACGCCCCGGGTGCGTCCGGCCGGCCCGGCCGCGACGTCGCGGGCCACCTTGAGCCCCACGAAGTTGGCCATCGCTCCGCCGGCCACGACCAGACCGCCCGCCCGCTCGGGCAGCCCGAAGCGCCCGGCCAGCCAGTTCACGAGCGCCTCCTCGACGGTCGCCGCCCCCGGGCCCAGGAAGAAGCCGCCCAGGTTCTGGTTGAGTGCGGAGGCGATCAGGTCGGCGACCGCCCCGGGAACGGTGCCGGCCCCGGACACGTATGCGAGAAAACCCGGATGGCCGGGAAAGATCGAGCCGTCGAAGACCAGCTGGCGCAGGCGCGCGACCAGCGCCGGGTCGGCCAGGCCCTCCTCGGGGACGTCGAGCGCCAGCGCGTCACGCAGCTCGGCGGCGTGGAACCCCCGGCTGACGGGAAGCTCGGGTAGCCGCGTGAGCAGCTCGATCCAGAGCTCGACGACCTCCTCTCCCAGCTCGCGGGCGCGAGCCGGATCCCAGTCGAGCTCGGGAACGGGCCGGGGTCGCTCAGCCATGCCGAGCGACCCTACCCATCAGCAGAAGAACAGGTAGCCGAAGCGCCTCCCGGGGGTCTAGATATCCCGGAGCAGCGGATCTCAACCGTGAGAGGAGCGCGCGAGGACTAGGCCGGGACCTCGTCGGCGGGGCGTCCGGCCGCTTCCTCCTCGACGCTGCCGTCCGGCGGGTCCGCCTCGGGCGGCAGCTCCCCACCGCGCTCGGTGCCGGCGATCAGCTCGTCTGGCGCCTTGTCCTCGGGGATGAAGCCCGACTTCATTCCAAAGTAGACGGCCTGCGGGTGGTGGGCGATGATCGCCACCGTCGACTGCTCGGGCATCACCGCGAAGCCGTCTGAGAGATACATCCCGATCCCGTCCAGGCCGAGCAAGCGCCACACCTTCTCGTGCTCGGACTGGTCCGGGCAGGCGGGGTAGCCCCACGAGTAGCGCCGGCCCTGATCGAGCTCGATGCCCAAGCCGTGGCGGGCCTCGGCATGCAGCCACTCGGCCAGGCCCTCGGCCGCCTGGACGCCCAGACCGTGGGTGTAGAGCTGCTCCGCGAACTCGCCGTCACGCTCCAGCTGCGCCATCAGGTCAGTGACCTCCGGTCCCACCGTCACGCCCTGGAGGGCGACCACGTCGCGCTCCCCGGACTCGATGGGGCGGAAGAAGTCGCTCAGGCAGATGCGATCGTGCTTGGGCTGGCGCGGGAAGCTGAGGCGCTCGAGCTCCTGCGAGGGATCGGAGGGATCGAAGACCACCAGTTCGTTGCCGTCGGAGTTGCAGGGGAAGTAACCGAGCTTGGCCCGCGGGCGCAGGTAGTCCTGCTCGGCCCACATGCGCTCCAGGCGGTGCGCGAAGCCCTCCTCCTCGCCGTCGCCCTCCACCAGGCGCTCCCACTCCTCGCCCTTCACGCCGCGCCCGCCCCAGTGCAGCTTGAACAGCACGTGGCGGTCGAGGTAGGGGTAGACATCGCCCAGGTCGACCTCGATCTCGCGGGGCCCCCAGAACGGCGGCTCGGGGATCGGTGTGTCGGTGCGAGCACCGGAGCGCACCGAGCTGTCGGTCACCGGCGGGGAGTCGTCCACCACCACCGGCTTCTCGCGCAGGGCCTTGGCCTCCGCGCGCATGCGCTCGACCAGGCCGTCGCGCGCTTCGCCGTCCACCAGTTGGTCGATGGTCGCGAGACCGGCGAAAGCGTCCTTGCAGTAGTAGACCCCCGGCTCGTAGACCTCGTCTGACTCCTTGCCCTTGGGGTACAGGATGCGCCGCCCGAAGTCGCGGTTGATAGCCGCGCCGCCGATCAGAACGGGAAACTCGTGGCCACGCTCGTGCAGCTCCTGCACGCAGATCGGCATCTGCTTGGAGGTGGAGACGAGCAGGGCGGACAGGCCGATCGCGTCGGCTTCGTGCTCCACCGCCGCGTTGATGATCGTTTCCACGGGCACCTGCTTGCCCAGGTCGATGACGGTGTAGCCGTTGTTGGTGAGGATCGTGTTGACGAGCGACTTGCCGATGTCGTGCACGTCGCCGAACACGGTGGCGATGACCACCTTGCCCTTGGTGTGGCCCTCCATCCGCTCGAGGTAGTTCTCGAGCTGGGCCACCGCGCGCTTCATGACCTCGGCCGACTGCAGCACGAAGGGCAGGATCAGCTCGCCGGCGCCGAACTTGTCGCCCACTTCCTTCATGGCGGGCAGCAGCACCTGGTTGAGAGTCGGCACGGCCCCGATCTTCTCCACCGAGCGGTCGATCCAGTCCTCCACGCCCTCCTTCTTGCGACGCAGGATGTGGAAGTGCAGCGCCTCCTCGGGCTCCATGCCCTCGGTGGGATCGGCGCCGCCGGCATCCTCCTCGGCCTCGCCCTTCTCCTCGAAGTGGCCGATGAAGCGCTCGAGCGCGTCCTCGCGGCGATTGAAGACGAGATCGTCGGTGATCTCGCGCTCGAGCTCGGAGATCTCGTTGTAGGGAGTGATGTGGTTGGGGTTGACCATCGCCAGGTCGAGGCCCGCCTCCACGCAGTGGTGCAGGAAGACCGAGTTCAGCACCGCGCGCGCGCCGGGCGAGACCCCGAAGGAGACGTTGGAGACCCCCAGGGAGGTCTTGACCCCGTGCAGCTCGGACTTGATCAGCTTGATGCCCTCGATCGTCGCCACGGCCGACGGCCGCCACTCCTCGTCGCCCGTGGTGAGCGTGAAGGTCAGCGCGTCGAAGATGAGCGCCTCGCGGTCGAGTCCGTGCTCGTCGCAGGCGAGCTCGACGATGCGCTTGGCGACCTCGAGCTTGCGCTCGGCCGTCTTGGCCATCCCCACCTCGTCGATCGTGAGCGCGATCAGGGCCGCACCGTGTGCCTTGGCCAGCGGCGCGACGACGTCGAGCTTGTCCCGGCCGGCCTCGAGGTTGACCGAGTTCACGATCGCGCGGCCGGGGATCGCTTCGAGCGCGGCCTTGATCACGTCGGGCTCGGTGGAGTCGACCTGAATCGGCGCGGGCTGGGTCAGCGAGATGCGCTTGACCACCTCGCGCATCTGCTCGTCCTCGTCCTGGCGCTCGGTGAGCGCAACACAGACGTCGAGCACGTGAGCACCGCCCTCCACCTGGTCCTCGGCGATGCGCATGATGCCGTCGTAGTCGTCGGCCAGCAGCAGTTCCTTGGCCTTGCGCGAGCCCTGAGAGTTCACCCGCTCGCCCACCAGCGTCGGTCGCGGCTCCTGCACCAGCGGCGTGGCGGTCATCATCGACGAGACCAGCGCCGCGCGCGTGGCGGGCCGGGGCTTGGCCTCGCCACCGCCCACGCGGTCGACGATCGCGGCGATGTGATCCGGCGTGGTCCCGCAGCAACCGCCCACGATCGAGATGCCATAGCGCTCGACGAACTCCTGCAGCGTGTTGGCCAGCGGGTCCGGCTCCTCGGGGAAGATCGTCTCGCCGTCGGGACCCTGCAGCGGCAGGCCCGCATTGGGGATGCAGTGCACCGGCACGGGGCTGAACTCGCCCAGGTAGCGAATCGCGTCGCGCATGTCCTCCGGGCCGGTCGAGCAGTTGAGCCCGATCACGTCGACGTCCAGCGAGACGAGGGTGGTGAGCACGGCTTGGATGTCGGTGCCCAGCAGCATCTTGCCGCCGTTGGGCAGCAGCGAGACGCTGGTCTGGATCGGCAGCGTGCGGCCGGTGAGCTTGAAGGCCTCCCGCGCGCCGAAAATCGCCGCCTTGACCTCGAGAATGTCCTGCGCGGTCTCGATGATGATCAGGTCGGAGCCGCCCTCCACGAGGCCGCGCGCCTGCTCGGTGAAGATCTCCACGAGCTGCCCGAACCTGATCTTCCCGAGGGTGGGATCATCGGACGCGGGCAGGTGACCGGTGGGGCCGATCGAGCCCGCCACGAAGCGCGACTCGCCGGCCGCAGCGCGGGCGATCTCGGCCGCGCGGCGGTTGATCTCGAGCGTGTGCTCGTCGAGGCCCCATTCCTCCAGCTTGAGGCGGCTGGCCTGGAAGGTGTCCGTCTCGAGGACCATGGCGCCGGCGGCGAGCATCGACTCGTGGACGCCCTGGATCACGTCGGGACGGTTGAGTACGAGCGCCTCGTGGCACTTTCCCGGCAGGCCGCCGTAGTCAGCCTGGGTCAGGTCGAACTGCTCGAGAGTCGCTCCCATGCCGCCGTCGAAGACGACGACGCCGGTGGTGGTTGCCTCGATGTAGTCGCGCTCGGCCAAGGAGCTGATGGTACCAACCTTGACACGATCGTGTGAAGGTTGCGTCGTGGTTCGATTGGGCCGCCGGGCCCGGCTAAGCCTCGGCCTCGGCCGCCTCACTGCGCCCGCGGGCACCGCGCAGCTCGACGGGCGCGGCATGCAGCGCGCGTAGCCGCAGGTCCTTCCAGGTCATCCCCTCGCGCACCAGGGCGGGCATGCCCATGGCCAGCGCGGTGGCGATCTCCACCGCCTGCAGGATGATCCCGTAGGCGAAGGCGTTGGTCTTGCCCACTCCGTAGGCCGACAGCACCGCGACGCAGGCCGCCTGGAAGACGCCGAGGTTCGAGGGCGTGACCGGCAGCGCGGCCGTAACGTTGACCGCGAACAGCACGGCCGCGGCGGCACCGATGCCGGCGCGCTCGTCCAGGCCGAGGGCCACGAGCAGCACGTAGCAGGCCAGCCACTGGAGCGCCCAGGCAGCCAGCTGCGTGAGCGCCGCCCAGCCGCCCAGCTTGGGATGGCGAAAGACCTCGAGGCCGCGCCGCACCTGAACCATCGCGCGGCGGGCGGCGCTGACCGCCTGCTGCAGGCGCTGGAAGCGGTTCGGCTTGCCGCGGCGCAGCAGAGAGGGCGCGGACAGGACGAGAGCCAGCAGCACCACGGGAGCGATCGTGGCCAGCACCAGCGCATCCTCGTTGCCCTGGAACAGCCCCACCGTGGCGAACATGACCGAGCCGAGCACCACGAGCGCGAGGATGTTGAGCAGGGTCTGGGAGACCATCGTGCCCAGCACCACCGGGAAGCGGTCGCGCATGCGGCCCACGCGGCGCGAGAGGATCAGGGCGCGCGAAGGCTCGCCCAAGCGGGCGGGCAACGTGGCCGACATCAGGACGCCGATCATGGTGGCCCGAGCGGTGTCGCGACGCCGCACGCGGGTGCCGGGGAGCGCGGCGCGCAGAATCGCGTGCCAGGCCTCGGCACGCAGCAACATCGAGGCGCACATCAGCGCGAAGGCCACGAGCACCCAGACCGGCGTGGCAGCCAGCAGGGCGCGGCCGATCGACTCGACCCCCAGCCGCTCGAGCGCCAGCGCCGTGAGACCGACGCCGGCCACGGCGCCGGCGCCCACGAGGACGCGGCGCGCGGTGCGGGCGGCGCGACGGCGCCCTGCGGAGGGCTCTTTGACCTCCAGCGAGGGCAGGCGCTGCGGCGGCACTCGTGGTCCCGGCTCGGTGGGCAGTGCGCCCACCCGCTGGGCCAGGCGCGCGCGGCGGCTCTCGGCCCGCGGCACCTCGAGCGCCTGCTCGTAGACCTCGGTCACCTCCCGCGCCACGCGCGGCCAGGCGAAGCGCTCGGCACGCTCGCGGGCGGCGCCGGCCATGCGGATGCGGCGCTCGGGATCGAGAGCGAGGGCGCGCATCGCCTCGCCCAGCTCCACCGCGTCGCCGACCGGGGCGAGGATGCCGTCGGTGCCGTCGCGCACGACGTCGCGGTAGCCGGCGATGTTCGAGGCGATCACCGGCGTGCTCGAGGCAAAGGCCTCGGTGAGCACCATGCCGAAGCTCTCGCCGCCCAGGGACGGTGCACAGAGCAGGTCCGCCTGGCCGAGCAGGCGCCACTTGTCCACATCGTTGACCCGGCCCGCGACCTCCACGCCCTCGGGGTCGAGCAGTAGCGGCTCGACCTCCTCGGGCCCCGTGCCGGCGATCGTCAGGCGGGCGTCGACCCCGGCGCCCCGGAGTGCCTCGAAGGCACGCAGCAGCACCGGCAGGCCCTTGCGGTCCTCGGCCCGGCCAACGAACAGGATGCGCAGCTCCTCGTGCGGGCGCGCCGGATCGGGCCGTGCGGCCGCGAGGTCGACGCCGTTGGGAACTACCCGATAACGACCGCCGTAGAAGCGCTGAGCCGTCCAGCGTGCGGCCTCGGAAACGGCGATGCGCGAGCTCAGCTTCGCGTAGAGGCGACGCGCGCCGGCCACGTTGGCGGTGAAGCGGCCTACCATCGCGTTCGTCGAGTACGTGTGAAAGGTGCCCACGGTCGGCACGCGCGAGAACTCGGTGGCATACCAGGACACGTAGGGCGCGTTGGGCTCGTGCACGTGCACCACGTCGAAGCCCCCGGTCCGCAGCTCGCGTCCCAGCGTGCCCACCACCTCGGGGAACACCGCGAGGTTCGAGACCGCCCCGTTCAGCGGGAGGCCGAGCGTGCGGCCCAGCGGGATCACGTGATCGGGCAGGGGCCGGGCCTGCGGCGGGGCGCCGCGGTGCATGACACGGGCCAGGCGGTCGTCAGGGTCGTAAGGCGCCAGCAGCCGGACCTCGTGGCCCGATTCCAGAAGCTCCTCCGCGAGGGCCTCCACATGACGCCCGACACCGCCCGGATACGTGTACGAATAAGGCGACACGAGGGCTACGCGCACCGGGGAAATCCTATCGGCCACACTAGACACGTGACCGAAGCTCGCAATTACGTGAAATACACCTTCCTCAAGGTCGATCCCGCGTGGCGCCGGCGCTCGTCCGAGGAGCGCGCAGACGACAAGCGCGAATTCGCCGCTGCCTGCAGGGAATTCGCGAGCGATCACTACCTCCGCGCGTACTCCCTGGTCGGGACCCGGGGCGACTGCGATCTGCTGATCCGCGCCATCTCGCGCACGCTCGAGCCGGTACACGAATTGCACGTGCTGCTCAACCAGAGCGGCCTGATGCGCTGGGCCGAGATACCTCATTCCTATCTCGCCATGACCAAGGAGTCGCCCTACTCGGACGAGCCCGACCGGCCGCTCGAGCCGCGCGCCGGCGCGGACTCCAAGTACCTGATCGTCTATCCGATGTGGAAGAAGCGGGAGTGGTACGCGCTGACGCCCGAGGAACGCATGCGAGTGATGCGTGACCACATCGCGGTGGCCCGCCGCTTCACCGGGATCGAGACCAACACGGCCTACTCGTTCGGCCTCGACGACCAGGAGTTCGTGGTGGCCTTCGACGCCGACGACCCGGCCGAGTTCCTCGATCTCGTCCAGGAGCTGCGTTCGACGGAGTCGAGCGCCTACACGGCGTCGGAGACCCCGATCTTCACGTGCATCACGAGCACCGTCGAACGAGCCCTCGATGCCCTGGACGGCGAGCCCGTCAGGGCGCTCGCCTGAGGCTCAGCCGCCCACCCGCTGGCGGCGGCGCAGAGCGCTCACCCGCTCGCCGTTGAGCGTGTCCACCACTGCCAGCAGCTGTCCCTGGTCATAGTGGTCGACGGCGATCAGGCTGACGGGCAGGCCACGCCGGCGCGCGCAGCGGTGCGCCCGGCCGAGCAGGACGCGGCGGGTCTGGAAGGGCCGGTTGGCGGGCAGGTTGGGCGGGAACAGGTCGGCCCAGTGGTTGAGCATCAGCAGCGGGCTCGAGCCGGTGCCCCGGAAGCGCTTGCAGCTGAGCTGGTTGACCTTGGTCGCCCCGAGTGGCGTGTCCTGAACGAACGAGAAGCCGTCCATGTACCAGGGCACCGTGCCGTCCGCGTCCTTCTCGGTGATCACGACCACGCGCCGGTTGCTGCGCACGAGCCCGCCCAGCGTGGGCAGGGGCTCGTCGCGCTCGAGCGTGGCCACGTAGCGGTCGAGGCCGGCCTTCTGGAATCTCCTCTCGATCTCGGCGGGCGGCACGTAGGGCTCGATGAACACGATCACCACCTCGCCGCGGTTGCGGTCGAGGAACTCCCTGATCTCCTCGAGCGAGTCGGTCATGCGGGTTGAGCCGATCTCGCAGGTGGTGTGACACAGCCAGACGTCGCGCTCGCCGGTGGTGTCGCCGGCGCCCACACGCCCGGCGAGCCGCTCGGCCGCCTTCAGGACGGGGGGCGGCAGGGCGGCGGCCACGCGGTTGCGGTCACGACCCTCGGCCTCGAAGTCCGTCCGCACGCGGCCGTTCCCGTCCTCCACGCCCCAGTGCGGGTCGATCAGGAACAGGCGGATCCCATCCTCGAGCTGGCGTCCGATCGTGCGCCGCTGGTTGGCGATGAACCAGCCGGGGCTGTCGGCGGCCGAGAAGGAGTTGTGGGTGCCCGCGAACACGGCCTCGTTGAGGGGCAGCTCGCACAGCGACACCGATCCGTTGCAGGCCCGCGTGGACGAGACCTGCCGAGCGGATCCCACCTCGGCCTCGTCGCCGCCGGTCAGGATCAGGACGAGGCCCACCAGCGCGGCAACGCAGACCGAGCCCGCGACCGTCGTCACGACGAAGGCCCGGCGGCGTGAGCGCTCGTGCTCGGCGGCGCTGACCCCGCCACGCTGGAGCAGCACGAGCAGCTCACTGGTGCCGAAGAAGACCAGGTAGGCCCCGGCCACGATCGCCGCGGCCTGCAGCGCGAGCGTGGGATTGAGCACCACCGCGATGCCCAGCGCCAGCGCTCCGGCGCCGCGCAGCACGAGCCCCCAGGTGGTGCGTGGCCGCCGCGTGATGCGCTGGCGCAGGCGCTCGGTGGGCTGACCGACGTCCTCTGGATCGAGGGCCGCCGCGGCGGCGGCCACCACCAGGCCGCCCAGGGCCAGCAGGAACGCTCCGCCCACCAGATCGCCGAGGAAGGCGTCCAGGAGCCCGCCCACGGCATCGCGCACCTCGGCGTCGGTGAGCTCGTCCTCCCCCACCACGCCGGCCAGCGTGCGGGCGCGCAGAACCAGCAGCGCAATTGCCAGCAGCGCTCCCACCGCACCGACCGCCACGCCCGCTCGCAGGACGGCGATGCGACGGTCGAAGGCCAGCGCGATGGCAGCGGCGAAGGCCGCTAGCGCGAGCAGCGGCAGCACGATCCCCAGCACGCGCACGGAGTCGGCCACGGCCAGCGTCTGCCCCGCGAAGTCGCGGCGACGCAGGGTCAGCAGGGTGGCGTCGAGATCCTTCGGGACCTCTTTGGCGAGCTTCGGCGACACCGAGCGCAGCGCGAAGCGGACGAGCTCGGCCGAATCGGAGATGTCGAACAGTGCGTTCTTCTTGTCGCGCACGAAGAACACCTGGTTGGCCTCGACCGCCGCCTGGCGGAAGATCTTGCGGAAGGGCGCCGACTGCAGCACCACGTCCACGACCGACTCGAGCAATGGCCGCGCCGCCACCAGGTCGGTGGAGCCGCGGTCGATGAGGTTGACGACGATCTCG
Source organism: uncultured Thermoleophilaceae bacterium (assembly GCA_963813495.1). GTDB lineage: Bacteria > Actinomycetota > Thermoleophilia > Solirubrobacterales > Thermoleophilaceae > JACVRW01. The sequence continues at coordinate 968,905 of CAWEZC010000005.1, forward strand.
CGTCGCACCACCTTGCGCAGACCGTCGTCCTCGAGGGCCACCAGGGCCCGGTCGGCGAAGGCCTCCTTGGCGACGATCTCGCTGCGAACGTAGAAGGCGATCGAGCCCACGAGCAGCAGGACGGCGCCCAGCACCAGCAGGACGGCGCTGGCGACGGGGCGCGCACTGCCGCTGGAGGACGGGTTGCCTGTCATTCGAGCCGCGTCGTAGGGTACGAGAGCCGGTGGTATCGCTCGCGCAGCTGATCCTGGAGTTCGAGGGGGAACAACAGTTCCTCTCGAGCGACGGCGTCCGGGCCGGCCTGATCGTGCTCGCGACCATGCTGCTCTCGTTCCTGGCCATCCGCACGAGCGCTCGGCTGATGCGCAGCCCCAAGGTCCCCTGGTGGCCGGGCAGCATCGAGACCGGCGGCCTGCACGTGCATCACCTCGTGTTCGGCATCGTCCTGCTGCTGCTGGCGGGCTTCGTGCTCGCGCTTCAGCCGGGCAACCCCTGGTTCGACCTCGCTGCCGCGGCCTTCGGCATCGGGGCGGGGCTGACACTCGACGAATTCGCACTCTGGCTGCACCTCGAGGACGTCTACTGGTCCGAGGAGGGACGCCGCTCCGTCGACGCTGTCGTGATCGCGGCGGTCGTCGGCGGGCTCCTGCTGCTGGGCTTCCTGCCCTACACCGCGGACGGCAGCGCGCCGGCCGCAATCGCCTACATGTTGCTCAACCTCGCCATCTCCGCCGTGGCGGTGTTCAAGGGGAAGGTCGTCATGGGCGTGGCCGGCATCCTCTTCCCCCTCGTCGGGTTCATCGGCGCGATCCGGCTCGCCAAGCCTCACTCCCCCTGGGGACGGCGCTTCTACCAGCCGGGGAGCAAGAAGCTGGCCAAGTCGAAGGCCCGCTACGAGCGTCATACCCGGCGCTACCAGCGCTTCCAGGATCAGATCGCCGGAGCGCCGGCCGTGGCCGCGCCGGTCGAATCCGAACGGCGCGAGTCCGAGGTCTGACGCGCCGGCGATTCCTGGCACTGCGAGCGGGGCCACCGGCAGAAACTAACCGGGGACGGCGGCGAACGGGTTCGGGCGCCCGATTGTGGCGAGTCCCCGCGAGTCCCCTCCTCCGCCTACGCGCGCGGGACGGGCTGCTCGCGGGCGCCCACGGCCAGCAGCTCCTCGAAGCTGCAGAGCTTGACCCGCGGCCGCCCGTGCGGTTCGCCGGCCGTGCGTTCGGCCTCGTCGATGGCCTGCCACCCGGCATAGGAGACCGCGTCGGGCCGCCGCTCGGCCACCAGGGTGTCGAGTGAGGCACGGTCCGGATCGCGCGGATCGAGCAGCCGGCCCGCATCCAGGTCCTCGAGCAGCGCGTCCACCGTCTCCTGGGCGTCGCGCTTGTTGGTGCCGATGATTCCGGTGGGACCGCGTTTGATCCAGCCGACGGCGTACTCGCCGGTCACGCGTTCGTTCCCATCGATCACTCGCCCCCGCTCGTTGGGAATCACCGCCCCGCGCTCGTCGAAGGGCACATCCTCCAGGGCGGTGCCGCGGTAGCCGATCGAGCGGAACACCAACCCGCACTCGAGCTCTTCCGTTGTGTCCCTGGGCCGGGCGCGGATCTGGCCGGAGTCGTCATGGGCGAGCTCGTTGTGACCGACGCGGATGCCCTCCACCCGCTCTTCACCCAGGATCTCGACCGGCGAGACCAGGAAGCGCAGCACGATGCGGCGGTGCTTGCCCTCCGGGACGCGCTGCGAGTACTCCCCGAGGATGGTCACGTTCTTCTTTACCGTGCCGTGCGCCGCCTCGGATTCGATGAAGGCTCGCGAGAGCGGGTCGAGCTCCGCCTCGCCGGGGTCGACGTAGACGTCGGCGTGGGTCATCGCCCCCAGCTCCAGCAGCTCCGGATTGGTGAAGGCCGCCTGTGCCGGGCCGCGGCGGCCCAACACCACGATCTCGCGCACCCTCGACTCGGCCAGCACCTCAAGCGCGTGATCGGCCACGTCGGTCTCGGCCAGCTCCTCGCGGGTCAGAGCGAGCATGCGCGCCACGTCGGCGGCCACGTTGCCGTTGCCCACCACCACCGCGCGCTCCGCCGACAGGTCGAACTCGAGGCCGCGGTAGTCGGGATGGCCGTTGTACCAGGCGACGAACTCCGTTGCCGCCCAGCTGCCCGGCAGGTCCTCACCCGGGATGCCCATGCGCCGGTCGGTCTGCGCCCCGACGGCGTAGATGACGGCGTGGTAGCGCTCGGTCAGGTCGTCGTGGGAGAGGTCGCGGCCCAGCTCCACGTTGCCGTAGAAGCGAAAGCCCGGGTCCTCGGCGGTCCTTTCGTACACCCGGGAGACGGCCTTGATGTTGGGATGGTCGGGCGCCACGCCACCGCGCACGAGTCCCCACGGCGTCGGCAGGCGGTCGAACACGTCCACCTCGACGTCGAGATCGGGATGGGACTTCGACTTGAGCAGGTGTCCTGCCGCATAGAACCCCGACGGCCCGGAGCCGACGATCGCTACGCGAAGCGGATGCTCAGGGGTGCCGATCGTTGCCATAAAGCTGTTGCCGGGGCCCGCCGGCGCAGGCGAGCCCGGCCAGCTTTGCGACTCTAGCGATCGGCGTCCGGCTGCTCCCCGTCCGGCTCGGACGAGTCCTGATCCTGCTCGTGGCCGCCCATGACGAGGTCAATCGCGGAGACCGTCTCGACCGACCTGACGACGACTGCGTCCTCCGCCGGAGCGGCCGGCTCCACCTCGACGACCGGCTCGGGCTCCACCTCGACGACCGGCACGGGCTCCACCTCGACGACCGGCACGGGCTCCACCTCGACGAGCGGCAGGGCTCCACCTCGACGATCGGCTCGACCTCGACCACGGGCTCCAGCGGCTCGACCTCGACCTGTCGCTCGACCTCGGCCAGTGGCTTTGAAGGGGGCGGCTCAACTTCGTGCGGCGGCTCGAAGGGCCGCAGATCCGACACTGCCGGCGCCTCCGGCATCACCCGCGCTTGGGGCGCTTCCGGCGCGGCCGCGTCCTCCGGGATCCAGTCCTGCCGGTAGTCGGGCAGCGTGATCGCCTGGGGCGGCACGGCATCGACGTAGACCGGCTTCACGGGTCCCGCCGCGCCTGACTGCGCCTCGTTCGCATCGACCACGATCGTTCCTGCCGCCAGATCGCCGAGGCGCTGACGGCGCTCGCCGGTCACCAGCATGACGACCAGGCCGACGAGGTAGAGCGCGATCCCGTCGATCACGCGCAGGATCGTGCGCACGAGGATCTCCCCCATGCCGGCGTGACCGCCGTCGGCCCGCACCACACGCAGGCGCATCAAGCGCTTGCCGATCGTCTGCCCGCCACCGCTCTCGCAGGCGAAGTAGTAGTAGAGCGCCCAGCCGAGCAGGATCACGTCGAGGGCCGGCGTGAACTCGACCTCGCCGCCGTTGAGCGCGCCGGCGACGAAGCCGATCAGCCCGGCGCCGAGCGCGAGCACGCCCAGGTCGATCAGCGCAGCGAGCACGCGGCGGTTGTCGAGCTTCGGTCCGGAGGTGGGCAGGGCGGATGCGTGGGCGATGGCGTTCATCCCCATGTGAATCGGCATCTGCACGCGCGTCCTTAGACCGGGCGGCGCGGCCATGGACAGCCCCGGCGGCCGCCCGGGCGCCCAAACCGCGATCATGCCGCCCGGTGGAGCGCGTGGCGGTCATCGACATGGGCTCGAACTCGTGGCGCCTCGTGGTCTACGGGTACGAGCCCGGCACCCCGTGGTGGAGCTTGGTGGACGAGATTCGCGAGCCGGTGCGCGTGGGCGCGGGGCTGGCGGAGGAGGGCAGGATCCGGCCCGAGCGCTTCGAGCTCGCACTGCACACCGCGGCGGTGTTCTCGGCCTTCTGCCGGGCCTCGGGGATCGACGAGGTCGAGGCCGTGGCCACGAGCGCGATCCGCGACGCCGGAAACGGCCCCGAGCTGCTCGAGCGAATTCACGAGCACAGCGGGCTCGAGCCTCGGGTGATCAGCGGCACGCAGGAAGCGCACTACGGAAGCCTCGCCATCGTCAATTCGACCACCCTCACTGACGGGCTGGGGCTGGACATGGGCGGCGGCAGCATCCAGCCCATCCGGATCGAGGGCCGCCGGATGGCCGACGCCGTGTCGCTTCCACTTGGCTCCGTGCGCGTGAGCGAGGACTTCCTGCCCGGGGAGAAGGCCACCGCCAAGGGCATGAAGGCGGTGCGCCGGCGCGCCGCGGAGGAACTCGGCAGTCTTGACTGGTGGGAGGGCGACGGGCGCCTGGTGGGCATCGGCGGGACGATCCGAAACCTGAGCACGGCCGCGATGAAGCGGCTCGACCTGCCCGACATCGAGGTCCAGGGCTTCCCTCTCACGCGCGCTGCCCTGGAGGACCTGATCGAGGAGCTGGCGAAGCGGCCGGCCTCCAAGCGCGGCGGAGTGAGGGGCATCAAGCCCGACCGCGGCGACGTGATCCTCGGCGGCGCGCTGGTGCTCGCCGAGGCGATGGAGACCGGGGGCTTCGATGCCGTGGAGGTCACCGAGGCCGGGCTGCGCGAGGGCATCTTCTTCGAGCGTCTGCTGGGCGAGCGTGAGCTGTTCGAGGACGTGCGCCGGGAGTCGGTCGAGAACCTCGCCCACCGGTTCGTGCACGATCCGGAGCACGTGAACCACGTGGCCTCGCTGTCGCTCCAGATGTTCGACGGCCTGGCGGCCGCGGGCCTGCACGAGTACGAGGCGCCCGAACGCGAGCTGCTGTGGGCCGCCTGCATCCTGCACGACATCGGTACTGCGATCGACTACGACGATCACCACCGTCATTCCCACTACCTGATCCTCAACGCAGGCCTCCCCGGCTTTGCGCCGCGGGAGCTGGTGCTGATCGGCCTGATCGCCCGCTATCACCGCAAGGGCGAGCCCGATGCCTCCGAGCTGGGCGACCTGGCCGAGAAGGGAGACGCGCGGCGGCTGCGGCTGCTGTGCGCCGTAATCCGCCTCGCCGAGCAGTTCGAGCGCAGCCGCGACCGCTCGATCCGCAGAGTCGAGGTGAACATCCGCAACGGCAGCGTGGAGCTGCATCCCGCCGCCGAGCCCGGCGGCGACCCGAGCGTGCCGATATGGGCCGCTCGGCGCAACGCCGATCTGCTGGCCGAAGCGGTGGACAAGCCGGTGGAGGTCTCCGACCCGGCCTGAATCGCGCCGCGCCGGTCGCCCGCCCCGCTAGGCGAGCCGCGTCTCGAGCACACCCAGCTGCGGCGAGCTGATCACCACCTCGTCGCCCGCGGCCAGCCACACGCGCGGGTCGCGCAGGCTGCCCACGCCCGCCGGAGTGCCGGTGGACACGATGTCGCCCGGCTCGAGGGTCATCAGCATGGAGAGGTAGGCCACCAGCGCGGGAACCGAGTGGACGAGGTCGGCCGTGCTGCCCTGCTGCATGCGCTCACCGTTGAGGGTGAGCTCGAACTCGATCGCGTCGTGGGGACCGGCCTCGTCGGGGGTCACGAGAGCCGGGCCGCAGGGAGCGGAGCCGTCGAACACCTTGCCCGGCATCCACTGCGGCGTCTTGAACTGGTAGTCACGCGCCGACAGGTCGTTGAGGAGCACGTAGGCCGCCACGTGCTCGAGCGCCTCCTCCTCGGGAACGTCCTTGCAGCGGTCGGCGATCACGAACGCGACCTCGGCCTCGTAGTCCACCCGGCTCCAGCCGGGCAGCGTGACCGTGGCGCGGCTCGGAACCAGGGCGTTGGGGAACTTTGCGAAGAAGGTCGGCATCGACGGCGCCTCCTTGCCCTGCTCCTCGGCATGCGCGTGGTAGTTCTGCCCGATGCAGAGGATCTTGTCCGGCCGCGCGAGCGGGGGCAGTAGCGCGACGTCCTCCAGCGGCCGGCCCTCGGCGGCCGTGGGGAGCGAGTCAGGAAGCCCGCTGCGGACCAGGGAATCGAGTGTGGGCGCGCCCTCGATCGGGTGCGCTAGGCCGTCTTGCAGCACGGCCGCGACCGCCCCTCCATCGCCGTCCTCGACGCTCACCAGTCTCATCGCGCCCGCAAGCCTATGCGTACCCTCAAGGCGATGGCGAAGGACCTCCCCACCGGCCGAGTACGTAGAGCGGCACAGGTCGGCCGGCTGGCCGGAGGCCAGACGGCACGCGGTTACGTGACCAAGGCAGCGAACCTCACCAGGGGCGAGGAGGCCCGTCGTGCGGCGGCCGAACGCCGCCAGATGGAGGCCGCCGAGCAGATCTTCGACGTGCTCGGGCAGATGAAGGGCGCGGCCATGAAGGTGGGCCAGGTGGCTTCGTTCATAGACACCGGGGCCTTCCCGCCCGAGTTCCAGGAGCGCATCCAGGCCAAGCTCGGCGAGCTGCGTGACGCCGCCCCGCGCGTTTCCTTCGAGCGCATGAAGAAGGTGATCGAGGACGACCTGGGCGAGAAGCTGAGCGGCGTCTTCTCGGAGTTCGAGGAGGACGCGGTGGCAGCCGCCTCGATCGGACAGGTCTACCGCGCCCGCCTGCACGACGGTCGCGAGGTGGCCGTCAAGGTCCAGTACCCGGGCGTCGGCCAGGCCGTGCGCGCCGACCTCCAGAACCTGGGACTGATCATGAGGGTGGCCAAGCGGATCGCTCCGGGCATGGACGCCAAGGCGATGACCGCCGAGATCCGCGAGCGCCTGACCGACGAGCTCGACTACGAGCACGAGGCCCAGCAGCATCGCGCCTTCGCGCGCAGCTGGCGCGGGCACCCGTTCATCTTCGTCCCGCCGGTGGTCACCGAGCTCTGTAGCGAGCACGTGCTGGTCACCGAGTGGGTGGAGGGAATCGGCTTCGAGGAGGTCAAGGAGCTGGACTCGAAGACCCGCGACCGTTTCGGCGAGATCGTGTTCCGCTTCTTCTTCGGCTCGCTCTACCGCAACGGCCACTTCTCGGGCGATCCCCATCCGGGCAACTACCGCCTGATGCCCGACGGACGTGTGGCCTTCATCGACTTCGGCATGACCCGGCGCGTGGCCCGCGAGGACGTGGAGGCGGAGACCGCCGCGATCGGCGCCGCGATGGCCGGTGACGTGGACGGCCTGTTTCGCCGGCTCGGAGCGATGGGCTACTTCGACCCCGAGGACGAGCAGGTGACCCCGCAGGCGGTGTACGAGCACTTCTGCGACGTGACCAGCTGGTACATCGACGACGGCGAGGTCACGATCGACCGCGACGTCGTCTCGCAGGTCCTGATCGACTTCGGCGACCCCCGCTCGCGCCATTGGCAGCTCATGAAGCGTGAGACGGTGCCGGTCCAGTCGATGCTCGCGCGGCGCATGGAGGCGCTGACGCTCGGTGTGCTGGGGCAGCTCGGAGCCACAGCCAACTGGCATCGCATCGGGCGCGAGTGGCTCTTCGACGACGCGCCCTCCACGGAGCTGGGCGTGCTCGAGCAGCCGTTCCACGGCCGCATGGCCGCGTAGGCTCCGGGCCGTGCCCGGCGCCCCCCGCTCACCCGCAAAGCCGCTGCGGGCCACGCCGAAGGCGCTGGCCATCCTGCGCGAAGGCGATTCCGTGATGGCCCGACTGATCGACGAGCATCACGAGCTGGTTCGCGCCGACCTGAAGCTCGAACGTCCCGGCGACGCCTACGGCGCCCTGCTGCGCTCGATCGTCGGCCAACAGCTGTCGACCAAGGCTGCCGGCACGATCTACCGACGCCTGACCGACATATTCGGCGGCCGCGCGCCCACGCCGCGGGAGCTCCTGGAAACCGATCCCGAGCAGGTTCGCGCCGCCGGCCTCTCGAACGCCAAGGTCGCCTACCTGCGCGACCTCGCGCTACACGTCGAGGAGGGCACGCTCGAGCTCGAGCGCCTGCCCGAGCTCGGCGACGAGGAGGTGGTGGCCCAGCTGACCGCCATCAAGGGGCTGGGGCAGTGGACGGCGGACATGTTCCTGATGTTCCACCTCTACCGCCCGGACATCCTGCCCGTGGGCGACCAGGGCATCCGGCGCGCCGTGCAGGTGGAGTACCGGTTGCGCAAGCTGCCCGACGCAAGGCGGCTGGAGAAGATCGCCAAGCCGTGGCGCCCTCACCGGACGCTCGCCTGCCTCTATCTGTGGAGCTCGCTCGACAACAAGCCAGGCTGATGCCAAGGGCTCGCCGGACGCCGCCGGCTCGCGTGCCTAGACGGCGGTGCCGCAGCTCGGCTCTTCGTCGGCCACGCGGAACGAGGAGCCGCACCCGCAGGAGGCCACCACGTTGGGATTCGAGACCTCGAAGCCCGAACCCTGGAAGCTCTCCGTGAAGTCCACCGTGGAGCCGTCCACGTACTGCAGGCTGGCCGGGTCGACCAGCACATTGATGCCGGCGGCATCGAAGACATGGTCGTCGTCGTGCTTCTCGTCGAGCGCAAGCGCGTACTGGAAGCCGGAACAGCCGCCGCCGCGGACGCCGACCCTCAGGCCGACCTCGCCCTGGGCGCCCTGACCCTGCATGAACTCATTGACCTTCTGAGCCGCAATCTCGGTGAGCGTGACCATCAGCTTGATTGTATCGGCCAAGTCGTCGTTACCCTGGAGAACGGATGCCGACCGCAGCGGAGCTCAAGGAGCGGATCCTGACAGCCCTGCCGGGTTCTCAGGTGATGGTGCACGATCTGACCGGCGGGGGAGATCACTTCCGTGCCGAGGTGATCTCCGATCGTTTCGAGGGCCTGTCGCGCATCCAGCAGCACAAGCTGATCTACGACGTATTCGGAGAGGACGTCGGAGGTCCCATTCACGCGCTCTCCATAAAGACCCAGACCCCTGGAGACGGACGATGACCAACGACGAGATCCGCGGCTTCCTCGAGGACTCCATCAAGGAGAACAAGGTGATGCTCTTCATGAAGGGCACTCCCCAGCAGCCGGCGTGTGGCTTCTCGATGCGTGCCTCGGGTGCCCTCAACGCGCTCGGAGTGCAGTACGCCGCGCTCGACATCCTCCCCGACCCGCGTATTCGCGAGGAGCTTTCCGCGCTGTCCGGCTGGCCCACCATCCCGCAGCTGTTCGTCGACGGCGAGCTCGTGGGCGGCTCCGACATCGTGCTCGAGATGTTCGAGTCCGGCGAGCTGGCCGAGATGCTGGGTGTCGAGCAGCCCGCCGAGGCGGACGTGCCCGAGCCCGAGCCCGAGCCGCGTCAGGCGCCGCTGGGCCTCGAGAACCGGCTCAACTAAGCCCGGACGGTCATGAGCGCGCGGCCGGCGCGACGCGAGGAGCTCGCGGAGCTCATGGGTCGCTACCTGGACGCCTCCCGCAGCGGCGACGACATCGTCATGCACGTGCGTGCGAACGTCGCCGGCTGAGACTCCCGTTCAGGACCCGCCCCGCCGGCGGCGCTGGTCGTCGAGCACCCGGCGGCCGCGATCCGCGGCCTCGCGGGCCTGGCGCTTGTAGCGCTCCTTCTGCTCCGGCGAGAGCGACTGCCAGCGTTCCCAGGCCATCAGGAAGTAGGGCCACAGCCGGCGAGCGTTCTGGACCGCCTTGGTGCCCCGGCCGGGGCCCAGCTGCTGTCGCTTCGATCGAGCCATCCGCATTGGAGGGTAATCGACCGCGAGCGGTGCGACTGTTCTTCAGAACAGGCGGCGCAGCAGGCCCGCGGCCTCCTCGGCGGCACTGACCGCCGCGCCCGCGACCCGGTACTGGATCTGCTGCGAACGACGCGTGCGCGCGATGCGGTCATGCTCGCGCTCCAGGTGCCAGGCCACGGTGGCCTCGAGCGTCTCCTCGTGGGGGCGGGTGCGCCAGCCCAGCTCCCGGCGCGCCTTGGTCGACCGATAGGTCCAGCGGTTCGAGGCCGCTCTGACCTCGAGCGGGGTCAGCGGCCAGCCGCGGCCACCGGCGCCCACGAGCCGGGCCGCCAGCGACGCCGCCCCCGGGGCGAGCTTGATCGGCGGTTCGACGCCCGACAGCCGGCCCAGATCGGCGAACAGGCGGTCGAAGGTGAAGTTGCGAGCCCCCAGCAGATAGCGCTCGCCGACCGCGCCGCGCTCGTCGGCCAGCACGTGGGCGCGGGCGACGTCGCGGACGTCGACGATGTTGACTGCGCCCTCGGTGTAGACCGGGATCCGCCCCAGAAGGAAGCTGCGCGCGATCCGAGTCGAGCTCAACAGGTGATCACCGGGCCCGAAGCAGATCGCCGGATTCACGCTCACGAGGGGTAGCCCGCGCGCGGCCACGCGCATCGCCTCCACCTCGGCCTCGTGCACCGAGTTGACGTAGGGGATGCCCAGCCGCGCGGCGGTGAACAGCTGGGTTTCGTCGGCCACCTTGCCCTCCTGCGCGGGGCCCACCGCGGCGGCGCTCGACGTGTAGACCACCCGCTCGACCTGGGCGCGCAGGCTCTCCTCCAGGAGGAGCTTCGTGCCGCGCACGTTTACGTCGAAGAGGCGCTCGGCGTCCCCGGGGCGCACCGAGGTCACCCCCGCACAGTGAAAGACGCGGCTCACGCCCTTGAGCGCTCGTCGCACCGAGCGCCGGTCGCGCACCTCCAGCCGCATCCGCTCGCAGTCGAGGCCCTCGATGGCCACCGCCGAGGGGCCCTCCTCGATGCCGAGGCGCAACTCGTCGCCGCGCTCGAACAGAAGCCGCGCCACGTGTGACCCGATGAAGCCCGTTGCGCCGGTGACCAGAACCTTGGTCAAGCCAGGCGCGAGTCTAGAACCCGTGCGGGTAGGCTGCGGCGCGCATGTCCGGCGTCACGGTCGTCACCGACAGCACTTCCTACCTGCCTCCCGAGCTGGTGGCGCAGCACGGCATCAAGGTGGTGCCGCTGTACGTGGTCTTCGGCGGGGACCGGACCGTGCCCGAGGTGGACATCACCGACTACCCGGCGTTCTTCGAGGAGCTGCGCAGCATCGAGAAGCTGCCAACCACTTCGCAGCCCTCGGTGGGCGACTTCACGGCGGTCTACGAGCCCCTCCTGGCCGAGGGGAGGGAGATCGTCTCGGTGCACATCTCGGGTGGGCTGTCAGGGACTCCGGAGGCCGCGCGCCAGGCCAAGCAGGTGCTCGAGGGCGACGGCCGCGGCGGCGAGCGCATCGAGGTGGTGGACTCCACCACCGCCGCGGGAGGGCTCGGCTTCATGGTGCTCGCCGCGGTCAAGGCCGCCAAGGACGGCGCGAGCGCGGCCGAGGTGGCCGAGCGCGTGGCTGAGGCGCGCAGCGCGCTCAAGATGTGGTTCGTGCTCGACACGCTCGAGTTCCTCAAGCGCGGCGGGCGCATCGGTGCCGCCAGCGCCTGGATCGGCTCGACCCTGCGCGTCAAGCCCATCCTGACCGTCGAGAACGAGATGACCCCGGTCGAACGGGTGCGCACGAGCGGCCGCGCCTTCGAGCGCATGGTGGACTACGCGCGCCAGCGCAAGGACTCCGGAGCGGACGCCTGGAGCGCGCAACACATCAATGCGGCCGACTCGTGCGAGCGGCTGATCGAGCGCTGCAGCGAGGTCTTCGGCCGGCCGCCCACGATCGTCAGCGAGATCGGGCCGGTGCTGTCGGCCCACACTGGTCCGGGCCTGCTGGGCATGGGCGCGCTGCCCGCCCGCTTCGTGCAGTAGATCGTGCACCTGTAGGACCGTCCTGGGAGGCCGCGAATAGCGCCTTGATGCTCACCGCCCGGACCGTCGTACGCATCGTGCTGATCGTGGTGTGCGTGGCGATCTCGCTGTATCTGATCTACCTGGTGCGCAGGCCGCTGTTCTGGGTCCTGATCTCGATCTTCCTGGCGGTGGCCCTTTCGGGGCCGGTCAACTACCTGGCCCGGCGCATGCGCCGCGGCTTTGCCATCACGCTCGTCTACCTCGGCCTGCTGGCCGTGCCGATCCTGCTGATCGCCCTGATTGTCCCGCCGCTCATCACCGAGGCCGACAAGTTCGCCAACGACGTGCCGCGCTACGCGCGCGACGTCACCGATTTCGTCGAGAACAACGACCGCCTGCGCGAGATCAACCGCGATTACGACATCACCAGCCAGATCGAGAAGGAGGCCGGCAAGCTGCCGGGCAAGCTCGGGGGTGCGGCCGGGACCCTGCGTGACGTCGGCTTCGGCATCGTCAACTCGCTGTTCGCGCTGATCACGATCCTCGTGCTCACCGCCTTCCTGCTCTCGAGCGGGCGCAACTGGGTGGATGCGCTGATCGCCGCCCGTCCGGCCGAGGAACGCCGGCGACTGCGCCGCTCGCTCGACAACATGGCCGAGGCCGTGGCGGGCTACGTGGCGGGCGCGCTCACGATCGCGCTGATCGCGGGGGTGGCCACGTTCATCGTGCTCACGATCCTGGGCGTCCCCTTCGCCGCCCCGCTGGCGGTTATCGCCGGGCTCTTCTCCCTGATCCCGCTCGTGGGCGCCACCATCGCGGCCATCCTGATCGGGCTCGTCACCGTGTTCGAGGACTTCCCGACGGTCACGATCATCTGGGCGGTCTGGGCGATCATCTACCAGCAGTTCGAGAACCACGTGATCCAGCCGCAGATCCAGAAGCGCACTGTCCACGTGCATCCCTTCATCACGATCGTGGCGGTGCTCTTCGGGGCCACACTGCTGGGCGTGGTCGGCGCCCTGGTGGCCATCCCGGTGGCGGCCTCGATCCAGATCCTCCTGCGCGAGTACGTGGACCTGCACACCCTCTCCATCAAGAAGGGTGACCACGGCGATGAGCCACCCCCAGAGCCTCCCCCGATGGTCCCGCCCTCCATCGACCCGTCGCCCGCGTAGCCTCTTTCAGATGAAGCCGGCCGCGCTCGCCAAGCGAGGGGTGCTCCTCGCGATCTCGGGCGTGTCGCTGTACCTGCTGGCGCCGGCCCTGCTCGAGGTCTTCGGCGCATTCGACCAGCTCGACGACATCAGCGTGCTCTGGTTCGCCGCGATGCTGCTGCTGCAGATCGGCAGCTACGCGTGCATGTGGGCGATCCAGAAGATCGCGGTGCGCGCGGACCGCTGGGGCCCGGTGATCACCTCGCAGCTGGCCTCCAACGCCTTCGGTCGCGTGGTTCCCGGCGGCGTGGCGGCCGCGGGCGCCATGCAGTACGCGATGCTCGCCCGCGGCGGTGTGCCGGCCGCCGCCGCCGCGTCGGGGATGACCGCCTCGTCGCTGCTCGTCTTCGGCACGCTGCTCGCCCTGCCGCTGCTCGCCGTTCCGGCGATCCTGACCGGCGTGGCGGTGGATCCGCGGCTGGCCCGCAGCGCGGTGGCGGGCGCGGTGATCTTCGTGGCGATGTTCGCGCTCGGTGCCGCCTGCGTGATCTGGGACCGCCCGCTCGAGGTGATCGGACGCGCTGCGCAAGCCGCCCGCAACCGCATCCTGCGCCGCCGTCAGCCGCTCACAGGCCTGCCCGAGCGGCTCATCAGGGAGCGCGACGTGGTGGTCGAGGTGCTCGGCAAGAAGTGGTGGCAGGCGCTGCTGTTCGCTGCCGGGCGCTGGGTGCTCGACTACCTCACGCTGCTGGCCGCGCTCTACGCGGTGGGCTCCGAGCCGCGCGCCTCGCTCGTGCTACTCGCCTTCTTCGCCGCTCAGCTCCTGGGCACGCTGCCGCTCACGCCCGGTGGTCTCGGATTCGTGGAGGCCGGGCTGACGGGAACGCTCGCCCTGGCCGGCGTGAGCGCCGGCGCGGCCGTGGTGGCCACGCTCGCCTACCGGCTCGTCTCCTTCTGGCTGCCCATCCCCGCCGGTGGCGTGGCGGCGATCATCCATAAGCGCAGGTACGGGAGCGTGGAGGTGGGGCCGCTCGAGGCGGGCGAGCGCAGGGTGGACAGCGAACCCACTGCCGACGGCCGGGCCGAGCCGGCACGCGTGCGCGGCCGCCGCTGACGCGCGGCTCACGCACGGCGCCTCCCGACAAGGTAGAAATCTCGTGTGAGTGACGACGACGTAACACGTCGCACCCACCTGGCCAACGAGCGCACCTACCTGGCCTGGTGGCGCACCGGCCTGACCGCCTTCGCAGTGAGCCTGGCCGCCGGTCAGATACTCCCGGCGCTGACCGACGATCCGACCTGGCCCTACACCCTGATCGGAGCCGCCTTCGCCCTGCTGGGCATCGCCTTCACCTGCCTCGCCTACGCGCGCGAGCGTGAGGTGGCCCGAGCACTCGAAGAGGGGGCCTACGCCCCGCTCAGTGAACGGCTGCTGTCGGCGCTGACGGTTGCCGGTGTGGTCTTGGGCATCGCCCTCCTCCTCGTGATCGTGACCGTCACCTGATGCGCGCCCGCAACGTGGTCCTGCGGGTCGTCGTCGTCTGGCTGCTGGAGGCCGTCGGCCTGTTGCTGCTGAGCGCGATCATGCCCGGCTTCGACGTGACCTCGCCACAGGCCGGTCTCGCCGCAGCCGCTGTGATCGGTCTGGCCAACGCGCTGCTGTGGCCGCTGATCGTGAGGGTCGCCCTCCCCTTCACCGTCCTGACGCTCGGTCTCGGCGCCCTGTTGATCAACGGCCTCATCGTCCTGTTGGCCGCCTATGTCGAGCCGGGCGTGACGGTCGACGGCCTGGTCGACGGCGTGATCGTCGCGATCGGGCTCACCGTGGTCAACACCGTCTTCACCACGCTGTTCGCCGTCGACGACGAGGACTTCTGGTACCGGCAGGTCGTGCGCCGGCGGATGGGCAGGCAGGCCGGTGAGCCGAGCGAGGTACCGGGGGTCTACTTCCTCGAGATCGACGGCTTGGCCCACGACGTGCTGCGGCGCGCGATCCGTGACGGCAACGCACCCAACCTGTCGCGCTGGGTGCACGGCGGCAGCCACCAACTGCTGCGTTGGGAGACCGACTGGTCGTCCCAGACCGGCGCCTGCCAGGCTGGCCTGCTGCACGGCGACAACCACGACATGCCGGCCTTTCGCTGGTGGGAGAAGGATCGCGGCCGGGCGATCGTGACCAACCATCCCAAGGACGCGGCGGAGCTCGAGCGCCGCCACTCGAACGGGCGCGGGCTGCTGCACGAGGACGGCGCCAGCCGGGCCAACATCGTCTCCGGCGACGCCGTGCACACGCTGCTGACGATGAGCACGGTGCTCGACCGCTCGCGGCCCGGCCGCATCGGCCAGGACTACTACGGCTACTTCGCCAACCCCTACAGCACCACGCGCACGCTGGTGCTGGCCCTGGCCGACATCGCCCAGGAGCTGCGCTACGCCGCCCAGCAGCGCCGCCGCGACGTGCAGCCTCGCATCCACAGGGACCTCAAGTACGCGATCGTGCGCGCCTGGGGCACGGTCGTGCAGCGCGACCTGCAGGTGGCGGCGGTGATCGCCGACATCTACGCGGCCCGGCCCGTGGGCTACACAACCTTCCTGGCCTACGACGAGGTGGCCCACCACTCCGGCGTCGAGCGCGCCGACACCCTGTCCGTGCTCATGAAGGTCGACCGCCAGCTCGGCCGCATCGCCGCCGCCGCTCGCGACGCTCCGCGGCCCTACCGTTTCGTCGTGCTCTCCGATCACGGCCAGTCGCAGGGCGCGACCTTCCTCCAGCGCTATGGCATGACTCTGGAGGAGCTGGTCACGCAGGCCTCCCAGGCCTCCGAGGTCGAGGCCCAGGACGCGGGCAACAGCGAGGCGCTGGGCATGCTGGCGGCCTCACTCACCGAGGCCTCGGCCGGCGAAGGTGCGCAGGCGCGGATACTGAACGCCGCCGTGCGGCGCCGGCGGGTCGACGGCGCGGTGCGCCTCGACGACGACGCGGAGACGAAGCGGCCCGCACTGGCCGCCGGCGACGACTCCGGTGAGACGCGGCAGGCGCCCCCCGAGGCGTCCGACCTGCCCGAGCTGTCGGTGATGGCCTCGGGCAACCTGGGGCTGATCTCGTTCCCGCGTGAGCCGGGGCGCGTGACGCTGGAGGCGATCGAGCGGCGCTGGCCGCGCCTGCTGCCCACGCTGCGCGAGCACCCGGGCATCGGCTTCACGCTGGTGCGCTCCGAGCGCGCCGGCCCCGTGGTGCTGGGGCCGCGCGGGTTGCTGCGGCTCGACAGCGGTGAGGTCGAGGGCGAGGACCCGCTGGCGCCGTACGGACCCAATGCGGCGCAGCATGTGCGGCGTACCGACGGCTTCCCGCACTGCCCGGACATCGTGGTGAACAGCACCTTCTGGGAGGACGTAGACGAGGTGGCCGCCTTCGAGGAGCTGGTGGGCTCCCACGGCGGCATGGGTGGTGAGCAAAGCCATCCCTTCGCGCTGGTGCCCAGCGACTGGAAGCCCCCCGAAGGGCCGGTGGTGGGCGCGGAGGCCATGCACCGCCACCTGCGTGGCTGGCTCGCGGATCTCGGCCACGACGCCTACCGGTGAGGCCCGGCTCCGAGGCCGGCCGCCGGGTGCGCTGGCTCGGACACTCGACGGTGCTGATCGAGCTGGGCGGGGTGCGCCTGCTCACCGACCCGGTGCTGCGTGACCGGCTGCTCCACCTCCGGCGCGTCTCTGCCTCCGTGAGGCCCACCCACTACGCCGCTCTCGACGCGGTACTGATCTCGCACCTTCACCGTGACCACCTCGACGTTCCCTCACTGCGGCGGCTCGAGCGAGCCGGTACGCGCCTGGTGGTGCCGGCGGGCGCCGGTGCCATCGCGGCCCGGCACGGCTTCGCCGCGATGAGCGAGCTGGCGGTGGGCGAGCAGCTTCGCGTGGGCGCGGCACTCGTGACCGCCGTGCCGGCGGTGCACGACCCGGGACGCAATCCGCTGGGCACCAAGGCCCCGCCGCTCGGCTACGTGGTCGAATCGGGAGGGGTACGCGTCTACTTCGCCGGCGACACCGACGTCTACGAAGGGATGGGCGACCTGGGCGAGCTCGACCTCGGCCTGATCCCGGTCTGGGGCTGGGGCCCGAGCCTCGGTGAGGGCCACCTAGACCCGGAGGGCGCCGCCCGGGCGCTGACGCTGCTGCGCCCTCGCGTAGCCGTTCCGATCCACTGGGGAACGCTCTACCCGCGCGGCCGCGGCGACCCTGAGCGCCGTCTCGTCGACCCGCCCCACGAGTTCGCCCGCGCCGCGGCGCGGCTGGCTCCCGAGGTGGAGGTGCGGGTGCTCGAGCCGGGCGCGGCGACGGACCTCTGAATCGGGGCCGGTCAGCCCCGCCGGAAGTTCCACTGGAACAGGAGGTCGATCCCCGTCATGGAGTACCCATCCACGCGGGGATCGCCCTGTCCGGTCAGGGGAAAGTACGCGGTGGCGAGCGGTGTGCCCGCGTCGAAACCGCCCAGCACGGGACCTATGTTGAGCGGCAGCGTGCCCGGGCCCACGGCACTCAGCGCAAGGCCGTCGGACGAGTGGATGCGGTACTGAAGGCGCTTGCTGCGAACGTCGTAGACGCGAACGTTGACCTTCTTGGTGGTCACGCGGTTGGGCCGGACGCGGAAGGGCCGGCCGACGAAGCGGGCCGTGCAGCAGGTGTAGGTGCCCGGGAGGTCGCGGCCGCTGAAGGTGTCGACCCGGCTCGAGCCCGTCAGGACGGTCAGCCGCAACCGTGCCGGGTCGGGCCCTGACTTGACGCGAATGTGGGTGATGCGCCCGCTGGACGGCGCGATGAAGGTGGGGCGGTTGGAGAACAGGTAGCCGCCGTGGCGGTAGGTGCAGGACGTCTGCCCCGTGGGCTGCAGCCCGACGCCGCCAAGCGGGCCGGACACCAGCGCGGCCTCGCAGCCGTAGGTGGCGTTGGGCACAGCGCGCAGCGTGCTGCCAAACCAGCGAGCGGCTGCGGTGGCGGGCAGGGCGAGCAGGACGCAACACGCCGCCGTCGCCGCCAGAAGCGGGGGCCATCGACCGGGCACGGATGTCCACCGTAGGGGCGGCGACGCGATCCGGCCAGCGGCGCCACCTTCAGCGGGCCGAAAGCAGGCCCCCCGGGGCGCGTCGCCGGTCCAGGCGCGATGATGGCGCCGTGGCCACGGCACTCGGGTGGGGGGCATTGAGCGCGGGATCGCTCGTGCTCGGCGCGCTGCTCGCGGTCTGGCGCGACTGGCCCGACCGCCTGGTCGGGCTGATCCTGGCCTTCGGCGCCGGCGCGCTGATCAGCGCGGTCTCGTTCGAGCTCGCGCAGGAGGGCGTAGAGCTGGGTGGGGGTCTCCCGGTGGCCCTCGGCTTCACGGCCGGCGCGCTCACCTTCTACCTGCTGGACGGTGTCGTCGAACGCCCCCGGCCGGGCTCGAAGAGCGGCTCCGATCCGGCCTCGGCACTCGCCCTCGGCGCCTTCCTCGACGGCGTGCCGGAGCAGCTGGTGCTGGGGCTCGGCCTGGCGGCGGGCGGCGGGGTCAGCGTGGGCCTGGTGGTCGCGATCTTCATCTCGAACCTGCCCGAGGCGATCGGCTCGGCCGCCAAGATGCGCGAAAAGGGCCGCGACGACGCCACCATCCTGCGGCTGTGGGCCGCGGTGGCGCTGGTCTGCACGATCGCGACGCTCGTGGGCTACGGGATCGGCGACCGCATGTCGGGCGAGCTCGAGGGAGCCGTCAACGGCTTCGCTGCCGGGGCTCTGCTGGTGATGCTGGCCGATTCGATGATTCCCGAAGCCCGCAAGGGGGCCGGACGGCCCTCCGGGCTGGCGGTGGCCGTGGGCTTTGCTCTGGCCGCCGGGCTGTCGCAGATCTCCTAAGGTGGCGCCTCCTTCACTCGATCAAAGGATGGAAGCGGATGTCGAACCTGGTGGCCATCGCCTACGACGACCTCGACAAGGCTCAAGAGGTCATGGGCGTCATCGACGGTCTGGTGCGTGAGCACTCGCTCACCCTCGAAGATGCCGTGATCGTGGAGCACAAGGGAGACGGGAAGGTCAAGCTGCACCAGCCATCGCTTGCGGGCCGGGGCGCGGCCGGCGGCGCGCTCTGGGGCGGCCTGATCGGTCTCATCTTCTTCGTGCCGCTGTTCGGCCTGGCCATCGGTGCCGCCAGCGGCGCGGCTGCAGGCGCGGTCAGTGACTACGGCATCGACGACAACTTCATGAAGGAACTGGGCCAGAAGCTCGACCCGGGCAACGCGGCCGTCTTCGTGCTGGTGCGCGAGGCCACGCGCGACAAGGTGGTGCCCGAGCTGGCCAGGTACGGCGGTCACGTGATCCAGAGCTCGCTCTCCAACGAGCAGGAGGCCCAGCTCCAGGAGGCGCTCGACAAGGGTTCCGCCGCCTGAGGGCGCCCGTATCGCCCTGCCGCTACTCGGCCGCCAGCCGCTCGCCCACCACGCCGTGGACGAGCGGCGGCACGTCCACCGGCTCGTCCGACCACGTGAGCGCTTCCCGTACCTCGGCTTCGGCGGCATGGGCGGCGCTCTCGCCGTTGGCCAGGACCCGGGCCACCAGTGTGTCGCCGTCCACCTCGTCGCCGATGTCGAGGACGAACTCGATGCCCACGGCGAGGTCGATCTCGTCGTGCTTGTGCTCGCGCCCGGCTCCCACGCGCGCGGCGGCGTGGCCGATCGCCTCGGCGTCCACCGCCGCGAGCCAGCCATCGCGGCCGGCGCGCACGTCGTGGCGGACCGGCGCCTGGGGCAACAGTGACGGATCCTCGACGATCCCCGGATCGCCTCCCTGAGCTTCCACAAAACGGCGGAAGCGCTCGAGGGCACCGCCCGCGGCGAGCGCTCGGCGCGCCTGCTGAGCTCCCTGCTCGCCGTCGGCGGCAAGGCCGGCGAGCGCCGCCATGTTCCCGGCCAGGGCCACGCAGAGCTCGGTGAAGCGCCCGCTCCGCTCGCCCCTGAGGACCTCGATCGCCTCGCGGACCTCGGTGGCGTTGCCCACCGCGTCCGCCAGCGGCTGGCTCATCTCGGTGATCAGCGCACCGGTGGCGCGGCCGCTGTCTTCGCCGAGGGCCACGCACAGCTCGGCCAGGGCGCGCGCCTCCCCCTCGGTCTTCATGAATGCCCCCGATCCCATCTTCACGTCGAGCAGGATGGCCTGCGCGCCGCCGGCCAGCTTCTTGCTCATCACGCTCGATGCGATCAGGGCGGTGTTGTCGACCGTGGCGGTCACGTCGCGCAGCGCGTACATCGCCTTGTCCGCCGGCACGAGGTCGGCAGTCTGGGCGCACACCGCCAGGCCGACCCGCTCGACCTGGTCGATCAGCTCCCCGGTGGAGAGCTCGGTGCGCATGCCGGGGATCGAATCCAGCTTGTCGAGTGTGCCTCCCGTATGCCCAAGCCCACGCCCGGAGAGCTTCACCACCTGCATCCCGAGCTCGGCCGCCAGCGGCGCCACCACCAGGGTGGTGCCGTCCCCCACGCCGCCGGTGGAGTGCTTGTCGACCGTGGGCCCCGACAGGCGCGACAGGTCGAGCCGGTCGCCCGAGTCGACCATCGCGGCGGTGAGAGCCACGGCCTCGTCGCGCGAGAACCCCTCGAGGTAGCCCGCCATGAGGAAGGCGGACATCTGATAGTCGGGGATCTCTTCGCGCGCGTAGGCGAGCACGAACTCCCGCAGCTCGTCCGCAGGCAGCTCGCGACCGTCACGCTTGGCCGCGATGAGCTCTACTGCTCGCATCGCTGCTCAGTGCCCTGGAATGTGGCCGTGCACACCCGGGTAGTCAAGCGAACATGCCCGAGGCGACTCTGACCGCCGCCCTGCACGAGCGCGTGAAGCGCTGGATCGCCGAGGATCCCGACCCCGAGACGCGGGCAGAGCTGCGGGCCCTGCTGGAGCAGGGCGCCGACGAGGAACTGGCGGAGCGCTTCGCCCGCGGGCTGTCGTTCGGCACGGCGGGCCTGCGAGGCCGCCTCGGGGGCGGGCCGTCGCGAATGAACGTGGCCACCGTTCGCCGGGCCAGCGCCGGCCTGGCCCGGTACCTGCTCGAGTCGGTCGAGGGGTCGGCGGGTGCGGGCGTCGTGGTCGGCCACGACGCCCGCCACGGATCCGAGCGCTTCGCGCATGAGGCGGCCGCGGTGTTCTCGGGCGCCGGTCTCGAGACCCATCGGCTCCCGTCGTTCAGCCCCACGCCGCTGCTGGCCTTCGCGGTGCGCGAGCTCGGCTGCGCGGCCGGCGTGATGATCACGGCCAGTCACAACCCGCCGCAGGACAACGGCTACAAGGTCTACCTCGGAGACGGGGCGCAGATCGCGCCGCCGGTCGACGAGCACATAAGCGCGCACATCGACCGCGTCGGCTCGCCTGCCGAGCTGCCGCTGGGGGGCGGGGGCCGGGCCACCGGCGACGAGATCGCGGAGGCCTACCTCGACGCGATCCTGGCGGCGCTCCCCGACACCTCGCCACGCGAGCTGCGGTTCACCTACACGCCGCTGCATGGCGTGGGCGCGCATCTGTGTCTCGAGGCGCTCGAGCGCGCCGGCTTTCCGGCAGCCCACGTGGTGGCCGCTCAGGCGGAGCCGGACCCCGACTTCCCAACCGTCGAGCGTCCCAATCCCGAGGAACCGGGAACGCTCGACCTGGGCCTGGCCGAGGCGGCCGAGCACGGGGCCGACATCCTGCTGGTCAACGACCCCGATGCCGATCGCCTGGCGGTGGCCCTGCCGGACCCCGAGGAGGGCTGGCGGCGCCTGCACGGCGACGAGATCGGAGCACTGCTCGCCGACTTCCTGCTCGAGCACAGCCCGGCTCCGGAGCGAGCCCTGCTGGTGACGACGGTGGCCTCCTCGATGCTGCTGGCGCGCATGGCCGCAGCGGCGGGGGCCCGCTACGAGGAGACCCTCACCGGCTTCAAGTGGATCATGAATGCGCTCGCCAAGGCACCCGATCACCGGCTGCTGCTCGGCTACGAGGAGGCACTCGGGTACGCGGTGTCCGACGTGGTGCGTGACAAGGACGGCATCTCCGCCGCCCTCGTCATGGCGCAACTGGCGGCCGCTGAAAAGGCGGCCGGCCGGAGCCCGCTCGACCGCCTCGAGGACATTGCCCGCCGGTTCGGGGCCCACGCCACCGATCAGATCACCCTGGAGCTCGAAGGGCCGGGCGGGGTCGAGCGGATGCAGTCGATCACCGCAGAGCTCCGTGCCCGGCCGCCGCGGGAGCTGCTCGGGCGTCCGGTCGATTGCGTCGACGATGTGGCGACAGGGCTGCGCCGTTGCCGCAACGGGCGCGAGGAGCCGCTCGAACTGCCCCGTGCCGACGTGCTCGTGCTGCGGGGGGACGGCGTGCGGGTGGTCGTGCGGCCGAGTGGAACCGAGCCGAAGCTGAAGGCTTATCTCGAAGTGGTGGCCGGCGACATGCCCGAGGCTCGGCGTGGCATCGAGCGCCTGCGGACCGAGCTGATGAAGTTGCTGAGCGGTCCTCTCGATCCTCGGGATACTTGAGCCGCGGTGGATGCCGTCGGCGAACTCGAGAAGGGCCGTGAGTCCTACGCCCGCCGGGCGTGGGCGGACGCCTACACCCACCTGTCGCACGCCGATCGGGCTGCCCCCTTGGGCGCGGAGGACCTGGACCTGCTGGCCACGGCGGCCCACATGCTCGGCCGCGACGACGCTGTGCTGACTGACCTCGAGCGTGCCCATCACGCGCACCTCGAGGACGGCCGGCCGTTGCGCGCCGCGCGCTGCGCCTTCTGGCTGGGACTGAACTTCGCCATGCGCGGACGGATGAGCCCCTCCACAGGCTGGTTCGCCCGCGCCCAGCGACTGCTCGAGCGCGAGGACCGTGACTGCGTCGAACGAGGCTATCTGCTGATTCCGGCGCTGTTGCGGCATGTGGCTGCCGGTGAGGCGGAGGCTGCCTATGCCACCGGCGCCGATGCCGCTGCGATTGGCGAGCGCTTCGGTGACGCCGACCTGGTCGCCATGGCCGTGCACGAACAGGGCTTCGCCCTGGTGAGGCAGGGGCGCGTCGAAGAAGGTCTCTGGCTGCTCGACGAAGCCATGGTGGCCGTGACCACGGGAGAGCTGTCGCCGATCGTCACGGGACTCGTCTACTGCAACGTGATCGCCGGCTGCCAGGAGATCTTCGAGGTGCGCCGCGCCCAGGAGTGGACTGCAGCCCTGACGCGGTGGTGCGAGCAGCAGCCGGAGATGGTGGCCCACACCGGCCTGTGCCTCGTGCATCGCGCGGAGATCATGCAGCTGCACGGCGCCTGGCCCGACGCCCTGGACGAGGCGCGGCGGGCCGGGGAGCGGTTCGCGCAACGCGCCCAGGGCATGAACGAGTCGGCGGCCGCCCAGGCCCTCTACCGGCAGGGCGAGCTCCACCGCCTGCGGGGGGACTTCGCTGAGGCAGAGGAGGCGTACCGGAGGGCCAGCCGAGGGGGCTGGGAGCCGCAGCCGGGCCTCGCCCTGCTGCGACTGGGTCAGGGAAGCGACGAAGCGGCGAGCGCTGCGATCCGGCGTGTTCTGGGTGAGACCGGCGAGCGCCTGAAGCGCGCCGGCTTGCTCCCCGCTTACGTCGAGATCATGCTGGCCACCGGCGATCTCGAGGCGGCGCGGCGCGGCTGCCGCGAGCTGGAGGAGATCGCCGAGGGCCACGGGGGCGGCATGCTGGGCGCGCTGGTCGCGCAGTCCAAGGGCGCGCTGGGCCTGGCCGAGGGCGATGCCGCGGCCGCGCTCGTGGCTCTGCGTCACGCGTGGCAGGCCTGGCGGGAGCTCGAGGCACCATACGAGGCCGCTCGCGTGCGCGTGCTGACCGGTCTCGCCTGCCGAGCGCTGGGTGACGACGACATGAGCATGCTGGAGCTCGAGGCGGCCCGCGGCGTCTTCGCCGAGCTCGGAGCGGGGCCCGACCTCGCCCGGGTCAACGCACTCGCCGGGACGGCGGGCGGCGCCGCTCCAGGCGGCCTGACGCTCCGGGAGCTCGAGGTGCTGCGCCTGGTGGCCGCTGGTCTGAGCAACAAGGCCATCGCCGCCGAACTGGTGCTCAGCGAGCACACCGTGGCCCGGCACCTTCAGAACATCTTCGCCAAGCTCGAGGTGTCGTCGCGGACCGCGGCGAGCGCGTTCGCCTTCGAGCACGATCTTGTCTGACCGGTGAGTGGTCGGAACTGACCATTTCGCGGGTCGCCGTACTTGGTCAATCCGCGCGATGCGGAGCGAGCCTGCCCGCCGTACGGTCGTCCCATGGCGACGCAGAAGGCACCGACGACCAGGCACCCCGGCACGGAGGAGCGCGAACGGACGGACGGCGACCGGGGACGCTCGCGCTCGGCTGTTGGACGGCATCCCGGCCGCCGAGCGGCGGCTGCAGGCGGCCCGCGTGTCCACTCCCGTGCTCGAAGGCGGCGACGGCCCACCGGTCGTGCTGCTGCACGGTCCGGGAGCAAACGCGGGTCACTGGGGGCGCGTGATCGGTGACCTGGTGGCGACCCATGCGGTGGTCGCCCCCGACCTTCCCGGCCAGGGCAGCTCGAAGGTGCTCGACGGCCCGCTCGATCCCGAGCGCGCGATCGCCTGGCTCGACGAGCTGATCGGGCAGACCTGCGCGTCGCCGCCGCTGCTGGTGGGACACGCGCTCGGCGGCGCGGTCGCGGCCCGCTACGCCAGTGACCACGGCCGGCAGATCTGTGGGCTCGTGCTCGTGGACACGCTCGGCCTGGTGGCGTTCGATCCGGCGCCCGAGTTCGGGCTCGCGCTGCACGACTTTCTCGCCGGACCGAGCGTGCGGACCCACGAAGCCCTCTGGCGTCAGTGCGCGCTCGATCTGCACGGCATGCGCCGCCGGATGGGCGAGCACTGGGAGGCGTTCGAGGCTTACAACGTCGACCGAGCCCGCGCGCCGGAGGTCCGGGCGGCACTCGGGACGCTGATGGAGCAGTTCGGCGGCCCCCCGATTCCGCCTGAGGAGCTCGAGCGCATCGCCGTGCCCACGACCCTGATCTGGGGCCGGCACGACCGCGCCACGCCGCTGGAGCAGGCCGAGGCGGCCGCCGCGCGCTACGGATGGCCGCTGGACGTGATCGAGGACACGGGCGACGATCCGCCGGTCGAACAGCCGGAGCCGTTCGTGCGCGCACTGCGTGTCGCAGACGCCGCTCGAGCCTTCGCGGCCGCCGGCTTCAAGGGCGAGATCGCCGGCCGAGGGCACCCGCGCTACGACGAGCTTCGCGCGGTCTTCAACGGGATGGTCGACCGGCGACCCGCCCTGATCGCGCGCTGTACCGACGCGCAGGACGTGTCGGTCGCGGTGGACTTCGCCCGCGACAGCGGCCTTGCCCTCTCCGTCTACGGCGGGGGGCACAACGTGACCGGCAACGCGGTCTGCGACCACGGCGTGACGATCGACCTGCGGCCGATGAAGGGGATCGAGGTCGACCCTCTGACCCGTAGCTGCCGTGCCGGAGCAGGTCTCACCTGGGGCGAGCTGGACGCCGCGACCCAGCAGCACGGCCTTGCGGTGACCGGCGGCCGGGTCTCCACCACCGGCATCGGCGGGCTGGTGCTCGGTGGCGGCTCGGGCTGGATCGAGCGAAGGTGCGGCTACGCGGTCGACAACCTGAGCTCGGTCGAGACCGTGACCGCCGACGGGCGGATTCTGACCGCCTCCGAGAGCGAGAACCCCGAGCTCTTCTGGGCCACGCGCGGCGGAGGTGGCAACTTCGGCGTCGTCACCAGCTTCGAGCTGCGGCTTCACGAGCTCGGCCCGACCGTGATCGGCGGGATGCTCCTCTACCCCGCGGCGACGGCGGCCGCGGTGCTGGGCAATTTCCGGGACGTGATGGCGGCCGCCCCCGACGAGGTCGGGGCGGGCGTCGCGATGCTCACGGCCCCGCCCGAGGACTTCGTCCCCGAGGCGGTTCGCGGGCAGCCCGTGGTGGGCGTGATCGCCTGCTATGCCGGTCCGCCCGAGCACGCTGAGGAGGCGCTGCGCCCGCTGCGCGAGTTCGGCCCTCCCGCCGTGGACCTGATCGGGCCGATGCCCTACGTGGCCCTGCAGCAGCTGATCGACGACAGCTACCCGGCCGGTGCCCGCAACTACTGGACCGGCGACTTCCTGGCCGGGCTCCCCGACGAGGCCATCGGGGTGATGGCCCGCTTCCACCTGTCGAAGCCCTCCCCGCTCACTCAGATCCTGCTGCTCCCGGGCGGCGGGGCCGGCGCGCGGGTGCCCGATGGCACGATGGCCATAGGCGAGCGCCAGGCGCCGTTCAACATTCACATCACCTCGCTCTGGACCGATCCCGGAGACGACGGCGCGAACATCGCATGGACACGCGAGCTAAGCGCCGCGATCAAGCCGTTCACCACGGGTCGCGTGTACGTGAACTTCATCGGCGACGAGGGCGAGGAACGTGTGGCGGCGGCCTTCGGCCCGAGCTACGAACGCTTGCGAGCGCTCAAGAGGGCCTACGACCCCCAGAATCTGTTTCGCCCCGCTCAGAACATCCCGCCCGCCTGACTTCGCCGAGCAGGCCGGCGGCGGCGCGCACCAGCTCGCCGTTCCCGGCGGGCCGGCGGCCGTCGGGCAGGATGGTGGTGTCCTCGAGGCCCACGCGGATGCCGTGGCCGCGCGCCGCCGCCCGCTCCATCACGTCCCAAGTGGCCGCCTGGTCGCCGTGGTGCACCTGCTCGAGGGTCACGCCGGCGTCGGCCAGCACTTGCTCGATCGCGCGCGCGTGCTCGACCGCGGCGGCGGGCTCGGCATCCAGCGGCTCGACCATCGCGCGCACACAGCGCTCCGCGATGCCGGCGGAGACGAAGGCCCGCGCGTCAGCGAGTGTGAGCAGCCCGGCCTCGATACCGACCCCGCGGCCGATGAGGTGCTCGCAGAGGACGACGATGCCCGCCTCGCCCTGGTTGGCGGTCACGAGCTCGGGCAGCTCGGTCCAGGCGGCGATCAGTGCCAGGCGCCGCTGCGGGTCGGGCTCGATGTCCTGCGAGGTGCTCAGCGAGACGGGCACACCGGGACAGGCCTCGCGTACGGAGCGCAGGGCCGCGGCGCAGGGCTCGGCGGCCAGGGTCTCCGCGCCGGTCGCTTCGTAGGGGTGCAGGTGCACGACGCGCGCACCCGCCTCGACCGCCGCGCGCGCCTCGCCGGCCAGTTCCTGGGGTGTGCGGGGAATCGCGGGATGCTCGTCGCGGGTGCGATTCCCGTTGAGGGCGGCCTGCAGCAGCACCTCCATCGGCTACTCCTCCTCCCGCGTCCGGCGCAGGCGCTCCACGTCGCGGCGCCAGAGCTCGCGCTGCAGGCGCCAGCGCGCGAAGCCGATCGTGGAATGGGCCAGGAAGAACACGATCGTGGGGGCCAGCAGCCCGAGGAAGAGCGCCGCGCGCACCGGCTCGCCCGAGTTGAGCCGTCCTCGACCGTCTCCTTGGGGTTGAAGCCGAGCACGATCGTGGCGATCAGCGCGGCCCAGACAGCAGGGTACCTCCGAAGAGGACGGCCACGAGGGTGAGAAGGGCTGGAGTGAGACCGCCGCTTCTGGATCTGCGGCTGGACCACGTGGTTCTCAAACCGCTGGTACAGCGAGCTCACCACGCGCGCCGACGTCCGCAGGCGGGGTGGGCGGTCGTCTCCCGGGTGGCGGCGAGCGCCGACCTACGCCCAGCCGGCCACATCGGCCCCGCCCTCGTGGCTGATGCGCGAGCCGAAGCGCACCAGCGCAGGGTGCGAAGCGATCTTGCCCGCGGCCAGTGCCTCGCCTTGGCCGAAGGCGGTGGCCCGGTCGACCAGGCCCGGAGACACGAACGAAAACACGCTCGCCACGTAGGCGAGATCGGCCATCGAGTTCATCCGCATCAGGATCAGGTTGTCGCACTGCGAGAGCACGTTCTCGTGGATCTTCTGTGGTCGCTGGGTGACCACGATCAGGTAGAGCCCGAACTTGCGCCCCTCACCGGCGATCCGGATGGCGTCCTCGGTGGCCAGAGCGGCGAGCGCATCGCCCGCCTCCGCGGGGCACACGTTCTGTGCCTCGTCGATGACGATGGCCACCGGCTCGCGTCGCGCTCGTTCGCGCCATAGGCGCTCCAGAATTGCGCCCGCAGTGAGCGTTTGCTCGTCGCGGGTGCCAAGCGAGCCCAGGTCGACGACCAGGCAGCGCGGGCCCGCCGGGCTTACGACCTCGTCCAACAGCGACTCGCCCTCCGGGCCGGGCCAGATGCCAAAGCGATCGATCCCGAGGTTGTGGGCACGCAGCTTCAGGTCCTCGGCTTGCGACTCGGCGAGGTCGTCGAGACTGCGGATCGCGTCGTCCTCGACCAGCGCCAGGAGCTCTCCGTACTCGGCACGGTCGCCGAGCGGGTCGAGGCGCAGCAGGCCGGCCTGGTGTCGGGGGCTCAGGTCGCGGAACCGGATTCGTATGGGGTCCGGACCGCTGGAGCCGCCTCGGACCTGGACCGATGCCGCGGCGTCGCGGTAGCGCTCGTCGTCCACACGCGGCTCGCCGAGGCGCACGTAGTCCGAGTTGGGGTCGAGCACGACGACCCGCAGGCTGGTCTCCATCAGCAGGCGCTCCAGCAGTACGCCGAGGGAATAGGTCTTGCCCGAGCCCGATTGGCCGCACAGGAAGGTGTGGCGGCCGAAGCCGCCGGCATCGAGCCGGAACGGCACCCCGGGCGCGAGCGCGAGCTCGCCCACGTCGAGCTGCGCCCGGTCGGGACGCGTACGGTCGAGCCAGGCGCCCACCTCGTTAGGGGTGGCGCGACGCACCGAGGCGTCGTGGAACGGGCGCCCGTCGCCGTGGAGAACGACGCCGTCCCCTCCGCCGGCGCGCAGGCGGAACTGCCCGAGCACCGGCGAGGTGGTGTCCTGGTGGCGGAGCTCGAGCGACAGGAGCTGGCCCAGGCGGATGGCGCCGCCCCCCTCGATCGCCACGTAGCCGCCCGGCTCGAGCTCGAGCCCGTGCAGCGATACCTGGAAGCTGAAGCGCCGACCGTCCACGGATGTCGCGAGCGGCAACAGGGCGGCCTCGAGCGCTTCGCGCATCCCGCGGTACTCCTCAAGCGAAGCATGCACGTCGGTCACAGGGCGATCCTATGCCGCTGTGCAGGTTCCACGAACCCCGGCCGGGTTGGGCTCCTTCGGAGGCCCGTCGTCGCGCGAAGCTGCTCGGCACCGCCGTGGCCGTCGCCCTCGCGGAGCGTACAGCGACATCGTGGGGACCGAGACCCGCACGCACCGGCACGTTCGTCGCGCCGACCTGCCCGACATGGTGGACGACGGGGCCGTCGTCGCGGTCGGGATCGCCTTCCCGGGCGTCTCTTCGTCCTCGCGGCCGGCCATGCGATCGAGGAGGACACAGCCTTCACGACAGCCTGGCAGCGTCGGCGCTGCGGGCGGGGACGCCGTCGCTGCATGTATACATGCGCTGGATTCGCTGGCTACTGAGGGGAGCCCGACTAGATGTTCATAGCGGCCGATTACCCGTTCCTAGACATCTTGTGGACGATGATCATCTTCTTCAGCTGGGTGATCTGGATCTGGATCGTGATCACCGTCTTCGCTGACCTGTTCCGCCGCCACGACATCAGCGGCTGGGGCAAGGCGGCCTGGGTCGTGTTCGTGATCGTCTTGCCGTTCCTCGGCGTGCTGATCTACCTGATCGCCCAGCACGACGGGATGCGCGAGCGCAGCCTCAAGCAGGCCGAGGCCCAGAAGCAGGAGTTCGACCGCTACGTCCGCGACACGGCGGGTGGGTCCGCCGCCGAGATCGCCCAGGCCAAGGAACTGCTCGACTCGGGAACGATCACACAGGAGGAGTTCGACGCGATCAAGGCGAAGGCGCTCGCGTAGAGCGACGGGCGTATCGGATAGGCGCTGTGCGCCCGGCATCACAGCTCGCTCAGCGGCCGGCAGCGCTAGGCGGGCGAGCCCGCGCCTGCGCCTCGCGGCTACCGGCCCGCTGTCCTGAACGCCGCGCTTTGTCTGCTCTCGGGTGGTGTGGGCGACGCCACGTGGCGCCATCGCGGGGCGCCCGCCTTGGATGGGAGGCGGAAGCGGCTGCTGCTGGGCGGCCGAACATCCACACTCGCGACGGATGGGTATGTCCGCTCGCGCGCTTGCGGTTGGATGACATCGCGTGACCCGGGGAGCGCCCGCGAGCGTTTCACCGGGGGAAGCGGGGAACCCGCGGCTGTCGCTGCTGCTGGCGGCGGCGATGTTCGTGCTCGTCGTCGACACGTCGCTGATGAACGTGTCGATCTCGGCGGTGGTCAGGGATCTCGACACGACGGTTAGCGCTGTCCAGAGCGCGATCGCGCTCGAGGCCCTGGTGTCCGCCGCGTTCATCCTGATCAGCAGCAAGCTCGGCGACCTCTTCGGACGCAAGAGGGCGTACGTGTTGGGTTTGCTGGCATATGCGATCGGGGCTTTGGCGATGACTCTCGCCCAGAACCTGGCGGCGATCATCGTCTTCTGGGCGATCATCGGCGGCCTCGGCGCGTCGCTGCTGCTGCCTGCGATGCAGTCGCTCATTCATGGCAACTTCGAGGGAGCGGCACAGAAGAAGACCTATGCACTGATCGGGGCAGCGGCCGCGATCGCCGCCGCGGTCGGGCCGCTGCTCGGAGGCTTCGTCACCACCTACTTGTCTTGGCGCGTCGGCTTCTTGCTGGAGGTCGGCGTCATCGCGGTCGTGCTGTCGCAGATCGGGCTCGTCAAGGACGTCCCGTATACGGGAGAGCGGGAGGTCGACGCCGTTGGCGCGGTCCTGTCGGTGCTGGGGATGGGCGGCGTGGTGCTGGGCATCCTGGTGTGGCAGGAGGGCGGCGATTACGTCGTGCTGCTGATCGCGATCGGCGCGCTCGCGCTCTGGGCGCTCGCCCGCTGGCTCGTGCGGCGCCACCGCGCCGGAAAGGTGACGGTGCTCGATCCGGACTTGTTCCGGCTCCCGCACTTCAGGACCGGGATCACCGGGCAGATGCTGCAGAACATCACGCTCGGCGGGGCGATGATCGCGCTGCCGATCTTCCTTCAGATCAAGCTCGAATACGACGCCCTGCAAACGGGCCTGTCGCTGGCCCCGCTCTCGCTGACCATGTTCGCCCTCGCGATCCTCGCTGGACGAAAGTCCGGCGGCCGTCGCCCCGCCAGGGTTATCCGGACCGGGTTCGCGCTGAGCACGCTGGGCCTGGCGCTGATCATCCCGATCGTGCCCGAGGCAGACTCCGGCTGGTATCTCCTCGTCCCGCTGGTGATCGCGGGAGCGGGGCTCGGCCTGCTGGTCTCGCAGCTCAACAACTACACGCTCGCCCCGATCGACGAGGAGCGGATCAGCGAGGCGGCCGGGGTGAATTCGGCGTCGGGGTCGTTCGGGCTGTCGTTTGGCCTGGCGGTGGCCGGCGGCGTCCTGCTCGCGACCCTCTCCCTGGCATTCACCAACATGACGAACGCGAGCCCCGTGATTCCCTCCTCACAGCAGCAACAGATCGCGCAGACGCTGGAGGACGACGCGCAGGTCGTGAGTAACACGCAGCTCGACGAACTGCTCGCCGACGAGTCCCCGGCCGTCCGCGAAGAGATCCTGAGCATCAACACCGACGCGACCAACCTCGCCCTTCAGGTGGCGCTGCTGGTGCCGATCCTCGCGGGCCTCCTCGGGTTACTCAACTCGTTCCAAATGATGCGCCTACCGGACGTTGAGCCCTCAGCCCCCGGCGAAGCAGCGGCCTTGGGCTGACCGAGCCCATCCGGGCAGCCTCGGCACGGGTCGGCTCCCGCGGCGAGGCAGGCACCGACCTGCTTCCGTCGAAAGGAGCGTCCATGGAAGCCTCGCGCACCGGGTCGGGCCCTCCCGGGCGAAACCGCAGGGAGACGGCCAGGCGGGTACTGGTTCTCGGACTGAGCGCCCTGGCGGTCCTGTTCGCCGTCTTGAACCTCGACGAGGTCGAGGTCAACTGGATCATCGGAACCTTCAGCACCCCGTTGATCGTGGTCATCGCCATGTCGATCGTGCTCGGGTCCGGACTCGGCTATCTGGTCGGGCGCCGGCGCGCTTCCCCCAAGTAGACGCGGCGTGCTCGACAGAGTCCGTGAGCTGGCGGCCGGACCGGGCACGCTCGGCGCGCGCTTCGGGGAGCGCCTGCTCGAGATCGGCGGCCTCGAGCGGGCGACGCTGCTTGGCGCACAGGCCTTCACCTCGCTGATCCCCTACCTCGTGGTGGCCTCGGCGCTGGTCCCGACCGAGGACAAGGACTTCTCGGCGACGATAATCGAGCGCTTCGGTCTCGAGGGCCGCGCAGCGGATGGGGTGCAGGCGCTGTTCGCCACCGCGGGCGAGGTGGAGAGCGCGGTGACGTTCGTGGGCGTGGCGATCCTGCTCCTCTCCACGCTGTCGTTCACACGTGCACTGCAGAGCACCTACGAGCGTTCCTTTCGTCTGGAGGCCAGCGGCCTCCATGGGCTGCCGCGCACCTTTCTCTGGCTAGCCGTGCTGGCGCTGTGGATCTCGTTCGCGTCGGCCCGCAGCGAGGTCCAGGACCTGTTCGGGAACTTCCTGTCGATCGCTCTGGCGGTGGTCTTCGCCTTCATCCTCTGGCTCTGGACACCGCTGATCCTGCTCGGGGGACGCGTACCGGTGCGGCGGCTCGCGCCGGGCGCGTTGGTGTCCGCGGTATGCATGACCGGGCTCTTCTATGCCTCGGGCGTCTACATGCCCTATGTGATCGAGAGCTCCGCTGGGCGCTACGGGCTGATCGGTGTCGCCTTCGCCTTGCAGGGCTGGCTTCTGGCCCTCGCAGTTGGGATAGTCGCGGGCGCGGTGGCCGGAGGCGTGCTCAGCGAGGAGACGGCGTGAAACGCGGATACAGCTCGCTGCTCGGCCTCGTGGTGGTCTCATTCGTGGTTCTGCAGGCGGCGCCGGACACCGACGTGACGAGGCTGCTCGTGGTGTGGCTCCAAGCGGCCACCGTTGTGGCCGCGGTGCGCATCGCCCGGGCCGGCCACAGGCTGGTGCTGCTGGCCGCCCAGCTGGCGACCCTCGTGGCCGTGGTGGCCACCTTCTCACTTGCATTCGAGGGCTCGGTCAGGGAGGGCGCGATGGCGCTCGCCACCGCCCTGCTGGTGGGCGTTGCCCCGGTGGTGATCGCCGGGGGGCTGGTCCGCGACCTGCGCAAGACGCTCACCGTCACGGTGCAGTCGGTCTCAGGGGTGCTGTCCATCTACCTGCTGCTCGGCATGTTCTTCTCGTTCACGTTCGCGGTCGTCGACCAGCTGAGCGACAAGAACTTCTTCGCCGAGCTGAGCGACCCGAGCCGCTCGGACTACCTCTATTTCAGCTACACCACGCTCACGACGACCGGCTACGGCGACCTCACCGCGGCGATCCCCGTGGGGCGCACACTCGCGGTCACCGAAGCGCTCATGGGGGAGATCTACCTCGTCACGATCGTCGCCCTGATCGTGAGCAACATCAGGCCGCGGCGGCGCCGGCCCGAGGACTGACGGGCCGGGCGCCGCCGCAAGTCGAGCCCGCTAGGCGGGCAGCGGCTGCAGTCCGAACTCGGTGCGGAACTCGTTGGTGTCGTGCAAGTGCGGGAACGGCTTGTCTGGCACGGGCAGGCCGAGCGCCTCGCAGATCGGCTCCCAGCCGTCCACGCCGAGCTCCCACACCACCAGCCGGTCCGGGTCGACCGTGTTCTTGATCGTCTCGATCCGGTCGTAGTACATCTTGCGGGTGGCTTCCTTGTCCTCGAAGTTGCCCCCGAAGTCACCCTGCCAGATCAGCTTCTCGATCACGCCCCACAGCTCCGGGCGCGGCCCCTCGCGGTTGGCGTCCTCGGGCAGCTCACCGGCCATGGCAGCCTGCTTGACGGCCAGAATCGTGTTCTGGCAGCTCTTGTAGAAGCCGTCGAAGTCACGATGGTTGAGCAGCACGGGTACATCCGGGAACGCCTCGATCAGCTCCTCCCAGCGCGAGCACGCCGGCCAGTCGACGGTGGCCTCCCACGGCTCGAACACCTCGTGCCAGTCCACCGGCTCGCCGTCGCCCACCTTGATCCAGTAGGGCAGGTCCCGGTCACGGTTCTCGCCCACGATCAGGTCGATCATGTGGAAGGTGGGCAGGCCGAGCTCTTCCAGAGCGCCCTTGAGCGACATCGTGCCGGTGCGCCCGAATCCAACTCCGAGCAACTTCATGTATGGGTCCCCCAATCTTCAATGGTCAGCGCATAACGCTGGTGATCGCGCCAGTGGCCGCCGATCTTCAGGTAACTGGGCGAGAAGCCCTCGAGACGGAAGCCACAGCGCTCCACGAGCCCTCGCGAGCGCTCGTTGGCGGGCTGCACATTAGCTTCAACGCGATGAAGGTGCAGCGTGTCGAACACGTGGCGCAGAGTCAGCTCCATCCCTTCGCGCATGTAGCCCTGCCCCGCGTAGGCGGCTCCGGCGGCGAAACCGAGGTAGGCGTTCTGGAAGGCGCCGCGAAAGATCTGCGACAGGCTGAACGAGCCGGCGATCGAGCCCCCGTCCTTCAGGCACAACAGCAGGAGCTCGTAGTCGTCGGCTCGCGAGCGCCGCAGAAGGTCCTCGAAACCGTTCACGGTCTCGGCGCCGTAGTACCAGGGCCGCAGGTGGTCGCGGCTGGCACGCATCAGCTCTGTGTACTCGTCCACGTCGTCCGGGCGCGCCGGACGCAGATCCACCCGGTGGCGGCTACCGCTCAGCGGGAGCGGCGCGTGAGGATCGAGACCGTGGCCGCCACGCCGCCTCCGATGACGAAGCCGGCCACTGCAGCCCCAATCAGGGCGTTTCGCTTGTTCTTGATGAGCTGCGAGCGCCAGTCGGTGATCTCGTTGACCTTCGAGCGCAGGTCGTTGACCGAGAAGGCGAGCTCGCGGCGCGTCTCCTCGATCTGGGAGCGGATCAACTCCGGGCTGCGGGTTCCCGAGTCGGGCATTACGACTTGACCTCCTCGCCCTTGTCGAGCGTCCGCTGTACCTGGTCACGGTGGATCGTCTGTTCCTCGAGCTGCGCGCGCATGGCCTTGGCCTCTGAGATGGCCATGTCGGGCGTGGGAGGCGCACCGCGCTGGAAGAGCCGGTAGGCGATGAAGGCCGCGATGGCCGCAAGCAGCACCAACAGGACGAACACCACGAGGAAGCCGGCCCAGATGCTTCCGCCGGTCCAGTCGAAGAGGTCGTTGAAGAACCAGGCCAGGAAATGGAAGAACATCGCAGCGGCAAAGACGAGGAACACGCCTGCGGCCGCGGCGATCCCCGCTCCCTTGCCCAGCTTGCTGACCTTGTCGGTGACCTCCGCCTTCGCCAGCTCGATCTCATCACGTACGAGGCTGGAGGCCTTGTCCGAGATGTCGGCGACGATGTCGCCCAGAGACTTGTCCGCGGAGCCGTCGGGCGGGATGCCGTTGCCGGGAGTCATGGGGCCAATCGTCTCAGGATCAGGGCCAGCGCAAACCCGCCGGCGAAGGCGGCGCCGACGAAGGCCTCCGGCCGCTCGCTGAACAGGTCGCTCTCGCTGCCCACGCTGAGCGGCGACTCGCCCAGCGGGCGGTTGCCGGTGGCGCCCTGGTTCACCTGCGGCGTGGGCGCCGGGCCGGGCCCGGCGCCGGCTGCCTGCTCGGCGGTGGCCTCGCCCGTGGCGCCCTGGTTCGGCTCGTCAGCCATCAGTCGGTGCCCGGCGGGTCCTCCTTGAAGACCCGCACCCAGATCTCGGTGGCCAGGCGGTTGGCGATGATCGACACCAGTGCCCCCATGCCGGCGAGAAGGCCACTCCACATGAGACGCTTCGAGAGATCGTTGTTCACGATCGCCGGATTCAAGCAGACGCCGCCGGACTGCCCGGGCCCGCGGTCTCGAGGCCGCCGCAGATCGCCTCCACGACGAGACCCTTGGCGCGCTCGTACTCCTCGTCGGTCCGCGGCAGCACCTCGAATATCCAGCCGGTCAGGAGCTGCTCGATGGCGCCGTAGAAGCACATGGCGGCGAACTCCGCGGGGATGTCCGACTTGAACGAGCCCTCGGCCCGGGCCGACTCGACGATGCCGGCGATGCCGGCGTAGGCCTCGCGGATCTTGGCCAGGTGCAGCGCGCCGAACGAGTTGGCTGCGCGCGTGACCTCCACGATGATCACCTTCATCAGGTCAGGGTCGTGGCGGTAGGACTCGATGATGAACCCGGCCACGGAATGCAGCTTCTCGCGTGCGTCGTCCTCCCCGGCGTCGATCTCGGCGATCGCGTCGAGCATGATCTGCCAGCGCTCAAGGAAGAGCGTGTTGAGGATCTCCTCCTTGGAGTCGAAGTAGTGGTAGACGAGGCCGTAGGCCACGCCGGCCTCATCGGCCACGTCGGAGACACGGCAATGATGGAAGCCGCGCCTGGCGAAGACGCGCACGCCGGCGTCGAGGATCAGCCTGCGCTTGTCGACGCCGCCGTTGGACTTGGAGCTGGCCATCAGGCCCGGATTTCCTCTGACCACCGGTAGGCGGCCTCGACGCGGTTGGCAAGGCTCGGCAGCTTCTCGCGAATCTCGTCCTGGCGCGCGAGATCGAGGTCCGCGGCGACAAAGCACGCGCCGGCGGCGGGCGCCCGCGCCAGGATCTCGCCCCACGGATCGACGATCATCGAGTTGCCGTAGCTGTCGCCCTCGGGGCCGGAGCGGTTGCCCTGTCCCGGGGCGATCACGAAGACCTGATCCTCGATCGCGCGGGCGCGCACGAGCACCTCCCAGTGGGCCTCGCCGGTCACACGCGTGAAGTTGGCGGGGATCGTGACCACGCGGGCTCCGCGCAGGGCCAGGATCCGGTAGAGCTCGGGAAAGCGAAGGTCGTAGCAGATCGACAGTCCGAGCTCGACGCCCGCGGCGGTCTGCGAGAGCACGATCTCGGTCTCGGGCTCGGAGTGCTCCGACTCGCGGTACTCGACGCCCCCCACCTCCACATCGAACATGTGGATCTTGCGGTAGACGCTCTTGAGCTCGCCGTCGGGGCCGGCGTGCACGGAGGTGTTGGCCACGCGCTCGTGACCCTCACGGCGCTCGGCCACCGTGCCCGCCACGAGATCGATGCCGAGCTCGGCGGCCAGGGAACGGGCCCAACTCACCGCGCGGCCGTCTAGTGGTTCGGCCCCCTCCAGGTAATCGTCCGTCGCCCCCCTGATGTCGAGTCGCTCGGGCAGCACGACGAGCTCGGCGCCGTCCTCGACCGAGGCGCGCACCAGCCGCTCGGCGGCGTCGAGGTTGCGCTCCCTTTCACGCGTCGATTCGAGTTGAACTGCGGCGGCCCTCATCGCTCCCTCCCGGTCATTGACTGACCAGTCAATCTGCAGTGTACCCGGGCGACCACCCAGCCGTGGGGACAGCGAATAGCCTGCGCGCGTGGTCGCGCACTCCCAGTCGCCGGCGCCCGCGGCTCCGGCAGACAGCGTGTCGCACGCGCGTGCCGGCGTCCTGCCCGTGCGCGGCTCGGCGGTGCGCGAGCTCGGACTGCCGTTGCCGCCTGCGCGCATGCCGGCCTGGCGTGCCGGCCGCCCGCTCAAGCGCTGGCGCTACCTCGGCGTCTACAGCGCGGAGATCATGCTCTGCGTCGGGCACGCGCGTGTCGCCGGTATCCCGCAGCGCTGGTGGGCGGTGGCCCTGCCCGACGGCCGCCTGTTCGAGCGCACGACGCAGCGAGGCGGAGGCGTCGCGCTGTCGCCCGGGCGCGCGCGAGTGGAGGAAGGGCCGGTGCTGATCGAGCTCGAGCTGGACGAGAGCCCCGCCGTCGAGGTCGCCTCAGCGCACGGACGCTCGTACATCTGGACGGCCAAGCGCGCGCCGGTCGGCGTTCACGGCCGGGTCCTGGCCGGCGGCGAGAGCTTCACCATCGACGGCGCCCACGGCTTCATCGACCAGTCCGCCGGCTACCACGCCCGCCACACCAGCTGGCGCTGGTCGGCCGGCGTGGGCCAGGCCGAGGACGGCCGTGCGCTCGCGTGGAACCTCGTGGACGGCGTGCACGACGCCCCGAGCCAGAGCGAGCGCACCGTCTGGGTCGACGGACGCCCGGCCGAGGTCGGCCACCAGACGTTCGCCCCCGGCCTCTCCGGCGTGGGCGGTCTGTCCTTCCGCCGCTGGTCCTCGCGCGAGCACTCCGCCAACCGCGGTCTGGTCCGCAGCCGCTACAGCCAGCCCTTCGGCGAGTTCAGCGGCCAGCTGCCGGGAGGGGTGCGCCTGGCGCGTGGCTTCGGCGTGATGGAGGACCACGAGGTGTGGTGGTGAGCGGCTGGGCCGCTCGCGCCGTCCAGCCAACGCCACGAGCACCCGGTCTGCCCCGGCCCCGGATCGAGGGAGGTTCGGCCCCTGTGTGGGGCCCAACTGTTCTCTCGGCGTCCATGCCGCGATGATGCCCGCCACAGTGCGACGCGTGGGCCACAGGCGTTACGGGAGTGCGACGACATGATGAAGATCGGTCTGCTGGCCGTCGCACTCGCCTTCTCGCAGGCTCAGCCGGTGGAGGAGCCCGTCCGGTTTCGGGTCGCCGCGTCGGGCGACTTCCTCATTCACACGCCGGTGGCGGCGCGCGCGGGTCAGCTCGCCGACGGCTCCGGCTACGACTTCGCCCCCCTCTTCGACCCCGTCAAGCGCCACATCGAGGGCGCCGACCTGGCCCTATGCCACGTGGAGACGCCGCTCGTCCCCGGGCCCGTGCAGGGCTATCCGAGCTTTCGCACACCGCCGGCGCTTGCGGGCTCGATCCGCAGGGTCGGCTGGGACGCCTGCAGCACCGCATCCAACCACTCGCTGGACGCGGCCGAGTACGGCATCGGCACGACGCTGGCCGCCCTGGACCGGGCCGACATCGAGCACGCCGGGACCGCACGCTCGCCGGCGGAGCGCCGGCGCATCACGACACTCGGCGTCAAGGGG
Organism: uncultured Thermoleophilaceae bacterium; assembly: GCA_963813495.1. Lineage (GTDB taxonomy): Bacteria > Actinomycetota > Thermoleophilia > Solirubrobacterales > Thermoleophilaceae > JACVRW01. The sequence continues at coordinate 1,007,539 of CAWEZC010000005.1, forward strand.
CTGAAGGTCGCCTTTCTCTCGTACACGGCCATCTCAAACGGCCAGGCGGTCCCCCACCCGTGGAACCTCAACTGGGCCTCGCCGGGGCCCATCCTCGCCGACGCCAGGCGGGCCAAGCGCAGCGGCGCCGACGCGGTGATCGTCAACCTGCACTGGGGCAACGAGTACCAGCACGCGCTCTCCCCCTCGCAGCTGTCGTTGGCGCGCCGTCTCACGAAAGCGCCCGCCGTGACGGCGATCGTGGGCCAGCACGCGCACGTCGTGCAGCCGATCCGCCGGGTCAACGGCAAGCCGGTGGTCTTCGGCGAGGGCAACCTCGTGTCCAATCAGACCGCCGCCTGCTGCCCGGCCGCCGCCCAGGACGGGCTGATCGCCCTGATCGACTTCGAGGCGATGCCGGGCGAGCCGGTGAGGGCGAGGCGCATCGGCTACCTGCCCACCTACGTTCGCCATCCCGACTACACCGTGGTACCCGCCGCGCCGGGCTCGGTGTCATGGAAGCGCACCGTCAGCGTGGCGGGGCGCCGGCCCGGCATCGGCCCCCTGCGCTGAGACTCGCGCATGGACCCGCCGCCCCCACCACCCGCGCATGACGCCGAGCGCCGCCGGCGCCGGCGCGAGGAGAGCCGCGCCCGCCAGCGGACCACCCGCCGGCTCACCGTGGCGATCTCCATCCTCGCCGTCATCGGCGCGGTGGTGATTGTGATCGCGGCCGGCTCGAGCTCCGACACCGAGGACAGCGCCCCGGCCGCGGGGCGCCCGGCCGAGGGCCTGCCCGACGAGACCACCAGGCTCACGATCGCCGCCAGCGGCGACCTGCTGATCCACAGCCCCGTGTTCTTCCAGGCGCTGGCCAACGGCGGCGGCGAGCGCTACCAGTTCCGACCCATGCTCGCCCAGGTGCGCCGGATAGTGCGCAGGGCCGACCTCGGCGTCTGCCATCTCGAGCAGCCGCTCACTCCGGACGACCCGCACGGTGAGCCCACCTTCCGGGCTCCGGCCGGGCTCGCCGGAGCGATCCGCTGGGTGGGCTGGGACGCGTGTAGCACAGCGTCCAACCACGCCTACGACAGCCTGCAGCCCGGCATCGACTTCACCGTCGGCCGCCTCGACCGCAACGGCATAGGGCACTCGGGGACCAACACGCGGCCCAACGCGCCGCGCGCGGCGTTCATGGAGGCCAAGGGCGTGAAGGTGGCTCTGCTCGCCTACACCACCCGCATCATCGGTATGCCCCTGCCCGACAACGGCTGGGCCCTCAACATGGCCGAGCCCAGGCGCATGCTGGCCGACGCCCGGCGGGCGCGGGAGCAGGGCGCCGCCGTGGTCATCGTCTCGATCCACTGGGGCGACGAGTACGTGCACGCGCCGAGCAGCGTCCAGCGCCGCCTGGCCGGCTTGCTTACCCGCTCGCCCGACGTGACCGCCGTGATCGGCCAGCACGTCCACGTGGTGCAGCCGATCCGCAGGGTCAACGGCAAGCCGGTGGTGTTCGGCGAGGGCAACCTGCTCTCCAACCAGACACCTGCCTGCTGCCCGGTGGAGTCGCAGGACGGCATGATCGTCAAGCTCGAGATCGAAGCGGGGCCCGAGGGCGCTCGGGTCGAGCGGGTCCGCTACGTCCCCACGTTCGTCCAGCATCCCGGCTTCGAGGTGACCCGCGCGCGCGGCGAGTCGCGGCGGCGCACGATCGGCTTTGCCGGCCGGCGCCCGCCCTGGCTGCGTCCCGCCGCCCGTTAGGGTCCCGCGCCATGCAGATTCGCGCCGCCGTTCTCGAGGAGTTCGCCAAGCCGCTCGTCGTCCAGGAGGTCGAGCTCGACGGGCCCGGCCCGGGCGAGGTCCTGGTGCGCCTTCAGGCCTGCGGCGTCTGTCACACCGACCTGTACACGGCCAGCGGCGCGGACCCCTCCGGGTACGCACCCACCGTGCTGGGCCACGAGGGCGCCGGCGTGGTCGAGGAGGTGGGCGAGGGAGTCACCAGCCTGGCACCAGGCGATCACGTGGTCACCCTCTTCTCCCCCCAGTGCCGCGAGTGCATCCACTGCCGCAGCGACAAGACCAACATCTGCCTCGCCATCCGCGAGGAGCAGAACCAGGGCCACCTGCCCGACGGCAGCACGCGCCTGCACCGCGGCGGCGAGCGCATTCGTCACTTCATGGGCACGAGCACGTTCGCCGAGGCCAGTGTGATGCCCGAGATCGCGCTCGCCAAGGTGGACCCCGAAGCCCCGCTCGACGTGATCTGCACGCTCGCCTGCGGTGCCACCACCGGGATCGGCGCGGCCCTCTACATCGCCAGGGTCGAGCCGGGCTCGACCTGCGTGGTGTTCGGCGCCGGCCTCGTTGGCCTCGGCGCCGTGGCCGGAGCGCGCCTGGCCGGCGCCGAGCGCATCGTCGCAGTCGACCTGTCCGAGGAGCGGCTCGAGCACGCCGTCGCGCAGGGCGCCACCGACACGCTGGTGGGGGGACCCGGCACAGTGGAGACGATCCTCGAGATGACGGGCGGCTTTGGCGCCGACTACACCTTCGAGGCAACCGGCATTGTCGGCGTGATGCGCCAGGCGGTCGAGTCCGCGCGCATGGGCTGGGGCCTGTGCACGATCGCCGGGGTAGCCGGCAAGGGCGAGGTGCTCGAGGTGGTGCCGCGCTTCCTGATCACCGGGCGGCGCATCGCGGGCGCCTCCTTCGGCGGGGCCAAGGGCCGCGATCGCGTGCCGGAGCTGGTGGACCTCTACCTGAAGGGCGAGCTCGACCTCGAGTCGCTCGTGACCCGCCGCGTCCAGCTCGGCGAGGTCAACGACGCCTTCGAGGCGATGGAGCGCCAGGAGGGCATCCGGACGGTCATCACCTACTGAGCGCGCGGGAGATGGCTCAGCCGCGCTCGGCGCGCTGGCGGCGCAGCTCGGCCACCAGCGCCTTCTGGTGAAGCGCGGCGATCAGCTCGTTGAGCGGCTCCAAGCCCGCCGCGATCAGGTCCGTGGCGCGGTCGGGCTCGAGCTCGCCGGCCAGGCGGTCCATCAGCAGCTGGACCTCCTCCTTGACCAGGTGCTCCAGGGCGCGCTTGTAGCGCAGGGTGTCGTAGACCGTGAAGCCGATGCGCTCGTCGTAGCCCCCGGCCCGGAAGCGGCTGATCGCCTCCACGATCTCCACGTCTCGCTGGCCGTAGCCGCGCGTGTTGGGAGTGAGCACCTCGAGCTCGCCGAGGCGGTCGAGCACCTCCTGGGGGATGTCGCAGCGGCGCCGCAGCTCGGCCGCCGACACGCGCGCCTGGTCACCGGCGAGCGCCCGCTCGAGGATGCGGTCCTCGAGCTCGATCAGGGCGCGGGCGCGCTCGGGATCGTCGTCGAGCATCGACTTGATCACCTTGAGCGGCATGAAGCGCTCCTCCTGGAGCTGCTTGATCAGCTTTATGCGCTCCACGAACTCGGGCGGGTAGTAGGCCATGTTGCGCGAGGTCTTGACGATGTCGGTCCGCTCCCCAAGGAGCCCCTCGCGCAGGTAGTGCTTGATCGTGCCGGCGCTCACACCGCTCGCCTCGGCCAGCTCCTTCATCTTGAAGAGGCCGTTCTGGCTCACGACAGGAAGCTCCCCGCCGAGCCCGGCGCCGGCCCGGCAACCGCGCCGTCGCTTTCGAGGACCTCGACCTCCTCGGCGGTGAAGCCGAGACCGGCGAGCACCTCCCTCGTGTGCTCGCCGAGCGCCGGCCCCGGTCCGGCGGCGGCCCCCGGGGTGCGCGACAGCTTCACCGGAACCCCCAGCAGGCTCACGCCGCCGGTGCCCGGCTGCTTGACCTCCACCACCATCTCGCGCGCCCGCACCAACTCGGAGTCGAGCGCTTCGTCGAGCTCGAGTACGGGCTCCAGGCAGCAGTCGTGGTGCTCGGCGAACTCGTGCCATTGGTCGCGGGTGCGTTCGAGGAAGATCGCCTCGACCTCGCGGTGAGCCTCGGAGCCGGGAGGCTCGAACTGGCGCTCGATCAGGTCCTCGCGTCCCACGCCGAGGCACCAGGCCTGCCAGAACTTGGGCTCGAGCGCGCCCAGGGTGACCCAGCCGTCGCGACAGGCGTAGGGGCGATAGCAGATGAGCCGCCCGCTGAGCTCGTTGTCTCCGCGCCCGGGCACCTGCCCGTCGCACAGGTACTTGGCCGCGACCATCGCCAGCCAGGAGAGCGAGCCGTCGAACATCGACACGTCGACCAGCTGGCCCTCGCCGGAGCCTTCGCGCTCGCGCAGCGCGGCCAGGATCCCGAACGCGGCCATCAGCGCGCCACCGCCGAGATCGGCGATCTGGCCGGCCGACTGCACGGGCGGTCCTCCCGCGTCCCCGCTGAGCCCGAGCAGCCCGTTCAGCCCGAGGTAGTTCAGGTCGTGGCCGGAGCGCGTGGTGTAGGGCCCGTCCTGGCCGTAGCCGCTGATCGCGCAGTAGACGAGCCCCGGGTTCTCCTCGCGCAGGCGCTCGTAGCCCACACCCAGCCGCTCCATCACTCCGGGCCGAAACGACTCGAGCAGCACGTCGTGCTCGCGCACCAGCCTCAGCAGCACCTCGCGACCGCGCTCCTCCTTGAGGTTGACGCGGATCGAGCGCTTGCCGCGGTTGAGCGAGAGGAAGAGTGCCGACTTGGCCGAGTCGTCGGCACCCTCGTAGTAGGGCGGCGACCAGCGGATGTAGTCGCCCATGCCCGTGTCCTCGACCTTGAGCACCTGGGCGCCGAAGTCGGCCAGCAGCAGCGAGCAGAAGCCGCCGGGCAGCAGCCGCGACAGGTCCAGGACGCGGATGCCGGAGAGGGCGCTCACGGGTCCGGGTCGGGCGAGCCGGTGAGGAGCTCGCGGCGGGTGAGCGGCTCGCGCGCCGGCGTGCCCAGCAGCTCCCGGGCCTCGGCCGGCGTGGCCGCCCGCCGGCCCACGTCCTCCACCATCTGCCGCGCCTTGGCGATCAGGTCGCCGTTGGAGCGCGCCATCTCGCCGTTGGGCAGGTAGAAGTTGTCCTCCACGCCCACGCGCACGTTGCCGCCGAGCGCGGCGGCCGCGGCCACCAGGCGCCACTGGTCGCGGCTGATCGCGATCACGCCCCAGTTGTTGGGGCCCTCGGCGCCGCCGGGCACCTGGTCGGCCATGTGCGCGAGGTTGCGCGGGTTGGGCCGCACGCCGCCCGTCACGCCCATCACGCAGGAGATCTGCAGCGGCTCGGAGAGCAGGCCCATGTCGATCAGCGGGTCGAGGTTGGCCACGTGCCCGGTGTCGAAGCACTCGTGCTCGGCCCGGATGCCGAGCTCGTTCATGGCCGTCACGAACTCGATGATCGTGTCGAACGAGTTCTCGAACACGGCCTTGAACACGAAGTCCTTGCGGCTCTTCGAGTACTTGGCGTAATTCATCGAGCTCATGTTGAGCGCCGCCACGTCCGGGCGCAGCTCGCGCAGGTAGGCGATGCGCTTCTCGATCGGGACCCCGATGGCGCCGGTCGAGTAATTGATGATCACGTCGTCCACCGCGCCGCGGATCGCTTCGGTGATCGCGCGGAAGTCCTCGACCTCGTAGCTCGGGACACCCTCTGGGGTGCGCGCGTGGATGTGGATCATGGCCGCACCCTCATCGACGGCCCGGCGCGCGTCCTCCGCGTACTCCTCAGGCGTGTAGGGAATGGCCGGGCACTGCTCGCGGTTGGCCACGGCGCCGGAGATCGAGCAGGTGATGATGCATGGATCGGCGAAGCGGCTCACGGGGCCCGCTCCACCGCTCGCGGCCGCCGGTCGCCGCGCGTGACGTGCGCCTGGGCCGCCGGCCCAGAGCAGGACGGGACGACCAGCAGCGCGAGCGGCGCAGGCAGCGCACGCTTCAGACCGGCACGCTTCACACCGGCATCACCCCGTGCCTGCGCCACGGGCGCTCGACGCGTTTGGTCTCCGCCATCTCGAGCGCGCCGATCACGGTCGGCCGGGTCTCGCGCGGGTCGATCACGTCGTCGATCATCGCGTTGCCCGCCGCGATGTAGGGATCGATCGTCTGGCGGATGCCGTCGATCATCTGGGCGCGCGTGGCGTCCGGATCGTCGCTGGCCTCGATCTGCTTGCGAAAGATGATGTTGACCGCACCCTCCGGACCCATCACCGAGATCTCGGCCGAGGGCCAGGCCACGATCAGGTCCGGCTCGTAGGCCTTGCCGCACATCACGTAGTAACCGGCGCCGTAGGCCTTGCGCACCACCACGGTGATCTTCGGCACCGTCGCGCGGGAGACGGCGTAGAGCATCTTGGCGCCGTGGCGGATGATGCCCGCCTTCTCGACCTTGGTGCCGACCATGAAGCCGGGGACGTCCACCAGGAACAGCAGCGGGATGCCGTAGGCATCGCACAGATTGATGAAGCGGGCGGCCTTGTCGGCGGAGTCGTTCTCGAGGATCCCGCCCAGGTGGCGCGGCTGGTTGGCCACGATCCCCACCGGGCGCCCGCCCATGCGGGCCAGGCAGGTGATGATCGTGCGCGCCCAGCGCGGCTTGAGGTCGAACCACTCGCCGTCGTCGACGATCCGCCTGATCACCTCGTACATGTCGTAGGGGTGGCGCGGAGAGTCCGGAAGGATGTCGAGCAGATCCTCGTCCGCGCGCTCCACGGGGTCGGCCGTCTCGCGACGCGGTGGGGCCTCCTCGCAGTGCGAGGGGAAGAACGACAGGTAGCGGCGGACCGCCTCGATGCAGTCCTCGTCGGAACCGACCTCGAGATCGCCCACGCCGGAGACGCGCGTGTGGATCCGCGAGCCGCCGAGCTCCTCCTGGGTCACGTCCTCGCCCGTGACCGCCTTGGTGAGGTGCGGGCCGGCCAGCGCCATCGAGCCGCGTCCCTTGACCATGGGCACGAAGTCCGCCAGTCCCGGGATGTAGGCGGTGCCCGCGGCGCAGGGTCCCATCAGCGCCGCCACTTGCGGCACCACGCCGCTCATCACCACCTCCTCCCGGAACAGGTGCCCTGAGCCGGCGAACAGCGATCCCGCGGCCTCCTGGATGCGCGCCCCGGCGGAATCCAGCAGCCAGATCATCGGGATGCGCTTGCCGAGCGCGAGGTCGCGCAGCCGAGTGACCTTCAGCTCGCCCGTCATCCCCATCGAGCCGGCCATCACGGTGAAGTCGTAGGCCGCCACCGCCACCAGCCGCCCGTCGACCTTGCCGTAGCCCGTGATCACGCCGTCGGCCGGAGCCTCCTTCCCCTCCATGGCCCGCTGGGCGAAGTGGGGCCGGCCGTGGATCCCAAGCTCGGTGAAAGTGCCCTCGTCGATCAACAGCGCGAGCCGCTCGCGCGCGGTGAGCTTGTCCTGCTCGTGCTGGCGGGCGATCTTCTCCTCGCCGCCCCCCAGGCGCGCGATCGCCCGGCGCTCGTGGAGATCGTCCACCAGTGAGCGGAGCGAGGGGCGAGCGATCAGGGTGTCGGCTGCTGCGCGTGCGGTGGTGGCCATCGGCGTCCGTAAGTAGGAAGTCCTACTTTCTACTTTGCCTGATCGGAGCCCAGATGGTCAAGCAGCGGCTCGAGCACGTGCATGGCCGTCTCTGTGGCCGCCACCCGTTCCTGTTCGTGTTCGGGCGCCTCGAAGGCCGTGACCTCCACCCCGACGAGCTCGGAGTCCTCGAGCACCGAGTCGATCAGGTCATAGAGCTTGTCGGGATGCAGGCCGCCCGGCGCGGGCACCGCGGCGGGAAAGTGCTCGGGATCGAGGACGTCGAGGTCGAGATGGATGAACACCGGAGCTCCGTCGAGCGCGTTCTTGACCGCCACCAGCGTCTCGATCGTGCTCGCGCCGATCACGGTGGCGGCGCTGCCCTCGAGGGACTCGCGCTCGCCCGGGTCGAGGTCGCGGATGCCGGCAAGCACGATGCGTTCGGGCGCCACCGTGTCACCCAGGCCGGCGTCCCACTCGCCACAGGCGCCGGCCAGGCCCATGCCACCCAGGTAGCCGCTGGCGGTGGTGCCCGGAGCGTTGTAGTCGCCGTGGGCGTCGAGCCACAGCACGCGTGCCTCCGGTCGCCGGCGCAGCGCCGCCGGGAGCGTCGTCAGGGCGATGGAGCAGTCCGCCGCCAGCAGCAGCGGGGTCTTGCCGGCCTCGAGTGCGTCGTCGATCTGGCCGCCCGCCTCGAGCAGGCAGCCGCGCGACTCGCGCAGGTCCTCCTCGTACCCGCTGTCCGCGATCTCGGCGCCGCTGCCGATGTTGCGCACCTCGACGCCGAGTGTTTCTGCCACGAGCGGAGCCAGGATGTCGACGCCGCGAGGGGCGCCCGGAAAGCGGTCCGCCGTCCGGCAGCGCAGGGCAATCAGCGCGACGGCCACGCTCAGCGCCCCGTCCAATGCGGCTCGCGCTTCTCGAAGAACGCCTTGACGCCCTCCTGGATGTCCTCGGTGGTGAAGGCGAGCGAGAGCTGGGAGCGCAGGAAGTCGAGTGCGTCCTCGAAGGGCATGTCGAGCTGGCGGTACATGGCGTCCTTGCCGAGCTTCATCATCACGGGTGACTTGCCGGCCAGCTTCACGGCCCACTCGTCGACCGCGGCTTCGAACTCCTCCGGCGCCACCACCCGGTTGACGATTCCGGCCTCGCGCGCCTCCTGTGCCGAGATGCGCTCGCCCAGCAGCAGCAGCTCGTTGGTCTTCTTGCGCGGCACGTTGCGGTAGATCAGCGCCATGATCATGAAGGGGAACACGCCGACGTTGATCTCCGGCGTGCCGAAGCTCGCCCCCTCCTTGGCCACGATCAGGTCGCAGGCCAGGGCCAGCCCCAGCGCTCCGGCCAGCACGTGTCCGTTGGCGGCGCAGATCGAGGGCTTGCCGAGCTGCATGATCGTTCGGAACAGGCGCGGGAAGCGCTCGGTGCCGAAGTGCTTGTGCACCAGCGGCACGTCGGCGGCGAACTGGTCGAGGCTGCCGCCGGCGGAGAAGACCTTGTCGTGGGTGGAGCGCAGCACGACGCAGCGGACCCGCTCGTCGTCCCGCGCGGACTCGAACGCGGCGACCAGCTCGCTGAGCAGCTGGTTGGACAGCGCATTGCGCGTGTCCGGCTGATCGAGCGCGACGCTCGCCACTCCGTCGGCGCGGACCTCGTACGTGATCGTCTCGTAGGGCACGCGGCGAGTTGTACTACGCGTTCCCGAGGAGCACCTTGCCCGCCGGCGCTGCGGCGGTTACCGTCAGGCGGACCCCTGAGGAGGCCTTGCATGTACAGGAACATCGTGGTGGGAACCGACGGCTCGGATACCGCCGCCATTGCCGTCGAGCGCGCGGGCGAGCTCGCTCGACTGAGCGGGGCGCGGTTGCACGTGGTGAGCTCGTATAACCCGGTGAGCCCTCAGCTCGCCGGGCGTGCTCCCGCCGGCGAGTTCACGATCGGCCCGGACTTCCAGGCCGACGCCGTGCTCGACAACGCCTCTGCGAAGCTGCGGGCCGAGGGCGTGGAGATCGAGTTGCACGGCCCCAAGGGCGATCCCGCCGACGCCCTGATCGAGGTCGCGCGCCGCGAGGGAGCCGACCTGATCGTGCTGGGCAGCGTCGGGATGCAGGGTGCGCGCCGGATCCTCGGCAGCGTGCCCAACAAGGTCTCCCACAACGCGCCCTGCGACGTGCTGATCGTGCAGACCACCGGCTAGCCGGCCGGCGGCATCCAGGCGGCGCGCATGTCCACCCGCTCGCCGCGGAAGGGCACGCCCTCGCGCTCGAGCAGGCGGCGCTGGCGGCTGCCCTTGGCCAGCGAGCCGTCGGCGCGCACCACCCGCTGCCACGGCACACCGGGGTCGCGGCAGGCGGACAGCACGGTGCCGGCGAAGCGCGGGGCGCCGGGCGAGCAGTCGCCGTAGGTGGTCACGAAGCCCTCGGGAATCGAACGTACCCGGCGCAGAACCGAGGCGGCGCGCGCCTCGTTCATGGCGACAGCTGAGCGATCGCCTCCTCGATCGGGGTGTCTCCCTCGAGCAGGTCGAAGGTCACGCCGATCGTGTTCGGCGCCGTGAGCACGGCGGCCAGCGTGGCCGCAACGTCCGCTCTGGTGACCGAACCCGAGCCGATGTCGGTCCCCACTCCTATGCGGCCCGTGCCAGGGTCGTCGGTCAGCCGACCGGGGCGCACGATCGTATAGTCGAGGCCGCTGGCCCGCAGAGCGTCGTCGGCCTTGCCCTTGGCCTCGTAGTAGGGCCGCATCGCCTCGGAAGCACGCTCGGGATGGTCGGCGTTCAGCGCGCTGACCATTACGTAGCGGGCGATGCCGAGCCGCCTGGCGGCTGCGATCAGCTTGAGCGCCCCGCCGAGATCGACCGTCTTCTTGCGCTCGGGCCCGCTGCCCGGGCCGGCCCCGGCGGCGAAGACGATGGCGTCGGCGCTCTCCACGCAGGGCTGCAGGTCATCCTGAGCCTCGAGGTCGCAGACCACGGCTTCGGCGCCCACAGCCTCCAGGTCCGCCGCGTGACCCGGGTTACGGATCAGGCCGCGCGCGGTGCCACCTCGCTCGGCCAGGAGCCTCAGCAGCTTCAGCGCGATCTTCCCGTGCCCGCCGGCCACCACCACGTTCATCACGACTCTCCTTGCTCAATGGACACCGCTCCCGCAAAGCTGGGCTGCTGACAGGGGCCCGACACGCCGAGTTTCTCGAGTAGGTAGAGCCAGACCTCGCTGCGCGTGGGGAAGGGCGCCACGGCGTGGAAGAGGCGTTCGAGCGGCACCTCGCCGACCACGGCGATCGTCGCCGCGTGCACGAACTCCGCCACCTCGGGCCCGGTGAAGGTCGCACCGACCACCACGCGCCGATCCTCGTCGACCACCAGCCGGGTCGTGCCCTCGGAGCTGTCGCGCCCGTAGAAGCTCGCCCCCGCGTTGCTTTGCGTCGGCACGTCGACCGCGCGCACCTTGAGACCCGCCTCCTGGGCGGCGGCCAGCGTGTAGCCGACGGCGGCCACCTGGGGATCGGTGAAGATCACCCGCGGTGACTGCTGGCCGTCGACCAGCAGGCATTCGCTCTCGTCGCCGAGGATGCGGTCGGCGGCCACGCGGGCCTGATACTTGCCCATGTGCGTCAGCAGGGCCCGGCCGTTGATGTCGCCGATCGCGTAGAGCCAATGGTTGACGCGCATCGCGTCGTCCACCTCGATCGGCCCGCTCGCCTCGAGGCCCACGGTCTCGAGGCCGAGATCCTCTGTGTTCGGCTTACGCCCGATGGCCACCAGCAGCTCGTCGGCGATCACCGAGTCCCCACCCTCGAGTTCCACCGTGACCTCGCCGTTCTGCGCGCGCACCGCGCTCGCCTTGGTGGCCAGCCGGACGTCCACTCCGGTCGCGGTCAGCGCGTTGGCCACGAGCTCGCTCGCGAAGCTCTCCTCGCGAGCGATCAGGCGCTCCGCGGCCTCGATCAGCGTGACCTTGGAGCCGAGGCTGCTCCAGGCCTGGGCCATCTCGACTCCCACCACGCCGCCGCCGAGGACGGCCAGGCGGCCGGGCACGGTCTTGGCCGTGGTGGCCTCCCGGTTGGTCCACGGGCGAGCCTCGCGCAGACCGTCGATCGGCGGTACGAGGGCGCTGGTGCCGCCCGCGATCACCACGGCGCGGCGGGCGACCAGCACCTCGTCGCCCACGAGCACCCGGCGCTCGCCGTCCAGCCGGCCGTTGCCGCGGACCACGGTGCAGTTGCGGGCCTCGAGCCAGGGGACCATGCTGGAGTCGTCGAGGTCGTGGATGATCTCGTCGCGACGCTGCAGCACGGCCTGCGCGTCGAGGTCGCCGGTCACGGCCTCGGCCACCCCGGGGATGCGGCGCACCTCGGCCAGCAGCTCGCCGGGTCGCAGCAGCGCCTTGGAGGGCATGCAGGCGTAGAAGGAGCATTCGCCGCCGATCAGGTGTTGCTCCACCACGGCGACGGTCAACCCCTGCTCGCCCAGCCGCCCGGCGCACACCTCGCCGGCCGGGCCGGCGCCCACAACGATGACGTCGAATTCGCGCTCGCTCATCGCGTCCACGCTACCGGCCCGACCCCCGGGCGCGACGCGCCCGCCGGCGCCAGCTGCGGAAAGTAGGAAGTGCCACTGTTTACTTTTTCGGGACGCCGCGCTAGCTTGCGCTCATGGCCAGCGCAGACACCTTGCTCAAGCCCGACCACGGGGCCCGGCGCAAGCACTTCATCTTCACGGAGGAGCACGACCAGCTCCGTCAGTCGATCCGCTCCTTCGTCGCCAAGGAGCTCGCCCCCCACGCGGAGGAGTGGGAGGAGACGACCTTCCCCGACTCCGTGTTCCGGCGCATGGGCGAGCTCGGCTTCCTGGGCCTGTCCTACCCCGAGGAGTACGGCGGCCAGGGCGGCGATTACTTCGCCAACCTGGTCCTCGCCGAGGAGATGGCGGGAGCCGGCTCGGGCGGCCTGGCCATGGGGGTGGCCGTACACACCGACATGGCCACCCCGCCGGTGTTCCTGTTCGGCACCGAGGAGCAGAAGCAGGAATGGCTGGTGCCGGCGATCCGGGGCGAGAGGATCGCCTGCCTGGGCATCACCGAGCCCGACGCCGGCAGCGACGTGTCCGGCATCAAAACGCGGGCCGTGCGTGAGCAGGACGAGTACGTCATCAACGGCTCGAAGACCTACATAACCAACGGCCATCGGGCCGACTTCATCGTGCTCGTGACCAAGACCGATCCCGACGCCGGCTACGACGGCTTCTCGCTCTTCCTGGTCCCGATGGACACCGAGGGCGTGATCCGCGAGCAGAAGCTGGAGAAGCTCGGCATGCACGCCAGTGACACCGCGCTGCTGGCCTTCCAGGATGTGCGCGTGCCTGCGGAGGCGATGCTCGGCCAGGAGGGCAAGGGCTTCTACCACATCATGTGGGAGCTCCAGGGCGAGCGCCTGATCGGCGCCGCGGGCTGCGTGGCGGGCGCGCAGCGCTGTTTCGACAAGACGCTCGAGTACGCCGCGGAGCGCACCGCGTTCGGGCGCCCGATCGGCAAGTTCCAGGCGATCCGCCACAAGTTCGCCGACATGGCCACCAAGATCGAGGCCGGCCGCCAGATGGTCTACACCACGGCCTGGCGCTTCGGCAACGGCGAGTACCCGGTGCGCGAGATCTCGATGGCCAAGCTGTACACCGCCCGCATGGCGTGCGAGGTCGTGGACGAGTGCCTGCAGATCCACGGCGGCGCCGGCTACATGAAGGAGTACGGCATCGAGCGGGCCTGGCGCGACATGCGTCTCAACCGCATCGGCGCGGGCACCGACGAGGTCATGCTCGACGTGATCGGTCGTTCCTACGGGCTGTAGGCCGGCCCGCTAGCGTGCGCGACACGCGACCACGCTGGGACATCGACACGCGAGGCAACGGCAGCGGCGACGGCCGCCGCCTGGCCGGCGGGGTGAGCGAGCTGCTCGAAGCCCTGTCGCTGCCCGGCTGGGTCGCCGAGGATCCGGACGCACACCTCCTCCCCCATCTGCGCTCCGTCTGCGAGGCGGACTCGACGGGGCTCGAGCTGCTCGGCGCGGAGGTCGACGCCGAGGCTGCCTACGTGGTGCGCCTGCGCTGGCAAGACGATCCGGACGATCTCGGCGGGCTGCGCGCAGCCGCCTTCGCCCTGATCGGCGCGGTGGCCGAGAGCGCCACCTACGTGCGCCAGCGCCGGCCGGCGGGCAACGGCTCGGCTCCCGCCGACGTGGACGATCCCGGAGCGGCTGCGGTCGTCTTCGAGGTGGCGACGGGGATGCTGGAGGGCGACACGACGTTCGCCACGCACGGCCACGTGCTGCTGTTGCACGTGGAGCGCGGCGGCTGAGGCTCAGGCGCCGGCGGGCGCCGCGCCGCCACCGCCTCGGCCACGCACTCGTCGAGCACGTGCAGCAGCCCGACGCTCCGTCATCTGCCCGATGTCGCACGGAGACAGGCGCACGAGGCTCAGGTGTGCAACGAGTCCGTTACAGGACCGCGATAGCTTGCCCGCGTGGCCCTGCGCGTCGAGATCGACCGTTCCCGCCGCCTCGACCACGGCGCGGCCAACGGCCACAATCGCTGGCACCCCGACCTCTCGCCCGTCGCCTCGGTCGACCCCGGCGAAGAGGTCGTGTTCGAGATCCGGGACTCACGCGACCGCGAGATCGGCCCCCACTCCACCCACGCCGACCTGCTCGGCGTGCCATCCCTCGCGCACCCGCTGACCGGACCCGTCGAGGTGCGCGGCGCCGAGCCCGGTGACGTCCTGGTGGCCGAGGTGCTCGGCTACGAGACCGACCGCTTCGGCTGGACCGCCATCTGGCCCGGCTCGGGCTTCCTCGGTGACCTCTTCGGCGAGCCCTTCCTGGCGCGCTGGGAGATCGAGGACGGTGTGGCGCGCTCCGGCGAGCTGCCCGGCGTGGCGGTGCCCGCCTGCACGCACGCCGGCGTGATCGGCGTGGCGCCCTCGCCCGAGCTCTCCGAGCGCGCCCTGGCCCGCGAGCGGAAGCTGGTGGCGGGCGGCGGCTACGCGCCGTTGCCCGATCCGGCGGACGCCTGGCCGCCAGAGGCGGCGGACGGCCTGCGCACCCACCCGCCGCGCGAGAACGGCGGCAACATCGATGTGCGCGACCTGGGCCCCGGCGCCCGCCTGCGGCTGCCCGTGCACGTGCCCGGTGCCCTGCTATCGGTGGGCGATCTGCACTTCGCCCAGGGCGACGGCGAGGTCTGCATCGCGGCCATCGAGACCGGCGGCAGCGCCACGCTGCGACTCGAGCTGCGACGCGACGAGCGCTGGCGCCCCACCTTCCCCGCCTACGAGGCACCGCCGCGGCCGGCACGGCGGATGTTCGCCACCACCGGCATCCCGCTATCCGACGACGGCGGACAGGGCGACCTCGACCTCAACCTCGCCACGCGGCGCGCGCTGCTGGAGCTGCTGGGCTGGCTCACCGCAGAGCACCGGCTGAGCCGCGAGGCGGCCTACGTCCTGATGAGCGTGGCGGCCGAGCTACGGGTATCGGCGGTCGTGGACGCGCCCAACGCACTGGTGTCGGCGGCCCTGCCGCTCGACGTGTTCGAGTAAGCGGCACGATCTTCAGTACCCGCTTCATGTTCTTGGCCTCATCGAAGGCCGCAGGCGCGAAGCTCTCGCCCGCCAGCGACCGCAAGTGGGCGGCGTGCCGCGCCTCGTCCGAGTAGATAGAGAGCGCTGCCTGGACCACCGGCTCCTGGAGCAGTCGCGGATCTGGCCCGCGTAGGCGGCCACACCGGTGCCCTCGAGCGCGACTGCGGTCTGCAGGAACGTGTTCTGGTCGCCGGTGGTGTTCTTGAAGTCGAACCTCGGCTTCTTCACCGCCGCCGGCCCGAGCGCCTGCTTGAGCAACTTGACGTGGGCGTCCTCGTGGTCGCGCACGATGCGCGCCGGTTGGACATCCCGTCCACCGCGCCACCGGCGCCGCCCGGGCCGGCCCGGCGACGGTACGATCCGCGCCGCCCAATGGCCGACTTCAACACCACCATCGCCGAGGCCTACAGGACCGAGGGCGCGGCGCTCGACCTGGGCCGCGGCGTGCACGACGGCGCGCTCGCCCCCGAGGCCGTGGTGGCGATCCCGCTGCGAATGATGAACCGCCACGGCCTGGTGGCAGGGGCCACCGGCACGGGCAAGACGATCACCCTCCAGACGATCGCCGAGCAGCTGTCGGCGGCGGGCGTGGCGGTGTTCGCGGCCGACGTCAAGGGCGACGTATCGGGAGTCGCCACCCCGGGTGCGCCGGGGGGGCCCGCCGAGAAGCGGATGGGCGAGCTCGGTCTTCCCTTCGCCCCGGCCGGCTTCCCGGTGGAGTACCTGTCGCTGGGCGGAATCGGGCCGGGCGTACCGGTGAGGGCGACCGTCTCGGACTTCGGTCCCCAGCTGCTGGCCAAGGTCCTCGACGCCAACGAGACCCAGGAGCAGAGCCTGGGGCTCGTCTTCCACTACGCCGACCAGAAGGGCCTGCCGCTGCTCGACCTCTCCGACCTGCGGGCGCTGCTGACCTTCCTCGAGTCGGACGCCGGCAAGGAGGAGCTCGAGGGCATCGGCGGGCTCGCCTCGTCCACGGTGGGCGTCCTGCTGCGCAGCCTCGTGGGACTCGAGACCGGCGGCGGCACCGAATTCTTCGGCGAGCCCCAGCTCGACATCGCCGACCTGCTGCGCCTGGCGCCTGACGGCCGCGGCGTGATCTCGTGTCTCGAGCTGCCGGCCGTGCAGGATCGGCCCAAGTTGTTTTCCACGGCCCTGATGTGGCTGCTGGCCGAGCTCTTCGAGCAGCTGCCCGAGGCGGGAGACCTGGACAAGCCCAAGCTCGTGTTCTTCTTCGACGAGGCGCATCTGCTCTTCAACGGCGCCACCAAGGCCTTCCTCGAGTCCGTCACCCAGACCGTGCGCCTGATCCGCTCCAAGGGCGTGGGCGTCTTCTTCGTCACCCAGGTGCCCGACGACGTGCCCGGCGAGGTGCTCGGCCAGCTCGGCAACCGGGTTCAACACGCACTGCGCGCCTTCACGCCCGACGACGCCAAGGCACTCAAGGCGGCGGCCTCGACCTACCCGACCTCGGACTTCTACGACGTCGAGGAGCTGCTCACCCAGATGGGCATCGGCGAGGCCGCGGTCACGATCCTTTCCGAAGACGGCGTGCCCACGCCGGTGGTCCACACGCGCCTGCGCGCCCCCGCTTCGCGCATGGGCCCAGCCGACGACGTGGACGGCGCCGCCAAGGCCTCTCCCCTGTTCGCCAAGTACGGCACCCGTGCCGAGGCCGAGAGCGCCCGCGAGCGGCTCGCTGCGCGCCTCGAGCAGCCCGAAGCCGAGCCCGCGGAGGCGGCCCCGAAGAAGGCTCCCGCCGAGCCGCGCACCGCCCGGAAGCCCAAGCAGGCGCCCGCCCCGACCGCGGGCGGCGCCGAGGCCTTGGGCAAGTTCCTCACCTCGCGCGAGGGCAAGGCCCTGCAGAAGAAGGTGATGCGCGGGGTGTTCGGGATGCTGCGCAAGCGGATGTGAACCGGGTCGGCGTGCCCGCGGCTGCGTCGCCGCGGCCCATACCGCCCTTCACGGAGGAACACGATCCGCTCCGGGCCGAGATCCGGGCGTTCGTGGCCGAGGAGCTGCGCCCGCACGCCGGCGACTGGGAGCGGGAGCACTGGTTTCCCGATTCGGTCTTCACCCGCATGGCTGAGCGGGGTCTGCTCGGGCTCAAGTACCCGAAGGAGTACGGCGGTCGGGGCGGTGGCTACGTCGAGGACGCGGTGCTGACCCAGGAGCTCTCACGCTGCGGATCGGGCGGCCTGGCGGCGGGAATCGGAGCACACATCGGTATCGCCACCCCGCCGATCTGGAAGTTCGGCACCGAGGACCAGAAGCAGCGCTTCCTGGCGCCGGCCGTGCGCGGCGAGCGAATCGCGGCGCTGGGGATCACCGAGCCGGGGGCCGGCTCCGACGTGGCCGGCCTGCGGACGTTCGCCCGACGGGTCGACGGGGGCTACGTGGTCAACGGCTCGAAGACCTACATCACCAACGGCGTCCGTGCCGACTTCGTGGTCACCGCGGTCAAGACGACCGAGGAGGGCGGGCACCACGGCATCTCCTTCCTGGTGCTCGAGAAGGGCATGGAGGGCTTCACGGTCGCGGGCGAGCTGGAGAAGCTCGGCTGGCACGCGTCGGACACAGGCGAGCTTCACTTCGACGATGTCTTCGTACCCGAGGAGAACCTGCTCGGTGAGGAGAACCGCGGCTTCTACCTGATCATGGCCAACTTCCAATGGGAGCGGCTGCTGATGGCCCTCGGGGCGGTGGGCTCGATGGAATCGGTGCTCGAGCGGGTGGTGGAGGGAGCGAGCGGGCGCCACGAGTTCCGGCAGACGGTGGCCGAGCTGGCACTCAAGCTGGAGGCGTCGCGCTGTCTCACCGGACACGCGCTCTACCTGTTCGCGAACGGGCACGACGCCATCCGCGAGGTGACCGAGGCCAAGTTGCTGTCGCAGCGCTCGGCGCTGGAGGTGGCCGAGGCGGCTTTTCGGATCCTGGAGGGCGACCTCGAGATCGGCCGTGCGCTGCGCGACACGCGGCTGGGCCCGATCGGCGGCGGCACCGACGAGGTGATGAAGGAGATCCTCGGAAAGCTGATCGGGGTCTAGCGGCTGCGCCCGTGGCGCGCCGCCGAGTCCGGCTCGTCCGGCCAGCGCCCGTGCTCGTCGAAAAAGCGGCGGGCGTCCTCCTCGCGGCCGCGCGACTTGTCGCCCTCCACGCCCATCCGGTAGAGCAGATTGAGGAGCAGCACCGCGGTCGCCGCGCTGATGAACATCGCGCCGGCTGCCACTCCGAGCCTCCCTGACGTCGCCGCGACGATCATCCCGGCGACGAACAGCAGCAGCGGGATGCCGTAGCGGACGAAGTGGAGCGTCACCCCCGGGAAGGTAGGCCGCGGCGGCCCCCGGTGCAAGCGGATCGTCATGATGCCTCCCTCTCGAAAGCGAAACGCCCCCAGAGGAGACCGAAACAGTGGGAGTACTTGATGGAAAGGCTGCGATCGTCACCGGGTCCGCCCGGGGCATTGGCCGTGCCACCGCCGAGCTGCTCGCCCAGCAGGGCGCGCGGGTCCTGATCAACGACCTCGACGCCGAGGTGGCCGAACAGGCCTCGTCCGAGATAGCCGGGGAGACCGTGGTCTTCGCCGGCGACCTCACCAAGGAGGGCGTGCCCGACCAGCTGGTGCAGAAGGCGGTCGACGAGTTCGGCCAGCTGGACATCATCGTCAACAACGCCGGCTACACCAGGGACGGCGTCGCGCACAAGATGACCGACGAGCAGTTCCAGGCGATGCTCGACATCCACACGGTCGTGCCCTTCCGGGTGATCCGCGCCGCGGCGCCACACCTGCGTGACCCGGCCAAGCAGGAGCGCGACGAGGGCCGTGAGGTCTTTCGCAAGATCGTCAACGTGTCGTCGATCTCGGGCACGATGGGCAACGCCGGGCAGGTCAACTACTCGGCGGGCAAGGCCGCCGTGGTGGGACTGACAAAGACGCTGGCCAAGGAGTGGGGCCAGTTCAAGATCAACGTGAACGCCGTGGCCTTCGGCTTCGTGGAGACCCGTCTCACCGCTGCCAAGGAGTCGGGCAACACGATGGTCAAGGATGGTGAGGAGATCCAGCTCGGCATCCCGGAGCAGATGCGCCAGATGGCGGCGATGATCATCCCGCTCGGCCGCCCCGCCACGCCCGAGGAGGCGGCGGGCCCGGTGTTCTTCCTGTGCTCGCCGTGGGCCGACTACGTCCACGGCCAGGTGCTGAACGTGACCGGCGGGCAGTTCGGCGGGATGTACATCTAGGCAGGCGCTGGAATAGATCGCGGGCGTCGTGGTCCTTCATGGGGACGCCAACCCATGGAGGACCACGTGACCGTGATCATCGACAAGCCGAGACAGGACGATGAGGCCAAGGAGCTCGGGCTGCGCTCCATCCAGATCATGGCCGACGGCAGCCGTCAGGACTTCGAGGAGGTGATCCACCCCGAGTTCCTGAACCACGAGGCCAAGGACGAGCCGCCGGCCTCGCGACAGCCCGGTCCGGCGGGTGCCTACGCCACGGCCCTGTGGCTGCGCGATGCCTTCGCGGAGCTGCGCTGGGAAGCCCATCATGTGGTCAGCGAGGGCGACCTCGTGGTCGTCCACTGCACGATGTCGGGCCGCCATGTGCGCACCTTCACCGGCTACGACGAGCAGGCCCAGGTGAAGGAGGCGTTCCCGGCCACGGGCAAGACGTTCGCCTCGACGCAGACGCACTGGTTGCGGATCGCCGACGGCAAGCTGGTCGAGCATTGGGCCAACCGCGACGACCTGACCACCGCGCTGCAGCTGGGCTGGGTGCCGCCGACGCCGCTGTACCTGCTGCGCTCGGCACTGGCCAAGCGCAAGGCGCGCCGCGAGGCCGAGCGCACTGCCTAGCGGCGATGCGAACGACGAGGGGCCGGCCTGGGCCGGCCCCTCGTCGTCCACTTGCCCGGCGGGGGCGTTCGCTCAGCGCTGGTTCAGCGGAACGGCGATGCCGGTTACGGCGTTGCGGGACGAGAACGACCCGCGCGTGTCCGCGCGTCCCTGCAGCAGGTTGACCGAGTAGAAGCGGCTCTGGCCGCTCACGGTCAGGGAGGCGAAGCCCTCCACGCGCACCGTGGTGCCGCCGCGGATCGTGCTGTAGATGTCCGATCCGACCACCGGCCCGGTGTCGACCAGGAGCTTGCCGCTGGGGACCAGCACTCCCGAGGCCGCCGGCGACTGGATCACGGTCTGGTCGAGCGTCGAGTCGATGTCGAACAGCGTGGTCGCGGTGTTGGGATCGGCGTCGTTGTTGGTGTACGCGGCGCCGGTCACGCCGAGAGCCGTGGCCGGTGGCGGACCGGGGTTGCTCAGCGTGGTGTTGGTGACGGTGTCGTTGTTGGCGTCGACGTTGTCGGCCAGGTTCTGGCCGGTGTCGCTGATGATGCGCAGGCGGTCGACGGTCGGGTTGAAGTCCACCCCGAAGGAGGTGCCGCTGAGCGCCACGTTGAGGCGTGACTTGAGCATCACTCGCCCGTTGCCGTCATTGACGACGTAGACGCCGCCGTTGTTGCCCAGGCCGTACAGGTCGCCGGTGGCGGGCCGGTAGTCGATGCCCACCAGGCGATCGTCACCGCTGAGGCCCTTGATGTGGCCGATGTTGCGGGCGTCCCGGGGATCGTTCTCCCGGAAGCAGATCAGCCGACCGTCGTCGGTCAGGCCGACCACGTCGAGAACTCGCTTGGAGCGCTCGCCGCAGTCGCGATCACGATGGTGCTTGCCACCGCCCCCCGACGCGTTGACCGCGGGTACCAGGGCGACGATGAGCAGGGCGCCGGCGAGCAGCGCCGTCAGGAACTTGCGAGGCATGAATCCTCCTAAGAGGGAATCGGGACAGTTGCGCCCCTCTGTTCGCTCGCTGACGAGAACGGGTTCAACGAGGGCCCGACGTGCGCCCTACTTGGCGCCGATGCAGCGGCGCGGTCCCGACCTGGACAAGCTGGTGGGCGGACCGGGCGCCAACACGTGCCAGAGGGAGGACGACAGCGCGTTCTTTCAGCTGCGGGGGCCCTAGCGGACCGCCCCGGCTACCGGCCGGCCCAGGCGCGGCGCTTTCCCGCGCTCAACGAGTCAGCGCGCCGGCGCCGCTTCCTTGTCCGGGTTCCAGCTCAGCGCGTAGTCGGGCTGGTCGATCCCTTCCCAGAGCGACGACAGGCGCAGTGGGCGGAAGGTGTCCCACATCACGGCCAGCTCGTCGGTGGACTTCTTGCCCAGCGCCTTCTCCACCGCCCCGGGCTGTGGCCCGTGGGGCAGCCCCGAGGGGTGCAGCGTGAGCGAGCCGACCCCGACGCCCTTGCGCGCGGCGTAGTCGCCCGCCGCGTAGAACATGACCTCCTCGGACTGGATGTTCGAGTGGTGGTAGGGCAGCGTGACCGCCTCGGGGTCCCAGTCGAGCATCCGCGGCGCGAACGTGCAGATCACGAAGTTCGGGCCCTGGAAGGTCTGGTGGGCGGGCGGCGGCAGATGGAAGCGCCCGGCCCGCGGCTCGAAGTCGTCCGCGTTGAAGGTGTAGGGGAAGACGTAGCCGTCCCAACCCACGACGTCGAACGGGTGGCGGTCGAGCACGTAGTCCTGATGGCCGTCGCGCACGCGCACATTGACCGGGTACTCGCCCGCTTCGTCGAAGGTCTCCAGCTCGGCCGGAGAGTGGAAGTCACGCTGTGAGAAAGGAGCGTGCTCGAGCAGCTGCCCGTAGCGGTTGCGATAGCGGTTGGGTGTCTCGATCTCGCCCGGCGTGTGGAAGCAGACCCAGAACTGCTCCTCACCGTCGGGCAGTT
The DNA here is from genome assembly GCA_963813495.1 of uncultured Thermoleophilaceae bacterium. GTDB lineage: Bacteria > Actinomycetota > Thermoleophilia > Solirubrobacterales > Thermoleophilaceae > JACVRW01. The sequence continues at coordinate 1,029,364 of CAWEZC010000005.1, forward strand.
CGAATGCGTGGGTGGTCCCACGGGGGATCACCACGTAGTCGCGCTCGCGGAAGGGCACACGCCCGAAGATCGAGCGCAGTACGCCCGAGCCGCGGTGGATGTAGAGCACCTCGTCGCCCTCGCCGTTGCGGTAGAAGCCCTCGAGCTCCCGGGTCGGCTTGGCGATCGACACCTCGATGTCGCCGTTCCACATCAAGAGCTGCCGGCTCGACAGCGGATCGCCGCCCGCCTCGACGGGGTTGGCGTCGGCCAGCCGGTGCACGTGGGTTTCCGGCACCCACTCGTCGCGCTCGATCGGGCGGAACTCGCCCACCTGATCGAGACGGCAGGGCGACTGGAGGTGCAGCAGGATCGACTCGTTGCCCGAGAAGCCCTCGTAGCCCATCACCTCCTCCACCAGCAGGGGCGACGACGCGCCGAGCTGCGAACGTAGGCTCGCAGGCATCGCCTGCTCGCCGTTCCGGCGCACCTGTACGTGGCGCTTGGGGGGAATGCTTCCGAGGCTGGCGTAGCGCATGCCTAGAGGTTTCCTCTCCGCTCCTGTTCGCGCTCGATGGCCTCGAACAGAGCCTTGAAATTGCCCTCGCCGAAGCCGCGGGCGCCGTGGCGCTCGATGACCTCGAAGAAGACGGTGGGCCGGTCGCCCGTCGGCTTGGTGAAGATCTGCAGCAGGTAGCCCTCGTCGTCGCGGTCGACCAAGATCCCGAGCCGGCGCAGGTCCTCGATGTCCTCGTCGATCTGCCCGATGCGGCCCGGGACCTCCTCGTAATAGGACTCGGGGATGGTCAGGAACTCGACGCCGCGCCCACGCAGCTCGGTCACGCAACGCACGATGTCGCGCGTGGCGACGGCGATGTGCTGCGCGCCCGCGCCGTTGTAGAAGTCGATGTACTCCTCGATCTGCGACTTGCGCTTGCCCTCGGCGGGCTCGTTGATCGGGAACTTGACGCGACCGTCGCCCGAAGTCACCACCTTCGACATCAGCGCCGAGTACTCCGTCGAGATGGCCTCGTCCGAGAAGTGCAGCATCTCGGTCATGCCGAAGACGCGCTCGTAGTAGGCGACCCACTCCTCCATGTGCCCGAGCTCGACGTTGCCGACGATGTGGTCGATGCCCATCAGCAGCATGTCCTCTGGGTCGCGGGGTGCTTCGGCACGCCGCTCGTAGCCGGGTAGGAAGGCTCCCTTGTAGCCCTCGCGCTGGACGAACAGGTGCAGGGTGTCGCCGTAGGTCTCGATGGCCGAGAGCTGAACGCGCCCGTGCTCGTCCTCCTCCCACCGCGGCGTGACGACCCCGCGCGCACCCTGGGCCACCGCGTGCTCGTAGGCCGCCGCGGCGTCGGGCACGCTGAGAGCGATCTTGTGCACACCGTCGCCGTGGCGCGCGTGATGGTCGGCAATCTCGTCGCCTCCCTTGAGGGTGGCGGTGAGCACCAGCCGGATCCGGCCCTGCTCGAGCACGTGAGACACGCGCTCGCGGCTGCCCGTCTCGAGGCCGCGGTAGGCCGTCTCCGTGAATCCGAAGGCGTGCGCGAAGTAGTACGCGGCCTGTGCGGCGTTGCCCACGTAGAGCTCGACGTGGTCGATGCCGTGGAGCGGCATCGCGTCGTGTTCGGGCACGCGTGGTGAGACCGTGCCGTGCTTCTGGGCAAGCTGCTCCGTGGCCATCAGGCTCCTCTTTCGATCCGATTTCGTCGAAGAACCGGGCTCGGGCGGGGTGCGCACGATCCGATCTTCGTCGGCATCTGTCAATGATTCCCTGAAATCAACCGGCGAACAACGCCGATCTGTTGCAATACTTCGACGATCGAGCGCCAAATAGACGAAACCGACCGCAGAATCGTTGCGCTGCTGCGCGAGAACGCCCGTCGCTCGTTCCAAGACATAGGACAGCACGTTCACCTGTCGGCCCCCGCGATCAAGCGGAGGATCGACCGGCTGGAGCGTGACGGGGTGATCCGCGGTTACACGGCCCAGGTGGACGCGAGTGCCTTCGGCTGGCACGCGGAGGCCTTCGTCGACCTCTACTGCGAGGGCGGCATGCCGGCCGATGCCATCAAGCGGGCGGTGGAGGGCGAGCCGGGGGTGGTGTCGGCTCACACGGTGGCCGGCGAGGCCAGTGCGCTCCTCCATGTGATGGCGCGCGACACGCAGGACCTCGAGCTCAGCCTCGAGCGGATCCGCGCCACCGACGGGATCAGCCGCACCGTGACCGAGGTCGTGTTGTCGACGCTGTTCGAGCGCTGACCGGCCGGCGGCCGCGCTAGCGGTCGGCCGCCAGGCCCGGGCCGCGGCCGGGATCGTCCGGCCCCTCGAGCGGGTCCTCGACGACCTCGGTGACGTCCTCCTCGTCGGGCTCGCCGAAAACCGCCGTCGAGCGGTCGGACTCCTGCTCGGGAGTGAACGCCTCGGTGGCCGGGTCGTGGCGGTTCTCGCCGTGGCTGGCCGCGTCGATCAGCTCGCGCTCGGCTTCCTCGAAGCCCTCGGAAACACCACCGCCGGCCTCCTCGACCGCGCGGTCCTCCTCGTCACCCTCGTAGTCGGGCCGCGCACCGCCGATGGCAGCGGCCTCGAGAGCGGCAGCCTCTTCCTCGCGGCGGGCGAAGCGGTCGTCCGCGGGTGTGGCGCGCTGTTCCTCCGCGGGACCGTCGCCCGCGGGAGTCGTTTCTTCGCTATCGGTCATGCCCGGCTTGTACCCCCCGCGCCCCGGCGTCGAACCCGTCAGGCGTCCAGAGGCAGGTCCGCGCCCCAGATCTCGAGCTCGTGGCCACGTACCTCGGCCCGGCCTTCGCGGCGCTGGCCGAGCTTCTCCGCGACACGCTGCGAGCGCAGGTTTTGCGGGGCGATCAGGCTGATGATGTGCTCGGTGCCGAGCTCGCTCCGAGCCCAGTCCACGGCAGCGCGGCCCGCCTCTCCCGCGAGACCCTCGCCCCAGCGCTTCCGGTCCACCATCCAGCCCACCTCGAGCGCGGGCCATTCGGGCGGCTGGAGCAGCCCGGCTCTGCCGACCAGGGCCCCGCCCTCGAGCTCCTCGAGCGCCCAGTGCCCGTAGCCCTTGAGCGCCCAGTGGCCGGCCAGCACGGCCATTTCGCGCCAGGCGTCCCCCGGGCTGAGCGCACCCTCGCGCCCGATCGAGCGCATCACCTCGGGCTCGGCGCAGATCCGAGCCCAGGCGTCCAGATCCTCGTCGCGCCAGCCCCGCATCAGCAGGCGCTCGGTGCGCAGCTCGGGAACCTCGTTCACGCCTTCGGCCTGCGCTCCTCCGCGAGCGGCTTGCCTTCCGCGCCGGCCATTCCCCCGGGCGGCCAGGCGCCGAACCAGTTGTCGCGAGCGCCGTCGATGGTGAGCACCGCACCGGAGAAGTAGTCGCCCGCGGGTGACGCCAGGTAGGCCACGAGCCATGCGAACTCCTCCTCGGTGCCCAGGCGTCCGAGCGGCACCGTGCCCGCCACTCCTTCCACCACGGCCTGCGGGTACTTGGTGCGCAACGTCTCCGTGGCGAAGTGCCCGGCGGCGAGCGCGGTGAGGGTGATGCCGAAGCGCGCCCATTCGATGGAGAGCACGCGCGTGAGGTTCTCGACCGCCGCCCGAGCGGCCGACGAGTGCGCCATTCCGGGCAGCCCGTGATGAGGCGAGAGCGTGACGTTGATGATCTTGCCGCCGGGGGGCGACCCGTCGCGCTCGGGGATCATCGCCCGCGTGGCCACCGCGTGGCTCATCAGCCACGTGCCCTCCACGTTGAGCCGGATCACCGTCTGAAAGCCCTTGGGCGTGATGTCCTCGGCCGGGGTGAGGAACTGCCCCCCGGCGTTGTTGACGAGCACGTCGATGCGCCCGTGGCGCTCGATAACGGTGTCGACGAGGGCGCGCACCTGCTCCTCCTCGCGGATGTCGCAGGCGAGCGCCTCGCAGCGACCGCCGTCGGCGCCGGCGGCCGTCTCCTCCAGCGGCTCGAGGCGCCGTCCGCAGACCACGACGCGGGCGCCGAGCGCCGCCAATTCGAGCGCCGAGGCCCGGCCGAGGCCGGAGCCGCCGCCGCTCACCACGGCCAGCTGCCCGTCGAGCAGGCCGGGCTGGAAGAGCTTCGAGGGCATGGGGCGCCAGCGTAACCAGCGCTGTCGATTAGGGAACCCTAAGACCGTGGTACGCTGCCCTCAGTGCCGCTCAAGTGCTGCCGCTCGACCCCTCGCTGCCGCGACTGCCCCGCACGTCGGCCCGCCGACGATGAGCTGCTGCGCGCCCTCGGCCTCGTACCCGTGTCGCGCCTGCCGGCGCATCTCCAGGGCGTCCCCCGCAGCCTGCACAAATACGAGCCGCTGCTGAAGCGCTCGTTCGCCGAGCGAGCCGAACGGCTCCAGCAGGCCGGCAGCCGCTAGTCGTCCCCGCCCAGCGACTTGCCGTCGCGGGCCAGGAACTCCTCGAGCATCATCGGGTACTCGCGCACCCGCTCGGCCACCTGGAGAAGGGCATCCATCGTGGCCTCCTCCTCGACCTGCTCGTCGACGAACCACTGCATGAAGCTCTCGCTCGCGAAGTCGTTGGTCTCACGCGCGATGTCATAGAGCTTCGCGATCGCCACCGTGACCTTCTTCTCGTTGTCGAGCGCCAGTGAGATCGGCTCCACGTGGTCGCTGAACGAGGCGCGCGGCGCCTTGATCTCGCCCAGGCGCAACGGCGAGCTCGTGTCGCGCAGGTAGCCCACCATCTTCATCGCGTGCCCGCGCTCCTCCTCGGCCTGGTCATAGAAGAGGCGGGCCAGACGCGGGAAGGTCTCACGGTCGTACCAGGCCGCCACCGCGGTGTACTGGTGGGCCGCGTTGAGCTCGCGGCCGATCTGGTCGTTCAGCTCATCGACGAAGCGCTCGGAGGGCATCGCCGAAGCGTATCTGCGCGGGCCGCGGAACGGTGTCTGCTGCTCCGTGCGCCGCAGCCGCCGAACGGCAGGGCGCCCGTGGGACTCATTACGAACACTCCCCAGCCCAGGATCGGCCAGACGGGCCAGAAGTACCCGGCGCCGGTGAGCGCCCAGATCGCCACCAGCACGGCGGCCGTGGCGAGGAACGCCGCTCGTTTCGAGCCGCGGCGGCGCGCCGGGCGCCGTTCGCCCGCGCCGCGCCCCGGCGCGGGCAGGTCGGCCACCAGCGCCGCGAGCTCGGAGTAGGTGCGCGCGCCCAGCGCGATCTCGAGCCGCTGCTCGAGCTCGTCGGCGCTGAGGCGACCCTCGGCCGCGGCCGAGCGCAGGGTCTCGGTCGCCTGCTCGCGATCGGAATCCGCGGCGCGCAGCGCTGGCGGCCGGCTCACGAGCCCTCCCTCAGATATGTCCCGTGAAAGCCGAAGGGGATGTGGTGCGGCGCCTCGGCCCGGGCCAGCTCCTCGAACGAGCCGGCGTCGAGGACGAGCAGGAACGAGCGGCCCGCCTCGGCGTCGAGCACCACCGAGAGGAGCACCCCGGCGTCCTCGGCCTCGCTGCCCGGCTCGCGCACGAAGATCGGCTCGCCCGGATAGCAGCCGGGTGCGCTCCATTCACTGCGAGTGCCTTCGCGCACGTCGACCTTGACCAGCCGGTCGATCCAGCTGCGGTCGAAGCCGGCGAAGTAGGCGTAGGCGTAGTCGCGCCCGTTGCGGCGCCCATAGTCGATGCGCGGCAGCTCGACGTTCTGCCCGCCGGGCAGGCCCTCCCAGCGCACCGAGCCGCCGTTCAGGTCGATCGTGTAGCGACGCAGCTCGGTCGGCGGCAGCATGTCCCGGGGACCGTCCTGGTCGAGGTAGAGCGATGAGATCACACCGGGGTCGTCGTAGGCCACCACGTCGAGCACGAGCTCGGAGCCGCCGCGCTCGAAGGCATTGACGTGGTGGAAGGCGAAGAAGGCTTCGGTCTCGTAGCTTCCGCGCAGCGCTCCGGTCTCGCGGTCGAAGACCTGAAAGCGCGTTCCCTGTTCGGGACGCCACACGTAATTCTCGATGAACGGGCGTCCCGAGAGCGCCATCCTGAGCGGGTTCACGCGCAGCGGGTATTCGGCCAGGATCAGGTGGCGGCCGCTCATGCCGAACGCGTGCATGTAGGCCGGCTCGGACACGGGCAGGCGGGCGATCACCCGGCGCGCCGAGGATCCCGCCCCGAGCCCGTAGAGCACGTACTCGCTGGTGCGCGAGAAGCGCGCGCAGTAGTTGACGAGCTCGTCACGCTCGGCATCGTGATGGGGATGGGCCGTGGTCACGTGCGCCTTGAGCGGGTCCGCGTAGCTCAGCGGGCCGACGGTGTCCAGCGTTTCCGGGTCGAACTCGATCGGCAGCGGCGTCTCTGTCATCGCGATGTGGCGCTCGCCGATCTGGGCCAGGTTCACGTTGGCGTTGTCGGTGAAGCCGGGCGAGAAGAGGGCCTGCACGCGCTGGAAGATGGAGCGGCAGGGGTCGGTGGCGAAACCGCTGTGACGCAGCTCACCTGCGCGCGCGTTGCGGTAGGCGGCGCTGTCGAGGAAGCGGTTGCGGTAGGAGACGTCGCCGTCGGCGAAGCCGAAGCGGTTGAGCATGGCCAGGCCGTCGAACCAGTGGGCCACGCGCCGGCCCCCGATCTCGAACAGGGCGGGCGTCACGCGCACCAGCGCGCCGCTGAGCCAGGCCGGCAGCTCACCCGTGACCGGCAGCCGCTCGACCGACGTCTCCTCGTCGAGGCTCTGGAAGCCGAGCCGGTGGTCCGTCGCCGCCGTCTGCGAGAGTGAGGTTGCCATGGTCAAGACCATACCGTCTAGTTTGGACTATTGCAACCGATACGCCTGACCCCCGCCTCCTACATCGTGCTCGGCCTGATCGAGCAGGTGGGCGAGGCCACCCCCTACGAGCTGAAGGGCCTCGTCGAGATCAGCATCGGCTACTTCTGGTCGCTGCAGCACGCCCAGCTCTACAGCGAACCGGAGCGCCTGGCCGCGGCGGGCTATCTCACGGTCGAGCGCGAGGACAGCGGGCGCCGCCGCAAGCGCTACTCGATCACCGAGCTCGGCAGCGAGGCCCTCGCGCAGTGGCGCGGCGAGCCGCCGAGCGGGCTGGCCGAGTTGCGCGAGCCGGCACTGCTGAAGCTGTTCTTCGGAGCCGACCCGCAGCTGCTGGCACGCGAGCAGCTGCGCGCTCACTCGCAGCGGCTGGCCGACTACGAGCGGATCCGGGAGCAGATGCCGGCGGCGGCCACCGAGGGCAACCGGCTTGCTCTCGAGGCCGGGATACGCCACGAGCACGGCTGGATCGGCTTCTGGGAGGACGTGGCGAACCGGCGCGCCGGTTAGGGTCTCGCGACGATGGCCACCGCCGCAGAGCCACGGCCGGCCGAGTTGCCCCTGGCGGGCGGGCAGAAGGACGCCGCGGTGACTCTCCGGCCTCTGCTGACCGCCCGCGCGATCGCCCCTGAGGCCTGGTTCCTGCGCGAGGAGGGCCGGCTGGCCTGGCGCCACGCCTTCGGCCTCGGCGTGCCGAAGAAGAAGTGGGTCGAGTTTCCGGTGCCGGCCTTCCTGGTCGAGCACCCGGGAGTGGGCCCGATCCTCATCGACACCGGCCTTCACCCCTCGGTGGCCGTCGACCCGAAGAAGAACCTCGGGCGCCTCGCGCGGTTCACCTTCAGGGATCTCAAGATGGATCCGGGCCAGGCGGTGGCCGCCCAGCTGCGCGAGAGGGGGCTCGCCGCCTCGGACGTGAAGGTCGTCGTCATGACCCACCTGCACCTCGACCACGCGAGCGCCATCTCCGAGTTCCCGCAGGCCACCTTCGTAGTGTCCAGCGCGGAGTGGGAGGCGGCGACGAGCCAGGGCCAGATGCAGGGCTACGTCTCACGCCAGTTCGATCACGGCTTCGACTACCGCCTGCTCGACTTCGACGGCCCGGGCGCCTCCTCGTTCTCCGGCTTCGGGCGCTCGTTCGACCTCTTCGGCGACGGCAGCGTGCGCACCGTGTTCACGCCCGGCCACTCCGGAGGGCACATGTCAGTGGTCCTACGCCTGCCGGAACGGGAGGTGCTGGTGGCGGGCGACGCGATCTACCTGCGCCGCACGCTCGAGGAGCAGCATCTCCCCTACCTCATGTCCGACGAGCACCTGTTTCGCCGCTCGCTGCGCGAGATCCGCCAGTACCGCAAGGAGACACCGAACGCGCTGATCATCCCTGGGCACGACTGGCAGGCCTGGCAGGAGCTCGAGCCCGTCTACGGCACCCGGGAATAATTCCTCCCTTCGGTCCGTCTACGGAGGTGGACACGAAGAGGAGGACGCCACCCCATGGCCACCGAGGTTCTGCCGTCAGTCGTGCGCAGCCCCTGGGCTCTCCCGCCGCTGCCTGAGATCGATTTCCCGGCGCACGTTCTGCGGCGCGCAGACCGACTGGGCCCCAAGCCCGCGCTGATCGATGCCCCGAGCGGACGCACGATCACCTACGGCCAGCTCGCGCAGCTCGTGCGCCGCGCGGCCTGCGGTCTGGCCGCGCGCGGCTTCGGCCAGGGTGATGTGCTGGCGATCTACTCGCCCAACGTGCCCGAGTACGCCGTCGCGGCCCACGCCGCCATGTCGCTCGGCGGCGTGGTCACCACCGCCAATCCGCTCTACACCGCCGAGGAGCTGGCCCACCAGCTAACCGACTCCCGCGCCCGGGCGGTGCTCACCGTGCCGCCCTTCCTCCAGCAGGCGCAAGCGGCGGCCCGGCAGGCCGGCTGCGACGACGTGCTCGTGTTCGGCGAAGCCGACGGGGCCACGCCCTTCGCCGCGCTGCTCGCGCACGGCGACGACCCGCCGCAGCCCTCGGTCGACCCGGACAGCACCGCGGCCTTGCTCTACTCGAGCGGGACCACCGGCCTCCCCAAGGGCGTCCAGCTCAGCCACCGCGCGCTCGTGGCCAACGTGACGCAGACCCAGACGGTGCTGGGGATCAACGCCGGCGACACCATCGTCGCCGTGGCCCCCTTCTTCCACTCGCTGGGCTTCGTGATCCTGATGAACGCCTCGCTCAGCGAGGGCGCGACGGTGGTGTCGCTGCCCCGCTTCGAGCTCGAGGGCTTCCTGCAGGCCATCCAGGACCACCGCGCCACCTTCACCGTGGTCGTCCCGCCGATCGCGCTCGCACTGGCCCGCCACCCGGTCGTGGACAACTTCGACCTCTCCTCACTGCGCTTCCTCGGCTGCGGGGCCGCCCCGCTCGGGGTGGAGCTCCAGCAGGCCTGCGCAGAGCGGCTGGGCTGCCTGGTGGCCCAGGGCTACGGCATGACCGAGTCCTGCGCCGGGCTGGCCATCTCGTCGATGGTGGAGCCCGAGCGCAACGCTCCCGAGCAGGTGGGCATCCTGCTGCCCGGCACAGAGGCGCGCGTGATCGATCCGGAGGCCGGAGAGGACCTCGGGCCGGGAGCGACCGGGGAGCTGCTCGTCCGCGGTCCGCAGCTCATGAGCGGCTACCTGGGCCGCCCGGACGCCACGGCGGCCACGATCGATTCCGACGGCTGGCTGCACACCGGCGACGTGGGCCGAGTCGACCAGAACGGCCGGGTCTTCATCACCGACCGGCTCAAGGAGCTGATCAAGTACAAGGGCTACCAGGTGGCCCCGGCCGAGCTCGAGGCGCTGCTGTGCCAGCACCCCGCGGTGACTGCGGCAGCCGTGGTCGGTGCGCCCGACGAGGAGGCCGGCGAGATCCCGGTGGCCTTCGTGGTGGCGGACGGCGAGCTCGACGACGCCGCGCTGATGGGCTGGGTGGGCGAGCGCGTGGCGCCCCACAAGCGCATTCGCCGGGTCGAGCAGGTAGAAGAGATCCCTTGCTCGCCGTCGGGCAAGATCCTGCGCCGCGAGCTCCGCGCCCGCGTCTAGCTCACGAGCCTCACGAGCCGTCGCCGGCCAGCAGCCGCCGCGCGTCGCGTGAGGCGGTGATGTGGATCGCGCTCGGCTCCCGCACCCAGGCGATCAGGTTGAGGGACTGAAGGCGGTCGAGCATGTACTGGAAGGCCTCGGCCTGGCGCCGCGAGCGGTAGCGGCGACGCACGTCGAAGGCATAGCCGGTGGTGTGCAGCGAGTACTCGCTCGTGGCCTCCGGGTTGCGGCGCACGAGCAGATCCTGGTAGGCCTGGTCGCGCACCGTGCTCGTCACGAGCAGTGGCGCACGGGCGCCACTCAGCTTCCGCACCTCACGCCCCACGTAGGCCGCCAGGGCGAAGGCCTCGGGACGCAACCCGCGATAGAGGCCCGGCTCCTCGTCGAGGCGCCGGGCCAGCTCGCCCATGCGCGCGTCGCGACGCAGCCCATAGAGCGCGGGATCGTTCGGGAAGGGGCGCAGGTCGCCCTCCTCGTAGGCCGAGTGAAGCTCGCCGGGCTCCTCGAATACCTCGGTCTGCGAGCGCGGGTGGAGCACCTCCTCGCCCGAGGCCTTGGCCAGCTGGAGCTCATCGAGCCGCTCGAGCTCGTCGCGGTTGGTTCGGTACAGCTCCATCGCCCTCTGTGAGGCGAGCACGCGCCACAGGTAGGTCTTCGAATCGTCGCCCAGCCCGCTGAGCAGTCGCCAGGTGCGCGGGTGGCGCTCGGGCGTGGAGTCGAAGAACACCTGGGCGTAGCCGGCGCCCGAATCGCCGTATGCCGCCAGCACCTCCTGGAGGTTGCCGATACCCATGTGGTACGAGACCACCGCGAGGTCCTCCCGCCCCAGCGTCTCGAAGGCCGTGCTCAGATAGCGCCCGGTGCCCTCGAGCGCCTTCTCGGCATCGAAGCGCTCGTCGATCACCCGCCGGCGCGCGCGCAGGCGCCGTGAGCGCTCCGATTCGCCGCGCCGGTCCGCCCGGAGGATCGCGCGGGTGAGCTTGCGGCTCGCGTCGACGTCGACCCTCATCCCCAGCAGGCCGGTGGCGGTGCCGGCGAGGATCTGGCCAAGCCCCACTGCGCCCTCGACGTCATCGCTGGCCATCACCTCCGGCCGCCCGGCGCTCTCGAGGAAGATCATCGCTTCCACCAGATCCGGATCGACGCCGGCGCCGGCGGCCACCTCCTCGATCTTCGGCCGGTAGCGCTCCACGCGGCGGGCGCTCGCCAGCACCCCGTCCGGGCTCTTGGCGTAGATCACGTGACTGTGGCCCGCCGCCGCCCGCGCGACGAGCTCGTCCTCGCGGCCGGCAGACCAGGCGAACGGATCGCTGTCGAGCTCGAGGGGGGCAAAGCTCGGCCGCTCGTCGTCTCCCAGCAGCACGAAGGCCGCCACAGCGGCGGCCACCGCCACCAGGCCGATGAGAAGTGCGAAACGAACCACGTCTCCTCAGCTTGGCAAGGAGAGATGCGCGTTCTGAGAGCTCAGTCGGCGCCGAGCGGCCTGCGGGAAGGGGCCTCCGCGTGTTCGAGCGTCGCGCGACGGGCTTCGCGGGCGGCGCGCACGGCACCCTTGCGGCCCGCGCTGGAGAGCCGCGAATGAACGTCCTTGACCCGGTCGAACACCAGCTCCGAAGCGGCCTGCGCCTGCTCCTTGGAGGGCTCCTCCACGCGCTCGAAGCGCAGCGGCTCGGCGAACTGCACGGTGACCTTGGGGAACTGCAGCCGCTTCCAGTTGCGCACCCGCTCGGTGCCCGCGATCGCCGTCGGGACCACCGGCACCCCGGCCTCCAGCGCGAGCCGGCCCAGCCCGTGCCGGGGCTTGCCGAGCTCGCCGCTGCGTGAGCGCCCGGCCTCGGCGTACATCACGACGATGCCCCCGCGCTCGAGTATCGCGTGGGCTGACTTGAAGGCCTCCTCGTCGTGGTGGCCGCGGCGCACGGGGAACACGCCGCCGTTGTTGAAGACGAGCTCCAGCGGCAGCGTGAACAGCTGCGACTTGGCCATGAACTGCACCTTGCGACGCAGGTAGACGGCGACGAAGAAATGGTCGAGGAAGGAGAAGTGGTTGGGCGCGATGATCGCCGGGCCGTCCGCGGGGATGTTGTGCGAGTCGATGCAGCGAGCCCGGTAGAACAGAACGATGTAGGGCGTCAGCACGAGGCGCACGACCTCGTACATCCAGTTGGGAGGCTTGCTGCGGGTGCGCCGGTGGAAGCGCTCGAAGTGCTCGGCGGGACGTGGGTCCTTGTAGACCTGCTCCTTCACTCGGCCCTTCTACCTCGCCGTGCCGGTTTCGTTACCCGGCCTGCGGCCTCAGTATCTTGCCTCCACCCGCGGCACCCATCCAGGAGGGAACTGAATTGCCCGATGTCGAGGCGCACATCACAGGCACGGTCTGGAAGGTCGAATGTCAGATCGGCCAGGAGGTCGCGGAGGGCGACACCCTCGTGATCCTGGAGTCCATGAAGATGGAGATGCCCGTCGAGGCCGAGGATCCGGGCAAGGTCAAGGAAATCGTCTGCCAGGAGGGGCAGTCGGTCTCGGAGGGCGACACCCTCGTCGTCCTGGAGTGAGAATTTCGCTGCGCGCCCGGCCACGCCGGGCGCTTGCGCGATGAGCACGGAAAAGCTCGTACTCGACGAGCCCGCCGAGGACGTCGCGCGGCTCACCATCTTCAACCCCGAGCGGCGCGGTGCGCTCGACCACGAGATCCTCGACGCCCTGGCCGGGCACGCCCGTACGCTCGATGCGCGCTGTCTGGTGATCCGCGGCTCGGGGGAGGTCTTCTCCGCCGGCTACGACATCGGCAACCTCGAGGGCCAGTCGTTCGAGGAGAGCGCCGAACGGCTCGTGGCCCATCCCTTCCACGACGCCATCGAGGCGCTCGACGGCTACGAGTATCCCGTGGTGGCCGCGCTCAACGGGCACGCGATCGGGGGCGGACTCGAGCTCGCGCTCACCTGCGACATCCGCGTGGCCGCCCGGGGAATCAAGGTCGGCATGCCGCCGGCCCGACTGGGATTGATCTACTCGCACACGGGCCTGCGGCGCTTCATCGAGGTCTGCGGCGTCGCGCACACGGCGGAGCTCTTCTACGTCGGCCGCAACGTCGACTCCGAGCGCGCCGAACGGATGGGCCTGGTCAACGAGGTCGTGGAGCGGGACGAGCTCGACGCCCACGTGCTCGAGCTCGCGAGCGCGATCGCAGCCAACGCCCCGCTCTCGCTTGCCGGCAACAAGCGGGTGATCCGCACCCTGCGCGCGCAGCCGCTGCCCGAGCAGGTCGAGCGGGAGCTGGTCGAGCTGCGCGAATCGTGCTTTCGCTCCGAGGACTTCCGCGAGGGAGTACGAGCCTTCTCCGAGAAGCGCAAGCCGGTGTGGCGCGGGCGCTGAGCGACTGCCCCTGAACAGCGCTCCGTCCGGCCCCCCGCCTACCGTGGCGACTCAAGTGCCGCCCCTCATCTCCCGCGAAGAGGCGCTCAGGCTCGGCGAGATCGAGGATCGCGCCGAGATCGAAGCGCTGGTCGAGCACGCCTGGCAGGTGCGCCTGGAGCGCTTCGGCGACTCGACCGACATGTGCTCGCTGGTCAACGCCAAGTCCGGCGGCTGCGCCGAGGACTGCGGCTTCTGCTCGCAGTCGCGCTTCTCCGAGGCCGATACGCCCATGCACGCGATGATGAGCCCGGAGCAGATCCTCGAGCACGCCCGCGCGGCCGAGGCTGCCGGCGCGCACCGCTTCTGCATGGTCACGCAGGGCCAGGGCCTCTCCAAGCGCGACTTCGAGAACGTCCTCGCCGGTGCGCGCCTCGTCTCCGAGCACACCAACCTCAAGCGCTGCGTCTCCATCGGGCACATGTCCGCCGCCCGGGCCCAGTCGCTCAAGGAGGCGGGCATCCAGCGCGTCCACCACAACGTCGAGACCGCGGAGAGCTACTACCCGGAGGTCTCGTCGACCGTGCGCTACGAGGGCCGGCTGCGGACGATCGACGCCGTCCGCGACGCCGGGCTCGAGACCTGTGTGGGCGGCATCCTCAACCTGGGCGAGTCCCGCGAGCAGCGCGTGGAGATGGCCTTCGAGCTCGCCAAGGTCGAGCCCACCTCCGTGCCCATCAACCTGCTCAACCCCCGGCCCGGCACCAAGTTCGGAGACCGCGAGCTGATGGACCCGTGGGAAGCGGTCAAGTGGGTGGCCATCTTCCGGCTGATCATCCCGGGCGCGCTGTTCCGGCTCTGCGGCGGGCGCAACGAGAACCTGGGTCCGGGCGAGTTCCAGAAGCTCGCGGTCAAGGCCGGCCTCAACGGGGTGATGATGGGCAACTTCCTGACCACGCTCGGCTCCGAGCCCGAGGCCGATCGGGCGATGTTCGAGGAGCTCGGGCTGAACGTGGCGCGCCAGGAGGACAACGGCGCCAACCCGCGCCCCGACAACCGCAGCGGCTGGCTCGACGGCGACACGCCGCGCACCCCGCTGGACGAGCTCGTGGACTCTCGGGACGAGGCCAACTTCTGGGATCCCTCCACGCAGCTGCGCCACCGCCGGAAGGCTTCGGTGCCGCCGCGACCTGACGGGACAGAGAACACCTACCCGGAGATCGTGCACGTGGAGGGACGAGCGGCGTGAGCAATGACATAGCGGACCGGCTCGCCGAGATCCACAACCGCGGGCTCTACCGGCGCATGCGCTGCGTCTCGGGTCCCCAGGGGCCGCGCGTCCTCCTGGACGGCAAGCCCGTGCTGCTGCTGTGCTCGAACAACTACCTCGGCCTCGCCGATCACCCGCGGGTGCGCGAGGCGGCCGCCGAGGCGGCGATGCGCTACGGAGCGGGGTCGGGCGCCTCCCGCCTGGTGTCGGGCAACATGACGATCCACCGCCGGCTCGAGGAGCAGCTCGCGAGTTTCAAGCGGGCGGAGGCCTGCCTGCTGTTCGGCTCCGGCTACCTGGCCAACGCAGGGGTGGTGTCGGCGCTCGCCCGGGAGGGCGACGTGGTCTTTTCCGACGCCCTCAACCATGCCTCGATCATCGACGGCTGCCGGCTGGCGCGGGCTGAGACCTTCATCTACGACCACTGCGACACGGACCATCTCGAGTGGGGGCTGCGCCAGGCCGAGGGCCGCGGCTCACTGATTGTCACCGACGGCGTCTTCTCCATGGACGGAGATGTGGCGCCGCTCGAGCGGCTGGTCGAGCTCGGCCAGCGCTACGACGCCCGTGTGATGGTCGACGACGCCCACGGCACCGGCGCGATCGGGCCGGACGGGCGCGGGTCGGTGGCTGCGGCCGGGCTCGAGGACGAGGTCGATGTCGTGGTCGGCACGCTCGGCAAGGCACTCGGCTCTTACGGCGCCTTCGTTTGCTGCGACAAGTCGATGGCCAAGTACCTGATCAACACGGCCCGCACGCTGATCTTCTCCACTGCTCTGTCCCCGCCCGCCGTGGCCGCCGCGGCGGCCGCCCTGGGGCTGCTGCGTGAGCAGCCCCGCCGGGTGGAGAAGCTCCAGCGCAACGCCGCCGTGCTGCGCGAGGCGCTGGCCGGGAAAGGCCTGCCGACGGCCGACGCGGGCACGCAGATCCTGCCTTTGCTCGTGGGCGATCCCAGCGAGGCCGTCCGCGCCAGCGAGCGTGCGCTCGAGCGCGGCATCTTCGCCCAGGCCATCCGCCCGCCGACCGTGCCGGCGGGCACGTCGCGCCTGCGCCTGGCCGTGATGGCGTCGCACACCAAGTCCGAGCTCCGGGAGGCGGCCGGCGTCCTGGCCGCCTGCCTGCCTGCTTCGGCGCGCGAGCCGGCCAGGCCGAGCGTCCGCGAGGAGGCCGTGCGTAGCGGCGATGGATCCCGTCAGACCGACCGCGGCCGCGTGTTCGACGGCCTGCGCGACGCGGCCTGACGTGCGCGGGGGCCACTGCGTAGTCCGCCGCGCTCCGTCCGGGCGGCGCCTCGCCACGCGTCACGATCAGGGCCGCGCCCGGGGCTGCTGGGCGGTACGGCGCTGGCGTCTGCGCCTGCTGCGGGCCTGACGCCCGGTGCGGGGCATCTTCGTCACCGGCACCGGCACCGGGGTGGGGAAGTCGGTGCTGGCCGCCGCGCTGTGCGCGGTGCTCGTGAGCCGAGGGATCAGCGTGGCCGCCTTCAAGCCCGTGGTCAGCGGGCTCGACGAGCCGCCCGGGCCGTTCGGGTCCGACCACGAGCTGCTCGCACACGCGGCCGGCGGGCGCCAGCGACCGGAGCAGGTGGCGCCGTACCGCTTCGGCCCCGCGCTGTCTCCGCACTTCGCCGCCGAGCTGGCGGGTGTGCGGATCGAGCCGGCGCGGCTGCTGTCGGCGGCGCGCGAGGCAGCGGAGGGCGCTGACGCGCTCGTGGCCGAAGGGGTCGGAGGTCTGCTCGTGCCCATCACGCCGGGCTACCTGGTGCGCGACCTCGCGGTCGACCTCGCCCTGCCCGTGGTCGTGGCGGCGCCGACCGGGCTCGGCACCATCAACCACACGCTGCTCACGGTGGAGGCCGCCCGGGCGGCGGGCCTGCATGTGGCCGGAGTGGTGATGACTCCTTGGTCGGACGAGCCCGCAGCGATCGAGACGTCGAACCGGGCGACGGTGCAGCAGCTCTCGCGAGTGGCGGTCAGCGGCCTGCCGCCGACCGCCGTGGAGTCGCTGTCCGCTGCGGGCGCGGCGTTGCCTGTCGGCGAATGGCTTTGAGAACTCGTTCTATGCTGGCCCGGTATGGCCGTGGGCGACGCCGAAGACACCCCGGAGCTGCTGCTCAAGCTCCGTGAGCGCAAGGAACGCCACAAGCGACGCCACGTAGTCCACAGGGCCGCCGTCGTGGTCTTCGGCTTCCTGGTCGTCTGCGCGGGCATCGTGATGTCGGGACCCGGCATCCCCGGACCCGGCATCGCGACGATCCTGATCGGGCTGGCCTTCCTGGCGCTCGAGTTCGACCGGGCCGAGCGGATGCTCGAGAAGGCGATCATCTGGGGTGACCAGGCCAAGGACCGCGCCGAACAGACCTCGACGGCGCAACGGGTCGTCGCCGGCGCGCTCGTGGCCGCCGGCGTGGCCGGCTTCGTGGTCGCGGCCGTCCTCTGGGACATCCCGCTCATGCCGGTGCTCTAGCCACCGCCGACGCCCACCTCGCGCAGCGCCCCGTCGGGCTCGCGATGTGGCTCGTTGCGCCACAGCAGGCCGTTGCGCAGCGTCCAGACGTGCCCGACCCGCTCCGACAGCGCGGCGCCGCTCTCGCGGCCGCGCACGTGCATGGTCATGACGACGGCGACACGCCCGTCTGGGCCCGCCCTGACGTGATGCAGCTCGACCCGCCACTCCTCCCAGGCGGCCGAGATGTCGGCGAAGTACTGGCGGATTCCCTCATGGCCGTAATAGGCCTGCCCGTCGACCGACAGCAGCGAGAAGAACTCGACCTCCGGGTCGCAGACCGCCACCGCCCCCTCGGGGTCGTACCTGGTCACAGCCTCCGCGAAGAGGCGCGCGGGGCGCTCGCCGTCGGCGTTCAGGCCTGCGCCTCCGTCTGCTTGCGCTCGCGTTCCTGCTCGCGCAGCTCGACGCGGCGGATCTTGCCCGTCAGCGTCTTGGGCAGGTCGTCCACGAACTCGATCTCGCGCGGGTACGCGTACGCCGAGTGGCGCTCGCGCACGTGGCGCTTGATGTCGGCGGCCAGCTCGTCGGAGGCCTCGTGCCCGCCGGCGAGCACGATGAAGGCCTTGACGATGTCGCCGCGGCGAGCGTCCGGTGAGGCCACCGCCGCGGCCTCCTTGACCGCCACATGCTCGACGCAGGCCGACTCCACCTCGAAGGGCCCGATCCGGTAGCCCGCGGAGATGATTACGTCGTCGGCACGGCCGGCGTACCAGACATAGCCATCCTCGTCGACCGTGGCCGCATCCTTCGTGTGAAACCAGTCGCCGCCGAATTCCTCCTCAGTGTCCTCCGGGCGGTTCCAGTAGCCCAGCGGGTAGTGGGGATTGGAGCGCGCGCGCAGGCAGATCTCGCCCCGCTCCCCGGGCGGCAGCGGCTGCTCGTCCTCGTCGAGGATCTGCACGTCCCAGCCGGGCACCGGCCGGCCCATCGACCCCTCGCGGACCTCGACCGTGGGGAAGTTGCCGCACAGCGGATAGCTCTCCGTCAGCCCGTAGTAGTCGAGCACGGTGATCCCGAACTGGTCGCGAAACCAGCGGATCACCTCGGGGTTGAGCGGCTCGCCGGCCGAGCAGGTGATGCGCAGGCGCTCGAGCGGATAGCGCCGGCCCGCGTCCTGCACCCCGGTCATCGCCCTCAGCGCGGTGGGTGTGGTGAACATGTTCTCGACCCCGTGCTTGGAGAGGAAGCGCAGATGCTCCTCGGGGTCATAGCCCCCCTTGCGCGCCTGGACGAGTGCCACCGCCCCGTAGCGCCAGGGGCCGAGCAGCGGGCAGATGCCTGCCGCCCAGGCCCATTCACCCGAGCCGTGGAAGAGCTCGCCGTCGCGCACGTCGTGGCAGAACTCGAACTCCTCGTGGGCCAGCAGGTAGCGGTGCGCATGCAGGATGCCCTTGGCCTTGCCGGTGGTGCCCGACGAGTAGTACAGCTGCGCGGGATCGTCGGCTGCGGTGTCCACGGTGTCGAACTCCGGCGAGGCCGCGGTCATCTCGTCGAGCAGGCCGTCATCGAGCACCAGGACGCTCTCCGCGAGTCCGCCGGGAATCCGATCGCGGTTCGCCGCGTCGGTCACGACCACCTTGGCCTGGGAGTCACGCAGCCGGTGCTCGATGCCCTCGTCCCCGTACAGGACCGAGAGCGAGAGCAGGATGGCGCCCGCGCGGTAGCTGCCGATGAACGCCGCGGCCGTCTCGGGGAGCGAGGGCAGAAGGGTGGCCACCCTGTCCTCCCGCTCGACGCCGTGTTCGCGCAGCACGTTGGCGAAGCGGTTGGAGAGGTCCTGCAGCTCCCCGAAGCTCACCCGTCGCTCGTTGCCCTGCCAGTCCTCCCAGACCATCGCGAGCCGGTCACGATCGTGTTTGTCGCAAACGTCCTGCGCGATGTTGTAGCGCTCAGGCACGTCCCAGGCGTGCGCGGCGGTCATCTCCTCGTAGCTGCCCAACTCGTACTTGCGAAAGCTCACCGGGGCCCTCCTCTCGGTCACCAGGAAAGCTACCCGGGTTCAGAGCGAGCGCGCCACCGCCAGCGGAGGCGGGATCTCGACGGCGGCGCCGCCAACGATCGCGTCGGCGACCATGCGCCCCGTCGCCGCTCCCGTCGAGATCCCCCAGGGGCCGTGGCCGGCGGCACACCACAGGCCGTCCACTCCTGGCATCGGCCCCACGAGCGGCCGGCCGTCGAAGGATTGCGGGCGCGCGCAGGCCCGGACCCCGCGGGCCGAAGCGCCCGCGGCACCCCTGAGTGCCGGCAGGAACGGCTGGGCCGCCGCCAGCACCGGCCCCGCCCAGGCCTCGGGATCGGGCTCCTCGACCAGGAAGGTCGAGCCCACCGACGTGATGCCCTCGGCCGTGACCGCGCTGAACACCGGGACCGGCTCCGGCGCCCCGGTGGCAACGGCTTCCACCCCCACCTCCTCGACCACATGGCGCGGCGGCGTTTCCAGCTCGAGCTCGACGACCACGCCCCACACCGCCCCGATCGGGCGCCATGTGCGCGTGGGATCGATCACCTCGGGCGTCCCGGGACCGGCGGCCACGAGCACCGCGTCGGCCGGGTGGCGCACCCCCGCGGCGAGCACGCCGCGCACGCGGTCCCCCACCACCCAGGGCCACGCCGCCTGGCCTTCACGCAGGCGCGCCCCGAGGCGGCGGGCGCGTTCGGCGAAGCCGAGCGTGGCCGCCGCCGGGCGCACCGGAAAGCCGGTCTCCAGGCGGCAGGCCCACAACCCGCGGGCGAGCTCCGGCTCGAGCTCCCGCAGTGCCGCCGGGTCGAGCAGCCGCGGCTCGAGCTCGGGACAATCGTGGGCGATCTCGGCCACCACGGGCTCGATGTCCCGGCGCCTGCGCGCGAGCATCAGCACACCGGCTGGGCTGTCGGCTATAGGGATCGACTCGAGGCTGCGCACGTGCTCCAACGTCTCGGAGTGCAGCCGCGCGAGCACTGGGTCGAACGGGTGCTGGAGCACACCGGAGTTGCGTCCCGAGGCCGCTCCGGCGAGCTCGCCGCGCTCGAACAGCTCCACCCGTACCCCCGCCTCTGCCAGAAAAGCCGCGGCGGCGCAGCCGATGATCCCCCCGCCGATGATCGCGACGTCGGGGCGGGCGCTCACCGCCACCACCCGGGATCGGGGGTCAGTCCTCGTCCCCGCTCGCGTAGTCCACGATCGACTTGTCGATGAGCCACTCGACCGGGGCCTTGTCGTCGGTGTAGACCTCGCCGCCGGTGAGCGGAGCCCCCAGGCGCCCGGCCGCTCCCAGCGCGGTGCTCCGGAGCCCGGACGGCAGGTCCGGCACGGCGTCGCGCAGGCGCTCGGCCGACAGCGGCGCCTGCGAGGCCACGATCAGCGTGTTGGTGGGCTCGATCGGATCGCGAAGTACCTGGGGGAAGACCTCGCTGATCGTCGCAGTGAGCACCTTCTCGAGGTCGTCCTGATCCTCGGGATGCCCGGCGTTGACGATCAGCACGCCCCCGGGCGCCAGCCGGTCGCGCACGGTCTCGAAGAACTCCACCGTGGTCAGGTAGAAGGGGATGTAGGGCTGGCGATAAGCGTCCACCGAGATGACGTCGTAGCTCGCGTCGGTGCGGCGCAGGAAGGGACGGGCGTCCTCGTGGTAGAGGTGTAGGCGCGGGTTGTTCATGTCGAAGTACTCGTGCCCGATGTCGGACAGCTCGCTGTCGATCTCCACGCCGTCGACTCGCGTCCCCGGGAAGAAGTACTCGTAGGCGCGCGCTGTGGTGCCGGCGGCGTTGCCGAGGATCGCCACGCGCTTCGGCGGCCCGTTGCGGCGCGCGAAGGGAAGCACCAGGTGGCCGTCCCAAACGTCACCTGTGAGCACGGAGCCGGCCCTGCGCGGGCCGGCGGCCCCGGGCTCGCATTCGGCCTCGCACACGGAGTGCTCAGCCTGACCCTCGTTGAGCTCGAGGGTGCGGGTGCCGTCGTCGTACTCGATCACGCGGGCGTACTGGTACTCGGTCTCGGCCTCGTGGATGACGCGGCCGCTGCCCTCGGTATCCGCCTTCAGCGCCCCGACCGGCAGTGCGATGAGCGCCGCGATCGCGGCCGGTGCCAGCGCCCAGCGCCGCACGGGGCGCAGGCCGGCGACGGCCACGAGCGCGATCGCCAGGGCGAAGATCAGGAAGGTGCGCCGGGTGCCCACCAGCGGGATCAGCAGCAGCGCGGACAGCAGCGTGCCCACGAGCGAGCCGGCCGTGGACAGGGCGTAGAGGCGGCCGGCCACCGTGCCGGCCTCCTCAACCGACGAGACGGCCAGCCGGATCGCGTAGGGCGACACCGCACCCAGCAGCAACACCGGCACCGCCACCAGCACGAGCACGCCGATCAGCGAACCGAGGAAGGCGCCGGCGGAGATCTCGTCGAGGGCGT
Source organism: uncultured Thermoleophilaceae bacterium (assembly GCA_963813495.1). Lineage (GTDB taxonomy): Bacteria > Actinomycetota > Thermoleophilia > Solirubrobacterales > Thermoleophilaceae > JACVRW01. Next base: position 1,050,707 of record CAWEZC010000005.1, read on the forward strand.
CGACCGCGATGTCGAGCATCGGGTCCGCCACGAAGGGCACCAGCGCCAGCAGCCCGGCGGCGATGAGCGCCAGCAGGCAGAGGCCGCGCATCGTCGGGTTGCGGTCGGCCATGCGCCCTCCCACCCAGTAACCGATCGAGAGCGCCACGAGCACGATCCCGATCGTGTTCGCCCACACGATCGTCGATGCACCGAAGTAGGGAGCGAGCAGCCGCACGGCGGCGATCTCTGCGCCGAGCGAACCCGTCCCCACCACAAAAACGAGGAAGGGCAAAGGCGGCATTGCGCCGCTGAGACTAGCTGGCGGCGACCAGTGTCAAGGCGCCCCGGTCCAGCCCCGGGCGTAACAGGGCTTGGCCCCGCACACCTCCACTATTCGGCCGCCGACCTTGAGGAATTCCGACTTCTGAACACGGGCGCTCACCTCGGCGCGGGGCGCGCCGTGCGGGTCGTCCCCCAGACGAGGTGGCGTGTTGGTGAGTGGTGGCGGCGGCGTGCCCTCGGTCTCCGTCCCCACGGTCCGCAGCGGGCCGGTGTCCCACCAGACCACGCCGGAGCCGCTCGAGGGCAGCCTCAGGGTCTTCAGCCCGTACCAGGGGTTCGACAACGGTGAGCGGCCGGGATCGAGCGCCGGCTTGCGGATTCGGGCCCCGAACGTGCGGGCCATGATCGACGTCGTGAAGTCGGCCACCTGGTGGTCACCGAAGGCTACGTGCATGAGCACCGTGTGCTTGGGCGTGCCGGGCAGCGGCTTCGAGGTGATGTGCCGGGCGTACCCGTTCGACTCGCCGCGATCCCAGAGCAGCTGGATCTGCGCCAGCCAGAGCTGGCGCTCCAGCTGGTTGGGATAGCCGCCGTAGAGGATCGGGCCGTAGTCGTCGAAGTCGACGCTGCGCTGCAGCAGCGTCGAGTAGTTCATCCCCGGCACGCCGAGGACGGCTCTGTCGAAGTCCGGGGCCAGCGCCGTAAGGGCCCCGCCCATGATGCCGCCCTGCGAGTTGCCGTCGAAGTACAGCCGCCGCGTGTCGATCACGCTCTGTCCGTTCTTCTGGAAGGCGGGATTGGACGAGAGCCCCTGCGGGTGGATCAGCGCTCGGCCGAGGTAGAGCTGCTGGAGGAAGCCCTGCTGCATGCGATCGGCCAGGGTGTTGAAATTGGAGAGGTCGGGCAGCACCGAGCTGATCAGGTTGGGGAGGTCCTCCGCCGCAAAGCCGGCCCAGGCCGTGGCGCAGAACAGGAAATTGTGTTCGCTGGACATCGCCTCGACGTTGCCCGCATCGACTTCGGTCGCCGGGTTGCCCAACAGCCCGTGCCCGTACAGGGCCGGACGAGCCTTCGGCGCGGCGGCCGGGTCGAGTGCCGACCGAGGTATCTGGCAGTAGTACGGGAACGTCGCCGTGCCCTGCTGCTTGGGCAGGCCGCGCCGGTCGAGCGCGAAGGTCCCGCCGGGGGCGCAGTTCTCGCTCGTGAGGAAGCACGGCACCGTGATCCTGCCCTCGATGCGCCGCGCGATGCGTTCGTTCTCAGCAGGCGTGAAGTCCCTGGTCGCGTCGACCGTGAACTGCGGCGAGCTCCCCTGCACCTTGAGGTCGGCGAGGTTGCGGTCGCCCAGAGCGCGGAACCCGCGATTGCGGATGTGCAGCGCGCGCCCGGTCAGGCTCTTCTCGCCGGCCACCGTGAAATCCCAGGCCAGGTAGAGATTGCGGCGCCTCACCCCCGCCTTGCGCAGCGTGGCGAACAGCTCCTCGAAGTGCGCGCGCCGGCGCTCCACCAGCCGCTTGCGCGTGATGCGGCGGTCGCGGTAGAGGCGAAAGTTCTTGCCGGCCGGGATGGTCTGGCCGGCGGCGTTCTTGAGGTTGCGCAGCGCGACGATGTAGCGCTCCCCCTCGACGAAGTTCTTCCCGGGGCGGATGATCAGCACGCGGTCCGCCGGGGTCTCCGGGTTGGAGTCGATCTCCGCCCAGATCGGGTGCCGCTTGCCCGTGCGGGCGTTGATCACGACAACGGGAGCGCGCGGAGCCAGGCTCTTGGAGAGGTCGGTGATCGGCGGCAGCTTGCTCCTGGCGGCGGCTTCGACGGTCTCCAGGCCCGGCACCTTGGTCAGCAGCATCGAGCCCGGGCTGAAGCCGTCGGCGCGGTTCATGTCCGCAGGGCTGATCGGCTTGCCGTCCTTGTTCCTGGGCATCGAAGCGAGCTTCAGGTTGAGCCGGCGGCCCGTCTCCGTTGCGCGGTCGCGCTTGGTGAACAGGTCGTTGGGCCACGGGTAGAGGCAAACGGCGGGATCGGTGAAATCGCAGCGCTTGGACGGGGTCGCCCCCTGTGCACCCGCCGCGGTCGGGATGGCCAGGGCAGCGAGCGTGGCCGCGGCCAGCGCGGCGCATAGTCCTCTCCTCATAGGCGGGCCATCCTAACGGCACCTCTTGCGCCGGCGCCAGCAATCGGTTCCGACCTGGGGGCGGCGTAGCCTCGCGCGGCATGGACCTGGTCAGCGTCGATCGCACCCATCTCTGGCACCCCTTCACCCAGCAGCGCGGCTGGGCCGAGGAGGATCCGGTGATCGTCGAACGGGGCGAGGGCACCGACCTGATCGACGTCGAGGGCACGCGTTACATCGATGGCGTCTCATCGCTCTGGTGCAACGTCCACGGGCACGCCCACCCGCGCATCGACGAGGCGGTGCGGGCCCAGCTCGAACGGGTATCGCACAGCACGATGCTGGGCCTCAGCCACAAGCCCGCCATCGAGCTGGCGCGACGGCTGATCGAGATCTCCCCGGCGGGCCTCAGCCGCGTCTTCTACTCCGACTCGGGCTCCACCGCCACCGAGATCGCGCTCAAGATGGCCTTCCAGTACTGGCGCCAGCGCGGCGAGCAGCGCGAGCGTTTCGTGGCCCTGAAGATGGCCTATCACGGCGACACCGTCGGCTCGGTTTCGGTGGGCGGGATCGACCTCTTCCACTCGATGTACCGCCCGCTCCTGTTCGACACGCTCAAGGCCGAGCCGGGCGACCTAGAGGCCTTGGAAGCTCTGCTGGGCGAGCACGGCGACGAGGTGGCGGCGCTGATCATGGAGCCCCTCGTCCAGGGCGCCGCCGGGATGCTCGTTCACCCCGAGGGCTATCTGCGCGGCGTGCGCGAGCTGTGCGATCGCTTCGGCGTCCTGCTCATCCTCGACGAGGTGGCCACCGCCTTCGGGCGCACCGGCCGCATGTTCGCCTGCGAGCACGAGGTCGTGTCGCCGGACCTGCTCTGCGTGGCCAAGGGCCTCACTGGGGGCTACCTGCCGCTGGCGGCCACGCTGGCCACGGAGGAGATCTACGAGGGCTTCCTCGGCGAGTTCGAAGAGTTCCGCACCTTCTTCCACGGCCACACCTACACGGGCAACCCACTGGCCTGTGCGGCGGCCATCGCAACGCTCGACGTCTTCGCCGAGGAGCGCACGCTCGAGGCACTCCAGCCGAAGATCGAGCTGCTGGCCGAGTTGCTCGAGCCCGTGGCGGGTCACCCGGCCGTGCGCGAGGTGCGGCGGGTGGGCTTCATGGTCGGCATCGAGCTGGAGGAGCAGCCGCTCGATCTGCGCCTGGGCCACCGCGTGACCCTGGAGGCGCGCCGGCGTGGTGCGATCATCCGTCCGCTGGGAGACGTGGTGGTGCTCATGCCGCCGCTGGCGATCTCCGAGGAGGACCTGCGCCGGCTGGTGTCGATCACGGCCGAGGCGATCGCCTCGGCCACCTTCGCCGCAGCGCTGCCCGCCGCGGCCTAGTACTTGTCTCGACGAATCCGGGGCCGCGTCGGGCGCGGCAACAGTTTGAGTCGCCACCCAGCTACCGGCGGGTAGGCCTAACCCTCGTAGAGCTCGAAGTCCTTCTTGCGCGCGCCGCAGACGGGGCAGAACCAGTCGTTCGGGATTTCCTCGAACGCGGTACCCGGCGGGATGCCGCCGTCAGGATCGCCCTCTGCGGGGTCGTAAATGAAGCCGCACGAGGTGCAGATCCACTGCTGAGTGGCCACGGTCTCGCTCACGGTTCGGGAGCCTAGCGGTAGGCTGGCGCCGTGCGCGTGGACCGCCCGCCGCCGGGGGAGGAGCTCAATGCCGGAGAGGTCTCGGAGGCGCGTCAGGCCGCCTCGCTGATCCTGCTGCGCGACGGCTCCGAGGGTCCCGAGGTGCTGCTCGTGCAACGCAACCCCGAGCAGCGCTTCATGGGCGGCGCGTGGGTGTTTCCAGGCGGAGGCAGGCACAGTGAAGACGCCGACCACGCCGCCACGGCAGTCCGGGAGCTGAAGGAGGAGGCGGGCGTCGAGCTCAGCGGCGAGACCGAGCTGGTCCCCTTCTCGCGCTGGATCACTCCGACGGAGGTCAAGGTGCGCTTCGACACCTGGTTCTTCGCCGCCGCGGCTCCGGGCGGCGCCGAGGTCACGCCCGACGGCGGCGAGTGCGTGGACGCCCGCTGGCTGCGGCCCGCTGACGCCCTGGCCGCCCACGCGCGCGACGAGCTCGTGCTCGTGTTCCCGACCATCAAGCATCTGGAGCTGCTTGCGCGGACCAGCTCGGTCAGCGAGACGCTCGCGGTCGCACGGGAACGCCCGGTGGTGCCCATCCTGCCGCGTGTGGTGACACGCGACGGCGCGGCCCACGTCCTGCTCCCGGGGGAGCCGGGATACGACGAGGCCTGACCGAGGCACGCGATTACCGCAACCCCGGCCGAGCCCAACTGTTCTTGAGGACCGTGAGGCGCAGCGCTTTCATCGTGGCCGTGGCCGCCGTGATCCTGGGGTGCCTGGGTGCCGTGGCGCTGGCCGACACCCTGATCGGCACCGAGAGCGCCGATCAGCTTCCCGGCACGCCGGGGCCCGATCAGATCTATGGCGAGGCCGGGAACGACCGCCTGCTCGGGGCCGGCGCGGGCGACTACCTCGAGGCCGGCTCCGGCGATGACGAGGTCGACGGCGCCGACGGCATCGATCTGGTGATCGGAGGCACCGGCAACGACCGCATCGACGCGGGCGCGGGCAACGACGTCGTGTACGCCGGAGCCGGCGAGGACCTGGTCCTGGGCGGCCAGGGCAACGACACCCTGTTCGGCCAGGCCGACGCCGACCGTCTGTTCGGCGGCGCCGGCCGCGACCGCATCTACGCCAGCCTGGGCGGAGACTTCGTGGAGGCCGGGTCGGGCGCCGACCGCATCAACGCCGAGAGCGGCGACAGCACCATCCTGGCCGGGGGCGGCGACGACGTGGTCAGCGGCAGCGGAGGCTCGATCGAGGTACAGGGCGGCGGCGGCAGCGACCGCATCCGCACCGGCGAAGGGGCGGACCGCATCTCCGGTGGCGGTGGCAGCGACGCCGTCGATGCCGGGGCCGGCGACGACACGATCGAGACCGTCGACGGGCGACGTGACCGGGTCACCTGCGGCGACGGCGACGACGTGGCCGACGTCGACCCGATCGATTTCGTCACCGGCTGCGAGACCACGCGCCGGGTGCGCCGCGGCCAGCGCGTCAGACTCGGTGCGCGCCGGGCTGACGCCGGTTCGCAGTGACACAGTTCCCTTTCGACGAGGCCTACACCGAAGACGGCGAGCCGCGTGCTCACTGGGTCGAGCTGCTGGAGGCGCTGGGTGAACCGGCGCAGCTGGCGGCCGCGCTGAAGGAGGCTGTGCGGGTTCGTGGGATCAGGTTCGGAAGCGCGCCCGACGGCCTCTTCGCCCTCGACCCCGTGCCACGGGTGCTGACCGGCCAGGAGTGGTCGGAGCTGCACACCGGAGTGGTCCAGCGACTGCTGACTCTCGATGCGTTCGTGGCTGATGTCTACGGCGAGGGACGGGCGCTCGCCGCGGAGGTCGTGCCTCGAGCAGCCGTCGAGGCGTCGCCCCACTACGAGCCGAGGATGCACGGCGCCACGGTCTCGCGCTGGGTCGCCTTCACCGGGCTCGATGTGGTGCGCTGCCCGGACGGCCGTTTCCGGGTGATAGAGGACCAGGTGCGCATGCCTTCGGGGATGGCGTACGCCGTGGCCGCGCGTGCGGTGCTTCGCGACGTCCTTCCGGTGGACTCGCCGGGCGCCGATCTCGGCCTGGGCTATGAGCAACTCGCCCGAGCGGTGCGGGAGGCCGCTCCGCCGGGGATCGATGAGCCGAGGGTCGTGCTGTTGTGTGATGGTCCCGGGGCTGCGGCCTGGTGGGAACATGAGCTGCTGTCTCGCAAGTTGTCGGCCCCGGTGGTGACGATCGGCGACCTGGAGGTTCGCGCCGGTCGCGTCGTGGCCTGGATCGACGGCCGGGCACGCGGGGTGGACGTCATCTATCAGCGCACGGACGAGGACCGCTTCAGCGGGACCCAGCTCGAGCTGCTCGTAGAGCCCTGCCGCGCCGGGCGGGTGGGCGTGGTCAACGCGCCCGGGGCCGGGGTGGCCGACGACAAGCTCGTCAACGCCCATTTCGACGACCTTGTGCGCTTCTTTCTCGGCCAGGAGCCGCTCCTGCCTTCGATCCCGACGCGGCCGGCGGCCGAGATCGACGACCTGTCGGGCTGGGTCATCAAGCCGCGCGCCGAGATGGGCGGCGAGGACGTGGTGCTTTGGGATCATGCCGACGAGGACAGGCGACGGCTCACACGGGCCGCGCTCAGCAAGGACCCCGGCGGCTACATCGCGCAGGAACAGGTGCTTCTATCGGTGGCGCCAACGGTCTGCGGCAGCCGGCTCGAGCCCCGCCACGTGGACCTTCGCCCCTACGCCGTGCTCAGCGGAGCGGGCGTCAGCCTGCTGCCGGGCGCGATCAGCCGAGTGGCCCTGGTCGAGGGGTCGATGGTCGTGAACTCGGGCCAGGGCGGCGGAGCCAAGGACACTTGGGTGCTGGAGTAGCGAAGAGTTCCCCCCGACAGCGCCGAATCGGGTAGAACCCTCACATGCCGGCCAGCGGGCTGAGCGTGGCGGTGACCGGTCCGACCGGCGATCTGGGCATCGCGATCGTCAACGCCCTGGAGCGCTCGCGCTCGGTCAAGCGCATCGCGGGCATGGCACGGCGCCCGTTCGACCCCGCCGAGCGCCGCTGGAAGAAGACCGAGTACCGCCAGGGCGACGTGACCGACGCCGCCAGCGTGCGCGACCTCGTGAAGAACGCCGACGTGGTGGTTCACCTCGCCTTCGCGATCCTGAACGCGAGCGACGCCACGCGCGAGCTCAACATCGAGGGGTCGCGCCTGGTGTTCGAGCACGCCGCCAGGGCCGGAGCCCAGCGCATCTGTTACGCGTCGAGCGTGGCCGCCTACGGCTTCCATGACGACAACCCGGACTGGCTCACCGAGGAGGTGCCCGCGCGCGGCTCGAAGGTGCACCCGTACTCGGAGCAGAAGGCGGAGGTCGAGCGGGTGCTGGCCGAGGTGCTGATGCGCCGGCCCGGGACCATGGCGTACGCTTTCCGGCCCTCGATCGTGGCCGGGCCGGAGGCGCGCACGATGGTCCAGGAGATCCCCTACTACCGCCTCAGCGAGGCGATGCCCGAGCCCGTGCGCCGCCTGCTCGGGATGATGCCGGTGCTCAAGCCGGTCATCCCCGATCCCGGTACGCCCTTCCAGCTCGTGCACGAGGACGATGTGGCGAGGGCCTTCGTCGCCGGCGTGCGCGGCCTGGGCGAGCCGGGGCCATACAACCTCGCCGCCTCCGGGATACTCACCTTGGCCGACGTGGCCGACGCTCTGGGCTGGTACTCCGTGCCGGTGCCGCGCCAGCTCGTGGGCGCCACCGCCGAGGTGGCCACGCGGCTGCCGCATGCTCCCGACTCGGTGGCCTGGATCCACTCGGTACGCAAACCCGTCCTGATGCGGACCGCGCGCGCCAAGCGGGAGCTGCGCTGGCGGCCCAAGCACACGGCACGGGCGACACTGCGCGAGATGGTGGAGGCCGAGCGCGCGGACTACAGGGCGCGCCGGTAGAGCTCGGTGTATTCCTCCTCGCCCGCCTCTCGCGGGTTGAGGAGAGTCGTCCCGTCCCCCATCGCGCCCTCCACCAGCGCGGGAACGTCCGCCTCCGAGACGCCCACCTGGGACAGCCTCGTGGGCAGCCCGAGTCGCGCGGTGAGGTCGCTGACGTGGGTGGCGAGCGCGTCGCCGGCCTCCGAGTCGCTGCGCCCCATCTCGACCCCGAACAGCTCGCCGATGTCCCGATAGCGGTCGGCGATGTCGCGGCCTCCCGCGGCGTTGAAGCGGATCACGTGAGGCAGGTGAATCGCGTTGGCCACGCCATGCGGCACGCCGAACTGCGCGCCTGCGGGATGGGACATCGCGTGCACCGAGCCGAGCGCGATCGTGATCGCGAGGTTCGCGGCGATCAACATGTTGCCGCGTGCCTCCTCGTCCTCTTCCCCGCGTTCCACGGCGCGCTCGAGGTTGTCGCGAATCAGGCGTAGCGCGTGCAGCGAGCGCGCGTCCTGATGGGGACTCCAGTCCTGCGAGACGTAGCCCTCGATCGCGTGGGTCAGCGCGTCCATGCCGGTGGCGGCGGCCACCGAGGCGGGCAGCGTGCGAGTGGTCTCCGGATCGAGGATCGCCAGGCGCGGGAAGAGCGGGAAGTCGGCGATCTCGAGCTTGATCTTCTCGGCCGGCTCCTTGATCACCGCGGCCATCGAGACCTCGCTGCCGGTGCCCGCCGTGGTGGGGATGCAGGCGAGCGGGGCCACCTCGAGCGGCCGCCCCATCCCGTCGTCCTCGCGGGGCATGAGGAAGAAGCCCTCCTGCTCCCGCGCCGTGCCGCCGTGGGTGAAGATCGCGTCGACCACCTTGGCGGTGTCCATCACCGAGCCACCGCCCACCGCCAGGAAGGAGTCCGCGCCGGCCTCCGTGGCGGCCGCGGCGCAGCGATCGCAGACTTCGGTCGACGAGTCCTGCGGCACCTCGTCGAACACCCCGGCCAGCTCCAGGCCGCCATCGGCGATGCCCCTCTCGACCTTGTCGACCAAGCCGGTGCCCCTGATCACGGCGTCCGTGACCAGGAAGACGCGCCGCGCGCCCTCCTTCTGGAACTCGAATCCGGTGGACTCGAGCAGGTTGCGCCCGGCGATGACCCGGGTGCTGGAGGCGTACTGGTAGAAGTCCTTGAACCCCTTGAGCGGGATGGCGTCGAGCGCCGAGGGCTCTGAGCTCTCCGTCTCGGGCAAGCCGGCGGCGCGCCGTTCCATTACGCGGCCTCCAGCAGATCCTTCCGGTCCGCCTCCTCCAGGATCGCTCGGTAGCGCGGGAACACGGGCTTGACCAGCGGCACGAGCTTGAGGATCTTCGCCACCGGGCCCTTGGCCTTCATCTGGCCGCGCGCCAGCGCCACGGTCACGTTGACCTTGCCGAGCCAGAAGCGGTGGGCGGTATCGGCGTCCATGGTCATGACCACCTCGGGTTCCATCGTGGTCTCGCCGCAGTCGACCTGGCCGTCCTCGCCCTCGATCATCCGGACGGTGATGCGCGACTCGGGCTCGCGGTACTGGTACTGCACGATCGTGTTGGCCTTGCGGAATTTGGGGGCGAGCTCGGCATCATTCGCCAGCTCCTCGAACAACCTGCCGATGTACGCGTACACCTCGTCCGCGTCCTTGAAATACGCCACTTTCAGAGTCTCCTCGTTCTCATGATCCGACGCCGAGAGTCTAGGGACGCGGAAACGAGGTCCCGACCACTCGGTCCCAGAGACGGTCCGGCATCAGCGCTCGCTGGGTGAGCAGCAGCCGCGCCGAGACGGTCACCGGGTAGCGCGTGCGGGGGCGTCCCGCGGTGATCGCCTTCTCGATGGCCTTGGCCACCGCCTCCGGTCCCGCGCCCAGCTTGCCCAGTGCTCCCTCATAGGCAGAGGCCGTGTTGGCCGAGACCGCGGTGTTGAAATCGGCGTAGGGACCGTCATCGTGGCTCACCGAGCCCACCGCGGTCTCGGCAAAGCTCGTCTTGATCAGCCCCGGCTCGATGATCGAGACGTCCACGCCGAAGCCCGCCACCTCGAAGCGCATGGCGTCGGAGAGCGCCTCCACGGCGTGCTTGGTGGCGTGGTAGACCCCGCCGCCCGGGAAGGTCAGCTTGCCCCCCATCGAGGAGAGGTTGACGATGCGGCCGTAGCCCTGACGGCGCATGCCCGGCAGCACCAGCTGGCACATGCGCAGCAGGCCGAAGACGTTGGTCTCGAACTGGCGGCGCACGTCGTCCATGGGAACGGTCTCCACGGCGCCGCTCTGGCTGTAGCCGGCGTTGTTGACGAGCACGCCCACCGCGCCCTCCGCCTCCTCGACGGCAGCCACCGCAGCCCTCATCGAGTCCTCGCTGAGGACGTCGAGGGGAAGGATGCGACAACCGGCCGCCTCCAGGTCGGAGATCGACTCCGGCCGACGCGCGGTGGCGTAGACCAAGTGCCCGTGACGGGCCAGGCGCTCCGCCGTGGCGCGCCCTATGCCGGTCGAGCAGCCGGTGATCAGGACCGCCTTCGATATCTCGGCCATCGCTGGAAACCATCCTCTCGTTGCCCTATGCTGAACGATCAGCATAGAACCTGGCTAAGGAGCGGTCAATGGCAGAGGTCGTGGTGGTGGCGACGATTAAGGCCCGCGACGGCAACGGCGACGAGGTGCTGGCCGGACTCGCGGAGCTGGCGGCGCACACCCACGCCGAGGAGGGCTGTCACACCTACGCCGTCCATCGCGGCAGGGACGATACCGATCGGATCGTGCTCGTCGAGCGCTGGCGCTCACGCGACGACCTCGACGCCCACTTTCGCCAGCCCTACGTGGCCGCCGCCGGAGAGAAGGCGCACCTGCTGGCCGAGCCTCCGCAGATCCACTTCCTCGAGGCCGTGCCCGCGGGCGATCCCGCCAAGGGGGCGCTCTGAGCACGAGCGCCGACGCATCGGCGCGGCGCCCCAAGAAGGCCGAGCAGGCCGAGCGTTCGCGCGCCGCGTTGCTGTCCGCGGCGACCGAGTTGTTCGCCGAACGCGGCTATCGTGACGCGTCGGTACAGGCCATCGGCGAGCGCGCCGGGGTCAGCCGGGGCTCGATCTTCTGGCATTTCGGCTCCAAGGAGGGCCTGCTCTGGGCGGTCTGCGAGCGCGCCTTCGCCGACTGGCAGAGCGACGTCCTCGTTCCCGATGTGGGCGAGGCGCGCGGGATCGAGGCGGTGCGCCGCGCGCTGCGTGCGCACCGGCGCTTCCTGGCCGAGCGCGGAGGCGAGCTGCGGCTCTTCTTCGTGCTGATGTTCGAGGCGCTCGGGCCGCGGCCGGACCTGGCGGCCGAGTTCGCCCGGCTGCACGAGCGCCTGCGCACGCTGACCGTGGACTGGGTGCGCGGCGCCCCCGACGTGCGCGACGACGTGGACCCGGAGGCGGTGATCGTGTTTCTCACCGCGGCGCTCGGCGGGATCGTCTACCAGTGGCTGCTCGACCCCGGGGCCTTCGACGTGGACCGCGTCTACGGAGACCTCGAGGCGGTGGTGGAACGGGGCCTGGCGGCCTAGCGCACCGTGCTCGCCAGCTTCAGTGCGAGCCCTACCAACATGGTGCCCATGAGGGCGTTCACCACGCGTGAGACTCGCGGCCGCGCCAGAGCGCTGCGCAGGCGGCCGGCGAGGACGGCGTATCCGGCCAGCCCGGCGAACACGAGCGCTGCCATCGTCGTGACCATGGCCACGGGCATGGCGGGCCCGGCCCCGGTGGAGAGGAACTGCGGGACGAGGGCGGTCCAGAACAGACCCACCTTCACGTTGGCGAGATCGCTGGCCAGCCCGCGCCGGAAGGCCCGAGCCGGGCTCACGGGCTCATTGCCGTCCTGGTCGTCGGCGGTAAACGTCTCGCCACGGCGCGCGGCGGCGAGCGCCTGCAGGCCGAGCCAGGCCAGGTAAGCCGCGCCGGCGAGCTTGAGGGCGGTGAACGCACTGGTCGAGGCCGCCAGGACCGCCGTCGCGCCGAGGACGCTGGCCGTGCCCCACAGCAGGTTGCCGGCCGCCGACCCTGCGGCGGCCCAGGCGCCCGCTCGCGTACCCGCTGACAACGTCACCCGCAGGACGACGAGGACGTCCGGGCCGGGGACGAGCACGGTCCCTGCAGCGACTCCGATGAAGGCCAGGTAGTTGGACATGGCCGTCAGCTTGCTCGCCCCTTCGCATTAGAGCCACTCGCGTTTCTATCCAGAAGTCATTAGATTCACTAACGTGCTTCACGCTGGACGCCTACGTCTGCTCGTGGAAGTGGAGGACCGCGGGAGCCTGGCGGCCGTCGCCGACGCGTTGGGCTACACGCCCTCGGCCGTCTCCCAACAGCTCGCCAAGCTCGAGGCGGAAACGGGACGGCGACTGCTGGAGCCCGTCGGCCGGGGGGTGCTGCTGACCGAGCCGGGCCGCGTGCTGGTGCGTCACGGTCGCGGCGTGCTCCAGCGCCTGGAGGCGGCCGAAGCCGCCCTCGAGCACGGGGACGAGCCCGCCGGCCGGCTGCGGGTGGCCGCCTTCCAGACCGCCGCACAGGCCCTGGTGGTGCCCGCCTTCGTCGGCCTGGTCGAGCGCTATCCCGAGCTCCATTGCGAGTTGCACGACCAGGAGGCGGAGGCGGCGCTGCCGCTGCTTCAGGCGGGCGAGTTGGACGTCGTGGTCGCCGAGGAGTACGGGCACGCGCCCCGTCCACGGGATGCCCGGCTCGTCCGCCACGACCTCGGCAGTGACGAGCTGCTCCTGGCGTTGCGCGCAGGTCACCCCCTGGCCCAGGGCCGAGAGCCGATCGCCCTGGCCGATCTGGCCGAGGAGAGGTGGGCCACGCCCTGGGCCGGTACGGCCTACGCCAACATGGTCACACGCGCCTGCCGGGCGGCCGGCTTCGAACCCGATATCCGGCACCGCGTAACCGACCTGGGCACTCTGCTCGATCTCGCCCGCGGGGGGCTGGCCGTGGCGCTGGTTCCGGCGCTCGGCCGGCCGCAGGAGTCGACGGGAATCGCAGTCCGGCCGCTCGCCGGGCGGGGCCTGCAACGCAGCCTGTTCGCGGCCACGCGCCGGTCCAGTGAGGGACGGCCGGGACAAGCGGCCTTTCTCGCGGAGCTGCGCCGGCGAGTCGAGCCCGGATGAGGGCGGCCTAGTCGCGCGGCCGGACGAGCAGCGTCTGTGCCGCGCGGCCCAGGCGGCCGCGCTCGTCCCACAGGGCCGTGTCCGCGAGACCGAGCCCATCCACGTGCGTGATCGCGTCGAGGCAGACGAAGTCACCATCGGGCTCGCGCATCAGGTGCACGCTCAGGTCGGTGTTGATGAACAGGTAGCTGCGCCAGTCGAGTGCCGCGCTCACCCCGTTGCCGGAGTCGGCCGCCACGAGCACGCGCTGGAGCGGGCTGGGCTGCTCGCCGGCCACCAGGGGGACCCGCATCCGCATCCAGACCGTGGCGGGGCCCGGCTCGAGGAAGCCGCCGGTGACGAAGCGGTACTCCATCGCCGTGTGGTAGCCGACCTCCTCGCCGGTGGGAAAGAACGGGCGCTCTCGGGCCGTGTCGGGGCCGGGCGGCGGAGCCTCGCCATCGAGGCTCATCTCCCCGGCTCGGAGCCGCCACGCGCGTGCCCGCATCAGCTCTCCCTTCGGCCCCGCGAGCGAGGCCTCGAGCAGCTCCACGCTGCGACCCGGGCGCACTACCTGGGCCGTCACGGAGAGCGGCGCCAACGGCACCGGCCCGAGGATCTCGAACGTCACCCGGCCGACCCTCATCTCCTCGCGCGGCTCGCAGCGCTCGAGCGCCCGCCCGATCAGGGCCGCCGGAGGCCCGGCGTGCTGGGCCCCCGGGTCCCACGGACCGCGGGTCAACTCGCTGGGGAGGAACAGCTCCCCGTCTTGCTCATAGAAAGCGCCCGTCACAGGCGCTAGGCGCCGATCGAGAACATCGCCTCGATGTCGTGCTGGGAGTACATCGCGAACGCGACCATCGTGTACGTGTCGCGGATGCCGTCCACGCCGGCGAGCCGCTCGGTCACCACCGCCGCCAGGTCCTCCGGCTGCCTGACGCGCAGCATGGCCACGAAGTCCCATTCGCCGGTCACCGAATAGACCTCGGCGACTCCGTCCACGTCCGCCAGCTCGCTCCCGAGCGAGGCCATCAGCGTCCGTTCCGCCTTGATCAGCACCACGGCGTTCGTCATGTCGCCGACCCTATAGCGTGCCGACGCGTGCAAGCCGTGACCTTTCAGGCCCCCGGCGAGGTCCGCCTCGACGAGCGGCCCGAGCCCGAGCTGCTTGCCCGCGACGATGCCGTGGTGAGGGTCGAGGCCACCGGCGTGTGCGGCTCCGACCTGCACATCTACCACGGGCGGGTGGTGATCGAGCCGGGCTTCACGCTCGGCCACGAGTTCGTGGGCACGGTGCTCGCTGCCGGCGACGGCGTGACCGACGTGGCCGTGGGGGACCGCGTGCTGGGCTGCTACTGCTCGGCCTGTGGCAACTGCTTCTTCTGTCGTCGCGGGGACTTCCACAAGTGCGACGACGGCCGCGTGTTCGGCCACGGCAAGACGCTCGGCGCGCTCCAGGGCGCCCAGGCCGAACAGGTGCTGGTGCCTCACGCCAACCTCACGCTGAGGCGCGTGCCGGAGGGCATGTCCGACGACGTCGCGCTGTTCGCGGGCGACGTGATGGGCACCGGGTGGCACGCCGTCGATCAAGCGGGCATCCGGCCCGGCGACAGCGCCGCGGTGCTCGGCCTGGGCCCGGTCGGGCTGTGCGCGGTGCAGGCCGCCAAGGCCGCCGGTGCGGCCCGGGTGATCGCCATAGACACGGTCGAGGAGCGGCTCGAGCTCGCCCGCTCGTTCGGCGCCGAGGCCGTCCATCTAACCGAGCAGGACCCGCGCGCCGCTGTCAAGCAGGCCACGGACGGGCGCGGAGTCGACGCGGCCATCGACGCCGTGGGCCACCCCGAGGCGCTCGAGCTCGCCTGCCGGGTGACTCGGAAGGCGGGCACGGTGTCGGTGATCGGGGTCTACGCCGAGCGCATCCAAGTACACATGGGCATCGTGTGGATCAAGGCACTCACCGTACGCACGGGCCACGCCAACGTGATCGGCCACGTGGACCGCGTGCTGGCGATGCTGGACGCCGGCGTGCTCGACCCCACGCCGCTGGTGACCCACCACATGAAGCTCGAGGACGCCGCCGAGGCCTACGCTGTCTACGACCGGCGCGAGGCGCTCAAGATCGTGATGACGCCGTGAGCGTGGAGCGGGGCACGACGGCGATGCTGCTTCGCCACCGGGAGATCCTGGCCCAGTCGGCCGAGCCGATCGGCTGGAAGGTCGGCTTCAACGTACCCGCCATCCAGGAGAAGCTCGGCATCGACGGTCCCCTCGCGGGCTTTCTCACCGGCGACACGCTCCTGGACGACGGAGCGGTCTGGTCGCTCGGCGAGGGCGGTCCGGTGGTCGTCGAGCAGGAGGTGGCCGTGGAGCTGGGCGAGGACGGACGCAGCTTCGCCGCGCTCCTGCCGGCGCTCGAGCTGGCTGACCCCGCCGACTTGTCGCTGGGCGTGGAGCAGATCCTGGCCGGCAACATCTTCCACCGCGGCGTCGCCTTCGGCCCGCGCGTGCGAGCCGATGAGCCGGGATCCGGACGGGTTCTGGTGAACGGCGAGGTCACCCACGAGCTGACCCCGGAGCAGACGCGCGACCACCTGGCCGCCATGGTCGAGGCGGTGCGCCGCCGTCTGGAGGCCGCCGGCGAGCAGCTGCGCCCCGGTGAGCGCGTGATCACCGGCATCCTCGTCCCGCCCCATACCGCCGAGTCGGGCGACAGCGTGCGCCTCGAGCTCGATGCCCTGGGCGCCGTGGAACTGCGCTTCGCCGAGTGATGCCCGCCGCGTAGCCTTCGCGCCATGACCACCGCCTCCGCCCTGCCCGCCGCGCTCTCCGATGCCGCCCGCGCCTTCGCCGGCGGTCCGCACCGGCTGCTGATCGGCGGCGAGCGCAGCGAGGCCGCCGACGGCCGCAGCTTCGAGACCGTCGATCCCTCGACCGAGCGCGTGATCGCCATGGTGGCGCACGCCGGCGGCGACGACGTCGACCGCGCCGTGCGGGCCGCGCGCGAGGCCTTCGACGACGGCCGCTGGAGCGGCATCTCCGCCGCCGCGCGCACGCAGGCGATGCTCGCCCTGGCCGACGCGGTCGACGCGCACGCCGACGAGCTGGCCCAGCTCGAATCGCTCGACAACGGCAAGCCGGTGAAGCTGGCCAAGCGAGTCGACGTGCGGCTGGCCGCCGAGCACATTCGCTACTTCGCGGGCTGGCCCACGCGCATCGCGGGCGAGGTGCTGCCGGTGGCCACGCCCAACATGCACTGCTACACGCGCAAGGAGCCGGTGGGCGTGGCGGGGCAGATCATCCCCTGGAATTTCCCGCTCCTGATGGCGGCCTGGAAGATCGGCCCGGCCCTGGCCGCGGGCTGCACGATCGTGCTCAAGCCCGCCGAGCAGACTCCGCTCACCGCTCTGCGCCTGGGCGAGCTCGCGCTGGAGGCCGGCCTGCCGGAGGGCGTGCTCAACGTGATCACCGGCGACGGCGAGACCGGCGCGGCGCTGGTCGACCACCCGGGCGTGGACAAGATCGCCTTCACCGGCTCCACCGTGGTGGGGCGCGAGATCGGCGCCAAGGCGGGGCGAGCGCTCAAGCGCGTAACGCTGGAGCTGGGCGGCAAGTCGCCCAACATCATCCTGCCCGACGCCGACCTCGACGCGGCCGTCCGCGGCGCCTACCAGGCGATCTACTACAACGCGGGCCAGGCCTGCAATGCGGGGTCGCGGCTGTTCGTGCACAAAGACCAGTACGACGACGTGATGTCGGGCCTGGTGGAGGCCGCGGGCAAGGCGCGCCTCGGCCCCGGTCTCGAGCCCGGCACCCAGGTCGGGCCGCTGATCTCGGCCGAGCAGGAGGAACGGGTGCGCGGCTACATCGAGTCGGGCAAGGCCGAGGGCGCGGAGCTCGTGACCGGCGGCGGTGGTCCCGACCGCATCGGCTTCTTCGTCGAGCCCACACTGTTCAGCGCCACCGACGACGACCTCAGGATCGCCCGCGAGGAGATTTTCGGCCCGGTCCTGGTGGCGCTCCCCTACGACTCGATCGAGGAGGTGGCCCGGCGCGCCAACGACACCGAGTACGGCCTGGCCGCCGGCGTCTGGACCCGCGACCTGGCCAAGGCGCACAAGCTGGCCGCGCTGCTGCGCGCCGGCGACATCTGGGTCAACACCTGGAGCGCCGGCGACCCCTCGGCCCCCTTCGGCGGCTTCAAGGCGTCGGGCGTGGGCCGCGAGCACGGCCGCGAGGGCCTCGACTCCTATCTGGAGAACAAGACCGTCTGGGTCAACCTCGGCTGACGGCCGTCACCAAGTTGTAAAGCTTGTAGCCCACGTGTAACGCCGATCGCGACACCGTTGGCTGTGCGCTCTCGAAGGGAGGCCCGGACGAGGTGATTGCGGAACTGCGCGACACGCTCGGGCTCAGGCGAAGCGGTCCGGCCGGAACGGATCCAGGTCGAGCGACGGCCGGTCGCCGGTGATGGCCTGGGCCAGCAGCCGGCCGGTGATCGGCCCGTGGGCCACTCCGGCGCCCTCGTGCCCCGTTGCCAGCCACAGCCCCCCGGCGGCCGCGCTCGCCCCGATGGCGGGCAGGCCGCCCGGAAGCCAGGGGCGCAGGCCCGCCCACTCGGATTGCACGGGCAGCTCGCGGATCCCGGGGGCGAGCCGGGCGGCGCTCTCCCGTAGAGCGGCGCTCACCTCAGCGTCCACGCTCAGGTCGAAGCCGCGCCGCTCGCGACTCGACCCGACGAGCACGTGGCCGTCGAGGGTGGTCTCCACCACCGTGCTCACCATCAACCCGGCGTCGGCGCTCGCCACCGCGCTCATGTAGCTGCCGTCGATGACCTTGTGGCGGAGGAAGTCCGGTCGGTGGCCCAGCTTCACGAGCTGGCCCTTGCGCGGCTCC
This sequence comes from uncultured Thermoleophilaceae bacterium, assembly GCA_963813495.1. Classification (GTDB taxonomy): domain Bacteria; phylum Actinomycetota; class Thermoleophilia; order Solirubrobacterales; family Thermoleophilaceae; genus JACVRW01. The sequence continues at coordinate 1,068,649 of CAWEZC010000005.1, forward strand.
AGAGGGAGGTCGAGCCCCGCCCCCCGCGCCAACCGGCCACTCCAGGGGCCGGCGGCGATCACCACCGCGCCGGCGCTCACGGTCGCGCCATCGGCCAGGCGGACGCCCGTCACCCGGCCGCGATCTACGACCACGGTCTCCGCTTCGCAGCCGCTCCTGACCGCCGCGCCCAGGCTCTGGGCTTCGCGTGCCAGTCCGCGCGCGATGGCGCGCGGCGAGCACTGCAGGTCGGCGGGGAAGCGCGACGCTCCCGCCAGCTCACCCGACAGCTCGGGCTCGGCCGCCCGCACTGCGTCGGCATCGAGCAGCTCGCACTCCACGCCAGCGGCCCGCAAGCCCTCCAACCGTCCGCGCTCGGCCGCCACCCCTGCCGGGTCGCTCAATACCACGAGCGCACCCTTGCGCCGGATCCCCGCCTCAGCGCCGAGCAGCGCCTCGATCTCGTCGTAGAGCGCCAGTCCCGCCCGGGCCAGCCCGAGCTCGGGGCCGGGCTCCTTGTCGCAGCAGAGCACGTTGCCCTCCCCCAGGCCGGTCGTGCCGCCCGATACCTCACCCCGGTCGAGCAGGCAGACCGCCACGCCGTGGCGTGCCAGCTCCCACGCCGTAGAGCAGCCGACAATGCCGGCCCCCACCACCACCACGTCGAACGGGCCGTGGCTCAGAGCGCGAAGCCCGCCGGGAACGGGTCCTCGGGATCGAGCACGTACTGGCCCATGCCCGTGATCCAAGCGCGGCCCGTGATCTCGGGCACCACCGCTGGCAGGCCGCCCACCTCGGTCTCCGCCACGATCCGCCCTCCGAAGCGCGTGCCGATCACCGAGCGGTTGACGAACTCGTCGCCCACCGCCAGCTCGCCGCGCGCGTGCAGCTGGGCCAGCTTGGCCGAGGTCCCGGTGCCACAGGGCGAGCGGTCGAGCCAGCCCGGGTAGATCGAGGTGGCGCTGCGCTGCGAGTGCGGGCCGTCCTCGCCGGGCGCGGTGAAGACCACGTGGCGACAGCCGGCGATGCGCTCGTCGGCCGGGTGCGCCGGCGGCTCGGCCTCGTTGATCGCCGCCATCAGCTCGAGCCCGCTGCGAATCAGGTCGTCCGAGCGCGCCGGGTCGACGGCCAGGCCGGCGGAGTCGGCCGCCAGCAGCGCGTAGAAGTTGCCGCCGAAGGCCATGTCGTAGGTGAGCGTGTGCCCGTTCACGCGCACGCTGCGGTCGGCTGCGAGCAGGAAGGACGGCACGTTGCGCAAGGTGACCGAGCGGGCCCTTCCCCCCTCAACCGCCACGCGCGCCTCGACCAGCCCGGCCGGCGTGTCCAGGCGCACGAGCGTCTCGGGCTCGTGCACCTCGACCATCCCGGTCTCGACCAGGACGGTGGCCACGCCGATCGTGCCGTGGCCGCACATGGGCAGGCAGCCGGAGACCTCGATGAACACCACGCCCCAGTCCGCGTCCTCGAGCAGCGGTGGCTGCAGGATCGCCCCGGACATCGCTCCGTGACCGCGGGGCTCGCGCATGAGCAGGAGGCGCAGGTCGTCGAGGTGCTCCTCGAAATGGAGCTTGCGCTCGAGCATCGAGGCGCCCGGGATCGGGCCGACCCCGCCGGTGATCACGCGGGTGGGCATCCCTTCGGTGTGGGAGTCCACCGCCGAGAAGACCCGGGTTGCGATCACCCCGGCACTCCGGCGCCCAGCGCGCTCATCGCCTCCTCGACCTCGCGCCGCTCGGCCTCGGTCAGCCCGAGCCGCGGCGGCCGGCAGGGACCTCCCTCGCGCCCGGCCATGTCCATCGCCGCCTTGAAGTACTGCACCAGCTTGGCGCGCATGTCGAGCCGCCCGAGCGGCAGGATGCGGGCGTACACCTCACGGGCCTCCTCGAGGCGGCCCTCGAGGCAGAGGCGGTGGAGGTCGGCGCTCTCGCGGGGAGCCACGTTGGCCACGCCGGAGATCCAACCGGTGGCGCCGGCGCAGAAGCCCTCGAGCGCCCAGTCGTCGCCACCGACGAGCACCTCCAGGCCGGCGCCGGAGTTGAGGATCTCCGAGATGCGGCGGGCATCTCCCGAGCATTCCTTGATCGCCACCACGCCGTCGATCTCCGCGAGGCGCGCCACCAGGTCCGGGCGCATGTCGGTACCGCTCGCCTTGGGGTTGTTGTAGGCCATGATGGGGAGCTCGGTGGAGCCCGCGACCGTGCGGTAGAAGCTCTCGATCTCACGCGCGTCGCCCTCGTAGCCGAGCGGCGGCAGCAGCATCAGCGCACCGGCGCCGGCCGCGGCGGCGTCGGCCGCGTAGCCGATGGATGCCGCGGGGGTCTCGCTCGAGACTCCGGCGGTCACGGTCACCCGGCCGGCGGCCGTTTCGGCGAGCGTCTGGATCACCAGGCGGCGCTCGGCGGCGCTCAGGCTCTGGGCCTCGCCCATGGTGCCGGTGCCCACCAGGCCGGCGGCGCCGTGCCCGAGCAGCCACTGGGCGTTGCGGGCGAGCGCACTCGCGTCCACGGCGCCCGTCTCGTCGAACGGCGTCACCGCGGCCGGGATCACCCCTGCGAAGTACATACGCGGACTCCTAGCTCGGGAGCCCGCAGTCTTGCACGCCGTTAGCGGACGCCGATGCGATAGACGGGCCCGTTGAGCGAAACCGCGTACACGCGGCCGCGCCCATCCTCGCCGAACGAGACCAGCCCGGGGACGCGCAGGCTCGTGCCCCGGTTGGGCGCGCTGCCGCGCCTCAGGCGGGCGACCCGGATGACCGGGTTGCAGTAGTCGCCGTACACGTAGCGACCGGTCCAGCCACGGCCGAGCGTCCCGTCGCGGATCACGTATCCGCCGATGATCGAGCAATAGCCGCCGTCCTGCGAGTGGTTGATCACCGGGGGCACGTGCCCCGCCGCCCTGCCGTCCTCGTAGCGGCTGCGGCCCTCCCAGACGTCCCAGCCGAAGTTCGTGCCGCCGCGCGGAGCGCGCTTGGCACCCCTCCCCGGCACGTAGTCGATCTCCTCCACGGCGTCCTGACCCACGTCGCCGATGGTCAGGGCGCCGGTACGGCCATCGAAGGAGAAGCGGTAGGGGTTGCGCAGGCCGTAGGCGAAGATCTCCCCGCGGGCTCCGGAGCGAGACCGGAGGGGATTGTCGCGCGGGATCGAATAGCCGCCGCCCGGCTTGGGATCGATGCGGATGACCTTCCCGAGCAGGGCGGACAGGTCCTGGGCGTTGTCGTCGGGGTCACCGCCTCCACCACCGTCACCGAAGGCCGCGTAGAGCCTGCCGTCGGGGCCGAACTGGATCTGCCCACCCTTGTGGTTGAAGCGTGGGTGCGCCACTCGGATCACCGTGCGGCGGCTGTCGGCGTCCGCGCGGTCGGGATTGCCGCCAGAACGGCGGTACTGGGCGATGGTGATGTAGCCCTGCCGGTCGGTGTAGTAGACGTAGAAGCGACCCGAGCCGGGGTAGTCCGGCGCAAAGGCCATCGAGAGCAGACCGCTCTCGCCTCCCGTGCTCACTTCGCCCGTGATGTCGAGGAACGGCTCATCGAGCACGCGCTTCCCCTTGACAATCTTGATGCGGCCTCCGCGCTCGACCACGAAGCGCCGCCTGTCGCCGCGCGGCGCGGCGAGGTACGTGGGCTCCGAGAACTCACCGAGGCGCAGCAGCCGCACCGGGCGACGGGCCGCGGCGGCACCGTCCTCCGTGCCCTCCGCGCCCGAGGCCCCCTCGGTGTTCGAAGCGGGCTTGGTAGCGGCCGGGGGGGTCCCCGAACGATCATCGTCGTCCGAGGAGCAGCCCACGACGGCGGCAGCGCTGACCAGAAGCACGGGCAGGAGAAGCCGGCGAACGCTCACGCAGCCTGAGTATGGCAATCGGCTCTCGCAATTCCGTCGATTGAACGCGGCCGGCTCGCGCTAGTCTCTGCGCCTCGGGCTGTGGCGCAGCTTGGTAGCGCGCTCCGTTCGGGTCGGAGAGGTCGCTGGTTCAAATCCAGTCAGCCCGATCTCAAGCTGCCCGATGCATCGCTGTGCACATCCGCGCATGCCCCGCACACACGGCATCGAACGGAGCGGATACGTGCGTGGCCGCGTGGCGTCCGTGACGGACGCTCACGCGTTGGGGTCTGCGAAGCACGAGCGGGCGGGGTCGCTCGCGGACAGGTTCGATTGCCCGCCCCTCAAGGCCATAAACAATCTTTCCGAACCCTACAACCTCGGCAGGGCTACGGAGTTAGGTCCTGGAGATGCCGAACCCACCGATGAAGATCCGTCCCGACCTGCGTCACCTTTCGCTATCCCTGAAGCTGCTGCTCGTTATCTCGCTCGCGCACGGTTTGCTCCGTGCCACTCGCCCGCGACGGCCCGTGGCGGACCCGGCTCTCGCTGCTGCGCCTCCGGCCTCTACTCGCCGCGAGGCGACACCGCTGCAGCCCGCGCGCACCAAGCCGCTGCTCCCGAACGTTGTGCTCATAGCGGGGTTTGTGCTTTGTATCCCCTGGGCGCTCTCGCTGCTGTATCTGGCTGCCGCGCTCGTCGGCGCCGTCATCTGATGCTCTTCCATCACCTCTTCGCCTGGCACCAAGAAGTGGACCCGCTCGAAGGGGGCTAAGCCGGGATATCGCGCGGGTGGTTGCCGTGCGGCGATGCTGCGGAGAGGCAAGCGCGCGCAGCGCTCGGGCACTCAGAGGACGCGGTGACCTTGTGCCGCCGCCTCGATCTCGCGTTTGAGCTCGTCGGCGTCGGCGTCGATCTGCTTCTCGATCAGCTTGTTGGCACGTTTGGTCGCCTTCTCGAGCTGCTCTTCGATCTTCGACTCGCCGAGCACGATCACCGCGGCGCTGCCCGCCTCGAGTTCCTCGCCGAGCTCCTTGAGGTCGCCGCGCGAGAGGCCGCGCGTGAGGTGCCCGGTCAGCCCGCCCGCGCCGGCGCCGACGATCGCGCTGCCGATGACCGCGGGCGGAAACACGATCCCGACCAACGCCCCAACCGCAGCCCCGGTCCAGGCGCCATGCTGGGTCGGCTTCTCGGTCTTCGTCACGCGGACCTTGCCGTCCGCCTCCTTGCGGATCACCGCCGAGTCAAAGGTCCCGATCGCCCCCGCGGCGTGGAGGTCAAACACGGCCTCGTAGTCGGCCTCGGCCTCGGCGATCTCGTCATAGACGGCGGCGTACAGAAATACGGGCCGGTCAGCCATGTCTCGACTCCTCTCGTGCGGGCAACTGTGTTCTACCACCGAAGGGCGGCTCGAAGCCCCCTAACTGAGCAGGGCTCCATACCTGTGTAGCGCTCGCGCTCGAAGCCCGCACGCCACCCAACCCGGCGTGGGTCCGGCCGGCTCGAGCCATCGGGAGTGCTCGAATCGCCAGTCGCGCTACGAGAGCGCCTTCGCCTTGAGCGCGTCGAACTCCTCCTGCGTGATCGCTCCCTGGTCGAGTAGCTGCTTGGCCTTGGCGACCTCGTCGGCGGAACCGCCCGCCGCCTCACGCACGTACTGGTCGAACTGCTCCCTCTGTGCCTGCGCCTGGCTCACGCTGCGCTCGCGCATCCCGTCGTGCTCGACGATCAGATAGATCAGCACGCCCAGCCACGGCAGGATGACTACGAAGATCACCCAGAGCGCCTTGGCGAAGCCGCCGATGTCGTGGCGGCGGAACACGTCGATCAAGACCGTGATCACGATCCAGATCCAGATCACCCAGAAGAAGAAGATGATCATCGACCACAAAACATCCATGAACGGATAGTCGGCCGCTATCGGCACTGTCGAGACTCCCCTCGTCGCCAGCGAATCAAGCGGATGTATACACGCATGCGCGGCGTCCCCGCTTTGCGTGCAAGCGAAGTCTCAACCGGCACCACTGCTCACCGACGAGGTTCGACTTCCGCATCCGCCGTCTTGCAGCGCGAGCGCGAGGTGGTCGAGTTCTTCGCCGGAGACTGCTGTCGGCGACCAGTGTCTCAACCAGCGCGCCTGCCCATCGAGCGCGGCCTACGACGATGGCATGTGTCGATTCCTGAGCGTGAAGTTCGTCGCTCAGGCCGGTCTGCCCGGCCGGTCGAGCCGGTCGCCGTATGCGGCCAGTCCGTAGATCACGAGGATGTCGATGCCGATAATCACGAGCGCCCAGAACGGGTAGGCCTCGATGGAGGTCAGGGCGGCGATCAGGTTGACGGCGGCGACGGCGACCCCGAACCAGCGCGCGAGCTGGTTCCGAGCGAAGATGCCGAAACCCGCGAGCACCTGAAGTCCGCCGATGACGAGGACGATCCATCCCCAGGTGCGGAGGTCGTCAAAGATGAGCTTCGTTTCGCCAACAAAGAAGCCCGAACGGTCGATGGCGGCGATGCCCCAGATGGCGTTCAGCGTCCCGAGAACGATGATCATGATGCCGGCGAAGGTCAGCCAGCCCTCGCCACTGCGTGCCCCGTAGGCAGGTTCGGTGGCCACGAAATGCTCCTCCTGGACTAGTCGAGTCGGCGGCACAAGCGCCGCCGGGCGCCAGCATCGTCGCGAGCGTCTGTGTCACCTTCGTCGCGGACGGGTGGGCTCCTTCGTGGAGCCCGGTCAGGCTCGAAGCAGCCTCTCGACGGCTCGCTACCCCTTTCATGCAAAGCGACAGTCGCCAACCAACAGTCGCCAACTGATCGGCGACCGCGAGAGTGAACACACTCAGGGCGTTGCGACCAGTCGAGGTGTAGGCCTAGTCCAACGGACACCAGCGCGGGGCGGGCGCCCGCACCGCCCGGCCCGTGGCACACCCATGTGGGCTTCCTCTTTGACCGGAGGAGCGGCCAGCACCCCCGCTGACCCTGATCGCCACGTACGATCCGGTCAAGCGAACAGAGACATCGCGGAGCAGATGGGCTGGTCCTGCGGGCGGTCCTGAAGCTGCGGGCCGTCAATTAGGACCGCCGAGTTGATCCAGTCAGTCCGCTATCGCTCGCTCTCCGGCACCTTCCTCATTCGACAGGGCCGTCGAGCACGCCTGCGCCTCGGCGCCGGGGCAGAGCTCCAGCGAATCGGCCAGCCGGCGCAGTAGGTCCCACAGCTGCTCGCGCTCGCTCTGGTCGAGAGCGTCGAGCAACTCGTTCTCGCCGGTGCCGATGGCGGCATCGGCGTCGCTGAGCAGGCGCTGGCCGTCGCCGGTGAGCTCGACCACGTAGCGGCGGCGGTCGAACTCGTCGCGGGCGCGCTCGATCAGCCCTCGCGCGTGGAGCTCGGAGGTGACACCGGCCAGGTTGCTGTAGTCGATGCCCAGGCCATCGCCCAGAGCGCCCTGAGAGGTGGGCCCCATGGCCTCGAGCTGCTTGAGCACGATGAACTGCTGAGCACTGAGGTTGAGCGGGCGCAAGGCGCAGCGAAAGCGCGAGATGGACTCCTGGCCCAGCCGCGCCAGCAGCACGCCGTAGGGGACCCGTGTCTCCCCGGCGTTGGAGATGGATGCCTGCGCACGCGCCATGTTGTCGAGGGTAACGGCGAACATATCCTGGTAGTGTACCATTATGGTTGTTAACCACTATTGGGAGGTTCGCATGACCACCGCAGTCCAGCCCTTCTCGGGCACCTTCGTATCCGATCCTGTTCACTCCTCCTTCGGCTTCGCCGTCCGCTACTCGGGCCTTGCCGACTACCGCGGCACGCTGAGCGACGTGCAAGCCACCCTGGGCGCCGGCGACGCCGGGCTCGCGCTCGACGGAAGCGCGCAGGTCGAGTCGATCTCCATCCAGAACCCGCCCCAGTTCCGTGCTCACGTGCTCGGGCCGGAGTTCTTCGACACCGACAACCATCCGACGGTTTCGTTCCGCTCGACGCAGATCGAGCTGGCCGACGACGCCACGGCGCGCGTCGAGGGTGACCTCACGATCAAGGGAATCACCAAGTCCGTGGTGGCCGAAGGCCACTGGCACGAGCCGCGCCCGGGTCCCGGCGGGACCAAGGCCGGGCTCGAGCTCGAGACGCGCTTCGACCGACGCGACTTCGACATGAACTGGCAGATGGAGCTGCCGGGCGGCGGCATCGCGCTCGACTACGACGTGACCCTCAGCGTGAACCTCGCACTCAGCGAGGCTGACGGCGAGCAGGGCTAGCGATGCAGATTCTGGGCATCTCGGGATCGATCAGGCGGGATTCGTACAACTCGCGCCTGCTCCGGGCGGCGGCCGCCGCGCTGCCGCCCGGGGCGGGCCTCGAGCCGTTCGAGGGGCTGGAGTGGATTCCGCCGTTCAACGAGGACCACGAGAACGATCCGCCGGCGTCGGTTGTCGGGTTGCAGGAGCAGATCGCCGGCGCGGACGCGCTGCTGATCAGCACTCCCGAGTACAACGCCTCGATCCCCGGGCTGCTCAAGAACGCGATCGACTGGGCCTCGCGGCCGTTCCCGGACAACTCGCTGCGCGACCGCCCGGCGGCGGTGATCGGCACGAGTACCGGCCTGTTCGGCGCGGTCTGGGCCCAGGCCGAGATGCGCAAGGTGCTGCGTCACGCCGGGGCCCGGGTGCTCGACGAGGAGCTACCGGTGGGCACCGCGGACCTGGCCTTCACGCCCGACAACAGGCTGGTCGTGCCCGAATTGGAGGAACGCCTCGGCGACCTGCTCGCAGCGCTCGTGCGTGAGACGGCCGCGCCGCTGGCGGTCGCCTAGGCCAGCGCGGCTGCGGCCAGCTCACGTCCGAGCAGGGGCGCGAACTTGAACAGGTTGTCTCCGGCCAGCGCGAGCACCGATCCGTTCTGCGCGATGCGGAATGCGTCGTTGCCCTCGGGCAGGGTGGTGGCCAGACACAGCCGCACCTCGGCCGGATCGGGATCGAGTCCCGGCAGCGCCTCCTCGACGTAGGCGGCGATCCGGCTCACCAGGCGCGCGACGCCCCCATCGCGATCGGCGTCGAGCGGCACCTCGTTGTCCTCGCCCGCCAGCCCGACTGCGTAGAGCGGCTCGCCGGGCACCGGCGCGGAGTAGATGATCTCCCCGTACGCGCCGCTCTGCTCCTGGAGGCAGGGCAGCCGGCCGGCCAGGGCCGGGTCGCGCAGCCGAAACGTCGCCCGGGCATGGCAGCCGACGGTCAGCGGCAATTCCAGTCCGGCAGCGGGCGCCAGCTCGGCGATGCCCGTGCCGGCGCAGAGCACCACCCGCTGTGCCGTCCAGATCCCTTCCGAGCTCTCCAGCACGGCCGGCGCGCCGGGCTCGACGCGGAACACCTGTCCCGCGATCAGGCGTTCACCGAGCGCGGCGGCCAGGGCGTCGATGGCGGCCCGCACGTGGCTGGGTCCCGCAAGCTCGTCGAGCACCGCGGACGAGCCGGGGGCACGCAGGATCGGCAGCAGGCGCTCCTGCTCGGCGGAATCGAGCAGGCGCGCGGGCAGGCCCTCGCCCGCCAGGAGCGCCTCGAGCTCCGGCGCGTGCGCCCCGGTGACCATCACGCCCTGGCGGCCCAGCAGGGGCACACCGAGCCGCGCCTGCCACTCCTCCCAGATCGCCCGTGACTCGGCGGCCCGTCGCACGAGCTCGGAGCGGCGATGGACGTGCCGGAAGATGCGGGTGCGCCCGGCCGACTGACCGGCACCGGGGCGGGCGGCCTCGAACAGGCGAATATCGACGCCCTGCTCCACCAGGGCGTACGCCGTCGACAGGCCGACTATGCCGGCGCCGACCACCGCGATCTCGGCCGAGCGGCCGGACATGTTCAGGTCGCGACGGCGTTGTAGTAGCGAACGGCCAGACCGGTCAGGAGCGTCTCGAAGCAGGCCTCGATCGTCATGTCGTTGGCGTCGGCGTAGCGGGACAGGCCGGCTTCCTCGATCGCCTCGCTCTCGGCGATCACCTCGTCGACCAGATCGGGATGCTGATCCGAGAAGAAGGCCCCCATCGAGTAGAGGCTCGTGTCCATGAGCGTCTCGAGGAACTCGTCGCCCTCCGAGGCGCGGCTGCGCTTGGCGGCCATCCGGGGTGAGACTACCGGCGCCCGCGACGCCGTCGCGGCTCAGGGAAGCACGCCGTTGACCACATCCCGAGCCTTCTCCACCGTCTCGTTCACGACCGGTGGCAGGGGCTCGGGCAGGGTCACCGGCGGCACGACCTCTCCGGGCGCGGGGCTGCCCACCTGGGGGAGCGGAAGCGAGGGGGCGGGCGGAACAGCTGGAGCCTCGACCTTGGGCAGGGCGACACCCGGGTTGCGCGCGCCGGGCGCGGGAGGCGCGGCGGCCTGTGGCTGGGCGCCGACGGCGTCGGTGGCCGGGCCGCCGCCGGCTGTCGGGCGCTCGGCCCGGCGGCGCTCGGCACGCCGCCGCGCCGCAGCGCGTCGCCTGGGACTACTGGACCGGCGCTCGCCCGACCGCCCGGCCGGCCGGGCGCTGCGGGCGGCAGGCTCGGCTGACTGTTTGACCGCCGGGCTGGGCTGCGCCTCGCGACCGGGCGGGTCTCCGCCGTCGTCGCGGCTCATCTCCAGCGCGGCTCCGCCCGCGCCGGCGATGGCCACCGTGGCCAGCACTGCGGCGGCGCGCTCGGAGGCCAGGCCGGAGAGCGAACCTGGGCCGCCGGCCGAGAAGCTCCAGGGCAGGGGCAGGAGGGCGGCGATACGGGAGCGCAGGCTGGGCGCAGCCAGCGGCTCGACCCCGAACTCCCGAGCCAGGCGGCGGCACTGGCTGCAGCGCTTGGCGTGGCGGGCGAGACGCCGCTCGTCGCCGCGGCTGCCGCCCGCCTCGGCCAGGCGCACGATCGCCCCGCGCGTGGCGGCGCATCGGCGGCCCTCGGACAGCTGCGCGTACTCGCTCTCGAGCCGGTGGCGGGCGCCCGTGAGCGTGCGCTCCACGGCGGGGCGGCCCATGTCGAGGCGTTCGCCGATCTCGCGGTAGGACAGACCGTCGACGTCGCGCATCACCAGCACGCGCGCCTGCACGTCGGGGAGCTCGTCGAACGCGCCGCGCAGGTGATCGAGCCGCTCCTTGGCGATCAGTGCCGACTCCGGCAGCGCGCCGTCCGCGAGGCGAGTGCGGTCGGAGGCCCGCAGCCCAGTCTCGGTGTCCATCGAGACCTCCACCGCGCGGCTCGCGCGCCGGTAGGAGTCGATCGCCGCGTTGCGGGCGATCTCGTAGATCCAGGGACGGAAGGTGATCTCGCCCTCGGTCTCGCGGATGCGCCGCAGGGCGGAAAGGAAAGCCTCCTGGGTCACGTCCTCGGCGCGCGCCTCGTCGCGCAGCATGCCGCGGACGAAGCTGGTGATCGGCGCCCGATAGCGCGAGTACAGCTCTTCGAAGGCGCTGTCGTCGCCCTGACGGATGGCGGCCACGAGGTCGCCATCGGCGGCATGGCAGCGAGTGACGGTCACCGCCGCGTTCCCTGCCTCATTGCTCGAGCGACCAGCATTCTGCACCCCAGTTAATGTCCTGCGATGGCCGATCGCAAACGGATCATCGAGTATCTGGACGATTATCTGGGCGTCCAGGGCTTTGCGGACTACGGTCCTAACGGCCTGCAGGTGCCCGGCGCGGCCGACGTGCAGCGCGTGGCAACCGGTGTCTCCGCCCAGCGTGAGCTGTTCTCGCTGGCGGCATCCGACGGCGCGCAGCTGATCATCACCCACCACGGCCTGTTCTGGGACTTCCATCCCCGCACGATCGCGCCCGCGATGCGCGAACGCCTGCAGATCCTGTTCGCCCACGACATCTCGCTGGCCGGCTACCACCTGCCGCTCGATGCCCATGCCGAGGTGGGAAACAACGCTCTCATCTGTGCCGAGCTCGGGCTCGAGCGCGGCGAGCCCTTCGGCGATCACCGCGGACGCCCGATCGGCTGGGTCGGCCGCTCGGCCGCGGGCATTCCCTTCAGCGAGTTGCGCGAACGCTGCGAGCGGGCCTTCGGCCGGCCGCCGTTCGCCTGGGACAGCGGGCCGGAGCTCGTGCACAGCGTGGGCGTGCTCTCCGGTGGCGGTGCTTCGAGCTTCCGCGAGGCGATCGAGCTCGGCCTCGATGCCTTCCTGACCGGTGAGCCGGCCGAGCACGTGATGGCGGACGCCCGCGAGAACGGCGTGCACTTCATCGCCGGCGGCCACTACGCAACCGAGCGCTTCGGGGTGCGAAGGCTGGGAGAGCTCGTGGCCGAGCGCTTCGGGGTCGAGCATCGCTTCATCGAGGTGCTGAATCCGGTCTGATTTTGTGGTTGCGCCGACCGCCCGAGCCGATACTCTCTTAACACGCCCGTAAAGCGACGAGGAGGAAGCAGTACATGGCGATCCACCTGACGCCCACGGAGCTCGGCCGAGAGGCGGGTATGCACCGCCGCGAGGTCATCTCCAAGTGCATGGAAATGGGCGTCCCGATCTTCCAGGGTCGGATCGACAAGACTCTCTTTACGATCAGCCTCAAGGAGGCCCAGCAGAAGGGGCAGCTGGCCAAGGCCTAGCCGTCTCTGCGCGGGCCTGAGCCGCGCTTGCGACCGTCTCCGGCGGGGCCACCGAGTGGCCCCGCTCTTCTTCTGCCCATAGAATCGTCCGCGCCGCGCTTGGCTGCGCGGCCAAACTTCGCACCGGAGAGGGAGAGCAACCATGGAAGCAGTCACCGCCCGCGCAGCCGCGGGGGGCACGGGCTCGAAGACCATCGCGGACCTGCTGCCGCTGGCGGTCAAGAGGTACGCCGACAAGCCCGCGCAGCGCCACAAGGTGGGCGACGAGTGGGTCGACATCTCCTACGCGGAGCTGGGCCGTGTGGTGCGCGAGGTGGCCCTCGGGCTGGTGGACCTGGGCGTGGAGCCGGGCGACAAGGTCTCGATCCTCGCCCATACGCGCCCGGAATGGACCGACGCCTGCTTCGGAATCCTCACGGCGGGCGCGACGCTCGTCACGATCTACCAGACCAACTCCCCGGAGGAATGCCAGTACGTGCTCCACCACTCGGATTCGAGGGCGATCTTCGTGGAGGACGCCGAGCAGCTGGCCAAGGTGCGCGAGGTCCGCTCGGGGTGCCCTGAGCTTCGCCACATCGTCGTGATCGACCCGTCCGGCGCCGACCTGGGCGACGACGCGATCTCGCTCGAAGCGCTGCGCGAGCGCGGGCGCGGGCGTGACGAGTCCGAGTGGGAGGCCCGCTACGAGGCCGTCCGCCCCGACGACATCTGTCTCTACATCTACACCTCGGGCACCACCGGCCCTCCCAAGGGCTGCCTGCTCTCGCACGCCAACTACCGCGCCATCACCGACGCGGTGGTGGACCAGAGCGTGCTCGAGGAGGGCGACTCCTCATACCTCTTCCTTCCCCTCGCCCACGCGTTCGCGATCCTGATCCAGTTCGCGTCCTTCGAGTTGGGCGTGACCGTGGCCTACTGGTCGCGCGACCCCAAGATGATCATCGCGGACATCGCCCAGGTCAGCCCGAGCTACTTCCCCTCGGTGCCGCGGATGTTCGAGAAGATCTACACGCTGGCCACGAGCGCCGTCGAGGATCCCGAGCAGCTGCGCCAAGCCGTGCAGGCGGGCGTGAAGGTGCGCATGATGCGGGAGGCCGGTCAGGAGGTGCCGGCGGAGCTCCAGGCGGGCTTCGACCAGGCCGAGGAGAAGCTGTTCAAGAACGTGCGCGGCCTGTTCGGTCAGAACATCCGCGAATGCGTGACCGGGGCGGCCCCGATCGCGCCCGACATCCTCGAGTTCTTCTACGCCTGCGGCGTGCCGGTGATGGAGGGCTACGGCATGACCGAGACCGCCACCAGCGCCACGGTCAACCGCCCCGACGGCAACAACTTCCGTTTCGGCTCGGTGGGCAAGCCGATGACCGGCGTGGAGGTGCGCATCGCCGACGACGGCGAGGTGCTGATCAAGGGCCCGAACATCTTTCAGGGCTACTACAAGAACGAGAAGGCCACGGCCGAGACCCTCGAGGACGGCTGGCTGCACACCGGTGACCTGGGGCGCTTGGACGAGGACGGCTTCCTCTACATCACCGGGCGCAAGAAGGACATCATCATCACCGCCGGTGGCAAGAACATCACGCCGGCCAACCTCGAGAACGGCCTCAAGCAGAATCGCTGGATCTCCCAGGCGGTGGTGGTCGGCGACCGGCGCCCCTACCTGATCGCGCTGGTCACGCTGGACCCGGAGGAGGCGCCCGCCCTGGCCCAGTCGCTGGGGCTCGAGGACGATTCGATCGAGGCGCTGCGCACCGATGAGCGAGTGCAGGCCGAGGTACAGAAGGCACTCGACGAGGTCAACTCCCACGTCGGCCCGGTGGAGCAGGTCAAGCGCTTCGAGATACTCGACCACGATCTCTCCCAGGAAACGGGCGAGCTGACCCCGACGCTCAAGGTCAAGCGCAACGTGGTGCACGAGAAGTTCAGTGGCGTGATCGACGACGTCTACGCGCGCGCTCACTGAGCAACGGCTCCCACTACCCTGAGGGTTCTGGCCAGTAACGATCCCACCGACACGGGCGGCCTGTTCGTCGGGCGTCGCCCCGGCACCGCGCCGGTGCGCTTTCGCGACGATCTCACGCCCGCCTCCGAGGGTCGCCGGCGCCTCGACGAGCTGCTGGCTCACGGGCTGCTGGCCCTCGAGGTGCTGCTCTGCCTCTCGCTGTTCGGTCCCCAGCCGCTGGCCTGGCTCTGGATCGGCTCGCAGGTCGACTACCTGACCGGCTACGTCACGGCGGGCTTCGCGACCATCCTGCTCGGCTGTCTGGCCTCCCTGCTGGTGACGATGGCGGTGGCCAAGCGGGTCGACCACGCCTGGAAGCTGGTGCGCCGGGCTGCGGGCCACAGGCAGGAGCGCGGTGCGCTCGAGCGCATCTTCGCGGCATGCGTGGGCGTCGCCTTCGTGGTCTTCGCGATCTGGTTCCTGATCATCCAGGGCCCCGGTCCGAGCCTCGCGCCGAGCGACTGAGCGCCCACATGGGCTTTCGCGACTACTACCGTCAGTTCGAGGATCTGGACGCCGACGAGCTCAACCGCACCATGCGGGAGCGCCGCCACGCCGAGCGCCGACTGGCGCTGGAGCGGGTTCCCGACCTCGACCTGTCGGGTACCGAATGGCCGGACCTCCCCCACTCGGAGATCGTCAACGCGGCCATCGCGCGCGCCCGGGGGCGAGTCAACGTCTATCCCGACCGCTACGCCTCCACGACCCGCCGCCTGCTGGCCGACCGCCACGGCGTGGCGCCGGAGCAGATCGCGGTCGGCAACGGAGCCGCCGAGCTGCTGCAGTCCGCGGCCATGGCTCTGCTGGGCGAGGGCGACGAGCTCCTCATGCCCTGGCCCTCCTACCCGCTCTACCCGCTGATGGCCGCGCACGCCTCGGCCCGGCCGGTGGCGGTCGACCGCGCAGCGCTGCTCGGCTCGGTCACGCCGCACACACGCGTCCTGGTGATCTGCAACCCCAACGACCCCACCGGCGAGCACATGCCGAGCGATGCTCTCGGCGGACTGCTCGCGGCGCTGCCCGAGCACGTCCACGTGCTGCTCGACGAGGCGCTCGTCCACTTCCAGGACGTCGAACCGCTGGACGCCTGCCTGCGCCTGGTCGACGCGTTTCCGCGCCTGCTGGTGGTGCGCACCTTCTCCAAGATCTACGGCCTCTCCGGGCTGCGTGCCGGCTACGCGATCGGCTCCGACGCCAACCTCCTGGCTTCCGTGGCGCCGGTGCTGGGGATCAACACCCTCACCCAAGCCGCAGTCGAGCATGCCCTGCGAAGCGCCGAGGCCGAGATCGGGCGGCGGCGCGCGATGGTGTCCCGCGAGCGGCGCCGGCTGCTGGAGGCGCTGCGCGACATGGGCGTGGACGTCACCGACAGCCAGGCCAACTTCGTGTGGCTGCGGGTGGGCGACATGGGAGGCGACCAGCTCGCCTACGCCCTCAGGGCGCAGGGAGTGCTGGTGGCCGCCGGGGGCGCGCTGGGCGAGGATCACCACATACGCGCAACCATCCGGGACGGCGCGGCCACCGACCGGCTGCTGCGTGCGCTCCAGGTGGCGACCCGGCGCTGAGGGGACCCGGGCGCGGCGGTCAGGCCTGGTCGGTCTGGCGCAGCAGGGCGCCCGTGGTCTGCTCGAGGATGCGCCGCCAGCCGGCTGACTTCTCGCGCTCGCGGGCGAACTTGCGCACCACCTTGCGCACGCGGGTGGCCGAGATCTCGATGCCGTGCTTGGCGCACACGGTCTTGATGTCGTCGTAGTCCGACGCCAGGCGAAGGGTGACCGACTCGAAGCCGTGGCGGGCGATCTCCACGCGCCGCGTGAAGTTGAGGATGTTGGTCTCGAACATCAGCTCGTCGTTGGTATCGGGCTCGATCAGGATGATGTCCACGCCCGGGTAGCGGTCCCTCCAGCGCGCCACCGCCTCATGAAGGCGCTGGTGGGCGATCAGCTTGAAGGCCTGGTAGCCGATCTGCGGGAAGCCCATGTCGGCCACCCGCCGCACGCGGCTCCCGAGCATGGTGGGGATGACCTTCTGGAAGTCGTTCACGTAGGGGACCAGCGGGTTGACCACGATCACGAACTTGGCTCCCGCCTCCACCGCCACGTCGACGTTCGTGGTGGAGCGCAGGCCGCCGTCCACCAGGTGGCGCCCCTTGATCTCGACCGGCTTGTAGACCATCGGCAGCGCCGTGGAGGCGGCCACCGCGCGGGAGATGGGAACGTCGTCCCAGTCCGCACCGCCCAGCACGATGCGCTCGCAGGTATCGAGATCGGTGGCGGTGAGGAAGAGCTCGTTGTCCAGCAACCGGAAGTCGTTGACGCGGTCCGGATCGGCCAGCACCGTCTCCAGGTACTGCTGAATGCCGCTGCCGTCATACATCCCCGACGGCAGCGCCTCAGCGATTCCGACGGCGAGGTCGATCAGCGACGTGCTGCGGGCCTGGCTGGCGAAGGTGCGGGCGAGCCCGACCATCCGCAGGGGCAGGAGAGCGGCGCTCCGAGCGAACTCGAGGGCATTGGGACGCATCAACGTGCCGCGGTCGACATCCTTGAAGGGCGTGGGCACCTGCTGGTTGACCACCCGCATCATCTCCTCGGGGGTCACACCGTTGGCGGTCAGTGCGGCGACGAACGAGCCCGCGCTCGTGCCCACATAGACGTCGAATTGGTTGACGGTCCGGTTGACCGCCAGCAGGTCGAGGGCGCGCAGGGCGCCGATCTCGTACACCCCGCCGGTGAAGCCGCCTCCGCCGAGCACGAGGGCGGTCCGTGAACGGCGCGGCCGCCGGGCGCGCGGCTTGGCCTGGGTGCCCTTCTTCTTCTGAGCCGGCTTCTGGAGCTTTACTACGTCGCCCATCGAGTGAGCAGTATGGCGGACCGCTCCGGACGCCCCGTTAGCGTGTTCCGGGCTCCATGCGCCGAATCGCCCTGCTCAGCGCCTCCCTGCTCGCCCTCGCTCCCGCCACGGCCGTCGCCGCCGACCAGGCCCTGGTCAAGCGGCTGACCCAGCAGATGCGCGCCGCCGGCGGCTCCTCCGGCGCCCACGTGGTCGACATGACCACCGGTGAGGTCGTGTTCGGCCAGCGGCAGAACACTCCACGCATCCTGGCCTCCAACACCAAGCTGTTCACCACCGCCGCCGCGCTGGCTCGCTTCGGCACCGAGGGAACGTTGGGCACGGAGGTTCTCGGCTCGGGCGCCACCGACGGCGACGGGGTCTGGCGCGGCGACCTGTACCTGCGCGGAGGCGGCGATCCCACTTTCGGCAGCCGCAGCTTCGCCACGCGGGCGTACGGCGGCGGCGCCACCGTGGAGGAGCTCGCGGGGTTGCTCGAGGAGACCGGCATCGAGCGGGTCACGGGACGCGTCTACGGGGACGAGTCGCGCTTTGACGAGCGCCGCGGCGGCCCGGACACGGGCTTCGCCCGGTCGATCTGGATCGGCGGCCCGCTCAGCGCCCTGACCTACAACCGCGGCCTGGGCAACGAGAGCGGCAGGTCGTTTCAGCTCAATCCCCCCGTCTTTGCCGCGGCGCGGCTCGACGCCGCGCTCGAGGCCCGCGGCGTCCGCGTGCGCCTGAAGCCCAGGGAGGGCACGACACCACCGGCCGCCGACGTGCTCGCCAGCGTCGACTCCCCGCCGATGGAGCGCCTGGCCGAGCTCACGAACAAGCCGTCCGACAACTTCCTCGCCGAGATGCTCGTCAAGGACCTCGCGCTGCAGGACAACGGGCGCGGGACGACCACGGCGGGCGCCCGGGTGGCGGCCGCCTTCGCGGGACGCCTCGGCGCGCGCGTGCGGCTCGTGGACGGCTCGGGGCTGTCACGGGGAAACCGCGCCTCGCCGCGTCAGGTGGTCCGGCTGCTCACCGAGATGTATCTGCTCGACCAGGAGGAGTACGGCGGCGAGTTCGGTGACTCGCTCGCCATCGCCGGCCGGGACGGCACGCTCTACACGCGCATGCGCAGCGGTCCGGCGCGCTCGCGCTGCACGGGCAAGACCGGCACTCTGTCGAACGTCAGCGCTCTGTCGGGCTACTGCCGGGCTCGCTCCGGCGACGTCTACGCCTTCTCGATTCTGATGAACAACACCTATCCCGGCACCGCGCGCCTGCGCCAGGACGCCATGGCGCAGGCGATCGCCGGGCTGGGCTAGCGCTCCTCGGGCGCCAGCTTCAGCAGTCCCTCCTCGTCGAGGATCTCGGTACCCAGCTCCTGAGCCTTCGCGTACTTGGTGCCCGGGTCGTCTCCCGCCACCAGGTAGTCGGTCTTCTTGGACACCGAGCCGGTGACCTTGCCGCCGGCGTGCTCGATGCGCCGCGTGGCGTCGTCGCGCGAGAGGTTGGGGAGGGTGCCGGTGATCACGAGCGTCTTGCCTCTCAGTGGCCCGTCGGCCGGCGCCGCGGCGCCCTCCTCCTCCATCTTGAGCCCGTGGCCGCGCAGCTTCTCGGTCAGCTCGCGCGTGCGCTCCTCGGCCAGCGTGTCGTGCACCGTGGCGGCCAGCACCGGGCCCATGCCGTCCACCTCCGTGAGCTCCTCCGGGGACGCGTCCAGCAGAGCATCCATGGAGCGCAGGTGCTGGGCGAGGTTGCGTGCGTTGACGTAGCCGATGCCCGGTAGCCCGAGCGCGTAGAGCACGAGGTGGAAGGGCTGCTCCTTGGAGGCCTCGATCGCGTTCACGAGGTTGCCGGCGGAGGTCTCACCGAAGCGGTCGAGCTCGATCAGCCGGTCGACCGTCAGGCCGTAGATGTCGGCGAAGCTCTCGATCAGGCCCTCGTCGAGAAAGCGGCGCGCGTTCTCCTCGCCCAGCCCCTCGATGTCCATCGCACCCACGAAGTGCTTGACCGCCTGGAAGACCTGGCCGGGACACCCGGCGCGATTGGGGCAGATGGTCCACACGCCACCCTCGGGCTTGACCGTCGGCGTGTCGCAGGCCGGGCAGCGCTCCGGGGGCTCGGGCGCCGGCGCGCGGCCCTTGCGCTTCTGTGCCTTGGCGGTGGGCGAGACGACCTGCGGGATCACGTCGCCGGCCCGCATCACGATCACCTCGTCACCGGGGCGGACGTCCTTGCGCTTGAGGTCCTCCTCGTTGTGCAGCGTGGCCATCCCGACGGTGACTCCGGAGACCTGAACCGGCTCGAGCACGGCGAAGGGCACCATGTGGCCGGTGCGGCCCACGTTCCAGGCCACCTGGCGCAGCGTGGTGGTAGCCGTGGTGGGCGGGAACTTCCAGGCGATGGCACCGCGCGGCTCGCGCCCCACCACGCCGAGCTGGCGCTGCAGCTCGAGGTCGTCGACCTTGACCACCACGCCGTCGATCTCGAAGTCGAGCGTGTGGCGGCGCTCCTCCCAGGCCCGGCAGGCCGCCACCACCTCGTCGACGGTGTCGTGCACCTCGACGTCGCGGTTGACGCGGAAGCCGTGCTGGCGCAGCCACTCGAGCGACTCGTGGTGAGACTCGAACGACAGGCCCTCGGTGGCGCCGATCCCGTAGCACCACATCGACAGCGGGCGCGACGCGGCGAGCTGGGGGTCGAGCTGGCGGATCGAGCCCGCCGCCGTGTTGCGCGGGTTGGCGTAGGTCGGCTCGCCGGCGGAGGCCCGCTGCTCGTTGAGCGCGGCGAATGCGGCCAGCGGCAGATAGATCTCGCCGCGTACCTCGAGCAGCGGCGGGGCGTCGTCGACGCGCAGCGGTATCGCTCCGATCGTGCGCAGGTTCTGGGTCACGTCCTCGCCCACCTCGCCGTTGCCGCGGGTGGCTCCGCGCACCAGCACGCCGTCCTCGAAGACCAGGGAGATGGCGAGGCCGTCGATCTTGGGCTCGGTGACGAAGCGCACCTCGCCCATCTCCACTCCCTGGCGGGCCAGGTAGCGCTCGCTGCGCACCACCCACGCGGCGAGCTCCTCCTCGTTGCGGGCGTTGGCGAGCGACAGCATGGGCTGGAGGTGGCGCACCTCGGGGAACTTGTCGAGCGGGGTGCCGCCCACCCGCTGCGTGGGCGAGTCGGGGGAGCGCAGCTCGGGATGCTCGGCCTCGAGGTCGCGCAGCTCGTTGAGCAGCTCGTCGTACTCGACGTCCGAGACCTCAGGATCGTCGAGCACGTAGTAGCGATGGCCGTGGTATTCGAGCTGCTTGCGCAGCTCCGCGGCCCGATGCTCTGTGCTCACGCCCGGCGCGCGGCCGGCCGCAGCAGACCGTCGAGGTCGAAGCCCGCCAGCTGCTCGATCCCCGCCTGGTCGGTCAGGTCGAAGTGGAGCGGCGTGACCGCGATCAGGCCCTCCGCGATGGCGGCGAAGTCCGTGCCCTCTTCGTCGTGATAGCCAGGCTCTTCGCTGTAGATGCGGAAGCGGCGCCGGCCGCCGTCCTCTTCGGTGAGCTCCATCTGGTCGCGGTAATCGCGCTTGCCCAGGCGACCGGCCCGGACGCCCGCGGGCTGCCCCGCCGGGGCGTTGACGTTGAGCAGCGTCCCCTCGGGAAACGGCACCCCCTGAAGCTCCTCGACCAGACGGGCCACGAACGCGGCCACGGGTTCGAAGTCCTCGCGCCCCCAGCGGCTGCCCGCGCGGAAGTCCATCTCCCCGTGGTCGGCCTGCTGCGACACGGCGATGGCGGGGACGCCGAGCACCACCCCCTCCAGCGCTGCCGCCACGGTGCCGGAGTAGGTGATGTCGTCACCCAGGTTGGCACCGTGGTTGATGCCGGAGACGATCAGCTCGGGAACGAACTCGATCAGTCCCAGTGCGGCGAAGCGCACGCAGTCCACCGGCGTGCCGTCCGTGGCGAAGCCCGTGCTGCCGTCCCCGAACTCCACCTCCTCGACCCAGAGGGGATGGCGAATCGTGATGCTGCGTGCCGTGGCGCTGCGGTTGGAGTCGGGCGCGATCACGGCCAGCTCCAGGCCCGGGACCTCGAGGAGGGCCTGACGCATGACGTTCAGACCGGTGGCGGTGATGCCGTCGTCGTTGGTGAGCAGTACCTTCAAGGTCGCCTGTCCAGGGTACTCAGTAGCGGACCGACTCCAGGTAGAGCCCGTGCGCCGCTGCAGTCGCCCCCGCTTCGCTGCGGGGCCGTCCCTCGAGGAGTCTCCGAAAGTCGTCGGGCCTGACACCGTCGAGCATCGTTCCCACCAGGACGCGCACCATGTGCCGCATGAACGTGTCGGCCTCGATCCAGAAGGCCAGCACGTCCTCGGACTCCTGGACCCACTCGGCGCGCAGCACCTTGCGCTCGAAGCGGACGTGGTCGGTTTCGCTGGGGGTGAAGGCGGTGAAGTCGTGTACGCCGAGGAGCGCCGCGGCGCATGCGTCGAGCGCAGCGCGCTCGGGCGGGCGAGGGAGCCACAGCGCGCGTCCTCGTTCGAGGGCGCTCGGCACCGCGCGGGTGAGCAAGCGGTAGCGGTAGGTACGGCTGAGCGCGTCGCGGCGAGCGTCGAAGCCGTCCTGCGCGCGCTCACTGGCCAGCACGACGATGCTGTCGGGCAACAACGCGTTCAGGTTACGGCGGCGGGCGGGCTCCCCGGCGTGGCTGGCCACCTGGCCGCGCGCGTGCACGCCACGGTCGGTGCGGCCGGCGACGGTCAGCTCCACCTCGCCGCGCAGCAGCGTGGCCAGCGCCTCTTCGAGCACCTGCTGCACCGTGCTCCGGCCCGGCTGGTGCGCCCAGCCGGCGAATTCGGACCCGTCGTACTCGAGCAGCAGCCGCGCGGTCAGGGCCCGTCCGTCCCCGGCCTTACCCGCGCCGGCGCGCGACGATCAGGGCGTACTCGTGCTCGATGGCCACCGGCCCGTCGCCGCCCCGGCGACGCACCAGCTCGAGCAGCTCCGCCCGCATGGCCTCGTATCGATCGGGCACGAGCGTGCGGCGGGCCACCGCCCAGTTGGGGGCGACGGCCTCGATTTCGGCCGCCAGCGCCTCGGCCGAATCGCCGCTCCAGGTGAGCGTGCGGGTCTCCACCTCTACGCGGGCGGCG
This sequence comes from uncultured Thermoleophilaceae bacterium, assembly GCA_963813495.1. Taxonomy (GTDB): domain Bacteria; phylum Actinomycetota; class Thermoleophilia; order Solirubrobacterales; family Thermoleophilaceae; genus JACVRW01. Next base: position 1,090,977 of record CAWEZC010000005.1, read on the forward strand.
AGGTCCTCGAAGCGGCTGCGGGCGGTCTCCTCGACCGCCCACTCCTCGGGGATCGGAGCGCCGGCGACCGGCGGCGAATAGCGGCGCCCGAGCTGGAACAACTCCGAGGAGAAGCTGCCCGGCGTCCAGGCGGTCATGCCCACGGTGTTGCCCGGCCTGACCACCCGGAACAGCTCCTGGGCGACCACCTCCGGGCGGGGAGCGATCATCGCGCCGAACACCGAGCCCACGCAGTCGAAGCGCTCGGGCTCGAAGGGCAGCGCCTCGGCATCGGCGGCGACCCAGTCCACGTCGTAGCCCTCGGCCTCTGAGCGGGCGCGGCCCAGCTCCACCATCGCGGGGGAGAAGTCGGAGGCCACCACGCTCGCGCCCTCGGCGGCGCAGGCGAGGGCGAAGTTGCCGTCCCCGGCCGCCACGTCGAGCACCTCCTGGCCGGCGGAGACCGCGCAGGCATCGCACAGCGCGACGGCTGCGGGCCGCAGCACCTCCGACAGCCTCGAGTAGTCGCCCAGCGCCCACATCTCGCGCTGGCGCTCCTTGATCGCCTCCGTATCCATGCGCGCGGATCCTAGGGCCTGGTCTGGGGGCGCGCGGCCTCCACCGCGTGGGTGGGCCAGAATGCAGCCTCAGTGCGCGTCTCGGCGAAAACGGACTACGGAGTGCGAGCCCTGCTCGAGCTGGCGGTGGCGGACGACGGCCCCGTGAAAGGTGAGCGCCTGGCGCAATCCCAGGGCATCCCGCTCAAGTTTCTCGAGAACATCCTCACCGACCTGCGCCACGCCGGCATCGTCCGCGCCCAGCGCGGGGCGGAGGGCGGCTACTGGCTCGCCCGGCCCGCCGCTGAGGTCACGCTCGGTGAGGTCATCCGGGCCGTGGACGGACCTCTGGCGAGCGTGCGCGGGGAGGCACCCGAGGAGGTCGAGTACGCGGGCGCGGCCCAGAACCTGCAGGTCGTCTGGATCGCCCTGCGGGCGAGCATGCGCTCGGTGCTCGACGAGATCACCCTGGCCGACGTGGTGGCGGGGCGCCTTCCGGCCCGGCTCAGGCGCCTGACCGAGGCGCCCGACGCCTGGTCGCGGCGCTAGGCGGCCGGCTGGGCCGTCTCGGCCGGCGTGTCGGAGGAGCGCAGCCAGACGATCTGGCCCTCCGCGAGCTCGAGCTCGTCCGCCTGGCCGCGCGTCGTCTGGACCCAGGTCTGCTCGCCCTCGTCCAGGGTCAGCTCGACCCGGACCTCGAAGCCCAGGTGGATCACGCGATCGATCATGGCCTCGGCTGCGCCCGAAGCCGGCTCCACCAGGATCTCCACGTCGTGGGGTCGGATCCAGCGGCCCGAGAGCTCGCTGACCGGACCCACGAAGCCCATCACGAACTCGTTGGCCGGCTTCTCGTAGAGGTCACGGGGCGAGCCCACCTGCTCGATGTCGCCCTTGTTCAGCACCACGATCTGCTCGGCCACCTCCATGGCCTCCTCCTGGTCGTGCGTGACGAAGACCGTGGTCACGTGCACCTCGTCGTGCAGGCGGCGAAGCCAGGCGCGCAGCTCCTTGCGCACGGTGGCGTCCAGCGCGCCGAAGGGCTCGTCCAGCAGCAGCACGCGGGGCTGGACGGCGAGCGCGCGGGCCAGCGCCATGCGCTGGCGCTGCCCGCCCGAGAGCTGCGACGGGTAGCGGTGAGCGAAGCCGTCGAGGTGGACGAGCTTGAGCAACTCGTCGACGCGGGACTCGATCTCCTCCTTCGGCTTCTTGCGGATTGTGAGACCAAAGGCGACGTTCTTGGCCACCGTCATGTGCTTGAAGGCCGCGTAGTGCTGGAACACGAAGCCCACGTTGCGCCGCTGGGGCGGCGTGTGGGTCGAGTCCTCGCCGGCGATGAGGACCTTGCCCGAATCGGGCGTCTCCAGGCCGGCGATCACGCGCAGCAGCGTCGACTTGCCGCCGCCGCTCGGTCCGAGCAGGGCCGTCAGGGAGCCGTCGCGCACCTCGAGCGAGACGTCGTTCAGGGCCACGAAGTCGCCGAAGCGTTTGGACACCGAGTCGACGACGATGCTCATCCCTTGGCCTCCTTGGGCTTGATCACGTTCATCGCAAGCAGGGTCACGAGGGCGAGCAGGGCGAGGACCACCGAAACAGCATATGCGCCGGTCTCGTCAAAACGCTGATAGAGGTTCTCCACGTGCAGCGTGGCGGTCTCGGTCTGTCCCGACAGCTTGCCCGACACCACGCTCACGGCGCCGAACTCCCCGAGCGCCCGCGCCGTGGTCAGGACCACCCCGTAGGCCACGCCCCAGCGGATCGCTGGCAGCGTCACGCGGAAGAAGGTCTGCAGCGGGCCGGCCCCCAGCGTGGCAGCCGCCTGCTCCTGCTCGGTGCCGATCTCGCGCAGCACGGGGATCGTCTCACGCACCACGAACGGCAGCGACACGAACATCGTGGCCAGGATCATGCCCGGCACCGAGAAGATGATCTGGATGCCCTGTTCGGCGAACCACTGCCCCACCCAACCGTCTACGCGCCCGTACACGAGCAGCAGCGCCAGGCCCACCACCACCGGCGAGACCGCAAAGGGCAGGTCCACTATCGCGTTGAGGAGGGCGCGCCCCCGGAAGCGCTGGCGCACGATGGCCAGCGCGCACAGGATCCCGAAGATCGTGTTCAGCGGCACGGCCACCGCCACCATCACTCCCGTGAGGTAGAAGGCGTGCTGGGCCTCGGGGGTGGTCACCGCGTCCCAGGCGGCGCCCACACCGTCCTGGAAGGCGTTGAAGAACACGAGCGCCACCGGAATGCCCAGGAGCAGGGTCAGGTAGCCCAGAGCGAGGAAGCGCAGCGCGTACTTACTCTTCATGGCGCAGCGCCTTCTTTGACAGCCAGCCGAAGAACAGCAGTACGACCAGCGCTGCCACCAGCAGTACCACCGACACGGCGGAGGCCCCCACGGGGTTGTCGCTCTCGACCTGGGAGAAGATGAATACCGACGCCGCCTGGGTCTCGAACGGGATGTTGCCCGTGATGAGGACGAGCGAGCCGAACTCGCCCACGGCCCGGGCGAAGGCCAGCCCTCCGCCCGCGATGATCGCCGGCGCGAGGTTGGGCAGGATGATGCGCAGGAACACCGTGCGCCGGCTCGCGCCCAGCGACTCCGCCGCCTGCTCCATCTCGCGGTCGAGCTCGAGCAGCACCGGCTGCACGGCCCGGACCACGAACGGCAGCGTCACGAACAGCAGCGCCACCACCACGGCCACCCGGGAGAACGCGATGTCGATGCCCACCGGGCTGTCGGGCCCGTAGAAGGCGAGCAGCGTGAGTCCCGCGACGATGGTGGGCAGCGCGAAGGGCAGGTCGATCAGTGAGTTGACGATGCCCTTGCCCGGGAACTCGTCGCGCACCAGCACCCAGGCGATCAGAGTGCCGAAAAAGGCGTTGACCAGTACCACGATGACCGAGGCGATCAGCGTCAGGCGCAGCGCCGCCACGGCCTGCGGGCTGCTGATCGCGTTCCAGAAGGTGTCCAAGCCCCCGTCGAACGACTCGAACACCACCGCGGCCAGCGGGATCAGCGCGATGATGCTCAGGTAGGCCACGGCGATGCCGCGTCCCAGGACGTCCCCCGAAACGAAGGACGCCCTCGGCCCGCGGCTCACCGGCGCGGCGGGCGGCGCCGGCCCTGGCGCCGCCGTGGCTGAACTAGTCGGAGGCAGTGCTCTTCCCCTGGGACTGGAAGATCTCGGCCACGATGCCGCTCTCCGGATCGAAGAACTCGTCGTTGACCTTGTCCCAGCCACCGAACTTGGTGATCTCGAACAGTGCGGACGGCGTGGGGAACTCCTGGTCCGGCGACACGCCCTCGACGACCGGGCGATAGCCCGAGTCGGCGAAGATCTGCTGAGCCTCGTCGGTGTAGAGGAAGTCCACGAACTTCTGCGCCAGCTCCGGCTCATCGGACTCGTTGACCACCGCGATCGGATTCTCGATCAGCAGCGTCTCGTCGGGCACGACGTACTCGATCTCCTCGCCCTCCTTCTGGGCGAGGATGGCCTCGTTCTCGTAGCCGAGCAGCACGTCGCCCTTGCCGCTGGTGAAGGTCTGCAGCGACTCGCGGGCGCTCTTGTCCAGCACGGGGACGTTGTCGAACAGCGTCGAGAGGTACTCCTTGGCCTGCTCGGGCGTCTTGCCCTGCTCGAGCTGCGCGCCGTACGCGGCCATGATGTTCCACTTCGCGCCACCCGAGGTGAACGGATTCGGCTCGATCACCTCGACGTCGCCCGTGACCAGGTCGTCCCAGCTCTTGATGTTCTTCGGGTTCCCCTTGCGCACGATGAAGACGACCACCGAATCGGTGACCATGCCCTTGTACTCGTTCTTGTTCCAGTCCGCGTCCACCAGACCCGCGTCGACGAGCCGCGTGATGTCCGGCTCGAGCGAGAACTCGACCACGTCGGCCGGCAGCCCACCCTCGACGGCACGCGACTGCTCGCCGGACGAGGCGTAGGACTGGTCGAAACTGACGCCCTTGCCCTCCGGAGTCTTGTTGAAGGCCGGGATCAGCTCCTGGTAGGCCTCCTCGGGAGTCGAGTAGGCGACGAGCGTGAGCTTGCCGCCGCCTCCGCTATCCGAGCCTTCGGCGTCCGACGATGATCCACCGCAGCCGGCCCCCACCAACGCAGCGACAAGCGCTACGACGGCGAAGGCGAGGAGCGGCAGGCGAGTCTTGAGACGGTCCATTCTCCACCTTGCCAATCGACTTTGCAGGCGCCGCAAGCTAGCACAAAGTCCACCGGCTTAATCGGGATTGGGCCGTAAGGAAGGAAAGCCGACCGGGATTTACCTCTATCGGGCGTGAACGGGCGACCCTTCAGGGGCTGCAGACCACGTTCAGGCACTGCAACGGGTTGCCGTTCCCCGCCGCTCGGTTGCCACCGCCGTCGCGAACGCCGGCCACCGCCTCGATGCCCAAGTCGCGGTTGCGGTCCGCCCGGTTGCCACGCACGAGCGTGCTGGCGCTGTCCACATCGATGCCGTCGTCGCCCGAGTCGTGTGCGGTGTTGAAGGCTACGACGGTGTCTCGGGCGGGGCTGCGCACCGCGATCCCGTCGTCCTCCATGCCGAGGCCCAGGCCGCCGTCGGCCCGCGCGTCGTTGCCGAATATGCGGTTGCCGCGACCCGACTCGACCCTGATTCCTACCGGGTTGTCGATGCCTCCGCCCCCGCCCCCGCTCGCCTCGTTGAGGGCCACCACATTCCAAGACCCGGCGAGCGCCACGCCATCGCCCTGCGAGCCGGTCACGCGGTTGAACCGCATCCGGTTGTGGTCCGAGCCGGCGTCGAGGGTCATGCCCGGCCCCTCGATCTTCTGAATGGTGTTCCTCCGGATCCGGTTGCCGTCGGCCCGGACGAGCTCGAGGGCACTGGCCGACCCGAGCGGAGTGCTGAAGATCGAATTGCGGGCCAGCACATTGCGATCAGAGTCGACCAGCCGTACGCCGCCCTGCTCGACGTCGAGGTCATACAGCCGGTGCCCGTTGGCGTCCTGCAGCAGCAGCGCGCCTACGCGGCCGCTGTGGATGGATCCCCGGTTACGGCCCTCGATCGCGACCTCGCCGGTGATCAGGTGGCCGTTCAGGTCGAGGTCCACGCGGTTCGCGGCGATGGTGAGGGCACGCGCTCCCTCCCCGCAGAGCAGGTCCGCCGACAGGGTGGTGTCCCGGGTGATGCGGTCGCCGCAGGCGGGCTGCTTGTGAGCCTGCGCAACCGGGGCGGTCAGGGCAGAGACGACCATCGCCGCGATTGCCAATGCCGGCGCTCTCCTGGACATGCGCTTCCCCTCAGTCGAAGCCGCGTTTGATCCAACCTAGTCCGTACAGCGGCTACGCGCCAGCCCGATGGCCAGGCCTTAGGATGCGCGCGGCATGGTCGACGTCGACGCCGGCTCATTCCTGGTCATCGTCAGCGTCGCGGCCGTGGCCGCGCTGATCGCGGGAGTCGTTCAGGCGCGGCTGGCCATCCCGGTGGTGGTCATCGAGCTGGTGCTGGGAATCATCGTCGGGCCGGAGCTGCTCGGCCTGGCCGAGGCCGACGAGTTCATCGAGTTCTTCTCCAGCCTCGGGCTCGGCATGCTGTTCTTCTTCGCGGGCTACGAGATCGACTTCGACCGCATCCGTGGGGTGCCGCTGCGGCTCGCCGTGGCGGGCTGGCTGCTGTCGCTGTTCCTGGCCTACTCGATCGGCGGGCTGCTCGCCCTCACGGGGCTGATCCTGTCGCTGCTCTACACCGGTTCCGCCATGGCCACCACGGCCATCGGCACGCTCATCCCGATCCTCAGCGACGCGAACGAGCTGCGCACCCGCTTCGGCACCTTCCTGCTGGCCGCCGGCGCGCTCGGCGAATTCGGGCCGATACTGCTGATCACGCTCGTCTTCTCGACGCAGGGCGCCTTGACGAGCGGCCTGATCCTGGTGCTGTTCGTGGCCATCGCCGTAGTGACGGCCGTGGTGGCGGTGCGGGGAGCCGGATTCGGCTGGCCTCTGCTCGAGCGCTCGCTGGAGACGAGCGGCCAGTTCGCCATCCGCATCGCGGTGGTGATGGTCTTCGCCCTGGCCGCGCTGGCCTCCGAGCTCGGCCTCGATCTGTTGCTCGGCGGCTTTGTGGCGGGCGTGATCGTGCGATTGGCCCTCAAGGGCCGCGAGGTCGAGCTCTTTGAGTCGAAGCTCACGGCGGTCGGCTACGGCTTCCTGATCCCCTTCTTCTTCGTCACCAGCGGTCTCAAGTTCGAGATGAGCGCGCTCACCGAGGATCCGATCCGCCTGTTGGAGCTGCCCCTGTTCCTGGCGCTGTTCCTGGTGGTGCGCGGCGTTCCGGCGCTCGTGCTGTACCGCAACGTGCTCGCCGCCAGGGAGCGCCGCGCGCTCGCATTCTTCTCCTCCACCCAGCTGCCGCTGGTGGTGGCCATCACGACGATCGCGATCGACCAGGGCCACATGCGGGCGTCGACCGCCGCTTCGCTGGTCGGGGCCGCGATTCTCTCCACGGCGCTCTTCCCGCTGATCGGTCTGCGACTGCGCTCAGGCGAGGCGGGCGTAGAACCCGCGGCCCTCTAGAGGCCCGGGGGGTGCCGGACCGTGTAGCCCGCGGTCGAGCGGTGGGTGCTCGTCCAGCGCGAGCCGGTCTGGTAGCGGGCGCTCGTGTCGAAGCGGCGGCCGTCGATGACCATGTAGACGTGACTGCCATGCGCGTAGATCGTGACGTGGCGGCCCCGGCCGGGGGCGCCGTAGCTCATGAAGCGGCTGGAGTCGAGCGGTGAGCGCAGCAGGCCGGCACCGTGCAGGGCGTAGGAGACCGAGCCCGAGCAGTCGTAGCCGCTGTCGCGATAGGAGCCGTGGCCGCCGCCGTAGCGGTAGGGCTTGGTCGCGATGCGGTTGGCCGCGCGCACGATGCGCTGAACGGCGGACAGCCCGCCTCCGCCGCTGCGCGACCCGCCCCGCTTGAGCAGCGGCCCGCTACCGAGACCGAGCTTGGAGCGCGTGTTGGGACCGGCCACGCCGTCCGGCGTGAGACCGTGGGCGCTCTGCCAGCGCTTGAGGGCCGCCTCGGTGCCGGGTCCGAAGACCCCGTCGGCAGGCACTCCGATGCGGCGTTGAAGCGAGCGCACGCCCCCGCCGCCGTGGCGGCGGCCCCCGGCACTGGCTCGGACCCGCACGGCGCTCGCACCCCGCTTGCGCTTGAGCACCGGACCGGCGCCGAGCCCCAGGGCGGAGCGGGTGTTGGGACCGGCGATGCCGTCGGCTACCAGGCCGCGGGAGCGCTGCCAGCGCTTGAGGGCGCGTTGCGTGTTCGGCCCGAAAACACCGTCGGCGCTCACGCCGATGGCCCCCTGGAGCCGGCGCACGTCACCGCCGCGCGACTTGACCACCACCGCCTGCGCGGGCTCCGGGGCACCGGCCTCGATCAGCGTCACGCCGGCGGCGGCACCCGTGGTGAGAGCGACGGCGGCGGCCACGGAGAGGCCGCGCGCGGGCAGCACGGGCGGGCTGAATCCGCTCGCGTCGGCGGCTGCCACACGGCGCGCGCGCGAACGGGCGAGCGACTGCGCCCATAGATCCTCGCGGGAAAGGTCCCTCTGCTGCACTCTGAATCGACCTCGGTTGTCGGGGTGACGCCTGCGAGGTGAGCTGTCGGGCTCGCGCTGTTGCGCTACACCTCCACCCGGCACAATGCGCGCCGGCCGGTGATTCGCCCCCGCGGCACGAGGCCGCATCGGGTCCCCCGCTCGCCAGGCTCAGAGCCTCGGCGACTCGGCGTCGGGAAGGCCGTCGTTCTATCAGGGGAAAGTCCTGCAAGCTGCAATATTTCTTGCAGAACGCTCAGGCGCAACGCGCCACCCTGCCCACGCCTCGGGGTATCGTCGCCGCCATGGACGAGATCGCGCCCGGCATTTTCCACTGGACAGCCGAGCATCCGAGGATCGGCCTCGAGGTCAGTTCCTACTGGCTCCCGGGCCAGCGCGTGCTGCTCGACCCCATCACGGTGCCCGACGAGATCGAGGACATCGACGAGATCCTGCTCACCAATCGCCACCACCTTCGGGCCGGTCTCGAGGCCAGGGAGCGTCTCGGCGCCGTGATCCGCGCCCCCGCTCCGGGGATGCACGAGTACAGCGAGGGCGAGCCGGTCGAGCCGTACGAGTTCGGCGACACTCTGGCCGGAGGAGCCGTGACCACGCACGAGGTCGGGTCGATCTGCCCCGACGAGGCCGCGCTGCACATTCCCGCCGTTTCCGCACTGGCGGTGGCGGACGGGGTCATCCACTACGGCGAGCTCCGCTTCGTGCCCGACAACCTCATGGACGATCCTGAAGACACCAAGCGCGGCTTGGCGGCCGCGTACGCCCGTCTCGCCGGCGAGCTGGAGTTCGACAATCTCCTGACGGCCCACGGACCACCGGTCGCGGGCGGCGCGAGGGAGCGCCTGCGCGGCTTCGCGGAGAACGCGATCTAGCGGCCCGGGCGAGCTCGCGGACCCGCTCCTGCCCGCTGGTGGCGCGCACCGTAGACGGGACGAGCTCGTCAGACGAGCTCTAGGAAGACCATCTCCGTCGAGTCCGACCGGCGCGGCCCCAGCTTCAGGATCCGCGTGTAGCCGCCCTCGCGCTCCGCGTAGCGCGGCGCGATCTCCTCGAACAGCTTGTAGACCACGAACTTGTCCTGCCCGAGCCGGGCCATGGCCAGGCGGCGGGAGTGGCCGTCGCCCTTCTTGGCCAGCGTGATCAGCCGCTCCAGCTCCGGCTTGACCGCCTTGGCCTTGGCCTCGGTCGTCTGGATGCGCTCGTGGTCGATCACCTCACGGCAGAGGTTCATGAACAGCGCCTTGCGGTGCGCTGCGTCGCGCGAGAGCTTGCCCTTCTGCTTGCGGTGCCGCATGGCGGAGAACCCCGACCGGCCCTATCCTGCGCGCAGCGCAAGGCCGCGCGCGTCCAGGGTCTCCTTGACCTCTTCGATCGACTTGCGACCGAAGTTCGGTATCGCCGCCAGCTCGGAGTCCGACTTCTGCACGAGATCGCCGACCGTCTGGATGCCGGCGCGCTTGAGGCAGTTGTAGGAGCGGACGCCCAGCTCGAGCTCCTCGATCAGGATGTCGTCCATCCCGCCGGCGCCCGGCGCACCAGCGCCGTCGCCACCGAGGCCGTCGGCACCGGCCACCAGGGCCGCACCCTGGTCGCGCAGGGCCTCGACGCGGTCGGCGTCGGTGAAGATGGCCAGGTACTTGATCAGGATCTCGGCCGCCTCGCGCAGGGCCGCCTGCGGGTCGAGCGAGCCGTCGGTCTCGATGTCCAGCGTGAGCTTGTCGTAGTCGGTCTTCTGACCCACGCGGGCGGCGTCGACCGAGTAGGCCACGCGCTTTACGGGGGAGAAGATCGAGTCGATCGGGATCACGCCGATCGGCTGGTCGGGGGTCTTGTTGTCCTCGGCCGGGGAGTAGCCGCGGCCGTGCCCGATCGTCAGGTACATCTCGAGCTTGGTCTTCTTCTCGAGCGTGGCGATGTGGGCCTCGGGGTTGAGGATCTCGACGCCGGAGGGGAGGTCGATGTCGCCGGCGGTGATGTCACCGGGGCCGGTGACCACCAGCGGTGCCTCGATCTCCGCCGCATCCGAATGCATGCGGCAGACGACCTCCTTGAGGTTGAGGACGATGTCCGTCACGTCCTCCTTGACGCCGTTGATCGTCGAGAACTCGTGCGCGACCCCCTCGATGCGAACGCTCGTGACGGCGGCACCGGCCAGGGACGACAGCAGCACGCGACGCAGCGAGTTGCCGAACGTGTAGCCGAAGCCGCGGTCCAGCGGCTCGATCGTAAAGGTTCCGCGGTTGTCCTCAACGCTCTCGGCGGATATCTGGGGAGTCTGAAACTCGATCATGGGAGAGGTGCTTCCTTCGGTTGTGAGCGCGCCACTCGGCAGTGGGGCGCGCGTATCTGGTGCTACTTCGAGTAGAGCTCGACGATGAGCTGTTCCTGCACCGGCGTGGTGATCTCTCCGCGCTCGGGGAGGCGGAGCACCTTTGCCGTGAGCCCGTCGTGGTCGGCCTGGAGCCAGGCCGGGACGGCGGAGGTGAGCTCGGTCGCGTCACGAACGACGGGCTCCACCGGAGCGCCGACCTTCATCGTGATCACGTCGTCGGGCTGCAACTGGTACGACGGGATGTCCACGCGCCGGCCGTTGATGGCCCAGTGCCCGTGCCCGATCATCTGCCGGGCCTGGCGCCGGGAGGCCGCGAAGCCGAGGCGCACGAGCACGTTGTCGAAGCGCGACTCGAGCAGGCGCAGCAGGTTCTCGCCCGTCACGCCCGCCTGGCGGCTCGCCTTGTCGTAGTAGTTGCGAAACTGCTTCTCGAGCACGCCGTAGTAGCGGCGCGCCTTCTGCTTCTCGCGCAGCTGCAGGCGGTACTCGGACTGGCGCATCCGGCCCCGTCCGTGGTCCCCGGGCGGGTAGTTGCGGCGCTCGACCGCGCACTTGTCCGTCAGGCAGCGCTCGCCCTTGAGGAACAGCTTCATGCCCTCGCGGCGGCACTGCTTGCACTGTGCGCCCGTATCGCGCGCCATCAGACACGCCTCCGCTTGCGCGGACGGCAGCCGTTGTGGGCCTGCGGCGTGACGTCCCTGATGCCGGTGATCTCGAGCCCGGCGGCCTGCAGCGAGCGGATCGCGGTCTCGCGGCCCGAGCCCGGGCCCTTGACGTAGACCTCCACCTTCTGCAGGCCGTGCTCCATGCCCTTGCGCGCGGCAGCATCGGCCGTGACCTGGGCGGCGAAGGGCGTGCTCTTGCGCGAGCCCTTGAAGCCGGCGCCGCCGGCGGACTCCCACGCGATCACGTTGCCGTCCTTGTCGGTCAGCGACACGATGGTGTTGTTGAAACTCGTCTTGATGTGCGCCTGGCCGAAGGGCACGTTCTTGCGGGCGCGCTTGCGCCCGCGTGGCCGTCGTGGTTGCGGCATCTAGTGCTTCCTCACCTTCTTCTTGCCGCCGCCGGACTGAGACCCGCGCTTCGGCCCCTTGCGGGTGCGCGCGTTGGTCTTGGTCCTCTGGCCGTTTACGGGGAGGCCGCGCCGGTGACGCAGGCCCCTGTAGGCCCCGATCTCCATCAGCCGCTTGACGTTCTGCGAACGCTCACGGCGGAGGTCACCCTCCACAAGCAGGTCGTCGACCTGGTCGCGCAGCTTGCGTACCTCGTCCTCGGTCAGGTCCTTCACGTAGGTGTCCGGCTCGACCCCCGCCTCGGCGAGGACCTTGTTCGACGTCGAACGGCCGATGCCATAGACGTACGTGAGCCCGATCTCGACCCGCTTGTTGAGGGGAATGTTGATTCCTGCGATGCGCGCCATCTAGACCGCCGTCACCCCTGCCGCTGCTTGTGACGGGGGTTCTGACAGATCACCAGTACTGCACCGCCGCGGCGGATGATCTTGCACTTCTCACACATGGGCTTGACTGATGCGCGGACCTTCATCGGACCTCATAGCTCCGTTGGGCGGGACGTATCGAAACGAGGACTAGCGCGGAGCCCAGGAATCGGCCCCACGCCGACCGGAAAGAGTAGCAGCACGAACGGTAAGTGAGACCGTCGGTGCGCACCCGCCAAGGCCGGGTGCTTCCGCCAGGACCGGCTTAGACCCGGGCCGCCCGCGAGGCGGGCTCGGCCGGCTCGCCGCCGAGCTCGTGCCAGGGGGTGAGTATGCGCGGGCCGTCGGCCGTAATGGCCACGGTGTGCTCGAAATGGGCGGCCAGGGAGCCATCCTCGGAGTACACGGCCCAGTTGTCGGAGCCCATGCGCACGTGGTGGGTGCCCACGTTGACCATCGGCTCGATCGCGAGCACCATCCCCTCCTCGAGCTCCGGTCCGGTACCCGGTTCGCCGTAGTTGGGGATCTGTGGATCCTCGTGCATGTCGCGCCCGATCCCGTGGCCCACCAGGGAACGGATCACGGCGAAGCCGTCGGCCTCCACGCGGGCCTGGACGGCGGCCGACACGTCGCCCAGGCGGTTGCCGGGCCGGCACTGCTCCACGGCTTCGAACAGCGAGGCGCGCGTGGTGGTCAGGAGCTTGGTCGCCACCGGGGTGACGTTGCCGATCGGATGCGTCATGGCGCCGTCGGCCACCCAGCCGTCGAGGATCACGCCGATGTCGACGGAGAGGATGTCGCCGCGCTTGAGCTCGTAGCCGCCGGGAATTCCGTGCACCACCATGGAGTTGGGCGACACGCAAATGGAGCCGGGAAAGCCGCGGTAGCCCTTGAACGCCGGCTCCGCGCGCTGCGAGCGGATGAACCGCTCGGCGGCCTCGTCGAGCTCCGCCGTGGTCACACCGGGCCGCGCCTTCTTGCGGAGCAGCTCGTGACAGCGGGCCAGGATGCGGCCCGCGGCGGCCATCTTGTCGAGCTCCTCGGGTGTCTTGCGGATGATCACGACCGGCTCAGAGCTCGGCCTCGAGACGCAGGGTGGCCAGCGAGGCGCGGATGTGATCGTGGACCTCGTCGGGAGTGCGCACGCCGTCGAAGCGGCGCAGCACGCCTTTGTCGTCGTACCACTCGATCAGCGGAGAGGTCTGCCGGTGGTAGACGGCCAGGCGGTTCTCGATCACCTCGGCCTTGTCGTCATCGCGCTGGACGAGTCGCGAGCCATCCTGGTCGCAGACCCCCTCGTTCTTGGGCGGGTCGAACTCCACGTGGTAGACGTGCCCGTTCTTGACGCAGGTACGCCTTCCCGAGAGACGGCGAATCACCTCCGCGTCCGGAGCCTCGATGAGCAGCACGGCGGTGAGCTCGCGACCACGGCTGTCGAGCGCCCGCTCGAGCATCTCGGCCTGGCCGATGGTGCGCGGGAAGCCGTCGAGCAGGAAGCCGTCGTCGGCCTCACCGGAGTCGAAGCGCTCCTCGATGATCCCCGAAACGAGCTCGTCGGGCACGAGCTTGCCCTCGTTCATGAGGGGCGCGGCCTGTTTGCCCAGCTGGGTGCCGTTCTCCACGGCCTCGCGCAGAATGACCCCGGTCGAGTAGTAGGGCAGCCCGAAGTCGGCGACCAGGCGCTCGGCCTGGGTCCCCTTGCCCGCGCCGGGCGGGCCCAGCAGGATCAGGTTGAGCTCGCTCACTTGAGGAAGCCCTCGTAGTTGCGCATCATCAGCTGCGCCTCGAGCTGCTTCATCGTGTCGAGCGCCACACCCACCACGATCAGGATGGACGTGCCGCCGAAGAAGAAGTTGGCGCTCGTCTGGTTGATCAGGATGGTCGGCAGGGCGGCGACCGCGGCCAGGTACAGCGCGCCCGGGAAGGTCAGCCGAGCGAGGATGCGGTCGAGGTATTCGGCCGTGGGCCTGCCTGGCCTCACCCCCGGGATGAAGCCGCCGTACTTCTTGAGGTTGTCCGCCTGCTCCACCGGGTTGAAGGTGACGGCGGTGTAGAAGTACGTGAACACGATGATCAGGACCGACTCCCCGATCAGATAAGCGGCCCCGTTGGGGTTGAAGAAGGTCGAGAGGTCCTGGGCCCAGTCCGACTGGATGAGCTCGCCCACGGTCGGCGGGAAGGCCATCAGCGAGGCGGCGAAGATCACCGGGATCACGCCGGCCATGTTCACGCGCAACGGCAGGTAGGTGGAGCCGCCGCCGGCCATGCGCCGGCCGACCACGCGTTTGGCGTACTGCACCGGGATGCGGCGCTGGCCCTCCTGCATGAAGACGATGCCGGCGATGATCGCCAGGGCCAGGAAGGGCATCATCACCACGAAGATCTGGTCGGGGTTGGTCCACCAGGCCTGGATTCCGCTGGGCAGGCCCGAGGCGATCGAGGCGAAGATCATCAGCGAGATTCCGTTGCCGATGCCTCGCTGGGTGATCAGCTCGCCCAGCCACATGAGCAGCACGCAGCCGGCGGTAAGCGTGATCACGATCACGAAGACGCGCCCGAAGGTGAAGTTGTCGACCACCTGCGTTCCCTCACTGCCGGCGAAGGTCCGGAACAGGAAGACGTAGCCGATCGACTGCCCGAAGGCCAGGGCCACGGTCAGGTAGCGCGTGTACTGCGTGATCTTCTGCTGTCCGACCTCGCCCTCCTTGCGCAGCTTGTCCAACGAGGGCAGCACCACCGTCAGCAGCTGCAGCATGATCGAGGCGGTGATGTAGGGCATGATCCCCAGCGCGAAGATCGCGAAGCGCTGCAGCGACCCGCCCGAGAACAGGTTGAGGAAACCGAGGACGTTCGACTGGCCCTCGAAGTTGGAGGCCAGGTCCTCGACCACGTCGATGTTGATGCCGGGCGCCGGGATGTAGGCGCCGAGGCGGTAGAGGGCCAGCATCGCGGCGGTGAACGCGAGCTTCTTCCGGATCTCCGGGACCCGGAACGCGTTCAGAAACGTCCGCAGCACGCGTTACTCCTCGATGATCTGGCAGCTGCCGCCCGCGGCCTCGATCTTCTCGCGCGCGGACTTCGAGAAGCCGTTTGCATGCACGGTGAGAGACTTGGAGATCTCGCCACGGCCGAGGATCTTGACCGGCACGTCGCGGCGGGTGGCCAGGCCGCGCTCCTTGAGCGACTCGGGCGTGACCTCGGCGCCCGACTCGAAGCGCTCCTCCAGGTCGGCGAGGTTGACCGGCTGCGTGGCGGTGCGGAACTTCTCGAACGGCATCGACTTCTTCATGTGCGGGCCGCGCAGCTTGCGCATCCGCATGTGAATCGGGGTCTGACCGCCCTCGAAGCGCACGCGGCGCTTGCTACCGGAACGGGCGCCCGCGCCCTTGTGGCCACGACCGGACGTCTTGCCGGTGCCCGAGCCCTCGCCGCGGCCCACGCGCTTGCGCTTCTTGCGGGCGCCGGGCGCAGGGGCCAGCGAGTGCAGGCCGATGCGCTCTTTCTCTTCGTGCTTCTCGTCAGCCATCGCGCACCTCCACCAGGTGCTGGACCGAATGGACCAGGCCACGCACGGTGGGATGGTCATTGCGCTCGGACGAGCGGCCGATCTTGCCCAGCCCGAGCGTCTTGAGAGTCTCGTGCTGCTTGCGCGAAGACCCGTTGGAGGACTTCACCTGCGTGATCACGAGCGTCGCCATCAGGCGGGTGTCTCCTCAGGGGCGGGCTCGGCCTCGGGGTCGGCCTCGCCGGCCGGCTCGGCGGCGGCGTCGGGATCCCTGCGGCTCTCCATCCCGAGCACCTCGCGCACGGTCAGCCCGCGCAGCTCGGCCACGTCCTCGGGGCGGCGCAGGCCCTGGAGCGCGGCCACGGTGGCCTTGACCAGGTTGATCGGATTCTGGCTGCCCAGCGACTTGGAGAGCACGTCGTTGATGCCGGCCAGCTCGAGCACCGCGCGCACACCGCCGCCGGCGATGACGCCGGTACCGGGCGAGGCCGGCTTGAGCAGGACCCGCGAAGCGGAGTGCACGCCGATCGTCTCGTGAGTGATCGTGGCGCCGTGCATGGGCACCTTGAAGAGGCTCTTGCGGGCGCGCTCCACGCCCTTCTGGATGGCCACCGGAACCTCGTTGGCCTTGCCGTAGCCCACGCCGACCTGCGACTTCTCGTCGCCCACCACGACCAGCGCGGTGAACGAGAAGCGGCGGCCGCCCTTGACGACCTTGGCGACGCGGTTGATCTCGACGACCCGCTCCTGCAGGTCGGAGTCGCCGCGCCCTCCTCGTGTTCTGTCCCTACTGGCCATGCGGACCACTCACCGTAGCGATAGTCGTGTGCGAGGGGCCGTGCTCGGCCCGGACCGGAGCAATGCATTGCATCAGAACGAGAGCCCCTTCTCGCGCGCGCCGTCGGCCAGCGCCTTGACCCGCCCGTGATAGCGGTAGCCGCCGCGATCGAAGATCGCGGATTCCACACCCGCCTCGCGGGCGCGGTCGGCCAGCAGCTCGCCGGCCCGCTTGGCCTGCTCCATCGAGCCGAGCGACTTGAGATCGCTCTCGGTCCAGTTGACGGCAGCCAGCGTGTGGCCGGCCACGTCGTCGATCAGCTGCGCTCCGATGCCGCGGTTCGAGCGGAACACCGACAGGCGGGGGCGCTCGGCGGTGCCGTGCACCTTTGCCCGCACCCGGCGTCGGCGGCGCAGCCGCGCCTGGGCGTTGGTCTTGACCGTCATGCGCGCTTACCGACCTTCCTCATCACGTACTCGCCCTCGTAGCGGATGCCCTTGCCCTTGTAGGGCTCGGGCGGGCGCTGCTTGCGGATGTTGGCCGCCACCTCGCCCACCACCTGCTTGGAGATCCCGCGCACCACGACGCGGGTGGGCTGGGGCACTTCGAAGTCAATGCCGGCGGGAGCGTCCATCTCCACCGGGTGCGAGTAGCCGAGGGCCAGCACGAGCTTGCTGCCCTGGAGCTGGGCGCGGTAGCCCACGCCCTGGATCTCGAGGCGCTTCTCGTAGCCGTTCGTCACGCCCTCGACCATGTTCGCGATCAGGCTGCGCGTGAGCCCGTGAAGCGCACGGTGCTCGCCGCGGTCGGTGGGCCGGCTGACCAGGACCTCGCCGTTCTCCTGCTTGACATCGATGTCGCGGTTCTTGCGCTCGGACAGCTCCCCCTTGGGGCCCTTGACCTTGACGAGCTCCGGCTCGATCGTGATCTCCACACCGCTGGGCACGGAGATCGGCTGCTTTCCGATCCGACTCATGGCTCGAACCTCACCAGACCCGGGCCACGAGCTCGCCACCGACGCCCGCGCGGCGCGCGTCGTGGCCGGTCATCACGCCCCGGGAGGTCGACACGATCGTCGTGCCCATGCCGCCCTGGACCTTGGGCACGGTGCCGGCCTGCACGTAGGTGCGCCGGCCGGGCCTCGACACGCGCTGGATGCCCTGGATCACGGGCTTGCGGTCCTCGGTGTACTTCAGCGTCACGCGCAGCACACGGCCCACGCGCGCCGGCTCGACCGCGAAGTCCTCGATGTAGCCCTGCTCGCGCAGGATGCGGGCGAGCTCCGCCTTGAACGTCGAGGCGGGCATCTCGACATCGTCGCGGTCGGCGTGCAGGCCGTTGCGGATGCGCGTCAGGAAGTCGGCGATGGGGTCGGTCAGCGACATGCGTTCACCAGCTCGACTTCGTGAGTCCGGGGATCATGCCCTCGTGGGCGATGTCGCGCAGGCAGATGCGGCAGAGTCCGAACTTGCGCTGGTAGGCGCGCGGGCGGCCGCACCGCTTGCAGCGGTTGTAGTTGCGGGTCTGGTATTTCGATCCACGCTGCTGGCGGACCCTCTGCGACGTCTTGGCCATTACTCCTGTGTCCCTTCGCCCGCCTCGGGGCTGTCCTCGGTCTCCGGCTCATCGGAGGCGGCGGGCGCCTCATAGGCCTCCGGGTTCTCCTCCTTGAGCTCCTCGTAGGCCTGCTGCTCGGCCTCGGCCTTGAGCCGGGCCTCCTCGCGGCGCTCCTCCTCCTCGGCCTCCTCGGCCGGCTCTTCGGTGGAGCCCGGCGCGCCCTCCGGCGCGAACGGCATGCCCAACTCTCGCAGAAGGACGTAGGCCTCTTCGTCGGTCTTCGCGCTCGTGGTGATGGTCACGTCGAGCCCGCGGACCTGGTCGATCGCGTCATAGTCGATCTCGGGGAAGATGATCTGCTCGCGCACGCCCATCGAGTAGTTGCCGCGGCCGTCGAACGAGCGGGCGTTGAGGCCACGGAAGTCGCGGATACGCGGGATGGCGATCGAGGTGAGCCGGTCCAGGAACTCCCACATGCGCGCGTGGCGCAGCGTGACGCTCAGACCCACGGGCATGCCGTCGCGCAGCTTGAAGTTGGCGATCGACTTGCGCGCCCGGCGCACGTTCGGCGCCTGGCCCGCGATCGTCGCGAGCTGCTCCTGGGCGGCCTCGAGCATGTTCGAGTCCTGCTTGGCCTCGCCCACGCCCATGTTGAGCGTGATCTTCTCGACGCTCGGTATCTCCATCGCCGAGTCGTACCGGAAGCGCTGCTGGAGGCGGTCGCGGATCTCGGACTGGTAGCGCTCTCTGAGGCGCGGTGGGATGTTGGCCTGAGCGGTGGCGGCTTCCATCAGTCGATCTCCTTGCCCGACCGCTTGGCCACGCGCACACGGCGGCCGCCCTCGCGCTTGACGCCCACGCGGGTCGGCTCGCCGGAATCGGGGTCGATCAGCATCACGTTGGAAACGTGGATCGGCCCCTCCTTCTCGATGATGCCGCCGAGCTCCTGGGCGCGCTGGGTGTCGCGCAACGTGCGCGGGCGCATGTGGCGCTTGACGATGTTGGCTCCCTCGACGAAGACCTTGTGCGCCTTGGGGTCCACCCTCAGCACGCGGCCGGTCTTGCCGCGGTCCTTGCCGGCGATGATGCGGACGGTGTCGTCGCGACGGATCTTGAGGGCCATGCTCAGAGCACCTCCGGAGCGAGCGAGACGATCTTCATGAAGTTGCGGTCGCGCAGCTCGCGGGCGACGGGACCGAAGATGCGCGTGCCGCGCGGGTTGTTGGCCGCGTCGATCAGCACGGCCGCGTTCTCGTCGAAGGAGATGTAGGTGCCGTCGTCGCGGCCGAACTCCTTCTTGGTGCGGACCACAACGGCGGTCACGACTTCGCCCTTCTTGACGGAACCGTGCGGGATGGCCTGCTTGACGGTGCAGACGATGATGTCGCCCACGCTTGCGTAGCGGCGGTGCGAGCCTCCGCGCACGCGGATGCAGAGCACCTCACGGGCACCCGTGTTATCCGCCACCTTGAGCCTGGACTCCTGCTGGATCATGGATCTAGCGAGCCCTCTCCAGCACCTCGACCAGGCGCCAGCGCTTGGTGCGGCTGAGCGGCCGGCTCTCGATCACCCGGACCGTGTCGCCCATGTGCGCCTCGTTGCCCTCGTCGTGGGCGTGCAGGGTCGACGAGTTGCGGACGATCTTCTTGTACATCCGGTGGGCGCGCGCCGTGTCGATGCGCACGGTGATCGTCTTGTCGGCCTTGTCGGAGACCACGATGCCCTGCCGCACCTTGAGGATGCTGCGCGGCGTCTCCTCGGCCACGGGCGCGTCGCGGCGCGGCGCGGCGGCGCGGCGCTCGCGCGAGCGCTGCCGGTAGAGACGGCGCTGCCGGGCCTTGCGGGCGCGCTCGGCGGCCCGCTCCGCGGTGCGCTCCTCGATGGAGCGCGCCGGGCGGGCCTCGCCCTCATGGGCAGAGCGCGCACGCTTGCGCGCCTCCTTGGGCGACAGCTTCTCTTCGGGCTCGGCCGGCTCGGCGGCAGGGGCCTGCGCCGCGGCCTCCTCCGCCACGTCTGTTGCTTCCTCGTTCACGTTGTCTTCGCTCTCGAAAGTCATTGGTCCTTCTGCCTGCGGATCTCCACGTCTACGTTGATGCCGCGTGTGCGCGCCTCGGTCAGCGCCCGCGCGAGATCGATCTTGGCCTGCTTGAGACGCGCGGTGTTCTCGAGCTGGCCCGTCGCGTGCTGGAAGCGCAGGTTGAACACTTCCTGACGCGCGCCGTCCGCGAACTCCACGAGCTGCGGGTCCTCCAGGTTATGCACCTCGGCCGCTTTCATCTACTGCCCCGACCCGTCGCGCATCACGAACTTGGTCTTCACGGGCAGCTTGTGGCCGGCCAGGCGCATCGCCTCACGGGCGAGGTCCTCCGGCACGCCGGACAGCTCGAACATCACGCGCCCGGGCTTGACCACGGCCACCCAGCCCTCTGGTGAGCCCTTGCCCGAGCCCATGCGGGTCTCCGCCGGCTTCTTCGTGTAGGGCTTGTCCGGGAAGATGTTGATCCAGACCTTGCCGCCGCGCTTGATCTTGCGCGTCATCGCGATACGGGCAGCCTCGATCTGGCGGTTGGTGACCCAGCCGCGCTCGAGCGCCTTCAGCCCGTACTCGCCGAACTCCACGTTGGTGCCGCCCTTGGCGAACCCACGCCTGCGACCGCGGTGCTCCTTGCGCCACTTGACTCGCTTGGGCTGCAGCATCAGAGACGGCCTCCCGGCGGGGGACCGCTCTGGCCCCCACGCCCGCCGCGGCCACCGCGACCCTGTCCGCCCGGACCGCGTCCGCCGTCGCGGCCACCACGGCCGCCACCGGGTCCGCGTCCGCCGGGGCCTCCGCGCCCTCCGGGACCACCCGCGCCGCGACCGCCGCCGGGCCCGACGGCCTGCGGCGCCTCGAGCTCGGTCAGATCCTGCGCGAAGCCCTTGGGCATGATCTCGCCCTTGTTGATCCACACCTTCACGCCTATGCGACCGAAAGTGGTGCGCGCCTCGTAGAAGCCGTAATCGATGTCCGCACGCAGCGTGTGCAGCGGCACACGGCCGTCGGAGTAGCCCTCGGTTCGGGCCATCTCGGCGCCGCCCAGCCGGCCGGAGACCTGGATCTTCACGCCCTTGGCGCCCGAGCGCATGGCGCTCGTGAGCGCACGCTTCATCGCGCGGCGGAAGGCCACGCGGTTCTGCAGCTGCTCGGCGATGGACTGGGCCACGAGCTTCGAGTCGAGCTCCGGCCGCTTGATCTCGAGGATGTTCACCTTCACGGCCTTGCCGGTCATCTTGTGGAGCTCCTTGCGCAGAGCGTCCACCTCGGAACCCGACTTGCCGATCACGATGCCCGGGCGGGCCGTGTGGATGTTGACCTCGACCTCGTTCTTGTTCTTCTTGATGGTGATCGTGGACAGGCCCGCGTGCGCGAGCTTGTTCTCGATGTGGTCGCGAATGGCGAGGTCCTCCATCAGGTAATCGGAGAACTCACGCTCGTTGAACCAGGTCGACTTCCAGTCGTGGATGTAGCCGACCCGTAGCGACTCGGGATGGACCTTCTGGCCCATGGGCTACCTCCCGTTCCCTTCGGTGGTCAATTCGATGGTCATGTGGCTGGTGCGCTTGTGGATGGGCGTGGCGCGCCCCAGCGCCCGCGGCCGGTAGCGCTTGATCGTGGGCCCCTCGTCGACGAAGGCCCTGCTGATCCGCAGCTCGTCCGGGCCAAGCTCGTAGGCGGACTCGGCGTTGGCCACGGCCGAGTTGAGCAGCTTGAGAATGTCGGTGGAGATCGCGCGCGGCGCGTGCTGGAGGATGGCCTGGGCCTGTTCGACGCGCTTGCCGCGGATGTGGTTCATCACGAGGCGGGCCTTGCGCGGCGCGCTGCGCACGTACCTGGCGCGCGCGCTCACGACCAGGGCGCCGTTCTCCTCGCGGGCGGCGGCCCTGCGGCTGCTGGTGGTGGACGTCTCGGCGGAGCCACGGCGGCGGGTGGTGGCGGGTGCGTCGGTGTCCTCGGCGTCGGCGTCATCAGGCTCGGGCTCGTCGGCGTCGCCCTCGTCCTCGGCGGCTTCGGCAGCCTCGGCGTCCACAACGTCCTCCGCCTTGGCCTCGGCGGCCGGCGCGGTGCCCTCCTGGGCGACCTCGTCGTCCTCCAAGCGCGCGATCAGGTCGGCCTTGTTGCCGCTCTTGGGGAGTCCGCGGGCCTCGAGCTCGGTCTTGAGCTCGTCGACCTTCAGAGACTCCCAGCCGCCCTCCGGCGGTCCGCTCATCCGCGAAGTAGCCGGGCCGGCCGGCTGCGCACTGCTGCTGTCCTGGTCCGGCGGAGTCATCGCATTCTGACCTTGTCGCTGCCCGCGTGGCCGCGGAACATGCGCGTGGGGGCGAACTCGCCCAGCTTGTGGCCCACCATCGACTCCGACACGAACACGGGAACGTGCTTGCGGCCGTCGTGGACGGCGATCGTGTGCCCGACCATCTCGGGGAAGATCGTGGAGGTGCGCGACCAGGTCTTGACCATGGTCTTGTTGCCGGAGTCGTTCATGGCGTCGATGCGCTTCATGAGGCGCTCCTCGGCCCACGGGCCCTTCTTGGAAGAACGAGACATGGGCTACCTCCGGCCCTTCTTGCCGCGCCGGCGGCCACGGACGATGAACTGATCGGACGACTTGCGCTTCTTGCGGGTGCGGTAGCCCAGCGTCGGCACGCCCCAGGGAGTGACCGGGTGGCCACCGGGGGTCTTGTGCGCCTCGCCCCCGCCGTGCGGGTGGTCCACCGGGTTCATGGCCACGCCGCGCGTCTGCGGGCGCTTGCCCAGATGCCGCGAGCGCCCGGCCTTGCCGAGGTCCACCAGCTCGTGCTCGGCGTTGCCCAGCGCACCGATGGTGGCGCGGTTCTGGACGAGCACCATGCGCATCTCGCTGGAGGGGAGGCGCAGGGTCGCGTAGCGCCCCTCCTTGGCCACCAGCTGGATCGACGTGCCCGCCGAGCGGCCCATCTGGCCGCCGCGCCCGGGCGTGAGCTCCACGTTGTGGATCGTGGTGCCGATCGGGATGTTGGCCAGCGGCAGGCAGCTGCCCGGCGTGATGTCGGCGTCGGAACCGGAGGAGACGGTGTCGCCCACCTTGATTCGCGCCGGGGCCAGGATGTAGCGCTTCTCGCCGTCGGCGTAGTGCAGCAGCGCGATGTGCGACGACCGGTTGGGGTCGTACTCGATCGCGGCCACCTTGGCGGGCACGCCGTCCTTCTGGCGCTTGAAGTCGATCCGCCGGTACCTGCGCTTGGCCCCGCCGCCGCGATGGCGCGAGGTCACGCGGCCGTGCGCGTTGCGCCCGCCGGACTTCTTCAGGCCTTCGACCAGCGCCTTCTCGGGCTCGTCCTTGGTGACGGCCTCGTGCTGGAGCCAGGTGGCAAAGCGCCGTCCCGGCGAAGTGGGCTTGTGCTTCTTGATGGCCATGGGTTACTCGATTCCCTGTCCCTCGAACAGCTCGATGGAGTCCTCTGCGTGCAGGGTCACGACCGCCTTCTTCCAGCGGCGGCGATGCCCCGAGTAGAGCCCGCGGCGCTTGGGCTTGGGCTTGACCCAGGCCGTGCGCACGCCGGTGACGCGGACGCCGAAGATCGCCTCGATCGCTTGGCGGACCTGCGTCTTGTTGGCCCGGTCGTGAACGCGGAAGGTGTACTTGTTGGCCGCCAGCAGCGCGTAGCTCTTCTCGGAGATGACCGGCCGGATGATCACGTTGCGGGGGTCGCTCATCGGGTCAGCGCCTTCTCGGTCACGCGCGCGAGCGCGGCCTCGGAGATCACGAGCCGCGCGGCGCCGATCACGTCGGCCACACCCACGCCGTCGGCGTCCCGCACCGACACGTGCGGCAGATTGCGAAAGGACTTGGCGCAGGTCTCCTCGCCCTCGGCGAGCACCAGCAGCACGCTGCCGCCTGTGCCGCCTCGTGGGGTATCGCCGTCGAGGGAGTCGAGAGCGGCGGCCGCCGCCTTGGTGGAGGGCGTGGCGAACTTCGCCGGGTCGAGCGCCGCAATCGAGCCGCGCTCGGCGTGCACCGAGAGCGCCGCGCGCAGCGCCCGCCGGCGCGCCTTGCGGTTGACCTTCACCGTGTAGTCGCGCGGCTTGGGGCCGAAAGCCACGCCGCCGCCGGTGCGGTTGGGCGTGGACAGGGCGCCCACGCGCGCCCGGCCGGTGCCCTTCTGGCGCCAGGCCTTGGCGCCGGTCATCGCGATCTCGGCGCGGGTCTTGGTCGAGTGGCTGCCCTGCCGGCGCGCGGCCAGCTCGGAGCGCACCGCCTCGTGTACCAGCGGACCGTGAAAGCTCTCGCCGAAGACGGCGTCGTCGAGGTCGATCCCTCCGGAGGCGCCGCCGATGTACTTGGCCTGGGCAGCCATCTCAGCCCTCGCTCCTGATCTCGACCACGCCGCCCTTGGGACCGGGCACCGAGCCGCGCACCAGGAGCAGGTTCTCGTCGGCACGAACGTCCACGACTTCGAGGCCGCGCTGGGTGGCGCGCTTGTTGCCCATCTGGCCCGGCCCGCGAATCCCCTTGAACACGCGTGCGGGATCGGCGGACGCTCCGATCGAGCCCGGCGCACGCACGTTGTGCGAGCCGTGGCTGACGGGGCCGCGATGGAAGTTGTGGCGCTTGATCGTGCCCGCGAAGCCCTTGCCCCTGGAGACGCCCGAGACCTTGACGGTCTGGCCCTTCTCGAACACCGAGTCGACCTTGAGCTCGGTGCCCAGCTCGGCCTCGCCCGGATCGCCGCGGAACTCGGCCAGGTGCTTGAGCGGGCCGACGCCGGCCTTGGTCAGGTGGCCGCGACGGGGCTTGTTGAGCTTCTTCTCGGTGACCTCGCCGAAGGCCAGCTGCACGGCGTCGTAGCCGTCGCGGTCCGTGCGGCGGATGCCGGTGATGAAGCAGGGGCCCGCCTCGATCACGGTCACCCGCTCGACGTGGCCGTCCTCGGGGTCGAAGACCTGCGTCATGCCGATCTTTCTTCCCAGCAGCCCGGCCATCAGATGAGTTGGATCTGGATGTCCACGCCCGCCGGCAGGTGATCGAGGCGCTGCAGCGAGTCCACCGTCTTGGGGGTGGGCTGCAGGATGTCGATCAGCCGCTTGTGCGTGCGGATCTCGAAGTGCTCGCGGGAGTCCTTGTCCTTGAACGGACCACGGATCACGCAGTAGACGTTCTTCTCGGTGGGTAGCGGCACGGGGCCGGACACCGAGGCACCCGTGCGCACGGCCGTGTCCACGATCTCCTTGGCGGCGGTCTCGATCGCCGAGTGGTCGTAGGCCTTGAGCCGGATGCGGATCTTGTTTTGCGTGAGTGTCGCCATGGTGTGGGAACAGAGTTGGGGGCGGGCTCAGCTCCACCCGCCCCCAGGCAACTCCTGTCGGAGGCCGCCTTACTCGACTACTTCGGTGACCACCCCCGAACCGACGGTGCGGCCACCCTCGCGGATGGCGAAGCGCAGGCCCTCGTCCATGGCGATCGGCTGGATCAGCTCGACCGTCATCTCGACGTTGTCGCCGGGCATGACCATCTCCGTGCCCTCGGGCAGGTTGGCCACGCCGGTCACGTCGGTGGTGCGGAAGTAGAACTGCGGCCGGTAGCCGTTGAAGAACGGGGTGTGACGGCCACCCTCCTCCTTCTTCAGGCAGTAGACCTGGGCCTTGAACTTGGTGTGCGGGGTGATCGAGCCCGGCTTGCACAGCACCTGGCCGCGCTCGATGTCCTCGCGCCCGACGCCGCGGAGCAGGCAGCCGACGTTGTCGCCCGCCTGACCCTCGTCGAGGATCTTGCGGAACATCTCGACGCCGGTGACGACCGTGGACGAGGTCTGCTCGTGGATGCCCACGATCTCGACCGTGTCACCGGTGTGGACGACGCCCTGCTCGATGCGGCCCGTGGCCACCGTGCCGCGCCCGGTGATCGAGAAGACGTCCTCGACGGGCATCAGGAACGGGCGGTCCAGCGGGCGCTCGGGCTCCGGGATGTAGGAGTCGAGGGCCGCGGCCAGCTCCACGATCTTCTCGATCGCATCCGCGTCGCCCTCGAGTGCCTTCAGGGCCGAGCCCTGGATGACGGGAACGTCGTCGCCCGGGAAGTCGTACTCCGAGAGCAGCTCCCGGACCTCGACCTCGACGAGCTCGAGGAGCTCCTCGTCGTCGACCATGTCGACCTTGTTCATGAACACGATCACATAGGGCACGTTGACCTGGCGGGCGAGCAGGATGTGCTCGCGCGTCTGGGGCATCGGGCCGTCGGCCGCGGAGACCACGAGGATCGCGCCGTCCATCTGGGCGGCGCCCGTGATCATGTTCTTGACGTAGTCGGCGTGCCCCGGACAATCGACGTGGGCGTAGTGACGGTTCTCCGTCTCGTACTCCACGTGCGAGGTCGCGATCGTGATGCCGCGCTCCTTCTCCTCCGGAGCGTTGTCGATCTCCTCGAAGCTCATCGACTGGCCGCCGTACTTCTCCGACAGCACCTTGGTGATGGCGGCGGTAAGCGTCGTCTTGCCGTGGTCGATGTGGCCGATCGTGCCGACGTTGACGTGCGGCTTGTTGCGCTCGAACTTCTCCTTCGCCACCTCGTACTACCCCTTTCTCAAAAGACTCTCGGGTTCGGACCCGAACTTGCGAAACATACTCGGTTTACCAACCCTCTACGCGCCTGCACCGACGGGTTCACCCGTGCGGTGCTCGACGATTTCCTCGGCGATGCTGGACGGGACCTCTTCGTACCGGTCGAACTGCATCGTGTAGTTGGCTCGGCCCTGTGTGGACGAGCGCAGATCGGTCGCGTAGCCGAACATCGACGACAGCGGAACGCTGGCCTTTACCGCCACGGCATTGCCGCGCGGCTCCTGGCCCTCGATGTGCCCGCGACGGCTCGACAGGTCGCCGATGACCGTGCCGATGAACTCGTCCGGCGTCACGACCTCGACGGCCATGACGGGCTCGAGCAGCACGGGCTTGGCCCTGCGGGCCGCCTCCTTGAGCGCGAGCGAGCCTGCGACCTTGAATGCGATCTCCGAGGAGTCCGTGTCGTGGTACTTGCCGTCCACCAGCGTGGCGCGCACGTCGACCATCGGATAGCCGGCCTTGACGCCCGACTCGAGCGCCTCCTCGACGCCCTTCTCCACCGCGGGGATGAACTCCGAGGGCACGGCGCCGCCCTTGATCTTGTTGATGAAGTCGAAGCCCTCGCCCGGCGCCGGCTCGAGGTCGATGTAGACCACGCCGTACTGGCCCGAGCCGCCGGTCTGGCGGATGAACTTGCCCTCCACCTTGGCCACGTGCTCGCGGATGGTCTCGCGGTAGGCCACCTGGGGCCGGCCCACGGCCGCCTCCACCTTGAACTCACGGCGCAGGCGGTCGACGATCACCTCGAGGTGCAGCTCGCCCATGCCGGAGATCACGGTCTGGCCGGTCTCCTCATCGGAGCGCACCTGGAACGTCGGGTCCTCCTCGCCGAGGCGCTGAAGGGCAACGGAGAGCTTCTCCTGGTCCACCTTGGTCTTCGGCTCGATCGAGAGGTGCACGACCGGCTCGGGGAAGTTCATCGCCTCGAGCACCACCGGCGCGTCGGGCGCGCTGAGCGTGTCGCCGGTCGACGTCTGCTTGAGCCCCACACCGGCGGCGATCTCGCCCGCGTAGACCTCCTCGACCTCCTCGCGCGAGTTGGCGTGCATCATCAGGATGCGTCCCACGCGCTCGGTACGGCCTGTGACGGAGTTGAGCACGCGGCCGCCCGCGGCGAGCTTGCCGGAGTAGACGCGGAAATATGTGAGCTTGCCGACGTAGGGGTCGGCCATGACCTTGAACGCCAGCGCGGCGAAGGGAGCCTCGTCGGCGGGCTCGCGCGTGATCCGCGTGGCGTCCTCGGTGTCCTCGATCTCGCTGCCCTCGAGGCCCTCGACGGCCTCCACGTCCAGCGGGCTGGGCAGGTAGTCGATCACCGCGTCGAGCAGCGGCTGCACGCCCTTGTTCTTGAAGGCGGAGCCGAGCAGCACGGGGGTCATCGAGATATCGAGGGTGGCCTTGCGGATGTCCTGGATCAGGCGCGCCGGCTCGATCGGCTTGTCCTCCAGGTAGTCCTCCATCAGCTCCTCGTCGTACTCGGCCACGGCCTCGACGAGCTCGGTGCGCGCGGTGTGCGCGGCGTCCTCGAGCTCGGCCGGGATGTCGACGACCTCCCAGTCCTGGCCGAGGTCGTCCTTGTAGACGATGGCCTTCATGTTCACGAGGTCGACGACACCGGTGAAGTCGCCCTCGGCTCCGATCGGCAGCTGCACCGGCACCGGGTGCGCGCCCAAGCGGTCGCGCATGGTCTGGACCGAGCCGGCGAAGTCGGCGCCGATGCGATCCATCTTGTTGATGAAGGCGATGCGCGGCACGCGGTACTTGTCGGCCTGGCGCCAGACGGTCTCGGACTGCGGCTCCACGCCGGCAACCGAGTCGAACACCGCCACGGCGCCGTCGAGCACGCGCAGGGAGCGCTCGACCTCGACCGTGAAGTCGACGTGGCCGGGTGTGTCGATGATGTTGATGCGGTGATCGCGCCAGAAGGCGGTGGTGGCGGCGGAGGTGATCGTGATGCCGCGCTCCTGCTCCTGCTCCATCCAGTCCATCACGGCAGCGCCCTCGTGGACCTCACCCATCTTGTGGGTGCGCCCGGTGTAAAAAAGGATGCGCTCGGTCGTCGTCGTCTTGCCGGCGTCGATGTGCGCCATGATCCCGATATTGCGCGTCTTTTCGAGTGTGACCTTGCGTGCCATGACCTCTTGCTTACTTCCGGTTTCGAGCAGAAAAAAGGCCCTCTCCGGGCCCAGTGCTGCGTGCGACGGCTACCCGGCTGATCTCTATGTGTTAGAGGACTCCATCGGTGTGAGCTACCGCCTGCCCTCGCGTGGCTGAGCGAGGCCGCGTTCGGCCTGGGATAGCCGCCCGCGAAGCGACCCGTGATGGTAGCAGGCATTCCCGGGCACAAAGCGGGCCGCATGCCCTTCGGCTGGCCATCACGATCACCGGCTGCGTGGCCGCGCTGCTGCTGGTGGCAACCGAGTTCTCGGCGGTGGCCTCGGTGGACGTGGCGAGTGGAAGTTGCGAGGTGATTCAGGACACCGATCCGGCCCTCGCGGACCGTTGCGAGCTGAGCGGCTTCGAGCGCAACGGGGGGTCGTTCCTGCTCCTGGCGCTGCTGGCGGCGGTGATGGCCTGGGGCGCGGGGCTGGGTGGTTCGCGGCCGGCCGCAGTGGCCCTGGCGGCGGTGGGCGTGCTGGTACTGGGCTGGACTCTGCTCGTGGACCTGCCCGTGACCGATGAGACCGGCGCGCTGGGGAGCAACTTCGAGGGCGCCTCGGCCTCCGCGGGCACCGGCTTCACGCTCGAGTTGATCGGCGGGGCGCTGGCGCTCGCAGCGGGGCTCGTCGCGCTGCTGGCGCCACGCCGCGCCGCAGCCTGAGACCATCGGGCGTGTTGTCTTCGTTCATGAGGTCGTCAGTGGCGTTGCCGGCCGTAGCGCTGTTGCTCGGGGTGCTGTCCCTGGCCGGCGGCGGTGTGACGACGAGGGCCGGCTCGGCCTCGGCCCAGGACAGTCCCGCCCACCACGTCGACGTGGGCATCGGGGAGCAGAGCCCTGCGCTGTTCGACGATGCGCGCTTTCGCTCCACCGGCATCCGTCACGCCCGGCTGATCGTCCCCTACGACGTGGTGCGGGCGGGCGGCGCACAGCTCGCCTCCACCGATGCCTGGCTGCGCGAGGCCCGCAACCAGGGGGTCGAGCCGCTCGTCAGCTTTGGCCACTCGAGCCGCAGCCGGCGCCAGCAGCTGCGTCTCCCGTCGGTGCGCGAGTACCGCAACCGGGTCAGGGAGTTCAGGGCCCGCTATCCGTGGGTCACGACGTTCGCCACCTGGAACGAGGCCAACCACACCGTGCAGCCCACGGGCCGCAACCCGCGGCGGACGGCGGCCTTCTACCGCGAGCTGCGCCGGCAGTGCCCGCCGGCCGCTGGCTGCACCGTGGTGGCGGTCGAGGTCCTGCTCACCCACTCCTGGCGCACCTGGCGCTGGATCCGCCGCTTCCGCGAGCGGGCCGGGCGCGGCCCGCACATATGGGGACTGCACAACTACCCGGACGTGACGCGCCTGCGCTTCCTCAACACGCGCCTGTTCCTGCGCCGCGTGCCCCGCGGCGAGGTCTGGTTCACCGAGACGGGCGGAGTCGTCCGCTTCGCCAAGTCCTGGCCGTTCGACGAGCGCCGCGCCGCCCGTGCCGTGCGCCACACCTTCCGCCTCGCGGCGAGCTCCCGGCGCGTGAAGCGCATTTATCTCTACAACTGGCTGGCGAGCCCGGACAACCACCGCTGGGACTCGGGCTTCATCGCCAACGGGGTCGAGCGCCGCGCCTATGCGGAGCTGCTCGACGGCCTGGCGTTGCCCCGCTTCCGGCCCCCACCACCGCCTGTCACCGAAGACGTGCCGCCCGACGGGCCCGTCTCGGGTACCGACGAGGACGACTGAGCCCTCCGCACTTCGGCCGCCTCGGCCCGGGCCGCGGCGTGGTTGACGTGCCCGTGCCAGCTGGCAATGAGCTCGTCGCGAATGGAGCACAGCAGTCCCAGCTCCGACTCGAAGCGAGCCCGCTCTCGCCTCCCCGGCGCGGCCGCGGTAGGCCGTTCCCGAGAGCCCAGGGCAGTGGGGCCTGACGCCGCCGTTGGCTACCAGCGGTAATGCGCGAAGGCCTTGTTGGCCTGCGCCATGCGGAAGATGTCGTCCTTGCGCTTGTAGGCCCCGCCCTGCTGGGACTGGGCGTCGGCCAGCTCGCCGGCCAGGCGCTCCGACATC
Organism: uncultured Thermoleophilaceae bacterium; assembly: GCA_963813495.1. Classification (GTDB taxonomy): domain Bacteria; phylum Actinomycetota; class Thermoleophilia; order Solirubrobacterales; family Thermoleophilaceae; genus JACVRW01. The sequence goes on from CAWEZC010000005.1 coordinate 1,121,540, forward strand.
GACTTCTCGCGACGGTTGCGCGAGAACTCCACGAGCCAGCGCACGGCCAGCGTGCGGGCGCGCGTCGAGGGCACCTCGACTGGCACCTGGTACGTGGCGCCGCCCACGCGGCGCGAGCGCACCTCGAGCACGGGCGTGAGCGCCTTGATCGAGTCCTCGAGGGCGGGCACCGGGTCGTTGTTGGTGCGCCGGGAGAGGATCTCGAGGGCGTCGTAGACGATCTGCTCGGCCAGCGACTTCTTGCCGTCGACCATCACCTTGTTGATCACCTGCTGTACGAGCTTGGACCCGTACATCGGATCGGGGTCCACAGGACGGACCCCTGCTGCCGCTCGGCGAGGCATCGCTACTTGGCCTTGGCCCCGTACATCGAGCGCGACTTGCGGCGCTCGGACACACCGGCGGCATCGAGAGTGCCGCGCACGACCTTGTAGCGCACGCCCGGCAGGTCCTTGACGCGCCCGCCACGGACCAGCACGACCGAGTGCTCCTGCAGGTTGTGGCCCTCACCGGGGATGTAGGCGGTGACCTCCATCTGGTTGGTGAGACGCACGCGCGCGACCTTGCGAAGGGCCGAGTTGGGCTTCTTCGGCGTGGTCGTGTAGACGCGCGTGCAGACGCCGCGCCGCTGAGGGGCCGCGATGCCCTTCTTGCGGCCCTGACCGGACTTGAGACCCGGAGTGGAGACCTTCTTCTTGGGCTTGGTGCGGCCCTTGCGGACGAGCTGGTTGATGCTAGGCATGCGGCGCGAGATGGTAGCAGCGGGGAAACCATAGGCTTCCGAGCCCATGAGTCTCGACCAGCACCGCGGCGGCTCCGGAGAGCCGCTCGTCCTCATCCACGGCATCGGGCACACCTGGCGCGGCTGGCGGCCCATGCTGCCCTTGCTCGAGCCGCATTTCGACGTACTGGCGATGGACCTCCCCGGCTTTGGCCACTCGCCCGCTATGAATCACGGCGCCGAGGCCACTCCCGAGGGCCTGGCGGACGCGGTCGAGCAGAGGATGGCCGAGGCCGGCTTCGAGACCGCGCACCTCGCCGGCAACTCACTGGGCGGCTGGATCGCGCTCGAGCTGGCGCGTCGTGGCCGGGCCCGCACCTGCACGGCGATCTCACCGGCCGGCCTCGCGCACGCGCGCGAAAGAGTCCTCGGCCGGTCGATCCTGCTGGCCATGCGCTGGCTGGCGCGCCACGCGCCGGCGCCGAAGCCGCTGCTGCGCAACCCGGCGACCCGGACGCTCTTCGCCGGTCCGACGCTGGGCAGGCCCTGGCGCGCCGACCCCGACGAGCTGTTCGAGCAAACCCGGCTGTTCGCAGATGCGCCGGGCTTCGACGGAACGCTGCAGCACACGCTCGAGCGCCAGGTGGCCGGCCTCGCGGACATCGGCTGCCCGGTGCTGGTGCTGTGGGGCACCAAGGACGTGATCCTGATCCCGCGGCAGGGCCGGCGCTTCGAGCGGCTCATCCCGGACTGCGAGCTGCGCTACCTGAAGGGCCTGGGCCACGTGCCGATGTCTGACGACCCGGAGTTGCTGGCCGGCGCCATCACCGGTTTCGCGCGTGACGCTAGGCGGTCGTCCGGGCCGCGCGCAGCGGCGCCGGCGTAAGCGCGGCGGCGACGACCACGAGCACAAACGCGAAGCTCTGAATGACGATGCCGACGGTGTTGCCCGGCATCGGGTCGCCGAAGACGAGGATGCCGCCGCTGATGGCCGACACGTTGGCCGCGGCGCTCGTAAGGGTGATCACCGGGACCGCCTCGCCCTTCTGCAGGCCACGGGCCGAGGCGTAGAAGGCGATCACCGAGGCCAGCACGCAGGTGATGAGCCAGGGCGAGAGCATGCCCCCGAGCAGTCCCTGGTCGCCCACCGAGGTGGTGAGCGCCTTGATGGCAACGTCGGAGACGCCGAACAGGATGCCGGCGGCGGTGCCCAGCATCACGCCGTGATGCTCGTGCGAGCCGAGCTTCTTGGAGAGCACGAGGAACGTGCCGAGCGCGAGTAGCGCGGACTCGAAGGCGATCATGCCGGCGAGCGAATAGCTGGAGTGCTCGGTCCCGTTCGTGGGCAGGGTCACGGCCAGCAGCACCAGGCCGAGGGCGGTGAGGCCGACGCCGGCCCACTGACGCGTGCCCACCGAACAACCGAAGAAGCGCTCGGCCATCACGGTGAGGAAGACGAGACCGCCGGCGATCACGGCCTGAACGATCGACAGCGGCGCCATGGCCAGCGCGGCCACGTGGAAGAGCCACGCGATCAACGCAACCAGCATGCCCACCGCGAACCACTTCGAGCGGAACAGGCCCACGGCGCTGGCCACGGGATGCTTGAGCGACACGTCCGGTGCCGCACAGGCACCACGGTGCTTGAGCAGGAAGCCGACGTTGGTTGCGAAAGCGCACAGAAGCGCCAGCAGGATTCCGAGTTGGAGCACTAGTTAGTCAAAGGAAGGTCTGGGACAGCGTCTTGCGGGGATTGGCGGAATCCCCTACCCGATAGTTCGTCCTATCGGCCCCCACGCCTCCCACTTGAATGCGAAGGCGTCTTGATCGTCAACCTAATGGCTGCCCACCAACAGGAATACGAAACTTTGCGACAAAACGAACAACAGCAAGTACCGATCCTGTTCGTCGACGTGGACGGGGTCATCAGCCTCTTCGGGTTCGCACCCGGAGACGAGACCCTGCCCGGCCCCCTGCACTGGATCGACGGTGTGGCGCACTGCATCCCCGAGGACGTCGGGGCGAGACTGATCAGGCTAGCTGAAAGCTTCGAGCTCGTTTGGGCCACCGGGTGGGAGGAACGCGCCAACGACCATCTGCCCTACATCCTGCAGCTGCCCTTCCGCGACCTCCCCACCCTGAGCTTCGACGGCCAGGCCGTGTTCGGGTCGGCCCACTGGAAGGTGGACGCGATCGACGAGTACGCCGGCGACCAGCCGGCGGCCTGGATCGACGACAACATCGACGAGACCTGCCTGGCCTGGGCCGCAGGCCGCGGCGTGCCTACGATGATCGTCGAGACGCTCCCCGCGGTGGGCTTGACCGACGAGCACGTCGAAGCGCTGCTGGACTGGGCGGACGAGCTGGCCATCGAAGCGGCCGGGGAAGCCTGAGCGGGTCCCTGACGAAGCGTCCCGTATAGGGACGGAACGTCAGGAACCCCCCCAGCGACGTCAGGACTCCGAGGACCCGTCCTTCTCGGCCGGCAGGTCGGCGAGGTCGCCGAAGGCGTCCGCGCCGTCGTCGCCGTTGCCGAAGCCGAAGCCCTCGATCTCACCGGACTCGGAGAGGCCGAGCAGCTCGGACTCCTCGAGCATGGTGAGCTCCTCCGCCGTGTGCCGGCGGATGGGCTCGGTGGGCTCGATCTCGAGCCGGCGGTAGCGGCGAAGGCCCGTGGCCGCCGGGATCAGCTTCCCGATGATCACGTTCTCCTTCAGGCCCAGCAGCCGGTCGGTCTTGCCCTCCAGGGCGGCGTCGGTCAGCACCTTGGTCGTCTCCTGGAAGGAGGCCGCGCTCAGGAACGAATCCGTGGCCAGCGAGGCCTTGGTGATCCCGAGGATGATCTCCTCGGTCTCGGCCTGCTCCTTCTTGGCCTTCTTGAGCTCGCCGTTGACCGCGATCATCTCGTTGCGGTCCACGAACTGGCCCGGCAGGTAGGTGGTGTCGCCCTTCTGGTCGACCCTCACCTTCTTCATCATCTGCCTGACGATGACCTCGATGTGCTTGTCGTTGATGTCGACGCCCTGCGACTTGTAGACCTTCTGGACTTCCTTGACGAGGTACACCTCGGTGGCGGTCCGCCGTGCGGTCTGGTCCTCACCGCCGTAGGCGAGCAGGTCGTGCGGGTAGATCGAGCCCTCGTTGAGCTGGTCGCCCTGCTTGACCTTCTGGCCGTCGCTCACGAGCAGGTGGGTGCGGCGCCCGAATGAGTAGGCGTGCTCCTCACCCGCGTCGTCGGTGATGATGACCTTGCGGCCCTTCTCGGTGTCCTCGATGTGGGCGATGCCGGGCTCCTTGACGAGCTCGGCCTGGCCCTTGGGCTTGCGCGCCTCGAACAGCTCCACCACACGCGGGAGACCGTGCGTGATGTCCGCGCCCGCCACACCACCGGTGTGGAAGGTACGCAGGGTGAGCTGCGTGCCGGGCTCGCCGATCGACTGGGCGGCGATGATGCCGACCGCGTCGCCGATCGCGACCTCCTTGCCCGTGGCCGGCGCCACGCCGTAGCAGTGCTGGCACAGGCCCTCGGCCAGGCACTTGAGCACGGAGCGCACCGGAACGGCCGCCCCCTCCTCTTCGCCGTAGGCCTCGACGATCGTGTCGATGTGTGCGTTGGTGATCATCTCGCCCTTATCCAGGAGCACGCGACCGCGCTTGGTCTTGAACTCCTGCGCGGCGAAGCGGCCCTCGAGCTGTCCGTTGCCACGGCCGTCGTCGCCGAGCACCGGCATCTCGATGTGCTCCTTGGTGCCGCAGTCCTCGTCGCGCACGATCACGTCCTGCGCCACGTCCACGAGCCGCCGGGTCAGATAGCCCGAGTCCGCGGTGCGCAGCGCCGTGTCCGCGAGGCCCTTGCGGGCGCCGTGGGTCGAGATGAAGTACTCGAGCACGGTCAGGCCTTCCATGAAGTTGGCCTTGATCGGACGCTCGATGATCTCGCCCTTCGGGTTGGCCATGAGGCCTCGCATCCCCGCCAGCTGGCGGATCTGCTTGAACGACCCGCGAGCGCCCGAGTTGGCCATCATGAAGATGGGATTCAGGCGGTCGAGGTTGTCCTGCATCGCCTCACCGACCTCGTCGGTGGCCGCGGTCCACTTCTCGATGACCGCGTCCTTGCGCTCCTCCTGGGTGATCAGGCCCGTGTCGTACTGGTCCTGGATCTCCGCCACGTCGGACTCGATGCGCTCGAGGATGTCCTCCTTCGAGGGCGGGATCACCACGTCGTTCTTCGAGATGGTGATGCCGGCCTGAGTCGCGAAGTGGAAGCCCAGGTCCTTGAACGCGTCGAGCACCAGCGCGGTGGCGTAGGGGCCGTGCAGGTCCACGAGCCCCTCGATCACCTGGTTCATGTCGCGCTTGCGCAACGGGGTGTTGATGAACTCGTAGGTGGTCGGGTCGTACTCCTCGCCCAGCGTCTCCTCCAGCGCGCGCTCGATGCGCTCGTTGAAGATGATCCGCCCCACCGTGGTGAGCGTGTGCTCGGTGTGGTGGCGGCGCCGGTACTCGGCCAGGTCGTGCAGCGACACGGCCTTCGACTCGTACGACAGCTCGGCCTCCTGCGCCGAGCGGAACACGTGCGGCCGCTGGCCGTGCTTCTTTTCGTCCCACTTGCCGGCCTTCTCCAGCTCCTGCAGGTCGGTGAGCTCCTGCTCGTCCGGGCCATAGGTCAGGTAGTAGGAGCCCAGCACCATGTCCTGGGTGGGCGTGGCCAGCGGCGCGCCGTGCGCCGGCGACAGGATGTTGTTCGCCGACAGCATCAGCAGCCGAGCCTCGGCCTGGGCCTCGGCGGACAGCGGCACGTGCACGGCCATCTGGTCACCGTCGAAATCGGCGTTGAAGGCGTGACACACCATCGGGTGAACCTGGATGGCCTTGCCCTCCACGAGCACGGGCTCGAACGCCTGCAGGCCGAGGCGGTGGAGCGTGGGTGCGCGGTTGAGCAGCACCGGGTGCTCCTGGATGACCTCCTCGAGCACGTCCCAGACCTCGGGGATCATCGAGTCGACCATCTTCTTGGCCGCCTTGATGTTCTGCACCGACTTGCGCTCGACCAGCCGCGCCATGATGAACGGCTTGAACAGCTCGAGAGCCATCAGCTTGGGCAGCCCGCACTGGTGGATGCGCAGCTCGGGGCCGGCCACGATGACCGAACGGCCCGAGTAGTCCACGCGCTTTCCGAGCAGGTTCTGGCGGAAGCGGCCCTGCTTGCCCTTGAGCATGTCGCTCAGTGACTTGAGCGGGCGGTTGCCCGGCCCGGTCACGGGCCGGCCGCGACGACCGTTGTCGAACAGAGCGTCGACGGCCTCCTGCAGCATCCGCTTCTCGTTGTTGACGATGATCTCGGGCGCACCGAGGTCGAGCAGCCGCTTCAGCCGGTTGTTCCGGTTGATCACACGGCGGTAGAGGTCGTTGAGGTCCGAGGTGGCGAAGCGCCCACCGTCGAGCTGCACCATCGGGCGCAGCTCCGGCGGGATCACCGGCACGGCCTCGAGCACCATGTCCTCGGGCTTGTTGTCCGAGTTGATGAAGGCCGAGACGACCTTCAGGCGCTTGACCGCGCGCGACTGCTTCTGGCCCTTGGCCGTCTTGACCTGGTCCTCGAGCTCGTCGCGCTCGGCATCGAGGTCGACCTGCTGAAGCAGGTCGCGGACCGACTCGGCGCCCATGCCGCCGCGGAAGTACTCGCCCCAGCCGAACGGGGAGCCGAAGCGATCCTTGAGCTCGCGGAAGAGCGTCTCGTCCGCGACGACCTGCTTGGTCTCCATCGTCTGGAACAGCTCCCAGGTCTGGCGGACCCGCTCGATGCCGTCCTCGTAGTAGGCCTCGGTGTCGGAGATGTCCGCGTCGAACTGCTTGCGGATCTCCTTCTCCATCTTCTCGCGCTCGTCGTCGGCCAGCTTCTTGAGGTTGACGTCGAGCGTGTCGGCCCACAGCAGGTCGTCGTCCGAGAAGCCCTTCTGGTCCCCGGTCGAGAGGTAGTTGATCCGCCGCTCGAGCGCCTCGCGCAGCTCGAGCACACGCTCCTCGCGCTCGGCCTCGTAGCTCTGGATCGTCTTGTCGACCTCCTTCTCGAGGCGGTCGAGGTCCTTCTGGCGGGCCTCGTCGTCCACCCACGTCACGATCGACGCGGCGAAGTAGAGGACCTTCTCGAGCTCCTTGGGAGCCATGTCGAGCAGGTAGCCGATCCGGCTGGGCACGCCCTTGAAGAACCAGATGTGCGAGACCGGCGCGGCCAGGTCCACGTGTCCCATGCGCTCGCGGCGCACCTTGGAACGCGTGACCTCCACGCCACAGCGCTCGCAGACGATGCCCTTGTAGCGGACGCGCTTGTACTTGCCGCAGTAGCACTCCCAGTCCTTGGTGGGACCGAAGATGCGCTCGCAGAAGAGCCCATCCTTCTCGGGCTTGAGCGTCCGGTAGTTGATGGTCTCCGGCTTGGTTACCTCGCCCGAGGACCAGGACCGGATTTGCTTGGACGACGCCAGGCCAATGCTGATGGCGTCGAAGTTGTTGATGTCGATCATTCGGTCCCTTACTCCTCGATCATTTCTGCGTCCTGGGCGGCGCGTGTCTCGTCGGTCTGACCGCCCTCGCCCTCGGCCTCCACCTTCTCCTCGGACTCGTCGGCGGCGTCGCCGTCTGTGGCTCGTACGCCTGAGAGATCGATCCCGAGCTCCTCGGCAGCGCGCAGCAGGTCGTCGTCCTCGTCGCGCATCTCCACGCCTGCGCCCTCCTCGGAGCGCACGTCCACGTCGAGCGCGAGCGACTGCATCTCCTTGAGCAGCACCTTGAACGACTCCGGGATGGAGGGCTCGGCGATGTTCTCGCCCTTGACGATCGCCTCATAGGCCTTCACGCGGCCGACGGTGTCGTCGGACTTGATCGTGAGCATCTCCTGGAGGGTGTACGCCGCGCCGTAGGCCTCGAGCGCCCAGACCTCCATTTCGCCGAAGCGCTGGCCGCCGAACTGCGCCTTGCCGCCCAGCGGCTGCTGGGTGACGAGCGAGTAGGGACCGGTGCTGCGCGCGTGGATCTTGTCGTCCACGAGGTGCAGCAGCTTCAGGATGTACATGTAGCCGACGGTCACCGTCGCCTCGTAGGGCTCACCGGTGCGGCCGTTGTAGAGCTGCACCTTGCCCGTGCAGCGCCGTCCCGGACGCTCCGACTTGTCGACCTCGAAGTTGATGCCTCGCGGCACCCCCGTGTCCTCGGCCCAGCGCACGAGCGCCTCGTCGACGTCCTCGATGGTGGCGCCGTCGAAGACCGGCGTCGCGACGTTCACGCGAGCGCCGCTCGGGGACGCCTCCCTCCAGGACTCGGAGCCGTCGTCGTACCAGCCGTTGCCGGCGACCCACCCGAGGTGGGTCTCCAGGATCTGGCCCAGGTTCATGCGGCTCGGAACGCCGAGCGGGTTGAGGATCACGTCGACCGGAGTGCCGTCCTCGAGGTGCGGCATGTCGGCCTCGGGCACGATCTTCGAGATCACGCCCTTGTTGCCGTGACGGCCGGCCAGCTTGTCGCCCTCGGCGATCTTGCGCTTCTTGGCCACATACACGCGCACGAGGTCGTTGACCCCGGGCGGCAGGTCGTCGTCGTTGTCGCGGCTGAAGGTCTTGACGTCGATCACGACGCCGCCCTCACCGTGGGGGACCTTGAGCGAGGTGTCGCGGACCTCGCGCGCCTTCTCCTTGAAGATCGCGCGGATGAGCTTCTCCTCCGCGGTCAGCTCGGTCTCGCCCTTAGGCGTGACCTTGCCCACCAGCAGGTCGCCCGACCCGACCTCGGCGCCGATGCGCACGATGCCGCGGTCGTCGAGGTTGCGCAGCGACTCCTCCGAGCGGTTCGGAATGTCGCGGGTGATCTCCTCGTCGCCGAGCTTCGTGGTGCGGGCGTCGATCTCGTACTCCTCGATGTGGATCGAGGTGAGCTCGTCCTCCTTCACCAGACGCTCGGAGATGATGATCGCGTCCTCGAAGTTGTAGCCCTCCCAGGACATGAAGGCGACCAGGCAGTTTTTGCCCAGCGCCAGCTCGCCGCGGTCGGTCGAGGAGCCGTCGGCCAGTACCTGGCCCTTCTTGACCTTCTCGCCCGGCGTGACCAGCGGCTTCTGATGGATCAGCGTGCCCTGGTTCGAGCGCGTGTACTTCTCGAGCGGGTACTCGTCCTTGGAGTCGTTCCCGTCGATCACGATGCGCTCGGCGTCCACGTAGGCCACCGTGCCGGCGGCGTCCGCCAGCACCACGTCGCCGGAGTCGACCGCGGCGCGCGTCTCCATGCCGGTGCCGATGAGCGGCGACTCGGTCTTCAGGAGCGGCACCGCCTGGCGCTGCATGTTCGAGCCCATCAGGGCGCGGTTGGCGTCGTCGTGCTCGAGGAACGGGATCAGCGCCGTTGCCACCGACCAGATCTGGTTCGGCGACACGTCCATCAGGTCCACTTCCTTGGGCGCGGCCAGCACCAGCTCGCCCTCGCGCGTGCGGCACTCCACCTGCGGGCCCTTGAGCTTGTTCGACTTGGCGTCGATCTCGGAGTTGGCCTGCGCGATGACCATGTCCTCTTCCTGAGTGGCGTCGAAGTGGACGACCTTGTCGGTCACCACGCCGTCCTTCACGACGCGGTAGGGGGTGGTCACGAAGCCGAACTCGGAGACCTCGGCGAAGCTCGACAGCGAGCCGATCAGGCCGATGTTCGGGCCCTCCGGCGTCTCGATCGGGCACATGCGGCCGTAGTGGGTCGGGTGCACGTCGCGCACCTCGATGGGCGCTCGCTCGCGCGTGAGACCGCCCGCGCCGAGCGCCGACAGGCGGCGCCGGTGGGTCAGGCCGTCCAGCGAGTTCGTCTGGGACATGAACTGGCTGAGCTGGGAGGAGCCGAAGAACTCCTTCAGCGCGGCCACGACCGGCCGGATGTTGATGATGGTCTGCGGCGTGATCGTGTCGGCGTCCTCGGTGGTGAGACGCTCGCGGACGACCCGCTCCATGCGGTAGAGGCCGATCCGGAAGGCCTCCTGGATCAGCTCGCCCACGGTGCGCAGGCGCCGGTTGCCGAAGTGCTCGTACTCGTCCAGGCGATCGGCGATCGGCTCGCGCGGAAGCGCGATGGCCTCGGCGGCGAAGTCCTTGATGGGCTCCTCACCGTCGCCGTCGTCGAACGTGCCCGACTCGGGGATGCCGAGCTCGCGCGGGAGCGAGATGAGCTCCTTGATCAGCTCGATGATGTCGCGCGGGGTGAGCGTGCGGGTGTCGAGCTCCTGATCGATGTGGAGCCGGCTGTTGAGCTTGTAGCGACCGACCCGCGTGAGGTCGTAGCGCTTGGGATCGAAGAAGAGCTGGTTGAGCAGGTTCTTCGCCGCGTCGATCGACGGCGGCTCGCCCGGGCGCTGCTTCTTGAAGAGCTCGATCAGCGAGCCTTCCTCGGACTTGGTGACCTCGGTGTCGGCGTCGAGGGTGAGCCGGATGTAGAGGCTGTCCTCGAACAGCGCGAGGATCTCCTCGTCGGTGCCGGTCCAGCCCTCGGGCACGTAGCCGCCCTCGCGCAGGGTGTCGCTCATCGCGCGCAGCAGGACGGTGACCGGCAGCTTGCGCTTGCGGTCGATGCGGACGTAGACGCGCCCCTTCTTGTCGATCTCGAGCTCCAGCCAGGAGCCGCGGGCCGGCATCAGGTTCGCGATGAAGACCTGCTTCTCGCGGTCCTTGGGCTCCATGACGTAGGCGCCCGGCGAACGCACCAGCTGCGTGACGACGACGCGCTCGGTGCCGTTGATGATGAAGGTGCCCCAGTCCGTCATCCAGGGGAAGTCGCCCATGAAGACCGACTGCTCGCGGATCTCACCGGTCTCCCGGTTCTGGAACGCGACCTTGACGGTCAGCGGGCGGGCATAGGTCAGATCCTTCTCGCGGCACTCCGAGATCGGAGCGACCGGCTCGTCGAAATGAATGTCCTCGAAGACCACGGCAAGATTGCCGGTGTAGTCCTCGATCGGCGAGACATCGTCGATGGTCTCGCGAAGACCACCCTTCTCGGTGTCTACAAGCCACTCGAACGAGCGCTTCTGAATATCTATGAGGTTCGGGACTTCGAGGGCGTTCTCCAGCCGGGAGAACGAACGGCGGGTACGAGCAGCGTCAACGCGTGCCAAGACGGCAACTCCTTCGAGCTAGGAAAAACAACGGCGGGCGAGGGCGGAACGGGCGCAAAGCGCGACCGACCAGAATAGCAGACGGGAGTCCGCCCCCACAAGGGGCGGTTGCAGATCCGCTTGCGCGGATCAGCTCGGCCATCACGGACCCCGTCCCGAGGCGCCGGAGGTATGTGCCGGAGCGGCTCTAGAGGGACGGCTGCGGCTATAGGCCGAGAGCCAGGATAGCGGCTACGGAGGGTCGAGTGTGTTCTTGATCGACCCGACCCGGCCGGCGGTGATCTTCGTCACGTCATCGAGGCCGTGAATGGTGCCGTCGGCGTCTGGGATCGCGGGGGGAGCTCCGGGTGGCTGTCACCAGCGATGGTCTCTTCGCCGGGGCGATTGCGCAGTATCGAGCGGGTCTCGACCTGGTCTCAGCGAGCGGCCCGAGCCGCGAGGGCCGAGAGGTCCAGTGCGCCCAAGAGAGGTCTCGCTGTGTCGAGCGGCGGGGGTGGGCTCGGCTCGCGGTCGAACACCGCGACTGCGTCGCTGGAAAAGGACGCAACGTAGGCGTTTTCCCCGTCGGGGCTCACCGCCACGGAGAAGGTGCCGGACAGGGCCGTCCCGACGACGCAGCGGCCGGCGCCGGTGACGTCACGGATGCAGCCGGCCGTGCCGCGCTTTTGGGCCAGCGTGCCGTTGGGGGCGCGGTCGAGCACCACCACCGCTTGGGTAGTCGAGGCCGCGACATAGGCGCTCAGGCCGTCGGGGCTCAAGGCGATCGAGTTGGGCGTGCCGAGGGCCCTGCCGTCGGTACAGCCCACCCCGTCGCCCGAGATGCAGCCCGCCGAGCCGGGCTTCTGGATCAGCGTGCCGTTGCGTGTGCGGTCGAACATTGCCACCGCGCCGATCCTGGAGGCGACGTAGGCGCTCAACCCGTCCGGGCTGACGGTCACGGATGTAGCGAACTCGAGGCCCGTCCCGACTTCGCAGTTGCCGATCAAGAATTCTGAAATGCAGCCCGCCGGGCCCGGCTTCTGGGTCAGCGTCCCGTCCTCGGCGCGGTCGAAGACCGCCACTGCGTCGCTGTTGGGGGCGTCGAAGGCGCTGTTGGATGTCACGTAGACGTTCTGGCCGTCGGGACTGACCGTCACCGACTCGGCGCCTTGGAGAGCCTCCCCATCGACACAGGGACCGTCGCCGGTATCGGAGATGCAGCCGGCCGTGTCCGGCTTCTGAGCCAGCCTGCCGTCCGGAGCGCGGTCGAACACCGCTACCGAGTCGCTCTCTGAGGTAGCGACGTAGACGCTCTGGCCGTCGGGGCTGACCGCCACCGATTCTGGGCGGTCGAGAGCAGTGCCGTCGCGGCAGCGGCCCGCTCCGGTGTCCGATATGCAGCCCGCCCGGCCCGGCTTCTGGATCAGCGTGCCGTCGCCGGCGCGGTCGAAGATCGACAGCGCGGGGTCCGAGGTGGATACGACGTAGACGCTCGCCCCGTCGGGACTGACCGTTACCGCCTGAGCGCCGTCGAGCGCAGCCCCTCGCTCGCAGAAGCCGATCACGCTCAAACAACCTGCCGCGCCCGGCTTCTGGACCAGATCACCGGTCGCCGCCACGGCATCGGCCACCCCAACCCCGCTCAGCAGACAGACAACCAGCACGGCTCTACCAAGCACGACCCTCATCCCGCCGGCCCGCTCCTGGTGGTTGTTGAGCGGTCACCTACCGGGGAAGACCTCCAGCGGGCGGCTTTATTCCACCCGCCGCCCGGGCCGCGAGGGCGGCCACAGCCACGGCGTAGAGCGGGTAGGGGATCTTGAAGTGGTGGACGCTGAGGGGGCGAAACAGCGCCACGCCCGTACCCACGGCGAGATCTCTCGCGAAATGGGCAAGCGTGCCCGCGGCGGCGCCGGCGGCGGCGTCGCGAGCGGCGCGGGCGGGGACGGCACGCGCAGCCGCGAGGAGCGGAGCGGCTACAAGCAGGCAGTGGGTCACCGGGCGCGGGTTGTCGAGGCTGCGGTGGATGCCCGACAGCGCGAGGGGAACGTGGTCCACGTCGGGCAATACCGAACCGGCCATGAAGCCGGCCGACCATTCGGGCGAGCGCGCGCCGAGGTTGAGCAGCACCAGCCCGGCGGTGGCCACGTGGGCCGGCTCGTCGAGGAGCCCCACGACGATCCAGGGCGGCCTGAGGCGGCGGATCGTCAGGTCCGCTACCGCGACGGTGGCCAGGCAGCCGAGGGCGAGGGCGCGTCTCACTCTGCCTAGGTGATGAGCTCGAGCAGGCTGCCGGATCACCACGTGATCGAGGCGGGTCTGCATTGCGTCTGGATGCTAGGGGCGTTGTGTGGCGGCGCTGTCGCCGCCCTGGCGTACCGGCTCGACGCGGCCAGGATCCTGTTCTGGCCGAGGAACTCCAGCGCCGTGGCCGCCGCGCTGGGTCCCGCGTACCCGGGGCCGCGCTCGGCCATCCGCTCAGCCGGCTGCGACACAAGTTGTGGCCCTGTTAGGTCGCCAACTTGTGTTCGCACGCCGCGGAGCGCCGTGAAACGACGAGGGGCCGCCTCGCGGCGGCCCCTCGGACAAATGCGTAGGCGGTGCGCTACTTCAGCTCGACGCTCGCGCCGGCCTCCTCGAGCTCGCCCTTCAGCTTCTCGCCCTCGTCGCGGTCGACGCCCTCGCGGATCGGCTTGGGGGCTTCGTCGACGAGCGCCTTGGCCTCCTTCAGGCCGAGGCCGGTCGCGGCGCGCACGACCTTGATCACCTGGATCTTCTTGTCGCCCGGGCCGGTCAGGACGACGTCCACCGTGGAGGACTCCTCCTCGGCGGCGGCGCCGTCGCCCGCGGCGGCGGCCGGGGCGGCAGCAGCGACCGCGGTCGCGGACACCCCGAACTCCTCCTCGAGCGCCTTGATCAGCTCGGACAGCTCGAGCACGGACATCTTCTTGATCTCTTCGATCAGCTCAGTAGCAGTGGCCATGGGTGCTTCTTACTCCTTCTCTTCGCCCTCGGAGGGCGGGTCAGTTGCTTCGGTTTCATCGCCTTCGGAGGCGTCCCCGGAGGGGCTCTCTTCGGCGGAGATGTCGGTCTCGTCGGCGGGAGCCTCGGCCTCCGGCGCGGGGGCCTCCTCAGCCGGCGGACCAGCCTCGGCCGGCGCTCCGCCCACGGGCACCATCCCCTCGTCGGCGATCTGCTTCAGCTGGATCGCCAGCCCGGAGATCAGCGCGTTCAGTCCGCGCACGAGGCCGGTGATAGGCGAGGCGATCATGCCCACCAGCTGCTGGTGCAGCACGTCGCGGGCCGGGAGCCGGGACAGCGCACCGAGCTGCTCGACCGTGAGCGGCTCGCCGTTCATAAGGCCGCCCTTGAAGGCCAGCACGTCGTGCTCGCGGTTGAACTGGGCCAGGGCCTTCGCGGCCAGGGCCACGTCGCCGCCGTCGACACCGACGAAGGTGAACGCGGTGGGGCCCTCGAGGATCTCCTTGAGGTTGTCGGCGCCGGCCTGGTCGGCCGCCCGCTCGCTCAGGGTGTTCTTGACCACCCGAAAGCGCGCGCCCGCGTCGTTCAGGCGAGTGCGCAGCTCGGCCGCCTGGGGCACCGAGATGCCGCGGTAGTCGACGGCGAACACCGCCTCCGACTCCTGGATCTGCGCGGCCACCTCCTCGATGACCGCCGCCTTCTGGTCTCTGTTCATCTCGTTCCGTTCCGTTGAATCAAAAGAGCCCGCACGCAGGCGGGCTCACGGAACGGACCGGGATCGAAACCGGTCCTGCTCTGCTCGCTCCACCTGCCCCGGTCTTACAGACTGCCGGGGGTCTTGGGCAGAAAAGCTTGAGCGTTCAGGCTACTGCAGCCGGTTCCTCCACGATGTCGCGCGTGCGCGAGGGGTCGATCTTGACGCCCGGGTTCATGCTCGTGGTGAGCGTGACCGTCTGCAGGTAGCGACCCTTGGCCGAGGCCGGCTTGGCCCGGAGGATCTCGTCCAGCAGCGCCGCGTAGTTCTCGAGCAGCACCTGGCCTTCGAAACTGAGCTTGCCGATCGGCAGGTGGACGATCGCGTTGCGGTCGGTGCGGTACTCGATCTTGCCCGCCTTGGACTCGGACACCGCCTTGGTCACGTCCATCGTGACCGTGCCCACCTTGGGGTTGGGCATCTTGCCCTGGGGGCCGAGGATGCGGCCGAGCTTGCCGACCACCGGCATCATGTCCGGCGTCGCGATGGCCACGTCAAAGTCGGTGAAGCCGCCCTCGACGCGCTCGGCGAGGTCGTCGGCACCCACGACGTCGGCGCCGGCCTCCTCGGCTTCGCGAGCCTTGTCGCCGCGGGCGAAGACCGCCACGGTCATCTCCTTGCCGAGACCATGCGGGAGCGAGATCGTTCCACGCAGCTGCTGGTCGGCATGGCGGACGTTCAGCCCGGTGCGGATGTGCACCTCGACCGTCTCGTCGAACTTGGCCGGCTCGAAGTCCTTGAGGATGTGGAAGGCCTCGCTGGGCGGGTAGACGTGCTCGCGATCGACCTTCTCGAGGTTGGTCCGGTAGCGCTTTCCGTGCTTGGGCATGGCTAGCGGACGTCCACGCCCATCGAGCGCGCCGTGCCCTCGATGATCTTGGACGCCTGGTCGATGTCGTGCGCGTTGAGGTCGGGCATCTTCTGCTCGGCGATCTGACGCACCTGCGCCTTGCTGATCGTGCCGACCTTGTTGCGGTTGGGCTCACCCGAGCCCTTGTCCAGCCCGATCGCCTGCTTGATCAGCACTGCGGCCGGCGGCGTCTTCGTGATGAAGGTGAACGAGCGGTCCTCGTACACCGTGATCTCGACGGGGATGATCGTGCCCGTGTCCTGCTGGGTCTGCGCGTTGAACGCCTTGCAGAACTCCATGATGTTCACCCCGTGCTGGCCCAGCGCAGGGCCGACCGGCGGAGCCGGGTTCGCCTGTCCGCCGGGGACCTGGAGCTTGATGAGTGTGAGGACTTTGCGGGCCATCTAGATTTTTTTCACCTGGTCGAATCCGACCTCGACCGGGGTCTCCCGGCCGAAGATCGAGACGAGGACCTTGAGCTTAGCTGCGTCCTCGTTGATCTCGGAGATCTCCCCCGAGAAGTCCGAGAGCGGCCCGGACACGACCTTGACCGACTCGCCGATCGAGAACTGAGCGCGCGTCCGGGGGCGCTCGGCGGTCTCGCGGTGAAGCAGGCGGTCGACCTCGCCCTGGTTGAGCGGCACCGGGTTGTTGGAGGCGCCGACGAAGCCCGTGACCCCGGGCGTGTTCTTGACCAGCGACCACGAATCATCGGTGAGGTTCATGTTGACGAGCAGGTAACCGGGCATGGTCCGCTGCTCCTTCATCTGCTTCTGGCCATCCTTCATCTCCTGCACCTGCTCGGTGGGGATGACGATCTGGCGAATGGCGTTCTCCTGGCCGAGCGAGATGCGGCGGTGCTCAAGGTTCTGCTTGACCTTGTTCTCGTGACCGGAGTAGGTGTTGACTGCGTACCAGCGAAACATCAGAGAATTGCCTTGATCAGTTCGGAGAAGATGGCGTCCAGCAGCCCGAGGTAGCCGCCGGCGATGAGGACGAAGCCGAGCACGACGCCGGTGAGCGTTATGAGGGCCTGGCGGTTGGGCCACTGCACCCTCTGGAGCTCGGCCCAGCTCGCGATGAGGAACTGTATTACGCGCGGGCGGTGCCTGTGTTTGTCGGCATCGTCAGCCCCGCGGCGGCCACGCACCTCGTAGCCCGCCTCGCCGGTCCCGGCGAGCTCGCGTTCGGCTTCGAGCTCGGCCGCGACCTCTTCCTCGGTCAGGTGGTCGTCCTCGCTGACCTCCCAGTCCTCGATTTCCTGCAGCGCCTCGTCCTCGGTGGCGGGCGTATCGCGGTCGAACAGGCCGCGCTCGCCGTCGAGCACGGCGTCGGAGCGGCCCTCGTCCTGCGGCGGAGCGCCGACGGCGAGGTCGGGATCGATGCCGGGACCGACGGGCGTGACGTCGGGCGCGCCGATTCCGGGCAGGTTGCCGCGACCGCTCTCGGAGGGCGGCGTCTCGCCGCCCTCACCGGCCAGGCGGCGAGCACGGCGCTCGGCCTGACGCTGCTTTGCGCGCTGACGATCCCTCGCCACGGCTCTAGCGAGTTTCCTTGTGCGGCGTGTGCTTGCCGCACCAGCGGCAGTACTTGCGGAACTCGATGCGATCGGGCGTGTTCCGCTTGGACTTCTCGGTTTGATAGTTGCGCCGCTTGCACTCCTCGCAGGCGAGGGTGACGGCGATTCGTACGTCTCCGCGGGCCATGGCTCCTGGAAAGGTAGGCGTTGGGGACGGCCGGTGGCACACGAACTTTCCGCGGCCGGCCGCGAGAACAAAATGCCAGTCTAGCGCCGAGGCGCCGACCGACCGGCGTCGGAGCGGTCAGGACTCCCGGACGGGGACGGGCTTGCCGCGCGCCATGCGGCGAACGCCCAGCATGTGCTCCCACACGATCAGGCGAGCACCCCACCAAACCAGTCCCGGAGCAAAGGCGCCGACGGCCCCGAGCGCACGCAGCCGAGCGCACCGATCAGTCGCGGAACGCTGAGCGAGCCCGCCATACCGCGTGTCGCCCGAGCAGGACGCAGTCCCGCGTGACCCTCGGGGGCACGCCTCAATGCCGTGCACCGACTCTGCTCGTCGCGCTAAGCGGGGTCTGGAGCGCGGGCGGGCGGCAGTACGGGCTGGTCAGCCACGGGAGGTGTGCCGTATGGCGCTTAGGACGAGCACGGTCGTCGCCACGAGCAGGATCGGCCCGGCCGCGTCTGGCCACCAGCGGGGATCGGCTCGGTCTGCGGCCAACGCGCATACGGCCATCAGGCCGACTCCGAGCGGCAGGACCCAGGTCTCCCCCAGCAGCAGCGTGCGCAGCTCGTTCACGTCCACGCCTCGGGAGCCGGCCCGCGTGCCAACGTGTGGGCTTGGAGCTGGGTGGCGAGTGCGAGCGCGGCGGCGCAGTAGAGCAAGGCGAGCTCGCCGCCCGGCCAGCTGGCGCCCGCCCCTTCGGCCAAGAACACCACGCCGAAGCTCGACAGCACGAGGCCGACGCCGTACTTGAGCTCGGTCTCGGGCAGCTTCGCGAGCGGCTCGCGCAGCCACGCCCCGGCCGCGCCGACCACGACCACAGCGAGTGACGCGCCCAACAGGACCGGGGTCCGGGCGCCGGCGGCCTGGGCGAGCGCGGTCACGATCAGGATGACCTCGACTCCCTCCAGCAGAACGCCCTTGAAGGCAACGGCGCGGGCTGCCCAGTCGGCCCGCCCGGGCGCCGGTTGCGGCAGCGCTTCGGCCTGCTCGCGCGTCTCGAAGTGCTCCCGAAGCGCGGACGAGCGCGCCCTGCGGCCGGCCAATCGGAGCGTGGCCTTGCGCAGCCACTCGAGTCCGAACAGCAGCAGCAGCACGCCGATCGCGATCTCCAAAGGCGCCTCGGGCAGCTGTTCTAGCAACACAGGACCCGCCAGGATCGCCACGGTGACGCACACCAGCACCGCTGCGCCGGCCCCGATCAGCGCGTCCGACCAGCGGCGCGAGAGACCGACGGCCAGCACGATCGCGGCCGCTTCGAGCAGCTCCAGGGCGACGGCCAGCCCGGCGCCCAGCGCGAGGAGGAGTGAGTCGACCATGGTCGCGTGGGTCAGCGTAGAAGCACAGACGGCCCCGTGCGGGGCCGTCTGTTGGACCGGGTGGATGCTCGGGATGCGAGCGGTCAGTCCTTGTCGCCGCTGTCGCCCTCGCCGCCCTGGTCGCTGTCGTCAGCCTGGCTCAGGACGTTGAACCCCTTGTCGAGATGCACGTCGACCTGGCTGCCGTCGTCGAGGGTCACCTCGACCTCGTAGGCGCCTTCCTCGTCGCCGGCCTCTGTGTCCGTGACCTTGCCGCCGCCCGTGTGGTCCAGCGCTACCGCCTTGGCGCGGGTGACGGAGAAGGTAGGCCGCGAGCCTGAGACGGCGCTGAGGAGGTCGCCCGCACAGCCTGCAGACAAACTGTTAGGGTGCCCTAACGTCGGCCTGCCGGCGGGCCGGACACATCTTCATAGGGGGACGGAATGTCGTTCGCTGAAACGGTTCTGCTGGGCGCCTTGGCCGGCTCCACCATCTTCCTCGGGCTGCCCATCGGCCGGCTGCAGACCGTGAACAACCGCTGGCGAGTGGCTCTGGCGATGTTCGCCGTCGGCGTGCTCGCCTTCCTGTTCGCCGACATCTTCGAGCATGCCCTGGGGATCGTCGAGGAACCGGTGGAGGCCTTTGAGGAGGGCGAGCAGGGCATCGGCGAGGCGATCGGGTTCGTCGCGCTGCTCGGCGCCGGCTTCGCCGCCGGCACCGCTGGGCTCGGCACGCTCGAACGCCGGATGCGCCCCAGCGGGCCGCCGCACCCGCCCGTAGCTGGAGGCTCCGTCGACACTCTCACCGTCGAAGACGCCTCGCTGCTGGATTCCCAGACCAAGATGTCTCGCACCCGTTCCCTGCAGGTCGGGCTGACGATCGCCGCGGCCATAGGGCTCCACAACTTTGCCGAGGGCCTGGCCATCGGCGTCTCCGCTAGCACCGGCGAAATCGCGCTCGCCACCGTCCTGATCATCGGGTTTGCGCTGCACAACGCCACCGAGGGATTCGCCATCGTCGGCCCCCTCGGCTCTGTACGTCCATCCTGGAGCTGGCTCGCGCTCGCCGGCCTGATCGCCGGCGCGCCGGTGTTTCTCGGCGCGATGGTCGGCTACGAGCTCAACTCCGAGCCGCTCGAACTCGCCTTCTACGGCCTCGCCGGCGGCGCCATCCTCTACGTCATCGGGGAAGTATGGAGTGCAATGCGCCGCTACGGACACCGCGAACTAGGACTCTGGCTGCTCTCCGCCGGCTTCCTCGCCGGCATAACTACCGACCTCGTTGTCGTCTACGGCGGAGGCTAACCGCCGTCAGTGGGGCACACGCAGTTGTGATCGACTTCGCAGCCTTCCTTGCGGGCCCGCCATGACACCCACAGCGCGTCCGGCGTGGAAGCCGACGCGGGGACTCGAACCCCGGACCCCCTCCTTACCATGGAGGTGCTCTACCAGCTGAGCTACGTCGGCGTGTACGGCAGTGGGGGGAGCAGGATTCGAACCTGCGTAGGCATAGCCATCAGGTTTACAGCCTGACTCCTTTAGCCACTCGGACATCCCCCCAAGGGCTGGAGGGCGATGATAGACACCGCGTGCTGATCCGTCCCCTTGGTCCCTCGGAGTACGACGCCGCCGCCCGCGTGGTCACCGAGGCCCTCCTCGACGACCCCGGCTGGCTGTCGGTCGGACCCGGCCGGCGGGCCCACCGGCGCCTCGTGGCGATGCGTTATCACCGCGCCGCCTTCGCGGTCACGCACCGCTTCGGGGGCCCGATCTACGGGGCGTTCACCGACGAGGAAGAGCTGGCCGGCGTGGCCGCCACCTTCCCCGCCGGGCTCCATCCGCCGCCGGCCTGGACGCTCGCCAACTTCGTGCCCGGCTTCCTGCTCGCCGGCCCCGCGCCGATGCTCCGCGGCCTGCGCTTCTCGTCGATTCAGGACCGCGGACATCCCAAGGAGGAGCACGTCTTCCTCTGGTTTCTCGCCGTCGATCCCGCGCGCCAGCGCCAGGGCGTCGGCCGTGCTCTCCTCGCGCGCGTATTCGACGAGGCGGAGGCGCCCGTCTACCTCGACACGTCCAACCCCGACAACGTGCCCTACTACGCGAGCGTCGGCTTCGAGGAGATCGGTCGCGCCGCCCTCCCGCGCAGCGCGACGCTGTGGTTCATGAAGCGTCCCTGAGGCGCTGCGCCTCGGGGAGCCCCTCCAGCTTCTTCAGCGTGTTGTTCTCGATCTGGCGGATGCGCTCGCGCGTGACTCCGAAGGCGCGACCCACCTCCTCGAGCGTGCGCGCCTTCTCACCCGAGAGCCCGTAGCGCATCTCGATGACCTCGCGCTCGCGCGCGGGAAGGGCGTCGAGGGCCGCACGCACGTTCTCGCGGCGGAGGTTCTCGTTGGCGAGCTCGAATGGAGACTCGGCCGAGTCGTCCTCCACGAAGTCGCCCAGCTCGGAGTCCTCCTCCTCGCCGATCGGCTTCTCCAGCGACACGGGCAGCTGCGCGATACGCAGGATGTCCTTCACCTCGCGCGCGGTCCACTGGAGCTCGAGCGCGATCTCCTCCGGGATCGGCTCGCGGCCAAACTCCTGCACGAGCTGGCGCTCGACGTGCACGACCTTGTTCAGTTTCTCGACCATGTGGACCGGGATGCGGATCGTGCGCGCCTTGTCGGCGATCGCGCGGGTCACCGCCTGGCGGATCCACCAGGTCGCGTAGGTGGAGAACTTGTAGCCGCGGCGGTAGTCGAACTTCTCGACCGCCCGGATGAGACCGAGCGAACCCTCCTGGATGAGGTCGAGGAAGGACAGGCCGCGGCCCAGGTAGCCCTTGGCGATCGACACCACTAGCCGCAGGTTGGCCTCGATCATCTGCTGCTTGGCGAGCATGTCGCCGCGCTCGATGCGCCGGGCGAGCAGGACCTCCTGGCCGGCCGTGAGCAGTTCGACCCGGCCGATCGAGCGCAGATAGAGGCGCAGCGAATCGAGGCTGGGCTCGACCGTCAGGTCGATCTCGGGTTTCTTGGTCGCCGTCTGCGCCGGCTGGGCACCATCGCCGTCACCTGGCACGGCAGCCAGGCCGCCGCCGGGCCGGCCGCCGTCGGCCGCCACGATCTCTACGCCACTGTCGAGCAGGTACGCGCGGAACTCGACGATCTGCTCCTTGTTGACCTCGACCTCCTCGAGGCAGGCCGCGATCTCTTCGAACGTGAGGTAGCCGCGCTCCCGTCCCTCAGCCGCGAGTCCTCGCAGCTCCTCGATGTCGAGAAAACGGGGCTCTGCCGGTTCCTCCAGCAGCGCCACAGCCTCTTCCTTCTGCGTCAACCCCTCGCTCCTTTGACACCCTGCAGGCCCCCCCGTAGCGGGCTTATCTCTATGTCAGGTTGTGCGTCCGCGGCATGAGCCGCGAGGGGCTGAGCGCTGTGGGCCAAGACCAAGGCTGGCAGCCGGAGGCCAGTCTACAACGGGTTTGTGCGTTTTGCCCCGTGCCCCTCGGGCGCGATTGCCCTGGCCGCCGGCCGCTCGCGGTCCGTAAGTAGAGTTGATCATGTCCATGACTGAGCGAATCGCCCTGCTCGGAAGCGACGTCCAAGCTCGCCGTCCGTCCACTCAAGTCAGCCTCTCGCGCGTAGGCGTGACCGGCGTGGAGAAGGTCATCCGCATCCGTGTGAACGGCTACGAGCAGCTCTACTACGCCGAGCTCGAATGCTTCGTGGACCTGGGCCCGGAGCAGAAGGGCGCGCACATGTCGCGCTTCGAAGAGGTGGTCAACGAGGCCATCGACGAGGTGATCCTGGGCGAAGCCTTCAAGGCCGAGACGCTCGCCGCCCACATCGCCGAGCGGGTGCGCGACCGCCAGGACGCCCGCCGCGCGGAGGTCACGATCGCCGCCCGCTACCCGGAGCACAAGGCCACGCCCGCGTCGGGTGCGCGCACGCAGGAGATCTACACCATGTTCGGCGCCGCGGTTGCTTCCGCCACCGGGACGCGCCGGATGGTGGGAGTCGAGGCGCAGGGCATGACCGCCTGTCCCTGTGCGCAGGAGATGGTCATGGAGCGCTCCCAGGAGCGCCTGCAGGACGCCGGCTTCTCCGACGACGAGATCTCGCGGGTGTTCGAGTCGGTGCCGGTGGCCACGCACAACCAGCGCGGCATCGGAACCCTGTACGTGGGCTGCCCGGAGGGCTGCGAGGACTCGATCCAGGCCGAGACCCTGCTCGAGATCGTCGAGGCTTCTATGAGCTCCGAGATCTACGAGCTGATGAAGCGCTCGGACGAGGTCGAGGTGGTGGAGAAGGCCCACATGCACCCGCGCTTCGTCGAGGACTGCGTTCGCGAGATGGTGCGCATGGCGGGCGAGCGCTTTGCCTCACTGGGTGAGAACGCGTTCATCTCGGCCCGCCAGGAGAACCTCGAGACGATCCACAAGCACAACGTCGTGGCCGAGCGCCACGGCCTGCTGGGCGAGCTGCGCGAGGAGCTGGCCGACGGCGCGCGTGCCTCTCACCACGTGAGCATGCAGGAGTGGCTGCAGGCCGGCGGTTCCGGCTCGGCTTGATAGCCGACCGCGCGGCGCCGGTCTGTCGCGCCCACGCACGAATTCTTGATCGAAAAGCTGCGAAGCTCATCCGTATGTCCAGACGGGGTTTGGTATGTCAACGTGGATGGGAACCCCGACGATGAGACTCGCGCACCACATCCCCCCGGAGGCCCAGTGACGCAAGGGCAACAAATACCTCTTTCACAGGACGCCGCGCTGGTGGTGGCCCTCGCCGGCACCGCGATGCCGTTCGCCCATTCGGCCGAGGACGAGGCCGAGCGCTGGCTGCGCGCCCTGCGCCTGCACGGCCAGGTGGGCGCTGCGCTCCAGGGCCTGGGCGTGGGCGAATCGCCGCTGATGGCCGAGGGCGAGGAGGTGCCGGATCAGGAGACCCCCACGCTGGGACCGGACGTGCTCGATGAGGTCACTCGCCGCGCCGGCGAGTTCGCCGCGGCCCGCAGCGCCGACACCGTGGGCACCGCCGACCTCATGTTCGCCGTGCTGGATGTCTACGGCAAGCTCTTCGACCGCACGCTGTACCTGCGCGGCACGAGCCGCGAGGAGCTGACCGAGCGCCTCGTGGGCGCCGGCGTCGCGCAAGCGCCCAAGGCCTAGCCGGCCAACTCGTCGGCCCGGGCCACCGGATGGCGCCGGGCCAGGTACTCCAGGCCGGCGGTGCTGCCCACCGGACCGAGAGGCGAGACCGTGGCCGCGAGCAGCACCCAGGGAAAGGTGCCGCGCCGGCAGCCGTAGGCCACCAGCAGGCAGAGGATGATCCAGCCCACGCCGTGGGTCCATCCGAGCACCTGCTCGGCCGTCTCGCCCAGCCCCCCGATGGCCACCACCAGCAGCGCGGCGAAGATGCACACCTCGGCGATCGAATAGAGCCGCACGGCCTGGAAGTAGGACACCGCCTGAGACTAGGCGGGCCGGGCCCGGCGCCCGGCCGTGATCTGCCGGCGCACGAACAGCGCGCCCGCGAGGCCGAGGACCAGCAGCAGCGCCACCGCCAGGATCGCCTCGGGCGAGGTCAGGTTGCCGAGGCTCCCGCCGAGCGCGGTGTAGGCGAACACCTTGGGCGCGCCGCCCACCAGCGTGCCGAGCGCGAGCTGGCCGAAGCGCAGCCGCGTGAGCCCGGCGCTGTAGTTGACGAGCCCCCAGGGCAACAGCGGCACGATGCGCGACTCCATCACGGCGACCGCGCCGTTGCGGGTGAGGAAGTCCTCGATCACGCGCGTGCGCTCCGGCAGCAGCGCTCCATGGTGCTCCCCCGCCAGGTGGCGCGAGATGGCCATCTGCAGGAGCGAGGCGACGGTGACCGCGACCAGCGTGAGCGGAAATCCCGCCGCGGTGCCGAACAGCAGGCCGCCTGCGCCCGCGAGGACCGGCCAGGTGATCACGAAGTTGGCCACCACGAACAGCGGCACGTAGGCCACCAGCGCCCAGCCGCCGAGGCTCTCGCCGAAGTCGCGCGCCTCGTCGGCGCTCGGCACCGAGCCCGTGACCAGCACGAGCACGAACACGGTCCCCGCGACCGCGCCGAAGGTGGCGATGCGCCTGATCGCCGCACGGCGCGAGTCCATGCGCCGGAGGGTAGAGCCTGTCCGCGGCTCTCAGCTCACTCTCAGGTCGGTCGCGCCATCATGGACGCGTGAAGGTCCTGATCGTCGAGGACGACGTGCCGATGGCGTCCGCGCTGCGCCGCGGCCTGCGCGCCGAGGGCATGGTGGCCGACGTCGCCGTGCGCGGCGAGGATGCGATCTGGATGATCGCCGCCGGCGAGTTCGACGCGGTGGTGCTCGACGTGATGCTGCCCGGCATCGATGGCTTCGAGACCTGCCGGCGCCTGCGCGGTGACGGTGTCTGGACCCCGATCATCATGCTCACCGCGCGCGACGGCGTGGACCGACAGGGTGCGCGGCCTCGACGAGGGCGCCGACGACTACCTGGTCAAGCCCTTCTCGCTCGCCGAGCTGCTGGCCCGGCTGCGGGCGCTCGCCCGACGCGGCCCGGTAGAGCGGCCGGTGGTGCTGGAGGTGGGCGACCTGCGCCTGGATCCGGCCACCCGCGAGGTGTGGCGCGGGGACAGCGAGATCGAGCTCTCGCCCAAGGAGTTCGCGCTCCTCGAGGCATTCATGCGCCGGCCCGGCGAGGTGCTCTCCCAGCTGGCGCTGCTCGAGCACGCCTGGGACTACGACTACGAGAACCGCTCCAACGTGGTCGAGGTCTACGTGCGCTACCTGCGCGAGAAGATCGACCGGCCCTTCGGGGTGCGCTCGCTCGAGACGGTGCGCGGCGCGGGCTACCGGCTGCGCCGGGACGGCGGAGCCGAGTGAGCCGCGTGCCGATCCGGCTGCGGCTCACGGCCGCCTTCGCTCTGGCGATGCTGCTGGTGCTGGGAGCGGCCGCGGTGTTCGTCTATCTGCGCCTCGACGCCGACCTCACGGAAAGCCTCGACAACGGGCTGGAGGCGCGGGCGGCCGCGGTGGCCCGCAGCGGCAACGCCGACGCCGGCGCACCGGAGGAGGCCGAGGAGGGCTTCGCCCAGATCTTCGGCTCGGATGGCCGACGGGTGAGCTCGGCCGGCGGCGTTCGCGGCCCGGCGCTCGACGCGGGCCAGATCCAGGAGGCGGCGTCCGGCGAGCAGCTGCGCTTCGAGCGCTCTTACGAGGGTGTTGAGGACGGCGCGCGCGTGCTGGCCCGCCCGGCGCCGGACGGCTCCGTGGTGGCGGTGGGGCAGTCGCTCGAGGATCGCGCCGAGACCCTGTCCGGCGTGGCCGCATCGTTCGCCATCGGTGGCCCGGTCGCCGTGCTGCTGGCGTCACTGCTCGGCTACGCGCTCTCGTCGGCAGGGCTGCGTCCGGTGGAAGCGATGCGCCGCCGGGCCAGCGAGGTCTCGTTCGGCGCGGAGGGCGAGCAGCTGCCGCTGCCGGCGGCGCACGACGAGGTGCGCCGCCTGGGCGAGACCCTCAACGAGATGCTCGCCCGCCTGCGCGGCTCCTACGAGCGCGAACGGCGCTTCGTGGCCGACGCCAGCCACGAGCTGCGCACGCCGCTCGCCGTGCTCAAGACCGAGCTCGAGGGCACGCTGCGCTCGGCCGATCTCAGCCCGGAAGCTCGCGAGTCCCTCACCGCCGCGCTCGGCGAAGCCGATCACCTGGCTCAGCTGGCCGACGACCTGCTGCTGATAGCCCGCTCCGGCGACGGCGCGCTGCCCGTGCAGCGCGAGCGCGTGGACGTGCGCGAGCTGCTCGATCACGCCGGTCAGCGCTTCGAGGAGCGCGCCCGCTCCGAGGGCCGCGCGATCTCGGTCGACGCCCCCGACGGGCTCGAAGCCCGGCTCGATCCGCTGCGCATGCGGCAGGCGCTCGGCAACCTGGTGGACAACGCGCTGCGTCACGGCTCGGGGAGCGTGCACCTCGGCGCGCGCTCTGACAACGGCGCTCTGGAGATCTCGGTGAGCGACGAGGGCCGGGGCTTCCCCGAGGAGCTCGAGCCCCAGGCCTTCGAGCGCTTCACCCGCGGTGATGCCGCGCGCACACGCGGGGGCGCCGGCCTCGGACTGGCCATC
The DNA here is from genome assembly GCA_963813495.1 of uncultured Thermoleophilaceae bacterium. Taxonomy (GTDB): domain Bacteria; phylum Actinomycetota; class Thermoleophilia; order Solirubrobacterales; family Thermoleophilaceae; genus JACVRW01. The sequence continues at coordinate 1,148,108 of CAWEZC010000005.1, forward strand.
GTCAGTGCGATCGCCGAGGCGCACGGAGGCAGCGCGGCCATCGACGGCGCGCCCGGCGCTCGCTCCACCGTGCGCCTGTGGCTGCCGGCGTGAAGGCCGGGCCGGGCCGCGGCAGCCCCGGGCTACGATGAACGCATGCACAGGCTGCTCGTCTACGGCCCCACCGAGCGCGCCGATGCCGCCCTGCGCGAGGCCGGACGACGGGCGCGTGAGGAGGGTGATCGTCTGACCGTCATCTCGCTCGTGCGCGAGGAGCCCACTTCGAGCCCGCGCTGCTGCGATACCCGCTCGCGGCTGTGGAACGAGATCTGCCGCGAGCTGGCCGGACGCGACCTGACGCGCGCCTGGATGGTGCTCGACGGCGACGACGAGGTCCGGCTCGACACGATCACCACTCCGGGCTGGCACCCCGCCGACGTCCTCGCACAGGAGGCGCTGGCCCGCGGCGCGGACGAGATCGTGCTGGCCGACCCCGGGGCCAGCGGCCTGGGTCGCCTGGAACGGCGGCGGCTGCGGCGGCGCAGCCCGCTGCCCGTCAGCGCCGGCTGAGCAGCCCGGCCCGGATCGCGCCGGTGCGCATGCGCTGGGGATGGTCGCCCACCCTGATGCTGGCCACCTCGCGCGCCCTGCGCCAGGAGATCACCGAGACGCGGTCGTCGCCCGCCACGGAGACGAAGCAGTAGCGGCCGTCCTCGCTCGTCGTCGACCAGTAGGGCGTGCGACCCACGTCGATGATGCGCTCGGGCTGGAGTGTGCGGCGGCTGACGATGGCCGCATAGTCGGACATCGAGCCCGCCACGCAGAACTTGGTCCCGCGCGGGTTGATGGTCAGTCCGTGGTGGGCGGAGTCGAGCAGGTACTCCTGCCGGGGCAGCCCGCGCGAGCGGGCGCTCAGCGGCAGCAGGGCGAGGCGCCGCGGACGGTCGAGCTCGAGGTCGTACTCCACGAAGCCGTGGAAGAAGGAGAGCTGGAAGTAGACGTAGCGCTCGCCCGGCGCGATGGCCATCGGGCGGACGGCCGAGCTCAGGCCGAGCGCGCCGAACTCGGCGAGCTTCTGGCCCATGTCGATGCGGCGCTTGACCCGCAGCGTGCGGGCGTCGATCACCTCGAAGACGCGCTCACCCTTGGTGGCGGATTGCTCGGGGTCGTCGGTGTCGGTGAAGACGGTGCCGATGCTCGCGTGGAAGATCGTCTTGCCGTCCTCCGAGTAGTTGTTCTCGTGGGGCTGGTCGCCGGAGGGAATGCGGCCCACGATCTCGCCGTTGCGCGTGTCGAGCACGTTGACGTTGCGCGCCGTGGAGGCCGAGACCAGCAGGCGCCGGCCGTCGGGTGACAGGGCCATGTGGTCGGCCCGGTTGCCGTCGACCTTCGTGCGCCAGACGATCTCCCTCGTCCTCAGGCTGATGGCCACGACGTCGGCGAAGCTGGGCCGCGAGAAGTAGACGAAGCGGCCGTCCTTGGACACGAAGCCGTCGTCGACGTACTGGTTGTTGCCCTCCCCGACCAGCACGCGGATGCTGTCGTAGATCGCTTTGCGGGCAGGGTCGGCCTCGATCTCGGCCACGCGCTCGGCCCGGTCGGGAATGACGTTGAGGCGAGCCAGCCGCTTGAAGCCCGGCAAAGCGATCACGTCCGCCGTGCCCGCCCAGTTGTTGGAGACGATCAGCACGTCCTGTGTGCGCTTGGCCTTGGGCGCCGCTCCCGCGATGGCACTCGCCGGGAGCAGCGCGGCGAGCAGCAGGGCGAGCGGAATCAGGGCCAGGGAAGCGGGCGCCGCGGAGCATGTCGGCGGCAGCCTACGACAAGCGGGTCAGCCCCAGGCGCCCGGGGCGTTGCGCTGGTGCGCCGGCCGAGGATCGTCGGGCCGGAAACCTCGAGCCTGACCACCCGCCAGTCGCCTCGGCGCTCGCCTCGTCCTTGGTCATGCGTCGAGGCTACGCTCCTTTGCCACCCCGTAGGCGCCCGTGATCACGAGCGTCACGATCAGCCCGATCAGGACCCAGGCCATCGGCTCCTCCCACTCGACGTCGCCGGAGTAGCGGGCCAGCGCGATCGCCAGGAACAGGCCGAGCAGGCCCGCACCGAGCATCACGAAGCGCGAGCGCTGCAGGTCGTTCTCGCGCACGGTCAGCGCCGCCAGCACGCCGACCCCGACGAACCAGGCCGACAGCGCATGCGAGGTCAGCGGCGTGAGCGGCCAGGGCCAGATGTCGATCGCGGTACCGGAGGCGAACAGCAGCACGGCGCCGATCGCGAGCATCGTGGCGGAGATGGCCAGGAAGCCCGCCTTGAGCACGATGGGCAGTCCCGGGCCCTTGGGCGGGTCGCCCCCGGGCATCCGCAGCTGCATCACGATCAGGACGGCCAGGCCCAGCGGGATCACGATGTAGACCACGAGCCAGGCCCAGGCAGCGAACGCGGGGAGGAAGTCCGGCCCCTCGAAGTGGAAGAGGTCGGTGTCGAGCAGGGTGGCCACCAGCTTGATCGTGGCCACCACCAGCACCGCGAAGGCCACCGGACGCACCTCGGCCCAGCTGCGCGCCCGCGAGGCCGGGAACAGCAGCACGAAGCCGATGTAGAAGAAGGCGCCGTCGACCGCCGCGGTCACCGGGGCAAGGATCGTCCAGGCAAAGAAGTCCTCGGTGCGCTCGGAGAAGATGAAGAGCTGGGTGCCGCCCAGCAGGACGAGGATGCTGCCCACCAGGAAGAGAGCCTTCAAAGCGGGCAGGACGGGGCGAACCTGCTGTTGCTGTTGAGGGGCCATGGGGCCGGAGTGTGCCGATGTCTCGGCCGGCGCCGAGCTCGGGGTGGCAGGGGACGTGGCAAAGGAGGCGGGCATGAGGGCCCTGACCGGCGCGGGGCCGCGTTTATTCCATGCGCCGCAAAAAAGGCCGGCGCCCCGATGTTCGTCGGGGCGCCGGCCGCTGCTGCCGGCGGTTCGGCTCTTGGATCAGCCGAACACGATGTAGTTGTAGTTGGTGCCGCCGGGCCCGTCGGGATCCACGGGAACGCCGGTGGGATTGCAGGCCTTGAGACGTAGCGTGCCGGCCTCGGCCTCCCAGTGGAAGGACACGTTGCCGCCGTAGCCGGCGCCGGGAGTGACGGTCGACGCGCTGCCCTCGATGGTCTCCGCCCCCGGGGTGGGATCGATGATCGCGAAGTTGCAGCTGTTGGCGGCCACACCCGGGAAGTTCGCGTTTGCGCTCCCCGAGAAGCGGCCCACGTCCACCGCGTCGAGACTCCCGTTCTGCACCTCGTCACCCTGGACGGCGTTGCCCGCGAGCTCCGAGCCGTTGATCGCGCTGGAGCCGATGTCTCCGGATCCGACGCTGTTGGGCGCCACCTCGCTGCTGCCCACCGAGTTGGGGGCGAGATCGGGCGCGCCCAGGCTGTTGGCGGCCACCTTGGGCGAGGTCACGGCGTCGTTGGCCAGCTTGGCCGTCGTGACCGAGCCATCGAGTAGCTCGAAGCTGTCTTCGATCTGGGCCTGCAGCGGCCCGCTCAGGTCGACCAGCTGAACACCGCCGTTGGCGACGTCGGCAGAGCGCACGTGACCGTTCTTGATCTTCTTGGTGGTCACCGCGTTGTTCTTGATCTGCTTGGGGCCGATCAGCAGCTTGGCCGCGTAGCTCGTACCGCCGAGGGCTACGAACAGCGCGAGACAAGCGAGGGCCAGGGCGGCGAGAGGGACCGGCGGGAAGTGAGGCCTGCGGCGAAGGATGGAGCGAGTCATGGTGGACCTCCTCGGGTCGGTTGGGTGACTCATTGGTCCTCCAACCGGGTGGGGAGGCCCGACTTACGCTCGGGCCGAAAGGCTTGTGACGAGACGCGCTCAACGGGGGGCGGGTCGACCCCGCCCCCCGTCTGTGCGCGCATCCCTACCGAAGGGCCGCCGCGGGACCGTGGGGGTCGGTCCGGTTGGCCTCCTCCTGGGACTGGACGACGCTGCCCTTCGAGGGGGCGATGACCGCGGCCGTTGCCGCCTCGTCCTTGGTCTCGGGGCTCGCGTAGGTACCGGAGTTCCCGATGGCCGCGGCCGTGGCCGCCTCATCCTTGGTCTCGGGCGGGCTGCCGGTCGTCGGGGCGCCCATCAACGCGCCCACCCCGGCCTCGTCCTTGGACAGGATCTGCGGCCGCTCGGGCTTGCCGATCGCCGAGGCCACGCCGGCCTCGTCCTTGGCCGAAACGCCCTCGCCCGGCAGCGCCGGGTTACCGATCGCCGAGGCCACGCCGGCCTCGTTCTTGGCGGCCACGCCCGGTCCCGGCTGCGCCGGCGGGTCGGCCACGATCACTCTGGTGTCGGCGGGCGTCACGGACGTCCCGTCGTCATCGATCAGCGTGTAGAGACCGGTCGCGCCGGCCACTCCGATCGCGAGGGCGACCAGGGGGACCAGCAGCTTGCGGGTGCCCGGGATGGTCGTCTGACGCTCTGCGTACTGCATGGGGACTACCTCCTTGGTTGCGCCGTCCGAAAACGCTTCAGACGGCTATTGCGACGGGGCCGGGCTCACGCATCTCGATGGAGCGGGCCTCGAAGATTTGGATCGGGGTCAGGACGCCGCGCGGGCGGCATGAGCCACGGTCGATGAGCTCGAGGGCGTCGGCGGCGGAGATGCTCCGCGCCGTGCCCTCGCTCACCAGCACCTCGCCCTCGCGGGCGAGCTCGGTCAGGCGGGCGGCGACGTTGACGGTGTTGCCGTACCAGTCGTGATCGCGCCCGATCGCCGGCCCGGTGTGCACGCCCACGCGCAGCAGCTGCGGTGAGGGCAGGGCCATCAGCTCTTCGGCCAGGCGCAGGCCGAGGCACACCAGGTTCCAGGCGTCGTTGCCGTGGATCATCACCGCGTCGCCCATCGCCTTGACGAGCTCGGCGCCGCAGTCAGCAGCGAGGGAGCGCGCCGCGCGCTGGAGCTCGAGTGCAACCTCGACCCCCGCGTCGTCGCCGCTCTCGGCCATGAAGGCGGTGAAGCCGACGAGGTCTGCGAAGAGAAAGCTGTGTGTGTCTCGTTCGGCGGCCATACCCCCTAGGCGTGACCCCAGGGGGTACGTTGTTCACAGGGCCTGAACGGCCGTGTTCAGCGTTCCAAGCCGGCCAGCATGCGCTCGAACACCTCGGGGCTGCGGCGGCCGATGATCGTGTCCAGATGGCCGAAGCCCTCGAACGTGTGCAGCCGGTGGCGCCTCGGCGCATGGGAGGCGAAGTGCGCGAAGCTGAGCTGCTGGCCCTCGGGCAGGAACATCCTGTTCTCGGAGCCGGCGATGAAGGTGAAGGCAGCGTCGGTCTCGGGGGCCTGGGCGACGTAGCTGGCCGGCATGCCGGGCAGCGCCTCTACCGGAACGAGATGCTTGGCCCCCACGCTCTTCACCAGCTGGTTGATGAACTTGAACGGCGCGTAGCCGAGCTCGCGGCCGAGCCAGTCGTGCACCTCGGGAGCGAGGTTGGCGTGCCGTAGCAGCACGTCGGGCCCTGTGCCGTACATGTAGCTGGCCGTCGCGCAGGTCGGGTTGCCGCAGTCCGGATCGCGGCGCACCAGCCCGGCGATGCCGGCGAAGGTGTTCGCGTGTATCGAGGGTGAGCGGATCCCCCACTGGGCGTCGGCGCCGCAGAGCACCGCGTCGGCCACGGGCAGCATCACGAGCTGCTTGATCCGCGACTTCGGCGTCACCCGTATGTGCAGCGACACGGCGCTCGAGACGACGTGCGTCACCTCGGGCAACAGCCCGGACACCGCGGCTGCGGTGAAGTTGATCGAGCCCTGGCAATGGACGATCGCCTTCAGGTTCGAGGCTCCGCTGCGTTTGAGCACCTCGTAGACCGCGGCCGGGTGGTCGTAGCGCGCCACCCGGTCGTGGGTGTATTCCCTGCCCGGGAAGTCGATCGAGCCTCTCCAGTTCTGGACCCAGACGTCGTACCCCTCGTCGAGCAGGCGCTGGGCGAGGCTCGTGCCGCTGGGCTGGCCGTAGAACAGCTGCGCGCGCACGCCGGCTCCGTGCGTGAGCATGACGGGCTGGGCCCCGTGGGGAATCTGGTCGCGGCGCAGGTGGTGGAGATTCAGGTCCACCCCATCCTGGGTCCGGTAGGGCACGATCTCGCGCTCGAGGCCGGGACGGCCGGGCACGTCATGCCACGGGATCTGCGCGTCATCGGGAGGCCGGCGGTCGCGCGGAAAGCTGGGCACTGAATCGGGGACCGGCGCGCCGGCGTAGGCGCGCGCCAGCTCGCGCAGGAACATGAACTGGAAACGGGCCACGGCCAGCGCGCTCGAGAGGCGCGAGCGGGACCGGCCGCGGAACGAGAGCACCTCGCGCAGGACGGCGGCCGTTCCCAGGCGCACGATGCCGGTGGCCACGCGCAGGCTCTCGCTCTCCTCCTCCTCTTCGCAGTGACCCTGGTAGAGGCGGATGAACAGCGTGGTCGTGTCGCGCCACGAGTCGAAGTTGGGATCGTCTTCCACGAGCTTGAAGCCGGTCAGCGTCATCGGCCCGCCGGCCTGATCGCGCAGAAAGAGGCGGTAGCGCATCCTCAGGTGGCGAGGGTCGGGCTCACGCACGAACAGCTGGAAGCGGCCCTTCTCCACCATGAAGCGCCCACCGAGCTCGTCGCACTCGAACCAGCCCTCGGCGGACGCCTGGGCGTTGCGGTCCGCCACGAAGCGGTCGAGATCGCGGATCTTGATCGTGAGGCCCAGCTTGGCCGAGTTTCCGTCGGCCCGGCCGCGCCACAGCGACTGGTTGAAGTCGGTCTCGTTGAACGACAGCCAGCCCTTCATCTGCTCGTCGAACTGCACTCCGCGTGTCATGCGGCCTCCTTTGCCCTCGCGATCATGCGCGTCGCGAAGCGATCGGCGAGAGCGGCAATCGTGAATGAGGGATTGGGGCCCACCGGCCCCGGCATCACCGAGCCGTCGGCCACGAACAGGCCGGGCCGGCCGAAGACCTCGCCCCAGGTGTCGACCACGCCGTCGCCCGGGTCGTGCGCCATCGCGCAGCCGCCCACCGGATGCACGCATGCCGCCCGCGCTCGCTTGACCAGCAGGCGGGGTCCGAGCCTGCCGCCGAGCTCGCGGGCGACGTCGCGTGCCGTCTGCTGGCTGGCGTCGTAGAAGGACTCCGAGGCTCCGTTCGGGTCCCAGTCGAGCTCCAGGTCGTCGCCGCGCAGCCGCAGCCGGCCGCCGGGCACGTCGCAGCCAAGGGTCAGCATCACCATCATCGCCGCCGACGAACGCGCGCTGCCGAATAACCGCGCGACGTCGCCGCTCACGTGGGTCCTGCGGCGTCCGCGCAGGCGCGCCAGCGTGCGGCGGATGACCACGTCGCGCATCGCCCAGAGGTCGGCCGGCAGCTCGGGACCGTGCCAGAGCCACTCGGTGAAGGCGGGCCCACCCCCGTCCTGGATCCAGAGCTGCTTGCCGCCGACCTTGTCCTTCGGGGGCCGGGCGCTCAGCGTGATCACCGGCCCGCGGCTCGGGTCGAGGTAGCGCCAGCGGCGCCGACGCCGGCCCGAGCCGGGCTCACGACAGTTGCGGGCCACCGACAGCGCGTCGCCGTTGCTCGAGTAGCCGCGGCCGAGTGCCCGGCTCAGGCCGGGCAGCGCCGTGCGGCTGGCCAGCAGCAGGCGATTGGAGCCGAACGTCCCCGCCGCCAGCACCACGATCTTCCCCTCGACCGTGCGTTCGAGCGCCGTGGTCGGGTCGAGCAGGTCCTCGCGGTGCTCGCCCCGGGCGCTCACGTGCTGGAGGTAGCGGACCTGGTAGCCGTGGCCGGCCGGGGCGATGGCCACCGCCTCGCAGCAGGTGCGGATCCGGGCCCCGGCCCGCTTGGCCGCGCTCAGGTAGTTGAAGTCGAGCGAGTTCTTCGCTCCCTCGTTGCAGCCCACGTCGCACTCGCCGATCAGGCGGCAGGTGTAGCGCGGGCGCTGGTGCAGGTTGTCGTCGCCGAGCAGGGGGACGCCGGGCCGGGGAGGCGCCGTGCCGTCGTCGAAGGAGATGGCCAGCGGAGGGTGCTCCACCTCGAGCCCGGCGGCCTCGGCCGCCTGCGCGAAGGCGAGCGTCTTGGGGGTCTGCGCGTACGGCTCGTGGTCCGTGGGATAGGGCTGCGGGCGCAGCACGTCCTGCACGCGGTCGTAGTGCGGCTCGAGATCGTCGCGGTCGAGCGGCCAGCCCTCGAACGTGTCGCTCGGCTTGCGCAGGATGACGTTCGCGTAGATCAGCGAGCCGCCGCCCAGCCCGCTGGCCACGAGCGCCGTCACGTGGGAGAAGGACCAGAGGTCGAAGAGCCCGTGCAGCCCGCTGGCCGGGTCCCAGAAGTTGGTGCGCATGCCTCGCGGCGTGCGCGGAAAGGAGCCCGGTGGGTAGGGCTTCCCGCGCTCGAGTACCAGCACCTTCTCGACCCCCGCCTCGGCCAGCCGGCAGGCCGTCACCGCACCACCGAAACCGGAGCCGACCACGATGGCATCGAAGCGCTCGATGGGGGGGCCAGTGGGCGTCATTGCCCTCCTGGCCACCATAGCCTTGAACCCGCCGCCGCGCGGGCATTAGTGTGGACCGGTGGATCGCCCTCGCTTTGGACGCTGGGGCGCGGTCACGGCGCTGACCCCGCTACGCCGCGGCTGGTCTCCCTGGCTGCGACTCGTGTTCCTGTTCGGCCGGTCGACCAACGTCGCGGTGCGGCCGTTGATCAGATCGCGCGTGATCGCCCTGGGCCGCTGGACGCTGCTGAGGCGCAAGGGCAGGCCCCCGACGATGGTCTTCGAGACCAACTGGACCGGCTCGTGGGAGAACTACATCGCCGATTTCGGGCGCACGATGCCGTGGCAGTGGCGCTCGATCTGGGGAGGGACCGAGGGCTTCCCGGGCCCGCTGCCGACCACCGACCTGCTGCGCTGGGTCGACGTGGTCGACCGGCAGGTCGACCACTACTACACGGGCTACAGCGCCGGCGCGACCACGCAGAGCATCGTCAGGGCGCTGGAATTGCGCTCCCGCTTGGCTCGCTTCGCGCGCGACGTGGACGGGCTCGGCCCGGATGAGTTCGCACGGCGCTGGCGCCGGTTTGCGGCCGACGTGCAGGCGCTGGTGTAGCGGATGGGCGACCTGGTGGTGGTTGCGCCGGTGATCCCCACGCGAGAGACCGCGCTGCGGGAGCACCTGCACCGGCTGGACGGGGGCCCACTCGCCGAGCTGCCCTACGAGACCCACTTCGGGCGTTTCGTGATCCTGCCCGTCGACGGGCCTCAGCTGTTCTTCTCGAGCCACTTCGACGTGGGCGTGGAGCGCTACATCGCGGCGCTCGCCGAGGCCCCCGGCGCGGGCACGATCTGGTCGTTCTGCGAGTCGCCCCGCGATCTTCGTGATCCTGCGCACCTGCGCCGTTACCTCAGCCGCCACCGGGTCAAGTCGCCCTACCTGCTCTCGCTCTGGCCCGACGCTTCGGTGAGCGAGGTCAACGATGCCCTGGCTCTCCAGGGCCATTTCTCGCGCTTCATGCTGGAGGCCGCATCGCTCGAGCCGGCCGCCCTGGCCCACGCATTCCGCGAGCGCTTCCCGCGATGACGCTCGACGCTCGCGATCTCCAGGGCAACATCCTGCGCGGCTACCACTTTCCCCACGCCGCGTTCCAGTTCGTGCAGGTGCTCGACCCGTCGGCAGGGCGGCGGCTCTTGGCCGAGCTCATCGATCCGGTGATCACCGAGGAGGAGTGGGGCGGCAAGCCTCCCTGGACGCTCAACGTGGCTGTCACGGCGACCGGACTGGAGGCGCTTGGGCTCGACCAGGCGGTGCTCGACGGATTCCCGGCGGATTTCCGCGAGGGTATGCGCAAGCGGGCGGCTGAGCTCGGCGACGTGGGGCCGAGCGCGCCGGCACACTGGGACAAACGCCTCCGTTCCGAGAGCGCCCACCTGCTGCTCGTGATCTATGCCCCGGGGGAGGGCGAGCGGGACCGCCAGCTCGCTCGTTGGAAGGCGCGCGTGGAACGCGACGAGGGTCTGCGCTGTGGCTTCGGGCAGCTCGCCGACAAGCTTCCGAGCGCGCGCGAGCACTTCGGCTTCGAGGACGGCTTCTCGCAGCCGGCGGTCGAGGGCAGCGGCCGGCCGGCCGCGGGCGAGGGTGTCCTGCGCCGCCTGGGCCGCTGGCGCGAGCTGCGGCTGGGAGAGTTCGTGCTCGGCCATCGCGACGAGGACGGCGTGGTGCCGGGACGCGACAGACCGCTTCTGCACAACGGCACCTTCATGGTCTGGCGCAAGCTCGAGCAGGACGTGGCGCTGTTTCGCCGCTGGCTGCGCGAGACCGCGGGCGGGGACCCGCACGAGGAGGAATGGCTGAAGGCGAAGATCGTGGGGCGCTGGCCCAACGGTGACTCGCTGGTGCGCTCGCCCGAGGGCCACCCGGCGGGAGGCAAGCGCAATCAGTTTCTCTACGGCGCCGACGCCGACGGGCTGCGCTGCCCGGTGGGCGCCCACGTGCGCCGGGCCAATCCGCGCGATGCGCTCGGCTTTCGCACCGACCGCACGCGGCGCCATCGCCTGCTGCGGCGCGGCATGCCCTACGGGACCGCCCTGCCGGACGGCGTGCTCGAAGGGGACGACGTCGAGCGCGGCCTGATCTTCGTGTGCCTCAACGCGAGCATCGCGCGCCAGTTCGAGCTCGTGCAATCGCACTGGCTCTACGACGGCGACGCCTTCGGCCTCGGCGGCGACCGCGACTTCCTGCTCGGCCCGGCGGATCCGGCGGGGAAGATGACCGTGCCCGGGGATCCGCCGCGCTTCCTCTCCCCCCAGGAGCAGTTCGTGCGCACGCGCGGCGGCGAGTACCTGTTCGTGCCGGGGATGAGGGCGCTGGCAACGCTGGCGGCCGGCTAGGTCCTAGGGCTCGACCGTCCAGGAGATCGGGTGGTCCGGGTCGGGCTCGTAGCTGCAGAACGTGCCGGTCTTGATCGAGCGGGCGAGCTGGCGGCCCAGGCGTGAGTCGTGCGCCTCGATGCGGCGCAGGCTCTTGCGGATCGCTCTCGTGGCGTTCACGCGCGCCCGCTCGGCGTCCGAGCCGGCGGGGCGGTCGCGCCCGCCGAGGCCGGTGGCGGCGGCCAGCTCGTGGGCGATTTCCTCGAACTCGGTTCGCGCGTGTGCGGCCCGCTCGGGGTCGTTCATGGTCTCGGCCTCCTCGATCGTCTCTCTGAGGTCGTCGAGGCGCTGGCGGTAGGCGGCCTTGGCCTGAGGGTCGAGCAGGGCGCCGACTCCGGCCTGGCTCGTGGGCTGCAGGTCGCCGGCGGCCACGGCCGCGGGTACTCCCGAGTCCGGCGCCGCGCCCTCGTGTCCCTCCGCCTTGGCGATGATCTCGAGCGCGTGGAACTCCACCCCCGGGTTGGCCAGCAGCAGGGCAAGGTGGCGCAGGCCCTTGACGTCCTTGAGGCGCACGACGCGCCCGCCGGCGGCGAGCGTCCAGAAGTCGCCCTCGCGCTGGAGGCTGCCGGTGGCCGCCGCGGTGGCCGGCTGCTGTGCTTCGACGCCCGGTTTCGCCGCGCCCTTGAGGAGCCGGGCGGCCTCGTCCTCGACGCGGCGCATGCCGAGCTCCGCGGCGAGGGACTGGGCCCGGGCGGCGAGACGGGTGCCCTCTTCCGACCCAGCCCTGAGCCTCGCTTCGTCCAGGTCGCACAGCGCTAGCGAGGGACGCGACCCGGCACCCTCGGCCTGGGCGCGGGCGGCACCGAGGTGTGCCAGGGCTTCCTCCGTCCGCCCCAGGACCCCGGCGAGCCGACCCAGCGAGCGGTCGGCGGGCCACAACACCGCCGCGCTGGGCGACACCACCCAGCGGCCGCTGTAGGGCTCGAGCCAGTCATAGAGGGGCGCGGCTCGCTGCTCGTCCTCCAGCTCGGCGGCGGTGTCGGCCAGCACGGCCAGCATCACCAGGTGGGTGTTGTCGCGCGGCAGGCCGTCGAGCCCGTTCGCGGTCAGGCGCTCGAGCTCGCGCCGTGCTTCCGCAGGCCGCTCGGCCTGGATGAGCAGCGCCGTGAAGGCGCAGCGCAGGGCGACCATGCCTGGTTGGGCGCTCGACATCGCCCCCAGCGGCGCCTCGAGTTCGAACAGCCGGCCCTGGAGCAGCCGGATGACGATCAGCGTGGCGGTCCCGGCGAGCTCGGAGACCGAGCCCCGGACGCGGCGGCCGATCTCCGCCGACTCGGCGATGCCGTGCTCGGCGTCGTCGAAGCGGCCCTCGCCCACGGCGCGCATCCCGTGGTGCAGGGGCAGGAAGACCATGGCGCGCGGCTGGCGCAGCGTGTTGGCCATGTGCTCGACACGCGCGATCTCCTGATCCACGGCGGCCACGTCACCCGCCTCGAGCAGCACCGAGATGCGCCAGTTGCGGACGACCATCTCCATCTCGTTGTCTCCGAGTCGCCGGCTCAGCTCGAGCAGCTCGTCGCTGTCGCCGAGCTGGTCTTTGACTGAGTCCGGCCCCCAGCGCACGAGCAGCGCGCGGCCGAGCACGTACTCGAGCGTCTCGGCGGAGGCGCGGTCGTTGTCGGTGGCGTGCTGCTCGCGGGCCAGGGCCACCGCTTCGTCGGCCAGCCTGTGAGCCCGCTCGCGCTCGGGCGACCAGTAGAGCGCCACCGCCAGCAGCCCCTTGACGCGGGCGAGCATGCCGCCGGCCGGGTCCTGGCCGAGGCGCTCGACCGATTCTTCGGCCAGCCGCACCAGCTCGTCGTCCACGCCGAACGAGAGGCCCCAGATTCCGCAGGAGAGGGTGGCCCGGGCGAGGCCGTGGGCGTCGTCGTGGAGGCGGGCGACCTCGGCCGCCTCGACCAGCGTGCGGCGGGCCTGTTCGGTGTCGCCGGCGCGGGTCTGGGCCTCGCCGAGTGCCTGCAGGAGGGCGAGGCTGCCGTGGCCGCCGGCCCCCTCGAGAGCCTCGAGCGCGCGCCTGTACAGGGCCGCGGCCTCGTCGTAGGCGAACTGGCCCATGGCCCTGTCGCCCGCGCGTCTCGCGTAGGTCACACCCCGCTCGGGACCGTCGAGCGGAGCGGCCTCGAGGAAGTGGTAGGCAAGCTCGTTGAGCCGGTTGTCGATCCGGTCGCCGGCGAGCTTCTCGAAGGTCTCGCCGACGTCGCGGTGGAGGGCGATCCGGCGGCTCGGGTTGAGGCTCTCGTAGAGGGTGGCCTGCACCATGGCGTGGCTGAAGGCGTACTGCTCTGCCGAGTCCGGAACCGGGTGCAGCAGCCCGATCTGGCCGGCGGCCTCGAGCAGGCCGAGGAGCTGCTCGCGGGGAAGCTCGGCCGCCGTGGAGAGGCTGGTGACGCTGAAGCGGTTGCCGATGACGGCGGCGACGCCCAGGGTCTCGACGGCCTCGTTCGGCAGCGGGCTCAGGCGCTGGGCGATGGCCTCGCGCACGCCGTCGGGCAGCGGGAGGCTGCCGCTGTGCGTGAGGTCGCCGGTGAGGCGATCCTCGGCGCCGAGGAGGGTGACCAGCTCGCCGACGAAGAGCGGATTGCCGCCGGTGACCGCGTGGAGGTGCTCCACCAGGTGATCGGGCGCATCCTCGTCGCTGAGGTTCTCGACCAGGCTCCGGACCCCCGACGTCTCGAGCCCGCGCAGCGGAATACGGCGGCTCCAGCCGAGCAGCTCGGCGGGCAGGGTCGCGCCCTGCTCGTCGGGGCTCATCTCGGTGTCGCGATAGGTGCCGAGCAGGAGGACGGGGACGTCCTGGAGCGAGCGAGCGACGAAGGCGAGCGTTTGCAATGAGGCCTCGTCGGCCCAGTGAAGGTCGTCGAGGACGACGACGAGCGGAGCCTGCTGGGCGGCGAGGCGCAGCAGCTCGGCGAGGGCGTCGTAGGCGTGGAAGCGGCCCTCGTCGGCGGTGGTGGTCGTCGCTGCCGTCTCGTCGGTCGCGCTCGGGAGCTCCTCTGTGAGCTCGGGAACGATCTCGGCGAGCCACTGGGCCTTGGGTCCGAGCTGGCTTAGAAGCCCCTCGCTCTCCCCACCCTCTCGCACAAGAGCCCGGACGACCTGAACCCAGGGCCAGTAGGCCGGCGCGGCACCCCCGGACCAGCCCACACCCCACGCCGTGTTGGCGCCACGGGCCTCGGCCTCGTCCGACAGGGTCCGGGCCAGGCTGGTCTTGCCGATCCCCGGCTCGCCCGCCAGCAGCACCACCGTGCCGTGCCCGGCGAGCGCCTGCTCGAGCCCGGCGACGAGCTCGTCCATTTCTCGCTCTCGGCCAACCAGGCTTCCGCCAGCGTGGCCGTGGCGCGGAGTCCGTTCGGGTGATGCTTTGTCAGCCATAGCGGCAGGGCCCTGCCTAGCTTGTTTCGACTCTAAGGGCTGGTCGGCGGGGATGCCACCGCAGGGCGGGCTCTGTCGAAGGCCCTATGGTTGTGATGTGAGCGACCAAGCGACATTCGACCAGCTGCTCAGCGACCTGGAGTGGCAAATCGCCCAGCTCAAGCCGCGCGGCATCAAGAGCGACGCCGGAAATCCGTACAACCCCGCGTACTACAAGCGCGGCCTGAGTGCGGCCAGCGAGAAGGGCGGACCGGAGCTGGTCGAGTTCGTGCGCCGCTACCTATACAAGCCGCCGAGCGCCGGCTACCTGAAGCTGGAACAGGCCGGCTCGCTCGACCTGGCCTGCGAGTGGCTGGTGATGGACGAGACGAAGCCCTACGCGTCGCTGTTCACGGACGAGGATCGGGCGGCGGCGCGCGAGCGGCTGGGGCCGCATGTCGAGGCGATCAAGACGCGCAAGGCCGAGCACCGGGAGGGCGTCATCGGGAGGCGCAATGAGATGCGTGCGAAGCAGGGGAAGCCGCCGTTGACGGAGGAGCAGCTGGGGCTGTCGTAGTCCGGGCGAACAGTGCGGAATGCGTGAGCCACCCGGGCCGGGTCTAGGCGGTTGCGGTGCCGCCGCGGTTGGCGCGGCCACGCCGCGAGACTGTCACCGCCCTAGGAAACGGACGAGTTGGACACCGGTGGTTGCCTGCGACCTTCGGGTTATGAGACCGACACCCTTTGACCACTTGCTGTCGGAGCGTGAACGGCAGCCGTGTCGTCACCCCCAACCCCTGAGGCCGTGCCCGGAGTGGTCCAATGATGACAGAAGCCGACGGCCGGACTCGAACCGGCGACATCCTCTTTACGAGAGAGGTGCTCTACCAACTGAGCTACGTCGGCGCTCAGGGGGACGAGTGTAGCCCCGCTCCGGCCTTAGCCCGGCGTGGACATCGTCACGGCCAGCGGCACGCGAATGAGGCTCCTTGGACTCGCTTTCCGGCGCCAACCGCCCCAGGGCTGGGCCCTCGCCTTCCTCCGCTGCCGCTCCGTCCACACCTTCGGCATGCGCTTTCCCATCGACGTCGTCTTCCTCGACTCGAGCGGCCGCGTCGTCGGCACGACGGCGCCATCTCAGGCCGCGCAGGATCGCCTTCTGCGCCAAAGCCCACGCCGCCATAGAGACACGCGCTGGCCAGGCTGGGATCATTGAGGCCATGGCGCAACAGCAATCGGGAAAGCTCGCGGCTGCCCTCGATCCCAGGCGGCCCATTTATCGCGACAGCTACAACGAGTACCTGGTCTTCCTGCTGTCGGTGGGAGGCGCTGTCGCCGGCACTCAGGTGCCCCTCTACATCGTCATGGCGATCACCGGGATCTGGAACGTGGTCGTCTTCACCGCCGCCTGCGTCATCTTCGAGCTCGCGGTGATCTTCGGCGTCGCCCGGCCTCAGATGAAGCCTCAGGAGCGGGTCGGCTGGGCCGTGCTGTGGGGCGGGTCGACGGCAATCATGGCCGTGCTCTTCTACTACCTCGTCGCCGAGCCCACGCTCTAGCCGCCGCTCCCGGCGAGAGCCGCCAGCCGGAAGCCCAGCGCCGACAGCGCCAGGTCCTCGCTCACGTTGAGCTCGAGCGACTGGCGCACGTCCTCGCAGCGCTCGGCCGCCTCGCGCAGCCGGCGCGGGTCGCGTGAGCGGGCGCGCTCGGCCAGCACGGAGGCGCGGTCGACGGCCAGCACCGCCTCGTCGGCGTCCTCGGCGAGGCAGATCAAGTCCCGGAAGGCCAGGCCGGTCAGCGTCAGCGACAGCTCGAGCGACTCCGTTCGCGCCCGGCGCCCGTCGCGCTTGGCCGCGTCCTCCAGCTCGCGCTCTATCGCCCGGCGCTCGCGGCCCTTGGGCTCCAGCTCGACCCGCTCGACCGCCGCCACCGCCAGGGCCTCCTCGGCGGCGAGACGGCGTGCCTCGGCGCGGTCGAGGATCGCCCGCCACGGCTCGGACTCGGCCGCGGCCGCCGCCACCGTCGCCCAGCGCCGAGGCCACGAACGCCTCCACCTCGGCCCGCACCTCCGCACCCTCGTCGGAGGCGAGATAGCGCGCCCGCGACGCGTTGCCGAGTGCCAGCCGCGCACAGGACAAGCGCTTGCTCCGCCGGCACGCCCGAGGCCTCCAATGAGGAAGCGATCCGCTCCGCCGGCAACGGCTCGAAGCGCACCGCCTGGCAGCGCGAGACACGACCGTCTCCAGCATCCGCCCCAGCGCGTCGGTCAACAGAATGAGATGCACGAACGAGGCCGGCTCCTCCAGGGTCTTCAAGAGGCTGTTGGCCGCCTGGTCGTTGAGCGTGTCCACCCGCTCCAGCACGAACACCCGCCGGCGGGCCTCGAACGGCGTCCGCGTCGCCGCCAGCACCACCGGCTCCTCGATGTCCTCCTTGCGCATCACGTGCGCCCCGCTGGGCGTCACCCAGGTCAGGTCCGGATGCGTCCCGTGGGCCACGCGCAGCCGCACCCCTCCGGGGTCGTCAGATCCAGCCGCCAGCAGCTCCGCCGCAAAGGCCCGCGCCACCGTCCGCTTGCCCACCCCCGACGGCCCGTGGAACAGGTACGCGTGCGAGGGCTGCGAGCCCAGCGCGTTGGCCAGCACGATCCGCGCCTGCGGATGGTCCTCGGTCCCGGCCAGCACCACCGCGGCGCTCAAGCCGACGCCCCCGCCCGCGCGGCCTCCACCTCGGCCAGGATGTCGGCATGAATTTCTGAAGGAGAGCGAGTGGCGTCGATGCGCCGCCAGCGCGACGGATCGCCCTCGATCAGCTTCTCGTAGGCCGACTGCACCGCCTCCTGCAGCGACTCGCCCTCATCCTCGAAGCGGTCGCTCTCCCCCGCGCGCAACCCCGCGTCCGCGGGCGAGATCTCCAGCAAGAAGGTCAGATCCGGCCGCAGCCCGCGGGTGGCGAACCGGTTGACAGCCGAGACGTCGTCGATCCCCAGCCCGCGCGCTCCGCCCTGGTAGGCCAGGGAGGAATCGAGGAAGCGGTCGGAGACCACCACCTGGCCGGAGGCGAGGGCGGGCAGGATCACGTCGGCCACCAGCTCCGCCCGCGCCGCGGCGAACAGCAGCGCCTCCGCCTCCGGCGAGAGGGGCACGGCGGGGTCCTTCAGGATCGAACGCACCCGCTCGCCGGCCTCGGTGCCGCCCGGCTCGCGCACGCCCAGCCCGTCGGCGCCGAGCGCCTCACCCAGCAGCCGCGCCTGCGTGGTCTTGCCCGAGCGGTCGATGCCCTCGAAGGTCACGAACAAACCTCTCATCGCGAGGCGAAGCTAGCAGCGCCACCCGGCGGCTCGCCTTACCGAGCCCTAACCCAAGTCTTCCCCGCCCGTGACGCGCCGCTGGACGTCCGCTGGGGGGTCGGCCCCGATGCTCTTCCCGACCTCGAAGTACGAAAGGGAGAGCAACATGCGCAAGACCTTGACCCTGACCCTGGCGGTGGCCCTGTTCGGGATTCTCACCGCCGTGGTGGTGGCTCAGGTCGGTCAGGACTCGTCGCCGAGCAGCACCACGGCACCGACGACGACGACCGAGGACCGCACGACCACCGCGGAGGACCGCACCACCACCGCCGACGACGACGGCGCCGTGCGCGATGAGCGCAACGACGACGCCGCCGGCGACATCTCCGGCCCCTGTGACGAGGCCGAGCACGCCAACGATCCGCGCTGTGCAGGCGTGCCGAACACGAAGCCGCAGGCTCCGGCCGCATGGCGGCGACATCTCCGGCCCCTGTGACGAGGCCGAGCACGCCAACGATCCGCGCTGCACCGGCGCGGGCGGCACTCGGGTCGATGACGATCGTGGCGGCAATTCCGGCCCCGGCAATGCCGAGGATCACGGGAACCGCGTTGACAACTCCGGCCCCGGCAACGCCGAGGACCGGGACGACGACGACCACAGCGGCTCCGGCCACGGCGGCGGGGACGACGACTCGGCGACGACGACCACAGCGGCTCCGGGCATGGCGGCGGCGACGACCGGCGACGACGACGACTCCGGCCACGGCAGCGGTGGCGACGACGACTGACGCTCCGGCCGACGCGGCGGGCGCCGGGACCTGCACCCCGGCGCCCGCTTCGCGCCTAGCATTGGATGGCATGGCCGCGGGCAGGCGCACAGTCCTGATGGTCGAGGACGAGGCCTCGATCACCGAACCCCTGAGCGAGGCGCTCGAGCGCGAGGGCTTCAGCACCGAGGTCGCCGGCACCGCGGCCGCCGCGCTGGAGGCCGCCGAGCGCTCGCTGCCCGACCTCGTCCTGCTCGACGTGATGCTGCCCGACGGTTCGGGCTTCGAGGTCTGCCGCGCGCTGCGTGAGCGCTCGCGCGTGCCGATCATCATGCTCACCGCGCGCGGTGAGGAGACCGACCGCATCGTCGGCCTCGAGCTGGGCGCCGACGACTACATCGTCAAGCCGTTCAGCGCTCGCGAGGTGGCGGCCCGCATTCGCGCCGTGCTGCGGCGGGCCGACGAGCCGGCGCCCCAACCCGACGCGGAGCCCACCGGCCCGCTCGAGGCCGGCGAGCTCAGCCTCGACCCGGCGCGCCGCAGCGCGACGCTCGAAACCACAGAGCTCGACCTCACCCGCCGCGAGTTCGAGCTGCTCGAGCTGCTGATGCGCGAGGCCGGCACGGTGATCACCCGCGAGCGCCTTATCGACGAGGTCTGGGACACCAACTGGTTCGGCTCGACCAAGACCCTCGACGTCCACGTGTCGAGCCTGCGGCGCAAGCTCGGCGACGACTCCAGCGCGCCGCGCTTCATCCACACGGTGCGTGGCGTGGGCTTTCGCTTCGCCGCGGCCGAAGAGCTGGCCGACGAATGAGCCTGCGGGCGCGCCTGCTCCTCGCCTTCGCCTACGTGCTCGTGCTGGTGATCGTCGCGCTCGAGGTGCCGCTGGCCCTCAACCTGTCCAAGCGGGTGGACGCCGAGGTCAAGAGCGAGGCCCAGGGCCAGGCGCAGCTGCTGGCCGCCGGCGCCTCCGGTCGCCTCGACGACACCGAACAGCTGCGGCCGCTGGTGGAGAGCTCGGCGAGGGACCTCGGCGGACGCGTGATCGTGGTGGACGAGGACGGCGCCCTGCTGGCCGACTCCGCGCGCGGAAGCGTGGCCGGCGCCCCCTCCTACGCCAGCCGCCCCGAGATCGCGAAAGCCCTCCAGGGCCAGCCCTCCCAGGGCGAGCGCCGCAGCGACTCCCTCGACCAGGATCTCCTCTTCACCGCCGTACCGATCGTGCTCGAGGGCCGCCCCGCCGGGGCGGTGCGCGTGACCCAGAGCGTCGACGCGGTGAACGACGAGGTCCGCAACGACGTGATCGCGCTCGTGGGCGTCGGCGTGGTCGCCCTGCTGCTCGGGCTCGGCGTGGCCTGGCTGCTGGCCGGGTCGCTGGCCAAGCCGCTGCGCGGCCTCGCCGGCAGCGCCCGGCGGGTGGCGGACGGAGACCTCGACGCCCGCGCCGAGGTCGAGGGCTCGACCGAGCAGCGCGAGGTCGCGACCGCGTTCAACGACATGACCGGTCGCCTCGGCCGCTCGCTGCGCGCGCAGCGGGAGTTCGTGGCCAACGCGTCGCATCAGCTGCGCACGCCGCTCACCGGATTGCGCCTGCGCCTCGAGGCGGCGGCCGCCAAGAGCGGCGAACCCGAGGTGAGAGAGGAGCTCGCCGCGGCGGAGCACGAGACCGAGCGGCTCGCTCGCCTGCTGTCCGAGCTGCTCACCCTGGCCGGCGAACGCGAACGGCCCGACCCGCAGCCGGTCGATGTCGGAGAGGCGGCCGCCGGCGCCTACGAGCGCTGGCTGGCGCCGGCGCGCCGAAGCCGGCACGTGCTCGAAGTGGACGAGGGCGTGCCGGCGGAGGTGTGCGCCTCGGACGAGGACGTGGCCGCCATGCTCGACAACCTGGTCGAGAACGCGCTGCACTACTCGCCCGCGGGCACGCGCGTGACGATCGGCTGGCAGAACGAGAGCAAGCGGGTGCGGATCGGCGTGACCGACGAGGGGCCCGGGGTCGACGAGAGCGAGCGTGAGCAGGTGTTCGAGCGCTTCTACCGCGGCTCGGCCAGCCAGGGCGGCGCGCCGGGCACCGGATTGGGCCTGAACGTGGTGGAGGCGCTGGCCAGGCGCTGGGAGGGCGAGGCCACGCTCACCAACCGGGCCGAAGGCGGAGCCCGGGCTGAGATCGTGCTGCCCGCCCACAGCTCCTTACCTGCTCCTGACCCGCAACTCGACGAGGCTTTACCGGGGCGAGGCTAGGTTGGCAGAGCGATGAACGCCAGACGAATCGCCCTGGGCGCCGCCCTCCTGATCGCCGGCCTGGTGGCGGCCGTGGGCATCGGCCTGCTCGCCAACACGATCTCGGGCGACAGCGTGGGGCTCTCGGCCGAGCCGCTGAGCGCGGGCGACACCCTGGCCCCGCCGGCGGCGTCGGGGCCGAGTGCCGCGCAGCGAGCCGAGCGCCGGGCGCAGCGGAGACGCGCGGCACGGCGTCGCGCGGCGGAGCGGCGCCGGGTGGCCGCGCGGCGAGAGCGGGCTCGGCAGGAGGCCGCGACGACGCCGACCGAACAGGCCCCCACGGCTCCCCCGACCGACGACAACGGCGGCGACTTCGAGCCCGGCGACGACGGCAGCGGCCAGGGTCGCGGCCGCTCGGGCGGCGGCTCCGACGACAGCTCCGGCAGCGGCTCGTCGGACGACAACTCGGGCAGCGGCTCGGACGACTTCGACGACGACTGACAGGTTCAGCGCCGCAGCGCTCAGCCCGCCACGAACCGGCCGACCACCGACGCATACTCGGCCGGGTTGGTGGCGTGTGGAACGTGCCCGGCACCGGGCAGCGTCCTCACCTCCGCCGTGTCCATGGCGTCCGCCAGTCGCGCAATGACCTTGGAGAAGAAGGGCGGGCTCTGATCGCCCTGCGTCAAGAGCACCGGGAACGCGATGCCGCCGAGAGCGTCGAGGTCGATCTCAGCCCATGCCGCATCGTGCGCCTCGCCCGAGAAGGTCTGAGCGTTCGCGACCATGGAGGCACGCTCCTCCGGGGGCAGCATCGCCCAGGCGCCGGGGCCGAGCGCGACGTTCTCCACGAAGTCGCGCGCGGCGGTCTCGGCCTCGCCGCGCTCGATCAGCTCCACCACAGAGGCGACCGCCCCGCCGACCTCCGCGACCACGGGATCGTCGGCCGCGAGGGACACCAGAGGTGGCTCGTGAGCGGAGAGCGCGCGAAACAACTCGGGCCGGCGAGCCGCCACGCCAAGCGCGATCGAGCCTCCGAAGGAGTTGCCGACCACGTTCGCGGGCGCCAGACCGAGCGTCTCGATCAAGCCCGCAAGGTCGTCCTCGTCGTCGCGGCGCGTCCCGGGCTCGGCGCTGTCCTCGCTGTCCGTATGACCGCGGCGGTCGTAGGTGACCACTCGGAAACGCTGCGCGAGGTCCTCCTCCACGAGAGCCCATGCGTGCCTGTTGTTCCAGCTTCCGTGAACCAGAACCAGGGGCTCTCCGCTGACCCGACTCCTCCACGCGCAACCGTACGCGATTTATCTCACGGAGCGGCACCGGGATAGCGTAACTCCCTAGAGTGCTCCGCCTCATGAGGGCACTCGTCACCGGCGGCGCCGGCTTCATCGGCTCGAATCTCGTGGATGCGCTGGTCGAGCGCGGCGACGACGTGGTGGTCATGGACAACGTCTCGACCGGCAAGCGGGACAACCTCACTCAAGCGCTCGGCAGCGGCGCCGAGTTCCACGAAGTCGACATCCGCGACGCCGAGGCGGTCTCGGACGTGATCCGGCAGTCGCGCCCCGACACCATCTTCCACCTCGCCGCCCAGATCGACGTGCGCAAGTCCGTGGCCGACCCGGCCAACGATGCCCGCATCAACGTCGAGGGCACGGTGAACGTGCTGCGGGCAGCCCAGCAGAACCAGACCAAGCGGGTGGTCAACACCTCCACCGGCGGCGCCATCTACGGCGAGGGCCGTGTGCTGCCCGCGCCCGAGGACCACCCGGTGGCCCCCGAGGCGCCCTACGGCCTCTCCAAGTTCTGCGCCGAGCAGTACTGCGAGCTGTTCCGTCGCCTGCACGGCCTGAACACGGTCTCACTGCGCTACGGCAACGTCTTCGGCCCGCGCCAGGACCCGCTCGGCGAGGCCGGCGTGATCGCCATCTTCTGCGGGGCGCTGCTCGAGAACCGAACGCCCAAGATCTTCGGCAACGGCGAGCAGACGCGCGACTACGTCTACGTGGGCGACGTGGTCGAGGCCAACCTGCGCGCGGCCGAGTCGGCGGCCGGCGGTGCCATCAACATCGGCCGCGGCGTGGAGACCAGCGTGCTCGACATCGTCAACGCCCTCGCCCGCCACTCCGACAACGGCTTTCGCCCCGAGCACGCCCCGGAGCGCCCCGGCGAGGTGCAGCGCATCTACCTCGACACCTCGCGCGCGCGTGCGGAACTCGGCTGGCAGGCGCAGGTCGATCTCGACGAGGGCCTGAAGCGCACGCTGGCCTCGTTGCGGTAGAACCAAGATCAGGGACCCCGCTCAGGGTGATCCCGACGCCACCAGCCTTGCCGCCGGCGTACCGTGAAACCGGCAAGTCCGAACCCCACAAGGAGACACGGAAAATGCGCAGACTGATCGTCACCACCTTCCTGACCCTCGAC
Source organism: uncultured Thermoleophilaceae bacterium (assembly GCA_963813495.1). Classification (GTDB taxonomy): domain Bacteria; phylum Actinomycetota; class Thermoleophilia; order Solirubrobacterales; family Thermoleophilaceae; genus JACVRW01. The sequence continues at coordinate 1,171,056 of CAWEZC010000005.1, forward strand.
GGCGTCATGCAGGCACCGGGCGGCCCCGAGGAGGACCCCACCGGGGGCTTCACCCACGGGGGCTGGTCGGTCAACCACTTCGACGACGTGATCGGCGAGGCCATGAGCGAGACGATGGGCAAGCCCTTCGATCTCGTCCTCGGGCGCAAGACCTATGAGATCTTCGCCGCCCACTGGCCCTACGCCGAGGACGAGGCGGCCCAGCAGCTCAACGGCGCGACCAAGTACGTGGCCTCGACCACGCTCGAGAGCGTCGACTGGAACAACTCGCATCTGCTCGAAGGCGATGTGCCCACCGCGATCGCCCGGCTGAAGGAGACCGACGGGCCGGAGCTCCAGGTGCACGGCAGCTCGGACCTGATCCAGACCCTCCTCGAGCACGAGCTGGTGGACGAGTTTCGCCTGCTGATCTATCCGGTGGTGGTCGGCCCCGGCAAGCGGCTGTTCGGCGACGGCACCGTCCCCGCCGGCCTGGACGTGGTGGACGCGAAGATGTCGCCCAGCGGAGTGATGATCGCCATCTACCGGCCGGCGGGCGAGGTGCAGACCGGGTCGTTCGCGTTCGAGGAGGGCAGCGAGGCCGAGATGCGGCGTCGCGCGGCGCTCGAGGAGAGTCGTTCGTGAGCGACGCTCCTCAACTGCTCGGCCCGGGTGAGGGCGAGGACATCTCCGGTCGCGTGCGCATCAAGTGCGCGCGCGACGAGCTCGCCCTCACCGAGACGGTCGGGCCGGGCAGCACCGAGCCGCATATCCACCTCCACCACGCCGACGCGTTCTGGGTGCTCGAGGGCGAGTTCGTCGTGCTCCTCGGCGAGGCGGAGGTGGTGCTCGGGCCGGGCGACTTCGCCCTGGCTCCGCCCGGTGTGGTCCACCGCTACCGCACCGAGGGAGGCCGCTGGCTGAACATGCACGGGCCCGACTGCGGCTTTGCCGACTACCTGCGCTCGGGCAGCAGGTTCGACGACCAGTCCCCGCCGCCGGACGGCGGCCGGCCGGCGAGCGAGGCCGCCCTTCACCGCAGCGGAGAGGGCGAGCGGATCGAGCCCGGGCCCGGCGCCCGGGGCCTCGTCAAGGCGGGTGCCGACGACGGCATCGGCTCCTTCAGCCTGATCGAGTTCGAGCTCGATCCCGGCGCCCCGGGACCGCCGCCGCACCACCACGAACACCTGACCGACTCCTTCTACGTCCTCGACGGCACGCTCACCGTGCTGCTCGGCGACGAGCGCCACGAGGCCGCGGCCGGCAGCTACGCGCTCATCCCGCCGGGCAACGTCCACACGGTCTCGAACCCGGGTGACGGGACGGTGCGCTTCCTCAACGTGACCGCCCCGGGAGGGCTCGAGCGCTACCTGCGCGAGCTGGCGGCGGCCGAGCCGGCGGACTTCCCCGCGATCGCGGCGCGGCACGACGTTATCGTCGCATAATCCGGGCACAACATGTAGTGGTCGGGGGAGGAATGAGGCACTACAGGTAGTAGAATTACGCGTGTGCATTGTCCGTTCTGCTCCTCCGAGAACACACGCGTGGTCGACTCCCGCCTGTCCGAGCCCGGCGACGCCGTCAGGCGCCGGCGCGAGTGCGAGGAGTGCGAGAACCGCTTCACCACCTACGAGCGCGTCGAGGAGCCCGGAGTGACCGTGCTCAAGCGCGGCGGCCGGCGTGAGCGCTTCGATCGCCAGAAGCTCCTGAGGGGGCTGGTGCGCGCGGCCAACAAGCGGCCGGTGTCGGACGAGCAGCTCGAGGGGCTGGCGGAGTCGATCGCCGGCCAGGTGCGCCGTGGCGGGCCCGAGGTGGAGGCGGGCACGATCGGCGATCTGGCCGAGCGCGGGCTGGCCGCACTCGACCCGGTGGCGGCCATCCAGTTCGCCTCGGTCTACCGCAATCTGGCCGACCTCGACGAGCTCGAGGCGGTCGTCCGTCGCTTCAAGGAGGAGCCCCTCCCGGGCAGCGATCAGCTCGCCCTCGGAGGCTCTCCGGTTCCGTCCGACGCGAAGAGAAACATCGATCGTTCCCCCTCAGGGGAGCCCCCAACAGTCGTTCGAGCGAGGAGAAGTCATGCCAGACAGCCGTAGCGCCGCCCCCCCGATCACCGCCGCCCCCGGCGGAGTCAGCGTTCCCAGGCGCTTTACGGACGACGGTGTGCACCCCTTCGATTGCATCGAGTGGGAGATCCGCGACGCCCTCATCGGCGACCCGGCCGGCCCGGCCTTCGAGCAGCGCGGGGTGGAGTTCCCCAAGAGCTGGTCGCAGAACGCCACCAACATCGTCGCCCAGAAGTACTTCCGCGGGCGCTCGAACTCGCCCGAGCGCGAGTCGTCGGTCAAGCAGATGATCGGCCGCGTGGCCGGCACGATCGCCGCCTGGGGTCGTGAGGGCGGCTACTTCGCCACGGACGCCGACGCTTCCGCGTTCGAGGACGAGCTCACCCACATCCTGCTCCACCAGATGGCGGCCTTCAACTCGCCGGTGTGGTTCAACGTGGGCTTCGAGGAGCACCCGCAGTGCTCGGCCTGCTTCATCCTCTCGGTGGAGGACAGGCTCGAGTCGATCCTCGACTGGAACACCAAGGAGGGCAAGATCTTCCGCGGCGGCTCGGGCTCGGGCATCAACCTGTCGCGCATCCGCGGCTCCAAGGAGCACCTCTCCAAGGGCGGCTTTGCCTCCGGGCCGGTCTCCTTCATGCGCGGGGCCGACGCCTGGGCGGGCACGATCAAGTCGGGCGGCAAGACCCGTCGCGCGGCCAAGATGGTCGTGCTCGACATCGACCATCCCGACATCGTCGACTTCATCTGGTGCAAGGCGCGCGAGGAGGAGAAGGCGCTCGCTCTGCGCGACGCCGGCTTCGACATGCGCCTGGACTCCGAGGCCTTCGCCTCGATCCAGTACCAGAACGCCAACAACTCGGTGCGCATCACCGACGAGTTCATGGAGCGCGCCGAGCGCGGCGAGGAGTGGGAGCTGACCGCGCGCGTGGACGGCGGTCCGGTGGAGCGCGTGGACGCGCGCGATCTGCTCGAGCAGATCGCCGACGCCGCCTGGCGCTGCGCCGATCCGGGCGTCCAGTACGACACCACGATCAACGAGTGGCACACCTGCCCGAACTCGGGCCGCATCAACGCGTCCAACCCGTGCTCGGAGTACATGCACGTCGACGACTCGGCCTGCAACCTCGCCTCTCTCAACCTGATGAAGTTCCGGCGCGAGGACGGCTCGTTCGACGTCGAGACCTTCGAGCACGCGGTCGACGTCGTGATCCTGGCTCAGGAGATCGTGGTCGGCCCGTCGAGCTACCCCACCGAGGAGATCGGCCAGAACGCGCGCGCCTTCCGTCAGCTCGGCCTCGGCTACGCCAACCTGGGCGCGCTGCTGATGGCCAACGGCGTGGCCTATGACTCCGACGAGGGCCGGGCCCTCGGCGGCGCCATCACCGCGCTGATGACCGGCCGCGCCTACCGCACCTCGGCCGAGGTGGCGGGCGCTCTGGGCCCGTACGAGCGCTACGCGGAGAACGCCGACCCGCACATGCACGTGATGCGCAAGCATCGCCACGCGGCCTACGAGATCGACGACGCCCTGGCCACCGACACCGAGCTGCTCGCCGCGGCGCGGCGGGCCTGGGACGAGGCGGTCGACGTGGGCGCCGCCAACGGCTACCGCAACGCGCAGGCCACGGTGCTCGCCCCCACGGGCACGATCTCGTTCCTGATGGACTGCGACACCACGGGCATCGAGCCCGACTTCTCGCTCGTCAAGTACAAGGAGCTGGTGGGCGGCGGGCTGATGACGATCGTCAACCGCACGGTGCCGCTGGCGCTGCAGACGCTCGGCTACTCCGAGGGACAGATCGCCGCCATCGAGGCGCACCTGGCCGACAAGGCGACGATCGTGGGCGCGCCCGGGCTGGCCGACGAGCACCTGCCGGTGTTCGACGTGGCGGTGGGCGAGCGGGCCATCTCCGCGATGGGCCACGTGAGGATGATGGCCGCGGCTCAGCCGTTCCTCTCGGGCGCTATCTCGAAGACCGTGAACCTGCCCGAGTCGGTCACGGTGCAGGACATCGCCGGCGTCTACGCCGAGGGCTGGAAGCTGGGCCTGAAGGCGCTGGCCATCTACCGCGACGGGTCGAAGACCGCGCAGGCCCTGAAGACCGACGCCGGCGAGAAGAAGGACGCCGAGGCAGAGGCGGCCGAAGTGCTGCCGGTGTCACCGGAGCCGGCGCGGCCGGTGCGCCACCGGATGCCGCGCGAGCGCCAGTCGATCACGCACAAGTTCTCAGTAGGTGGCCACGAGGGCTACATCACGGCGGGCATGTACGAGGACGGCACGCTGGGCGAGGTCTTCCTCACCGACGTGGGCAAGGAGGGCTCGACGATCAAGGGCCTGATGAACGCCTTCGCCACCTCGATCTCGATCGGCCTGCAGTACGGCGTGCCGCTGGAGACGCTGGTGCGCAAGTTCGCCTACATGCGCTTCGAGCCGGAGGGCTACACGGGCAACCCGGAGATCCCCTTCGCCAAGTCGATGCCCGACTACATCATGCGCTGGCTGGCGGCCCGCTTCGGCGACGCCGAGCTGCACGAGGAGCTGGGCATCCTCACGCCCGAGGTGAGGGCCCGCAAGGCCTCGCAGGAGGCGCTGATGCGCGGCGACACGGCGGGGCCGCCGGAGGCGGCGGGCGAGTCCGCGGACGACGGCGACCAGCACGGCGGGGCACACGGCGGCAACGGCCACGGAAACGGGGGCAACGGCGGAGCGTCGTCGCCCACCGCGGCGGCCAAGCCCGCCACGGCGGCGCTGACGGACGAGCCACCGGCCCACCCGGCCCGGCTGCAGGGCCTGGAGCTGGGCCCGGCCTGCGCGATGTGCGGAGGCATGATGCAGCGCACCGGCTCGTGCTACACGTGCTCGAGCTGCGGGAACAACACGGGCTGCGGCTGATTGTCGACGTTCATCCGATTGTCACTCGCGAGTCATGGCGTGTCATCCCGATGCTTCCTAGGCTGCGGATGCGCACCGGGATGACCGCGGTTTGAGCGCTGGACGCTGCGGTGATTCAGCACTTGGCAGTCATTGGTCAGCGGTCGGCAATGCCAGCCAGCGGTCACCGGCTAAGCGCGAGCACATCCTTGACTTTCGCCCCCGGAAGAGGAGAGTGTGGGTCCCACCCCGAGGCAGCGTCCTCGGTCGGGATTGACCGAGGGGGCGACTAGGAATGCGGGCTCGTGCTCATTCGCGCAGCCCAGGCTGCGGAGCGTCGACGTTGTAGCCGTCGTTGGCGCGCACTGCACGGGTCGGTGACCCCGGCGTCGCCCTGTTATGGCGCGCCCGACCGACGGAGGTCAACATGAGCACTGGCGAGAGCACCGGTACCTCGACGGAGGTCCCGGAAGTGGGGACGATCGACATGAAGCTCGAGGTGGTGACGTTGCCCGTCTCCGACGTCGATCGGGCAAAGAGCTTCTACCAGAGCCTCGGATGGCGGCTGGACGCAGACCTGGCCGCCGGCGACGACTTCCGGGCGTTGCAGTTCACGCCGCCCCGCTCGCAGTGCTCGATCCACTTCGGGACGGGCATCACCACAGCCGAGCCTGGCTCCCTTCAGGGTTTGGAGCTGGTGGTCGAGGACATCGACGCCGCCCGGGCCGATCTCATCAGCCGCGGCGTGGACGTCAGCGAGGTGTTCGAGCAGCGGCCCCCGGGCCTCGAGTCGGTACCAGGGCGCTCCTATTTCGCGCTCGCGTCGTTCAGCGATCCGGATGGCAACGGCTGGCTGCTCCAAGAGGTCACGACCCGGCTCCCCGGCCGGGAATGGGAGGACTGAGATGGACGTCGCGTCGCGGGCAGAGCTGTTGCACGAGACGGCCGAGCACCACGACCGCTTCGAGAAGGCCGCGCCACCGCACGACTGGTGGGACTGGTACGCCGCCTACCTGAGCGGCGGGCGCCGACCCGGCGGCGAGGGGCGGTTCCCCGACCGCGTAGTTCGTTGGTGCCGGCGCCGCGGTGCTGGCGGGAGAAGATACGCTGCTCCGGTAGCCCGATACGGGCGAAAGGAGACCCGATGAGCAGCGTCGAGACCGTGCAGCAGATCTATGAGGCATTCGGTCGCGGGGACATCCGCGCGATCCTCGAGCACCTGGCGGAGGACGTCCGGTGGGAGCATCACCCGACCGGCAACGCTGCGCAGGATCAGGACGTCCCGTACATGAGGCCCCGCAGCGGTCGGGAAGCGGCGGCCGGGTTCTTCCAGGACATCGAGGAAGACTTCGAGATGACCTCCTTCAACCCCCATTCATTCCTCGAGGGGGAGGGCCGCGTCGCGGCGGTGATCGAGTACGACCTCACCGTCAAGGCCACCGGGAAGCGAGTCCTAGATGAGGAGATTCACCTCTATGAGTTCGGCTCCGACGGCGAGGTAACCGCCTTCCGCCATTTCCTCGATAATGCGGCCACCGAGGCTCGAGTGCTCGACTGGCGTGTCGATCCCGGCCCGGTCACGAGCATCCCGACCCTCAGCGATCACGCGCCGATCTGGATCGACTTCGAGTAAGGCCAGCAGGCGTCATAGCGACGGCGAGCTGCTGCGCCTTCATGCGGGAGGCTTTGGTGTCGGCGCCTCCGAGCTGACCTCGTCAGCGCCACACAAGCGGGGTGCGCAACGCTACTGCGTTGCAGGAAAGCGACACTTCTCGCGTAGGTTCCGGCGGGCGTGCTGAAGGCAGGAGAGCCGGGTCTGACGGGAGGACGGCGCCCCGCTGCGCCGGAGGTGAAGAATCCGGACAATCGAGCTCCCGAGGTGACGCACCTCAGCTACCGGATCGCAACCACTGACAGGAGTGCCGCATGAGCACGCAGACCGGCAACAAAGTGAATCTCTCGATGTCCGTGTCCGCCGACGGCTTCGTCGCCGGACCCAACCAGGACGAGGACAATCCGCTCGGCGTCGGCGGGATCGAGCTGCACAGGTGGCACATCGATGAGGGGCCCGAGAGCGGCGGACACCCCGTCAACAAGCAGGTGATGTCGGAGATGATGGACGGGATGGGCGCCTTCATCATGGGGCGGAACATGTTCGGCCCGATCCGCGGCGAATGGGGCGACTCGGACTGGAAGGGCTGGTGGGGAGACGATCCGCCGTACCACGCTCCGACCTACGTCCTCACCCACCACGCCCACGATCCGATCGAGATGGAGGGAGGCACGACCTTCCACTTCATCACCGAAGGGATCGAGTCCGCCTACGAGCAGGCGAAGGCGGTCGCTGGAGACCAGAACATCTCCATCGCCGGCGGCGCCTCATGCGCCCAGCAGGCCCTCAAGGCCGGGCTGGTCGACGAGGTCGACCTCCAACTGTCCCCGGTGATCCTCGGCGCGGGGGAGCGGCTCCTCGACGGCTTCGAGCCGGGAGAGCCGGAGCTCGAGCTGGTGCGCGTGCTCGAGGCTCCCGGTGATTGTCGAGCCGCTCGCAGCCTTCCCTGACAGGAGATCGGCGACGGCCTGGAATTGTTCCAGCGCCTCGGTCAGATTCTCGACGATCTCCTCGGAAATGACGGCCGGAGCTGGCAGACTCGCTGCGTCCTCGATCGACTCATCCTTCACATCGGCCCAGAGGTCGAGATTGACGCCCGGCTGCGATGCGATCTCACTCCAGGTGTAGCGCTTGAACTCCTTGCTCTCCTGAGCTCGTGGCGGCGGGCCGGCTTATAGGCCTCGACGAAGTCGTCCAAATCGGACCGCTTCAGTGTCTTCGCCTTCAGCGTGAAGTGTTGGTTGGTCCGGAAGTCGTACACCCACAGGTCTTTCGTCGCGGGCTCGGTTGACGCGCCCCGGCGCTCCAGGAACAGGACATTCGCTTTGACGCCCTGGGCGTACAGAAGATCCCGGTCGGGAGGCGCAGGATCGTGTGGACATCGCACTCCTCAAGTAGACGACGCCTGACCGTCTCGCCAGCGCCGCCTTCAAAGAGGACTCGCTTGAGCAGCACGGCGTTTGTGGCGACGATGAACCGGGCATTCTCGGACGTGTCGACGGTAGGTGGCCGTGCGAGTGGCCCGCCGGGGCGTGCCTCGAGCGTTAAACCGCGGGTGAACGGACGGGTACCAGGCTTGTCGCCAACAGGGGCGGCCCCGGGAGGGCCGCAGTCCCATCGTCAGGAGGAGAGATGCATCGAATGCATCTGGCGGCCGCGGCCGCCTTTATCGCCGCGCTCATAAGCGCGCCGGCGGCGGTTTCAGCATCGCCGGACGTCGATTCCACACGGCTGGAGCGGCTGGTGACCGTGCAGGGCATCACCGAGCACCAGAAGGCGCTGCAGAACATCGCCGACATGAACGGCGGCAATCGCTACACGCGCACACCGGGCTACACCGCGTCCGCGGCCTATGTGAAGGCGACGCTGGAGAAGGCGGGCTATAAGGCGCGCTACGAGATGTTCAACATGCCCATCTGGCATGAGGACGCCGCGCCGGTGCTGCAGCTGACGTCGCCGTCGAACAAGACCTACAGGCCCGGCAGCGCCGCGGATGACAACTCGCCGTCGGTGGACTTCATCGCCTTCGAGCACTCGCCGACCAAGTCGCTCACGAACGTCAAGGTCGTGCCGACCAACGACATCGTCATCCCCAGTCCGGGTGGCACGACGAGCGGCTGTGAGATGTCGGATTTCCCGGCCGCGACGAGCGGCGCGGTCGCCCTGATCGCGCGCGGCACGTGCGGGTTCACGCTGAAGCTCCAAAACGCCGTGAGGGCGGGCGCCGTCGGCGTCATCCTCTTCAACGAGGGCGACACCGCCGATCGGCGCAACGCGCTGTTCCGCTCGGCTGATCCGGGCTACACGGTCCCGGCCGTGCTCTCGAGCTTCGCCGTCGGCGAGGAGCTCTACAACCTCTACAAGAACGGCCAGAACCCGACCGTCAACCTCGCCACCAGTGGCGTCGACGTCGAGACGCTCTACCCGAACGTCGTCGCCGAGACCAAGCGCGGTGATCGCAACCACATGGTCTTCGCCGGCGCGCACCTGGACTCGGTGCCTGCGGGCCCGGGCGTCAACGACGACGGCTCGGGCACGGCGTTCCAGCTCGAGCTCGCCGAGCAGCTCGCGAAGGCGGGCACGCCGCCGCGCAACAAGATCCGCTTCCTGTGGTTCGGCGGCGAGGAGGACGGCCTGGTCGGCTCGCAGTACTACGCCGCCCACCTGTCGCAGGCGGAGGTCGATCGGACGGACATGATGCTCGACACCGACATGATCGCCTCGTCGAATTTCGCGCGGCTGGTCTATGACGGTGACGGCTCGACCTTCGGCTCCGAGCTGGCCGGTCCGCCCGGGTCCGGCAAGGTCGAGGAGGTCCTGCAGTCCTACTGGGCCAAGCAGGGCCTCTCGAGCGAGCCGATCCCGTTCGATGGACGGTCGGACTACGTGGGCTTCGTCAATCGCGGTATCCCGTCAGGCGGCGTGTTCGCCGGCGCCGAGGCGCCCAAGACGGCCGAGCAGGTCGCCATGTACGGCGGCGTGCAGGGCGAGCAGCTGGACCCGTGCTACCACGAGGCCTGCGATAACTACACGACGCTGACGGGGCAGCCGCCGGCTGAGACGATGAACGTCTACGAGGCGGATCCGACCCCGGCGAATCTCGCGATCGCCCAGCAGCAGGCGGACTCGCTGCGCGGCAACGCGCTCCGCTCGCTGAAGCAGTTCAAGGGCACGCTCGTGCACGCGATCTGGTACTTCGCGCGCAGCAAGAACGCCTTCTCGTCGAAGGCGACGACCGCGAAGCCCAAGAAGGCGCACATGCGCACTCACCGGTTCAAGTACCAGGGCCACAAGCGCGCTCGCACGCGCTGAGGCGCTCGATAGATCGCCGCCCCGGCGTCCACGCCGGGGCGGCGGCGCGCTCTTCCGAGAATCTGCGCTTTGCGTGAGCGGCCGACTCGGCTCGCCGTCAGTCCCGCGCGCGCGATCTACCGATCCGACCGCGTCCAGTCACGGCAGATCGATCACGACCGAGTCCGACGGAGACGCCCGGCCGCCAGCGTTGTGCCCGAGCCCCCCGGCGCCAGCCGCGAACCCGACGAGACGGCATCCCGCACGACGCCGGCAACCTCCGCCGACGAGCGCGGTCGGACCGACGACGCGCGACGGCGAGCCGCGAGGCACGTGGCCGAAATCCGAGGTACTGCAAGGTCGAGAACCGAGTTGTGTTGCAGGTCGCCGACCACATCGACGCCTGGTTGCGGGCTAATCGCACGCCCAACCACCGGCCCCAGGCTTCCGCTTCCCTCTGAAGCCGAGCGTCATGGACCCCGCACCGGTGTGGCGCCGCCGAGTTGGCGCGTGCCGGCGCGGGAGTTTGGATGACGATCAGCCCAGAGCCATCAAGCGTTCAGGCGGTAGGTGCGTGTAACGCGCTCGAGTTCACCGGCGACGGTCACGTAGCGAGCGCTGGCGCGGACCGTCAGCCAGCGCTTTCGTGCCAGTCGCCGCCGGGCGGCCGCACGCACCTTCACCTCGACCCGCTTGTACTGGCCGGGTTCCAGCGAGAAGCGCCTCGAGCCCATCCGCACCAGCCGGTCACGCCCGGGACGGCCGCGGCGCTCGTGCAGCGTCAGCGTGCCCGAGCAGCCGTCGTCGGCACCCGGGGCGCACCGCATCGGGATGCCGATCCGCTTGTCGCGGCCGAGCCGGATGCGTCGGTCAAGCAGCCGGACCGACCGCTCGACCGGCGTCACCGAGTCCGAGACGGAAGCCGGGGGAGCCGGCGGCGGCAGCAGCAGAGGTACGGTGGGCAGCGACTGCGGGTCGATGCACGAGTCGCCGGCGCACGTCTTGAGCACCTCGAGCCGTGCTTCGAGCTGCGCCAGCGTCCCCGCCAGCGCCGGGTCGTTCACGACGTTGACGAGCTCGTCCGGGTCGCTCCGCAGGTCGTAGAGCTCGCGCTCGCCGCTTGCATGCTCGACGTACTTGTGGGTGCCGGTCCGGATCGCCTGATGGAAGTTGCGGCTCGAGAGCCCCGGCACCCCGGTCTCGTTTAGAAGCGGCCGGGCGAGCGCACGCTGCGATCCGCGGGCCACTTCGCGCAGGTCCAAGCCGTCCTGGACGCGGCCCGGGACGGCGCCCGCGGCCGCCGCGAGCGTGCGCGGCAGGTCGACGTTGATCGTCATGGCGGGGACAACGGCCCCAGCGGCGAAGCCGGGACCGCGGACGATCAGCGGCACCCGGATCGACGGCTCGTACACGCGGACCTTGCCCTGGACCACTCGGTGCTCGCCCTCCTGCCAACCGTTGTCGGACGTAAAGACGATGATCGTCTGGTCGAGCTCGCCGGCGACGCGGAGCTCGCCGACCATGCGCGTGATCGCCTCGTCGACGGCCAGCAGCGAGGCCAACCGCCGCCGGTTGCGGGTGTCGATGCCCGCCCGCGCCTGCGCGCTGATCCGCGGCAGCTGCCGGATCGACGCCGGCTTGTCGCCCACGTCCGCCTCGTCGAATGCGGGGCCGACGTCCAGCGGCTCGTCGGCGAACGCGCCGCGGTGGCGCGGCGCGGGATCCGGCCCCTGACCGTCGTGACCGGCGACGGCGCCCGAGGCGTGCGGCGCCAGCGGCGAGAACTTCAGGTAGAACGGCTGTGGCGAGAGCACGCGCTCACGGATCGCAGCGACCGCGCGGTTGGCGAGCACGTCGGTCTGGTAGTCCGCCGGGGCGGTGCCGTACGGCACCAGCGTGCCGTTGTCGTTGATCGAGTAGTCGTACATCCGGTAGGTGCCGATCGCCAATCCCTGCCAGTCCGAGTAGCCGGGCGGCACGGTGGTATGGAAGCTCGGGCTTTCGTATCCGTTGAGGTACTTACCGATGTGCGTGGTGTGGTAGCCGGCGGCCTGCAGCCAGACCGGCAGCGTGTTGGTGTGGTCGAGCCGCCCGAAGCCGCCGTCCGGCGGAGCGTTCGAGAGCACGCCGTTGTTGTGGTTGTACTGGCCGGTCAGGTATGTGGCGCGCGACGGGCAGCACAGCGAGTAGCCGACGAACGAGTTGCCGAACGTTGTGCCCTGCTGAGCGAGCAGCCGGACGCTCGGCAGCGCCTTGAGGTCGTCCGTCTCGAGGTCGTCGGTCATGATCACGAGCAGGTTCGGCTTGACCCCCGGAGTCTGGGCGAACGCCGACGGGTTGCTGCCGGGTTCCAGGCCGGAGGCGGCCAGCACAGCGAGGGCGAGCAAGACCACCAGGACACGCGTCATCGTGCTCGCTCCAACCCGGCCGGCGACCCAGCGTTGCGGCGCTGCTCGGCGAGCGAGTTGACGAGCGACGCAGTCGCGGCTGGGCGCTCCGGGGCGCCGAGATCCCGCGCTACGCGTTGAGGACAACGTGCCCGCGCAAGTCAACAGTCACGACACGGTGGCGTTCGGCGAGCGCGCTCGCGTTGTGCCGGATGACCTCACCGCTGAAAGTCCACCCATGCACGAGCACGATCGTCGTACCGGTGCCCTCGTCGGTGTAATGCAGGGCAGGCCGTCCGCTGCCAACAGAAAAGGCATCACCACCTCCTATCGCTGCGCTCGGGGCAAGACGCGACGTGAACACGCTAGCTCTCGATCAGGGCAACCGCCAGTCCTGGCGACACGCGAGCGCGCGGCTACGTCGCTCGCTGTCGGAATGGACGATGCGCGAGAGTCCGAGGGGCCCACGCGATACGCCCGTTTAAGCAGGGCGAAACAAAAGCGGAGCGTCACGCGCGTGACTACTTGTCCATCGTCCCGAGCGGTCGTCACGTCGGTGCAAACCGAGACGCCTGCTACGGGCGATATCGCCGGTCCCCGATCCAGTGAGCCCAAGGTGGTCGCCCGGTCACCGGCGGGCGTTCGATTGGCTGGCGAGGCGGCGCTTCGGGGCCGCACCGTGGGGCATGGTTAGTTCAGCGGCTGCCAGGCGGGGCCTTCGACCGAGTCTTCCCAGAGCTCGGTGATCGTCCATGCACGGCCGCCTGCGCTAGGAACGACGCGGAGCCGCAAGCCGTCCGCGTAAGCGATTAGCCGGCTGTCCGGCGACCAGCAGGGACTATCGGGGAAGATCTCCCTCCGGTCATTCGCCCGTACGAGCACGCGCCGCCCGCTTCGGTCTGCGTCGGCGACGGCCAATCCCCGGCGGCCCTCGAACACGAGCTGCCGGCCGTCGGGCGACCAGTCCGGCGACCCCCCCTAGTGGGCGACGGCGGCCTTTGCCAGGACGGGCTGGACGGACCGGCGCCGCATGACCCCTACAAGCGGGCCTCCTCGATCTCAGCGGCGTGGCAACTTGACCCGCAAGGTCTTGGTCGCTCGGCCGCCCCCCAGGTCGGTGGCTGTGACCTTGACCTTGGCCGTCAGCGCGCGCTTCCGGGCGAGTATGCGCTTGATGGCCCGCCGCGCCTTCTTCCCGAGGCCGAGCCTGAGCGCAACTGGTTGCCCCGCGGTCACGTTCGCGGTTGCGGGCTTGAGCCGCAGCGCGGCCGCGGCCTTCGGTGGCAGGGGGATCGTCCCGGTCGCCGTGAGAGTGCCGTCTGTCCGGCTCGTCGCTGTGACAATCACGGCCTTGTTTCGCAGTACCCGTTGCGGGCCGCGGGCCTTTACGGACGGGGCCGAAGCGCGCGGATCGTCGTCGGAGATAGAAACGTAAGCGACCGGCGGGTTGCCGGACGGATTGAGCCCGAGCGCAGTGTCTCCTGAAGGGCCGCCGAGTCGCACGGCGAAGCATTCGATGCCCTCGGGCACTCGGTCATCGGTGAGGGTGATGCCGATCGTCTTCTCCGTCTCAGCGGGCGCGAGGGCGAGTGTGCCCTGGGCCGGGGTGAAGTCTTGGTCGGCTGTGGCCGGCACTCCTGGGTCCCAACCCGCAAGTACGCCGGACGGCGGGGCCTCGGGACAGGGCCCCGCCGTCCAACTCACGGAGCCGGCTCGCAGGGGAGCCTCCGCGCTGCCGCCGCTGCGCCTGACGCGGAGACTCACGGCGCCCTGGCGCTCCGACACCCGCATTTGAAGCGGCAGCCGAACCAGGCCGGGGGGACGCGTTTCGACCCTGGGCCACCATTCGCCGATGGAACCGCCGTCGTCGAGGGTGTCGTCTACGACGTAGAGGCTCCAGATTCCGTTCGGGTCAAGCGAGTTGAACACAGCCAGTGAGCTCCCGAAGGACGCAGCCGGGGCAGGAGCGGGAAAGACATCAAGGTCCAACGGGTCGCTGTCGTCATCCGTGGGCAGGTAAGTGCCATCGCAAGGGAGGTCCCCAGCGGGCACCGGCACGGTGGCCTGGTCGCTGAAGCGCAGGTCGGGAATGCACACGCTGTTGCGCGCCCCGACGTCGGAGATCAGCGACACGGCCTGCCCGCCTGGCCCAACCACCAGGATGTCAAGCTCGTCTGGAAGTGGGTGGTCGAGGTTCTCGATCCTCACATCCACGTCCTCGACGAACGGAGACGCCGTGCGCACCTCGAAGGTGGATGGATAAGGGCTGGCCGGTCCAGTACCTTCGCCGATCGTGATCGGACCCGCGGCGTGGGCTGGAGCCGCCGCCGAGAGCGCCAGCGCGAGCACCTGGATGGTGCGGACCGCGAGTCCCCGGTGGGGGCAACTCATTAGGCCCGTCCCGCAGGTCGGGAAAGCAACCGCCAACGCGGGGACAACGAGTCGCTTGCCGTGTGCACGTCCTCCTGGGCGTTAGCGCCCACCTCGAGGTCCCTGTGGTCCCTAGGGTCCCGCTGGCGGGTTCTTGCCACCGCCTGCCACGAAGCTCACGCAGTCGCCTTGATTCTTGAAGACCCCGAAGCTCCCCCAGCGACCGTCCCTGCATTCCTCTGTCGTTGTGGGCAAGGGCGGGGCGTCCACCACGACAAAGTCGCCGCTGACCAACCCGAGGTTGAAGTAGAAGGTTGCGGCGCCGGACAGCCCGGCCCAAAGTTGCCCTCAACGACGTCTAGTACGCCGGGGCCGTTGTCGGTGATCCTGAAGCTCCCCACAGACCCGTTGTCGAGTCGCACAGTTGTCAGCAGCGCGACGTTTCCCTGCACGCTCAGACACGTCACCGTCCCACCGGGGGGACCGGGAAGCGGAGTGCAGAGCGTGTGGCCGCTCGGGCTCTCGCCGCTGGGTCCGCTCTCTGCGGCCACTTCGAGTTGGCAGGGTCCTTGGCCGGCGCCAAGAGAAAGAAACCCGCTGCCAATCACGGAGTCCTGTCCAGGCGCCTGTGCCACCGCTACGGGTACCTGTAAGGCCGCCCACGCGAACAGGGCAGTCGCCAGAAGAACCTTCGGCCTCAACCTTCGCTCCCTTCCTCGGAGCCGAGTCCTGTGCCGTACTGCGTGGCCTACTCCCCCAAAACGCAAGAGTCAAGATCGCGCGCTCAACTGAACAACTTCGCCGGGCGAAGCCGCATTGTTCGGAAGCCCGACTAGCGGACGGCGAAGAAGGCCAAGCGCCCTCGAAGCCGTGGGGCTGCGGGAATAGGCCGTGTCGCCCACCACGGCAGGAACAAGCGCTGCCTTCAATCTCTCGCCCTCCCTACGGTGGCTGTTGCATGAATGCCCGGGGGCCTCGCTGGAGCCGTTGTAAGGGTGGGTTCCGAAAAGTCGCAAGTCGCCCGTGACTAGCGGTCCGCGCCGCGAAACGGCGGCGCGCTCAGCTTCTCTGACGTGCGCTTCCGCGAGCGTGCTGCCCGTTTTCGGGCACGCCTTGGGCAACAGCCTCATGGAGGGCGAAGGAGGAGCGAGCGAGCGAGCGCGCTCGGCTGAGATTGCCTACCTCATCCGCTCGGCCAAGAAGTCGGCGTCGTCGCCGACCCAGCCGAGCAGCGCCGAAGTTCGCGTGTGTTGCCAAGTCATGCCGAGCATGTAGAGCCCTGGCGACTCGGTCACGCCACGCACGTGCCGGACCTGGCCGCGCTCGCCCTTGATCTCAGACACCTCGATCCATGAGTGATCGGTCCTGAAGCCGGTTGCCCAGACGATCCCGTCGTATTGCGCCGAGGCACCATCGTCGAAGGACAGCGTGGCTCCACTCGCGCCGACGACGCGTGGCCGGATCTCGACACCGTGCCTGCGCAGCTCCTTCAGCCCGCCGCCGATGACCACGTCGCGCTGAGACAGTCGTTGCCCGAGCCGGGACGACACCGGAACGCGCGCCAGCCTGGTCGCCGTCAGCCACCACCAGATGTCGCGTCCGAGCGGCCTCTGGGGCAGCGTCGGCAGCTTCTGCCCGACCGAGATCTCAACCGATCGAGACTCCGATAGCTCCAGCGCTTGTATCCGCTTCAGGTATTCAAGCGCTTCCGCGGAAGCCGCGTGCCGGGCGTGAGGTCGCATCTGCTGCATCGCATGGCATCTCGAACCCGCCGTCTCCACTCCAGTTTGCACGAGGTGGCTCAAAGTCCCGGCTGGTAGATTCCGGTCCGCTGCGATCCGCGGCTGGCCCAAGCGAGGAGGCGGATGCACCCGCAATCCGGTTTCGAAACCCTCGAGACCTTGCGTTCCGGAGGCCGAGTGCACGTCCTCGGCGCAGGACCCGTCGGCCTCCTGATGACGGCATTGCTCCAGGGAATGGACGGTCTGTCCGTGCGGCTCTATGAGAAGCGCCGCGAGTACACCCGTACCCGGATGGTCCGGCTCGCTTCGTACCTCGTCGCGGATTCGGTCGAGGGCTACCGCGCCGACCACTCCGATGGAGACACCGTCGAGGCCGTCTTCGATCCTGAGGACCTGGCAGAGGGCGTCGCGTTCAGACAGTCCATTCCTTCCGACCTGATGGCGCTACTTCGGCAATGGACGCGCGGTTTCTGCCCTCTCAACGAGATCGAACGCTCACTCAGCGACCTGATCGATGCACGCGGCTCGAATCCTGTGGAGCGGACCGCGGCCGCCGTGACGGCGGAGGACGCGATCGCGATGCTCGAGCCGGGAGACGTGCTGATCGATTGCACGGGGAGCGGGTCGCTGCTGCGAGATCACCTGGCACCCGGCTCTGGCGACGTGGACGGAGGGGCGAACACGCTGAACTTCGTAATCGAGCACGCGCTCGTCGTCACGTTCCTGTACGGCCAGACGTACGTCTGTAACGAGTACTGCAAGTACTACAAGAACGTCGAGAACCCGCACTACAAGTTCATTCCCATGGTCCACCGCGTGTGCTACGACGGAGCCGTCAGCCACGTCACGGGCATCGTCACCATCACCGCCGACGAGTATGAGGCGATGCCGAAACAGTTCGACGGTGAGTGGCTTCGCGGCAACTTTCCGAATGTCGCCCAGTCGATGGATCGGTTCATCGACAAGATCAAGCAGGAGACACAGGGCGAGCTGATTGGCGACCTCGAGGTCATCCGGATACCCCTCAACCTTTACCGGGCGCGTAATGCAACCAGCCGCCAGTGGGCCACGGCGGAGCCGAGTGACCACCCGTTCGTAACCACGCCGGTTTTCCTGGCCGGCGACTCGGCGATCGGCTCTCCCTACTTTCAGTCGATCTCGCTGGGCTTCGAGTGCGCGATGTTCCTGGCGGGACTCATCGCGCAGCCGCACCTCGCACGCCACGACCTACTCCAGCGGTATGAGCTTTACATCTACAAGCAGTGGCTCCAGGTGTACATGCAAAGCAAGATGATCAAGAACAACAAGGATCTGTTCCAGGCGCTCGATGACCCGATCGCGCTCCTGGACAAGTTGCACATCTACTAGCGGAAGGCCCTGATCGGCCATGCCGATGGGCACTTCGCCCAAGCGCAGGATCAAAGGTGGTGACAGTGGCGCTCAGAGTCGGCCAGCCCGTTTCCGATCACAGCGTGCAGGCGTACGTCCGCGGAGAGCCCGCGCCGATTGTGTTCGAGCTCTCGAGTCACCGCGGCAGTTGGGTCGTCCTGTTCTTCTACCCGGGCGACTTCACGCTCATCTGCCCGACGGAGCTCGCGGCCTTCGCGAAACGCCACGACGACTTCATCCGCGAGGGCGCGGTGCTGCTCGCGGCGAGCACCAACAGCTGCTTCAGCCACAAGGCCTGGTTTGAGATCGATCCGCGTCTCGCCGAGGTGCGCTATCCGGTGATCGCCGACAGCCTGCGCGAGCTGAGCCATTCCTTCGGCGTGCTGCTCGAGGACGGAGCGGCGCATCGCGGCACCTTCATCATCGACCCGGACGGCGTGCTGGTGCACATGAGCATCACCGCACACGACGTCGGACGAAGCGTCGACGAGGTGCTGCGGGTCTTGCGCGCCTTTCGCACCGGGGCGCTGTGCCCGGCTGACTGGGCGCCAGGCGATCCGACCCTCACCAGCAAGGACGATTGGCTTGCGAAGGTGTTCCCCGACCTCATCGGCCCGGAGCTCGACTCGCTCGAGGAGAGCGCCGAAAGGGTGTCGTTCGCCCCTGGTGAGACGATCGTCGCCGAGGGCGACCCCGCGGACCGCTTCTTCGTCATCACGAAGGGCGAGGTCGCCATCAGCCGCCGTGCCCCGGAGGGCGACGAGATCAAGCTCGCGAGGCTCGGGCGGGGGCAGTTCTTCGGCGAGGTCGGGATCCTCGCCGAGACGCGAAGGACAGCGACCGTAAGCGCGGTGGACGACGTAGAGCTGCTCGCCTTGAGCTGGCAGAAGTTCCAGGAGACACTCGAGCGGTCGGATCGCGCGAACCGCAATTTCTCCGAGATCGCCAAGGAACGGATCGCGTTCGCGCCATGAGCGCGGGCGTCTGTTCGCTTGGCAGCGCCTCGTCACCGCTTCCGTCACAAAGCAGTCGTCCCCACAGAGACGCGCGCCACTAACGGCGGGCTCTTGGCGGGCGGAGGTGAGCTTGTTGCCTGACCCGGCGGTCGAGACTACGGTGGGCCGCGCATGCGGTTTGGACGCTGGCCCCGTTCCTGCTCGTGGCTGCCTTCCCTGGGTCGCGCTGGCCGTGCCGCGGCTGGAGCTAGCCGAGCACCTCCCCGACCCATAGCTTCGACTCGTCGTCGAGATGCGGTCGTCTCGTCCGGCGCCTTGATCGTTCTCGCTCGGGACGTGCGGTCGTCTGCGCCGGCGTCGGTCGGGCTCTCGCTTCCCCAGGGCAGTGCGGGAGCGGATGGCTCGTCAGCACTGCTCGCCTCGGGATCAGGCCGTACGCGCGCGCGTGGCCTCGAAGGTCTGCCCCGCGGCCCGCAGGCGATCGGCGAGCCCAAGCCCGAGGCCTGTCGCCGGTGTGAGCACGCCGGCGCGGTCTGGCAGCTTGTCGCCGTCGAGCCCGAGCGCCAGCGCGCTCTCGCCGAGCATCACCGACGTGGCGCCGTAGCCCGGGTCTCCCTGCGCTTCTACGCGGCATACCCAGCGCTCGTCAGCCGGGGTGCGCGCGTGGATCTCAATTACGAAGAACCCCTGCCGCACCAGATCCTGCTTCGGCCCTGCGCCGGGGCCCGGCAGCACGCGGTCCAGAACGAGACGCGAGGGCGGCAGGGCGAGCCCGGCCGTGAGCGCTGCCATGCCGCCCCCTACGCCGAGCGCCTTCACGCGACCCATGGCGCCGGAGCCGAACGCCATCACCTCGCGGTAGCGGAAACGCCGCCCATAGGCCCACTCCTGGAGCGCGTTGGAGCGGCGGACGACGCGGGTGTTGACCGCTGCCATCACGAATGGGCCGAACCAGGTGCCGAGCTCCTCGGAGTGCTCGGCACCGCGGAGGTCGGCCTCATCACCGAGCTCGGGTTCGGTGTCCCGGTGAGGCGACAGCGCGTAGGGATCGGCCAGGACCCTCAGGAGCGAGCGGTCTTTCTTGACATCGTCGACCGTGCCCTTCAGCGACGCGATCGTGCCGCCGCTGACTCCGCCCCTTACCCGGCGCACTACGAGCGTGGTGTCCGTTAGCTCCCCGGCCGCGTCATGCAGGACGAGAACCCCGATGTCCGATGGGATCGAGTCGAAGCCGCAGTTGTGGACGATGCGCGCAGCGCTCGCCTTCGCCGGCGCGTCGAACCGCTCGATCGTTTCGCGCATGAAAAGCGTCTCGCCAGTGAGGTCGGCGTAGTGGGTGCCGCCGGCGGCACACGCCTCGACGAGCGCGATGCCGTAGCGGCGATACGGCCCGACGGTCGTGGCGACCGCAGTCGTCCGCGTCGCGAGCTCGGCGAGCGCTGCGCCGTCCTGGGAGTCCGCGACGATCAGGGGCCAATCCGCCGCCCGCGCGCCAAGATCGCCACGCACGCGTTCGAGCTTCTCCCGCGAGCGCCCGGCGAGGCCGATGCGCGCTTCGTCAGGCGCCGCGCGCGCCAGATACTCCGCCGTGAGCTTGCCGACGAAGCCAGTCGCGCCGAAGAGGACGACGTCAAGGTCACGCATCGGTGGCACGCTAACGATCAGCCGGCCGTCCCGACCGGCGATGTCGCGCTTGAGCGTGGCGTCGAACAGTGAAGCTCGGTGTCGAAGGTGCCTGCGCGCGCGTCCGGCGGACGCCCGCTTGCATGAAAGCGGTAGCCCAGATGGTCGCGCGATAGGCGGAGGTCGGAGGTGCGGGCATGGGGCAACTCGGTGGGCCGAGCGAGCGACCTATCCTTGCGCCCACGTGCTGCGGCTCGTCACGATCCCGATCAGCCATTACTGCGAGAAGGCGCGTTGGGCGCTCGAGCGAGCCGGAATCCCGTACCGGGAGGAGCGCCACGTCCAGGGCATCCACCGGATCGCGGCGCGCAGGGCGGGTGGCGGGCGGACGGTTCCGGTGCTGGTGACGCCGGAGGGCGCGCTGGGCGAGTCGGAGGAGATCCTGCTCTGGGTCGACGGGCACACGCCGCCGGAGCAACGGCTCTTCCCCTCTGTGCCGGCCGAGCGTGCCGAGGTCGAGCGGCTCTGCCGGCGCTTCGACGAGCGGCTGGGGCCGAGGGGCCGGCGGCTCATGTACGTCAACATGCTCGCCCAGCCCGCGCTGATGCTGCGCTTCAACAATCAGGGCGTGCCGCGATGGGAGGATCGCGCGCTGCGGCTGGGCTGGCCACTCGCTGTGCGCTTCGTGGGCCGCGCGCTCGGAATCCGTCCGGGGGTGGAAGTCGAAGACGAAGCTGCGGTTTGGGGCGAGCTCGACTTCGTCGCGGAACTGCTCGCTGACGGCCGCGAGCACCTCTGCGGCGAGCGCTTCAGCGCCGCCGACCTGACCTTCGCGGCGCTGTCAGCGTCTGTGATCGTGCCGCCCGTGTACGGCGTCCCGCTGCCCCAGCCCGACGTGCTGCCGCCCGCGATCGCGGCACTAATCGAGCGCGTTCGAGCGCACCCCGCCGGACGCTACGCGCTCGCGCTATTCAATGAGCGCCGCCGCGACACAGTCGCCTGAGCCTGACCCTAATGTCAGCCGGGAAGTCGCGAGCGGGCCGAGCGCATCGCGGCCACCGTGGGCCATCCGCACGCTGCCCCGTCGACTTGCGTAGAGGTCGTGCATCCCCCGATAAGAGCCCAGCCACCAGCCGCCCACGGTAGCCGGGCTCGGTGCGGCCCCGCTCGCGTTCCTGCGCTCTCCAGTCAGCTCTTGTCCTACGCCTTCTCCCTCGGCCCGGCGCGACGCAGCGCCCCCGCCGCAGGGGTGTAGATGCTCTCGTGGCCGTCGTCCCAGCGAATGCGGTAGCGAGGGGAAGCCGCGTCCCGCACCACCTCCTTGATGACGCCCATCCGCGGCCGCCGCTCGGGCGATTCCGACTCGACCTCGACGCGATTCCCAACCTTCAGCTCCATCCCTTCACCTCCGACTCGCCGTATGCAGGGTGATACCACCAACCGACGGGGACCGCAGAGCCGCCGAGACCGGCCATCCTCTGGGGCAGCTCGGGCGCCTCCTCGAGGAAGTACCGCGTGCTGAGCGCGCGTCGAACCCGGACCCACATTCGCGCATCCCTCGAGACGATCTGGGCAGCTCAGTGTGTGCCGCTCGGGCGTCAACTGCCGTCTCCGGGCCGGTTTCCACCCGGTCGGTACGGGCGCGGGCGCCGACTGGACCGGGGTCAGACCCGGTGCTGGCTCGCTCAGCAGCGCCGCGTTTCAGGGACGGAGGTTGTAGGTGACCATGGAGTTGATCGGGTCGCCGGACATGGGATGCCAGAGGTCGCCGGCAGATATCCCATTCGGGTGTGACGGTCGCTCGTATCGGGAGTACCCTCGCCGGTGGAAGGCTGCGACCGCGGCGCCCCGCGATTCCGACGGCTGGGCCTCCGGTCACTCAGGCGTATGACAGGCGCAGCGCCGTAGCACTAGGCGCCGCCACACGCGATGTGGCGATATCGCCACGGTCGGCCTTCAGGCCGGAGCCGGGGCGACCCGACAATTTCGACGATAGGACGAGACACATACCCGCGGGGGGTGAGTACATGACGACTGGAGCTGCGCACAAGCGCGTCGAGGTGATCGTCGTTGGTGGTGGCCAGTCCGGCCTGGCGATCGGCTACTTCCTGGCTCAGCAGGAACGGGACCTCGTGATCCTCGAAGCCGCAGACGCACCGGCGCCTGCGTGGCGCGCGCGGTGGGACTCGCTCAAGCTGTTCACGCCGTCCCGATATGACGCCCTTCCGGGCCTCGCCTTCCCAGGTGACCTGGACCGCTACCCCAGCCGTGACGAGGTCGCCGCCTACCTGACCGACTACGCCCGCCGCTTGGAGCTGCCCGTCGAGCTCGGCAGCCGTGTGCGGACGATCCGCAAGACGGCCAGCACGTACATGGTCGAGCTGGACGACCGTACAGTACGAGGCCGACCAGGTCGTGGTCGCCACAGGCCCGTTCCAGGTGCCTGCCGTGCCACCGATCGCCGAGCGTCTCGACTGCATCAGCGGGGTGTGAGGAGTCGCCGAGGCTCTACTTCCTGGACTTGTCGTGGCAGCACACCAGAGGCTCGGGGCTGCTCGGCTGGGTCAAGGATGACGCGGCCCACGTCGCCCAACGGATCAGCGCATTCCGACCGACCAGCAGCGGATGCGCTCACGTCTGCACCCGCTGAGAGGAGAGTTCCATGAGTACTTCTTCAGACCATTTCCCCACAGCCGTCGAAGGTCTCCCGGAGGCAAGCGCCCCGGAACTGGTCGAGCTTGCCGACGGCGACCAGTTCGATCTGCAGATCGCCCCGGTGGCCAAGCGGCTCGGCGACGTCACCGTGCGAATGCTGGCGTACAACGGCTCGGTGCCCGGCCCGATGTTGAAGGTGCAGGAGGGCTCAGAGGTCATCGTCAACGTCGAGAACAAGGGCGACGTCGAGGCCACGGTCCACTGGCATGGCCTACGCCTCGAGAACCGCTACGACGGAACGCACGAGACCCAGCAGCCGATCGCAGTCGGCGACAAGTTCTCTGTGCGGGTGAGCTTCCCTGACCCTGGGCTCTACTGGTACCACCCTCACATCCGCGAGGACTACGGGCAGGAGATGGGCCTCTATGGCAACGTCCTCGTGGAGCCGGCCGATCCCGACTACTGGCCGCCGGCGCACCGCGAGGTGCTGCTCACGGTCGACGACATCCTGCTCGAGGACGGCAAGGTGGCGCCCTTCAGCCGTACAGAGACGACGCATGCGGCGATGGGCCGCTTCGGCGACGTGCTGCTGGTAAGCGGAGAGACGGAGCTGTCGCTCGGCGCACAGCTCGGCGAGGTCGTCCGCCTTCACCTGACCAACACGGCCAACACCCGCGTGTTCAAGCTCGCCCTGCCGGGGGCGCGGATGAAGCTCGTCGGCGGCGACAGCGGGCACGTCGAGCACGAGCAGTTCGTCGACCACGTGGTGCTGGCTCCATCGGAGCGAGTCGTGGTCGACGTGCTGTTCGGCCGGCCGGGGAAGCTGGCGCTGGAACACCACACGCCCGACAAGGTCTACCCGCTCGCCGCGATCGAGGTGGACCAAGCGAGGGCCGAGCCGTCGCTCGAGGACCAGTTCGAGGTGCTCCGCTCGAACGAGGACATGATCGCCGTGCGCCAGCGGATCGCCCCGCTTCTGGACGCCGAGCCCGATAAGAGCCTCGCCTTCATCGCCGAGATGGACATGGGCGCCCCCGAAGGCGACGGTCCCGTCGTCTACGCCTGCCCGATGCACCCCGAGATCGTGAGCGAGGCGCCCGGCCACTGCCCCGAGTGCGGCATGAAGCTGCTGGCCGTCGAAGCCCCGGCGACCACCTACACGTGCCCGATGCACCTCGAGGTCGTAAGCGAGCAGCCCGGCCACTGCCCGGAATGCGGAATGAAGCTACTCCCGTCCCAGCTCGTAGACGAAGCAGGAGGCGGCCACAGCCACGAAGGTGAGGAGCACGACCATGGCGGACATGGCCATGCGGCGGCCGGTGGGATCGAGTGGGAAGACGACATGGTCGAGGTCAACCGGCTCACAACCCCGGCGAACATGCGCTGGAAGCTGATCGACCGCGAGACAGGGGCAGAGAACGCGGATATCGACTGGCGCTTCCGGGTCGGAGATCAGGTCAAGATCCGGCTGCTCAACGAAATGGCCGGCGACCATCCGATGCACCACCCGTTCCACGTCCACGGTGCCGGCCGCTTTCTGGTTCTCAGCCGCGACGGAATCGTCGAGCCGAACCTGGTCTGGAAGGACACCGTGCTGGTCCGAACCGGTGAGACCGTCGACATCCTGCTGGACGTAACCAACGTCGGACTCTGGATGGCTCACTGCCACATCGCCGAGCACCACGAGAGCGGCATGATGTTCAGCTTCAATGTCGACCCCTAGACCAAGCCGGCCGGACTCCGACCGGCAAGACCGCGAGGTCGTCGAGCAGACGTTCTTGTTTGCTGACCTCGCGGGCTTCACCGCCTTGACCGAGGTGCACGGTGATGAGGTGGCCGCCGACGCCGTGAGCGACTTCTGCGCCGGGGTTCGTGGGCTGCTGCCTGAGTTTGAGGCAGAGCAGATCAAGAGCATCGGCGATGCCGTCATGGTCCGCGTGCCCGAAGCGTCTCCGGCGATCGAGCTTGCCGTGCGGCTGATCGGTGAGGTGGGGACGCGGCACGGCTCGCTGGCTGTGCGCGTGGGCGCGCATACGGGACCGGCGGTTCAGCGCGACGGTGATTGGTTCGGAGCCGCCGTGAACCTCGCTGCACGCGTTGCCGGTGCTGCCGAACGCGGCGAGGTCCTGATGACAGAGGACACTCGAACGGCTGCCGGCGGGACGCTCGCGGCGTACGAGGTCGAGAAGCGACCGGACCAGACATTCAAGAACATCGCCGAGCCGGTCACGCTGTACGCCCTGACCCTCGCATCGCAGCCGCACGTCGCCAACCTCCCGGTCGACCCCGTCTGCCGGATGGCGGTCGACCCGAGCGCGTCAGAGCAGCCGCGCACGCACAAGGGCGTCGAGATCTACTTCTGCTCGGCGGAATGTGCCGCGGTGTTCGACCGCCACCCAGACCGCTACGCCGGGGAACGGGTCGAGCTCTCTGAGGCTCGACCCTGGACGAGCTGAGGGCACTGCCGTCGTGCGCTGCCCGTAACCGCTCCGACCTTCAAATCTAGTCACGCACAGGCAGCCTGGCGCGCACGGTCGTTCCGCGCCCAGCCGGGCTCTCCACCTCAAGCGTGCCGTCCAGCGCGCCGACTCGGTCGGCCAGCCCGCGCAGGCCTGACCCGCCCGACACGTCGGCGCCGCCCCTCCCGTCGTCGACGATCTCGATGCACAGCAGGCCGTCCCGGCGCGCGACCCTCACGGCCGCCTGCCCGGCGCCGGCGTGCCGCACGACGTTGGTCAGCGCCTCCGAGACCACGAAGTAGGCGGCGGTCTCAACCGCCTCCGGTGCTCGCTCGCTCTCATTGGCGTCGACCGTGACGGGCAGCGGCGCGCGCTTGGCCAGCGCCTCGAGCGCGGCCACGAGCCCGCGGTCGGTGAGCACGGGGGGGTGGATGCCACGCGCCAGCTCGCGCAGCTCCTCGGTCGCACCGGCCAGCTCGCCGGCGGCCTCGTCCAGCAGCTCGCCCGCTGCCGCGGGATCGCTCTCGAGCTTCGAGCGCACCAGCCGCAGCTGCAGAGCGAGGGCCACGAGCCGCTGTTGAGCGCCGTCGTGCAGGTCGCGTTCCACGCGGCGGCGCTCCGCGTAGCCCGCCTCCACGATGCGTGCGCGCGACTCGCGCAGCTCGTCCAGGCGCGCCTGCAGCTCGGCGTCGAGGCGCACGTTCTCGTCAGCCACCACGCCGGCCTCCCATAGCCGAGAGCGCAGCACGCCCAGCCAGAACGCGTAGGGCACGGTGGCAAGTACCGCCAGGGCGGCGGCGAACAGGTAGTCGTCGAAGTTGCCCTCCTCGGGCGCCACGCTGGTCGCCAGCACGGCGAGCACCAGAAGGAGCGTCGCACCGCCGGCCCACCAGACCGGCGCGTCGCGGACGCGATCGTTCGGATCGACGGACTCGCGACGACGGCGCACCAGGCGCCAGATGACCGCGCCGAGGACCACCGCCGCGAGGGCGCTCTGCATCGCGGCCAGTACGTCGAACACGTCCTGGTTGTTCCAGATCAGCAGCGGGTTGGCCGGGCACTCCGGGCAGTCGTCGGACACCGCCGGGTCGAAGAACACGATCCCGATTGGCACTGCGACCGTGGTCGCGAAGTACCCGAGCCCGACGAACACGCGATCCGAGCGCCGCTCGAGCCGCCCGCTCGGGAACGCGAACAGGAGGTGGGTCAGGATGGCGAAGGGCAGCGCGTTCAGCAGCGTCCCGGCGATGAACAGGCCGGGGACGTTCGAGGCCGAGAGGCCGCCGAGCATCCAGCTGAACGCGAGCGCCACCATCAGCGGGCCGGTCAGGTTGTCGGGGCGGCGGTCCCAGGCGTACAGGCCGGTGCCGAGGAACGACCAGCCCACAAGCAGCGACAGCACTGCCATCAGACCCCGGAGGTTGGTGTGATCGCTGGTGGCGATCACGACCGTCATGGGGATGCCGATAGCGATCCCCGCGGCGCCCAGCCCGATCAGGGCACGCCGCAGCGGATTCATAGGGGCGGCGGTCACGGTGAGTAAGTGTGTGGTCAGGCCGAGCTGCGCGCCGAGCCGGCCGCGGCGGGAGCTGCGGCCTCGAGCATCTCGCGGTGCTGCTCCTCGGGGATTCCGGGAGGCAGCACCACATCGATCTCGTCCGCGCCGGCCTCCAGCCACTGCCGTACGGCCTCTGGTGCCTCGTCGTAGGTCGCCATCACGGTCACCTCGCGGGCGAGCCGCTCCGCCTCGGCGGGAAGCCGCGGCGCGCCCTCGCCGCCGTTCGCCTCGAGCAGGGCATCGACCTCGCGCGCGAAGCCGAACTGGTCGCGCAGGATTCGCGGATAGACCGGGCCCATGCGCGTGAGGTAGGCGAGCAGCCAGCCGGCCGCGATCTGCCGTGCCTCCTCCTCGTTGCGCCCCACCGCCAAGGGCACGCTGGCAGTGACCCCGGTCTTGCCGCCACCCTCCGCCACCGCCTCGCCCTCGGCGAGCAGCGCCCGGCCGTCGTCGAGCCGCGAGCGCGCCCAGAGGAATGGCAGCCACTGATCGGCGAGCTCCCCCGCGAGCCGGATCGAGGCGGGTGCGAGCGCTGCGAGTGTGATCGGGATCGGATCGTCGGGCAGCGCGCCCAGCCGGAGCGGTCTCACGCCCTCACGTGCGAGTGGCAGGCGCTCACCCTCGAGCAGCGCCCGGACCGCCACGAGTGTCGTGCGCATGCGATCGACCGGCCGTCGCCACGTGAGGCCGTGCAGGCCCTCCACGAGCGGCGGGCTGCTGGCGCCCAGCCCGAGCACGAAGCGGCCGTCCGACGCCTGCTGGAGGCCGGCCGCCGCCATGGCGATCGCCCCCGGCGTTCGGCTCCACACCGACAGCACGGCGGTGGCGAGCCCGATCCGCGAGGTCACGGCGGCGAGCCGGGTGAGCAGGACGACCGCGTCCTGCGTCCATCCCTCGGCGCTGCCGAAGCGCGCGTAACCGAGTTCCTCGGCGCGCTGGGCCAACCGGATGGTCGCGTCGGCATCGGTCTGGAAGGGCGTTACGCCGCAGCCGACTCGATTCGGCTCCGGCGTTTCGGACGAGGGCACGGGAGGGAGGCGACCGGAGGGTCAGCCCTCGGGTGCTTCGAGCTTCACGGCGACCTCGTAGGTCTCCACCGAGGTGCGCCGTCCCATAGCGCCGGGCACCGGCGGATCCATGGCATTCAGCGTCTCGTCCCCTTGCCGCAGATCCGCCTCGGTCGCGAACAGCGAGACGTTGAGCACCTTGCCCTCCTCCGGGCGGTGCAGGAGCAAAAGCCCCACCGCCGGTACACCCTCGGGTGGCCCAGAGGCGGCGCGTTGCCGGATCTCCTCGATCATCTGCCTGACCTGGTCGGGATCGCCTCCCTCGAACGTCGCCACTCGGGCATGCATGCGGGCCTCCTGTCCTCCGGTTGAGGTGTCAAGCCGAGTATCTACGCGCGATCGCCTCCAACGCAACCACGGGCCGTGGTCGACGAGCTCGAGAGGATGATCCGGGCACCCTGTGGCCTGACGCCAAGGCGGATCTCGACATCGGCGTCGCGCACCGTGCCGTCGCGGCAGCTAGCGGAGAACGCGTAAGTGATACGTGATGGTCTGAGAGATTGGCCCGTTGTTGAAGGTGCCTGAACCACCGAACTCGATGGTGTGCACGCCAGCCCTCAGTGGGGCGAGCAGCAGGTAGAACCCGTCCGCGACTGCGGGAGCGTATGTGCCGGCATCGATCCCGAAGAGGTTGTCGTCGGGAAGCGTGAGCGAGAAGGGCCGCGCACAGCCCGCTACGGGCGCGGCGCAGGCGCGGTAGGGAGTGGTCGAGGGATTCAGCTTGTGGATCGGGTCCCCGTCGACGCTGGCGTGGAGTTGGTCAGCCCGGAACCCCAGCTCGAGAAAGTCCTCCCACACCTCCTCCGGGGTTTCGGAATCGTCGTCCGGAGTATGGACGTTGAAGGCATTAAGCAGCGGGAAGAACAGGAACTTATGGCCCGGCACCGTGCACTCGTCGCGGGTGGCCTCCCCGCTCCCGTCCGTTCCGACCAGGAAGAAGACCGGGCCGGACTGGTCGACGCGGCAGCCGGCGCCAGTCGGATCCCGGAGGGGGTTCGACGCGGCCGGCTGCGCCAAGGTGTACTGCCACCACGCCACGGACAAGCGATCGTAGATCTTCCCGAACGGCGGTATCACGCCCGAGTGGTTGCCATGTCCGCCCTCCGGCCGAAGGAAGCGGTCCACGGCACGGTCGCCGATCTTCATGCCATGTGCAATCCCCTCATCGACCGCCTTGCGGAAGTGATACCCGACGAGGATTCGAGACAGCCCGTTCTCGGCCGCCGCTTGGGAGAACCGCGTGAAGCGGCGAACCACGGGTGACGGGTCGTCGCAGTTGCCGCCTGGCGGCAGGGTCAGGCTGCAGGCCACGAACCGGACATGGTCGGTGCCGAAGAAGCGCATGAGGACCTGCGCTGCCACGCCTCCCTGGACGCCGTGCCCCGAGTCGTAGTCGGGAATCGGCGGAGTGGTCGCGAGCGGGGTCCACGTCGGGTCGCCGCTCGTTCTCCGATTACCGTCGGCATCCGCATTCTGAATCGCGGTAACCGGCCGCCAGTAGTTGTAGTGGTACTTGGTCTCAAACGTGCCGACGTAGCCATCCGCCATGCCCATGTTGAGCAGGCCGAACAAGCGAGCCTGCTGCCAGAGATCGATGTGTCGGTCGGTGGCGACGGTTCTGGCGATCCGATTCCACTGCAGCGGCGAGCTCTCGAGCCAGAACAGGGCGATCTCGGTTTGCTCCTCTGTGCGGGCGCTGGGAGTGGTGATGTCATCGCCTCCCAGGAGCTTCACTTCATCGAAATCTGCGGCGTACTTGCGTCCGGTCACCGCATAGGGCGGACCGGGACGGAACTGCGAGCTGTCTCTCAGGACGAACGGCGTGACGTCTCCCCACCCGGGCGCGAACGCGAACGGGGTTCCGGGGGTGAACAGGTACTCGCCGGGACGCGTTCCCTGTGGGTAGGCCTCATCGATCAGCGGCGTGTCCGACCCGTCCATGGCCCGCAAGGCGAGGATGGCCGCCGCGGCCGCCCGACCCACCTCGATCCCGCGTGTCTTGGACCGGCCGTCCGGAATCGCTGCGAGCGCGGCGGCGTAGTCGGCCTCCACGCTGGCGGCTCCCGCAGGGCCGCACGTGTCCGGGAAGGGCTCGGAGATCTGATTCAGGAGCGCAACCAGCACGTCGCGCGCGGCCGCGGCTACGGCGGCGTCGGCAGACGCACGACGGTGCGCCTTCGCGTCAAATGCGTAGGGACGGGAGCGACGATCGATGGCATTGAGAGCGTCGTGGATGGCCACGTGCGTCATCGCGTACATACGTGACTCGTGGAGCGGGTCATCCGCAGGGGAGATGCACGCGGCGACGGCAGCCTCTCCTGCGTTCGCATTCCAGGCGATCACGGCATCGGATCGGGCCGAGGGGTGGGCGCTCACCGGAGCTGCTGCGAAGGCGAGCGTGACCGCTGCGGCGATCACGGCGAGCACCAGCCTGATGGGGACGCCAACTCGGGTCGCGCGGATGTTCGAACGCAACGGATCGGTGCACAGCATTGGAGCCTCCACGAGCGTGGGTCGAGTCAACCCGCAGAGGTTCGCCGACGCCGGTATACGCCGGGTCGATGCGAGGTCGACCCCGCATTTGATTTGCGCCTCCACGCGGGGGTAGGCTCGTCACCTATCGGTTCACAACGGGCGCCCCCCGGCACGCAGATCCGTCTCCTCGGGCCCGTCGAAGCAAGTCTCGACGGCCGTCAGGTGGCGCTGGGCCCGCCACAGCAGCGTTCGGTCCTGGCGATGCTCGCGCTCCAGGTCAACCGCACCGTTTCGACCGATCGGCTGATCGAGGGCCTGTGGGACGAGCGGGCGCCGTCGAGCGCGCCCAAGCTCGTGCAGCTTTATGTGTCTCACCTCCGCAAGCTGCTGGCCCAATGTGAGGCCGAGATCGTCACCCGCGGTCGTGGCTACGAGCTCCGGCTCGTGGCCGAGCAGGTCGACACGGTCCGCTTCGAGCGGCTGGTGGACGCGGCGGTGCCGCACGGCCGCGGCTCGTCCCATCGGGCGGCGCGCGAGGCGCTCGGGCTCTGGCGCGGTGGAGCCTTGGCCGACCTGATCGACGAGCCTTTTGCGGCCCCCGAGATCCGGCGGCTGGAGCAGCTGCGCTTGCGGGCAGAGGAGCTGGCAATCGGCGCCGACCTCGCGGCCGGCCGCCACTGCGAGGTGATCGGCGAGCTCGAGGCACTGGTCGCCGAGGATCCACTGCGCGAGCAGTTACAGGGACAGCGCATGCTGGCGCTCTACCGCTCCGGCCGCCAGGCGGAGGCCCTCACGGTCTACCGCGAGGTGCGCGAGCTGCTGGTGGACCAGATCGGCGTCGAGCCTTGGCCCGAGCTACGGAGGCTGCACCAGGCGATCCTGCGCCAGGACGCCGAACTCGAGCCGCCCGCCCTGGAGCCGGTCACGGAGCCGTCTGTCCGTCCGGATATGGCGACTCCCCAGTCCTGGCAGCGCGGAGGGCTTCGGCCCAGTCGGTGAAGTACTCGATCCGCACCATCCATCCGTCACGGAACGTGGTGACCTGGTGGTACATCTCCGTTTCGATCTGCACACCGCTTCCCTTGCCCTGCCCGTAGAAGCGAAGCCGTACCGCGACGCGGTCGCCGGCATCCACGGCCTCCTGCGGGTCGAGCCTCAATTCGTCGAAGGTTTCGTCGAGTCCCTCCCAGAAGCGCCTGATCTCGTCGGGGCCCCGGCAGGAGTCCGCCCGCTGGAGCGGGGGAAGCACCCAATCGATCTCCGGATCGAAGAACTCGACGGCGGAGTCGAAGTCACGCCGGTTGTAAGCGGCTATGAAGGCGCGGGTCTTGGCGACGTTCTGCTGCGACATCGCCCGCGCAGTATCCCCGTTGTCTGTCGTTGGCCAGGCTCACCTCGGCGGCCGCGGCCGCCAAGCCGGATCGGAAGCCGTGACGGACCCGCTCTCCCCGCTGACCTGGGTCTGCGCCACCAGCCGGGCCGGGCGCCGGCTTCCGAGGCGCTTGGCGAACACGCCCTGGTCGAAGCGCCCGTAGGCGATTGAACGGCCGTCCGGTGACCAGACCGGCCAGAAGGCGTCGTTCCTCGCACGCACGGCTCGCAGGCCCGCGCCGCCGGCACTCGAGACATACATCTGTCCGAATGGCCCGTCGAACACGAGCCTCGGCGACGGCCGCACGAACAGCAGACGCCTGCCGTCCGGCGACCAGTCGGGCGACACGCCAGAGGTCACGAAGCGGCGCTGCCTGCCGTCCGGGCGAGCGCTGTAGATGTTGCCGCTGCGCACGTAGGCGACTCGGTTGCGCGAGGACCATGACGGGCTCGCCCGCGTCGTTGACGATCAGCCGGGGCGCGCCGCCGTTCATGCGCCGGACGTAGATGTCGGTGGTGCCGCGGTCGTTGCTGCCGCTGAATACGATCCGGTTGGAGTCCGGCGCGAACGACGGACTGCCGTCGTCGGGGCTTGCGGCGGGAAATAGCGCGACGCGGCCGCCGCCGTCGGCGTCGATCACCCCGATCCGCTGACCCGCGTCGAAAACCAGCATGCGGCCGTCGGGTGAGTAGGAGGGCGACCCGTAACCGGTGCCCGAGCAGTCGCCCCCGCTCGGGACCCCGTCGGTCAGCACACACTCCAGGAGCACGCGGCGCACCTCGCTGCCAGGCGGTGCAGTGACGAGGCGGAAGCGCTCGACGAACTGCGGATCGGAGTCGCCGCTCGCGATGCCCTGCGCGAAGGCGATGCCGCCGTTGCGGCCGGGGAAGCTGGCGTGCGCCACGGGAGCCACGGCCAGCCCGGTGAGACCCAAGCAACCGATCAGGACCAACCGCGACGCCATCGCCGACTGTCTCGCCGTGCGGGTCATCGTCACAGACAACAGGCTGCGGGGTCCACAGTTGCGGGCGCCGCGGGTAAGGGCTACGAGCGGTTTCCTTACACAGCGCTTGCCCTGACCTGGGCTGCCTCTGTACCGGCGCCTACAACACTGGCTCCAGTCAATCGATGGAGGCAGACATGAGAGTCAAGATCGCAAGCATCACCGCCCTCGCCGCCGTAGTCGCCGGGACGGCCATCGCCCTTCCTGCCGGTGCCGCTGCGCCCGCCGGGAGCACGGCGCTGCGCGAGTTCGAGGGGACGGTCGTCTCCAAGAACAGCGCAGCCCGCTCGTTCCGGCTGCGCGACCTCGAGAAGGGAACCGTCCGCATCCACGTGACCCGCAACACCCGCTTCGAGCGCATCAACGGGTTGGCAGGCCTCAAGGTCGGAGCGCGCAACATCGAGTCGGTGGTGCGCAAGCGCGATGGCCGCTGGATCGCGGTCGAGGTCGAGCGCTCCGGCCGCGATGACGACCGGCGGGCCGGCGACGACCGCGGCGGGCGCGACGACCGCGGCGGTGACGACGACGCCCCTGGCGACGACCACGGCAACGACTGACGCCCGACGCGACTCCCTAGGACGTACTCACAGCTCGCGCTCGTAGAAGTAGTTGACCGGGCCATCGGGCTTGCCTTCGCGGTTGCTGAAGCCGAGGCTCTCGTAGAGCCCGCGGGCGGCCACGTCGGTCTCAGCCGTGCCGAGCTCCATGTAGTCGGCGCCCTCCTCGCGCGCAACCTCGAGCGCCGACTCCATCAGCGCGCGGCCGAGTCCCTGGCCGCGGAGCTCGGGAACCACGTAGAGCTCCGCCAGGTAACACTCGTGCCCCTCGCTCCAGAGTCCGGGCCGGAAGCGCAGCACGGCCACGCCGTCGGGCCCGCCGCCGGCGAGCAGCACCGTGGTGTCGCCACCCGCTGCGATCAATTGCCGGACGCGCTGGGCCAGCTTGGCGGGGCCGGGGGTGATCTCGTCGAACTCGGTGTTGAAGTCGTGCAAGAGCCGGCCGATGTCCTCGGCGTCGGCGGCCTCGCCGCGGCGTACGGCGGAATCAGGCTTAGTGCTCATTGACGTTCACGATACGCGGCGAAGGACGGGCCGCCCCTAGGCGGCCCACCCCCCGCGAGCGTCTACCAGTGGTGCTTCTTGTGGAAGTAGAAGTGGTCCCGCCAGCGGGCCACCTGCTCACCGATACGGGCACCGTCCTCGTCGGCCTTCCGGAAGTGGATGCCCGACCACACCCGGGCGTCCACCACCTCCTGCACCGCCTGCGAGAAGCGGTGGTAGCGGCGGGTCGTTTGCGAGTTGACTCCGAACGCGCTGAAGTGCACACGGTCGGTCCCGAAGAAGTCCGCCAGCGTCTCACCCATCGCGCTGCTCACCGAGGACAGTCCCGAGGCATGGTCGGGGTAGGGCGGATTGCTGATCAGCGGTTGCCAGCCTGGATCCGCCTCGGTCTTGGAGTTGCCGTCGGTGTCGGCTTCTTGAATCGCCGTGATTGGCCGCCAGAACAGCCAGTGGGCCTTGTCCTCCCAGACGGCGATCAGCGCGTCCGCGCCGGTCAGGTACTGCATGGCAAAGAGCCTTGCGTTGTCGGCGATCCTCAGGTGGTAACGGGCAGAGAGGTCTCGCGTGATCCGTGTCCAGATCGCCGTACCCTCGGACCAGAAGCGCGACGCGTCGGTCTGGTCCTTCGTGCGCTTCGAACTGGTCAGAGAGCCGAGCTCCTTGACCTCCGTGAACTCCCGCGCGTACTTGCGGCTCCTCAACTCGTATGGGCCGTCCGAGCGAAACTGCGACTGGGTCCGGATCAAGAACGGCCTGACCTCCGCGACCCAGGCGTTCGGGTCGTTGCCGAGCGCAGGCGGCACCGGGCGCCACTGGCCCGGGCCGGTGCCCACCGGGAAACCGGGTGCTCCGAAGCGGCCGTCGCCCGTCCGCGCCGCGATCATCGCCGCGGCAGCGGCTTCGCCCGCGGCTACTCCGCCGGCCTTGCGCCGGCCCTCCGGGATTCCCATCAGTGAGAGGTCGTAGTGGCCCTCAAGAGCCTCGGCCTGACCGGGCACGATGCTCAGCAGGACTCGGTACGCGGCCGTGGCTGCGGCAGCATCCTTCGAGTACCACCAGCGCGCCTTCGGGCGGCTGAGGTAGGGCTGGTAGCGGCGGTCGATCGCGTTCACGGCGTCGTAGACAGCTCCGTGGACCATGGCCAGGTGGATGGTCGACACAGTCGGCGGCTGAGCGGCGGTGGCGATCAATGCGTTGGTGGCGTGGAGGTTCCAGGCCACCACCGTGTCCGGCCGGTCCGTGTGCGCCCGGGCCGGTGCGGCCATGACGAGCAGCACGGCGGCGACCGCGAGCAGGCCGGCGCCACGCATGCGTGACGAGTGCATGGTTCTCCTTCCCTCTTCCGGCTATGGCGGTCGGTGACCGCCAGGGAGAAATCGAGAGGGTGTCGGACGACCACCTCCCCTGCCACGAAGGCAGACGGAACCAGAGCTTCGACTATCTACCTCTGCCCGATGGCTGTCAAGGGCAGGCCGGTTGCCCGTACCCCGGGACCCCTGCTAGCCGCCTGGGAGGGCGGTTGCCCATGCGGCATGCTCACTGCGTTCCCGAAATCAAGGATTGTCCAATGAGCTCCACCACTGCCCCCACCCCCGCCCAGCCCGCGTCGCTCTCGAGCGCCAGGGCTTGGTTTGCCTCCAAGGGCCTCACCCGTCCGCGCGAGCGCCGCATGCTTGCCGGCGTGTCCGCCGGACTGGCACGTCGCTACGGCTTCGATCGATTTGTGATGCGCCTCCTGATGGTCGCCACCGTGCTGCTGCTCAGCCCGCTGGTGTACGTCGCGCTCTGGGTGCTGATGCCCAGCGACGAGTAGCCAGAGCTCAGTCGAGCTCGTCGTCGAAGAGAAAGCCCGCGATGTTGGTGCGCACCACATCGGCGTCGTACTCGACGAAGAGCCGTCTGCCCAGCTTGGAAACGG
Source organism: uncultured Thermoleophilaceae bacterium (assembly GCA_963813495.1). Classification (GTDB taxonomy): domain Bacteria; phylum Actinomycetota; class Thermoleophilia; order Solirubrobacterales; family Thermoleophilaceae; genus JACVRW01. The sequence goes on from CAWEZC010000005.1 coordinate 1,206,911, forward strand.
CCACTACCGCCACGCGGGCCGCACCGTCGCTCCAGTAGCCGACGGTGCGACCGCGTGGCGTGTCGGTCGGGCTCGCCAGGGCCACGATGGATTCCCCGCGCAAGGCCGGGAGGCGAGCGACACGCTTGTCTCCCAGCAGCTGATCGGGTGTGGGATACGTGTCGTGCCCGAGCCGCTCGGAGACGATGCCGGCGCCGAAAAGCACGCCCAGCACAGCGCGGGCCCGTCCTTCCTCGTCCAAGAAGCGTGCCCCGGCCTGAGTGAGCGGGATCGAGACCACCAGCTCGCGCGGGACGCTGACGCGTCCGGTCTGCTTTCTGCGCACCGTTCGGGCCGCCAGCCACACGCGGCAATAGTCCATGCCCCGTGTGAGGTCGCCGGTGCGCACCTTGCGGCCTCGCTTTGGCGCCCGGACCGTGGCCCCGCCACCGGCGCTGCCGAACTCCTTGAACTCGGTGCACAGGACGCTGACCCGGCGGCCGGCCACCTTGCGCCAGAGACTCAAGTCGGGCTTGGTGAAGACCACCACGAGCGCTCCCCGTTCGCGCACGATGCGCACGCCATCCGTCTCGCCCACCGGTAGCTGGGCTGCGGCGGCCGGGACCACCAGCGCCAGCAGGGCGCCCGCGAGGAGCGCTGTGACTACCGCTCGCAACTCGACGGGCAGCCTACTCCGAGCGCCGATCCGAAGCCAGGGCTCAGAAGGCCGGCCGCGGCATGCCGCCCTCGAAGCGCTCGAGGCCGTCGTCGGGGATCGGCTCCCATGGCGCGGCGCTGGCCACGTGGGCGCGCCAGCTCGGGCGCACTCCGGGGTCGCCGTCGAAGGCGGGCAGGCGCACGCTCATCTGGCTCGGGTCATCCGGGTCGCGGCTGAAGAGGTGCGCCCCGCACTCGCGGCAGAAGCACTTCTCGAAGCCGCCGTCGGGGTGTCGCCAGGCCTGGACGAGCTCCGCGCCCTGCGTGATCCGGAAGGTGCGCCCGTCGATCCGGGCCTGCGCCGATGAGCCCGAGCCGGTGCGGCGCTGGCAGCGCGTGCAGTGGCAGTAGCCGGCCGCGGTGGCGGGCTCGCTGAGCTCGAAGCGCACGCCGCCGCAGAGACAGCCGCCGGTGCGGGTGGCCTCGGTGCTCACGGTCGGCTCAGTATCCGCCATCACGCCCCCGCCGCGTGGAGCACCAGCCGAAGCGTCTCGGGCGGACCACGCCAGTGATTGTGCACCAACCCCGGCCCCGCCGCACGCAGCACCACCCGGAGGACGAGCGCCACCATCAGCGCGTCGTCGAGGAGGCCCACCACCGGGATGAAATCCGGCACGAGATCGAACGGGAGCGTCAGGTAGGCAAGGACGGCGGCGATCAGCAGCTTGACCGGCCGCGACAGCGCCGGATCACGCATGAGCCGAGCGAAGAGGTTCAGCGCGTCGGGTACGAGCCGGGCGTAGGCCGTGGCGTGCCGGCCACGACCGGCGAGCACGAGCGCCGCGAGGAGCGCCAGGTAGAGCAGCAAGCACACCGCAACGGCCAAGGCGATAGCGCTCATGTACGCCGCCGCACCTGGCGGCTCGTAAGAAAGGCACCGCTGAGCACGAGCGCCGTGCCCAAGACCGCCGCCGGCTCGATCGACTCGTCCAGCAGCAGGGCGCCGAGGATGATCGCCACCACAGGGATGAAGTAGATCGTGACCGAGCCACGGGTGGCGCCGACCCGGCCCACCAGCGTGGTGAAGGCGACGAACGCCACCCCGGTGCCGAGCGCCCCGAGCGCGATCATCGCGGCCAGGCTCGACCAGGCGAACTCGGACTCCGGCGCGCCCACGGCCGCCGCCGGGGCGAGCAGCGCCAGGGCCACCAGCTGCGCGCGCAGGATCACCGGGAGCGCACCGTTTCGCCGCTGCAGGGGACCGAGCAGGTTGAAGGCGCAGCCGTACAGGAAGGTGGCGAGCAGGACGAGCCCCACACCGAGGCCGCTCGACTCCCCCTCTCCGAGCGACGGCGAGGTGATCGCCACCACGCCGAGGAAGCCCAGAACCAGACCGACCGCCTGGACGCGCCCAGGCAGCCGGCGCACCGCCAGCGCGGCCACCAGAGCGGTGAACAGGGGAGCGCCGGCGTTGATCATCGCCGCCAGCGACGACTCGATCCACTGCTGGGCGACCGCGAAGAGCACGAACGGGATGGCGATCCAGATCAACCCGAGGAGAGCCACACGCGGCCATTCCGAGCGCGGTATCGCGCGGCGGGCTCCCGGCAGGAGCGCGAGCGTCGCCGCTCCGAAGAACACGCGCAGGAAGGCCACCACCGGCGGGCTGAGGTGGTCCAGGCCGATCTCGATGAAGAGAAAGGACGCGCCCCACAGGAGCGCGACCGTGGCCACGAGGCCCCAGTCCTTGGGCGCGAAGGCCTGGCCTTCCGCGCCGGGAGCGGCGGCGGTCGTCCCGGCGCGCCCGCGGCGCTCGGCTTCGGTCGAGACGGTCACCGGTCCGAGGTTAGGCGGGCGGGGGGCAAGACGAGGGCCTCACCCCCCGCCAACGCGCGGCGCCGGACGGGCGTGAGATCAGGCGGCAGGGTCGGGAAGCCCGTGACCGCCCTGCGCGGGTCAGCGTGTCGATTACCTCCGGGGTAGCGGTGGCGCGTAACGGCCGGCGCTAGGGTCCGGCTCGATGACCAGCACGACGGCCAGCGCGAGGGTCGGACCGCTGCTGCGCGACTGGCGCCTGCGGCGGCGGCTGAGCCAGATGGACCTGGCCGCCGAGGCCGGGGTCTCGACCCGCCATCTGAGCTTCGTCGAGACCGGCCGCTCGCGGCCCAGCCCCGGCATGGTGCTCCAGCTTGCCGACCGCCTCGAGGTGCCGCTGCGCGAGCGCAACCGCATGCTGCTGGCCGCCGGCTACGCGCCCGTATACGACCAGCGCGAGCTCGACGACCCCGAGATGGAGCCCGTGCGGGACGCACTCACCATGATCCTCGACGGCCACGACCCCTACCCCGCCGTGGTGGTCGACCGCGCCTGGGAGATGCTGGCCGCCAACCGCGCCGTCAACCTGCTCACGGCCGGCGTTGCGCCGGAGCTGCTCGAGCCGCCGGTCAACGTGCTCCGGTTGAGCCTGCACCCCGACGGGGTGGCGCCGCGAATCGCCAACCTCGGTGAGTGGCGCACGCATCTGCTCGAACGCCTCGCGCGCCAGATCGCGCTCAGCGGCGATCCGGCGCTCGCCACCCTGCTCGAGGAGCTGCGCGGCTACCCGGCGCCGGAGCACGAACCCGAGCCCGAGCGCCAAGAGCTCGCGGTGCCGCTGCGCCTGCGCACCGAGGCGGGCGATCTGGCCTTCATCAGCACGGTGGCCACCTTCGGCACCGCCGTGGAGGTCACGGCCAGCGAGCTGTCGATCGAGTCGTTCTTCCCGGCGGACCGCGCCACGGCCCGAATCGTGCGCGCGTACGTCGAGCGGCTACCTCCGAGGTAATCGACGCGCTTCCCTCGGCGCGGCATCCTCGCTCTCGACCCTTATCCAGAGCAACGGAGGTTCGAGAATTCATGTCCGCCCTGTCCCTGCCCGCCCGTGCCGCCGCCCTGCCCCGCGAGGCGCTGCTGCGCCTCGTGCTCAAGCTCGACGCCGCGGTAACGGGCGCCAACGGTCTCGCCTATCTCGCGGCGGCCGGTCCACTCGAGGACCTCCTCGGTGTCGAGGCCGCCGCTCTGCGCGGAATCGGCACGGTGCTCGTCCTGTTCGCCGCCGCCGTCTGGTTCGCCTCGACGCGGGCCGAGCCGCCGCGGGCGGCCGTGCCGGCGATCATCGCCGTCAACGTCGCGTGGGTCCTGGGCTCGCTGGCCTTCGCCGCCATCGGCGTGTCCTCGCCCACCACGGTCGGCACGGTCTGGATCGTGCTGCAGGCGATCGTGGTGGCCGCGTTCGCGGCTATGCAGACGCAGGCCCGGCCGCGGCGCTGAGGCCCGCCCGGTTCAGGCCGAACTCCCCTGCGATCAGCTCGTAGGAGCGCCGCCGCACCTCGGGGTCGTGGGTGATCGTGAGGATCGCGATCTCCTCGGCCCCGTACTCGCTCGCCACCTGCTCGAGCGCCTCGCGCACGGTGGCGGGCGAGCCCACGATGGCGCGCCGGCCGTCATTCGTCTTGTCGCGGGTCTCCAGGTAGGCGAGCGCCTTCTCCACCGGCGGCACCGGCACGAGCTGGCCGCGGCGCAGCAGCGACATCATCATGCGCGCCGAGGAGGCCAGCCGCTCGGCCTCCTCGTCGGTCTCGGCACAGATCGCGTGCACGGCGGTCATGACCAAAGGAGCACCCAAGCGCTCGGAATCCACGAAGCGGCCCCGGTAGTCGGCGGCGATGGCGGCGCCGCCCGGGTTGATGAAGTCGGCGAACGAGTAGGGCAGGCCGAGCTCGGCGGCCCAGATCGCGCTCTGGGGCGAGGAGCCCAGCAGCCACACCTCGGGGCGCTCGGGCAGCCCCGGCAGCGAGCGCGCGAGCCGGCCGAAGGGGTGGTTCTCCGGGAGCCGCCCCTCGAACAGGGCGAGCAGCTCCGTGAGCTGCTCGGCGAAGTCGTCGCCGGGTGCGTGCCGGCGGTCGCGCTGGAGGGCCAGCGTGGTCATCGGGTCGGTGCCGGGCGCGCGGCCCACGCCGAGGTCGATGCGCTCGGGGTGCAGGCCGCTGAGGATGCTGAACTGCTCGGCCACCTTGAGCGCGCTGTAGTGGGGAAGCATCACGCCGCCGCTGCCCACGCGGATGCGCTCCGTGGCGTCGGCGATGGCCGCGATGAGGATCTCGGGCGCCGCGCAGGCCAGGGCCGGCGTGCCGTGGTGCTCGGCCACCCAGTAGCGCTGGAACCCGAGGGAGTCGGCGAGCCGGGCGAGCTCAACCGAGTTCCGGAGCGCCGCCGCCCCCGTCGAGCCCTCGCTTATCGGCGACTGATCGAGGACGCTCAGGCGCATGGCTCAGCGTCGCCGCGCCGCCCGCTCAAGGGCCGGGTTGGTCCAGCCCTGGTCTTGAGGATTCACGTTGATGCCGGGCGGGACGATCTCGTCGATGCGATCGAGAACGTCGTCGGAGAGCTCGATCTCTGCGGCGGGAAGCTGAGACTCGAGGTGCTCCATCGTGCGCGGGCCGATGATGGCCGCGGTCACCGCCGGATGGCGAATCACGAACGCGAGCGCCATCTCGATGAGCGAGATGCCCACCTCATCGGCGAGCTGCCCGAGAGCGTCCGCCGCCTCGAGCTTGCGCTGGTTCTCGGGCAGAGACAGGTCATAGCGATCGGGGAGCATCTGGGAGCGGCGCGAGGTGAGGTCGTCGGCACCCTTGCGCCACTTGCCGGACAGCCAGCCGCCCGCGAGCGGGCTCCACGGGATCACGCCCATGCCGTAGCGCAGGCAGACGGGCAGCAGCTCGGCCTCCACGCCACGGTGAAGCAGTGAGTAGGGCGGCTGCTCCGATGCGAAGCGCTCCCGCCCACGCCGCTCCGCGACCCACTGCGCCTCGACCACCTGGCTCGGAGGGAAGGTCGAGGTGCCGATGTAGCGAACCTTGCCCGCGCGCACGAGATCGGTGAGGGCGCCGAGCGTCTCGTCGATATCGGTGTCGATCTCGGGACGGTGAACCTGGTAGAGGTCGATCCAGTCCGTGCCGAGACGGCGCAGGCTGTTCTCCACCTCACGCATGATCCAGCGGCGCGAGTTGCCGAACTCGTTGGGGTCGTCGCCCATACTGCCGTGGAACTTGGTGGCCAGCACCACGTTGTCGCGACGGCCTCCGGCGAGGGCCTTGCCGACGATCTCCTCCGATTCGCCGCGCGAGTACACGTCGGCGGTATCGATGAAGTTGATCCCCGCGTCGAGCGCGCGGTGGATGATGCGGATCGACTCGTCGTGGTCGGTCTCACCCCAGGCGCCGAACATCATCGCGCCGAGGCACAGCGGACTGACCTCGACTCCAGTGCGGCCCAGCGGACGGTGCTCCATGGCCGTCGAGACTAGAGATAGGCTCGCGGCGCCTGATGACCGCGCCACTCCAGCCCCGGGCGGTCGCCCTCCTGCAGCAACTCGTGCGCCTCGACACCGTCAACCCGCCGGGGAACGAGCGGATCGTCCAGGAGCTGCTCGCCGGAGTCCTGCGCGACGCCGGCTTCGAGGTCTGGCTGCTCGGAGACGACCCTCAGCGCCCCAATCTCGTCGCGCGCCTGCGGGGCCGGGCCGACGGCCCGACGCTCGGCCTGCTGTCCCACGCGGACACCGTCGTGGCGGACCCGGAGGGCTGGCGCCACTCGCCCTGGTCGGGTGCGCTCGACGAAGGCTGCGTCTGGGGACGAGGCGCGCTCGACATGAAGTCGCAGACCACGGCCGAGGTGGTGGCCGCCTGCTCCGTGCGGCCCACTCGCGGTGAGCTGCTCGTGATCTGCGTGGCCGACGAGGAGGTGGGCGGCACGGGCGCCGAATGGCTGGCGGCCGAGCACCCCGAGCTCGTCCGCTGCGACTACCTGGTCGACGAGGGCGGCGGGGTCTCGTTCATGGTGGACGAGGAACGCATCTACGACGTCACGGTGGGCGAGAAGGGCGTCTTTCGCTTCACGCTGACCACCGACGGCGCGGCCGGTCACGCCTCGCTGCCCTCGATCGCCGACAACGCGCTGCTCAAGCTCGCCCCGCTGCTGGACGCGCTCGCCACGCGCCGTCCGGACTGGGATGTGACCGACGGGCCGCGCGCCTTTCTGGCCGGGCTCGGACTCGAGCTGGACGGCGATCCGACGGACACCCTGTCGCGCCTGAGCCAGCGGGCCCCCGAGCTCGCGCCGCTGGTCGAGGATCTCCTGCGGGTGACGCTCGCGCCCACCATGGTCGACGCCGCAGCCACGATGAACATCATTCCCGAGCGCGCCCGGCTGCACGTGGACTGCCGGGTGCCGCCCGGACTGGACGAAGCGGACGTGCTCGCCCGCGTGCGCGAGGTTCTCGAGGGCACCGAGTACCGGCTGGAGTTCACGGAGAAGGTGACCGGGAACTCGTCGCCGGTGGGCTCGGCGCTGATGGATGCCCTGCGCGGCTGGGTCGAGCGCAGCGAGCCCGGCGCCCGCCTGCTGCCCACCCTGTCATCGGGCTTCTCCGACTCGCGCACCTTCCGCGCCGCCTTCCCGGACTGCGTCGCCTACGGCTTCTTCCCCCATCGGCACATGACGCTGGAGCTGATCGGCGAGCTCGTCCACGCGCGCGACGAGCGCATCGATGTCCGCGATCTCGCCCTGGCCGTGGACTGCTACCGCTCCGTTGTGCGGGAACTGCTCGGCTAACGTCAGTCGTTTGGCCCAGCGCAACGACATCCGCAACGTGGCGATCATCGCGCACGTGGATCACGGCAAGACCACCCTGGTCGACGCCATGCTGCGCCAGTCCGGCGTGTTCAGTGCTCACGAGGAGCTCACCGACCGCGTGATGGACTCGATGGACCAGGAGCGCGAGCGCGGCATCACGATCTTGGCCAAGAACGCCGCGGTGCGCTACGGCGATGTGAAGCTCAACCTGGTCGACACCCCCGGGCACGCAGACTTCGGGGGCGAGGTGGAGCGCGGGATGACCATGGTCGACGGCGTGATGCTGCTCGTGGACGCCTCGGAGGGGCCGCTGCCCCAGACGCGCTTCGTGCTGCGCAAGGCACTCGAGCGCGGGCTGCCCGTGGTGCTGGTGGTCAACAAGGTGGACCGTCCCGACGCGCGCATCGCCGAGGTGGTGGACGAGGTCTACGAGCTCTTCCTCGACCTCGACGCCAACGAGGAGCAGATCGAGTTCCCGATCGTCTACACCAACGCCAGGGCCGGCTGGGCCTCGCTCGAGGAGGGAGCCGAGGGCTCTGACCTGCGGCCCCTGTTCGACCTGCTGGTGGAGCGCATCCCGGCGCCCGAGTACGACGAGTCGCACCTCCTGCAGGCCCAGGTGACCAACCTCGACGCCGACCCCTACGTGGGCCGCCTCGCCCTCTGCCGGATCCACCACGGCACGATCCGGCGGGGGCAGACCGTGGCCTGGTGCCGCCACGACGGCTCGGTCCAGAACGTGCGCCTCAGCGAGCTGTACGTCAACGAGGGCCTCCAGCGGATGGCCGCCGACGAGGCGGGGCCGGGCGAGATCATCGCCCTCGCGGGCATCCCCGAGATCACCATCGGCGAGACCATCGCCGACCCCGGCGATCCGCGCCCACTGCCGGTGATCGCCGTGGAGGAGCCGGCGCTCGGCGTGACCATCGGCATCAACACCTCGCCCCTGGCCGGGCAGTCGGGCTCGCGGCTCACCGCCCGGCAGGTCGAGGAGCGCCTCGAGCAGGAGCTCGTGGGCAACGTGGCCATCCGAGTGCTCGAGACCGAGCGTCCCGACACCTGGGAGGTCCAGGGCCGCGGCGAACTGCAGCTCGCGGTCCTGGTGGAGGCCATGCGCCGCGAGGGCTTCGAGCTCACCGTGGGCAAGCCCCAGGTGGTCACCCGCGAGGTGGACGGCGCCCTGCACGAGCCGATCGAGCGGCTCTCGATCGACGTGCCCGAGGATTTCCTCGGCGTGGTCACGCAGATGCTGGCCCTGCGCAAGGGGCGCATGGAGAACATGGTCAACCACGGCACCGGCTGGGTGCGGCTCGAGTTCCTCGTGCCCACCCGCGGGCTGATCGGCTTTCGCACCGAGTTCCTCACCGAGACGCGCGGCTCGGGGATCCTGCACGCCGTGTTCGAGCGCTACGAGGCCTGGCAGGGCGACATCCGCACTCGGCCGACCGGCTCGCTGGTGGCCGACCGCCGCGGGCCCACCGCGACCTTCGCACTGCTCAAGCTGCAGGAGCGCGGCCAGCTGTTCGTGGGGCCGGGCGAGGAGGTCTATGAGGGAATGGTGGTGGGCGAGAACGCCCGCTCCGACGACCTCGACGTGAACGCCGTGCGCGAGAAGAAGCTGACCAACATGCGCGCCTCGGGCTCCGACGAGACCATCAAGCTCGTACCCCACCACCGCCTGTCCTTGGATCAGGCGCTCGAGTTCATCCGCGAGGACGAGGCCGTGGAGGTCACGCCGGACGTGATCCGCCTACGCAAGGCCGAGCTCGATCAGGTGGCACGCGGCAAGCTGGCCCGCGGGCGCAAGCAGCTGGCTCTTTGAGCCGCTTTCCGCAAGCGGTCGGCTGCGTATCCGGCTTCCTTTCACGCGGCGATACGAAATCGGTACCACTGAGGACCAGGTCGTGAGAGGATGGGATCGGCCCATGGATCGCCGCTCGCCGCCGCTCGCCGCTGCTCTCGCCGCCATGGCCGTCCTCGTGCTGGCGTCTCCGGACGCCCGTGCCGAGACCGAGGCCGCGCCGCCGGAGAGCACGGCGACGATCACACCTGAGCCGACGCCGGCGGCGGACGCCGAGCCCCCGCAGGGCTCTCTGCAGGAGAGCACGCCGATGAGCGCACCGGCTGCAGTGGCCCCGGACCCGGGCCCGGTGGCCCCGGCGCCGGAGGTGTTGGACCCGGGGCCCCACGTAACACCGGCCGATGGAGCCGCGCCGCCCGCAGCCACATCCCCGCCGCCGCGCGCCGTGCCGGCCGAGGCCACCACGGATGCCCCGCCCGCATCCGGGTCGGTCGACTCGAGCCCGGCGCCCGTTGGTACGCCTCGCGGCGCCCCCGCGCCCGGCGATGGCGTGCCGGCGGTGGCCGAGACCTCTCCCGCCCCCGCCCTCGAGCGAATCCTCCCCGCCGTGGAACGCGAGCTGCGCAAGGTCCAGGCGGACGTCGAAGCCATCCGCCGCCGGCTGGACAGCGGAGCGGCACCGCCGGCGCATGACCTGAACCGGCTGCGCTCGAGGCTCGAGCGGCTGGCGCCGGTGCTGCTGGCGCTGGACCTCCGGGTCGACGGCGCGGGCCTGCCAGGCGCGCAGGCACGGCAGCTGCTCCATCGCGTGCGCGCCGGGCTCGCCGAGACCCAGGTCGCGACCGCGGGACTGATCGCCGCCCTGCGCCGTTCGGACTTGCACGGGCCCGAGCTGCAGGCTCTGCTGCGCTCACTCGAGAGCTTCGGTGCGCTCGGCTCCGCGCTCGACCTGCGGCCGGGCGCCGGACCGTTCGCTCCCACGTCCTTCGCTCCCGCCCCGCAGCCCGTCGACCCGATGGCGTCCGCGGCGGTCATGCCCACGCCCGAGTCCGCCGCTTCGCCGAGCAGGTCTCACGCGGCTCCGCCGCGGGCAGACGACGCACCGAAGGCGGCAGGACAGCACGCGCCCGAGCCCTGGTCCTCCGCGCTCGGATCCGCCACCGCGAGCGCGGCCGGCGCCGTCTCCGTCGCCGGGCTTGCTGCCCTGGCCGCGCTGCTGATCGCCTTCGCCCTTCCACGGCTGCTCACGCGCCTCGAGCTCACTCCCGGGCGAGGCCACATGGTCGCCTCCGTCCTGGCGCTCGAGCGGCCGGGCTAGCTCTCCCGGCACAGAGACACCGTCCGAACCGGGATGCGGCATGTCCCGGCTTGCCTTTCTTGCCGAGACGCACAGGAGGAAGGACCGATGAGAGCGAACCCCCCTCGCTCGCGGCGGGCACCGGCGCGGTCTGGCCGGCGCCGCCCTGCGACGAGCACCAATGGGAATAGAAGACAGGAGACGTGGCTCCCGGCCGCGCCCGTCAGCGTGTCCGAAGCACGCGCCATCGTCTCCGAGGCGGCCGGCATGGCCGGCCTGACCGACGAGGGAACCTACGACCTGATCCTGGCCACCAGCGAAGCCGTCGCCAACGCCGTGCAGCACGGCGAGGCGTGGCCCAACGACTGCATCCTGCTCGTGACCGAGCCCTCCCCGCGCGGCCTGCGCGTCGAGGTATCCGACTGCGGGCGCTTCGACAGCACGCTCGAGCCGGCCCCCCTCGAAGCCACCTGTGGCCGGGGGATCGCGATCATCGCCGCCGTGGTGGATCGCCTGGAGGTTCGAAACGGCGACGGGCAGACCGTGGTCTGCTTCGAGAGGCACGTGCCCGAGCCCCGGGGGAATGTGGCCGCCTGACGGGGTCTGACTCGTGCGCTCCTTTACAGCAAGAAGCTCACAATCGGCCTGGCCGGTACCGAGACGTGCGGCGGTTGTCCTCCGCAGAGGACTACAACCTCTCGCACGTGCCGGCGGCGGCCCGGCCCGTGAGGTATTCGCCCCCCAGCGGGCGGCGCGGATGGCGCTCAGCCGGTGACGAGCGTGGCCTTGACGCCGATGCGCCCCGTGTAGTCGACCCGGGTGAGCAGCGGGGCGTCGGGGCGCTTCGCGAAGAACTCGTCGACGGCCTCGCGTGCGCCGGCCCAATGGCCATAGTCGTCGATGATCAGCACACCGCCGGGCTCGAGACGCTCCCACAGATGCTCGAGCTCGTGGCGGGTGGACTCGTACCAGTCGGTGTCCAGGCGCAGCAGGGCGATGCGCTCGGGGGCGCGACCGGGGATGGTCTCCTCCACGGGCCCCCGCACGTACTCGACCCGCTCGGACGCGACGCCGGTCGAGGCCATGTTGGCCTGCACGTCCTCCAGTGACGCCGCAGCCATGGTTGGGTCTCCCGGAGTGGAACGGATGGTGTCCCAGTTCTCGTGGGCCGACATCCCTTCGATGGTCACGTCGCGCTCGCTCGGCTCGTTCATGCCGGCGAACGTGTCGTAGAGCCACAGGCGGCGCACACCGTCGCCCTCCTGGGCCGATGTCAGCGCCGCCACCATCGAGCTGCCGCCGCGCCATACGCCGCACTCGACCAGATCGCCGCTCACGTTCTGACGGCAGACGTGGCGCACTCCCTCCCAGAGTGCATACATGCGCTCGACCGAGGTCATCGTGAAGGGCGCGCAGCGGGCGTGGACCGACGCGAACCCCGGGTCCAGGTCGGGATGCGAGCGCCCGAGGCGCCCGGCCCTGGGCACCGGCTCGAGCTGGAAGCCCAGCCGCCGTAGGACCGTCGTGGGAATCTCCTGCACCTGCACGGGCGCAGAGGCTACGCGAAGGCGGTCACGGCACCCAGCGGTCTCCCGCGGGCGTGAGCATGAGCTCGTGCGTATAGGCGCGCGGCTGCTGCTCGGCCAGGTACTCGACCGCCTCGGCGATCAGGCGCTGGTCGGCCAGCGCGTTTTCGGGCTGCCCCCGGGTGTACTCGGCGGTCTTGGGTGACTGGATCGTGGCGTCCACGATCAGCAACGCCACGTGGATGCTCTCCTCGCGCAGCTCCTGGGCGGCGGCGTGGACCATGGCCCGCGTGGCCTGACCCCCCGCGGACCAGAGCCCGCGGCCGGGCATGGCGCGGCGCGCCGAGCCGCCGGTGACCTGGATCAGGGTCCCCGTTCCCTCCGCCTCGCGCAGGGCAGCGATGCCGGTCGAGAGGAACACGAAGGCCTGCTCGGCCACCGCCACCGTCCAGCCGCGAAAGCCCTCGAGGCTCGCGTCGGCGATCGGACCTCCGCCGAAGCCGGCGCCGTCGTCCGGCGGGCGGCTGGCGCTCACCGCGTTGACGATCAGCCGCGGCGGGCCGAGCTCGTCGTGCACGCGCGTGAGCGCGGCGGACAGGACGTCGGGATCCGAGGCATCGGCGGCGATGCCGAGGGCCCCGCGCTCGGTGGCGTTTCGGGCGGTCTCCTCGCTGCGCGCCACGGCCGCGACACGCCAGCCCCGCTCGATCAGGTGCTCGGCCATCGCTCCGCCGAGGTTGCGCGCCCCGAGCACCACGGCAACGCGCTGTTGGTCTTCGCTCATCGCTCCACTACAGCAGCAGGACGATCACCAGGATGATCAGCGCGATCCCCACGCCGGCGCCGGTGATCGAGAGCGGTGCCCGGTTCTCGCGCCAGAAGCCGGGATTGGCCCGGTCGCGAGAGATACGGCCCTCGGGAGGCTCGCCGGTCCAGTCGTCGTCGTCCCAGGCGCTCATGCCCTCTTTGTACCCGGCCTGAGATCCCGGCACGCTTGCCACGGTTGATGCCGGGGCCAACGGGTACCCGTTTGTCATGGCCGAACCCAATACCCGTGACCAAAAACTCATCCAATACCTGAACGAGGCGTACGGCAAGGAGCGTGAGCTGGAGAGCGCTCTGCAGGCGCACATCGCGATGACCACCCGCCCGCCGTACAAGAAGCGCCTGAAGGAGCACCTCAAGGAGACCAAGGCACAGGCCCGCAATCTCGAGCGGCGCATCAAGAAGCTGGGCGGGCGCACCGAGGCGCTGCCGGGTCCCGTCCCGGAGCCGGTGGCCGAGGCCGTGACCGCCGTGGCCTCCAAGGCGATTGCCGCCGCCCAGGGTCCGCTGCACGCGCTGCGCGGCTCCGGAGAGGCGGAAAAGATGCTGAAGAACGCGAAGACCGAGTACGCGAACGAGAACGAGGAGATCGCCACCTACACCGGCATCGAGGCGCTCGCCGAGGCGGTGGGCGACCGCGAGACGGCCAAGCTCGCTCGCGACCATCGTCGTCAGGAGGAGCGCATGGCGAACTTCCTGGAGAAGCAGATCCCGCAGCTCGCCAAGGCCGTGGCCCGCGAGGAGATCCCGGCCGCCGAGCGCAGCAACGGGCGCAGGCCGGCGCGGAGGTCGGCGAGCCGCTCGCGGACGGCATCGACGCGCTCCCGCCCGGCGGCGGCGCGCTCCCGCAAGACCAGCCGCTCCCGCTAGGACCGTCCCACCCGCCGGGCTCCGGCCCGGCGGGTGTAAAGCGCCCTCCAGGGGGTAAAGCACGCCTGCATGTCCACCAAGTCCAGGGCCAGGAGATCCGACCCGGGTTCGGGTAGGCACGAGAGCGAGGAGGAGCGGCTCGACCGCAACCTCGAGGAGCTGCTCCAGGAGCTGCGCGTGGCACTGCCCGGAGTGCAGGTGCTGTTCGCCTTCCTGCTCGTGGTCCCGTTCAACCAGCGCTTCCCGGAGATCACCGACTTCCAGAAGACCGTCTACTTCGCGACGCTCCTGTTCGCCACCGGGGCGACGGCCTTCCTGATCGCCCCCACCGTCCACCACCGCGTCCAGTTCCGCGAGCAGGACAAGGAGCGCATCGTCGTGACGGCCAACCGCTACGCGGTGGTGGGCATGGCGCTACTGGCCACGGCGATGACGGGAGCGATCCTGCTGATCACGGACCTCCTCTACCGCTCCACGACGGTTACCGTGGTGGCCGCCGCGGTGGCGCTGATGTTCGCGTTGCTGTGGTACGTGGTGCCGTTGCGGCGGTCGTTGCAGAACTCTTAGCGGTCACCTAACGGCGGCGTACCGCACGGTCGAAGCGGTAGGCCCACTCCACCAGCTTGCGGCCGCGCAACCACGCGAGCTCCGCCGTCAGCCGCTCTTGATTCTCCGTCGCTTCGGTGAGATCGGCCTTCGCGACCCCGAGCTCCTCGCACGCCATGTCGCGGCCGCGCCGCATTCGCTCGACCGAGGTGCGGAACGCTGAACCCGATGCAGCGAGCGCACCATGGCCGACCGCCGTCGCGGGCAAACCCTGGACCCAGGCCTCGACACGATCGCGGAAGGGTCCCCAGGCTTCGTGTTCGCGCGCCCATTGGCGCCCCCGCTCGGAAAGCTGCCGCAGGCGGTCAGGTTCGCCGAGGAGGCTACGGATCGCCGGCGCCATATCCTCGACCGACGAGACCACCACGGCCCCGAAGTCCTCGGCAAGGCCGCTGGCAAACGGATTCGTGTCCAGGGCGACCGGGACGCAGCCCATCGCGCGGGCCTCGATCGGGATCGTGGCGTGGCCCTCCACCCGCGACGGCCACACGAGGATCCGTGCACGCCCGAAGCGGCGAAGCACCTCCTCGTTCGCAACAGCGGGGATGCGGTCGGCGCTCACACCACCTCCCAGGTCGGCCAGGACCTGTTCTACGAGCGGGGCCCAGCGGTTCTCCATGAGCCCCACCACGTCGTGCTCTCGCCCGCCGTCGGGTTGCGGGAACAGCATGGGTTGGCCGGTCCCGACGTACGCACAATCGACTCCGGCACGGTGCGCAGCCTCCGCCAGGCCCGTTGAGTGCGTCAGGAGATGGACTCCGAGGGCGTCCATCCCCCGGAAGTGATCCGCGCGTGCCAGCCGATCCAGCTCGACCGTGACGGGATCCGGAAGCGACCACGGCTCGTCGGTGAAGGGCCACCCGAAGAGGCCGGGAGCCGCGAGCAGGAACACCCAGACCTCGGCGTCCGACAGCGCCAGCTGTGCGTACTCCAGCGGCTCCCGCCAACCCTCCGGTATGACGACGACGTCGTCCGCCTCGGGCGGGCGGGCCGGAAGGCGTACCTGAGGAACACTCGAGGCTCCGTCCGCAAACGCCTCGTAGGCGACGCGCGGGATCCAGCCGCGCAGTTCGACTTCGTGCCCAGCGGCCGCTGCTGCGAAGGCAAGGGCGACGCAGACCTTGAGGCCGCCATAGGGGAACGGCTCCTCCACCAGTCGCGACTCAGCGAGCCGTCCACGCTCGGAGTCGCCCACGAGATTAACGACGACTCGCCTACTCATGCGCGAGCCGCGTTCTCACCCACCGATTCGGTCTCGTGGCTGTCGAACGCGCGTTCTTGCTTGGTCATGGAGCGCCACACCCGCTCGATCTGCTCGTCCCAGCGCACCTGAGGAATTTCCGCCAGGGCGGTGTCGACGATCTGCCCGCGGAGTCCCGGATCGTCGACCAGGGCGCCGATGCGATCGGCGATCGCTCCTGGTAGTGGTCTGGCCAACAGACAGTTCTCCCCGTCGCGCAGGAACCATGCCGTGTCGGGGTTCCGGTTCGACACGCACGCGACCCCCGAGGCCATGAACTCGAACGGCTGGTAACTCGGGTGCTTGGTCAACATCAACACGAGCCCGATGTGGCAGGTCCGGTAGAGGTCGGCGACCTCCTCGAGGTTACGAAGGCGGCCGAGGTTGCTCAGGGTGTCCGCGAACCCGAACTGCCCCGGGTTCCAGCTCTCGCCGGCGCAGACGATCTCGACGCGTTCGCCGTAACGGCGCTTGAGCTCGGCCAGGCTCGCCAGACCCAGCCCGAAGGCGTTGCGTGGTGTATACGGGCGCCCGTAGAAGAACACCCGGACGGGAGCGTCGGGGCGTCCCTCTGCAGGCGGCCTGTAGCGCTCGACATCCACCGCGGGCTCGAAGGAAACCGCCGGATTCCCATAGCCGCGGTACGCCTCGGCGAGTCCAGGGGTGTTCACGATGCCCGGCAGACCTACCCGGTACGTCTCCTCGGCCAGCGCGAAGGCCGATCCGGCGGGGTAGAAGTACGGTTCGAAGTCCTGGACGAAGTAGAAGCGCATCCGTGTCTTGGGGAAGCGCAGCACCGGGAAGACACTCGTCCAGAACGTGGCCACCGCCGCATCGCACTCCCGCAGGTGCGAGTAATCGGCCCCGCCGTCGGGCGGGGTTCGGAACACCACTTCGGCACCCGCCAGCTCGGGGAAGCTCGAGTGGATTCCCGCCACCATCCGCTTACCGCTCTCAGCCGGCACATCGTAAATGCAGAAACGCGACTCGACCCCGTGCTCGCGGGCGAAATGGGCTGCGAACCTCAGGATCGTGTAGACGCCGCCCAAGAGGACGGTTGGCACCCACGGAATGAACCATTGAATCGACCGGATCTCGGCGCTGTCAGCCGCGGCGTATTCGGCGAGGAGCTGCTCGTGACGTTCGAGGTCCGCCTCAGAGAGGTCGAACCGGCCGGGCTCTTCGAGCGGAATCCGGTCCCACTCCTCGAGCCAGAGGTCGTCATCCGGCTTGTTCTTCTTGCGCCGCCGGGCTCGGAAGTACGCATAGCCGAGCTCCGTGGGCCCCTTCTTCGCGGTGCTCCAGATGTATTCGAGCCGCTCCCGCGTGACCGGCTTCACATGGCCTCTCATAGGGGCGGGAGCATACGTGCAGGGCTACGAGCTTCAGATTCCTCAGAGCTCTCCGGGAAGGCGAGGGCCGCAGTCGGTGCGCTGGAGAGTTAAGTTCGGGTTGTAGAACGGGTCCCCGACGGTCCTGAACTCACCATAGCTCCGTTCGGAGCGGGCGAAATCGCCAGGATCGATGTGCTCGCCGCGGCTGGTCGACTCGTCGTGTTCGAGCCGCACGTGCGGCAGGCAGAGCGAGCGAAAGCCGGCTCGGGTCAGGCGAAGACACAAGTCCACGTCATTGCCGGCCACCACGAACGACTCGTCGAAGCCGTCCACCCGCTCGAACTTGCGGCGCTCCACGAGCATGCAGGCGGCCGTGACCGCGAGCCAGTTGCGGGTACCGTCGATGGCCGATCCAAAGGGCGTTTCCTGGCCGGGGGATAGGCCGGCGAACGGGTGGCCAGCGTAGCCGTGGAGCCCGAGGGCCGCACCGGCGTGCTGCACGGAGCCGTCGGCAAAGGTGAGGAGCGGTGCCACGGCCCCGGTCTCCGGCCGCTGGGCCTCTTCCAGCAGGTCCTCGAGCCATGTGGAGGTACGCAGCTCGGTGTCGTTGTTAAGGAAGAGGAGGAAGTCGGCGTCGCTCTGCGCCGCGGCTGCGTTGTTAAGGGCGGCGAAGTTGAATGGGCGATCGTCGCGGATGCAGCGAACCCGCCGGTCGCCCTCCAGCCGTCCGACGACCTCTCGTATCTCCGGATCATCGCTGCCGTTGTCGACGAGAAAGACCGAGAAGCGCTCGTAGGTGGTCAAGCCGAGCACCGACTCGGCGCAACGCCGAAGCAGCTCAGGATGGTTGCGGAAAGGCAGGATGACTTCGACTGAAGGCTCGCCCTCGAGCGGCCGCCGGACACGCCTGCCCCCATTGTGCGCTTCGACCCTGGCCTTGCCGCCGGTGAGTTCCCGTAGCGCTTCCTTGACCGCTAGCAGCTCGGTCTCGCGGTCGGCGGCCGGGCGCGCGCCGTGACACAGCACGGCCGGTACGTGAGCCAGGCCGGCGGCCGTAGGGCCGGCCAGGCGCAGGGCCGTTTGGTAGCGCCAGGCGCCGTTCCCGAACGAAGCAGAGCTCCCATGCCGAATGCAGACCAGGGAGCTGGTCAGGTCGCGGGCCAGCAGCAGATCCGGGGACGGGCCTGGCCGCAGCCGTGGTCGCTCGCGTTCCCCTCCGCCAGTCAGTTCGTCCTCATCGCAGGTGAGCAAGAGGGCGTCGGGAGCCAGCCGGGCGGCCTGTCCCAGCAGTTCAATCGCCCGGGGTGAGAGTTGGTCGCCGGCGCGGACCACCGCAAGCCAGGGGGCGGTCGTGGCGGCGAGTGCGTCGGAGGGCTCTCCCTCGAACACCGAAGCCGCCTTATGCGTCTGGTGCTCCAGCGAGACCCGTGTAGGGGACCCATCTTGACCGTCATTCGGCTCGATGCAGACGGCCACAGGGGCCGCCGGGCCACCTGGCTCTGCGATCAGCGGCGGGGCAGCAAAGCGATGCACTCGGGGAACCAGGCGCGGCTCGATGTCGCTTTGGAAACGGGCATAACGCTGAGCTGGAGCGACCGGCTCCTCTTCGTCCGTTTCGAGCGATCGCCACAGCGCCGCGGCCAGCAGGGCCGGGATGGCGAACACGACTGCGGCGGCCAAGAGCCAAAACGTCCACAGACCGATCCAATGCGGTTTGAAGAGCTCAGCCCGCGTCAGCGCGTCCGGAATCCGTTCGAGCAATGTTTGAGGCTCGTCGGTGTAGAAGACCACGGCGACACGACCGGTCCGAACCGTCCCGCGCACGACGCGCCGCTCACCTTCGCCTACGCCGTAGAGCCCGAGGCGTGCGGGGCTCCGGTTTTCCACGCAGACCTTCAGTGGCTGCCCTGGGTTGATCGAGCCGGTCGGTACGGCTACGAGGTTGGGCACGGAGGTGCTCGTCGCAGTGCGGCCTCCAAGTCTGATGCCAGTCTGTGCATCTCGGACGACCAGCGCGAAGGCGCCCGTCGGTGCTCCGGAATAGAGAGGGACGCTCACCCCGTCGAAGCGCTCGGGCACATCCTTGACGCGCTGGCAGTAGGTCCCGCCGCGGGCGAGAGACACGACCTCGGCTGAACTCGGGGCCTCGTTGGTGAAGGCCACCGTGGATTCGTCGTTCCTCGCGGCCACGAGCAACACGACGAACGCCACCAGGACGGAAGCGAGGAACACGCCAACCGCCAAGCGTCTAGGCATAGTAACGCTCGAGGACGGTCGCCAGAGAGAGCACCTGTAGGCCCACGAGCGCACCCAGCGCCGCCCCTACGGCTGCACCACGGAATCGCGCCGGCAGGAGGAGTACGGCCGCAGCGCCGGCGCACCCCGCTATCGGAAGCAGGGGCAAGAAATACCGGCCCTGGAGGAACAGTTCGTTGCGCTCGGCCAGAAAGCGGAACTCGACCCAGTGCAAGGCGAAGATGAGTCCGAGCGACGTGAGCAGCAGGAACAGCCCCACGGATATCCCGAGCCGGATACGCCTCCGTATCAACGCCACCGCGGCCGCCAACAGGACGGCCAAGGAGACCCAGCGCAGCGCGGTGTACACGCTTTCTGACAGCCGCACCTCCTTCCATCCGAAGACCCCCCACCCGGTGCGAATCCAAGTGTCGTATCCGTAAGCCTTCGAGACACCGGCGGGGAGGTCCGACTGAAAAGGAAGCTGAGGCAGATAGAACTGCCACAGATAGCTGGCCAGGTAGCCCGGGGGGAAGTCGAAGACAGACACCGACTCACCACTCGTTGAGGCAACTTGGTTGACCGATGGCCGGCCTTCGGCGCGTGCGATCGCCAGCCATGTGCCTACCGGCACGGCGATCGCGACCGCGGCCACGGCGGCGATCCGGAGGAGGGAGCGCGCGCCCTGGTCGCGAGTGCGCCAAAGCCCGTAAGCCACCACGACCATCGCCGTCAAGACCAGGAGGTAGCCCGTCGCTTTGGTCAGGGCGGCCGCCGAGGCAACCGCCGCCAGCGCCAGGCTCATCTGCCACGTGATGCCCCGTTTGAGGATCCGCACGCCGAGCCAAAGCGCAAAGGCCCATAGAGCTATCAGCATCGCGTCGGGGTTGACGGATGAACTGATGAACACGGCCGACGGCTGGAGGCCAGCGACCCCGGCGGCCAACAACTGAAGCAACCGGTTCTTGTCGAACAGCTCACCGGCCAGCAGCCACGTGGCGATGACGAGCGCAAGCAGCAGGGTCAGGGACCAGATGCGCATCGAGTACAGACGATCGAAAACGTCCCCACCCGTGGCCAGCAGGTATCCCGGCAGCTCGTATGCGTAGTACAGCGGAGGGTTGCTGCCTGCGTTGTTGGTGCCGCCGCCATCCGAGCGGGCGTCTCTTGGCAACTCGTCGTTAGCCCGCTGCCAGCGCTCGAAAGTGGCCGTGTCCCAGGGTGCCTTGAGGCTCGCGTTGAAGGCCAGGTTGCCCGACCGCGAGCCTTCTCCGGCCAGGAACTGCTCCCTCGAGAAGGCCGCGCGCTCCGTCGCCTCCGGGCAATGCTCCGCGCTCGGCCAGGGTCTGGGCGTAGCCGAAATGCCACTGCTCGTCCGGCGACTGCCACGCAGGGTTGAGGAGCGCCCAGGTTATGCCCAGCAGCGCCACTGCGACCAGGAGCAGCGCAAGCGACGCCGGGGGGCGCGCATGCCGTGCCCGTGCCATCGGGCGGGAATCTATCGATGGGTTCGGCTCCTCCCGGCGACGCGTCAACGCGTCGCTCCACCCAGCCGGCGGCGTAGGCGAAGCGTGCGGTACACGGCCACGATCAGCGCGCTCATGATCCGGTTGGCGGCGACGGGCAGCGGATACCCGCCTCCGTGCGCGCGCGCCACCGCCGAGTGCTCGCGGAACTGACGCTCGAACCCATCCATGCTGAGCGACGCCTTCGGCCATGCGAAAGCAGGCCAGCTCGCGGCGCAGCACGAGCGGCGGCCCGAACCTTCGCGCCACGCGAAGCCAGAGGTCGTAGTCATGCGATTCGCGGTAGCGCTCGTCGAGGAGCCCGACCTCTTCGAGGGCGCTGCGGCGCACGAAGGTCGCCGGGTCGGCCACGAAGTTCTGTGTCAGATACAGCGGCAGCGACCAGTGGCGCAACAACACGTTCTTGTAGGCGGCGATGGCGCTTCGAATCTCTCGGCCGTCGGCGCCGATGATCCGGCAATAGCCCGTAGCCCAGGCGGCGGCCGGGTTGCCGGACAAAGCCTTCCCTGCGGCGCGCAACGCCCCGGGCTCGTAGCGGTCGTCGGCGTTCAGCCAGGCCACCACGTCGCCAGTGGCCATGCCCGCGCCCTTGTTGGCCGCGTCGACCCTGCCCCGGTCGGGCTCGGAGATCCACCGCAGGCCGGTCTCTGACTCGAGGATCGCCACCGTACCGTCACGGGAGCCGCCATCGACCACGATATGCTCGACGCCCGGATAGTCCTGCGAGCGGACGCTTTCGATGGTTTCTGCGATGGTGTTCGCAGCGTTGAAGCAGGGGGTGATGACGCTGATCGATGGCAGCTGCACAAGCGGGCCAGTCTAGGGGCGGCGCCGTCGCTCTCCGTACCATGTGCGGCCATCGGCCGGTCGGCCGCAACTTCCACGCCTCAATGCCGTTTCTGACACCGTGACACCGATGTCGATGCCCTCCTCATACCTCGGGGTCATCCCCGCCTACAACGAGGCCGAAACGATCGGCCGGGTGATCCACTCACTGCGCGAGCACGTGCCCGGCGTCGACGTACTCGTGGTCGACGACGGGTCGACCGATCGCACCGGACAAATCGCGCAGAATGCGGGAGCCACGGTGGTGCGCCATCCGTTCAACCTGGGTATCGGCGGCGCCGTGCAGACGGGCTTCGTCTTCGCGCAGGAGAACGGCTACGACTACATGGTGCAGGTCGACGGAGATGGCCAGCACTGCCCGGAGGAGATCGGGAAGCTCAGCGACGCCATGCTCGATGATCCGAGCCTCGACATGGTCTGCGGCTCGCGCTTCATGACCAAGGGGGAAGGCTATCCGGCTCCGATCAGCCGGCGCACCGGTATCCACATCTTCGCCTTTCTGCTCTCCCGCCTGGTCGGCCAGCGGGTGAGCGACCCCACCTCGGGTTTCCGGCTCTACAACCGCCGCGGCATCGCACTCTTCGCCCGCGACTACCCGCACGACTATCCCGAGGTCGAGGCGGTGCTGATGGTCCACCACCACCGCCTGCGCATGCGCGAGGTGCCGGTGCGGATGCTGGCGCGCGGCGGGGGAATTTCCTCCATCCGTTCCGGGAAGTCGGCGTACTACATGATCAAGGTGCTGCTGGCGATCTTCATCGGCCTGGCCCGGCAGCGACCCGTACCCGAACCCGGCGAGGGCGCCCCGGTGAGTGCGGCGTCGGACATCTGATGGACGTCAAGATCCAGATCCTCGCGATCACCGTCAGCGCGGGCCTGCTCCTCCTCGTGCTCGAGCTGGTGCGCCGCAAGGCGTTCCTCGAGCGGTACGCATTGCTGTGGCTGCTGAGCGCGATCGTGCTGCTCGCCCTGTCGGTATGGGGCGGCGATGCTCGAGGCGCTGGCGCAGCCTCGATCGGCATCGCCTACCCGCCCAACGCCCTGTTCCTCGTGGCGTTCGGCTTCGTGCTCGTCCTGCTGCTGCACTTCTCGCTCGCCGTCTCGAAGCTGTCCGACCAGAGCAAGCTGCTGGCGCAGCGGCTCGCCCTGCTGGAGCAGCGGCAAGCCGAGCAGGAGCGACGTCAGCCCCTGGACGCCGCTCGAGGACGGCGACGTCGAGGCGTGGAGCCCGAGCGTGCCGCGCGCGGCGCTTCACACACCGCTAGACCGCGGCGGCCATCTGCGCGCGGAAGCTCTCCACGGTCCGGCGTAGGCCCTCCTCGAGCGGCACCTCGGCCTCGAAGCCCATGAGCTCCCGCGCCCGGCTCACGTCGAGGTAGCGCGTGGGCTGGCCGTCGGGGCGTGAGGTGTCCCAGACGATCTCGCCCTCGTAGCCCGGTGATCCGCTGCAGCGTCGCGGCGAGGTCGGCGATCCTGGTCTCGCGGCCGGTGCCCACGTTCACCGGCTCGGAGCGTCTCGAGCCGCTCGGCCGCCAGCAGCAGCGCGCGGGCGGCGTCGTCCACGTAGAGGAACTCCCGCGAGGGCTTGCCGGTGCCCCAGAGGACGACCTCGCGGCGGCCGGCGTCGACGGCCTCGACGAACTTGCGGATCATCGCCGCGATCACGTGCGAGTCCTCGAGGTCGAAGTTGTCGTCGGGCCCGTACAGGTTCGCCACGATCGGCGCGCAGGAGTCGAAGCCGTACTGGCGCCGGTAGGCGTCGGACAGCACCAGCATCATCTTCTTGGCGAGCCCGTAGGGCGCGTTGGACTCCTCCGGATAGCCGTTCCAGAGCTCGTCCTCGCTGAACGGCACGGGCGTGAACTTGGGGTAGGCGCAGACCGTGCAGGCCGACACGAGCTTCGCGACGCCGGCGAGGCGCGACTGCTCGAAGACGTTGCCGGCCATCATCAGGTTGTCGTAGACGAGCGGCGCGGGATTGCGGCGGTTGAAGCCGATGCCGCCGACCCGCGCGGCCAGGTGGATCACGACCTCCGCGCCCTCGACAGCGGCTCGCGTGGCCGCCGGGTCGCGCAGGTCGTGGTCGGCGGAGCGGACGACGCGCACGTCCGCCTCCAGCTCCTCGAGACGCGCGTACCACCGCGCCGCCGAGGAAGCCGGCGCCGCCCGTGACGGCCACGGGCTTGCCCTGCCAGAAGGCCGGATCAGGGGCGGCCGGAGCTCACGCGACGTCATGCTACCGACGGCTGGCACGCCAGAAAGATGCCGTCGACCTGCAGCACGTGGCCGTTGCGCGGGTCGGCGTAGGCGGGCTCGAGCGACACCGGGTCGATAGCCGGCGTCGTCGAGCAGGTCGAGCATCTCGCGGAAGAGCAGCTGGTCGCGGTAGAGCGGGACGAGCGACAGCTCGGTCTCGATGCGCCACGATCCGCGGCAGGGCGGCCGGGCTCCCTCGATGACCTGCGACTCGGACCCTGGACGTCGACCTTCAGGTACACGCCGATCCGCCGGCAGCCCGAGCTCGTCGACGAGCGCGTCGAGGCGCGCCTGGCGACGCGCTCGCTGGCCGACGTAGCGCGACTCGGGCGCCGCCTCCAGATGACGCGGCTCCATGTCGAGCAGCGAGCTGCTCACCGCGTTTCCGGCCACGTGAAGCTCGGCCTCGCCCTCGCTATCCGAGAGCGCGAGCCGCCGGCAGGTCCCAGAGCGGATCGTCCCTCGCCGCCTCCTCGAGCGCCGCGTATGCCGCTTCGGAGCGGCTCGAACGAGACGATCCGCGCCGCGTAGCCGCCGGCGCGCAGCTCCTTCGCGAACTGGCCGCGGTTCGCCCCGACGTCGAGCACGCCGTCGACGCCATGGCGTCCTCGCAGGATCCGCATCCGGCGCGCCGGGCAGCCGCCACGCCGGCTGGCGCCCACAGGCGCACGTCGAGCCGCAGCCAGCGGCGCATCGCGGCCTGTGCGCGGAGCAGCGCGCGTTCGCGGTCTTGGAGCATGCGCGGTCGGCGAGTCTAGTGCCGCGAGCCAGATAGCCTGACCGCCGATGACTGAACGGAAGAAGGCGCTGGTGACCGGCATCACCGGCCAGGACGGCTCCTACCTGAGCGAGCTGCTGCTGGACAAGGGCTACGAGGTGCACGGCATCGTCCGGCGCTCGTCGAGCTTCAACACGAACCGGATCGACCACCTCTACCGCGATCCGCACGAGCAGCGACGTCCGCATCTTCACCCACTACGGCGACCTGACCGACTCGGTGGCGCTCGACGCGACTGATCTACGAGCTGCAGCCGGACGAGATCTACCACCTCGGGCGCGCAGAGCCATGTGCGCGTCTCGTTCGACATCCCGGAGTACACCTTCGACGTGACCGCGGCGGGCACGCTGCGCCTGCTCGACGCGATGCGCGAGGCCGGCGTCGAAGAGACGTGCGCTTCTACCAGGCCTCGTCGTCCGAGATGTTCGGCGCGGCGCCGCCGCCGCAGTCCGAGACGACGCCCTTTCATCCGCGCAGCCCCTACGCCGTGGCGAAGGTGAGCGCCTACTGGGCGACCGTCAACTACCGCGAGGCCTACGGGCTGTTCGCGGTCAACGGCATCCTGTTCAACCACGAGAGCCCGCGCCGCGGCGAGACCTTCGTGACGCGCAAGATCACGCGTGCGCTGGCGCGCATCAAGGCCGGCCTGCAGGACAAGCTCTACCTCGGCAACCTCGACGCCAAGCGCGACTGGGGCTACGCGCCGGACTACGCCGAGGCGATGTGGCTGATGCTGCAGGCGGCCGAGCCGGACGACTTCGTGGTCGCGACCGGCGAGACGCACTCCGTGCGCGAGTTCCTCGAGGCGGCGTTCGGCCACGCCGGGCTCGACTGGGAGGAGCTACGTGGAGATCGACCCGCGCTACTTCCGCCCCTCCGAGGTCGACGTGCTGCTGGGCGACGCCTCGAAGGCGCGCGAGGAGCTCGGCTGGGAGCCGAAGGTCGGCTTCGACGAGCTCGTCCGGCTGATGGTCGACGCCGACATGAGCGAGCCTCGAGGACCAGCTGGCCGGCAAGGTCGTGCGCTACAGCCACGAGGGCTGAAGATTCCGTGCAGAAGCCGCAGTCTGAGCTCAACTCGTATCGTGGGCTGCACGCGGCCCATTACGACCTCATCTACGCGGACAAGCCCTACCGGTGCGAGGCTAGCTTCATCGCCGACCGGGTGAGCCGACTGCGCGGCGGTGCGGACCGGGCAGCCTGATGGACGTCGCCTGCGGTACCGGCCGACACGCCCTGGAGCTCGCCGCGATGGGGTGGCACGTGACGGGCGTCGATTACAACCCGGAGCTTCTCGAGCGGGCTCGGGAAAGCGCGGCCACGCGCGGGCTGGAGGTCGCCTTTCTGGAGCAGGACATGCGCGAGCTCGACGTGGAAGGCCGCCCCTTCGACGTGGTCACGTGCTTGTTCGACTCGATCGGCTACGGCCTGGAGGACGAGGCGATAGTCAAAGCGCTTCGTGGGATGGCGAAACACCTCACGCCGAAAGGCGTGCTGGCAGTCGAGTTCCTCCACGCGGCCGCGGTCGTCCGACATCATTCGCCGGTGAAGGTGCGGCGCTTCCCCACCCCTGGTGGCGGCCTGATCCTGCGCATCTCCGAAACCGAGCTCGACCGCCCGAACCAGCTGATCCACGTGTCGTACGAGCTCATCGAGCTCAAACAGGACGGCGGCGGGCTACGAGCGTGCGACGGAGACGCAGTCCAACCGCTTCTTCTCCCCCGAGGAGATGCGCGCGATGATGACCCGGGCAAGCCTCGACGTGCACGCAATCGTCCCCGCGTACGAGGAAGAGGTGGCCATCTCGGACGAGACCTGGCACCTGATCGCCTTCGCGCGACCGGCGGAACAGCCCCCGTCATGAGGGTCGCGGTCGTGCTGCCCGAGCGCAGTCCCGAAACCGGAGGCGGCTTCACATTCCAGGAGACGCTCCAGCAGGCGCTGAGCGAGGCGGCGCCAGGGGCTCCACACGAGTTCGTCTACTTCCAGCCGGCGTCGCGAGGAGGGCGCGGTGCAGCTTCCGACTGGGGCCGGCCTCGAAAGCGGCCCGGCGCACGGTCCGGGCGGTTCGCGACTTCCAGGACCGGGTGCTCGGCCTCCGGCTGGTCAACATGAGCACGACGTTCGAGCGCTCGCTAAGACAGCACTCGATCGACCTGGTCTGGTTCACTACGCAGTACGCCGAGGACTGCGGCCTACCCTACATCGCGACGGTGTTCGACCTCGAGTACCTCGACCAGCCCTGGTTCCCGGAGGTCAGCGCGAACGGCGAGTGGGACATACGGCACGCTCACCACCGCCGGTATCTCCCGAAGGCCACGCGCGTCGTCGTGCCGAACGAGTCGGGCCGCGAGCAGGTGATGCGCCACTTCGGTCTGCGTGCGTCGCAGATCCTCACGCTGCCGCACCCCACGCCAGAGCTCCCGGCCCCGCTCGACACCGACGAGGTGCTGGCCCGGTACTCGATCGAGCCGCCCTTCCTTCTCTACCCCGCCCAGTACTGGGCGCACAAGAACCACGCCACGCTGCTCGAGGCGCTCAGGCTCCTCAACGCGGACGGCGGTAGGCGCTACCGACTCGTCTGTGTCGGGTCGGA
Organism: uncultured Thermoleophilaceae bacterium; assembly: GCA_963813495.1. Classification (GTDB taxonomy): domain Bacteria; phylum Actinomycetota; class Thermoleophilia; order Solirubrobacterales; family Thermoleophilaceae; genus JACVRW01. The sequence goes on from CAWEZC010000005.1 coordinate 1,233,958, forward strand.
CAAGGGCCAGCGCCGCCACGTGCAGTCGCTCGTCGCGAGACTCGGTTTGGAAGAAGACGTGCGGCTGCTGGGTTTCGTCCCCGCCGAGGAGCTCGCGAGTCTGTACCGAGGAGCGCACGCGCTTGTGTACCTGAGCTACTTCGGTCCGGAGAACCTGCCGCCGCTCGAGGCGTTCGCGCTCGGCTGCCCGGTGGTGAACGCCGATATCCCTGGCGCGTGGGAGCAGCTCGGCGAGGCCGCGCTGCTCGTACCGCCCGCAGACGCCGAGGCCTGTGCGAAGGCGGTCCGGCGGCTCGAGGACCCCGGCGAGCGGCAGGAGTTCGTGAAACGGGGCGCCGAGCGCGCAAGGGAGCGCAGCGCCGCCACCTTCGTGCGCAGCGTGATCGACTTCCTGGATGAGTTCGAGGCGGTGCAGCGATGTTGGACATGACCGAGCGTCGCTTCGACGTCGTCGTGCTCAACTACAAGCGGCTGCGCTCGTTCCTCGGCAACTTCCACCGGATTCGGGCCTTCGATCCGTCTCGTGACCGCATCACAGTCTTGTCATGCTCGCCCTCCGCGGCCGAGGACGAGGACGTGCGGGAGTTCGAGCGAAGGCACGACCTGAGCGTCCGATACCTGACACGCGAGAACCGCGGAATCGACCAGCTCGCGCGCGCGGAGTACTTCACCGGAGCGGTCGGCAGCCTCGACGAGAACCTCGCCTACACCTACATCTTCCAGATGCAGGACCACTACCTCGATGCGGAAGACCCCGGTAGTCGGTGGGGACCCGAGCTCGGCTACGGGACGAAGGGAGACGTCGTGCCCGACGGCGTCGTCTTCGATCTCGATGCAATGGAGCAGCTGGCTAGGGAGCACGACCTGGCGGGCTTCTTCTGCGATCGGAACAACCCGAGCTTCATCTCGAACGAGGGCCGTCGCTCAGTGGCGCCGAGCGGCGGCAACTTCGTGATCCGCACCGACCTTGTCGCTGAGGCGGATGCGCAGCTGGCCTGTCGCCGCCTCGTGGACGTCTGCGACGACACCTACGCGTGGGCGGTCTACGCAGAGTTCAAGTGGGGGCCGATCTTCTTCCGCGAGGGAAGGCGCTTCTACGACCTCAAGCGCGAGCGGCTATTCGAGCGCTGGGGCCCCGAGGAGTTCTACCACCCGCCAGACGACATCCCGAAGCTCAACTGGCGGTTCGAAGGGCCGCCCGTCCGGAGGGCGGTGATCCGCACGGTCGGGCGCGCGCGGGTCGCTCTGGGACGGGTTGCCGGTCGCTAGCTCAGCCTGGATTCGAGCATCCCGGTGAGTTGCCTGATCCGGTGACCGTAGGTGTGCTCGGTCAGCGTGCGGCGCTGCCCCGCGGCGGCGATGCTGCGCCGCTCGTCGTCGTGCTCGAGGAAATGGCGAACCTTGTCCACCAGGTCGTCCACACCGTCGTAGGCAACGACTTCTCGGCCAGGTTCGAAGAACTCAGGCAGGTTTGTTGCGGACTCGGTCAGCAGCAGCGCCCCAACCCCCGTTGCCTCGAACATCCGCATGTTCGCCGCGTAGCCGCCGGCGAAGTCGCCGTGACGGTTGACCGCGATGCGGGACTGGGCGAGCAGCCGGTACATGTCCATACCCCAGGCTTGGCCGCGATGACGAGAGCGGATCGGCGACGACTGCGCGAGCTTGGCGTGGATCGGCCCCCACACCTCCAGCCCAACGTCCGAGCAGAGGCGCTCGAGCAGTTGCACGCCGCCGCGATGCACGCGGTCGGGATGGATGCTGCCTACGAACGAGACGGGGTGCTGGCGCTCGGCGTCGGGCGCGGCGGTAACGCCCTTGGCTTTCAGCCGAGCCAGCACGGCCTCGTCGAATGCGGCGCTCAGATACTCGGCGTCGAGGTCCAACGCGTGCAGGCGCTCGACGAGCGGAGGTACGAGCGTCGTAACCAGGTCGTAGCGGCGGAGCACTTTGAGGCTCGGGGGCTGAGATCCGACCTGAGCCACCAAGTATCTGCCCTCCAGCGCCCTGGGCCGCAGCCGCTCGACATAGGTCACGTCCTGGACGTAGACAACGTCCGGGTTGAACTCCTCGATCTGGGCGTCGAGGATGCGCCGTAGCGTGCCCCAGTTCAGTCGCGCCGGTCGAAACTTCGCAGCAAGCGGCAAGGCAAGGGAGTGCTCCTCTGCCCACTTGAGTTGCATGGGCCGGCAGTTCGGGATTAGCTCCGTCGCCTCATGGCCGAGCTCCCTCAGGTTGCGCGAGTATGCGTCGCCGGTACCGAAGCTGCGATCCAGCAGCGCTCGATGCTGCCGCTCGTAACTGGTGTGTGGCCAGGCCGGGGTTCGCGCCGTAGTGGTTCGCGAGGAAGGCCTGGTAGCACGGGGTCGACGATCACGATCCTCAAGCGCCGCCATGCTAGAAGGAAGCATCCGAAACCGGATCAGCCAGCTCCGACGAACCCTCGGCGACCTGCGGGCGCGCTCGCTCGCGATCGGGCTTCCCGCCGCCTTGAAGCTGTCGCCCAAGGTGAGCCGGATCTTGGCGCTTGTCACGCGGCGCCGGCTCGTCACCCTCGAGCTCAAGGGCTTCGAGGGGAACCTGCGCTTCCGCCCAGGCACCAGCGACAAGGAGGTCGTCGAGCAGGTGTTTCTCGGCGACGAGTTCTCGTGGCTCGGCCGCCTTGACGGCGTGTCCACAATCGTGGACTGCGGCGCCAACATCGGCGCGACCGGGTTCCTGCTCCTGAACGCCTTCCCCGATGCGCGTCTCGTCGCAATCGAGCCCGACGCGGGGAACTACGACGTCCTGCGCAAGAACCTCGAGCAGTTCGGCGAGCGCGCGATCGCGCTGAACGCGGCAGTGTGGTCGCGCGACACCACGCTGCGGCTCGTTCGCGGCGAGTTCCTCGACGGCCGCGAGTGGACCTATCAGGCCAAGGAGGACCCGGACACGTCGCTGGAAGCCGTACCGGCGAAGAGCCTTACCACGGTCCTGGAGAGCTCGGAGCGGAGTCGATCGACCTGCTCAAGGTCGACATCGAGGGCGGCGAGCTCGACCTGTTCTCGCGCGGGGCGCAGTCGTGGCTGCCGCGCGTGAGGAACGTCTCGGTCGAGCTGCACGGAGAAGATGCGCGCATGCCTTCTTCACCGCGATGAGCAGCTACGACTTCGAGCTGATCCGGCGCGGGGAGCTGACCGTGTGCCTGGGAGTGGCCCCGCGTGCCGATCGCGACGCCGGCTCAGGGTAGGTAGCTCATAGGGTGTGGGAAATGACATCCCGACAACCAGTTCACGACCGGGTGCGCCATCGAAGCGGGTGGCTGCTCAACCGCGCCGGCAACGCGGCACTCGAAGTTTCACGGCGGATCGCCGAGCGCGACGGCGCGACGCTGCTCGGCGATAGGTGGATCGAATGGTCCTTCTGCCTCGCGCGGCTGGCGAGGGGCCGTGAACGACGCTCGACTTTGGCGCGGACGTCGGCTTCTTGTCACTCGCGGCCGCCCAGCGCGGGCACGACGTCGTCGCGCTCGACCGTATGCCGACCGCGCTCGAGTACCGGCACCCCCGCGTGACCGCCCGTCCAAGGGGACATCCTCGACCGGCCGCTCGATGGCAGTCGCTTCGATCAGATCATCAACTGCTCTTCGGTCGAGCACGTCGGCCTCGCGGGCCGCTACGGGAGCTTCGAGAACCCGAGCGGCGACCCGAAGGCCATGGTGGTCATGCGCGACCTCCTCGACGCCGAGGGGCGGATGATCGTGGCCATCATTTCCGCTTGGCTTGGTGATTTCGTCTGCGGCGCCCCTCCATCGCATCTACGGTCAGGAGCGGCTTCCCACTGCTGTTGGAGGGCTATTCCGTGCAGGAGGTTCGAGTACGGGCGGTGCTGGACCCTGCCGCTTCTGGTGTGGATCGGAGTGGACAGGTACGAGGCGGATCAGCGGAAGGAGGGTTGCTTCTGCCTCTATGCGCTCGGGCTCCTGGTCCTCAGGCGCGCCGACGCGTAGGCAGCAGCTCTGAGGTGCAGCCGAAGATCACGATCATCACGCCGTCGTTCAATCAGGCGCGCTTTCATCGAGCGGACAATGACCTCGGTGCTCGAGCAGGGCTACGAGAAACTCGAGTACTTCGTGGTGGACGGGGGTCCACGGATGGGTCTGTCGAAGATCATCAGGCGATACGAGGATCAGCTTGCCTGGTGGGTGAGTGAGCCCGACTGCCGGCCAGACGGACGCCCTCAACAAGGGGCTGCGACGGGCGACGGGCGACATCATCGCCTTCATCAACAGCGACGACCACTATGTTCTCGGGCGCACGAGGAAGGCGGTCGCCACATTCGCAGCTCAGCGGGGGGCGCTGGATAGTGGGCGCGTGTCGCTACGTGTTCGAGGACGGCAGGCTCATGGACGTGTGGAAGCCGGAGCTGCCGGCTTCACCGCGCCACCGCTGGATCATCGATCCCGTGGGGTGGCCGCAGGCGTCAACGTTCTGGGCGGCGTGACGTTTTCGAGGAAGTCCGCATGTTCCGCCAGGACATGCACTACATCTTCGACACCGAGTTCGGCGTGCGGCTCGCGCTCGCGGGCGCACTGCCCGGCATCAGCGACGACGAGCTCGCAGTGCGCCTCTGGCACGAAGCCGCGAAGTCCTGGGACCGTCGGCCCGCGCAGCGGGAGGAGCTCCAGCTCCTGAGCCTCCACCCTCAAGCGCTTTCACGCGGCCGGCGGCTCGGCTGCTGGACCGGCGACGGCGAAGGGATCGGCCTATACCGGCTCGGCATAAGGCCACGCATCCGCGAATAATCCGTCGTCAGCCGTAGCGCGGTGACCGAACAGAGCCCGTCCCGAGCACGCGACCCGCCTCACTGGTCTTCAACACGGTCGTGATGACGGCATCGAGCGCCTCTTCCTCGTGATCAGCACGGCGCTGGCCATCTACGCCATCCGCACTTTCAGCGTGGAGGAGTACGGGCACTTCGCGATCGCTCTTGCTCTGATGGGATCTTGGGGTCCTTGGAGACCGGCATCTCAACGGTCGCGTTCCGGTCGATGTCGACCGATCAGGCCGGGCGAGGCGAAGTACCTTGGCCTCGCGCTTGTCGCGAACTGGTGACCTCGCTCGTCGTTGCTCCGCTGATGGTGCCAATGGGGCTCCTGCTGGGCTATCCAGCGGAGGTCATAGCGCTGCTCGGGTCGGCGCGGTGTACCTGTTTTTCCAGGGCTTCCTCGCCGCGTTCGACGCTCCTTCGGGCGCGCCGGGTTCTGGTCTTTCCGGCCTTGTTCCTCGCCCTGCAAACGGCGGTCACCGGCGGCGCGGGCGTCGCGCTCATTTCCAGCGGGGGGGCCCACCGGGCTCGTGATCGCCATGGGGCTCGGCTCCGCGGCGGCCGCTGTGGCCGCGTTCGTGCTCGTGAAGTCACGATGAAGGTCCCGGTCGTGCTCTCCGGCGCGATTCGGAAGGTCCCCTCCTTCCTGGGAACGGCGCTCCCGATCGCCGCGACCGGGGGGATCGCAATCGTCTACGAGCGGGTCGACCTGATGGTCTCGAAGCTCGACAGCACTCGGCGGCCGCCATCTACGGCGTGGTACTCACGGCGCTGGCGGTCTCGGCGATCCTGCCCGGGCGTCATCGTCCCCGCGTTTGTCCGGTGCTCGCGGCTGGTCTCGAGGAGGCTCGCAGAGGCCGCGAGTCGTTCTTCTTCCTCTGGCGGGTGTTCCTGCTGCTGAGCGTTCCGGTCGCCCTCTCCCTGGTCTTCGGCAGCGCCGACCTGGTGACGGCCGTGCTCGGCGATCGCTTCGAGGACGCGGGAACACCACTGGCGATTTCGGCGGGTAGTCGTGCTCGGGTTCCTGAACTATCTGCTCTGGTAGCCCTCCTTGCGGCCTACCGCGAGCGCAGGAGATTGCTGATTCTCGCGGTCAGCCTGGCGCTAAACGTTGGGCTGAACGTGCTCCTGATCCCGCCGTACGGTCCGACGGGAGCGGCGGTTGCTCTGGTCGTGTCGGACGTCCTGATCGTTGCCTGGCAGGCGGGCATGGTGCACAGAAGCGTGTTCGCCATGCCGTTCCGCAGACTCTTCCTCAAGCCGGTGGTCGCGGTGGTCGTGGCGCTCGCGGTCGCGATTCCGCTGTCGACCGCTCCCCCCTGGTCGCCGCGGTCGTTCCTCCCTGCGTGTAGCGGTCCTGCTCGTGCTCGGGAGCTACGTGACCCGCAAGGAGTGGCGGCCGTTGATCGATCCGCTGGCTCCCTCGCAAGCAAGCGGACGCTGCGAGCGGCACCCGGTAGCCGGCAGTGGTGGCTCCGCGGCCCCCGGCTAGCGGGCATCGGTGCGAGGCTCGAGGGCCCACGCAAGGACGTCGCCGCCAACGAAGGGGTGCGCCGGCGGCGTGCGTATCGCTCCACAGCGCCTCGAGCGCGGCCCGATTGCGGACGAACCCGGCCTCGGTCGCGCGCCGGTTACGGAGGCTCTTGCGCAGCTCCGCGAACAGAAGCCGGCGGCTCGCCCTGGTCGGGTGAGGAACAGCACCCGCTGATCGGCAAACCGCTCGAAGACTGCCTTCCAGTCTGAGTTGTCGAGCTCCGTGTCGATCTGTGGAAGAGGTGGACGTCGGCTGCGACCGGGGCGTCTCGAAGCAGGTCGTGCTCGAGCACCCGCGCCTCGGGGAACACGCGCCTCAGCCGTTGGACTGTGGCGCTCGCATACTCGGTTACGGCCAGGTCCAGGTCTGAGTCGGTCCGCATGAGCCACAGCTCGAGCACCGCGGTGCCGACACCGGTACGAGGCCAGCGACCCGGCCTGGTGATCCCTCCGCCAGGCGTGGATCCGTCTGGCCCGCTCCGCGATCTCGGACGTGCTCGTCAGCGACGCGCTCCCACTCGGCGCGATCCTCCGGGAGGGCAAACGCGCCGGTTGTGTGCGTGCGCAGCGCGTCCCACGCCTCGGGCCGTCTCAGGTCGTCCCCCACCAGCTCCCGATCGTGGCCGAAGTCGAACCGATGCTTGAGGGTGATCCTCACACGGTGACCGAGTCGATCAGGTGGGGACCCCCACAGCTGCGGCACGAATCACGCCAACGATGTCCGCCAGCGTCTCATCCGGCAAGTCGATCCCGCAGGGCAGGTACATCCCGCGATCCCAGAGCCGCTCAGCGACCGGACACTCGACCTCCCGGGAGCCACGCTGGCGGCGCAGGAACGGCTGCATGTTCATCGGGCAGAAGAAGGTGCGCGACTCGATCTCCTGCTCGGCCAGGTAGGCCATGAGCTCGTCGCGGGTCAACGGGAAGTGCTCCGAAACGACGACGCCGTACATCCAGTACACGTTGCGAGCCCAGTCGAGCTCAGCCGGCCCGGTGATTCCGCGTACGTCCTCG